>OZ244859.1:0-3405580 GCA_965221015.1 uncultured Pseudohongiella sp. | reverse complement strand
CCGGCAAAACCACCACCCTGGAAATGCTCGAAGGGCTGAACGACATCGACGGCGGCACGGCTTTCGTCGACGGCATCAACGTCGCCAAAGACCCTTACAGCGTCAAGAAAGTGATCGGCGTGCAATTGCAGGAAAGCGAATATTTCGAGAAATTGAACCTGACCGAATTGCTCGGCCTGTTCGGCGCGCTTTACCGGCGCAATATCGACCCGCTGCAAATGCTTGCCAAAGTCGATTTGACCGAAAAAGCCAAGGCGCGGCCGGCCAACCTTTCCGGCGGCCAGAAACAGCGCTTTTCCATCGCCTGCGCCCTGGTCAACGAACCGAAAATACTGTTCCTTGACGAGCCGACCACGGGCCTCGACCCCCAGGCCAAACGCCGCCTCTGGGACCTGGCCAAAGAGCTGAACGAAGCCGGCATGACCATCGTGCTCACCACCCACAACATGGAAGAAGCCGAGCACCTGTGCGACCGCATCGCGATTATGGACCATGGCAAAATCGTCGCCGAAGACACGCCGGCCAGCCTGATCCAGAAACACGCCCCGGACCCACCCGCGGCGCCGCTGCACGGCAACATAGAAGACGTTTTCCTGGCCCTCACCGGCCACGCCCTGCGCGATTGACCAGGACTCGCCCCCAATGCGAAAAATCCCTGACTCCGCCTTTCGTCGTGCAAGCACTATCCCAACCCCGGAATGGGGAATCTCCGTTAAGCGCTATACGTCTTCGCGGTTGCGGTCCCATCGGCTCAAACCGCACCGCCTGACAAGGACTTGCCCATGTTGAGCAAACCCCAGCGACATCTGGCGCGGGATTTCATGAAAATTTTCCTGCGCGACCGCCAGTCGATCTTTTTCAGCCTCTTCTTTCCCGTGGTTTTTCTGGGCATCTTCGCTTTCATTCGCGGCGGCGGACCGGAGCCCATCGCGCTTGGCGTGGCCAACCAGTCGGACAGCGCCGCCGCGGCGCGGTTCGTCGACGCTTTGCGCGAGGATTTCGCCTTTTCCGTGGTCGACGGCGACGAAGACCAATTGCGCGAACAGTTGGTCCTGGGTGAACAAATGCTGGTGCTGGTCTTGCCGCCGGGATTCGGCAACTCCCAGAGCGGCGATGCTCCAGGGCGCGCGAATGGCCCGGAGAGGCCAAGCGGCGCGGCTGGCGCGCGCGGCCCGAACAGCGAAAGCGGGCAGGCCGCGGCGCTGCGCCTGCTCGCCGACACCTCCCAGTTCAACCAAATGCCACTGGTGCGGCCCATGCTCGAACAAAAACTGATGTCCATCGAGCGGGAATTGCGCGGTGATGCGGCGATGTTCGACATTGAAGTGGAGAATGTGCAGGCGCTGTCCCAAAGTTACCTGGATTTCCTCCTGCCCGGACTGCTGGGAATGATGCTGATGCAGCTCAGCATCGCCGGCTCCGGCTACAATGTGGTCGAATTCCGCCGCAAGGGCATCCTCAAACGATTGTTTGTCACGCCCATCATGCCGCGGGACTTCGTCGCCGCCATCGTCGCCGCCCGGCTCGGCATCGTGCTGTTGCAGTTGACCGTGCTGCTCGCCTTCGCCCTGTTTGTGCTCGACGTGCGCATCATCGGCAACTTCGCCGAGTTTTATTTTGTCGCGATCATCGCCTGCCTGGTGTTTCTGAATATTGGCTTTTGCATCGGCAGCATGGCCAAGACCCAGCAATCGATCATCGCCATTGGCAACCTCGTCATTTTTCCCCAGATCGTGCTTTCCGGCGTGTTCTACCCCATCGACGCCATGCCCGGCTTCGTCCAGCCATTCGCCCAGGTGCTGCCCCTGACTTTTGTCGTCTCCGGGCTGCGCGACATCGCCGTGGCGGGGGAAACCCTGGCGCAAATCCTGCCCAGCCTCGCCGGCATGGCCGTCTGGTTCGTCATCGGCTTCGCCCTGGCCACCAAAATGTTCGTCTGGAAAGAAGTCGCGGCCTGAGAAGCCCAAGCAACGTGCAACCCCAACGAGATTCCGCGACTGCGCGCGGAATGATACTGGAGTCTCGTCATTCCGCGCAGAGCGAAACCCGCCCCCGTCATTCTGCGCGGAGCGAAGCCCCTCCCCCGTCATTCTGCGCGGAGCGAAGCCCCTCCCCCGTCATTCTGCGCGGAGCGAAGCGGAGTCGCAGAATCTCCCCGCGCATCCTCTCCAGCCGCGGGCGTCAACACAGACTTACAATTGCGCCCCGCTTCCTATATAGTCTCCCCAAGCGTCGGAGAAAAACCCCCGCAGCGGAACGGCGCGACCACTTCAAGTGTCACTCGCAAGCATGCAATGTTGCCTTCCGGCACTCAACGGAGCACAGGAGATTATCGAGTATGAAAAAGTTTTCGCTATTGCTGGCAGGGTTCGTCGCATCAAGCATGATGTTTGTGGCGTCGGCCCAGGACGAGCCCACACCCGAAGAGATGGCCGCGGGTGCCACCGCCGACCGGCAGGCGGTGTTCAAATTGCTTCGCTTCAACATTGGCGCAATCATCGGCATGACCCAGGGCGCGCCGTTCGACGCCGAGCTCGCGGAGCGCAACGGCCGCCGCATCGCCGCCATCGCGCCGATGATCCCCGAAGTGCTCGGCGCCATGGACACCCGCGACTTTGACGTTGAGACCGCCGCGCTCGACCTGATCTGGGACAACATGGACGACATCGAAGTCAAAGCCCAGGCCCTGATCGACGCCGCCAACGAATTTGCCGACGTGGCCGCCGGCGGCGACATGGCTTCCACCCTGGGCGCGGTTCGCACCCTTGGCGGCGCTTGCGGCAACTGCCACGAAACCTATCGCGCGGACAGCGACTGACCCTCAGGCGCGCGCCGGCCCTGGCGGCCGGCGCACTCCCGCGCCTTACCCCTCAGGACCGCGCCGGCGGCGCACCCTTGCGCGGCCGCGTGCGGTAACGCCGCCAATACGCAACCACGGCCACCAGCCAGCCAATCAGAAAAGTGGCGGCCACCATCAAGCTGGTTCGAACGATCGTTTCCAGCGCCTCGTAGTTGGCCGCGACGCCGCCTCCCACAAAGCCCATCAGCAATACGAAATACAACAACACCAGGTTGCTTTGAAACCCAACATATTCGCCGCTGTGGCGGCGCCACATGGCTTTCGGGATCAGCGACGTGGCGAAGCAGGTGGCGACGATGGTTTGCAACAGCACGATATCGGTCGGCATGGTTTCCTCCCTGTGTGGGCGGCCCGTCCGGCCGCCGGATTTGATAAAAGCCTAGTCAACCGCCACCGATTTCGCCCATTTTCGAACGAAAAAAGTTATTCGGCCGCCCCATGGCGGGTGAAAAACGCCGCCATGGCGTCCCGGTCCTCATCGGTCAGCCGGCTGGTGTTGAACTCAATAACCTCGTTCATATCGCCGCCGACGAATTCGCCGCTGGGCTTGAGCCCGATCAGCAGGAACAGGTCGAAATTCTCAAACGTCCAATCTTGCAGCGCCTCGGCGTCGATCGCCTCCACCGTATCCTCACCGAACACGGCGCCGGCGAATTCACGCTCGCCAATTGGAATTCCCAAGCTGTTGCGGGGCGTGTGGCATTCGCCGCAATGGCCGAGATTGCGCGCCAGATACGCGCCCCGTGCCAGCAATTCGCTGTCGAATTCCTCCGCGGCCGGTGCCTGCATACCCGCCAGCAGGTTCCAGCCCGCCATCGCCGGGCGCGCCAGCCACCACGCCGTTTCGTGGGCCGGCTCCTGAAAGCGGACCGGCTCCAGCGACATCAGCCAGGAGCCAATCGCCACCACGTCTTCGTCCGTCATTCCCGCGTAGGCGCGGTAGGGAAACGTGGGGTAGTAGAACCCGCCGCCGGGACTGCGGCCATCGCGCATGGCGCGCGCGAATTCCCCGGCGCTCCAACCGCCGATGCCGGTTTCCACATCCGGTGTGATATTCGGCGCATAAAACGTGCCGAAATCCGTCTCCAGCCCCAGTCCGCCACTGAAAGCCTCCGGATTTTCTTCGCCCCGGTGGCAACTGATGCAGCCGCCGGCCGCCGCCAGGTATTCGCCCCGCGCCAGCGTTTCCGCGTCATCGGAAAATTCCAGCCCATCCGGGATGGATGGTGGCAGAAAAACAATCGCCATCACCAAAACCAGCACCAACGCCCCAGCCAGCCACAACCACTTGTTCATAATAGGTAGACCCGTTTTCCGAAGATTTTCTTGCAAATTTTTTTCGACATTGTTTTCTGGCGTAATCCGCGCCAACCCTGCCCGATACGATGGCCAAATCATTCACGCCACCTGGTTTGCCGCGCCCGCGGCCCTGCCCGCCCGATTCTAGGATTTGCCACCCGCACTGTCGAGAAGCGAAGACGCAGAGCCCCCCCAATCACCGCGAAATCCTTTACCGTCATTCTGCGCGCAGCGAAGCGGAGTCGCAGAATCTCCCAATCACCGCGAAATCCCAACGAGATTCCGCGACTTCGCGCGGAATGACAGTGGATTTTCGCCATTCCAAGCGAAGTGAAACCCCCGCCACGTCATTCTGCGCGCAGCGAAGCGGAGTCGCAGAATCTCCTTGGCCTGGCGCAGTGTTCAGCACAGCGGTAAAACAGCGGCGAAAAAGGTAGGATGGTTGAACAGCCCAACCCGCGCTTGTGCGAGATGCCATGAAACCGGCGAAAAACCTGCTGACCTGCCTGCTGGCCGGCTGCCTCGCCTCGGGGCCGGCGCAGGCTTTCGAGCTGAGTTTCCCGGTGCCGCTGCGCAACAACAGCCACACCTATTACGCGCATCTGCCGGGCTTTCTCCCGGACGGCGAAAGCTTTTTTCGGGGCTTTATGCGTTCGCTCGCCGTGTGGATGGACGCCTCGGGCAACATCAACCTTTCCGCCATCGATGAAGAGCGCGAGGTATGCAGCAGCAATACCAGCGGCAGCAGCCAAAACGGCATCAACACCGCATCCTTCGCCGACGATTTTTGCGGCGACGACAGCTATTTCAGCGGCCCGAACACCGCCGAAGCCGTGACCCAAACCTCCTGGAACCCTTTCGCGATTCTGGAAAGCGACATCATCTTCAATGCCGCCAGCAAGCCCCGTTTTTCTTCGGTGGAACACCATTTCCATCACGTCGCGGTGCATGAAATCGGCCACTCCCTGGGCTTCGGGCATAGCGCCGTGCGCGCTTCCATCATGCAAGCGCGCTTGTCCCATGGCCGCCGCGACCCGGTGCTGTCCGCCGACGACCACTGCGCGCTGGCGATGCGCTACGGCAGCCCGGAACAATGCCCCATCCTGCTGGGCGAGGGGCTCGCCACCAACGACGACTTCACCAATGCGCTATTCGCCGGTGGCGCCACCACCGACGGCGGCTGGACTTTCCGCGAACATTTCGCGCCTTTGGACCGAATCACCATCTATGGCAGCTTCGTCAAGGACCGCTCCCACGCCCGCCGCCCCGGCAAGCTCCATGTGGTCGCCGCCACCGAAGACGACATCTTGTTCGCGCGCCACGCCGACGGCAATTTCCATCCGCTGGAAGATGTCGCCAACATTCCCGCCGCCGCCGATCTCGACCGCGACCTGTACGCCCAGGACCTGGTCATCATAGGCACCAGGCATCTCGACCGCGAACCTTCGATCGGCCCCTTGATCGGTTCCGTTTATGGCCTCACAGGGCAAACGGTTTTCTTCTATCTCGCCTATTCCCTGGACGAACAGCCGGGGGTTTACTACTACAGCAGCCAGCCCATCCAGGTGAGTTGGCCGCTGAACTACACCGGAAACTAGGCGACTGGCGCGAAAGACTTGAACCAAAAGCTCGTGCCGCTGAGACGGCCTGGGGCGGTGGGCCGGCCCGTGGTGCGTCAATACCGAAGTAAAATTCCCCCGTTTGCTCTGGGCGGGCGGGGAGACGAACCGCGGTAGGCGGATGACCCGCGGCCGGGGCGATGACTAACGGCGGTGTGATGACTAACGGCGGTGTGATGACTGACGGCGGGATAAGGCCTACGGCGGTGAGATCACCAACCGAAAACCGATGGTGGGATTGCGCACTCCCGGATCCACCGCGCCGCGCACGGCGGCGCGCACGTTGTTGGCGCCATCGGCGTAGGAGCCGCCGCGCATGACAAACAGCGCGTCGGCGGCGAGATCCCCCGCGACTGCGCCGGCTTCGGCGGCGTCCACAACAAAAGGATAATCGCGCAAGGGGCTGGCGGTCATTTCCCAAACATTTCCCGCCATGTCCGCCAAGCCGTGGCTGCAACGCGCGCAGACGCCTTCGCGCACATCGCGCGGTGCGCCGCCGCCGAAATTGGCGTTGCCGCCTTGCGGATTCGAACCCCAGGGAAAAATGCGCCCATCAACGCCGCGGGCGGCTTTCTCCCATTGCGCTTCCGAAGGCAGCGTGATTCGCCAGCCGGAATCGAGCGCATCCCGAATTGCCTGGGGCGTGGCGCTTGAGGCGCGCATTTGCTCTTCCAGCCAGCGCCCGTAGGCCAGCGCTTCGGGCCAGCTAACACCGCTCACTGGCAAGGCCGAAACGCGGGAAAGCGGCGCCACCGTGTCCACCCGCGCCGCGAAAGCTTGAAATTGCGCTTCCGTCACTTCGAATCTGCCGATGTAAAAGGTGGGCAATTCGGGGCTGCCCTGGCGCCGCGCGGCGGACCAGCGCTCATTCGCGTAGGCCATCGGGTCCCGCGCCGGGTCGCTGCCCATGAGGAAGGCGCCGGCCGGAATTTCCACGAAGCCGAGCAATTCGTCGTCCGGCAGCATCCAGGCGTCGCCGCGGAATCCGTCGAGATTCGGCGTTGTCGAGAAACCGCTTTCGCTTTCCGTCAGCGGTGCGCCGCGCCCCAGCCAGAAAAAAACAAAAACCACAATCAAGGTCAACGCCAGCAGGCCGGTGCGGCGCGGACCCCCGCTTGGCGAATCGCTGGATTGCGCCCCGCCCGATTGCGCATGGCCGGACTGCGCCCCGCCGGCATGCGCCTCGCCGGTTTGCGCCGCGCCGGAATTTGCCCCGCCGGATCGCGCATTCATTGCAATGCCGCCTCGCAGGCGAAGCGCCAGTCGTGGTCGCAGGCGCGGCGGTACAAGTCGGCAACGGGCATTTGCATCAAGTTGCGCCCGCCCTCGCGTAACAGCAAGCGCAGGTCAAGCTCTTTCGGCGCGGCGCGGTGCGGGGCCCCGGCCCGCAGCAGATTCTGGCAGGCCGCCATCGACCTTAGTTCGCAGGCGCGGGAGAAAAAGCCCAGCGCCAGCGGTTCGTTGCTTGCGACAATGCGCCCTTCGCGATAATGCGCGCCCAGTTCGTTGCAGGCCCAGGCGGAATTGTCGGCGCAATAGGCCGCCTGCAATTGCAGCAGCCGGTCGCAGGCCCGGGGCAGGGATTCGGCGCAGGCCTGCTGCCAGAATGGAACGCTGTCGCCGGTGTGGCGGCTGTCGGTCTTGCCGGCCAAGCTCGCCCCGGCAAACACCACGCCCCAAAGCGCGATATGCGCCAGGTTGGCCCGCGACGGACTCCAGCCGCGCATCCAAAGCAAGAACGGGGCATTGAGAAGCGCGGTCCCGGAAGGCGGGGAATCGGTAGACAGCGATTTCACCGCCCGGTCGATGGCGATAACCGAAAGATTAAGCAAAGGCACGCAAAGCAATTTGTCGTAAAACGTTGGCGCGCCGAAGGTCTCCAGCAAAGTGTAAAGCAGAAAAACGCCCAGGCCGTAAAGCATGCCGAAAATCGCCTTGCCCAGCGGCGTGCGCGGTGAAGTCGACGGGTCGGTCACCAGCAGGTGCAAGCCGAGAAAAACCGCCGCGGGAATTTCCGAGTCGATGAAATAGGGCACGCCGGTAATCGCAAAATACAGCGCGCTCATCGCGAACAGCGAAATCGCCGCCATGCCCGCCACCAGGGTGATGGAGAAGAAAACCATCACCACCAGGCCGGCCAGGAACAGAAAAGTGTAGATGTTGGGCGCCAATGTCAGCGTCGAGGCGATTTCCCGGCCCCAGGTCAGCTCCGTGGTGCCGGTGACGATCAGCGCGATGGAAAACAGGCCAAGCGCGAAGGCCGAAGGGTTGAAGATGTGCGCATCGCGCCCGTCCCGACGCCAGCGCACATACTCCTTGCCAAGGAAACCCGCCGCCAGCATCAGGTATTGCAGATAAAACCAGTCGTCGCGGAACCAAAGAAACAGGTTGACGCTGAAAATGATCGGCACCGGGCCGAAACCGAGCCAGTATTCGCGCTTGCGCGACCAGGCCAGCAACATGTCGAAGCCGTAAGCGAACAAAATTTGCGCGCCAAGCAGCCAAAAGTGATCGTAAACCGGGCTCCAGAAATAGCCCCAGTACAAATACACGCTGCCTTGCACCATTGCTTGCACGTAATGCTGCGGCCGCAGCGAGATGCGCACGGCGGGAAACCGGCCCTGGC
This sequence comes from uncultured Pseudohongiella sp., assembly GCA_965221015.1. Taxonomy (GTDB): domain Bacteria; phylum Pseudomonadota; class Gammaproteobacteria; order Pseudomonadales; family Pseudohongiellaceae; genus UBA9145. The sequence continues at coordinate 3,397,176 of OZ244859.1, read as the reverse complement.
GATGCCAGCCGAACCATTGCCAGCCGAGCCAGAACAAGAGCGCCGCGGCCGCCCCCAGCGTCGAAGCGAGCAGCACCGGGTTTTCCTGCAACCGCGGGCTGAGGCAGAGCAAAAGCAGGCCCGCCGCCGCCAAAGCCGGAAGCGCGGGAATGTTTCCACCGCTGTGCAGTTTTGGAACCGCCGCCGCCGCGGCTTGCCGGCCCGGATTTTGAGGAACAGTCTTCGCCACCGCGCTTTCGCCTCCCATGCAGGCGACAAGCATAAACCACTGCCCCGGCTCCCACTAGACCAACAATCAGACCAACGGCAATCCCCCAGAATCCCCAATTGAGGTTTGCGACTGCGCGCGGAATCACGCGACAGTGAAATAATTTCTTGAAAAACATCCGCAACCGGCGTACTTTTTGCCCTTTCCGGCATTGTCGGCATGCGCCAGCCCGCGCTGGCCCCATGCCGGGCCGATCCAACACATCACAAAACGCGCATATCGCAAATGCGCAACCGACCAACGCTTGGAGACTGCCATGACCAGCAAAATCGCCAAGACCCTCGCCGCCCTGGGCGGCGGCCTGTTAGCCGGCGCCGCCCTCGCGCAATCCGCCGAGATTCCGCGCACCGAGTATGGCCACCCCGATTTCCAGGGCACCTACACCTTTCGCACCTTGACGCCCTTGAACCGGCCCGCCGAGCTCGAACACCTCGAAGTGCTCACCGAGGAGCAGGCCAGGGAATGGGAAGCGTATGAAAACCGCCGCCAGAACCGCGACCTGATCATCGACAGCGTCGGCGGCGCGGGCTATCCCCCCGGCGTGATTTCCTACAACGAATTCTGGTACGAACGCGGCAGCGAAACGATTTACGACCGCCGCACTTCGCTCATCTACGATCCGCCGAATGGCCGCATGCCGCCCTTGAACGAGGCTGGCCAGCAGCGCCGCGCCGCCTACCGGGACATGATTTTCAACAGCGCCGGCCCCGAAGGCCGCACCACGGTGGACCGCTGCATCACCGGATTCGTCGGCGGGCCGCCGATGATTCCCGGCTCCTACAACAACAACATGCAAATCGTCCAGACCAAGGACACGGTGATGATCCTGAACGAGATGGTGCATTCGGCGCGCATGATCCGCCTCGACAGCGAGCACCACACGCGGCAACTGAAATGGGAAGGCGACTCCATCGGCCGCTGGGAAGGCGACGAGCTGGTGGTGTCCACGCGCCATTTCTACCACGACTACAACCTGCGCGGCATGTCCGACCAGGCGGTGATAGAAGAGCGCTTCCGCTATGTGGACGAGAACACCCTGGAATACGATTTCACCGTGAACGATCCGCTGTCTTGGGACGTTTCCTGGTCCGCCAAACTGCCCTTGCGCAGGTCGCCGGACCCGGTGTTCGAATACGCCTGCCACGAAGGCAACCACGGACTGCATGGCATCCTCGCCGGCTGGCGCCGCTATGAAGTGTTGGGCTTCAATGGCGACGGTTCTCCCAGAGGGGTTCAGGGCGAGGTCGAAACCGAGGAAAACTGAACCGCGCGGCGGGCCGGGAGCTTTCCGGCCCGCGCTGTGAACTTGCCGAGTTGCACTGCGCATTTCCACCGGGCCGCTGGGCGCGGTCGGCTTTCGGGTCCGAAAGGCGCGACGGCTGAACAGGACTGCGGAATGCGGTCACCGGGCCGGGCCGGTTCGCGGGCTGCCGGGGCCGATCATTGGTTGGTGCCGCCCAAGTTGATTGCCGGACAGGGCCGACGGGCGGGGCCGCCCGGGCTCCCGGGGCCGATGAGCGAGGCCGATTATGCTGCGCCGGGGACTATGTTTGCTGCTGCTTTCGGTCGCGGCCGTCTCCCATGCCCAGCTTGAGTCGGTTGAAATTCAATCCCGGCTCGACCCCAACGCCATAGAAATCACCGGCATTGACGTCCTGTTCCTGTATGACGAAGCCGCCGCCGCCCAAATTCCGGCAAGCAAATCGGCCTGGTACGGCAATCGCCGCAGCCTGCTCGGCGAACTTGGCGAGCGGGTTGAACTGGTCAGCACTTTCATCCCGCAAGGTTTTGATTCCGCCCGCCTGAGCTTGCCGGAACGCGCCGCGGGCGCGGTTCGCGTGCTCGTGTTCGCCGAACACGCCCCCGCGGATGCGCCGCCAGTGGATATCACCGCGATGCGCCAGGTCTTGATTGCAATCGACCCTTTTGGAATCCGCGTTTCCGCCCCGGAATAACCAAACCAATTTTCAAGGTGCAACCCATGAGGCTTCTTAAATTGCTATTGCTGTGCAAACTGGCCTGGATGCTGGCCGTGGCCCAAGCCCAAGCCCAAGCCCAAGAACAAGAACAGGAACAGGCCCAGACCAATCCAACCGCGGAACTGCTGCGCGAACTGATCCGCATCGACACCTCCAATCCACCGGGCAACGAAGCCGCGTTGGCGCAGTTTCTGCGGCCGAAGTTCGAATCCCTCGGCTTCGAGGTTTCGATTGTCGAAACACCCGCGGCAGGCAAGGCGCATTTCATCGCCAGATTGCGCGGCGACGGCTCCAGGCGGCCGCTGCTGTTGGCCGCCCATGCCGATGTGGTCGGTGTCGAACGCGAACTGTGGACCGTGGAACCGTTCGCCGGCGACATCATCGACGGCTACGTGTACGGCCGCGGCGCGATCGATTTCAAAGGCGGCATGGCGGTGTTTGCCGAAGCCGTGCTGCGGCTCGCCCGCGACGAAGTGCCGCTGGCGCGCGACGTAATCTTCCTCGCCGAGGCCGACGAGGAAGGGGGCAGCTACGGCACCGGTTGGCTGGCGCGGGATCATTGGCCCTTGATCGATGCCGAGTTCGCCCTCAACGAAGGCGGCTGGATCATTAAACGCCAAGGCTCCGGCGATGTGCGATATGTAAGCATTTCAACCGCCGACAAGTTCATGCTCAGCTTGCGCATCACCGCCTCGGGCCACAGCATCCACTCGTCGATGCCGCGCCCGGACAACGCCATCTTCACCTTGGCGCGCGCTTTGAACAAACTGTCCGAATACGATGGCGGCGCGCAGTTCATTCCCATCACGCGGCAGTTTTTTGAAACCCTGGCGCTAACCGCCGGGGAACCCGAGAAGACCTGGCTTGAAGATTTCATCGCGGGAACCGACGCGGCCCGCGCCGCCCAGGCCGACCGGCGCATCGGCGCCGATCCGCTGTTGCGCGCCTTCACCCGCAACACCATCGCGCCCGTGATCCTCGAAGCCGGCTTCCGGATCAATGTGATACCCGGCACCGCCACGGCGCTGGTCAATTTCCGCCTGATTCCGGGAACCGATGTCGCGGCCTTCATCGAGGAGATCCACCGGGTAACGGCCGACCCGGCGATTTCGGTCGAGATTCTCACGGACGGCGATCAGGCAGCCGCGCTGGCCAGGTTGCAGGAACGCTCGCGGCAGTCGCCTTCGCCCGAAGACACCGAGTTGTACCAGGCGCTGGCCGCCTCGGCGCGGGAGCAATACCCTGAAGCGGAGGTGACTTCCTACCTGTTCCAGGCCGGCACCGACGCCGGCGCCTGGCGCGACAGGGGCGTACCGGTCTACGGGATTTATCCTTATCCCATCGACCAGGACGACCTTTCACGCATGCACGGCAACGACGAGCGCGTTTCCGTGCGCTCCCTGGCCGAAGGCGCCGAAATGATTTACCGGGTGCTGGTCGAAGTGGCGGGAGCCGACTGACCGCCCCCGCCCTGTTGCTGGCCAGGGTGTTGCGCTTGCAAGTATTGCGCGCGGGCCTTGGCCCAGCGGCCGGACCTGAATCGAATTCGATGCGGACTCCGGCCGCTCAAGCGCCGGCGCTCAACCGGTGAAATAAGCGCCGTTGAGCAGGAAATGCGTGCCGATGCTGGCGAAGTAGCCAATCGCAATCGCCCAGCTCCATTTCAGGTGGGCGAAAAAGGTGTAGACTCCGCGCGCCTGGCCCATCACGGCGACACCGGCGGCGGAGCCGATGGACAACATCGAGCCGCCCGCACCCGCCGTCAACGTGATTAGCAACCATTGCCCGAGGTCCATTTCCGGCGCCATTTCCAGCACCGCGAACATCACCGGAATGTTGTCGATCAGCGCCGAGGCGAAGCCCACCAGGATGTTGGCCACGGTGGCGCCCATGCCGCCGTAGGTGAACTCGGAAACCATCGCCAGGTAGCCGAAAGCGCCCAGTCCGCCCACGCAAAGAATGATGCCGTAAAAGAAAATCAGCGTGTCCCACTCCGCCCGTTGCAGGTTGTGGAAGATGTTGTAAGGCGCCTTGCTGTCTTCGATTTCGTCCTCGTGCACCGAATCGCTGAACAGGTTGGCATCGCCGCTGACCCCGCCCGTTCCCGCGCGCATATACCCGGCGTCGCGCATTTGCAGGTAATAGCCGAACAGTTTCAGGACGCCCAGGCCGGTCATCATGCCGAGCACCGGCGGCAGGTGCAGGAAGTTGTGGAAGCTGACCGCCGTGGCGATGGTCAAGCCGAACAAGCCAACCACAACCCAGCCGCCAAATTTGACCTCGGCCTGTTCCTGGATCGCCGGCGGACGTTCGCTGGACACCGCGAAGCTCATGATGCCCGCGGTCACAACCCAGTTCACGATCGAGGGTATGACCAAAACGAAGAATTCCTGGAACTCGACATAGCCCGCCTGCCAAATCATCAGCGTCGTAATGTCGCCGAAGGGGCTGAACACGCCGCCGGCGTTGGCCGCCACCACCACATTGATGCAGCCGAGCACGACAAAGCGGGTATTGTCGCCCCCCAGCGAAACCACCACCGCCGCCATCAGCAAGGCCGTGGTCAGGTTGTCCGCCAGCGGCGACATGCAAAAGGAAATCAGGCCGGTGATCCAGAACAACTTGCGCAAGGTGAAACCCGAACTGACCAGTTTCGCCCGCAGCAGGTTGAAGATGCCGCGCTCTTCCATGGTGTTGATATAGGTCATCGCCGCCAGCAGGAACAGGAACAGCTCGACGAATTCCAGCAAGTTGTGGGCCAGCAGTTCCTCCACCAGCGCCTCCTCGCCCGCGGCGGTGTAGGCCAGCGCCACCAGCGCCCAGATCAGCCCCGCGGCCACCACCACCGGTTTCGATTTGCGCAAATGGATATTCTCCTCGCTGATCACCAGCGCATAGGCGAGGACGAAAACCACCAGCGCGGCAATGCCGAGGCCGCTGGCCGTCAGGTCAAGCGACGCCACCGCCTCGGCGGCCTGCGCCGCCTGGGCGGAAGAAATCAGCAATAGGAAGAGGCCGGCTTGGCCGGACAAATGACAAAAACGCCGCATCGAACAGACTCCAGTTGGGGTAGGTGGTTGGCCAGACAAAAACTACGCGCATTTTACTACTTCAGATCAGGCCCCGCCCGCATCCCCCGCCCCGCCCTGACCGGTTCCGGTGTCCGTTCAGCGGTTCGGGTGGGCGGCGATGAGGCGGGCGGCTTGGCTGTCGAGCAGCTTGGCGTGTTCTTGTGGCGGTTCGAGCACGAGCAGCAGCGCCGTTTCGTCGTCGTCTTCTTCGGCGCCGGCGCCGAAAGTCTCGGCGTTCACGCGGGAGTCGGCGCCGGCGAGTTGGTAGCAGTCGGCGCTGACCAGGATGTTGTTGTCCGGGCATTCGTTGCAAATCTGCCGGGCGCGGTCGGGCGTTTCGCCGATGAGGCTGTCGTTTTTGCCGGAAACCGGCGAATACAGCCTTGCCGGCACCACGCCGCTGTGGGCGGCGAGGGTGAAGCTGGCGTTGGTGCGCACGCCCCGCGGGTGTGAATTCAGATGCGGAATCAGGCGCAGGAACAACTGCGCCGCGCAAATGGCGTGGTAGGCCTGCTCTTCGGCGCCGGCCACCTGGTCGAATGCGATGAGGATTTCATCCTCGTGGCAATAGCAGATGTGGCCATTGTAGACGCGGCTGATTTGGCCGGCGAAAAAGTAGTAGCGCTCCAGCAATTGCAGGGCGTGTTCGCGGCTCATCGCCGTGGCGAGGGAGAAATAATTGCTCATGCGCAGCAGCAGCAGGGCGATTTCTTCCGAACGCCAGGCCTCGGTGTCGGCCGGCGCGGTTTCTTCGCCGAAACGGTCGAGAAAAGTGTGGCGGCCGAGAAAGCCGGCCGTGGCGTTGTACTCCCGGGTCAGGTTGGCCAGTTCATCCTGCCCCGAGACATCCGGGCATTCGACAATTTCCCCCCGCCGAATCTTGCCCAGCGAATAGGACAGCAGATTCATCGGAAATGCCAGCGTGACCTGGCAATAGCCCCTGACGAAGAAATACGCCGCCAGAATCATGATCAGGGTGGCGCCGGCGAGCATGATCAAATTGTCGTTCATGCTGGCTTGCAGATAGCCGAGGTCGAGCCCAACGCTGACCGCGCCATAGGTGGCGCCGAGGAATTCGATGTTGCGCACGTAGTATTCCTGGTTCAGCGGCGGCCGCGTCAGCAGCGACAGCGGCGGCTCCGCGTTGGCCTCGCCCGCCACCGCCAGGCGCCGGCCCTGGTCGTCCAGCAGGGCCACCTCGGTCACCGACGGGTCGGCGGACAATTCCTCCAGAATCACATTGATGCCGATGCGGTCGTCCGCCTGCACATGTTCCGCCAGCAAGTCGGCCGCCTGGCGCGCGATCGTGACCCCCAGCCGGTCCGCCTGGGCCTGCAGCACCAGCCGAGTGTGATAGCCGCTGATCAGCCAGAAAACACTCATGGCGAGCAGCAGAGCGCAGCACGCGATAAACGAAAAACGGGAGGCGATGCGGCTGAAACTCATAGCCGGAGCATAATTGCAGGCGCGCGCGATAGCAATTTCGGCGCTTTTTGGCGGCCGGCTTCAGGCCGCCTTGATGCGGATTTCCCGCGGGAATTGAAACGCCGGCGCGTCGGCGGGCTCGGCCAGGCAATTGCCCTGGGCCAGGGTCGCGCCGGATTGCCACAATTGCGGCAGCAGCCCCACATCTTCCACCAGCGCCGCGATCACCCGCAGGTCCGACTCGCGCAATCTTTGCAGCAATTGACGCCAGCGCTGACCGCCCGCGCCGGTTCCATCCGCGGCCGGCAGATTGATCTTGACGTAGTCGATGCTGAGCAGGGGTAAATAACGAAAGGGATTTTCGGTGATGCCGAAATTGCTGACAGAAAGACGAATCCCGAGCCCGGCGAGTTGCTCGCAAAGATATTGCAAATGATGTTGCGCGATCAGCGCATCGATCTCGCTGATCTGGAACACCAGTTGCCGGGCCAGTTGCGCCTGGCCCGAGAGTTCGCGCCGCAGCCATTGGAAGAATTCGGCGTCCACCATGGAGTTTTGCGTCAGTTTGATGAATAAGCACAGCGCGGGCGCGTTTTTCTCCCGCAGCAGGGCGAGCGCGCGCGTGATCAATTGCCGGTCGATAATGCCGCCAAGGGCGTTCTGAACCGCGATTTCGAACAGGCGCAGCGGCGCCAGCCGGCGATTTTCCAGCGGCAGGCGGCAGCGCAGCTCGTAGCGTTCGGCGCCGTCCGGCAGCAGGCTGACGATGGGTTGGAAATTCAGCGCCAGCGGCTGGCGCCCCAGCGCCGGCTCAAGCGCCAGTGGATCGAAACCGTCCACTTCGTGCATCGCCGAAAGCCGTTGTTCGCCATGCCTGCGAAACAGCGCGACGCTCAATTGGTGCCGGGCGCGGGCGAACAGCACCTCGGGTCCGGTCACGCCGGGCTCCGCCGCGGCCAGCCCCACCGCGCATTTCAGTTCGAGTTGTGGCGGAATCAATTCCGAAACCGCCGTTTGCAGCGCCTGCTTGACGCGGTCGGTTATCGGCCTGGCGTTGACGCTGTTTTCATTGCGCAGCAACACGGCGAACTCGTAATGCTCGCAGCGGTACAAGGTAACCGAGCCCGGCAGCTTGGCGCGCAACAGCCGGGCGATGTCGGCGAGCAGAAAACTGGCGTCGGATTTGCCGACCCAGGAGCGGATCTCGTAAAAGTTCTCCAGTTGCAGCAAGGCCAGGGTCGCCGGCCCGCCGTCGTCCAGCGCCCGCCGCAAGGCATCTTCCAGCAGGTTCCGGTTTGGCAGCCCCGTCAAAGGGTCGATCTGTTCGTTTGGCAAAGAAGCCGCCCTTGCACTGTCCATGGGTGGAGTCTCCAGTATTCGACGTAAAACAAGCAATTCCCGGCCGCCGGACCCATCCGCGCTTTTGCGCTGGCGCGCGGACTTGCATCAAGCAGAACAGCCACTCGAAAGAGGCATTGCAAAAGCATCAAAAATGAATGCAAAAGCTGCAGTCAATGCTCGCAAAGCGTCTACATGACGACGGTTTTCGAGCTTTCCCCCGGCGCTTCCCGCACCAGGCGGGGCACCAGATAGCCCGGCAGCGAGGCCCGCATCGCGCTGATGATCGCCTTGGCCCGCTTTCGCTTCACCGCGAAATGTCCAGTCCCCGCGACACGGTCGGGAAGATGCAAGTAATAAGGTAGAACATTTTCCGCAAAAAGCCGCTTTGACAGCTCAGAAAGTATCCCGGCATCGTCGTTGACGCGGCGCAGCAGCACCGACTGGTTGAGCAGGCTGACTCCGGCCCGGCTCAATGCGGCCAGCGCCGCGGCGACTTCGCCGTCGATCTCCCGCGCGTGATTGCAATGGATGACCAGCACAATCCGCCGCCGGCGCTCGCCCAGCATCGCCAGCAATTCCCGCGTCACGCGCGCGGGAATCACCACCGGCAAGCGGGTGTGGATCCGTATCGTCGTGACGTGGGCAATTTCGCGGATCGAGCCCAGCAGCCAGCGAAGCTGATTGTCGCCCAGCGCCAGCGGGTCGCCGCCGCTGAGAATCACTTCCTCGATGCTGGCATCGGCGCGAATGTAGTCGAATGCCTGTTGCCATTGCGCGCGCGGGGGGGCGTTGCCGTCGTAGTCGAATTCGCGGCGGAAACAATAGCGGCAGTGAATCGCGCAATGCGGCGCCGCGATCAGCAGCACCCGTCCCGGATACTTGTGCAGCAATCCGGGGCGCGGATTATAATGGCGCTCCCGCAGCGGGTCGGCCACAAATCCGGCTTCCCGCCGTTGTTCGGCGGTGTCGGGCCAAACCTGGCGCAGCAAGGGGTCGTTCCAGTTGCCCTTTTCCATGCGATTGGCGAAGGCCCGCGGCACCTTGAGCGGAAATTGCGCCATGGCTTGTTCCCCGGCGGGGTTCCGGCCTGGGTCCAATTGCAGGAATTCGGCGAGCTCCCGCGGGTCGGTGATCGCGTCCGAGAGTGATTCCCGCCAGCAGGCTTTCCCTTGCCCGGCGGCCCCGCTCGGGGGCGGGGACAAGGACAGGGGTTTTGGGGTGGAAGCGGAAGAAGCGGAACCAACGGAAACAATAACGGACATGAAGAAGCCTGGGCCAAGGTTCGAGGCAAGCTGAGCGGAAGGCGGTATGACATCCTATTCAACCAACGAGTTCAAGAGCGGGCTGAAACTGCTGGTGGACGGCGAACCCTGCTCGATTCTGGAAAACGAGTTCGTCAAACCCGGCAAAGGGCAGGCGTTCAACCGCGTCAAGTTTCGCAACCTGCTCAATGGCCGCGTCTGGGAGCGCACCTTCAAGTCCGGCGAATCGCTGCCGGGCGCGGACGTGCTCGAACTCGACATGGAATACCTCTACGAAGACGGCGAATTCTGGCATTTCATGAAAACCGACGGCAGCTACGAGCAACTTGCCGCCGACGCCACTGCCATTGGCGATGCGAAAAATTGGCTCAAACCGCAGGAGGCGTTCCAGGTTGTGCTTTGGAACGACAAGCCCATTTCGGTGATTGCGCCCAATTTCATCGAGTTGGAAGTGGCGCAGACCGACCCCGGCCTGAAAGGCGACACCGCCCAGGGCGGCTCCAAGCCCGCCACGCTGGTCTCCGGCGCCGTAGTCAAGGTGCCGCTTTTCGTCAACGAGGGCGATGTGTTGCGGGTCGATACCCGCACCGGCGAATACCAGAACCGGGTCGCGCGCTAACGCCCGTCATGGCCGACTGGCGGCCAAGCGCGAACACCGACTTGTTGCGCCTGCGCGCCGATGTCCTCGCCCGCGTGCGCCGATTTTTCGCCGACCGCGGCGTGCTCGAAGTGGAAACCCCCTTGCTCGCCCCCGCCACCGTCACCGATCTGCACATCGACTCCATTCCCGCCCAGGTGCAAATCCAGGGTGGCCTGCAAACTTTCCATTTGCAAACCTCCCCCGAATACGCCATGAAGCGCCTGCTCGCCGCCGGCAGCGGCGCTTGCTACCAGATCTGCAAAAGTTTCCGCCAGAGCGACGCCGGCGCCCGCCACAACCCCGAATTCACCATGCTCGAATGGTACCGCCCCGGCTTCAGCCTCGAACAACTCATGACCGAAGTTGAACAACTGCTGCGCGAATTCCTGCCGCGGGCATCCGTTCCCAGGCTGAGCTACCGCGAACTGTTCCAGCGCCATCTGGGCATCAACCCGCACCGCATCGAACTCGAATCCCTGCGCCGACTCGCCCGTGAAAAACTGCCGGTGGACGCCACCCAACTCAACGCCACCGACTGTCTGCAACTGCTGCTCGGGCATGCCATTGAACCCGACCTCCCGGCATATTGCTTCATTTACGATTACCCCGCCGACCAGGCCGCCCTCGCCAAAACCGGCCCCAACCCCGAAGGCGAGCCCGTGGCGCGGCGCTTCGAACTGTTCAGCCGCGGTATGGAACTCGCCAACGGCTACGACGAAGAAACCGACGGCAAAGTCTTGCGCGCACGTTTCGAGCGCGACCGTCAAAAACGCGCCGAACTCGGCCGACCCGCACCCGAAATCGACGAAAAACTGCTCGCCGCCCTCGACCACGGCCTCCCCCCCTGCGCCGGAGTCGCCCTCGGCATCGACCGCCTACTGATGCACCTCAGCAACGCCAACTCCATCACCAAAGTCCTCCCCTTCCCCATCAACCGCATCTAACCCCCCAATGCGCAGACGAATGGGGGATTCAGCTTCGATCCGTTGCCGTGGGATTGTGGCGTCGATCCGTCGCCGACGTGCCGGAGGTTTGGTTCAGCGGACGCTGTGAATACGTCCCTGTAAGCTCCGGGCTCGACATCCTGTCTCGCACGGCCGCTGAACCAAACCTCCGGCACGCCGGCGACTCACAGTGTGCAAGCCCGATAAGCCAATAATCAATAGGACGAAAATTGGAGTGGCAAAACCGACCGGAACTCCCAGGGAGATTCTGCGACTCCGCTTCGCTCCGCGCAGAATGACGGATTATCGAGTCCGCACAATGTGAGTCTCCGTCGGGTGGCGGGTTGTGTAACAGGCGTGCGAGCCAGGGTGAGGCCCGGTCGGCGCAGCCGACAAGAAGCGCGGCTTCTTGAGGGCCGAACGACTTGCCATGGATGGCAAGGCTGGGGGTACTCGAAGCCGAATATCTCGCGCCAGGGATGGCATGCACAATCTTCAAGAATGCAAGTACCCGGTCGGCGCAGCCGACAAGAAGCACAGCTTCTTGAGGGGCGAGGCCAAGCGTTTATGAAGCGAAGCTTTATGCGCCGGCCGAGCGACGCCGAGCTGTGCTCGGCGGCTGGACGAACGACTTGCCATGGATGGCAAGGCTGGGGGTACTCGAAGCCGAATATCTCGCGCCAGGGATGGCATGCACAATCTTCAAGAACTCCCAGGGAGATTCTGCGACTCCGCTTCGCTCCGCGCAGAATGACAGATTATCGGGCCTGCACAGTCTCCCAAAATGCAAGCCCTTGCTTCGGGTAAGATGAAGATGTAGCGGTTCTGCACACTGTGAGTCGCCGGCGGGCCGGGGATGTGGTTCAGCGGCCGTGCGAGCCAGGATGGCGAGCTCGGAGCTTACAGGGATGTATTCACAGCGTCCGCTGAACCACATCCCCGGCCCGCCGGCGACGGATCGAAGCCTCCGGCCCGCCGGCGACGGATCGAAGCCGCCACCCCCCGGCGACGGATCGAAGCCGCCACCCGCCAGCCACGGCCCGGAGCCCCTAACCACCAACTTCCGCAAGCATGTGGTCCACATACAACCCGCGCAATTTTCGGGTCAGGGGGCCGGGCTTGCCGTCGCCGATTCGGTTGCCGTCGATGCTGATCACCGGATGCAAAATCGTTGTCGCGCTGCTGATGAAAGCTTCGTCCGCGGCCAGCGCTTCGGCGAGGCTGAAAGGCCTTTCCTCACAGGCAATACCCGCCCCGGCCGCAAGTTCGAGCAGCCGGCGCCGGCGGATTCCCGGCAGGATGCGGTTCGACAGCGGCCGCGTCACCACCGTTCCATTTTTGACGATATAAGCCGACGACGAAGCCCCCTCCGTGACCAGGCCGTCCTCAATCATCCAGGCCTCCCCGGCGCCATGATCGGCGGCGTACTGCTTCGCCAGCACCTGGGCAAGCAAGTTGAGCGACTTGATGTCCCGGCGCAACCAGCGGATTTCCGCCGTCGTGACCACAGTGATGCCATTTGCGACCGAAGGATTGTCCAGCAATTGCATCACCTGGGTGAAAGCCGTCATGCTCGAAGGCGTGTTCGCGGGAAAAGTGAATTGCCGGTCCGAGGCGCCCCGGCTGACCTGCGTGTAGATGATGCCTTCTTCCAGCGCATTGCGCGCCACAAGTTGTTCGAGCACCTCTTGGTAGTGCGCCTCCGAGCAAGGCCAGGCGATGCCCAGTTCGTCCAGGCTGCGGGTCAGACGCTGGAGGAAGTAGTCCCGGTCCGCCAAGCGGCCGCGAATCACCGGCACCACCTCGTACACGCCGTCGCCGAACACGAAACCCCGGTCGAAGATGGAAACCTTCGCTTCTTCCTCCGGCACAAATTCCCCATTCACGTAAACGATTCGACTCAAGTCCGCGCTCCTTTTTCAGTTGGCCCGTTTTCAATTGGCCCTTTTCAATCCGCCCGTTTTCAATCCGCCCGATTTGTCCGGTTCGCCGAATTCACTCGTTTCGCCCTTGTTTCCGCCCAAGGCGTTCGTCGAACGCGGCCGCCACCCGGGCAAGCGCCGGGCCGGCCAGGCGCTGCACCGTCCATTCCTCCATCGCCTCCGCGCCCAAAGCGCGGTAAAACCGAATCGAAGGCTCGTTCCAGTCCAGCACCGACCATTCCATGCGCGCGCAACCGCTTTCCACCGCCCGCTTGGCGACGAAGCAGAGCAAAGATTTGCCATAACCGCGCCCGCGCATTTCCGGTTTGATGTAAATGTCTTCCAGATAGATTCCCGGCCTGCCCGTGAAGGTGGAAAAATTGCGGAAAAACAGCGCATAACCGACCACTTCGCCCTCGCGCTCGGCAAGTACGGCTTCGGCGCAGGGATGATCGCCAAACAGCGACTCGCGCAGCGTTTCCTCGCTGGCCACCACTTCGTTGGCCAATTTCTCGTATTCGGCCAACTCCCGAATCAGCGACAGAATCACCCCGCAATCATCCGGCCCGGCTTCGCGCAGCCAAAAGCCCGGCAATCCCGTTGCATACTTGCTGGATACGCTCATTTTCGCGTTGCTTTCCCGTGTTTTGGCGGCTCTTTCGAATTTGGGCTGGCGGCAAAACTTCCCCATGGCGGGGCTCGGCGAGATTCGTCTTGCGGGCGGAAGCGGCTGCTATAATACGCCACTTTTTTCACCAGGGGGCAGGCAAGCCCGAATGTCCGAACAAGCCACGATCATCTACACATGGACCGACGAAGCGCCGGCGCTGGCAACCTGCTCGCTGTTGCCGATTATCCAGGCCTACTGCGCGGTGAGCGGAGTCACGCTGGAACTGCGCGACATCTCGCTGGCGGGGCGCATCATCGCCAATTTTCCAGAATATCTGGACAGCGGCCAACGCATTGAGGACGCGCTCGCCGAACTCGGCCGCAAAACCGCGGACCCCATGGCCAACATCATCAAGTTGCCCAATATTTCCGCCTCGGTTCCACAACTGAAAGCCGCGATCGCCGAATTGCAAAGCAAGGGTTACGCCTTGCCCGACTATCCCGACGAACCGGCCAACGAGCGCGAAGCCGAAATCAAGGCCCGTTATGACCGGGTCAAGGGCAGCGCCGTCAATCCGGTGCTGCGGGAGGGCAATTCCGACCGCCGCGCGCCGCAATCGGTGAAAGCCTTCGCGCGCAAACATCCCCATTCCATGGGCCCGTGGTCGGCCGATTCCGCCTCCCACGTCGCTTCCATGAGCCACGGCGACTTCTTCGGCAATGAGCAGTCGCTGACCATGGAAAGCCCCGCCAGCTTGCGCATCGAGTTTCGCCCCGCCGCCGCAAACGCCGGCGCGCGCGTGTTGCGGGAAGCCGTTCCGGTGACGGCGGGCGAGATTGTCGATGCCAGCTTTATGAGCCGCAAGGCGCTGCGCGCCTTCCTCGCCGACAGCATCGCCGCCGCCAAGGCCGAAGGTGTGCTTTTCTCGCTGCACCTGAAAGCCACCATGATGAAAATCTCGGACCCGATCATCTTCGGTCACGCCGTGCGGGTCTATTTCGGCGAACTGTTCGAGAAGCATCGGGCCTTGTTCGAACAGCTTGGCGTCGAGGCGAACAACGGCTTTGGCGACGTGCTCGCGCGCATCGCCGAACTGCCCGCCGCGCGCAGGGCCGAAATCGAGGCGGATATCGCCCGCGTGTACGCCGAACAGCCTCCCATGGCGATGGTCGATTCCGACCGCGGCATCACCAACTTGCATGTGCCCAGCGACATCATTATCGATGCTTCCATGCCCGCCGCGCTGCGTTCTTCGGGCAAAATGTGGGGGCCCGACGGCAAGCTGCGCGATTTCAAAGCGGTGATCCCCGACCGTTCCTACGCGCCGGTCTACCAGCAGGTGATCGATTTTTGCAAGGCCAACGGCGCTTTCAACCCCGCCACCATGGGCAGCGTGGCCAACGTCGGCCTGATGGCGCAAAAAGCCGAAGAATACGGCTCCCATGACAAGACCTTCGAAATCCCGGGCGACGGCGAAATCGTGGTGCTTGATGAGGCCGGCAATGAACGGTTCCGCCACCTGGTGGAAGCGGGCGACATCTGGCGCATGTGCCAGGTGCGCGACGCGGCGATACGCGACTGGGTCAAGCTGGCGCTGAACCGCGCCCGTGCCAGCGGGACGCCGGCGGTGTTCTGGCTCAATGAAGATCGCCCCCACGACGCCCAGGTGCTGGCGAAGGTGCGCGGATATCTTGCGGAGCACGATACCGACGGCCTGGAAATCCACGTTATGGCGCCAGCCGATGCCGCCCGTTTTTCGCTCGAGCGAATGGCCCGGGGCGAGGATACAATTTCGGTGACAGGCAACGTGCTGCGCGATTATCTCACCGACCTGTTCCCCATCCTCGAGCTTGGCACCAGCGCGAAAATGCTGTCCATCGTGCCGCTGATGAACGGTGGCGGCCTGTTCGAGACCGGCGCCGGCGGTTCGGCGCCGAAACATGTGCAACAGTTCGAAAAAGAGAACCACCTGCGCTGGGATTCACTGGGCGAGTTTCTCGCCCTCGCCGCCTCGCTGGAACATCTCGCCGGCGCCGCCGAAAATGAGCGGGCGGCGGTGCTGGGCCGGGCGCTGGACCGCGCCACCGAAAGCTTCCTCGCCAACAACAAGTCGCCTTCGCGCAAAGTGAACGAGTTGGACAATCGCGGCAGCCATTTCTATCTGGCCTTGTATTGGGCGCGTGAATTGGCCGCCCAGCGGGAAGACGCTGAAATCGCCGGGCGCTTTCAACCTTTGGCGGAAGCGCTGCTGGAAGCGGAAGAGCAGATTATCGAAGAGTTGAACGCGGCGCAGGGCAGCCCCGCCGATGTCGGCGGCTATTACTTTCCCGACCGGGCGCTGGCGGGCGCCGTGATGCGTCCCAGCGCCACCTTCAACCGGATTCTGGAAGGCTTGTAACCCTCTGCCGGCAACTTCCCGGCGCGCTTACGGCGCGCCGCTTGTCAGCCGCTCCAGGCGGTCCACATGCTGAAAGCCGCGCGGAAGTTTGCCGCCGCGGCGGCCGCGGTCGCCGACAAAGTTGGCGAAATCGGCGGGCTTCATCTTGCGGTAGCGCGCCCCGGCGTGAATCAGCAGAATGTCTTTCGGCGCGAGCACCGCAATCGAGACCACGTATTCCTGCCGCTGCCGCGCGCGCGCGGCGGGGATGCCGATGATCTTGACGCCCTTGCCGCGGGCCATGCGCGGCAATTCCGAAATCGCAAACACCAGCATGCGGCCTTCGTTGGTCGCGGCGACCAGAAACTGGTCGTTGTAGTCCTCAACCGGAACCATCGGCAACACTTTGGCCCCCTCGGGCAGCCGCAACACCGCCTTGCCGTTGCGGTTCTTGCTGGCCAGGTCTGCAATGCGGCTGACAAAACCGTACCCCGCATCGCTTGCCAGCAGCACTTCCCGCTCCAGCGCGCCCGTCGCCGCACCTTCGAAGGTGGCCCCCGAAGGCGGATTGAGCTTGCCGGACAAGGGTTCGCCCTGGCCCCGGGCCGAAGGCAGGGTGTGGGCGGGCAGCGTGTAGGCGCGGCCCGTTGAATCGAGGAAGACCACCGGCTGGTTGCTCTTGCCGCGCACAGCCAGCTTGAAGCCGTCGCCGGATTTGTACTGCAATCCCGCCGCGTCGATGTCGTGGCCCCGCGCCGCGCGCACCCAGCCGCGCTCGGATAGCACAATCGTTACCGGTTCGGTGGGCAGCAATTCGGTTTTGCTGAAGGCCCGCGCTTCCGGGCGCCGCTTGATCGGCGTGCGCCGCGCGTCGCCGTATTTTTCCCGGTCTTCGCGGATTTCCCGCTTGATGAAAGCGGTCAGCCGCGCTTTGGAATCGAGCAGTTTTTCCAGCTTTTCGCGTTCCTCGCCGAGTTCGCGCTGCTCGGCGGCGATGCGGATTTCCTCCAGTTTCGCCAGTTGCTTCAAACGCAATTCGAGGATGGCCTCGGCCTGTTTCGCGCTGAGGCCGAAACGCGCCATCAATTCCTGTTTCGGCTCGTCTTCCTCGCGCACGATGGCGATGATTTCGTCGATGTTGAGATAGGCCACCAGCAGCCCGTCGAGGATATGCAGGCGGGACAGGATGCGCTCGAGGCGGAACTTGAGCCGGCGGCGGACGGTGAGCACGCGGAAATCCAGCCATTCCCGCAGCAAGCTGGCCAGATCCTTCACCTGGGGCCGCAAATTGTTGCCGATCACATTGAAATTGACCCGGTACTGTTTCTCCAGGTCCGTGGTGGCGAACAGATGCGACATCACGCCGTCTTTGTCGACGCGGTTGGATTTGAGCACGATGAGGATGCGCGTCGGGTTCTCGTGGTCCGATTCATCGCGCAGGTCCACCACCATGGGCAACTTCTTTTTCTGCATTTGGGCCGCGATTTGCTCAAGCACGCGGCTGCCGGACACCTGGAAAGGCAGTGCGGTGATGACGATTTCCGCGCCTTCGAAGTGGAAACAGGCGCGGGACTTGAGCGCGCCGCGGCCGCTGCGGTAAATGGCGAGGATTTCCTCCGGGGAATTCACCAGCTCCGCGCCGGTGGGAAAATCCGGCCCCTGGATGAACTGGCACAGTTGTTTCGCGTCGGCCTCCGGGTGGTCAAGCAAGTGGATGCAAGCATCGGCAACTTCGGCGAGATTGTGCGGTGGAATATCCGTCGCCATGCCCACCGCGATGCCGCTGCCGCCGTTCAGCAGCACATTCGGCAGCCGCGCCGGCAGAATTTCCGGTTCGCGCAAGGTGCCGTCGAAATTCGGCTTCCAGTCCACCGTGCCCTGGCCCAGCTCGGACAGCAGCAATTCGGCGTAGTCGCGCAGCCTCGATTCGGTGTAGCGCATGGCGGCGAAGGATTTCGGGTCGTCCTGGGAACCCCAGTTGCCCTGGCCGTCGACCAGGGGATAACGGTAGTTGAAGGACTGCGCCATGTGCACCATGGCTTCGTAGCAGGCGGAATCGCCGTGGGGGTGGAACTTGCCGATCACATCGCCGATGGTGCGCGCCGATTTCTTGAATTTCGACGCCGCTTTCAGGCCCAGTTCCGACATGGCGTAGACGATGCGCCGTTGCACCGGCTTGAGTCCGTCGCCGAGACTGGGCAGGGCGCGGTCGTTGATGACGTACATGGAATAGTTCAAGTACGCCTGGCGGGTGTAAGTGTGCAGCGGGACGCTTTCAATGTCGTTCGTGTCGATTTCAATGCGTGAATTCATGATGCGGCTCAATCCACCCTTTCGGCCTCGTTGCCGCTGCGTTCCAGCCAGGTCTTGCGGTCCGCGGCGCGGTTCCTGGCCAGCAGCATGTCCATCACAGTTTCGGCGGATTCGCCGCTGTCGACCGCGTCACCCAGGGTCAATTGCACCAGGCGCCGGGTGTCCGGCGCCATCGTCGTCTCGCGCAATTGCAAGGGATTCATCTCGCCGAGCCCCTTGAAGCGCTGGACATTGGCTTTCACGTTGTGCCGCTCCGAGGCGAGCTTGTCCAGGATGCCGTTCTTTTCTTCCTCATCCAGCGCGTAGTACACCTCCTTGGCCGCGTCGATGCGGAACAGCGGCGGCATCGCGACATAGACCGCGCCCGCTTCCAGCACCGGGCGGAAATGTTTCAGGAACAACGCGCAGAGCAGGGTCGCGATATGCAAGCCATCGGAATCGGCGTCGGCGAGGATGCAAATCTTGCCGTAGCGCAGGCCGCGGATGTCTTTCGAGCCCGGGTCGACGCCGAGGGCGGTGGCGATGTCGTGCACCGCCTGGGAGGCGAGAATTTCGCCGGAATCGACTTCCCAGGTGTTCAGAATCTTGCCGCGCAAGGGCATGATGGCCTGGAATTCCCGGTCCCGGGCCTGCTTGGCGGAGCCGCCGGCGGAGTCGCCTTCCACCAGGAACAACTCGCCGCGTTTGACGTCCTCGGTGGAACAGTCGGCGAGTTTGCCGGGCAGGGCGGGGCCGGCGCCGATCTTTTTCCGCACCACCTTTTTGCTCGCCTTCAAGCGCCGCTGGGCGTTGCCGATGACGATTTCGGTGATGGTTTCTGCCTCGTCGGTGTGCTGGTTCAACCAAAGGCTGAACGCGTCCTTGATGACCCCGGCGACAAAAACCGCGCATTTGCGCGAGGCCAGCCTTTCCTTGGTTTGGCCGGAAAATTGCGGGTCCAGCAATTTCGAGGAAAGCACAAAGCTCAAGTTCTCGAACACATCGTCCGGGGCCAGCCGCAAACCGCGCGGCACCAGATTGCGGAATTCGCAGAATTCGCGCAGCGCGTCGAGCAGGCCCGTGCGCAAGCCGCTGACGTGGGTGCCCCCCAGCGGCGTGGGAATCAGGTTGACATAGCTTTCGCAGACCTGGCTCGCGCCCGCGGGCAACCATTGCAAGGCCCAGTCCACGGTTTCGTCGTTGCCTTGCACCGAACCGGTGAAAGGCTCGGCGGGAACCGTTTCCCATTCCGCGGTGGCTTGGCCGAGGTAGTCTTTCAAGCCGTCCTGGTAATGCCAGGTTTCGCTGGCGCCTTCGCCGTCCTTGCTTGCGCGGTCGAAAAAACTCACCTTCAGGCCGGGGCACAGCACCGCTTTGGCGCGCAAGGCGTGTTTCAGCCGGGCGACGGAAACCCGGGGACTGTCGAAATAGGCGCCGTTGGGCGCGAAGCGGATGCGGGTGCCGGTGTTGCGCATGCCAACCTCGCCGGTTACGCCGAGGTCGCGGACTTTTTCGCCATCGCGGAAGACCATCCGGTAGACCTTGCCGCCGCGTTTGACTTCGACTTCCAGCTCGCTGGAAAGCGCGTTGACGACGGACACGCCAACGCCGTGCAATCCGCCGGAGAAACGGTAGCTGCGGCCGGCGAACTTCGCCCCCGCGTGCAGCCGGGTGAGGATCAGTTCGACGCCGCTGATGCCTTCTTCCGGGTGAATGTCCACCGGCATGCCGCGGCCGTCATCTTCCACTTCGATCGAGCCGTCGCCATGCAAGCTGACGCTGATTTCCGCGGCGTGGCCGGCAAGGGCTTCGTCGACGCTGTTGTCCACCACTTCCTGCACGAGGTGGTTCGGCCGCGAGATGTCCGTGTACATGCCCGGGCGCTTCCTGACCGGGTCCAGTCCGGCCAGCACTTCGATGGCGTCGGCGTTGTAGCTGCTTCCCATTGTCCCTGTTTCCGAATATTCCCTGCGCGCCGGATTAGCGCGAAGAACTAACATTTTATCGTGCGGGCATTGCGGAACTGAAGCAAAGCGCCGAATTTGGCGCGCGCCCCGAACCGGCTGCGGCTTGGCGAGAGTCAGGCTTGCGGCACGGCTTCCATTTCGAGCGCAACGCGCCCGCATTGCAGGCAATGGCTGAGCCATTCGCCAAGGAAGCGATTGATCAAGGCTTTCTCGCGCACCTGGTACATGTGCCTGTTGGGCTGCTTGTAGCGCCCTTTGAAACCGCGCCGGCCCTGGTAGGACAGCACTTCGGCGGAATTCACGTCGTGGTAGACGCGAACTTGCATGGTGGGATTGGAAAGGCGGTCCGGGTCGCCGGGCTGTTGCACGATTTCCAGGCAGGTGGTGAAACGATGGGTTTCGGTGACGCGGATTTGCAAGGTAATATCGTCGCCGTCGCGGCCCGGCAAGAGAAAGTTGGCGCTTTGCCGCAGCAGGTCGGCGGCGGCCCGCGCCGCTTCGGCTTCGCCGTGGGGAAGGCGCGAAAGATCGCGCCAGGCGCGCAGCTCGGGCATCAGGCGCAGCAGCCGAATGTAGTTCGCATCGCGCTCGGCAATGTCCTCGATCATGCTGGCCTTGTATTTTCGTTTCGCCACGAAGCCCTCTCGCTTTCGCCGCCCGCCGCGCGGTCGCTCCCGCCGCCGCCGGATTCATTGTAACCATTAACCGCGCAGCGCGCACAAGCACCCCAACCATGGCAATCACGGGGCAATCATGGGGCAATCATGGGAAGGGCAAACATGGCACACCCACCCCACGCAAGGTACTCGGAGCGGGGCCGGTTTCCGCCTCGAACTTGCCGTGTTGAATTGCGCGCGGTCAGCGCAGGATGAAGGTCACGGGGCCGTCGTTTTCCAGGGAGATCTGCATGTTGGCGGCGAAGATGCCGCGTTGCGTGGCGGGATGGCGCTCCTGGGCCACCGCAACCATGCGCTCGAACAAGCGTTCCGCCTCAAGGGGCGCTTTGGCGCTGGAGAAACCGGGCCGCAGGCCCTGGCCGGTGCTGGCGGCCAGCGTGAATTGGGATACCAGCAGCAATTCGCCCGCGATGGCGCGAAGGGCCAGGTTCATTTTGCCTTCCGCGTCGGCGAACACCCGATAGTTGAGCAGGCGTTCGACCATGCGCTCGACCCCGGCTTCGCTGTCTTCCCGCTCGAAGCCAACCAATGCCAGCAGCCCCTTGCCGATTTCGGCGTGGGGCTCGCCCGCGATCACCACGCGGGCCCAGTTCACGCGTTGAATCAGCGCAATCATTGGTCAGGCAACCCGTCTGTCCGCATTGGCGCCTAACTCACCGAGGAAAATTCGCGGCCGATCTTGTTGGTCGCCTTGATCAGGCAGTCGGTTATCGCCGGTTCCCCCGCCGAATGCCCGGCTTCGCGCACGATGGCCAATTCCGAATTCGGCCAGCGCCGGTGCAGCGCCATGGCGTTGTCCAGGGGGCAAACCATGTCGTAGCGGCCATGCACGATGCAAGCCCGGATTTGTTCGATTCGCGCCATGTTGTCCAGAATCTGGTTTTCCGCGATGAAGCCTTTGTTGATGAAGTAGTGGGCTTCAATGCGCGACAGCGCCAACGCCCGATGCGGCGCCGTGAAACGGGCGATGCCGGCGGGGTCCGGCCGCAAGGTGGAGCAACTTCCCTCCCAGGTCGCCCAGGCCTTGGCCGCGCCCATGCGCGCCAGTTCGTCTTCGCCGGTCAGGCGCGCGTAATAGGCGCGCAGCGGATCATCCCGCTCCTTGGCGGGAATGGGCCGCAGAAAATCTTCCCAGCCGTCGGGGAAAATCCGCCTGGCGCCGTCCTGGTACAGCCAGTCCAGGTCGCATTGCCGGCACAGGAAGATGCCCCGCAGCACCAGCGCTTTCACCCGCTCCGGATGCGCCTGGGCGTAGAGCAGGCTCAAGGTGGAACCCCAGGAGCCGCCGAACAACACCCATTGTTCGATTCCCAGCAGGGCTCGAATCTTTTCCATGTCGGCGATCAACGCGCCGGTGTTGTTTTCGCGCAATTCCCCATGGGGAGTCGAACGGCCGCAGCCGCGCTGGTCGAAAGTGATGATACGATAGTGTTC
Organism: uncultured Pseudohongiella sp.; assembly: GCA_965221015.1. Taxonomy (GTDB): domain Bacteria; phylum Pseudomonadota; class Gammaproteobacteria; order Pseudomonadales; family Pseudohongiellaceae; genus UBA9145. The sequence goes on along the minus strand of OZ244859.1, from coordinate 3,374,967 downwards.
GGGGTCGTAGTAGCGCCGCGAACTCGCGTCACACGCGCCGCCGGGGCCGCCGTGCACAAACAGAATCGGAATGCCTCTGGGGTTGCCCGACTCGTCCAGATAAAGCTCGTGCAGCTTTGAGACTTTCAGGCTGTGTCTTTGGTAAGGCTTTAGTTCGGGATATAGCGCCAGCACTAGCTCAACCGTTTTCGAAATTCCATCAATGGTATGGCAATTGGAGGCTCCAATGCCATAATCCCAAGAAAATTGTGGCTGATGGGCATGCTTGGGCAATTGGAGGCTCCAGCGCCATAATCCAGGAAAAAGTGGCCCTTCCCTTGAACCGCGCGCCGGCTCAGGTGGATTGTTTCAGGTCCAGCACCGCGACATTGTCGAATCCGGCGTCGAGCAGATGCGCCGCGTGCAAGCGGCTGATCATGCCGTGCTCGCAATACAGCAAATAACGCGGGCCGCCGGGCAGTTTCGCGAACTCCGCGCCAAGGCGATAGAACGGAATCCGCAGCAAATTCGCCTCCGTCCGGCCCCGCAGCGGCGGCGGCTGGGCATCCCGCTCCGATTCATGGCGGATGTCGATCACAATGTCTTCCGGCGCCGCGCTCGCGGTCACGGCGACGTCGTCGCCGCGGCCCGGCTGGGCTAAGGCGATGTCGCTGATGAGCTGAACGGAGGCGTCGCCAAGCGCCCGCTCCAGCAACGCGAAATCGAATTTGGCTTCCTCTTCCGCAATGCGCCGCGGCCGCGCTTTGGTCGTTGGATTTTTCGAGATCACCGCGCAATATTCCGGCACATGGCGCGAGAATTGTTCGCTACCGATGCCGCGGGCAAGATCAATGATTTGCTGTTTGTCCATGGTGGCCAACGGGCGAATCACCAATTTTTCGCTAACCTGGTCGATCACCGCGAGGTTGGTCAAGGTTTGGCTGGAAACCTGGGCCACGCTTTCCCCCGTCACCAGCGCTTCGGCGCCGAGTTTGTCGGCGATACGGCCGGCGGCGCGCAACATCATGCGTTTCAGCACCACCCCCATTTGCGAACCATCCACCTTGACCAAAATTTCCCGCACCACCTCCTCAAACGGCACGCTGACAAACTTCACCCGATGCGAGCCGTGATACTTCGTCCACAGGTAAAGGGCCAACTCCCGCACCGCGAAATCATGGGCGGCGCCGCCAAGGTTGAAAAAGCAATAATGCGTTTGCAAGCCCCGGCGCGTGACCAGGTAGCTGGACACCGCGGAGTCGAACCCGCCGGAGATCAGCGACAATACCGAGCCCTGCCCGCCAAGCGGAAAGCCGCCGAGGCCCGCATGGCGCCGAAGCAGGACGTACAGCGTCTGCTCGCGGATTTCCAGCGCCACCAGCACCTCGGGCGCTTTCAAATCAACGCCGGCGGCGTCGGTCCGGCGCTTCAGCCCCGCTCCCACGAACGACTCCACATCCACCGAGCGGAACGCGTGCCGGCCGCTGCGCTTGCAACGCACGGCGAAAGTCTTGCCGCGCAAGGCTTCGCCGAAATGGCGCACGGTCAAGTCCAGCACGCCGTCCAGATCGGGCAGCGGGTACTTCTCCACCTCGTTAATGGAAGCGATTCCCGGAATCAGGCGCAGCTTTTCCAGCACTTCCGGGCCATCGGCCGCGCGCCCGGTCTCGACTTCCAGGTGGTCCCATTCGCCGCGCACCGTTGGCGGCTCCGCAAAGCGGCTCAGCGAGGTTCTGATGTTTCCGCGCAGCAGCCGCACCAAACGCTTGCGCACGGCACGGCTCTTGATGGTGATTTCGGGAAACAGTTTGACGAGGAACAACATCGCGCGTACCGACCGCTACTCCCAATTTTGCCGAAAGGCTGTGCCCCGAATTAGCGCAATGGATTCGACACAGGATTACAAAACGCACCAGTATGGTGCTACTATTTCCCGCACCGCACGAACATGGTGCATAACAGTGCCCGCAAAGCGATGCCATGAACCAAATATGCGCATTCCACGGGCACCTGTTGGTGGCACATATCTTGCTCGCTGTCAGACACGGTCCGGACCACGAAAAGGCCATGATACCCGATGGCTTCATTGGTCTGGCGGCATGGCAATCCCTGAATCGAGGAAAAACGAGGAGAAAGCAGGAAAATGAAATCGAAACTGGAATACATCTGGCTTGACGGCTACGCGCCGACGCAAAATCTGCGCAGCAAGACCCTGGTGAAAGAAGATTTTGACGGCGACTTGGCGAGTTGCCCGCAATGGTCTTTCGACGGCAGTTCCACCCGGCAGGCCAGCGGCGACGATTCGGATTGCCTGTTGCAGCCGGTCGCGATCTTTCCCGACCCCGACCGGGACAACGGCTACCTGGTCATGTGCGAAGTGCTCAACGCCGACGGCAGCCCCCATCGTTCCAATGGCCGCGCCACCATAGACGACGATGACGACGATTTCTGGTTCGGCTTCGAGCAGGAATATTTCCTTTGGGACCCGGCAACCAACGCGCCTCCCGGCTTTCCCGCCGGCGGCTACCCGGGTCCGCAGGGCCTGTATTACTGCTCGGTGGGCGCCCTCAACTGCCACGGCCGCAATCTGGTCGATGAACATCTCGACCTTTGCCTCGATGCCGGCATCAATGTTGAAGGCATCAACGCCGAAGTGGCGGCGGGACAATGGGAATTCCAGGTGTTCTCCAAGGGCGCCAAGCGCGCCGGCGATGAAACCTGGATTTGCCGCTACCTGCTCGAGCGCACCGCCGAACGCCATGGCCTGGCGATCAACTGGGAGCCCAAGCCCCTGGGCAAGGAGCTAGACTGGAACGGCTCCGGCATGCACGCCAACTTCTCCAACACCGCGATGCGCGAAACCGGAGAAGAGGAGATTTTCACCAAGATTTGTGAAAACTTCGGCCGCAATATCGACCGCCACATCAGTGTCTACGGCGAAGGCAACGACCAGCGCCTGACGGGCCTGCATGAAACCCAGGCGATCGACGTGTTCTCCTACGGCATCTCCGACCGGGGCGCGTCGATCCGGATTCCGGTGGCCACCATCCAGGCTGGTTGGAAAGGACGGCTGGAAGACCGACGCACCGCGTCCAACGCCGACCCCTACAAGGTGGCCGCGGCAATCATCCGTTCCACCAAGGAGGCGCTTGCCGCCTGAGGCGCGCCAGGCGCCTGGGGCGCCTGGGGCGCTTTGGGCGATCATCGGGCCCGGTCGGCACAGCGCCGGGCCCGCGCCATGGCGCCCCGCGCGGGACCCACCTGTGTCAGCGATTTTCGACTACAGGCGACTGTTGGACAGCTTGAACACGGCGGTCCTGCTGCTCGACCAGGGCTTGCGCATCCGCATGCTCAACCCGGCCGCGGAAGACTTGCTGGCGATGAGCCACCGCAAGGCGGCTGGACTCTTTCTCGGCGACATTCTGGTGGATGGCGGGGAAGATGTCGAAGAGATGCGCGAAGCGCTCGTGGAGCGCAACGGTTTCACCAAGCGCCTTGCGCATTTGCAGCTGCCCCATGGCAAAACGGTGCACCTGGATTACGCGGTTTCACCGATTGATCTTGATGGAGAATGGTTCGCCTTGCTCGAAATGAATTCCCTGGAGCACTCCCAACGCGTCAATCGCGAGCATTTGTTCAGTTCCACCCAGGCGACCACCCAGGAACTTGTGCGCGGCCTCGCCCATGAAATCAAGAATCCCCTGGGCGGCCTGCGCGGCGCGGCCCAGTTGCTGGCGCGGGAGTTGCCGGATGAGGAGCTCGCCGATTACACCAGGGTCATCATCGATGAAGCGGACCGCCTGCGCAATCTGGTGGACCGCTTGACCGGCTACCGCAGGCCGCTGGAGAAAAAGGTAATCAACATCCATGAGGTCGTCGAGCGCGTGCGCAACCTGGTGGAAGCCGAGATCGACGGCCGCGGGATTCATTTGATCCGCGATTACGACCCTAGCATTCCCCAGTTCACGGCGGACCCGGAGCAGCTTATCCAGGCGACGCTCAACATTGTCCGCAACGCCGCGCAGTCGCTGTCCAGCCCCGCCGTGAAACACGACCTCGGCACCATCACTTTGCGCACCCGCGCCGTGCGCAAAGTGACTTTTGGGCCGCGTTCGCGCCACCCGGCGATCTCCCTCGAAGTCATCGACAACGGCCCAGGCATTCCCGAACATTTGCGCGAGGCGATATTCTTTCCCATGGTCACCAGTCGCCCGAAAGGCACCGGCCTTGGCCTGGCCATCGCCCACTCGATCGTCAGCCAGCACCAGGGACTGCTGGAATGCGAGAGCGAAACGGGCCGCACCTGCTTCCGGCTGCTGCTGCCCTGGCGGCGCGAAAGCCGAACCGCGAGCCAGCCGTCATGAGCAGCGCCCAGGTTTGGATACTCGATGACGACCGCTCCATCCGCTGGGTGCTGGAAAAGTCGCTCAACACCGCCGGCCTCGCCACCATGAGTTTCGACAACGGCGAGGAGTTGCTGCAAGGTCTGCGCCACGGCGCGCCCGACGTCATCATCAGCGACATCCGCATGCCCGGCATCAGCGGCCTGGAATTGCTTTCCTCGGTGAAATCCTCGCATCCGGAACTGCCGGTGATCATCATGACCGCGCATTCGGACCTCGACAGCGCGGTCATGTCCTACAGCCGAGGGGCGTTTGAATATCTGCCCAAACCTTTCGATATCGAAGACGCGGTGGCGGTGACCCGGCGCGCGCTGGAACACGCCCGGAAAAAGGAAGAGGAGTCCACCGCCCGCGGCGGCGCGCCGGAACCGGTGCAGGAGATCATCGGCGAGGCCCCCGCCATGCAGGAGGTTTTCCGCGCCATCGGCCGCCTCTCGCATTCCAACATTTCGGTGCTGATCAACGGCGCTTCGGGCACGGGCAAGGAACTGGTGGCGCGCGCCTTGCATTTGCACAGCCCCCGCGGCGACAAGCCCTTTGTGCCTTTGAACGTGGCCGCCATTCCCGCCGATTTGATCGAGTCGGAACTGTTCGGCCACGAAAAAGGCGCCTTCACCGGCGCCAGCCAGCAGCGCACGGGACGCTTCGAGCAGGCTGACGGCGGCACCTTGTTTCTCGACGAGATCGGCGACATGCCGCCGGACACGCAAACACGGCTGCTGCGCGTGCTCTCCGAAGGCGAGTTCTACCGCGTTGGCGGCCACACTTCGGTCAAGGTCGATGTGCGCATCATCGCCGCGACGCACCAGAACCTGGAAGACCTGGTGCGCAAACACCGCTTCCGGGAAGACTTGTTCCACCGGCTCAATGTGATTCGCATCCAGGTGCCGAAATTGAGCGAGCGGCGCGAGGACATCCCGCGGCTGGCGCGGCATTTCCTCGCCCGGGCCGCCACCGAACTCGATGTGCCGGCGAAAGTGCTGCGGATGGAAACCGAACAATACCTGCAAGGTTTGAGTTGGCCGGGCAATGTGCGGCAACTGGAAAACTTTTGCCGCTGGATTACGGTGATGGCTTCCGGCCGCGAAGTTCACATCAGCGACTTGCCCCCCGAGTTCGCCGAACAGCGCGAACAGTCGGGCGCGGCCCGCAATTGGACCCAGGCGCTGAAATCCTGGGCCGACGAGCGCATCAAGCAGGGCAATACCGGCATCCTGGAAGAGGCGATGCCGGAGTTCGAACGCGCCATGATCGACATCGCCCTGAAACACACCGCCGGCCGCAAGCAGGAAGCGGCCTTGTTGCTCGGCTGGGGCCGCAACACGCTCACCCGCAAGATGCAGGAGCTTGAAGCCGGCCTTTGAGGTTGGGCCGCGCGCTGTCTGTGCGAGGCTGGTGAGCTCGGCCTGTGCGGCGGCGCCCCGAGCCAAGCTCGGGCGCTCAGCGCCGGCCAATGCCGGTTTGAATCAGCCGCCGCCGTTGCCCGGGGCCGGCTGCGCCGCGGCGCTTGGCTCGGCTTGTTGCGCCTGCTGTTCCGCCTGGCGGCGTTTTTGTTCCGCGTACACCGCTTCGAAATTGATCGGCGCCAGCATGAGCGGGGGAAAACTGCCCTTGATGACGATGGAGTCGATGGACTCCCGGGCATAGGGAAACAGAATATTCGGACAAACCGTGGCCAGCACCTGTTCCAGTTGCTCGGGCCGCATGTTGACACAGGCGAAAACCCCCGCCTGTTGCGCTTCCACCAGGAAGGCGGTGTTCTCCTCCACCTTGGCTTCCACCGTCAAAGTGAGCACCACCTCAAAAGTGTTGTCCTGGTATTTTTCCGAGCGACTCTTGACCTCGAAATTGATGTTCGGGCTCCATTGCCCGGTGAACACGCCGGGGCTGCGCGGCGATTCGAATGAAAAATCCTTCAGGTATATGCGTTGCAGGGCGAACTGCGGCGCGTTGGGGTCGCCCTGGGTTTGCTGCTGCCCAGCCGCATCCTGCGCGTCCGCGGCCGGTGCGTTTGGTTCGCCTTGTCCGTTCTGTTCGTTCTCAGCCATGTTAGCTCCAGATTGAATGGCGGCGGCCTCGCTCCCGGGCCACCGTTACTTTTGAATAAGCGGAAAGGACCGCGCGCTCCACTCGGAGATGCCGCCGGAAAGTTTCACGACGTTGCCGTGGCCGGCCTCTTCGATGCTCTTGATCGCCGCGCCGGACTGCTGGCCCAGCTTGCAAACCACCAGTTTTGGCTTGTCCTTGTGTTTGTTCAACTCGGCCATGCGCTGTTTCAGCTTCACCAGCGGGATATTGATCGCCCCGGCGATATGGCCCTGGTCAAACTCCTTCCGGTCCCGCACATCGACCACCACCGCGCCCTCGCGGTTGATCAGCATCACCGCCTGCTGCGGGTCCACCGCGCGCGAGGCGGCGCGCGCATGATAAACGATAATCGCCCCCAGGGTAACCACCCACATCCCCGACAGAATCGGATGATTGCCTATGAATTCAATGAATTGCGCCATACGGGAACTGCATCGGGGCGGCCAAAGCGGACCTTCGCGAACGGGCGGCAAGTATACACCCCCCGTCCGCCCTGGGGTAGCGCCGGCGTGGCCTGAAAAGCCCACCCCGGGCTGCTGGCGGAGTTGTAATTCGGCGCGCGGGGCTCACTCGGGCAGGGTATAGGCAATGAATGGTAGAACATTGGCCAAGGAATGCAGGAGCATCACGGAGAGCACCGGGAAGCCACGCTCGCGTTCGCGCTCGACGATTGCCAGCATTGTGAACGCCAATCCGGCCGGAATGATAACTACGGCGCGCAGCAGTCCGTGGATCGAATAAGCGTTTTCCGCGTTGCCGGCATGGACTGCCGCAAACACCAGACTGGCTGTTAAAAATGCCGGAATCCAGCTATCCGATTTTGCCAGCCATTCAGTCAATTTCTTCACCAGCAACAACAGTGCCCATTGAAACAATAGGGTTTCAATAATCGGCGCTAAAACAAGCAGAAATAATGCGATTAACAACAGCGGATCATTGTCGAGAAAATCGTCACTCATCTGTTCAACGTCAAGAATGCCCATCGCATCCGCGAGGATTCCGACTGCAATGAACATCAAGTCCGATAGCAGGACGACAACCCACATCGCCAAGATCAGCCTGAGAGTAGAGTACTGGAGCAGTCTGGAGATAATCGCTGTCATGGGGCTTCGCTCGGTTCGGTTGGCGCGATTTTGTCGATTGTCGCGGCCGGGCGCAAGCCGCGCTCCGCCTATCCCACCCCCGCCCCTACACGCAACCACTGTTATCGGCGATAATCCGCGCTGCAATTCACCCAGCTCCCGAACGGATGCCGACGCCCGCCATGAAACCTCGCAAGAACGCCGTGCTTTTGATTCTCGATGGCTGGGGCCATCGCGAGGAAAGCGACTACAACGCCATTCACGCCGCCGACACGCCGGTGTGGGATGAACTCTGGCGCAATCAGCCCCGCACCTTGCTGCGCACTTCCGGCGAAGCCGTTGGTTTGCCGGCGGGGCAGATGGGCAATTCCGAAGTGGGGCATATGAACATCGGCGCCGGTCGCGTGGTCTACCAGACCTTGACGCGCATCGACCGCGACATCGCCGAAGGCGGCTTTTACCAAAATCCTGTGCTTACGGCCGCTGCGGACAAGGTTGTGCATAATGGCGCGGCCTTGCACGTGATCGGCTTGCTGTCCCCCGGCGGCATTCACAGCCACGAAGACCAAATTGAAGCCATGCTCGATTTGGCGCTGAAGCGCGGCGTCGCGCGGCTGTACTTGCACGCCCTGCTCGACGGCCGCGACACGCCGCCGCGCAGCGCGCGGGACTCGCTTGCCCGGTTCGAGGCCAAATTGGCGGCCAGCGGCAAAGGCCGGCTGGCCTCGATTTGCGGGCGCTTTTACGCCATGGACCGGGACCAGCGCTGGGAGCGCATCGAACCGGCCTACGCGATGTTGACCGAAGCCGCCGCGCCGCACCGCTTCGCGGACGCCGAATCGGCCCTGCGCGCGGCCTATGAACGCGGCGAGGACGACGAGTTCGTCCAGCCCAGCTGGATTGGCGCCGCCGATGCGCCCATTGCCGACGGCGATGCGGTCGTGTTCATGAATTTCCGCGCCGACCGCGCGCGCCAGCTTACCCGCGTGTTCGTCGAAAAAGAATTCGACGGATTCCAGCGCCGGCGCAGGCCGAAACTTGCCGACTTTGTCATGTTGACCGAATACGCGGCGGACATCCCCGCCAAGTGCGCCTATCCGCCGGAAGCGCTGGAAAATGTCTTCGGCGCCTGGCTTGCGGACCAGGGCGGCCGGCAGTTGCGCATTGCCGAAACCGAGAAATACGCCCACGTCACTTTCTTCTTCAATGGCGGCCGGGAAGCGCCCTTCGCCAATGAAGAACGCGCGCTCATTCCCTCGCCCAAGGTCAAGACGTACGACCTGAAGCCGGAAATGGCGGCTTTCGAGTTGACCGAATCCCTCGTGCGCGCCATTCGTTCGCGCGACTTCGACGCCATCATTTGCAATTACGCCAATGGCGACATGGTGGGGCACACCGGCGACTACGCGGCTTCGATCAAGGCGGTGGAAGCGGTGGACTTTTGCCTTGGCAAGATCGCCCAAGCCGTGCGCGAAACCGGCGCCGAACTGCTGATCACCGCCGACCACGGCAATGTCGAACAAATGCGCGACCCGGAAACCGGACAGCCGCTCACTTCCCACACCACCGGCCCCGTGCCGCTGGTCTACCTGGGCGCCGGGGAACTTCAGTTCACATCCGAAGGCAGCCTTTGCGACATCGCGCCCACCTTGCTCAGCTTGCTCGAACTGCCGATTCCCCCGCAGATGACCGGCCATACCTTGTTGCGCGCCCCCGCCCAAGCCGCGGCCTTGTAATTCGCAAAGTATTGCCTTCGCTCCGAGCCTTTCCCATAATCGGGTGAATCCCGTTCGCCCACGCGCGCGCAGGCGCTATTCACGCTTGCCGCGCCATCCGCGAGAGGCTGAAATGAACAGATCCCGCTTTTTTGCCGCGCTGGCAGTGCTGGCCGCGCTTGCCGCCTGCGAGCGGCCGGCGACGCCGGAGCAGGCCCAGATTGTTTTCGCGGACCAGGCCGCGGCCGGCGCGGCCGACTACGCCACCTGGTGCGCCGCCTGCCATGGCGCCGAACTGCAAGGCAGCGCATTGGGGCCGGTGCTTTCCGGCCAGGGCTTCATGATGCGCTATGGCCAGCAGACGCCGGTCGATTTCTTCAATTACCTCAAAGGCAGCATGCCGCCGGGGGGCAACGCCGGCATCGGCGACGAGGCCTATTTCAATATCGTCGCCCACATCATGCGCGGCATGGGCGTGAGCGACGCCAACCCGGCGCTGGATGTGCAAGCGGACTACGCCATGCTGCGTTTCAGCGAAGCCGGCGAATCCCTGATCGCGCGGCGGGAGCCGCAGCGGCCCACCGGCGTGGTGCGGCCGGGCAGGGTGGAAAATTTCACGCCGATCAGCGACGCCATGCTGATCGACCCGCAAGCGGGTGACTGGCCCATGTTGCGGCGCAATTTCCAGGCCTGGAGTTACAGTCCCCTGGACCAGATCAACACCGAAAACGTTTCCAATTTGCGCCTGGAATGGGTCTGGAGCATGCACGAAGGCGACTCGGAGCCGGCGCCGCTGGTCTACGACGGCGTCATCTACCTGATCAACAGCAGCAACATCATCCAGGCGCTGGACGGCGTCAGCGGCGAATTGATCTGGGAGCACCACGCCGGCCCCTTCGACGGCAGCGACATGCGCAACATCGCGATCTATGAAGACAAAATCATCCACGCCACCACCGACGCCCGCCTGCTCGCCCTCGACGCCCGCAGCGGCGAGCCGGTCTGGGAAACCCAAGTGGCGGACAACAGCCGGGGGTTCCACAACTCCAGCGGCCCCATTGTCGCCGACGGCAAGGTCATCCAGGGTTTGGCGGGCTGTTCGCGCTACATTGAAGAAGACTGCTACATCAGCGCCTATGACGCGAATACCGGCGAGGTGCTCTGGCGCTTCAACACGGTGGCCGAAGCCGGCGAGCCCGGCGGCGACACCTGGGGCGACATCGCCGACCTGTTCCGCGCCGGCGGCGAAACCTGGATCACCGGCAGCTACGACCCGGAATTGAAACTCACCTATTGGGGCACCGCCCAGCAAAAGCCCTGGATGCCGGCCTCGCGCAGCCTGTCGATCAACGACGCCGGGCTGTTCACCAATGCCACCGTCGCCATCGATGTCGACAGCGGCGAACTCGACTGGTTCTTCCAGCATGTGCCGGCGGAAGCGCTGGACCTCGATGAAGTATTCGAGCGTGTGCTGATCGACCGCGGCGGCGACAAACTGGTCTTTTCCATCGGCAAGCACGGCATCCTCTGGAAACACGACCGTGAAAGCGGCGCGTTCATCGATTACAAGGAGACCGTGTTCCAGAACGCGTTCACCCATATCGACCCGGTGACTGGCGCGGTAACCTACCGCGACGATATCCGCGGCGCGCAGCTTGACCAATGGATTTCGGTCTGCCCCAGCACCGCGGGCGGCAAGGATTGGCACTCGATGAGTTACCACGAACCCAGCGCGGCGCTGGTGATTCCGCTAAGCCAGTCCTGCCTGGAAATCGCCGCGCGCGAGGTTCCGCTGGTGCACGGCGCCGGCGGCACGGCGGCGAACCGGCGCTGGTTCGAAATGCCCGGCTCCGACGGCAACATGGGCAAACTGGCGGCTTACGACGTCGACAGCCTGGAGGAAATCTGGAGTTACGAGCAGCGCGCGGCCCTGCTCACCGGGGTGATCACAACGGCTGGCGACCTGGCCTTCGTCGGCGACATCGACCGCCGCTTCCGCGCTTTCAATGTGCGCAATGGCGAGATCCTGTGGGAAACCCGGCTCGGCACTTCGGTGCAAGGCCACCCCGTGGCCTACGCCGTCGATGGCAAGCAATACATCGCCGTGACCACGGGCCTGGGCGCGCGCGGGGTTAGTCCGCGCACGGTGCCTTTGGTGGTGTCGCCGGATGTGCGCCACCCGGCCAGCGGCAACGCCCTGTACGTGTTCAGCTTGAACGAAGATTGAAGCTAAGAAGAGAGTATTCAGGGCGGTGACGGCTTAAGCTCGTTCCGCCGCAGCCACATTATCAGCAAAGTGGCGATGAATACGCCCACCGCGAGGGCGAACAATTGGCCGCCGTCGCGGTTGCCCGCCTCGTCAATCACCACGCTGACGCCAAGTGGCGTGAACAGGTGGAAAAAAATCGCGCCGCTGATCACGACAAAACCGATCAAAGCGCCCAGCGGCTGGGTTCTGCGGAAGAGCAGCAGAATGGAGGCGATCAACTCGACGCCGCCCACCGTGTAACCACCCCAGGCGGCAAAACCCGAGGCGAGGAAGGCCGGCAATCCGATGGTGCCCATCCAGTCGCCGATGGTGCTGAAGATGTGCTGGGTTTCGAACGAGTTGCTGAACTTGAAGAAAAGCGATTGCACGAAAACGATCGCGACGAAAATCGCCAGCAGCCAGGGCAACCTGTGCATGATACTTGCTCCATCCATTGCGTTGCGCGCCAAGCGGCGGGCTCGGCAGCACCCTTGAATTGGTCAGGCGAAACTATCCGACAAAAACGCGGCAATATCCAGTCGGGCGGCGGCTTCGCTTACACGGCGGGGCGATAACTGGCACAATTGGCCGCCATGGGCGAGTTGAGCGCAGTTGAAAACAACAACATCGAGTCCCCGGTCGAAACCGATGTGAAACTCGCGGTCGCGCGCTGCGCCAACTGCGGCGTGGCGCTGCTGGGGCCGTATTGTTCCGACTGCGGCCAGCAAGACCGCGAGGTGCGCCGGCCGTTTTGGCGCATTTTCGCGCAATTGTTCAACGCGCTGTTCGACCTCGACGCGCGCGTTTACCGTTCGCTGTATTTTCTTTACACGCGACCCGGCTTTCTCAGCAACGAATACCTGAACGGCCGGCGCGAGCGCTACACACCGCCGCTGCGCATGTTTCTGGCGCTGAGCATCACCTATTTTCTGATTGTTTGGTTAGCGGGGGTATTCGGTTACGGATTTGTCGATGAGGCGGACCTCGACTTGACCGCCGGCGGCGACGAACAGCAAGCGACCCCGGGACCCGGACAACAAATTCGAGAAGCCCTTGAAGACGATGCCGGGGAGAATGGACTCGCCGACCTGAACCTTGACCCGCAAGAAATTCGGGCGGGGCTTGCGGAAATCGAGATTCCGTTTCTGCCGTCGGCGACAGAGGAGCGGCTGAAAGCCTTCATGGTGGATCAGGCCGTGCGCAATTTCTCCCAGGCGCGGGATAATCCGCGCGAATTCTTCCGGGATTTCATCGGAGAATCGCTCGAATACGTGACAGTTTTCATCTTGCTGATGATGCCCCTGCTGGCGTTTGTGTTGTGGGTTTTGCTGTTCTTCAAAGGCCGCTATTACGTCGAGCATTTCATACTGACCTTGCACAACCACTCTTTTCTGCTCGTTTCCACCTATCTGCTTGGAATCAGTGGACTGTTCGCGGGTCAGCTTCCGTCACTGGCCGGCTTTTTCGAATGGGTTGAAAATTTCATTGTGCTTTGGATATTGATCTACCTGTATCTGAGCCTGAAGAACTTCTATGAATGCGGCCACCCGGCCAGCGGTTTGGTCTATGTGGCCGCGACCGCGATTTACGGCACATTGACCTTGGTCGGCCTGGCCTTCTTTCTGCTGATCTCCTTCTTGTTGTTTTAGCCGGAACCCTTGTGTGGGGTGCTGGTTCCAGGCTTGGAATGTTCGTCCCATAATTGAGGATTTGCCTTCATGATTGCGGTGGGTATTCCATGTTTGGGGTGGGTGTCCCTTGTTTGGGATGGGTGTCCCATGGCGGGGATGATCGCGGGTCGGGTCAGCGCAGGGCGTCTTGCAGGCCGGAGCCGCGGGCGGTTTTGCGCTGGATGGCGGCTTCGACGGCCTTGTGGGAGCCGTGGATGACTACTGTTTCGCGCGCGCGGGTGACGGCGGTGTAAAGCAATTCGCGCGTGTTCACCGGCGATTCGGCGGGGCCGGGGATGACCGCTACCTCGCGATACTCCGAGCCTTGGGAGCGGTGCACGGTGAGCGCGTAGAAACTTTCGTGGGGTGGCAACCGCTGCGGATTGACCAGCTTGGGCTCCCCGGCCTCCGCGGACAAGTCCGGAAACCAGACCATTCGTTTGTGTTCGCCGCAATCGACAACAATTCCGGTGTCGCCGTTGGACAGCCCGGTGCGTTGATCGTTGCGGGTGACGATGATGGGCCTGCCGGCGTAAAACTCTTCCCGCGCCGGGGCAAGCCCTTGCCCGCGCAGCAACTGTTCCACCAGGCGATTGAACCGCTCGGAGCCAAACGCGCCGCGGCGATGGGCGCACAAGGCCATGAAATTCTCGAACGGCTTGCCGGCGGCTGTGAGTTGCGCGGTTTCGCGCGTGCGTTTGAACCCTTCGACCATGGGCGCGTAATGTTCCCGGGTGAATCGCTGGGCCAGCGCCTCGAAGGCGGCGCTGTCTTCAAGATCTTCAAAACCCACCCAGGTATCGTTTGAACCTTGCTTCGACTGCCCGCTTTTGTCCTTGCGGCGCTCTTTCGCCGCTTGCCGGGTTTCGTCGGCTGTGCGTTCCGTCAACAAATTCCAAGCTTCCGGGCTGTTGCCCTCGTTGATGGCGGTCGCCAGCAACCCGATTTTGCTGTCCGCCGGGAAACGCCAATTGTAAGTCAGAGTGACGGCGCAACGCCGCAGCGGGGAGTTATCGTCCGCGCCGGCGCCGCAAATATCGGCGAAAACCGAGCCGGGCTGCACCGAGGAAAGCTGATGCGAGTCCCCCAGCAGAATCAGCCGCGCTTGCGTGGGCAAGGCTTCGAGCAAGCGGCCCATGATCTGGATATCGATCATCGAAGATTCGTCGACGATCAGCACTTTGACCAGCGCCCGGTCGGCCTCACTCTGTTGCAGCCAGCGGTGGATCGTGCTTACTTTCACGTCGAAATCTTGCGGCAGGTCTTTAATCTCGCCGCGAATCCTTTGCAGGGATTCGCGGGTGGCCTCTTGCAATCGGGCGGCGGCCTTGCCGGTTGGCGCGGCGAAGGCGATTTCGCGGGCCTTGACGCCCCCCGCTTTCATCAGCGCCGCCATGATCTTCGCCACCGTGGTGGTCTTGCCGGTGCCCGGGCCGCCGGAAATGCAGCACAAATTGCGCGTCGCGGCGATTAGAGCCGCCTTGCGCGGCAAGGCGTTGGGCTCGGGCTTTGGCTTGGGTTTGGGTTCGGACTCGGAATCGGAATCGCACTCGCACTGGCACTCGGGCTGACCGTCCACGCTGGCGGCGTCCGCTGGTTCCGCATTCGTTTCGCCAACCGGAAACAATGTGTCAAGCACTTTTTGCAAGCCATTCGGCTTCGGTGTTTCCTGATCGTTCGTGGGTGTCCCATGTGCTTTCGGATCGGTTGTTCCGCTGTCTCCGCCATGGTCGGCTTGCATGGGTGTCCCGTGGTCGACGGGATGGGTGATCTCCCCGCTGTCCGGCGCGGAAAAATCGGAAGTGGCGGGCATGGATGCTGGTCCAATGGCGAGCTCGCGCAAGCGGTCCGCCACCAATCGCTCCTTGCGCCACATGCGCCGCAAGTAAAGCCGCTGCGATGCATCCAGCACCAGCGGGCTGGCTTCGGTGCAGTCGGGCGCGGCGACCGCCGGACTCGCCCGCAGCCCCGCCAGCCAATCTTCCAACTCCGGCAGACGCGGCGCGTCGGATGCGCTGGCCGGCCAAAGCTGGCCGGCAACTTGCTTCAGGTCTATGCAAGTGTGGCCCTCCCGGGTCTGGCGGCTCGCTATCGCGCTCGCCAGCGCGAGCTCGGGCGCGGCGGCGGCGCCGCTTGCGCGGGCCAGCGCGGCGATCGTTTCCGCCAGTTGCACATCGATTTCAACCAGATGGCCGCCCCGCCGCAAAGCCGCCACCGTTTCATTGATGCTCATGGCGCGGCACCGCCCATGAAGCGGTCGAGCGCCTCGATGCATTGCCGCGAAGGCCGCTGGAACCAGACGCCGCGGGACATGCCGGCCGCGGGGTCCATGCCGCGCAGGAACAGGTAGAAGGCGCCGCCGACGTGGCGCTCGTAATCGTAGCCGGGCAGCCGGCTCCCCAGGTAACGATGCAAGGCCAGCAGATAGATCAGGCATTGCAGTGGATAGCGATGCGCGCGCATCTCCGCTTCAAGCTTTTCGGTCGCGTAGTCCTTTGCCTGGTGGCCCAGCCAGTTCGACTTGTAATCCAGGATGTACCAGCGCCCTTCCCATTGCACCGTCAAGTCGATAAATCCGCGCATGAAGCCATCGATAGGCTCCGTTGACGCATTCCCGGCTTCGCCGCCGATAAGCCCGGCATAGCCGTGGTTTTGCAGAATTTCCGCCAGGGCCGGCAGGCGCAGGCCATTGACCGGAAAATGGAATTCCAGTTCGATCAGGTGTTTTTCAATCTCGTCCAGGCGAAAGCTGGTCTGTCCCGGCTCCCGCAATTCGGTGGCTCGGGTCTTCTGAACCATGTCGCGCGCGGTATCGCGCCATTTCGCGTCGATGCCGGCGCGCTCCATTTGCTCCGCGCAGACCTTGCCGGCATCGCGACCGGGCTCCGCCATCAAGGTTTCGAAAATCCCGTGCAGGCAGGTGCCAACCTTGATGCCGCGGGGGAAAGTGAAAGCGTTCAATGGCTCTTCCGATTCTCCGCGCCCGCGCTCTTCGGTTTCGACCGCTACGCTGCCGGTGGATTCATCGTAATCCCGCGCCGCCGTCTCCGCCGCGGCCGGCGGCCCGGCTGCGGCGGCCTGGTTCGCCGTCAAGGCGGTGAAACTGGTCATTTGCCGGAGGCGGTGGATGGGGCGCTGGAATTTGCGGCATTGGAGCTCCGCCGCCGGCGATTTAGCGGCGACGGCGTCAGTGAATTTGGAGTTCCTGGCAATGTTCTGTACTTCAATAGCTTGGGGCGACTTGTTGGCCAGCGCTTCGATATCGGCCCGGAGTTCAGCCCAACTCTTGTTGGCGAACTCCGACTCTGTTTGCCTGATGGCGGCGGCGACGGATTCGGGTACGGCGGCGCTGCCTTCAGGAGTGCTTTCAGGACTGCTATCTGACTGCCCGCCCGCGGCTGCCTCGATCAGTTCCGCATCCGCTTGCGGATTTCTGTGCAGGAGCCAGGCGAGGGGGGGCAGTTCCTTGCCTTCAATTTTCTTGGCGCGGGTCCAGGCCACGACGCAGCGTTTCTCGGCGCGGGTCAGCGCCACGTAAAGATGCCGGACCGATTCACCGAATTCTTCCAGCCGGCGCTTTTCCCGGCTGTCCTGGTCCGGGGCAAGGTCGAGAATCGCGGGGAACTCGCCACTTTCGCGGACGTGATGGATGATGGGCTGGTCGGGCTTGTCGTTTTTGGATTTTGTGTACCAGGCGAACGGGACATAAACCACGGGGAATTCCAATCCCTTGCTTGCGTGAATCGTCATGATCTTGACCAGATCCTCGTCGCTGTCCAGGCGCAGCAGATATTCCTCCCGTTGTTCGTCCCGTGCGCCGTCTTGTTCAACCATCCTTCGGCCCAGCCAGGCAAGCACGCCGGCGGGAGAAAAGCGGTTTTGCGTTTCGGTCTCCTGCAACAGTTCCGTCAAGTGGTGCCAGTTGGCGAGTTGGCGCGGGCCGTCGGCCTGGCGCAGCAGATTGCCGGCGCCATGGCTTGCGTCGATGATCCGGCGCAGCATCGCGCCCACACCCAGGCTAAGCCAAATTTTGCGCCATTCGCCGAATCTGCCGCTCCATTCATTCCAATAGTCATCGTCCTCGTTCAAGTCCAACAGTTGGCCGCTGTCCAGGCCGAACAAGTCACCGGTTAACGCGGCGCGCTGGTAATCCTGGCGCTGCGGCTGGGCGAGTGCGAGCAACAAACGGCGCAGTTGTTCCGCCTCCCGGGTTGCGAAAATGCTGGACCTGTCGATTTCCACACTTTTGCCGCCGCGCTCGCGCAGGGCGTTGGCGACCGCCCGGCCCTGGACGCGTTGCGCAACCAGCACGGCGATATCGGAAGCTTTCAGCGTTTTTTCGCCGATCTTCGCCTTGCCTTCTTGGGCCAGGTTGAGCAGGTGAACTATGTCGTCGGCGGTTTTTCCGGCGACGACCTCGTTGATTTTGTCGTTGCTTTGTTTTTCCTCGGACAGCCAAAAGCTTAGCGCCGGCTCGGCTTTGCCTTCTATCATCAGCCGCGGTGGGTCTTCGCGGCCGGGAATTGCCCCATGGAAGCGAATTTCGGGAATCGTGAAAGCCAGCGGCGCATTGAACACGGCGTTGACGGCGCCCACCAATTCCGGCGTGGAGCGCCAGTTGTGCGCTAGCAGCAAACCTGTAGTCGACGTTTTTTGCGCCTTCAAATAGGCGAAGATGTCGGCGCCGCGGAATTCGTAAATCGACTGTTTCGGGTCGCCAACGAGGTATAGCGCGCAATTGGGCTGGCCGGATTCGCTGGCCTTCGAATTTCCGGACTCGGTTGGCCGCTCGCTCGCCCCGGCTTGGCCGCTGTCGTCACTTGAGGCGGCATTGCCGTAGATTCTGGCGAAGATTTGCTCCTGGGTGGGGTCCGTATCCTGGAATTCGTCGATCAGCGCAACGGGGAAACGGCGGCGCAGGGTTTCCGCGAGCCGCTCGCCCAATGGACCCGACGCGAGCGCATCGCGCAATTCGATGAGCAAATCGTCATAGGCCAGGGTTCTTTCGTCGCGAACGACTTGGCGGATATCCGCGCCGGCTGTGTCGATCAGTTCGCGGCGGACCTGGGCCAGCCAGCCGCGGTAGGCTTGGGAAAGCTCCGAACAGGCTGCGGAAAGCGAATCGAATGCTTCGAAAAGGGGACTTTGTGGCGGTGGGTGTCCCCTTTTACAGCCCCCGTTGAGAAGTCGATTCGCGCCGAACCATTCAGCCAGTGCTTCGAGACGCTCCAGGTCGCGGGGCAATTCGTGCGAGAACAGGATCAATTGGATCTCGGCCAGCTTCTTCCTGGCTGTGGATTTGTTGTATTTGGTTCTGTTCAGGGCGGAGTCTTCGCGCAGGATGTGGCAAAACTTACCGCCTTTTTTGCCCCAGCAATCCCGCACTTGCGCGAGCACCGAGATCAGGGCCCGCTCGCGCTCCCCAGGTTCGATCCGGCTTTCCGGCGCTCCCTTGACCTGGTGGAATTGCCGCGAGCGAATCCCGCCGAACCATTGGGCCAATGCTTCGGGCAGGAAGCTGTTCCGGCGCTGCGCCGGGGAGTCGCCGCCCGATGCCAAAACCAGGCTGGCTAGGGCCGCGGAGCAATCCTTGAACCGCCGCTGCCAAATGTCGCCGACGACGCCTTCCACGATGCCGGTGCCTTCGCCGCTCAACTCGAACCCGAACGGGAAGCCGGTTTCGAACGCGAACTCGGTCAGCGATTTCTGGCAGAAACTGTGAATCGTGCAGATATTGGCGCGGTCAATCTCGAGCAGGGCGCCATTGATGCGTTCCCTGATCTGCGCGTGGTCTGGCTGATCGGCGGACTTCCATTTGCCCAGCAATTCCCTGGCCTGATCGAATTTGTCGGATTGCGGTTGCTTCGGCTGATTTTGACCCTCGGAAGGCGAACTCCGCTCGACATCCTGAATCGTCTTCAGCGTCTCGCGAATTTTCTTGCGCAAGTCCGCCGTGGCCGCATTGGTGAAAGTGACGACCTGGATGTCCTCGATTCTCAGGTCCGCCTCGACAATCAGCCGGGCGACCAGGGTGGTGATGGCCCGGGTTTTGCCCGAGCCGGCGCTTGCCTCGATCAGCGTGCGGCCGCCGCCAAGCGGCGTGTCGAGTGGCGTCGGCGAAGTTTCCGCGCTCACAATTTGGGTCCTCCGGACGCCAGGGGCATCAGCAAATTGTTTGCGAGCTTCTCAAAATCCGCGTTGAGCACCTCGCGCGGCGCCGCCAGACCCCAGACGAGGCGGTTGCCCGGTTTTTCGCTTTCCGGCGTCACTGGTGAAAATTCACTGCCAAGCCAGGTTTTTTCCGCAGCCTCAATCGCGCTGTCGGATTTTTCGTTGGCATCTTGTTTGGCGACTTTCTCGGCATAGCAGAGAGAGGTTTCGGGGAAAAACCGCAAGGGTTGCGACAGGCCGCCCCACCAATGCTCCAACCACGGTTCAAGTTTGGCGATTTTAGGGTTGGGCGCGGAAATCAATTTTTGTTTCGCCACCCCCTTTTCCAGGTAAATGGTTAATGCGGGGAGCGCTTCATTGCCCGCCGCGATCCAGGCCAATTGCAGAAGATGGATTGAGATTTTGTGTTCGGCGCGCAAACTGCCGGCTCGCCAACAAACCAAATGGTCGGGACCGACGTGGGGAAACACGCCGGTGAGGCGAAAATCGCCGATATTTACATCGAACGGCTGCGGTTTCGCCCGCAACGTCTCAAGATGCGGGCGCAGCAATTCACTCAGCGCGGCGACTTGCGCGTTGGAAGTTTGGTAGGCCAGTTCGCCGAAACTGCCATGGGGCAAACCGCCCCGCTTGCGCAGCAATTTTTCGACTTGGTCTGGGTCCGCGCCCCCGGCCCCTTGCTCGGGCGCGTCCGCGCCACCCGTTCGCCGGAGAATTTCACTGCGCAATGCCCATTGCTCGAGATTGTCGAGTTGCAAGGCTTCGACTTCGGCCCGCGCCCGCTCTTCCCTGCCCAGGCGGATGCCGAAACGCTCCTTGAGAAACGCGGTGGCGGGTTCGGCGAAGAACTTTTGCAACTCATTCAGACTCACTGTTCGCCGCGCGGCCTCGGGCTCCCGAAGTTTCTTCGCGAACCGATTCGGCGGGTCGTGCCTGTAGTCTTGGCCGCGCAAAATCCGCGCCGCATCGCGCATGCTTTGGGAGTAGCTGAACCACCCGGGTTCGCCGGAGAAGTAGCGCGCGCTGAAGGCTTGCAGCGGATGCTGGTGCAGGAATACTTCCTTTTGCTCGACTTCTTTTCCGTCGCTTTGCGCAACATCCGTTTGCTCGTCCTGTTTACCGGCTTTTGTTGCCGGCGCGTGTTCCGAAGTTCTGGCGCCGGGAAAGCGTATGCGCAGGTAGTCGCGCAACTCATCGACCAGCACCGAAGGCGGAATTTCCGAATCGTCGCGCTGGTTGCGCCCGCTGTAGCTGACCAGGAATGCGCTGCGCGCCGCGAGCAGGGCTTCGAGAAAAACGTAGCGGTCTTCGTGCCGCAGGTCGCGGTCCCCCGGGCGGCGGGTGTCCCGCTCCACTAGATCGAAAGTGTGGCGCGGCGGGCTGCGCGGAAATCCATCGCCGTTCATGCCCACCGCGCAGACGATTTTTGCCGGAAGCACCTGGCCCGGCGCGAGGGCGCCGATGGTGGCGCCGTCGGCGAGCCGGGCGGAACCCGTTGCGGGTCCGCTCGCCATTTGCGTTAGCACCTGTCGCACCACAGCAAACGATATTGTGCCGTCGGCCCGTCCGGCCTGGCCGGCGAATTCGTCGATCAGCGACCGGATCTCGCCCACTTCGTCCGCGGCCGCGCGCGCGGCGTCGAATTCGCGGAAGGCGCCGGGGGCGCCGTCGTCGAAGAAATCGTCCACGACCCCGCGCAAGACTTCCCGCCATTGCCGCGCGCCGCGGGCCTGGGCGAATCTCGTCCCAAGCTCAAACGTTCGCGAACAATAGGCGATGAATCGCCCCATTGTGGCGTAATCTTCTTCGCCGACATCGAAACCCCCTTCACCGCGCGGCGAACAGGGAGCCACGCCCAGCACGAGCGTGTCCGAATCGCCGCCGGCATAGCCCATGAGCAGGCGATGGAAGCCTTCGCACCAGGTGTTGCCCGGCACCGCCGCGGTCTGCCCGCCGGCGAGCGACATGTCGCCGCGGCCTGGCGTCAGCGCCTGGATTGGCGCGAGCATTGCCGGCGACTGCGCGTCGGCTACCGGCGCCACGCCGCGGCGGATGCCCGCTTGCCCCACCCAGTCGCGAAGCGCCGGCAGCGCGTCTTCGTCGATGCCGAATTTCGCCCGCAGCGCCGGCGCATCGAGCGGCGCGAGCACGGCTTCGACGCCATGGCGCGTGCCGGGCAGGGCCAGCAACTCGAAGAACGCGCGCAAGGTTGGCGAATCCGCCGCCTGGTGCCGCGACAAGGAGACGGGTATGCGCGCTTCCGCTTCGAAAACCGCCGCGATCAATGGGCCATAACGCGCCAGGTCCGGCGTGAGAATGAGAATGTCGGCCGGCTCGATGTCGGGGTGGGTTTCAAGCAGGGCGAGCAAGCGGTCGTGCAGCACTTCGGCTTCGCGCATCGGCGAATGGCAGCAATGGATCTGCAGCGAATCATCCACCGCCGTGGCATTTTCTTTCGCCGCATTGGCCGCGTCGCGCAGTTCCAGCACATCGTTTTGCACGGCAGCGAGCGCGCTGCCCGCCTTCGGCTCGGTGAAAAATTCTTGTTCTTCCCCGCCGCCGATCAGCGCGTTGAAGGTGTCGCGCCCGCCCCGCCCCCAGGCGGCAAGCAGTTCGTTGCCTTCTTCGAGATGCTGCTCGTCGGCCGTATCGCCGCGGGCGCGGTAGAAAATCTGACGTTTGGAAAGAATGTCTCCCCAATATTCCCGGCAGGGATTGAACAGGAAAACATGCAATTCGATGCCGCCGCCGAGCTGCTCGAGCAATTGCAGATAACTTGGCGACAGCGCGGTGACGCCGAACACGAACGCCCGCCGCGGCCAGTCCCGCGGGCGCGCACCCCGGGCGATTTCGCGCGCGAGGGCTTGCTGGGCGTGGACCCAGTGCTGTTGGGAAACTTTTTCCATCAGCATTCGCCATAGCCGCGCCTGCCAATGGGGTGTCGCGCCATTCTCCCAATCGCGGATCCAATCCGGCCTGAAGTTGAGGTAGCGGTCGAAGACGCCGGCCAGTCTGTCGGCGAGTTCGAAGCGTTTGCGCGCGTCGCCGTCGGCGAGAAACCGCCGCGCCGCCGCGGCATCCTCGCCGCGGCAGAATTCCGGCAGCAACGCGAACAAATGCCAGCGCAGGACATCCGGGGTGAATTCACGATTCGGCGGCAGGGAGGGGATGGCGCAACGCAGCATCGACCAGGCGAATTCGGCGGGCTGTTGAAACTGGATGTTGGCGCAAACGCCCAATTCGCGCGCAAGCTCGAGTTGCAGCCAGCGGCCCGTGGTCTGCTGCGGCACGACGATGCGTTCCGGAGTGAACGGCTCGGCGGGCTCGGACTTCAGCAACCCGGCCAATTCCTTGGCCAGCGCTTCAAGCCGATTCGAGTGGTATACGCGCAATTTTCAAGCCCGGCCCAAACCAGGCAACTCCTGTTCCATACTCAAGGACGCTGGTTCCCGCCAATCAGGGGTGATTTCAGCGAATGCGGAAGCCTTTCCGCGGGATTATCCGATTCAATGAAATCGAAAATGCTTGCCCGGTCTGCGAGCGCTTCCGGTGACCAAACCAATCTCACGTGGATTCAATCAATTTGCGCCGCAGCAATTCCCTGCGTTTGGCAAACAAGGATTCAACTTCCCCGTTTACCATGTCGTTGCCGCTCCCCGCCGAATTCAACCCCGCCGTCACTTGCCGCCGAAACCAGGCGTCGTAATCCTTAGCTTCTCTGCCCCGGCGCACGGTTTCCCTCATGTAATCCCGCAGCAATTGCGCACCGCTGCGGTCCATGGACTTTGCCGCCAAAGCGAACTCGGCTTTCAGTTGCTGGTCGACGCGGAAAGTAAACGTGGCCTGACTCATGTGCTTACTCATGATGTATCCTTGAAGTGCAAACTAACACAAACATTGCGCCAGTCAAGGTTGGCTTTCAAATTTGCTTCCTGGATTGCGAAGCCGGCGGGCGCGTCATATTATCGGCGCGAACGGTGGCCGGGCTGTCGGCCCAAGACCGAAAAAGGGACGAAAAAGGAACGCACAATGATTATCTATGGTGTCGCCCTGCTTTCCGCCTGCCTGGTGGCGGGCATGTTGATCGGGGAAGGGCTTGGAATCGTTCTGGGGGTGGAAGCAAACGTCGGCGGTGTGGGCATCGCCATGCTTTTTCTGGTGCTGGCCTGCAATTCCGAACGATTCAGCGCTTTGACCGAAGGCGCGGCGGGTACCGGCGTGAAGTTCTGGAGCGCGATGTACATCCCCATTGTCGTCGCCATGGCCGCGCAGCAGAATGTCGCCGCGGCGCTTGACGGCGGCGTGCTCGCGCTGGTCGCGGGTGTGGCCGCGGTGGCGGTCAGTTTCGCCCTGGTTCCCGCCCTGAGCAAGATCGGCGCGGCGCCGGAAAGCGGCGCGCCCGGGAAGGATGCCGCCTCATGATCGATTTGCTGGAAACCGTATTTGTCCGCAACAACCTTGTGGTCGCCTTTGCCGTCGTCGGTGTGACGATCTGGCTTTCCTACCTGCTCGCGAACAAACTCACCGCCGGCCGCATCCACGGCTCGGCCATCGCCATCGCCGCTGGCCTGCTCGCGGCCTGGTATGGCGGTGTCGCCACCGGCGGCAGCCGCGGCGTGGCGGATTTCGCCCTGCTCAGCGGCATTGGCCTCATGGGCGGCGGCATGATGCGCGATTTCGCCATCGTCGCGACGGCTTTCGGCGCGCAATTGAGCGAGTTGAAGAAGGCCGGCCTGGCGGGGGTGATCTCAATATTCGCCGGCGTTATCGTCTCGTTCGTGGTGGGCGCGGCGGTGGCGGTGGCGTTCGGCTACACCGACCCGACCGAAGTCACCACCATCGGCGCCGGCGCGGTTACCTATATTGTCGGGCCGGTTACCGGCGAGGCCATTGGCGCCTCCGACGCGATGATTACCTTGAGCGTGGCGGCGGGGTTGGTGAAGTCGATCCTGGTCATGATTGGCACGCCGCTGGTGGCGCGCTACATTGGCCTGGACAACCCGCAGTCGGCGATGGTGTTCGGCGGCCTTATGGGAACCACCAGCGGCGTCGCCGCGGGATTGGCGGCAACAGATCCGAAACTGGTGCCCTATGGCGCGATGACGGCCACGTTCTATACCGGTGTGGGTTGCCTGTTGGGTCCCTCGGTGCTGTTTTTCCTGGTGGAGGCTTTGTTTTAACGAATCGGGCGGATTCAATCCCGCCGCGGAACGGATTGCCCGGCGGCAAATTTCTCGGCGTTTGTTTTGAACCATACAGGCGGGTGCGACATGTCTCAGCAAGCATTTTCCCATTTGACCGAAGGCAACGCGCGAATCGCCCTGGTTGACGGTGCGGCAAGTTATTCCTACAGCGAAGTCAACGCGCGGATCGATCGATTCGCCAGCGGTTTGCTCGACGGCAAGGACGACCTGGCCGAGGAACGCATCGCCTTTTTTCTGCCGGCGAGCCTGGATTATGTCACCTGCATGCACGGGGTCTGGCGCGCCGGCGGCATCGCCGTGCCGCTGAACGTGGCCTCGGCAGTCGCGGAGCTCGATCATTATCTTGGCAGCGCCGGGGTCACGCGCATGTTCGCCGGGGCCGGGGCATCCGCGGAATTGCGCGAGTTGTGCGATTCGCTGGACATCGCTTTGTTGACCGTGGACGAAGTGCTTGCCGAGGCGCCGGGCGCATTGCCCGAAATCGACCCCGGGCGCCGCGCCATGATGCTGTTCACCAGCGGCACGACGAGCAAACCCAAGGGCACGGTGAGCACCCACCGCACCATCCACGCCCAAATCACCACCTTGATCGACGCCTGGTGCTGGACCGAAGACGACGTGATTCCCCTGTTCCTGCCGCTGCATCACATCCACGGCATCATCAACATACTGAGCTGCGGGCTGTGGGCGGGCGCCAGGGTGCATTTGTTCGCCGGACTCGACATACCCAAAGTCACCGCGGAAGTGGCGGCGGGTGTATACAACGTGTTCATGGCTGTGCCCACCGTGTACGTCAAGCTGATCCAATATTTGGAGCAGCAGGATCCGAAACAGGTCGAAGCGGTTTGCGCCGGCTTCAAGGCCATGCGCTTGAACATCTCCGGCTCGGCGGCCTGCCCGGTGAAATTGTTCGAGCAATGGCGCGACCTGACCGGCCAGGTGCTGCTCGAGCGCTATGGCATGACCGAAATCGGCATGGGAATTTCCAACCCCTATCATGGCGAGCGCCGCGCCGGCTATGTCGGCCAGCCGCTGCCCGGCGTCGAAGTGCAATTGTTCGATGAATCGCACCAGAGCGTGGCGGGCGAAGGCAATCCGGGCGAAATCCGCATCAAGGGCGAAAATGTCTTTCTCGAATACTGGGGCAACGAGGAAGCCACCCGCAAAAGCTTCGTCGACGGCTGGTTTTGCACCGGCGACATGGCGGTGATCGAAGACGGCTATTACCGCATTATGGGCCGCACTTCGGTGGACATCATCAAATCCGGCGGCTACAAGCTCTCGGCGCTGGAAATCGAAGGTGTGCTGCTGACCCACGAGGACATCGCCGAAGTTGCGGTGATCGGCGCCGAAGACGAAGTCTGGGGCGAGGCGGTCACCGCCTTCATCGTGACCAAGAGCGGAACCGAACTCGATTACGCGGCGCTGAAGAGCTGGTGCAACGAGCGCATGTCGTCCTACAAGATTCCCAAGCACGTCAAGCGCCTCGACGCCCTGCCGCGCAACGCCATGGGCAAGGTCACCAAGCCTTCGCTGAAATCGATTCCCCTGTGAGCGGAATCCACCTGCCATGACGCGGGCTCGCCTGCCATGCCGCGCGAAGTCGCAGCATTTATCGCCGACCGCGGAGGCGTCCCCAATTCAGGAGGCAAGCTGATGAATCGACGAAACTTTCTTGGCACCGCGCTGGCCGGCGCCGCCATGCTGCCCGCCCTGGTCAGGGGCCAGCAGGATCTGCCGCCCGCCGCGCCAAGGGACTGGTCGGGCCAAACGCCCCTGCGCTATCCCGACCCGGACCTGGTCGCCCTCGACAGCCGTTTTTCTCGCTACGTGCTGTTCAATACACCGATCCAGCGCTTGCACACCGACACGTTATGGGCGGAAAGTCCCGCCTGGAGCGGCGTCGGCCGCTACCTGGTCTGGA
The DNA here is from genome assembly GCA_965221015.1 of uncultured Pseudohongiella sp. Lineage (GTDB taxonomy): Bacteria > Pseudomonadota > Gammaproteobacteria > Pseudomonadales > Pseudohongiellaceae > UBA9145. The sequence continues at coordinate 3,348,483 of OZ244859.1, read as the reverse complement.
GCGACATTCCCAACAACCGCCAATTGCGCTGGCTCGAAGACGACGGTCGTGTGACCGTTTTCCGCGACCCTTCGGGGCACAGCAACGGCAATACATTCGATGCCCAGGGTCGGCAGATCTCTTGCGAACACGGCGGCCGCCGCGTGGTGCGCTACGAACACGATGGCTCGGTCACCGTCATCGCCGACAGTTTCGAAGGCCGCCCGCTGAACTCGCCCAACGATGCCGCCGTGCATCCCGACGGCGGCATCTGGTTCACCGACCCGCCCTACGGCATCCGCGGCAACTACGAAGGTTTCCGCGCGGACCAGGAACTGCCGCTGTCGGTTTACCGCGTCGACGCCGCGTCCGGCCGCATCGATCGCGTGACAGATGAAATCGACGCCCCCAACGGCCTCTGCTTTTCGCCGGACTACAGCTTGCTCTACGTCGCCAACACCGGCGCCGGCAGGGACATCCGCGTGTGGGACGTGGACGGTGAAAACCTGCGCAACGGCCGTGTGTTCGCCGAACTCGTCGACCCCACCACGGGCAATCGCACTTCCGCCGACGGCATGCGTTGCGACGTCGACGGCAATGTCTGGGCCGGCGCCCGGCCCGGCGTGCAAGTGATCGCGCCCGATGGCGGGACCATCGGCATCATCCGCCTGCCGGAAGTCTGCGCCAACGTCTGTTTCGGCGGCGCCCGCCGCAACCGCCTGTTCATGACCGCCAGCCAGTCGCTGTACTCGGTTTACGTGGGCGCGCGGGGCGCGGGCTACGGCTGATTGGCGCTCGGCGCGGCCGCGTCAATTCAAGCTTGCTTGCAGGCGGGTGGCGGGCAGGGCAAGCAAGGCGTAACAGGCAATGGCGACGAGCAAGCTCGTGTTGATGCCGCTCCACATCGAAATCGCGACAGCGAAAACGCTGGCGAGGACGCCGGTGGCGCCGTTGATACCCCACATCCAGGGCAGGCAATGCTCGGAATGTTCACGCAGCAGGCGCAGGCCGAGGGGAAAACACATGCCCATAGGCAGGGCCGGCAGGCTGATCAGGATGATTACGATCAGGCAACGAGCCAGCAGGCCTTGGGAAATGGTCGCATCAATCAATGACCCGGCGAGTCCATAGATCATGCCCAGCAACGCAACAATCGTCGCGGGAAGCAGCAAGGTCCAGCGCGAGCTTTGGCGGACTTCGATTCGGTCGGATAGAAAACTGCCGACGCCGGCGGCGAGAATCATGGAAAACAGCAACACCGCCACAGCGTAAACCGGATGCCCAAGGTAGACCGAAAAGCGCTGCATCAGCGGAATCTGCACCATCATGAATCCAATGCCAATGCAGGCGAAATAGAGCAGGCCGCTGGAGAAGGCGCGACGCGGCATTGGCGGCTTGCCAGCAATCAGCAGCGGAATGAGGATTACGAGCAAAACGCCCGCCAGCGCCAGCCCGCAAAGCAGCAACAAGGTATGGGTGGCAAGCAGATTCCCCCGGGCGACAATACCCAGGTTTTCAGAATCATAACCGCCGCTGAACAGCGCGGCGGGCTTGAGGATGTTGAAAAAGTAAGGGCGGCTGTCTGTTGGGGGCGAAAAATCCAGTTGCGGGTGTTCGCTGGCGGCTAGCAATTGCTCCTCGTCAGTGGCGGCCAGCAGCTCGCGGATCAGGTTTTCCGAAGCTTGCCGCGTGGGCGAATGAAGTATGGTGAATCCATACTCCGCGGCCACCTTTTCCATGGTTTCAATATCCATGGGCCGCAGCGCTTGCGGCGAAACGATCAAAGTGGCCACTGACAAGCGCGAAAGCAAGGCGATATGTTCGCTTGGCCGCTCAATACCACGGCGGAGCAGCGTCATCGCCGCAAGGGAAATCAGCCGGTTGGTTTCCGACAACGAATCTTCGGAGTGCCAGCGCGAAACACTGAACAGGCCGTTGGGCTTTAGTTGGTCGAGAAAGACTTGCCAGCCTTCAACGGTGTACAAGCCATTTTCGGACAGTGTGAAGGCGCCGGCGCCGGTGGCGGCCCAGGTGTCGATCAGCGACATCTGAATTATGTCGTAACTCTCCCGCGAGCGCGTCAGAAACGAACGCGCTTCGTCGTGAACCAATTCGACCTCTTGCTGTTCGTCGAGGCGCGCATACTCGCGGCGGTCCTCTCGCAATACCCGCAAAGCCGCGGCATTGATTTCGATGCCCGTGATTTTCGAACTGCCCGCCCACAGCGCCGTGAGAATGTCTCTGCCGCCGCCGACGCCAATCACGGCGACGTCGCCGCCGGGACGCAGGTGATAGGGCAGCGAGGTCACATCGAACCGTGCCCAGTCCAAGTTGCTTCGGTCGCCGTTCCAGTGTGTCAGCGCGGTGCCGGCTTCGCCGTCGATCACCATCGCCTGGCCCCGCATTCCCGCGATCACCGGAGCGCCTTCTCCCGGACCCCAGAAGAATGGTCCCGCCTCTATGGTCGGAGAAACCAGCACTTGGCCATGGATGGTCCAGTATTCGAGGGTGCCCGGTTCGTAAGAGACCGCAGTCCCTTTGGGAAAGAACACGCGCAAGCCCTGCGGGTTGGAGTGATTTGCAATCGCGGCAAGGATCACCGCCGCGCCAGCCGCGGTCCAGAGCAAGGGTCGAGCGCCGCCGCGGGCGAAATGGAACAAACAGACCGCAAACAACGCGATGGCGGCGGCGATGAAAGTGGCGCTGCTTACATCAAGCGCATTGAGCAATGGCAGACAGGCAATGCTGCCCAAGGCCGCGCCGACAAGGTCGGCCGCGTAGATCCGCCCGCTGTTGCCCCGCACTTGAGTCAAGGCCACTGTGATCACCACACCACTGAAAAAGAAAGGGATCGCCACCGCCGCGGTAATCAATGCCATTTTCGCCGCGCCAAGGGCGGTCCATCCATCACTGAGGTCGAGCGGTGTGAAAATAACCGCCAAGTGGCTGATGATGGCGCTCGCGGCGAAGTAGATCGAATAGCGGTAGAGATTGTCGAACGCATTGGCCGGCGTGAAATCCCGCGCGCACAAATACACCCGCAACGCCCCGGCCGCCATGCCGAACATTGCCATCGATACCGCGAAGAACGACAGGTGGTACCAGGTCACGACCGACAGCAGCCGTGTGTTGAGCACTTCCAGCATCAGTGTCGCGCCAGCGATGCAAAACAGCCCAAGCAAGAACGCCCGGTTGGTCGAAGCCACCGCTTCAGGGCGCAATCCAGTCTGGTTCAAAGGTCCAATGTCCTGTTTCAGCAATATTCAAGCGCTGGGAGATTTTCGCCCACCCATCCAGCGCAAAACAATCCCGAAGTAGACCAAGACAGCAAGATATTGGCCGAGTAAGACGAGCCGGGACCCTTCGGGCAAGGTGGAGGCATAGGTATGACCGAGGGTCACATCGCCATAAGCGGACAACAACAATAGGGGCGGAGCGCCAGGGTTGAAAAGTTCCCCATGCGGATCATCTGGAATCGGCAGCCAAATTCTAAATGCCAGCATCTGCGCGAGCGCCAACGGGAGAAACAGCGCCAGCTTGTGGGCTAAGGGTGCGGTGGTGTGGGGATGGCGTTCGAGAAATACCCCAAACAAAAGCAATACCGCCGGGAAAGACCAGAACACAATTCGGTCGGTATGGAATCCCGCAATCAGCGCCAGCACCGCGGAACCCAGCAAAAAAACCGCGACGGCTTGATTCTCCGCAAGAAAAGCGCTCAGTGTTCGACGTGCCGCAAGCAACAAAACCAGGGGAATCACACCGAAGGCGGTTAGCCAGGAGAGCGCCAGAATGTCGGGTTGCCGCGCCAGTCCGCTGACAACACCCACCATTTGTTGCAGATAGTGGTATTCGCCGGTGCCCTCGATGCGCGAATGCAATAGCGCCAATGTCACGGCCGCGAGCGCTAGAGGGGGCAAGCACAGGCTGAAATTTCGTTTGGACCGCAGCATGAGGAAAGGGGCGCTAGAACGCACTCTGAAGCATTTTTCAAACGCGAATACCATCGCGCCGCAGATGGCGATCTCGCGGAACAGGACTCCGATGACGGTAATCGTGGTGACTACAATGCTCCAGCGTAAATCGAGATGCTCCACCGCTTGGGTCAGATATAGCAGAAAAACGACAAAAAAAAGCGCCGGTGGGTCGGTATAGGCTGGAATATAGTGGACGAAACGCAGCGGCGACTGGGGTGCGCAGACAAACAGCAACAACAAAAGCAAGCAGGTGTCGCGACGCAGCCGAAAACCGCGAAGGAACAGGTAGAGCACAGCCAGCGTGGCGATGGCGAAGGTAAGATTGATCAGCCGGAAGCCGAACATGATGTCGGATGGGAACAAGGTTCCCACAAGCCAAGGCAAACCGATTCGGTAGCTGAAGGGCCGCAAGCTGGAGACCGGATCGCCCGCAGCAACCTGTTGCGCCATAGTGTAGTAGGCTTGCGCATCGTATGGGTGGCCACCCTCAATGGAAATTGGCGCTTGCAACCAGGCGTGGTACGCAACGGTTGCCGCAATGGCCGCAAGCAAAGCGCAAACGGGCGCGGTTCGTTCAATGGCAGACATGTTTACAAAACAAGCTGGGCAACTCAATTCTTGGCTGGCAAGACTGTTGGTGGGGGCGCACCTGGCGATAATCGCTTGGCTGGCGCTGACCAATCCAATTTACACGTGGGACCTTGTTCCCTACGTGGCAACGACATTCTCCTTCGGCACCAACGACGTCACGGAGATTCACGTCGGCACCTACGACCTGCTGCGTAATTCCCTTGCGGCGGCACAGTTCGATGCTTTGCTTGGTGGTGCCTACGCGTCCGCAATGTACGCCAGCCCGGAAAATTTCGCCAGTCAGCTTAGCATGTACGAGATCAAGCCGCTGTACGTGCTGCTTATTCGCGGATTGGCGGCGACTGGAGTCAACCCCATAGAAGCGATTATTTGGCTATCGATGATTCCCGGCTTGATTATCTGCCTGCTACTCTACCGCTGGCTTCGTGACTTTACCGGTCCCACGCAGGCGGCGCTGACGCTGATCCTTTTTTCCGTTGGCGCCCGTTTGTACGATTTGAGCCGGGTACCCGTGCCGGACTGCCTGTCGGCCCTGGTGGTCACCGCCGGGCTTTGGTGCCTGCTGGTGAGGAGGTGGACCACCGCCGCTGTGGTCTTCATGTGTCTCTCGATTTGGGTTCGTCACAACAACGTGGTTTTTGTTGCGCCTCTATTGTTGATGTTGTGCTGGAACCATTGGCGCCGCGGCGAGCCGCTGCGCTCAAAAGAATTTTATTGCTACAGCGGCGGTTTGGCGCTTGCCGTATTGTCTTATGTTTTAATTGGCGCAGCGTTTGATCACAACTGGTGGAGGCTTTTCTACCACACGATGATTGAATCCCAGATTAACATCAACTCCTTCGCTGAACCATTTACGCTGAGAACCTATTTCGCGGTGCTTTGGGACGCTATGAGACGGTTATTTGGTGGGGGCATCATGATTTCCACGGCGTTGCCATTTTTCCTGTTACTCTGGCTTATCGCCTGGGCCGGACAGTGGCGGAGCAATTTTCTTGCTATATTGCGGCCGACCGAGCGCATTTCATTGGGCGATGCCAGTATTCTTTGCCTGCCAGTGTTCTTGGCCTTCCTGACTCTGTTTCCGTTGACGATTGGCCTAGATCGGTTTTTCACGCCGTACTATGCTGTGATTACATTGTATGCGGTAAACCGCGTTTTCCTGCAAAACAAAATCCATCGGTGGTCGAATTAATGCGGTTAACTGCGATGAAACCGCAAATATTGGCAAACCTCATTGTCGGGTTTTCATTGCTTATTGTCGCTGTCAATGGAGTCATTTTGCGCGGCCACGAACTCGATGACAGCCTGATCTATGCGCGCTATTTGCAAAACCTCATCACGGGTAATGGACTAGTGTACAACCCAGGGGAGTATGTTAATGGCTTAACATCGCCGCTTTTCGCCTGGTTGTCTATTGTACCGGCGGTTGTTTCCGGTGATGCGCGCGTCGGCATCATGTGGGTATCGGTGCTGGCGGCCTTGGGCACGGTTTATGTGACGTACAGGATATTGGTCTCAATTGTCGCTGATCCACGAATCGCTGCTCTGGTGACTTTACTTTCCGCCTCTAGCGGCATTACCTATATTAATCTTGGAATGGAAACCAGTCTGTTTACCTTCATCGTTGGACTTTGCATTGTCCTTTATTTCAAGGACAAATTCGATTTGCTTGGGATCGGGCTGGCGCTGGCGATTCTTACTAGGCCTGAAGCCGTTTTCCTTGTACCGGCCATGGCGCTTAATTCTTGGATCTATAATCGTCGATGGCCGGACTATCGATGTTTCATTGCACCAACCTTGGTTGTTTCCCTGCAGCTTTTGTTCAATGCAATTTATTTTGGTTCCATACTGCCCACTTCAGGAGTTGCAAAAATTGCACAGGGAAGTTCGGGCGACTGGGGTCAAAATGTGTTTTTGGAAAATTTGTTCCTAGCGTTTTTGTACGGATTCGGGGAGCCCGGTCAGTTACTCTTTCTCGGATATTACTGGATTCCGATATTGTTAGTAGTGCTATCCATTTTTGCAGTATTCTTGCCACAAGCTCGGCAATACCTTATGGTTTCCTTCTTATTTCTGTTTACTTACACATCATTCTTCGTCACGTTTAATATTCCGAGCCAATGGTGGTACTACGCAATTTATTTCACGATATTTTCGACTTGGATAGTGTTGGGGATATTTTGGATTTATATACAATTTTTTTCTTCTATCAGGACTTCTTTCCTTATAATATGTGTAGGTTTTTTTTCAGCTTTGCTGGCTTGGCAAGAGCCCAAAATCCTGGCGTTGCACGGTTCGACCTTGCGTGAAGATTACAAGCAATTCGGGTTGTGGATAGCTGAGAATACGGATGCGGAAGCGTCGGTGGCATTGGCCGAGATAGGTACGGTGGGCTGGTATTCCAAACGCAGGATAATCGATATGCTAGGTTTGGTAAGCGAGTATAATGCAGATTTCGTTGCGGACGGCGATTACGAAAGTTGGCTGCAATGGCATATCCCGGACTACATCCTCGCAAGCCAGCCGCCAAGAATTTACGAGTTTGCCGTTACATCTTTGCTTGAAAATCACCCAGAACGATTGACCGAAGTAGGTGACTTTCAATTTCCCGGTTACAAGCTGTATCGCTATATTCCAAATGTCGGCGAGTAATGAGGAATGGATTTCATGGAAGGTGAGATGGAAGCGACAGTCGATGCGGGCACGCATTTGTTCGTTGATCTCGACGGTACCCTGATTCGCACGGACCTGCTGTTCGAGTCGATGTTGCGGCTGATTCGGCGCAATCCGCTGTATTTGGCCCTGCTTCCTTTTTGGTTGCTGCGCGGCCGCGCCTGGCTGAAGCATCAGCTCGCGCGCCGCGTTGCCATCGACCCCGCCGAATTGCCCTACAACGAAGAGTTTTTGGCCTGGCTCAAGGCACAGCGGCAATCGGGGCGGGCCATGACCTTGATCACGGCGTCGAATCAACGCTATGCCGATGCCGTGGCGGAGCATTTGGCGCTGTTCAATGCGGCCATTGGCAGCGATGGGCAAACCAATCTCAAGGCCCTGGGCAAGTTGCGGCGCATCGAACAATTGAGCCGGGGCGCGCCATTCGCCTATGCCGGAGACTCGCGCGCGGACCTTCCCATCTGGGTTCGCGCCAGACAGACCGTATTGGTCAATTGCCGACCATCGGTCAGCGGCAAGTTGGACGAGGGCGCGTCCGGGGCTTTGCGGTTCGACCCGCCCGCGCCCGCCGGCGCGGCGCTGTGGCGCGCATTGCGGCCCCATCAATGGCTGAAAAACACCTTGCTTTTCATTCCACTGGTGCTGTCCCATCAACTGGCCCAGCCAGACCTGCTGCTGGCAGCCTTCATCGGCATGCTGTGTTTCTGCCTCTGCGCCTCAAGTGTGTATTTGCTCAATGACCTGCTCGACCTCGACCACGACCGGGCGCACCAGACCAAGCGCCGGCGCCCCCTGGCGGCGGGCGACTTGCCTTTGGCCGCGGCCCTGGCCGCGGCGCCCTTGCTGTTGCTGGGGGCCTTTTTGGTTGCGTTTGCATCGCCGCTGCCGGCGGATTTTCGCCTCGTGGTGCTTTTCTACTGGCTGCTCACTTGTCTGTACAGTTTCGCGTTGAAGCGGATTTTCCTCATTGATGTCGCCACGCTGGCGCTGCTGTACGGCTTGCGGGTGATAGCGGGCGCCGAGGCTATCGAAGTCTCCACAACGAACTTCCTGATCGCCTTTTCGCTTTGCTTTTTTCTTGGCCTGGCCATGGTCAAACGGGTGACGGAACTGGTCAACTTGCCAGCCGCGGTGGAAGGCGCGGTGAGCGGCAGAGCCTATCGCAAAAGCCACGAACCGTTGCTGTCCGCGCTCGGCGCCCTGGCGAGCTTGATGGCCGTGGCCGTGTTCGCCTTGTACATCAACGCGCCGGCAACGACGCGGCTGTATGACACGCCGCTGCTGCTGTGGCTGATTTGTCCTTTGCTGCTGGTTTTGCTCGGCCGCATCTGGATCCTGGCCCGCTCCGGCCGGCTCCATGAAGATCCGGTGCTGTTCGCCGTCGAGGACCGTTTCAGCCAATGGATTGTGCTTGCGGTCGGCTTGCTGATTTGGCTCGCCGCCTGAGCCGGCAATGCTTGAAGCGGGCGGCAAACAGTGCCATGCTGGCCCGAAAACACATTGATCGGAGGAAAGCCGCCATGCAAAACCCGCCTGTCGTCCGCATTGGAACGCTGCTGTTGCTGCTGGTCTGCGCCGCGCCGCTGCTGGCGCAGCCCTACCCAAACCCCTGGCGCAATGTGGAATGGGGCGCTTTGCCGGACGGCCGCACCTGGGGCGCCGTGGGCGACCTCGATGTCGATCCCGACGGTGAGCATATCTGGGCTGTGGTGCGCTGCGACGCCACCGCCCGCGAACGCTTTGGCGACGAGTGTCTCGATTCCGATCTCGACTCGGTGCTCAAGTTCGACGCCGCAGGCAATGTGGTGGAAAGTTTCGGCGGCGGCATGTTCATTTGGCCCCATGGCATCGATGTCGATGCCGAAGGCAACATCTACGTCACCGACGCGGTGGCCGACGCGAGAATTCCCGACGGCGACATGCGTGGGCACCAGGTCGTCAAATTCAGCCCCACGGGGGAAGTATTGCTGGTTTTGGGCACGCCTGGCGTGCAAGGCGACGGCGAGAACCAGTTCACGTCGCCGGCGGACGTGGTGGTGGCCGAGAACGGCGACATCTTCGTCGCCGATGGACATTACGTACCGGGCAACAACCGCGTCGTCAAATTTGACCGCGAGGGCAATTTCCTCATGGCATGGGGCCAAACCGGCTACGCGCCGGGCGAGTTCCGTGTGCTGCACACTATTGCCATGGACCAACGCGGCCGCATTTTCGTTGGCGACCGCTCCAACAACCGCTTGCAGCTATTCGACCAGGACGGCAACTTCATCAGCCAATGGACCCAGTTCGGGCGGCCGAGCGGTATCTTCTTCGACGAGCATGACCGCATTTACGTGGCCGATTCCGAATCGGACGTCGAGCAGAATCCCGGTTGGGAGATGGGTATCCGCATTGGCGACGCCGAGCTTGGCTGGGTCGATGAGTTCGTGCTGTACGCGCCGGGCGACCCCCACGTCATTCTTGGCAACGGCGCCGAATTCGTCGCGGTGGACGCCGCCGGCAACATGTACGGCGGCGAGCCGATTCCGCGCAATTTGCAAAAATATATCCGGGTCAGGCCCTAGTCGAAAAGAATCCTCGCTCCCGGCCACGGAGATTCTGCGACTTCGCGCAGAATGACATTCTTTCCGCCTTTATCATTCTGCCCGGAGCGTACTTTCAGTTTCGCGGGGACTGGCATTCTTTCCCCCGCTGTCATTCTGCGCGGAACGAATTCGCAGTTTCGCGCGGGCTGACACTCTTTCCCCCTTGGTCATTCTGCGCGGAGCGTGGCGGAGTCGCAGAATCTCCGCGCGATCTAACGCGCCACCCAGGGCGGTTCGATCAGCAACTCCGGGTCGGCGTCGGGCTTGGGCACGAATTTCTGCGAACGGCCGTATTGATTGTCGCCGCCGATCAGATTGCCGTCCGAATCCACTGAAAAGGTGTGCACTTCGAGGTAGCCGTCGGGCAGGTCCGGCGGCACCAGCCAGGTGTATTTGTAGTTGCCTTCGAAATCGAAGTTGATGAAGCGCAGCGGCCCAAGATCGGTGATCCAGATATCGTCCTCGTTGACGATGATGTCCAGCGGCAGGGTCAAGCCCGGAAACTCGCGCAGGAATTCGACTTCGGCGGGATCGTCCGTGGTCTGGAAGACGTTGACCCGGCCACCCGCGCGGTCCAGCGCGAAAATCAGCCCGTCGGGACCGATGCCAAGCGCATGCAAGGTGTTGAACTGGCCCGGCCCGGTGCCGAAGCCGCCGAACTCGCCCAGATAATTCATATCGTTGTCGTAAATTATGACGCGGTGGTTGTCGAGGCCGTCGGCGACGAGGATGCGGCCGTCGGGCAGGAAGGCGACATCCTGGGGCCGACCGAAATGTGTTTCGTCATCCCCCATCACGCCTTTCTCGCCATAGGTGGCAAGCACTTCGCTGCCGTCGTTGGCGATCACGTAAATCTGGTGGAAAGTCTCGTGGATGAGCCAGATGCGTTGTTCGGGGTCGTAGGGGCTGATGCGGATGCGGTGGGGGCCGGGTCCGTCGGAACCTTCGCAAAGATAATCGAGATGATCCCAGACTTCGACCATTTCGCCGTCGCCGTTGACCACATACAGGCAGTTTTGCCACGCGCGCCGATTGGTCTCGCGCAGCACATTGATGCCAAGGGCGCCGGCGAAGCCGGGAAAATCTTCCGGTACCGGGTAGGGCAGAATCGTCTCGCCGCGCTGGGCGATGAGGATGCGGTCCGGTGATTCGGCCCACACGCCGGAGTTGCCGCCGAAAGCGAAGCCCCTTTCCTGGAACGGCTGGTGCCAACCGCTGATGATGTCATAGGGGCTTTCGCCAATCGGGCCCCGGGCGTTGCCCTGCTGGGCCAGCGCCGGCGCGGCGCAGGCCATAACGCCAAGAATCATGCAGAGCCGGCGTGCCAACATGCTTGTCAACTGTCGCATTGCGCATTCCTCTCGATTGTCTTCCGCGAGCGCCCCGCGGGCGGGGACGGGCGGGGAAAAGGGACCCAATCATGCCAAGGATTGTGGTTGGGAACAATGGCGGCGGAAAAACTCCCCCTGCTGTCAAAGGCTTTCTTTCAGGTACTTGTCGTACCAGGCGAGGTAGCGTTCGAGGCGGTCGAGTTGGAAGGCGGGCTTGCTGATGCCGTGGAATTCGTTGGGATAGACGACGAGCTGGGTTTCCACGCCGAGCCGGCGCAGCGCCTGGTAGAGTTGCTCGGAGTTCTGGATGGGCACGTTCCAGTCGTGTTCGCCGCCCATGATGAGCGTCGGCGTGACCACGTTCGCGACATCGTTGAACGGTGTGATGCGCTCCCAGGCTTCGATGTTTTCCCAGGGCAGGCCCAATTCGGCTTCCCATTGGCGCTGGTAATGGTCGTGGCCATAATTGGCGCGGTAGAGCACTTCGCTGGCGCCGGTGATCGCGGCTTTGAAGCGGCTGGATTTGGTGATGACGTAGTTGGTGAGGATGCCGCCGTAGGACCAGCCGCCGACGCCGAGCCGGTCCGGGTCGGCGTAGCCGAGTTCGATGGCGTGGTCGACGCCGGCGATGACGTCCTCGGTGTCCGGAACGCCCCAGTTCGCCCACAGCGCGTGGGAGAAATCCTGGCCATAGCCGGATGAGCCGCGCGGGTTGGTCATGACGACCAGATAGCCCTCGGCGGCGAACAGTTGCGCCTCGAAGTTGAAAGCGAAATCGTATTGCGCCACCGGGCCGCCGTGGATGCGCAGCAGCGTTGGATAGCGCATGGACGGGTCAAAGCCGGGCGGTTTGACGATGAATCCTTCGATTTCGATGCCGCCGGGATTGTCGAATTGCACGTTTTCGACTTCCGCCAGTTGTAATTCATCGAGCAGGGCGCGGTTGCTGAAGGTCAGTTGCCGCCTTTCGGCGCCGGTTCCGTGGAACACTTCCGCCGGCAAGTGTGGCTCGCTGATGAGCGTCGCCAATTGTCCATCGCCGCTTTGGGAAAAGCCGCGCAGGCTCACGGGGCCGTCGATCAATCGAGTGAAGTTCTCACCGGATGTGTCCATGCTGGCAAGATGCCTTTCCGCGCTGTCTTCCAGCACGAACAGGATGGTTTCGCCGTCCGGCGCGAAGCGGGGCGAGGCGACATTGCGGTCGAGGCGTTCGCTGAGCACCCTGGTCGAACCGCCGCTGGCCGCGCTGACGGCCAGATGGCTGGTGGCGTACCAGATGAGATCCGGTTCGGTTACGCTGACATGGGCGATCCGGCTGCCGTCGGGGTTCCAGGCCGGCGAGTAATCCGATCCGGGATTGGTCGTCACTTGGAGCAGGGTGGCGCCGGCGTCGGGATTGTCCGCCGCCACCACCCAGATGTCGCTGTTGCTGTTGGCGTCGGGTTCTTCGCTGCGGTTGCTGACGAAGGCGATCAGCCTGCCGTCGGGACTCCAGGCCGGCTGGGAATCGTCGTAGTCGCCGGAAGTGATTTGCACCGGCGCCTGTTCCACGCCCGGCGCGACGTCCTGAACAAACAGGTGCGTCCGTCGTCGGTCCAGATAACCGGCGTAATCGCGCTTGAATTGCAGGCGGTCGATCACCCAGGGGCGGGCTTCGTCGCCGTTTTCCTCTTCCGGGTCCCGAACCACCAGCGCCAGCCGCGACGCGTCGGGGGACCAGGCGTAATCGTTCACGCCCTGTTCGACATGGGTAAGCTGTTGCGCTTCGCCGCCGCGCAGGTCCAGCGCCCAGACTTGGGTTCGACCTTCATCGCGCGAGGCCAGAAACGAGAGGAAGCGGCCGTCGGGGCTCCATTGCGGGTTGCTTGCCGAAGAACCCGGGCCGCTCATGGGCAGCGCCGTATCGTCCAGGGTGGAAGCCATCCAGACGCGGGTTTCGCTGCTGTCGTCTTCGAGGCTGGTGGTGCGCACAGTGTAAGCGACCCAGGCGCCGTTGGGACTGATTTCCGGGCTGCCCACGGATTGGATGTTGAACAGGTCTTCAGGTTCGAGCAGGCGGGTGTCCCGGGTGCCGGGCTGGGCGCCGGTTTCCAGCAGTTGGGTGTCCTGGGCGTTGGCGACGGCCGCTGCCAGCGCCGAAACAGCAGCCAGCAGGTATGGAATCAGTCGTTTCGCAAGCATGGTTTCTCCCGTTCGAGTCAGTCCGCGGGCGAGGCATGCCGCGCCCCTGCAGGTGCGGCATCCACAAGGCAGGCTCTGCCCCGGCAGGTGCGGCGCCGATGCGGATTCTTCATTTGACGTATTGTTCGTACCAGGCCAGATAGCGTTCGAGCCGGTCGAGCTGGAACGCGGGTTTGCGGAAACCGTGGAATTCGCCGGGGTAGACCACGAGCTGCGTTTCCACGCCCAGCCGCCGCAGCGCCTGGTATAGCTGTTCGGAATTCTGGATCGGCACGTTCCAGTCGTGTTCGCCGCCCATGATCAGTGTTGGCGTGACGATGTTCCCCACGTCGTTGAAAGGCGACATGCGCTCCCAGGCTTCGGCGTTTTCCCAGGGCAGGCCCACTTCCATTTCCCATTCGTATTGGTAGTGGTCGTGGCCGTAATTGGCGCGGTACAGCGCCATGCTGGCACCGGTGATGGCACCTTTGAAACGGTCGGTTTTGGTGATGACATAGTTGGTGAGGATGCCGCCGTAGGACCAGCCGCCGACGCCGAGCCGGTCCGGGTCGGCGTATCCTTGCGCGATGGCGTAATCGACGCCGGCCATCACGTCCTCGTAGTCGTTCACGCCCCAATCCGCCCAAATCGCGTGGGAAAAATCGCGGCCGTAACCGGAGGAACCCCGCGGATTGGTCAGCACCACCACATAGCCCTTGGCGGCGAACAATTGGGCTTCGAAGTTGAAGGCGAAATCGTATTGCGCCACCGGGCCGCCGTGAATGCGCAACAGGGTTGGATAGCGGAAGCTCTCGTCGAAACCCGGCGGCTTGAAGAGGAATCCTTCCACTTCGGTGCCGTCGGCGCTGTCGAATTGGGCGTTGTCGACTTCCGCGAGTTGCAGTTCATCGAGCCAGGGCTGGTTGGTGAAGGTCAATTGCCGCCGCTCGTTGCCGACGCCAAAAAACACTTCGGCGGGCAAATGGGGCTCGCTTGCCAGACTGGCGATTTGGCCGTCGTCGCTTTGCGAGAAGCCCCGCAAGCTCAGCGGGCCTTCGATGAGCCTTTGAAAATTCTCGCCGCTGGTGTCGATGCTCGCCAGATGGCGTTCGCCGCTGTCTTCGAGTACAAAGCGCACTTCGCCGCCATCCGGGGAGAAGCGAGGTGAGCCGATATTGCGGTCCAGGTGCTCGGTGAGCACCCGCGCCGGGCCGCCGCCGGCGGGCGAAATCGCCAGATGGTCGATGGCGTACCAGATGATTTCCGGTTCGATGACGCTGGTGTGGGCGATGAAATTGCCGTCGGGGCTCCAGGCGGGGGAACCGTCGGCGCCGGGATTGTCGGTGATGCGCAGCAGTGTCGCGCCGGCGTCGGGGCTGTCCGCGGAGACGACCCAGATATCGGTGTTGTCGTTGGCGTCCGGCTCTTCCGTGCGGTTGCTGACAAAGGCGATCAGGCGACCGTCGGGGCTCCAAACCGGATCCGAATCGTCATAGTCGCCGGACGTGATTTGCACGGTCTCCGGTTTCCCGGCTGGATCGACGTCCTGCACGTACAAGTGGGTGCGGCGGCGGTCGAGATAGCCGGCATAGTCGCGTTTGAACTGCAAGCGGTCGATCACCCAGGGCTCTTCTTCCGCGTCTTCGCCTTCGGTCTCTTCTTCCGGATCGCGAATCACCAGCACCAGCCGGTCGCCCTGGGGAGACCAGGCGTAATCGGAAACGCCTTGCTCGACGTCGGTGAGCGGATTGGCTTCGCCGCCGCGCCGATCCAGCGCCCAGACCTGGGTTTCGCCTTCGTCCCGCGAGGCGAGGAAGGACAGGTAGCGGCCGTCGGGGCTCCATTGCGGATTGTTCGCCGAGGAACCCGCGCCGGTCATCGGCAGGACGGTATCGTCGCTGGTGGAAGCCATCCAGATGCGCGTTTCGGTGCTGTCCTCTTCCAGGCTGGTGGTGCTTACCGTGTAGGCGACCCAGCCGCCATCGGGACTGATTGCCGGATTGGCCACGGATTTGAGCGCGAACAGGTCTTCCGGCTCGAGCAGGCGGGTTTGCTGGGCCACTGCGCACATTGTCGCAAGGGCCAGTGTGCAAGCGACCAAGCTTCGCGGCCAGAGATTGGAACAACTCATTGCAAACTCCTTAATTGATTGTTTTCCGTCACAATTGATTGCTTTCCGTCATAAGCGAAGAGATTCCGCGATTCCATTCCGTTTCGTTGCGCGAGGAATGACCGGGTGGCGAGTTTTGTTGTTCAATTCGGCAACCGGTAAGCCACCAGGGCGCCCGGGAAATCCGTGCGCGAACTGCCGATCTGCACGACGATGTATTGCCGGCCTTCATGCAGGTAGCTCATCATGCCGTATTGGCCGGGCGCCGGCAGCGGCACGCTGGCCAGCACTTCGCCGCTGGTCTTGTCGCGGGCGTTGAGCGTCAGCGGTCCGTCGGGCAGCATCTGGGCCATGCCTTCGCTGAGCGCCCGGGCCTGGACCAGGATATCCGGCGTCGCCATTTGAATCGACCAGCCCTCGCCCCCGCTGTTGGGGATATCCACACCTTGCAGCAACGGATGGTTGCGGATCGCTTCACGGGTTTCGCCCACCGGCAGCGACCAGAGTTTGTCGCCGGAGTTCATCTGGTAGGCGGTCAACTGATTGTGCATCGGCTTGAAAACGGGTAGGCCGTCGATAGTCGGCAGGCCACCGCCTCCACCCGGCAGCCAGTCGACCACGGTGCGGCCGGTGGTCGGCGTGCTGTTCGGCGTGGCGCCGCCCTCGCCGGGCTCGGGGTAATTCGGATTGTCGCGGTCGACGCCGTTGGTGGGCCGCATGAAGCCCGGCGCGTTGCAACTGCGGCGGTGGGAATTGAACATCATGCCGGTGACCGGATCGGCCGCGGGCGGATGCGGAATGATGTTGCCGCCGCCCTGGCAGCCGACGTTGTTGATCCAGGGCCCGTCATAGCCTTGCGGCAGCGGTGGCACATAGAGGCCGCCGAGCCGGAAGCCGTTGAGGATGACCTGGGCCTGCTCGCGCAATTCCGGCGTGTAGTCCATGATGAATTCATCGGTTATGCCGTCGATTACGATCCTGTCCACCGGCTCCGGCCAGGTGGGATAGGGTTGCGTGGGCGAAGTGTAATTGCCCGGCACTTCGGTCTGGATCACCGGCCGGTCTTCAATGGGCCAGATCGGTTCGCCGTTTTCCCGGTTGAAGGCGAAAATCAGGCCCTGCTTGGTGTTCTGGATCACCGCGGGAATCGCCCGCCCGTCGACATCCAGATCCATCAAAATCGGCGCGGCGGGCAAGTCGTAGTTCCATTGGTCGCTGCGGTGAATCTGGAAATGCCAGGCGCGCTCGCCGGTGGCGACGTCGAGCACGAGCAGGCTGCCACCGAACAGATTGTCGCCGGGCCGATGGCCGGTGTAGGACTGCACCGTGGAGGCGTTGGTCACCATGTACACCAGGCCGAGTTCGGGGTCGGCCGATGCCGGGGCCCAGGTGGAGATGTCGCCGGAGTAGTACCAGGCGTCGTTGTGCCAGGTCTCGTTGCCGATCTCGCCGGGCCGCGGAATGACGTGGAATTTCCACAGATTCTCGCCTGTGGCGGCGTCGAAGCCCATGATGTCGCCGGGCACGTTCTCGATGCGCGTCTGGCCGTAACTGGGTTGGTGGCCGACCAGGGTCACCACCACGCCGTTGACGACAATCGGCGGCGCCGAAGCCGTGACCATGCCGAGTTCGCGCGGGATGCCGTAGTTGGGGTCGTATTCCCCGCCCGCCGTCACGTAGTCTTCCCAAGGCCCCCAGCCGTCCACCAGGTGCGGAATCAGGTCCACGACCCCGGATTCGGGAAATCCGCCGACGGGAAAAGCGGAGCCCCAGTTTTCCAGCGGGCGTCCGGTCTTGGCGTCGAGCGCCCAGAGGAAGAAGCCCGGCGTGGTGATGTAGACCACGCCGCGGCCGTCGATCTCGCCGTAGGCCACGCCTTTGCCATAGGCCTGGCGCGGCGAACGCTGGTGGCGGATCGATTCCGGTTCGCGGAAGGTCCACAGGGTTTCGCCGGTGGCCGGATCGATGGCCACCACCTGCCGCCGGGGGGTTGCCACGGTATACACGACGCCATCGACATAAATCGGCGTGGAGCGCGAGAAATAATCGACATTCGGCCCGAAATTGTCGCTGCGCCAGACCCAGGCCTGCTCCAGGTCGGCGAAGTTTTCGGCGTTGATCTGATCATTGGGCGTGTACCGCGTATGACCGATATCGCCGCCGAGATAGCGCCATTCACCGTTCTCGGTGCCGGTGAGCTGCTGCGCCCGCGCCGCGCCCGCCAGCGACAGGGCGCAAACCAGAACCAGACCGAATACCACATGCCACATGCGATGCTTCATTCTTCGTTCCTCCTCATTCGCCGGCATGGCAGGGGTATGCCCCGGCGGAACCGATTGTCGAGAGTAAAAGTTAACACCCGGAATGTCCACGATTGCAATCGCGGCCGATGCCGATTCGGCGGTGAACAACTATGAACAGTTGCCGCCAACGCATGTGGCTTACTGCGCCCTGGGGAGCACAATTTGTAACAGTATCAAAGGGGATTCTGCCTTACTATTTTCCGCTCGGGAAACTGGCCGGGCCGACACCCATTCTCTCGGACCATTCAGAAACTTCAATTCGTTTGCCCCGCCACGGAGTGAAAAGACGGGGAGGGGATCAAGCAGTGGGGAACAACTTTCGCAATCTCCTCCTGGCGGTTTTCGCAATGCCGGCATTGGCTTTCGCGCCGGGCGTTTTTGCCCAGGACAATGTCGGCGACGAATCCACCGTGGTCTACCCCGCTTCCTATTTCACGGAATTTTCCCCCATCACCGCCCAGGACATGCTTGACCGCATTCCGGGCATGAGTGGGCGGGGCGGGCCGGGCGGCGGCGGTCCGCCGCGCGGTTTTACCGGTGGACCGGGCGGCGGACCCAACGTCTCCCGCGGCGGCCGCGGCCTCGGCGGTGGGCGCAGCGGCGGCAATGAAATATTGATCAACGGCAAGCGCACCGCGGGCAAGAACAACAACACCTCGGGTGTGCTGGACCGGATTACCGCCAGCCAGGTCGACTATATCGAGATCATTCGCGACACCAGCGGCTCCCTCGACGTGCGCGGTTCCGGCCAGGTCGTCAATGTGGTGCTGTTCGAGGAACTTTCGGACGCCAGCATTTCCTACGATGTCAATATGGACCGCTATCTCGGCGACGAAGTCCGCCCCGGCGGCAATTTTTCGATCAGCGGCCAGTCCGGCGGGCTGGATTATGTGTTCAGCGCCAACGCCACCCCCGGGTTCAGGGAGCAGAAAACCGGTGAATCCTCGATCCTCGGCGATTTCTCCCCCAACGACTTCATCTGGGAGGAGCGCACGATCGACAGCGCCCGCTACGAGTTCAGCTCCAATCTCAACTACCAGTTCAGCAACAACAGCAGTGCCCGGTTGAACGCGCTCTACGCTCTTGGCGACAGCCCGTCTTCGGTGATGCGCTATATCACCGACCTCAAAGTCGACCCCAATGTGCGGGATGTCGAGCGGGAAGAGATTCCTTCCGATTCGAGCAATTGGGAAATCGGCGGAGACTACGAGTACATCACCGCGAACGACTCCCGCTTCAAAGTGCTGTTCATCGCCAATGAAAACAATAACAACTTCGCGCGCGAGCGCTTCGACGTGTTCGACAGCGGCGAGACGAAAAACCTGTTTCTGCGCACCGATTCAACCATCACAGAACGTATCGTGCGCGGCTCCTACACGTTCAACATCGGCGGCAACCAGGATCTCGAACTCGGCGCCGAAGGCGCCCAGACGGTGCTCGATTCCAGCTTGGCCCTGGGCGTGTCCGGTACGGGAACGCCTTCGGACCTCGTCGGCGGGCTGGTTCCGGTCCCGGTCGCCAATGCGGTATCCGAAGTTGAGGAAATGCGCTACGAGCCTTTCGCGATTCACAACTGGATCATCAATCCGCGCATGACCCTGGAATCGACGCTGCTGTGGGAAAGCTCGACCATCAGCCAAACCGGCGACACCAACCTTTCCCGGGACTTTCAATTCCTCAAGCCGAAAGTGGACCTGCGCTACAACGTCACGCCGCAGTTGCAACTGCGGGGGTCCATCGAGCGGGTCGTGCTGCAACTGAGTTTCGCCGATTTCGTCGCCGCCAACGACGAACAGGACGATGACTCGAATACCCAGGCCGGCAATGTCAACCTCCGCCAAGAGTGGCTGTGGAAGTACGATTTCAACGCCGAGTACCGGCTCCCCAACGACTATGGGGTCGTTGACGCCAACCTGTACTATCACGCGCACCATGACCGCATCGAGCGCATCGACGTCACTGTCGATGAGAACAATCTGCAATCGGCCAACGGCAATATCGGCGACGGCGACATGTGGGGCATTCGCGCCAACGCGGCCATCCGCATGCGCATGTTCAACCTGCCCAATCTGCAAATCACCGCAAGCACGACCGCGGAAGACTCGCGCATCATGGACCCTTTCCTGGGCTACGAGCGGCGCTTCCAGAACATGGCCCGGGGCTTCAGTTCGCTGGGTTTCCGCCATGACGTGCCGCAATGGCGCTTCAATTGGGGCGCCCGCTGGATGAACCGCCACGACGACAATATTCTCCGCATCGATATCGACGATATTGAATCCGCGCTCGGCGACCCGAGAGCCATGCTGTTTCTTGAATACATCGACAGCCGCGGCCTGACCTGGCGCCTGGACGCCCAATCCATCAACAATCCCCACAGTTGCCGGGAGCGGTTCCGTTACCTCGGCCGCGTCTCGGCGGGCATCCTCGAAGAAATCGAATACCGCTGCTCCTACACCGGCCGGGTGATCAACCTGAAGGTCAGCGGCACTTTCTGATTGGCGCCGCGGCAACTGGAATCCGCGCGCCGGCTGGAATATGCTCGCGGCCATGACCACGCTGATCTATCCAACCACCAATCTCGCCCGCACTGAAGAGTTGAATATCGTCCGCGGCGACGGCATCTACGTTTTCGACGCGGGCGGCAAGCGATATCTCGAAGGGCTGGCCGGCCTGTGGTGTTCCGCGCTCGGCTACGGCAACCGCGAGTTGATCGAGGCCATCACCGCGCAGCTCGGGAATCTCTCCTACAGCCACATGTTCGGCGGCCGCACCCACCAGGTCGGCATCGATTTGGCGGAGAAACTGGCGGCCATGCTGCCGATTCCCGAAGCGAAGATCTTCCTCGCGAATTCCGGCAGCGAAGCCAACGATTCGATGATAAAGATGCTGCGCTATTGGGCCAATGTCAGCGGCCGACCGCGGAAGAAGAAAATCATCGCTTTCGAGCGCGCCTATCATGGCGTCACCCTGGCGTCGGCGGCGCTTACCGGGCTGCCGGTCAATCACCTGCATTTCGACATCCCGGTGGACGAACTGGGCATTTTGCGCGCGGAAACGCCGCACTACTACCACGGCCACCGGGATGGCGAGAGCGAAACCGAATTCGCCGAGCGGCTGGTGGCGGATGTTGAACAACTGATTCTGCGCGAAGGCCCGGACACCATCGCCGCCTTCATCGCCGAGCCCGTCGGCGGCGCCGCCGGCGTCGTGGTGGCGCCCGATGCCTATTACCCGGCGCTCGGCCGGATGCTGAAGCGCCACGGCATCCTGTTCTGGGCCGACGAAGTGATTTGCGGATTCGGCCGCACGGGCAATGTCTTCGGCTCGACCACGGTGGGCATCCAGCCGCAATTGATGAGCCTGGCCAAGCAGATGTCTTCGGCCTATGTTCCCATCAGCGCCGCGGTGATTCCGGGTTCAATGTACGAGGCCATGGTGGAGCCTAGCAACAAGGCCGGCGTGTTCGGCCACGGCTTCACCTACAGCGGCCACCCGGTCGCCTGCGCGGCGGCGCTGAAGGCGATCGAGATCTACCAGCGCGACGGCCTGTTCGCCCATGCCGCGGAAGTCGGCGCTTATATGCGGGAGCGCCTTGGGACCTTCCGCGACCACCCGCTGGTTGGCGAGGTGCGCGGCAAGGGCCTGATCGCGGCGGTGGAGCTGATCGCCGACAAGCGTGCGCGAACGCCGTTCCCGGACGGCCGCGCCGGCGCCATCGCCATGGAATGCTGCAAACAGCAAGGTTTGCTGATCCGCGCCGTGGCCGGAAATTCCATCGCATTCTGCCCGCCTATGATCATCACCCGCGCGCAAGTGGATGAAATGATGGAAATGTTTGGCCGCGCGCTGGCCGAGGCCACCGACATCATCCGCCGGGAAATGCCCGGCATGGTCAATTGACCCAAGGCAAGCCCGGATTTGAAAGATCGGGCAAAGTCTGTACATTGACTCATGCAACGAGACCGCGAGAAGTGCAACAAGACCGAAGCGAGGAACCCCATGCGAATTCCGGCCCTTGAATCAAGCGCAAACAAAACTTTAGTCCCACTCCTGTTGGCCGGCTTCGCGTTGGCGGCGTGCGGCCCGGCGGAACAAGGCCCGCCGACGGAAGTGGACCTGATTCTGACCAACGGCAAGGTGCTCACGGTGGATGGGAACTTTTCCATCCACGACACGGTGGTGGTCGATGAAGGACTGATTGTCGCCACCGGCGGCGCCGCGCTGTTGCAAAGCTACAACGCGCCGGAAGTCGTCGATCTGCAAGGCAAACTCTTGATGCCGGGATTCATCGACTCCCACACCCATATCCGCGGCCGGCCGAACCATTACATCGACCTGACCGAGGCCGGCTCGGTGGTTGAAATCCGCCAACTGGTTTCGGCCAAGGCCGAAGAAGTCGGCGCCGGCAACTGGGTAACCGGCTACGGCTGGTCCGAAGACCAGTTGACCGAAGGCCGCCGCCCCCTGCGCGACGACCTCGACGTCGCGGCGCCGGGCAACCCCGTCATCCTGACCCGCGCCGGCGGCCACAGCGCCGTGGCCAACAGCATGGCGCTGGATCTGGCCGACGTCACGCCGGAAACGCCGGACCCCGAAGGCGGTGTGATCGAGCGCAATCCCGACGGCAGCTTGAACGGCGTCATCCGCGAGCGGCAGTCCATCGTCAGCCGGCTGGTGCCCCCGGCCACACCGAACGAATTGGTCGCAAGCCTCGAAGTCAATCTGAACGACCTGCTCGCCGACGGCATAACCAGCATCCTCGACGCTTCCAAGGCACCCTCGGAATACGCCATGTGGGAAGACTTGTACGCGAATTCGGACATGGCCCTGCCGCGGGCGGCGCTGCAATTCCAATGGTTCGACACCGCGGGCATCGCGGCGGTGAAGGAGCGGGTCGGCGACGGCAACGAGTATCTCAAGATTGGCCCGATCAAGGTCTTCGCCGACGGCGGCTTCACCGGTCCCGCGGCCTACACCAAGGAGCCCTATCGCGACCAGGGCGACTACCGCGGCCACCTCGACATGCCCGTGGATGACCTGATCGCCCATCTGAATGAGATTCACGACGCCGGCTGGCAAATGGGCATTCACGCCATCGGCGAC
Source organism: uncultured Pseudohongiella sp. (assembly GCA_965221015.1). Taxonomy (GTDB): domain Bacteria; phylum Pseudomonadota; class Gammaproteobacteria; order Pseudomonadales; family Pseudohongiellaceae; genus UBA9145. The sequence goes on along the minus strand of OZ244859.1, from coordinate 3,325,674 downwards.
GCCGCCATCGAACTCGTGGTCGACATCCTCGCCGGCGCGCTGGAACGCAACCCGCGCGAGGACCACCGCCACTTCCTGAACCACTTTTCCATGCGGCCTTCGGACGCCACCATGGAAACCATGGCCCGGCACGGCATCGCCATCACCCAGCAACCCAATTTCACCTACACGCTTGAGGGCCGTTACGTGGAAAATCTCGACGGCTGGCGCTTGCAGCACAACAATCCCCTGCGCTCGCCGATGGACCACGGCGTCACCGTGGCGATTTCCAGCGACATCCTGCCGATCGGCCCCATGGTGGGGTTGTACGCGGCGGTGACGCGCAAAGGCATGACCGGCGCGGTCTACGCAGAAGAAGAAGCCATATCCATGGAAGAGGCGATCCGCGCCTACACCGCCACCGGCGCCTGGCTGCTGTTCGAGGAAGACGTCAAAGGCTCCCTGGAACCCGGCAAGTACGCCGACATGATCGTGCTGTCGGACGACTTGCTGAGCATCGACCCCGAACAAATCATGGACGTCCAAGTCGAGCAAACCTGGCTCGCGGGCCGGCTGGTTTACGACAGAGAATGAGACGAATCCTGGATTGCCAGTGTGTTTTGAATTCCGGAGAATTGCGGCGGGGGCGGGACATTTCCGCAATTCTGTTATCCGGCGTTTTATCCGGCGTGGCTTGGTTCCTCGAAATCCTCCAAGACAAGCAAGCTTATTTCCCTGAAGGCTTCAAAGTCTCGAATATTGAGAGTTAGCAGGTAATCAACACCATGGGTCAGCATGGTAACGACGATGTTTGCATCGTGAATTCGCTTGCCCCGCAATTCGTAACTTCGACAAAGCCCAATCAATTTACCGACTGCTGCATCCGAATCTTCCAGCAACTCGAGAAAACGCAGGAAAGCATCGACATTGGATGTCGCGTGTTCGACGCTCAATCCCAAACCATTGGATTCTGGTGGCCGCGTCGCCACGGTGAGGTATTCGCGCACCACTTGCCCGCTAACGCAAAGTCCGAGCCGTTTTTCTCCAGAATTTGCGATGATTTCCCGCACGATTTCATGGCCAGGACGGGATTCGTCCGTGGCGGCAAGCAATATGTTTGTATCCAACATTATGCGTTCACCGTCCATCGTCGCCATAAATTTCCTCCCTGCTCCACGATGACGATCCTTTGGTCTTGACGGTGATGAGCTCGAGCGATTTTGGGCCGTCGCTGGCGGGCGCCTGTCGGACGGCCCGTTCGAGTATCGCGTGCAATTCTCCCTGCAGCGAACGGTGGTGGCTGCGGGCCAACTGCTTCAGGGCGCGCAAGGTCGCCGGCGACACGTTTCGGATCAGTATCGAATGCATTCAGATATCATAATGATACTGATTTCGTTTCGCAATCTATTGTCTCGCGCGCGCGCCTGGACCGCTACTCGAAAACCTCCCCATTGCCGCGGGCGATGTCCATGTAGGCGCCCTTGAAGCCGGGGAGCAGGTAGCCTTCCTCGATCAGTTGGTCGGTGGCGGCCTCGTATTTTTCCAGGTAGTCCTCGAAGGATGGATACAGGCCCGCGACCGAGTTGCGCGGGTCGCCGGATTGCACGGCGGCGGCGGTGTTCGCCGGAAAGGCGATGTAGCCGCCGGCGAGCCGCGCCAGCGAACGTTCGGCGCCGGTGGCTGGGGCGCGCAGGTTCCAGGGGATGAAAGTCGCCAGCGGAACCGCGGTCAGCGGCGGCAGTACGGTGCTGGTGGCGAAGTCGTTGTTGTCGGCGTCCACGGCTGGCGCCAGCGCGCCGTACCAGCGTTCGGAAGATTCCGGATGCTGGTCTATGATGCGCCCGCTTTCCCAGCGCGGGCCGTAGTCGGCTTGGGCCGGGCGGTACAGCGCCGTGGGATGGTTGACGCCGCGCAATGGCGCCCAAACCGCGCGGTTGATGCGGCCGTCAATGTGGGAAGGCGCCAGGGTGCCGTCGGCGATGCGCGGATAGCGCGATTCCGGCGGTTCTTCGCCTTCGGCGACCCAGCGGTACAGCGTCACCAGCAGCGAGTCGGCGATGGGCGCCCACAGGTTTGGGTTGCGCGGCAACTGCGTGTTGGCGTCTGCCCGCGGCACGCCGTTGCCCGAGCCGTGCTGGGAGCCGCCGATGGTGTAGAAACGCACGTTCGGCGGAATGTAGGCGTCTTCGCTGCCGTCGGGTGTCGTGTGCGGCAGGGAGCCGGCGCGGACCCAATACTCGTTGGAAGTCTGCACGTGGAAAACCATGGGCACGGCGCCGCTGGCGCGGGCGCGGCGCAGAATGCCGTCGTTGCGGCCGGTCCAGGGGTCGGTGCTTTCGCCGTAGGTGAACGGGAACAGGTCGTTCGGATACAGGTGGTTGGAATGTTGGCCGTTGGTGCGGGTGGGCATGGCGAAACGGTTGTTGAACATGCCGTAGCCGCCGCCGGCGATCACCGGCATGATGCCGTCGAAGACCTTGCGTGATTCCAGGTCGGCGTTGAAGCCTTCGTACAGGAATTGCCGCAGCAGCCGCCCGCTTTGGGAATTGCCCCAGGCGACGGTGTGCTCAATCTCGCCCAGGCCGAGCTCGGCGAGTTGCTCCGCGCCTTCGCCGCCGTGGCGGATCAGCGAGACCAGGTCGCGAATCGCCGCCATGCCGGCGCCCGCCAGCACCGGGTCCCGCGCTTCATAATTCAATTCATAGATCACGCCGGGTTCGAAGCCGCCATCGAGGGCGAGTTCGACGATGGGCTGGTTGCTGTCCGGTTCCTCTGAGACGCTTAACTCGAAACGCGAGCGCTCGATGGGCACCCGGGCATCGGCCTGGTACAGGCGCCGGCTCAGGCTGGCTTCGCCCAGGCCGCGCTCGGTGGGCGCGTAGGCCAGGTGTCCGCCGCCGGCGATATTGACCGCTTCCGCCGGGCTGTTGACGATGACTTCGTAGCGCACATCGCCGGTGATCGGGTCGTCCGCCGAGCCGACCACCGGCGCGTGCAAACGCAGGCGCCCGGGCCCGGGCGTGATTTCGTTGATCCAGCCGGTGGCGAGATAAGTGAAGCCGAGGCCCGTCAAAGGATGGTCGAAGGAAATCTGCGGCGCGACCCGCGAGCCGCCGCGGTTGTTCACCTGGTAGAGCAGGCCGCCGTTGGCGATTTCGGCGGAAGGCTTCAACAGCCGGAAATCCGCCGAATACTCGACCATGCCATCGGCATTGCGCGGCGCGTGGGCGATGTCGGTGATCATGGCGTTGCCCGGGTGATCGGGGTCAAGGCTCAGGTGCAGCACGCCCTCGATCACTTCGTAGCTGAAATCGTGCCGTTCGCTTTGAAGTGTTTCGCGACTGGTGATTTCGATGCGGTCGACACCGGCGAACAAGCTCGCCGGAAGCAGCAGGAACAGTAAAACAAGTTGGCGCGGCAGACGGATCATGGTGCTTACTCCACGATTTTCGGGTGGGTTCGATGGGACCGTTTGATCTTTATCAAAGCCGATTGTTCCGGTCAAGGAAAGGACCGATCAAGGCGGCCGATCAGCAGCATCGCTTTAACAGGCTGGAACCGTCAACGAAGCCGGGGCCGTGGCGCATTGAACCCGAACCAGGTGGGTGGGCCGCGCCATTGTCGGCATGAGGTTTGCGCATGGATAGTCAAAGTCTCGCCTGGACCCGATTGATGATCTCACTGATGCGATCGGCATTGGCGCCCAGGTCCGAGACGCCAACCCGCGATACCGAACGAACATCCATGCGTGTGCCCGCATCGGTTTCCCGCAGCCTGACTGCAACGTCGTCCTTGAAGCCAAACCAGAACGTGGTGGCCACCGCTTCGATTTCGCCCTGTTCGGGCGCTTCGCGGGTAAGTTCCAGACCCATGTCGACCAGCACCTCCCGGGCCAATTCGTACACCTGGTCGCGCGGCAATTGCGTCACCAGCGAAGTAAGCTCCGGGTAAAATTCGCGTTGTATGGGGCCAATGGTTTCGCTGTCATAAGACAGCGGGTTGTCGCCGTCGCCGCGCAGCGAGGCGGCGGTGGTGAAGGCGGGAGGATCTGCAATGTCCGTGCTGACATTGTGGATGGGGGGCACCGAGAAGCCCGAGAGCGTGGCGCCGCCGAGATAAAGCAAGACCAGCGCCGACAGCCCCGCCCCCGCGGCAACACCGCCAAGCGGCGCCCCGGCCCGGCGCAGCCGCGGCAAGGCGATCGATCCGAGCACCAGGCCGATGATTGCGAAGAGCAAGCCCACCGGCGCCAGCAATAGCCCAACGCCAAACGACCACAAGCCCATACGGGTGCCAAGCGCGCCCAGCACGGGCAAAACAACGGCCAGCACTCCCATCGCCAGGGAAAGCGATGCGAGCCTGCTTTTTCGATTTTCGGGCTGATTCATTGACTAACGCCTCCTTCCATTATCCCCGGCGGCGGGGCCGGCGCACCCAAAGCGCGGCGGAAACGGTCGCAAGCCGCGCTTCGCGCTTGGCCGCAGTGCTTTTGCCGCAATGTAAGAAAATCCAGGGGCCAGGTCCAGTATGGGTCCAACCTGGGTCTAGTCCGCGTGGGGCGTGGCGATATGTATCGGTAGTTCGTCGTCCTTGGACTTGGGAACGATGGCGGTCATCGCCGAGCCGACCACGAGCAAAGCCGCGCCGCAAATTGAAATCCAGCCGAGCCGGTCCGAAAACGCATAGTCCGGATTCACCAGCACAACGAACTTCAGTGAACCAATGGTAAACAGCGGGGCCAGGGCCAACACGGCGCTGACCTTGGACGCGTCCCAGATTTTCAGCGCTTCGGCGAAGCAGCCGTAAGCGACGACGGTGTTCAGGCAGGCGAAAGCGAGCAGGCCGAATTGCACGCCGCTCAAGCCGAAGAGCGAACCGGGGTTGATGAAAGGGAGCAGCACTATCGAAGAGATCAGATAGATGGCCAGCAACACCTGCGCGGAAGTAAAGCCGGCATGCAGTTTTTTCTGCAACAGCGCATAGGTCGTCCAGCCAATCGCCGAGGCAACCACCATCAGCACACCGATGGTCTGGGCGTTATCCGGATCGATCAATTCCACCAGCCGGTCGTTGAAGAATAGCGCAAGCCCAACCACGATCAGCGCGGTTCCCAGTTTTTGGGCGAAGGTGAACGGCTCGCGATAGAACAGCACGCCACCGAAGATCAAAAACAAAGTGGTCAACTGGATCACGGCTTCGGCGGTTTCGCCGTTAACGAAGTGGAGGGCGTAGCTGAACAGGTAGTAATTGCCGCACAGTCCCCCGGCGGCCAGCAGCAACCACCAGCCGCTGCCGCCGGCGAATTGCCGGGGCGCGGGCAATCGCCCCAGCCAGGCCAGCCAAGGCAGGATGATCGCCGCGGCGATGAGGAAGCGGTACCAGACGATAGTCTGGGCGTCCATGCCGAGCAGCAGTTCTTTCAGCGTCACCGGCAACATGCCCCACAAGGCGGCAGCCACCAGGGCCAAAAAGAAGCCGGCGACAGGATTTCTTGCCTGGCTTTCCATAGGGTGTTGCGGATTCCTGGAATCCCCTCGTTCAGGCTCGGGCGGTTTGCCGCCCAGGGTTCAACGGGACTGGCGCCCCAGGTTCAAATAGACGGCAACATTGCGGGTGGCGGAGCCCACCGCGGCAAGATCGATATCGCCATCGCCGTCCACATCGGCCGCCGCCAGGCCGGACACCGCCACCCCGGTGTCCAGATCTTCGCGGCGCCAGCGTCCCGCGCGGGCGTCGAATTGATAAATCGCCAATTGGTGCGGCTCCGCGCGGCCTCCGGCGATGATTTCGTCAACTCCGTCATTGTCGAGGTCGGCGGTGACCAGGCCGTGGCCGCCGGCGAGGCGGTCATCGATTTCTGTGCGGCTCCAGGGGAACTCGCCACCTTGGTACACCACCACCTGGTTGCCGTGCCAGGGCTCGATCGTGGCAACAAAGCGGTCGCCGCCGGGAAGCGTACCGACATCCACTTCGCTGGAGCCGATATTGGGCCGTTCCGGGCCTTGCAGACCTGCGCCGAGCCGGGTTTTCGAAACCGCCCGCCCATTGGTGGCGAGCTGGAACAGATGCACACCGCCAAGACTCGCGGTGAGCAGGTCTTCGCGGGCGTCTCCGTCCCAATCCACGATGCTTAAGCCATGGGCCAACTCCAGGCTGTCGTCCAGCACCACGCCATTCCAACTCTCCACGGATAAATCCTGCGGTACGGGGTAGGATTTCAATTGCAGGCCGACATCGTACAGCGGCCCGGTGGCACCGACACCGATGATGGGCAGGTTCACCAGTTCCGGCTTGCCGTCGCCGTTGACATCGGCCCAGCGGAGGCGATGGGAGGTCGGAATTTCGTCGATGTAATGCGCCCGCCATTCTTCGTTGGCCGCGGGGTCGCCCGGATTCTCCAGCCAATGAATCACGCCGCCGCCGGTGGAATTGCCGAGGCTGAAATCGTGCGCCAGGGCCAGATCCGTATCGCCGTCGCCGTCGATGTCGAGTGGCGCACTGTCTATGTTGCCCCCCATGGTCGAAGTGACGGCGAATTTCCCCCAATCCGGGTTGCGAAACCAGGCCAGTTGGCCTGGATTCGTCGCCCAGGCGACGACATCGGTCTGGCCGTCGCCGTCGATATCGGCGAAGCCAACGCCGTAACCGCCCTGAAACCCGGTGTCAAGCACCTGGCGTTCGAATTCGGGCAAGTCCTGGGCCGCGGCTCCCGCGCTGATGGCAATCGCGACCGCGCCGCCAACAATCCAATGGCAGGTTCTGAAATCGCTGGGTTTTTTCATAGTCGGCGCACCGTTCGCAGTATCAAATCGCAGTATCGATTCGCGGGGGCGAACCAAGTTACTGCCAATTCCGCTGCTTGGCAAATTCGCAAGCCGGTGCTTTGCCCGCCTCAACTCATGAAGCGCGAGAACCGGGCTTTCAGAAACTCCATCTGGTCGGCCAGCACGCTGTGGTTGGTCAGATAGAGGAACTCGTACTGATTGGGCACGAACGGCACCGCCAGCAATTGCATGCCCGCTTCTTCCGGTGTGCGGTCGGCCTTGCGGTTGTTGCAGCGGCGGCAGGAGGAAACCACATTGGTCCAGCTATCCCTGCCGCCCCGGGACAAAGGCAGCACATGGTCGCGGGAGAGGTCGGCGATGGCGAATTCATTGCCGCAATACATGCACAAATTCTGGTCGCGGCGGAACAGAATGTTGTTTTCCAGCGGCGGCTGGTACTGGTCTGGATGCACCTTGCCTTCGCAAGCGACGATGCTGGGCAACTTGAGCACGGAGCGTTTGCCCAGGCGGTTGTATCCTCCGCGAATTTCGAGCACGGTCTCGCCCAGCGACCAGATCACCATCTGTTTGACGACCAAAGTGGCGGTTTCTTCCCGCGTCAGCCAGGCGACTGGCGAGCCGGCCTTGTTCAACCGCAAAATTTTCGCGTTCATGCTGGAGTCCCTGTGCCGGTTGCCGGCGCCGATGCGCCGGCTTAACTCTAGAATCGGCCCGGTCGCGGTGGATTGTAACCTCACGTTGCGGTTTGTCGAGCAAATCAAGCTAAAATCGCCGCTTTTGATCGAGTCTGGCCGGAAGCGGAGAACATGCGCCCGGCGCCTGTTTGAAACAACCATTACGCGGCGCAAGTCGAATCGGCCTGGTCTTGCGGTGCTGTGAGTTGAACCGTCGCGCCCGCCTCGTTGGTGGCCGCCCCAAAGTGAGGACGATATGACTACGCCCAGGCAAGAGCAAAGTGAAACGGTTCCAATTCTGCCCGGCGAGCGCCTTTCCATGGCAACCCTGCTGCGGGTTTTCCGTTTCAAGGTCGTGGTGACATGGACGCTGACCATTCTGGAAACCGCAATGCTCGCCCTGTTCCCCTTGTTGATCGGGCGCTCGATCGATGGCCTGCTGGGCGATGATTACACGGCTTTCACCCAGTTCATCGCGGCCATGGCGGTGCTGACCGTAGTCGCCACGGGACGGCGCGTGTACGATACCCGCGCCTATGGTTCGATGCGGGTCGCGCTCGGCCGCGCCCAGGCCCATCGCGCCGGGAAGGAGGCAATTTCGGTCACCAACGCGCGCTTGTTGATGGGCCGCGAACTGGTTGATTTCCTGGAGGAGGAAGCGCCGCTCTCAATCACCGGGCTGATTCAGGTAATCGTCGCCCTGGTGGTGCTGTTTTCCTTTCACAGCCTGCTGGCCCTCGCCGCCGGCGCCGCGGCCGCGGTGATGCTGGGGATTTACGGCCTCTCGGCGCGGCGTTTTTTTACCTTGAATTCGGATTTGAATGAGCAGTCCGAGGCCCAGGTCGCGGCGCTGGAAAGCCGCGACTTAAGCCGAATCACGGCGCACCTGGTTGGCCTGCGCCGGCACGAGGTGCGCTTGTCCGATACCGAATCGCTGGTCTACGCGCTGATTTTCACAGCCCTGCTGACCATGCTCGGCTTCAATCTTTGGTTCGCCGCCACCCAAACCGGCGCCACCCCCGGCGAGATCTTTTCCATCGTCACCTATTCCTACGAGTTCATCCAAATGTCGGTAATACTGCCCATGGCCCTGCAAAACCTCACCCGTCTGGCCGAAATCACCGAGCGCATCAACCAGGCGCATCCCGCGGCTTGATCGGGCCAGGCTGTTTTGCGTGACCCTTCGGCCCGGCCGCATCGCGGCAACCCTTGGCTGGACGTCATGGGGCAACAACATGGGAAGCAATTTTCTCTTCAATTGATATACTTTGGCCTGTGTAGATCAGGAGAATGATCATGCGGGTTTCCAAATGGGGCAACAGCTTGGCTGTGCGGCTGCCCAAGTCGCTGGTCAACGATCTTGGACTAAAGTCGGGCGATGAACTTGAAATCGTGTCCGCAAAGCCGAGCGGAATAGTCGTGGCGCGAGACGAACGCAAGGCGAACGCGGTGGGCAGAATGCGCCAACGCGCGCTTTCCTTGCCCGAGGGCTATTCATTTGATCGCATCGACGCCAACGCCAGATGACCGCGTTCATCGACACCAACCTGCTGGTTTACGCGCAAGGCGAAGGCGTCAAGAGCGAGATCGCGCGCCAGGTAATACTGGAAGGTGGTGTCATCAGCGTGCAAGTATTGAACGAATTTGCGAACGTGTTGCGGAGAAAGTTCAAGCTAAGTTGGGAAGAGACAGTCGCGGCGCTTGAAGATGTGAGAATCGCGCTGGACGATGTCCGCCCGATAGCGCTGCAAACCCACACGGCCGCGGTCGCGCTTGCCCGCGACCATGGTTTCAACTTTAACGATGCCTTGATTGTTGCTTCCGCGCTCGAAGCGGAGTGTGACCAGTTGATCACGGAAGACATGCAGGCCGGGCGGCGTATCGCAGGTCTCGCAATTGTTAATCCGTTTTCCGGTTAGCGAAGGCAAATCTCGCACAGTTAACCGATCCATGCTTCGATCAACAGCCCGCGCGACTGCGCCAGCCCGCGGGGCGAGCCCGCGAGCTGCATTTTGCGCGGGCTTGGTCAATTTAGTGTGGAATCTTGCGGCATATCTTTTTCGATTTTCAGTACTTCCGCGAATTGTTGGATGGCCAGCGCCATCGCCATTTCAACGTGGCCGACGACGGCAATCAGACCCACGCGCCCGCCGAGCCTTGCCCGCTTTATGTCGGGATGGACGGTCAGGCCATGGATGTACAACAAGTAGTAATCGTCCATCTTTTCCAGCAGATCGCAGCCTTGCGCGGCATCGCCCGATTTGTACTGGTTTTCGGCATCCGGGCCTTCGATGACAAAGGCCACATGCTTCACGCCTTTCGCGAAAACCGCGAGTGTGTCCTTGCCGAGGTCCGCGGACAGGAGCAGGGAGTCCGTTTCCGCCAGCCGGGCCGGTTCGACGTCCCGCACCAGGATTTCTCGGGTTTCGAAAGCCTCCGAAGCGCTGCGCCCGCTTGCGCGGGCGGAATGCGCCCCTTTGCTTGACGCCGCGCCGGAGCCCGCGCCGGTGCTGCGGTGCGCGCGCCGCTCGCGCTTTTTGGAACTTTGGTTAGCTTGCTTGGTTTGCCGATCTTTCAAATCCGCGTCCTCCTGTCATTGAGCAGCAACGAGCAACCGTCTTCCGCTAAGGAAGACGGTGGCGTGGTGAAAAGTTTGGAAATCGACCCTGATTTTCGCGCCTGGCTTTCGCGGCGTTGCCGATTGGCGTCAGCGCTGTGCGGCCTGCTCTGAAGCCTTCGCTGAAATATTTGCCGGGCGAATCCATACTCGAAAAGAAGGCCCGATTTTAGCAAAAATCGGGTAAAAAATCAATGTGAATTTGCTTCAGTATTGTGCGCAACGCATCAAGCACGGGCCGATTTCCGCTTCCTCCCCGGCGCGGATTCCGCCGGTGATGCTCGCTATTGCGATGAGATCTCGCGCGGAACATTGCTATTTCCGCCGTCTCGGCACAGAATCCGCTTCAGGCAATTCAGTGGGAACAAGGAGTGGGGCCGATGTTGAGAATCTTGAAGTGGTTGGCCATTGTGGTCGTGGTTGCGGCGCTTGCCGTGTGGTTGTTTTTGCTCGCCATGCGCCTGAGCGACGGACCCGTGGCGATCATCCCCGGCGGCCCTTTCAGCAGCGGCGAACCGACGCCGATACCCGCCGACTGGAGCTTTCTGCGGGACCGCATGGAAGTCGAATTCCAAACCATGGACCCGGCGACCTCGCGCACCGTCTGGGTCGGCGTCCACGACAGCCGGCTGTTCCTGGTCAGTGGCTATATGACCACCTGGTACGGCGGAATCTGGAAACAATGGCCGCATTACATGGGCGATGACACCCGCATCGTGCTGCGCGTCGATGACAATCTTTACGACTTGCGGCTCGAACGCATCATGGGCGGCCCCGATGTGGCGCCGGTGCTCTCCGAGTTCGCCCGCAAATACGGCGGCGCCGAAGCGGGCGCGGTGACCGACGACGCCGCGGTCACGTCGGGCTCGGTGTGGATGTACGAAGCGGTCGAGCGCTGACCCCCATCGTTGATCACGATGTTTTTGGTATATAAATCAGAACGTTAGACTCAGCACAACGAAAAACAACTTGATTTTTCAAATGCGGATCGTTAGCATTGCCCATCCAATCAGGGCCTTCGGTTTGTGAAGGCCCGTCTCTCATCCACAACCGTTCCGGCGATTCCACGGCAGATTTGAGTCTGGACCAAAGGCTTGCCAGCCAGAGGCGCGGCGGACTGTGGCCTGATACACACAAAGATGGAGGACAAAAATGGCGAAATACTATGCAAGCAACCCGGTGGACGGACTCGTCGCGCTGGATGGAGAAACCTTGATGGAAGCGATCGAAGACGCGGCAAACCGCGACTGGAAGTTCACCGATGGCTCGATTCCCATCTTCGACGGCACCGCCAAACCCATCGCCTGGATGGACCCGGAAGACTGCGCCTGGACCCTGAGCCCCCCCGCCACCTGGTGGCCCGCCAAGTCGGATTCCATTGAGGCCAGGGAAAAGAACATCAGACACTGAGGAAATGCCGCCAAAACAGCACCAACCTCTCCCCCTTCAATTCGATCCAGCCCGCCCGGGCCCGGTGGCACCGGACAGGACGGAAAAGCCCGCGCCCCGACGCAGCTTGCGCCAGCCGCCGCTGGCGGCCCAGTAGCCGAGCTGGGCCAGAATGATCAGCGCGATGAATAGCGGAAAACTGCCCCAATTGCGGCCGACCTGGAAGTAGAAAACCGCCTGGTAGTCTCTCGCTTCGGTCGGGTGGCTTGCGGTGACGATGCCGATATACTCGCCCCGCTCGGCGAATTCATGACTGGCGCGAAAGTAGCCGCTCGGCTCGATGGAAGCTGGCTGCCGGTACACGGTTAGCGGCTCCAGGTCGCCCATGGCGAGAATATCGTTCCAGTCGGCGAATCGGCCGATGCCGTTCTGGTCGCGGATGATGCGGAAGTCGACGCGCATCTCCCGCAGCAAGTCATGCAAGTATTCCATGATGAAGACCGAACGTGCGACTTGCGGAATATCTTCGCAGAACTCCTCCGCGCCGCTGGCTTCCGGCTGGAAAATGGTGAAATGCGCGGTCATGAAGTTGATGTCGATGACGCAAAGGTCGTCTTCGAGGGTCACGCTGCCATGGCCAAGAGCTGGCCGCGGCAGACCGCAGAAAAGCAAACCGGCAAGCACCGCGATCAGCAAGTGACGATTAGTGGATGGCGCTTGCGCGGCCTTGACCGCGGCCAACCGCGAATTGCCAAAGCCGGACATCAAAGCATTCAACAATCCGGGCAACGGCATTCTCCAGATGTGTTGTTTGCTGCTGGTTGCCAGTGGATCGCCATTCGCCGCCGCTTGCTCACCGTGCCCTACCAGGGAATGGCGGCGCCGTCGTAAGCGAAGAAACCCCCGGATTCAGCCTCGCCCGCGCCATCGATCACGCGCAACATGCCGTCGACGCTGGTTTTGGCGTCGATCAAGGCATTCGGGCCGCCCATATCCGTTCGCACCCAGCCCGGGTGCAGCAGGATGGACACGAAGCCGTCCCCGGCAAGATCCACGGAAAGGCTTTTCACCGCCGAATTCAACGCGCTTTTGGAACTGCGATAGGCATAGGAACCACCGCCCCGGTTGTCGGCGATGGATCCCATCTTGGATGTGATGAACACCAGTTTGCGCGCCTGGCCCAGGCGCAGGCTCGGCAACAAGGTTTGGCTGAGCAGTATTGGCGCGATGCAATTCACCTGCAGCACTTTCGCCCAGTCCTCCCCTTCCAGCTCGCCGATTGGCGTGCCGCGCGGGCCGTAGATGCCCGCGTTGTTGATCAGCACATCGATGGGCCGGCCTTCCAGTTGCCGGCCGAGGGAGGCGATGGATGCGTCGTCCGTGACCTCAAGTTCCATAACACTCAGGTTTTCGTGCGTGTCGTAAAGTCCATCCAGTTCGCTCATCGCGCATTCGCCGCGGCAGGTCGCGATCACCTCGTCGCCCTGGGCGGTCAATTGCTTGACGAACTCCAGCCCCAGCCCGCGACTTGCGCCGGTTACCAGTACCGTAGCCATAATTGCTATCCCCGTATTGTGTGTCGGCGCAGAAACCCGAGCCCAATTTTACCACTCCAACGTAACGATTGGCCCCGCGGGCAATCCCTTCGCGCAAAACTTGGACTCAATGGATGCAAAACATTACTATTGCGGCTCCTTGCCAACCACCCGGAAGAATCCAGTGCGACGATTGCAATTGCTCAGCCCCGGATTACTGTTGGCCGCTTCCGCCCTGGCCCAGGACGTGCCGGAAATCACCGTGGTTGGCGTGGCGCCCGCCGACGCCGGCATGCTTGTCGAGAAGATTCCTTATTCAGTGCAGACCGCCGATACCGAAGACTTGGCCAACGCCGCCGCTGTCAGTCTGGCGGATTTCATGCGCGCCGATTTCGGCAGCGTCACGTTGAACGACGCCCAAAACAATCCATTGCAGCCGGACCTGCAATATCGCGGCTTCACCGTCTCTCCGCTGCTTGGCCTCGCCCAGGGCATTGCCGTTTACCAGAACGGCGCGCGCATCAACGAACCGCTTGGCGACACGGTGAACTGGGATCTGCTGCCGCAATCCGCCATCGACAACATCGCGCTTACCGGCGGCGCCACGCCGCTGTTCGGCCTCAACAGTCTCGGCGGCGCTCTGGTCGTCAACATGAAAGACGGATTCGGTTTTGAAGGCGTCGGAGTTGATGTGAGCGCCGGCTCCTTCGGCCGCAGCCGCGCCCACTTCGAATTCGGCGGCAACAACGGCGCCTTCGGCTATTACCTGAACCTGGAAGATTTCCGCGAGGACGGCTGGCGCGACCATTCCGAATCCAGCGCCTTCAATGTGTACGGCTCGCTGGGCTGGCGCGGGGATCTGGGGGGCGTCAACCTGAACTATCAGCGGGGCGAGTCCGACTTGATTGGCAATGGTTCCTCCCCGGTGGAGCTGCTTGCCATCGACCGCGCGGCGATTTTCACCGGCCCGGACATCACCGCCCACGACATGGACACGCTGAGCCTGGATTTCAACCGTTGGCTGAGCGATTCCAGCAGCCTGGCGGGCAATGTGTATCTGCGCCGCAACTTCACCCACTCATTCAATGGCGACGCGTCGGAGTTCGGCGTCTGCCAATTCGCGGGCGGCGTCACAGGATTGATCGGTGGCTTGGAAGAAGACGATCTTGAAGAGTTGGGTCTGGACGATGACGATGTTTGCGCGGGCCAATTCGGCGGCGCGGACGCGCTCGAAGATTTTCTCAACCAAACCGCCATGGGGCTGGGGGAAGCCGAGGAATTCAACATTGAAGACTTCGAGGATGACGAACTCTCGGGAACGGGTATTTTGTCCGACGCGGCGATCAACAATCTCAGCGACCGCAATCAGGAAACCCGCGGCGCCGACTTGCAATGGACCTCGGAAACCAATTTGTTCGGCTACGAAAGCCGCGTCATTCTCGGCGCCGCCTGGCACCGGGGCGAATCCGATTTCAACGCCGTGGTGGAATTGGCGGATATCGATCCGCGCAGCCGATTGACCACCGGGCTCGGCACCGGCACATTCGTTGACGAAGAAGCCACCCGCATTCGGACCGCAACCGAATCCTCAAGCTTGTATTTCACCACCACCACCGAACTGAACGGGTCGCTGGCGCTGACTCTCTCGGCGCGCTCGAATCGAACCGATGTCGATCTGCGCGACCGCTCTGGGGAAAGGCCGGAATTGAACGGCAACCACAGCTATTCGCGCGTCAATCCCGCGGTCGGCCTGACCTGGCAGGCGAATGAAAACCATAATTTCTACGCTTCCGTGGGGGAATCGAATCGCGCGCCGACGCCAATTGAGCTCGCTTGCAACGAATATGTTTTTGATCTGGCGGTGGAGTACGCCATCGCCGACGGCGGCGAAGCCGATGACGTCGAATTCGAATGCCGCCTGCCCAATGCATTCCTGGCCGACCCGCCGCTGGATGACGTTGTCGCGCGCAATCTGGAAATCGGCGCCCGCGGCACGCTGGGCGGCGACACAAGTTACGGTCTGGGCTTGTTCCGCACCGACAACGAGAACGATATTCTGTTCCAGACCACCGGCCGCGCCACCGGCCTGTTCGCCAATGTCGACAGCACCCGCCGCGAGGGATTCGAAGGCAGTCTCGCCGGACAACTGGGCAATGCGAACTGGTTCGCCGCCTACAGTTTCGTCAGCGCCACTTTCGAGGACGATTTCCAGGTGCTGAGCCCGAACCACGACCATGCCGACGACGAAGGCGAAATCACTGTGCTCGCCGGCGACCGCATACCGGGTGTGCCCGCCCATCAATTCAAGTTGGGCGCCGACTACGCGTTGGACGAATTCCTGACGGTTTCGCTCGATTTGATCGCCAACAGCGGCCAATACCTGCGCGGGGATGAATCGAACGAACTGGACGAGATCGACGGCTATACCCTGGTCAATCTTGGCGCGCGCTACCGCGTCAACGAGCGTTTGCTGGTCTACGCCCAAATCCGCAATCTTTTTGACGCGAAATTCGAGACTTTTGGTTTGCTTGGTGAAGAGCCCGGCGAGGTCGAAGTGCCTTTGATCGAGGATTTCCAGGTGCCGATTTTCCTGGGCGCGGCACCGCCGAGGGCGGGATTTCTCGGCCTGCGCTACCGCTTCTAGCAATCGCGCCGATAGATTCGCTCCGGCGTGACCACCGCATCGAGCGGCACATCCCAATCCCGCCGCGGCAGCGCCGCGAGCCGCTGCGCCTCGTGGGCCAGACCCACCAGCATGGGGCGCGTTTGGCGCGACTGCAAACGGAAGGCGAACGCGCGATCATAATAGCCCTTGCCGCTGCCGAGCCGCAGGCAATCGCGGGTGAAGCCGACCAGGGGCACGAATACCAAGTCCAGCGAGCGCGCCTCGGCGCGCGCGCCCTGCCTTGGCTCAGGGATACCCCAGCGGTTCTCGAGCAAACTGGCGTCAGCGTCGAATTGGACGAAGTCCAACCCATGCTCCCCAATTACCACGGGCAGAAAACAGCTTTTCCCATCCGCCAACGCGCGCCACAGCATGGGCTCGGGCGAGATTTCACCGGCAACCGCCACGTAAAAGGCCACGCGACGGGAATCGCGGAAAAAATCCCGCGTGGAAAGCTGAGCCAGCAGACCGCTGGCGGCGGCGGCTTGCCGGGCTGGCGACAAACCGCGTCTGCGGCCGCGCAACTCGCGGCGCAGGACATTCAGGTCTTGCGTCACCGCGCCACGCGCCGCAACAGGCGCACGACCGGCAAAGCGCCGGAAAAAGCGGGGAAGTCCCCCAAGACACCGCTATCAAATTTGCCCTGAACCCTTCGGTTCAGGTGGTGGCCCTCGCGAAGCATAAGGCTTTCCGGCAACCGGACATGCACAACAACTTCTCTCGAGACGGCCTCCGGTAGAGAAATTATCGGGTTAAGAACATTTTCGATTGGCAAATGTCCCAGGGAACCGAAACCGCAGTATATATTGAGCCGGTCGCCGTGGGAAAGCGACTTTCCAGCTCAGCCCGGGATTTCTTCATCGCCGGCCAGCGCGCGGTCGAGCTTGTCCTCCAGTTGCGCCAGTCGGCTTTCGTCTAGCGCGGATTCGCCGCCCGCGCCGGACGCCCGGTTCAACAGCTCGTGGGTGATGTTCAGCGCCACCATGACGGCGACTTGTTCGCGGTCCAGATTGGCGCCTCGCCGCTGCGCCCGGTACATGCGCTCATCGAGATAGCGGGCGGATTCAAGCAGCGCGCTGCGGTCTTCGGGAGGGCAATTCACCCGGTAACTCTTGTTCAGGATGGTGAGCATGACTGTGGCGTTGTTTTCGGACATTTCGCTTGGCTCTGGCGCCGAACCCGGGTTGGCTTGCCGCCACCGCGCCCGGCACTGTGCAGTCAGCCGTTCTCCAGCGCCTTCAGGCGCAGCAGAATGGATTGCAGGCGCTGTTTGGCCTCGCGGTTTCTGGCCAGCAATTGCTTGCGCTCGCTGCGCAATTGGTTCTCGCTCGCCTTGAGCAGCTGGTTCTCCTCGCGCAATTTTCCGCACAGGGCGATCAAAGCGTCGACCTTTCCGTGCAGCGCTGCGATCCGGTTTTCTTGCATGGGATGAACGATCCGCCCGAACTACTTCGCGACTATAGAACCGAGTGCGCAACGGGTCAACAATGAGCCCGGCCCCGAACCTTGACGCCGGAGCTGAGGACTTGGGTTTGCCGCCGCTTCCCGCTATGCTGGCGGTCGCCTCCCGGGATGCGTCTTGCGAAGCATCCCGGAATGCCTCCGGGGTTGTGCCAAGGGAACCGTTATGACCATCGATCCAGCGGAATTCAGCCGTCGCCGCGCGGCCTTGCTTGAGCAACTGCAAGCGGGCGACATTGCCCTGCTGCCGGCGGCGCCGGAACGGGTGCGCAGCCGCGACACCCACCACGCCTATCGCCAGGACAGCGACTTTTTTTATCTTACCGGCTTCACCGAGCCCCAGGCCCTGCTGGTGTTGGCGCCG
The DNA here is from genome assembly GCA_965221015.1 of uncultured Pseudohongiella sp. GTDB lineage: Bacteria > Pseudomonadota > Gammaproteobacteria > Pseudomonadales > Pseudohongiellaceae > UBA9145. Next base: position 3,308,205 of record OZ244859.1, on the reverse strand, counting down.
GGGCGGGAAGATGGCGAAGTCGTGCTGTTCTGCCAGCCGAAAGATCCACAGAAAGAGTTGTGGGAAGGCGTCCTGCTCGGCCCGGACGAGGCGGTGGCGGCCCTGGGCGTGGATCAAGCTTTCGCCATCGGCGAAGTCGACGAAATGCTGCCCCGGCTTATGGCCGGGCGGGAGCGGGTGCATTACCGCATCGGCCACAGCGCGGAGTTCGATGAAAAAGTCATGGGCTGGGCCCGCGGCGCCCGCGCCAAGGCGCGCCACGGCGGCCCGGCGCCGGGCCAGTTTCTATTGCTCGACGATCTGTTGCACGAAATGCGCCTGTTCAAGAGCGAGGCCGAACTGCGGCTGATGGCGGAAGCGGCGCGCATTTCCGCCGAAGGGCATCGGCGCATCATGCGCCATTGCCGCCCGGGGATTCACGAATACGAGCTGGAAGCGGAACTGCTGCATACCTTTCTGCGCCACGGCAGCCGCGCCGCGGCCTACAGCTCGATCATCGGCGCCGGCGCCAACGCTTGCGTTTTGCATTACATCAGCAACGATGCCCGCATCGAAGACGGCGACCTGGTGCTGGTCGACGCCGGCTGCGAATACGAACATTACGCGGCGGACATCACGCGCACATTTCCCGCCAACGGCCGCTTCAGCGCCGAACAGCGGGCCATTTACGAAATCGTCTTGCGGGCCCAGAACGCGGCCATCGAAGCGGTGCGACCCGGCGCCTCCTGCGATGCGCCGCAGCAGGCGGCGGTGGCCGGCATTGTGGAGGGATTGCGGGAACTGGGGCTGCTGTCCGGCGACACCGACGACTTGATGGAAAGCGAGGCCTATAAACCGTTTTACATGCATCGCGTGGGGCACTGGCTCGGCATCGACGTGCACGATGTCGGCAGTTACAAGAACGGCGCCGGCTGGCGCAGTTTCGAACCGGGCATGGTGACCACAATCGAGCCGGGCATTTACATCGCGCCCGACAACGACGACGTGGCGCGGCGCTGGCGCGGCATCGGCGTGCGAATTGAAGATGATGTGCTGGTAACCCAACAGGGCAATCGCATTCTCAGCGAAGGTGTTCCCCGCGGCGCGGAAGAAATCGAAGCCTACATGGCCGCCGGTTGAAGCGAAAATGGCTTCTGGCGCGCGCCGGCAACAGCGACCGGTTGTGGTGGTGGGGGGCGGTTTCGCCGGCTTGAGTTTCGCGCTCGCGGCCGCGGGCCCCCACAGCCCGGTGCGAATCGTTGAAGCCCGCGCCCCGGATTTGGGCGCGGTCGGATTCGACGCCCGCTCCACGGCGCTTTCCTGGGGTTCCCGCCGTATTCTCGAATCGCTCGACGTGTGGCGGGGTCTGGGCGAAGCGGCATGCCCCATTCACCGCATCGAAGTATCCGACCAGGGGCGTTACGGCGGCGCGAGTTTCGACCGCCGCGAACAAGGGCGCGAAGCGCTTGGCTATGTGGTCGAAAACCATTTGCTCGGCGATGCGTTGTGGCGGCGGGTCGCCGCTTCCAGGCATATCGACTCCCTGGCGCCGGCCGAAGTTACGGCGGCGATGCCGGTTGCCGATGGCATGGCGCTGCGCATTCGGCGGGAAGGGCGCGAACAAGAACTGACGGCGGCGCTGGCCGTGCTCGCCGATGGCGGACGATCGACCGTCGCTTCGCGGCTCGGCGTTGCCCGGGAGCAGAAATCCTACGAACAACATGCCTTGATCGCCAATGTCGCTTTGGCGCAATCCCACCGAAACACCGCCTTTGAGCGCTTCACCGAACAGGGTCCGCTGGCCCTGCTGCCGCTGTCGAGCTCGAACGGGGTTTGTCGCGCGTCGCTGGTCTGGACCATGCCGGCGACCTTGGCGCGGGCCTGCCAAGAAATGTCCGAAGCGGAATTGCTGCCGAGGTTGCAAGCCCAGTTCGGCCCAGGCATGGGCCGGGTGGACGCCATTGGCGAACGCGCCTGTTATCCCTTGCGCTTGAGCCGCGCCTGCGAGCTGGCGCGGCCCGGTCTGGCCTTGCTTGGCAATGCGGCCCAAACTTTGCACCCGGTGGCCGGCCAGGGCTTCAATCTCGCCTTGCGCGATTGCATGACCCTGGGCCGGATTGTGCGCGGCGCCGCCGAGCGGGGCGATTGGCCCGGGGATATGGCGGTGTTGCAAGCGTACATTGACGAGCGCGAATCCGATCAGGCGCGCACCATTTGGTTCACCGATTTGCTGGTCAATCTGTTTAGCGGCGCAAACTCCGCCAAGGCCGATTTGCGCAGGCTTGGATTGCTCGCTTTCGACTTGATCCCACCCTTGCGCCGGCAATTTGTGAGCACCGCCATGAGCGAGATTTGGTCGGCGAAGCCGGTTGGCTACTGATCAATTTTTCGTATCGACCACGGTCATGCCGAGCCAGTCGGCGACCAGGGCGGGTTTTTCCTCTCCTTCGATTTCCACGGTCACCGCGTATCGCGTCAGGTAGCGGCCGGGCTGTTTCTCTTCCACGGCGCTGAGATTGAAACGCGCGCGAATGCGCTGGCCGGACTTTACGGGATGCACGAATCGCACCCGGTCCAGGCCGTAGTTGATGCCCATGACGGTGTTTTCGAGTTTGAGGCCGCCGCCGCGGGAGCTGAACGCGCTGAGCAGGGACAAGGTCAGGAAACCGTGGGCGATGGTGCCGCCGAAGGGGGTTTGCGCGGCTCGTTCGGCGTCGACATGGATGTATTGGTGGTCGTTGGTGGCGTCGGCAAACTGGTTGATGCGGTCCTGCCCGACGGTCAACCAATCGCTGACGCCGACTTCGCGCCCGACGTGATTTTGCAATTCTTCCGCCGGTATTACTTTGTTCATGTCGCGTCCTCCGCTATTGTCCTCAGCAAAGCTCGGCAGTCTAACAGCATTGCGGCTGGCGGCTGAGAAATTTGGCTTCGATTCGCCGTCGTCGAAGAATTTTCGTTTACTTGGGGGGATCGGTATGGTTGCTCAGTGCAAGTTACAATGTGTTTATGGGTGATGGTGTTGAGAAATTTGATTTGGTGATTGCCGGGGGCGGGATCGTTGGCGCTACGCTGGCTTGTTTGCTGAATGGGCTTGCGTTGCGGGTTGCTTTGGTGGAGCGGCGTTTGCCGGATCAACAGGAGTTGCCTTTCCGGGCGCCGGAATTGCGGTTCGATGCGCGGGTCAGCGCCTTGAACGAGTCTTCGCGGCAGGTGTTGGATGATGTTGGCGTTTGGGAAGCGATCCGGGAAATTCGTTGTTGCGAATATGGGGAGATGCGGGTCTGGGATGCCGAGGGCACGGGATCGGTTCATTTTTCCGCGGCGGAACTGGGGCTGGACAGCCTCGGCGCGATTGTCGAGAACGCGGTGTTGCTGGAGACGCTTTATGCGCGCCTGCGCCGGCAGGAAAATCTGAACCTGGTCGCGCCGTTCGCAACCGCCGCGCTGGAGGATGGCGCCGGCGGTGCGATGCTGGTGGGCGAGTGCGGTCGCCGCTTGCGGGCGCGCTTGCTGGTGGCGGCGGATGGTGGAAACTCGGTGCTGCGCCGGCTGGCCGGCATTTCGAGCCGCGAATGGGATTACGGCCAGACCGCGCTGGTGACGACGGTGCGAACGGAGCGTTCCCACCAATTCACGGCCTGGCAGCGATTTCTGGATACCGGCCCATTGGCGTTTCTGCCGCTGGCGGCGGCGGAAGAAGACGGGTTTCGGCACAGCTCCATCGTCTGGTCAACCAGTCCGGACCACGCCGAAGAGCTGATGGAACTGCCCGATGAACCCTTCCGCGCGCGGCTCGCCGGAGCTATCGAGAACCGGCTCGGCGCGATTGAATGGAGCGACCGGCGCTTTTGTTTTCCGCTGCGGCAACGCCACGCGGACTGTTATGTGAAGGACAACATCGTGCTCGCCGGCGATGCCGCGCATACGATCCATCCCCTGGCTGGGCAAGGTGTGAACCTCGGCATCCGGGACGCCGCGGCACTCGCGCAAGAATTGCGCGCCGGTCTTGCCGCCGGAAGGGCCCTGGACGATCCGGTCGTGCTGCGCCGCTACGAACGCCGCCGCAAGGGCGACAATCTGGGCATGATGTGGACCATGGAAGGCCTGCACCGGTTGTTCGGCGCCGACGCGCCGACATTGCGCTGGCTGCGCAACACCGGTTTGAAGCTGGTCGACCAGGCGCCGCCGCTGAAAAGTTTTCTCGCCCGCCGCGCAATCGGCGCCAGGGATGGAATCTCTTCCTGATGCGGGCCGGTCCCTGTTCCCCTTGCCGCCCGGGCCCAAAACGGGCCGGGCGGATTGATGCGGTCGCAATGCGCAAGCGCTTGGCCGAACTGAAATCCGGACCCGCCGGCCATGGCCGCTGAAACCGGCACCGCTTCCGTTGGCAGGTTCCTGTCGGTGTTCCGCTATGGCGCGCTGGCGATGCGTCTGGTCTGGAACACCAGCGCCGGATTGACCGTGATCATGGCGGTCGCGACGATCGCCAATGGCGTGCTTCCCGCTTCCATCGCCTTTGTCGGCGGCTTGTTTGTCGATGCCGTCGCCGGCGCCTTGACCGCCGAAGACGCGGCGGCCATTACTGAGGCGCGTTCCAGCGCATTGTTCTATGTGCTGGTCGAAGCGGGCCTGGTTCTGGTCATGACCGGGGCGCAAAGGCTGACCACGGTGAGCCGGTCAATCCTGCAGGTGCTGCTCGCCAACAAAATCAATGTGATGATCATCGAAAAGGCTTTGACGCTGGAAATGAGCCATTTCGAGGACGCCGAGTACTACGACAAGCTGCTGCGCGCCCGGCGCGAGGCTTCGAGCCGACCCCTGGGCCTGGTCGTGAAAACTTTCGATCTGATGCGGGATCTGATCGCCCTCGCCGCCATCGGCGCCTGGCTGTTCCAATTCTCGCCCTGGGTGGTCGTGCTGCTGGTGGTCACCGGCCTGCCGGCATTCATCGCCGAGGCGGGATTCTCCGGCGAGGCCTTTCGCATCATGCGCCGGCGCTCGCCCGAGCGGCGCATGCAGTTCTACCTGGAAATGGTGTTGACCCGGGAAGATGGCGTGAAAGAGGTCAAACTGCTGCAAATGGGCAAGCTGTTCCTGCAACGCTACATCGACATCTTCCGCAAAATCTACCGCGAAGACCGCAATCTGGTGTTGCGGCGCAATTTCTGGGGCTACCTGCTCGGCCTGCTGTCCAGCGCGGCATTTTATTTCGCCTATGGCTGGGTGGGATTTTCCGCCATCGCCGGAGCCATCAGCATCGGTCAGATGACCGCCTACATCGCCCAGTTCCGGCTTGGCCAGACCTCGGTCAGCAACAGCTTGACCGCGGTCAACGGCATGTACGAGGACAATCTCTACCTTTCCACCTTGACCGAATATCTCGATCACGAGGTGCCCGAGCCAAGCGGGGATCAACTGCACGGACCCGACCCCGCGGACGGCATCCGTTTTGAAAACGTCAGTTTCACCTATGCCGGCAGCGACAAGCCCGCGCTGGACAACGTCAGCTTGCACATCCGCCCGGGCGAGCGCCTGGCCATCGTCGGCGAAAACGGCAGCGGTAAAACCACTTTGATCAAATTGCTGGGCCGGCTGTACGCGCCTTCGGCGGGCCGCATCACGCTGGAAGGACTGGAATTGTCGCGCTGGGACATCGAAGCGCTGCGGCGCAAGATCGGCGTGATTTTCCAGGATTTCGCGCGCTACCAGTTGCTCGTGGGCGAAAACATCGGCATTGGCGATGTGGAGGAAATCGACAACGAACCCCAGGTCGGCGAGGCCGCGCGCAAGGGCATGGCCGATGTTTTCATTCGCAAGCTGCCGCTCGATTACCGCACCCAGCTCGGCACCTGGTTCCGCGATGGCAAGGAACTCTCCGGAGGGCAATGGCAAAAAATCGCGCTCTCCCGGGCTTTTATGCGAACCAGGGCCGATGTTTTGATTCTCGACGAACCCACCGCCGCCATCGACGCCCGCGCCGAGGCGGAAATCTTCGCCCATTTCGGCAAGCTCAGCGAAAACCGCATCTCGATCATCATCTCCCACCGATTCTCCACCGTGCGCATCGCCGACCACATCATCGTGCTCGACGCGGGCCGCATCCTCGAACAGGGCAGCCACGAGCAATTGCTGCGCGCCGACGGCCAATACGCCCAGCTGTTCAAATTGCAAGCCAGTGGTTACCAGTGACGCCGGCGACAACGGCAAGACCCGCAAACACCCGCCCGCCACCGTTCCGCGGCGGCCAACCGGCGGTTTGCGAATCGCCCGCGAGTTGGATACGCTGACCGCTGCCGTTCCCGCATGGGGATTCATGGGGAATGACGCCGGAATTCCGGTATGAGGAGATCGTCATGGCAACCCCGTCCGGCCCCGGCAAGCCTCGAACCAGCCTGCGCGAAAAGGCGGCGCGCAAAAGCGGGCTCGCCCGCAGCCTCGCGCTGCGGCAGATCGAACGTTCGCGCAGCCGTCTCATGGTCTGTTTTTGGACTTTGCCGGTTTACATTGCCGGGGTTTGGCTGCTGCTCGAAGAGCGCCAAGATATCGACCTGTTCATGCTGGTTTACATCTTCATTTGTTCCGCGTTCGCCCTCGACATGGCGCGCCGCAACTGCCCCGGTTGCGGGCGGCAGTTTTTCGTGCGCAATATTTTTTTGAATTTCTTCACCCGTAAATGCGTCCATTGCGGCCTTTCGATGCGGGACAAGCCAAGCTGACCCGTGTCACCCGCCAGCATCCCCGCAAAGTCATCGAATGTCGCCCGGCCGCATCTGGCGGACGCGCGCCGAACGCTGCGCGAATCTTTCGGCTTCAGCGAATTCAGGCCCGGTCAGGAAGCGGTCATCGAGGCTTTGCTGGCGGGCCGCAACGCCCTCGCCGTCATGCCCACGGGGGCCGGCAAGTCGCTCTGTTTCCAGATTCCGGCGCTGCTGTTCGACGGTTTGACCATTGTTGTCTCGCCGCTGGTGGCGTTGATGCGGGACCAGGTGGCGGCGCTCAAACTCGCCGGCGTCGCCGCCGAAGGCATCCATTCCGGCAATGATCGCGAAGACAATGTCGCGGCTTGGAGGCGGACCACCGCCGGCGCGGTTCGCCTGCTCTACCTGTCCCCCGAAAGATTGATGACCGAGCGCATGCTCGGCGCGCTCAAGCGCTTGCCCATCCGTTTGTTCGCCATCGACGAGGCCCATTGCATTTCCCAGTGGGGGCCGTCGTTTCGGCCGGAATACGCCGACCTGAGCCGGCTGCCGGAACTTTTTCCGGAAGTGCCCATCGTCGCACTGACGGCGACCGCGGACGAAATCACCCGGCTCGATATCGCCCAGCGGCTGTTCGGCGGCCGCGCCGAGCAAATTGTGCTGGGATTCGACCGCCCCAACATTCGCCTGTCGGTGTCGATGAAACGCGAATGGAAACGGCAACTGTTGGAATTTCTGCCGCGCTTTGAAGGCGACTGCGGCATTGTCTATTGCCTGTCGCGCAGGAAAACCGAGGAATGCGCGGCCATGCTCGCGGCGAACGGAGTTCGCGCGCTGCCCTACCATGCCGGCATGAACGCCGCCGAGCGCGAAGCCAACCAGAACGTTTTCATGACCGAAGCCGGCGTGGTTGTGGTGGCCACCATCGCCTTCGGCATGGGCATCGACAAGGCCGATGTGCGATTTGTTTTCCACGCCGACCTGCCCGCCAGCGTCGAGGCCTACTACCAGGAAATCGGCCGCGCCGGGCGCGATGGCGCGCCGGCGGAGGCTTTCATGCTCTATGGCCTGGAAGACATCCGCATGCGGCGGCAGTTCATCGAGAACGAGCAAGCCGGAGAAGATCGCAAACGGCGCGAGCACAAACGCCTGGACGCCTTGCTCGGCTATTGCGAAGCGCCGGTCTGCCGCCGGGTTACCTTGCTGGAGTATTTTGGCGAGCAAACCGAACCCTGCGGCAACTGCGATGCCTGCCTTTCGCCCGCGCAAAGCGTGGACGGCGGCGCGGAAGCCAGAATGATTCTAAGCGCCGCGCGCCAGACCGGGGAAGTCTTTGGCGCCTCGCATTTGATCGATGTGCTGCGCGGCGGGAATACGGACAAAATCCGCAAATTCAATCATGACCGCCTGAATTGTTACGGCAGCGGCGCCGAACGCAATTCCGGCGAATGGCGCTCGCTGATCCGGCAAATGGTGGCGGCGGGATTTCTGCAACTCGATATCGCCGGTTACGGCGGCATCAAGATTTCCGCCAAGGGCCGCGAACTCGCCCGCGGCGAAGGTGAATTCCTGTATCGGAAGGATGCGGTGGAGCGCCGCTCAAGCGCGGAACGGCGCCAGGCGCGCAAGCGGGAGCAACAAACGGCGGATCACGACCTGAGCGAACCACAGGGCGCGCTGCTCGCCCGGCTCAAGGCGCTGCGCCTGGAACTGGCGAAAGCGCGCTCGGTTCCCGCCTACGTCATTTTCACCGACCGGGCGCTGATCGAAATGGCCCAGCGGCAACCGCGCAGCCGGGATGAATTCGCCACCATCAACGGCGTCGGCGCGGTCAAGCTGGAGCAATTTTCGGAGCCCTTTCTGGCGGCGATCAACGCAACCGGGCAACAAGCCGGCGGCGACTAGCCGATTCGCCGGTTCCCGAAAAAATGGATGCCGCGGGTTGCAATCGCAATGAAACGATGCGCAGGTGCGCTGGTTCAGCTTGATTGGCTGAGAAAGCGGTCGATTTGTTCGGCGGCCAGGCGGCCTTCGTAGATGGCGCGCACCACCAGGGACTGGCCCCTGCGGCAGTCGCCGGCGGCGAACACCTTCTCCACATTGGTGCGGAAATCGCCGTATTCGGCCTGGTAGTTCGAGCGCCGGTCGAGTTTGATGCCCAGCGGCTCGCTGACGTAATGCTCGGGGCCGAGGAAACCCATGGAAAGCAGGATCAAATCGGCTTTCCAGAACTTGCGGGTGCCGGGAATTTCCTGGAAATTCGCGTCCACTTCCACGCTGACAATGCCTTGCAGGCTGCCGTCGTCGCCGCGCACGAATTCCTTGCCCGAAACCGAATACACGCGCGGGTCGCTTCCGAACTTGCGGGCGGATTCCTCGTGGCCATAATCAACGCGGAAAATGATCGGCCATTGCGGCCAGGGGTTGGCCGGGCCGCGGTCTCCGGGTGGTTTCGGCAGGATCTCGAAATTGACCAGTGAACGGCAACCGTGGCGCAGGGAAGTGCCAATGCAGTCGGTGCCGGTATCGCCGCCGCCGATGACGATCACGTCTTTGTCTTTGGCGCTGATGTAGTCTCCGTCGGCGAGACCCGAGTCAAGCAGGCTTTTGGTGTTCTTGAGCAGGAATTCCATGGCGAAATGCACGCCGGGGCCTTCACGCGAGGGAATTTGCAGGTCCCGCGGCGTGGTCGCGCCGGTGGCCAGCAACAAGGCGTCGTTTTCATCCAGCAAGCGCTGAACGTCAATCCCCCGGGCGCCTTCGCCGCCAACATCGGCGTTGACCACGAATTCAACGCCTTCCTCGCGCAACAGGTTCACCCGGCGGTCCACCAGCTTCTTTTCCAGCTTCATGTTGGGTATGCCGTACATGAGCAGACCGCCGATGCGGTCGTCGCGCTCGTAGACGGTGACATCATGGCCTTGCAAGCTGAGTTGTTCGGCGGCGGCGAGCCCCGCCGGACCCGAACCGACCACGGCCACCTTGCGGCCAGTGGCGGCGGCGCGGGGCTTGGCGGTTACCCAGCCCATCTCGAAGCCCTTGTCGGCGATGGCGCATTCGATGTTCTTGATGGTTACGGGGGGTTCGTTGATGCCGAGCACACAGGCGCCCTCGCAGGGCGCGGGGCAGACGCGGCCGGTGAATTCGGGGAAATTGTTGGTTTTGTGCAGGCGGTCGAGGGCTTCCTTCCATTGGTCCCGGTAGATCAGGTCGTTCCATTCCGGAATCAGGTTGTAAACCGGGCAGCCATCTTCGGATTGGCAAAAAGGCACGCCGCAATCCATGCAGCGGGCGCCTTGCACCGCAAGCAGCGGCTGCTGATGCTCGGTGTAGATTTCCTTGAAATCCACCAGCCGCTCGAGCGCGTCGCGATACGGTTCGGTCTCGCGCGCAAATTCCTTGAATCCTGTCGGCTTGCCCATTCTTCCCTGTGCTCAAGCGGCGCTGGCGGCTTTGCGTTCGGCCAGAACGCGTTTGTATTCGGTCGGCATGATCTTGACGAATTCCGTCAAGCTGCGTTCCCAGTGGTCCAGCACGCGCCGGGCCACGGCCGAGCCGGTGTATTTGTGGTGATTTTGGATCAGCGTTTTCAGTTCAAGGATGTCTTCCGCCGCGGTCATGGATTCCAGGCCGAGCGTGCCCATGTTGCATTGCGCGGGCAGGCGGCCGCCCGGGTCCCAGACATAGGCGATGCCGCCGCTCATGCCGGCGCCCATATTGCGCCCCACGGGGCCAAGCACGACCACGCGGCCGCCGGTCATGTATTCGCAGCCGTGGTCGCCGATGCCTTCCACCACCGCTTGGGCGCCGCTGTTGCGCACGGCGAAACGCTCCGCCGCCGCGCCGCGGAAATAGGCCTCGCCTCCGGTTGCGCCATAGAGCACGACATTGCCGACCAGGATGTTTTCCTCGGCCTTGAATGTGCTTTCCTTTGGCGGGTAGATAACCAGCTTGCCCCCCGACAAACCCTTGCCGACGTAGTCGTTGGCGTCGCCTTCGACGGTGATGCGCACGCCCTTGACCAGCCAGGCGCCCAGACTTTGCCCGGCGGAGCCGCGCAAGCGGATGTCGATGGTATCTTCGGGCAGCATTTTTTCGCGCCAACGCCGGGCGATTTCATTCGACAACATCGTGCCCACAACGCGGTTGGTGTTTTGCACTTCCCGCTCGATGCGCACTTTTTCGCCGCGTTCCAGCGCCGGCGCCGCCAGTTCGATCAATTCGTTGTCGAGCGCCTTGTCCAAGCCGTGATCCTGTTCCCGGTTGCAATAGACATCGGTGTTCGGGAACAGGATTTTCGCCGGTTCGAGGATGGCGCCGAGGTCCAGCCCGCTGGCTTTCCAGTGCTTGACCGCGGCGTCGGTTTGCAACAGGTCGACGCGGCCAATCATTTCATTGACGGTGCGCAGGCCGAGCCCGGCCATGATTTCGCGCAGCTCCTCGGCCACCATGAACAGGTAATTGACCACGTTTTCGGGTTTGCCGCGGAACTTGCGGCGCAGTTCGGCGTCCTGGGTGGCGATGCCCACCGGACAGGTATTGAGATGGCACTTGCGCATCATGATGCAGCCCAGGGTAATCAGGGGCGCGGTGGAGAAACCGAATTCTTCGGCGCCGAGCAAGGCGGCCACCGCCACGTCGCGGCCGGTTTTCAATTGGCCGTCGGTTTGCAGCACGACCCGCGAGCGCAAATTGTTCATCACCAGGGTTTGATGGGTTTCCGCCACGCCCAACTCCCAGGGCAGGCCGGCGTGCTTGATCGAGGTCAGCGGCGAAGCCCCCGTGCCGCCGTCGTGGCCGGCGATGACGAGATGGTCGGTCTTGGCCTTGGTCACGCCGGCGGCGATGGTGCCGACGCCGATTTCAGACACGAGCTTGACGCTGATGCGCGCCCGGCGGTTCGCGTTCTTCAGATCGTGGATGAGTTGGGCGATGTCCTCGATTGAGTAAATATCGTGGTGCGGCGGCGGGCTGATCAGGCCCACGCCCGGCGTCGAATGCCGGATGCGGGCGATATTGGCATCGACCTTGCGCCCGGGCAATTCGCCGCCTTCGCCGGGCTTGGCGCCTTGGGCGATCTTGATCTGCAATTCGTCGGAATTGGCGAGGTACCACATGGTGACGCCAAAACGGCCGGAGGCCACCTGCTTGATCGCCGAGCGGCTCGAATCGCCGTTCGGCAGCGGGCTGAAGCGGGCCGGATCTTCGCCGCCCTCGCCGGTGTTGGAGCGTCCGCCGATGCGGTTCATGGCGATGGCCAGCGCCTGGTGGCTTTCGTCGGAAATCGAGCCGAAACTCATGGCGCCGGTGGCGAAACGCTTGACGATTTCCCGAGCCGGCTCGACTTCTTCCAACGCGACCGGTTCATTCACATCGTCGCGGAAGCGCAGCAGGCCGCGCAAGCTCGCGCGCCGGGCCGCCTCCTCGTTGGCGTGGCGGGCGAAGGTCCGATAGGCCTCGGCGTTGTTGCCGCGGGCGGCGATTTGCAAATTGAAAATCGTGTCCGGGTTCCACATGTGGGTTTCGCCACCGCTGCGCCAGTGGAATTCGCCGGGGTTGTCCAACACCGGCAGACGGTCGCTTTCCCGCGCGGGAAAGCCGATGCGGTGGCGGCGCAGCAGTTCGGTTTCGAGCACATCGAAGTTGACGCCTTGCACCCGGCTGGCGGTGCCGGTGAAACAACGCTCGATGATTTCGTCCGCCAGGCCCACGGCTTCGAAAATCTGCGCGCCCTTGTAGGACTGCAAGGTGGAAATGCCCATCTTGGCCATGACCTTGAGCATGCCTTTGGCGACGCCCTTGCGATAGGCTTCCACCAACGCTTCCGGTTCGCGGTGGCCATCGCCGAGCAGGCCGTCGCCGTTGGCCTTCCACAGCGCCTCGAAAGCCAGGTAGGGGTTGATCGCGTCGGCGCCGTAGCCGGTCAACAGGCAGTGGTGGTGCACCTCCCGGGCTTCGCCGGTTTCGATGATCAGGCCAATTTGGGTGCGTTGGTGCTGGCGCACGAGATGATGGTGAACGGCGCCACAGGCGAGCAGCGCGCTGAGCGGCACGCGTTCCCGCGAGATCGCCCGGTCCGACAAGATAATGAAGGAATAGCCGTCGACGATGGCGCCGGAGGCCTCCTCGCAGATGCGCCGCAAGGCCCGCGCGAAACCTTGCTTGGCCTCGGCCTGGTAGGTGATGTCGATCACTTTGCTGCGCATGCCGCGGTGGTCCATGTCGCGGATACTCGCCAATTGCGCATTGGAAAGAATCGGATGATCGATGCTCAACCGGTGCGCGTGCCCGCGGGTGGTGTCGAGCAGATTGCCTTCCGGGCCGATGAAGCAGCGCAAGGACATCACCACTTCCTCGCGGATCGAATCGATCGCCGGATTGGTGACCTGGGCGAACAACTGCTTGAAATAGTCGTACAGCATGCGCGGCTTGTCCGACAGGCAGGCCAGCGCGGAGTCGTTGCCCATGGAGCCCAGCGGGTCGCGCGCTTCGGTCACCAGCGGCAGCAACATGAATTGGATCGTTTCGCTGGTGTAGCCGAATGCCTGCATGCGCGGCAGCAAATCCGCGCCTTCCAGCGAATGCGCCGCGCTGTTGCTCTTGCCGTGCGGGGACAAGTCCGCGAGCACGACCTTCTCCGCGGCGAGCCATTCGCCATAGGGCCGTCGGCCGCAGATGTCGTTCTTGACTTCTTCGTCCGGGATCAGCCGGCCCTGCTCGAAATCGAGCAGGAAAATGCGGCCGGGCTGCAGCCGCCCCTTGGCCCGGACATTGGCCGGGTCCACCGGCAACACGCCAACCTCGGAGGCCATGATGCACTTGTCGTCGTGGGTGATGTAATACCGGCTTGGGCGCAGGCCGTTGCGGTCGAGCACGGCGCCGATGTAGTGGCCGTCGGAGAAGACGATGGACGCCGGACCGTCCCAGGGTTCCATCAACGCGGAATGGTATTCGTAGAAATCCTTGCGTTTGGCGTCGATGTTGCGGTCGGATTGCCAGGCTTCCGGGATCATCATCATGGTCGCTTCCGCCAGCGAACGCCCCGCCAGCAACAGCAATTCGAGCACGTTGTCGAACGCGCCGGAGTCGGAAACATCTTCGTCGATGATGGGGAAAACCGCGGGCAACCGCTCGCCGAACAACTCGCTGCGCATGGTGCCTTCCCGCGCCAGCATGGCGTTGACGTTGCCGCGCAAGGTGTTGATTTCGCCGTTGTGGCTCATGAAGCGGTTGGGTTGGGCGCGGTCCCAGGACGGGAATGTGTTGGTGCTGAAGCGCGAGTGCACCATCGCCATGTGGGTGGCGAAGCCGGGGTTGGTCAAGTCGCCATAAAATGGGAACAGTTGGCCGGGAGTAAGCATGCCCTTGTAGACAATGACTTTGCTCGACAGGCTGCAGGCGTAGAGCAATTCGCGTTCGGCCAGCGATGCGTCGCCGCGCAGCGCGTGGGTGAAACGTTTGCGGATGACATACAGCGCGCGCTCGAAGGCTTCCTGTTCCAGGCCATCCGCCGCGGCGATGAAAACCTGCTCGATGCAAGGCTGGGCCGCGTGGGCCGCGGGGCCGACATCGGCGCCTTCGGCGTCGACCGGCACGGGCCGCCAGCCAACCAGCGCCTGGCCTTCGGCGGTTACCATCTCATTGATGAGCCGACGGCAGTGCTCGCGCTCATTTTCATTGCGCGGCAGAAAAATATTGCCCACCGCGAATTTGCCGTCCGGCGGCAATTCGCTGGCGAGTTCGGTGCGGGCGATCTGGCGGAAAAAGTCGTGGGGCAGGCCCACCAGGATGCCGGCGCCGTCGCCGGTGTTGGCCTCGAAACCGCAGCCGCCGCGGTGGTCCATGCGCGAATTGACATGGAAGGCGTCGAGCATGATTTGATGGCTGGGACGGCCCTTGATGTCCGCAACAAGGCCGACACCGCAGGAGTCCTTCTCCCGCGCCGGGTCATACAGTCCTGTTTTTTCCGGATATCCAACCGCCGGCAATTTGCTCATGGAGTTTTCGCGCTGTTGTTTTGCGTTGTCCGGACCGCGTGATGGGAAAATTCATCGGTGGAATTTCCCAAGCGGCGTCGTGTTTCGCTCGCCAAGCGGGAGAATCCGCCCGCAAACATCCCGACATTGCCGATGGTTTCGTCTCTTCCGGCACTGCGCCGACACCGTTAGGGGAGCCGGAAACACGAATCGCAGCTTGAAGTCCCACACGTCCGAGAGGGCCGCTCAACATAACATCGGCGCTAAAATTGTCAAGCCGGGGTGACAATCCGGGGGCTTGGACCGCCCCAAATGAGAATGCTTATCACTAATGCAAGTCAATGGTTTGCAAGGCCAAATTTCTCGCTTGACTTTGCTTGCTAACAGCGAAAGCCTGTTTTACTCTTGGCTGATCGGTTGCCTGGGTCGCCGCTCGCACAGCGCCGCCACACAAGCGATCTGGCCGCGCAGCGGCCCATTCCCCAAAAAATTACGGAGGCAAATGCAAGCCGTGAATCCTCAACTCACCCGACGACGCTTCATCAAGGGCGTGATCGCCTCGGGCGCCGTGGCCGGCACAACTTCGCTGTGGTACGCGGCGAACGGCCAGTCGCGCCCTCCGGGAGCCGTGGAGCGCATGCTCAGGCTCAATGTCAACGGTCAGGAGCGCACCGTGGATGTAGCCCCCCAGGAAACCCTGGCTTCCACCTTGCGCTACAAACTCGGCCTGACCGGCACCAAGCTCGGCTGCAACCGCGGCGAATGCGGCGCCTGCACCGTGCTGGTGGACGATGTGCCCACCTACGCCTGTTCCGTGCTCACGCATTCTTTCAAGGACGGCCGCATCGAGACCGTGGAGGGGCTGGAAGCGCCCGACGGCACGCTGCATCCGGTGCAACAGGGGTTTGTCGAAGCGCTCGGCCCACAATGCGGCTATTGCACACCGGGCCAGGTGATGGCCGCGGTGGGACTGCTGCGGGCCAACCCGAACCCCACCCGGGAAGAAGCCAGAATGGGTCTGGCGGGCAACATTTGCCGCTGCGGCTCCTACGACTCTTACCTCGACGGCGTCATGCGCGCCGCTGAAATAGGATAACCATCATGGCCTATATGCATATCGGAAAAGATTTCGTTCCGCCCGACGTGGTCGGCAAGGTCACCGGCCGGATCAAATACGCCGAAGACTACACCCGCGAAGGCATGGTCTACGCCCGCCTGCTCACCAGCCCCATTCCCCACGCCCGCGTGCTCGATATCGACGCCTCCGAAGCGCTGGCGATGGACGGGGTAATCGGCATTTTGACGGCCGATGAGGTGTATCCCGACGGCGAACCCCAGTCCACCGGCCTGAAGATTTTGACCAACCACCCGACCCTGGTCGGCGAGCCGATCCTGGCGCTGGCCGCGGTTGACGAGAAAACCGCCGAATCCGCCATCGCCGCGATCAACGTGACTTTCGAACGGCTGCCCTTCGTGCTCGACCCGCTCGACAGCTTGCGTGAAGGCGGACCCAACGCTTTTGTTGGTGGCAACACCTTTGGCCGGGAAGGATTCACCGAGGTGAAATGGAGCGCGGACCAGGTGGAAAGTTTCCGCGCCGGCAATCCCCCCGCCGAAGACGCCCCCACCACGGGCCCGGTCCCCACGTTTTCCATTGGCGATCTCGAAGCCGGCTTCGCCGCCGCCGAAGATGGCTACATCTATGAAGGCAGCTTCACCACGGCGGGCTATCCCCACCACTCCATGGAGCCGCGCAGCGCCATGGCCTACTGGGAAGACGGCAAGCTCTATTTGCATGGCACTTCGCAAAGCCTGACCGCCCTGGCCAACGACATGGCGGGCATCATCGGCGTGGCCAAGGAAGACTTGGTCTTCATCAACGCCGCCACCGGCGGCGGCTTCGGCCAGCGCGCCCGCGCGGCCAGCATCCCGAGCATGGCGATTCCCGCCAAGCTGTCGCAGAAACTGAACCGCCCGGTGATGATGCGCATCACCCGAGAGGAGGAGTTCACCATTGGCGGCGCGCGGCAGGGATTCCAGGGCTGGATCAAGGTTGGCTTCCGCCCCGACGGCATAATGTCCGCCTGCGACATATTTGTCGTCTCGGACAATGGCGGCAAGGGCGGCGGCGCCGACGCATTCTCCGCCGCGGACTGCATCAGCATTCTTTACCAGACCGAAGCGGTGCGTTTCCGCGGCGCTTCGGTGGCCACCAACACCGCCCACCGCGGCGCCCAGCGCGGTCCGGGCCAAAACCAGATCGCGCCGATTATCGCGCCGATCATGGATGCGGCGGCGGACGCTCTCGGCATGAGCCGGCTCGATATACGCGTGGTCAACTCGGCCCAGAACGGCGATGTCGGCGGGCCGCAGGGAACACCCCTGACCAGCGCCTACATGCCGGAAGCGCTGCAACAGGCCGCCGACGACTTCGATTGGGAAGGCCGTCAATCGCGCCGCCGCCAACGCAACGGCAGCAAGGTGACGGGCCTCGGTATCGGCCAGGGCTATCACAACGCCGGCCGCAGCGGACAGGACGGCATCCTCATGATGGGCGCCGACGGCAGGCTCAAGATTCACAGCGGTGTCGGCAATCTCGGCACCTATTCCTACGCCGCGACTTCGCGGGCGGCGGCCGAAGCGTTGAAGATGCCGTGGGAAAGCTGCGACATCATCACCGGCCGCACCGACCAGCACCTGCCCATCACCTCTCCCCAGGACGGCAGCAACTCCATCTTCACCAACACCCGCACCTGCTACGGCGCGGCGATGGACATGGTGGCGAAGATGAAAGAAATCGCCGCGCAAGATCTGGGCGGCGAAGCGGCGGATTACGACATCTCCGAAGAGCGGGTGCACCAGATCGCCGACAGCAGCGTCGGCATGAGCTATGCCGAAGTCGCCCAACGGGCGATGGAACTCGGCGGCAAGTACACCGGCGAAGCCGAACTGCCCGAGGATCTGCACGAATGGACGCAGATCGCCGTTTCACGCTTGGCCGGCTCCGCCTTCATGGGCATTTACCACGACCCCGCGCATTCGGGCAATCCGCCCGGATTCACCGTGACCTGCACCGAGATCGAGCTTGATCTGGAAACCGGCAAGTTTGAAATCCTGGAAATGGTCAGCATCGGTGAATGCGGCACCGTGGTGCATCCCCAGGGGCTGAGGAACCAGCTCGTGGGCGGCGCCGTTTGGGGCATCGGCCTGTCGGCGCTGGAGCAGCACCTGTACGATCCGCAAAACGGATTGCCCGCCAGCACCGGATACTGGCAAAGCAAGGTGCCCACCTATCTCGACACGCCGCTGCGGATCGAGACCGGTTGGGTGGACCTGCCCGACCCGGAGAATCCGGTCGGCGCCCGCGGCATCGGCGAACCGTCGCAAGGTTCGGTGTCCGCCGCCTTGACCGCCGCAATTTCGGACGCGCTCGACGGCCACATCTTCGGCGCCGCCCCGATTACGACGGACATGATCATCAACCACATCTCAGGCACGCGGGAAGATGCGGTAGCCCTCGCCCAGAACAATTACCGAGGAGTTTGAAATGGTAGCCACATCTCATGACGTAATGCCCGATATCGAGCTGTATCAGCCCGTTGATGCAACCAACGCGCTGGAGCTGGCGGATTCGCTGGGCGCCGAAGGCTGGCTGCTTGGCGGCGGCCAGGATACTTTCGGCTGGCTGAAAGACCGCGCCAAGACTCCCTCGGCGATGATTGAACTGACCCGGGTCGACGCCTGGAAAGGGGTGTCCGAAACCGCCGACGGCATCGAAATCGGCGCGGTGACGACGCTGACCGAGATCGCCAACAACCCACTGATCCAGTCGCGCTTCGCCATGCTGGCGACCGCCGCCGGCCAGGTGGCGAGCCCGCAAATCCGCAACGTCGGCACTTTGGGCGGAAACCTGATCCAGGACACCCGCTGCTGGTACTACCGCCGCGGCCTCAGTTGCTATCGCGCCGGCGGCAACATCTGCTACGCCGATTCACCGGAAGGGCTCAACCGCGAACACGCCCTGTTCGGCTCCAGCCGCTGCGTGGCGGTGACACCCTCCGACGTCGCGCCGGTCATTGTGGCCCTCGACGCCACCATGGTCGTTGCCAGCGCGGGCGGGCAGCGCCTGGTCGCCGCGGAAGACTTTTTCGTGGGCCCGGCGCGCGACATCCTGCATATGACCGTGCTCAACGAAGGTGAAATACTCACCGCCGTGCGCATCCCGAACACTTGGGCCAACACGGAGCAGTATTTCGAGAAAGTCGCGGACCGCAATGTTTGGGATTTCGCCTTGGTCAATATCGCCTCGGCGATGCGGGTCGAAGGCGGCGTGATCCAGGACGCGCGTCTGGCCTGCGGCGCGGTGGAATGCGTGCCGCGGCGGCTGACGCAAGTCGAGAACATGCTGCGCGGCCAGGCGCGTTCGGAAGAACTCGGCGCCTCGGCGGGCGAACTCGCGGTGCAAGGGGCAAGGCCGCTGAACTACAACCATTTCAAAGTGCCCCTGATGGCAAACCTCGTTAGGCGGGCGGTCCGGGCTTGATTTCCGGGCCGCGGCCGGGCTGAAAACATTCGGATATTGAGAGGTCTACTGCTGTGGAAGAAGGAATTGTGCGCTATCGGCGGGACGTTTGGGGTGAGGAAGTCATCCTCGGCGTTTCCTGGGATTTGCTTTGGGTGGTTGCGGTGGCGGTGCTGGTGCTGCTGGCGGCCCATGCCGTGGTCATGGCGGTGCTGGTCAACCGCAAAATGGACAAACCGAGCGCGGATGGCCGCCGCGTCCTGCGCCATGAATCCATCGACCGCTGGTTTCATTGGATTATGGCGGTCAGCATTATTGTGCTCATCTTCACCGGGGTGGCGCCAATCATCGGCCTGCGCATCGCCTGGCTGGAGATTCACTGGATCTCGGGGTTGATTCTGACCTTCGTGGTGGTCTTCCATATTGTCCGCTCGCTGTTCTGGCAGGACTTCAAGTCGATGATTCTGGGGCCGCGGGATTTCGGCGAACCTTTCGATTCGGCGAAGAAACCGGGCAAGTATTCCTTCGAACAGAAAGGCATGCACTGGGCCGTGACCGTTGTCGCTTTGACGGTGATTGTCACCGGCGTTCTCATGTTCATGCAGATCGACACGCCATTCTGGGACCGCACCAACAGCATGCCGGAGGACCAGCTCGGCCTGGTGTTTCTGCTGCATGGCCTTTCGACCCTGGCGCTGGTCGCCCTGGCGGCGACACATATGTATTTCGCCCTGCGGCCGGAGAAGATTTTCTATACCCGGTCGATGTTGACCGGCTGGATCTCCGAAGAAGAAATGGCGGCGAACCACGACACCACGCGTTGGACACCGAAAGAAGCCGATTGATCGCCGGCGGCGCGGAGCAAAGCGGCGTGTCTCGGGGCATCCATGCCGCTCGCCCGGAGCAGCGGCGCTTCGCTCCGTCCGGTACCCCCAGCCCCGATATCCCGTCGGGTCGCAATACCCTTGAAGAGCTGCGCTTTTCGCCGGCTGCGCCGACCGGGTATTGTCCACAACCGCAAGGATTACCCTGTGAGCAATCTCGAAGACGATATTGAAACCATAGAAGCCGGCTATGAGTACCTGCTGGCCTACGCCGCCCAGGGCCGCCCGGCCCAGGCGGAAACCGGCCCTGGCCCCCACGCCCGGCCCACCATTGAAGGCATGAGCAAGGCTGTGGACAACTTGCGGGACGCCTTTGCCGATTCCGACAAGGAATTCGAGCGCGTGATCGCCGAAGATTGCGCCAAGGCCGGCGCCGCCATGCGTTTTATTCTCGCCCAGGACAAGATCGGCTCGGAGATGGTCGACAATCTCAACGCCTCAATCCACCTGCGCGCCGTGCTCACCGACCTGTTCCTGTACAGCGAAGTGCTCAGGCCCCTGCCGCTGGACTCCGGCGGCGGCGACGTGCAAAGCTGGAACCCTTCCTCAACCAACTGACCGCTTTGTTGCGCAAGTTGCCCCGAAAGAAACCGAATGCTTGATGGCCATTTTTGCGATTGTTTGGCGGACAACAAATGATCGACTATCCACCGCGGCTTGATTTGGCCCGGCTGCCGACGCCGCTGCGCCGTTTGCAGCGGCTGTCGGCGGAGTTTCCCGGTGTCGATATTTGGGTCAAGCACGATGAAATGACCGGACTGGAAGTGTCCGGCAACAAAGTGCGCAAGCTGGAGTTCATCTTTGCCGAAGCGCTGGCCCAGGGTTGCGACACGGTGATTACTTGCGGCGGCGTGCAATCGAACCATTGCCGCGCCACCGCCGTGCTCGCCGCGCGCCTCGGCCTGAAGGCGCACCTGCTGTTGCGCGGCGAACGTTCGGCGGTATGGTCCGGCAATTTGCTGCTCGACCAACTCTGCGGGGCCGAGATTACCTACATACCGCAACAAGATTGGCATGGGCACGAGGAATACGCAGACGAGTTGCGGCGCGAATACCAACGGCGGGGCCATCGCGCCCTGTTCATTCCCGTTGGCGGCAGCGATGCGGTGGGACTATGGGGATACATCGCCGCCTGCGAAGAACTGCGTCGGGATTTTGCGCGTGGTGGCATCGAACCCGATGCGATTGTCGTTGCCACCGGCTCCGGCGGCACCCAGAGCGGCCTGCTGGTCGGCAGCGCTTTGTTTGACTTGCGGGCGCGTATTCTGGCATTCAATGTTTGCGACGATGCCGCCTGGTTCGAGCGCAAAGTGCGGCGGGATGTCGCGGCCTGGAGCGAAAGATACGGAATCGATTTCGAGGCGGACAAGCTTGCCGTCAACACGGTGGAAGGCTACATGGGGCCGGCCTACGGCGTGGCGGGCCCGGAAGTGTACCGGACCATTGCGGAGCTGGCGCGGATGGAAGGCGTTTTCCTCGATCCGGTCTATACAGGAAAGGCCTTTCATGGCATGGTAAGCGAACTTCGCAAAGGAGCGCGCGGGAGCTTGGCGCAGACCGGCACCGTGGTTTTCGTTCATACCGGCGGCCTGTTCGGCGTTTTCCCGCATCGGCGGCAATTCGAGGAATTGTTGGCGAATTGAGTTTGCGCCGCGGCACTTGAAGGTATGGGCGAAAGCGGCGACAACCTGGATTGAGCCGCGGCGCGCCCGCGTCAAGGGACTCTGGCGCTGAACGCGGAAACACTTCGGGTGCCGGCGGAACAACGCGGAGCTCTGTCGCGACCGGCGGGAATGTTCGCGGGATTTCCCGCGATGCCATGGTGGCGTTTCGCGGCCAGCGGTTCGCGGTTCGTACAACACAGTAGATTCGGCTTTGGCTAGGTCACACCGGGCTTAACACGGGGCTGACACGGGGTTAACAAATGACCAGATTTGCCGCAGTTCTGTTCACAGCAGCCTTGGCCGCCTGCGAGCCCAGCGGGCAGTCCACACAAGCGACGCCCGAGCAAGCTGGCGAAGCCGGAACGGCCCCACCCGCCGCGCCGGCGGCGCCGGAGACAGAAACCGCGCCCGGCACCGCAGTCGAAGCCCCCGCGGCAAGTTACGCCGACGGCACCGCCGGAGCCACAGTCAGCGAAGCACCGGCGCCGGGAAATTTTATTGACGGCGAAAACGAAGCTCTCCTGCTTTCCAACACGCGGCAACTGGTCACCACAGGGCTGCGTTCGGGCGAAGGCTACTTCAGCGCCGACGGCGGCCGCTTCATCTTTCAGTCGGAAGTATCCGGCGACAACCCTTTCTACCAGATCCACCTGATGGACCTCGCCACGGAAACGGCCAGCGTTGTATCGCCGGGAATCGGCCTGACCACCTGCGCCTGGATCCATCCAAGCCTCGACCGCATCATGTTTTCCTCGACCCACGAAGACCCCGAAGCGCTGGCGAAACAGGCCGAAGAGATAGAAATCCGGCGCAGCGGTATCGACCGTCCCTATGGCTGGGATTACGACCGCCACTATGAGATCTACCAAGCCGACAGCGACGGCGGCAATTTGGTCAATCTGACCCAGGCCGACGGTTACGACGCCGAAGGCTCCTATTCTTCCGACGGCTCCAAAATCCTGTTCGCTTCCAACCGCGAAGCCTACAGCCGGCCCCTGAGCCGCGCGGAGCAAGCGCTGTTTGAAGACGATGCGGCATATTTCATGGACCTTTACATCATGGATGCCGATGGCGGCAATGTGACCCAACTCACTTTTTCACCGGGTTATGACGGCGGGCCTTTCTTCAGCCCCGACGACAGCAAAATCGTTTGGCGCCGGTTCAATCCCGACGGCAACAGCGCCGAGATTTGGACCATGAACGCCGACGGCAGCCAAGCGCGCCAATTGACCGCCGAAGCGATGGTTGCCTGGGGGCCGTATTTTCATCCCAGCGGCGAATACATCATTTACTCGACCAATCTGCTCGGCCACGCCAACTTCGAACTGTTTCTGATCGATATCGAAGGCAATGGCGCGCCGGTGCGCGCCACCAATACCGAAGGCACCGACATCCTGCCGGTGTTTTCCCCCGACGGCAGCCGCCTGACTTGGAGCACCACGCGCACGCCGGGCGGCGCCTCCCAGATTCACATCGCCGACTGGAACCACGCCGCGGCCATGGCATTGCTGGGCCTGGACTGAGCCGGGGCGACCGATGCGAACCTTCGCCAGCAAGCTTCGCCGAATTTTTCTGCGCAGCCTGATCGCGGCGCTCGCCGCGCCATGGGTTGCCGCGCAGGCTCCCGCGCCAGCGGAGCTGGTCCACCATGACTTGCGCGTGCGGCTCGACCCCTTCGCCGGCACGATCGAAGTCAGCGACTCGATAACCCTGCCGCCGTCGCTGGCCGGCGGTTTGGCCGAGTTTCGCTTGAACGGGAATCTGCAAGTCGCGCCGGGGGCACCCGTTCGACTGAACGAAACCACCCCCGGTGCCGACGTCCTGCTCAGCACCATGAGCGGAGAAGTTGCGCCGACCACTGGCTACCAGGCCGAGACCCGTGCCGATGGCCGTTTCAGCCTGAATTACCGCGGCGCCATCGTCCAGGACGTGGCGCGGCAAGGGGCCGAATACGCGCAAAGTTTTTCCGAAACCACGGGCATCATCGACTCCCGCGGCGTCTATCTGAGCAAAGCCAGTTTCTGGGTGCCGGACTTCGGCGATTATCTGGTTACGTTCGACCTGCGCGTGGAATTCGCCGATACGGCCGCGGATTGGCTCGCCGTCAGCCAGGGCGACCGCAACGGCCCCAACGGCTGGCGCAGCAGCGACCCGATGGAGGAAATCTATCTCATCGCCGCGCAATTCACCGAATACTCGCAAATGGCCGGAGAGGTCGAGGCGCTGGCCTATCTGCGCGCGCCCGATGCCAATCTGGCGGTTCGCTACCTGGACGCCACCGACCGTTACCTGCAATTGTACGAGCCGCTGCTCGGCGACTACCCCTTTTCCAAATTCGCGCTGGTGGAGAATTTCTGGGAAACCGGCTACGGCATGCCCTCGTTCACCTTGCTCGGTTCCCAGGTGATCCGCTTTCCGTTCATATTGGAATCCTCCTACCCCCACGAACTGTTGCACAACTGGTGGGGCAACGGTGTCTACCCGGATTACGAAAGCGGCAACTGGAGCGAGGGCTTGACGACTTATCTCGCCGACCACCTGTTCCGCGAGATGGACGGCCGCGGCGCCGAATACCGCAAGGACATGCTCGCCCGCTACCGCAACTATGTCGCCGAAGAAACCGATTTCCCACTCCGGGAATTCACCACGCGCAATTCCGCCGCCTCCCAGGCGGTGGGTTACGGCAAAACCTTGATGCTTTGGCACATGTTGCGTTTGGAACTTGGCGACGAACTGTTTCTCGAAGGTCTGCGCCGGCTCTACGCCGACTACCGCTTTCAGCGCATCGGTTTCAGCGGCATCGCCGAATTGTTCTCCGATGTCGCCGGTTTCGACCTCGGGCCGTTTTTCGCGCAATGGGTGAATCGCACCGGGGCGCCGGACCTTTCGGTGACCGTGGATGAGGTGGGCGGCAACCAGGCGCAAATCCTTTTTGCCCAGATTCAAAGCGGCGAGCCTTATGCATTGAACGTTCCGCTGGCTTTGTATTATGCCGGCCGGGAACAGCCGGAAATTCACCATTTGCGCCTGTCGCAAAAACTGGAAGGTGTGCTGGCGCCGGACTTCGACCGGCTCGAAGCCGTGTTGGTCGACCCCTGGTTCGATGTTTTCCGCAAATTGCACCGGGAGGAAACCCCGCCCACGGTGGGCGAGCTGTTCGGCGCGCGGGAAATCGCCTTTCTGCTGCCGCGGGAGAACCGCGAAGCATGGCGGCGGCTGGCGCAGGCCTTCGCCGCCGGCGTCGATGCGCGCATTCTCACGGAAGAGTCCATGAGCGCCTTGCCGCCGGACCGTTCGGTGTGGGTGCTTGGGCGCGACAATCCCTTCGCCGGCGCGGCGCTCACCGCCGCGGCGGCCTATGGCGCAACGGTGAGTGGCGAAGACATCGTGCTCGCGGGCCAGCCGTTGCCCTTCGCGGACCGCGGCACGGTAATGGTTGGCCGTCATCCCGCCAACCCGGAACTGGCCATCGGTTACATTCATCTCGAGGACATGGCCGCCATGCCGGGAATGATCGAAAAACTGCCCCATTACGGACGCTATTCCTACCTCAGTTTTCATGGCGAGGAGCCCACCAACGATGTCTCCGGCGTGTGGAACAGCCCGGATTCGCCCATGCAATGGGTCCAACCCGAACTGGCCGCGGCACCCGCCTTTTCCTTGCCGCCGCTGGATGCGCTGGCGGAATTGCCGCCCAAGTACCCGCCCGCCCGCTTTTTGCGCCACACGGATTACCTTGCCGGCCCCGAACTCGAAGGGCGCGGCCTCGGCGGCCCGGGGCTTGAGGAGGCCGCGCAATACATCGCCGATCAATTCCGCGCCGCCGGCCTGCGGCCGATCGATGGCGCTTACCAGCATCGCTGGCGCGAGTCGCTGGCCGGGGTCGGCGAGGTGGAACTGAGCAATGTGTTGGGCCTGTTGCCCGGCGTCAACGAAGAGCTTGCCGCGCGGCCCATCGTGATTGGCGCGCATTATGACCATGTCGGCGTGCAAGACGGCCAAATCCACCCCGGCGCCGACGACAACGCATCCGGTGTCGCGGTCCTCATCGAGGTCGCCACCAAACTGGCGCGGGCATTCGCTCCCCAGCGCCCCATCCTTTTCGCCGCTTTCACGGCCGAGGAATCGGGCCGGATCGGATCACAGCGCTTTGTGCGCGAGCCTCCCGGCGGCTACAGCGATTTCTTCGCCATGATCAATCTCGATTCGGTGGGACGGCTGGAAGGGCGAACTTTGCAGGTTTTCGGCACCGAAAGCGCCTATGAATGGCCTTTCATGGCCCAAGGCATCGGCTTCACGATTGGTGTGCGATCCGAATTTCCCGCCGCCGCCATTGCAAGCAGCGACCATGCCAGCTTTCTCGAAGCCGGCATTCCGGCGATCCATCTCTATGCCGGAACGCACCCCGATTTTCATCGGCCGACGGACACCAGCGACAAACTCGACACCGCCGGCATGGCGGACATCGCGCTTTGGCTGGAGGAAGCCACCGTCTATCTCGGCGAGCGCGGCGAGCCTTTACGCGTGACTTTGGAAAACGCGCCCGCCGTCCAAACGCCCTCCGAAAACGCTGGTCCGCGCCGTTCCGCGCTTGGCGTAATCCCCGATTTTGGCTGGACCGGCGAGGGCGTGCGCGTCGATGGCGTCACACCCGGCGGCGCGGGGGAAACCGCCGGATTGCGGGCGGACGACATCCTCCTCAGCTTCAATGGCGAAGCGGTGGAAGATCTGCAGACTTATTCCGATTTATTGCGGGAGACCGAGCCGGGAGACTCGGTGCGGGTCGAGATTCGCAGGCAAGGGCAAATCCTGCAACTTCAAGCCGTGCTTTCCGAACGTTAGCGGTTTCGGTCAAACCAGGGTGGAGAAGATAACCACCGCCATGACGGCGATGCTGGAGACCGTCAGCAACCTTCTGAACAACTTGCTTTTCGATTCCGCCCAAACGTACTTTTCTTCTTCGACGAAAACCGCCTGATGCATCCTTGGAGTCCACATATCCACAGTTTCTCCACGTTTTTTCGTTAAGCGGATTAGAACACGCAAATAAGTACCTGAAAACACGTCAAATCTAGCAATTTAACGAGCAATTATGACGAAATGTGGCAATGTGGGCACATGGCTGGGCAAATGAAATTGATTGTGACCAAGCCGATACCCGCATGGGAGGAAAAATTCGCGTTGCGGTATAGTCCCCCAATCATGCCCGACCGTCCCACAATTTTCCTCTCCCGCGCATTGTTGGCCTTGGTGTCGCTGGCGTTCGCTTGCACCGCGCTGGCGCAACTGCCGCAGTTGACCCGCGTCGAGGAAAGCGAGGCGAACATCGAGCTCGACGGCTTTGTCGACGAGCCGGTCTGGGAGCGGATTCCCGTGGTGGACAACATGCGGGTGATCGACCCGGACACTTTGGCCGAAGCGCCCTATGAAACCCATGTGCGCATGTTCTACACCGAACGCGGCATCTATGTTTCGGCGGTCAACTACCAGCCTCCCGGCACCTTGATCGCGCGCATGACTTCCCGCGACACGCGGTTGGACCGCGACGGCTTCGTCGTCGGCCTCGATACTTCCGGGGAGGGTCTGTACGGCTATTTTTTGCGCCTGAACCTGGGCGATTCGATGACCGACGCCACCTTGCTGCCCGAACGGCAAATGAACATGCAATGGGACGGCTCCTGGAACGGTTTCACCCAGGCGCTGGAAGACGGCTGGAGCATCGAGTATTTCATTCCCTGGTCGATGGTGGCCCTGCCCCAGGCGGGAGAAACCCGTCAAATCGGTTTCTATTTTGAACGGCAAGTGGGGCATCTCGGCGGTGAGGCCTGGTCCAACCCCGCGCTGCCGAGAACCGTGAACCAATATCTGTCGGCTTTCGAGAAATACGAGTTGCGCGATATCGAACCGCGCCGGCAACTGACCATTTATCCCTTTGTCTCCGGCATTCAGGATGGCGTCAAGAATGAAGGAGAATACAAGGCCGGCAGCGAAATCTTCTGGCGGCCGACGACCAACTCGCTGTTGTCGGCAACGATCAATCCGGATTTTGGCAATGTTGAATCCGACGACGTGATTGTCAATTTGACCGCGTTCGAGACTTTCTTTCCCGAAAAACGCGCTTTCTTTCTCGAAGGACAGGACATATTCAACGCCACCAGCCGCGCCGGCGCCATCATGCGGGGACCTTCGGGCCCCCTGACCTTGCTCAACACGCGGCGCATCGGCGGTGCGCCGCAATGGGGCGGCCTCCCAGACAACGTCAACTACGTGCCCACCGACCTGAGCGATCCGACCGATCTGCTCGGCGCGGTCAAATTCACCGGCTCGGCCGGCAATTGGCAATACGGCACCTTGTACGCCACCGAAGACGACACCACCATCGAAGGCTGGCTCGACGACGGCACCCCGGTGGGCATCCACGCCACCGGCCGCGATTTCGGCATCGGCCGGCTGCTGTATGAAGACACCAGCGGCGGCGGCCGCCGCTCGATCGGCTGGATGGGCACCAATATCTCCCACCCGGAAGTCGACGCCACGGTGAACGCCATCGACTGGAATTATTTCTCTTCCGACAACCGCTGGGTGGTGGACGGCCAGGTCATGTACAGCGACGCCCACGGCGTCACCGGCGCGGGCATTTTCAACGACGTCAGTTTCCGGCCCCGGCGCGGCGTCAACCATTCCTTTCGCGCGACCTTTCTCGACGACGAACTGGAAATCAACGACCTCGGCTTCAGCCAGCGCAACGACTCGGCCAACTTCGACTACGCCTATTTCAACATCGAATCCAACGTTCCTGGCCTGCGCGACCGCACCACCAGCGTTTTCGTCACCAACCAGTGGAACACCCAGGGCCGCCCCGTGCGCCTGGGCGCTTTCTTCAACCGCAGTTACACCTTTCTCAACAACGACAACGTCAGCTTCAGCATGCGCTGGTTTCCCGAGCGCATCGACGACCGCCTCGGCCGCGGCACCGGCGACTTCGCCGTGCCGGACCGATTCGGCTTCAGCCTGAATTACATGTCCGACGTGGCCAAGCCCTTGTCCTGGTCCGTCGGCGTGACCTTGGAACAGGACGAACTCGGCCCGGCCCGCAATTCGATGCAAGGCGGGGTTTCCTGGCGCCCCATCGACCGTTTTTATTTCGATGTGATGGTCAATTACGAAGACAGCGAAGCCTTGCTTGTGCATCGGGGTGGCGGCCGCTACACAAGCTTCGAGGCGCACAGATGGTCGCCGCGCATCGAAACCAGTTTTTTCTTCACCGCCAAGCAACAATTCCGCCTGAGCTTGCAATGGACCGGCCTGAAAGCCTTCGAGGACCGATTCTGGATTGTCAATCCCCACAAGAAGGAATTTCTCCACGACGTGGCCAAACCAAACACCACACCGGACGATTTCGTCATCAGCCGCATGACCTTCCAGGCGCGCTACCGCTGGGAAATCGCGCCCCTGTCCGACTTGTTCGTGGTCTACACCCGCGGCGGCAATCTTCCCCGCAGCAGCTTCCTCACTTTCCAGGACATGCTCGAACAGTCCTGGAACACGCCGGTGGTAGACACCCTGGCCATTAAATTGCGCTACCGATTCGGGTCCTGAACACTTTTGGCTATACTGGCGTTCTAACCGCAGTGCGGAAGCACCCAAGCCGAACCCTGCCGTCGCGTATCACTCCGTTCGCCGATCCGTCGCCCGGGCCAGCTTGCGAAATCCTCGCGGGAGTTGAACACCAAAATGGCCGAAATCAACGGAACGGACGACTCCGAGACTATCGAAGGCACACCGGAAGACGATCAAATTCATACCTCCAACGGCGATGATATCGTCCATGGCGATGCGGGGGATGATTGGATTAACGCTCGGCAGATTGGAGACTTTGTTTCCTTCACCGCTTACTACTCAGGATCTCTGATCGCATATGGCGGACCCGGAGACGACTTGATCGGAGGCAAGGACGACAATGACCGATTGTATGGCGGTATTGGCAATGACTGGCTCAATGGCAGGGAAGGCGACGACAGTCTGTTCGGAAATGACGGCGATGACCATCTAATCGGAGGCGAAGGCCACGATTTTCTGAGGGGGGGCATAGGCGACGATAAATTGGAAGGCAATGCGGGCAGCGATCATCTCGTCGGAGGCCAAGGCGACGACTACATACTTACCGGGGACGGTGATGACTACGCCTATGGAAACGAAGGTGATGATTGGATCAATGCCGAAATCAGAATATTTTTTGGCTTTGTTGCCCCCACTTATTCGTTGACGCAAGGCAATCTAAGGGCTTGGGGCGGCCCTGGTGACGACAGAATCGGCGGTAAAACAGGTGATGACCGGCTTTACGGGGGCGACGGCGACGACGTTATCTACGGTGACGATGGCGACGACATCCTTGACGGCGGGCCCGGGGCTGACGAACTGAATGGGGGTGATGGCGACGATTCGTACTACATTGACGACCTGAACGATCATATCGACGAGGACTCGGGCCACGACACCGCCTACGTTTCCGTTTCCTACAAGAAAATTCCCTTGTCCATCGAAGTCGTCGAGTACATCAACGGCGCCCGTCCGCTGCCTTACTGGATCAGCGCCTTGCTGCGGGGCAGCGATGAAGCATCAACATGGCCTGGGCTTCTGGGCGACGCCAAAACTTTCTATTACGCCTTCCCCGCCGAAGTACCTGCCTATCTGACTTCCAAGTTTGTTTCCGGTATCGACGCAGACGGATACAAACCATTGTCCGCCCAACAACAAATCAATGCCATATACCTGCTGGAGTATCTGGAAGACATTATCGACGTCAACGTCGAGCCGACAAACGATCCGGACCAGCCCAACACCATCTTGGTTGCTCTAAACAATCAATCAAGCACCAGCGGCTATTCGAATTATCCGGAAAAATACAGCGATGGCTCGGACATCTTCCTGAACGCAAGCCTGTACCAGGATTCTTCCATGGGCCCGGGCACCCGGGCGGCCTCGACGCTTGTTCACGAACTCGGCCACGCGCTCGGCCTGAAACATCCTTTCGAACAGGCTCCCGGCAGCTACTACAACGATCCACCCTATCTCCAGGGCAGCGAGGACGATGGCAGCTGGACGATGATGTCCTACAACCGCGATGCCGAACAATACAAGCTCAGCTTCAGCGAACTCGACATCGCGGCCCTGCAATACCTTTACGGCCCCAGCCGCAAGGCCCGCACCGGGGACGACACCTACCACTACGACGCCAGCGCCCCGAATTTCATTTGGGATGGCGCGGGCGTCGATACCATCGACGCTTCCCAGTCGCTGGATTCGGTCACGATTTTTCTCGAGCACGGCCGCCACGGCTACAACAGCGCCACCGGCAAGAGCGAATGGATTACCGCCCCGGGACAAATCACCGTCAATTTCGGGACCGAGATCGAGAATCTGACCGGTTCTGAACAAGGTGACACTTTGACGGGCAATCATCTAAACAATGCGATTCAGGGCCTCGGCGGCGCCGACGAAATCTTCGGCGGCGAAGGCGACGACCAGCTCGATGGCGGTCCGGGCGACGACATCATCGATGGCGGCTCCGGCAACGACCGGCTGCTTGGCGGCGAAGGCGTAAACACGCTGTTGGGCGGAAGCGGACTCGATTACGCGGTTTTTGCAGGGCAGAGGAACGATTTCCTCGTGTTGGCGGCGGAGGATGGCATCACGGTGACGCTCGAAGCCTCGCCGGAAACCGCGCAGAACAATCTGGAAACCATTGAACGGCTCGCTTTCCAGGACATCCATCTCGCATTCGATTTCGACGGCAATGCCGGAATCGCCGCCAAGGTGCTCGGCGCCTTTCTCGGCGCCGGCGGATTGGGCAATGCATCGCTGGCGGGCTATGTGCTGGATCTGCTCGACACCGGCATGAGCTACGACGACCTGCTGCAAACCGCCGTCGATACCGTGTTCGGCCCCGACCCCACGGGCGCTGAAATCGCGGCCCATTTCGCCACCAGCTTGACCGGAGACGAAACTCCGAACGCTGTTATCGCCGGATGGGCCGCGCGCTTCGACGCCGGCGAGATTACCGCCGCCGAATTCGCCCGCCTGGCGGCGGAAGACGATCTCAACCTCGCCAATATCGACTTCGTCGGTCTGGCTGCCAGCGGTTTGGAATACTTGCCCGCGTGAAGTTGCGCTGCGGGACTCGGCGCCACAACGCTTGCCGGCAAACCGCGCAATAGTTAAAACGTAAAGATTTTCAGATACACTGACATCACCGACCCATCGCGAGGACTTCCGATGTCCGCGTTCCTTTTGCGCACCCCAATGCGCACCCCCTTGCTTGCCGGTCTGACGCTCATGCTCGCTTCCGCTTTCGCGCACGCCCAATCCGAGAAAATCGTCATCGCCCACCGCGGCGCCAGCGGCTATCTGCCCGAACACACCCTGGAGGCCAAGGCCATGGCCTACGCGATGGGCGCGCATTACATCGAGCAGGACCTGGTGATGACACGGGACGACCGTTTGATCGTGCTGCACGACATCACCCTCGACCGCACCACCGATGTGGCCGCCCGGTTCCCCGGCCGCGCCCGGGAAGATGGGCGCCATTACGCCATCGATTTCTCCCTCGATGAAATCCGCCAGTTGCGCGCCGGCGAGGGCCGGCGCCTGGTGGACGGCGAACGCCAGCCGGAATACGCCAGCCGCTTTCCGCCGGGCCGCTCGCGCTTTCGCGTGCCGACTTTCGAAGAGGAAATCGAGTTGATTCAGGGGCTGAACCAATCCACCGGCCGCGATGTGGGGATTTATCCCGAAATCAAACGGCCCGAATTCCATCGCAGCGAAGGCAAGGACATCAGCACCGCCGTGGTCGACATGCTCAAACGTTACGGCTACACCGCAAAATCCGACAAGGTCTTCCTGCAAACTTTCAGCTACCAGGAGCTGGAGATCATCAACAGCGAAATCATGCCGGCGGCGGGCATCGATGTCCGCTTGATCCAACTGCTTCGCGACAGCGACGCCTATCCTTGGATGTTCGACGCCGAAGGCCTGAAAGTGCTGGCTGAAAACGCCGACGGCATCGGCCCGGCCCACTCCCTGATCATTGACCCGCAATCAACACCCGGCGACTTGCGCATCAGCGATCTGGTGCAACGCGCCCATGAGGCCGGATTGGAAGTGCATCCCTACTCTTTCCGCGCCGACCCGGGACACGTGCCGGCTTACGCGGAAAACTTTGCACACCTGCTGGAACAACATTACTTCAGCGCTGGAGTCGATGGCCTGTTCACCGACTTCCCCGACCTGGCGGCGCAGTTCCTGCGCGGGCGGCGATAAGCCCAGGGGCCCGGCTTCGCCGCCCCGCGCCAGCCGCGAACGGATTGAATCCGGCCGCCAATAGCGCGATGATGCGGGTTGCGCCTTTCATGACAACAACTAGGTGAACGCGATGTCCAATGACCAGACAATGAGAAACCCGGTGAACTGGTTCGAGATCTACGTGCAAGACATGGAGCGGGCCAAAAAATTCTACGAAACCGTGCTCGATATCGAATTGCAGCCCATGCCAACCGAAGTTTCCATGTGCGGTTTCCCCGGCGGGCCCGACGGCCAGGGCAGCAGCGGCGCGCTGGCGTGCTTTGAAGGCGTTCCCTCTGGTGGCAACAGCACCATCGTCTATTTCAGTTGCGAGGATTGCGCGGTCGAAGGCGCGCGGATAGAGGCCGCCGGCGGCCATGTTGCGCGGGATAAGTTTTCCATCGGCCAATACGGATTCATCGTGCTGGCGATTGATACCGAAGAAAACATGTTCGGTCTGCATTCCTTGAGGTAACAAAGATGAGAGCGATTTCCCCTTTTCTCTGGTTCGATGGCAACGCCGCCGAGGCGGTCGATTTCTATTGCTCGATCTTTCCCGACTCGGAGATCAGCCGCATCACCCACAAGCCCGACGAACCCGCCGCCGGCTCCGTGCTGACCATTGAGTTCAAGTTGAAGGGGCAGGATTTCATTGCCCTCAACGCCGCCCGGCCCTTCCAGTTTTCCGAAGCGCTTTCGCTGATGGTCCTGTGCGATACCCAGGAAGAAATCGACTATTACTGGGACAAACTGATCGAGGGCGGCGCGCCCCTCGCCGCCGGCTGGCTGAAAGACCGTTACAACCTTTCCTGGCAGATCACCCCGGCGGAGTTCTTCGACATGATGGACAACGAGGACATGGAACACAACGCCCGGCTCATGGCGGCGATGAACACCATGATCAAGTTCGACATCGAAGCCTTGCGGGCGGCCAGCCGGGGCGATTGATTCCCGGCCGAAACTCCGGTGCCTACATAAAATCCCGCGAAGCTGTTTCCATCTCCCCCAGCCAGTGGCTGAGGTCGGCCAATTGCCGGGCGATGAGATGGATCACATCGCCGCTTTGCTGCACGTGCCCGAACACGCCGAGCAGGCGCGCCCGCCGCACCACGGGCCGCTGCCGTTCGGCGAGCGCGGGCCAGACCACCACATTGATCATCCCGCTTTCGTCTTCCAAGGTGAGAAAGGTGACGCCCGAGGCCGTCATCGGGCGTTGCCGGCAAGTCACGAGCCCGGCCACCTTGGCCTGGCGGCCGTCGCCGAGCCGGGCGAGTTCTTTCGCCGGCGCCACCTGGAACTGGTCGAGATGTTCGCGCATCAGCGCCAATGGATGCCGGCGCAAGCTGAACCCGGTGGCGGCATAATCGGCGGCGATATTTTGCCATTCATCGGGCACCGGCAGCAGCAAATCCACTGCCGCGGTTTCCGCGCCAAAACCGTCGGCGGCGAACAGGCCATCGGTGGCGTCCACCCCCGCGGCATACCAGAAAGCGCGATGCCGGTCGCCGGCGATGCCGCGCAAGGCGTCGGCCGCCGCCAGGGCTTCGAGATCCTTGCGGTTGATGCCGCTGCGGAACACGAGTTCCTCAATGCTGCGGAATGCAGCCGGGGGGTGGGCGTCGCCAGCGCGCTGGGCATCGGTCCCGGCTGCGGCCCGGACAAGGCCGTTGGCGGCGTCCGGGGCGTCGCTGTAGGCCGCGGCCTGGTCGCGGACCTCGGCCACGGCTTGACCGCGCGCCGCGCAAATCGCCTCGGCGGCTTTTCGCGACAGGCCTTTCACCTGGTTGAAACCGACCCGCAAACGCGGCTCAAGCACTTGCCGCGCGTGTTCGCGGGGGCGGGCGAATCCCGCGGGCAATTCCAGGCTGCAATCGGCCAGGCTGTAATTGACATGGACCGGCAAGACTTCAACGCCATGGACGCGGGCGTCGCGGATCAGTTGCGCCGGGGCGTAGAACCCCATGGGCTGGCTGTTGAGCAAGGCGCAACAAAAGGCCGCCGGGTGGTACAGCTTGAGCCAGGACGAGACATAGGCGAGCAAGGCGAAACTCGATGAATGGGATTCCGGGAAGCCGTAATCGCCGAAACCGAGAATCTGGCGGAACAGCCGTTCGGCGAACTCCCGTTCATAACCGCGCCCAAGCATGCCGCGGATGAGTTTTTCGCGGTACGGCTCAAGCCCGCCCTTGCGCTTCCAGGCGGCCATGGCGCGGCGCAACTGGTCGGCCTCGCCGCCGCTGAAACCCGCCGCCACCATGGCCAGCTTCATGACCTGCTCCTGGAAAATCGGCACCCCCAAGGTGCGTTCCAGCACCTCTTTCACTTCTTCGCTGGGATAGACAATTTCCTCCCGGCCATTGCGCCGGTTCAGATACGGATGGACCATGTCCCCTTGTATCGGTCCGGGGCGCACGATGGCGATCTGGATCACCAGGTCGTAGAAATTGCGCGGGCGCAGCCGCGGCAACATGCTCATCTGGGCGCGGGATTCGATCTGGAAAACGCCGATGGTGTCGGCCCGGCTGATCATGTCGTAGACCCGCGGGTCCTCGGCGGGGATGCGCTCGACGGTCAAGGGCCGGGCGCTGTACGCGCCGACCAGCTCGACGCATTTGCGAATCGCGCTGAGCATGCCCAGGGCCAGCACATCGACTTTCAACAGGCCGAGGGCTTCCAGGTCGTCTTTTTCCCACTGGATCACGGTGCGCCGCGCCATCGCGGCATTCTCGATGGGAACGAGACGGGTGAGCGGGCCGCGGCTGATGACAAAGCCTCCCACATGTTGCGACAAATGCCGGGGAAAGCCTTGCAGCGCCCGCGCCAGGGCCAACAGCATGCGCATCCGCCGGTCGCTGTAGTCGACGGCGGCGTCTTGCAGTTGCTCTTTCAGGTTGCGGCCCCACCAGTGGATCGATTTGGCGAGATGGTCGATGAGCTCCGGCGCCAATCCCAGCGCCTTGCCGACGTCGCGCACCGCGCTCCTGGGCCGATAGCAGATCACCGTCGCCGCCAGCGCGGCCCGCTCGCGGCCATAACGCGAGTAGATGTACTGGATCACTTCCTCGCGCCGCGAATGTTCGAAATCGACATCGATGTCCGGCGGTTCGTCCCGTTCCCGGGAAATGAAGCGTTCGAACAGCAAGTCGGTCCGCGCCGGATCGACTTCGGTGATCCCCAGGCAATAGCACACCGCCGAATTGGCCGACGAACCGCGGCCCTGGCACAGAATGCCGTGGCCGCGGGCAAACTCCACCACGTCGTGCACGGTAAGGAAAAAGTGCTCGTAACGCAGTTCGCCAATCAGCGCCAGTTCCTTGCGCAGCAGCGAACGCACCTTGTCCGGCGCGCCTTCCGGCCAGCGCCGCCGCATGCCCCGGATCGTCAGCCGGCACAGCCAGCCATGGGCCGTGTAAGCCGCGGGCGCGAGTTCCAGCGGATATTCGTAACGCAATTCATCCAGCGAGAAATCGCACAGCCCGGCGATTTCCACCGTCGCCGCGAGCAAATCCGGCGGATACAGGCGGGCAAGCCGGGCGCGGTCGCGCAAATGCCGCTGGGCGTTGCATTCGCCATCGAGGCCGAGTTCGGCGATGGTCCTGCCCAGGCGGATGGCGTCGAGCGTATCTTTCAGTGGCCGCCGCTTGCGCGCATGCATGCAAGCGCCGCCGCTGGCGCACAGGGGCAGCCCATGGCGCCGGCCAAGTGCGCGCGATTGCCGCAGCAGGCCGCGGTCGTCACCGCGCAGCAGCAGCTCGACACCGATCCAGGCGCGCCCGGCAAAGCACCGCGCCAGCCAGGCCGCCGCGCGCTCCACAGTTTCCGCGGCCCCGGAAAAGTCCGGCAGCCACAACAGCAGGCAGTCGTCGGGCCGATGCTGCTCGAACAGGGCGCGGTCGATACGGTAACTGCCCTTGGGGCTGTCGCGCCGCGCGCAACTGATCAAATGGCTCAGCTCGCCATAGCCTTTGCGGTTGCGCGCGAGCAAAACCAGCCGGCCGTCTTCGCCCAGGTGGAATTCCGCGCCGACAATCAACCTCAGGCCATGTTCCTTCGCCGCCACATGGGCCCGCACCACGCCGCACAGGGAACATTCGTCGGTAATGGCCAGCGCCCGGTAGCCCAGCGACCGGGCGGTTGCGACAAGTTCCTCGGGAAACGAAGCGCCGCGCAGGAAACTGAAATTGCTGATGCAATGCAATTCCGCATAAGCGGGTGGAGTGGGTGGGACGGATGGCGCGGGCGGCGCCCGCGGCGCGCTGGCGCGGGAGTCGGCGGGGCGGGACCGCGCCGCCGGCGGAAAAGATTCGGACATGCCGGCTCCGGGCTGAAATACTGTATGAATTTACAGTATTTCAGCGCCGCCGGAAAGCCGGGGTGGAACTGTGCCCGAACCGCGCCCGAACCGCGCCGGAAATGCTACAAACGGAAGCGGATGCCGAGTTCGAGGAAGTGGGTCTTCTGTTCCGTCATCGCGTGGGCGGTGGCGTTTTCGTTCTCGCCAAAAAATTCCAGGTCGCCACTGGCCTGGTAGCGGTAGCCGAACTGGAGCAGGGTCGATTCGGAAAGCTCCCAGCTCGCGCCGGCGCCGATGTGCCAGACGTCGGTCGTATCCCGGGGCGACAATTCGGGCACGAAACCCGGCGGCAAGGTAACGGATGGGAGACCATTGGCCGCGGTGATGGAGTCCGCCACCACCTGGGCCAGGCCGTTTGTGTCGTAGTCGATATCGCCGAAATCGACCCGCAGTTGGCCAATGCCGCCGCCGATATAAGGCGACCATTGGCCGGCGGTGTCAAAGTCGTACCAGAGATTGACCACGGCGGCCGACTGCTCGGCCGAGCCGCTGACCGCAAGCTCGGCGTCGTTCGGGGCGAGGAAACCGATGGCGGGCACGGCGACCTTGCTGTAGGTCAACTTGCCCACTTCCGCCGAAGCCTGGAAGGCTTCGATTTCGATGCGCAACCCGCTTTCAAAAGCGTAGCCGAAGTTGCCGCCGATTTTGTAGCCGGTGTCGTACTCGTTCACGGTGTTCGCCTCGTAGGCGAGCCGGGTTGGCGTCAAATTCTCGCCGCCGGTGAAGGATTCGGTTTCGTCCATGAACATCAGCGGGATATTGGCGCCGACATACCAGCCGCCGCCCTCGCCGGTTTGGGCCTGGACTTGGGCTGCCGTCAACAGCAAAAAAACCGCGGCGGCAATCGCCGGAAAGGCGCGCGCCGGGTCTGATTCCATTTGGCATTTGTTCATGGTTTGTTCCTCAAATTCCTATCGTGGATTAACGTTTGAAAATAGTCAGATGGCAAGGCTGGTGGCAACCGTGCCGGGAGAATGACCCAAAACACGGTGATTCGCAATACGTTGTGGCGAGGTGGGACAGCCCGCTTTGCGGGCGTTATCATGCGCCGTCAGATGAAAATTTGGAACCCAGCCATGATTCTCGAGTCCCGCCTTCGAATCCGAACCCTTCTCGCCGGTTTGCCGCTGTCGGCCCTGTTTGCCTGCAATCCCGGCTACGATGTTCTCATCACCGACGGAATGATCTACGACGGCAATGGCGGCGCGCCCTATGTCGCCGATATCGGCATTGTCGGAGACCGGATTGAGGCGATCGGCGACCTTGACGCCGAGGCCGAAGACATCATCGACGCCAGCGGACTCGCGGTTGCGCCGGGTTTCATCAACATGCTCAGTTGGGCCACCGAATCCCTGCTGATCGATGGCCGCAGCCAAAGCGACATCCGCCAGGGAGTGACGCTGGAAGTGTTCGGCGAAGGCCGCTCCGAGGGGCCGATGAACGAGGCCATGGCCGCGGAAGTGGATCCGCGCTGGGCCGGGGAGTGGACGACCTTGGGCGAATATCTCGAATTCATGGTCGAGAAGGGTGTTGCGCCCAATGTCGCCTCTTTCGTTGGCGCCACCACCGTGCGCGTGCACGAGATTGGCTATGAGGACCGCCCGCCAACCGACGAGGAAATGCAGCGCATGCGCGACCTGGTGGCCCAGGCGATGGAAGAAGGCGCCCTGGGGCTGGGTTCCTCGCTGATTTACGCGCCGGCGTTCTACGCCGAGACGGAGGAACTGGTGGAATTGGCCCGGGTCGCCGGGGCCTACGGCGGCATGTACATCTCGCACCTGCGCAGCGAAGGCAACCGCTTGCTCGAAGCGCTGGAGGAATTGATCCACATCGCCAGGGAGGCGGACATCCCCGCCGAGGTCTATCACTTGAAAATGGCGGGGCGCGGGAATTGGGACAAATTCGACGATGCGGTGGCCATGATCGAAGCCGCCCGCGCCGAGGGTTTGCGCATCTCCGCCAACATCTACAGCTACACCGCCGGCTCCACCGGGCTCGACGCCGCCATGCCGCCCTGGGTGCAGGAAGGCGGCTACGCGGCCTGGGCGGAACGGCTGCGGGACCCCGGCATCCGCGCCCAGGTGCTGGAGGAAATGGTCACGCCCACCGACGAATGGGAAAACCTGGCGCTGGCGGCGGGCCCCCAGGGCACTTTGCTGGTCGGCTTTGAGAACCCTGAATTGCGCCGCTACGCCGGCATGACCCTGGGCGAGGTTGCCGCGGAAAGAGGGACCAGCCCGGCCGAAACCGCCATCGACCTTGTTATCGAAGACGGCAGCCGGGTGCAGGTGGTGTATTTCCTGATGTCGGCGGACAATGTGGCGAAAGGCGTTGCCCTGCCTTGGGTCAGTTTTGGTTCCGACGCGGCTTCCATGGCGACGGAAGGCGAATTTCTCGAGCGCATGACCCATCCCCGCGCATACGGCAATTTCGCCCGCGTGCTCGGCAAATACGTGCGCGACGAACAACACATCAGCCTGGAAGACGCGGTTCGCAAATTGACCAAACTGCCGGCGACCCATCTTGGCATTCGCGAGCGCGGCGAATTGCGCGAAGGATTTCACGCCGACATCGCGATTTTCGACCCGGACGAAGTGCGCGACCACGCCACCTACGACGACCCGCACCAGTACGCCACCGGGATGGTGCACGTGCTGGTCAACGGTGTTCCGGTTTTGCGGGAAGGGGAGCACACCGGGGCTCTTCCGGGTCAGGTCGTGCGCGGCCCCGGCTATGTTGGTTCGGGCGGTTGAAGTTTGCTTGGGGCGTGTTCGGGCGGAAGCTCCCATGGAGATTCTGTGACTCCGCTTCGCTCCGCGCAGAATGACAGCAAAGGGCGGTTTTGCTCCACGCGGAATGCATGGGAGCGGCGGTATACATCCACATGGAATGACGGGAAAGAGCGGGTGCGCTCCGCGCGGGCTTACTGCCCGCCTTCCGCCGCCATGGCTTCCTGGGCTCTGGCGCCGCGGATGATGTTCACCATGCCGTAGTTGCCCTCGTGGCAGGCGTATTCGTAGAGCTGGCCGGCGACCTTGGTCATGGGCACGATGACGGTCATCTTGTCGGTGAAGGTCGACGGGTCGTCGATGGTCCATTCATAATCGACGGTGAACTCGTCGATGCGCGTGAATTTCTCGGTGAGCAGCTTGTTGCTGGAATCCCCGAAGCCGTTGAAACTTTGGGTCAGCCCGTTGAAATTCCGCGTTTCCACCACCAGCGTGTCGCCCTCGTAATAACCGCGCGAATCGCCGGACCACAGCCCGATGTTCTCATCAAGCGGCGGCCGTTCGCCGATGGGCACGATGCGGGCGTCGTGGATCATCTCGGTCAAAATCACCGCGGTGTCTTTGTTCTGGAAGATCTGCACATTGTTGTTGTATAGGCTTGGCATGAATGGCGGGCCGGAATTGAAGCCGACGATGCAGCGTTCGGACAGGCCGCGGTCCTCCGGGCCATCCTTGCCGATGCCGCCGACCACAAAACGCACGGGCCGCTGGCCCGGCGAATCATCGCCGAGGCCGCCGAAGACGATCTCCACGCCTTCCACCGTGGCGGGCATCTGCCCATCGGTTGGATAGACGATGTGGGAAGTTCGGATGCGGTCGGTGATGCCGGCGCTTTCAACCCAGAAATCGTTGTAGCCGCCCGGGTCCTCGTCGCTCACGGGCCGCGGCACGGCCTGGTCGGAAGCGGCGTCGGCCGCGGCCAGACGCGCGCGCAGCTCTGCAACTTCCTCCTCGTTCATGAACTCGCGGTCGCCGTAGCGTGCCGGGCGCGTGAGCGGCACGTTGGAAGAGAAGTTCCAAACGCCTTGCAGGTCGGGGTGGCCCCATTCCGTGCGCGGTACCACAAAGTCCGCCTGGGCGAGGGCCGCCGCGGAAAACGACAGAAAAACCAGACCGAGTATCTTTTTCATGGAACGCCGCACCTTGCTGTCCAAAATGGAGTTCCACGTTAGACGCTTTCACCGCCGGAATCAACTGTTTGCGTCGATTCTGCCCCAGTCCGCGCCAAGCTCCCCGCGCGAGCGGTGGTGACGGAAGTTTCTCGCCGCGTCGCTATTGATTTGCACGGCTATGCGGGCGGACATTGGGCGGCGCGGACGGCCGCCCATGTACCAGGTGCGTTGCGCTTTGCTTCGCTTCAGAAGCTCTTGCCAACGGTGAAAACCACCGCCTGGCTGGAGTCGGGATTGCCGTCGGCGTCGAATTGGCCATTGCCCGCGCCAAACTCGTCGCTGCTGAAAATCGCCGCGATGCCGAAGTCGATCTCGCTGATGGTCATTCCATAGCCCACTTCGATGTAGTTGCCGTCGAAGTCGCCGCCGAAGGTTCCCACGGTGCCGTATAGTCCATTTTCACCGGCGATTGTCGCCGCGAGGAAATTGTAGTCCTGCTCCGGCCCGTCGAAATTGCCGTAGGTGCCGAAAGAATATTCGAGCCCGAGCATGCCGAAACCGAAATTCAGGTTGATTTCCTCGTAGGTGTCGTCGAAATCGCCGGTGTAGTAGTAGCCGGTGAAACCGATGCCCGCCGTGAATCCCGCGTCGGTTTCGATGTTGTAGCCGAAATAGCCATCAACCTCGAGGCCGTCGCCGACATCCGCCGTCCAGCCGCCGACGTAAAATCCGCCGCTGGTGAAGTCGATACCCGCGCTGCCGGATGATTCCTTCTGCAGCAGACCGCGGTAGTAATACTCCGAGGCATAGCCGATGTTGTAGGAAACTTCTTGCGCGTTGGCGATGCCGCTGAAACCCGCGCCGGAAAGCAGCAAAGCCGCGGCCGCCAAAAATTTTGCCCTTCTCATAACTTTCTCCAATCATTGACAGTGGATGCATGCCTGTCGCTTGCGGTGATCATCAAATGATTCCCGCCGCCACAGTTTGCGATCGTGTTACTGCAATCTTCAGGCCAACATCCGGAATCCCAATAAAACCGCGCAATTCAACGCCTGAATGCGAATATCGCGACCGCGCCATGCATCAAAATGGTGCATTGCCTCCCTTTTGCGCCAATTTCTCTATACAAAGCGCAAGCGGCTGCCGTATTCTGGCCGCCTGCTGCGTCCACAACGAATGAGGCAATCACCATG
Source organism: uncultured Pseudohongiella sp. (assembly GCA_965221015.1). Lineage (GTDB taxonomy): Bacteria > Pseudomonadota > Gammaproteobacteria > Pseudomonadales > Pseudohongiellaceae > UBA9145. The sequence goes on along the minus strand of OZ244859.1, from coordinate 3,265,691 downwards.
TCATCAAACCGTACGCGCACGAACCATCCGCCCGGGATATTGCCCGGTGCCCTGCTGGCGTTTTCGTTGGCCCTGGCTGGCTCGGCCGCCTGGGCGGCCAGCGCCTGGCCCGAAAGCGAAGACGGCGCGGCCAGCGCCGGCTTTACCGAAGAGGGCATGGAACAACTCGACGCCGCCATGCGCAAGATCGTCGCCGACCAGGATGTGGCCGGCATGGTCTGGCTGCTGGCGCGCGACGGCAAGGTGGCAACTTTCGACCACGCCGGGCTCGCCCGCGTTGACGACAACGCGCCCATGGGCAAGGACAGCCTGTTCCGCATTTATTCCATGACCAAGCCCGTCACCGGCGTGGCGTTGATGATGCTGCACGAGGAAGGTCTGTGGGAATTCGACGACCCGGTCAGCAAGCACGTGCCCGAATTCGCCGAACTCAAACTGATGCTGAGCTACGACGAAGAAGGCAACATGGAACTGGCCGAGCCCTCGCGTCATCCCAATATGCGCGAATTGCTCAATCATTCCGCCGGCTTTGGCTACGGCCTCGGCGGCGATGATCCGGTCAACAACGCTTTTCGCGCCAACGGCGTGCTTGCGTCGAGCGATCTTGACCAATTGATCGACCGTGTCGCGGAAATTCCGCTGCTGTTTGAACCCGGCGAGCAGTGGTACTACTCCGTGGCGGTGGATATTCAAGGCTATATCGTGCAGGAACTGTCGGGCATGCGGTTCGGCGATTTTCTTCAGCAGCGAATGTTCCAGCCGCTGGGCATGGACGACACCCGGTTCTACGTGCGCGAGCAAGACCGTCCGCGTTTCGCCGAAGTGCATCATTGGGACAGCGAACGGGGCACACTCGCGCAAAGTCCCCATCGCACCGACCGGCCGTCCTATTTCGATCCAAACCGGCTTGAATCCGGCGGCGGCGGACTGGTCTCCTCAACCCGCGACTACGCGCGCTTCCTGCAAATGCTCGTCAACGAAGGCGAACTCGACGGCGTGCGCATCCTTACGCCGGAATCGGTGCGCATCATGCGCACCAACAGTTTGCGGGACGAATTGCTGATGGGTGGGGGCGGAGGCCGCGCCGGCTCGCCGGGCACCGGTTTCGGCGTCGACTTCGCGGTGATTTTCGATCCCGCGGCGGCCAACAGCCCGCAAGGCGCGGGGACCTATTCCTGGGCGGGAGCGGCCGGCACCTGGTTCTGGATCGACCCCGTCTACGACATGTTCTGGGTCGGCATGATCCAGGCCCGGGGCGCGCGCCGCCCGGGCGCCGCCAACATGCGCGAAGTGGCCACAGACATCATCTACGACAGCCTCATCCGCTGAGCGGGCGTTGAACAGGTTTCGGGCGGGGCATGCCCCGCCCCTGCCGGAGTTATCCGGGATCCATCAAAGATACTCTGGTTCAATTGGCGCTTCCCCGGGGTAAGGGAATCCGCGCGGCATCGGGCACGCCATAGCCCCGCTGGACGGCGGGGCGGGCGGCGATGCGCTCGTACCAGTCGCGCAGCCGCGGGAATTGCTCGAAATCGATCCGCTGCCATTCGAATCGCGAAATCCACGGCCAGGTGGCGATGTCGACGATGGAATAGTCGCCGGCGATATAGTCCCGGCCCGCCAGGCGCCGCTCCAGCACGCCGTACAAGCGCGCGGTCTCTTTCGAATAGCGTTCCTCGGCGTAAGGCGCCTTGCCTGGATTGAACTGCAGAAAATGATGGGTCTGCCCCAGCATGGGACCGATGTGGCCCATCTGGAACATCAGCCAGGCCAGCGACTGCCACCGGTCCGGTCCCGGTGGGCACAGCAACTTCCCCTCGCGCTCGGCGAGGTAGAGCAGGATGGCCCCGGACTCCATCAAGGTCATGTCGCGCTCGTGATCGACAATCACCGGAATCTTGTGATTGAGCGTGAGCGCATCGAACTCCGGCTTGTGCTGGTCCCCCTTGGTAATGTCGATGGGAATCACCCGGTACGCCAGCCCAAGCTCTTCGAGCAAGATGGAAACCTTGCGCCCGTTGGGCGTGTTCCAAGTGTAAAGATCAATGCCTGGCTTTGTTGCCGATTGCATGGGCCGGAACTCCTCGTGGATCAGTGGCGGAACGAAACGACGCGCAAGTATAACGCTTGGACTAGCGGCACTCGACGAGCGTGAGAGCTTGCGGCCTCGCCGACCGGTATTGACTCCGAGTCATTCCGCGCGGAGCTTCCCAAGTGGCGAAATCCGCGGTTTCATGCCGAGTCGCGCAGTTTGGTGAAGTCCGGCGGGGCGCGCAGGTCGATGCGGCTGTATTCCGCCGCCAGCGGGTACTTCAGGCCGGTTGCGCAATTGAACAGCACGACGCGCTCGTCGCGGCCGATGCGCCCGCTGGCCAGTTCCTGTTTCAGCGCCGCCAGCGTCGCGGCGCCTTCCGGGCAAAGCAGGATGCCTTCGCGCCGGGCGCATTCGGCCTGGGCCGCGAGAATGTCCGCGTCGCTGACGGCGACGGCGAAGCCGCCGCTTTCGCGCACGGCGTCAAGAATCAGGAAATCCCCCACCGCCGCCGGCACGCGGATGCCGGCGGCGACGGTTTCGGCGTCTTCCCAGACTTCGGCGTGGCGGCTGCCGGCCTCGAAAGCGCGCACCATTGGCGCGCATCCTTCCGCTTGCACCGCCACCATGCGCGGCCGGCGGGCGCCAATCCAGCCGATGGCTTGAAGTTCGGCGAAAGCCTTCCACATGCCGATCAGGCCGGTGCCGCCGCCGGTGGGGTAGAGAATGACATCGGGCAATTGCCAGTCGAGCTGCTCGGCCAGTTCCAGCCCCATGGTCTTCTTGCCTTCGATGCGGTAGGGCTCTTTCAAGGTGGATGTGTCGAACCAGCCCATCTCGTCACGGCCGGCGCCGACGAATTTGCCGCAATCGTTGATGTAACCGTTGGCGAGATACGTGCGGGCGCCGAAGAAAGCGGTCTCTTCGATGTTGATCTTCGGCGTGTCTTCCGGGCAGAACACCCAGGTTTCAATTTCGGCCGCGGCGCAATAGGCCGCCAGCGCCGCGCCGGCATTGCCGTTGGTGGGAATCGCCATGCGCCGCACGCCGAGTTCCTTCGCCATCGCCACAGCCAGCGCCAGCCCCCGGGCCTTGAACGATCCTGTGGGCAGGCGGCCTTCGTCTTTGATCAGAATTTCGGCGCAGCCGTATTGCCCGCGCAATTTGCGCGCCGGCAGCAGCGGCGTCATGATTTCGCCAAGCCGCACCACATTGGCCGAGCGCCGCACCGGCAGGAATTCCCGGTAGCGCCACAATTCCGGCGCCCGGTCCATCAGCACCAGCTTGTTGACGGCCTTGCCAAGCGCTTCAAGGTCGTAGCGCACGAGCAGCGGCTTGCCCGCCTCGGACAGCCCCTGCAAAGTGTCGGCCGGGTAGCGCTTGCCGGTGTAACCGCACTCCAGGTGGCTGACGAAAGTTGGATACTCAACCATGATTGGGCGTTGCCAATTCCTGTTGGCCGGGAACGGTTATGGTCCAGCCGGCCATTCTTTGCGCATCGGGGTTCATTCCACGCGGTTGGAATATTTTTCGCGGAAGCGCTCGTACAACTCCTGCTGGGTGCCGAACAGGTCGATGTCGCGGCCCTGGATGTAGGCGCCGAGCACCTGGCTGCTGCGCATGTCCAGCGCGTCGCCAATGGACAGGAACAGAGTCGCATCCTTGCCGGGCTCCAGCGAACCGACGCGGTCGTCGATGCCGAGGATGCGCGCGTTGCTTAAGGTAATCAAGCTCAGCGCGGCTTCGCGGTCGAAGCCATAGGCCGCGGCGGTGCCGGCGTAAAACGGCAAATTGCGCTGCCGGTGCAATTCGGTGGCGCCGCCGCCGATGCCGACTTCCAGCCCGGCCTCGCGCAACAGGAAAGGCGTTCGAAAGGGCGCGTCGACATCGTGCCATTCCATGCCAGGCAAAGCGTGGATGCGCTCGTAGATCACCGGAATCGACTCCGCCAGCAGCAGGTCTTTCACTTGCAGGGCCTCGGCGCCGCCCACCAGCACGATATCGCGCACGCCATAGGCGCGGGCGAAACGCACGCCGCTGATGATTTCCCTGGCGCCATCGGCGTGCAGGAACAACTTGCCGCCGCCGTCGAACAGGCCTTGCATCGCGGCGAGGTTGAGATTGAGCGGCTCGCCGGTGTAACTCGCGGCGTCGCGGAACAGCGCGTGCAGCACTTCGACCTCGGCCTGGTAGTCCTCGTTGTCGACGCGCTCGAACTGGAAAGTCTCCGGGTTGCGCCGGTTCTGCTTGAAGCCCGGCCAATGCATGTGCAGGCCGTCGTCAAGGCGGAGCGCGGCGTCTTCCCAATTCCAGGCGTCGAGCATGAAGATCGACGACAGGCCCGAGACCATGCCCCCCTCCGGCGTCACCTGGGCGGTGAGAATGCCGTTGAAGCGCGTGGCGGGAATGAGTTCGGAGTCGGTGTTGTAGGCGATCGCCGAGCGCACGCTGGCGTTGATGTCGCCTTCCTCCAGCACATCGTTGGTGGCGCGGATATTGCCGATCTCCAGCAGGCCCAGCGTGGTGTTCGGCAGCACCAGCCCGGGATAAACATGGCTGCCCTGGACGTCGATGACGAGATGGCCGCTGGTGTCGATGCCGTCGCCGGCCGAGCCCACGGCGGTGATCACGCCTTCATCGAAGGTGATCACGCCATCGCCGATGACCTCGCCATTGCCGACATGGATGATGGCGCCCACCAGGGCGATGGGTTCGCTTTGAGGCGGCGCCGGCGTTGGCACCACCGCGCCGGCGGCGAAAGCCGCGGCCAGCAGCGCCAGGGTGGAGATGATTTGCGTGAGTTTGCGCATTGGTCCTGCCTCCTTATTCGCCGCGATTGGTAATGGAAGCGATGATGCGCGCCCGTTCGGCGGAGATCGCATCGCGCAGCGCCATATCTTCTTCCCGGTCGTATACCGGCGCGCCTTCGATCCAGGTTGTTTCCGCCACGGCGTAGATCGACAGCGGATGATCGGACCAAAGCACAAGGTCCGCATCTTTGCCCGGCCGGATGCTGCCCATGCGGTGGTCCAGATGCATCAGCATGGCGGGATTCAGCGTCACCATTTTCAGCGCGTCGACTTCGCTGACGTTGCCATACTTGACCGCCTTCGCCGCCTCCTGGTTCAGCCGCCGCGCCATTTCGGCGTCGTCGGAGTTGATCGCGACAACCACCCCCGCCTGCTGCATCAGCGCGGCGTTGTAGGGAATCGCGTAGCGCACTTCCCACTTGTAGCCCCACCAGTCGGAAAAGGTCGAACCGCCGGCGCCGTGGCGCGCCATCTTGTCGGCGACCTTGTAGCCCTCAAGGATGTGGGTAAAGGTATTGATGTTGAAATCGAACTGCTCGGCCACGTGCATGAGCATGTTGATCTCGGATTGCACATAGGAGTGGCTGGTGACGCGAAGATCGCCATTCAGCACATTGAGCATGGCCTCGTGCACGAGGTCGCGCCGGGGCGGCGCGGTCTGCCGCTGCTCCGCCGCGGAAAGATTGTTGTATTCATCCCAAACGCGGCCGTACTCCCGCGCCTGGGACAGGGCGTTGACGAAAACCTGTTCGACGCCCATGCGCGTCTGGGGGTAGCGCACCGAGGCGGGGTTGGTGCTGCGCTTAACGTTCTCGCCGAGGGCGAACTTGATGAAAGGCACGGCGTCTTCGATCAGCAGGCCCTGGGCCGGTTCGCCCCAGCGCATCTTGATGATGGCCGATTGGCCGCCGATGGGGTTGGCGGAACCATGCAGCAACTGCGCCGCCACCACGCCGCCGGCGGCGTTGCGGTAGATATTGATGTTCTCCGAATCCACCACATCGTTCATTTGCACCATGCTGGAATTGGTTTGGGTTTCGTTGATGTTGAACAGGGCGATGTGGGAATGTTCGTCGATGATGCCGGGGGTGAGATGCTTGCCTTCGCCGTCGACCTCTTCAGCGCCGCCGGCGTCGAGGCCATCGCCCACCGCCGCGATCAGGCCGTCGCGCGCGAGCACGTCGGTGACGAGCACGCCGGCGTCTTCATTGGTCCACACGGTGGCGCCGCGGACGACGAAGTCCCGCGGCGCGGGCAATTCGGTGCGGCCGTAAGCGCTGAAAGGGTAAAGCACCGGCGACGGCAGTTCGGCCACTTCAACGGCCTCGCCGTCAGTCTCCGTTCCGGCGGCCTCATCAACCCGGCGCAACTGCCAGGAAATCGATTCGCCCGCGGGCGTCAGCGCGTTGCCGCGCCAGCCGTCGGCGTCGCTCCAGCCGCTGAGGCGAATGCGGTTGCCCGCATCGTCCCAGGCGAAATCCAGCGTGATCAAATCGTCGAGCAGTTCGATGTTCGCCGCCGCCGAATCGCCGTCCGGGTCGAGCGTCGCTTCCGCCTCGCCGCCGTCGAATTCAATCTCCAGCAGACGCGAATCGCCATTGATGGCGAGCTCGAAACGGCCCGCGTTTTGCCCCCGGTCGGGATTGATCACATAGCGCTTGCCTTGAATCCAGTTCTCCAGCAGCACGTTGTCTTCATCGAGCAATTCGCCGGAAGTGATAAGGAAATTGGCCAGCGCGCCGGGGGCGAGTTGCCCGACCCTGTCCGCCACGCCCAAAGTCTCGGCCGGGACGCGGCTCAGCGCGGCGATGGCGGTCTGCGCCGGCAGGCCGTTGCCAACCGCCTTGCGCAAGTTGGGCCAAAAGTCATCGCCGGCGCCATGGCTGGTGAGCGCGAAATCAATGTCCTGTTCCGCCAGCAAACGCGGGTTGAAGGGCGCCAACTCCCAATGCTTGAGGTCCTCGAAACTGACTTCTTCGGCGTCGAGCGGGTCCGCCACTTCGGGTGCCTCGGGAAAATCCACCGGCACAATCAAACTGGCGCCGGTGGCGGCGATTTCTCCCGCGCGGCGGTAACTGTCGCCGCTGGTCTTGAGAATGTACTGCACACCGAATTCATCGCCGACGCGGTCCACCGTCAGCGCTTGCTGCCAGTTTTCGACCTCCATGATCTGGGGCAGGTCCCGGGTTCGGTTCCAGGCTTCCAGCGTTGCGTCGGCAAACGGCCGCGGCTGCTGGGCGCCGAACCATTCGGCGTCCATGAAGGTTTGCCGCAAGAGCGCGAAAGAACCCATCAGGGAAGTCGGCATGGCCTGGATCGACGTGCCCTTGTCCAGGGAGTAATGCGCCGCGGCGTCGGCGACGATGATAGACTCGCCAGCGCTTTCCTCGCCCAGGGTGATCAGCGCTGAAGTGCCCCGGGCGATGCCGTCGGGACGCAAGCTCAACACCGCCGAGAATCCGCGTTCGCGCAGCGCCGCGCGGGCATCCGCATCCGGCGCGAAATCGGCGGCGGCGCGGAAATCGGCGCGGATGGCATCGTTGGAATTGCGCGCGCGGGCATCGGCCACCAGGTTTTCGCCACCGCCGTTTTCATCCCGCGGCCGTTCGAGTTCGGGAATGCCGTAGTCGGTGTAAATGTCGATCAAGCCGGGGTAGATGTATTTTCCGGCCAGATCTATCGGGAAAAAGCCGCTTGGCGCGTCCCCGTCGTCATTGATTTCAACGACGCGTCCCTCGCGGATCAGCAACGTGCCGCCGGCGAGAATGCCGCCGTCCGGCAGGTGGATGTTGGCATTGAGAAAGGCGTATGCGCCGGCGCGCTGATCGGCAATGCCATTCGGCGCCCGGTTCTCCTGGGCCGCCAAAGGCAGGCAAACCAGCAGCGCGGCGCTGGCCGCCAGCAGTTGTTTGGGCATGGTCAGGTCCTGGTGGTTGCGTCGGTTCGTTTGAGCCGAATGGTAGCGCGTGGGGGCGGTTGGGGCTATAGGCGTTGGTGCTCATACCCACAGCGCTATGTAGTCTCCAATGCCGGAAAAGCTTGGAACAAGATCTGATTCGGGGTTATGAAATAAACCGGCAAGTTCGGGGTTAATTGACAAAATCAGACAATACACCTAATTTATTTAGGGGTAGCGGCAATTATTGTCAAATTCCCGCAGTGAGTATGAAGGTTCAAGAATTTTTCTATGAGCATCCGGTGTTCCGGCATGAGGCTTTCGCGGCCTTTTTGGAGCGCGCTGGCTCCAACCGCGCCAAGACTCGGGAAGCGCTGCTCAACTACCACGTGAAGACGGGGCACCTGTTGCGGCTTCGGCGCGGTCTGTACGCCGTGGTTCCCTGGGGAATCGACCCCGAAGAATACCCAGTCGATCCCTACCTCTTGGCGGGGCATCTCACAGCGGACGCCGTGCTGTCTCATCACAGCGCATTGCAATTTTACGGCAAGGCATATTCCGTGCATCATCGGTTCACCTATCTCACCCGGAATGCCTTGCGATCCTTCGTGTTCCGCGGGCAGGAATTCGTTGCGGTCCCGTTCCCCAAGACGCTCCAAACCCAGCAGGCTGAGCTTTTTGGGGTCTCGACCGAGCGCCATGCCGGCGGCAAGGTTCGCGTGACCGGCCTGGAACGCACTCTGGTCGATGTGTTGGTTCGCCCGGACTTGGGCGGTGGCTGGGAGGAGGTTTGGCGCTCTCTCGAATCCGTGGAGTATTTCGACTTGGGACAGGTGGTCGACTATACGTTGAAACTGCGAAGCGCGACCGCGGTGGCCAAGGTCGGATTTTTTTTGGAACAGCATCGAGAAGCACTGATGGTGGATGAGTCTCACTTGGCGCCGCTGCGCAAACATGCGCCCAAACAGCCTTGTTATCTGGAGCGCAGCCGCCGAACGGCCGGCAAACTGGTCCCAAACTGGAATCTCATCGTACCACCCTCGATCCTTGAGCCCGCGTGGGAGGAGACTCGGTGAATCTCTCGTTGCGGGAAATTCAGGCCGATGCGGCAACCACTCCCCGCCATCCGGCAGACCGAGCTAGGGAATAGGTCAATCGACCACGGGAATCTGAGGTTTGGTTATGGCTTTGTTCAGTAGGTAAATCCACCATGCGTGCCGACATACCGTTTTGTGGTACGCCTGAGTGATTGAGAGGCTGATGGAAATTTGTGTTCAATGTTAGTATTCCGACGGTGAGCTTGCCTACCAGGTTCGAGCGGTCCCGCGGAGCAGAATTTAAGGCATAACCGGAGAGTGCATGATGGCAGATCGAGAGAAATTAGTCGGCGTCCGAGATGCGCAACCACGAGTTAGTCTAAGCGAAGCGGAAGTGGCACAGCTGCTTCAGGAGGCGGTGCAGCAGTATGAAGAGAGCATGCGCATTGCCGACCTGGCAGACATATCCGATAAATGGGAACACAACAGCCCCAAATACGCTAGGAACAACCCGATTGGCTTGGTAGTGACAGGTTCGACGAAGGCCGAGATTGTAAGATTTACAATTGGAACTAAAAGGAATTGCAGCGGATTAACGCGGGAGTCGTATTGCTGTGTTATAAACGGAAAAAGTAAACAAGACTGCTCTGCGATATGATTGTGACGTTGTTTACTACATCTTTGACTCCTGACAACAACCACAAGTTATTAGTTTACGTAATAGGAAGTAATCGCCATCAAGATTCGAACTCAGCGCGGTTTATTGGAAAAATAGATGCGTTTGCGCTGCATTCAGGATAAAATTTACAGCTACTGCGAATCAATGAAACGTGGCGGGATGGGGCAAAGTGTTCGCAAGTTTAGATATGTTGGAATTCTGGCTAATTTGACCGTTCGCGTTCGGCTAGAGTATCTGCATTAGTAAGGCCATCCTCAACCGTTTTTGTTTGCAATGAAAGGGAGAAGACTGATGAGAAATGCCGACAATAAGCGAGCACGTGCAGCCCCAACAAAACGGTTTTTTGTTGAAATGATCACAAGAGACATTACTCTTGAAGACAGCATACTCGATCTAATCGACAACAGTATTGACAGTGCTTGGAAGCTCTCCGGCAGTCACCAGTTAACTCTCGAAGACAGTACGGACTTATCAAAATTCGAGATATCGGTCAGTGTTTCAGAAAATTTGTTTAGAATTCACGACAACTGCGGAGGAATGACGCTAAACGATGCTATTGATCACGCTTTCAACTTCGGCCGACCTAATTCTATTGATTCCGAAGACTACACTATCGGTGTTTATGGTATTGGCATGAAGCGTGCCATCTTCAAGATAGGACGAAAAATTCTTATCCGTAGTACATTCAACGAAAAAAATGGCTCAATTCTTTCTTTTTCTGTGCCAATCAATGTACGAGAATGGATCGAAGAAGACAAACCGCCTTGGGATTTCGATATCGCGGAAAGTGAACATTTAAGGGATGAGGGGGTTGACATCGAGGTGCAAGACTTGACCGCCGCAGCCTCTGATTCTTTTGGAAATCAAGCCTTCGTCGAGAGACTAAAACAGACGATTGCAAGAGATTACGCTCTACATTTGGAACGTGGACTTCGCATTAGAGTAAACGGTAAGAATATCGACGGAGTACAACTGGAGTTTCTCAGCAGCGATGATTTCGTTCCAATGCGGTATAGCTACGAAGAAAGCGATCCGCCCGTTAAGGTAGAGATAATTGGTGGAATGGCAGCAAAGCCCACAGAAGGTACAGAACCCGATGACTTGAATAGACGAGAATACAATAGGTTTGGCTGGTATGTTGCTTGCAATGGTCGAATAGTACTTGCAGCAGATAAATCTAGTGTAGCTGGTTGGGGATTGGACAATTGGCCGAATTGGCATCCTCAATACGCTGGTTTCCTAGGCATAGTGCTTTTCTCCGCCTCCGATGCGAACCACCTGCCATTGACGACGACAAAACGAAGTGTCGATGTGACATCAGAGGTATTTCTACGCGCTAGACCTCATATGAGGAAGCTAACTAAAGAGTGGACGTCTTACACTAATCTTAGAAAGCAGGCAATAGAAGAGGCGAAGATGAAGGAACAATTGGCGAGCGCCGTCCAAATCCGTAATGTAATACACAGAAATGATGTGCTTTTGCCTCAGATTTCATCGAATACCCCTAAGCAAAGCTTGGCTAATGTACACTATTCGGTGGCAACTGTTAGAATGAAGGCCTTGGCCAAAGCGCTTGGCAAGAGCACAATGACTTATAGAGACGTGGGGATTAAGTCGTTCGAATACACTTACGATGATTTTGTGGGAGATGAGTGAATGACAGCATTCGGAATGACAAATTATGGACTGCGTCCCAGCAAAAGCATACAACGACAGATTGTGTTCGAAGGTATTCGGATACTACATGATTCTTTAGATGTCGAGAATGCAGTATACGTCGGTTTGGGTTCAATTTGGTTCGTAGATTTTGTGATGGCTCACAAGATTCTTTCGATTAACGACATGATCTCAATAGAATTGGACAGCGTCGGATGTTGCCGCGCTAAGTATAATTCACCTTTCGCCACTGTTAACGTACAATGCGGTTCCTCACGCGAAGTACTTCCCAAGCTTCTTCACGATCCAGACATTAAAAGGCGCCCTTGGGTAGTATGGCTTGACTATGACGGAGAATTCAATGAAGATGTAGCCGCTGACGTGCAAGAAATCGTGGAGGGGGCACCAGGAAATTCTATATTTCTGATAACATTCAATGGCGATGGAAGGAGTTATGGGAAACCAAACGATAGGGCGGAAAGAATAAGAGAGCTGTTTGGGAGTGTGGTTCCAGCCGATCTATCAAAGGAAAAGTGCGGTAAAAAAACCATGCAACGCACTCTGACAAGCATAACGACTGATTTTATGAAAGCTCTAGCATTGGAAGCTCGAAGACCAGGGGGATTCTTTCCGGCGTTTCAGATCGCGTATAGAGACTCAACTCCGATGGTTACTGTAGGAGGTGTATTGCCAATTAACGCGAAGCGGGATGTTGTAGGATCGGTTATTAACGCTCATGATTGGCGGTGCCGACCCGATCACGTGCTAGCAGCACCGCACTTGACAATTAGAGAGGCAATGGCTCTTCAATCCACATTGCCTGACCCCAATGGACTTACGCGGGAACGAGTACGAAAGCTAGGATTCGACCTTAAGGAGAATCAGATTCAACTTTATGAACGCTACTATAGAGAATATCCATCATTTGCGGAGGTAGTGACGTAGTGCCGATAAGAATCACAATTGTTCCCTTACATGGTCATACTTCATGAGTGCGACTAGTGAAAGGCGGGTTGTTGATTTGTTCGCTGGGGCTGGTGGTCTTTCCTTGGGGGCGAAACAGGCTGGCTTTGAAGTCGCTGCAGCATTCGATAACGATCTCAAATTGACATCTTCATTCCCGGCAAACTTTAGTGGAACTCGCTTGATAACTGATGATTTATCAACGGTGGGAGGCGATGCTATTAGGGCAGCGATGGAAGGACGCCCAGGCGGTATTGTCGGCGGACCTCCGTGTCAAGGATTCAGTGCAATCGGCAAGCGATTAGCCAATGATCCACGTCGTGATCTTGTAGGGCATTTCTTTAGAATCGTACGCGATGCGAACCCACTATTTTTTGTAATGGAGAACGTGAAAGGGCTCGCATACAAAGGCTCACGAGAAGTTTTGGAAGCGAGTACACGGTTGGTAGAAGAAAAATTTTTTTTGTATGGGCCGACAGTTCTTAATGCGGCAGATTTTGGGGCATCGACTAGCCGACCTCGATTGTTCGTCATTGGAATCCACAAAGATTTTGGGGAGCCATTGTCAGACAGCGAATTCCGTAAACTGCGACAACCAGCCTCAACTGTAAAGGACGCAATATCAGACTTACAAGGAGCAGTTAGGTGCGCAAACCGAGACGGCTTAGACTTTTGGAAGATAACCTGCAAAAGAAGGTGTTCCGACTATGCCAAAAAACTGCGGTCGGAGGATCGGTGCTTTTCGGGAAATCTTGCAACAGTTCACTCTAAAGAAGTGGTTGAAAGATTTCGGACTGTCCCACAAGGAAAGATGGATCCAGTTGGACGTCATCCCCGATTGAAGTGGTCGGGGCAGGCTCCAACGCTCCGGGCAGGAACCGGACCAGAAAACGGATCCTTTCAATCGGTTAGACCTATCCATCCCGACCTACCTCGTGTGATTACTGTAAGGGAAGCGGCGAGATTGCAAGGATTCCCAGATAACTTTCGTTTCCATTCGACTATTTGGCACTCTTTTCGGATGATCGGCAATAGCGTGTCTCCAATAATGGCGAAGGCTATTTTTCAGGTAATTGGAGCGAGGCTTGGCGGGTATCATACTTGAGCGATAACTTGATCGCAAAAGGCGTATTTGCTATCACCTAAGTAGGTCGCGATATCCGATTTCAGTCCAAGTCGTGATTTGTCCATAAAGTGGCCATAAACCTTGATTTAGACTGTTAATTCACGTAAGTAAATGATTTCATTGAGTTGCTAATTTCGCCTAGGCACAATAATCGGGATTTCCGGTCTTGGCGGGACGTCAGTTTAGGGCGTACGGCATATCCGTGATCTGCAAGCCCAAGGCTTCGTAGGTCACGTTGGCCTCGGCCGTCGCGGCTGAGGAAACGGCTCCTTCGCTGCCCGTTTGTTGCTTCAAGCCATTTAAATTTTATGGCACCGTTGGCGGCGGCGTGTACTGGGGAGTTATCAAACGGTGCTTTTTGAGGGTATTGCCGCGGTACTGACATTATGGACAAGAACATTCTAATTCTCGCCTTCAGACTGTCGAAGTCGACGTGAACACTTCATTCGTTACTCTTCAGTCACATATACATATGTCGGATGTGCACTAGGACTATAGATTCGAGAACGTTTTACATAAGCATTGGCAATTTCCAATTGTTCTCTCGGATTTGCCTCGAATGGGAAATTCGTGGTCGGCTTGCACCGCCAGTAGCCAAACCCTTGGTCCAACTTTAAAGACCAAATCGAACCGTTTTCCCACTCAAGTCTAAGTTCGCGGAAATGTGGTGCATCGCCTATATGAAATGTGGCCGGTCCTTTCCAATACAATTTGTCACGTCCCGTACCAAATATTTGGACAAAGAAGTTTTCCCTCGCTGTTTCATTTTGCCAATTGTTCCGGATCGAAGAACTATTTTGTACAAATGCAATGTTTTGCCGCAATTCCCTTGTAAGCAATCGTAACTGCGTGCTTGAGTTAGCACTTCCTGTTCGTACTAATTCTAGTAATACTTCCCGCAATAGTATTAGCAAAAGCGGAGTAGCAATGTATCGATCAGAGTAACTTACTGAAGTCAGAGGAACCGCTTGTTCGAAAAGTTTTGCTAACCTTTTGCAAGTGTTCCTAATGTGGGACCAGAATTGCGAACCAAACCCCTGCATTCGGCCGTCGAGCTCCTTCCGGATGGGTAGCATTGCCACTGTGGCTTCAGGCTGCGGGCGCAATTGGTCGATGGGAATCGCATCAGTTCGAATCCGCGGCAATGCTTGGTCAACTCGCGCGTAGACGGTCTGCCCGTCCTCTGGAGGTCGTCCCCACTCAGCGTTCATCGGGGAGACTGATTGGCCAGACATCGCCCATCTGACGCACCCTTTCGGACCACCTGCGACGGCAAACTCGATGCCGCTTCCGGCACTGGTAGTCAATGCCGGTGCCTGATGCACTTCGATGCGACCGCGCCCAGCTGTCACTAGGGAAGCCAGTGAATGGCGGCTTCCCTCACTGAGGCCGGCCCATGCATCAGGCGCGACGAACAAGCGAATCGAGCAGTCCTCGTCAGCCCACCGAAGGATGTGCCGGTAGAGAGCAAAATCCTCCACTTCCCACGATCCAGGGTCGCCGCCTGTCCATATTCGAATTTCTTCTGTGCCCGGCTCCTCCGCCACCTCCGCAAGATGGCGGGTGAACGGGCGGGTGAGCGCGCGGGAGTCAGGTCCGAGAATCCGGTAGCGTTTGTGTAGTTCGAGACTAGAAAGAAATTCGTCGGTGAGAAAGTCGAGGGCACGGTGCCTGTCGAGCCGGGTTGAGTCGTGCTGGGTGTCGTAGGTCAGCAAGCAACCATGGCATGCTGTGTCACACTTTTTCGCACAGTTGAGGATGTGGGCTGAATCCCGCAAGGCAGCGATGACATGATTGCGGAGCGCCTCTACATAGCCGTTGCCTCCGCTAGCCGCGTCGTATAGGAAAATGGACTGTTTGATCGACTCATCATGTGCCCTGCTCTGGCGAACGGTAACACCCACTTCCTCTTCCTCTATACCAATGCGCCGGCAGAATGCGCGCCGCAAGGCGATTCCAATCGAGAGCGCCGCCCCGTCATCGGCCAGTCCCGCAAGTTGCAATTCGAAGACATCGGTGGTGCGGCTGCCTCCTAGCGACAATCCCCGCTGGATTGCGAACCCTGTGCCGTCGCACCGGCTGCTTCCATCAGGATTCTTACCGCCCCGCAAACGTGTGTGCCCGTCCTTGAACGGTTCCGGAAGCCCGGTTTCGGATGCCGGGCCGACTTCGGATGCTGCTCGGCCGCAGCGCAGGCAGATTGCGTACCCGTGAACATTCCCCCCACGACTGCCATGAAACAGGTGGCCCTGATCTGAATAGCGGAACCGTCCGTTGCGCGGGTCGGCCAGCCATGTCCACTCGGGGGTCGGGCAACTGATCCAGGGCTTCTCAACCGGCACGTAGGTCGGCAATACAACGTTGTTGTGGGGCGAATGACGAATATCGACCGCGAACCCGGCCGGCTCTAGGTACTTACTCATATCTCTCCCGCCCAGGGACTCGTCGCAGTCCGTGCACCGCTCGGGAAGCGAGGAAGTGTCTCCGGTCGCACCGCAACGGCGACAGCGCCAGACGTGTCGCAGGGCTTGGATTTCACCGAGATCCTCGACTCCGGGCGGAAGGTGCCAGTTGAGCGTCACGCCCCCCGACTCGTAGACGCGACCATCCATGACGATTTCCGCCCCCGGCGCGTATTCCCGAATGGCCATCTCCATCTGCCGCGAGGGGTAGCCCAACCGTTTGCCGAGCGACTCGTTCTTCCCCTCACGTTCATTCTGTCGCCGTTTTAGCTCGTCGATCGTCGTCGGAACAAAACTTACGATACCGGTGGGAAATCCGTAGCCCGGAAGGAATTGTCGATTGGCCAGCTCGGTTAGGAGGTACTCGCCCTCCAGCCGTCGAAGCTGCCGCTTGATCGCGAGGAGCGCAGGAGCGCGTGAATCGGACTCATGTCCTCCGAACTGTTCCGCATCCTTGCGCAGGGCATCGGCCTCGAGTCGCCATGCATCCATTGATCGCGTCATCGCATCCCCAGTAGTGTCGAGCAGGCTCATGGTTTCACCGGCGGCAAGAGCGGTGCCCCGTACAAGACGATTCAATCCCGTGACGAGTCGCTCGTCGCGCTCCGCGTCGAACCGGCACCACTCGACGAACTGCCTCCCGGGGCTCGAACCTGCGCCATCGTCCTGAAAGAACCATCCCGTCTTGAGCCGACGGACATCTCGGCCTTCCAGGTACGCACCGAGGCACAGCGAATTGACGTGCCTCTGTACGAGGCGCGCGCTATCGAGCGCCACTCGGGGGACGCTCATCGTCGACGTGAAAGGCCAGAGCGGATCGTTGAACACCTGTTCCCCATGTGGCGAACTCGGACAAAGGGTGACCGCGAAGGACACGCCCTCGCCGCGCCGACCGGCTCGACCGGCGCGCTGCAGGTAGTTGGTGGAACTCGGTGGCGCATTGTTCATCACGACCGCCGAGAGCCCGCCGATGTCGACGCCCATCTCCATGGTGGTCGAGCAACTAAGCACGTTCAGTTCGCCGTCCTTGAAGCGTCGTTCAAGCGCGCGCAGCCGCTCCCCGTCGAGCTGCGCGGAGTGCTCCGCGGCCTCGAAGTACGGTGCATTGGCAATGATGCGGTCGTTCAGGTTGGTCCATACTCCGGCTGCGCGAGCCTCCCGCACCTTGGGATCATTCTCCAACCAGTGCGCAATCTCCTTGCGGTCGGCCTTGTTGCCAGATGGGTCGCGCCAGTAAGCATCGGGGACGCGAGGCGGGTCGATTTGTCGGCATGGTTCTGCCGGGCCCCGCTCTGGAAGGTAGGGCGAAAGTCCATTCAACGTTGCATCGAGTACCCGCGCGGTATAGGGGCAGATTGCGGCAAACCGCAGCTCGCTCAGCTCGGCGACCTCGCCGAGTCTTAGAAGATACCCATCTCCGACCGACTGGAAACAGGGCCGCAGCTCGTCCCAGGCGTGCTTGAACGCTACGTTGATTCTGTCGTTGCTCGACGCGGAATTATTCAACTTAGCAGCCTCGCGAAGCAGTCTGGGGAGACGGGATGGCCTGCTGTCCGGCTGGATCGATGGCCAAAGTCGTTGTCGTGGTAATCGTTCACGGTAGCCGGGTCCTTGAACGTACCGCTTGCGAACGGGAATCCCCATCCACCGCAGATAGGCGTCGTCTACTTGCACTGCGCTGGCATCGCGCACAAAAAAGTCCAGAACGAGCTTCAGGAATACGGTCCATTCCTCAGCTGGAAGCGGCCAGCCGGGCGGCGGTGCCTTGCCTTCAAGCGAGGGGTAGCGCAGGCACACGAGGCCCATCGTCTCTGCTGAGTTCATGCGCTTCGGCCGACGAAAAAACTCACGGTAGAGGCAAAATCGGGCGAACTCGTCCAGCGAGGCTTGAATATAACTGGTGCGGCGGAAGTGCTTGTGCATAAGGCGAAGGCTCGAATCGTCCTTGAGAAGATCGGTGGCGTCCTTCCACGACAGCATCCCGAGCTCGCTTGACGAACGGGCCTGAGAGAGCTTGTCTTCCTGCTGTTCCAGGAGCGGACGCAGGGCCGGAGAGTCGATTCTTCGGAGCTCGTCGATTTGCAGCTCCAAGTCGCTCGTATCCACGACCTTCCTTTCGGCGGCCAGTGCGTGATAGAGAATGCTCCTTACCCGGTTCCGCTCCGCCTCCTGCTGAAGCCTCACTGCTAGTCGCGCTGAGCCCTGTCGGGAGTCACTGAATCCCAAGAGTCTCCGCCCTTGGCTCGGCAGCTTGCAAGCGCCGTGTTGCATCGGTGGCGTGTGTTCTAATGCGGTCGGCACGATGGTCGAAAGCGCAAACGGCGCGCCAATGCGCAGCTCTCGGAATAATCGTTGACGACTGGTACCGCAGCGAGGGCAGGTCATGAACCCGGCATCGACTGTAGAAAGCCGGACATCCACTCCATCGTCGTCCGCATGAAGGGTCCGATCCCGGGCAAGCCGCAATGTTTCGATGTCCTCTGCTACCAAACCTCCACCGCAAATCAATCTGCGGCCTGTGGATGATGCGGGTAGCTCGTCGTCTCCACCTTCATCGCCCTCGTCGAGATCGACTTCGAGTTGAAATTCATCGATGGCATTTGCTTCGACGTGGGGGATTAGCTTGCGCTCACCGGTGTCTCCCGAAAAGGTCTCTTCGGCCGACAGGTAGTCCTGCCCGCACTCACCGCAGGCCACAAGCTCGAAGACGGGAAATTTGCAATGCTCGCAGACTGTGCGGCGGTAGGGGGAAACGGCACCGAAATCCCATCCATCGCCGACGGCTTGGTCACGGCCGGGACAGGCCGAGTTGACGCATGCCCACAGGCCGCGTTGCGCCCGGTGAAAGAGATGCACGCGCAGCGGCAGGAACGCTTCGTTGTTGCGCCGTGCGGTCGCGCCGCGTTCGAGAAGCGTGACGATTTCCTCGACATCGAGTCCGGTTTCCTGCCGCAGCATCTTCAACCCCGTTGGTTTCTCGGCCAGCTTGGATCGAATCGCTCTCGCGCCCGGATGGTGGCAGAGCGCGTCATGCATCGTCTCGGATTGCAGTCCTGTCAGACTCTTCGGAGTCCGCTTCGGGTCCAGTTGCGGTAATGGCGGGACGAGCCGCTCGCCGGTCACGACATGGACCCGATCCGGCGGCGCCCCGGAAAGCGCGGCAAGAAAGCGCTTCAAGTCGTTCTCGGCTTCGTCGCCGCCGATTGTGGCCGACGTTGCGACGAAGCGCACGTTCGACGGGTCCACGTCGAAGCAGTGCATTACACGCCGGAGGAGCAAGGCCATCTCGGCGGCCTGGGAGCCGATGTAGGTATGGGCCTCGTCGAGCACGACCCAACGCAGCTTGCCGCGTGACTGATCGAGTAGCGTCCGATCCTCGGTGCGGACGAGCATGTACTCCAGCATCGTCGAGTTGGTGACGAGCACGGGAGCAGGGTTTTCGCGGAGCACCTTTCTTGAAATCTGCTCCGCCCCCGCGCGTGCCTGTTCATGGGCCGGCGTCGTCTCCCGAGTCTCGCCGTTGTAAAGGCAGAACCGGATGTCGCCGTCGAATCCGCCGCACCAAGCTCGAAGGCGGTCACGCTGACTGTTGATGAGAGCATTTAGAGGGTAAAGAAACAGTGCCCGTACGCCGGTCAGCACGCCGGCTCGGGCGCGCTCTCGGGCCAGATCCTCGAGGATCGGAACCAAGAAGCACTCAGTCTTTCCTGAGCCAGTGCCGCTCGCGACCAATACCGATCGCGGCGTATCTTCGAGCAAGAGCCGCCAGCAGTCGAGCTGGTGTTGAAACGGCTTTCTAGAGCGGGGAAATGCGTATTCGTCCCGGTGCTCGCGCGGAGGCTTGTCCATCGCCGATACGAGATCATTACCAACCAAGCCGCTCCGGGCCAGCCCCTGCATGTCGACGTCGGCCTGCTTCCAGCCGAACGCCGCTTCGAGCACGGGATCGGCCAGCAAGGCTCCGGACTCGCCGGGATTGCGGGCATACAGGTTCTCCAGATACTTGCGCAGTATTGGAGAACGAAGACCCAGTTGAGAGAGCATGGCGCGACCGGAGCGAACGGAGAGGTCGCGAATCAGGTTGGAGATGCTGACAGAAGTGGCCATCCGATCATCGGTCATCTGCGTGCCTTGTCCTTCATGCGCGCCAACTGGAACCAGGCGGCACTGTACGCGAGGTCGAACCACTCGGAATCGTGGGCGCGAATGCGCTTGACGAGGAAGGTCGCGCGAGCGGTCGGCCGCGCCGCGAAGCAGCACCATGCAGCAGCCACCGGTGTGTCGAAAATAGGTTGGCGGGCGCGGTGCTCGTTGGGTGCCAGCTTTTCGCACAGTTGTTTTAACAATCGGCCTTGATTGAGTTCATCCGCCCACTCATCTCTACCATCGCCCGCCGGCCAGTCATCCAGGCTCGCTCTCAGTGTGATCTGCGCTGGTAGTTTCTCGTCCCGGCCTTGTAGCACCGCATCGACGAATGGACTGCTCAGCCTTGCGCCTTCCAGTCGAAACGAAACATCCTTAGACACGGTATTGAGAGCGGAAATCTGATCTGCTCCTTCGTCGAGTATCGAGATTACGGACTTGTGAGCCATCTGATCGCAATCACCTTCGAACACGCCGGAAAGCTGCTCTCGAAGCCGTTCGAAAGCCTGCCTGGCCTCGCTCCACCAGATGTCGCGTTGAATGAGCAGCCAACTGAACGGCAGCTCCTGTTCGAGTCGCCAGAGCCGGTTCCTGGGCGCGCTTTCGAGCCGGAACAGGCACCGCACCAGAAGCCTCGGCTTGGTCACCAGCACCCTGAACAGATCGGAAGCGCTTGCGGGAAGATCTTCCGTGCGCAGCAGCGAGTTAGTTAGGAACGCCCACTCCTCCTCGCCCTCGTGGCCTATATGCTCGTCCATCGCTTTCGCAATGGCCGATTCTCGCGAACCGAGGTCGACCAGATTCATCGCCTCGTGAAGACGCGGCACCTTAGTCTCGCGGACGACTTCCGACGGACTCGGCCCGCCGCCGATTGCAATCGGCCGGATACGAACGTTGTTGTTGCGGGCCGACACCAGCAGCCGGGTTGTTTCCACGTCCAGATCTTGGGGCAAGACGGCTCCGTGCGGAGCGTCGGCCGGACCGATAACGTCGAGCGGTACCGGTTCGAGGTTCGGACGGGTGATCCACAGGGCTTCGAAAGTCGTTGGAAAATCCTCCCGAGGCAGCGGAGATACAGAGAAGAAGGCCATGTCCGGGTCATATTTGAGGGAATATGCGAAACGGCTGACGCGGGCGACGCCGTGCTCGCTCTGGGTTTTATCGACGATTCGCAGTTCGACGCTCGCTTCGTCGGACGACGATGCGGCAAGCATAATATCGATCATCGGGCGTACGTCGATGAGCGCAAGCTCGTGCTTCACACCGGACTTGCCCAGGGAGCGGCGGAAGTGCGCGACACGGCTCAGCCTGCCCAGGTCCGGGGCCTTCAACTCGCCTTCGATCCTAAACGTCTGGTTGGGGTCCGGCGAGAGAGCCACCGCCCGTACGCCGTAGAGGTCGTCGACGGCGAGATCCCGATCCAGTACATGCCCTTCGCGCAGAAACCTCCCACCCTGCCCGGGGAAGGGTACCTGCACGGTCAACGCCGAACCCCCCGACCAATGTAGGCGAAGCTTCACGTGCGCCGGAGGTGCAGTCTCATCCCGTGTCGCCACGTGGACTCGAGCGTCATCGCCCTCGCTCCGCGCCGTCACCACGGCTTTCGTTTCCTCTTCTGCTCCGGCAACACGGACGGCTTGCGCCTGCCTCAGAATCAGATGGCCTTGCCCCATGTCCGTCCCAGGCGCGATCATCAGAGCGAATCGCATGGGGAGAATGCCGGTACGGCCCAAGAATCTGAGCTCTCCTTCACGCAGGTGTCGCACCTCCCACAGTCCGGGAGTATCGGGCCTGCTCTGCCAGGTGCCTCCGGTCTTCCGCCAGCTCACTTCTCCGGCTGGTACTGCGCGGGGAGCCTGACCGGCGCGCGCGACACGGAGATTGGGTGTGTCGCGGAACAACGAGTAGGTGCATTCCATTTCGTGGAAGCGCTGACCGGAGAGCCGATGCTCCTCTTCCGCCGCGTGTACGGCGGACGGCCGAATCACGCAACGCCCGCTGTTGGTATCAATCGCGGTCGGCTCGGAGAACCTCCGGAGCGTCCGACCGAGAGCATGAACCCGGTCTTCAGCTTCGCCCACCGCAGTCGTCTGGGGCGCGGGTGACGTCTCGGTTTCGGGGTTCAAGCGTTCGATAGTACATCCGTCCGGCACCAGTACGACGATCTCCGGTGCTCGGGTGCTGACGCTTCCCTCGCCGACGAAGGCACCATCATCGCCGGATCGGAACGCCCACGGCAGTTCGCTCATGGCGGTGCCTCGCTGGGGCACGAGCGGGTCGCAGACCTCTCCGCCGGCCATACACCGTAGACGAATCTCTCCACATGCCTCGGAGTCCCACACTTCCGGCGCGTTTCGCGTATCCCGCGCCAATCGAAAGTCGTCCGACTGTCGAGCATAAAGCCCGATCGCTCGCACTCGCTCACCGTGAAGGCGTATTTCCAAGCGGGGCGGCAGATCGGCGGCCGAAACTCCGAGTTGATGTGCGAGTTGATCCGCAGTTACGGATGCTGGAAGTCGAATCCGGGCACCCAGTCGCCATCCGACGTCGGTTCGGCGCAGGAAACGCTCCACACGGAACTCGTCCGATGGGGACGAGCGGCCCTGTGCCGCTTCCCGTAGCAGGCCAGTCAACAGACCGTGTGCCCGCGCATCTTCCAGAGCGAGAGGTATGGTGCGCCGCCAGTCAGGACGTGTCTGGTCGAGAGCACTAAGGAGATCTGCGTCTTGGCTGTCGCTCTCTATGTCGTTCTGAAGATCGAGCACCGCTTCGATCAGATCGGCAGCGAGACGGAACACGTAATCCCTACGTAGCGTTGGTGGTTTCAACAGATGCTGCTGGTCCCGCGCTAGGTTTATCGGGTCATCAACGAATTGCCGATACGCGGCGCTGTGCTTCAGAACCGCTTGCAGGTACTGCGTGACACTGCTGCCGGTGTCGCCCACCAGCGCCAGCGGCAAGCCGCCTTGGCAGGCGATTGTTCCAAGATAGCGAATCGAGGTCGGTAGACGCACAAGATCTACTTTCCACCAAACCCATGCCTTCCGAGTGGGCCCATAAAGCTCAGGATAGTGAATAGTGCCCCAGCCGATGGACGCCAGCATCGGCTCCCAAGCCCAATGGCTACCATCGTATCGACGTTGCCACCATTCCGCAGCGTACAAGAGGAATGCACGCACGGCTGCCTTGCTGGGTTGATGATTGTGAGTCAAGCTCTGTTTTAGTGTGTCGGTCAGTTCCGCGAACTCTTGCGCGGAACAGCGATAAGCATAAAGCGCCCGCCCGTCCGGATGCTCCAGACCTCGGCGTCTCAGAAAATCGTAAATCCAATCCGTTGTATCGTCCGACATCAAGCTATCATATTTTCCGGCTCAGCCGACCAGCAAGAACTTTTGTAGAGGCCACAGAGAATTATATGTGACTCGCATTCCGCGCGCGACTCAAACACTTTTGAATGCAATGGGATTATCTGTGTTTGTTTAATCAATCGATTCGGTAGCGTGAAGTGGATTTCGGTGATGACGAAGGGGCTGTCGCTTGAGCATCGCAGTGAGTGATCGCAGTCTCAATGGGGGGCAAAACCTGAGCCTCTTCCAATTGACTGTACGCGCGATCCGAACTTTGGCGTACGGTGCGCTATGCGGAGCACCCTACCACACATGGCATCGTCGCGGCCGCGCTCGGTTTCGAGCCGGCCATAGTTTATGAAATTCGCGGAAAAACTTGCACGACGGATTCCCGTCAACTAAAAGGGTCGCCAAGCACGATTCAGTTAGCAATCCTTGGATTGAGTATGCCCGGAATTACGATTCGCAACCTGTCCGACGAGGTGTATTGCGCCTTGCGTGTGCGGGCCACCCTCCGGGGCCGTGGCGTCGATGCCGAAGCGCTCAGTATATTGGAACAAGCAGTGATGCAGGATGGAAGCGTTGGCTTGGGGTCACTGCTGACCGCCATCGGCAGGTGCGTCGAACTGTCCGACGATGAGTTGGACTACTTTGTCCGACGCGAGAGCGCGTCGGCAATACCACTCGAACTTGAATGAATTTGGTGGATACGGTTGATGTATTGCATGTACTGCGAATCAGAACTGCGACGCTCGACTGTGCCTTTCCGAATCAATGGGCATGGATTCGGCGTGGCTGTCGATTCGGTGGCCGCCTGGGTTTGCCATCGATGCGGCGAGACTTACTTCGAGGCCTGTGAAGTAGACGAAATCCAAAACGCGTGTCTGGCGCTGGAAAAGCGAATGCGAAAATAGTCGCGACTTGCCGTTCATGGCTCCGGCGGGCTGCGGAAATTTCCTCTCGACCCGAACCCGGATGCGAAGCTAAGACAACTAAAATAAGTATCTGCGGCGGGGATTTCGAATGCGGGCGGCAGCAGATGGGACTCCGTCAGCAGCACGGGGCGGACCGTTTCTGAACTCGGCGGCCTTGTTCCCAATCCTGCACCGCGCGCGCATCAAGGCCGAAACGGTCCCCAATTATTGCCGAATACGTTTTAGCTTTTTCTTAGCGCAACTGTACGCGCGGCGCTTGGGTCGTCCACTACGCAGCAGGCGAGTGCTGCCTCGCCGCGCAAGTGAGCGAGCACCTCGCCAAGGGCTGACTCAATCTCTTGACCAATTTTGCTGCGTGCGTTCATTTTTTGCGTCTCTGTTTTTTGGCATCCTTCTTCATTCTTGCCGCCAGTGTGGATAGCGCCTGCCAAACATGCGGCAATGCCGCATAAATTGCAACTTGCTTATCGACCTCCAAATCGACAAGATTTGGATGGTGTCGGACCCGGTCAATCTAACCCCAGCGCTGCAATCGGCTCGATGCGGCCCTTGAGCACGGTCTCGGAGGTGCCGGATTTTCCAGACTGCGTCTGGAGAATCATTGCTGATTCGGCTTCATTCCTTTGGCCAAGATTTAGCCCATGACACAAGAGACAACACCGCGGGACCTTGTGTCCTCGCTCAAGGCGCTGAATTTCCCCAGGGTGTTCAATCCTTATGTCGACCGCTGCGCGATGTGCGACAAGCCCGAAGCGCCGCGGATGCGGGCCGATTTGTTGCTGCGCGTTTTGCGGGCGGCTTGCGATGGCGGCGTGGACGAGATCTGGGTTGGGCGGGACTTGGGCTATCGCGGCGGCCGCCGCACCGGATTGGCCTTGACTGACGACTACTCGGTTGCGGACTATGCCGCCCGCTGGGGCGTGGTGCCCGAACGGTCAACGGCTGGACCGATGGTCCGGGAACGAACCGCCGCCGCGGTTGGGCGCTTGCTGGAGCAGATCGAAGCGCCTATCTTCCTCTGGAATCTGTTTCCGTTGCACCCGTTCCCGCCGCGAGACGCTTTCGGCAATCGCGCGCACAACGCGCGGGAGCGCGCCGCCGGCATGGCGCTGCTGCTGAATTTAAAAGGGATGTTGCGCCCGCGTCGATTCATCGCGCTCGGCAAGGTTGCGGCGCACGCACTGAACAACGCGAGGCTGGATGTCGAAGTGAAGGAGGTCCGCCATCCCGGCCATGGCGGCGAGACGCTGTTTCGAAGGCAAATTGCCGAACTCCACGGCCTCGATGCGCCGCAGTGATTGGCACGAGAAGAGCAGCGCGGAAGTCTTGGCAGACAGCCTCCCGATTGCTGCGTTCCACCGTTGCGAGCTGTCCAAGTATCGCCGACCGCTTCCCAGACGATAGCTCGAAAATGTCAGAAATTGATATTGTCGAGCATATGGAGGATAGGCCGATGCCCAATGTCCACTTGACCGAATCTATGCACGATTACGTGCGAAAGCAGATTCAATCAGGTGCATACGCCAACTTGAGTGAGGTTGTGCGAGCCGGTATCCGGCTCCTGATGGACAAGGATGGAGCACGTCAATATTACGCATTGAAGGCCGATCTCGAACAGACGGCCAGAAGCTGAAGCTGGCGCTTTTTCGTCATTCGACGCACGCGCCTTCGAACCCGGTGCTTTCGAAAAGTAACGGGGATGCATGACAATCGAGTTTTCCGGCCTCGCCCGATCCCCGATCCGATCTGGAGGGTGTACGCGCCTTCACAATAGAGGTTACTGGTGAAGTTCAGACTCGTTCAGCTATGCTAAAGTTACCGCTTCGGCAATGGCGTCGCGGAACAAAACGAAGCTGTTGGACCGATTGCTGTCAGCTTCCATGTGTTTGCCGATAGCGGTTGCAGCCTGTACGGTAGACAATCCTTGCTCGAAGTAGCCGCTTTTGCGAAGGACTCGCTCAAAAGCTTCTTTCGTGCCTCCCGCAATTGCGTCGGGGTTCCGAAAGGCAGCCCGATGTGGAACGTTTTTCGAAACTCGGGGATACGCGGCACACACCGCAGGCCAATCGCCGAAGTACCAAGCTTCCAGTTCTTCGATTGCAATTCTTGTTACCACTTGCCAGGACGAGCCCGAGGAAGCTTGTTTGGACCGAAGGCCAGCGTTCTGGCAGTTTTTCTCAAGCCTTGACTTGAGGTTTCGGCAATCGTCTCCGTCGCGGTCGACGACAACCACAATGCGATAGTTCTCTGGAATCCAAGAGGCATAGGCCTTGAGACGAGCCTCGACTTTACGCAACAATGCATGTTTGCCCTGAAATGGGTGAATCTGAAAACTGCATTCGGGTGGCAGGAACTTGGTCAGCCAGATATTGAGAAATGCTTCCATGGATGGCTCTTCCACCAGGAACTCGAAATGAGAAGCAGGCATCCTAGTATGCGCTCTCGCCTCCCACCGGCATACCGCCTTCCTTCAATGGATCTCCAACCCCGAAATGACCTTCCATCCAAAGATCGCCCAGATTGGCGCCAGCATTCATGAATGCCATGATCCGTCGATTATGATTCAGAGATTGACTCCGCGTGTAGCCGCAGTCGTCGCGCCATAAAACGTGGACTTCGTTGGGCCGCACAGCATCCAGAAAGAAGGGCGAATGGGTTGTGACTAGAATTTGTGTTGCTTCGGACGCTTCGCGGCATTCTTCCGCCAGCCCGTGCAGCAAGCGGGGATGGAGGAAATTCTCCGGTTCTTCAATGCCGATAAACGGTGGGGGAGTCGGATCGTTCATCAAAACGAGATAAGCCAGCATCTTGAGTGTGCCGTCCGAAGCGAAGCGGGCCATGATTGGTTCTTCAAACGGTGCATCCTTGATTTGCAAAAGCAGTCTTCCATCTGGCATCGGCTCCGCTGTGACGTGATTGATTTTGGGAACCCTTTCCCGGAGCCTTTGGAAAATCAATTGGAGACGTTCAGGATGCTCTTCGGAAAGAAACTGGATCACGTTGGCGAGATTGTCTCCGGTTTTGCTCAGTTGATCTTGCGGCCCCGCTTCGGGCTGGCCTCTTGCATCATCGGAAGACAGGTAAGATACATGCCACCCCATAATGAAATTCCTGAGTGCAACAACACGCGGATTTTCCGCCAATTGGCCGAGCGCGTTGACTGCAAGGGTATCCGGCGAGCTAAGGGGTACTTCTATCCGCTTATCTTCCGAGGCCGGAAGTTCGCCCGAAATGACTTGGCCTGTGCCGTTGGCATAATCAAGGAATCGGAAAGGAGCGCCACGGCGTCCTCTTTTCCATCGCAGCCATTCCACCACCGCGACGGGACGACCTTTTTTTTCCTCTACTTCGAGATGATAGGTAATCAGCGGACTATCGGGTTTTTCGCGATATGCAATCTCTATAAGAACCGGCCCCGTGCTTCCCCGAGATTTTAATTCCTTGGCTTTGCCGCGCTTCTCCCAAGCCCGGCGCAGCCCGGTCTCGAAGCATTCGGCCAAAAAAGCGAAAACGTCAAAGACTGTTGACTTGCCACTGCCGTTTGGACCCAAGAGCACGGTCATGGGAGTTAAATTCTTCAACTCCAAATCCCGCAATGCGCGAAAATTTTTTACTTTCAGGCGCTCAATTCGAGGAGGTGCGCCGGCAACATTCGTCCTGCTCAATTCAATAGTTCCATTAGTATTGCGGATTGCCAACTACCCCAGCGCGGCAATCGGCTCGAAGCGGCCTTTGAGCACGGTTTCCGAGGCGCCGGGTTGCATCCAGTGGTCGATGGCGGTGGCGTAGACTTGGCGGAAGTCCGTGGTGTGTTGCAGGTTGTCGCCGTCCACCAGGTGGGTCAGGCTTGGCGGTGTGCCGTAGTGGCCGCCGGCGACGGGATTGCCGGCGAGGAACATGACGTTGGCGGAGCCGTGGTCGGTGCCGAGGTTGGCGTTTTCGGGCACGCGGCGGCCGAACTCGGAGTAGACCAGCACGAGCACGCGGTGGGCCTGGCCGATGCGTTCGAGGTCGCGGATGAAGCCGTTGATGGCGTCGGCGGTGTAGGCGAGGATGCGCCGGTGCAGGTTGACTTGCTGCACGTGGGTGTCGAAAGCATTGTTGCGGTAGGACACGTGGTAGATGCGCGCCGGCAGGCCGGCTTCGATGCAGGCGGCAACCTTGGGCAGGTCCATGCCGTTGAGGCCATAGTCGATGGGTGTGCGGTAGTTGGCCCAGGCGTCGCGGATTTGGGCCGAGGCGGTCAACGCGCTGCGCGCGACATCGTTGAGGAAGGCGCGGGTGGGATTGCCGGCGGACTCGTCAACGCGTTGCATGAGCGGCATCTGGCTTTCGAAGGCGCGGCGCTGGAAGCGGTCGGGATTGTCAAACACCACCGGCGTATGCAAACGGCTTTTCACCGCCAATGATTGGCTGGAGGCGATGTTGATCAGCACGTCGGTGCCCGTGGCGCCGTCGAGGGCGTCGGCGAGGCGGCCGAGCCAGCCGAATTCGTCGCCGCGGTTGGGGGCGGCGGTGTGCCAGTAGGCCATGGAAGTGAAATGCGAGTAGGAGGGCCGCTCGTAGCCGCAGCCGTGGACGATGGCGAAGTCGCCACTTTCCCACAGCCGTTCAAAACCGAGCAGGCCGGGGTTGAGGCCGAAATGGTCGTCCAGCTTGCGCACCTCGTCCGGCTTGATGCCTATGGTGGGACGCTGCCGGTAGTAGGCGTCGTCGCCCCAGGGCACCACCGTGTTCAGTCCGTCGTTGCCGCCGGAAAGCTCCACGCTGACCAGGATGGGCCGCTCCCGCTCGGCCTGGGCCCAGGCCCGGGGGCTGAACAAGGGCGCGGTGGCCAGGGCGCTGACGCTGGTCAAACCGCCGGCGAGCATGCTGCGTCGGCTGATTCCCTTGGGGGTTTTCGCGTTTCCGGCCATGGTCTGCCTCCGAATGTTGAATTCTTCAGTTCAGTTGATATTCCGGGCGGCTGAGCAGCACGTGCAACAGCCCCCGCATCGACTCTTCCATGAAGCTTTCCGCCGAGGCGATGTCGGCGGTGCCAAGTTCGGCTTCCAGGTAATCGGCCATCGCCAGCATGGTGACGCGGTCGGGCGGCACGGTGAAGAAACGCGCGGTCAGATGTTCGACCACTTCAAGCGGGGTTTGCAGGCCCGCTTCCGCCACCATGGCGGAAAGATCGACCCGCGCCATGTCCCGCGCAATGGGTTTGACGCGCTCAATGGCCATTTGCCAGCCGCGATAGCTGCCATAGCGCGTATTGAAAGCTTCATCGCTGTCGGCGAGCATATTTGAAGCCGACATTTCGGTCATGTCCGGCGCTTCCGCGGCCATCATGGGCGGCAGGGTCGCCGCGCTGATGTCCATGCCGCGCCGCAGCCTTTCATGCACGCTGAGGATTCCCTCGCCGCCGTAGCCGGGGTGCCGGTCCGGTGGCAGAAAGCTGATGTCGGGAAAAACCACGTCAAGCACGAAATTGCCCCGCTCGAACAGGAGGCTTGGCGTAATCCAACTGCGCCCCTCGCTCCAGCCGGCCACCGTCGGCGGATGCATCAGCCGCTGGCCCAGGGAGCCGGTTACACGGTTGAAGTCCGGTGTGCCGGGAATGCTGTCCAGCTCGAGCAGGCGATAGGTGGAGACCACGTATTCCACCGGCCCCTTGATGCGGCCGCCGATCACTTCCGGGCGATAGAATTCCCGCGACAGGAACAGGTGCTCCATAAACGCGGCGATGTCGTAATTCGACTCCTTCAGCCAGGCGCCGAGTTCCACCGCCGCGTCGTCGCCCAGTGCCTCGCTGACGAAATAGTTGTAAATCTTGCGGGCGATGAATTGCGCCGTCGCGTCCTGCTCCAGAATGATGTCGATGACTTCAACACCATCGAAATCGCCTTCCCGGCCCAGCACGCGCTTGACGCCGAAATCGTGGTCTTCATTGACCACGGTGAACTGTAGTCCTTCATAGTTCCAGCCGGTGAAGGCCCGCGCCGCCTCGCGCACGTCGGTCTCGCTGTAATGCCCGACGCCCATGGTGAACAGTTCCATGATTTCCCGGGCGAAGTTTTCATTCGGCGAAGCCTGGGTGTTGACGCCGGCGTCGAGGAAATTGAGCATGGCCGGATCCTGCGCCACGCCGATGAGCAAGCCGCGGAAATCGCCCAATCCCTTCTCCTGGAACAGATTGAGCTGCTTGAGCATCTTGCGGTAGTCGCGGACTTTGTTTTCGTTGGTGGCGAAATGCCCGTGCCAAAACAGCGCCATCTTTTCTTCCAGCGGGCGCGGGCTGTTGAGCATGCGCTCGGCCCACCAGTACGCCACGCGGTCGGTTTCGAGCCGGCTCGCGCGCAGCCAATAGAAGAACTTGTTCACCACCGGCTGCAAGGGCCGGTCGCCGCCGGGCTTGACCTGGACGCCAAGCGCGTGGCCTTGCCTGCGGGCCAATTCGGTGGTCGCCGGGCGGCTGGGCGGGAATGGGTCGAGCCCTTCGTCAAACACGCCGGAATGGTCGAAGTCCGGCAAGTCCACTTGCGGCGCGCCTTCAAAATAGACCAGGCGGCGCACAGCTTCGCGCGGGGTCATGGCGGCAAATTCCGCCACCTCTTCGGGCCGGGCGCCGAATCCGGCGCGTTCCAGCAGATGCCTGGCCTTGGATTCGTTCCATTCAATGGGGCTGATGGCTTCAAAATCGGCGCTGGCCGCCAGCGGAAGCAGGGCGATAAGGGAGACTGCACTGAACCTGAAAAGAAATCGGCGCATGGTCCTGGGTGTCGTCGGTTTGGGGTGAATGTCGAATATAGCCACGCCCAAAGCAACTGTCCAGACTCGATTGAATTTGGCGGTCTCCGCGATTCCCGGTTTCCCTGTCATTCTGCGTGGAGCGAAGCGGGGTCGCGGAATCTCCTTGGGTTGGCGCAACGGTAGGGAGATTCTGCGACTCCGCTTCGCTCCGCGCAGAATGACGGAGGGGAAAGGGAGCCGCCAATGCCAGGGTCCGCGGGCGGGCGGGGCTTTGCGCGTCGTAGAGGCGAAGCGTCACAGGGATGTGTTAAGCGACGCCGATTCGATTCCCGGCTCGACAGGATGTCGAGCCGGGATTTAGCGCAAAGCCCCGCCCGCCCGCGGACCCGATCGAAGCCATTCTAGAGATTGTCGAAGCTGATATTGCCGGCTTCGTCCGCTTCGCCGAAATCAAGCTCGCGCTCTTCGGGTTCGCGCCAGCGCCGGCGGGCGATTTCGACCAGGGCGGGCATGTTGTACGCCGAAAAAAGCTGCAGATAAGTCAGAAGAAGCGCGCCGCAATCGCGCATGGAGACCAGGGCGTCGCCGTCCAGGGTGGCCAAACGATCCTGGTCGATCGTGTACAGCCCTCTGACCTGCTTGGGCGCGTCTTTTCCTTCTTCGCGCACCGCGATATCCCATTCCTTGATTAGTTCCAATTCTTGCAGCTTTTCGGTGGCCTTTTCCGCCGCCAGCAGGTCCGATGCGTGTTGCTGCATTTGCTGAACCCGTTCCGCCAGCAATTTTCCCAGATTGCCCTCTTCATCGAACAGCGGATGCCAGTTTTTCGCGTTCTCGGGCAGGTCCCCGGCGTCGCGGATGAACTCGGAGTCTTCCCGCACGCAGATCTGATAACGCTCCTGGTCGATACGCGCCATGCGGAATGGGTAGCCTTGGTAGCTGTTGGGCAAATGCGACGCCAGCCATTTGCCCGAGGTCGCCAAAACCAGATTTTCGCCGTTGCGCAATCCCTGAACGGCAACCAGCATAAATTTCTCGCCTATGCGGACGAAGCCCGCCGGCAGCGACATCGCCGCCGTGCGCAGTTCCGCAAGCCCCAGCGGCATCAGGTGGTCGCCCGCGGCGAACTGGAAGTTCGGCGGCTTGCGCCAGCGCGAGCCTTGATGGGTTTGTTTCAGAATAGGTACGAGCTTGCTCAAGGAATTGACCAGCTTAACTGTGGTATTCGTGTCTTTTGACCCGGTGCGGAATGCCAATTTGGCAATCGCTTGAGAATGCGGCATTTTCGGCGACTTGCGGATTATAGACCGATTCCGCGCTGTTCCATGGCCATAGCCGAACAAGCGAAGGGAAGGCGTCTTTATTGGTGCGCTGGTATACAATGGGCAAACCGAAGCGGGATTGCCCGCGTCTATACAAAACAAAGCCCAGCGGGATTCCCGGCAACCGGCCGGTATGCTTGGCATATGGGCGGGGTGCTTGTTTTATGAATATTTCGCAATCGAGGCGTTTAATTATGGGGAAATTCCCCCGCCGCGGCGTCCCCGCCCGGTTCGCCGCGCTCGCACTGGTGATGCCGGTATTGACGGTTGCGTTCGGCCACGCGCCGGCGGCGGCCCAGGAGCTCGAACTGTTCGAAGATGTGGAAAGAGTCAATGCGGCCGGCAATCAGCGCGGTGCGAGAAACAACGCCGGCAACGTGGCGTCGACGCCCAGCGAACCCGAGTTTGTGCTGGTGGGATCCTCGCGCATTGGCGAACGGCGCCGGGTGGTGCTGACGCACCGCGGCGGCGAAACACTTGCCGTGCCACTTGCGGCCGAAGGGCAAACCGCGATTCCCGGGCATGAAAATTTCCGCATCGTCTCAAGCGCGGGAGGCCGGGTGGCGATTCAATATCCCGCCGGAAGCGCTTGTGTGGAAGCCATGGAGCGGGGTGTGAGTTGCGATGTCGGCGCCAATATCGCCTGGCTTTCCTTGCGTCCGGCTCCGGTACCTCAACCAATCGCCGAGGACCTTGAATCCGGGCAGGATCAGGAGGAAGCCGACCGGGCACTGCGGGCCCGCGAAGCGCGCGAGGACCTCGCGCGGGATCCAAACAACCCCTTCGCGCGCCTGCGCGCCGAGGCCCTGGGCGAGGATGTTCCACGGCCGTCGCGGTTTCGTCCGCGGCGGATCGATCCTTCCGAAGTGCCTCCCGGCTCGCGTGTGGTTTCCACGCCTTTTGGAGACCGCATCGTCGAAATCGACTGAAAGCGAAGCGGCGCGCCGGGCGGGTTGATCTTGGGCCGATTCAAGCTGATGCAATGACAGCATTCGCGCTGACCGTTTCCATCGTCTGTTTTCGCACACCCCGTCGGCAAGTAGCCGCCCTGCTGGAATCGCTGGCGCTGGCCTGCGCTCGCGCGCGCGGCAAGCTGCCGTTGCAAGAAGTCGAAATTTACCTGGTCGACAACACTGAAGCCGGCGACAATGACAGCGCCGAACTTGCGTCCTTGCCGAGCCCGGAAGATTGCCAACTCCACCTTGTGCGGGGGCACGGGAACATAGGATATGGCGCGGCGCACAACCTGGCCCTGCGCCAGTCCGGGGCCGACTATCATTTGATTCTCAATCCCGATGTCGAATTCGACCCCGACGCCCTGGCTGCCGGCTTGGACTATTTGCTCGCGAATCCCGCAGCGGTGCTGGCCAGCCCCGCGGCGATGAACGATGGCGAACAACAATACCTTTGCAAGCGCTACCCTTCGGTGCTGGTGCTGCTGATGCGTGGATTTGCGCCGGCTTTTATGCGTGCGGCATTCTCCGGCAACTTGGCCGCCTACGAAATGCGGGAGTTGCCCCGCGACCGGCCCAGCGTTGGCATTCCAATCGTCAGCGGCTGTTGCATGCTGTGCCGTGGGCGGCCATTGCGGGAGAGCGGCGGCTTTGACGAGCGCTTCTTCCTCTATTTCGAAGATTTCGACCTTTCGTTGCGGTTGGGGCGCCATGGAGAATTGGCCCACGTGCCCGCCATGCGAATTCGCCACGGCGGCGGCAATGCCGCCGGCAAGGGCTTGCGCCACATCGCCCTTTTCGCGCGTTCGGCCTGGCGCTTTTTCAATCTCCATGGTTGGAGATGGATTTGAACCACCGCCAACCAGTGCTGGTCACCGGCGCCAGCGGCTTCATCGGCCGCAATCTTTGCCGCCACTTGCTGGCAGCGGGCGAATCCCTGCGCCGTTTCTCCCGCTCCGCCGCCCAACCCCATGCCAACCCCAAGGCAAACAACGAGGACACCCACGCCACCACCGCGGCGAATGGGACATCCGCCCCAAGCAATGGGACACCCGCCGACGACCCTTCGACCATCCATACCCACGCGGAGGATTCGCCCCCAAGCCCGGCGGCGTCGGACACGCCATGGCGCGGCGACATACTTGACCCGGCGGCCCTGGCCGCGGCCTGCGAAGGAGTGGGTGCGATATTCCACCTTGCCGGTGTTGCCGACACCACCGATTCACACAATCCGCGGGCCTTGCAAACGAATCTGCAGGGAACGCGCAATCTGCTTGCCGCGGCGCGGGCGGCGGGTGTGTCGCGACTGGTTTTCATCAGCAGCGCCCTGGCCGCCGAGCTGGACCACGGCAATGCCGCGGCCGCGGGTGTCGGAGATTACGCCCGCGGCAAATGGGAGGCCGAACGTCTGGTGCTCGAAGCCAACGGCCGCCAGGGATTGCTGACGACGGTGTTGCGGCCCGCGCCGGTGTACGGGCCGGGCATGGGCGGTGGCATCGCGCGCATGATTCGGCTCATTCAGGCCCGCCGCCTGCCGCCACTGCCCAAACTCGAACATGGCTTCTCCCTGACCGGTGTCGACGACCTTTGCCGCGCCGCGATTCTGGCTTCAAAAAGCCTGCTTGCCCCCGGCCAATGCTGGCTCCTGACCGACCTGCAACGCTACACCGCCAACGCCGTGGAGCAGGCCGTCTATGAAGCGCTGGGCCGCGAGAAACCCGGCTGGCGCACACCGGCTGTGGTATTCTTCGCCGCGGCCGCCATATTGCAACTCGGTCGCCTTGCCGGATGGAAAAAAGCCGAAACGGGCCTGCGGACCTGGCGCAACTTGACCAGCGAACGCACTTGGCCGGCCCAGGACATCTATGAAGAACTCAATTTTCGTCCAGCGGATGTCTTGTACGCGCGCTTGCCGGAAATCATCCGGGAACTGAGCCGGGAAAATCCCCCCTTGCGGGAGCAACCATGACCAAAGGCATTATTCTCGCGGGCGGCGCCGGCAGTCGCCTGTATCCCATCACCACCACCATCAGCAAGCAGTTGCTGCCCATTTACGACAAGCCGATGATTTATTATCCGCTGTCGACGCTGATGCAATCGGGCATTCGCGAGATTTTGCTCATCACCACCCCCCGGGACCGCGAGAGCTTCCACAAATTGCTTGGCGACGGCGCCGCCTGGGGCATTTCCATCGAATACGCCGAGCAGCCCCGGCCGGAGGGCCTGGCCCAGGCGTTTCTCATCGGCGAGCGCTTCATCGGCGAGAGCCGCGTTTGCCTGATCCTCGGCGACAATATTTTCTACGGCAACCGCATCGAAGACACTTTGACCCACGCCGTCGCCCAGGACAATGGCGCCAGCATCTTCGCCTACTACGTGCAGGACCCGGAACGCTACGGCGTGGTCGTGCTCGATAAGCAAAATCGCGCGATCGATCTTGAGGAAAAGCCCGCCCAGCCCAAGTCCCATTATGCGGTCACCGGCTTGTACATGTACGACAACAAGGTCGTGGAAGTCGCCAAATCGATCCGTCCTTCGGCCCGGGGCGAGCTTGAGATCACTGACGTCAACAAGATTTACCTGCAACGCGGCCAACTGCAAGTGGAGCTTTTCGACCGCGGCACCGCCTGGCTCGATACCGGCACGACCCAGTCCCTGCTCGACGCCGCCAATTTCATCCGCGTGCTCGAGGTGCGCCAGGGATTGAAGATCGGCTGTCCCGAGGAGATCGCCTGGCGTCAGGGTTTCATCGACGATTCACAACTCGAGCAACTGGCCGCCAATCAAAGCAATAGCGGCTATGGCCAATATCTGCTGCAGCTGCTGGCGGAATCGCCATGAACCTTGAAAAAACGCCGATTCCCGGGTTGCTGCTGCTTGCGCCTCGGGTGCATGGCGACGAGCGGGGTTTTTTCATGGAAACCTGGCGCGAGTCCTTCTTCACCGAACTTGGCATAGCCGATCGTTTCGTTCAGGACAACCACAGCCGCTCGCAGCGCGGTGTCTTGCGCGGCCTGCACTATCAGCTTGCGCACCCCCAGGGCAAACTCGTGCGCGTGGTGCGTGGCGAGGTGTTCGATGTGGCTGTCGACCTGCGCCCCGGCTCGGCGACATTCGGCCATTGGTTCGGCGCGCCCTTGAGCGAGGAAAACCGCCGCCAGTTGTGGATTCCGCCGGATTTCGCCCACGGCTTCTATGTGCTTAGCGATAGCGCCGACCTGTGTTACAAGTGCACCGATTATTTTCGCCCGGAAGACGATCGCAGCCTGCGCTGGAACGACCCTGAAATCGGTATTGAATGGCCCTTGCTGGATGCGGAGCCGATACTTTCGCGGCGGGACCGCGAGGCGCCGAGCCTGGCCCGGGCCGAGCTGCCGCGCGCGCACCGCCAAAGCGCGCAATGACGCAAACCGCTGTAATCACCGGCGCCCACAGCCAGTTGGCCCGCTGCATGGGCGTGGCGGAGACGCCCGTCGGTTGGCGGGCGGTGTTTTGCCCGCGGGAAAAACTGGACATCTCCGACCGCGCCCAAGCGTATTCGGTGCTGGATCAATTGGCGCCCGCTTGCATCGTCAACACAGCCGCTTACACCGCGGTGGACCGGGCCGAAAGCGAAGCCGAACTGGCATGGCGCGTCAATGCGGATGGGGTGGCGAATTTGGCGGGCTGGTGTGTGGCGAACGACGCCAGACTGATCCACGTCTCCACCGATTTCGTGTTCGACGGGCGCGCGGGCAAGCCTTATCTGCCCATGGACTCGCCAGAGCCGCTGGGCGAGTACGGCCGCGGCAAGCTCGCCGGCGAACGCGCGACCCACAAGCTCGCGCCCGGGCGGGGAAGTATTGTGCGAACCTCGTGGCTGTATTCGCAGTTCGGCCACAATTTCGTCAAAACCATGCTCAAGTTGATGGCGACGCGGAATGAATTGACCGTGGTGGACGACCAGGTCGGCTGTCCAACTTCCGCCCATTCGCTGGCCGCGCTGCTCTGGCACATGGTGCAACGGGGAACGCGGTCGCGCTTGTATCAATGGCACGACGGTGGCGTAATGAGTTGGCGCGAGTTTGCCCTGGAAATTCAACAATGCGGCCGCGGCACCGGCATTTTGTCCAGCGCGGTGCCGATCAGGCCGATCTCCGGCGCCGATTACCCGAGCGCCGCCAAGCGGCCGGCTTACAGTGTTATGGACCGCTCCCTTGCCATGGGCGAATTCGAAATGCCCGAGCGCGAATGGCGTTCGGAGCTGGCGCGCGTCGTTGGCGCCATCGCCGAACGGGGCTTCGAGCCGTGAACAGCGCCATTGCAGCCGCCACCGCGGGCAAAAAAACGGGCGAAAATAAGGAAGCAAACATGCATATCGATGATATTGACAAAAACGATAAAACCGATAATCCCGAAACAGGAGACCGAAATTGCGCGCGCTGCTGATCACCGGCGCGTGTGGATTTATCGGCGCCAATTTCAGCCATTTCTGGCACCGCGCGCACCCGGCCGACCGCATAGTCGCCCTCGACGCGCTGACCTACGCCGGCAATCGCGCCAATCTCGCCGGCCTGGAGGACACGCCGGAATTCCATTTCGTTCACGGCAACATTTGCGATCAGGCCCTGGTTGAGCAACTGCTGCGGAATTACGCCATCGACACCATCGTCCATTTCGCCGCCGAGAGCCATGTGGACCGTTCAATCAGCGGCCCCGACGCTTTCATCGAAACCAATATTGTTGGAACCCACAGCTTGCTCAAGGCCGCGCGCGCGGTCTGGCTCGATGGCGACAGCCCGCGTTCCAACTGCTTGTTCCAGCACATATCCACCGATGAGGTTTACGGCTCGCTGGGCCCCGAAGACCCGCCATTTACGGAAAACACGCCTTTCGCGCCGAATTCTCCCTACGCCGCCAGCAAGGCCGCCGCCGACCACCTCGTGCGCGCCAGCCATCGCACTTACGGCCTGCCCGTGGTAACGAGCAATTGTTCCAACAATTACGGGCCGTTCCAATTTCCGGAGAAACTCATTCCCCTGTTCCTGTCCAATATTCTGCAGGGCAAACCCTTGCCGGTGTACGGAGACGGGCGACAGATTCGCGACTGGCTCCACGTGGAGGACCATTGCCGCGCGATCGAGCTTTGCATCCGCAAGGGTCGGCGCGGAGAAACCTACAACGTCGGCGGCAACAACGAACGCGCCAACATGGAGCTGGTCGAATGGCTTTGCGACAGTGTCGACCAGCGTTTCGCGCACGACCGCGGCCTCGCCCGCCGCCACCCCGCGGCGCCGCCAGCCCGGGGCGCGCCGTCAAGCAGTCTCATCCGCCACGTCACCGACCGCCCGGGCCACGACACCCGCTACGCCATCGACGCCGGCAAGATCAGCGGGGAACTTGGCTATCGGCCGGAAATCGATTTTGCCGCGGGCCTTGCCGGCACCGTGGACTGGTACCTCGCCAATGTGGCATGGATGGCGTCCCATTCCGGTTGAATGTATAATTCGCGCGGGTTTTGGGTGCCGCGCAGCGCGGTTTTCCCAATACGCCGCAACACATTCTTGTACGGCAGCCGCGGCTGCGTATTTTCATTCACTCGATACACAGGAGAAGCTCGTTGAAATCCGTCAGCGATAACACAAAATTTCACCCAACAGCCTCGATTCCGGCGGTTATTGGCGCCGGCGCGGTGCTTTTCTTCGCCCAGCTTTCCCTGGCGGACCAGTCCGTTGAGGAAAACCTCGCGCCCATCGCCAAACTCTGCCTTGCCGGCGAAGACTGCGTCGGCACCGCGATAGGCGAAAGCAGGGCCGATGACGCGAGCGCCGCTGAGGCGGAAACCGCCGCGGCCCCAGTGGCCCCCGTGGAAGAGGAAGAGGCGGCCGTCGCCGCCACGGTTGAAGCTGAACCGGCGCCGGTTGTCGAACCCGTCGCGGCGGACGCGGCCGAAGATAGCGTGGCGCAGGTCGCCGCGGCGGTCGAGCCCGCGCCAGTGGTCGAGCCGGCGCCAGCCGCCGAGCCCGTGCAAATCGCCCAGGCCGACGACGACTTCGATCTGGAAGGCACCTACCGGATATTCTGCTTCGCCTGCCATTCCACGGGTTTGTCCGGCGCGCCGCTGCCGGGCGATGCCGAAGCCTGGGGGCCGCGCATGGAGAAGGGGCGCGATGCGATCGTTGAGATCATGAACCGCGGCCTCAACGCCATGCCGCCCAAAGGCCTGTGCATGACTTGCACCGACGATCAGCTCTGGGAGCTTTCCCAGTACATGGTGAACCTGGAACAATAGTTCCACTTTAGCGGTCGTCGAAAATGGCGCGTGCGCCGGCTTCCGCCACGCGCGCGCCGCTAATTTCAGCCAAAATTTGGCATCTCCGCAAAATCCATCCTATTACATTGCTTCGATAACTTCCCATCGAAGCAATCATGTCTATCGCAATAATTCATTCGCGGGCGGTGCTCGGCGTCGAAGCCCTTGCCGTTACCGTTGAAGTACACATATCCAGCGGCCTGCCGGGTTTCGCCATTGTTGGCATGCCGGAAACCGCGGTGCGCGAAAGCAAGGACCGGGTCCGCAGCGCAATTTTGAATTCCGGGCTGGATTTCCCGGCCAAGCGCATCACCGTCAATCTGGCGCCCGCCGATTTGCCGAAGACGGGCGGACGCTACGATTTCGCAATCGCCATGGGTATTCTCGCGGCTTCGGGCCAGGTCGACAGCCGCAAGTTGGCCGGCGTCGAACTGCTCGGCGAACTCGCCCTGGGCGGTGGTTTGCGCAAGGTGTTCGGCATCATACCGTCGATTCGCGCCGCGGCTGGGGCGGGGCGCCGAATCGTGCTTCCCCTGGGCAATCGCGGGGAGATGGATCTGGTCGCCTACGATGGCTCGCGCGCCGCCGGCAATCTCGCCGACTATGTCACGCATCTGCTCAAGGACGGCGAGTTGACCGCGCCCCGCGCGGAGCTAACTCCTCCCGATTGCGAATGCCACGGCGAAGGCGAAGCGATTCGCGGCCACGCGGCGCCGAAGCGGGCGCTCTTGATTGCCGCGGCGGGCAATCACAACTTGTTGATGATCGGTCCCCCCGGCAGCGGCAAGACATTGCTCGCCAACTCGCTCGCCGGATTGCTGCCGCCTTTGAGCGCGCAGGAAGCGATGGAAGTCGCCGCGATACGCTCGGTGAGCAATACGCGCGGCCAATGCCCCTCCTGGTACTGCCGGCCCGTGCGCGCCCCCCATCACAGCGCCACAAGCCCGGCGCTGATCGGCGGCGGCAACAAGGCGCAACCGGGTGAAATCAGCCTCGCCCATCGCGGCTTGCTGTTCCTGGACGAATTGACCGAATTCAAGCCCCACGTGCTCGATACCTTGCGCGAGCCGCTGGAAGCCGGCGAAATCACGCTCAGCCGGGCCAATTACCGGTTGCGCTTCCCCGCCAGTTTCCAGCTCGTCGCCGCCATGAATCCCTGCCCTTGCGGCTACGCCGGCGACACCCGCAATGAATGCCGCTGCAGTCAGGACCGCATCGACCGTTATCTGGGCCGCATCTCCGGCCCCCTGCTTGACAGGCTAGATCTCATTATCGAAGTGCCGGTCTTGTCCCACGCCGAGTTGTTCGCGGTGAAGGAAAATCCCGAACCAGCCTCCAGCGCCGAATTGCGCCAGCGGGTTGCCGAGTGCCGCGCGGCGCAGCAAAAGCGCGCCGGTGTGTTGAACAACGAATTGCGCGGCGCCGAATTGGAGGCGCTGTGCCGGTTGGAGGTGAAGTTGCAGCGGTGGCTTGCGGACACCATGGAAAGGCTTTCGCTTTCAGCCCGCGCCGCGCACCGGATCATGCGCGTGGCGCGCACCATTGCCGATCTGGAAGGCGCGGCGCGGATTCGCAAGCCGCATTTGATGGAGGCGGTGGGCTATCGCCACTGCCGCATGTTGCGCGCCTTGTTGCGCTGAGGCCGCGCCGCGATCAGTTGCCGGAGGCGGCAGCCGAACGCAGACCCGGCTTGGCAATGGTTGGATTGTGCTGACGCTGCGTCGCAGTCAGTTGCCGGAAGGCGGGTCCCGGTCCGACGCCGATTGCACCGATGCCGCGTCTTTCTCCCCCACAGCGCCCTCCCGCGCGGGCCCGTCCGGGTTTTCGCCGGCCAGCCGGCGCTGCAGCGCGGCCACGGTCTGCTCCAGCGCGGCGATGCGTTCCTCGGCCCGGGCCAGCGCGCGCACCTGGGCGTCAAACTCCTCGCGGTCTATGGCGGACAAGTCCGCCACTTTCTCGCGCAATTGCTGCTCGATTTTTTCGCGCAAATCGCTGGTGGCCTCACCCCCGGATTGCAGCAATCCGGTCAATCGACCGCTCATTTCCCGAAACAGGTCGCGCTCTCGCATCTTCAGGCTCCCGTAAATCAACAGCAAGTCCAACCATAGCAAAAGATTCCACATCTTCGCTTAGCCGCGCGGGCGATGACGCGGGAAACGGCCATCCGGGCACCGCCTGCATTGTTCTGGTGCATTGCCCAAAACAGTGCACCGCGAACTTGCCCCGCATCCACGCGCGGTCGCGGACGTTCAGCCAAGCTTGCTGGAAATACTTGCTAAGGCATTGAAACAACAGTGAAACCGATTTCTGGCACGGTCCATGCATACCCAAGTGGGCAAAGTTTTCGAACAGCGAAAACCGAAAAACCTGAAACGAGGAACGACAAGATGAAGTTAGTCACGGCGATTATCAAGCCATTCAAACTGGATGACGTGCGTGAAGCTCTATCCGAAATCGGGGTGCAGGGAATCACGGTCACCGAAGTCAAGGGGTTTGGCAGGCAAAAAGGCCATACCGAGCTGTACCGGGGTGCGGAGTACGTGGTGGATTTTCTGCCCAAAGTGAAATTGGAGGTGGCGGTAACCGACGGCCTGCTTGAGCGGGCGCTGGAAGCCATCACCTCGGCGGCCCAGACGGGAAAGATCGGCGACGGCAAGATTTTCGTCACCAGTCTCGACCAGGTCCTGCGCATTCGCACCGGAGAAACCGGAGATTCCGCAGTCTAGGCGGGACTCTCCCACGATTCGAAACAGAGGAACAGACACGTGGAAAACCAGATTTTTGAATTGCAGTACGCATTGGACACCTTTTACTTCCTGATCTGCGGGGCTTTGGTGATGTGGATGGCCGCCGGTTTCGCCATGCTCGAAGCCGGGTTGGTCCGCTCCAGGAACACAACCGAGATTCTGACCAAGAATGTCGCGCTGTTCGCGGTGGCTTGCACCATGTATCTCGTCTGCGGCTACCAGATCATGTACGGCGGCGGGATTTTCCTTTCCGGCGTCACCACCGTGGCGCAAATGGACGACGCGGCCATCGCCGCTGTGCTGGCGGACTCGGCCGAAGCGGGATTCGACGGCGACTCGGTATACTCCGGCGCCAGCGACTTCTTCTTCCAGGTGGTGTTTGTCGCCACGGCGATGTCCATCGTCTCCGGCGCCGTGGCCGAGCGCATGAAATTGTGGGCCTTTCTCGCCTTCGCCGTGGTGATGACGGGTGTCATCTATCCACTTGAGGGCGGCTGGACCTGGGGCGGCAATTCCGTATTCGGGCTGTACAGCCTCAGTTACAGCGACTATGCCGGCTCCGGCATCGTCCACCTGGCCGGTGCCACCGCCGCCCTCGCCGGTGTGCTCTTGCTCGGCCCGCGCAAGGGCAAATACGGCCCGGGCGGGGAAACCCGGGCGATTCCCGGCGCCAATCTGCCGCTGGCCACGCTTGGCACATTCATCCTCTGGATGGGGTGGTTCGGATTCAATGGGGGATCGACGCTGAAACTGGGGGGAATCGGCGTCGCCAACGAGGTGGCCAATGTCTTCCTCAACACCAACGCCGCGGCGGCGGGCGGCTTGATCGCGGCGCTGATTATGGCCCGGCTCTGGTTCGGCAAGGCGGACATCACCATGGCGCTCAACGGCGCCCTCGCCGGCCTTGTCGCCATCACCGCCGAGCCCGCGGACCCGTCGCCATTGCTGGCCACCATTATCGGCGCTGTTGGCGGCGTCATCGTTGTCGCCAGCATCGTCACC
Source organism: uncultured Pseudohongiella sp. (assembly GCA_965221015.1). GTDB lineage: Bacteria > Pseudomonadota > Gammaproteobacteria > Pseudomonadales > Pseudohongiellaceae > UBA9145. The sequence continues at coordinate 3,222,554 of OZ244859.1, read as the reverse complement.
TTGGACAAATTGAAGATCGACGATCCGGTGGGCGCCATCTCGGTGCATGGCACCGTCGGCATCTTCGGCATCTTCGCCGTGCTGCTGTCGGACCCGGATGCGACGTTCATGGGTCAGCTTGTGGGCATGCTGACGATCATGGGCTGGGTGTTCGCCGCCAGTTTCGCTGTCTGGTTCGCGATCAAGGCGGTGATGGGAATCCGCGTCTCCGAGGCCGAAGAAGAGGAAGGTGTCGACTTCACCGAATGTGGAATGGAAGCCTACCCCGAATTTGTAACCCAATAACGGCGACACTTGCGCCATCGCGAGACGGCGCAAGCCGCTGAAGCGCAAGCGCGGAACAAAGCGGCTCGCGCAAACGATCTCTCCCTTAGCGGCGTTTCCGGCAACGGAGCGCCGCTTTTTTTTGCCCGCCACCCACCGCAAATCTGCAGAATCCGCGGGTCCCCGCAGGGAGTTCCACCGCCGAACCAGTTTCAGTGACACTTGACCGAAACCGCAAGTCGCCGGCGGCGTGGGGGGAGTGCCGCGGGCGTGCGAGGCAGGATGCCGAGCCCGAAGCGTACAGGGATGTATTTACAGCGTCCGCGGCACTCCCCCCACGCCGCCGGCGACGGATCGAAGCCCTAACATCATGTCACCATAACGATGCTGCAAAATCGCCAGCACCGCCACAGGCGCCGTTTCGCTGCGCAAAATGCGCGGGCCCAGGCCGACAATCTCGTAGCCGCAGCGCGCGGCCAGCGCCAGTTCGGATTCCGTAAAGCCGCCTTCGGGGCCGGTGACGATCTGCAGGCGATCGCCCGGCAGCGAATCCGGCAGCCCGGCGCTCCCGGCCGGGTCGAACAGCAGGCGCGTGCAATCGGCTTCGGCGGGAGCTTGCAGCACCCGCTCGAGCGCCAGTGGCTCGCTGAAATCCGGAATGCGAAAGCCGCCGGACTGCTCCACCGCGCCAATGGCGATGCGGCGCCAGTGTTGCATCCGGCTCGCCGCGCGTTCGGGGGACAGTTTCACCTCGCCCCGGGCGCTGAGAAACGGCTTGATGCCGTGAACGCCCAGCTCGGTGGATTTTTGGATCGCCCAGGACATGCGCTCGCCGCGGGAAAGTCCAAGGCAAAGTTCGATTTCGAGCCGGGGTGCCGCGGGCGCGCGCAGCCGGGTTTCCACGCGCAATTCAGCATGCTTCTTTGTAAGTTGCCCGATGCGGGCGAGGAATTCGCCGTCGCTGGCGTTGAAGACGTGGACGAATTGCCCCAGCCGCATGCGCAACACCTTCCCCAGGTAGTGGGCGGCGTCGGCATCCAGGCGCAGCGGGGCGTGCGCCCGCAGAGAGGTCTCGCAATGCAATCGGGTGTGGCCCATGGCTGCGGCCCGCCGAATCAGCCGTTGCTGGAAAGACCCAGGTTTTCCCAAATCCCGCGCACCGGGCCGGCGAGATTGAGGGAATAAAAGTGCAAGCCCGGTGCGCCGCCTTCGAGCAAGCGTCCGCACAATTCGCTGACGACGTCTTCGCCGTACCTGCGCAGGCCCGCATCGTCGTCGCCGAAGCGCGACAGCCCGCGCGCGAGCCAGTCCGGGATGCGCGCGCCGCACTTGGCGGAGAATGATGTCAACTTGTCGAAATTGGTGATCGGCATAATGCCGGGAATGATGGGCGTATCGACGCCCACCGCGCGGCATGAGTCGACGAAGCGGAAATAGGAATCCGCGTTGTAGAAATATTGGGTGATGGCCGCATTGGCGCCGGCATCGATTTTTTGCCGGAAATACTCGATTTCCAGGTCGAAGTTTGGGGTTTGCGGATGAATGTCGGGATAGCAGGCCACCTTGATATGGAAATGCCCGCCCGACTCCCGGCGCACGAATTCCACCAGATCGCGCGCGTAGAAGCCCGTGTCGACGCGTTTCCGCCCGGGAGGCGTGTCGCCGCGCAGCACGACCAGATGGCGGATGCCGGCGTCGCGGTACACCGCAAGCAAGTCGCGCACGACATCAAGATCCTCGCCGCCGCTGGACAGATGGGGAGCGATATTCGAGCCCGCCGCGGCGTAGTCCAGCACTATCTGTTTGGTGCCTTCCCGGGTGGAGCCGCCGGCGCCGTAGGTGACGGTGAAGAGATCCAACCCCAGCGCCACCAGCTCCTTGTGAACCTGGTCCAGCTTGGCGCGTCCGGCTTCGGTCCGGGGCGGAAAGAATTCGACGCTGAATTGTTGCGCAGCGCTGGTCATGGGGTAGCCGCTTGCGCCTTGCTAGTATCGGTAGCTTTCGGGTTTGAACGGACCTTCCGGCGACACGCCGATGTAGTCCGCCTGCTCGCCGGTCAGCCGCGTGAGGACGCCGCCAAATCCCTCCACCATCAGCGCCGCCACCTCTTCGTCAAGATTCTTGGGCAGCACGGTCAAGCTGATCTCGCGGTCCGGCGCCGGCTGGTCGGCGAATTTGCGCTCGAACAAATGCATTTGCGCCAGCACTTGATTGGCGAAGGAGCCGTCCATCACCCGGGAAGGGTGGCCGGTGGCGTTGCCAAGGTTGATCAGGCGGCCTTCGGAGAGCAGGATCAGATAGTCTTCCGGATGTTCCGCGCCGCGGCGGAAAATGCGGTGGACCTGGGGTTTGACTTCCTGCCATTCCCAATGTTCGCGCATGAAAGCGGTGTCCACTTCGTTGTCGAAGTGGCCGATATTGCAGACCACCGCGCCGGCTTTCAGTTTTTGCAACATGAAGCGGTCGCAGACATTGATATTGCCGGTGGCGGTGACGATCAGGTCGAGGCCGCCGAGCAGTTCTTCGTTTACGGCGTCTAGCCGCTGCTTGTTGACGCCACCCACATAGGGCGAGACCAGCTCGAAGCCGTCCATGCAAGCTTGCATGGCGCAAATCGGGTCGGCCTCGGCGACTTTCACAATCATGCCTTCCTGGCGCAGGCTCTGGGCCGAACCCTTGCCGACATCGCCGTAGCCGATGACCAGGGCGTGGCGGCCGGCGAGCAACATGTCGGTGCCGCGCTTGATGCCGTCGTTGAGACTGTGGCGGCAGCCGTATTTGTTGTCGTTCTTGGATTTGGTGACCGAATCGTTGACATTGATCGCCGGCACTTTGAGCTGCCCCCCCTGCAGCATTTCCTGCAAGCGATGCACGCCGGTGGTGGTCTCTTCGGTAATGCCGTGCACGCCTTGAAGGACCTCCGGGTACTTTTCGTGCAACATCGCGGTGAGGTCTCCGCCGTCGTCGAGCACCATATTGGCATTCCAGGGCTTGCCGTCATGCAGAATCGTCTGTTCGATGCACCAGGCGCCTTCGTCTTCGGTCTGGCCTTTCCAGGCGTACACCGCCACGCCCTCGGCCGCCATGCAAGCCGCGGCATGATCCTGGGTTGAGAATATGTTGCAGGATGACCAACGCACTTCGGCGCCAAGCGCGCGCAAGGTTTCAATCAGCACGGCGGTTTGCACGGTCATGTGCAGGCAGCCGAGAATTCTCGCGCCCCGCAGCGGTTGTTCGGGGGCGTAGCGCCGCCGCAGCGCCATCAGCGCGGGCATTTCCTTTTCCGCCAGGTTGATTTCGCGCCGCCCGAAGTCCGCCAGCGAAAGATCCGCCACTTTGAAATCCTCGCGCGGACTTTGCTGCCGTTTCATCATCAACTGGTTCATTCGAAGCTGTCCCCTTCAGTGTGTTTCGTTGACTAATTTTTGTTTTTTTTTTCGGTATAACAGTTGCCACTTAGTGGCCGCTTGCGCGAACCGGCGCGCCGGCCGCGTGGCGAAGCGCTTCCGCCAGATCGGTTCGTTCCCAACTGCATTCGGGCTCATCGCGCCCGAAGTGGCCAAAACTGGCGGTCTGGCGGTAAATCGGCCGCAACAAGTTCAGTTGCTCGATCATTCCCTTGGGCCGCAATTCAAAATGGTCGCGAATCAATTCGATGATCCGCGCCTCGGGAATCCGGCCGCTGCCGAAGGTCTCGACACTGACCGAAGTCGGCTCCGCCATGCCAATCGCATAGGAAAGCTGAACCTCGCAGCGCTCGGCGATGCCCGCCGCCACCAGGTTTTTGGCGACGTGGCGCGCGGCGTAGGCCGCCGAACGGTCGACTTTGGAAGGATCCTTGCCGGAAAAAGCGCCGCCGCCATGCCGCGCCATGCCGCCGTAGGTGTCGACAATGATCTTGCGCCCGGTCAGGCCGCAATCGCCATGGGGGCCGCCAACAACAAAGCGTCCGGTGGGGTTGACCAGATAGCGCGTGTCCGCATCGAGCCATTTGCGGGGCAGCACCGGCTTGACGATTTCCTCGATGACCGCTTCCCGCACCTGTTGCAGGGAAATGTCTTCCCGATGCTGGGTGGACACCACCACGGTGTCGATTCCCACCGGGCGGCCGTCGCGGTAGCGAAAGCTGAGTTGGCTTTTGGCATCGGGGCCGAGCCAGGGCAAGGTTCCGTCCCCCCGCACCTGGGCCTGGCGCCGCATCAGCCGATGCGAGTAGGTGATGGGCGCCGGCATCAGCACGTCGGTTTCATTGGTGGCGTAGCCGAACATCAGGCCCTGGTCGCCGGCGCCCTGTTCCTTCAGTTCGGTTTCGTCGACACCCATGGCGATGTCGGGCGATTGCCGCCCGAGGGCGTTGAGCACGGCGCAAGCTTCGCTGTCGAAACCGAGCGCGGCGTCGTTGTAGCCGATATCGCGCACCACGCCGCGAACCACCGCTTCGATATCGATCGAAGCGGTGCTGGCGACTTCACCCGCCAGCAACACCATGCCGGTTTTGACCAGGGTTTCGCAGGCGACCCGCGCGTTCCGGTCCTGGCGCAGAAAAGCGTCCAGCACCGCGTCGGAAATCTGGTCCGCCATCTTGTCCGGGTGTCCTTCGGCCACCGATTCGGAAGTGAAGAGACTCGTATCGGTCGGTTGGCTCACAATATCTCCCTGTTTTCCGCGCGATGCGGTTTACGCGTTTTGTGCGATAGGCTTCGCAGTTTCGCTACTTGCCGCGGATGTCGCGTTTCTTGGCGAACATCCGCATTTGAATCTGGAATCCATTGCGCAACCCGAGGAAGGATCCCTGGCGGTCTTCGAGACCCGCCTGGTTGGCCCAATCGCGCAAATCGTCGGTGTCGAAGCCGAGCCACAGGTCGCCGCAGGATTCGCGCACCCAGTCCTGGTCGTGACGCGACAGGTCGCAGATGAGCAAGGTGCCCGAAGGCGCCAGCAGGCGCGCGCAATCCTTGATCGTCATCGCCGGAGACGGGATATGGTGCAGCACCATGTCGAAAATGATCAGGTCGAACTGGCGGTCGGTGACCGAGCGCGTTTCGCCGAGCAGAAACTCGATACCTTCGTGTCCGGCGGCGGCGGCGGTGGAGCGCGCTTTTTCGAGCATGTCCGGCGAATTGTCCAGCGCGGTCAGGCGCTGAAACTGTTCCGCAAGTTCAACCAGCAACTGGCCTTCACCCGGACCCACCTCAAGCACGCGGGCGTGACGCTCCAGGCCCAGGCCCGCAATCACATCGTGCAAACTGGCGGCGTAATGATCATGGGCGACGATAAGACCCTGTTTTTCGCGGAACTTGTCCGCATTGCGGCGGAAAAACCGCAACGAGGAAAGCGCCCGTTCCTGCTGGATCTGGCGAATCCTTCGATTTTGCGAAGTGGAAATCGGCAACAGGTCGATCGCTTCGAGAATATGGCGGCGGCTGCCGGCGAAATCTACCTGGTCGTGCACCAGCGCGCGCCGGTAGAACATCGAAGTGCCTTCGCGCCGGGTCGAAAGCAACCCGGCCTGCAACAGAATCTTCAGATGGTGACTCAGCGCCGATTGGCGAATGTCCAGGATGCGGCACAACTCCAGCACGCTGAAAGATTCACTTTTCAGCAGCCTGAGAATTTGCAGGCGCAGGCTGTCCGCCAGCGCTTTGTGCAGGGCCGTGAGGGTAAGTAGGGGTTCGGTGATCGGGCGCGGTACGCTCTCTTCCAGAACCGCAGCGGTAACGGTGCTCATTGCGAAATCGTGTGTTCAAAATGGGAGCGCACAATAACAGCTATGGCGCGCAAAAACAAGCTTTATCAAAATATTTTGATGTATACCGGCGCCTTGCGCCGCCACTGGCAAATCCGCCGCATCTGCGTGACAATAGCCGCCCCGGAAAAATGCCAGCAACAGGAGTTAGTCGATGGCCGAAACGGCCGTGTCGCGAAGGCAACTCGCCAACGCCATTCGCGCACTGAGCATGGATGCCGTGCAAAAGGCCAAATCCGGCCATCCCGGCGCGCCCATGGGCATGGCGGACATCGCCGAAGTGCTCTGGAACGACTTCCTCAAACACAATCCCGGCCATCCGCAATGGTTCGACAGGGACCGTTTCGTGCTTTCGAACGGTCACGGCTCGATGTTGATTTATTCGCTGTTGCATCTCAGCGGCTACGCCCTGCCCATGGACGAGATCCGTCAATTCCGGCAATTGCATTCGATGACTCCGGGCCATCCCGAATACGGTTATACGCCCGGCGTGGAGACCACCACCGGGCCCCTCGGCCAGGGGCTTGCCAATGCCGTCGGCATGGCCATCGCCGAAAAAACCCTCGCCGCGCAATTCAACCGGCCGGGGCACGAAATCGTCGATCATTTCACCTGGGTTTTCGCGGGCGACGGCTGTTTGATGGAAGGCATATCCCATGAAGTCTGTTCGCTGGCGGGAACGCTCGGCCTCGGCAAGCTGATCGTGTTTTACGACGCCAACGGCATTTCCATCGACGGCGAAATCGAGCCTTGGTACTCCGAGGACACCCTGATTCGGTTCCGGGCCTACGGCTGGCACGTTGTGGGAATCGACGGTCACGACCCTGTTGCCATCGCCCGGGCGATCGAGGAGGCCCGGGCCGAAACCGCCAGGCCAAGCATGATCCGTTGCCGCACGGTGATCGGCTTCGGCGCGCCCAACAAGCAGGGCACCGCCGCCACCCACGGTTCCCCGCTGGGCGATGCGGAGGTCGCGGCCGCGCGGGAAGCGCTCGATTGGCCCCATGCGCCGTTCTTCGTGCCCGAGGAAATCCGCCAGGCATGGAACGCCACCGAAAAGGGCTTCATGGCGGAAACCACCTGGAAGGAAAAACTCGTGCTTTACGAGGAGGAGCACCCCGATCTCGCGCTGGAGTTCGTGCGCCGCATCAAAGGCGAACTGCCCGGCGATTTCGCCGCGCGCGCGCGGGACTTCATCCATTCGCGCCAGCGCGAAGGCGCGGATATTCCAAGCCGCAAGGCTTCCCAGGACTGCATCGAGGCCTATGGCGCGCATTTGCCGGAACTGATCGGCGGCTCCGCCGATCTCACCGGCTCCAACCTGACACTCTGGTCCGGCAGCCGCTCGATTTACGATGCGCCCGACGGCAACTACATTTATTTTGGCGTGCGCGAATTCGGCATGACCGCGATCACCAGCGGCATCGCCCTGCACGGCGGATTCATACCCTATTGCGCCACGTTTCTCATGTTCATGGAATACGCGCGCAACGCCCTGCGCATGACGGCCTTGATGAAGCAACGCAGCATCCTGGTCTACACCCACGATTCCATCGGCCAGGGCGAAGACGGCCCAACGCATCAACCGGTTGAGCAATTGACCAATCTGCGCACCACGCCAAACCTGTCGGTCTGGCGCCCCTGCGACAGCGTCGAGGCGGCTGTTGCCTGGCGGGCCGCCATCGAGCGCAGGGACGGGCCCACAGCGCTAGTTTTCACGCGTCAGGCGATCCGGCACCAGCCGCGGGAAGACGAACAGGTGGACGCCATCGCCCGCGGCGGCTACATATTGCTCGACTGCGCCACCGAGCCGGAAATCCTCATCATCGCCACCGGTTCCGAAGTGGGCGTGAGCGCCGAAGCGGTGCGCGTCCTGCACCAGGAAGGCGTTGCCGCGCGCTTGGTTTCCATGCCGAGCGTGGACGTGTTTGAACAGCAGGATGCCGCCTGGCGCGAGTCCGTGCTGCCCGCGAAGCTGCGCAAGCGCGTCGCGGTGGAAGCCGGCGCGGTGGACTATTGGCGCAAATTTGTCGGCCTTGACGGCTGTGTCGTCGGCATGAACACTTTTGGCGAATCCGCCCCCGGCGCGGTGTTGATGGAGCATTTCGGCTTCACCGCCGACAAAGTCGCCGCCGCGGCCCGCTCTCTGCTAGACGGAGCGACCCCAGGCGCGCAATGACCATGCTGGTTGCAATCAATGGCTACGGCCGCATCGGCCGCTGCGTGTTGCGCGCCGCCCACGCCCCGGAGCGGCGCGGCCGCGTGCGCGTGGTTGCCTTGAACGATGTCGCCGACGCCGCCACCATGGCGCACCTTACCCGCTACGACAGCACCCACGGCCGCTTTCCCGGCGAAGTCAAGCTCGATGCGGGCAAGCTCGTGGTGGATGGCGATGTCATCGAATTGCTGCGCGAGCCGGATCCGGCCGCCTTGCGCTGGCCCGCGGTTGACCTGGTCATGGAATGCAGCGGCGCCTTCCGCGATGTGGCCAGCGCGCGGCTGCATCTGGGCGCCGGCGAAGGTGGCGGCGCCCGGCGCGTGCTTTTTTCCCAGCCGGCGCAAAGCGATGTCGATTTCACCATTGTCTACGGCATCAACCACGAGCGGATTCCGCCCGAAGCGAAAGTCCTGTCAAACGCCTCTTGCACCACCAATTGCATTGTTCCAGTGTTGAAAGTGCTGGACGATGCTTTCGGCGTCGAGGCCGGTGTCGTGACCACCATTCATTCGGCGATGAATGACCAGCCGGTTATCGACAGTTTCCACGATTCGGACCTGCGCAAAACCCGCAGCGCCATGCAATCGATCATTCCCGTGGAAACCGCGCTGGCGAAAGGCATTGCGCGCATTCTGCCGGGCTTGGCCGGCAAGCTCGCGGCCCAGGCGATTCGGGTGCCGACGGTCAACGTCTCCGCTCTCGATGTCAGTTTGCGCTTCGCGCGCCGCGCCGGCGCCGCGGAGGTGAACGAGGCGATCATGCGCGAATCGCGCAAGCTGCCGCCAAACGTTCTGGGATATACTCGCGAACCGCTGGCTTCTTGCGACATCAACCACGACCCGAGGTCGGCTGTGGTAGACCTCAATCAGACCCGGGAAGTCGCCGGCCTGGTCAAGGTATTTATCTGGTTTGACAATGAATGGGCGTACGCCAACCGCATGCTGGATGTGGCAGAGTTTTTGCATGCCCAAGATCGATGACAAGGACAAATCCAACTAGCGACGCTGTGCCGCGGTCTCCCCCGCGAATGGGGCAACTGGATCTGGCCGGTAAACGCGTGCTGATCCGGCAAGACCTCAATGTGCCGCTGCGTGATGGCGAGGTTGTGAATGACAGCCGCATCCGCGCGGCGCTGCCGACCATTCGCGCGGCGCTTGAGAGCGATGCCGCCCGGGTTTTGCTCATGTCGCATCTTGGCCGACCCACCGAGGGCCTGCCGATTGGCGAACAACGGGAATTTTCCCTTGCCCCCGTTGCCGCCCGATTGTCGCAACTGCTGGGCATTGAAGTGCCGCTGGTGGACAACTATCTGGCGCCCGGCGGCGAATCGGGCGCCACCATGCCCGGGAGTTCCCTTTGTCTGCTGGAGAATGTGCGGGTGAACGCGGGTGAAAAATCGAACAGCGGAGAACTCGCGCAGCGCTACGCCGCCTTGTGCGACATTTTCGTCATGGATGCTTTCGGCACCGCCCACCGCGCCCAGGCCAGCACCGCCGGCGTGGCCGGATTTGCCGCCGCGTCCTGCGCCGGGCCGCTGCTCGCGCGCGAGCTGGACGCCATCGGCCGCGCCATGCGCGAACCGAAGCGGCCATTGCTCGCCATCGTTGGCGGCGCGAAAGTATCCGGCAAGCTGGAGTTGCTGCACAGTCTCTCAACGCTGGCGGACCATTTGCTGGTCGGCGGCGGCATCGCCAATACATTTCTGCGCGCGGCGGGATATGCCGTGGGCCGCTCGCTGCATGAAGCCGACCTTGTTCCCGGCGCCCGGGAATTGATGGGCAAAGTCGACATTCCCTTGCCGGTGGATGTTCGCGTGGCGAAGGAATTCGCCGCCGACGCGGCAGCGGCAATCAAGCCGGTGGAAGCCGTTGCCGACGACGACATCATTTTGGACATTGGGCCGGAAAGCGCGAACCGTTTCGCGGCTTTGATAAAATCCATGGGCACCATCATCTGGAACGGACCCATGGGCGTATTCGAGTTTCCGGCCTTTGCCGCCGGCACCGAGCGGATTTCCCGCGCCATCGCGGAGAGTTCGGCCTACAGTCTGGCCGGCGGCGGCGAGACCGTGGCCGCCATCGACCAGTTTGACGTGGCATCGGGGGTTTCCTACATCTCCACCGGCGGCGGAGCCTTTCTCGAAGCCGTGCAGGGCTTGCCGCTGCCGGCGGTGGAAGCGCTCGCCAACTGAATTGTTTTGATTGCCAGGAGAACCAATGGCTCTTATCACCTTGCGACAATTGCTCGATCACGCGGCGGAGAACGATTACGGCGTTCCCGCATTCAACGTCAACAACCTGGAACAGGTGCGGGCGATCATGGAGGGGGCGAATGAAGTTTCCAGCCCCGTCATCCTGCAAGCTTCGGCTGGCGCGAGAAAGTACGCCGGGGCAAATTTCCTGCGCCATCTGATTCAGGGCGCGATGGAGGAGTTTCCCCACATCCCCATCGTCATGCACCAGGACCACGGCGTCTCCCCCGCGGTGTGCCAGCGTTCAATCCAGCTCGGCTTCACGTCGGTAATGATGGATGGCTCACTTGGCGAGGATGGCAAGACACCGATGGATTTCGACTACAACGTCCGCGTCACGCGGCAAACAGTGGAAATGGCCCATGCTTGCGGAGTTTCCGTGGAAGGCGAAATCGGCTGTCTCGGCTCGCTTGAGACCGGCATGGCCGGCGAGGAAGACGGCATCGGCGCCGAAGGCAAGTTGACCATGGATCAATTGCTGACCGATCCCGGGGAAGCCGAGGATTTCGTCAACGCCACCGGTGTCGACGCCCTCGCCATCGCCGTGGGCACCAGTCATGGCGCCTACAAATTCAGCCGGCCGCCAACGGGCGATATTCTCGCCATCGACCGCATCAAGCAGATTCATGCCAAGATTCCTTCCACCCATCTGGTCATGCACGGCTCCTCATCGGTGCCCCAGGACTGGCTCGAAGTGATCAACGAGTATGGTGGAGAAATTCCCGAGACCTATGGCGTGCCGGTGGAAGAGATTCAGGAAGGCATCCGCCACGGCGTGCGCAAGGTGAATATCGATACCGACTTGCGCCTCGCCTCGACCGGGGCCGTGCGCCGCTTTCTGGCCCAGAATCCCGCCGAATTCGACCCGCGCAAGTTTCTCACCCCAACCATGCACGCCATGCGTGAAATCGTAAAGGCCCGGCTCGAGTCCTTCGGCTGCGCCGGCATGATCGACCGCATTGGCAAGATTTACAATTTGGAGGAAATGTCGGTTCGCTACGCCGGCGCCTGAAGGCGCCCAACAGCGTCTGACCGGGCATGTTCAGTCGCTCCGACGCCCGCGCGCTGCGCTCGCTGGCGCCGCCGCTGGATTGTTCCGCGGCGGCGTGCCTCGGCGAGCCTTTGCAAAGCTACCTCGATCACTACCGCCTGCGCTTCACTTCGAACAATCAACCGGCGCATCACGCTCTGGGTGTGTTTCCGGGGGGCGGCGAGCAAATCGTCGCGCAGTATTTCGCGCCGGCGTCGCGGCCGCGGGCGACCGTCTTCCTTTTGCATGGCTACCTCGACCATGCGGGCCTGTATCGCCACGCGCTCGCCTGGTGCCTGGCCCAAGGCTGCGCGGCATTTGTCTTTGACCTGCCCGGCCACGGGCTTTCCAGCGGCGAATCCGGCGCCGTCGACAATTTCGCGAACTATTGCCAAGCGTTGGCCCAAGCGCTCGCGCTCGCCCGCGGGCAAGAATTGCCGCGGCCGTGGTTTGCTGTCGGCCAAAGCACCGGCGGCGCGGTGTTGATCGATTCCGTCTTGCATCACGGCTTGCTGGAATACCAAAGCTTTGAAGGCATCGCCTTGCTTGCGCCATTGCTGCGCGTGCCGCGCCAGCGCCAGGTCCGACTGGCTTACCGGCTCGGCGGCTGGTTCATCAAATCGACACGGCGGCATTTTTCCGCCAGCAGCCACGACAGGGAATTTCTGAATTTTTTACGCGAGGAGGATGCGCTGCAAAGCGCGCGCATTCCAAGCAGTTGGATTGGAGCCATGCTTGATTACGAGAAGCGCTTCGCCGCCGCCGCGGCGAACCCGGCGCCGTTGACGATCATCCAGGGCACGGCGGACGCCACCGTCGACTGGCAACACAATCTGCCCGCCATTCGCGAAAAATTCCCGGCGGCCGCGGAAGTGCTCGTGCCCGGAGCGCGGCATCATCTGGTAAACGAGTCGGCGGATTTTCGCAATCCGGTTTTTGCGGCGCTGGAAGCCGCATGGTTCGGGTAAATGTTGAGGATTCGTGGTAAAGTGCCGCCGTTTTTTCCCCGCGAAGCGGGATTTTGTAACAATTCGTTGCCATAATGCTTTGCCCCGGAAGGGGTAAATCAGTATAAAGGCCAGTGCGTTATTGCAGTTTTTTCCGGGGTTGGGGTTTCCCCGCGGAAGAAGGGTGGGGGAGAGAGCAAAGAATCCACGATGGTGGAAAACCAATTTTCGGAAAAGAGAAAGTTATGTCAGAGTTAGTTGAAGGTGTGGTCAAGTGGTTCAATGACGAGAAAGGTTTCGGGTTCATTGAACGGCCGGAAGGCAAGGACGTGTTTGTGCATTTCAGCGCCATTAATGGAACCGGTCGCCGCACATTGCACGAAGGCCAAAAGGTCTCGATGCAGGTAAGCCAAGGTCAGAAAGGGCCCCAGGCGGAAAACGTAACGCCGCTGTAAGCGGCTGGATTTGCGTTGAGCTGATACAGGTCTGCCGCGAAGCGCGTCTTCGTGGCGGGTGCCTTCGCGCGTGGAGTCACGCGCGCTGTGGCCGTTCGCCACCATCCTGAATATTCAGTGTAGCCTCCACGCGCCAATTCTTCCCGCGGCGGGTTTTGATGGTTGCAGCCATCCGGGCCCGTCGGCGCTCGCCCCTGCGCGGCGTTTCAGCTTTCGGCGAGCAGAGTCTGGACTCCCCGCGACCCCGCCAGCAACAGGCGGTCTGCGGGTCTGTGCGCGAACAGCCCGTTGCAAACCACGCCGGCGATCGAGTTCAGTTCAGTCTCGGTGGCGCGCGGGTCGCGCAAATCCAGATTGTGCGCATCGAGTATCCAGTTGCCATTGTCGGTTACGAAGCCGTCCCGGTACACCGGCAGGCCGCCCATCGCCGAGATCTTGCGCGCGACATGGCTGCGCGCCATTGGAATCACTTCCACCGGCAGCGGGAACTCGCCGAGCACCGGCACCAGTTTCGACGCATCGGCGATGCAGATGAATTCCCTGGCGGCCGCTGCGATGATCTTCTCGCGGGTCAACGCGCCGCCGCCGCCTTTGATCAGGTGCAAATGGCGATTCGCCTCATCCGCGCCGTCCACGTAGAAATCGACAATCCCCGCCGAATTGAGGTCGATCACCTTGATGCCCAGCGCTTCCAGCCTGCGGGAGGATGCTTCCGAACTCGACACCACCGCGTCGATTTTTTCGCGCATTTGGCCCAGCGCGGCGATAAAGCAATTGACCGTGGACCCGGTTCCCACGCCGAGCACGGTGTCGCGCTCCAGCCTGGGTTCCAGCAAAGCCAGCGCGGATAGCGCCGCCTGTTCTTTCAAATCATCGGTGGACATAGGCAGCCTCCCGAACTGCGCCATTATTTCGCGATGCATCGACAATTTTGAACTGTTCAGTCTGGCTTGCCAATTCGCCGGCCAATTTCGCCGCCCATTCGAACAGGCTTTCCCGGCTCGAGTTCGCGCGCGAATTCGATCGTGTCCGGCGGAAACAGCAGGATCACCGTGGAACCCAATTCAAAGCGGCCCATTTCCGCACCGGCTCTGAGCCTTGGCCCATCGCCTCCGAAATCCCGCGCATTCTTTTGGGCACAACCAGCGCCGTCGGATTCATCCCAGACCGTGCGAATGCCTCCGACAATCATGGCGCCCACCATGATCACGGCGAAGCGGCCAAATTCGCCCTCGAAAACACCGATCATGCGTTCGTTGCGATTGAACAGGTCGGGAATGAGCGCCGTGCTGGTCTCATTCACCGAAAACAGCGCGCCGGGTACGCGTTTGGCGCGCAGCAGGCGGCCTTGCAGCGGCATGTGCACGCGGTGGTAATCCCGCGGCGAAAGATAAATCGTCAGGAATTGCCCGCCATCGAGCGCTTGCGCCAATTCGCCGTCGCCGCCAAGCAGGGCGACAAGATCGAAATAGCGGCCTTTGGCTTGCAATAGCTGCGCGCTGCTGATCGGTCCGAGTTCGCTGACGGCGCCGTCGGCGGGACAGAGGACGGCGTCTGCCGCGGTGGCCAATGGGCGCGCGCCGGGTTTCAATTCCCGGGTGAAGAATTCGTTGAAATCGCGGTAGCTCGATGGGTCGCCGCGCAGCGCCTCGCTCATATCCACCCGGTATTGGCGAATGAAAAGCCGGATCAACACGGTGGCAAGTGTTTCGTTGCGGGCGAGCGCGCCGGCGGCCGAGGTCAGCAATCTTTGCGGAAGCAAGTGTTGCAATAGTACGAACAGTCTTTTCACGGCTGGCTCAATGATTCACAGGTGTATAGTCGGCATTGCCCCACTCCGACCAGGAGCCGTCGTAGGCGCGGATATCCAGCCCCAGCGCCTTGCCCACCAGATAGCTCAGCCCGGAGCGGTGATGCGTTCGGCAATGGGTGATGATCCGTTTGCCCGGCGTGATGCCAAGTGCCGCGAGCCGCGTACGCAGTTCCGGCAAGGGACGCAAGCGGTAATGCCTGGTGCGGTCCATCAGCTCAAGCCAGTCCAAATGCACCGCGCCGGGAATATGGCCATTGCGGCGGTCGGTTGCACGAATGCCGGCGAACTCCTCGGCCGAGCGGGCGTCCCAGACGATACTGTCGGGATCGTCAAGTTGCGCAAGCACTTGTTCCAGGTCGGCTATGGGGCGGCAGTCGATTCGTGCCGCGAATGGATGTGGGCAAGCTTCCTGGTGGCCGCTTTCCAGCGGCAGTCCCGCGCCCGCCCAGGCGAGCACGCCGCCGTTGAGGAAGCTGGCGCGTGAATGACCGAGGACATCCAGGGTCCAGATCAGCCTTCCCGCCCAGCCGCCGCCTTCGTCGTCGATGGCGATGACGTGCTTTTCGGGCGCGAGTCCAATACGGGAAAAAAGTTTGCTCAAACGTTCAACCGGGGGCAGTTTGCCGGTGGCGGGTTCGACTCCAGAAACCAATTCGCCGGGCTGGACCAGCAAGGATCCGGGCACATGATGCGCAAGATAAACCCGCGGCTGGCATACCGTGATCAGCAACAGCCCGTCATCGGGCAAGATTGCCGAGAGCTGTTCCGGCTCGATGATCAGCGGCAGGCGCTTATTGTCCATGGGCAGGGTCCTTCGCTATTGCGCAAATTTTAATTCTTTCGTTTCGCTTTCATTTCGTGGCGCCGCGCCGGCGGGCTGATCCCCATGATGCCTTCTGGCATTTTTTTGTTCGACGATGAGCGTTGGCTGCATTCGGCTCATGCATTGGCTCGGCTGCTGTTGTTGGCCATCATGTTTGGCTTCTAAGCTCAGGGCATTCCATCGAGAATGCGGCAATAGCTGCGCAAGCGCTCCGGGCTGATGGCGCCGGTTTCGGCGGCCGCCAACACCGCGCAGCCGGGTTCAACCCGGTGCGAGCAATCGCGAAATTTGCAGTGCTCGGCAAGGCTCCGCATTTCAACAAAGCCCTCAACCACTTCCGCGGCTTGCAGTTGCCACAAATTGAACTCGCGCACACCGGGCGAGTCGATCAAATCGAAATCGGGCAAATGATACAAGTGGGCCGCTGTCGTGGTGTGGGTGCCGCCGCTGCGCCAGGCATCAAGCTCCCCTACGGCGGCCAGGGGTTTTTTGCCGAGCCGATTCAGCAGCGAAGATTTGCCGACACCGGACTGACCCACGACAACCGCCGTAAGCCCTTTCAGCCTTGCGCAGAGCTGGTCGATCCCCGCACCGGTGAGCGCCGAAACTTCAATCAACTCCAGACCCAAACCACGATAGATTTCGGCCATTCGCGCCAGCAGCGGTGGATTCGCCGGGGTCAAGTCTATCTTGTTGAGCACGAGCAGGCATTCCAGGCCCAGGTTCTCTATCGCCACCAGGTAGCGGTCGATGACGCTCATTTCGGTTTCGGGCACGGTGGCGAAGACTGTCAGCACTTGGTCGATGTTCGCCGCGATGGGGCGAAAGCGCCCGTCGGCGGCGGCGCGGCCGAATTCGTTGCGGCGCGCTTCCACGGCGGTGACGACGCCGCCTTCGGCATTGTCGGGCACCCAACTGACGCGGTCGCCGGTGACAATGTTTGGCAGGTTGGCGCGGGCGTGGCAGCGAACCGCTTTTCCACCGGCGTCTTCAACTTCGAGTTGCTTGCCGAAATGGCTGACAATGATGCCGTTTCGCTCCCCGGCGGAGCGGCCCTGCCGGCGCGCCGCGATGCGGCGCAGCTGTTGCTTGTTGAGCTTGCGTCCAGACTGCATTACCCGGCCACCGGCCCGGGATTCCGGCTTTGGCAAGCGCAATCGCACAACACACTGTGAGCCAATGCTTCCATCAAAAAATTATCGCACATTCCGATTCTGTGTCATTCTGCGTGGAGTGGAGCGTGGTAGCAAAGTCTCGCCAAGTTTTTTCTTCGATCCGTCGCCGTCTGGCGGTGTGTGGTGCAGCGGACGCCGCGAATACTTCCTTATAGGCTTCGGGCTCGCCATCCTTGGCTCGCACGCCCGCTGCACCTCACACCACCAAACGGCGACTCACAGTGTGCCGACCCGCTAATCCGTCATTCTGCGCGGAGCGAAGCGGAGTCGCAGAATCTCCCTGGGAGTTCTGGAAGATTGCGCATGCCATCCCTGGCGCGGGATATTCGGCTTCGAGTACCCCCAGCCTTGCCATCCATGGCAAGTCGTTCGGCCCTCAAGAAGCTGCGCTTCTTGTCGGCTGCGCCGACCGGGCCTCACCCAACGGCGACGTATCGAGGCCACCACGCTTGGGATTGGATTCCCGCTGGGCTCCAGCCTTTCGTAGGAAGATTCTTTGGTCTGTTACAATGCGGCTCGCGCGGCGAAGGACTTGCTATCCACAATGCGCTCATGCCAACGGAATTCGCATCAGGCGAGTGCCAAAGAGCTGGAGATTTCCATGGACAGCAATCTCAACCTGATTTGGATCGACCTGGAAATGACCGGCCTTGATCCCGGCAGCGACCGCATCCTGGAAATCGCAACCCTGGTAACCGACCCGCAACTCGAAATCATCGAACAAGGGCCGGTGCTCGCGATTCACCAGCCCGATTCGCTGCTTGATGCGATGGACGATTGGAATCAGACCCATCATCAGGCTTCAGGCCTGGTTGATCGTGTGCGCTCAAGCGCGATCAATGAAGCCGAGGCCGAGCGTCGCACGCTGGAATTTTTCCAGCGACACACCTACCGCGGCGCCTCGCCCATGTGTGGCAGCTCCATCTGCCAGGACCGGCGTTTTCTCGCCCGCTACATGCCGGAGCTGGAGTCCTGGTTCCATTACCGCAATCTCGATGTCAGTTCGGTGAAGGAACTCGCGCGCCGTTGGAAACCCGAAATCCTGGCCGGTATCAGCAAGGTCAGCAGCCACAAGGCGATCGAAGACATCCACGATTCAATTGCTGAACTGCAATACTACCGCCGCCATTTCATCAACTGCTGAGCGCCGGATGTTTCGAAAATCTATTCCGGTGTTGGAGCCGACAAAAATCCAAAATCGATAATGAGTTTGAACCTAGGAAACTATCGAAGATTCTTAAGCATTTCAAGCACAAACTTTGCGCCGATATGTGTCGGGCTGTTTTTCTGTATATCTTTTTTCCATATTTCAAGGTTGAGCCTGCTCTTTCTGATACTCCCATTACTTTTCCTGGAAGCGACAAGAATAGAAAAATTCCGTTTTTATCGATCTGTATCCGCTCTTTTCTTTTCTCTTGTGCTTTTCTCACTCGCGGCTGCTTCTTGGAATTCTTCATGGACGGAAGTATTGCCAATACTAATATTGACGGCAACAGCCACTCTGATATTTTTTAATTTTTATTTCTTTAATAGAGCGGCAACGATCGGCGTGTTATTTATATTGCTGCCATTTTTCTTTATTTCAATCAATATTCTTCTGCTAGGTATTGGTGGTAACGAACAGCCACAACAGATTGTAGACCTCGCTAAATCTTTGCTATTGATTGTTCCGAACGATTATGCAGCCTTTTTGGTAGTGCTGCCATTGATAAAACACGCATTGAGGGTGCCTCCCTCACGAGCAGGAAATATATTGTTGTACGCGATGGCATGTATTGCAATACTGACTGCATTCATGCTCGACTCCCTGCTTTGTATTTTACTCTTGGCTGTCTGGCTATTGTTCGAGTCTCGCGCCATCAAGAAGCTCACTCGAAAGGCGCTGATTACGGGAGGCTGCATTTTATTCGTGCTGAGTCTATTTGTTTGGCAATTTGGCGTCATGGGAAGCTCCCTCGAACTTCCAACTTCCCGGATACCTGTTTGGGATGCGGCTCTGCGCCACATTGCATCAGCTCCTTTTTCGGGATCCGGTGTTGACTCGTTCAGGGATTTCTACTCGAATCACATAAGAACAGAGAACTATGCCGAGTTTATATTGGTGGATTCCCGCGAAATACCTTGGGCACATAACCTGTTTTTGGACTTATCAATGGCTTTTGGTATTCCTGCCGCCGCGATATTACTTCTATTGTATTCAAGTATCTTGAGAACGACTTGGCGGAGCCACGCAGCGTGCTTCTCGTCAGCTATTTTGTTTTTAATCGCTTCCATGGTAGAATTCACGCATCTACGCCTATATACGGTTGTGCTAATCGCTATCCATGCTGGATACGCCGCCAATGTAATTGATAAGAATAATAAAAATGAAAGAGGAGGATAGGAATGAAATTTTCAGTGGTTTTATTTCGCAGCCTTATCTTATCCGCGCTTTTCGCAATGTTTTGGTTGCCGCCCTTCCCTTCCTCATTTGGTCAATCTGGATATGGAGGCTACGGCTATGGCTATGGTTACGGTTACGGACAAGCGGCTAGTATGAATGTTTCAGGAGTATGGGGAGATTATTCATCTTCCAACGCATTCAGTATTTTTCACGACGAATTTGATGATAGCTTATATGCGGTTGAGTACTGGTTCGACAATGATAATCCTGGCCTCGCGTCCGCCACTACCTATGAAGGTAGAGTAATATCAAAAGAATTTTATGAAAAATTTGAAGAAATCGGATGGCTTGAGTCGTCTCCAGATTCGAATTATGGGCTCGAAATATTGATCAGAATACATTACGTAGATGATTTTGAGATACTTTTGGTAACTGATCGATGCAGCGATACCAATAGCGGAAGAACTGGCCAAAACCTTTGCGATAATGTGGGTATCGGGGAAGGACGCTCTCTTCTCAGAAGCAACTGGTAGACTGATCCGATTGTCGTAATCAAAATTGCAGCGGAATTGCGTCGGCTTTTTCGTGCTGGCGATTCAGCGCCCAGCGCACGTGTTCGACCACGAGTTGCGAGGGATGGTTTAGGCGGGCGCGCAAGGCCGCAACGGTTTCCTCGCTGGCGCTTGCGTTGCCCAGCGCGACGGCGATGTTGCGCAGCCAGCATTCGTGGCCTATGCGGCGGATTGCCGAGCCCGCGGTTCGCGTGAGAAATTCCTCCTCGCTCCAGGCGAACAATTCGCGCAGGCCGATGGCATCGAGTTCGTGTCTGGCGGCAAAGTCGGCCTCGACTGATATGCGCGCAAACTTGTTCCAAGGGCAGACGATCTGGCAATCGTCGCAACCGAAAATGCGGTTGCCCATGGCTTCGCGCAATTCTTCGGGGATCGGCCCGCGCAATTCTATGGTCAGGTAGGATACGCACTTGCGCGCGTCAAGACTGTTCGGGCCGGTGAAGGCTTGCGTGGGGCAGATGTCGAGGCAGGCGCGGCAGGTGCCGCAGTGGGCGCCACCGGGCTTGTCCACCGGCAGCGGCAAGTCGGTGAATAGTTCGCCAAGAAAAAACCATGAGCCCGCCTCGGGGTTGATCAGCATGGTGTTTTTGCCTATCCAGCCCAGCCCGGCTTTCTCCGCAAGCGCCCGCTCCAGCACCGGCGCGCTGTCGACAAAGGCGCGGTAGCGATGCGCGCCAACTTCCGCTTCGATTCGTTCGGCCAGGCGTTGCAGTCGCCGGCGCATCAATTTGTGGTAATCCCGTCCCCGGGCGTAGCGCGCCACGTAAGCGGTTTCGCTTTCCTCCATAGGTGACAGCGACTGCTCTCCCACCTGGTCGTAGTCCATGCGCACGCTGATGACGCGCTTCGCGCCGGGAAGCAATTGCCCGGGACGGCAGCGCTTGTCGTGATTGCGCGCCATGTATGCCATCTCGCCATGGTGCCGCCGCGCGAGCCAGGATTCGAGATGGGCGCGGTAACTTTCCAGGTCGATGTCGGTGATGCCGACCTGCTGGAACCCGAGCTCGCCGCCCCATTCGCGGATGCGTTCGGCCAAGGCGGCGAAATCCAGCTTTGGCTGCTCCTTCATCACCAGACTTTTCACAGGCTGCGGAGGATTTCCGCCGCGCGTTCCAGGGTGGCATCTTCCTTGCAAAAACAAAAGCGGATGTGACGCTCGCCCGAAGGCCTGCGATGGAAAGGCGACAGGGGAATGGCCGCCACGCCGACTTCTTGAATGAGCCAATTGACGAATTCACTATCGGGAAGATCGGAAATCGCCGAATAATCGGCAAGTTGAAAATACGTGCCCCGGGACGGAGTGAAGCGGAAACGCGAAGGCGCCAGCAATTCGCAGAACAGGTCGCGCTTGCGTTGATAGAAAGTGGAAAGTTCCCGCGCGTGGCCGGGGCATTCGGCCATGAAATCGGCAATGGCGTATTGCACAAAGCTGGAACTGGTGAACGTGACAAACTGGTGCACTTTGCGGAACTCCGCGGTTAAGGCGGGCGGGGCGATGCAATAGGCGAGTTTCCAGCCGGTGGCGTGATAAGTCTTGCCGAAGGAGGAAACAGCGAAACTCGACGCGCGCAGCTCTTCGTGGCCAAGCACACTGGCGTGGCCGAGGCCGTCGAACACCATGTGTTCATAAACTTCGTCCGCAATCACATAGATTCCCTTGTCGCGGATTAATTCGGCAAGCTGGTCGAGATCGGCCCGCTCGAGAATCGAGCCGCAGGGATTGTGCGGGCTATTGATGATGATCATGCGGGTTCGCGCGCTGATGTTTCGCGCCGCAAGCTCCCAGTCGATGCCGTAGTCGGGCGGAATCAGGGGCAGGCGCACAGCCTTGCCGCCGGCAAGTTGCACCGCGGGTTCATAGCTGTCGTAGGCGGGATCGAACAGGATCACTTCATCGCCGGGATGCACCACCGCCTGCACCGCGTCGAAAATGGCTTCGGTGGCGCCCGAAGTCACGGTGATTTCGGATTCCGGGTCGGAATTGCAGCCGTACAGCGCGGCGGCCTGTTCCGCAATCCGCTCGCGCAGTTCAATGATTCCGGCCATGGGCGGATACTGGTTGCAACCGCCGTTTAGCCGATCGGCGACTAGTTCGCGCAAGCGCCGCGGGCAATCAAAATCCGGATAACCCTGCGAAAGGTTGATCGCCCCATGCTCCGCCGCCATGCGCGACATCACAGTGAATATCGTTGTGCCAACGTCCGGTAGTTTGCTTTTCATTTGACGACGGGTCGATGACAAGCTGCCTGGCGGCCAGTTGGTGTTATCGGTGTTCGCCACAGCCCGCCACGCGACGGCGACGGACCGAAGTGGCATAAATCTATTCGTCCTCTTGCAGCCAGGCGTTCAGTTCGATGATGTCCTGGGGGGTGAGGATGCCCGCCACCTGTTTCAGGATCAGGCTGTCGATTACATAGTTGTAGCGGGCGTCGGCATAGGCGCGCAGCGCGCGAAACAGGATTTCGCGGGCGCGCAGCACTTCGACAATATTGCGCGTGCCGACTTCGGCGCCGAGCTCGGTTGCTTCCAGCGAACTTTGCGCCGAAGTGATCGATTGTTCGCGCTGGGCAATGACCAGCACGTCTGTCGCCACGCGGCGGTAGGCGTTGCGGATGTTTTGAATCAGTTGCCGCTCGGTCAGTTCGAGTGATTCCTCGGCCGCCATCACATTGTATTCCGCCGCCCGTTGACGCGAACGGATTGTGCCGCCGCTGTAGATGGGAATCGTCAGATTCAGCGACAACTGGGTGCGGTCGCTCGATCCGCCACCGATTTGAATGCCTTGGCTGACGATCGGCTGGGTGGCGAAATGGCCGAACTGGCCAACGAAGTCGATGGTGGGCAAGCGGTCCGATTTGCGCGCTTGCAGCGCCCGCCGAGAAGCCTCCAGATTGAATTCCGCCGCGGTCACCGCGAGACTGTTCTCCATCGCCTGGGATTCCCATTCCTCCAGGCTGCCTTCCACGTCGATGATGGGGAAATCGTCGCGCAATGCGTCGATGTCCGGGTGCGATTGTCCGGTGATGGCTTCCAATGCCTCATAGCGCGAGCGCAGGATGTCGGCTTGCAGAATTGTTGTGTTGCGCGCCAAATCGTAGGCGGCCTGGGCGTCGTAAACATCGGTGATCGCCACCAGTCCGACTTCCTCGCGCTGGCTGGTCTGCTCGAACGAACGCTGCGCCGCTTCCTCCTCCTGAATGTTCACCTCCAGCAAATCCAACGCGCGCAAAACGTCGAAATAGGCGGTGGCCACGCGCATGATCAACTCTTGCTCCTGGGCGGCGAGATTGACCGCCGCGGCGCGGTTGGTCGCCCGGGCACTTTCGAAGTTGTACCAGTTGGCGAGGTTGAGCACGCTCTGGTTCAGACTGATGCCCCAATTGTGATTGTTGACCCCGTTGCTGAAACTGTGTTCCTCCTGCACCAGTACGCGCACATTTTCGCCGGTAACCGGGTTGGTCACATTCCGGTAGATGTTGGAAGTCGGTCCGCTGGTCAGGCGCGAAGTGGCGCCGCCGGCGCCCAGCGATGGCAACAGCGCCGAGCGGGACTGGATCATGGTCTCGCGGTTGGCGCGGTAGCTTGCCTCGGCCTGACGCAGCACGGGATCGTTTTCCAGCGCGAGCTGCAAAATGTCAAACAGGCTGTCGGCGTAGGTCGGCGTGGAAACCAGACTCAACGCCAGCAACAGGAGTGGGAACTTGATGAAATGTGTCATCGTAGGGATCTGCCTTGGTAGTGAATGAATGAGCGGAAAGCGGAAGCCGAGCCCGGGCCCGTTTTTTGAACGCGGGAGCGGGCATGATAACCTAAGCAAGCGCCGATTGATCGGCGCATATCCGCGGCGGATTCGTGCGGTGTCGGTTTGAATTACGTTAGCCCTTGCGTTCGGGACCAAAACAAATCCACGCTGGGTGTTGCGCCGATATACGACCGCGGCGCGGCAATCGTTCAACGCAACCGGGGCTGTTCCAGCCCGGTGCGCCGGGTTGCCCGCGCATTGCTTGCCGCCGCCTTTCAGGAGTTCAGATGAGCGCGACCCCCGAACAGTTACAGTTCAACGAAAAAATTTCCGGCCTCGACACCGATCTGGGGCGGCATTTCCCCAATTCCCGCAAGATTTACATCGAGGGGGGCAGGCCGGACCTGCAAGTTCCCATGCGCGAGGTCGCTTTGACCGCGACCCGCACCAGGGAGGGCGAGGAATCCAATCCACCGATCCGCCTCTACGACACTTCCGGTCCGTACACCGACCCCGACATCGCCGTCGACCTGCATCGGGGTCTGGCGCCGCTGGCTTTGAAGTGGATCGAGGAAAGAGGCGACAGTGAAGAACTGTCCGCCCCAACATCGACCTACGGGCGCTCGCGCCAGGACAGCATGAGCGTCGCCCACTTGCGTTTCCGGCTCGGGCGCAAGCCGCGCCGGGCGCTTCCCGGGCGCAATGTGTCCCAGTTGCATTACGCCCGCCGCGGCATTGTCACGCCGGAAATGGAATACATCGCGATTCGGGAAAACCTCGCCCGCGCGCAATTGCCCGGGCAGGACGCCAGCCATCACGCCGGAGAATCCTTTGGCGCGGCGATACCACGGCAAATCACGCCGGAATTCGTGCGCGAGGAGGTGGCGCGGGGCCGGGCCATCATTCCCGCCAACATCAACCACCCTGAAGTCGAGCCTATGATTATCGGCCGCAACTTTCTGGTCAAAGTGAACGCCAACATCGGCAATTCCGCGGTTACTTCCTCGATTGAAGAGGAGGTGGAGAAACTGGTCTGGGCCGCTCTTTGGGGCGCCGACACGGTGATGGATCTGTCCACCGGCAAGAACATTCACGAAACCAGGGAATGGATTATCCGCAATTCCATGGTTCCCATCGGCACCGTGCCGATCTATCAGGCGCTGGAAAAGGTGGGGGGCGTTGCCGAAGACCTGACCTGGGAAATCTATCGCGACACCTTGATCGAGCAGGCGGAGCAGGGCGTGGACTATTTCACGATCCACGCTGGGGTCTTGCTGCGCTATGTGCCGCTGACCGCCGAACGGGTTACCGGCATCGTCTCCCGCGGCGGTTCGATCATGGCCAAGTGGTGCCTGGCCCACCACCGGGAAAGCTTCCTCTACACCCATTTCGAGGAAATCTGCGAAATCATGAAGGCCTACAACGTGTCCTTCTCCCTCGGCGACGGACTGCGCCCCGGTTCCATCGCCGACGCCAACGACGCGGCCCAGTTCGCCGAGCTCGAAACTCTGGGCGAACTCACCCAAATCGCCTGGAAGCACGACGTGCAAACCATGATCGAAGGTCCGGGTCACGTGCCCATGCATCTGATCCGAGAGAACATGGAAAAACAGCTCGAAGTCTGCGATGAAGCGCCGTTCTACACCCTCGGCCCTTTAACCACCGACATCGCGCCGGGCTATGACCACATCACCTCGGGCATCGGCGCCGCGATGATCGGCTGGTACGGCTGCGCCATGCTTTGCTACGTGACGCCGAAGGAGCATCTCGGCCTGCCCAACAAACAGGACGTGAAGGACGGCCTCGTCGCCTACAAGATCGCCGCCCACGCCGCCGACCTCGGCAAAGGCCATCCGGCGGCGCAAATGCGCGACAACGCTTTGTCCAAGGCGCGCTTCGAATTCCGTTGGGAAGACCAGTTCAACCTCGGCCTCGACCCTGTCACCGCGCGCGAATTCCACGACGAAACCCTGCCCAAGGAATCGGGCAAGGTGGCGCATTTCTGCTCCATGTGCGGACCCAAGTTCTGCTCCATGAAAATCTCCCAGGAAGTGCGCGACTACGCCGCCGCCCAGGGCAAATCCGAACTCGACGAAGCGATTCGCCAAGGCATGGAGGAAATGGCCGGCGAGTACAACCGCCAAGGCCGCAAGCTGTATCGCGAAGTCTGACCGCGCGCTCAAATCAGGCCGGAGTCGAGGTAGTCCTCCAGCACTTCAAGACAGGAAACCGCAAGCCGCCGGCAGCGCTCGGGAGACCAGCCGCGGCGTTCGTCGGGCGCGTTCGCATTGTCCTTGAACGGCATTTCCAGCGTAATTGCCAGACAACCATGACGCTGCGCGGTCTGGTTCGTGCTCATGCCCAGGTTGGCCTTGCCCGGCTGGTTCGGCGGATAGCCGTAGCGCGTCTGAAAATCGGGATTGGCGGCGGCCAGTCTCCCCCGATAAAAATCGAGCCGCGCCTGTTTCGCCTCGTCCCAATCCGCCAGCCCCTCCGTTCCGGCGATGAAACAATAGGGCAGGGCCTCGTCGCCGTGCACGTCGAGCAGAAAATCGACCCCGCCGCGCTCCATCGCCTGCCGCACCAGAAAAACTTCCGGAGAATGCTCCATGTCCGCCGAGTCCCATTCCCGATTCAGATTGCGCCCTGCCGCATTGGTGCGCAAATGCCCCCGCCGGCTCCCATCCGGATTCATGTTCGGCACCAGATACAAATCGCATTTGCCCAGCAGCGAATCCGCCTGCCCGCCGCAAATCCAGTCCAGCGCCCCCTCCATCCACCATTCCGCCATGGTTTCCCCGGGATGCTGCCGCGCAATAATCCAACAGGCGCGCCGGCCTTCCCCCGTGCTGAAGCGCAACAAATCCAGCGCCTGCCCATCCAGCGTCCGCCCCAGATTGACTAGCCGGCAGTTCGAGTGCCTCGCGGCCCGCGCGAGCATGTCATGATGCCGCTCCATCGAAAACGGCACATAGTAGGCGAACCAGACCGCATCGCAATCAAAATTGAAATCCCAGCGCAACTCCCCGGTTTCCAGCCGCGTCGGATGCCGAAACCACTCCAGCCGGTCAAACGAACAAAGCACCCGATAATTCCGAAACCCATCCGGATAAGCAGCCCCCGCCGCATTCAAAATTCTTATCCCGCAATCCTTCCGCCTTACCCCCGAAACACGAAAAAAGAACCACTGGTAAAACCCCGACAGATTGTCCTTCCGAATCCGCAAGCGAACATCCCGGCAATCCCCGGCATCCACCACCTCGATATTCCCCCCATCAAACCCCGCATCAACCCGCATTTCCATTCACCGTTCACCTAAGTCTGAGCAAAGCACAACGCAAATCGCCGTCGGGTCGTCGGACCCGCACATTGTGAGTCGCCGTTGGTTGGCGGTGGGTTCAGCGGCCGTGCGAGACATGGGTGAGGCCCGGTCGGCGCAGCCGACAAGAAGCGCAGCTTCTTGAGGGCCGAACGACTTGCCATGGATGGCAAGGCTGGGGGTGGTCGAAGCCACCGAAGTCGCGCCAAGGATGGCATGCACAGTTTCCAAGAATGCGTTTACCCAGTTTAAGCCTACATGGACGTATTTACGGCGTCCGCCGCACACCACCCGCCAGACGGCGACGGATCGAGGGCACCATCCTGCGAGGGTATCCCATTTCGCATACGCCTACCGCGTACTGGCGTTCTCGGAGATTGTGCATGCCATCCCTGGCGCGGCTTCAGTGACTTCGATTGCCCCCAGCCTTGCCATCCATGGCGAGCCGTTCGGCCCTTAATCCAGACATTTCTGGAAAACACTCGATCTGCTATTATTTGCGCCCTTTTTTCCAAACTCCCCAAAAACGGCACTCCGCCATGCAAATGCGCACCGAAGATCTCAACATCGAGTCCAACGAGCGACTGATCACCCCAGTCCAGTTGAAGGCCGAACTGCCCTTGACCGAAGCCCAGTCCAAGGCCGTGAATCAGGCCCGCGAAACCGTTTTTTCCATTTTGAAACGCGAGGACCCCAGAATCTTTCTCGTCATTGGCCCCTGCTCCGTCCACGATACCGAACTCGCGATCGACTACGCGCACCGGTTGAAAAAACTCGCCGGGCAAGTCAGCGACACATTGTATCTGGTTATGCGCGTCTACTTCGAGAAGCCGCGGACCACCACCGGCTGGAAAGGCATGATCAACGATCCCTATCTTGACGACTCCTTCAAAGTCGAAGAGGGACTGCGCAAAGGTCGCCGCCTGCTGCAGGACATTGTGGACATCGGTTTGCCCACCTCCACCGAAGCCCTCGACCCGATTTCACCGCAGTATATGCAAGATCTGATCTGCTGGTCCGCCGTCGGCGCCCGCACCACCGAATCCCAAACCCACCGTGAAATGTCTTCCGGCCTGTCCTCGGCCATCGGTTTCAAGAATGGTACCGACGGCAGCTTGATGGTGGCGGTGAACGCCATGCAGTCCGTGCTCAAGCCGCATCGTTTTCTGGGCATCAACGGCAAGGGCCAGGTGAGTGTCGTCACCACCCGCGGCAATCCCAATGCCCATATCGTCCTGCGCGGCGGGGCGGGCGGACCGAACTACGACACCGTGCATGTCGCCCAGTGCGAAATCGCGCTCAAAAAGGGAGGGGTCAGCCGCAACATCATGATCGATTGCAGTCATGCCAATTCGGGCAAGAATCCGGATATGCAGCCGCTGGTGCTGAAGGATATCACCCACCAGATTCTCGAAGGCAACACCTCCATCATCGGGGCCATGCTGGAAAGCAACATCCATCCGGGCCGGCAGGATATTCCCGCCGACCTTTCAGAGTTGAAGTATGGCGTGTCGATCACCGACGCCTGCATGGGCTGGGAGATGACCGAAGAGGCCGTGCTCGATATGGCCGAAAAACTGCGCCGGGTGCTGCCGACCCGCGCCGGGCCGGACTAGCTCGCCTCGGCCCATGCCACCGGTAGCCTTTCGACTTCGCCGCGCCCTTGCACAATCCACTTTTGCACGAAAGGGTTGTCCAGCAGCGTATTCAGATAGCTCTTCGCGGTCTCGGTGAGTTCCGGCTGGTAGCTGTTGAAAATCACCGCGGTCGGGGCAAACATGCAATCGGCGATGGAGAATCGCCCGAACAGATAATTGCCGTTTTCACCGAACTTGTCGCGGCTTCCGCTCCAGATCGCGTCGATGCGCGCCACTTCGTTGTATAGCTGCTCCGACAGCGACAACTTCAGCGAAGCCTTGCAATTCATCGGCCAAGCCTTTTTCAAGGTGGCGAATTCGGAATGGATCTCGGCGCTGGCCGAGCGCGCGGTGGCCCGGCGCCGGGGACTGCTCGGCCAGGCGCTGCCTTGCAGGAATTCCTCGTTGATGTACTCGCAGATGGCCAGCGAATCCCACACGGTGATTTCCCGGTGCAGCAGCACCGGCACTTTCAGGGAGGGAGAGTAGGGTCCGATCCTCTCCACCGTATTGTCCTGGTACAGACCAATGTGAATTTCCTCGAAATCGAGGTCGTACATTTTCAGCAGCAACCAGGGGCAAAGCGACCACGAGGAATGATTCTTGTCCCCGATGACGAGCCGGATGTCTTTTCTCATTTCAACCATGTCAACCTCCCGATCGGGGTTCGGCGCTTTCGAACCCCGAAGCAAGCGCCAGCGCGTGTCTGGCGAACGGCTTCCATTTAACAGCAGCTTTCTTGCCGCTCAAGGCTTCGATTCAGCCCATGCGCTGATTAAATATGGCAGAATGATGGCAATCGCGAACGCGGCCGAATCGCCTTTTCGGGGATTGCGTCTCTTGCGCTATAGTGGCCCCGTGCGGCATTGGCGGCACAGCATCGGCGACCGAGCACGCAATCCCGGGGCGCGAGACGGAACATGAGCAGAAGAATCGCGATAGTCGAAGACGAAGCGGCAATCCGCGAGAACTACGCGGATGTGCTGCGTCGCCAGGGCTACGAAGTGCAAACCTACGCCAACCGCCGCGAGGCCATGGGCGCCTTTGATGTGCGCCTGCCCAACCTGGCGATTATCGACATCGGGCTCGAAGACGAAATCGATGGTGGATTCACTTTGTGCCAGGAATTGCGGTCCATGTCGAACACCTTGCCGATTATCTTTCTCACCGCCCGCGACAACGATTTCGACACCGTGAGCGGGTTGCGCATGGGCGCGGACGACTACCTCACCAAGGACATCAGCCTGCCCCACCTCACCGCCCGCATCGCGGCGCTGTTCCGCCGCCAGGACATTCTCGACAAACCTTCGGCGCCGGAAAACCTGCTGCGGCGCGACCAGCTCACCCTCGACATTGGACGCCTGGCGGTGCAATGGTCGGATCAGCCGGTGCCGCTGACGGTTACCGAGTTCTGGATGGTGCACGCGATGGCGAAATTCCCCGGCCATGTCAAAAGCCGCCAGTCGCTGATGCAGGAATCGAAGATTTTTGTCGATGGCAGTACAATCACTTCGCATATCAAGCGAATTCGCAAGAAATTCATGCAGATCGACCCAAAATTCGACTGCATCGAAACCGTGTACGGCATTGGCTATCGCTGGAATACCGCCTGAGGAAACGCTGATCGCGGCGGCCCCATGAATTTGCCCAACGTCTCAGCCAGCATTCGATTCAAGCTGATCTTCCTGTCCAGCCTGCTGTTGCTTATTCCTGTGCTGGTCTACCAATACATCCTGGCCATGGACGAGTATCTGCGCAGCGGCCAGGAATTGACCGTGCTCGGCGAAGCGCGGGCCTTGGCCACGGCTTTGAACGACCGCCCGGAACTGTTCGATGAAGGCACTTTCGGCCGCGCGACGCGAACCGGAGATTTGTACATCTATCCGGTCTATTCCCCGCTTTCGCTGGACGACGGCTCGCTGGTCGACTGGGGCGCCTATCAGCAATACGAACTCGACTACAATCATGCCGACTATTTGCGCACGCCGCTGAATCCGGCGCGGATTTACGCCAACGACGAGTCGCTTTCATTCCGCAGCATGGTGGGTGAACACAATGGTTCGCTGTACGCCTATTTCAAGGTGCGCGACGACCACATCGTGTATCGCTCAAGGGAATCGCTGAGTGTGATTCGCAGCGATTTCCTGCAAATCTCCATGCTGCCGGCGGACGGGCGCGAGGTGGAGAACATCGTCATCGCCCCCCACGAGCCGGAATTCCTCTATCCATTCCGCGTCAACGCGGACTACAGCGAGCCGCTATACGAAGAACGCATCAGCGGACAATGGTATGAAGTCGATGGCGGTTATGAAGTCGAATTGCAAATTCCCATGGACATGCTGGGCGAGCGCATCGGTTTCGCCATTTTCGACGTGGACGATCCGGTCAACCGCGACATCGCCACCGTCGTCGCCACGCACAATTCGCTCGCCGGACACCGGCTCGGCTCGCTGCAACGGCCCACGCCGGAGATCGACCGCATCGTCGCCGGCATGGGCCGCAGCAACTCCCACATCCAGGTGGTGGACCGTTCCGGCAGGGTATTGTTGACGGTGGGCGACATCCAAAGCGCCACCGGCCTGATTCTGTCTAACATCACCAGCGAATCAGACAGTGGATATTGGGCTTTCGTGCAAAACAACCTGCTCTCGCCGCTGTACAATCTGATCCTGACCCAGCCCAGCACCAATTTTATCGACGATCTGTATTCCGAGGTCGCCCGCGAAGGCGACCACATCGCCGCCGCGCTCAATGGCGAACCGTTTACCCGGTTCCGGGAATTGCCGGACACCCAAACCTCGATTCTGGAAGCCAGCCACCCGATTTTCGCCGGCGATGAAGTGATCGGCGCGGTGATCATCGATCAGAACATGAACGGCTTGCGCAGTTTCCGCAATGAAGCGCTCGAAGGCCTGTTCAATACGATCATCGCGGTGATGCTGGCGGTCACGGTCGGCCTGTTTTTCTTCGCGTCGAGAATCTCAAACCGCGTGCGGGTGCTGCGCAACCAGGCGGAAGGCATCATCGACGACAGCGGCAGGGTCCGAAACACAATTGTCGCATCCAGGGATTCCGATGAAATCGGCGACCTATCGCGCAGCTTTTCCAGCATCGTTGAACGCCTGAGCCAATACACCAGTTATCTGGAGAACATGTCTTCGCGCCTGTCCCACGAATTGCGCACACCGGTGACGGTGGTGCGGTCTTCGATCGAAAATCTTGGCAGCACCGACAACCCGGAACAGTCGCAGGTCTACATCAAACGCGCCGAAGAAGGCATCAGCCGGCTCAACCTGATTCTGACGAACATGAGCGAGGCCACCCGTCTGGAACAAATGTTGCAGACTTCGGAAAAGGAAATCATCGATTTGACCGAAGTGGTCAGGGGTTGCGTGGAAGGTTACCGGCTCGCCTATCCCGACTCGAAATTCACGCTCGACATCGGCGGCAGCCCGATCCTGGTCAATGGCGTGCCGGAATACATCGCCCAATTGCTGGACAAATTGATTGCCAACGCGGTCGAATTTTCCCATTCCGGGGTGCCGATACTGGTCGATTGCCGGGTCGCGCGCGATCAGGCCATGATCCGCATCAGCAATGCCGGGCCTTACCTGCCGCAGGAAATGAAAGACCGAATTTTCGAGTCCATGGTCTCGCTGCGGCCGCATCAAAAACAGAAGCAGCCGCACCTGGGCATGGGCTTGCACATCGCCCGCCTGATCACCGATTTCCACAACGGCCTGATTCGCGCCGACAATCGCGACGATGTGGAAGGCGTCACCATCACCGTTTCGATTCCGCTGTATTACCGGCAATATAGGTAAGTAGCTTCGATGCGTCGCCGTAGGGTGGAAGCCAAAAACTCAACGAGATTCTGCGACTTCGCTTCGCTCCGCGCAGAATGACGGTGGAGGAGATCTGCACTATGGTAGTCGCCGTTGGCGGGCAGTGGGTTCAGCGGGCGTGCGAGCCAGGATGGCGAGCCCGAAGCCTACAGGGATGTATTCACGGCGTCCGCTGAACCCACTGCCCGCCAACGGCGACGGATCGAAAGCACCAACCCACGAGGGTGTCCCAATTCGAATACGCCGACCGGGTACTCGAATTCTTGAAGATTGTGCATGCCATCCCTGGCGCGAGATATTCGGCTTCGACTACCCCCAGCCTTGCCATCCATGGCAAGTCGTTCGTCCAGCCGCCGAGCACAGCTCGGCGTCGCTCGGCCTGCGCATGAAGCTGCGCTACATGAACGCTTGGCCTCGCCCCTCAAGAAGCTGCGCTTCTTGTCGGCTGCGCCGACCGGGCCTCACCCACTGCCCGCCTACGGCGACTACCATAGTGCCGATCCCCTTGTTCCGTCATTCTGCGCGGAGCATCTCGGGCGCCGTGCAAGCCGGGGGATTCGGGACTACGGGCCGGTGTAAAATTCGGGGGCGTTGCGTTTGACTACGGGTGAGGTGGAGGCCCAGGCGTGGCAGGTGTCGAGGATGCCTGGGCGGGTGCGCTCGCGGGTGTGGTCCTGGTCGGTTTTTTGGCGGCGGTGATTCTTGAAGGCCCACAGGGTTTGCATCGCGACCGTCGCCATGGGGAACAGCAATTCGGTGAGATGGGTGCAGCCATGCACACCGCCGACTTTCTGGCGGATGTTCCTGCGCCAGCCGGGGCCCATCTTGATGCCGGCGAGGGATTTGTAGGCGCCGACAATTTCCGGACAATTTTCGAACGGGCTGTGGTCTGTTACCGCGATGACATCCTGGATCACGAACTCGTCGTCGATTGTGACCCGCAGCAGCATTTCGTGCAATGCTTCGCCGGCCTCGATGGTGCCGCGAAAGTGGTTTTGAAAACTGTAGGACTTGACATCGGTCATGTGGGCCTCGATGTCCCACAGGCCGTCTTCCCGCCGGAAGCCTTGATAGGTAATGCTGCGAGTGTGCGCGGGTGTCCTCGCCGCGGATTCGGGCAATGGCATATGCTGATTCCTGCTTGAATGCGATTCGGTGGGCGCCGGGAATTGTACCCCATTACTGGAACACGGTTGCCAAGGGCGAATTTAGTATGCGCCGGAAACCGCCACAATCCGTGCGGCGGTACGCGTTGGCAAAGAGGGAAAAAAGGAAAAATTTTCATGAGCAGCAACTTGAATCCGGAATTCGGCCGCGAAGATGTCAAGGTTCACTCGCGCAAGCCTTTGCACGAGGGGTACCTTCGCGTGGAGGAACTGATGCTGAGCCATCGATTGTTCGCGGGCGGCGACAGTGGGCCGTTTCGCCGCGAACTGATTGTCCGGCCCCGCGGCGTCGGATTGCTGCTTTACGATCCGCCACGCCGCCGGGCCGTGCTCGTGCGCCAGTTCCGCGTGGGCATGATCGATGAGGGGCGCAGCCCATGGCTGCTCGAACTGGTCGCCGGCATGGTGGACCCGGGCGAGGATCCGATAGCCGTGGCGCGGCGCGAATGCCGCGAAGAATCGGGTCTCGAACCGGCCGAGTTGATTCCGATTTGCCAGTATTACAACAGCCCCGGCGTCGGCAACGAGCATATCAGCCTGTTCTGCGGCCGAGTGGATTCGAGTGCCGCCGGCGGCATCCACGGCTTGGCCGGGGAAAACGAAGATATCGAAGTCGTGGTGATGGCCTTTGATGATCTGGTCGCCGCGGTGGAAGACGGCCGCATCAACAACGCCATGACGATTATCGCCGTGCAGTGGCTGCGGCTCCGGCACGGGGAACTGCTGCGCCGCTGGGGCTGAGTTCGGACGAGCGCAGTTCGCAAGGACAGACCGAAGCTTGCTTCGCCCGGATCAACCTATATGCGATCGCGGGTGTCGGCGACCGCTCCCCAAAGCACCGCCAGCGCAATCAGTTTCAGCGCGCAAGGCAGCAGCGCGTAGGCGGCGGCCAGCGCCCGCAGAGCTTCCGCGTCGCTGGTGCCCGGCTCGTAGCCCGCAAGCGAAAGGGCCGGCAATGTCGCTCCCGCGGCCACGGCCAGCGCGGTCTTTTGCAGAAACGTCCAGAGCGAAAACACGCGCCCGCCGCCGCCTCTGATGCGCGCCGCAAGCATGGCCGGCGGCAGCGTCATGTCGGCGCCGAGCGCCGCGCCCGAGGCGAGCGAAATGGCGTAGAACGCGCCCACATCGCCCGCCCCCAGCGTATACGCTCCGATGAAGGCGGGAATCGACAGCGCGATGCCCGATGCCAAGGTTGTTTTGCGGCCGTACTTGCCGGCAACGCGCGCCCATCCCGGCGCCGTCAGCGCCGCCGCGGCGAAGAATACCAGCAGCAAAGTGCCGGCATGCGCTTCGGCGGCCAGCACATCGCTGGTGAAAAACAGGAACAGCGTGGATGTGACGGCGGTTGGCAGCGCATTCACAAAGCCGAAGGCAAGCAATGGGACAACGCCTTCGGCGCGCAATGAAACCAGGAATCCCGCGGCGGGGTGGCTGCCGCCCGAGGCGATCCAGCGCTTTCGCATCAAGCCCAGGGAGATAACCGCGATCAATGCGAAGCTGACGGCGTAGCCCGCATAGGCGAAATCTCCGCCGACCACCGAGGCCAACAGAGCGGGCGTCAGGGCGGCCAGACAAATACCGGCAAGCCCGCCCGCTTCGCGCCAGAGGGCGATGCGCGTGTAGTCCCCGCCGGCTGCTTCCGCTTGCGCCAGTCCATGATCGTACAACGCGATTTGCAGCGCGCTGAATCCGCTGAACGCGGCGAGCAGGCCGACCACCAGCCGCGGCAGCGGCTCGCCCCAGGCCACGGGCGCGAACAGCACCGCGAAACCCAGCACAAGCAGCGCACCCGAGGCCAGTGCCCAGGTTGTGCGGTGCCGCGCCCAGCGATCGGCCATGCGGCCAATGATGGGGTCTTGAATGCTGTCAACCGCCCGCGCCGCAAGCAGTATGAAACCCAGCAGCGCTAGACCGACGCCCATTTCTTCGGCGTAGAAGCGCGGCGCGTGGATGTAGAGCGGTATGCCGGCGAAGGCGAGCGTTCCCGCAACCAGCGCCGGATATGCCAACTCGCGCCGCTGGAGCCGGGATTGCCCCGAATCAGCCACGGCAATCGCCGGCGAGCAATCGGTCCCTGCGATTCGAATCGCGGCTGTTCGGCCCCAGCCAAATGTCGAGGAAGAGGTTCGCATCGTGGGTAAGCGCGCCCACTTCCTCGCCGTTGTGGAAAAACTCCAGGCGGTCCGGTTCGCCGCGCCAGGCGGTGAAACGGTCGCCCTGGGCCACGTCGCGCATGATGCGCTCGAGCGCGGCGCCGGTTTCCCGGAAACTCTCTTCCGGCCGCCCCGAAATCCGCGCCATTTCCGAAATCGATTTGGCGGTCAGCGCTTCACGGCCGAAATCGCGGTGGTAAACCAGTGACAACGCAAATCGGTCCCCGGGCGGAATGTCCGCATCGGTCCACAATTCGGCGCGAAACAATTTGAAGATCAGCACTCGAAAGTCGGTGCAGCCCGCCGGGTGATTGGAGGTCAGCCGCGAGGAAAGTTCCAGCGGCGCACCCATTATGTGTTCCTGGGCGTGGACAGCGGTGTTCGCGCCGAGCAATGCCAGCAACAACAGCACCCATGCGGCCGTGGAGCCCGGTGCCGCCCAAGCGCCGAAAGCTGCGTTCGAGCGCCTTTGACGCGGTCCATGCCTGCCTTGCGTGTTCATGCTTTGGGAATACGAAACTTCCCGGCGGATGGATCAGCGCAAAGCCGGGGGCTAGGCGGCGTGTTCGTTTTCGGTTTCGGCTTCCTGTTCGCGCTGGCGTTTGCGGGCGATCTTGCCGGCAACGATGCCAAGTTCGAACAGGGCCCACATGGGGATTGCCAGCATCGACTGGGTGAACGGGTCGGGCGGAGTCAGCAACATGGCGACCACAAAACAGCCTACGACGACATAAGGCCGTTTCTGCGACAGCGTTTCCGGCTCCGTCAGTCCCGCCCAGATGCACAGATAGACTGCGATGGGAATTTCGAAAGCCAGCCCGAAAGCGAGAAAAATGGTCAGCGCGAAACTGAGAAAGCTGCTGATGTCGGGCGCCACCTGGATTCCCTCGGGCGCGACCGAAATAAAAAAGCCGAAGACCACGCCGAACAGCACATAGCGGGCGAAGGCGATGCCGGAATAAAACAGCACCACGCTGGAGACGAACAGTGGAATCGCGAATCGTTTCTCGTTCTTGTACAAGCCCGGCGCGATGAAAGACCACATCTGGTACAGGATGTACGGCGCGGCCAGGAACACAGCCACGTAGAAGGTCAATTTGAAAGGCGCGAAAAACGGCGAAGTGGGGTCGACGGCAATCATGCTCGTCCCTTCCGGCAAAGCCGAAATCAGCGGGTCTGCAACATAGGTGTAAATATCGTTGGCGAAAAAAAACAGCGCCAGAAACAACACCACCACGGCGACCAGTGATTTCAGGATGCGGTCGCGCAGCTCGACCAGGTGGTCCACCAGGGTGAGTTCTTTCTCGTCTTCGGCGGAGGTCATGTGCCGGATTTGCTTGCCGGCGATTCGACTGAACGGTCAGCGTGAGGGGATTCGCCGTCTGCGGCCGAGTGGGTCGCGTCGGCCGCGTTTTGGCCGGCCGCGGCGGGAGTCGCTTCAGTGCCGTTGTTCGCTGTTGCAAGCCCGTCACTGTCAATTTGAGATTTTTCAGCCGCCCCGGCATTCCCGTTTCCGGATTCGGAAGTTTCCGCGGTTTGCGCGCCCGCGTCGGCGCCGGTGACTGAAGCTTCCCGTTCCGCCGCGGCGTTGCGCGCCTGCTCATCGGTGGCGGGCGAAGCGCCGGGGTCGAAATCCTTTGAGTTGACGATCTTCCTTACCGAACTTTGCGCTTCCTGGCCCGCCTTGCGCACTTCCGAGCCCGCGTCGCGGATGTCCGCCAGCACCGATTCATTGTGCAATTGGCGGCGCACCTCGTCGGCATTGATTTCGCGTTCGATTTCAGCTTTGACCTTGTAGAAACTGCGGCGGAAGCGGCCCAACCAGAGGCTCGCGGTGCGAATGGTCGCTGGCAAGCGCTCCGGCCCGATGACGAGCAAGGCGACCACAAGGATAAGAATCAGTTCGGTCGAGTGAATATTGGGCATTTGCCGGGCCCGCGCCGGAGTTGTCGGAGGCGGTGCTACTTGTTTTCCGCGGTTTCGGATGTGGCGCTGGCGGCCGCGGTCTGGTCTTCAATCTCGCTCGTGCCCGCGTCGTCTTCATCTTTCATCGCGTTGCGGAACCCCCGCAGCGCGCCGCCGAGATCGGTGCCGATGTTGCGAAGTTTCTTGGTGCCGAAGAGCATCACCACAATCAAAAGAATAATGAGAAGTTGCCAGATGCCTATTCCGCCGATACCCATGATGGACCTCCACTGCGGACGGACGACAGGCGCGACCGGCCGCAACTCAATGCTTGCGGGAAGATTTCTCTTCGTGACCGGACATGATAAATCGTTTTTCCAGTTCGGCCAATACTTGACGGTGGCTCAGGCCGAGGTGGCACAGCATGACCATGCTGTGGAACCACAGGTCGGCAGTCTCGCCGATTACCGCGTCAACCGGGGATTTGCCGGATGATTTCGCTTTTTCGGCGCTTTTCCCGTCGCTTTTCCCGCTTTGGGCGCTTTCCGCTTCCTTGGCGGCGAGCAAAACTTCAACCGCTTCCTCGCCCACTTTTTGCAGTATGCGGCTCAAACCCTTTCCGTACAGGCTGGCGACGTAGGAATCTTCCGGGTTGGCGCTCTTGCGCTGCTCCAGTGTGGCTTCCAACCTTGATAAAGTGTCGGTTTTGTTCATTTTTCTGCTCCGCATCCGCCCTCGCCCGGCTTCGGCTCGATGACGCGCCAGGTTTCTCCATCGAGCTTGCGGAAAAAGCAAGTCCGGCGGCCCGTATGGCAGGCGGCGCCAACTTGGTTCACCCGATAGCAGATGGTGTCGCCATCGCAGTCGAGAAACAGCGCGACCAGTTTCTGCAAATGGCCGGATTCCTCGCCCTTGCGCCAGATGCGCCGGCGCGAACGCGACCAGTACACCGCGCGCCCTTCGGCCACCGTGGCCGCAAGCGCTTCCCGGTTCGCCCAGGCTTGCATAAGCAGTTCGCCGCTGTCCGCCTCCACGGTTACCACCGCAACCAGCCCGCGCTCGTTCCATTTCACTTCGTCCAGCCAGGTCATGACTTCAAGCTCCATCGTTTAGCGCCTTGCGCCAAGGCAAGTGCTTCATTTTCACGGGCTGGCGCAATTGTCCGCCCAATCCGGCTAGCGGGCGAAAAAAAGCAGCGTCAGGCCGGCCAGCGCCAACGCGAGGCTGGCCAAAGGCAGGCTGTACAGGGCTGACGCCACCGCCGGAATCAGCGCCAACCCGGCCAACAACAGCAACAGAATGCCGGCGCGTCGGGCCAGCCGGCGTTTGCCGGCTTGATTGCGCGCCGCCATTTCCTGGCGCCGAATCAGGGTTTCACCCACTTCAACCAGTTGATTGACCCGGGAAGCGGTATCAAAAGCCAGTTGCGGCAGCAAGGGCGCCTCGCTTACCCAATCCGGCAATTTCTCCCGCGCCTGCTCCAGCCAGGTGAAAGGGCTGAGCCGCTTCTTCTCCCAGGCTTCCAGGTGGGGCAGGGCGGTTTCCCACAAATTCAGCTCAGGATAGAGCGACCGGCCAAGACCTTCAATATGGAACAGGGTTTTCTGCAACAGCACCAGCGATGGTTGCACTTGCATGTCGAACCGCCGCGCGGTGACAAACAGTTGCAACAGTATGCCGGCGAAGGAGATTTCTCCCAGCGGCCGCTCGAAAATCGGCTCGCAAAGGCTGCGGATGGCGGATTCGAAATCATGCGCCCGCGTCTTGCGCGAAACCCAGCCCGAGGCGATATGCAATTCGGCCACGCGGCGGTAGTCGCGCTTGAATATCGCCAGCAAGTTGCGCGCCACGTAATCTTGATCATTGCGGGT
The DNA here is from genome assembly GCA_965221015.1 of uncultured Pseudohongiella sp. Classification (GTDB taxonomy): domain Bacteria; phylum Pseudomonadota; class Gammaproteobacteria; order Pseudomonadales; family Pseudohongiellaceae; genus UBA9145. Next base: position 3,183,239 of record OZ244859.1, on the reverse strand, counting down.
CAAGGAGCCGATGATGGCGCAGTCCAATGCGATATAGCCCGGATTCTCGGGATTTTCCAGGCTGACCAGGATGTTGCCCGGATGCATGTCGGCGTGAAAGAAATTGTGCTCGAGCACTTGCTTGAAAAAAATCGCCACGCCGTTTTCGGCAAGCTTGCGCAAATTCACGCCGGCTTCTTTCAATGCCGCCACATCGGTCACCGGGACGCCGTGCACCCGTTCCATCACCATCAGCCCGGGGCGGCTGTACTCGCTGTAAACCCTCGGCACATACAATTTTTCCGAATTTTTGAAATTGGCGCGCAGGCGCGTCGTGCTGGCCGCTTCCAGCAGCAGGTTGAGTTCGTCGTTGATGGTCTTTTCGTAATCGCGCACAACTTCGATCAGGCGCAGGCGCCGGCTTGCGGCAAAGCCGCCGTCGATCATCTCCGCCAGCTGTTTCAGCAATTGAATGTCTTCGCGGATGATTGCTTCGACGCCGGGTCGAATCACTTTGACCACAACCTCCTCTCCGCCGTGCAGCTTGCCGGCGTGGACCTGGGCGACCGAAGCCGAAGCCAGCGCCTCGCTGTCCAGTTGCGCGAACACTTCGTTTGCCGGAAGTTGCAGCCGCTCGCTTGCCAGGTCCGCTATCGGCGGCTGCGTGAAAGGCGGCACCCGGTCCTGCAACAATCGCAGTTCATCGGCCAGTTGCGGGCTCAGCAGGTCCCGGCGCGTGGAAAGCAATTGCCCGAACTTGATAAACACCGGCCCCAACTCTTCCATCGCTTGCCGCAACCGCTGGTTGCGGCCGCCGCCGGGCTTTCGGCGCCAGTCGAAAGGCAGCCGATACAACCGCAACAGCAAACGCGGCGCGCGCAGCCGGGGCTGGCCTTCGAGAAATTCATCGAGCCGGAATCTGGCGACGACATTGAGGATTTTGATCAGGCGCGGCAGGTAGGTCACGTTCGGCCCGCGGTCCACTGGCTTGAGCGGGGCGCAAAAGATACCACCTGCCCCCCAAGCGCGCAAAGACCGCCCGCGGCGGCAGCGCGCAAGACGCCCTGGCGGAATGCAAGCCCGGCCAATGGATGCGCGCCCAAGGGTGTTCGCGCGAGGCAAGTGGCAGCCTCGTATAGACAAAGCTGATGTTTACCTCTATAAGCTAGGTGCGCGAAAGGTTCGGAATTTCTTGAGAGGATGTGCCATGAACACACGCATGATTGTCGCGGCCACCGCGCTGGTGCTGGTCACCGCGGGGCTGCTCGGTTGGATATTCACCGCGCCCTACCTCCCCAACCAGGGGCTTGCCCGTACCCCCGGCCTGATCATTGGCGGAACGCTCGCGTCCGCGCCGGATGATTTCACCGCGCTGAACGACGTACCGGGCCCTTTGCTGATGAAACAGGCCGGATTTCCGCCGTTGGTGATCTACCTTTCGTTTGTCGGCACCGCGGACGGCGTGATTACCGCCACCCGCCCCGACGGCGGCTATTGGGCGCAGCGCGTGCGGGACCGCGGCGGAGACGGCTGGCTGCGGATTGGCGATGAAACTTTCGCGATGACAGCCACCGAAATCCTCGGCGAGGCGCGCATGCCCATGCTGGAGCAGTGGGCCGCCAAGGCCGGCCGCTCGGTGGATGAGCCGCTGTACGAAGGCTCGGAACCGCTGCGCGACTGGGAAGTCTTTTTCTGGACACCGGCGGCCGCCATGCCCTGAATCGCGCCGAAGCGCCGGCAGGGCGCCAATCGCGCCGTGTTATCGATCGGATACGGGCGGGATTTGCTCCGGCTGTTGTGTGCTTGACTCTTGGCAATCCCGCAAGAGGATATCGGTCCGGGCCTGCAAGCGGTCCAGACGCAGGCGCAGTTCATCGACCCGCGCGGCGAACAGGTCCATCTCCAGCGGCGAAGGCGCAACCCCCGCCTCGTATTGCAGGAAATCTTCCATTCTGCGTTTGATTCTGCCGCCGGCATCGCGGGCAAGCTCGCGGGCGTCGCTGGCGGCGCCGAGCATGCCGCCGGTCAGCACGTCGCCGACCAAGGGACCCAGAAAATCTTCCCAGCGTACATCGAGACGGGTCAGGGCGCGGCGCAAATCGAGCAGCAGTTCGGCGTCGCCTTCGATGCGGATTTCGCGGTCCGCCAGCGGCCTGCCTTCATCGGCGAGCAAGCGCAGCAATTGCGCGGCGGTCCCATGCACACTCACGTCGGCACGCTCTCCCAATGCTTGCGCGTCCAGTGCGGACAGGCGCACGCCGCCGGCATCGAACAAAATGCCGAGGCCGGCCCTGGGTGTTTGCGCTTCGACGCGCTTGCCCTGAAAGCGCGCCAGCGCCTCGGCCGCGTGGCTGTCCCCCGCGAGCATTGCGTTGAGCAATTTTTCAATGGGAAACAGCAGCGCCGAGCGGGCCAGGGCGAGAGACATGGATGGGTCAGGCCGCCGCGGGCGGCTTCAGGCCGATGTGCACGGCGCAGATTCCATCCATGACGTTGTGATAGCGGCATTGCTCGAAGCCGGCCGCTTCGAGCATGCCGAGCAAGGTCTCCTGGTCGGGATGCACACGGATGGATTCAACCAGGTAGCGGTAACTGGCGGCGTCGCCCGCCACCAGACCGCCCGCCACCGGCCAGAGCTTGGACCAGGCGTCATAGGCCCGGCCCAGCAGTGGATGCCGGACCCGCGAAAACTCGAGGACAAGCGCCCTGCCGCCGGGTTTCAGCACGCGGCGCATGTCCGCCAGCGCCTTGGGCTGATCGGTGACATTGCGCAGGCCGAATGCGATGCAGACGCAGTCGAAACTGTTGTCGGCGAAAGACAATTCCTCGCCGTTGAGCCGCACAATATCGATATTGCCGGCCAGGCCGCGGTTGATGATGCGGTCTCTGGCGACGCGCAGCATGTCTTCGTTGATATCCGCCAGCACCACGCGGCCTTCCGCGCCCACCAGCGGCGCGAATCGCATGGCCATGTCGCCGCTGCCGCCGGCCAGGTCCAGCACCTGGTGGCCGGCGCGGACCGCGCTCAATTCGATGGTGAAGCGCTTGATCAGCCGGTGGCTGCCCAGGGACATCAGGTCGTTCATCAAGTCGTAGCGCCGGGCGACGGAATCGAACACCTGATTCACCCGCTGCTGACGTTCGGCGTACGGCACTTTGCTGTAGCCGAAATTGGCGGTTTTGACGGGCTCGTTCATGGGGGTGGCCTGAATTTCAATACTTGCACACCGGAGTTCCCGTCCTCCCGGGGTTCGCGACTGGCGCCGGCTTTGCGCAGCCGGTCCAGATAGCCGCGCCACAGCTCGTCCTTGCGCGAGCATAACTCATGCAGGTACTCCCAGCTATAGATGCCGCTGTCGTGGCCGTCATCGAAAATCAGTTTGATGGCGTAATTGCCGACCGCTTCGACGCCGGTCAGGCGCACTTCGCGTTTGCCGGTTTGCAACACTTCGCGGCCGGCGGCGTGGCCGCGCACTTCGGCCGAGGGGGAGTGCACGCGCAGGAATTCGGCTTCCAGCCGGCAATCGCCGCCGCCCTCGTAGCGGATTTCCAGCACCGAAGAGCCGGCGTGCAGCTCGATGCCTGAAGGAACCCGGGCGGCCATCACAAAATGTAGCGCGCGAGGTCTTCGTCCTGGGCCAATTCGCGCAACTGCTTTTCCACGTAGTTGCTGTCGATGACGAGTTCGCCGCTGGCGCCAATCGCCATATCCGGCGCGCCGAAGGATGCTTCCTCGAGCAGCCGTTCCATCACCGTATGCAAGCGCCGCGCGCCAATGTTTTCGGTGCGCTCGTTCACGCGCCAGGCGATTTCGGCGATCTTTTGAATGCCGTCTTCGGCGAAGTTCAGACGCAGGCCGTCGCTGCCGAGCAGGGCCTGGTATTGCTCGGTCAGCGAGGCGTCGGGTTCGGTCAAAATGCGCTGGAAATCCTCAACCGAAAGCGCGTTCAATTCCACCCGGATCGGCAGCCGGCCCTGCAATTCGGGAATCAGGTCCGACGGTTTGGAAAAATGGAAGGCGCCCGAGGCGATAAACAGGATGTGGTCGGTTCGCACCATGCCGTATTTGGTCTTGACCGTGCAGCCTTCGATCAAGGGCAGCAAGTCGCGTTGCACGCCTTCGCGGGAGACGCTGGCGCCGGTCAATTCGTGTTGGTTGGTCACTTTGTCGATTTCGTCCAAAAAGACGATGCCGGTCTGTTCGGTGACGGAAACCGCCCGGCCGCGAATGTCTTCCTCGTTGATCAGCTTCGACTGTTCTTCTTCGGTCACCGCTTTCAGCGCGGCGCCCACGGGCATGCGCCGCGTCCTCTTGCGTCCGCTGTTCATGTTGGAAAACATGGTCTTCAGTTGGCTGGTCATATCTTCCAGCCCCGGGGGCGCCATGATTTCCACGCCCGGCGGCTGTTCCGCCAATTGCAGTTCGATTTCGCGCTCGTCCAGTTCGCCTTCGCGCAATTTCTTGCGGTAGTGCTGCCGCGCGCGGGCGTTGGCATCGCGCTCGGCGGCCTCCTGTTCCCTGGCCCGCGGCACCAACACATCCAGTATCCGCTCTTCGGCCCGGTCCATCGCAACATTGCGCACTTTTTGCTCTTCGGCCTCGCGCAGCATCTTGATCGCCTCGTCCACCAGGTCGCGGATGATCGAGTCCACATCGCGTCCGACATAGCCGACTTCGGTGAATTTGGTCGCTTCCACCTTGATGAACGGCGCCCGCGCAAGCCGCGCCAGCCGGCGGGCGATTTCGGTTTTGCCAACTCCGGTGGGGCCGATCATCAAGATGTTCTTGGGGGTGATCTCCTCGCGCATTTCCTCGTCGAGGCGCAAGCGGCGCCAGCGATTGCGCAGCGCGATGGCGACCGCCCGCTTGGCATCGTTCTGGCCGACAATATGCTTGTCCAGTTCGGAAGTGATTTCTCTCGGGGTCATCATGGACATGAAAATACGGCTCCCGCCGGAACGGCTGAACACTCAGCCTGAGAGTTCCAGTTGTTCGATGCACAGGCTGTGGTTGGTGTAGACGCAAATGTCGGCGGCGATGCCAAGGCTGCGCTCGACGATTTCGCGGGCGGAAAGTTCGGTATGCCGGTGCAGCGCACGCGCCGCCGCCAGCGCGTAATTGCCGCCTGAACCAATGGCGATCAGCGAGTCTTCCGGTTCGATCACATCGCCATTGCCGGTAATCAGCAAGGAGGATTCCCGGTCGGCGACGAGCAGCAGCGCTTCCAGCCGGCGCAGCGACCTTTCCGTGCGCCACATCTTCGCCAATTCCACCGAGGCCCGGAGCAATTTGCCCCGATGCTGCTCCAGTTGCGCTTCAAACCGCTCGAACAAGGTGAAAGCGTCGGCGGTGCCGCCGGCGAAACCGGCCAGCACAGTGCCTTTGTGCAAGGTGCGCACCTTGCGCGCATTGCCCTTGAGCACGGTGTCCGACAAACTGACCTGTCCGTCCGCGCCGATAACCACGCTGTCGGCGCGGCGCACCGAAACAACGGTTGTGCCTTTAAATTGATTCACGACGGCATGGTTCCATGACTTCCTTCGGTGCAAGCAACCGCTCGAGCTTGCGGTTTGCAGCGCGCCGCAATCGGTGGGCGGCGGGTGTAATTCTCATTGGGCCGGCAAGATTCCGCGACTTTGCTTCGCTGCGCGCGGTATGACGGGAAAACGGTCATCCTGTGCGCATTCGCAAGATCTCGTCGCCACGATCAGAATTGCCGCCGCACTGTGGCAAATCCAGACGCGCTAGAGGTTGGGGTATTGGCGCAAAAATCAACGCAGCCTCGCGGTGGCGACATTGTGCAGGCGGAAAACCATTTCCGCTTCTTCCAGCTTCTCCAGCGAGGGGTAGGGCCCGGATTGCAAAAGAAACAAGGGTCCGTCCTGGCCGGGGCGTTGCAGGATTTCAACGTCGAAACCAAGATCGCGCTGCCGTTCGAGTTCGGAAAGCGCGAGTTCCCGGCGCCGGAATGCGCCCGACTGCAATACCGTGCCGGGCGCGTCGGCGCGCTCCTCCCGCGTCGGCTCCGCTGGGTCGCCGGTTTCCGCAGGCGCTGGCGCGGCCAGGACGATTTCCGTATCGAGTCGGGGCGGCTCCGGCACCGGCGGCAGTGGTTCCGGCGCGGCGACGGGGTCGGGCACGGGCGTGTCCAGCCCGCCGACAATCGCTTCCGCGAGCTGCTCCAGCGCCCTGCTTGCCGTTTCCAGCGAAGCCGGTGCGTCCTGGGTCAATTGTTCGGCCAATTGTTCGATGTCGATGGGAGCGGGTTCGCTTGGCGCGCTCTGTTCGGCAACGGGATCATTGACCCGAACTTCGTTTTGCCGCAAACGCTCGTAGAACTCGAATTCGACCGCGCCGCCGGCATCCCCGGCGCCGCCCGGCGCTTCCGCCGTGTCGCCCGAATCCGTTGGCGCGAGCAGCAGGTACACCAGCAATGCGACGGAAGCCGCCAGCGCCAGCAACAAAATGCCGATCGGGAGCGCTTGTGATTTCTTTGCCGTCATTGGGTCTTTCCCGGTCGGTTGCGCCTGTCTTTGTCGCTTTTCCGCGCCGTCATTTTGTCTCGCCTGGCCTTGCCGCGCCTTGTTTTGCCTTGCCGGGCTGGGGCAACGAAGCCGCCGCCGCGGTTCCGGCCTGGCGGAAAGTTTGCCTGCGCCGCATTTTATAGTGTCGGCCACTGAAGTGAAATCTGCGCCAACGCGGAATCGCCAAGGCGGTGGCGCGGCGCTAAAGCAAATCTATCGGATCCACATCGATATGCCAGCGGGTATCGCCCGCCGCGGGCAAACTGTCGAGCCGCGGCAGCAAATGCGCAAGCAAGCCGCGCAAACTGGAGCGCTTGCCGCGCAGCAGCAATTGCATGCGATAACGGGATTGCCGCTTTTCCATCGGCGCCGGCAATGGGCCGGTCAATTGCACCCGCGCCTCGCGCGCCGGCGGTTCAATCAGGCCGCGCGCCTTGCGCAGCAATCCCAGCGCCGCTTTTCTGTCGCCGGCTTCGGCGCGCAGCAGGCACAGGTGGCTGAACGGCGGCATCGACGCGGCGCGCCGCTCGGCAAGCAAGTGCCGGGCAAAGTCGGCGTAATCCGCCCGCAGGATTTTTTCCAAGGTCGCGTGGTTCTTGTGCCGCGTTTGCACCAGCACCTCGCCCGGGCGGTCGCTGTCGCGACCCGCGCGCCCGGCGACCTGGATGATGGTCTGGGCCATTTGCTCCTGGCCGCGGAAATCCGGCGAAAAAAGCCCGCCGTCGGCATTGACAACAATCGCCAGGGTAATGCCGGGAAAATGGTGCCCCTTGGCCAGCATTTGGGTGCCGATAAGGATGGCGGGTTTGCCCTGGTCCACATCGGCCAGCAATTGTTCGAATTTGTCCTTGCCCTGGGTGGTGTCGCGATCGATGCGCAGCACCGGGGTTGACGGGTATTCCCTTTGCAGAAAGCGCTCGATTTGTTGTGTGCCGAAGCCGAAGGTGGACAATTCGCGCTGGCGGCAGACCGGGCATTGATCCGGCACAGGCCGCTTCGACTCGCAATGATGGCAACGTTGACACGGCGGCTGGGCATGCACCGTCAGATAGGCGCTGCAGTTTTCGCATTTCGCCATCCAGCCGCACAGGGGGCAATGCAGAACCGGCGCGAAACCGCGGCGGTTGATGAACACCAGCACCTGATTGCCCGCCTCAAGATGTTGCGCGATTTTCACCAGGGCGATTTCCGACAAGCCGCTGGGCAGCGGTTCATTGGCGACATCGATAGCGTGCAAGGCCGCCGGCGCCGAGCCCGCGGCGCGATTGGGCAATTCCAGCCGCAGGAAGCGGCCCGTTTCGGCATTGTGGAAACTTTCCAGGCTGGGCGTCGCGGAACCGAGCACCACGCCGATGTTCTCCTTCCGCGCGCGCATCACCGCAAGGTCCCTGGCCGAATAGCGGAATCCATCCTGCTGCTTGAAGGAGGCGTCGTGCTCTTCGTCGACGACGATGATTCCCGGTCGCGCCATGGGCGTGAACACCGCCGAACGGGTGCCAATCAGAATCGCGGCGCTGCCTTCGGCCGCCCGCCGCCAGGCGCGCAATTTTTCTCCTTCGCTCAAGGCGGAATGGAAAACCGCCAGCGGCAGGGCGAAACGGCGCCGGACCCGGCTGATGGATTGCGGAGTGAGGCCAATCTCCGGCACAAGCAGCAGGCATTGACGTCCGGCCCGGAGTTCTTCTTCCATCAGGCGCAGGTAGACTTCGGTCTTGCCCGAGCCGGTTACGCCGTGGATCAATGCGCAGCGAAAACCCTCGCCCGCCGCGCGGTATCGCGCAATGGCGGCTTCCTGCTCTTGGTTCAGCGCCGGCTTGTCATGGATTTCATCGCGCCAGGGAGGGAAAGGCGGTTCGGGCGGCGCGGTTTTGGATTGTTTGCGCGCAAGGCCATCGGCCACCAATCGGCGCAACAATGCCTGACTGAAGCCGGCCTCGTCGAGTTCGGCGCGGGTGACGGGGCTGCGCCGCGCCAGGAAGGCAAGCAGTTCCCGCCGCCGCCCGGCGCGGGCGGTCAGCGCCTCTGGGCCGGCCGCGGCCAACCAGCAAGACTCTTCAGCATAGAGCGGCTTGCCGCGGCGCAATTGCGCCGGCAGCGCCGCCGCCAACACCTCGCCGATGGGGTGGCGGTAATATTCGGCGCTCCACAGCAACAAATCGAACAACTCGCGCTGGAACAGCGGCCGGGAATCGATCAGCCTGGTTGCCGCCTTCAATTGATGCCGCGGGATTCGGCTGCGCGCCGCGGTCTCCAGCACAAAACCGATCAACTTGCGGCGGCCGAACGGTACCGCGATGCGACAGCCGGGCGCTAATTCAGTAAAATTTCCCGTCATCGGCGGCAGGTAATCGAACGTTTGCCGCAGTGGCAACGGAACGGCGACACGCAGGACGGGTGTGCCGGGGTCGGAGTCCTCTCTGTCTTGCATGCATGAAGCCAATCGTGCGCGTCGCGGCATGGTAAGTGCTAAGTGCCGCGCGGACAAGCGCGGCGCCGGACAAAGCGGTACGGGTTGGAAACCGCGGACAAATTCCGCCGGGGAGCACGCTGGAAAGACTGCAATGAAAGCGAACGAGTCCATTCCAAACGAATTGGTCGCAAGCCGGCGCCGGATCGACGAAATCGATCAGCGCATCATCGAACTGCTGCGCGAGCGGTTCAAGGTTACCCACGAAGTGGGTTTGCTCAAGGCCAGACGCGACATGAGCGCGCAGGACGTGGCGCGCGAGGAGCAAAAGCTCAAGGCGCTCGACGCCCTGAGCGAATCCCACAAGCTCGAACCTTCGCTGGTGCGGGAATTGTTTCGCCGCATCATGGAAGAAGTCGTCCGCAACCACGAAAAAATCAAAATCGAAACCTGAGCCGCGGCGCGGCGCTGGTATGGCGGGAATGCCGAAGCTTGCGGCGGGCTTGTTGCCTGTGCGCTCGGGTTTGTTACAATGCGCGCCTCGCGGGGCCCGTCCCGGGAAAGACTGGCCCGGGAAAGACTGGCCGGCCAACGCGGACGCCCCGAATCCAAAGCGAATAGCAGTACCTGAAAATTTTGAGTCTGGCTCCCATGAAAACCGCCATCCACCCGGAATACGCGCGCATCAAGGCGACTTGCAGTTGCGGCAATGTGATCGAAACCCGATCGACGCTGTGCAAGGACATCCTCATAGAAGTTTGTTCGCAGTGCCACCCGTTCTACACCGGCAAACAGAAGATTCTCGATTCCCGCGGCAGGGTGGACCGCTTCAAGCGCCGCTTTGGCGACCGTCGAATCTGAAGCCGCGGCCGGTTGGGAACTGCCGCAAACTTCGCGAGATTCCATCGTTCGCGGGCACCGTTTTCAGAAAATCGTCTCGGTGCTGAGCGGCTGCTGCTCGTCATTGCCCGAGTCCGATCCGATGACCTGCCTCGCGCCGGTGTCGGGCGCGTTTTCCGCGAGGAAAAACTCGAATACCGCGTTCGGGTCGCCGGGCATGGCGGGTGTTCCCCTGTCGGCGTCGATCAAGCGGTCGACGATTCCGTCCGGGCGACCGAGGCTCGCTTCCGGTTCGCCCTCCAGCGCCTGTTCCATGTAGTCGATCCAGATGGGCACGGCCACCGTCGCCCCCTGCTCGGTTTCGCCGAGCGGCTCGGGCTGGTCGAAACCGACGAATACGGTAGTGGCGATATTTCGGTTGAAACCGGAAAACCACAATTCACGCGGGCCGTTGGTTGTGCCGGTCTTGCCCATCAGGTCGGAGCGGCCGATTTCGCGCTGCACCCGCGCGCCGCTGCCGCTCTCGATCACCGAGCGCAACATAGAACCAAGAATAAAGGCAACCCGCTGATCGATAATGCGCTCCGGTTCGGCGCGCGGCAATCCGCCGCCGCCATCCACCGCGCAGTCGTCGCAAGCGAGCATTGGTTCGGCGCGATAGACCACGCCGTCGGCGAGATTTGAAATCTGCCGCACCAGCCAGGGATCGACCTTGTAGCCGCCATTGGCGATGGCGGCGTAGCCGGCGACGATTTCCAATGGCTGGGTGTCCTGGCTGCCCAGCGCCACGGTCAGGTCGCTTCTGGGGAAGTTGTGGGTCGCGAATCCGAATCGGCCGATGTAGGGAAGCACGGTATCCGAACCGAGCTGATCGTAGAGCCGCACCGCGGGCACATTGCGCGACTCGCGCAGGGCGTGGCGCAAGGTGATCGGGCCGAGAAAATTATTCTCGTAATTGCGGGGCCGGTAGTCGCCGCGGATCAAAGGCGCGTCATTGATCCTGCTGGAAGGCGAGAAGCCGTTGGCAAGCGCCGCGGCGTACAGGAACGGCTTGAAATTCGATCCGGGCGGCCTTGGCGTGGTTACCCGGTTCACCTGGCTTAGGCGGAAATCGTAACCGCCCACCAGCGCCAGAATCGAACCATCGTTGGGCGAGACCGACACCAGCGCCCCCTGGATGTCGGGCACTTGTCCGAGGTGCCATTCCTCTTCCACCTGGCGCACGCGAATGAGGTCGCCCACAGCCACCACGTCGCCGGCGGCCTGGGGCGGGGGCCAGGCTTCGTTGCGATTGCGGAATTGATAGGCCCAGCGGATTCCCTCCCAGGGCACCTCAATGGTTTCTCCCGTGCGCAGCAAGGCGGAAAAGGAGCGGGACCGCACCGCGGTGACGATGGCGGGCGATTGATTGCCGTAGGTGGGAACAGCTTGCAGTTCAGCCAGCCATTGCTGTTCGGGGTCCTGCGGCTCGGGCGGATAATTCGCGCTTGGTCCGCGATAGCCGTGGCGCCGGTCGTAATAATCTTCCAGGCCGTCGATCAGCGCCTTGCGCGCCATCATCTGTTTGTCGCCGTCTATGCTGGTGACAACCTCGAAACCCTGGGTATAGGCATCCTCGCCGTATTGGTCATACAACTGCTGGCGCACCATTTCCGCGACATAGGGTGCCGCCACTTCGATATTGCGGCTGCTCCTGCTGGCGGTAACCGGCATGCCCCTGGCGGTTTGGTATTGTTCCTGCCCGATCATGCCTTCCTTGAGCATGTTGAAGAGCCGGGTTTCGCGGCGGAGTATGGCGCGCTCGGGGTTGGCCAATGGATTGCAGGCTGAGGGGCAGGGCAACAGCGAGATCATCATCGCCGCTTCCGCCAGCGTCAACTCGTCGACTTCCTTGCCGTAGTACACCGACGCCGCCGCGCCGATGCCGTCGGCGCCGGCGCCGAAATAGATCGTGTTCAGATACAGGGTGAGGATTTCCTCCCGGGTCAACTCACGCTGAATCTGCAAGGCGAAAGGAATTTCCTTGAATTTGCGGATGTAAACATTGTCGCTGTCGAATGAGAGATTGTTCGCCAGTTGCATGGTGATGGTGCTGCCGCCGCCGAGCCGGTTGCCGGTCACAAAACCATAAAAACCACGCAGCAAACTTTGAATGTCCACTCCGGGGTGCGAGTAGAAGCGGACGTCTTCGGTGGCGATCAGCGCATCGATCAACACCTGGGGCAGGTCCTCAAACTCCACCGGGTCGCGGCGGTTGCCGATTTCATCAATCAGGCGCAAGTCCAAGGTGTAGATGCGCAAAGGGGTTTCCAATTGCACATCGCGGTAGGTTTCCGCGGAGGGCAACAGCGGCGCCAGATACAGGTACGCCGCCGAAGCGACCATGCACACGCCCGCCAAACCGGCGAGCGAAAACAGGCCTCCCCACTTCAGCAGAGGCATTGCATAGGGCTTGTCGAAAAACTTCGCAAAAAGTTTCAATCTGGTGTCCACTTCGCTCCCCGTGCCGCCGCAAGGATTCAACACCCTTCCGGGCGCTTCGCCGGGGAATCTGCAAGCGGCGCAATAGATCAAGTATACACGCCGAATCCGCCATTTGCGCCAATTTTCGTGCCGTCCGGCAATCCTTCCGCCAGCCGATTCCCGCAGCCATGTTGCAGCCAGCCGCTGTCATCCCCGGCTTGGAAAGCGCCACCGTCCACGGGCTGGCAAAAACCGGTGGTTTGTGCCGCCGGCGCCGGTGCAAACAAAATTTTTCAGCAAAATTTGGCATTTTCGCCGAGTTGTTTCTACACCTTTGCACAGGAACATCATTGAGCTTGCCGCAATGCTATTTCGAATGCACAAACTCCTGCGCGGAATTCCCGTTCCGGGCGCGGCCCGGAGACCCTTGGGCGTGGACATCGGTTCGCGCGCGGTGAAACTGCTGCGCTGGCCCGGGCGCGCCGGTAGCGCGCCGGATTACGCTATCGAGCCGTTGCCAACGGGCGCGGTTGTCGACAGCGTCATTCGCGACCCGAAAGCGGTCGGCCGCCGCATCGCCAAAGCCGCGGCCCGCTTGCGCGCGCGGGGCGGATGCGCAATAAGCGCCGTGCCCGCGGCGAAGGTCATGCGGCGCACGCTCGCGCTGGAGCCGGAAATGTCGGACGCGGAAGTCGAAGCGCAAATCCTGGTTGAGGCCGACCGCTACATTCCACACTCCATTGACGAAGTGCGCTTTGATTTCAAGCGACTTCCGGCGCCTGACAGCGCCGGCGGGACGCACTTGCTATCAGTGTGCCGCAAGGAACTTGTCGACTCCCGCGCGCGGGCCGTCGAATGCGCCGGGCTGCGCGCCGCCGCGGTGGATGCGGAACACCATGCCATCGAGCGGGCGTGGCGGCTGCTGGCGGACAAGCCGGACAGTCAAGCACTGGTCGCGATTGCCGACCTCGGCGCGGGCGCGGTTCGACTGCATGTGCTGGCCAATGGGCGGAGCGTCTACAACGCCGAGCAGGCCGCCGCCGGCCAGGCGCAAGCCTGGCGTACGAGCGGGTCTTTTCCGGCTGCGATGGCGGAGCAAATCGCCCAGGCATTGCAATTGTTCCATTCCTCCTCGCGCCATGGGCGGGTGCGAAGCCTGCATCTGTGCGGCGGCATGGCCTGCGCCGACGGTGCCGCGGAGCGGACCGGCGATTTGCTGGCGCTACCGGTCAGCGCTGCCAATCCATTTGCCGCCGCCTTCAACGCGCGTTTGGGGAGTGTCGCGCCAAGTTTGCTGCTGGCCGCTGGTCTGGCCATGGCGGAAGGTTCCATGGGGGATTTTGGCCATGATTAATCTGCTGCCCTTTAGAGAACGGCGGCGCGCCGCGAGCCGGCGGCGCTTGCTGGCCTCGCTGGTGGCCACGGCTTTGCTTGCGCTTTTGCTAATCACCGCGCTCGAACGGGGCCTGAATGCCCGTATCACCGCCCGCGCCGCCGCGATTGAAAGCTTGCGGGCGCAGATCGCGCTGCTTGCCGGGCATGGTGCCGAAGCGGCCAGACTGCGCCGGGAACAATCCCAGGCCGCATCGCATATGCGCGTGTTGAGCGCTTTGCAGCGCAGTCGCGCCTTGCCGGCGCGGGTGCTTGCCGAGCTTTCCCAGGCGCTGCCGGCGGAAGCCCACTATCAGCGGCTGGAGCGCGCGGATGGCGAACTGCGCCTGGAAGGTTTCGCGCTGTCCCATGCCGCCGTCGCCGAATTGATGCGCATGCTGTCAGCATCAAACAGTTTTGCCGAAGCGCGGCTTGTCAATGTCGGCGGTGCGGATTCCGAGGGCGCCGCGCCGCAATTGTTGCGTTTTCGTCTCTTGCTGGTGCTGGACGAAACAGGAGATTGAGAGATTATGTCCTGGATTGCGGGAATCCTGCGCGATCTGCGCGAATTCGATTGGCGCGAACTGGCCGCGCCACGGGAAAGCGGCGCCTGGCCGCTTGCGGTCAAATTCATGGTCCTGGTGTTGCTTGCCGGCCTGCTGCTCGCCGCCGGCTATCAACTGCGCCTGAAAGACCTGCGCGAGCGCGAGGCGCGGCTTGGCCGGCAACAAGCCGAGCGGGCCGCGGAACTCGGGCGGCTCGCCAGCGGCGTCGCCGGATTGGAAACGATTCGGCAGCAGGCGCGGGAGCTGGAAACGCCCTATATGTTGATGCTGCGCCGGTTGCCTTACGAAAGCGAAATTCCGGCACTGATCGATGAAATCGCCGCGCTGGGCCGGAAGCTGAACTTGCGCTTCGACGCCATTCGGCTGGGCGCCGAACTTGACCGCGCGCATTATGCCGAACAACCCATCGACATTCGCCTCAGCGGCGGTTTTCACGAGATTGGCGCCTTTTTCAGCGGCCTCGCGGGCCTCGGCCGCATTGTCACTTTGCATGATTTTTCCCTGGGCGGCACAACCCCGCCGACTCAGGTGGAGGAACTGGCGCTGCAATTGCGGATATCGGCTTACCGGTATCGGCCCCTGATGCAAGCTTCCCCAGCGCAAGAGCCCGGCGCGGGCAGCGTTGACGCCGCCGCTCCCGCAAGCCCCACCGAGCTGGCGGCGCTTTTGCAAGTGCTGGAAGCGCCGCCGGCACCCATTTATTCCGCCCCAACCTGGCGCAATCCTTTCGCGGCGCTGGCCCAGCCCCCGTCGGAAGAATCCCGGCTCCCAGCGGCCGGCGATGCTGCGGATGGCGAAGAAAACCCGGCCTGGCAATTTCCCGTGCGGGAACTTCACCTGGTGGGCCTGATCGACGATGGGCAAAGCCGGACCGCCTTGCTGCGCGACCCTTCCGGCGCCGTGCATCGGGTCGGGAAGGGCGATTCCATTGGTGCGGGCCGGGGGCTTGTGCGGCGTGTGACAGATATTGGTTTGGAGTTGATGGTATGGACAAGCGACGAAAACGGCGCAATGGCGCAAAACGAACTCCTGCTGCGCTGGGAGCGGGAACCATGAACGATGGCAAAGCCTTTTCATTCCGATTGTCATTCAGACATTGCGCCATAATCGCGGCATTGTGGCTGGCTGGCGCTGTCCTGTCCGCGGCGCGGGCGCAGCAGGACGATGCGCAGGAGCAGCAGGATGATGCGCAAGCGCCCGCCACGGCGACGGTCTCGCTTTCCTTGCGCGACGTGCCGCTGCGGGCGGCCTTGCAGATTCTGGCCGATGAGCAAAACCTGAATCTCGTTGCCGGCGACGCCGTGGCCGGCAATATCAGCTTGCAACTCGAAAACGTCATTTGGGCGGAGGCGCTGGACCTGGTGTTGCGGGCCGGAAATCTGGCTTATCGACTGGAAGGAAACATCCTCTACGTGACCAGCGCCGAGGAAATGGCCTTGCAGCGGGAGCGGGAATTGGAGGCGGCGCGCCAGGAGCTGGCGTCCCTGCCCTTGTTCACCGAATTGTTTCAAGTGAATTACGCCGAAGCGCCGGCATTGCTCGAACTCGTGCTCGGTTCCGGCGCCGCCCAGGTGGACGCCACCGCCGGTGAGCCCCCGTCCGCGGGTCTGCTTTCAACCCGCGGTTCGGCATCGGTGGACATCCGCACGAACACCTTGATTGTGCGCGATCTGGCGGAAAATCTTGCCGCCGTGGCGGAACTGCTGGAAATCCTCGATGTCCCCGTGCGCCAGGTGCTGATTGAAGCCCGCATCGTCAATGTTTCCACCGATTATTCGCGCGAATTCGGTGTGCGCTGGGGCGCCGCGGGCGCATCGGAGCCGGCGGGGCGCTTCCGCTACGGCCTGGCCAGCGGCGCTGCGCCTGTGCTGGCCGAAGACGCCCTGGCGCTGGACTTGGGCATGGGTGTTGGCACTTCCTTCACAATCGGCTACAGCGGCAACAGCGATCTGATCGAACTCGAACTTGCCGCCATCGAAAGCAGCGGCAACGGCGAAATCGTCGCCAGGCCCAAAGTGACGACCCAGGACAAGGTTACCGCCGAAATTCGCTCCGGCGTGAGAATTCCCTACCAATCCCAGGCCGGCGGCGCCGCGGGGGGCTCGGTCACGGCCTTCGAAGACGCCGTCTTGTTGCTTCGGGTAACACCCAGAATCACGCCGAACGGACAAATCAACATGCAACTCGAAATCCGCCAGGATTCGATCTCGCCAAGCGCTGTGGGCGTGCCCTCGATCAACACCAACGAAGTCATCACCAGCGCTTTGGTCGATGATGGCGAAACCATCGTCCTCGGCGGCGTATTCCGGGAAGAAGCGACCACCATCGAGTCCAAAACACCGGTGCTCGGCGACATTCCCTACCTGGAGTGGCTGTTCAAGCGGACCATCGCCGACACAAGACGCACCGAATTGCTGATTTTCATCACTCCCGGGGTGATTCCCGCCGTTCCCTGACGCCCGCGGCCCGCGCGCCCGCGGCGCCGGGCCGGGATGGAATTGGGCGCGGAATGTTTTACCATTGCGCGCCAAATGCTTTCGCTTCCAGCATCCAGCACCGGCAACCCGGCGGCACGCGCCGGGCACGACGCCGCGCGCGACTGTTCATGAATG
Source organism: uncultured Pseudohongiella sp. (assembly GCA_965221015.1). Taxonomy (GTDB): domain Bacteria; phylum Pseudomonadota; class Gammaproteobacteria; order Pseudomonadales; family Pseudohongiellaceae; genus UBA9145. Next base: position 3,166,476 of record OZ244859.1, on the reverse strand, counting down.
ACAGCGGCAACGTGTTTCTGATCGGCCCCATGGGCGCCGGCAAGACCACGGTGGGCAGATTGCTCGCGCCGGAGCTCGGCCTGGAATTCCTCGACGCCGACGAGGAAATCGAAAAGGCCGCCAACGCCAGCGTCTCCTGGATTTTCGACGTGGAAGGGGAAGCCGGGTTTCGGCAGCGGGAAGCGCGCATGATCGAGCGCCTGACCGCGCGCCGCGGCGTTTTGCTCGCAACCGGCGGCGGTGCCGTGCTCAACCCCGAAAACCGGCGCCTGTTGCGGGAAAGGGGCATCGTTGTCTACCTCCACGTCGCGCTGGAAGCGCAATTGCGCCGGCGGCTGAAGGACGCCAACCGGCCCATGCTGCGGGGTACGAACCGCGAACAACGCTTGCGCGAGCTGCACGCGATTCGCCACCCGATTTACCGGGAACTGGCGCATTTCCAGGTCGAGGGAAAACGCCAGAAGGCGCGGCTCGTGGGCCAGTCGATACAACGCGAACTGGACCGCTTCCGCGCGTCCCGCGGCCGCGAAAGTTGAGGCTCTGCCATGCTTGAAGTCAGGGTGGAATTGGGCGAGCGAAGCTATCCGATACATATCGGCCCGAACCTGCTTGCCGACGGCGCCGCGCTGCGCCGGGCGCTGGAGGGGAGAAGCGCCGCAATCATCACCAACGAAATAGTCGCGCCGCTCTATCTGGACCGGGTCATGCAAACCCTGCAAGGGCTCAATGTGACGCCGATCATCATGCCCGACGGAGAGCGCTACAAGAACCTGGAAAGCCTCACGCAGATTTTTAATCAATTGATGGCGGCGAAAATCGACCGCAAATCCACCTTGATCGCCCTCGGCGGTGGCGTGATCGGCGATTTGGCGGGTTTCGCCGCCGCCACCTGGCTGCGCGGCGTGCGCTATGTTCAAATGCCCACCACCCTGCTGGCCCAGGTCGATTCCTCCGTGGGCGGCAAGACCGGCGTCAATCACCCGCTGGGCAAAAACATGATCGGCGCGTTTCACCAGCCCGCCTGCGTCATCGCGGACACGTCCGCGCTGGAGACGCTGCCAACCCGGGAAGTCAAGGCGGGGCTGGCCGAAGTAGTGAAATACGGCCTCATCAACGACCGTGGATTTTTTGATTGGTTGCGGCGCAACGCCGGGGGCTTGCTGGCATTGCATGGGGAGCCCCTCGCCGAGGCCGTGGCGCACTGCTGCCGGGCGAAAGCCGCGATCGTCGCCGACGACGAGCGCGAAGCGGGGGTTCGCGCCTTGCTCAATCTCGGCCACACCTTTGGCCACGCCATCGAAGCCGCAAGCGGCTACGGCCGCTGGCTGCATGGCGAGGCGGTTGCGGCGGGCATGGTGATGGCTGCGGATCTCTCGCGCCGCCTGGGCTGGCTGGAGGCGGCCGCGGCGCGGGAAATCCGCTCGCTGCTGGAGCATGATTTGGGTTTGCCCGTGATTCCACCTGCCGATATAGGTATTGACCGCTATATTGAATTGATGTCCTCGGACAAAAAGGCCGAGCAGGGCCGTATTCGCTTCATCTTGTTGCGGGGGATCGGCAAAGCGGTGCTTGCCGATGACGTGCCGCGCCCGCTGCTCGAGCAAACCTTGACGGCGGGCGCCGATCTTTGCCGGTGAAACATGAACGCATACGTGCGAAAACTGCGTCTTGCCCACGACCCTTTTCATGACGCGCCCGGCGGGCACGCGCCGCGGGATGACTTTTTCGGCGGCGGCGAACGGGAAAGCATCATCGCCAAGTTGCTCGACAGCGGGCGCGGGCGGATTGCGCTCCATGCCGTGGTCGGCCCGCGCGGCAGCGGCAAGACCCGGCTCGCCCGACGCCTGTGCGAGTGTGTGCGCGGCGATTGCAAACCGGTGCTGCTGTCGGTGGATCTTTTCACCAGCGCGCAAAGCCTGTTGGGCGGGCTGCTGCGGCAACTGGATATAGACCCGCCCGCCGATGGCCGGCGGGGCCTCGCCTTGCTCGATGAACGCGCCATCGACTTGCGGCGCGCGGGCAAGTCGATTCTGTTTGTCATCGATGATGCCCACGAAATGGGTTCCGACGGCATGAAACTCGTGCAACGCTTGCTGGCGAACCGCTGGTCGACGATTCAACTGGTGCTGTTTGGCGAGGAGCAACTGCGGGAGATGTTGCGGCAATTTCTGCGCCCGCGCTACCAGGACAGGCTGGTTGCCCACGAGCTGCCGGCGCTGAATCGGGTAGAGACCGCCCAATACATCCATTGGAAACTTGCCCGGGCCGGCTACAAGAAGCGTTTGCCGCTGTCTTCCCAGGCCGGACTGGACCTGTTGCAACAGTCCGCGGGGGTGCCGGCGAATATCAATGCGCTCACCGCCGGGCTGCTGAACAGCGACGAGGTGCCGGCGGTGGGACGACTGTTCTCCTGGCGGCGGCAATCCGACGCCGGCATCGATCGCCCGGAATTGCGCTATCTGGGCTGGGCGTTCACGCTCAGCCTGCCGCTGGTGGTGCTGTTGTTGTGGCCTGTGACCGAAACCGGACCCGCGGCGAATTCCGCGCCGGAACTCGCCGATTCCCGCCAGATATCGCTGCTTGTGCCAGTCAGGCCGGAGCCTGGAGCCAGCGCCGCGCCCGCCGCCGCGCGCCCGCCACAGACCGAGGCCGGGGCGCCGAACGGCGCCGAACCCGCCGGTCCCAGCGCATTCGAACGCATGCTGCTGGACGCGCCCACGGACAATTTCACCGTGCAACTGCTCGCTTCGCGTTCCGAGCAGGGCGTTGCGGATTTCATTGCCTCCTCGCAGCTTGGCGAAATCCACGGGTATTATGAAACGCGACGCGAGCGCAGACCCTGGTTTGTGGTCGTTTACGGAATGTATCCCGACTGGGAGACGGCCATGGCCGCGCGGGCGCGACTCGCCGGAGCCCATGGCGCATTGGAGCCGTGGATACGGCGTATCAGCAACGTGCGCGCGGAAATCAACCGCGCGCGATAGCAGGGAGTAAACAGGACCTTGACACTTAGCAATGATCGTATGTTGCGGGCGCTGGAGCGCAAGCCCGTCGATGCAACCCCCGTTTGGATGATGCGGCAGGCGGGCCGCTACTTGCCCGAATACCGCGCCACCCGCAAACGCGCCGGCGATTTCATGAGCCTGTGCCAGAATCCGCAATTCGCCTGCGAGGTGGCGATGCAGCCGCTGGAGCGCTACCCTTTTGACGCGGCGATTCTATTCTCCGACATCCTGACGATTCCCGACGCCATGGGCCTGGGGCTGTATTTCAGCGAAGGCGAGGGGCCGCGCTTTCGCAAAACCATTCGCAGTCCGGCCGATGTGGAAGCCTTGCCCGAGATCGACCCCGCCGACGACCTCGCCTACGTCATGGATGCCGTCGCGCTGATTCGGCGCGAGTTGAACGGCAAGGTGCCGCTGATCGGGTTTTCCGGCAGCCCCTGGACCCTCGCCACCTACATGATCGAAGGCAGCAGCTCGAAGGACTTCCGCCACGCCAAGCAATTCCTCTACAACCACCCCGAAGCCTGCCACCTGCTGCTGGCCAAGCTGGCGGATGCGGTCACCGCCTATCTCAACGGCCAGATTCGGGCCGGCGCCCAGGTGGTGCAAATTTTCGACACCTGGGGCGGCATCCTCTCCACGCCGGTGTACCTGGAATTTTCCCTCGCCTACATGCGCCGGATCCTGCAAGGGCTGATCGACTCGCGCGAGGGACGCGCCGTGCCCTGCATTTTGTTCACCAAGCAGGGCGGGGGCTGGCTGGAACAAATCGCCGACACCGGCTGCCACTGCGTGGGTTTGGACTGGACCGTGGAAATCGGCCAGGCGCGCGCGCGAATCGGCCACAAGACGGCGCTGCAGGGAAACATGGACCCCTCGGTGCTGTACGCCGCGCCGGATGTGATCCGCCGGGAAGTGGCGGCCATCTTGCGCTCCCACGGCGCCGGGCCGGGCCATGTGTTCAATCTGGGCCACGGCATCACGCCCGGTGTCGATCCGGAGCATGTGGCGGTGTTCGTGGACGCCGTGCATGAGTATTCGGCGGCCGCCCGCGACTGAGGAGGCGCTTGCGAGCGCCGCGGTTGTCGCGCTGGGCTCCAACCTGCCCGGTGTCCACGGCCCGCCGCCGCGCATGCTGCGGCGGGCGCTGGTGGAATTGGGCGAACTCAGCACGCGTCCGGTGCTGGCCTCTTCGCTGTATCGCACCGTGCCCCTCGATTGTGCTCCCGGGACGCCGGAGTTCGTCAACGCTGTGGCCCTGCTGTGGCCGCCGCGGGAACTCGCGCCGGAGGCCTTGCTGGCGCAAACCCGGCGCATCGAACAAGATTTCGGGCGCCGCCGCGGCGCCGCGCCCAATGCCCCGCGCACCCTCGACCTCGACTTAATCTGCTGGGGCGCCAGGACCGTGCATCGCAAGGACTTGCAAATACCGCACCCGCGATTTCCGGAGCGGGAATTTGTGCTCGCGCCGCTGGCGGAACTGTGCCCGGATTGGATTCCGCCGGGGCAGACCCGCTCGGTCGCCAGCCTGCTGGCGGACCTGCCCGGCACGGGCATTGTGGCTATGCTGGAGTAGGCCCGGCCCCGGCAAACGCCCCCGCCCCGGCACCGCCGCAGCCGCCCGGCGCTCCCGCGTTCGGGTATCTCTTGCAAATGTTGTCGTTGTATGGCCTGATATGTCGAAGTGCCGAGACTCCCGGTTCGCCCGTTTCGAATCCATTGGTATTCTTGGTGCAAAGTTTGAATAGTTTGGATTGATTGGATTGTTTGGATTGACAGCCCCGATTGGCTGCGGCTTGGGAACGTAAGCGATGTTCGCCATTCCTGAAAAAATCAGATTGCTTGCGCTGCGGGCGGCCACGCTCGGATTGCTGGTGCCGCTGCACTCGGCATTCGCGCAGGATTTCGCGGCGGATGATTTCGTTCTGGATGCGAGTGACGCGCGCGAGCAGATCAGCTTCAACATTTCCCGGGTGGGCCTGACCAACGATGCCGGCGGTCTGATCAAGGTGGCAAGGTCGGGCGAAACGCGGGATCCACGCAATGGCGTGCTTGAAGACACGCGCAATTTCAGCTTGGGATTGCAAGCCTCGCCGGTGGAGGGCCTGCGGCTCGACACCAATGTCTGGCGCAGCGAATTCGACGCCGCGCCCCTGCAAAAACTGCAAAATCTGGCGATCGCGCCGAATCTTCGCGCCAGTGGATTCGATCTGGGCGCCGCCTATGCCTGGAACACCAATCGCCTCGGCCAGTTCACCTTGAGCACCAGAGCGACGTACGTGCGGGACTTTTACGAAACCGAGAGTCTGCTCGAATCGATGGGAGACAGCCTGTTGCCGACAGCTTTGGCGCCTTCGAAACTGCGCGGCAATCTGAAATTGAGTTGGGAGTTCGGCAACCATACCGCGAGCGCGGTCACACGCTATTTTGACGCTTCCCGCGATTTGTCCGAACTGGGCATGGAAGAAATCAACGACCTGGTCGACAACATCACCACAGTGGATCTCGAATACGGCTACCGCATGGCGGCGGGCGAAAACGACCGCGCCGTGATTTCCTTCGGCATCCAGAATGTGTTTGATCGCAAGACCATGCAGATTCTCAATTCCGCCACCCGCATCCTCGATCAAAACGGGCGCGTTGCCTACGGCAGGCTGAAATACCAGTTCTGACCCATCGCGGGACGAGGCCCGGGGGCAGGCTTGCGGGGCATGGTTACGCCGCGCGAACCGCCGCCGGAATCACAAGCCCGCCCGGGCGAGGCAGCAAACTTCAACTTCCCCCACGCCGGCCAGTTTCAGCACGCGCGTCAATTCCGACACCGTGCTCATCGTCGTTACCACATCATCCACCAGCACGACCCGATACGCGGCCCGCAGCCGCCCGCCTTCGGCAATCCCGAAGGTTGCGCGAATATTGGCGCCGCGCTGGCGGGCATTGCGCATCTCGGTCTGGGGCGGCGTCGGACGCAGTTTGCGCAGGCCGCGGGCGCACAGCGGCGTGCCGCTTTCCACCGCCAGCACTTTCGCGATTTCCAGCGCCTGATTGAAACCGCGCGCGCGCAGTCTTGCCTTGTGCAAGGGCACCGGCAGCAACAGGTCGGGGCGTTGCGCGCCGCGCCAGCGCCGCGCCATGATACGGGCGAGAATTCTGCTTAGTGCGTAGCCGCTGGCATGATCGGCGTGAAACTTGTAGTTGGCGATCAGTTTGTCCACCGGCGGACGGTAGGCGAACGGCGCGAAGCAGCGCTCGAACGGCGGCGGGTCCAGCCGACACCGGGAACAAAGCGCAGTTTCGGCCTCTTCCGATTCGACTTTTTCCGCCGCTTGCTCCGCCGCTTGCGAATCGTCCTCGTTCAAAGCCTCGCCGCAGCGTAGGCAAACCCCTTCCAACCACGGCAGTTCGGCCTCGCAATCGGGACAGATGCTGTAGCGCTGATGCGAAGTGCGCCGGCAGACCAGGCACGATGTTGGCAGCAGTTGCCGCAAGTTGAAGCGGGAATCAACCTTCAAGCTCGAAGTGCCGGTAAAGCTTGCCCCTGGCTCGATGCAGACGCGTCATCACCGTGTTTCCATTCAGATTCAGGCGGGCGGCGATTTCCTTGCCGGTGCAGCCGTCGAAGACCTGCATCGTCAAAGGTTCGCTGTAGTTGTCCTCCAGTTCGGCAACGGCTCTTCGCAGCAAATGCGATTCGGCGCGCTGTTCGGGCTCGAAGTCGCGCGGGGCGCTTGCGGCGCTTGCGACGATGAAATCAAGCCCGACGTACTCAATCCGTTTGTGATCGAACAGGCGCTTTTTTTCGTTCTTGAGAATTTTGAACAACCAGGCCTTGGCGTATTTGGTATCGCGCAAGGTGTGATGGAAGCGCCAGGCGCGCAAAAATGTCTCTTGCGCCAGGTCCTCCGCCAGCACCCTGGACTGGCACAATTTCAGGGCGAAGTGGTAAACATCTTTGTACAAACCGCCCAGCAAGCTGTTCCAGTCGAAGTCTGGATGGTTTTCTGGCGGCAATTCCGGTGCGGACATGAACAAAACAGCCGAGATCGATTTCGCGGGTATTCCCACCCACGAAGGTGACAAGAAATTGTTATGCGCCGAGTTTGCCTGTTTATCCCGTCAATATCAACATATGATCTTCATGTTTTCATCACGCTCTGTCGCGGCGGTTCAAGGCAACTGGCAACCGTCAAATTAAAAGTGGGCGATGCGGCGCCAAGTCATGCAATCGATCGCGCCAATTGCCGCGGCGCAACACGGAATGCGCGCGCTGTCTTGTTGCCGCGTCCCGCGTCGGGCGTTAGCATAGCGGCTTGAGTCTTGCCGGAATTCCCCCACCGATGCTGAACCTAGCCGTTGCCGGCGCTGGCGGGCGCATGGGCAGAAGCCTGCTCGGCGCTATCATGCAAGCTGGCCCGGAGCTCAATCTGGCCGCGGCAACCGTTGAAGCGGCGGATCCGGCGCTCGGACTCGATGCCGGCCTGCTGGCCGCGGGCCAAAAAGCTGGTGTGACCGTGACCGCCTCGCTTGCCCAATGCAAGGCGGAATTCGATGTGTTGATCGACTTCACAAGCCCGGCGGCCCTGGCCAGCCACGTCGAGACCTGCCGCGGCCGCGGCTGCGCGCTGGTGGTCGGCACCACCGGGCTGAAAGCGGAACACTATGCTTTGCTGGAGCGCGCCGCCGCCGACATCGCCGTATTGCACTCGCCAAACATGAGTATCGGCGTCAACCTGACAGTGGAGCTTCTCCGCACCGCCGCCGCGACCCTTGGCGGCGACTTCGATGTCGAAATCGTCGAAGCGCATCATCGCCACAAGAAAGACGCCCCTTCCGGCACGGCGCTGGCCATGGGCCGGGCCGTCGCCGAAACCCTCGGCCGCGACCTCGACTCCTGCGCCGTATACGGCCGCGAGGGAATTGGCGGCGAGCGCTCCCGCGAAACCATCGGATTCGCCACCGTGCGCGGCGGCGACATCGTCGGCGAACACACGGTGATCTTCGCCGGCCCCGGCGAGCGGCTGGAAATCAGCCACAAAGCCGGCAGCCGCATGACTTTCACCCAAGGCGCCCTCCGCGCCGCCCGCTGGATCGCCCCCAAACCCCCCGGCCGCTACACCATGCGCGACGTCCTGCGGTAAGCAGCCGAGACCGAAAAATTGTGACTCCGATTCATCACTGTCGGGCTTTGGCTTCGATCCACCGCCCGACGGCGACGGATCGAAGCCAAAGCCCGACGGCGGCGGATCGGAGCCATTGCGCCACAACAAAAGCCGCGGTGTGCAAGTGGACAGGCGCGGAGAATCTTCCTAAAATGCCCGCTCAGTATGTGGAATGCTGAATCTGTTCGAGCGGCCCCTTGGGGGCTGTTTTTGAAAGCGGAGTGGAGCAATCTCCATTCCGTTTTTTTGTGCCCGCCTCAAGCGCCGCCAGCCTGTCAAGCGGAGTGAAATTTGCCCAAGCCGCAAACATTGCGAAAGCCGCGAAAGACCGCCATTTTGGCCCTGGAAGACGGCACCCTGTTCGAAGGCGACGCCATCGGCGCGCCGGGATGCAGCAGCGGCGAGGTCGTTTTCAACACCGCGATGACGGGCTATCAGGAAATTTTGACCGATCCCTCCTACGCGCGCCAGATCGTTACCTTGACCTACCCCCACATTGGCAACACTGGCGCCAATGAAGAAGACAACGAGTCCGACAAAGTCTGGGCCGCGGGTCTGGTCATTCGCGACCTGCCGCTGCTGGCGAGCAGTTTCCGATGTCGGCAGACCTTGGCCGAATTTCTGCTCGAACAACAGGTGACCGCGATCGCCGGAATCGATACCCGGCGGTTGACGCGCATTTTGCGGGAAAAAGGCGCGCTGAACGGTTGTCTGCTTGCCGGCCCCGAGTTCGAACGCGATGGCGCCGAGCGGGCGCTGGCCGAGGCCCGCGCGTTTGCCGGCCTGAAAGGGATGGATTTGGCGCGGGAAGTCAGTGTCGCCGCAAGCTACCCATGGGAACAAGGCGGCTGGCGGCTTGGCGCCGGCTACCAAGCCGCAGCCGAACGCCGCTTCAAGGTGGTCGCCTACGATTTCGGTGTCAAACGCAACATTTTGCGTTTGTTGTCTGAGCGCGGCTGCGCCGTGAACGTGGTGCCGGCCACGACGCCGGCCGGCGAAGTGCTGGCCATGGCGCCCGACGGCGTGTTTCTCTCCAATGGACCGGGCGACCCCGAGCCCTGCGATTACGCCATCGCCGCCGTGGGCGAGTTTCTCGACCGCGGCATTCCCCTGTTCGGCATTTGCCTCGGCCATCAACTGCTCGCCCTGGCCGGCGGCGCGCGCACGCTGAAGATGCCCCATGGCCATCACGGCGCCAACCATCCCGTGCGAAATCTGGATGACGGCACCGTGCTGATCACCAGCCAGAATCACGGCTTCGCCGTCGATGAGTCGAGTTTGCCGGAAAGTCTGCGCTGCACCCACCGCTCGCTGTTCGACGGCAGCTTGCAAGGCATCGCCCACCGCAAGAAACCCGCGTTCGGTTTCCAGGGCCACCCGGAGGCCAGCCCCGGCCCCCACGACGCCGCCCCGCTGTTTGACCGCTTCATCGAGTTGATGAGCCGCCATGCCCAAGCGCACTGACATCAACAGTATTTTGATTATTGGCGCCGGTCCGATAGTGATCGGCCAGGCTTGCGAATTCGACTATTCCGGCGTGCAGGCCTGCCGCGCGTTGAAGGAAGAAGGCTTCCGCGTCATTCTCGTGAACTCGAATCCCGCCACCATCATGACCGACCCGGCCATGGCCGACGCCACCTATGTCGAGCCGATCACCTGGCCCATGGTCGAGAAGATCATCGCGCGCGAGCGCCCGGATGCCTTGTTGCCGACCATGGGCGGTCAAACCTCGCTCAATTGCGCGCTCGATCTGAATCGCATGGGCGTATTGGAAAAGTACGGCGTGGAGCTGATCGGCGCCAGCCGCGAGGCCATCGACAAGGCGGAGGACCGGGAGCTGTTCGACCAGGCCATGCGCGCCATCGGCCTGCAAACTCCGCGCCACGGCATCGCCCGCGACATGAGCCAGGCTCACGCCGCGCTGGCCGAAATCGGTTTTCCCTGCATCATAAGGCCGTCTTTCACCCTCGGCGGCAGCGGAGGTGGAATCGCCTACAATCGCGAGGAATTCGAGGAAATCTGTTCGCGCGGGCTGGAACTGTCTCCCACCAGCGAGCTCTTGATCGATGAATCATTGATCGGCTGGAAGGAATACGAACTCGAAGTCGTGCGCGACCGCAACGACAATTGCATCATCGTTTGCCCCATCGAAAATCTCGACGCCATGGGCGTCCATACCGGCGATTCGATCACCGTCGCCCCGGCCCAAACCCTGACCGACAAGGAATACCAGATCATGCGCAACGCGGCGATTGCCGTGCTGCGCGAGATCGGCGTGGAAACCGGCGGCTCGAACGTGCAATTCGCGGTCAATCCCGCCGATGGCCGGCTGGTGGTCATCGAAATGAATCCGCGCGTCTCGCGCTCCTCGGCGCTGGCCTCCAAGGCGACCGGATTCCCCATCGCCAGAGTCGCGGCGAAACTGGCGGTGGGCTATACGCTCGATGAATTGCGCAACGAAATCACCGGCGGCGTCACGCCTTCTTCTTTCGAGCCCAGCATCGACTACGTGGTGACCAAGATCCCGCGCTTCACCTTCGAAAAATTTCCCGAGGCCAACGACCGCATCACCACCCAGATGAAGTCGGTGGGTGAAGTCATGGCGATCGGCCGCACCTTCCAGGAATCCCTGCAAAAAGCCGTTCGCGGGCTGGAAGTGGGCGTTTGCGGGTTGGAACCCATACTGGACCGGGGCGCCAACAACATCAAGCTGAAATTGACCCGGGAGTTGACCGAAGCCGGCGCGCAAAGGCTTTGGTACGTGGCCGAAGCTTTCCGCCACGGATGGACCGTGGCCAAAGTCGCCGGACTGTCGGGCATCGATCCCTGGTTTCTGGTGCAGATCGAAGACCTCGTGCAACAGGAACAGGCGCTGGCGCAGCGGAAACTCGGGCAACTCGGCGCCGCAGAGATGCTTCAGCTCAAGCGTTGCGGATTTTCCGACCGGCGCATGGCGCAAGTGCTTGGGGCCGGGGAAGACGAAGTCCGGGCCAGACGCCACGAGCTTGGCGTCCGCCCGGTGTTCAAGCGGGTCGATACCTGCGCCGCGGAATTCGATTCCACCAGCGCCTACATGTACTCCACCTATGAAGAGGAATGCGAAGCCCGGCCCACTTCGCGGCGGAAAATCGTGGTGCTGGGGGGTGGGCCGAACCGGATCGGCCAAGGCATCGAATTCGACTATTGCTGCGTCCACGCCGCGCTGGCCATGCGCGAAGAAGGCTTCGAGACCATCATGGTCAATTGCAATCCGGAAACCGTCTCGACCGATTTCAACATATCCGACCGGCTCTATTTTGAACCGCTCACCTTCGAGGATGTGCTCGAGATCATCGAACTGGAACAGCCCGAAGGAGTGATCGTGCAGTTCGGCGGCCAGACCCCGCTCAACCTCGTCCGGCAACTCGAAGCCGCCGGCGCGCCGATCATCGGCACCCCGCCGGATGCCATCGACCGCGCCGAGGACCGCGAACGCTTCCAGCAACTGATTGAAAAGTTGCAATTGAAGCAGCCGCCCAACCGCACCGTGCGCAGTGTCGAGGAAGCTTTGCGGGCGGCGCGGGATATCTCCTACCCGCTGGTGGTGCGTCCCTCCTGGGTGCTCGGCGGCAGGGCGATGGAGATCGTCTACAACGAGCGCGAATTGCAACGCTATATGCACGATGCGGTCAAGGTGTCCAACGAAAGCCCCGTGCTGCTCGACTACTTTCTCAGCGCCGCCATCGAGATCGACGTGGACGTGGTGAGCGACGGCGACAACGTGATCGTCGGCGCCATCATGCAGCACATTGAACAGGCGGGCATACATTCCGGCGATTCCGCCTGTTCGCTGCCGCCCTACAATTTGCCCGAGCCGGTGCAGGACAACATCCGCGGGCAAGTATCCGCCCTCGCGCTGGAGCTTGGCGTTGTCGGGCTCATGAACACCCAACTGGCCTACCAGGATGGCGAGGTTTATCTGATCGAAGTCAACCCGCGCGCCTCGCGCACGGTTCCCTTTGTATCCAAGTGCATCGGGGTGTCGCTGGCCAAGGTGGCCGCCCGCTGCATGATCGGCAAGAGCTTGGCCGAACAGGGATTCACCCGCGAAATCGTCCCCGCCACCTTCGCCGTCAAGGAAGCGATATTTCCCTTCGCCAAGTTCCCCGGGGTTGACCCGATTCTCGGCCCCGAAATGAAATCCACCGGAGAGGTCATGGGTGTCGGCGCCACTTTCGCCGAAGCCTACGGCAAGGCGCAGCTGGCGGCCGGCGCCGTAATCGAAAAATCGGGCACAGCCTTCATCAGCGTGCGCGACCCGGACAAGGCCTATGTGGTGGAAATCGCCAACCGCTTGCTGGGCCTGGGTTACAAGCTGGCCGCCACCCGGGGCACGGCGCGGGTGCTGGAGTCGGCCGACATCCCGGTGCGGCGCGTCAACAAGGTCGCGGAAGGTAGACCCCATATCGTCGATATGCTAAAAAACAAGGAAATAGAGCTGGTCTTCAACACCACCGAGGGCAGGCAGGCAATCGCGGATTCTTCCACCATCCGAAGCACGGCGCTGCGCCACAACGTGTTTTGCACAACAACGATCGCCGGGGCCTTCGCGGTTTGCGACGCCTTGCAATTCGGCGACGACATGTCGGTCTACACCATCCAGCAATTGCACGCCGAACTCGGCTGACCCTCCAGCGGGCAGCATTCCACTACACGGCAAACAGGACGGAGCCCATCCATGCGCAGAGTGCCAATGACCATAGCGGGCGAGAAGAAGTTGCGGGAAGAACTGCAGCATCTGAAAACCGTGGTGCGTCCTTCCATTTCAAACGCCATCGCCGAGGCCCGCGAGCATGGCGACTTGCGCGAAAACGCCGAATATCACGCCGCCCGCGAACAGCAGAGTTTCTGCGAGGGGCGCATCACCGAAATCGAGCGCAAACTCGCCGAGGCCGAAGTGATCGACATCACCCGCATCAAACATTCCGGCAAAGTCATCTTCGGTTCGACGATCACCCTCATCAATCTCGATACCGACGAAAGTGTGACGTATCAAATCGTCGGCGAAGACGAAGCCGATGTAGCCAATGGCAAAATCTCGGTGGGCTCGCCCATCGCCCGGGCGCTGATGGGAAAGAGCGAGGGCGAGGAAATCGAGGTGCGCGCACCCGCCGGCAACATCGAATACGAAATCGACAGTGTGCGGCATGTCTAGCCATGGCGCGCGTTCGGTATGCGCGCGGGCTGGCGGTGTTTCCGCGCCGCTGCTTCGGGAGCTGGCGGTCCTCCCGCCGTGAGCCGCTCGAAGTCCAGCAAACGCTGGCTGAAAGAGCATTTTTCCGACCCGCAGGTGAAGTTGCGCTTCGAGCGGGGCTACCGCTCCCGGGCCAGCGGCAAGCTGGCCGAGATGCAGCGCAAGGACCGGCTGATCCGGCCGGGAATGACCATCGTCGATCTTGGCGCGGCGCCGGGTGGCTGGTCGCAAGTGGCGCGGGAAGCGGCCGGCGCCGGGGGCAGGTTGATTGCGGTTGACCTTTTGCCGATGAAACCGCTCGCGGGGGTCGAATTCGTGCGCGGCGACTTCAATGAGGCGGAAGTGTTGGCGAAGGTGCTGGCGCTGCTGGGCGGCGGCAAGGCGGACCTTGTAATCTCCGATATGGCCCCCAATCTAAGTGGCACCAAGGAGATTGATCAGCCCCGCGCCATGGCGCTGGCGGAGCTGGCGCTGGATTTCGCCATGCGCGCGCTCGCGCCCGGGGGCGGCTTGCTGGTGAAAGTGTTCCAGGGGGCCGGGTATGAGCAGTTTCGCGCTTCGCTGAAATCCGACTTTGGGGCCGTGAAGACGCGAAAGCCGGCGGCGTCCCGCGCGCGCTCCAGCGAAGTATACTTGCTTGCAAGTGGTTTTCACGGGCACAATTGAAGCTTGCTGAAGCCCCGTCCCGCGCCAGCGGCGGTGGCCAAACGCTGGCCCGCCGCATTTTTCCCGTTGGTATCTTCCACCGCCGGAGCGCGGTCTTTGGCCGCAGCGCGGATGCGGGGCCGGAAATACGCTATAGTGCGGCTGTTTCACGAACATCGGGAAGGACATTGATCCGGTTCGCCCCGGAGGAGGCATAGCCTTGAACGACTTGGCAAAAAACCTGATTTTGTGGGTGATCATCGCCGCCGTGCTGTTGACGGTGTTCAACAACATCAATCAGGGACCCACCGAAGAGACGTTGATCTACTCGGATTTCCTGCGCGAAGTGAACAACGGCAGGGTGGACCGGGTGGAGTTCTCCGGCATCAATATCAGCGGGGTTCGCACCGATGACTCGCGCTTCCGTTCGACCATGCCATCCATCGGCGACGCGCGCCTGCTCGACGAACTGGTGCAAAACGATGTAGAAATTGTCGGCCGCGAAATGGAGCGGCAAAGCCTTTGGGCGCAATTGCTGGTCTCCGGTTTTCCGGTGTTGATTATCCTGGTGCTTTTGCTCTACTTCATGCGCCAGATGCAGGGCGGGGGCGTTGGCGGCAAGGGCGGCCCCATGTCCTTCGGCAAAAGCAAGGCCAAATTGCTTGGCGAGGACCAGATCAAAGTGACTTTCGCCGATGTCGCCGGCGTTGACGAAGCCAAGGAAGACGTCAAGGAGCTGGTGGATTTTCTGCGCGAGCCGGACAAGTTCCAGCGCCTCGGCGGCCGCATTCCCCGCGGCGTGCTCATGGTGGGCCAGCCCGGCACCGGCAAAACCCTGCTGGCCAAGGCCATCGCCGGCGAAGCCAAAGTGCCCTTCTTCTCGATTTCCGGTTCGGACTTCGTCGAGATGTTTGTCGGCGTCGGCGCCTCCCGGGTGCGCGACATGTTCGACCAGGCGAAGAAACAATCGCCTTGCATCATCTTCATCGACGAAATCGATGCCGTGGGCCGCCACCGCGGCGCCGGCCTCGGCGGCGGTCACGACGAGCGCGAACAGACGTTGAACCAGTTGCTGGTGGAAATGGACGGTTTCGAAGGCAACGACGGCATAATCGTCATGGCCGCGACCAACCGTCCCGACGTGCTCGACCCGGCCTTGCTGCGCCCGGGCCGCTTTGACCGCCAAGTCGTCGTCGGCCTGCCCGATATCCGCGGCCGCGAACAAATTCTCAAAGTGCACATGCGCAATGTGCCCATCGACGAACGCGTCGAGGCTTCGGTCATCGCCCGCGGCACACCGGGCTTCTCCGGCGCCGACCTGGCCAATCTGGTGAACGAGGCCGCCTTGTTCGCCGCCCGCGCCAACCGCCGCTTGGTGACTATGGAAGAATTCGAAAAAGCCAAGGACAAGATCATGATGGGCGCCGAGCGCAAGTCCATGGTCATGTCCGAGAAGGAGCGCATCAACACCGCCTATCACGAAGCCGGCCACGCCATCGTCGGCAGGCTCGTGCCCGAACACGACCCGGTCTACAAAGTCAGCATCATTCCCCGCGGCCGCGCCCTCGGCGTGACCATGTTCCTGCCCGAGGAAGATCGTTACAGCATCAGCAAACGCGCCATTCTCAGCCAGATTTGCAGCCTGTACGGCGGGCGTATCGCCGAAGAAATGACGCTGGGCAAGGAAGGCGTCACCACCGGTGCTTCCAACGACATCCAGCGCGCCACCGAAATGGCCCGCAACATGGTAACCAAATGGGGATTGACCGATGAACTCGGGCCCCTGCTGTACTCCGAGGATGAAGGCGAGGTTTTCCTCGGCCGTTCGGCGGCGCATCAGGCCAAAACGGTGTCGGTGGATACCGCGGTGGCGATTGATCGCGAGGTGCGCAGGATTGTCGACGAATGCTATGCCAGGGCGAAACAGATCCTGGATGAGAATCGCGACCGGCTGGAGTTGATGAAGGACGCGCTGATGGAGTACGAAACCATCGACACCGCGCAAATCGACGACATCATGGAAGGCAGGAAGCCGCGGCCGCCCGCCGATTGGTCCGACGGCGGCGACGCCGATGCCGACGCCAGCGCCAAGCCGAAACCGAAGAAGCCGAAAAAAGCGCGCGACTCGGGTCAGTCGGGCAAGATTGGCGATCCCGCGGCGGAGCATTGACCGCCCGCGAACCGGCCGCAACCACGCTGCGGACCGCCCAGGGCCTGTTGGACCTGTCGCGTCCGGTATGCATGGGCATCCTCAATCTGACGCCGGACTCCTTCTACGACGGCGCCTCGCTCGGCGCGGACCAGGGCGGAACATTCAAGGTTTGCGTGGAACAGGCCCTGCGCCGCGCCGAAGCCATGCTCGCCGCCGGCGCCCGGCTGCTCGATATCGGCGGCGAATCGACCCGACCCGATGCCGGCAAGGTTTCCATTCAGGAAGAAATGGACCGTGTGCTGCCAGTGTTGGAAGCCGTGCTCGCCCGATTGGACACGATCGTTTCGGTCGACACCAGTTCACCGCAAATCATGCGCGCGGCGGCGGCGGCGGGCGCCGGCATGATCAACGATGTGCGCGCCTTGCGCCGCCCCGGCGCCCTGGACGCCGCGGCGTCGACTTCGATGGCGGTTTGTCTCATGCACATGCGGGGCGAACCGGACACCATGCGGCAAATGGCGCTGTATGAAGATGTGGTGGCGGAGGTTGCGGACTTTCTTGCCGAACGCGCGGCCGCGGCCGTCGCCGCGGGCATCGACGGCGACCGTATAGTCATCGACCCCGGCTTCGGTTTCGGCAAAACCACCAGCCACAATTTCCTGCTGCTGCGCGAACTGCGCCGCTTCTCCGAACTGGGTTATCCGCTGCTGGCCGGCGTGTCGCGCAAGTCGATGATCGGCGCGGCGACCGGTCGGCCCCCGGAGCAGCGGCTGGCGGGCTCCACCGCCGCCGCCGCGCTGGCCTTGCGCGGCGGCGCCCGGATCATTCGCAGCCACGATGTGGCTGCCACGGTGGATGCGATTGGAGTACACTCCCTGTTTCAGGGAGAAGGCTGAACGAACAGGTTTTGCCATGGGCAGCAACGGCAAACGCTATTTCGGAACCGACGGCATACGCGGCCGCGTGGGCGCCGCGCCAATCACCCCGGACTTCATGTTGAAGCTCGGTTGGGCCGCGGGCAAGGTGCTCGGCGACACCGGCAATGGCCGCAGCCGGATCATCATCGGCAAGGACACGCGCATATCGGGTTACATGTTCGAAGCGGCGCTGGAAGCGGGCCTGACCGCCGCCGGCATCGACATCAGCCTGCTTGGACCCATGCCGACGCCGGCCATCGCTTACTTGACGCGCACCTTGCGCGCCCAGGCCGGCATCGTCATCAGCGCTTCCCACAATTCCTTCCACGACAACGGCATCAAGTTTTTTTCCAGCCAGGGCGCCAAATTGCCCGACGAAGTCGAGCTCGCCATCGAGGCGGAGCTCGACAAGGAAATGACCACGGTTCCCTCCGAAACCATAGGCAAGGCGACCCGCATCAGCGACGCGGCCGGGCGCTACATCGAGTATTGCAAAAGCACGATCGGACCCAGCCTGAAACTGAACGGCCTAAAGATCGTCGTCGATTGCGCCCATGGCTCGACTTATCACATCGCGCCGAATGTGTTCGAGGAACTCGGCGCCCGGGTCAGCGCCATCGGCGTACGCCCCGATGGCCTGAACATCAACAAGACCGGCGGCTCGACCAAGCCCGAAGCGCTGGCGCGCACGGTGCTGGCCAGCGGGGCGGACCTTGGAATTGCTTTCGACGGCGACGGCGACCGCGTCATCCTGGTCGATCATCGCGGGCGCATTGTCGACGGCGACGAGATTCTCTATGTCATCGCCCGCAACCGGCAACGGGAGGGCATCCGTTTCGGCGGTGTCGTCGGCACGCAGATGAGCAATCTCGGACTTGAGCTGGCGCTGAAGGAGCTGAATATTCCTTTCGTCCGCAGCCCGGTGGGCGACCGCTACGTAATGCGCGAGCTGATGGAGCGCGGCTGGGGCCTCGGCGGTGAGTCTTCCGGCCACATTATCATCACCGATCTCAACACCACCGGCGACGGTATCGTTTCCGCCTTGCAAACCTTGGCCGCGATTGTCGGGTTGCATCAATCGCTGGCGGAGTTGTGCCAAGGGGTGAAAAAGTTCCCGCAGTCAATGGTCAATGTCCGCATCGCCAACGGCGCCGACCCGACCGCGGCCCCGGCCGTGCGCGACGCGGTGAGCGAGGTGGAGCGCAAGCTCGGCGGCAGCGGACGCGTGCTGCTGCGCCCCTCGGGCACCGAGCCCGTGGTGCGCGTCATGGTCGAGGGCGAAGACGCCGAACACGTCAAGGCGCTCGCCAACGAACTCTCCGAACTTGTCGCCGAACAGGCGCATTGAAATCAGTCCTTTTCTTGCGCCGGGGCGCGCTCTCGGCTAGTATTGGCGCCCCGCTTTTTCAGGGACGCGGGGAGTTTGGAAGGCCCGGGAATCCAGCAATATGCGCCGCAAGATCGTCGTTGGCAATTGGAAAATGCATGGCACGCTTGCGCGCAACAGGCAATTGCTTGATTCGATCAAGCCGCGCCTGTCGCCTTTGGCGGGCCGGGTCGAGATTGTGGTTTGTCCCGCGCACCTGCATCTGCGCGATACCGTCGCGGCCCTGGCTGGCGGCAATATCCGGCCCGGCGCGCAAAATCTGCACGCGCTGGCCGAAGGCGCGATGACAGGCGAGATTTCCGCCAGCATGCTGGTGGATGCCGGCGCGGAGTTTGTCATCGTCGGGCACTCGGAACGCCGCGGAATCCTGGGCGAAACGGACCGGCAAATCGCGGACAAATTCGCCGCGGCGCGGGAAGGTGGATTGATTCCGATTCTCTGCGTTGGGGAAACCCGGGCCGAACGCGATGCCGGAGCAACCGAAGCGGTGGTGTCGCGGCAACTCGATGCGGTGGCCGATGCGCTGGGCATGGAATCGATGCGGGGCGCGGCTATCGCTTATGAACCTGTCTGGGCCATCGGCAGCGGCACGCCGGCAACGCCGGAACAGGCGCAGGCGGTGCACGCCATGTTGCGGCGGCGGCTTGCGGGGCGCGATGCGGAAATTGCCGCCGGCCTGCGCATTTTGTACGGCGGCAGTATCAACGCCGCCAATGCGCGGGAGTTGTTTGCCCAACCGGACATCGACGGCGGCCTGGTTGGCGGTGCCTCGTTGAAAGCGGACGAATTTGTGGCCATTTGCGCCAGCGCGGATTCTTGATCATGGAAACATTGGTGGTTGTCGCTCATATTGTCGTGGCCGTGCTTATTGTCGGCCTGGTCCTGTTGCAGCAAGGCAAGGGCGCCGACGCCGGCGCTTCTTTCGGGGCCGGCGCGTCGCAGACGGTCTTCGGCTCCTCCGGCAGCGGCAGTTTTCTGGTGCGGGCGACCACGATAGCGGCGGCGGCGTTCTACGCAACCAGCCTGTTCCTGGCAATTTTCGCCAGCGACCAGTCGCAACTCGCGGACCCCGCGGGCCTTCCCGTGGTCGACGAGAGCCTGCTGCAACAGTCCATACTCGAACAAAGCGCGGCCGCCAACGAGTTGCCGCAACTCGATGCCGATGCCGGCGACGACACGGCGCTCACCCTGGATCTGGTTCCAGTGGTCCCCGAGGACGCGCCGGCGCCAAGTGCCGAACCGGCCCAGGACGATTTGCCGCAAGCGCCGGACGGCGACAACTGAAGAACATGTGCCGAAGTGGTGGAATTGGTAGACACGCTATCTTGAGGGGGTAGTGGCCCACGGCCGTGCCGGTTCAAGTCCGGCCTTCGGCACCAAATTTACGAATCCCAAAAGCTGAATTCCTTGACGCGCGGCGGGTCAGTCACTATACTCCCCCGCCTTGACCATGCTCCTGACACGTCTGCAACGGGTTTCCAAAACACGTGTTGCAGGCATGAAACAGGCGAGTGACAGGCTCCTGACAGCCCGGTAACTCGTAACAAGCCAGAAAATAGATGCGGGGTGGAGCAGTCTGGCAGCTCGTCGGGCTCATAACCCGAAGGTCGTAGGTTCAAATCCTGCCCCCGCTACCAAATCCAATCTGTTCGGCTCGGACGCGCTTCCATCAAGCGAATTTCCGGGCCGAATTTGTTTCCGGCCGGTGGCCGACCTTCGCCGCGGTTTGCACACCGAAGTATTTTGCTTCGCTACTGTCATATCCGGGAACTTTTCGGTACAATCCGCCGTTTTACGGACGCGGGCTCCCTCCGGACCGGATAGTAACGCGCTCATTTTTGCAGAGGTATGTGTACGTGGCTCCTGTAGCAGCTTGACAAGACCTTGCGCTGTTCGCAGAAAGCGTGAACAGCAACCGGGATGTTCAAAAGTGGGCCGCGGGCCCTTTTTTTGTGCCCAGCTTTTGTGCCCAGCTTTTATGCTCGGGTTTTATGCACAGGATTCGGAATGGTGAAACCAAGCGAGGTGCAAATCGGCAAGGCGATAGCTCCCGCGATCGAGGCGCTCGGTCTGGAGCTGTGGGGCGTGGAACAATTGCGGCATGGCCGGAATACGACCTTGCGTGTTTTCATCGATTGCATGTCCGGTGTGACGGTCGATGATTGCGCGCGGGTGAGCCGCCAACTGAGCGCGGTTCTCGATGTGGAAGATCCAATCGCCGGGGAATATACCCTGGAAGTTTCTTCCCCCGGCATCGAGCGGCCCTTGTTCACCATGGCGCAGTTCGAGCGTTATCTGGGCGCTGAGGCGAATATCCGGCTGCGTGTGCCGGTCGATGGCCGGCGCAGGTTCAAGGGAGTGATCGAAAAAGTTTTGGCGGACAAGGTCCTGTTGCGCTGTGAGGGCGGGACCTGCGAGATGTCCCATGTCGATATAGAGCGGGCCGCGCTGGCGCCGCCGGCACCGGAAACCGCGCGCTCCCGCGGCGGGCGGCGGCGGGACGCGAAGAAGGTGAAAACAAAATGATGAACAGCAAGGAAATATTGATGGTCGCCGACGCCGTCTCGAACGAGAAGGGTCTGGACAAGGCCGTTATTTTCGAAGCCATCGAATCCGCCCTGGCCACGGCCACGCGCAAGTTCCATGACCGGGACAATATCGATTGCCGCGTATCGGTGGACCAGAACACCGGCGATTATGAGACTTTCCGCGTTTGGACCGTGCTCGCCGAAGACGACGAAGAGTTCGAGCCCGGCAGTCATCTGACGCCGGTCCAGGCGAAGGAGAAAGATCCGGCGCTTGAACTCGGCGGCACCTGGGAGGAGAAAATCGAAAACGTGACTTTCGGCCGCATCGCCGCCCAAACCGCGAAACAGGTCATCGTGCAGAAAGTGCGCGAAGCGGAACGGGAAATCGTAATCGCCGAATACAAGGACCGGGTGGGCGAACTGGTCAATGGCACGGTCAAGAAAGTCACCCGGGAAGTGGTCATTGTGGACTTGGGCGGCAACGCCGAAGCCTGCCTGCCGCGGGACCAGATGATCCCGCGCGAAAGTTTCCGCATGGGCGACCGTCTGCGCGCGCTGCTGATGGAAGTGCGCCCCGGGCCGCGCGGTCCGCAACTTTTCCTCAGCCGCACCTCGCCGAAAATGCTCACGGCCCTGTTCCAGATTGAAGTGCCGGAGATTTCCGAGCAGGTGATCGAAATTCGCGCCGCCGCCCGGGACCCGGGTTCGCGGGCGAAAATCGTCGTCAGCACCAATGACGGCCGCATCGACCCGGTGGGCGCCTGCGTCGGCATGCGCGGCTCCCGGGTGCAGGTGGTTTCCAACGAACTGGCCGGGGAACGCATCGACATCATCCCCTGGCACGACAATCCGGCGCAGTTGGTGGTCAATTCCATGGCGCCGGCGGAAGTGGCCTCGGTCATTGTCGATGAAGACAAACACACCATGGATATCGCCGTGGAAGAGGAAAACCTGGCCCAGGCCATTGGCCGCAACGGACAAAACGTGCGCCTTTCCAGCGAATTGACCGGCTGGACAATCAACGTAATGAGTGTCGAGGACGCCGCCATCAAACAGCAGCAGGAAACCAACTCGTTGATCGACCTGTTCACCCAGGCGATGGAAGTCGATGACGAATTGGCCGAAGTGCTGGTGCAGGAAGGTTTCACTTCCCTGGAAGAGATCGCCTATGTGCCGCTGGAGGAAATTCTGGCGATCGACGGCTTCGACGAAGAAATCGCCAACGAGTTGCGCAACCGCGCCAAGGACGCGCTGGTGACCCGGGCGATCGCCTCCCAGGAGGATTTGTCGGCGGCCAATGTGGCCGAAGACTTGCTCACCATGGAGGGGATGGACGATGAACTGGCCCTGCAATTGGCGCGCAAGGGCATTTTGAACATGGAAGAATTGGCGGAACAGTCCATCGACGAACTGATCGATATCGAAGGCATGGACGAACAACGCGCCGGCGAATTGATCATGACGGCGCGCGCGCCCTGGTTTGCGGAAAGCTGAAAGAGCTTTGCGGAAAGCTGAGAGAGCTTTGCGGAAAGCTGAGAGAGCTTTGCCGATAGCTGGGAGAGCTTTACCGAAAGCTGAACGAGCTCTGCGGAGAACAGAAACCGCTTTGCCAAAGGCTGAGAGAACTTAGCTGGAAGCCGGCGAAATGAAGCCGGCGAAATGAAGAGAGACAGAACGGGAGCGATTGCATGGCGGAAGTAAGCATTCGTGAATTTGCCAGCACCTTGAAGGTGCCGCTGGAGAGGCTGCTTTCCCAAATCAAGGAAGCGGGCTTGCCGCATACGGATGCGGATCATTTGATCTCCACCGATGACAAAACCAAATTGCTGGCATTGCTGAAAAAAGGCCGCGGCGGCGAAGACGGCGCCGCGCCCCGCAAAATCACGCTGAAACGCAAAACGCTCGGCACCTTGCGCACGGCCGGCTCCCATGGCCGCGGCAAGACCGTCAACGTGGAAGTGCGCCGCAAGCGCACCTATGTCAAGCGCAGCACCATCGAGCCACCACCCGAGGCGGCGGAAGAAGCGCTGACCGCGGAGGCCGCCGCCGCGCAAGCCGAAACCCTCGCCAGGGAATCCGCGCCGCCGCCCGGCGCGGAAACCGAGCAAGTCGCGCCAACGCCTCCGGCCGAGACGGAAACCCCGGATGCCATCGCGGCCGAGGCCGAAACAGCCGCTTCCCAGGCCGAATCGATCAGAGAACCGTCCCCGGCTGCGCAGGCGCCGGTTGAGCCGCCACCGCCGCCGCAAGCGGATGCCGAGCGGGCGGCGAAAGCGGGCGCGAAACAACGCCGCACGCGCGGCAAGACCGTTCCCAAGCCGCAAGCCGAAAAACGCAAATCCCATGTGCGCGCCAAGGCGCCGCCGCAAAAACGCAGACGGTCGATTCACGTCAACGACGATTTCGTGCTCGAAGGCGGCGATATCGACGATCTCGCCAGGGGCCGCCGCGCGGGCCGCAAGGCCAGGTCGCGGCTGGCGTCCCAGCACGCATTCGAGAAACCCACCGAATTCATCGTCCGGGAAATCACGATTGGCAAGGCCAACACCGTCGCCCAGCTCGCCCAGAAGATGTCGGTCAAATCGGCTGAAGTCATCAAGATACTGATCAACATGGGCATCATGGCGACGATCAACCATATCCTGGACGAAGACGCCTCCACGCTGGTGATCGAAGAATTGGGGCACCGCGCCAAGTTCGTTTCCGAAGACGCCATCGAAGAGCAACTCGCCGAATCCATCGCCATGGAAAAAGGCGAAGTCGAGGAGCCGCGGGCGCCGGTGGTCACGGTAATGGGCCATGTGGACCATGGCAAGACCTCCCTGCTCGACTACATCCGCAAGGCTTCCGTCGCGAACCAGGAGGCGGGAGGCATCACCCAGCATATCGGCGCCTATCATGTGGAAACCGAAGCCGGCCTGATTTGTTTTCTCGACACCCCGGGCCACGCCGCGTTCACCGCCATGCGGTCCCGCGGCGCCAAGGCCACCGATGTCATCGTGCTGGTGGTCGCGGCGGATGACGGAGTCAAGCCGCAAACGCTGGAAGCCGTGCAGCACGCCAAGGCGGCGCAGGTGCCGCTGGTGGTCGCGATCAACAAAATAGACAAGGAAGATATCGACATCGAGCGCGTCAAAAGCGAACTCGCGGCGCAGGAAGTCGTGCCGGAGGATTGGGGCGGCGACACCCAGTTCATTCCGGTTTCCGCACTCAGCGGCGAAGGCGTCGACAGTTTGCTCGAAGCGATTTTGCTGCAGTCCGAACTGCTCGATCTCAAAGCCTACAACGACGTGCCCGGCCAGGGCGTGGTTATCGAATCGCGGCTGGACAAGGGCCGCGGTCCGGTGGCGACGGTGCTGGTGCAAAACGGCACGCTCAACACGGGCGATGTGGTGCTCGCGGGCCATGAATTCGGCAAGGTGCGCGCGCTCATGGACGAACTGGGCCGCAACGTGAAATCCGCCGGTCCTTCGATACCGGCCGAAATTCTCGGCTTGAACGGCGTGCCCGAAGCTGGCGATGAGTTTGTCGTCGTCAGCGATGAACGCAAGGCGAGGGAGGTGGCCGAGTTCCGCCGCGACCGCCACAAGGAAGGTCAGCAGGTCCGGTTGCAGGCCAGCGTCGAAAACATGCTGGTGGACATGGGCAAGGACAGCGTCAAACTGCTCAAGGTCGTGCTCAAGGCCGATGTGCGCGGTTCGCTGGAAGCCATCGCCGGCGCCTTGGCCAAGTTGGGCACCGACGAGGTCAAGGTGGATCTGGTCGCGTCCGGCGTTGGCGGCATCACCGAAACCGACGCCCATCTGGCTGCGACTTCCGAAGCCATGATCATCGGTTTCAACGTGCGCGCCAGCAAGGCGGCGCGGGACATCATCGAAAACGAGCGCCTGCAATTGCGTTATTACAACGTGATTTATGAGGTGATCGACGATGCCAAGGCCGTCATGAGCGGCATGTTGGCGCCGGAGATTCGCGAGGAAATCGTCGGCGTGGCCGAAGTGCGGAATGTCTTCACTTCGCCAAAGTTTGGCCAAATCGCCGGCTGCATGGTGATAGAGGGCACGGTGTTTCGCAGCAAACCGATCCGGGTCTTGCGCGACGACGTGGTGATTTTCGAAGGGGAACTGGAATCCCTGCGCCGCTTCAAGGACGACGCAACAGAAGTTCGCAACGGCATGGAATGCGGAATCGGCGTGCGCAATTACAAGGATGTGCAAGTGGGCGACTTGATCGAGGTGTTCGAAACCACCGAAGTGACGCGGAGTCTGTAGGCTTGTTTTGAAATTTTCCGTCCATCCGGGTTTTGCTTGCCGCGGCGCCGCGAATGCCGGGCCGGGCCCGGGTCGGCTGGAGTTCGTGTCATGATGGAAAGCAATTCCCGCGCGCAGCGGGTGGCGGATCAGATTCAGCGAGATCTGGCCGCGCTGATCCAGTTTGAACTGGATGACCCGCGTGTCGGCCTGGTTTCGGTAACCGGAGTCGAAGTGAGCACGGACCTGGCCTACGCGAAGGTCTTCGTCACCTCGCTTGGCGGCGGCGAAGTCGCGCGCCAGGATTGCGAAGAGGCGGGGCGCGAGAGCGCGGCGGCCTTGAACGGCGCCGCCGGTTACCTGCGCGGCTTGCTGGCCCGGCGCCTGCAATTGCGCACGGTGCCGAAGCTGAGTTTTTTTTACGATGCCAGCGTCGAGCGGGGGCGCCAGCTCGACGATTTGATCGACCACGCGCTGGCCTCGGACCGGGAACGGCAACCATGAGCGCGGCCGGGTCGTAATGGGAGTGTCAAGTGCGCGGGCGACGCAGCAAAGGCAGGGATGTCAACGGATTGATTGTGTTGGACAAGGCGCCGGGACTGTCGTCCAATGCCGCCTTGCAGCAGGTCAAACGGATATTCGAGGCGGCCAAGGCGGGCCACGGCGGCAGCCTGGACCCGCTGGCCACCGGCGTATTGCCGCTTTGCCTGGGCGAGGCGACCAAGATTTCCCGGTTCCTGCTGGATTCGGACAAGAAGTACCGCGCGCGGCTGAAACTCGGTGTGCGCACCGACAGCGGCGACAGCGAAGGCCGGGAGATCGCGGTATGCGGGGATTTCTCCGTCACCCGGCGGCAAGTGGAACGGGCCTTGACGCGCTTTCACGGACGGATTGAACAGGTGCCGCCGATGCATTCCGCCGTGAAGGTGGGAGGAACGCCGCTGTACAAGCTGGCCCGCAGCGGCAAGACGGTGGAGCGGGAGCCGCGCTCGGTGACGGTTTACGAGATCGCCTTGACGGATTTCGCCCAGGCGGAGATTGAAATCGAGCTGGCTTGCAGCAAGGGCACGTATGTTCGAACAATCGCCGACGATTTGGGGCAAATCCTCGGCTGTGGCGCGCATGTGGTCGCCCTCAGGCGATTGCGCGCCGGGGGATTCGACGAGGAAGATTGCGTTACCGCGGAATTCCTCGAACAGGAAAAGGAACGTGGGGGCCTGGAGGGCATCGACCGCCATCTGGCCCCCATCGACAAGCCGCTGGCGGAACTGCCCGCGGTCATGTTGCCGGATATCGCGGCGAACCACGTTCGCAGCGGCCAGGCGGTGCTCGTAAGGCACTTGCCCGCCGCGGGCATGGTGAGGATGTATCGCAAATCGGGCGAATGGGAGAGTTTTCTCGGCATCGGTGTGATCGACGACGACGGCAGGGTCGCGCCGAAGCGCCTGATTGCGGAATCCGCCGGCTGAGCGGCCGGCGCGGCAATACAAGCAGATTAATTTCGGAGACGTAAATGGCATTAACGACAGAAGAGAAACAGACGATCATCAAGGAATACGCCACGGGGGCGGGAGACACAGGTTCCCCCGAGGTCCAAGTCGCCTTGCTGACCGCGAACATCAACGATTTGCAAGCGCATTTCAAGCAGCACAGCCACGATCACCATTCCCGCCGCGGCTTGATCCGAATGGTCAACAGCAGAAAGAAATTGCTCGACTATCTCAAGCGCAAGGACACCAATCGCTACGCCGCTTTGATCAAGCGGCTCGGACTGCGCCGCTAGACGGCGAATCAACTTACAAGGGCCGCCTCAAGCGACGCGGCCGACAGGGAACCATTATGTTCAATATCACAGCGAAAACATTTCAATACGGCGAGCACACGGTCACACTGGAAACCGGCAAAATCGCGCGTCAGGCAACCGGCTCGGTGACCGTCACCATGGGCAATTCCAAGGTGTTGGCCACCGTGGTTGGGCGCAAGGAAGCCTCGCCAAACGCCGACTTTTTCCCGCTTACCGTCAACTACCAGGAAAAAACTTACGCCGCGGGCAGAATCCCCGGCGGATTCTTCAAGCGCGAAGGTCGCCCCACGGAAAAGGAAACCTTGACTTCAAGATTGATCGACCGGCCGATCAGACCCTTGTTTCCAAAAGGATTCCTCAACGAAGTGCAGGTGATCTGCACGGTGATTTCCGCCGACCGGGACCACGACCCGGATATCGCCGCGATGATCGGCGCTTCCGCGGCGCTGGCGATATCCGGCATTCCTTTCGCCGGGCCGATCGGCGCCGCCCGCGTTGGCCTCGATGTCGATGCCGGTTACATCCTCAATCCTTCTTTCGACCAGTTGGAGCGCTCGGCGCTCGACATGGTGGTCGCCGGCACCCGCTCCGCGGTGCTGATGGTGGAATCCGAAGCCAACGAATTGAGCGAGGACCAGATGCTCGGCGCGGTGCTGTTCGCCCAGCAGGAAATGCAGGTTGCGATCGACGCCATCAACGAATTGAAGCAGGCCGCCGGCAAGCCCGACTGGCAGTGGCAACCGGCCGCGAAGAACGAGGGCTTGATCAATTCCCTGAACGAACAATTCGGCCCGCGGGTGTCCGAGGCCTACCAGATATCCGGCAAAATGGAACGCCACGACGCGATCACCGCGCTGCAAGCCGAAGCGGTCGCGGCGCTTGCGGGCGGCGAAGCCGAAGTCGACGAATCCGAGTTGCGCGGCTATTTCGCGGCGTTGGAAAAAAGCACGGTGCGCAATCGCATCCTCGACGGCGAAGCCCGCATCGACGGCCGCGACACGCGCTCGGTGCGCCCGATCCACGTGGAAGTTGGCGTGCTGCCCAAAACCCACGGCTCGGCCCTGTTCACCCGCGGCGAGACCCAGGCCCTGGTGGTCACCACGCTCGGCGCGGTGCGCGATTCGCAACTGATTGAAGGCTTGGCGGGTTCGCACAAGGAAGGCTTCATGTTGCACTACAACTTCCCGCCGTATTCGGTTGGCGAAACCGGTTTTATGAGCGGACCCAAGCGCCGGGAGATCGGCCACGGCCGGCTGGCCAAGCGCGGCGTCGCCGCCGTAATGCCGTCCGAGGAGGATTTTCCCTACGCGATTCGCGTCGTCTCGGAAATCACCGAATCGAACGGCTCCAGTTCCATGGCCTCGGTTTGCGGCGCCAGCCTGTCCTTGATGGATGCCGGCGTACCCTTGCGCGCGCCGGTGGCCGGCATCGCCATGGGCTTGATCAAGGAGGAAGAGCGCTTCGCCGTGCTGACGGACATTCTCGGCGACGAAGACCATCTCGGCGATATGGATTTCAAGGTTGCGGGCACCGCCAAGGGCGTCACCGCGCTGCAAATGGATATCAAGATCCAGGGCATTACCGAAGAAATCATGGAAACGGCGCTGGCCCAGGCCCATGATGCGCGGCAACACATTCTCGGCGAAATGGGCAAGGTCATCTCCGAATCCCGCCCGACCGTGAATGAGAACGCGCCAAGCATGGCCACCCTGCGCATCGACCAGGACAAAATCCGCGATGTAATTGGCAAAGGCGGCGCGGTAATTCGCTCCATCACGGATGAGACCGGAGCGGCGATCGACATCGACGACGACGGCGTCGTGCGTATTTACGGCGAGGACGTCAAGTCCCGCGACGCCGCGCTCGAGCGCATCGAGGCCATCACCGCGGAAGCGGAGATCGGCAAACTCTACAACGGCAAGGTCGCCCGCATTGTGGACTTCGGCGCTTTCATCAACATTCTCCCCGGCAAAGACGGCCTGGTGCACATCTCCCAGATCTCCCGCAACCGGGTCGAAAACGTTGGCGACTACCTCGAAGAGGGCCAGGAAGTCCTGGTAAAAGTCCTCGACCTCGACGCCCGCGGCCGCATCAAGCTGAGCATGAAAGAAGTCACCGAAGAGGAAAAAGAATCCTTCACTGCTTAGAGCGATTGTAGCTTCGAACCGTCGCCGTCCGCTGAACCTCTTGCCGGCCGACGGCGACGAGTCGAAGCCCCATGTCCTTCCGGGGGACACCCACCAAACGCTAAAACAAGAACCGCAAAACTTTCATGATCCGCTGTGATTCGTATAGAATCGGTGGTTAGCGTGATTTTCCCTCGAACTGGATCTAGCAAGAGGAAGTGAACATGTTGAATCGAATTCGGCTGAATCAGGCTCTTTCGCCGCTCGCGCTGCTTGCTTTGCTGGCACCGGCCGCGGGTTACGGCCAGCAAGACGAGATTACCTTCCACAGGGACATTGAACCGATTTTGCAAAGGAGTTGCCAGAACTGCCACCGGGTTGGCGGTGTCGGGCCCATGCCACTGGTCACCTACGAACAGGTTGCGCCATTCGCCGGCCTGATCGAGTACAAGACCGGCATCCGCGACCGCGCCGGCGCCATGCCCCCCTGGTACATGGAAAAGAACATCGGCATTCAGGATTATAAAAACGATCCTTCGCTGAACGATGCCGAAATCGAGGCAATTTCCATCTGGGCGCAATCCGGCGCTCCCCAGGGCGACCCCGCCGACGCACCGGTGCCGCTCGTCTTCGACGACAGCATCAAATGGACCGCCGGCGAACCCGATCTCATCGTCAAAACCAACCCCGTAACCAAGCTTGCCGGCACCCCCGACTGGTGGGGCGAGATCGACCGCATCCCCATCCCGCTGGAAGAGGAGCGCTATGTTAGTTCGGTCGAAATCGTTGAAGTCAACGACGTCAATTTTCAGACCGGCACCGGCCGCGAAACCGTTGGCGGGCGCTATATTTTCCACCACATGATCTGGAGCACCGCCGAAATCGACGAAAACGGCCAGCGCATAGACGATACCGTCACTTCCTGGCCCGTGCACGAAGTCGGCCGCAACCCGGATATATTCGATGAAGACGCCGGCAGGCTGCTGCGGCCCGGCACCTATGTCGTGTCCGACTCGGTGCACCTGCATTCCAACGGGCAGGACACCACCGGCCACCTGGAAATCGGCTTCCGTTTCCACCCCGTGGGCTACAAGCCCAAGTACGAGCGCGCCCGCCTCGGGCTCGGCAACGGAGTTGATATCAGCATCGCCGGCAACCGCAACAATCAGGAACTGCACGCCTACCGGGTGCTTGACGAACACATCAAGATCGTCACCTTCGAACCCCATCTGCACGCCCCGGGCGAGCGCATGTGCCTGGAGGCGATCTGGGGCTATACCGTCGAGACCCTTTCCTGCGTCGGTTACGACCACAACTGGGTGCGCGGCTACGCCTACGCCGATCATGCCCAGCCGCTGCTGCCCAAGGGCACGATTTTGCATATCGTCGGTTACATGAACAACACCGAGACCAACCCCAACGTGCCCGACCCGCGCAATTGGCAGGGCTCCGGCAACCGTTCGGTGACCAATATGTTCATCGACCTCGGCATGCGCGTGAGCTTGACCGACGAACAATTCGCCGAAGAAATGGCCGAACGCCGCAGGGTGCTCAACCTTGGGCCGAATGACCATGTCATCGGCTGCCCCTTGTGCGCCGCGCCGCTGGTGGCGCCCGCGCCGGTCAGTGCGGCGCCGTAATCGCCGGGCTGACTCGGGCAAGCGCCGAACCCGGAATCGCTTGGAATCGACTGAAAACTGGTAGCAACTGGACAATAGAGGAATCTTGCAATCATGCTTGATACAGGTGGAACGGAAATGACCCGAAAATTGTTCGCTTTGGCCTTGCTGGCGGTATTTTTTGCCGGCGGCGCCAGCGCGCAAACCTATCGCAGCGGCCAGCCCGTGGAGCCGGCCTTCGAAGGCTGGCGGCCGAACGACGAAGGCGGCTTCAACATGATGTTCGGCTACATGAACGAAAACTGGGAAGAATCGCCCGACGTACCCGTGGGCGAGCACAACTTTTTCTCCCCCGGCGAAGCCGACCGCGGCCAGCCGGCGCATTTCCTGCCGCGCCGAAACCGCTTCACTTTCGAAGTGCCGGTGCCCGCCGACTGGGGCGACCGCGAGCTGGTCTGGACGCTGCAAGTGAACGGCGTCGAGAAGAAAGCCTACGCCACGTTGCGCGAGGACTACCTTGTCGACAACATGGTCATCGCTTCGGAGACCGGCTCCCTCGGCGCCGGCACCAGCAGCCCGGAATCCCGCGCCAACATTCCCCCGGTGGTCGCCATCCAGGGCGACAGCATCCGCACGGTCGCCGTGGGCGAGCCGCTGGTGCTCGACACCCTGGTCACCGACGACGGCCTGCCCAAACCCACCGACCCGGTGGAAGAGGCGCGCCGTTTCGCCGAGTTCGCCGGCGGCCCCCTCGCATCCGCCTTCATCACGCCGGAGCTGGTCATGCAGCGGCGCTTGACGTCCCCGCCCGTGCGGGTGACGGTGGACAAGGTAAACGGCTTGTACTATTCGTGGAACAAGTATCGCGGCCCCGGCAATGTTTCCTTCGACCCGCCCCAGGTGAAAGTCTGGGAAGACTCCCGCACCAGCGCCAATTCGCCCTGGGGCGCCTTGTTCATGCCGCCGCCGATACCGGAAGATGGCATATACACGGTAACCGCCACCTTCGACCAGCCCGGCACCTATGTGCTTTGGGGCAGGGCCGACGACGGCGGTTTGTACCACGACGGCTACATCACGGTGAACGTCACCGAATAAACTTCCCGGAGGCACCGATGCGCAAGTCTCGCAAGCCTTTGACCCATCTAATTCAGGCAAGCTTTCTCATCCTGGCGGCCCAATTCGGCTTCGCCCAGGACTTCTACTACCCTCCGCCCGGCGAATGGGAGCGGCGCGCGCCGGAACAGGTCGGCATGGACCGCGCGAAACTCGACGCGGCGGTGCAACTGGCCAAGGACAACACCGACGTCGAACCCCGAGACATGGCCCAATTCATCGAACGCAGTTTTGGTGACGAACCCCATTTCAGCATTCTTGGCCCGGTCAAGCGCCGCGAAGAGGGCTCCGGGTTGGTGGTGCGCAATGGCTACATCGTCGCCGAATGGGGCGACATCGAACGCGAGGACATGACCTTCAGCGTCGCCAAGAGTTATCTCTCCACCATGGCCGGCCTGGCGCTGGACGCGGGCTTGATCGAAGACGTGACCGACCCGGTGAAGGACTACTTCCCCCACGAAAGTTTCGATGACCCGCACAATGCCCCCATCACCTGGGAGCATTTCCTCAACCAGTCCTCGGACTGGGCGGGCACGCTTTGGGGCAAACCGGACTGGGCCGACCGCCCCCACGACAACGATCCGGCCAAAGCGATCAACCGCGAAATGCACGAGCCCGGCACGTTCTACAAGTACAACGACGTGCGCGTGAACATGCTCGCCTACTCGCTGCTCAACGTCTGGCGCGAGCCTCTGGACGGCGTGTTGAAGGAACGCGTCATGGACCCGATTGGCGCCAGCGAGGAATGGGAGTGGCACGGTTACGAAAACTCCTGGGTGGAGATTGACGGCCGGCGCATGCAATCGCCATCCGGCGGCGCCCACTGGGGCGGCGGATTTTTCATCAGCACCCTCGACCACGCCCGCTTCGGATACCTTTTCCTGCGCAACGGCAACTGGGACGGCCGGCAGCTCGTTTCCACCGATTGGATGGACGCGCTGCGCCAGCCTTCGCCGTCCTTCAAGCGCTACGGCTACATGTGGTGGCTGAACACCGACCGCGAAGCGGTGGAAAACGCGCCGGAAAGCGCGATTTACGCCAGCGGCGCCGGCGGCAACTACATCTGGGTGGACCAGGAAAACGACCTGCTGGTGGTCATGCGCTGGGTACCCCGCATGGGCGAGGTCATGGCGGCCTTCACCGACGCCATCGTGCAATTGTAGGGGCGCAGCGCCCGCTGCCGTATTGCCCGAAGCGAAGCGGAGTTCCCACTCCATGTCATTCTGCGCGAAGCGAAGCGGAGTCGCAGAATCTCCCTCGGCTTCCTGAGAGGTTGTTCATGCCATCCACCACGAAACCAAAGGCAGCGACATTCATTCAGTCACTGGTGCTGATAACCGCGCTCGGCGCCAGCGCGTTCGCCTCGGCCCAGTCCGGCGGCCGCGTCAACAAACTGATCGAGTTGTTCGAAAACGATCAATCCGCATTCGGCCTGCTGTCCTTCGACTACTCCCTCAACAACGCACGCTCGCTGGCCACATCCGGGCTCGACTTCATCATGATCGACATGGAACACGCGCCCTTCGACGTCGAGCGCCTGCGCCTGTTCCTGCTTGGCATGACCAACAAGCGCGCGATCATGGCTAATGGACATCTGCAGCCCGACGTGGTGCCCTTCGTGCGCATTCCCGCCGCCGGCGGCGCCGAAGAACTGATCGCTCAGGCCAAGCAGGTGCTCGACGTAGGCGTCTACGGCATCATGTTTCCCGCCGTGCACAACCGCGAACAGGCCGAACTCGCCGTCCGCGCCATGCGCTACCCGCAACAAAATGGCTCCACGGACATGGCCCCAGCCGGATTGCGCGGCCGCAACCCTTCCAACGCCGTCTGGTATTGGGGCATCTCCGACTACATCGCCAAAGCCGACGTCTGGCCCCTCGACCCCCAAGGCGAATTGCTCGCCATTATGTTCATCGAGTCCCCCGACGGCGTGGCGAACATCGAGGAAATCGTCACCGTTCCCGGCCTCGGCGGCATTTTCATCGGCCCGTCGGACCTGAGTACATCCATGGGCTTCGCCAGCCCCGCCGCGCCGGAAGTGGAAGCGGCGATCCAAACCGTGCTGGCCGCCTGCCTCGCCCATGACGTGCCCTGCGCCATCACCACCGGCCCCGGCACGGTGCAACAACGCCTCGACCAAGGCTTCCGTTTCGTCACCGTAGGCGCCGACGGCGGCCTCTCCTCCGGTGCCGCCAACGCCCTCCGCCTCGGCCGCGAAGCCGCCGGGCGGGATTGATTCGGGGCTACCGTCTACCTGCGCGCAGATCTCGTCAATTTCCCAAATCCGGAAAATGACACGTGCCGGGCTTCGTGATTCAATCGGGATATCGAACCATCACAAGAACTCAAAACTTTGAGGAGCATGCCCATGACAGCCGCAGCCCGTTCGATCTTGACCGTTTTGCTTGCCGTGCCGGTGAGTGCCGCGCTAGCCCAGGCCGATATGGCGCCGGTCAACGACCTGCCCAATCCCTACCAGATTTACACCGGCTGGGCGAACATGCCCGCCGGGCGCGAATGGGGCGCAACCAGCGCCATTGACGTAGACCCGGACGGCAAGTCAATCTGGATCGGTGAGCGTTGCGGCTCGGATTCCATTCGGCCCGCCTTCCCCATCCGCGGTTGCGCCGAATCTGAACTGCCGGTGGTGCTCAAATTCAACTCAGACGGCGAAATGGTGCGCAGTTTCGGCGGCGGCATTTTCGCCGTGCCCCACGGTTTTCATGTGGACCCCGACGGCAACATCTGGGTCACCGACGCGCCGTTCACACTGCCCCCGGGCATTGAAGGCAAGGGCCACATTGTCGTCAAGTTCAGCCCCGAAGGCGACCGGCTGATGACCCTCGGCACACCGGGCGTAGCCGGAAGCGACGAGAACCATTTCAACATGCCCTCCGACGTGCACGTCGCGCCCAATGGCGACATCTTTGTCGCCGACGGCCACGGCGGCGACAGCAATGCCCGCATCGTCAAGTTCGACGCCGAAGGCAACTACCTGCTTGAATGGGGTTCGCCCGGCACGGCCATCGGCCAGTTCGACGCGCCCCACGGCCTGGCGATGGACTCCGAGGGCAGGTTGTTCGTCGCCGACCGCGGCAACAACCGCATTCAGATTTTCGATCAAGAAGGCAACTTCCTCGATGCCTGGTACCAGTTCAGCCGCTTGAGCGGCATTTACATCGATGCCAACGACGTGCTCTACGGCGTTGATTCGGAATCCAACGAGCAACGCGGCCGCGGCGAATGGCTGCGCGGCATCCGCGTCGGCAGCGCGCGCACCGGTGAAGTCTACGCCTTCATTCCGGACCCGTTCGACGCCAACAACGGCCCCTACCGTGTCAGCAGCGGCGGCGAGGGCGTGGTTGCCGATGCCGACGGCGTAATTTACAGCGCCGAAGTCGGCCCGCGCTCGGTCAAGCGCTACGTCCGCTTCGAGGATTAGGGGTTCCTGATCAGGATTCAGTTTCCCAGACGGATTCCGAATATCAATTGCAGGGACGGGGCGTGCCTGACCCATCAAGATGCAGCGCGAGAGTTTGATGAGGGGGGAGGCATTCCTCGCCCCTGCCCTGCATGGCTAACGCAAGCAGTTAAGCACCATTGCGCACTCGGTAAGCTCCGACTCGATCAGAGCAAGCTCAGGCGGAATCCGGTTCGGGCGGCGCTGCAAACTCGGGCGGCGAATCGTGAACCTTGGAGCGCGGGTTATCCAATACGAGCGTGAATCCCGCTTGTCTGAAATGCTCGTCGCTGGATAATGCTTCGCGCAATCCCAGCTCGCGCATCACCACGAAACTCAGGCAGTCGGTGAACGACCAGGCCTTGTCCGCGTGGCGCAGGAAAAAGGCGCTGGTTTGCCGGAAACGTTCAGGCGTTGTCCATTCGATTCGAATGGCGAGCGACTTTTCCACCGACGCGAACAACTTTGGCGCGAGCTGGCCGAAGCCCCTGGCCCGCAACAAAGTTGCGGATTCGTCGAGCACATGTTCCGTGGTCACAAATCTTCGGCGCTCGCGACTGGCCTGGGCCATGAAGTCCGCGGTGCGCTGGTGCATCACGTCCCGCGCCACGAGCATCGAATAGAAGCCGCCGGTATCGACAAAAATCTCACGGACCATAGATGATTTTGTCGATTTCTTCATTCGTCAGCGATTTGCCGTCATCGACGGCGGAGTTGATCAGCCGGTAGAAAGGATCATCCGCGGCCGGAGCAGCCGATTCATAAGGCGACAGGCGCGCCACGGGCTTGCCGCGGTAAGTGAGAATCAAGTGCTCGCCTTGTCTCACCCGGCGCAGCACGCCATCGGCATCCTGCCTCAATTCAAGCATCGTTATGGAAGACATGGCATCCTCACACTCAGTTCAAGGTCAAGATGAAGTTGATGTTATGGCAAGCGCAGACTTTGCGCAAGATTCGCGTGAAACGGAGTTTGCCGGTTGCTTTTAGCGCTTGCCATATTCCCCTGCATGTGTTTTGCTAGTCCGAAAGCGAAGAAAATTGGCGCATTTAGGAGCATGATCCAACTTCGCAAGAGCAACATCGGACGAGAAGGAGGATCCGGAAGAAGTCAAGCCCGAGGAAGAGCCGCTCGTTCCGGTGGTTCTGTCGGCCTGGGTCTCACCCTCGACAAT
Source organism: uncultured Pseudohongiella sp. (assembly GCA_965221015.1). Lineage (GTDB taxonomy): Bacteria > Pseudomonadota > Gammaproteobacteria > Pseudomonadales > Pseudohongiellaceae > UBA9145. Next base: position 3,129,903 of record OZ244859.1, on the reverse strand, counting down.
CGCCGCCTACACAGGCACCGCAACTTTCCGCTGGTCCGCCGACAACGCCACCCATTGCGATTACGACGGCTCCGAGCGCGGGACCTCCGGCAGCGTGTCGGTCGGCCCCTACAGTTCCTCGGGCAACAAGACGTCTTATGTCGAGTGCTGGGGTTTTGGCGAAGGCGCTTTCGCGGGCGCGGGAGCCACGCTCACCGTCACCAAGGCGCCGCGGCCTTCCATTTCCGCCAGCCTTTCGCAAAGCGTGCTGAGGGCCGATGTCGACACATTCACGGTGACCTACTCGGCGCGATACGCCGACTATTGCAGTTACGGGGGCAGCCAGTATCCCACCAGCGGTTCGGCGACACTCGGACCTTATCCGTCGGGCAATTATTCCCTCACTTTTTCCTGTACCGGCGACGGCGGCACGTCGAGCAAAACGATTTCCTGGAAAGCCCTGAATCCGCCGAATCCAAACGCAACAGTGTCCCCTTCAACAATTGATGCGAACGGTACGGACAAAGTGACCGTGTCGTGGAACAGTTCGGACGCGAGCAGCTGCAATCTTGGCGGCAAAAGCGGCTCCAAAGAGTATGGGCCATATTCCTACAGTCAGGCGGGATCAAAGTCGGCCACCGTAACCTGCACGAACGCGTTGGGGTCGGAATCGGACACAGTCTCCTGGACCGTCGTGGCGCCGGACCCGACTGTGAGCGCATCCCTTTCCAGTGGCGAGATCATCGCCCACGAGGATACCGTGGACCTTTCCTGGAGCAGCTCCAACACCGACAGTTGCTCCCACGGCGGCCAAACCCTGGGGACCAGCGGCAGCCTGACCCTCGGCCCCTTTTCCGCCGGCAAACGCAATTTCACGGTGCGCTGCACGGGCAAGGCCGGAAGCGCCAGCGACACAGTCAGCTTGACCGTGAAACCACCACCCGAACCGGCGCCGACCGTCTCAGCGAGAGTCAACCCCACCACCATCGCGCCGAACACCGGCACCGCCACACTGTCCTGGACCAGCACCAACGCCGCGTCCTGCTCCCACGGCGACAAGACCAATTTGAGCGCCAACGGCAGCTTGACCGTCGGCCCCTACGCCGACGAAGGTTCCCGCCCGCTGACGGTTTCCTGCACCGGCTCCGGCGGTTCCGGCAGCGCCACAGCCACCCTGACCGTGAAACGCCCACCCGAACCGGCGCCGACCGTCTCCGCCAGCCTCGACCCCGAGGTCGTTACGCCGGACACCGGCACGGCCACACTGTCCTGGACCAGCACCAACGCCACGTCCTGTTCCCACGGCGACCAGACCGATTTAAACTCCAAAGGCAGCTTGACCGTCGGCCCCTTCGCCAAAGGTTCCCATCCGCTGACGGTGAGCTGCACAGGCGCCGGCGGCACGTCGAGCGCCGCGGTCACGCTCGTGTCGGCGAATCCTCCGACGGTTTCGGTCGAAGCGACCCCGGAGAAAGTCGTCGCGGAGGTCGAGACGGTCACGCTGAGTTGGACCTCCACCGACACGGAATCCTGTTTCCGCGGCGAGAAAACGCTTGAGACCAGCGGAGAGGAGACCCTGGGCCCCTTCGCCCTCGGCGTCCACGACCTGACGGTGCGCTGCGAGGGCCCCGCCGGCGGGGCGAGCGCCACGGCGCGGGTGACCGCCGCGAAACGGGACACCGACGGCGACGGCATCCCAGACGACGAAGACCCCGACGACGACAACGACGGCATGCCCGACGAATGGGAGATCGACAAGGGGCTCGACCCACTGGTCGACGAAGCGGGAGACGACCCGGACGACGACGGCGACGACAACCTCCTGGAATACAAAAACAAGACCGACCCGCTGGATCACGAACAGCCGCGGCTGTTCCGGGCGGTGCTCTCGTCGATCGACAGCAACGAAACCCCGCTGACGTGGATTTACGACACTTGGAGACTGAACATCACCTGGGAATCGAAATACGCCGATGTCTGCCATCTGGCGGACCCGCCCGCGGGCGCGGCGGACTTTGGCCGCCGGGCCGCGCGCGCTTTCGACGACATTGCCGACGAAATCGCGAGAAACGAATGGCCCCCCAGCGGCGACCACACATTCAAGGGGGGGACGTTCGATGCCGCCGAATACCACCAGGACTTCTACTGTGTCGGCGACGAAGGCAGAAAGGAATCCGGAAGGATTCCGCTGCGCCTGACCGTGGTGAAATGGGAGGACTCCGACAAAGACGGCATGCCCGACGATTGGGAGATCGAACACAAGCTTGATCCGAGAAATCCCAGAGACGCAACGGCGGACCCGGACGGCGACGGCGACAACAACCTCAAGGAATTCAAAAGCGGCACCGACCCGCACATCCATGAAGTGGCGCAACTATTGAATTTTCGGCTCGCCAAAGACACGATCAAAGACAACGAGACCGGTGAACTGCTCTGGGCATCGCGCTACGCCGACTCGTGCCATTTCACTGACGGCGAGACGATCGACGGGCGAGACCAAGGCACTGCCGGTCCGCTAACCATCGGCGTGGGGGATTTCGCCGTGGGCGTCCACGTGATAGGGATGATTTGCCGGGGCGATGGCGGCGACTCCGCGGAACAGACCGTGACGCTGACGGTGGAGGCTTCGGCCAAAACCGACACCGACGGCGACGGCATGCCCGACGAGTGGGAGGAAGAACACGGGTTTGATCCGCTGGACCCCTCCGACGCGGACGAAAACGCCGACGGAGACGAATTTACAAATCTGGAAGAGTACGACGGCAATTCTGACCCGAACTCGATATGGAGCACGCCGGAAGGACTGTACGAGAATTCGAACGGTTTCAACGCCGACTACGAAGTACTTCGGGGGTTGATCAACCGCGACCGGCTCCCCGACCTGCTCATCCGCAATCCCACCGCCGGCCTGATTCCGGCGGTGTCGGATTTCGTGCTGATCCAGAACAGGGGCGGCGGATTTTCGCTGGAGAAAGCGACGGACCACTCCATTCCGCCGTCCGACGAATTGACCGACATCGGCTCGACGATCAGGCTCCACGACCTCAATGCCGACGGCATGACCGACCTGCTGTTGGACGGGCTGGACTCCCACATCGAAGAAGCGGAGGATCAAATCGTCTACGCCAATTCCGGTCCCGACGGGATGTACGAGGCGCCGACCGATCACACCGCCGTCGACGACGAGTTCCGGGCGTTCTTCCGCGATTTGAGCGCGTGGCTGAATGACGAGGCGTATTTCGTGGACAACACGCCGACCGAACCGTACCCGGTGATCCTGCGGGATGAATTCGGGGAAGACTTCGAGGGCCTGGAAATCCTGGGCTGGACACCGGTGGGCACCATAGGTCCGGCCGCGGAATTGTCCGAAGAGATCGCGCCTCCGTGCACCGGGAGGGGGCGCTGGTGCGGTGAATGGGAGTCCGAGGACGACGAATTCGCGTCGCTGTTGTCCGACGATGTGAAGGCGCAGGACTGGGAAGAGTTGAGCGGGTCCGGTTTCTTTTTCGGGTACTCTTTCGGAATGGGCAGTCCATGGGACAGCAGCATGATCGCCGTGGCGCAAGCCCGGGAGAATGACGCCAGGGGCCAGGAGTGGTATGTCGTTTACGTGAAAAATAAAAACAGTTTGATTCCGCCCGAAGAGATATACATTCCCGACTTTTCGATATTCAACGAGGACGCGCGGCAGGTTGTGTCCATCCTTTGGGAAATCACATTCGAGAACGGCGACATTCGCGTCGGTTCGGACACGGCCGGAGAAATCGGGAAAATCTTCGAGGACATTCTGGACGCGGAATTCATGTGCGGCATACTGGACGGGTCAATCGACTTGGAAGACTGCTACGGAGTGCCCTATCCAACCCCCCCGAACAATGGCCCGGAGGTGGTGGTGGACATGGGCACGGTGTTCATCAGAATAGGAGACTTGCTCTGTTTCGTGGATTGTTCCGACGACGACAGGACGACCGATCCCGATCCCGATCCCGACCCGGTCGACCCGAATGTGATCTGCGAAGGCGACTGCGACCCGCCGTTGTGCGAAGAGGATGGTTGCCAACCGACGACCGTCATCATAGATTGCGAAAACGGCGAATGCGAACCTTGCACCGGCGACGGCTGCGCGCCGGTGGGCTGCGACGCCGACGGCAACTGCCTGAGCGAGGCCTGCGAAGATTCCAGTTCCGGCGGCTCGGTCTCCGCCGCTGCGCTGCTGTCGGCGGACGGGGAGGAAGAACAAAACGTTGACAAGATCATCAAGACCTGCCTGACCAAACTTGATATTTCCAGGCTCTGCGAACGCAACGATGGCACCCCCGCGCACGGCGACGACCCGCGCTACGACAAATTCTGCCGCGCCGACCCGGAGGATCCGAATTCGGAGGAACTGCCGGCCTGCAGCATTTCGTTCCTGGTGTCGGACGATGGCGAGCCTCTGGCAAACGGCGGCACGAGCCGCATCAACCAGGTTCCCCGGATGCCGCTTGTGGTGGCCACGGCGAGCTTGAGCAGCGAGCACGGCATCCCGCCGGACGCGGAAATCCACTGGTGGGCCCGGTTGAGATTTGAGCCCAACAACAAACCTTATTGTGCCGAGGTGGGCAACCATTCCGAGACGTTTGAGTTGCGCCTGCCCACAAGCATCCCGTTCACGCCGAGTTTCAATGTATTGTCCGGCGGAATCCTGGAAATTGGCGCGAGTTGCGTCGCGCCGGACCTTGCGGCGTCGAGCGCCGCGGACCACACGAGCCAAATTCGCGGAGAGCAACCCGGCACTGACAAAATTTTCACTTTCATGAAGGATATATCGGGCACCAAAACTTGGGGCAGCGAGCAGGAACTCGAATCCAAAATATTGAAAAACATTTCCGAACACGAGTCGGGCGCCAGGCAATTCGACTCGGAGGGCATGCCGTTGTATGGCGCGGGGGGTGCGAAAAGCGATGTCGGAGTCATGCAGATATGCTCGGGTCGGAAGCTTCCGCATATATGGAATTGGGACGAAAACGTTCGGGCCGGCAGAGAGAATTTCCGTCAAAAGGAGAAAACCTTCAACAACCGGTTTGACGATTTGGAAGCAAGAACTAGCGTTAAGTTCAATCGGGAAGCACTCAAAAGGGAGGAAATGATCCACCGCTACAACGCGGGCACAGCCCACGATGGAGCCGCATATTGGGAATGGTATGTGAATCCGCGAACTGGCACGGGAGAAATGAGGGTCGCCGCCAAGAGGGGAGCGCATGCCGATATGTGCGCGACCGACACAGTCGGTGGCAAAGAAGTTCCCGTGGGTGTGTATGTCGCGCTGGTCGACAAGAAGACCACGGCGGCGGAAGATGATAGTTGGAAACACTGCAAGTGTTTCTACGAAGAAAACCAAAATGACGAAGAATGCCAATCAGATGAGGAGAAATAAAACCTTGGACAAGACGCTTTGGCCGCTGGCCGCGGCCCTGCTGTTCGCCGGGGACGCCGCGCTGGCGGCCTGCGAGAACTTTGTCGCGATTTTTCCCGATTCCGGGTACATGGTGCTCGACCCCGGGGACCTGCGCGTGCTGGAGGTGGGCGATTTGAGCTGGCTCGGCATAATGACCGTCGACGAAGTGGCGGCGGGCTCCAGCCGGCGGCGGCTGGTGCTGAGTTCGGACAATTTCCTGGGCGCCGGTTCCAACAATCGCGTGCGCCCGGTTACGGATTCGCATCTCCCAACGGATCTGATCCACCTTGAGGAAATGGGATGGGAGTATCGCGCGCAAGCGGAGATCGCTTTCGTTCCGGATTTCGACGCGGATTTTTACGGGTGGGCGCCGTGGTTTGAAGAAGGCGCTATTCTTCGGAACACGACGCTGCCCGACGACGGATCCTTGGAAGGGGGCACTTGGGCCACGCAATTGGTGGATGCGAACTTCAACGTATTGCTCAGCACGCCGTCGGGATTCGGTCACAGAAATTTATCCCATTGCGCGACGGAAGAAGCGGTCTATTTTACAGGTTATGATTTGGCTACTTCGCCACCGGGGGGAATCCGGGAAAGGTTGGGAATGGCAATCAACCGCGACGACGGTTCGGTGACCATTTTTTCTTTCGATGAACTTACGGCGGGAGATTATCGATTTCTGCCTTCGGACTTTCAACACATCAGAAGCTGCAAGACGTTGGCGGTGCGACGATTGAGAGATCCACAATATACGGGTCCACTTGATGGCGCTTTGGTGGATATTACAACGGGCGCCATCCTGTCCCGATTCCCTTTGGATTTGCCCGATGAAGCAAGAATTCTCTTCGACCGTGGCTACAAACTGCTGCAGCACACCCGGAATATTTCCTTTGACGTGCCCGAAAACTCCCGTGTATCCTTCCGCTCATCCCACTCCCAAAGATTTCTCGTGATCGACACCCTGACGGGAGCGACGCTGGTGGATAACACGTTGGACATCGGCTCCGGAACACTCCACACCGAGATGTACTGCGACGAGGAAACGCCGCGGGCGCTGGTCATCGACGGCCGCACGATTTACTTGATCGACCCAAGCGATTTGACCATTACCGCCAGCCGGGAACTGCCCTTCGACGAATTCAGGATATTTGAATGACGTGAATCCGACCATGTTGCACGCCTCCCGCTTGATACAATGCGCGTCTTTTCTGGCTCTATCGACACTGTTTTGCGCAAGCGCGCTCCACGCCGCCTGCCGGCCTTTCGCGGTCGTCGGCGACGACGCCTCCTATCTGCAATTCGACCCCGACGACTGGTCCATCCAGGCCTTGGGCAATTTCTGGAACGTGGGCGTGCGCCAGGTTGAAGCAATCGTGGCGGGCACCTCCTTTCCGCGCCCGGCATTCATTACCCGCGAGTTCGTGAGCATTTTCGACCGTCAACCGATGATCGACGAACCACAGTCTCCACTTGAAGGACCGTTCGCCGCGGTGGTTCTGGGCGCAAATCCACGCCCCATGAGGCACTTCAATGGATACGCTTGGGTGGAAGCCACTTACTTCCAGCGATTCCGCCCCCCCAACATGGAGTGGCCACCGCCCCACTACCTGTATTTCCCCGAATCCGAAAGCCCCTGGTCGCCGCAATGGGTCCACTGGCTTGCGGAAGACACGCTGCTGCGCAGTTTCGAGTCCGACGGCGCCACCGCCGTTTACCACCTGTCCGGCGAGCTGGAAACGCTGAATTTATGGGACATCGGCGGAATGGACCTTTCGATGCCCTTCTGCGCCGCGGGCGATTCGCTCTACTTCACCGACTCCTCCGCTTCGCTGCGTGTTTCCGCGACAGGCGACGCACGCGGAGGACGCCGCCCGCTAGCCGCCTTGACCGGCGATGGCTACAGACTCGCCCCGCTCCACACCAAGAATTGCAAGGCGCTGGCCAGCCGGCCCATCGCGAATGATTCATTGCAACGAGAATACGCCCTCTACGACATCGCAACCGACACAATCGAAGCTGAATTCGCCTCTCCCGCCCCCGCCCGGAACATCCTGTTCGCCGGGGGAACCCGTTGGCTGCAGCAACTCGCGCAAGACTCCGCCGAATTCAACCCAACGCGAGCGGACTCCAATCCATCCGTCGGCACCTTCGCCGGAACCCGTAACGAAGCAACCCTGGAAGAGGAGGAGCCCGTTCCCTCCAACACCTTCCGCCTGATCGACACCGCCACCGGTGAGGTTTTGCGCGAAGCCGAACTCGACATCCCCGGCGGCGCGCTGTTCGAGGAAATCCAATGCGACGCCGACACCCCCCGCGCCGTCATCGGCGGCCCCCGGCGCATCTGGCTGCTCGACGCCAACACGCTGGCCATCCTCGCCGAAAATGAAATACCCTTCGAGCGTGACTATTTCGTGTTCGAGTAGTTCGCCCATTCTCCCAAGCGATTCCACGAAGAACGCGAATCAAATCAGGAGAAAAAAAACATGGGCAAAGCGCTTTGGCCGCTGACGGCGGCCCTGCTCGCAGCCGCGGATCCCGCGCAAGCGGCCTGCGAAAAATTCGTTGCGCTGTTCCCGTCCGCCGAATACATGGTGCTCGACCCCGCGGATTTGCGCATGCTGGATGTGGGCGAATTGACTTGGCTCGGCATTCGCTTGGCGGGCCCGGTGGCGGCCGGTTCGAGCCTGCGCCAGACCATGACGGAAGTCAGCGATTTCAGGAGAATCGGCTCGCGGGAACATGTTTGGGGGAACGAAAGGCTGCATCCGCCGGTCTCCGTGCTTTACTTGGAAAATTTGGGGAAAGGCATCGAATCTCAGGAGCAGCTTGAATTCGAGCCGGATAGTATAGCGTCCAGATTTCAATGGTCGCCTTGGTTGGGGGAGAACACGCTGACTTGGACTGAGTATCTGCCGGATGCGGAGAAGAAATTTGTTTTGCAACATGTCGACAGGAATTTTGAGAGGCTGCGCAGTTGGAATCCATTATACGGTCGCGATGATTTGCCCCGTTGCGCCACCGAAGACACAATTTACCTGACGGACAGGCTGGAATTTGCCACGCCGGGTGGAACAATCCGTGAATGGGGCGCGGTCGCGGTCAACCGTGAAGATGGTTCGGAAAGCTCAATCATGTTTGACGAGTTTGCGGAGGAGAATTTCCGATTTCCCAACTCGAACCTGCAACATTTCAGAGGTTGCCGGAACCTGGTGGTGCGGCCCGGGAACGATGTGCGGCCGGCCGAGGGTGCTCTGTTCGACATTTCCACGGGAGAGATTCTTTCCCTGGTTCCCTTCACACTTCACGATGAAGCCGGGATACTCTTCGACCGGGGTTACAAACTGCTGCAGCATACCCGGAATCTTTCCTTCGGCGCCCCCGAAAATTCCCGTGACCCCTTCCGCTCATCCCAATCCCAAAGATTTCTCGTGATCGACACACTGACGGGAGCGACGCTGGTGGAAAAAACGTTGGACGTCGGTTCCGGAACACTCCACACCGAGATGTACTGCGACGAGGAAACGCCGCGGGCGTTGGTCATCCACAACCGCACGATATACCTGATCGACCCCAACGATTTGACCATCATTGCCAGCAGGGAATTGCCCTTCGACGATTTCGTGATTTTCGAGTGACCGGGAGCCGAAAATGTTGCACGCCTCCCGCTTGAAACATTCCGTGTCTTTTCTCGTTCTATCGACGCTGCTTTGCGCGGGCGAGCTCCAAGCCGCCTGCCGACCATTCGCGGTCGTCGGCGGGGACGCCTCCTACCTGCAATTCGACCCGGACAACTGGTCCATCCAAGCCATGGGAAATTTCTGGCACGTGGGTGTCCGCCAAGTGGAAGCCGTGTTGCCGGGCACGACATTTCAGCGCCCGGCGTTTATGACGGCCGAGTTCGTCAGCATTTTCGATCGTCAATCGATGTTGGCCGAACCACGGTTTCCGTCCAAAAGGGCGCTTGCCGTCGTTGTCTTGGGCGCCAATCCTCCGAGAGAAAATTACTTCGACTATAGAAAAAACGCGTACGTGGAAGCCCCTTACTACCGCAGGTTCCGCCCCCCCAACATGGAATGGCCACCGCCCCACTACCCGTACTTCCCCGAATCCGAAAGCCCTTGGTCGCCGCAATGGGTCCACTGGCTTGCGCAGGACACGCTGCTGCGCAGCTTCGAGTCCGACGGCGCCACTGCCGTCTACCACCTGTCCGGCGAGCTGGAAACGCTGAATGTTTGGGACATCGGCGCCATGGACCTTTCAATGCCCTTCTGCGCCGTGGGCGATTCGCTCTACTTCACCGACTCCTCCGCTTCGCTGCGTGTTTCCGCCACAGGCGACGCACGCGGAGGACGCCGGCCGCTAGCCGCTCTTATCGAATCCGGTTACCGACTCAACCCGCTCCACACCAAGAATTGCAAAGCGCTCGCGAGCCGGCCCGTCGCCAACAACTCATCGCAACTCGAATACGCCCTCTACGACATCGCAACCGACACCATCGAAGCTGAATTCGCATCACCCGCCCCGGCAAGGAACATCCTGTTCGCCGAAGGCACCCGCTGGCTGCAGCAACTGGCGGAAGACCCCGCCGAAACCGACTCAACGCAACCGAACGCCGGTTCAGCCGCCGGCGCCGACACTGGATCCGGCAACGAAGCAACCCTGGAAGAGGAGGAGCCCGTTCCCTCCAACACCTTCCGCCTGATGGACACCGCCACCGGCGAAGTACTGCGCGAAGCCGAACTCGACATCCCCGGCGGCGCGCTGATCGAGGAAATCCAGTGCGACGCCGACACCCCCCGCGCCGTCATCGGCGGCCCCCGCCGCATCTGGCTGCTCGATGCCGAAACACTGGCCATCCTCGCCGAAAATGAAATACCCTTCAAGCGTGACTATTTCGTGTTCGAGTAGTTTGACCGATCTCCGGCGGCCGACCCGGTCGCCCGATGCGTTCTTCCGTTTCCCAAACTCCGTCACCGACGGCATGCCCGACTACTGGGAGAGAATATACGGGTTCGATCCGAAAAACGCCAAAGACGCCGGGGAAGACCCGGACGGCGACGGCGACGACAATCTGTTGGAATACCAAAACGGCACCAACCCGCGGGAACACGAACAGCCGCGGGTGACACGCAATTCGATGTCCAGCAACGGCATCTACGAGGACGAAAGCGCGACGTTCGCCTGGGATTCCAAATACGCCGACGCCTGCCATCGGCGATGGCTGGACACCGCGCCGGCCGGTTCGCCTTCCCAGGTCGACTTGGCGCCCCGCGGTTCGAGGCCGTACAAGGGCCGCGATTTCGGCCCCGGTAAACACCGCCACGAATTCTGGTGCACCGGCGGCGGCAAGGAATCCGGCCGGACAACGGCCACGCTGACGGTGAAGGAACGGCCGGTCGACCCCAACCAGGACACCGACGGCGACGGCGTTCCCGACCGCGACGACCCCGACGACGACAACGACGGCATGCCCGATGATTGGGAGATCGAAAATGGGCTCGACCCCCTGGTCGACGACGCGGAGGGAGACCCGGACGACGACGGCGACAACAATCTCAAGGAATATCGGCAAAACACCGACCCGCTGGACCACGAACAGCCGCAATTGCTGCGGGCGGTGCTCACATCCGAAGACAGTCGGGAATCCCCCTTGACGAGGATTTACGACACTTGGAGCTTGAACCTCACCTGGGAATCGAAATACGCCGATGTCTGCCATCTGGCGGACCCGCCCGCGGGCGCGGCGGACTTTGGCCGGGCCGCGCGTGCTTTCGGCATACCACTCGTTTTCCAGCAGCGGAACTAATTTATAATACTCGAAGGTTTGGCGTTTCAGTAGGGACTGGATATGTAACGGAAGATATCTATATTTCGTCTGGTTCAGCTAGGCAAAAGCTAGCAATATGTAATCCAGTCAATTCAGTGATAATGTTTACATATTACGGGAGATTATGGGATTCTCCTTTTTCAAACCCACTTAGTGGTCCTAGGACAGTTGATAGTATTACCTGTGAAAATGGGGAGTATTTGGCTGGCGGAGGACAGGAATGGTTAGTTCGAACTCCTACATTTGTTAGTAGTGAAGTGTTGATAATAAACATTTTGCCCCCACAATTGTAATTATGCGCTTTATACTCCTTATGCAATATCCGAAAATCACTAACCTAATAGAGATTGAGACTACTAATGTCAGTACCGCAGTAATACTCCCCAAAAGCGCCGTTTGAAAATTCCCCAGTTCGCGCCTCCGCCACCGCCCCCGGGGGCGGTGGCGGAGGCGCGGAAATCGGTGCTTGATGCCCCCTGGACTGCCGGGGAGCACAGCCATGATCAAACTGCGGGAGATTGTCATGATTCATGAACTGAAGAAACAGGGATTGGGCATCTCGGAGATTGCCCGGCGAACCGGCCTGGACCGGAAGACCGTTCGCAAACATCTCCGCGGCGGATTGCAATCCGCCCGGTACGGGCCGCGGCAGCCCAGGCCCCGGCTGCTGGATCCCTACGAGGATTATCTGCGCGAACGGATCGCCGCCTGGCCGGGATTGTCCGGACGGCGCCTTTGGCGGGAGATCGCGGAACTGGGCTACGCCGGCGGCTATACCGCCGTGACCGACTTTCTGCGCGAAACGAGGCCGCCCGCGCGCACCGCGTTCGAGCGCCGTTTCGAAACGCCGCCCGGCAGGCAGGCCCAAGTCGACTTCGGCCAGTTCAAGGTGGTCTTCGACGAGGAGCCCGACCGCGTGCGCGCCGTCAACCTGTTCTCCATGGTGCTGTCCCACAGCCGCTGGCTGTGGGGACGATTCTGCTTCAGCCAGAACCTGCAAACCGTGCTGCGCTGCCACATCGCCGCCTTCGAGGCCATGGGCGGCGCGCCGGCGGAGATTCTGTACGACCGGATGAAGACCGCGGTCGTCGGAGAGACGCCCGACGGCGTCGTCAACTACAACCCGGCGCTGGTGGACCTGCTGCGCCATTACCGCGCGGCCCCGCGTGCCTGCCGGCCGTACCGCGCCAAGACCAAGGGCAAGGTCGAACGCCCGTTCCGCTATGTGCGGCAGGACTTCTTCCTCGCCCGCCGGTTCCGCAACCTCGACGATCTCAACCGGCAGTTCGACCGGTGGCGCGACAATCTGGCCAACGCCCGCAAACACGCAACGACGCGGCGCGTCGTCAGCGCGGCCCACGCCGCGGAGCTGGCGCACCTGAGTCCCCTGCCGGCCGCGCCCTACAGCGCGCCGCTGGCCATCGAGCGCCGCGTCAGCCACGAGGGCATGGTCTCCGTCGGCGGCAATCTTTACAGCGTGCCGGACACCGTCCGCAAGCGCGCCCTGGAAATCCAGGTCCACGCCGGCCAGCTGCGCATCCTCGAGGACGGCGCCCTGATCGCCTTGCATCCCGTGCTCGAAGGCAGGAACCAGCGCCGCCTCGACCCCAGCCACCGCGGCGTTCGGACAACACCCCGGGCCGCCGCCGGGCAAACGCCGGTCGCGCGGCGGCCGCTAGACTTCTACGCCAACGTCGCGCGGCGCCTCGCCGCGCCGGGAGACAACCCGTGACCGCGCTGATCGACCGGATCCATCAAAACCTCGTCGGCTTGAAAATGCCGCGCGCCACCGAGTCGCTGCGCGACATCGTCCAGCGCATCGAACGCGGGGAAATCGGTGCGCTCGACGCCATCGACACCCTGCTCGCCGACGAACTCGGCTTCCGCGAAAGCCGCCGCATCGGCGTCGCGTTGACCACCGCCCGGCTCAACCCGCCCAAAACCATCGAAAGCTTCGACTTCGCCTTCCAGCCGTCCCTGGACAGAAACCGCGTCCTCGCGCTCGGACAGCTCGACTTTATCGAGCGCGCCGAGGTCGTCCACTTCCTCGGCCCCCCGGGGACCGGCAAGAGCCATCTCGCCACCGCCCTCGGCGTCGCCGCCGTCAAGGCCGGCAAAAGCGTGTACCGCGCCACGCTCGCCGAACTCATCCACGCCCTGGGCAAGGCGCAGCGGGAGGACCGCCTGGCCGAGAAAATCCGGCTCTACGCGCGCACGGCGCTGCTGATCGTCGACGAGATCGGCTACCTCACCATCGACGGCAACGGCGCGAACCTGTTCTTCCAGCTCGTCAACGCGCGCTACGAAAAAGGCGCCATGATCCTCACCTCCAACCGCGGATTCGCCGAATGGGGCGAGCTGTTCGGCGACCCCGTGGTCGCCACCGCGCTGCTCGACCGGCTCTTGCATCACGCCATCGTCATCCAGATCGAGGGCGCCAGCTACCGGATGCGCAAGCACGCCGACCTCATTCCCGAGCATGCCCGCGTCAACGCGCCGATCGCGCCGCCGCCGCCACCCAAAAAAAGGGGGCGACCGAGAAAAAAGCTGAACAACGGAGACTGAAACCGAGCGGAAAAACGAATGAAAACTGGGGAATTTTACTTCGGCACTTTTGGGGATTTTTACTTCGGTATTGACATACTAACGGTGTGTAATGTAATGAGAAAAAATAGAACATATGAGCAACTGAAAAAAATTGAATCTTGGATCATAGATCGAAATTCTACTAAACAAAAACTTCGAGATTCGAGTTCTTTGCATGATTTAATGTCAATTCCAACTGTAATGACTGATAGGAATATAAAAGCTGTTGAAAATTTTGAGCGGTCAATATTGGGTGATGGTTTCCGATTTCCTAGAGAAGGAGAAAAATATGTCTCAAAAGACAGTATTCCTGCTCTATCTCTGGTTGACTTTACGCCTCCTAGCCGTTATTTTTCACACGGAGAAGGGGAAATTCCAATTGGGACACTAGTTAGAATTGGAACATCAGGGAGAAAGAATCCAATAATTTATACAATTGTTTATCCTTTAGAGCCACAAAAATTAGAGCATATTTTTGTCCAAAAAAAAGATCGAAGAAATCCAGACTTCAAAAGTTATGGTTTATTTGTTAGGACTTACCATTTCAAGGATGGATTTAAGAAAATTGAGAATGAAAAATGGAATTGTAGAGCCTTGCTTCGCCGCGCTATTCGGTTATTATCAGGCTGAGGATATATCCACGTTGCGCTACTTGTTTTTTCAAACATGGGGAACTAACGAACTCTGAACGCGGCAATACGTTTCCGCCAAGCCCGGTAGGCGCGCGCTTGACGGCAATCGAATGAAATACCCCCTTCGAGCGTGACTATCTGGTGTTCGAGTAGTTTTTCCAATCTCCAACGGCTCGGCCCGCCGAGCAATGCTTTGTTCCGTTTCACGTACACCGACATCGAAGGCCACGACAACCGGGGGGAGAATTCCGTGCAACCGGAAGTCAAGAAATTGGAGTTGCTGGTTCCGCATTCGGATTCGGGATATCCGGACCCCGTCAAGCCGCCGCCCGCGGGCGAAAACCCGGACTATTGTCAGGAGGCGTTCGCGTACCGCGAAAAGATCGATTTTGGTGAAAACCGGTGCTAGGCGCGCTACAATCCGGACGACAAAGACTTGGACCGGTTTCCGGTGGACTTGGAAGCGTTGGGCGATGACCAGGCGGGGGTGTTCAACGAAGACGATCCATTCAAAAAGCCGGATGATCCGATATCCAAAAGAGACCCCCGGAGAAGAGTGCTTCCAGGTTGGCTGTTGGGCATCACGATTTTCCCGCCCAAGGACGCCCATGGCCAACCGAGGAACTTTCCATTCACATTGCCCATACGCTGATTGAAATTCTTGACGAAAGGAATTAGCCAATGAAACGAGTGCCGATTATGTTTTACGCCGCAATGCGTAGCGCGCTGATTGCGGTGCCAACGTTGATTGTTTGCGGGCAAGGGTTTGCCGCGGATGAGCTGTGCGCCCCCAACGGCTTTCCAGAAACTTATCTTTCCAAACCCAATGTCGCGATAATCATGCGCATTGACGGAGGATTGAACCGGCGTTGGACCTATGTGAGCCTGGTAACACCGGAGGGAACCCTTGGGTTAGAAGAATTAAGTGAAGATATGGAGGAGAGCTTTCCTGAAGAAAACAATTTTAATGAAGTTTCCGAATTCTTGGTACTCAAGGTGATAAAAGGCGATCTCGATCCCACCATACTGTTACGCAGACCGTTTGGGATTATAGGTTCAGTAGCCAGCATCAACAATTTGGGCAAAATTTTCTTGACTGCTTTTGATGATGCCAAGCCGGATGGAACCTATGAATTACCTTATCATCGAATATTTTCTTTGACAATCAACAGCAGCGCCCGCGTGGATTCCCAGACATACAATTTGCATTTGGACTGCGATTGGGTGCTTCCGGCTCGGTACCAGCAATAGAGGCGCATTTTCCCGTGATCAATTCATTTTCACTATCAGTCGCAGTCATCGCATTGCGTTGTTTGTTGATTTTTTGATTGAATGAGGCTTGAAAAAATGTACAGGCGCATGTGGCATCTCCTTTTCTGTTGGTTTTTCTTTCGCCCCCACCCGCGCTTCCACAGGAGTATTTTGGATCTTCGTCGGATTACCGGCAATGCCTTCTCGAGGGGGATGTCGAAGATTTCCTCGAATCGAAGACCCATGTCGCGCTGGTGATTCGCTTCACGGGCGGCGTGGGCTTGGCGGATTACATCCGCACCATGAATCTGTTGAACTTCAACACCATCGATCCCCAGGTGCTGCTCGACCAATGGCGGTCCGCCGTGCAGCCATTGAGCACCCAGGACGGCGTCGTGGAGATGTTCAAGGTGCGGGATGTGAAGGGCGGTCTGCCGGTGCGTTTCAACGCGAAATGTCCGACCATTCTGGACGATCTGCAACTGGGCCAGATGGCGTTCGCCTTCTTCGAGGGCCAAGACGAAGACGGAAACTACATCATCGAAACCGGCGACACGTTCGCGGTTACGCCTTCGGTGCTCGAATACCTGCAGTTCGACCTCTACGATATCGTCATCGAGTGGATCGACAGGAAACAACTTTGCAAGCGGTGATCTCCCGAAAACGGCGCGTTCTCCACGCCCCCGCGATCCGCGCTTTGGACGTGTTGTTGTTGGCGGCCGGGTTGGGCCACGGCGCCGCGGCCGAGGAGAGATGTTATTCCTGGGGCATGAATTCGCGTTTCCTGATCAGGGACAACATCGCGGTCGTGATGCGGATCGACGGCGGCCTGTCCGACCTGCGGCGCCATCTGGCGTTCACGTTCCCGGAATCGGAGCTTCCCCTGTCGCCCTATTTGGACGAGGAATCCGCGGCCGCGTTCCGCGGCGCGAACCGGTTCGACCACGCCTCCGAATACCTGGTCCTGAAAACGATCAAGGGCGAGCTCGACCAGGTGATCGTGTTGAAGGGCTACGCGGTCAACCACCGCACCCACCTGGGCGGGCTCGAGCTTATTGCTCTGAACGGACTGCTGCCGGACGGAACCTACGATTACAGCAGCGTGCGGCGCGCGGTGCTTCACGAACATTTTTCCGTTTTCAGAAACGCGAAGTTGTTTGGCGGCCCGACCGGTTTGCGGATAACCTGCGAACCGGAGTATTGAGCGTGCGGACCGCGGTCCCGACCCGGGCCAACGCCAGTTTCCCATTTTGACTCGTTGCCGCCCTCTTTCCCAACTCCCCGCGTGACGGAGGTTTTTTCCGGAACAAGGATATTCCCCGCACATAAACGCCGGCCATTGGCATTGCAAAAGTAGTGGCGATTCGGCATGCCGTCCAGCGGTAGCAGCTGGCGGGTGGTCCGAACCGCGGCCTTTTCAAAACCAATGGGATTTCCGGCGGCAGCCGACCGCGTCCAGACACGTCCTGATGGTGAATCTAGAGTTTGGGACTGCATGAATTCCGGTATTGCATTGTTCCCGCCGTGATCGTAGGCTCGGTGGGAATGAAGGCGACCCTCCCGGCAACCGGAATCCGCGGGAACCAAAGCGTGAACTTCACCCGGAGTTCCAAATACGCCGATGTCTGCCACCTGGCGGACCCGCCCAAGGGCGCGGCGGACTTTGTCCGGGCCGCGCGCGCCGCCGGCGCCGCCGCCGACAGCATCGCCCGGAACCAATGGCCGGCCAGCGGCAGCGAGCCCTTCAAAGGCGGCACGTTCGATCCCGGCGAATACCACCAGGACTTCTATTGCGTCGGCGACAACGGCAAACAGGAGTCCGAGCGGGCGACGCTGCGCCTGACCGTGCTGGCGTGGAAAGACTCCGACAAGGACGGCATGCCCGACGATTGGGAGAGGAAGCACGGTTTTGATCCGAAAAACGCCAGGGACGCCAAGTTGGACCCGGACGGCGACGACAATCTGACCGAATTCCTCCAAAACACCAACCCCCAGGTCCACGAGGTGGCGCAACTGCTGAATTTCTCGCTCGCCGAGGACACGATCAAAGACAACGAGGTCGCCGAATTCCATTGGAAATCGCGCTACGCCAGCTCCTGCCATTTGACCAACGACCCCGCCGGTAAAGACTTGGGCAAAGCCGGCCCGAAGACGAGCGAGGTTGGGGATTTCGCCGTGGGCGTTTGGGAAATCGGCATGTACTGCAAGGGTCCCGGCGGCGAATCCGATGAACGGACGGTGACGCTTACGGTGGAGGTTTCGGCCGAAACCGACACCGACGGCGACGGCATGCCCGACCTGTGGGAGGAGGAACACGGGTTCGATCCGAAGAACCCCTCCGACGCGGACGAAGACGCCGACGGGGACGGCCACAGCAACAAGGACGAATACGACGCGGAAACCGATCCCAACGACCCCGACGACCGACCGCCGACGGATCCGGGCGGCCCGGCGCCCAAGGGTTTCAACGCGGACTATAAGCTCTTCACCGTGACCACCGAGATCCCCAATCCCGAAGGCGAGGAATGGGTGCCCATCGAGCATCTGCTGGTGAAAAACACCAACCGCGCCTCCCGCGCCGAAATCGACGATTTCGCGATGCGGGAGGAATACGGCTACGGCGACTTCCGTATCACTTCCCTCAATGCCGACTGGTTGAAGCAATGGCGCGGCAACACCGATCCGCCGCTGGGCAAGGACCCCGTCATCGGCGACTACAACCACGACGGCTGGGACGACCTGGCGGTGGTCGAACTGGACGACACGAAGTTTCCCGGCGGGGAGCGGATCGTGTTCGCGCGGCCGGACGCGTCGAACTACGTGCCGACCCGGGCGGCCGTGCTGGACGCGGACGCGCGTGACTTTTTCGGCTCGCTGGCGAGGTGGATCGGCGACACGGCGGAGTTCGAGGACGAGTTCGACATCGAAATCACCGACGACGGACGCGACGACGGCGCGTCGATCCAGGGCGGCGCGGCGAACGCCAAACCCAGCCTGTCGCTGAAGTTGGAAAACGACGAACTGCTCGAACTCGACGCCAAGTATGAGGACCCCAACATTCAGCCGCCGTCATCGGCGCTGCCGGACGCGTGCTTCGAGAGAATGACGTTTTGCCAGTTTGTTTACATTCCGGAGGGGACGAAGAGCGTAATCCTGGAGTTGGGCCGAAACAACTTTCCCGGCACGTTGACCGTATCGAAGCAAGCCGAAGACGAACTCTTCAGGGCGTTTGACGGCGGCACAACCGCTGTCTACTGGTTTGTTGAGTCTTTTGTGAAGGGGTGGTTTCTCGGCAAATTCAGTTTGGTGTTGAATACCGGCGGCGTGGTCCCTCCCGGCCTGCGCGACGCGGCGGTGATCTGGGAAACGATCCTGCGCCCGCTGGGGAACAGCGGCACCATTGTCCTCGGCACCCCGGAAGCGGCGAAGATCGCCGAAATCCTGGAGGATTACCTCGGCGTCGAGGTGTTCGGCGGCGTGCTGGAGGACATTCTGATCCAGAACCTGCCGCCGATGGTGGAGCACGGCGACCTGGAGCGGGTCGACATTCTCGGCGAAATCCTCATCATCCTGGAAGAGGTCTACGGCAAGCTGGAGCCGGCGGAGCAGAACGTCACCGATCCCAATCCAACCCCGTCCAACATCGATTGCAGCGGAAACAATTGCGTGCCCTGCGAGGAGCGGGAATGCCAGCCGATGCTTTGCGATAATGGCCAATGTCTGATTTTGTCTTGCGCCGAAGTTGTGAATCCAAAGCCGAGCGAAAATTGCATATCGGATATCCATATCGCGGAGATTTGCTATAACGGCGACCACTTTCCGGAATGGAGCAACGACAAGCGGTACAAGAAATTCTGCGGCTCCTGGGTGCTGCCGATCGTACCGATGTGCTCCATCAAAGTGGAATTGCTTCCGGACAAGGAGGAACACACGATCAACCCAAGCAGTCTGGCCATGCCGGAAATCGAAGCGAAAATCACGGTGAGCTTCCTCAACTTCGGTGAATTCGAGCCGCCCGACGAGGTCGATGTGGCTTGGAAAGCCACCATTGCGCATGAGGCGCCGAGCAACAACTGCTATCAGCGGGAGCCGATTCCTGTCAGAACCGAGATCGAGGATGAAGTCTGGGTGGAACAACTGGCCTATTCCGTGCATGATGAGGTTACGCTGCCCGTGGTTGCAGTTTCGGGTACGGGCACGGCCCGGGCGGTGACGACGGTGACGCCCGATCTGACGCGTGCGTTTGGATTGGATTTGCGGGTGATGGGAGACGATTACATTTTTACGGCGCAATGCCGCGACCCGGACCGCGATTCCCTTTCCCATGTGAGCGCGTCGACCAAGGCAACCACCGTGGTGGTTGGCGAAAATCCGTCAACCCAAAGCATCGGGTTGCAACTCGAATACGCCGCTCTTCGTGAGCGGAACCGCGACAAGAAACCCAAAGGTGATTACAGTGACACCTACTACTCGCGCATGGTGGAGGATGGTTCGTCCCCCGCCGGCGCGCTCGGCGGCACGATAGACGGCGCGCATGTCCACGAACCGGTTCCCAGCATTTTGAAACGAATCGCTTGTGTGGAGTCTTTCGGCGGCAACCAGTTCTACCCCCCGGGATTCAGCGGCGACGTTCAGGGAATGCCGCTGTACAACGACCCCGGCGGCGATGTCGGCATTATGCAGGCCTGCTGGGACAGGAGGCCCCAGCACATGTGGGACTGGGTTGAGAACGTGAACCGCGGCGCCCTGTTGTTCCGGGACGGGCTCCAAAGTGTCGCCTACGAGTATTTGGTGAACCAGGTGAAGCCGATTTTGGGTTACCAAGACATTGACGATCCGGACTTGACCACCGAACAGCGGCTGGAAATCCGCGCCGAAATGCGCAAGTACATCCGCGAGGAAACGATACATCGCTACAAAACTAGATTCGGGCCCGATGGACGCAATGACACATTCACCGGGTACTGGCGATATGTTTCCGGCAGGGCGCTATCGGACGTCGATTTGGAAGACGGCAAGAAAACCGGTTACGTCGGCAAGGTGAACACGGTATCCTGCCCCTTGGTGGGCTCCTCCGGACCGGTGCCGATGCCATGAAAACCAACTCTCTCCGCGCGTTGTCCGCGACAATCTTTGCCGCGTTGTTGCAGATCACAGCGCAGGCCGACGCTGCCTGCCGGAACATCCTGGTGTCCGAAGACGCTGAATTCATGGTGCTCGACCCCGCGACGCTGGCCACGCTGCGGGTAGGCGACCTGCGTTGGCTGGGAATCCGCAATGCCGGCATTCGGGCTGGATCGAATTTCGAACGCGCCCTGGTCTCCACTTCGTCCTTTATGCGGACCAATTCCGACAATCCAGTGATTCCTGGCGATCCGCGGTACCGCATGGATGGAGCGTCTGTACTGCTGTCTCTTGAGAACATGGGCGAAAACCTGCGCTCCCAGGACGATATTCCGTTCCTTCAGATGCATCCGCTGGATGAACCCTACCAAATACAGTGGGCCGACTGGATTCAGGAGAATACGCTGCTTCGAGAAATCTACAATCGCGAAACTCACGCGGTGCGGGGCCATGAATTGATGGATCCTGGCTACAGCGTCCAGCGGCAGTGGCGGCCGAGAGTGGGATTCGATTTGCGTTTCCCTAATTGTGCTGTGGGCGACAGCGTTTACTTTGCCGGCGTTAGGGGCACGCATCGGTTCGACGAGCAGGGTGGGACCATTCTCGACGTTGATTGGCTGCGGAATGAGGATTTCAGATGGACCTTCGCGCACACGAAAAATTGCCGTATCCTGGCGGTTCGGGAAACGCCGCGCGAGGATCCGAACTACGATGCGGCTGTGGTGGACCTGATCGCTGAATCGTTCGGCCCCGAATTCCAGGTGGGGAAACTCAACACCCAAGTCCTGTTCGACGGCGGCGCGCGCTTGCTGCAGCAGGAGTATGTCTTGTCCCCGGGCAGGGTGACCGGACCCGGCGAATCCACCAACCGGTTCAGTTTGATCGACACAACCACCGCCGAAGTGCTGCTGGAGCGGGAGCTGCCGATTGGTTCGGGCGCGCTGTCCCCGGAATTGCTATGCGATGAAGAGACCCCGGTGGCGCTGGTCAAGGACGAGGAGGCGTTCTATCTGATCGACCCCCGCACACTGGAAATCATCGCCGGCAAGGCGGTGCCGGAACTTTGGCGCGGAGTGTATTTTGTCACGGAGTGAAGATTCAAAGCGTAGTAATTTTGAATTGTCGAAACGGTTTTCGTAGTCCACCAGGTTTTATCGTGCCGCGCGGCGGGATAGGGGATCGCTCAATGTTGGAATTGGCGCCATGAGATGCCCGTTCAATCTGACGCGGGAAAGGCTTTCCACCGGAATGGCGGCCGCGTTCGCCACAGCGTTCTTGGCTTCCGCGCCCAATCCCGCCGAATCCGCCTGCGCGCCCTTCGTGGCGCTCGGCGAAGACGCCTCCTTTCTGCTGCTCGACGGCGATTCCCTGGCGGTGCTGCGCGTGGGCAGCCATTGGACCAGCGGCGTGCGGCAAGTCTCCCGCGTGCTGCCGGGCTCGAGCGACCGCCTGCCGGCCTTCGCCACCAACGAATTCGTCAGCATTTTCGACCGCTCGCCGATGATCGCCGGGCCGCCGCCGGAAGACGGTGGCCCCAACGCCATTGTGGCGCCGCGCATGCGGTCCGGCGCTTTCGCGAGCCGCACGGAGGAGCCGAGCACCTTCCGCCCCGCCGAGTACATATGGCCTCCGTACTACTACACGCCGGTGGGCGCGGACGTCGCGCGCCACGATCAATGGGTCCACTGGCTGCGGGCGGGCTCGCTGTTCCGCCTGGTCGACGTGGGCGGCGCGAATGCGGTCTACCACGTCTCGGCCCCGCCTGACATCTTCACGCCAACGCAAATCAACCGGGATTCGTTCGGACGGCCCCTGCCGCGGGCGGCCAACGAACCCGCCGCCGAACCGGAACCCGAAACCGGCCAGATGGAGGTGCTGACCATCTGGGACGTCGGCGACATGGACCTGTCGTCTCCCTTCTGCGCTGCCGACGATTCGCTGTATTTCACCAACTCCGCCTTTGCGCTCCGCGTCCCTGCCACCGGCGGCGGCGCCGGCGAACGCCGCCCGCTCGAAGGGCTAACGGAATCCGGCTACCAACTGACCCAACTCCACACCAAGAACTGCAAGGCGCTCGCAAACCGGCCGTCAGCAGACGATCCATCGCAACTCGAATACGCCCTCTACGACATCGCAACCGACACCATCGAAGCCGAATTCGCATCACCCGCCCCGGCAAGGAACATCCTGTTCTCCGAAGGCACCCGCTGGCTGCAGCAACTGGCGGAAGTCTCTGCTGAATCCGGCCCAACGCAACCGAACGGCGATTCAGCCGCCAGCTCCGGCAACGACGCAACCTCGGAACAGGATGAGATTGCACCTTCCAACACCTTCCGCCTGATCGACACCGCCACCGGCGAAGTGCTGCGCGAAGCCGAACTCGACATCCCCGGCGGCGCGCTGATCGAGGAAATCCAATGCGACGCCGCCACCCCCCGCGCCGTCATCGGCGGACCGCGCCGCATCTGGCTGCTTGACGCCGAAACGCTGGCCATCCTCGCCGAAAATGAAATACCCTTCGAGCGTGACTATTTCGTGTTCGAGTAGTTCGCCCGATCTCCGGCGGCCTCGTCGGCGACCCGGTGCATTGCCCCATTCATTTCCATTGTGGTATGCATTGAACGTGCGCGAATGGTTGGATTGATTGAATTGGCCGGAAAAGTGTTTGCGCAAAATTCTGATTGACAATGGAGAACGCCATGCTGAAGCAAAGTAGTCTGACGCTGATTCTGGCTGGCATTGCATTTTCATCTGCGATTGGTGCATTGATTTTCTTTTTTCCAGATATTGTACGCATCAGTACTGTGGATGACAGAAAAGAAATTCAATCAACAACTGAAGCACAGCAATACGGAATAGCTGAATTCGACCCAGCGCCGCAAACAAGCGGCATTTCAAATGTATTGGAGAGAAACACTAGTCCCCAGCAAGAATTCCAGATAAATTATTACAGTCAATTTGGGCAAGATGGATTGGATCCGCAAGAATGGGCGGAAATCAGTTATGTTTCAGGCTGGAAATCCTTCGTGGAAAATCTTGATTTAACGGAACATGACAAGAAAATTGTTCAAGAATTTATAGTATCGTATTGGGCTCGGTTCAAGGAATTGTCTGATCATATTGATGATGGGGAAATTTCGATTGAAGAATTTCTCGCAATCGGCCTTGAGGCGGCAGATCTGGAGAAAAGGCTCTCTATTGTTCTTTCGCCTGATCAATTTTATCTATATCGATTGCAAAATAAAGCATTGAGCAATTCACCCCAACATACCCGTATTACAACTTCTCAAGCGTACATCGAAGAAGATTCAGTCGAAATGCCGACATTTTCAAGTTTCGCCAATCAGAATGCGATTCTTGAATATATTGACAGTGGCGCAGATGTAAACGCTATCCCAGACGATAGTAGAGTTACTCTTTTGCACAATGCTGTTTTTCTCAACAATCTCGAATTGACTCAAACTCTCATTGAAGCCGGTGCCGACGTTAATCCTCCCAATGCAGGCAATGAATATAGCCCATTGCAGTGGGCTGCAATCGTCGGAAACCTTGAGATTGTTGGAGCGTTGGTGAATTCCGGCGCGGATATGGATTACGGGGCGGGATCAAGCGAATTTGGATTGCCCGCATTGGCCACCGCGGCAGCGGTTGGAAACCATGAAGTGGTTATGGAGTTAATTTCTTTGGGAGCCAATGTCGCGGGGGAAACGGGAGTGGAGGCCCTTCGTCTCGCAGTAACGCAAGGAGATTTGCAGTTGGAGCAGATCTTAATCGAAGCCGGCGCGGATAATAACGCGTCCGAAGTAGTTCTTGCGAGAGAATTTTGGGAGCAATTCACCGTTCCGCGTTGATCCTTGCCTCGCTGCTAATCGCGGCACAGGCCGATGCCACTTGCGCGCCCTACAGGGGGCTCGATGAAGTCGTCTCCTTGCTACTGCTGGACGGCGGTTCCCCGGCGGACCTGCGCGTAGGCAGCCACCGGGCCAGCGGCGTGCGCCTGGTCTCCCGCGAGCTGCCTGGCTTGAGCGACCGCCTGCCAGTCTACGCCATCAACGAATTCGTCAGAATTTTCGACCGTTCGCCCATGAGCGCGGGGTCGCTCCGGAAAAACGTTGGCCCCCGCCGCGTCTGGCTGCTCGACGCCGAAACGCTGGCCATCCTCGCCGAAAATGAAATACCCTTCGAGCGTGACTATTTCGTGTTCGAGTAGTTTGTCCACTCTCCAGCGGCCGCTCCGTTCCCTGTGAGGCTGCGATGCTTGCTCACTACTTGGGCCTTGGTCATGTAGTATGTACGCACTCGTTCGGTCCCCGCTCGATCGGAGCCTGATCGGAATCGGGGTGAAAATTGAAGTTCGGCAGCATCAGATTTTTGCTTGCAGTTGGCTTGGTGGCGGTTGGCGTCATCATTCTGCTTGAGACCATTCGCCCCGCACTAGACACGCGCGATTCCGCCAGGACCACTGCGGACACGGAAATTACACCAGAGCGGATGCGTGAGGCACTGATTGAGCGCATCGCCGCCGAAAATGCCGGCCTGGCGTCAGAGCCACGAGCAATCCGCGCTCCGGGCCCAAATTCCGCAACGACGCACCGCCCCCAAGTTTCGCCGCCGGCTCCCCCCGAAGGTTACAATTTCGTGCCCCCGCCGGCGCAAATGGCCATCGAAAGCTTGCCGGAATCGGCCCCACGCAAGCGCCGGGAACCGGACAACTATCCCGCCTGGTTTGATGCGCCCAACACCGCCGACACGTTGGCCGACCAAGCCGCCGCGGCGGGCCGCGACTGGACATTTGGCTGGATCAGACTGGCAAACGAGGCCAGAGCGGACGAAGTACAAATGCCGTTGAACGCTTTGGGCGGCGAGCTGCTTGGCGCATCGGGCAATCTGCTGCGCGCGCGGCTGCCCGGTGAACCCGCGCTGCTGCGGCAGATTGAAGTATTACCGATGGTTGCCGGCCTGGGGGCCACGCCAAAAGCCGTCAAACTGCCGGATTCCGTCACCCGGCAGGCACTCGCCCTGACCACCGGCAAACAACTGCCGGTATTCATCACTTTGATGGAACAAGACCCCGACGACCGCTGGAGACAAGCCCTGCAAGATCTCGGCGCCACCGTGGGCCGATTCGACGCGGACATCCGCACCTATACCGCGGCCGCCAACGCCGCGTCGCTAGACGCCATAGCCGAAGCCGATTTCGTGCTTGCCATCGAAGCCGTGGCCTTGGTGGAAGTGGCCCACGACTCCGCGATTCCCGCCATGGGCGCCGACGCACTGCGCACGCACACCGGCTCAAAAGGTCTATTCTCCGGCATCGGCGGCGCATCGGTGCCCATCGGCGTGTTGGACACCGGCCTGAACATCAATCACCTGGACATCGCCTCCAATCGCGCCAGCGTTTGCGGCGCCAATTTCGTGTGGCTTGATCCCCGCCAATCCGACGCCGACTTGTGGTACGACGAGCATGGCCACGGCACCCACGTCACCGGCACTATTGCCGGCAATGGCTACGTCGAACCTGAGCTAGCCGGAATGGCGCCTTCGATTTCCCATATCCGTTTTGGCAAAGTGTTGCACCAGGAAGGCTTCGGTTATACCGATATGATCCAGCAGGGAATGGATTATCTTAGCCAAGCCTCGGGCTGCGACGAAGATGGTTCCCAGTCGAATCTGGCAAAGCCATTGATTGTCAACATGAGTTTGTCCGCCGCCTCCAACGTGTTCGAAGGACGTGGAGTGGGCGAACGCAAACTCGACTCGCAGGTCTGGACCCAACGCCAGCTTTATGTCGTATCCCAAGACAACGTCGCCAGCCAGGCGTTTTCCAATTTCGGCACCGCCAAAAACTCGCTTTCCGTGGGTGCGGTGCTCGACGGCGGCGAACTGGCAATTTTCAGCAGCCATGGCCCCACCGCCGATGGACGTCTGGCGCCCCAAGTTGTCGCCACCGGCATCGATGTGACTTCCGCCGAAGGCGCTGGCAGCCGCGATGCTTACCAAAATTTCAGCGGCACCAGCATGGCCTCGCCCGCGGTGGCGGGCGTCGCGGCCCTGCTTATGGACGCCATGCCTGAACATCGCGAGCAACCCGCGCTTACCCGGGCGCGGCTGATGGCCAGCGCGGTGCGGCCCGCGCTCTGGCTGGGAAACCCGAAACGCTTTCCCGCCAGCAACAGCCAGGGTCCTGGGGAGCTGCAAAACCAATATGGCCTGGGCATGGCCTCGGCCCGCACCAGCGTGCTCAACCGGGACCGCGCGGACGGCTGGGTCAATGGCAGCGCCATTTCCGAACTGGAAGTCGGAGACCTCGCCTGGCACGACATCGAGGTGCCGCCCGATGCGAGCCAACTCGTCCTGGTGATGACTTGGGACGAAGCGCCGACAGACACGATCGCGAACGCGGTGCTGAACGATCTAGACCTATATCTGGACCTGAACGCGGACTGCGGCGCGGGTGCCTGCGGCGAATACCAGTCGGTTTCGCGCAAGGATAATGTCGAATGGATAATCGTCCATAATCCGTCGCCGGGGGTGCACCGGGCGACAATCGTCGCGGACCGCGTCTACACTGAAGCGCCCCGGGCGGCGCTGGCCTGGACCATTATTCGCGGCGCGTCCACCCCCAGCTTGCAAATCGAAGCCGACAAGGAAAGCTTGGAACAGGCTGGCGAAGTGACGTTGCGGGTGACCGCAGACGCCTATGTCGCCGCCGGGACTCGTCTGCAAGCGGCTTGCCGCAACGTCGAGGGCGTTCCCTGCGATTCTTTTGCCTGGAACTTGGCTGAGCTTGAGGTCGCGCGGGAAGACGGTTTGCGCCGGGAAGTTGACTGGTCCGAATTCAGCGCGCCGCTGATCACTTTGGGAGAGATAGCCGCGGGCGAAACGCAGGAATTGACATTCAATTTGCAATACCGCGGCAGCGGCGAGGCGCGCATCTATTTCACCGCCACCGCCTGGAACGCCCGCGCCGCTTCGACCTCGCTGCCGATTGTTGCAGCCGGCAGTACCACAACCGAAATCGCGCCGGTGCAACGGCCGGCAAACGCGGATTTCGCCTCTGCTACCAAATTGACGGTGAACCCGCAAAAGTTGGACTTGCTGCTGGCGGGAACCGAGCCGGGCGAACCCGTCAGCACACCCCGATTCAGTTACCCGCGGCGGCCTTCGAATTCGGTGTGGTACGACTGGTCGCCGCCAGCCGACGGATTCTATTCGTTTTCAGTCAAACCGGACCTTGACGAAACCGATGTCGATTACTTTGACGGCGACTTCCGCGTCGAGTTGTTTCGAGGCGATACATTGGCCGATATCGAGCGGGGCATGCCGGGTAGTTCCGCCGCAACCGAGTTTTTCGCCCAAGCTAGCGTTAACTACAAACTAAGAGTCGGCCATGTTGGCTACCGCATGCCACCGGTTATCCTCGCGTGGTCGCAAAGCTCGCCGTCCAACGACGCTTTCAAAATCAGTATCGAATTGGAAGGCGCCGAAGGCAGCATTCAAGGCGGCAATCAAGGGGCAACTTTGGAAGCCGGCGAGTTGTTCGGCGAATTGGCCGCCACCGTCTGGTATCGCTGGGCCGCGCCGGAGGACGGCGATTGGCGCTTCAGTACCGGCGTCTCGGACTTGTCGATTCTCGCATTTCATGGCGAGCGGCCAGCAGATTTGCGGCTGGTTTCGGGTTTCCCTTCCTCTTCGATTCGTTTTCCGGCCAAAAGCGGCCGGCAGTATTACATCGCCGTGGCGTCCGAAAATGCATTTGTTGGCGGAGAAAGTTTCGAGCTTTCCTGGGAGCGTCGAAACCGCCGCGCGGGCAATGACGATTTCCGCAACGCGCAATCGATTGGAGACGCCGAGTCTTCGTCGGTGGATGTCGAAATCAGCCGGACGGCAACAGTCGAACCCGATGAACCCATCGCAAGCGGCGTCCGCACCGAATGGCTGCGATGGACCGCGCCGGCCGATGGATTCCACACATGGCGACTGTTCGATTCCGAGCAAGAATTTCCCACCGCAAACCTGAGTTTGACGGCGGCGGCATTCGCGGGCGACGCGTTGGCCGAACTGGAACTCCTGGGCAAGACCAACCCTTATGCGCGGTCCACAGAATTCGTTTTCCCCGCGCGAAAAGATCAAAGCTACGCGATTTCACTGGGATTCCAGGGCAATTCTTTCGCGGCTTTCGAGGAACCAAGTGAAAGCACCATTCTGCATTGGGGCCCGACCCCAACGAACGACAAGCGCTCCAACGCGATGCTCTTGAGCGGTGGAAGCGGCGCCGTTTCCGGCTCCAACGAATTCGCCACTTTCGAACTGAACGAGCGCGGCGGCCATCTAGGCACGGCTTCGCTTTGGTACGAATACGAGGCGCCGGCATCCGGTTGGGTTCGTTTCTTCCTGGATTCGGCGGAGGACGCAGAGTCCAACTTCTCCCTGACTGTTTACCGCGAAGGCGAAGCGGGGCTGGAACTGGTGCGTGGCCCCAATCAATCGGAAGATTCGAATGCCGTTGAAGCAGCTTTTGACGGCGAGGCGGGGGCGCGCTACCTCATTCGGCTTGGATCCCTGGGCAACGCGCTGGGCGGCGACTTTGTGCTGCGTTGGGAAACGGAAAGCCAGCCGGCATTGTTGCGGTTTCTCGGCGAAGCGAACGATGGCGATGAAATCCCATTCGACTGGAGCCCGGCATTCACATTCACCAGCGATGGTTCGTTGCTCTTTGTCGAATCAGAAGAAGAATTGCTCATCTTCGAGCGGGCCCGGGAAAGCGGCGCATTGAACTTGTCCCAATCCCTGGACAGCGGCGGCATCTCAGCCATGTTGTGGGACACCCATCGCAAGCGCCTGATCACGGTCAGTGCTTGCGGCAAATGGACGCAATACCCATTGCTTGAAGATGATCCCCGGCGTTTGGGAAATGAATCAACGTTGCCGGTTATTGACGACTCCGACTTTCGCTGCGGCTTTAACGCATTGTTGCTGGACGCAACGGGCAGCTATGTCTACGCCGTGCACGACAGGAATGGACTGCTGGATGTGTTTTCCGTTTCCGATGACGGCCTCGAACTCATGCAAACGGTGCAAGTCGATGGCATTCGGCAAGCCTTGCTCACAAAGTCAAACAGCCATCTGTACGCCCTGACCAGCGATTCGCTGCAAATTTACCAGCGCGAGACTGGAACCGGAGAGCTTGGCTTGATCCAGGAACTGGAACTCGCCCACTCCGCACTCATGGCCATCGGCGATGAAGGAACATACTTGTATGCGATTGGCAGCAGTGCGGATTTCGGCGCCAGTTTGTATTCGCTGGAAAGGGAAGCGGAACCGCTGCTGCTGGGAGCGCTTGACCGG
This sequence comes from uncultured Pseudohongiella sp., assembly GCA_965221015.1. Classification (GTDB taxonomy): domain Bacteria; phylum Pseudomonadota; class Gammaproteobacteria; order Pseudomonadales; family Pseudohongiellaceae; genus UBA9145. Next base: position 3,099,719 of record OZ244859.1, on the reverse strand, counting down.
ATTCCAACGGAAAACAATAGCCAAGGGCTCCCGATAGATTGCGTTTCAGCCCTCGCGCGTGTACAGATTTCAGCCGCGGATGTGTTTTGCCGGGGCTTTGGTTTCAGTTTGCAATGGCAACCGGTAAGCGGGAATTTGGTCCAGTCGGATTTTGTGCCCGCAAATAGCTACGACCGTTTCGGCAATCTCGTCAGCGACTTCGATTTGGTCCGCGGCGCCGTGGCGAGCCCGGACGGCAAACACGTCTATCTGGTCACTTTCGAAGGCAAGTTGCTGCTGTTCGAACGGGTGGGCAACTCCGACGAGCAGCTTGAAACCATGCCGGTGTTAAGCTCGGCCACCGGTGTTTTGCACCTCCCCATGGTCGAGTATCGCGACGCTTCGGGAAAGCTGTGTTTCGACGTGAAATTCACCGCACCGGCAAACCGTGGAAATCCGCTGGAAACCACAAATTGGACCTTGGACGAGGCCACGGAAACAAATTGCCGCACCTCAACCCAAGACACACCTTTCATCGAAGCCAACACCGACGTGCTGCAAATCCCCTACGGCCAAATCCAGCAAGACTCGGAATCAAGCTGCTTCATGGCCGACTTGCGCGCGGCCAGCGAAGACCTGCAAAACTGGACCCTGCTGGCCGGTAAAACCCTCGCCTGCCACTGAATCCGAACTCGCTCAGCCAGCGCCTTGGTTTTCGCGCCTATTCCAAGCCAACAAAGCTCCGATTATCCGCCTGTTCGCGTTCCGCCAGCAGGCGCTGGTAGCCTTCCTCGTCCAGATGGGTGATGGCCACCCAGGCGTGGGTCATTTCGTCCGTGGTTCGGTTGCCGCCGGAGACCCATTGGTCCGGGTCCGGGTTGTTGGGATTGTCGGCGGTGTTGTCGTACCACTGTTTGAACACCAGCACCGAACCGGCGGGCACCAGCGGCGCCGAATCCGGGGCGAAGATGTGGCTGTGATGCCAGGTCGCGCTCCAGTTGGATATCTGGCTGATGGGTTCCAGCCGGCCGCTGTCCGGGTGGTAGATTTCCAGCGACGCCGCTACCAGGCGCAAATGCCCGTGGGGCTGGAAGCTGTCGATTCGCACGGGGTGGTCGAAGGAGTGGAAGCCCTGGGTCATGATTTTGCCGTGGGGTGGAACCACGAGGTTGTACTCCCGCTCCCGGCGGGGAATGCCGATTTCGTAGGATTTCAAATCCTGCTCGAACGCCGCGGTTTCTTCGAACCCTTCCGGATGCAGCCAGATGCCGAGTTCGACGACGTTGTCTTCGATGATTGTTCCCGGCGCGGTGGCGCCGATTCCGCCGGGGAACATGTGGATGTCCCAGGAGACGAGCGCGTTCGCCGGCAGCACGCGGCAAACGTCCTCGGGCATCAGTTCGCCCCATTTGCCCATGGCGTATTCGGTGAGCATGCTTTCGCTCATGCTTTCCAGCGCGCCGTCTTCGTCAATGGTCATCATTCTGGAGTTGGCGTGGTGCACCACGGTGGCGGCGTTGCCCCGGGGTTTGACTTGCACCGCCCGGATGCAGCGGTTCTCGGCCAGTCCGCTCGGGACCATGTGCTTGTGCCAAATATCGTTGCCGTTGGCGGGGATGTCGATGGGGATGGACGGAACGATCAGGTCGGGCGGGCCGAGCTGGTCGCTGAAATTCCATTCGTCCAAATCGCGCACGTCCGGCGGCGGCAATTCGAAGTCCGGGTCGCCGAGCAGGGCGCCCTGGTCGACCCAGGCGACCAAAGTGTCGATGTCCTCCTGGGACAGGCGCCAGTCGCCTTCCAGTTCCTGAATGCCGATGCCGTGGTCGTAGGCGTAGGGGGGCATTTCGCGGTTGGCGACCCGGTGCTGGATCAAGGGCGCCCAGGGCCGGACCTGCTCGTAGGTTTCGAAAGCCATCGGGCCGATGCCGCCTTCGCGATGGCAGACCACGCAATTCTCGTTGATGATTCTGCCGGCCTCGCCGTGGTAGGCGATGTCCGCGTCCGGCGCGGCTTGGGCGTGGGCGATGCCCGCCGCGAAGGCGAGCGGCAATGCAAGCACCGATTTCGAGCAAATTCCGGCTTCGATTTTCACAATCGCGTTCCTCGGGGCCAAAAAGTGGGTGGGATTCGACTGTGGCGAATCTCCATTCGCTCCGATACTAGCGCAAATTCTCCGAAATGCGTACTAAATGGACGGTTTCCACGCCGCGGGTTCTGTGTTGCGCTCGAGATTGCCATGAATGTCGAGGACAAGCTGCGAGAAATCCCTAGGAGATTCTGCGACTCCGCTTCGCTCCGCGCAGAATGACAGTGGGGGGCTTCGCTCCTCGCGGAATGACGGTGGTGGGGTCCGCTTCGCTCCGCGCAGAATGACAGTGGTGGGGGCGGCTTCGTTTCGCGCGGTATGACGCTTGGAAGAGATTATCCGTTGCTCAGGCCGGGCTAGTCGTAATACGCCGGTGCCAGTTCCAACGATTCCGCAAGCTCCAAACTGTGTTCGATCCAGAATGTCGCGCCGGTCTCTTCGACCAGGGCTTCCACCTTGTCCATGGACGCCAGCGTTTGCTCCGCGTCGGTGTTGAAAACCGGAGTGCGGCGCAGGCGGCGGCTCGCCTCGAAGTGGTACAGGTCGCCGGACAGCACGAGAGGGCCGAAATTCTCCAATTCGAGTTTCAGCACCTGGTGACCGGGTGTATGGCCCGGCGCGGAGATGATCATTACGCTGCCGTCGCCGAAAACATCAAAGTCGCCGTCCAACATGATCTTGTCCGAATCGCGCAACTGGTCGTACAACTCGGGCCTGAACACCGGATTGGTCTCGGGCGTTTCGAAGGCCGCTTCGAATTCTGTTTGTTGGATGAGCAGGGTCGCGTTGGCGAAGGCGTTGGCCGCGCCGACGTGGTCGTAATGGAAATGCGAGTAGGCGGTGTAATCGATATCTTCCGGTGAGATGTCCATTTGCGCGAGTTGATCGATGATTGAGGTTTCGTACCAACTGCTGGCGTCGGGCTGTCTTGGTCCCACCATGTTCAGCGGCAGGCCGGCGTCCCAGATCATCCGTTCGCCTTCATGCTCAATGAGATAGCAGGGCACGAACAGTTCTCTCACCGTTGTTTCTTCATTGCTCAGGCCGAAGGCGCTAACGTCTGGAAAGCTCAGGTGGCCGCAGTCGAACACATAGAGTCTCGGGTCGGCATGCGCGCCGAGGCTGAACGAGATGGCGAAAACGGAAGCGAGAAGTTTTTTCATGGTTGGCCCCGGGGCTTGGGATGGCTTTGGCAATAGGCTAGCGGAGTTTTTTGAATTCTGAAAGAGATTCTGCGACTCCGCTTCGCTCCGCGCAGAATGACGGTGAGGGGGGAAGGCTTCGCTCCGCGCAGAATGACGGTGAGGGGGGCGGCTTCGCTTCGCGCGGAATGACAGTGGGGGCGGCTTCGCTTCGCGCGGGATGACTTTGTTGGGGGAGTGTCCAGTTACGGTCATTCCGCGCGTAGTCGCGGAATCTCGTCGTGTTTGAAGCGGCGTCAAATTGAGCTTCGCCCGTGCGGGAGAAATGGTGGGCCCACCAGGGCTCGAACCTGGGACCAACGGATTATGAGTCCGCTGCTCTAACCGACTGAGCTATAGGCCCTGAATCCGCCGCGCCGCGCTTGGCCGGTGGCCTCCGCGCCGTGCTCGGCCGGCGGCCCCGCGCCGCGCTTGGCCGGTGGTCTTCGCGCCGGCCTCGCTCGGCTCGCTCGCCGCACTCGGCTCACTCATCCAGGAAGCTGCGCATGTGGTCGGAGCGGGAAGGATGCCGCAGTTTGCGCAGCGCTTTGGCTTCTATCTGGCGTATGCGCTCGCGGGTGACGTCGAACTGCTTGCCGACTTCCTCCAGCGTGTGGTCGGTGTTCATCTCGATGCCGAAGCGCATGCGCAACACCTTCTCCTCGCGGGTGGTGAGGCTGCTCAGCACATCGCGGGTGGCTTCCCGCAATCCTTCGCCCACGGACGAGTCGATAGGGTTGGTGATGGTGTTGTCTTCTATGAAATCGCCGAGATGCGAGTCCTCGTCGTCGCCGATGGGGGTTTCCATGGATATCGGCTCCTTGGCGATCTTGAGCACTTTGCGCACCCGGTCTTCGGACATTTCCATGCGTTCGCCCAGCTCTTCCGGGGTCGGCTCGCGGCCTTTCTCGTGCACCATCTGGCGCGAGATTCGGTTGAGCTTGTTGATCGTTTCGATCATGTGCACTGGAATGCGGATGGTTCGCGCCTGGTCGGCGATGGAACGGGTGATCGCCTGTCGAATCCACCAGGTGGCATAGGTAGAAAACTTGTAGCCGCGGCGGTATTCAAACTTGTCCACGGCCTTCATCAGGCCGATATTGCCTTCCTGGATCAGGTCGAGGAATTGCAGGCCGCGGTTGGTGTACTTCTTGGCGATGGAAATCACCAGGCGCAGGTTCGCCTCCACCATTTCCTTTTTAGCCCGGCGCGACTTCGCCTCGCCGATGGCCATGCGGCGATTGATGTCTTTGATCTCGGCGATGCTCAGGCCGCATTCCTCTTCCAGCAGACGCAGTTTCTTTTGCGTGCGCAACACTTCCGACTTGACCTTGCGCAGCAGGCCCGCGTTCGCGCCGGCCTCTTCGAGGCGCTGGTCCAGCCATTTCTCGTTGACTTCGTTGCCGGGGAAAGTGGTCAGGAACACTTTGCGGTCCATCATGCCTTTGCGCACACACAAGGTCATGATGTATTTCTCGTTGCGCTTGACCCGGCTCATCACGCCGCGAATCTCGAGCAGCAAGGGGTCGAACTGCCGCGGCGTCAGCTTGAAGCATTTCATATGGTCGCCGAGGGCGTCGATTTCGGCCTTCGCGCGCTTGTCTTCGCGGCCATACTTTGCGACGACCTTGCGCATGCGGTCATATTGCTTCCGCATGGCGGTGAAGCGGACGCGGGCTTCTTCCGGGTCGGGCCCGGACACGGTCTCTTCTTCGTCGTCATCGGATTCGTCGTCCTGCTTGGAATCCTTGGCGTTGGTGTTGGCGGCGGCGGGAGTCGCGGCTTCCTGCTCCGGGTCGAGATAGCCCGAAATCAAGTCCTTCAGGCGTCGTTCGTCCTCCGTTACCGCGTCGTATTCCTTGAGCAGGTGTTCCACAGAGCCCGGGAAGCAGGCCATGGCCTTCATCAACTCGCGCATGCCTTCTTCAATGCGCTTGGCGATGACGATCTCGCCTTCGCGGGTGAGCAGTTCCACCGTGCCCATTTCCCGCATGTACATGCGCACCGGGTCGGTGGTTCTTCCCGCTTCGGCTTCGGTGGCCACGGCCGCAAGCGCGGCGGCGGCTTCGGCGGCGGTGACGTCGTCGGTGCTGTTGTCGCTGTCATCGTTGAGAATCAGGGAATCGGCATCGGGCGCGGACTCGCAGACCTTGATGCCCATGTCGTTGATCATTTGAACGATGTCTTCAACCTGGTCCGGGTCCGAGATTTGCTCGGGCAGGTGGTCGTTGACCTCCGCGTAGGTCAGGTAGCTTTGCTCCCGGCCCTTGGCGATCAACGCTTTCAGGTTGGATTTTGGCGCCAGTGGCGAAATTGAATCAGTCATGTAGTCCTTGCTCGTATCGCGCTGGCCGAAGCGGCGCAAAATCAAGTTAGCCGGGCATTGTAACCCCGGCATTGGGCGGTGTATACCAACGCGGAAAAATAATCGCCGCGAACGCGGGCAATCACTCCCCGGTTTTCAGTTTAGCGGCAGTCAGGGCGTGCAATTGATCCCTGCGTTGCCGGTTGCTAAGCATTTTGGCGCGCTTGGCGATCAGCTCGTCCAGGATTTCGAAAAATTCCGACCGCACCTTGTCCTTGTCGGCGGGTTCAATATTTTCCCCGGTGATTACGCTGGTGAGCTGGCCGCGGATCAGCTCGCTTCGATAGCAGTGCTCAAGCAGCGAAGAATAGTCTATATCCGGGTTTCCCCTCACTTTTTCAACCAATTCGAGCAACAAATTTTCACTCTCAGTGGCGGCCTCCGATGCAACAGGCACATCAGCCGGCGCATCGAGCGCGACTTCCGGCACCCGCAGCAAAAGTTTGATGGCGACCAGGCTGGAACTCAGTGGGCTGCCGCCGCCGCGCAAGGCTCTCGGGCGGCCCGGTTCCGGCGGGAATGGCGCACTCTGGGCAAGCCCCGGGTAAGTATCCTGGCCGGCGGGTTCTTCCAGCCAAGGCGGGGGTTCGCCAGCCCGCGCCGGCCTGCGCGCCGCAGGCTGCGGCTGCAGCTTGAGCAGGGTTTTGCTGTCAACACCAGCAATTTCCGCCAATTTGTCGATCATCAGGTGCCGGAAAACATTTTCCGGCAATTTGCGGATCAGCGGCATGGCCCTGCTGCTCAGCGCCGCCCGGCCTTCGCCCAACTCCGTGTCCAGGTCTTCGGCCAGGTGTTCGAAGAAAAACGTCTCCAATGGTTTGGCCTTATCCACCAATGCCAGGAAACTTTCGCTGCCCTGCTTGCGCACCATGCTGTCCGGGTCTTCGCCTTCGGGGAGAAACAGAAAGCGCGCGCTTTTGCCGTCCGCCAGCAAGGGCAGGCAGGTCTCCAGGGCGCGCCAGGCCGCCCGCCGCCCGGCATCGTCGCCGTCGAAGCAGAACACGATTTCCGGCACCTGGCGGAACATGCGCTGGATTTGCGTGGTGCCGGTGGCGGTGCCCAAAGTGGCCACTGCGTTGCGGATGCCCGCCTGGGCGAGGGCGATTACGTCCATGTAGCCTTCCACCAGCAGCAACCTGCCCGCCACGCTCCGGCTCTTGCGCGCTTCATAGAAGCCGTACAATTCATTTCCTTTCTGGAACACCGGCGTTTCCGGGCTGTTCAGGTACTTGGGCTCGCCCTCGCCGAGCACGCGGCCGCCAAAGCCCACGGTGCGCCCGCGCGCGTCGCGAATCGGGAACACCACGCGGTCGCGGAAACGGTCGTACAGGGAAGATTTGCCCGCGGCATCCTCGCCAGCGCGTTCGCGGGCGATGGCCAGCCCCGCCCGCAGCAATCTGCCGCGCGCTTTTTCGTCCACGCCAAGTGCGCCCAGCAAGTTTTCCCAACCCGGCGGCGCATAGCCGAGCTGAAATTCCCGCGCCGTCGCCCCGTCGATGCCGCGCGACTTGCACCAGGAAACGGCGCGCTCACGTTGCGGGTGCTTGCGCAATTGGGCGCGGTAGTAATCGCTCGCCTGTTTCAGGCATTCGTACAGTTCGCGTTGCTCGGCGCCGCGCCGGGCTTGCGCCGGGCTTTCCTGGCGCGGCACTTCCATGCCGGCGTCCCGGGCGAGGGATTCCACGGCCTCGGGAAAGCCCAGGTTCTGGAATTTCATGAGGAAACCGACGGCGTTGCCGGACTCGCGGCAGCCGAAGCAGTGAAAAAACTGCCGTTCCGGATTCACACTGAAAGAGGGCGTTTTTTCCTGATGGAAGGGGCAGCAAGCCTGGTAATTCTTGCCGGATTTCTTGAGCGTTACGTGGCGGTCGATGACCTCGACGATATCGACCCGGTTGAGCAATTCATCGATAAAACTTTGCGGAATCAGACCTGCCATGTGCGGTGGAATGCGGCGCTTGCGAAAGTTGTTCTATAAAAGGAAGGCTATCGTATTACGTTTTTCCCGCGCCGTCGCCAGCGGTCTGAGCGGAACACTGGCGGCGTGGGCGGCGAATCGGCGGCGCGGGCGAAGTACCAGCGGAGCGGGCAAAGCCCGGTGGCGCACACGATGTGGCGGCGGATTGAGCGGCGCGACAACGCGCGGGGAGAACTTAGCTGGCGGAGAGCAAGTCCCGGACCTGTTTGCTCACCGCGCCCATGTCGGCGCGTCCGCTCACCCGCGGCTTGATCAAGGCCATCACCTTGCCCATATCGCGCATGGACGCCGCGCCGGCCTCGGCGACCGCTTCCTTTACCAGGGTTTCCAGCTCCCCGGCGCTAAGCGCCGCGGGCAGGAATTCTTGCAGAACCTCAATTTGCCCTTCTTCCTTCGCCACCAGATCTTCGCGCCCGCCAGCCTTGAACTGGGCGATGGAATCCCGCCGCTGTTTGACCATGCGGCCGAGCAGGGCGGTAATCCGGGCGTCGTCGCACTCTATGCGCTCGTCGACTTCAACCCGGCGGATTTCCGCCAGCGCCAGACGAACCGCTTCCAGGCGCGGCTTGTCCCGCGCGCGCATCGCGTCCTTCATGGCGTCTCGAATTCGAACTTGCAGTGGACTCATGGCTGCGCTTGTCCAGGCTCATCATTTGCATTTGCGGGCCAGGCGCCGAACCCGATGCTCGGCCCCGAACGGGAGGTGTGGCGGGGTTGCGTCAGTACTGCCGCTGCAGTTTGCGGCTTTCGCGCAAGCGCTTCTTCTGGTGGCGTTTCACCGCGGCGGCCGCCTTGCGCTTGCGCACGGAGGTGGGCTTTTCGTAAAACTCCCGGCGGCGCACTTCCGCCAGGATGCCGGCCTTCTCGCAGGAGCGTTTGAAGCGCCGCAGCGCGACGTCGAAGGGTTCGTTCTCTTTCAGCTTGACTTGAGGCATTCAGCACCTGGTTGCAAGGCCCCCACGGGGGGCGGAAAAATCAGGGCGCATATCTTACTGCCCGCCCGGGCGAAATGCAAAAAAGTTTTCGCCGGCGAAAAATGCTGAAAAAAGACCAAAAGTGGACATGCATTGTCAGAATTATGTAATAATTGCCGATTGCCCTGCAGGGCATATCAAACTATCAGGAAACCCGGAGGGGATTGAAAGATGCTTTCTAAAAAGACTTGGGCGTTGCCACTTAGCGGCGCGCTGCTTCTAATGACGGGGCCCGCCGTGACGCAAACCGCGCTGGCCCAGGGCCAGGAGGCCCAGGAACTGGAGGAAGTGGTTATTACGGGTTCCCGCATCCGCAACCCGAACGTAATCAGTTCCTCGCAAATCACCACAATCCAGGCGGAAGATATCTCCGACCGCGGCATCACCCGCGTTGAGGACTATCTGAACGACCTGCCGCAGATCGCACCGGGGCAGGCGATCACCGCTTCCAACGGCTCCAACGGTCGGGCGACGGTTAACCTGCGTGGTCTTGGCTGTTCGCGCACCCTGGTGCTGATCAATGGTCAGCGCATGGCGCCGGGCGGCACCAACGGCGGCAACTGCGCCGACTTGAACGCTGTCCCTTCGCTGCTGGTCGAGCGAGTAGAAGTGCTGACCGGTGGTGCTTCTTCGGTATACGGTTCCGATGCGGTGGCGGGTGTTGTCAACTTCATCATCGATGATGAATTCGAAGGCTTCCGGGCCAGCTACACCCACAGCTTGTATCAGCACACCAACGACAATGACGAGTTGCGCAACCTGGTGCAGTCCTATGACTATGCCTTGGCCGACGAGGACATCACCACGGGCGACACCAAGAAACTGGCGGTGGCGTTCGGCGGTTCGGTGTTCGAAGGCCGCGGACATATCACCGGCTACATCGAAAAGACCGACACCGCGCCGATTTTGCAAGGTGAATACGACATTTCGGCTTGCGCCTTGACCCGCGGCAAGAGCGGCTGCGGCGGCTCGTCAACGATTCCTCCCGGCCGCTGGGCCGACTTTGGCCTGTACGGCGCGTACGGCTTTACCAACGTCAATCCCGATGTCACAAGGCTTGATGTGAAGGTCCAGGGTGATGAATTCGTGCCTCGGGCGGGCCAGACCTTCAACTACAATCCGACCAACTTTTTCCAGCGCCCGGATGATCGCGTGAACGCCGGCTTCTTCGGCAAATTCGAAATCAACGAAAATGTCGAAGCCTATGCGACACTGCGTTCGATGGCATCCGAGTCCAATGCGCAAATCGCATTCTCCGGCACCTTTGGCAACATCACGCAACTGCCTTGTTACAACGCGCTGCTCTCCGCGCAACAGCACCAGGTGGCATGTGGCGACTGGATTGGCATGGGTGGTGATCATGCGCCGAATTTCGCCAGTGGCGCAGAGGCATTGGCCTACATTTCTGGTCTCGATCTTGCGGTGAACAACGGCGACATCATCGGTTACAACGCGCCGCTGTACTCGCTGAAGCGCAACGTGGAAGGCGCGCCGCGGCAGAGCATTACAACCTATGACAATGTCACCCAGGTTTACGGACTGCGTGGCGAGATCGGCGGCGGCTGGACCTATGACGTCAACTACCAATTGTCCGAAGTCGAATATGTCAACGAGTATCGCAATGATCTCTCGGTGACCAACATCAATCGCGCGGTCAATGTGGTCAACGTCAACGGCGTGCCAACTTGTGTTTCGGCGCTCAATGGCACCGATCCAAACTGCATCCCCTACAACCTGTTTAGTGGAGGACTGCCGGGCGATGATGGTATCCAAGCCGTTCGCGACGGTGGCCAGGAGTTGCAAAGCTACATCGCGCAATCCACCTTCATCCGCGGCAGCGGCAAACAGCGCATAATGCAAGGCATACTCTCCGGTGAAACACCCATCACCATCCCGGGAGCGCCAGGGCCGATTTCCGCGGCTTTCGGCTACGAGATCAAGGATCTTAAAACCGACTACAGCCCCGACGCGCCCAGCATTGCCGGCGACCGTTCCGGTTCCGGCGGCGCGGCGATTCCCTTGACGGGCGAATACGACGTGAACGAGTTTTTCGTGGAACTTGGTATTCCCGTATTGGACAGCCTGAGCCTTGATGCGGGATACCGCTATGCGGACTACTCCACAGGGCAGACCACCGACACCTACAAATTGGGCGCGTTCTTCCGGGTGACCGAGGACATCGCGCTGCGCGGTTCGTACCAGACCGCGGTGCGCCACGCCAACCTGTCGGAGTTGTATACCGCCCAGGGCGACAGCCTGACCGACCTGGACGACGATCCTTGCGGCCTGAACATGACCGCGACCCAGGCCCAATGCGCCAATACCGGCCTGTCCCCGGATTTGTATGGCACCGACCTCAAGTCGCCGGCCGACCAGTACAACATCCGTTATGGCGGCAATCCGATGACGGCGCCCGAAGAAGCCGAATCGATCACTGTCGGCGCGGTGATGACTCCGCAGTTCATCGACGGCCTGACGCTGACCGTGGACTACTGGGATATCGCCCTGGAAGAGGGCATTGGATCGATTCCGGCGGCAACAACGCTGGACAAGTGCCTGGAAACCGGCAACCCAGTATTCTGCAACAACATCAACCGTCACCCACAGACGGGTTCGCTCTGGTTGACCGGCGGTTACATCAACACCTTGACGACCAACATCAGTGAGTCTTCCATCCGAGGTGTAGATATCATTTTCGACTACAACTTCGACACCCCCTGGGGTGCGATGGAAATCGAAGGCGTAACCACCAATTTGCTGGAGGACAGCTTCATCGAATTGCCCGGCGAACCGACCACCGAGTGCCATGGCAACTGGGGTGCCGCTTGCGGCAAGAACCCCGCTCCCGAGTGGGCCGGAACTTACAAGGCGACCTTGTACACCGATTTCGATGTGCGGGTTTCCTTGGGTATGCGCTATCTGGGTGAGACCGAGGACTTGGGCGGCAACAACATCGACTTCGATGCCGAAACCTACTGGGACCTCACAGCCGAATGGAGCGCCTCGGAGAACTACACCGCCACCGTTGGCGTCAGCAACCTGCTTGACACCGACCCGCAGGTCACTTCCGACGCCGGCACCGCGCCCGGCAACGGCAACACCTTTCCGGCGTATTTCGACGCTTTGGGTCGCTATGTGTTTGTCAACTTGGGCGTAAGCTTCTAAGGGCTGCAATTCCCCACAGAGCTTGGCTCATGCAGTACGCAAAGGCCGGGGCGCAAGCCCCGGCCTTTTTTTGCGGCTGATGAATTTCTTGAATGAATAAACCATGATCGTCCTCGGCATCGAAACTTCCTGCGACGAAACCGGCATCGGCGTCTATTGCAGCGAACGCGGCCTGCTCGCCGATGGCTTGTACAGCCAGGTCGAAATCCACGCCCGCTATGGCGGAGTAATTCCCGAACTCGCATCCCGCGACCATGTGCGCAAGACCTTGCCGCTGATTCGCGAAGTGCTTGACGATGCCGGGCTGGAGTTAACAGACCTCGGCGGAATCGCTTACACCGCCGGGCCCGGACTGGTGGGCGCATTGCTCGTCGGCGCCTCTCTTGGCCGCTCGCTGGCGGCGGGACTCGGTGTGCCGGCCCTGGGTGTGCATCACATGGAAGGGCATTTGCTGGCGCCCTTGCTCGAAGGCGGTGGGCTGCAATTTCCCTTTCTCGCACTGCTCGTTTCCGGCGGCCACAGCCAACTCGTGCGGGCCGACGGCATCGGCGCTTACACCATGCTCGGCGAATCCCTCGACGATGCCGCAGGCGAAGCTTTCGACAAGGTCGCCAAAATGCTTGGCCTGCCCTATCCCGGCGGCCCGCATCTGGCGCGTCTGGCCGAGTCGGGCAATCCAATCCGCTTCGAATTCCCCCGGCCGATGACCAAAAAACCAGGGCTGGAATTCAGTTTCAGCGGCCTGAAGACCCACGTGCGCACTGTGATCGACAAAATTCGGGAAAGCGAGGGCGAACTTGACGAACAAACCCGGGCCGATATCGCCCGCGGCTTCGAAGAGGCCATGGTGGAAACCCTGGCGATCAAGTGCCGCCGTGCCATGGAGCACACCGGCCTTGATTCGCTGGTCATCGCCGGCGGCGTGAGCGCCAACAAGCGCCTGCGGCAAGTGCTCGAAGCGCAACTCGGCGCGGAAGCGGTGCATTACGCCGCTCCGCGCTATTGCACCGACAACGGCGCGATGATCGCCTACGCCGGCTGCCAACGCCTGCTCGCCGGCGAACGCGAGGCACTGGAAATCCAGGTTCGCCCGCGCTGGCCGCTGGAAACACTGCAAGCTGTTTGACTCGCGCGAAACCGGTGTGGCAATCGGGAAATTCCGCAAGTGGATGCGGGAGCTTGGAATCGACCGTAAAGCTTGCCAACATGGGAAAAAAGGGAACCAGGAACCGGCGCCTCGCGTAAGCAATGAGGCCGGGCGCAACATAACAAGCAGCCGCGCAGTGACCGCTCGCATCGAAACGGCTCCCCGCTTGAACCGGCAACTACTCGGAAGGCAAACAAAGCAAAAACCATGACCATGGATATCGTTTACATCAGGGAACTTGAAGTTGAAACCATCATCGGCGTGTTCGATTGGGAGCGCGAACGCGAGCAAACCGTCAGCATCGACCTTGACCTCGGCTGCGACATCCGCGCCGCCGCGCGTTCGGACGCAATCGCCGACGCGCTCGATTACAAGGCAATCTCCCACCGCGTGGCGAAATTCACCGCCGCATCCGAATTCATGCTGGTCGAAACCCTCGCCGAAGCCATCGCCGAAATCATCCTGACCGAATTCCCGGTCCCCTGGCTGCGCTTGCGCCTCGGCAAACCGGGCGCCGTGACCGGCTCAAAAGACACCGGCGTAATCATCGAGCGCCGCCAGGCCGATTCCAACTCCGCCGCACCGAACGATAGCGAAAGCGCTGCCAAATCACGCAAGCCGGACGCCGGCAAGGCAAATTGAATCGTGCCGACGCTGGTTTTCTGCATTGGCAGCAATCAAGATGCCGCGGCCAACATTCAGCGCGCGCTGACAGAACTCGCGCGCAAATTCGGCCCGCTGCGCTGCTCGGATGTGTATCAAAGCGCCGCCGTGGGCTTTGACGGCCCCGATTTTCTCAATCTCGCGGCCCTCGCCGAAACCGGTCAGGCCGTGCCCGACGTCGTAGCTTGGCTCAAACAACTCGAACAAAGCTTGGGCCGCGACCCAGGCAAACCGAGTTACTCCTCGCGCCCAATCGACATCGATGTCTTCATCCCCGATGCCGTCACCGGCGCCCACCAGTCCCTCACCGTCTCCGCCGCCGAAATCCGCGAAAACGCCTTCCTGTTGCGTCCGCTTTCCGAACTGTTGCCCGAACTGAGGCTGGCACCCGATGCACCCGCCCTCGCCGAGCTGTGGGCCCGCCACGACAAGTCCACCCAGCCCCTAACGCGGGTACAGCTCGATCTGCCGGAAATTTTGGAAGACTATCTTTTACCGTCGAGGTGGCCGCGCGCCTAAATCGAGAAGAAGAAACGCACTCATCCAAGGAAGTGAGCAAGTATCTTGGTCTGGACGATTAATTGGGCCACCACTGCCCTGGTCTCGAATAATCACCGACGGCATACGCCGGCGTCGGGCCAGCGCAGGACTTATCCCGGATTCAGCGCCTTGCCGCCGTCGACGCGGATGGTTTGTCCGGTCATATAGCTGGCATCCAGCGCCAGAAAAGCGCAGAGCTTTGCGATTTGCTCCGGCTCGCCCATTTTTCGCAGGGGTATGGCTTGCAGGATCTTTTGCCGCGCCGCGGCGACTTCCGGCACGGACGCATCGGCAAGATGCTCCGGCCAGAGAATGGCGCCCGGCGCGATGGTATTGACCCGCACTTGCGGCGCAAGCTCGACCGCCAGGGAGCGCGTCATACCATGCACTCCCGCCTTGGCGATAGCGTAGGCCGACAGGCCTGGCCGCGGGCGGCCCACCTGGATGTCGCCGATATTGACAATGGCGCCGGCCCTGGCGCGCAGTTCGCCGCCAAGAGCCTGGCTGAGAAAGTAGTGGCCGCGCAAATTGCTGCCGAGCAGGTCGTCCCATTGCTCCGCGCCGACTTCGCCCAAAGCCGTGGGGTAGTAGCTCGAAGCATTGTTGACCAGCACATCCACCCGCCGGAAGCACGACAAGGCATGGGATGCCAGGCGTTCGCCGCTGTCGCTGGCGGTCAAGTCCGCGACCAACACCGCCGCCGATGCCGGCCTGCGCGCGTTGAATTCATCCGCCAGCGCTTCAGCCGCGGCCGCCGAGTTGCGGCAATGCAGCAGCACCCGCTGGCCGCGTTCGTGGAACTCCCGGGCGATGGCGGCGCCGATGCGCAGCGCGCCGCCGGTAATCAGCGCCACCGGTGCTCCGCTTGGGGAAGCTTCCTCGTTGGATGAATTTTCCGTCAAGTCCGCTGTCGACTGATGTTGCGTTGTATTCATGCGTTCAGTCCCTTGAAAAAGTTTCAATCCAGTGGCGATTGCTTGTTTTTGCGCGAAATTCGCTGCATCAATGCGCGAGTTCCGCCTGGGCCTGGCGAATCGCCTTGATCTGGCCGCGTTCGACCAAATCGGCGGCGTTGATATTGGGCTTGCCCCGCAGCAGCGAGCCGGCGTCGACGGCTTTCACGGCCGCCAGCATTCGCGACAGATATTCGTTTTGGGGATATTCGCAGTCCTCGTATCCGGTGCGGCCGCGGGCGTCGGCCAGGCAGGCGGTCAGAAAGCGTTCGAACCTGCGCGGGCGCCGGATGGCATCCAATCCACGCAGCAGCTTCAATACGGTGGCCGGGCGCAAGCCGAGCACCCGGTGCTGCAAGGTGTGGAATTTGCAGACGGCCTCGGCGGTTTGCGCGAATTCCCGCGGCACACCCAACCGCCGGGTGATGTCCTTCACCAGCGGCAGGCCGAGATGTTCGTGGCCGTGGTGGCTCGGCCATTTGGCCGGGTCGGTCACGCCCTTGCCCACGTCGTGCAACAGCACCGCGTAGCGGGTGATGGGGTCGTCCGTCAGCCGCGCCGCCGCTTGCACGCATAGCAAGGTGTGCACGCCGGTGTCGATTTCCGGATGGTATTTTTCCGGCTGCGGCACGCCGAACAGGCGGTCCACTTCGGGCAGGATAAGCCGCAGTGCGCCGCATTCGCGCAGCACGTGAAAGAATTCCTCCGGCGACTGGCTGCGCAGCGCTCCTTCGAGTTCCCGCCAGACGCGCTCCCGGGTCAACTCGGCGAGCTCGCCGCCTGCAACCAATTCGCCCATCAGGGCCATGGTCTCCGGTGCCATTTTGAAACCCAGGTGTTTGAATCGCGCGGCGAAACGGGCAACCCGCAGCACCCGCAGCGGGTCTTCGCGAAACGCCGGCGAGACGTGGCGCAGGATCCGGTTGCGCAGGTCGTCGCGGCCACCGTAGGGGTCGATTAATTCGCCATGGGCGTCTTCGGCCATGGCGTTGATGGTCAGGTCGCGCCGCGCCAGGTCTTCTTCCAGGCTAATTTCCGCTCCGGTTTCGAAATCGAAGCCGGTGTGGCCGGGTGCGATTTTGCGTTCCCGCCGCGCCAGCGCGTGTTGTTCTTTGCTTTCCGGATGCAGGTACACCGGGAAATCCTTGCCCACCCGCTGGTAGCCGAGTTGCTCCAATTGCGCGCCGCCGCCGCCGACCACGACCCAGTCCCGCTCCCTGGGCTTGAGCCCCAGCAGCCTATCGCGAACGGCGCCGCCTACCAGATAGATTTTCATGATGGCTCGGTTTTCGGGAGCTCCAATCAAGTAGGGAATTATAAGGCGTAACCGCCGCACCATGAAAATTGCTTATCACCAGCCGGGAGATCGCCACTATGCCGACGAGATTCTGCGACTTCGCTGCGCTGCGCGCAGAATGACGATAAAGCACTCATCCCGCGCAATGTCTCGGGGTCTCGTTGGTGGATGCGGTGACCGTGCACACAGGCGAAGGGGGGAATCTGTCATCCTGCGCGAAGTCGCAGGATCTCGTCGTTAAAACGACAATTGTCGCTGTCGGCCCGGCTTAGCCGCTGACGGAGAATTTCTTGCCGTCTTCCAGCCGCATCGCGGTCAAGCTGCCGCCCCAAACGCAGCCGGTGTCCAGGGCATGTACGCTTGGCATGCCGCTAGCGCCTTCAAGCGCCGCCCAATGGCCGAAAACGATGTCGGTCTCCGCGCTGACCCGCTGCCAGCGGAACCAGGGCTCGTAGCCGGGGGGTGCGGTGTCGATGCCTTCCTTGAGGTCGAGCCGGAGGCGGCCGTCGCAGTCGCAAAAGCGGATGCGCGTTAGATAGTTGGTGATGGTGCGCAGGCGGCGCTGCTTGCGCAGGTCGTCGTTCCAAAGGCCTGGTTCGTCACCGTACATGCGCGACAAATACTTGCGCGGCTTTTTCCGCAAGGCGGTTTCCACCTCCGCGGCCAGCGCCAGGGTTTTGGCAACCGTCCAATCCGGCGCGATGCCGGCATGCACCATCAGAAAGGGCCGCGGGCCGGTATCGGTTTCCACCGTCTCGAAATGCGCCAGGGGTTTGCGCCGCAGCCAGTCGGCGAGTTCGCCGCAATCCGGGGCGGCGAGCAATTCGCGCAGCCGGTCCTTGCGCCGCATGGGCGCGCAACCCTCATGCACGGCCAGGAAGTGCAAATCGTGGTTGCCGAGCACGACCACCAGCGAGTCGTCTATGTCCCGCAGCAGCCGCAAGCTTTCAAGCGATTTCGGGCCGCGATTGACCAGGTCGCCCACGCACCAGAGCCGGTCGCTGCCGGGCCGGAAGCCGATTTTACGCAGCAACTTCCGCAAAGGCTTGTGGCAGCCTTGAATATCCCCGACCGCGTAGGTGCTCATATCCGCCCCTCGCCCCCAAAAGCCGCATTCTACATGGAGAGCGCCAAATCCACGCCCGCGCCGTCCGAACACTGAAACCAGGCGCGTCCTTGGATCAATGAATGGTCCGCGGGGGGGCGAGCAGGAACATGGGGATTGGCACGTCGAAACTTTCGCCGGCGCCGGTGACCATGCGGTAGCTGCCATGCATGGTGCCGGTCTCGGTTTGCAAGATGGCGCCGCTGCTGTATTGGAACGTCTCGCCGGGCTCGATCACCGGTTGCAAACCCACCACTCCCGGGCCTTCGACTTCCTCGACTTCGTTGCGCGCGTTGGTGATGTGCCAGTGGCGGGAGAGCAACTGCACGGCCTCGGCACCTTTGTTGGCGATTTGTATTGTGTAGGCGAAGGCGAAGCGGCCGGCGGCGGGATCGGACTGGCTTTCCAGATACACCGCAACCGGATGGACTTCGATTTGGTCGGCCAGATTGCTCATGGCGCAATGCTACCGGAAATGGCGTTGCTGATGCGCGCGTAATCCGTCAGATCAAGCTGTTCCGGCCTTGCGCCAAGGTCAACCGGCAACTGCTCCAGCAGTTCCGCCGGCACCACGGATTTCAAGCTGTTGCGCAGGGTTTTGCGGCGTTGGCTGAATGCGGCCCGCACCACCTTGGCGAAACAGGCCTCGTTCGCGGCCCGCAGCGGCGGCGGCCGCGGGCGCAGCCGAACCAGCGCCGAATGCACTTTGGGCCGCGGCCGGAACACCTCCGGCGGCACATCGAACAGCCACTGCACCGCGCAAGAATAGCCGAGCATGACGCTCAACCGGCCATAATTTCGATTCCCCGCGGTCGCGGTCATGCGCTGCACCACTTCCCGTTGCAGCATGAAGGTCATGTCCTTGATCCAGTCGGCCATTTCCAGCAAATGAAACAGCACCGGCGTTGAGATGTTGTAGGGCAGGTTGCCGACCACGCGCAGGCCGCCGGGATTCGCGCCCAGCTCGGCCAGATCCAGTTTGAGCACATCGCGGCAATGAACGCGCACATGCGCTTGCTCCGCGAAGCGCGATTGCAGTCGCCGCGCCAGTTCGCGGTCGAGTTCGACGCAATCGAGGCGCCCTTCGGTCAGCGCCCCCGCCAGCGGCGCCGTCAGCGCGCCATCACCGGGGCCGATTTCCAGGCAATGCTCCGCCGCCTGGGGCGCGATGGTGGCGATGATGCGGTTGATCTGGTTGGTGTCGCGCAGGAAGTGCTGACCAAAGCGCTTGCGCGGCTGGTGCCTTGGCGCCGCCGCGGCTGGCTCCGCAACCGGCCCAGCCCGCCCCCGCACCGCTGGGCTCATGATTCCTCGCCCGCCCGTGGCAAGGCAAAAAGCTGGCGCGAAGCGCCGCTGACAACCGTCCCCCCGCGGCGCATCACGGTTCCTGTTTCCGTTTCTGCGCGCGCAGCATCTCCAGCGCCACCTCAATAGCGTAGCGCAAGCTGCCCGCGTCGGCCTTGCCGCTTCCCGCCAAATCCAGCGCCGTGCCATGGTCAACCGAGGTGCGGATTATTGGCAGGCCGAGGGTGATGTTGACGGCGTGGCCAAAGCCCTTGAACTTCAGCACGGGCAGGCCTTGGTCGTGATACATGCTGAGCACGGCATCGGCGCCATCCAGGTGGCGCGGGGTGAACAGCGTATCCGCCGGCAATGGGCCGGTGAGATTCATGCCCCGGGCGCGCAGTTCGGCAAGCGCGGGCTCGATGACTTCGCGCTCTTCGGTGCCGAATTCGCCGGATTCGCCCGCGTGGGGGTTCAATCCGCAAACCAGAATATGCGGCTCGCCAATGCCGAAGCGCGCGCGCAGGTCTTCGTGCAAGATGCCAAGCACCCGGCGCAAACGTTCGCGGGTGATCGCGGCGGGGACGTCCTTCAGCGCCAGATGCGTGGTGGCGAGCGCCACCCGCAGGCCCGGCGTCGCCAGCATCATGACGCTGGAATCGCAGCCGCACAGTTCGGCCAGGAATTCAGTGTGGCCGGAAAAGGCGAAGCCGGCTTGATTGATCACCGCCTTGTGCACCGGCCCGGTTGCCAGCGCGCCGGCTTCGCCCCGCAGGACATGCTCCACGGCGACGCGCAGGCAGTCCAGCACATAGGCGGAATTGGCGGGGTTCAATTCGCCGGCGCGCGCCTGCGCGGCAAGCTGGACCGGCACGACGCGCAACTCCCCCGGCGCGCAGGAGCGCGGCTTGGCGCCGGCTGCGGCCAGGCGCAGCGGCAGGTTTAGCGCGGCCGCGCGGCGTTGCAGCAAGTCGGGGTCGCAAAAGGCGATCAACTCCGCGTTGGCCGGCGGATTCTGCGCCAACTGCGCGCACAGCTCCGGCCCGATGCCGGCCGGTTCGCCGGGCGTTAGCGCGAGCCGATAAACCGAATCCGGAGCTTCATTCGACGTATTCAACAAATGCTTCTTCGCGAATCTCGATCAGCCAGTTCTGCAATTCGAGATCAAACTTGCGGTTGCGCAGCACGTTCTCGGCTTCGGCGCGGGTGAACTCCCGGCTCATGTCGCTCAGGCGCCGGCCCAGCACTTCGATGATGTGCCAGCCCGTATCCGTGCGCACGGGTTCGCTCAACTCGCCTTCTTCCATCTCGTTGACGACAGCTTCCCATTCGATGGGCATGCCGCCTTCATTGATCCATTCCAGGTCGCCGCCGGCGACGGCGGAAGCCGCGTCGTCGGAGTTTTGCCGCGCGATGGAGGCGAAGGATTCGCCGTCCAGAATGCGCTGGCGCAGGCGGGTGATTTCAGCCAGGGACTGGTCTTCATCGCGGATTTGGTTCGGGCTCAGCATGATGTGGCGCAAGTGCGTTTGTTGCACGAACTGCGAAGTGCCGCCGCGCTGGTCGGCCAACTGGATCACGTGCAAGCCATTCGGCGCCTCGAACGGTCCGGCGATGTCGCCGACCGTCATGCCTTCCACGGCCGCGTTGAACAGGGCGGGAATCTGGTCGAGCTTGCGCCAGCCGAAATCGGTGAAGGTAACCTCGAACTGGCCTTCCCGCATGGCTTCGGCGCGAATGAGGCCAAATTCCCCGCCGGCTTCCATGCGCGCCACCAGGTCGCCAACGTAGCGCATTTTGCGCTGCCGCGATGGCGCCTCTTCCTCGATCTCGAACGGGACCATCATGTGGTCCAGCAGGTAGTCCGCCTGCATCAGTTCCTGGCCCATTTCCGAGTTGATGAAATTTTCGATTTCCTGGTCGGTGATGCGGATGCGTTGATTGACCAGGCCACGCTGCAATTCCTGCAAGGTCAATTGCTTGCGCACTTGTTCCCGGGTTTGCAGGTAGACACCGGCGGCTTCCAGGGTGGTGACGTATTGATCAAAACTCATGTTGCCGTTTTGCGCCATCGACCCAAGCACGCGGTTGATGGTGTCGTCGTCGAAACGGATGTTGATGCGCTCGGCGATTTGCAATTGCAGACTTTCAAGCACCAGGGCTTCCAGCACATCGTCGTAGATGTCTTCCACGTTGGGCCGTGGCTGGCCGGAGCGCGCGGCGTTGGTGATGATTTCCGCCAGCCGCGAGTCGACTTCGCTTTGCAGCACCACGCCGGTATCGACAATCGCCACAATGCGGTCCAGCAGCTGGCGTTCCTGGGCTTGGGCCGAAGGCGCGAACAACACCGCCGGCAAGGCCGCAACCGCGAGCAACAGGGCAAGCGCCGAAACCGGGCCGGCGGAAAAAATGGGGAACAATCTATTCATAATCCGAGTCTCTGAATCCCTGTATGCCATCGCGCAGCAAATCGCTCAATCCGCCACCAGCGAGATTGCCGATTCCGTGCAAACTGATTTGCACGAAAACGCCGCGGTTGGAAGGGACATTAGGGACAAACAATTCGTATTCGTCAAGCCAATCCCGCGCCAACACGCGAATCGTTGTGCAGCAGTTGCGGTATTCCACCCCGGCGAAGGCTTCCAGGTTGCGCGAATTGGCGTGATCATAATTCCAGCGGGCCAGCAGTTTCCAGCGCGTCGACAGCGGCCAGGCGCCGGAGATGTCGGTTTGGTTGATGCCGGGGTCGATGCCGGCGCGGAGCATGAAGGGGGTGGCTTGCAACAGTGAGCGGTAGCGCCAGGCGAAATTGAACAGGCGCTCGCTGTCGCGTTGATAGCGCAATTGCAGGCTGCCTTCGTCCAGCGCGCGATAGTGCTCGTTCCATTGCGCATCGGCGCCGACGCGCCAATTCGCCCCCAGCCGGAATTCCGCTTCCGCCACCAGCGCCGAGGTGTCGCTCAGTGGTGAATACAGCGGCTGCCATTGCCGCAGCGGGTCGGCGAGGCTGACCAGGCGGTCGCGGAAATAGCGCACTTGGCCGAGGCTGAAACGGGCTTGTTCGCGCCCTTCGCCGTCGAGCAGGCGGCTGCTGACGGCGAGGCCGATCTGGTCGGCGTCGGCGAAACGGTCGCCGCCGCTGAAGCGGCGCTCGCGGAACAGTTGCGGGAAGCCGAAATTCAACTCGGCCGAATCGAACACCGGCAAGTGGCTTTGGTCGCGAAATTGCCGGTACAGGTAGAACAGGCGCGGCTCCAGGGTTTGCCTGCCGTTGCCGTCGCCCAGCCCGCGTTCGAAGATCAGTCCGCCGTCGAGGCTGTAGCCCGCCATGCCCAGGCTGGGGTTCGCGCTGGTGCCAAGCGCCTGCTGTTCGAGCGCGTATCGCGCGTGTTCATAATGGGCCGTGGCGCGCAGGAATGCGCCCGGCCGCTCCAGCGCCCATTCCAGCCGCGGCGAGAAATTCACGCGCCGACCGGTTTGCAGGGCGCCGTTGGCAATATCCCGGTCGGAAAGCAGGCGCGGGTCCAGCTTGCGCTCGAATCGCGCCGCCTGGGTTTCCACTTCGAAGCGGAAATTCGCGCCAAGTTCAAAACCGCTTTGCAATCGAAAGTGGGGCAGCCGATCGTAGGGTTTGGCCGTATTCAAGGCATCGAGCAAGGGGTCGATGAGTTGAATGCGCTGCAAGTCGATTTCGGCCCGCACCAGGTCGGATGTGTAACTGAGCCGGGCCTGGCGGTTGAGGTGGTTGCGGGTGACCAGGTCCAGCCCGCCGCCGGCCAGGTCGACAAACCAGTCGCGGTCGCTCACCGCCGTGAAATCAACCAGGGTCCGCCAGTGCTCGCCAATTCGGCCATTGTGCTGATAGCTGGCGAACCAGCGGTTTTCCACCGGAGGAGATTGCGAACCGGGGACGGCGGCGCGTTCCGCGTCAAACAGGTCGTCCCCGCCGAGCCAGGAAAGGTTCAGCTGGTTCATCGACCAGTCCGCCAGGTAGCGGAATTCGCCGCCGAGCATCAGTCCGCGGTCGCTGATCAGGCGCGGCGCCAAGGTGGCGTCGTAATGCGGCGCCAGGTTCAGGTAGTACGGCTGTTCAAAGTCGAATCCGCCGCTGCGGGTGGAACCCATGCTGGGCGGCAACAGGCCCGACACGCGCTGGTCGCCGAGTGGAAAACGCAGCGCGAAGGGGTAGCGGAAGACGGTGGTCTCGCCAAAGCGCAGGCGCAGGTCCCGGGCGTTGCCCTGGCCCTGGGCCGGTTCGAGCGTTATGGCCCTGGCGGCGATGGTCCAGAATGGGTCCACCGGTTCGCAGCGGCTGAATTCGCCATCGTCCAGCGTAATGCGGCCCGATTCGCTGTCGTAGACCATGGTGGCGGCGCTGCCGTGGATGCCGCTTTCGTGCAACACGTAGCGCGCGGCGAGGAGTTCGCTGCGATTGTTCCGGTTGTCGATAAAGGCCGAATTTCCGCGCAGGAGCACGCCGGGTTCGCGAAATTCAATGTCGCCTTCGAGGGCGAAAGTGTCCGCGGCGGTGTCGATCAAGGTTTCGCCATCATTGACGATGCTGCGCCCATTTTCTGCAATCGAGACTTCACCGCTGACGTGGATGCTGTCGTCTTGGTTGCGGGTGAAGCCTTCCTCCGCGGTAAATCGCGTTTGGCCGCTTGCTGTGGCTTCTTCCGCGACATCGGCCGGCGTTCTGCTACTATCGACAAAGGCGCCGCAGCAGGCGGGGGCAAGCGCCTCGCGCCGGGCGGAGGACAAGGCATCCACCGGCACCCAATCCAGACGCTCGGCCACGGATTGCGGGCCCGTGGGCGCTTCGCCTGCGTTCGCCCGCAAGCTGACGGCGAGCAATCCAGCGGCGGCCAGCATTGCGGTCCCGAATTGAAAGGCTTGCATGGGTGCGTGGGGTCTGGACGGCTTGGCCGCGGAGTCTAATTCAGATGCCAGGCGAATGCGACCGAACTTGAAAAACGCGCGCCCACTTGAGTCAAGTCGGCACTGCCGGAGCAAGGATCGATGAAGCAGGATGACAAGCGCCGCGCAGCGTTGACCGCATGGACCCGGGAGCAGTTGCGGCGCAAGCTGCCACAGGCGCCGCGGTTTGGCGAGTTGGAGATCGTCAGCGGCGACGCGAGCCACCGGCGATATTTCCGTGCCCGCCCCGCGGGACAATCGACTTATATCGCGGTCGATGCGCCACCGCGGCAGGAGGACAGCCAACGATTTGTCGATGTGGACCATTTGTTGCGCGGCGCCGGCTTGCGCACGCCGGAACTGCATGCCGTGGATTTGGAACAGGGTTTTCTGTTGCTGGAGGACTTTGGCGACCGGCTGTTGCTCCCCCGTTTGCGGCAAGCCCGGGCAAGTGGCGACGACGTCACGGTGGATCGGCTCTATCGCGCCGCCATCGACAGCCTGCTCGACTTGCAGCAGCATGTCGACGCGCGCGGTCTTCCCGCTTATGACAAGACGGAACTGACCCGGGAAATGTCACTGTTTCCCGAATGGTTCTGCCGCCGTTGGCTGGGCGTTGCGCCCACCGCGGCGCAAATGGAAACGATCGACGCCTGTTTTGCCTTCCTTGCCGACGCCGCCCTGGCCCAGACTCCGGTCGCGGTGCACCGCGATTACCATTCGCGCAACCTGATGTTGCTCGAAACCGGGCAAGACCGGCCGGGAATACTCGATTTCCAGGACGCGGTGCGCGGCGCATGCAGTTACGACCTCGTCTCGCTCCTGCGCGACTGCTATATCCAATGGGAGCCGCGCCGGCTGGAACAATGGATCGGCTACTATCTGGAAGGTGCCAGGTCCCGAGGCATTGTCGGCGAGGTTTCCAACGCGCGGTTCCGGCGCGATTTCGACCTGATGGGCTTGCAACGCCACCTGAAAGTGCTGGGCATTTTTTGCCGGCTCGCCATTCGCGACCAAAAGCCCGGGTTTCTGGACGATTTGCCCCTGGTAATCGAATACTTCACCGAAGTCGCCGCGGAGTATGGCAAAATGCTGCCGATTTTGACCTGGTTTCGCCGCGAACTCGCGCCGCGGGCGTTCGAGAAACTGACCGTGGTGAACTGATGCAGGCGATTCTGCTCGCGGCCGGGCATGGCAACCGCATGCGGCCACTCACGGACACCACCCCCAAGCCGCTGCTGAAAGTCGGCGAATACAGCTTGATCGAGCATCAGCTCATGCGCCTGGCCCGGGCCGGTATCGGCCGCGTCGCGATCAACCTGTTCCATCTTGGCGACATGATCCGCGGGGCGCTCGGCGACGGCGCGCGCTTCGGGCTGGAAATCGTCTACTCCAGCGAGGCGGAATTGCTCGACACCGCCGGCGGCATCATTCAGGCGATGAATTTGATCGAGGGCGATGCGTTCATCGTCGCCAATTCCGATGTCTGGACCGGATTCAACTATGCCTTGCTGCGGCCCGTGGACGGCGCGGAAACCCTGGCGCATCTGGTGCTCGCGCCGAATCCACCGGCCAAGCCGGACGGCGATTTCTTTCTGCGCGCCAACGGCCGCGTTTGCGCCAACAATGGCGCGGCGGCGGAGCGCCGCACTTTCGCCGGCATCAGCGTGATGCACCGCAATCTGTTCGCCGGGCTGAAACCGGAGCCGCGGTCCGTGGTGCCGCTGCTGCGCGCGGCCATGGGCCGCGGCCAGGTTGGCGGGGAGCTTTACACCGGCGAATGGATGGACATCGGCACGCCCGACCGCCTGCGCGAGCTCAATGCCCGGCTGTAGTTCCAACCGCCGTGCTACACTCGCCGCACGCTCCAAGCCGCGATGCGGGACTGATTCGGGATGAACGACTACCTCATAGCGCCTTCGATTCTTGCCGCCGACTTCGCCCGGCTTGGCGAAGAAGTCGAAGCTGTGCTCGATGCCGGGGCCGACGCAATTCATTTCGATGTGATGGACAACCATTACGTTCCCAACCTGACCATTGGCCCCATGGTTTGCGCCGCCCTGCGCAAGCACGGTATCAGCGCGCCCATCGACGTGCATTTGATGGTCTCGCCGGTTGACAGGCTGATCGACGATTTCGCCCAAGCCGGTGCGAGCTACATCAGCTTCCACCCCGAAGCAAGCCATCACGTGGACCGCAGCCTGCAACTGATTCGCGATCATGGCTGCAAATCCGGACTGGTGTTCAATCCCGCCACGCCCTTGCATTGCCTGGAACATGTGCTCGACAAGGTCGACCTGGTATTGTTGATGTCGGTCAATCCGGGCTTCGGCGGCCAGAAATTCATTCCCGCCACGCTCGACAAACTGCGTCGGGCGCGTTCGATCATTGCCGCGGCGGACAACCCCATCCGGCTCGAGGTTGACGGCGGCGTCGGCATCGACAACATCCGCGCCATCGCCGAGGCCGGCGCCGACATGTTTGTGGCGGGCTCGGCCATCTTCAACAGCGCGGACTATCGCGCCACCATCAAAGCCATGCGCGTTCAACTCGCCCAGGCTCGGCCGCAAAGTTGATGGACGAGCGGCGCTTTCAACAATATGCCGAGCAGGGCTACAACCGGATTCCGCTTGCGCGCAGAGTGCTGGCCGACCTGCAAACGCCGCTGAGCGCGTACCTCAAACTCGCCAACGGTCCATACAGTTTCTTCTTCGAATCGGTCCAGGGCGGCGAGCAATGGGGACGCTACTCGATCATCGGTCTGCCATGCCGGACTTTGCTGCGGGTGAGCGGCAAACAATTGGTCGTCGAAACCGACGGCGTCGAGACCGAACGCCATGAACTAAACGACCCGATGCGCTTCATTGCCGAATTCAAATCGCGCCATCGCGCCCCAAGCCTTCCCGGCGACGAGCGCTTCAGCGGCGGGCTGGTGGGCTATTTCGCTTACGACACCGTGCGCTACGCCGAATCGCGGATTGGACCTTCGCCGGCGCGCGACACCATGGGAACACCCGACATCCTGCTCATGGTGGCCGATGAAGTCGTGATTTTCGACAACTTCATGGGGACCGCCTCGCTGGTGATCAACGCCGACCCCGGGCGGCCGGACAGCTTCGCCGC
Organism: uncultured Pseudohongiella sp.; assembly: GCA_965221015.1. Classification (GTDB taxonomy): domain Bacteria; phylum Pseudomonadota; class Gammaproteobacteria; order Pseudomonadales; family Pseudohongiellaceae; genus UBA9145. Next base: position 3,072,959 of record OZ244859.1, on the reverse strand, counting down.
CGCCCGGCGGCGGCTCGATGAACTGGAACGCAAGCTTGGCGAAAAAGTGGAATTGCCCGCCAACCGCGCGGTGAACATCGAAGAGCATCAATACCATCATCATTTCCCCGAAGCCGACTTCAAGCGCGCGGTGGAGCGGATCAAGGACTACATCGTCGCCGGCGATTGCATGCAAGTCGTGCTTTCCCAGCGCATGTCGGCCGATTTCAACGGCGAACCGCTGCACTTGTATCGCGCCCTGCGGCATTTGAATCCCTCGCCCTACATGGTTTTCTTCAATCTCGAGGACCACCACGTGGTGAGCGCCTCGCCCGAGATCCTGGCGCGGGTGGAAAAGGGCAAGATAACCGTGCGCCCGCTGGCCGGCACGCGGCCCCGCGGCGCAACCGAGGAAGAAGATCTCGCCCTGGAGACAGAACTGCTCGCCGATGAAAAGGAACTGGCCGAGCATCTCATGCTGATCGATCTGAGCCGGAACGATTCCGGGCGCGTGTCAAAAATAGGCTCGGTGCGCGTGCCGCGCAAGATGTTCATCGAACGCTTCTCCCACGTCATGCACATCGCTTCCACCGTGGAAAGCGAGATGCTGCCTGAATGCGACGCGCTTGACGTGTTGCGCGCGACTTTGCCCGTGGGCACCTTGAGCGGTGCGCCGAAAATCCGCGCCATGGAAATCATTGACGAACTCGAACCGGTCCGGCGCGGCATCTATGGCGGCGCCATGGGCTACCTCGGCTGGAACGACAACATGGACATGGCGATTGCGATTCGCACAGCGGTCATCGCCGGCGGCAAGATTCACGTGCAGGCTGGCGCCGGCATCGTCGCCGATTCGCAACCCGACCTGGAGTGGGAGGAAACCCGCAACAAAGCCAAGGCCATCATGCGCGCAGTGCAGCTCACCGCGGGCGCCTTGCGCATCGACGACTGAGCCTTGGCGCGGGCCACGTAGACCAGGACTCGCACTACCCAAGCTTCGGCTTGCGCGTGTTCCCGCAATGGCCCGCGTCGGTGCGGCCCGACGCGGCAGCGCCGATGCAAGGTCCAAGCGTCAGTTGGGTCGCTTTTGCAAGGAGATCGGCGCCAGCGGGTACGCTAGCCGTGACGCTGGCTTCGATTCGCGTTCGAAATTTTCTTCCCCACGCACGGGACCGCGCGGGACCGCGCGGGATTTTGATGCGCCGCTTATGCTTTCACCTGGCGCATGGTTTCCCAGGCCGCCAGCGCCCGTTTGCGCGTTTCGCCCAGGTCCGCGATGGGTGCGGGGTAGTTTTCCCCCAGGCTCACGCCAGCCGCGCGCAAGTCCGCCGCGCCCGCTTCCCACGGCGCGTGCAAGTGACGATTCGACAGCCGGGCGAGTTCGGGCAGCCAGCGCCGCAGATATTCCCCTTCCGGGTCGAATTTGCGCGATTGCAGCACCGGGTTGAAAATGCGGAAATAGGGTGCGGCATCGGCGCCGCTGCCCGCCACCCATTGCCAACCGAAGCTGTTGTTCGCCAGGTCCGCGTCCACGAGGCAGTCCCAGAACCATTCCGCGCCCCGCAGCCAATGCAGCAGCAGGTTTTTGGTCAGAAACGAGGCGGTCACCATGCGCACGCGGTTGTGCATGGTTCCGGTGCGCCACAGTTCCCGCATTCCGGCATCCACCAGCGGAATCCCCGTCGCGCCTTGTTGCCAGCGGCGCAGGATATCAGGCTCGTCGCGCCAGGGAAATTCATCAAAAGCGCCGCGCCAATTGCTTTCGGTGGCCGCGGGGTAGTGGAACATCCAGTGGTAACAAAAATCGCGCCAGCACAATTGGCGGGTGAAGGCTTCGGTCTCCCCCCCTTGGGCGTCCCACCAGATCTGGCGCGGGCTTATCTCGCCGAAATGCAGATGCGGAGAGAGCGAGGACACCGCATCGACGGCGGGAAAATCGCGCAGCCGCCGATAGTCCGCGACGCCGCCGGCGAGAAATTCGCGCAGACGCGCTTGCGCGGACTCCTCGCCGGGCTGCCAGCGTTGTTCAAGGCCGGCATCCCAGGGAATGCGCGGTTTCAGTTCAAGCGCATCGATGCCGGCTGCGGATTGGGAGCGCTGCGCCGGATCGCCGGTGCGGGCCGCGGATTGGGAACACCGCGCCAAGGCCAGATTGCGCGGCGCTGGCATCGGTTGCTCCGGCTCGATTGTGGCTAGCAACTTGCGATAGAAAGGGGTGAACACGTCATAGGCGCTGCCATCATCCTTGACGCTTTGCCAAGGCTCCCGAAGCAAACTGCCATGGAATGACTCCGCCGCAATGCCGGCCTTCCCCAGCGCCGCCTTGACGCGCCGGTCGCGGCGCATGCGCCAGGGCTCGTAGCAACGGTTCCAGACCACTTTGCGCACCGGCAGCGCGGCGCAAAGCCGCAGCAGTTCCCGCTCCGCATCACCACGCAAGACCCAGAGTTTGCCGTCAAGCGAATCGTTCAATCGCGCCAGCGAATGATGCAGCCACCAGCGCGAAGCGCCACCCATCTTCCACTTGCCGGCATTGTCGTCATCGAGGATGTACACCGGCAGCACCACGCCATCCGCCGCGGCCGCGGCGAGTGCCGGATTATCCCGCAGCCGCAAATCCTGCCGGAACCACATGACGGTCAGCGCCGAACTTTCCAGCCCTTCTGAAACAGCATCGATACTTACGAATTCCATCTGCATTGTCGGTTTTCAGGCAATGGGCCATCAATCGGGAAACAATCCCGGCAGCCAGCGGCTGGCGAGCTTGGCGGGAAAGGCGATTCGCAATGGCGCGCGCGAACTTTCCGAGCTGATGGCGCCGGCTTCGATCAAGCCCGCCGTGATGCGCCTGGCTTGCCGCTCTCCGGTTCCAACGATCGCGGACACATCGCCGCGCGGCAATTCTCCGCGCGTCAGCAGCGCTTCGAGGATGGCGTCCGATTTTGGGCGCAGGCGGCCAGCCCGAATTTCTTGCTCCGCCCAGAGCAATACGCGGCCGCGCAACTTCTCAGGCTGCACCAGCTCCTCCATGAATTCGACCTGATCGATGCAAGTTGCCAGAAAAAAGCGGGTAAAGTCGACCAGCGCTTGTTCGCTCAGGTGGCCGCGACCATCCAGGTCGCCCCGACGCCGAGAATCGCATGCTTGGAGATGAGACTTGTACTCCATTTCCCGCCGGGCAAGCCCGCGGGAGATGGACCAAATCCCGACACTGTCCAGCGCCTGCCGCAGGAGTGCGTGGGACATGAGGCGGGCCACGCGGCCATTGCCGTCGAGAAAAGGATGGATCCACAGCAGCCGATGGTGCGCGGCCGCCGCTGCCAAGATAGTCTCAACTTTGCCCAGATGGGCGTAAGCTTGTTCGAATCGGGCCAGGAAGCGGGGAACCGCGCCCGGGCTGATAGCGATATGCCTGCCAACCTTGACATCGCGGGTGCGAAATTCGCCCGGCTCAATTCGTGTGCGCTGTTCGGTCGCGGGGTCTTCCATCCAAAGCAAAGATTCCGGCAGCAGTTCGGCGAATCGACGATGAATTTCGCGCAGGGAGGCACCGTTTCCACTGAGATTCGCTCTCCCGTTGGATAGCCCCCCATCGTCAAGCCAGCGCTGGACTGTGACATGGGCGCGGGCTTCCAACTGGAGATTGCGCTGTTCCGGCTCGCTGGCGTAGTCTTCGTTCATGGCCCGTTCGATATCGACCGGATGCGTTCGGTGGCCTTCGATCAGATTGGAGTAGTAGCAATTCATCGAACGCACAAGAGTTGCAAGCTGTGCTCCCATGCCATCTGGAATGCCGCTGGCGAAACCAGCCGATTTTGCCGACAACTCAAAAGCGAGTTCGGTCAGTGCGCCGCGATGGGGCGAATCCTCCCGAATTTGCATGGGCTCCATGAGCGCAACTGCTTCTCCACGATCCGTTGGCGGTTTCATGTCCGCTTTCATGTCCGGTTTGTCAGTCGATTAATATTTATATATCAGATTGTTACATCGAATCAATCGTGAATTCTGCTGTGGTGGAGACCGCTTTGAATCCCCATGCCCGTTGCTCGTGCAGCAGGGTTGGCGGCCCAGGGAATCCGACGCGCACCGCGTTTGCGCAATTTTGCTAGCATGGGTGGGCGCAAATTCCGACGACGAATGCCACACCTATGTTGTTGATGATCGATAATTACGATTCCTTCACCTGGAACGTGGTGCAATACCTCGGCGAGCTCGGTGCCGAAGTGCGCGTTTTTCGCAACGACGAGATCAGCCTGGAGCAAATCGCCGCGTTGCGGCCGCGGCAAATCGTCATCTCGCCGGGGCCTTGCACGCCGGATGAGGCGGGTATCTCTCTTGCCTTGGTCGAACGATTCGCCGGCGAAATTCCGATTCTCGGCATCTGTCTTGGCCACCAGAGCATCGGCCAGCAGTTCGGCGGGCGCGTCATACGCGCCGGCCGCGTGATGCACGGCAAGATGAGCGATGTGCATCACAACGGCGCGGGCGTGTTCGCGGGGCTGAATTCGCCGTTCGCGGCAACCCGCTATCATTCGCTGGTGGTGGAGGCCGATTCCCTGCCGGATTGCCTGGAAGTGACGGCCTGGACCGAAGTCGATGGCGAACGCGAAGAAATCATGGGCTTTCGGCATCGGGAATTCGCGGTGGAAGGCGTGCAGTTTCACCCGGAATCGATAGTCAGCGAACATGGGCACGAGCTGTTGCGAAATTTCCTCGCGGATTCGGAATCCGGCGCAAGGAAATAACTCGCGGGCAGAATTCGGCCGCAAAGACGTTAAAAAAACGCGAAAACGACGCGAAAGCGGGTACCCATCAAGCGCTAAACTGGCAATGCGAGCCGAAACGGAAAAGAGCAACCCATGAACATCAAACAAGCGATCCAGCGCGCAACCGGCGGCGGCGACCTGGCCGAGCGGGAAATGGTGGCGGTCATGACGGAAGTCATGTCCGGGAACACCACCGACGCGCAAAACGCGGCATTGTTGATTGGCCTGCAAATGAAGGGCGTTGCGACGGCGGAGATTCTCGGCGCGGCCCGGGTCATGCGCGAACTGGCGACCCCGGTGCAAGTCGGTGAGCGTTCGCATTTGGTCGACACCTGCGGCACCGGCGGCAGCGGCGCCAACAAGTTCAACGTGTCCACCGCGGCCGCCATGGTCGCCGCCTGCGCCGGCGCGCGGGTCGCCAAGCATGGCAACCGCGGCGCCACCAGCAAAAGCGGCAGCGCCGACGTGCTGGAAGCCGCCGGCTACAATCTGGCCCTGGCGCCGGCGCAGGTCGGTGAATTGATCGACCGGGTCGGGGTGGGATTCATGTTCGCGCCGGCCCATCACGGCGCCATGAAGCATGTCATCGCCGCGCGCCGCGAAATCGGCGTGCGCACGATCTTCAATTTGCTTGGGCCGTTGACCAACCCGGCCGGCGCGCCGAATCAGCTCATGGGCGTGTTCGATGGGGCCTGGATCAGGCCACTGCTTGAGGTGCTGCGGGAGCTTGGCGGCGAACACGTGCTCATCGTCGCGGCGGAAGACGGGCTCGACGAAATCAGCATCGCCGCCGCCACCCGGGTTGGCGAACTCAAAGGCGGCGAAATCTCCGAGTATTCGCTCACCCCCGAAGCCCTGGGATTGGAGCGGGCGGACGATATCGATGATCTTCGCGTTGACAGCCCGGCGCAAAGCCTGGAACTGGTCAGGCGCGCGCTCGGCTGGCAGCACGAAAAAGCCGCGCGGCTCGTGGCGCTCAACGCCGGCGCCGCGAATTATGCCGCTGGCGTGAGCGAGAGTATGGCGGCGGGTGTGGCAAATGCCGTCGCCATCCAGCAAAGCGGCGCGGCGCTGGAGAAGTTCCAGGAATTGGTCGATCTCAGCCAGTCCCTTGGCGAGTGAGGCGGCAGGCGGTCGTGAGCGCGCCCGGCATTCTCGAGAAGATCATCGCCCACAAGCGCGGTGAGGTGGCCGCGGCCAAGGCGGCGCGTCCACTTGCGGAAATCGAAGCGGCGCTGGAATCCGCGCCCGCGCCGCGCGATTTCGCCGGCGCCTTGCGCAGCCGCGTGGTTGACCGCAAGCCGGCGGTGATCGCCGAAATCAAACGCGCATCGCCTTCGAAAGGCATCATCCGGCAAGACTTTCACGCGCCCCGCCACGCCGTGGACTACGCAGCGGCCGGCGCGGCCTGCCTCTCGGTGCTTACCGATACCGAATTTTTTCAAGGCAGCCTGGATGATTTGCGCGCGGCGCGGGCCGCCGTCGAACTTCCCTTGCTGCGCAAGGATTTCATGATCGACCCGTACCAGATTGCGGAATCGCGGCTGGCCGGCGCGGACTGCGTGCTGTTGATCGTTTCGGCCCTGTCCGACGCGCAACTGAACGAGCTTGCCGCCCGCGCCGCCGAATTGCGGCTCGATGTGCTGGTGGAAGTGCACGACCGCGCCGAACTCGAGCGCGCGCTGGCGCTCGATTGCGAATTGATCGGCATCAACAATCGCAACTTGCGCACTTTCCAAGTCAGTCTCGACACCACCGTCGAACTGCTGCCGCACATTCCAGGCGACCGCCTGATCATCACCGAAAGCGGAATCGGCGATGCGGACGCCATGCGCTGGATGATGAACCGCGGCGTTTTCGCTTTCCTCATTGGCGAAAGCTTTATGCGCGCTCCAGAACCGGGGCGGAAATTGCGCGATGTGCTGCGCCAGTCCATTGGCGAAGGCAAAAAAGAAGGCGATTAATCTGGAGAGTTGGCCATGCAAGCAAGAGTAAACTGGGTGGAAGACGTCATGTTCGTGGCGGAATCCGGCAGCGGCCACGCGCTGGTCGTCGATGGCGCCGCCGAGGGCGGCGGCCGCAACATGGGTATGCGGCCGATGGAACTGGTGGCGCTTGGCGTCGCAAGTTGTTCGAGTTACGACGTCGTGACCATTCTGCGCAAGGCGCGCCAGCGAATCAGCCGCTGCGAAGCCGTCGTCCAGGCCGAACGCGCCGACGCCGTGCCCGCGGTGTTCAAATCCATCCACCTGCATTTCCGCATCGCCGGCGAGAATCTCAGCGAATCCCAAGTCGCCCGCGCAGTCGAATTGTCCGCCGAAAAATACTGCTCCGCCTCCATCATGCTGAAACAAGCCGGCGTCAAAGTCACCCACGATTTTGAAATTGTAAGCGACATCTGAATCGCTTCGGGTCGCCGCAAACATGAAGTTGCCAAGCGATTTTCGATCGATACGCCTGAAGTACCCCGGCAACTGCTGCATTTGCGCCAAAACGCTGGACATGAACTCCATTTTGCCTTGCTGGAAGATGGGATCAAGCTGAACTTTGAAGTCGATGGCGACCAGCACAGCGACGCGAGGGGTCTGCGGCGACGCCAAGACTTCACCCGCGACCGGGTTCTGGCGAAGCTCGGATGGACAGTATCGCGAATCCCCGCTTGGCGCTGCCACGAAGAGCTTGAGATGCTTCTTTGTGAGGTTGATGAAGTACGGGATCGTCTACGAAATGCAAGAAAGCACTGATCAGCTTCCACTTTAATGGAATAGGCCAGTGCCAAGGTCACCCATGAATTCGTATTCGAAACGGTTCAAAATTTGCATTATGTCGTCGCGAAGCACTTGACATATGGCAGTTCAGTGCATACATTGCCATACATGATTAAACGGCAAGTCTATTTCCGGGAAGAGGAATTCGTGCTTCTTCAACAAATGGCGCTTCGTTCGGGACGCAGCGTCGCGGACTTGGTCCGCGAAGCAGTTCGCCGTGTTTGGATAGATTCCATGCCAAAAGGACCCGTGGCCCTTTGGGACGGTCCCGTGAGCACCGCTTCGACGGAGCACGACGAAATTTACGACCAGCTTGAATGAGAGTTGGCAATTCCGTATTCGTTGACAGCGGCGCGTGGATCGCTTTGGCTGTCAGCAAAGACCCGCTTCATGCTCGTGCCGCGGAAACATGGCGCGAAATTGGAATTGCAGGGTACGCAGTACATACGTCAGTGCCCGTAATTATTGAATCCTTCACTTTTCTGTCCCGAAATACGGATCAAAGTATCGCAATGGCGTGGAGGGAGTCGCTGGCCCAAATGCCGCGTCTGAAAACGCTGGAATGCACTGTCGAAGATTTGTCGGATTCTTGGAAATATTTCGAGCGACGGGATTTTCACAAACTCTCGGCTGTCGATGCCACAAGTTTCGTTTTGATGAAAAAATTTGGCATCCGTAAAGCGTTCGCCTTCGACCATCATTTCGCGTCCGCTGGTTTCTCTATGGTTGGGTAACCGCGAAGTGTTCAGGTTTGCGCAATTCTCCCTACCTATTTGTACTATTTATAGAGCTTTATAGATATTAGTGATCTATATATAGATCATTTTTCTTGACTTACCCGCGTTCGCCAGATAACTTGCCACCTTTAGCGGGCGCGAAAGTTCTTCGCGCTCGCCAAGCGGCGGGTTTCCGAGCAATGCCAAGGTCCTCCTCCCGCGCGTACTCGCGCTATTGCCGCGATGCCGTCGCATTGCTTGGCGGATTGATTCGCGCGGCGCGGAAAGAGCGCAAGCTGACTTCCCAGGATGTGGCGGACCGAGCCGGCATTTCCCGCGGATTATTACATCGGATCGAGCAGGGCAACCCTAGATGCGAAATCGGCGTGGCGTTCGAGGTGGCGGCGATCGTCGGCGTCAAACTTTTCGATGCCGACGAAACTGCGCTTGCCAGCCATCTAAGCCAGACCAGGGAAAAACTGGCATTGATGCCGAAATCCATTCGTCAAAAGCGCAGGGTGGTGCGCGATGATTTCTGACCGGATCGCCGGCGGCGAAAATGAAGCTTATGTCTGGATCTGGCTGCCAGGCGAGACCCAACCTGTCGTTGCCGGGCGCCTCGAAGCCGATAACGGCAACATCCTGCTCCACTATGGCAGGAGCTATTTGGAGCGCATCGGCGACCAATCGCCCGCGATTTCAATTTACGATCCGGAATTGCCATTGCGGGCCGGAGGATTGCCACTTACTCCGGGATTGACCATGCCCGGCTGTATACGGGATGCCTCCCCCGATGCTTGGGGGCGGCGCGTAATCACCAATAGGCTGCTCGGGCTCAAAGGAGCCGATGTCGATACTTGCGCTTTGGATGAAATGACCTATTTGCTCGAATCCGGTTCCGACCGGATTGGCGCGCTTGATTTCCAGCGATCGGCAACCGAATACGTGCCGCGTTCGGCGCGCAACGTCAGTTTGGAAGAGTTGATCGAAGCCGCCGCGCGTGTCGAGCAAGGTGTGGCGCTGACCCCCGAACTCGACCAGGCATTGATTCACGGCAGTTCCCTGGGCGGCGCGCGTCCGAAAGCCCAAGTGCGGCAAGAAGGAGAAAAATTCATAGCGAAGTTCCCGTCAAGCGGGGACGTTTATAACGTGGTCAAGGCGGAATACGTCGCCATGCGGCTTGCGCATCGTGCTGGACTGGACGTCGCGCCGGTGAAGCTGGTCAAGGCCGCCAACAAAGAAGTTCTGCTGGTCAAGCGCTTTGATCGTCGGCAGCAGGAGGGGGGCTGGACTCGCCGGGCCATGGTTTCCGCGCTTACCTTGCTGGCGTTGGATGAAATGATGGCGGCATATGCCAGCTATGAAACGCTCGCCGAAATCATCCGCCACCGTTTCACCGACCCGAAAAACAGTTTGAAGGAACTCTTCTCCCGGTTGGTTTTCAATGTTCTGTGCGGAAATACCGACGATCATGCCCGCAATCATGCCGCTTTCTGGGATGGACGGGAACTAAGCCTGACTCCCGCCTACGATATATGCCCCCAGGGACGCACAGGCAACGAAGCATCCCAGGCGATGTTGATTTCGGGCAACAACCGGCTCAGCCGGCTCGATTCCTGCTTTCGGGCCGCCGGGCATTTCCTGCTTTCCGAACAAGCGGCCCGCGATATTGCCCGTTGTCAAATCGAAACGATCGAACAATATTGGGATGCGGTTTGCGACGAAGCCGAGTTAAGCGAAATCGACCGGAAACTGTTCTGGAGGCGGCAGTTCCTGAATCCTTATTCCTGCGAATGGCCGGCGTCGCGGTAACGGTCCGCGAGACGGGGCTGCGCGGCGATGGCTGTCAGATGCGGTAGGTGACTTGCTTCATCACGCCCGCCATGGCGGTCATGGCGGCGCGCAAGGGTGGGGGCAGGTCGGCGCCGCCGGCTTGTTTGGCGGTGGCGCCGTGTTTTTCCTCGTCGATGAGCATTTGCTCAAGGATCGCGCGGCTTTTGTGGTCGTCTTCCGGCAATTTGCGCAGGTGGTCCTTGAGGTGTTCGCAGACCTGATTTTCGGTTTCGGCGACGAAACCGAGGCTCCAGCGGTCGCCGGCGATGCCCGCCAGCGCGCCGAGGCCGAAAGACATGCCGTACCAAAGCGGATTGAACAGGCTGGGGCGCGAGTCGAGGTCTTCGAGCCGCTGTTCGCACCAGACCAGATGGTCGATTTCTTCTTCCGCCGCCTCTTCCATGGCCTCGCGCACTTCGCCAAGGCGCGCGGTGGCGGCTTGGCCGCGGTACAAGGCTTGGGCGCAGACTTCGCCAGTGTGATTGATGCGCATGAGGCCGGCCACGTGGCGCGCCTGGGATTCGCCAAGCTCGGAATCGGGCTGCGCGACGCCCGGCGATTCCCGTTCAGCCTGGCTGGCGCCCGGCGCGCAGGTGCGCAGCGCGGCGTCGAATCCAATCAGCAGGCGGTCCAGCAAGGAATGTTCGCGGGTGCGGCTCATGGGGGCATTTTAGCAGAATGAGCATGCGGAAAAGATGTGCCGTCAGTGCCGGAAATGGCGGATGCCGGTGAATACCATGGCCATGCCGTGTTCGTCGGCGGCGGCGATCACTTCATTGTCGCGCATGGAGCCGCCGGGCTGAATCACAGCCACGATGCCCGCTTCCGCGGCGGCGTCGATGCCATCCCGGAAGGGGAAAAAGGCATCCGAAGCCATCACCGAACCCGCGACTTGCAGATTTTCGTCCGCCGCTTTAATGCCGGCGATGCGCGCGCTGTACAAGCGGCTCATTTGGCCGGCGCCAATGCCAATCGTGCGCTGGCCGCGGCAGTACACGATGGCGTTGGACTTGACGTATTGCGCCACCGTCCAGGCGAACAGCAAATCGCGCAACTCGTCCGCGTCGGGTTTGCGTTTGCTGACGAGCCGCAATTGGTCCGCTTCGATTTCGTGCGCGTCCGCGTCTTGCACGAGCAGGCCGCCGTTGACGCGCTTCAAGTCCAGCACGGCCGGACGCTGTCGCGGCCAGTCCCCACTGGCGAGCACGCGGACGTTGCGCTTCGCTTCGAACGCCGCCAGCGCCATTTCCGACACCGAAGGCGCGATGATGACTTCGCTGAACTGACGCTCGGTGATGCAAGCGGCGGTTTCGCCATCGAGTTCCCGATTGAAAGCGATAATGCCGCCAAAAGCCGAAGTCGGGTCCGTTTCGAACGCCGCCTGATACGCCGCCAGCGGCGTCTCCGCCAGTGCAACGCCGCAAGGGTTGGCGTGCTTGACGATCACGCAGGCGCAATCGCGAAAAGATTTGACGCACTCCAGCGCGGTGTCGGCATCCATGATGTTGTTGAAGGAAAGCGTTTTTCCTTGCAGTTGCCTGGCGCCGGCGATGCTGCCCGCGGGCGGGTCCCGGTCGCGATAAAAGGCCGCCGCCTGATGCGGGTTTTCGCCGTAGCGCAAATCCTGCTGCTTGTGGAATTGCCGGTTGAAGGTGCGCGGAAAACGGACCGCCGCCGTTGCCACCTCCGCGCCGGCCCCGCTGGGCGCCGCCAGGCGGGCGCCGAGATAATTGGCGATCATGCCGTCGTAGGCGGCGGTGTGCTCGAATGCCGCCGCGGCAAGCGCGAACCGGGTTGCCTCGTCAATTGCTCCCCCGCCTTTTTCCAGGCTTGCGAGCAAGTGGTCATAGTCCGCCGGGTTCACCACAACCGTGACAAAGCGGTAATTTTTCGCCGCCGCGCGCAGCAAGGTGGGCCCGCCGATGTCGATGTTCTCGATGGCTTCGGCGAGCGCGCAATCCGGGCGCGCCACGGTCTGCTCGAAAGGATAGAGATTGACCACCACCAGGTCGATGGGCGGGATGCCATGGGCCGCCATGGTTTCCAGGTCGATATCGCGCCGGGCGAGAATGCCGCCGTGAATCTTTGGATGCAAGGTCTTGACCCGGCCATCCATCATTTCCGGAAATCCCGTGTAGCTGGAAATCTCAATGCTGGCGATGCCGGCTTCGCGCAGCATACGGTGGCTGCCGCCGGTGGAAAGAATTTCTATCCCCCCGCGTTGCAGCGCGGCGGCGAAAGGCACCAGGCCCGTCTTGTCGGAAACGCTGATCAAGGCTCTGCGCAGGGGGGAGGAAAGAGGGGCGGACAGGGGAGCGGAATTGCTGGACGTCATGGCCTGGCTTGCTATAGCAGATCGTACTGCTTGAGGCGGGCGCGTAGCGTACCACGACTCAGGCCGAGCATCGCGGCCGCCTTGCTTTGATTGTTGCCGGCGCGGCGCATGACGTTGGCGATCAAAGTCGATTCCACTTCCCGCATCACAATCCGGTGCAGGCCGGTTACCGGTTGCCGGCCCATGTTGTCGAAAAAATGGTCGACGGAATTGTGCACCGCATCGCGCAAACTTCCCCCGGAGTTTTCGTTCGCGCCGGAGGTGGCGCTTGATTTGGGCTCGGCTGCTTTCTTGTTGACGCTCTGGTCCATTCCTTCACTGTTGGGTTTTTCGCTGTCGGCCCGGAAAGTGATTCCGTTCGCGCGGGGGAAAGATGATAGCTTCGGGCAGGCGTTCGGGGAAGGGGCGAACAGTGGTTTATGGCGCCCGGAATGACACTTGGTATCCCACCGCCTCGATGCCCGGGTTCATGACTTCCAGTTCAATTTGCACCGGCGCATTCGGCGGCATCAGCCCCAGCGCCAGCAATTCCGGCCGCAAATATTCCGCCGGCGCGAATTCGCGCATCGCCACGGTGCGGGCGTCAAAGGAGGTGAAGCGCAACACGACCATGGGAAAGGGTTGCGGAAATGGCGCGGCGTTGTGGAAGCTGGCGGCGAGCAGATAAGCGTCGGGGTAATCCGGGTGGCTTTGCAAGGCGACATTGTCGTTGCGGATGCTGCTCGCGCGAATGTAGGCGGGCAATTCGCAGCCCACCCAGGCGCAAAACCGCGCGTAGCCGGGCCGCAGCGCATCCACCTGGCTATAGACCGGCAATTGACGCCAAAGATATTGCCCGGCCAATAATGCCAGCAGCAGCGCGCATAGCAGGGTCTTGCCCGCGGCGGCGCCCCAGCGGATTGTTCTGCCGGCGCGCAACTCCAGTTCGGGCCGAAGTGCCCGCAGCGCGGCGCGGCCGTCCTCCGGCAGCACTTTGGCCGGATTTTCAAATTCCGGCGGGGCGGGAGCTTGGTCTTCCGCCTCCCCCCGATTCGTTGGCGAGACTTCTTGCATATCCTCAACCTCCCCGCTCATGCCTGCGGATTGCGGCGCCGGTGCGGTGTTTGTTTCCGCGCCGGCGGTGGCTGTGTGGACAGCGACATATTCCTCCGGCGCGCGGGTGATGAACACCGATTCGGCCGCCGCGCTTTCACGATCGACATCGACCAGATTTTCGGTGGCGGAAAAAATGCCCAGGCAGGCGCCGCAACGCGCCAAACCCCCGGCTGAATCCAGTTGCCGCCGGCTGATATGGAACGTGGAGCCGCAGTTGGGGCAGCGGGCGACGCCAGGGTGCATTTTTTTGACGGTCCTGTTTCTGCCGGTGCTGTCGTTGACGGTGCCGCCTTTGCCGCTGCGGGCTCCACTTCGTTGCCGGAATTCGCCGCCAAGACGGGTTGCTGTCAATCCGCGCGCGGGCCCCGCGCCTCAGCGCGCGAGTTTGTTTTCCAGGTAATGGATGTTGTAGCCGCCCTTGCGGATTTCCGGGTCGATGACGAGGTTGCGCATCAGCGAGGCATTGCTCTGGATGCCGTCGATGAGCAATTCCTCAAGCGCGATTTGCATGCGCGTAAGGGCTTGCTCGCGGTCCTGGGCGTGGGTTACGACTTTGGCGATCAGTGAGTCGTAGTACGGCGGCACGGTGTAGCCGCTGTACAAATGCGAATCCACCCGCACGCCGGGCCCGCCGGGAGAGTGGAACATCGTCACTTTGCCGGGGCTTGGCAGAAAGCTGACTGGATCCTCGGCGTTGATGCGGCACTCCACCGCGTGGCCGTGGAAGGAGATTTCGTCCTGGCTGACCGACAGCGGCAGGCCGCTGGCGATGCGCAACTGCTCTTTGACGATATCGAAGCCGGTGACCATTTCCGTCACCGGATGTTCCACCTGCACCCGGGTGTTCATTTCAATGAAATAAAAGCGCTCGTCCTGATACAAAAACTCCAGTGTGCCGGCGCCCCGATAACGCAAGGTCTGGCAGGCCTTGATGCAGGCTTCGGCGACCTCCCGCCGCACGGCGTCGGGGATGCCAGGCGCGGGAGCTTCTTCGATCACTTTCTGGTGGCGGCGCTGCAGCGAGCAGTCGCGGTCGCCGAGATACAGCGCATTGCCCTGGCCGTCGCCGATCACCTGCACTTCCACATGGCGTGGATTTTCCAGGTACTTTTCCAGGTACACCGCATCGGAGCCGAAGAAGGATTTGGCCTCGGTGCGGGTGACGTAGATCGATTGCAGCAGATTGTTTTCATGATTGACCACGCGCATGCCGCGCCCGCCGCCGCCCGCCGCCGCCTTGATCAACACTGGATAGCCGATTTCCCGCGCGAGTTGCAGGCTGCGCTGCTGATCGTCGTCAAGCGGCCCGTTGGAGCCCGGCACCGTGGGGATGCCCGCCTCGCGCATAATCTGGATGGCGGACACTTTGTCCCCCATGAGCCGGATCGTCTCGGCGCTTGGGCCGATAAAAACAAAGCCGCTGTTTTCGACTTGTTCGGCGAAGTCGGCGTTTTCCGACAGGAAACCGTATCCCGGGTGGGCGGCGTCCGCGTCGCTGACCTCCATGGCGCTGACTATGGCCGGGATGTTGAGGTAGCTGTCGGTGGGGTTTGGCGGGCCGATGCAGACGCATTCGTCCGACAAGCGCACGTGCATGAGATCGGTGTCGGCGGTGGAATGCACGGCCACCGTGCGGATACCAAGTTCCTTGCAGGCGCGCAGCACACGCAAGGCGATTTCGCCGCGATTGGCAATCAGGACTTTTTTCAGCACGGCCGCGGTCCTATACGAGGCGTATCAGCGACTGGCCGAATTCCACCGGTTTGCCGTCTTCGACAAGTATGGCTTCGACGACTCCGCTGAATTCCGATTCGATCTGGTTCATCATCTTCATGGCTTCGACAATGCCGATGACGTCTCCTTCCTTCACCTGCTGGCCCACTTCAACGTAAGGCGGCGAGGATGGAGCGGGCGCGCGATAGAAAGTGCCAACCATGGGGGAGGTCACCACCTTGCCGCTTTCAGGCTTGGCGGCATCGGCGGCGGGCGCTTCCGGCGCGGGCGCCGCTTGCGGCGCCGGGGCGGCGGCCACCGCCGCGGGCGCGGCCGCAAAAGCCGGCGCGATGGTCGAAGCGCGGCTCAGGCGCACCGACTCTTCGCCGGTCTTCAGCTCGATTTCCGCGATGTCGGAAGCTTCCAACAGTTCGATCAGTTTTTTCAGTTTGCGAATGTCCATGGAATTCCCCCGAAATTTCGCGTTCGATGTTGCTCCACTTTGTGGAATCAGTTCCCGCTGGCCAATTGGCGCAAGGCCGCCTGCAACGCGAGTTCGTAACCTTGCGGGCCAAGACCAATCACGCAACCGACCGCGATATCGGAAAAGTAGGACTTGTGGCGATACGGCTCGCGGCGGAAGAGATTGGAAAAGTGGACCTCGATCAAGGGCACGCCGGCGGCGAGCACGGCATCCCGGATAGCGATGCTGGTATGGGTGAAGCCGCCGAGATTGGCGAGCAGGAAGGCGGTGCCGTCCACCCGCGCCAAATGGATGCGGTCGATCAACTCGGCTTCGGAATTGCTTTGCAGGCAGTCGAACTCGTGTCCCGCGGCCGCGCAATGCTCGCGCAGGCGGCCGTTGATGTCGTCCAGGGTGTCGCTGCCGTAGATATGCGGCTCGCGGTGTCCTTGCAGATTGAGGTTGGCCCCGTGCAACGCCAGTATTTTAGCCATCGTGTTTTATATTCCAGATTTTGTTCCGGAATTCCGCCATGCGTTGATGCCAAGCACGCGCGCTGAGCGATGGTCGCCGCAGCCCGATGCTTCAAGCCCCGCAGTTTCGCGTCCGAAACATGCCAGTTGCGCAAAGTTGCCCGCATTTTCGCAGAAAATGAATTGAAATGCAGCGATTTTTTTGCGTTGGGCTCGAATGGCCGCAATCAGTCGGGCGGGCGGCAATTCGCTCAAGCGCCGGATTGGAGCGCTTCGGAATCCGGCGGCGGGGGCCGGGGAAGTTCGAACCGGGCTTGCTGGGGAGGGTAGCAAAAGCCCCAGTCGGCGCAGCCCTGGAATTCAATCAGCAGGATGCCGCCCGTCGCCAACTCCGGCGCATGATCGAGTGCGATGGCCACCTGGTCGTAATAGGCGATTACATCGCCGAAGAATTGGTCATGCCGCGCCAGGCCCGGCGGCAATTGGACCTCCAGCGCATGCTCTTCCGTGCCCGTTCGCAGGCGAAAGTTGAATGCGTGGCGGTACAAATAATGCGCCGGCGCCGGATTGAACACGACCTGGAAGCGGCCCGGCGCGGCTTCGCTGACATACCAGGGGAAGGCTTGGGCGATGGGCAGCGGCCGCTGCTGGCCGCGCGCCGGATCGGTATCCCCCGCGATGGGCAACTGCGCCGCGGCCGGCCCCGCAACCAGCGCGAGCAAGGCCAATCCCGCGGCCGCCAGGGCGACGGGTGCGTTGGGCTCAATCCGCGTAACGGTCGAAAACCAGGCAGGCATTGGTGCCTCCGAAACCGAAACTGTTGGAAAGGATTCGGTCCAGCCGCGTATTGTCGCGGCGCTCGCGCATGATCGGAAAGCCTTCGGCCTGTTCGTCGAGTTGGGCGATGTTGATCGACTCGGCGATGAAACCGTCATTCATCATCAACAGGCTGAAAATCGCCTCGTGCACGCCGGCCGCGCCCAAGGCGTGCCCGCTGAGGGACTTGGTGGAATTGATTGCGGGAATTTCCGTGCCGAAAACCTCGCGAATGGCTTTCAATTCGGAGATGTCGCCCACCGGCGTGCTGGTGCCGTGGGTGTTGATGTAGTCCACTTTGCCCTGCAATCCGCGCAGCGCCATGCGCATGGCGCGCGCGCCGCCTTCGCCCGATGGCGCCACCATGTCGTAGCCGTCGGAAGTGGCGCCGTAGCCGGTCAGTTCCGCGTAAATACGCGCGCCCCGGGCTTTGGCGTGTTCCAGTTCCTCGATCACCAGCGCGCCGCCGCCGCCGCCGACCACGAAGCCGTCGCGGTCCTTGTCAAAGGCGCGCGAGGCTTGGTCTGGGTTGTCGTTGTAGCCGGTCGAAAGGGCGCCCATGGCGTCGAACATGTGGGACAGGGTCCAATGCTCTTCCTCGCTGCCGCCGGCGAAGACCAGGTCCTGCTTGTCCATCTGGATCAGTTCCGCGGCGTGGCCGATGCAATGGGCGCTGGTCGCGCAGGCGGAGGAAATGGTGTAGTTGACGCCCTTGATGCCAAAGGCGGTGGCGAGACAGGCGGATACCGAACTGCTCATGGTCCGGGGCACGCGGTAGGGGCCGACCCGGCGGATGCCGCGATCGCGCATCACATCGAAAGAATCGAGCTGATCCTTTGGCGAACCGCCGCCGGAACCCATGACCACGCCAACCCGCTCGCTGGAAATCTCACCGCTTTCCAGGCCGGCGTCACCGATCGCCTGCTCCATGGAGATATGGCCATAGGCCGCGCCTTCGCCCATGAAGCGCAGGAATTTGCGGTCGATCCTTTCCTTCAGGTCGATGTCGATGTATGCGCTGACTTGGCTGCGCATACCCATTTCCGCATATTCGGGATTGAATCTGATGCCGCTGCGGCCGTCCCGCAGCGACTGCCGCACCGAATCCTTGTCGTTGCCCAAGCAGGAAACGACTCCGATTCCAGTGACTACCGCGCGTCGCATAGTTTTCTCGCAAAAAGGGTTCTGGTGAATGGGTCGCTACTTGAAAAATTGTTCGGGTGTGAACAGGCCCACCTTGAGACTCTTTGATGTGTATATGATTTCGCCATCGGCCGAAACAGTGCCGTCGGCGATGCCCATGACGAGGCTGCGCTTGATAATCCGGCTGATGGAAAGATCGTATTGCACTTTCGTTGCGCTCGGCAAGATTTCCCCGGTGAATTTTACCTCACCGGCACCCAGCGCTCGACCTTTGCCGGGGTGCCCGCACCATCCCAGGTAAAAACCAACCAATTGCCACAGCGCGTCAAGCCCGAGGCAGCCCGGCATGACCGGATCCTCCGGGAAGTGGCAGGCGAAAAACCACAGGTCGGGACGTATATCGAGTTCGGCCCGAATCTGTCCCCGACCGTAATCGCCGCCATCCTGATTGATCTCGCTGATGCGGTCGAACATGAGCATATTGCCAACCGGCAGCCTGGCATTGCCGGGGCCGAACAGCCTTCCATAGCCGCAATCAAGCAATTCCTCCAATTCGTAGGAATTTTTCTGGACGAATGTTGAGGCCGGCCCGGAGGTAGCAGTCATGCTTGACACCGCTTGATTGCGAGGCTGCGAGTTTATCGCGACCGGCCCAAATTTTCGACCGAATTGCGTGGCCAATTCGGGAGATGCCGGATGGGTGTCCCATCATCTTTGCTATCATCGCGCTTCGCCTTGCAGGGTGCATTCATGCTGATTCCCGTTGTGCTGGCCGGCGGTGCCGGAACGCGCCTGTGGCCGCTTTCCCGGGCCGCGCTGCCCAAACCGTTTGCCGCATTCCCCGGCCGCGAACACACGTTGTTCCAGCAAACCCTGCTGCGCCTCGGTGAGCGCGCGGCACAGCCGATGGTCGTCTGCACTGAGCAACACCGGTTTCTGGCCGCGGAACAATTGCGCCAAGTGGGTATTGCCGACGCCCACATTCTGTTGGAGCCGGCGGCGCGCAATACCGCGCCGGCCGCCGCCTTGGCGGCGCTGCAAGCGAAGGACTCCGGCGACGACGCCGTCCTGCTGGTGTTGCCCAGCGATCACGCGGTGGAACAGCCGGAACGGATGCAGGCGGCGATTGGCGCGGCCGAGCCGCTGGCCCGGGAGGGATTTCTGGTGACATTCGGCATCGTGCCCGTTTCGCCCGCCACCGGTTATGGCTACATGGCAACGGGCGCAAAGCTGGAACGGTCGAGCGCCCGCAAGCTGGTACGTTTCGTCGAAAAACCCGATGCCGCGGGCGCGCGGGCCATGCTTGCCGCGGGCGACTGCTTTTGGAACAGCGGCATGTTCCTGTTTCATGCCGGGACGTTTCTCGCGGAACTTCAACGCCACGCGCCGGACATTTTCAGCGCCTGCCAGGCGGCCCACGGCGCACTTTACCGCGGCGCGGATTTCATCCGCTACCGGCAGGGCGCGTTCGACGATTGCCGCAGTCTTTCCATCGACCACGCGGTCATGGAACACACCGCCAGGGGTGCGGTGGTTCCGCTGGATGCGGGCTGGTCCGACCTCGGTGCCTGGGATGCCGTCTGGCAACAATCCGAACAAGATGCGCGGGGCAACGCCATTGACGGCAATGTCGTCGGCCACGACCTCAGCGGCAGTTTCATTCATGCCGGTTCGCGCCTGGTGGCGGCGCTGGGGCTGCGCGACCTGCTTGTGATCGACAGCGCGGACGCCTTGCTCGTGGCGGACCGCGCCAGGGCGCAGGAAGTGGGCGGGATCGTGGCCGAGTTGCGGCGGCGGGCGCGGGCGGAAGCCGAACAACATCGCCTGGTGCGGCGGCCATGGGGCAGTTACGAAAGCCTGGCCGTTGGCGACGGTTTCCAGGTCAAGCACTTGATCGTCAATCCGGGCGCGGCGCTGTCGCTGCAAAGCCACGCCCGCCGCGCGGAACATTGGACCGTTGTCCGGGGATGCGGCATGGTCACCCGCGATGATCGGGAGTTCGCACTTGGCGTGAACGAATCGACATTCATTCCCCTTGGCAGCCGGCACCGCCTCCGCAACGACGGCGAAGAGCCGGTGGAAATCATCGAAGTGCAGCTTGGCGACTATCTCGGCGAAGACGACATCGTCCGCTATGAAGACCGCTACAACCGGGTGTGAACGCCGGGATGGAAGCAAAGCCGCCAGCGATCCGAAAATGCCTTTTCCCCGTCGCCGGCTATGGCACGCGCTTCCTGCCCGCCACCAAGGCCATGCCCAAGGAAATGCTGCCCATTGTCAACAAACCGCTGATCCAATACGGCGTTGAAGAAGCCGCCCGCGCCGGCATAACCGACATGGCGTTTGTCACCGGTCGCGGCAAGCGCGCGCTGGAAGATCATTTCGACACAAACCATGCGCTGGAACGCCAGGTCGCGGGCTCGGGGCGCGAACATCTTCTTACGGAAATCCACCGTCTGCTGCGCGAGTGTCGATTTTCCTACACGCGGCAGATTGAGGCCAAGGGTCTGGGGCATGCCATCCTCACCGGCGAAACGCTGATTGGCGAGGAAGCCTTCGCCGTGCTGTTGGCGGATGACTTTTGCGTTGCGGAAGAAACGGCTGTGCTGGCGCAACTGGCGGCGATCCACGCCGAACATCGCTGCAGTATTGTCGCGATTGAAGAAGTCCCGCCAGAGAGGACCGCAAGTTATGGCATCGCGGCCGGCGTGGAAATCGCACCGGGGCTGTACCGCGTCAGCGACATGGTGGAGAAGCCGGCGCCCGCCGATGCCCCGGGAAATCTGGCGGTTATCGGCCGCTACATCCTCACAGCCGATATATTCGACATCCTGCGCGCGACGCCGCCGGGCCGCAACGGGGAAATACAAATCACCGACGCGCTGCGCATCCAGGCGCGGGCTGGCAAAGTGCTCGCCTGGCGCTTTCGCGGGCGCCGCTTCGATTGCGGCAGCGTCGCCGGTTTTATCGCCGCGAACAATTACGTCTGGGAAAAATCGGGCAAGCCGGAGCAAGTCCCCTGAACCTCGCGGGCGGGGGCATATTGAACACCGAGGCCGGTTTCTGTACCATTCGCGGTTCGGTCGCGGGGGGTCGAATCGGCCACCGCCGCGCCGCTTGCAGAAAGAAATACGTGCCGCTATAGCTCAGCCGTGGTAGAGCAGCTGACTTGTAATCAGCAGGTCCCGAGTTCGACTCTTGGTGGCGGCACCATTCAGTTCCAATCCGGGGCCGGTTCCATGGCGGCTCCGGCTCCGGAAGACCCACCCTATGCTGGATGAACAATCGATTCGGGAGCTGGTGGCCGAATACGGCCCGCGTGTGAATACCGGCCGCCCGATCCGGCAGCTTATCGACGATGGGGAACTGCCGCGCCTGCGCGGCGCCACGGTGCAGCAGGGCAAGGTGTCCGACTCTGTTTTCGGCGAAACCTTGCGCAGCCGTTGCGGGCGGCCCCTGCGGCTGATGTTCCGCAACAACCGCATTTCCACCCACGACGTTAATCGCGGCGCGATACCGTTCAAGGACCAGATTCTGGCGCTGAACCACAACCATATGTTGCATCTGGTGGCGCCGGTGCTGGGCAGTTCGCAATTCGAGGTGGAAGGCTTGCATCCCACCTCGACGGTGATACCCGCCGAGAATTTGCGTTTGTTTGGCCTCGAAAACGTGCTGCGCATGTACATGGCGGTGTCGAGCACATCAACTTCGCTGTACCAGCATTGGCTGGCGGCGCAAGATCGGGGCCTGAACCGCTTCGCCTATGCCGGCCATGATCTGGTTGCCGGCGAACTCCAGCCCAACGGCCGCCTGCCGTATCTGATGGACACGCCAAGCACGAAGGCGGAAGTGGATGCCACCACCGACGCCGCCACGCTGATCGCCGACGGCGTGTGCTCGGCGGAGCAATACACGCACATTCGCAACGCCAGCTTGATGGCCTTCGGGATGGTTTCGGGCTATTTAGCGAACAAGGGCATGGTGCTGGTGGACACCAAAACCGAACACGGCCTCAACCGCGACGGTCAGATCGTCGTGGCCGATGAACTTTTCACCATGGATTCGAGCCGATTCTGGAAGCTTGATGAAAAGGGGGAAATACTGCGGCGCGATGGCCAACCGGTATCTTTTTCCAAGGAGTTCGCCCGCGGCATGGTGAAAAGCCGTGACCAGCAGTTCACCGAAGAACAGGCCAACGAAATCGCCGTGCGTTACATCGGTGGTGTGCAGCACCTCACCGGCAAGGCATTCGAGCCGGATTTGCGGCCGCGGGACCAGCGCATCGTCGAATCAACCAATCTGATTCTTGATTCACTGCTCTAAGCGCTAATTGGTTGGCTTCGATCCGTCTCCGTCGGGCGGGGGAAATTCAGCGGACGCCGTAAATACATCCATGTAGGCTTCGGGCTCGCCATCCCTGGCTCGCACGCCCGCTGAATTTCCCCCGCCCGACGGAGACTCACACTGCGTGGAACCGACGGTTTGTCATTCTGCGCGAAGTCGCAGAATCTAGTGAGGCGAAAAAATTTGGGATTTCTGACACACTTCGAGAATGAGAAATTTTCATTTTGATCGCATGTTGCCTGCGGGGTTCGGCTTGTTGTTGCTCGCGGCCTGTGCGCCGGGCGGGGAAACTGCGACGCAGCCGGAGGTTGCGGCTGAAGCGGAATACATGCGCGCCGAATCGATGCTCGGCCCGAATACCGCGCCATTACTCGCCGGGCATATCGCCGCGCATTATTGGCAGGATGATGATCAACTGATCTATCGGCGCTCGGACCTGGGCGCGCAGACTTATGTGCTGTTTGACCCGGCCAGCGGTGAACGCCGCGAATTGATCGACAACGAACGTCTTGCCGGGGCGCTGGCGGGGATGCTTGGGCGGGAGGTCGATTCCGGCGGTTTGATGTTGACCGGCATCCGCTTGACCGATGACGGCGGCGGGCTGCGTTTCCGCTTCGAAGGCGAGTCCTGGTCGCTGGCGCTGGACGGGAATTACAGCCTGCGCCAACTCGACAGCGAGCCCGGCGCTGAGCATTTGTCGCCGGATGGCGGCCGAGCGGCTTTCATCCGCGGGCACAATCTGTGGCTGCGGGACACGGCGACAGGCGAATTGACCCAGTTGACCTTCGATGGCGAGGAAAACTACGGCTACGCCACCAACAACGCGGGCTGGATTCGCAGCGATGTTCCGGTGCTGAAGTGGTCGCCGGATTCGAACAAGATCGCCACCTTTCGTCACGACGGCCGCGAAGTTGGCGATTTCGTGCTTTGGGACACCCGCGTTGGCCGCTCCGAAATCGACCAATGGAAGTATCCGCTGCCCGGCGATGAACACATTTTCATGATCGAGCGGCTCGTTATCCATCTCGAACCCGAACCGCGGGTGGTGTTTCTCGATATGCCGCCCGACCCCCACCGGTCCACGACCAGCGACCACGTCGCCGGTGCCGGTGGCGTTTTCCTCGACACGCAGTGGAGCGCCGACAGCGAACGCCTTGCCTTCATTTCTTCCTCCCGCGACCACAAAGTCGCCCAATTGCGCATCGCCGACATTCACGACGGCAGCGTGCGCGACGTCTTTCGCGAGGAAGCCGCAACGCATTACATGGCCGGCTTCATGGGCGAGAACTGGCGCGTTTTGCATGAGCGCGGCGAATTCATCTGGTTTTCCGAGCAGGACGGCTGGGGCCATTTGTACTTGCGCGATCTGGCCAGCGGCGAGTTGAAAAACCGGATCACCGAAGGCCCCTGGCTGGTGCTCGATATCCAGCGTGTGGACCGGGAATCGGGGCAAATCTGGTTTTTGGCTTCAAATATCGCAGGCCGCGACCCCTATTTCCATCATTTGTACCGCGTCGGATTGGACGGCGAAGGACTGGAATTGCTTACGCCCGAAGTGGCGCATCACGAGATCAGTTGGTCCGATTCGGGCGACTATTTCCTCGACACCTGGTCAACGCCGGAAACCGCGCCGGTCGCGCTGCTGCGCAACACCGATGGCGCGGCGCCGGCGACGCTGGAAACCACGGACATATCGGCATTGCTCGAAGCCGGCTGGAACGCCCCGGTGCCGTTTTCAGTCAAGGCCCGGGACGGCGTGACCGACCTGCATGGCCTGATGTATGTGCCGGCCATGCTCGACCCGATGCGGAAGTACCCCGTGCTCAACTATTTGTACCCGGGGCCGCTTGGCTCCAGTGTTGGCAGCCGCCGTTTTCTGCCTTCCCGCGGCGACAAGCAGGCGCTTGCCGAACTTGGTTTCGTCGTGCTTGAAGTGGACGCCATGGGCACACCCGGGCGCTCCAAGGCGTTTCACGACATCTATTACGGCAACATGGGCGACAACGGCCTGCCCGATCAAATCGGCATGATCCGCCAGCTCGCCGAGCGCCATCCCTGGATTGACCTCGACCGCGTCGGCATTTGGGGCCATTCCGGCGGTGGCTTCGCTTCCACCGCCGGCATCCTGCAATACCCTGGTTTCTACAAGGTTGCCGTATCGAGCGCCGGCAACCACGACAACCGCAATTACGAAGACGATTGGGCCGAACGCTGGCAGGGCCTGCTCGAATACAGCGGCGAGACCGACCCGGTGCGCGGGCACAACCTTTCCAACTATGACAACCAGTCCAATCCGCTGCTCGCCGGCAACCTGCAAGGCAAACTGCTGCTGGCCCACGGCCTGATGGACACCAATGTGCATCCCAACAGCACCATGTTGCTGGTGGAAGCGTTGATCGAAGCGGAAAAGGATTTCGATCTCATCGTTCTGCCCAACACCGGCCACGGCTTCCTCAACTCGCGCTGGTTCATGCAGCGCCGCTGGAACTACTTCGTCGAACACTTGCAAAACCGCGAACCGCCGGCGCAGTTCCGCTTCGCCGACAACATCCGCTGAATCGCCGCCATGGTTTGGAGATTCTGCGACTTCGCTTCGCTGCGCGCAGAATGACGTGGGGTTTGCCGTCATTCCGCGCGGGACACCGAACTCACCCAGGGAATTTGAGCGTTCAGGCCGAGTTCGCGGAAGTCCAAGGGTCACTTGCCCTCAATCCGTTTTGGTGCAAAACCTGAATGCGCGCTTCACGCTCCGCCGGGGCAATGCTATTCTTGCCCGGATAAGGAGCGTCGCTGGCGGGAGAACGGGCAAGCATTATTCGGGTGAGGGCGAGCGTGGACATGGTCAAGAGCGGGGCGGGTACTTTCGGGTTTGTTGCCGCGGTGGCGGGCTCGCTGCTGACCGTGGCCAGCGCCATCGCGGCGGAGGATGCCGGCACCCAGCGGGCTTTGCTTGACCGTTATTGCGTCGGCTGCCACAACCAGGCGATCGTAAACCTGCCCGTGACGCCGGGCGAATCCCAGCTTTTCGCGCAATTGCGCGATGTCGGCCTGACGCTCGACACCGAAAACGTGGCCGACGTTTCGGAAAATCCCGCGTTGTGGGAAAAGGTCGTGCGCAAATTGCGCGTCGGCGTGATGCCGCCCCCGGACAATCCGCGCCCGGACCAGGCCAGTTACGACGGCTTTCGCGCCTGGCTCGAAGCCGAACTCGACCGGGTGGCCGCGCAACAAGTCGACCCGGGCAGAGTCGAAGCTTTCCATCGCCTCAACCAGACCGAATACCGCAATGCCGTGGGCGACCTGCTCGCGCTGGATATCGCGGTCGATGAGTTGATCCCGCCCGACCCCCCCGACCAGCATGGATTCGACAACAACGCCGAAGTGCTGTCGCTGTCGCCGGCGCTGATGGAGCGTTACGTCGCCGCCGCCCACAAAATCGCGGAGCTTGCCGTCGGCGCCGCGCCGCGCGCAACTTTGATCAAGACCTACGAGGTGCCGCTGAACCTGATCCAGGACGACCGTCTGAGCGACGAATTGCCCTTTGGCTCCCGGGGCGGAGCGGCCTTCGAACATCACTTTCCGGTGGACGGCAATTACCGGATCAACGTCAAACTGCAAACCAACTACGTCGATTTCGTGCGCGGCTACGACGCGCCCCAAGAGATTGAAATCAGCCTCGACGGCGAACATCTCCAAACCTTCGGCTTCGGCGGCGACGCCCCCGGCACACCGGCGCCCTACAGTTACGCCGGCAACATCCGCGGCAGCGACGATTGGGAAGAGTTCATGATGATCTTCGCCGAGGAAGGCTTTGAGATCGATGTGTTCGTCGAAGCCGGCCCGCGCATCATTGGCGCGACTTTCCCGCGCGCCATGTGGGAAGCCGAAGGCGTGCTGCAGCCGCGGTTGTTCGGCTACCACCTGGCGGTGACCGAATTGCCCGACGCCAACCCCAGCTTGGGCAGTGTTTCGGTTGAAGGGCCGCTGTCGGTGGCCGGGCCCGGCGACACACCGAGCCGGCGCCGACTTTTCTCCTGCAGCCCGGCCAGCGCCGATGAAGAACCGGCCTGCGCCCGCGAAATACTTCAAACGTTGGCCCGCCGCGCCTATCGCCGCCCCGCGACCGAAGACGATCTGGCAGAACTGTATGCGTTTTTCGAGGCCGGCCGGCGCGAAGGCGGATTCGACACGGGCATTCAATACGCCCTCGAACGCGTGCTGGTCGCGCCCGATTTCCTGTTCCGCATTGAGCGGGATCCGGCCGCCGCCGAACCGGGCAGCGTATACGCGGTCAGCGACCTGGAACTTGCATCCAGGCTGTCCTTTTTCCTCTGGAGTAGCATCCCCGACGATGAATTGCTGGACTTGGCCGCTAGCGGCGCCCTGCGCGAACCCGGCAGGCTGGAGGACCAGGTGCGGCGGATGATGGCCGACCCGCGCGCGGACGCATTCATCGAGAATTTTGTCGGCCAATGGCTCTACTTGCGCAATCTTGACGGTCATTACCCCTTGCCGGCGGGTTTTCCCGAATTCGATGAAAATCTGCGCGAGGCCTTCAAGCGCGAAACGCAACTGTTCCTGAGCGAACAAATTCGCAACGACCACAGCATGCTCGAAATGCTCAGCGCCGATTACACCTATCTGAATGAACGACTGGCGCAACACTATGGCATACCGGACATCTACGGCAGCCGCATGCGCAAGGTCGCGCTCGACGGCGATCAACGCGGCGGATTGCTCAGCCATGGCAGTTTGCTGACAGTAACGTCCTATCCGAACCGCACATCGGTGGTGTTGCGCGGCAAGTTCGTGCTGGAAAACCTGCTCGGCGCGCCGCCCCCCGAACCGCCGCCCAATGTGCCAGCGCTCGAGGAAGCCAACGAGGATGGCCGGGTGCTGACCATGCGCGAAGCGATGGCCCAGCACCGCGAGAATCCCGCCTGCCGCTCCTGCCACGCGGCGATGGACCCGATCGGTTTCGCGCTGGAAAACTACGACGCCGTGGGTAAATGGCGCACGCGCTTCGCCGGCCAGCCAATCGACGCTTCCGGGGCGCTGCCCGACGGCGGCGCCTTCAGCGGCCCCGGGGGCTTGGCCGATTTGCTGCTTGCGCGCCCCGGCGACTTCGTCGGCGCGGTAACCGAAAAGATGTTGACCTATGCACTGGGGCGGGGCTTGGAGTACCATGACATGCCGACCGTGCGCTCCATCGCGCGCGCCGCCGCGGAAGAGGACTACCGCTGGTCGGCGGTAATCTTGGGAGTGATCGAAAGCGCCCCGTTCCAAATGCGGAGAACCGCCTTATGATTATTCTGAAAAAGAAACTTTCCCGGCGCACTATGCTGCGCGGCCTTGGCGCGAGCCTGGCGCTGCCGCTGCTGGACAGCATGACGCCGGCGCTGGCCAACAGCGCGCCCGCGGCAACGCGCCGGCTGGGCGTGGTCTATGTGCCGAACGGCATGGCGATGAAAGCCTGGACTCCCGCCACCGAAGGCGCAAATTTCGAGCTGACCCGAATTCTGCAGCCGATGGCCGCGTATCGCGACCGCATGTTGGTGCTCACGGGCCTGAACGGTGTGCCAAGCAATGCCGGCGTCCACGCCAGCGCCTCGACCCGCTTTCTCACCGGAGTTACCCCGGCGCGCACCGAGAACGATCTCCAAGCCGCGGTTTCCATCGACCAGCTAGTGGCGCGCCGCCAGGGCCGGGAAACGCAGCTCGGTTCGCTGGAACTTGCGCTCGATGAAAACGATGTGTTCGGCTCCTGCGATATCGGATTCAGTTGCATGTACACCAGCACCATCGCCTGGCGCGATGCGAACACACCGCTGCCGATGGAGACCAATCCGCGGCTGGTGTTCGAACGGCTGTTTGGCGATATCGGCACCACCGACCCGCAAGTGCGGCTCGCGCGCATCCGCAAAGACCGCAGCTTGCTCGATTCGCTCAGCGAAAGGGTGGCGGAACTGAACCGGGACGTCGGCGCCGGCGACCGCGCCAAGCTCGACCAGTATCTTGATGCCGTGCGCGATGTGGAACGGCGCATCCAGATGGCCGAGGCCCAAAGCGGCCGCGACCTGCCCGAAGTGACGCAGCCCTCGGGCGTGCCCGATACTTACGAAGAGCACGCCAAACTGATGTTCGACTTGCAAGTGCTCGCCTACCAGACCGACTTGACCCGGGTCATCACATTCATGTTGGGCCGGGAGTTGAGCGGACGCACCTATGCCGAGATTGGCGTGCCCGACTCGCACCATCCGACTTCGCATCACCGGGACGATCCGGTCCTGTATGAAAAAGTGACCAAGATCAACGAGTTCCACACGAGCTTGTTCGCCTACTATCTGGACAGGCTCGACGCGACGGCGGACGGCGAGGGCTCGCTGCTGGACAACATGCTGCTGCTGTACGGCGCCGGCATGTCCGACAGCAACCAGCACGACAACCGCGGCCTGCCCCTGGTGCTGTTCGGCGGCGGCGCCGGCAACCTCAAAGGGGGTCGCCACATCCGCTATCCCGAAGGAACGCCGGCGAGCAATTTGCATCTGACCATGCTCGAGAAGATGGGCATGCCGGTGGAGCAATTGAGCAACAGCACCGGTGCGCTGGAATTATTGAGCGGGGTGTAGCTCCACCGCCCGGGAGTCGCCATGACTGGAAGCCAGCCGTTTCGGTGGAATGTGGCCCCGACGCCTGATGCCCGAACCGTGTCTGCCATGATCCAAGCCGCGCCCGGCCTTGGCCGAAGCGGTGACTTGCCGCGGGAACGAACGCGCGCCAAGCCCGCACTCCTGAACGGGGCGCGTTGCCGCGACTTGCGCGGTGCCATCCCGCAGGACCAACCCCGCGCCAACTCCGATTTATCACGGGGTTCATCGATCTCGGGACGGCGATCCGTGTCCCGGCGGGCAAAAATCCGCATCGGCCCGACCGCAGCTATTCTGCTGACACTTGCCATATGCCTGACTGGCGCGGTGAAAGCAAAAGCTGACTCGCTGATCGAAGCGGCGAGATTTCAAGATGCGGAAGCGGTGCGGATGCTGCTTGATGGCGGCACCGACCCGAATCAGCGCCAGGCCGATGGCGCGACGGCCTTGCATTGGGCGGTCTACCGCCAGGATAGCGAAATGGCGGACTTGCTGTTGGCGGCGGGTGCGGATGTCAACGCCGTGAATCGGCTCGGCGCTTCCGCGCTGTTTGTCGCGGCGGAAGGAGGCCGGGCCGGACTGATTCAACAGTTGTTGGAAGCGGGCGCAGACCCCGACATCGCCTTGCCCATGGGCGAAACACCACTCATGTCCGCGGCGCGCGTGGGCTCGGCGGAAGGTGTGCGCCTCTTGCTCGCGGCCGGCGCGAATGTCGACACCGTGGAGCGTTCCCGGGGGCAGTCCGCGCTCATGTGGGTGGCGGCCCAGGGGCATATGGACGTGGCGCGGGAGCTGATTGCCGCCGGCGCCGATCTTGAAGCGCGCTCAAAGGTGCGCCCCCGGCTCATGTTTGCCGAGGCGTCGAACGGCGGCGCCTTCGATCAGGGCATCGTTGAAAATCTGGGCGGTTATTCGCCTTTGCTGTTCGCGGCGCGCAATGGACACGGCGGCGTGACCCGGCTGCTGATCGAGGCGGGAGCGGAGGTCGACGGCGGCGCCGGCAATGGCGCCAGCCCGCTGGTTGTGGCCGCCCACAGCGGCCATTTCGCACTGGCGCGCCGCTTGCTTGAATTCGGCGCCGACCCTAATGCGATGGGCGCGGGTTACAACGCCTTGCACGCGGCGGTGCTGCGTGGCGATCTGGCGATGGTGAACGCGCTGCTCGAACACGGCGCCGACCCCAACGTCCGGCTGGAGCGGCCAACGCCGGTGCAACGCGCGAGTGAAGATTGGGCTTTGCGCGCGCCCCTGGTCAGCGCGACGCCTTACTGGCTGGCCGCCAGTTTTCGCGAAGCGGAAATCATGCGCGCGCTGGCGCGGGCCGGCGCCGACCCGCTGCTGACCACGCTGGAGCGTTATCGGCCTTTGCGGGACCGGGAGTCGCGCCTGAATCCGCCGCCGCCGGAGGTGGTGGGAGGATTCGCGAGCGCTTTGCAGGCCGCGGTGCGGGGCGCGAGCGACCGCAATCGTTATTATGTGATCGCGACGGAGGACCCGGTGGGCGAGGAGCGGCTGGCGCTCGATGCGGTGATCGCGGCGGCGGAACACGGAGTCGATCTGGATCATGCCGATTTCACGGGCGCGACAGCTTTGCACGATGCGGCGGCGCGCAATCTCACCAGCATTGTCCGGGAATTGGCGGAACGCGGCGCAAACGTCAATGCGCGCAATGGCCGGGGCCAGACGCCGCTTGATATCGCCGAAGCCCCGGCGCGGCGCTCGGTATTGAATCTGGAATCGAACGCGCCGGTTCCGGCTGAGTCGGTGGGGGAGATTTTGCGGGAGTATGGGGGGGTGTTGTCGCGAGATTTGCTGGATTGAGGCTGGAGGAGTGAAGATTGATGGATTGTGGCTTCGATCCGTCGCCTTCGGCTGGTGGGGGGTTCAGCGGACGCCGTGAATACATCCTTTTGAGAATTCTGTTGGGTTGTGCTTGCCGTCCTTGGCGCGAGTGTGTCGGCTTCGATTTCCCCCAGCCCCGACATCCTGTCGGGTCGTTCGGCCCTCAAGAAGCTTTGCTTCTTGAGGGCCTCACCCATGTCTCGCACGGCCGCTGAACCACTCCCCCGGCCCTGCGGCGACTCACATCGTAGTGGTCCCTCACGTCATTCTGCGCGAAGCGAAGCGGAGTCGCAGAATCTCGCTGGGCATTGTGTTGGGTTGTGCTTGCAATCTTTGGCGCTAGGCAGACTTAATTGGGCAGGGTGTAAACAACCAGCTCTGGGGTGGGGGTGTTGAGCAGGCTTAGGGCTAGGTGTTGTTTCCCGTCGATGCTGTAGCTCATGGGCGCTCCGCCGGCGTTGGCGGGCAAGTCGATGGCCGCGAGTTCGGCGCCGGTTGTTTTGTCGCGGGCGATCAGTTTCGGGCCGTGACCGGTGTTTTGCGCGTGGATGAGCAAGGTTGAAGTCACCAGCACGGCGTGCCGCCCGCCGCCGCCCAGTGGCGGCAGCTCGATGCCTTCCACGGCTGGGCTGTTTTCAACGCGGGCGGAACCGTCACCATTGGGAACTTGCCAGAGTATTTCGCCGCGATTCATGTCGTAAGCCGTAATCGTCGAATACGGCGGTTTCAGAATCGGCAGTCCCCGGGGACCGGGAACGCCTTGGTTCGACAGGCGCGTGTAATTGAAGTTTGACTCGTCGCTGCCCAGGGTAGCCATCAGCGGCACGGTGGGGTTGTTCGAGGAGGGCACATACAAGACGCCGGTTTCGGGGTCCACGCCCGCGCCGTGCCAGTTGGCGCCGCCGCCCGCACCGGGCAGCAGTATGGTGCCGCGGTGGCCGTCGTCGTCGGGCAAGCTCGGTGGGGTGAACAAGGGTCCGTAGGTGTAATTTTCCAGAATCTGCAGCGCCTCGGCGCGCAATTCCGGCGTGAAGTCGATCAGGTCGTCTTCGCGCAGCCCCTGGACCGCGAAGGGCGGCGGCCGGGTGGGAAATGGCTGGGTCGGCGAGGTTCGCTCGCCGGGGATGATGCCTTCCGGCACGGGGCGCTCCTCGATGGGCCAGACCGGCACGCCGGTGGCGCGGTCGAAGACGTAGACAAAACCCTGCTTGGTGACCTGGGCGATGGCGCGTATTTCCCTGCCGTCCAGGTTGAAATCGATCAGGTTCGGCGCCGCGGGAGTGTCGTAATCCCAGATGCCGTGATGGATCATCTGGAAATGCCAGACGCGCTCGCCGGTGCGGGCATCGAGCGCGACCAGGCTTTGGGTGAATAGATTGTCGCCGGGCCGGTGTCCGCCGTAGAAATCGTTGGTCGGTGCTTCGGTGGGGAGATAGACGTAACCCAGTTCGAGGTCGGCGCTCATCATGGTCCAGACGCCGCCGTTGCCGGTGTAGCGCCAGGATTCTTCCTGCCAGGTTTCCACGCCAAAATCGCCCTGCTGGGGGATGCTGCGGAAAGTCCAGAGCAATTCTCCGCCGCGCGCGTCGTAGCCGCGTATCCAGGTGGGCGGGCGTTCCTTGTAGCGCGGCCGGTTCGAAGTGATTTGCTGCACGACCACGACATCGCCCACCACCACCGGCGGCGATACCGCGCCCAGGGGCTGCGCGCCCTGCCAGTCGAGGGCGTCGCGGTCGGCCCTTGGTATGCCTTCGGTCAAATCAACCCGGCCGCCGGCGAAATCCGAATCCACTTCGCCGGTCTCGGCGTTCAGGGAAATGACGTAGCCGTCGTTGGTGCTCACAATCACGCGGGAATTTTCGCCGTCGCTCCACCAGGCGACGCCGCGGTGATGGAATCCGAGGGGGCTGATGGATGGGCCGGACAAATAGACTTGCGGGTCGTGGCGCCAAAGCAATTCGCCGCTGGCGGCATCGAGCGCGGCGACCTGGTTCAGCGCGGTGAGCATGTACAACACGCCGTCGATCATCAACGGCGTCGCCTGCAAGCGGCCGAAGCCTGGTTCGTTGCCGGCGCCGAGCAATGCGGTCAAATCGAGGTCGGCGTCGATCGTGCGCCAGCGCCAGGCGATTTCGAGATCGCCGAAATTTTCGGCATCGATCTGGCCGAGAGCGGTGTACTTGGTCGAACCGGCATCAGCGGCATAGCTTGGCCAATCGCCTTCAATACTGCCGTACTGCGCCGCCGCGCCGGATGCGGCCAGCAACATGCCGCATGCGCCTAGCAAAGCCATCGGTTTTTTCATGCTGGATGCCTCGTTCGGTTTTTCCGGGTTCGTTGTTCGCGCAGACCCTCCCGATCGACTCGCCGGCCGGGGAGGAAATTCTGCTTGATCAACCGGCCGTTTTCGCCGTCTTCGAGCGGATTGCGGTCGCATACGGCAAAGTCCGCGGCCCGGCTTGGCTTTGCTTTGCTTTGCCAAAGCTCCGCATAAAGCTTGGCTTGGGCAAAACCCCACATCCGATTTGGATTGTGACACGAATATCCGCGGCGGGCGATAAACCTTGGCGCGGTTCGCTTGAGCGCCGGTTTGTTCCGGGTTGTTCCCGGCGCGAATGGGCGAACGATCAAAATCCGCCCAGAAGCCGCAAGTGCTTGCGGTTACTCCCAGCGCGAATGGGTGAGCGGCGCCCGATTCAGCAAATCCCGTTGCGCGCGCCATTGGGGCAGGTGCCGGTCCATCAGTTGCCGGAAGCGCGCGTTGTGGCTGCGCTCGATCAAGTGCACCAGTTCGTGCACAAGCACATATTCCAGACAGGACGCCGGTTTCTTCATCAACTCCAGATTCAAGCTGATATCGCCGGTTCGGGTGTTGCACGAGCCCCAACGGGTTTTCATCTTGCGGATGCGCACCACGGCGGCCTGAACGCCGATGCGGGCCTCCCACTTCTCCAACAGCGCCGGCAGGCGGGCCCGCAGCTCGCGCCGATACCAGCGGTCCAGCACCGCTTCCCGCTCGGCCCGGTCCGCCCCGGGACGAATCCGCAAGCTCATTACCGTGTTGTTGGCGAGCACCACCGGGGGTCGGCCGCCGGCCGGAACCACGTCCAGCCGGTAACGGTGGCCTTCGAAGTAGTGGCTCTCGCCCGTGACGAATTCGCGCTCCGACTGCCGCTCCTGGCCCGCGAACGCCGCCTGTTTGCGGCGAATCCAGGCAAGCCGCGACAGCACAGCCAGGCGCACCGCCTCGCGGTCAAGCCGCAGCGGCGCGGAAACGCGCACCCGCCCGCAGGGCGGATAAACGCCGATATGGAGATGCTTGATGCGCTTTTGGACGACATCCACCGCAGTGCCGCCCAAATCCAATTGATAGTCGCATGCATTAGTAGTCATTCCGGGCCTTGATCAGTTCGAAGATCGCGTCGATTCTTTGAATTGCTTGCAGGCTACGTCCGCAGGAATACCATCGCGCTCATGGATGAGATCCCAATAGCCCAAGGCATCCCGGCGGAGAGCCACGACGCGTTGCTGGGTGTGGCATTCGCGTTTACCGACGGTGCTCATGTGTCTGTTCAGTGCGACTGCAAACCTGAAAGCGCGGCGCGCCCTTTGGCGGTGAGTCGATACTTCCGCAGCGGACTGCGCGGACGCTCTCCGTCAGCGTGCCTAATGGAAATTTGTTCTTGCTCAACACGAATTCAACCGCCAGATCGACCAGATCGAACACCGTCCCCATATTAACCTGGCAAGAATGAATCGGTTTGGCGACCTCTGTCCCGTGGATATGGGCGCAGCGAATCTCAGAAGTGATCAAGAACCGCTGCGGCGACTTTCCGTAAAGCAGTACTGCCGCGTTCATCAAGCGCCCCTTATTCATCAATTGCAAGTGTCCGAGCAAGGCTTGGGGAGACGCATCTTCCGTCAAGGGAAACTGCCTCACCAGCCTGCCGTTCGAATGAACATTTCCATACGCTCGAAAACCGTATCGTCTCGCGCCCACTCTCCATCGCCGTGCAGTACGAGTTCTCTGACTTGGGGGGCACATGGGGGGCACATGGGGGGCACATGGGGGGTACTTGGTCCCGACTTGTCGAGTTTTTTCCAGTCGCCTTGGACCAAGTCCCGTTCATCGATGCGGATGAACGTTGTCGTCACCCAAACCTTGAAAGTTTCAGTTCATGGACCATAGAGGCGGGAAGCGTGAGGAAGCCGTTGAATCCGGTATCGATATCTGCGTCAATTTCTCGCTCCGATTCTGGGAGCCGTAGACATGCAGCGGAATGATGGCCTCGCGGTACGCGGTAACTCGTCCGTTGATCACGCCTCATCCAACTCTTGGCGGGGTCCAGATCGGCGAGCGTATCGAGAGCCCACGCGCCTTTTCCAGATTTGCGCGTCGAGCCTGCGGGCGATCAGCCTGTCCGATGCGGCCAGTTCATTGTGATCAATTTCATAAGCGCCGGTCTCAATGTCGATCACTACGAACTTGCCAAGGTCTTCAGAGCCAACGCAAGGGCGAACTTCCCGTTCGCAAATTTCATCGCCTCGCCTGGCGAATTCTTCTTTGCTGTAACGGGGCTCAAGCATCGTCACACAGTCTCCCAATTGGTTTACCAACGCCAAGTGTGATTCTTACACTATCAAACTCGGCACCCCAAATTCCACTGGCGCAACGCAATCCGCAGGGGTACTTGGGGACAACGCAAGCCATGATGTGTTGAATCAGCCGCGAAGAAGTCAGGGTGTTTTGCCCAGGCAGGGCAAGCCTTCGAGTTCCGCGTGGCGCTCTCGCTCCAGGCTGGTTTGCCAACCGGGCGGCATGATGAGGCAGAACAGAAGCTCTCTGGCGGACCGGGCCGTAGTCAATTTGACGCCCAGGCGCCAAAAGCCGTGGAACAGCACGGTGACGGGGTCTTGGGTTTTCAGCGGCTTGGTGATTCCATACTCGACTGGTTTGTCCTCGGGTTCGAAGGTTCCGAAGATTCGGTCCCAGATGATCAGGCAGCCTCCATAATTCTTGTCGATGTATTGCTCGTTGCGGCCGTGATGCACCCGGTGGTGGGATGGCGTGTTGAACAGGAATTCGAACCAGGCCGGCATTTTTTTGATCGCGTCGGTATGTATCCATGCCTGGTAAATCTGATTGGCGACGATGCCGATCAGGACCAGCGCCGGGTCGAAGAAAAAAGCCAGCGGCAAGTGGAACAGCCCGGTGAAAAAACTGTCCAGCGGTCCGAACCGGTAGGCCATGGGGATGTTGATGTAGTCCGAACTGTGGTGGACGGTGTGGGTGGCCCACATGACATTGATTCGATGAAAAGCCCGGTGCTCCCAGTAATACCAGAAGTCCGTCGCCAGCAGCACGAGCAACACGCTGCCGATGCTCCAGCCAACTTGATGGATGGCGTATTGCTCGTAAATGACATAGCCCACGGAGTAAATCGAACCGATGCCGATCAGCGTGGCGAGATAGGCCATCACGCCGATCAGCGGCAAGGTGGCAATGCTGGAGATTGAATCGAGCACGTAATGCCAATTCAATTTTCGCCGGTGGATGCGGGACGCGACTTCCCAGGCGCCGATCAGCAGAATAAATACAAAGAAATACAAACCGTAAGCGCTGTAGATCTCGTAAACCTGCGTTTGAAACGGAGTGAGTGGTTCAGCATCCATCAGTTCGCTCCCGCATCCGGCTCAGTCTTCCCGGGTCCATTGTTCGCGCAAGGCTTCCCGGTCGATTCGTTGCCCGCGAAGGTAAACTTCAGCGATCAGGCGGGTGTTTTCGATGTTTTCCAGCGGGTTGGCATCGAGAATGACAAAGTCCGCCGCCCCGCCTTCGCGCAACTGCCCGACGTCGTCGAGCCCGAATGCCGCGGCGGCGCGGGATGTGGCTGCGACGATCGCCTCCATTGGGGTCATCCCCATGCGCACGAACAAGGCAAGTTCGACGTGGTCGGCGTAGCCGAAGAAGTCTCCCACGGCGCCCGCGTCGGTGCCGAGGATTACCTGGTCTTTCAGTTTGAACAGATTGGAAGCCAGCAGGGCCGAGCGTTGTTCTTCGGCGGCGCCGCGTTCGGTGGCGGGCGGCGCGTAATTCTCGTTCAGTGATTCGAGCACCGAAGCTGGGACCTGGTCGTAAAAATAAGGATCGCTGAAAGCCGGAACGTACCAGGGCTCGCGCTTGGTGACCATGCCCAGGGTTGGGACGATGTAAACATTGTTGCGCTGGACCATTTCGAGATATTCCGCATCCACCGCGGTGTCGTAGGGCATGTGGATGAAGCGCCGGTTGCCCGCGGCGACCAGCGCTTTGTGGTCCGCAAGCGTTGTGGCGTGGGCGATGATGCGCACGTCTTGCCTTGCGGCTTCGCGCAAAACCGCCTGGTAGATTTCCGGCGTCACCTTGATCCGCGCGCCGCGGCGCTGGTCCCGGTCATCGATCCAGATCTTGGCGATCCGGTAGCCGCGCGCGGCCAGTTCGCGCACGGTGCGGATTCCCTGCTCCGGGTCCGCGACAGGGTTCACACCCCAATAGTCGGGGTCGTCGGTGAAACGCGGATTCGGGCCGCCTCCCGGCGATCCCAGGCCGGGCGACAGGTGATAGCGGGCGCCGCCGATATTGCCCTTGCGTTGTTCGAGCCTCACCCGCAGCGCCACGTCTTCTTTGTCGCTGCCGGTGGAAATGATCGTGCCGACGCCATAATAGGCATGCCGATAGAGATGATCGATCAAATTTTCGTCGGTGAAATATTGCGACCCCCAGTCGCCATACGCTTCCCAGCCGAGATGGGCATGGGTGTTGACCAGGGCGGGGATGACGGTCTTGCCGGTCAAATCCAGTGCAAGATCACAGCCGGAATTCACGGCGCCGACATCCAGAATCACGCCGCCGCGTATGCGCAGCGTCGCATTTTCAATCACACCGCCGATGCCATCGATCAGGCGCGCATTTGCGAAACACTGGACCTGCGCCGCGTTCACGGCAACCGGCGGCGATTGCGCGAATGCGCCAAGCGCCGCGGCGAGCAGGGCAAAGCTCCCGGGCGCGGCGACCAGGCAGCGCCAATTCCGCAGTTTTGCCAAAGGCTTCACAAGCGCTCGGCCAGAAAAGCGGCCGATTCTTCGGCGTTCATCAGGGCGACCACCTTGTCGGGGTCGACCCGGAACGTGATGTAGGTGGCATGATCGGGAATCTCGATAAATTCGTGGCCCGTGCCCGCCGGGATCACGAAAACATCACCCGCGTTCAATTCGGTGGTGACTCCGTTGCGGACGTCGCTGGCATTGTGACCGGGGCCGTTGAGGTGGGTCACGTTGTAGCTGTCCGGGGCTCTTGGCACGGGGTCGACCAGTTCCGGGCCGGTCAGCACGGTGCCGCCGCCGGAGAGCATGTAATAAATCTCGCTGACCAGGCTGTGCTCGGCAACGCGGTTGGCGCGCTCCGCCAAGGCGTTGCGATGCACCAGCGATACTTGCACCTGTGTGCGCCCGACATCGAGCGAGCGAATCTGCATATCGCCCACGGACTCGCGCTGCCCCAGGCCCACATATTGCTGAATTTCTTCCAGCGGCACCAATTCGGCCTGGCACATGTCGCAGGAGGGTTCGACGGTGCGCTGGGCGAATGCCGGTCCGTTGGAGTGCCCGACCATTTGCCCCGCCAGGAAGCTCACCACCATGGCCAGCGGCAACGTATACCACAGCCACCGCGGATTTCTTGCATGTTTGTTTGTGGAAGTCACAATTTTCCCTCCCGCCAATCAAGGCCGCAGCGCAGGCCCAACATTCGCTGCCGCGCAGGCGCGATTGGCTTAGTCTTCGATTCAGTTTTCCCGGCACCGGTGACGGGCCGGGGTGCGCAATCCGGCTTAGTATGGGATTTCGAGCTTGTGCTGGCAATTCCCCAATTGCGCGCCTCGTTCGCTCGTGCATTGGCCACACATTGCCTGGCTTGGCTCGCCTTTGCCGTTGTTCCCTGCCGGAATTGTTGAACTGCGTTCCTGTGCCGCGCGATGGCTTTCGCCCACCCCAAGTCAGGCGGATGCCGCCGCCTTCATGGCTGAAAGCCGCTGTTTCCCCGATGCGGCGAGGGATTCCGGCGGCGCGCCGAAGATGCCCGCGCCGTCGTGGATAATGCGGTCTTCGTAGCCATCAACCCAAATGGCGTCGGGATTGCGCCCGACCATGGTCACCGCGGATCGGGTGCGCGCGTCGGCGGGGGAACGCAGGAGCTTGAACAGCACGATGCCGTCCTCGCCGCCGGCGACTTGCGGCAGGCTGCCCGGAATCACCGCGGCAACTTCCAGCTTGCCCCGGTAATGGCTCAAAGCGAGTCGCGCGTGGGCTTCCACGCCGGACAGGCCTTTCTGCGATTCGTTCAGCAAATGCCAGGCCCGCTCGATGGGAACGTTGAAGGACTTGTGGCCGACGATATCCCGCCCGCAGAAAAAATAGTGGTTCTCGATGCCCGCCCGGCGCAGCTCGCGCTGCAGGACGCCAAGCGCAAGGGCGTCGTCATTGATGTCCTTGATGATGGGCGCCTGATTGTCCAGGCTGATCCAGTGGCGGCTGCCGATGCGCTCGACGGCCCCGCGGGTATTGTCGCGCCAGATGAAACCGCGCTCCCCCGCCGACCGCCATTCGCCATCCGCGCCCTTCAGCAAAAATTCGTCCGGGTGATTGAATTGCACCATCAGGCGAATGCGCACATGGGGGTACAGCTCGTGAAAGTTGTCCAGCATGTCGAAGAAAGTGGCGTCGAAGCGGTCCGGGAAAAACGCCAGTTCCTTGGTGCCGATGCGGATGGCGTCGATGCCCGCCTCCGCCAGGGCCGCCAGCCAGGCGCCGAGTTTGCGGTTGCTCAGCACCATGGGGTCGCCGCCGGAAAGGAGTATCTCGCGCAGCCTGGGCAGCCCGGACTCCGGATGCGCGCCGCCATTGGCCGCCACCCGCCGGTTGTGCTCCCGAATATATGCCACGGTTTGCGGAATTTGCGCCAGGCCTTTCGGCGCCATGCTGCCGTCGGAGCGGGGAATGTCCTTGCCGGCGATCAATTCCTCGCGGTAACAAAACCGGCAATGCGCGGAGCAGGTTGCCGTGACGTAAATCAGCGCCAGTTCGTATTTGTGCAGCAGTCCCTCAACCGGGCTGTAGTGCAATTGTTGGCCCGGGTCGGGCGTTCCGGCCAGGTCTGCGCTTTCCCGCGGGCTGGCCTTGACCAGATGTTGCAGCGGCTTGCTGTGCCTGGCCATTTCGAAATAATGGCGCGTAATTTTGACGGGCATTCGCGCCTCGACGTCTCGCGAGGTGTCTTTCAATCGGATCAGGGCCGCCAGCTCATCCCGTCCATAGAACGACCGCATATCGTCCGGCACCTTGTGGTCGATGAACTTTTTCAGCCCATTGACGATTTGCCGATCATATTTCGTGTTTTCAATCCGCTTGAGAAAGCGCTGCTCCCGCGCCGGTTGTGGATGATCTCCAAGTGCTCGCATTATGTCCGCCTGGTGGTTGAAGTGAGAATTTCCCGCAAAGCGCGGAATGCGGCGCAGCCCATCGCCTCCGGCCCGCGCCCGACGCTTCCCGCGTCGGGCGCATCGCTCGCTGCCAAAAATCTGCGGGATAGCTCCCACTATAACAAAGTTGACAACCCGGCCCGCCCGCGGTGGTGGCGGTTGGGCGCGCCAGGCTAAGCGGCGCTGGCGGCGCTGGCCGGCTTCAGGCAAGCTACGGGCATGTTTTCCGCCGACGTGGCTGTTCCGCTGTGGCTGCTCCTGCTCTTGCTCGGGCTCGCCGCGTATGCGGCGGTGGCGAGCGTGCTGTTGCCCGGCGTTCGCTGGTACCTGCGCCGCCGGCTGAACATCGCGGTTGACCGCATCAATACCAGCTTGCAGATCAAGATCCGGCCGCTGCAGCAAACCCGGCGCCAGGTGCTGATCGACCAACTGGTTTTCGATCAAGATGTGCTGGCAACCCTGGAGAAGACCGCCCGCGAGCAAGACATCCCGCGCCAAGTGCTGCAACAGCGGGTGCGCGCTTTCGCCCGGGAGATTGTGCCCGCGTTCAACGCTTACTTGTACTATCGCGTGTTCCATTGGCTCGCGAAGCGGGTTTCACGTTTTGTTTACCGCATCCGGGTCGGCGCCTCGCATCCCCGGGAACTGCGCGAACTCGACCCGGAGTCCACCGTCGTTTTCGTCATGAATCACCGCAGCAATATGGATTACATCCTAGTGAGCCATCTTGCCGCGGAACGCGCGGCGCTGTCATACGCGGTTGGCGAATGGGCGCGCATTTTCCCATTGGAGACGCTGATCCGCGCCATGGGCGCGTTTTTTGTGCGGCGAAACTCGCGCGACCCGCTGTATCGCAAAGTGCTGGAACGCTATATTCACATCGCCACTGGCAACGGCGTGTGCCAAGCGGTGTTCCCGGAAGGCAAGCTCAGCCGCGACGGGCGCATCGGCGAAGCCAAGCTGGGATTTCTCGACTACATCCTGCGGCATTACGATTGGCAGCGCGACCGCAATGTGGTGTTTATTCCGGTGGCGATCAACTACGATCAAGTGCTGGAAGACCACAACCTGCTGGATTGGGACGACCGGGCCACACATCCTTCAGCGGCCGAACACTTCCGGCGCCTGTGGCGGTTTCTGCGCCGCAACCTGGTGGTGGGGCCGCGCGAGCGGTTTCTGCGCTACGGTTACGCCAGTGTGAATTTCGGCGAGCCACTGCCCATGCGGGCGTACTGCGAGGAGCGCGGGCTGAATCTGCATCATCTCGAAAAAACCCAACGCATCGAGCATGTGGCGGGGATCGCCAATTTGCTGATGCGGCGCGTGCAGCGGGTCATGCCCGTGTTGCCGGTCCCTCTCGCCTGCCTCGCGCTGTTGCGCAATGGCGCTGGAGCGATGACTTCGCTGGAAATCGCCGGCGCCTGCGACGAAATCATCGATGAGTTGATCGCGCGGGGCTCGCCGATGAAAAAGACCGAGAAACCGCGTCCGCGCACCGTGCAAAACACCTTGCGCCTGATGCGGCAGCACGGGCTGGTGCTCGAGGAAGACGATTACTTTCGGATCAATCCCGAAAACAAGAGATTGTTGGAATTTTATGCCAATTCGATACGGCAACCGGGCCCCAAATCCGACCCCTGATGCGGGCGAGTCTTCCTTCTCAGCGCGGATCGCGGACTTTTGTCTGCGCCGGCGGCACGCCTTGTTCGGCGGCGGCGTCCTTTGCGGCTTGCTGCTTGGCGGCGGTATGCCGGGGCTGGGATTCGACAGCTCGCTCGATTCGCTGTTGACGCGCAGCGATCCATACCTGGAAGAACTGGAGTTGCTGCAAGCGGAGTTCCCGCAGCCGAACGAAATCGTGTTCGCCTTTCTCGCCCCCGCGGGCGAAAGCGTATTCACCGCCGAGCGCTTGCGGGCCATCGACGCCTTGCGCGAGCGCTATCGCGAGATTCCCCTGGCCGAGCGCCACACTTCGCTCCTTGACTACTACTCTCCGCGCAATCTGCGGCGCCTGTTCGCCAGCGATTTCCGCCAATACAGCGCGCGGGAGTTGGCCGAAATCGAGCAAACCGCGCGCGCCGACGAATTGCTCACAAGCAACCTGTTGGCCGCCGATGGCAGCTTGGCCTTTTCCAGGATTCGGCTCGGCGCGGCAAACGCCGACGCCGAGCAGCGGCTTGCCGCAGCCGGGGAAACCTTGCGCCTGCGGCAAGAATTGCGCGATCAATTCGACGCTGTGGAGGTTTATGCCAGTGGCGAGATCCTGCTGGAGTATTCCAGCCGGCAGGCGATGCTGGAGGACCTTGGCGGCTTGCTGCCATTTGTGATTCTGGCCTGCGTGCTGG
Organism: uncultured Pseudohongiella sp.; assembly: GCA_965221015.1. Taxonomy (GTDB): domain Bacteria; phylum Pseudomonadota; class Gammaproteobacteria; order Pseudomonadales; family Pseudohongiellaceae; genus UBA9145. The sequence continues at coordinate 3,030,166 of OZ244859.1, read as the reverse complement.
CGATTTGCGGATTCTTTCGTTCGGCGCGGGCGGGCCTGGCGATTTTCGCCCACATCCTGCTGAGTTTGTTGTGCGCCCTGGGTGTGCTTGGCTTCGGCGGATTCTCGTTCAACACGGTGACGGCGATCGCCCCAATCATCATCGTTGTGGTTTGCGTGGCGAGCAGCGTTCATGTCATTTCGATCTATCGGCAAGGCCTGTTGCGGGCCATGTCGCGCGAGGGAGCGATGCGGTTCAGCCTGGAGCACAACATCCGCCCGGTGACGCTGGCCGCGCTGACCACCGCCATCGGCTTCGCGGCGCTGAATTTGAGTTCCTCGCCGGCGATTGCGGATTTCGGCAGCACCGTTGCCGTCGGCATCGTGTTTTCCTGGATGTTGACCGCGGCCCTGTTGCCCAGCCTGCTGATTTGGCTGGTCAAATCCGGCGGCGGTTCGCGCGACGGCGATTTTTTACACCGCGCGATGGACCGGGTCGTCTCCATCGGCCAGGGCCGGGACCGGCTGTTGTTCTGGTTCTGCACGGCTTTCGCCTTGCTGGGAATCAGCCTGCTGCCGCTGAATGAAACCGATTTCAACCGGCTCGATTTCATCAGCGACGATGCCGGCCTGCGGGAGTACTTCGATGCCTTGGGCGAGCGCCTCGAACGCGGCCCGGCAATCAGCTACGCCATCGACACCGGCGTGCGCAACGGCGCCGTCGAGCCGGAATTTCTCGCGCGGATGGACTCGCTGCTCGCCTGGCTGGAACAGCGGCGGGAAATCGAGTCCAGCGTCAGCGTCGTGGAATTGCTGAAAACTGTCAATGAAATGCGCTACAACGATCCAAACGCCCACGTTTTGCCCAATCATCCTGAGGACATCGAAAATTACCTGACGGCGTACCGCTTCTTCCAAAATCCGGACTTTCCGCTGTCCAATTTTCTCAACAGGGACCGTTCCATCGCCTCTCTCACGGTCAACGCCCGGCCGTTATCCAACCAGGAACTGCTCGATTTGAACGCGCTCATCGACACCCGATTCGAGCAAAGTTTTCCCGAGGCGCAACTGATCCATGGCAGCGGCCTGCTGCTGTTCGCGCGCATGGACGAGCGCGTCACCGTGGAGTTGCTGCAAGGCTATTCGGTCAGCCTGGGCTTGATCACCTTGACCTTGATTTTGGGCCTTGGCAGTTTGTACTTCGGCCTGCTCAGCGTGATTCCCAATCTATTGCCGGCGGCCATCGTGTTCGGCTTCTGGGGGCTGCTCGTGGGCACCTTGGACCCGTTCATCATGATGTTGTTCAGCATCAGCATCGGCCTGGTGGTCGACGATACCGTGCATATGCTGACCCACTATCTCGACAAACGGCGCCAGGGAGAAAGCATCGAGAGCGCCATTGCCCACGCCATTCGCACCGCCGGGCCCGCGCTTACGATAACCACGCTCGTGCTGACCCTCGGCACGACTTTCCTGATGGCGGCGAGCACTTTCTATTTTCAGCAGGCCGCCCGGCTGCTGGTGCCCATTGTTGTGCTGGCATTGTTGCTGGACGTGTTTTATCTTCCCGCGATATTGCGACGGTTCGACAAATCGCGCGGTCTGGCAATGCCTGGCTGACCGTCCGCCACGGGAGAATATTCAATGAGCGAAAACGAAAAAAGTGGAATTGACCGCAGGACATTCACCAAACTGGGCGTCGGCGCGGCCGCCGCCCTGGGCGCCGCCTCTCTGGCCAAAGCGCAATCCCCCGCCTCCGAACTCGAATCCGAGTTCCTGATGGAATTGCTGCTCGACGTGGCCGAACAAATCGATACCGGCCATACGCGAATCGCGCCGGTAACCGGCGGGACTTTCAGCGGACCCGCCCTGAACGGAACCGTGTTGCCCGGCGGCGCCGACTGGATCACCCAGGTCTCCGGGCATGCGGCGCTTGATGTGCGCATCACCCTCGAGACCGACGACGGCGCCCACATCTACATGAGCTATCGGGGTATCGTGCACAACGGCGAGAATGGGCTCTACTGGCGCGTGACGCCGCTGTTCAGCACGACTTCCGAAGCCTACGACTGGGTGAACCACATCATCTGCGTCGGCAAGAGCAAACAGGTGGAAGGCAAGGTCGCCTACGATATATTCAGGATTCTGTAGATGGCAAAACGCCCACCCGTTGCCGGGTGGGCGTTTCCAGACTTGCCGAGCCGGCTGTGGCCCGTGTTCGCTCAGTCGTCGCCGCTCTGGTCTTCGAACTTCCAGCTCACGGCGCCGAAGAACATTTCATCCCAGCTTTCGTTGCCCCAGTCCACGGCGCGGTCGGGGTTGGGGTTGGCCGGATTCCGCGCCGAGTTGTCCCAGGCCGCCACGGCGGTGATTTTGGTGCCGCCGGGCACGAACTTGGGCTCTTCGTAGGTGTAGCTCAACTGCCAGTTGTAGTTGTACTTGGCGATATTGATCAGTTCCTCGCTGGAGCCGTCCGGGTAATCGGCGTAGAAGCGCATGTACTTGCCGCGGAAATGCATGTGCGGCAGGAAACTGTGGATCTTGGCGTCGCGCTCGATGACGATGCTGGCGGTTTGCTCGAAATTCGGATCGTGGGGTGGAATCGTGGTCCAGGTCGGTGTGAACACGCAGGCGCAGCGGCCGGACATTCTCTCCGTTGGAATCTGGTCTTCGGGGTAGAACCACAGGCCAAGCTGGCTGCTGTCCACGGTTTCACGCCCGTTCGGTGTGTAATGCATGTTCAGATGCAGCACCGAGCCCGCTTTCAGCAGGCCGCCGGTGTTGGGCGGCGCCAGGTCGGGCGTGTCGCCCGGGATGTACGCGGTGATGTCGGCTTTGTCTGGATGATCTCCGGCGAGGAAGCGCACGCGACGGCCGATTTCCTCCGGAAAATCGAGCCGGTTGACGGTGTGGTGCAACACGGTGCGGTCGCCGGCGATGATTTGGCTGCCGCGCAGCCAGCGGTCTTTCTCCATGTCGATTTCGACCGACACATTGACGAATACGCCGTTGCCCGTCGCCGGCACGGTGGTTGCCGGAATGTCCAGCACCAGGTCGGGCTCGCCGAAGGCCCACTTGGACTCGGGCCAGGTGAGCTCGGCCAGGGGGTCGCTGTCGCCGTCCACCGGCGCGCCGGCCTCCACCCAGGCGATGATGTTGCGCATGTCTTCGCGGTCGATCAGGCGGTCGTTGATGAACGCGCCGATGTGGCCGTCAATCTGGCCCGGCGGCATGCGGCGGGTCATCAACACTTCGCGGATCATTGGCGACCAGCCGCGCACCATGGTGTGGCTGTCCATGGCGAATGGCGCGACGCCGCCGGCGCGATGGCAACTCGCGCAGTTTTCCGCCAAAACCGGAGCGATATCTTCACTGTAGGAGGGAATTTTCCGCGCCGGATAGCGGACCGCGGGTTCTGAACCCGAGTCTTGAGCGAGCATCCGGGGTGTGCCGATTTCGCCGCCGGCGAGATACTCGCCGATGGCGGTCGCGGCGCCTTCCGCGGTGCCGCGGTATTCGACGGTGAAAGACTTGGGATCGTAGAGCAGCACTTCTCCGGCGCGCTCGATGCCCATGGCTTCGGAGACGATCTGGGCGTCGTCCATCAGCACGGGAACATCAACGTCCCATTGATCCAGCTTGGCTTGCACGGCTTCGCGATTGAGCCGGGCCATGGGGTTGATCATCATGAACTCGACACCGCGGGCGTCATATTCGTCCCGCAATTCGAGGAAGCGCGGCAGGGCGGCTTCGGTCGCCGCGCTGTCGTTCGCCTGCACGAGAAAGGCGACCAGTTCATGGTCTCCGTACCAGCTCATGCCATGGTGGTAACCCGCCTGGTCGAGCAGCGAGAAATCGCCAACCCGGTCCTGCGCCGCCGCCGCGCCCGCCAGAGGCAGCGCCAGCAGTGGCAGCCATCGAAACATGCTTGACTTGATCATTGACAGACTCCCCGCGACTTTGGATTGCGCAGATTTTGGCCAGCGTTGTCATACCGCGCCGAAATTACCCGCGATTGTATGCAGAGCGCTGGAACCCTTCAATGATTTATGACGTTGTTTTGCAACAATCAGTTACGGGGGGGTTGTCGCTCGGTTCCCGGCAAGCCGCAGGCCGCTTGATGCTCGCACACCAGGCGGCGGTGCTGCGCCCAGCGCCGGAAATGGGCGAAACCAAGCAGCGTGGCGCCGGCGACCGTGATCAACTCTTCCCGGGCCGCCAACGCTTCGACAAAAGCCGCCAGCAGCAACAGTCCGAGACCGGCCAAGGCCATCAGCACAAAAGGACCATTGCCCGATGTGGACAGCGATTTGGCAACCAGCCATAGCGTTGCCGGCGCCGCCAGCAGCACCAGGGACTGATGCAGCAGCGGATTGTCGATAGCCTGCCCGAGCACCGGAAGCAGGGTGACGAGTATCGGCACCGCCAGGCAATGAACCAGGCAAAGAGCGCTGAGACCTCCGGCGTAGAGGTTCAGGTGGGCGGAAAAAGCGGCGGTTTGCGGCTTGGTGTTCAAGGCGGATTCCTGTGTTATCAATCGGGGGAATGATACAACGTGTGTCAAGACAGCGGTATTCGTCGCGGCGTGATGCCATGGAGCACACCCTTTACCGCTATCCGCCCCGGACCCTGCGGCAACAAGGCCCGCTGCGGAAATCCGGTTTCCCAAGTTGCCCGCAATGCGCGCCATATTGCCCGCGAGTTGCGCTATGCGGCGCGCAAGTCGCGCAGCCATTGTGAAATGGCCTGGCCGATTTCATCGGGCGAATCTTCCTGCAGGAAATGGTTGCCGCGGACCGTGACTTCGCGCTGGGCGGGCCAGGCGCGGCAGAATTCGCGCTGGGCGCCGATCAGGATGGCGCCGGGTTCGGCATTGATGAAGAGTTTCGGCACATCGCAACCGCTCAGCCAATCCGCGTAGTCCTGGACCAGTTGCACCACTTCTGCGGGTTCGCCGGCGATGGGAATCTGCCGCGGCCAGGTCAGGGTCGGGCGCCGGTCTTCGCCGGCTTGCAGGAACGGCCGGCGATAAACCGCCATTTCCTCTTCCGTGAGTTCGCGCAGGACCGAACCGGGCAGTACGCGTTCGACGAAAACGTTCTTCTCCAGCACCATGTCTTCGCCCGCGGGCGAGCGGAATCCCTGGAACACGCGGCGGGCGGCTTCGGGCCAGTTGTCCCAGCTTGCCACCGGTCGCACGATGGCCTCCATGTAGGCGATGCCCTTGACTTGATTTGGATGGCGGCGGGACCAGTCGAAGCCCAGCGCCGAGCCCCAATCGTGAATGATGAAAGTCACATTGTCTGCGACGCCCAAATGTTCCAGCGCGGCGTCGAAATACTCGCGGTGTTCCAGCAGGGTGTAGCGGTCCGGGCCGGAGTCGTCGAGTTTGTCCGAATCGCCCATGCCGATGAGGTCCAGCGCGATGCAGCGGCCCTGGTCGGCCAGATGCGGCATGATGTTGCGCCAGAGATACGAGGAAGTCGGATTGCCGTGCTGGAATACGATGGGGTCGCCCGCGCCCATCTCGACATAAGCCATGGTCTTGCCCTTGACGGTGATTTTTTGTTTTGGGTGCTCCCTGGCGCTGATCATGCCGATTCCTCGGTTGCAGACGAAGGGCCAGCATAATGACCGGCCCCCGCCTTTTCAAGCGCAGCGCGGTGCTATACTTTCAAGTCCCGCCCCGCAGCCAAGGCTCGAAACATGTCGGAAAATGCAACACAGGAAGATGTTTCGATCACCCTTGGCGTCGAAGAAGAACTATTCCTGGTCGATCCCGAAACCCGCGATCTGCTTGCGAATCCGGACCAGGGAATTTTCGAGCAGTGCGAGCGCGACAAGGGCGAGCACAAAGTCGTGCGCGAGTTGCTGCGCGCCCAAATTGAAACCAACACCAAGGTCTGCGCATCCATCGCCGAATTGCGCGCGGCGCTGCGGGAAATCCGCGGCGTGGTGGTGAAGGCCGCCAACGCCCACGGCACCGCGGTGATGGCCGCTTCCACGCATCCTTTCGCCTCCTGGCGCGAGCAGACGGTCACACCCGGCGACCGCTACAAGCGTTTCAAGCGGGTATTCCAGGAATCGGTGCGCCGCTTTGTCATTGGCGGCATGCATATCCACGCCGGCTTCGCCGACCAGGACACGCGGGTGCGGGTGATGACCGCGCTGCGGCGGTATCTTCCCTTGTTGCACGCCCTGTCCACTTCCTCCCCCTTCAACGCCGGCGGCGAAACCGGCTTCAAATCCTACCGCCTGAATCTGGTCGGCGGCCTGCCGCGAACCGGCATGCCCAACGCCCTCTACCGCTGGAGCGAATACGAGGAGTTGGTTGAGCAGTACAAGCGCATGAATTTCATCGAAAACGGCAGCGAATTGTGGTGGGACATCCGCCCTTCCCATGCCTACCCGACGGTGGAAGTTCGAATTTGCGACGTTTGCACCCGCATCGAAGACGCCGTCGCCATCGCGGCTTTGTACGCCTGTCTGATCCGCATGCTGACGCGCAGACATCGGCAATTCGAATTGCCGCCGGAACCGCTCACCGAAATTATCGCCGAGGATCGCTGGATCGCCCAGCGCTATGGCGTGCTCGCCTTTTTCGGCGACCGCTCGGCCAGCGGAGGACGCCAGGACATTATCGACTACCTGGGGGAACTCATCGAAGAACTCGCCGAACACGCGAAAGCGTTGGATTGCGAGGCGGAACTGCGCCACTGCCTGACCATCGTGCGCAAGGGCACCGGCGCCGACCGCCAGACCGACCTCTACCGCCTGCGCCGGCTCGAAGGCGACAGCGTGGAGCAGGCGCTGAAACTCGTGGTGGATCAAGCCATCCGGGAAACCAGCGAAGGGTTGCAAGCGGCACCGTAACGCGTCGCCCGCAAATTCTTGCGCGGCGGAAACGGCAATTTGTGTCCAATCGGGTATTGCCAATCCTTTCTGCGAATCGTCGTGTGAGCGGGCTCTTGCCGCCGGGGTTTGAACGCTTTTGGCTTATTCGATATTCTGCCTGCCCGATTTCCGCCAGGCACGCCGGAGGCTGACGACAATGACCATGCAAAACACGCCCTTGCTTATGTCCCGCATTCTCGGCCGGGGCGCCCAGCTCGACCCGGAGGTCGAAGTCGTCACGATGCAGGCGGACGGAACCCATCGGCAATCCTTGAAGCAGACCTGGGCGCGGGCGAACCAACTGGCCCACGCGCTGGCGGATGCGGGCATCGGCATCGGCGACCGCGTCGGCAGCTTCATGTGGAACAATTACCGCCACCTGGAGCTGTATCAGGCGGTGCCCTCCATGGGCGCGGTGCTGCACACGCTCAACATCCGCCTGTCGCCGGTGGATCTGGAATACATCATCAATCACGCCAATGACCGCGTGATTTTCGCCGACGAAGACCTGCTGCCCCTGCTCGAACCACTGTGGGACAAATTGCCCTGCGTGGAATTGCTGGTGGTTTGCCGCCATGGCGAAGGCGGCGAGAGTTCCTTCCCCAACCAGGTCGATTATGAAGACTTCATCGCCGGCCGCGCCGACGCCTACGCCTGGCCGGAAATCCCCGAAACCGCGCCCATGGGCCTGTGCTACACCTCGGGCACCACGGGCAAGCCGAAAGGCGTGATGTACACCAACCGCTCGACCTATTTGCACACCTTGACCGAGTGCCTGACCGACTCGATCGGTTTTTCCGCGCTCGATTCCGCCCTTGGCATCGTGCCGATGTTCCACGCCATGGGCTGGGGTCTGCCTTTTTGCGCCTCGATGCTCGGCTGCAAACAGGTCATGCCGCACCGCTTCATGCTGCCCGATGTGTTTCTGCGCCTGATGCAGGACGAAAAAGTCACCATCTCCGCCGGCGTGCCAACCATCTGGCAGGGTGTGAAAGCGACGCTGGAGGCGAATCCCGGCAAGTACGACATCTCCACCGTCACCCGTCTGACCTGCGGCGGTTCCGCGCCGCCGGTTTCGCTCATGCGCTGGTATTGGGACGAGCACCAGATCGAAATGATCCAGGGCTGGGGCATGACCGAAACCAATCCGCTCGGCACTTTATCGCGCAAGGTGTCGAAGTTCAGTCAGCAGAGTCTCAGCGAAGACGAACAATTCGAGAACATCGCCAAGGCCGGCTTACTCATGCCGGGGCTTGAAATGGAAATCTTCGACGAACAATGGAACCCATTGCCCCACGACGGCGAAACCGTGGGCGAACTTTGCATCCGCGGGCCGTGGATCGCTTCGGAGTATTACAACGACCCGCAGCCCGACAAATTCCACGACGGCTGGCTGGTTACCGGCGACGTCGCCAAGATCGATGCCGACCAATACCTGTTGATCGCGGACCGCTCGAAGGATCTGATCAAGTCGGGCGGCGAATGGATTTCATCGGTCGATCTGGAAAACCACATCGTGGCGATGCCCGACATCGCCCAGGCCGCGGTGGTGGCCCAGCCGCACCCGAAATGGGACGAGCGCCCCGTGGCCCTGGTGATCATGGCGCCGGGCAAGGAACTCGACCCGGCCGCGGTGATCGAGCATTGCGGCAAGGCATTCGCCAAATGGCAATTGCCCGACGAAGTCATGGTCACCGACAACATCCCGCTGACCACGACGGGCAAGATCGACAAAAAAGTCATCCGCGCCCGGCTGGCCGATGAAGGCTATGAGTTGCCCGACCTGCGCGCCTGAAGGCTGGCACCGCGATTTGTCGCCGCGCGCGAATCAGATCTCCCGGGCGATCAGCATTTTCATGATTTCATTGCTGCCGCCATAGATCTTCTGCACACGGCTGTCGGCGTACATCCTGGCGATGGGGTACTCCATCATGTAGCCGTAGCCGCCGAAGAACTGCAAACATTCATCGACGATCTCGCACTGCTTCTGGGTCGTCCACCATTTGGCCATGGCCGCGGTGCCGACATCGAGCTCGCCCGCCAACAAGCGCTGTATGCAGTCATCGACAAAGACCCGGGCGATACGCGCTTCGGTAAAGCGCTCCGCGAGTTTGAACTGGGTGTTTTGAAAGTCGAAGATGCGCTTGCCGAATGCCTTGCGCTCTTTCACATACTCCGATGTCACCTGCAAGGTCTTCTCCATCCCGGCGACGGCGCCCACGGCGATGATCAGGCGCTCCTGGGGCAGTTGCTGCATCAATTGCACGAAGCCCTTGCCTTCGACGCCGCCGAGCAGGTTTTCCTTCGGCACGCGCACGTCGGCGAAGAAAACTTCCGCTGTATCGGCCGCTTTTTGGCCGAGCTTTTCGAGATTGCGCCCGCGCGAAAATCCACCTTCGCCTTCCACGCCGGCGGTTTCGACCATGATCAGGGAAACGCCGCTGGCGGATTCCGCCGGGTCGGTTTTGGCGACGACGCAGATCAAATCGGCGTTCATGCCGTTGGAAAGAAAAGTCTTCTGGCCGTTTAGCACATAATCGTCACCATCGGCAATGGCGGTGGTGGCGACGGCCTGCAAATCCGACCCGGTGCCGGGTTCGGTCATGGCGATGGCCGCGACCCGTTCGCCGCTGGCCATTTTTGGCAGCCAGCGCCGCTTTTGCCGTTCCGAGCCGTAAGCGAGCAGGTAATGGGCGACGATGCCGGAATGCACGCTGTTGCCCCAGCCGCTGATGCCGGCGTAGGTCAACTCTTCGAGCAGCACCGCCTCGTGCTTGAAATCGCCGCCGCCGCCACCCCAGGCGGCGGGAATCGAGGCGCAAAGCAGCCCCGCCTCGCCGGCCTTGCGCCAGGCGTCGCGGTCAATCCGGCCCTGTGCTTCCCAGGCCGGCATATGGGGGACGAACTCCTTCTCCAAAAAACGGCCGACGGACTCGCGCAGAATGCGCAATTCTTCATCCATCCAGGGAGATTCGGGACGCTGTGACGACAAGGTGGACATTTTGGCCGCGGTGAATGCTCGATATGCGCAAGTGCGGATCAGGCGGCCCGCGCGAGGCTGTCGACACGCTCAATGATCATCGCGTTGGCGGTGCCGCCGCCTTCGCAAATCGCGATCAGGCCAAAGCGGCCCTGACGGCGTTCGAGTTCATGCACCAACGTGACCATCAATTTGGCGCCGGTGGCACCGAGGGGATGGCCGAGCGACTGGGCGCCGCCGTTGACATTCAGGCGCTCGATGTCCGCACCCAGCGCCTTGGCCCAGGCCAGCGGCACCGAACCGAAGGCTTCGTTGACTTCGTACAAGTCGATTTCGTCCAGGGACAGGCCAGCTTTTTGCAGCACTTTTTCGGTTGCCGGAATGGGGCCTTCGAGCATGACCACCGGGTCCGAACCCACCACCGCCATGGCGTGAATCCGCGCCCGCAGCGGCAGGCCAAGTTCGGCCGCGGCGCGTTCGTTGGCGATCATGACCGCGGCGGCGCCGTCGCTGATCTGGCTCGCGGTGCCGGCGGTGATGACGCCTTCCTCGCGCAGCGGATTGAGGCCGCGCATGGCTTCAATCGAGGCGTCCATGCGGATGCCCTCGTCGATCACGTGCGTTTCGGAGTTGCCGTCTTCCAAGGTGATGGGGATCGGCAGCACCTCGCGCTGGAAATAGCCTTCGTTGGTGGCCCGGGCCGCGCGCTGGTGGCTCCGCAAGCCGAATTCATCGAGTTGTTCGCGGCTGATGCCGTATTTCTCCGCGAGCAGTTCGGCGCCGTCGAACTGGGAAAAGCGGATGCCCGGATAGCGCGCTTCGAGCCTTTCGCCTTTGGGCACGCCGCGGCCGTGTTGCAGGCCGTCGCGGATGTTGGAGCCGATTTCCACGGTGCTCATGGCTTCGACGCCGCCGGCGATAACCACGTCCTGGGTTTCCGACATGACGGCCTGGGCGGCGAACTGCATGGCTTGCAGCGAGGAGCCGCATTGCCGGTCCACGGTGACGCCGGGCACTTCCAGCGGCAGGCGCGAGGACATGGCGACATTGCGGCCGAGATTGCCCGCCTGGGCGCCGATTTGCGAGACCACGCCGAAAATCAGGTCGTCCACCCGCTGCGGCGGGATGCCGCTGCGCTCCACGAGCGCATCGACCACCATCGCGCCCAGATCAATCGGGTGCACTTGGCTGAGCCGGCCTTTTTTGCGCCCGGTGGCGGTGCGCACACCGCCGACGATAAATGCTTGCGCCATATTTCAACCTCTGTCGGCGCCGGCCTGTATTGCCGCGCCCTGTTGCATGCCATAGTTCCTTTTCGCCGGCATCGCCTGTACAACATCCGACGAATCAGGCTTGTGACCGGGTAATTTCTTTGCTTGCGGCGAAAATTCGGACCGCCCCGCCCAATGCTTTCGTTTCAAAGCGCCGGCATGCGGATGCCGGCGTCGAGACGTATGGTTTCCCCGTTGAGATACGCGCATTTTACGATATGCGCCACCTCGGCGGCGAATTCGTCGGGCTGTCCAAGCCGCTTGGGAAACTGCGTAATCGAGACCAGCGCCTGTTTCAACTCCTCCGGCGCCGCCGCCAACAAGGGTGTTTCGAATACCCCCGGCGCCACCGTCATCACGCGGATGCCGCGTTTCGCCAAATCCCGGGCAATAGGCAGGGTCATCGCGACGATGCCCCCTTTCGACGCGGCGTAACCCGCCTGGCCCGTCTGCCCGTCGAAGGCGGCCACCGAGGCGACATTGACGATCACACCCCGCTCGCCATCGCCGCCTACGGGCTCGTTTTCGTTCATCACCGCGGCGCACAACCGCAGCACGTTGAATGTGCCGATCAGGTTTACGCGCACGATATGTTCAAAGCGCGCCAGCGGCATCGGGCCGTCGCGGCCCACGGTGCGCGCCGCGCCGCCGATTCCCGCGGAATTGACATTGATGTGGATGGCGCCGAAACGCTCGCGTGTGGCGGCGATGGCGGCGGCGACCGCTTCCTCGTCGGTCACATCGCCCCCATGCCAGATCGCCGCCCCGCCAAGTTCGGCCGCCGCGTCGCGCGCTTGTTCGCCGTTGCGGTCGAATAGCATGACACTGGCCCCGGCGGCGAGAAAATTCCGCGCCACCGCCAGGCCAAGTCCCGAAGCGCCGCCGGTGATGAAAGCGGTTTTGTCCTGAAGATCCATGTGTTCCCTGCGCCCAACCGAATGCTGTGAAAGCGAGGACGCAAGAATATTGCATCCCCCCGCCCGCAACAAGCAGCCCGCCCAATGCGTTTGGACGCCACAAGCCGAAATTGCTTATCATCGCTGCGGTTTTTGGTATCGGGCACAGCGCCGTGGGACCACTTCAGGGAATCCGCGTAATCGAATTCGCCGGGCTTGGGCCGGGGCCGTTTTGCGCCATGATGCTGTCCGATCTGGGCGCCGAGGTCGTGCGCATTGATCGGCTCAGTTTGAAAGGCGAGGGAGACCGGTCCAACGTTTTGTCGCGGGGACGCAGATCGCTGGCGCTGGACTTGAAGTCGCCGGACGGCGCGGACACGGCATTGGCCATGATCGACCAAGCCGACGCATTGATCGAAGGTTTTCGGCCGGGCGTGATGGAGCGCCTCGGGCTTGGGCCTGAAATCTGCCTGGAACGCAATCCGCGCCTGGTCTACGGCCGCATGACCGGCTGGGGCCAGTCGGGACCGCTGGCCGGGGCCGCGGGCCATGACATCAATTACATTTCCATTGGCGGCGCGCTGGGCGCCATGGGCTACGCCGACCGGCCGCCGGCGCCGCCATTGAACCTGGTTGGCGATTTCGGCGGCGGCGCCATGTATCTGCTGTGCGGAATTCTCGCCGCCCTGCTTGAACGCGGCAATTCCAGCCGCGGCCAGGTCATCGACGCGGCCATGACCGACGGCACCGCGAGCCTGCTGAGTCCGTTTTACGGTTTGCTGGCCATGGGCCTGTGGACCACCGGGCGCCACAGCAACCGGCTCGACGGCGGCGCGCATTTCTATGGCTGTTATGAATGCGCCGACGGCAAATATGTCTCGGTCGGTTCGCTTGAACCCCAGTTCTACGCTTTGCTGCTGGAAAAAACCGGCGTGGACGACCCGCAATTCAGCCCGCAATACGCGCGGGAGAATTGGCCGAAACTGCGCGAAAAGCTCGCGGCGATATTCCGCACGCGGACTCGTCAGCAATGGTGCGAACTGATGGAAGGCAGCGACGTGTGTTTCGCGCCGGTGCTGGATCTGGCGGAAGCGTTGGAGCACCCCCACAATCGGGCGCGCAAGACATTCGTCGATTTCGAAGGCGTGCCGCAGCCCGCTCCGGCGCCTCGATTCAGCCGCAGCCAAGGCGAAATCCAGTCGCCGCCCGCGTTTGCGGGGGAACACAGCGAGCAAGTGCTCGCCGACTGGGGTTTCAGCGGCGAACGTATTGAACAGCTTAAAATGGCCGGAGAAATCTGAATCGCCGCCCATTCGCGAATCGGCATGTCCCGGAGTGAAGATGAACTACAACACCATTCGCTACGAAGTGGCGGAATCGATCCTGACCCTGACGTTGAATCGGCCGGACAAACTCAACGCCTTCACCGTCGAAATGGGCCATGAGCTGATCGCGGCCTTCGACCGCGCCAGCGATGACGATTGCGTGGCCGCCATCATCGTCACCGGCGCCGGACGCGCGTTTTGCGCCGGCATGGACTTGTCCGGCGAGGGCAATGTGTTCGGCTTGAACGAAGCGCTTGAACCCGACATCAAGGACATGCGCGAACGACTGCGCGACCCGGAAATAGAACAAGGCGTGCGCGACCTTGGCGGCCTGCTCACGCTGGCGATCTTCCGCTGCAAAAAACCCGTGATCGCCGCCATCAACGGCCATGCCGTGGGCATCGGCGCCACCATGACTTGCGCCATGGACATCCGGATCATCGCCAAGGACGCGATGATGGGATTCGTGTTCAACCGCATTGGCGTCACCCCGGAAGCCTGCTCCAGCTGGTTTCTGCCCCGCATCGTCAATATGGGAACCGCGCTGGAGTGGATCTACCGCGCCGACCTGATCGACGCGAAGGAATTGAAACAGCGGGGTTTCGCCGGTTTCCGCAAGCCGGGCAAGAAAGTGCTTGAAACGGCGCGCGAGCTGGCGGGGCGCATTGCCCGCCACAGCCAGGTCGCCGTCGCGTTGGCGCGGCAAATGATGTACCGGAACGTCTGTCTGGCCCACCCGCGTCAAGCCCACGAAGTGGAATCGCTGGCGATTTACTACCAAAGCCGCAGCAGCGGCAAGGAGGGCGTGCGCGCGTTTCGGGAAAAGCGGCCGCCGCGTTTCGACGACAGGGCATCCAGCGACATGCCGCGCTTCTACCCCTGGTGGGACGAAGCCGAAGACGGCTGAGCGGGGAATTCCGAAATGCCCTTGCGGGTATATAATAAGCCCAGGCAGCTTATAGCGCGCATTTCGCGAATGTTGATGCGGAGGCTTTCCCGGCGCCGGCGGAGCATGGCTGCCGGCCCGGAAGCGAGGCGAAAATGATAATCCTGCAAAGCACGTTCAATCTGATTCCGGAAAAGGTGGAAGAAGCGCTGGAGTTGATGCGGGAGATGATGCGCTTGTGCCAGCATGAACACGGCTGCCGGCATTATCGGTACTTCCAGGGAATCGCCGACCCGTCCGAAGTCCTTCTGTTGCAGGAATGGGACGACGCCCGCAGCTTGCAAGGCCATTACGAGACGGACCACATGGAACGATTCATCGGCCGCCTGGGACCGCTGTTGCGCAGCGCGATCAGCACCAGAAGCTACGTCTCCCAGGACGAAGACGCCGCACCCGACGTCGCCGGTGAAAGCGCACCGGAAACCCATCAGGCAATTCACTGAGTATTCCCCGCTGGCGCGGCACTTTGGACCGCGCCGGATTCAGCGTGGCGCCGCGGGCTGGATCTCGCCCCGGTCGAAACGGCTGAAGTAATCCTTCGCCGCCGCGCGCACCCGGGGCGCCAGCAGCAGGGTGGAAAGCATGGTGGGAATGGCCATGGTCGCGTAGGCGCCGTCGAACAGATACACCACCGCTTCCAGTGAAGCCACCGCCCCCGCCGTAATCAACGCCGCATAGGTCCAAAGATAGTACTTTTCCCGCTTGGTCCCGAACAGGAAAGCCATGCATTTGCCGCCGTAGTAGGAGTAGGTCAGCACCGTGGTGATGCCCAGCACAACAACCATCAGCAGCACCAGCCAGGAACCGAAACCCGGAAAAGCCTGCTCGTAGGCCAGCGAGGTCAGGGTCACGCCCACGGCGTCCTCGCGCCAGACGCCGGTGACGAGAATCGCCAGCGCCGTGCAGGTGCAAACAACCAAGGTATCGATAATCGGCCCAAGCATGGCCACCAGCCCCTCGCGCACGGGCTCGTTGGTTTTTGCCGCGCCATGGGCGAGGGATTCGGTGCCGAGACCGGCTTCATTGGAAAACACGCCGCGTTGCACGCCGATCAGGACCACCGCGCCAATGGCGCCTCCGGCCGCCGCCTCGCCGCTGAAGGCGTCGCGGAAAATGAGCGCGAATGTGGCGGGAATCTGCCCCGCGTGGCCCAGCAGCAGCCAGCCGGTGAGGAAGAACCAGAACAGCACCATGATCGGCACCAGCTTGCTGGCCCAGGCGGCGATACGCTGGATTCTGCCGACGATGATGGCGAATACGCCGGCGGTCAGCAGCAAACCCATGACCAGGTCGAAGCCGAAATGATCATCGGCGCTGGCGAGGCCCGCCGGAATCGCGACCACGTCGCGCAGGATTTGCACCGTCTGATTGATTTGGAACACCGGCAAGGTGCCGAACATGCCGGCAAGCGCGAACAAGGCGGCGAGCGGCATCCATTTCCGTCCCAGCGCCTCGCGAATCACATACATCGGGCCGCCTTGCAAATTGCCCGCGTCGTCGGCGCCGCGATACATCACCGCCAGGCTGGCGGTGTAGAATTTGGTCGAGGTGCCAACCACGGCGGTCACCCACATCCAAAACACGGCGCCCGGGCCGCCGAGGGTAATCGCCAATGCCACGCTGGTGATGTTGCCCAGGCCGATGGTGCCGGCCAGCGCCGTGGAAAGCGCGCGAAAATGACTGATTTCGCCAACGGCGCCGCGGGAGTCGTAGCGGCCGCGCAACAAATCCACGGCGTGTTTGAGGTAGCGGAACTGCCGCAGCCGCGAATGCGCCATGAAAAAGAGCCCGCCGCCGACGAGCAGCACCACCAGTTGCGGGCCCCACATGAAATCGGAAAATGCGCCCAGCGCGCGTTCGATGCTTTCCATAGCGGGTGGAGGGCGGCCTAGGGTGCGGCCGGCGCGGCGCCGGCTTGCGGCGAAGCGTCCTCGGCGCTGGCCCGTTCACCGGCGCCGCCGGCTGCCGTGCCCGGTATTTCCAGGATCATTTCGGTATGGCTGCCCAAGCCGGTTTCCACTTGCACCGTGCCGCCGTGGCCGCGCAGGATGTCGTTGCAAATCGAAAGGCCAAGCCCGGCGCCCTGGTCCGTCGGTTTGGTGGTGAAGAAGGGGTGGAAAATCTTTTCCACCTGATCCTTCGGGATGCCGGTGCCGTTGTCGCGGATGCGAACTTCAACCTTGTCGTCGACGAGTCGGGTGGTCAGGCTGATCGTGGGTTCGCGCCGTTTTTTTCTCGCCTTCTTCTCGGCCAGGTAGCGCTCGTTCACGGCGTAGCAGGCATTGTGGACCAGGTTTTGGAACACCCGGCCCATGTCCTGGGGAACCAGCTCGACCACGCCAATGGTGGGGTCCAGGCTTTTTTCCACGTTGAACTTGATATCCGGGTTGGTCGCCTCGAAACCATGAACGGCGATTCCCGCCTGGTCCTCCAGCAGCCGGTTGATATTCGTCGGCTGGCGTTTTCCGGTGCTGGCGCCGAGATTGACCATATGGCTGACGATCCGTTCGGCGCGGGCGCCATGGGCGCAAATGCGGTTAATGTTGTCCGCCAGATTCTCGGTGATCGGCTCGATCACCGCCTTTTGCTTTTTGCTGAAGCTGTTCTCGCCGGATTCGAGTTCCTCTTTCAGTTCGGCCACCAGATCGTCCGAGACTTCGGAAAAATTCTTCACGAAATTGAGCGGATTGCGAATTTCGTGGGCGACGCCGGCGGTGAGCTCGCCCAGCCCGGCAAGTTTTTCCCGGGCGATAATCTGGTTTTGCGCGCGCTTCAGGTCGGACAGCGCGGATTCGAGTTGTCCATTCTTTTCGCGCAACTGTTCGGCCAGTTTCTCGACCAGGTTCAAGCGTTGCACTTCCAGCGCGTGGCGGCGGAAGACTTCAAGCGCCGCCGCCATGTCGGCCACTTCGTCCCGGCCCCGGATATCGACTTCCGCTTCGAGATCGCCGTCGGCCATCGATTGCATGCTCGCGGACAAGCGTCCCAGGCGGCGCAGCAACAGCCGTCCAACGACGAGCCAGGCGACCAGAACCGCGCCGACCACGCTGATGCCGTTGATCGTGATCAGCAGGTTTCGGCTGGTGGCGATGGCGTCTTCGGACGACAGCGCCGCACTCGCCACGCTCTCTTCCACGACTTCCACTAGGGAATTGATTTCGGCGATGAGCTCGCCGGAGAGCACGCGGTTCGCCGCCAGCAAATCCTGCTCGCGCTGCATCATGCCGATTTGCCGCGCGCGCAATCCGAATGCCGCCTGTTGCGAGTTTTCGAGGTTGAAAAGACGGTCGGCCACCGATCCCACCGCATCCCGCGCGCCACTGCCCACACCGGGCGCCGAGGCGCTGACCCGAATGCTGGTGACCAACTCGGAGAAGCGCTCCCGCAGCGATTCCAGGGATGCCGCGTCGGTGACCACCATGGCGCTGGTCAACAGGTTGACCGCCGCCAGCGCGTCGTCGCGCAGCGCCATCGGCACACTGCCCGGCAATTGCTCGACATCCTGTTGCAGGTCCATGAGCAATCCGCGCCACTGCCGCTCCTGGCCGGCCAGTTCGAATTGCTCCGCCGCCGCCCGTTCAATCGCGTCGATATTGGCGATCAGCGCGCCACCCTGGCTGCGCACCGTGCCGAATCGTTCGCCGCTTTGGCTGGTCAGTTCAAGCAATTGCGTTTCAAAGGCCTGGCGCTGACTGTTGATGCCGGCGACGACTTCCTCCAGTTCGTCTTCACTCGCGACCACGGCGAGACGCGAAGCCGCCACCACCAGGGCGCTGCCTTGTTGCGCGACAGCGAAGGAAGCCGCCAGTTGCGGGATACTGTTTTCGTTGACTTCGCTTTGGGAGTCGGCGATGCGGTCGAAGGCAAGCCAGGCGGTCAGACTGGCGACGAAGGTGAGCGCCACGGCGACGCCGATGGCGGCGTACAATCGCGCGGAGATGCGAAACCAAATGCGCAAGGACTGTTGCCAGACCTTTTGCGCCGCCTCCCGCAAGATCCGCGCCAGCCGCTGAAGCAAGGGTTTGACTCGCGCGGCCTGAACCATGGCGCGCGCCCAAACCGCTTGCGCGACCCCCCGCGCGCGCTCGGGAATCGGCCGCTGGCTGCTATACACGACTTCCCACTACTTGGACAATTGAGGCGAGTTTCGCCATGGGCAAGTTCCGCGCGAAAGTTGCGCACCTCGCGGTCGGCTGTTTGGCAACCAGCGGCTTGCGGCGCGGCGCTCGCGATCAAGCCACCGTTGCAAGCGCGGAATGTACCGCTAGCCGGTGTAAAAATCCAGCCCAAGCCGCGGCGGTTCTGTTCCGGACCGGAAGCCGCGCCAAATGGCGGCCGCGGGCCGGAGCGGCGGCAATGCGCAATCTCCCCTGCGCCCAAGGGCGGCAATTCTGGAAATTTTGCGCTTGACGATTATCGCGCCTTGTTTATACGATGCTTCTTTCGTACAGTATCGCGTTACGTCGAACAGCGAAAGCGAAAATCGAGACAGTCAAATTTCGACGGCGCGAACCGACCGGGGTAATGGTCGGCGGTCTGGTCAATATATAGTCATAGTCAAACTCAACAACGGAATCGCGTATGGGGATCACCGGTTTACTGCCACGTGCGGCTTGGCGGCCAGAATTAGCGGTTCCCTTTTTGTTGGTGCTGGCGGCCTGCGAGGCGGGCGAAGGGATGGGCGGTTCCGCGCCGGTTGTCGATTCGGAAGATACCGAACTTGAACCTGTTGTGATTGCACCGCCGCCTCCGCCGGAGCCGCCAAAAGGCGCGATGATCGTGCGCATTCCAGCCGCATCGCGCGCCGATATCCCCGCCGGCGCCATCGGCACCATCGAGCTGGCCGGCGAGCTTGGCGTTTTCAGCGCCGAAGCCAATCAGGAAACCCGTCTTGTCGCATTTGAAGAGGTGCCGTTGGGCACCTACGACCTGAACGTGACTTTCGTCAGCGAAGGGGTTGAGATCGGCGGTTATTCCTATCCCATCCAGGTGGTCAATGACGCGGGCGACATCACCGCGCCGGTGAGCATCCTGCGCGGGAACCTGGTCGTTGAAGCGGTGGTGCGCTCGACATTGAACCGCACCTACACCGGCGTCGCGAGCATGACCCCGGGCGCATGCATTGGCGCGGGGGCCATGGATGCGGTGCGCTCCGAGTTGGCCATCGTTGTAAACCAGTCCGAAATGGAGCTGGCCATCGCCAATTTCGGAGGCCAGGAGTTGCAATTGAGCGGCAACATCGTCGATGGTTCCGAACCGATTGCCGCCGCGGGAGAATTCCGCTCCTCGGACGGTTCGACGGGTGGCTGGAATCTTGTTGATTTGCGGGCGCCGACGCCGCGCTCGATCAGTGCGCGCGTCGAATTCGACAACGAAACCAGCGGCTGCCGGTCAACGCTGGAATTTGCCGGGCTGGTTGATCCCCCCACGAGCATGGCGACGCGCGGGTCCAACCTCGCCACCGCCACGGTGGCCGCCATCGGCCATGGCCAGCGCTGGACCGAGACCCTCATGGGCAGCGATATGACGGTGCAATTCGACGAGTTGCTGATCGGCCCCTATGAAATTCAAATTAATGTCGACCGCGGCGGGCAAATGTCGGACACCTTCCGCGACTCGGTTGTGCTCGACGTTGACGGCTCGACGGTGACGACCGAATTCAATTACGATCTGGCGCTTGGCGCGGTCGAACAAGCCCCGGCGGCGGTTGACCGCGGATTGCTGAATCAGGTGTTCCAGGGCGGCAGCATCGTGCTGAACGGCGCCCACGATTGCATCGGCAGCGTCGCGCTGATCGACACCACCTCCCTGACCGCCTCGGCGGCGGACGATGGATCGCTCGAATGGACTTTCGACAACTTCTACGGCCAAGTGTTGGAACTCGCGGGCAGCCTGGACGATTCAAGCGCCAATCTGGCCGCCGAGGGCACCTGGCGGTCCTCCGACGCCAGCAGCGGAACGTGGACCCTGGACTATATCGGCATGCCGTCCGAGACTTTGCTCGCCATGCAAGTCGGGTTCATCAACCAATCCAGCGCCTGCTCCGCCACCTACGAATTCTCCGGCATACGCTAGCGGGGGGGCATGCCCCGAAGTCTTGCCGGGGTCAGTCCAGCTTCCAGCCAGTCCAGGCATTGATTGATGTCGG
Organism: uncultured Pseudohongiella sp.; assembly: GCA_965221015.1. Taxonomy (GTDB): domain Bacteria; phylum Pseudomonadota; class Gammaproteobacteria; order Pseudomonadales; family Pseudohongiellaceae; genus UBA9145. The sequence continues at coordinate 3,009,728 of OZ244859.1, read as the reverse complement.
CGGCGTCCGCGCCGCCTGGGACTTCGCATTGGCGCATAACCCGCGCGCGCCGTTCGTCGGCCGAAAGCGGGGGCCGGTCATCGATAAATCCATTTTCGCGCAGCCAGTCTTCCAGCTCTGCGATTTTGCTGGCGCGAAAGCCCCTCAACGCCCCGTCGCGCAGCAATTCCAGAAAGACTTTGGCCTCGCCCGCGTCGGCCTGTGAGGCCAGCAATGCGCCAGCCGGATTGAGGAAGGTTTCCGAGATCGCGCCGCTGGCTTCCAGTTCGTTCCTGCCGAGCGGCTTGCCGCGCCCCTGGCGCCAAGCTTCGAGCCAAGTTTTCGCGGCTTTGCACCGCAACCGCAGACGGGTCCGCCAGGCCTCGTTCGCCGGATTCGCAAGTGGTGTTTCATCTGCCAGCATCGATTGAAGTTGGCCAAGAGAAGTGCAGCGGTAGTTTTGCAGCAACTCATGCAGCAGCCCGAGATCGTCCCGCAGCAGATGGAACAGATGAATCTCGCCGGCATCGCGCTGGGGGTCGATGGCCGGGACACCCAGCGCCTGGGCATAGTCCTCCGCATCGCCCTTGGGCTCGGGAATCGGCGGGCGCGGTTCCAGCGCGAATACGTCGGGTTTCGCACTCGCCGACCGCTCCCTGGCTTTGCCGAGATCAATCACCCGCACGTCGTCGCCGAGCGCCGCCCGCCACAGCGCCGCTTCACTGCGCCGCGCCGAGAAATAGACAAGCTGCACTCCGCTTGCTTTGGCCAACGCGCGCAGGCAGCGCAGCAGCTCGGAGGCGCGTTCTTCGTCGCTGGTGGTGAGCGCTTCATCGAGAATCAGCGGCAACGACCGGTGCCGCGCCACCCAGGCGACGCGCACCGCGAGCAGCAACTGCATGCGCGTGCCCGTGGAAAGCTCATCGAGCGCGCGCAGCGCCTGTTGCTTTAGATCGCGCGCCAGAAAACCGCCGTCTTCCTTAAGTTCGAGGTCGAATTCGTGGGCCGTGACCTGGCGGAAAAGATTGCGCGCCTCGCGCAAGATCTCCGGTTCGTGATCCGCCGAGTAAGCCGCTTCGACCTGATCCAGCAGCAAGTTGGTGGCCAGCGCGTCGAGCATTTCATCGCGCTTGCTTTCGAGGGCGGTCTCGGCCGCGATGCGATTTGCCAACTTGTCGGCGATCGTGCCGCCGGATTCCGCGTGTCTGATGTCGGCGCGGATTTGTTCGCGCTCCTTGGTCAGGGCTTCCAGTTGCGCAGCCGTCGATTGCGCGGCATCCAAAAGCTGTTGCAATTCCGCCTCGTTTTGCGCTTCGGCCAGTTCGCACAATTGCGCTTCGCGCTCCAGGCCTTTGCGAATATGCGTTGCGCGGGAATCGCAGTCGGCAAGTGCCCTTCTGGTCTGCTTCCAGGCATCCAGTCGGTCCAATCGTTCACGCAGCGCGGCTTCGTCCCCCGACGCAAGCCCGGCCCGCTGGTACACCGCGTCGATATCCTGTTCAATTTGCTTGCGTTGTTGCTTGCAATGCGCGATGCGGTTTTCGGCACCGCGCAGTGCTTCGGTCTGATTCCGCGCTTGCCCGAGGCGCTCCCCGAATGCCGCCGCGCTGGCTTTGAGAGAATCGGTATCGATTTGCTCCGTTTGGTCCGCGCCAATCCAAGGGGCGAGAAGCGTGCCAAGTGCCGCGGCTTCCGCGGCAAGCTTGTGCTTGCACTTGGCGAGCAATTGTTTGGTTTCACGCGACGCCGCGCGTTCCCGGTCCCAATTTTGCGCAAGGCGGATGAAGCGCTCGTATGCGGTGATTGGCATGGCTGGGTCGAATCCACCGGCTTCGGCGAGTTGCGCCCGTTCATTCTCGGTTTGCTTCAACTGTTCTGTGTTTTTCGCAAGCTCGATGCGCAGCGTTTCCGCACCTTCGGCGAGTTTTTTCCGCGCCAGCAAGCCGCCAAGCGCTTCTTCCAGCGTCCGCAACTGCTCCTCCGCCTCCTTCGCTCGCCATACCGCAGGCGGAGTCAGGCCGGTTGCTTTGAATTGTTCGCGGGCAAGGTCTTGCTTCGGGCTGGCCGCGGGTCGAAATTTCAGCCCCGCCAAAGCAAGCAGGAGCGCGCTGAGCAACAAACAGCCGACGCCGGCCAGCGGATGCCCCAGCAAGCCCCCCATCGCCGCGAAGCCGCCGGCAAAGGTGAAACCGGCGACCACCGCCAGCAACGTGGCGCAAGCCGAAGCCATCCAGCCAAGCTTGCTTGGGCGCCCGGAGTGTGGGTTCGCTTGGCTTCGGAGCCAATCCCGCAGCGCTTCGACCGCTTTTTCGTGCTGTTTAATTTCCTGTGCTTCCGGCGCGGCACCGGCAATTTCGATGCGGGTTTCCAACTCGTTTTGCGCCGCCTGCAAATGCACCAGTCTGGCCGCGAGTTTTTCGGCGTTGGAAAGCGCGGCAAAATCGAGTTGCGGCGCTCCGTTTCCGCCCAATTCCTTTGCGGCGTCTTCCTGCATCGCGCGTTGGCTTGTTTCGTCTTTTCGCAAGCGCTCAAGTTCGCTGCGCAATTTCTCGATCTCGCGCAACTTCTCTTGCAACAGGGTTTGCGTTCGCTCCGCGTCATCAAGGCTTTTCCCGGCAAAGCCGAGCCGGTTGATTTCGCCTTCCGCACCGGCTTTCTGCGATTGCGCGAGCTTTTCGTCGTCTCGAATCTTGCTGAGCCGAACTTGAAACGCATCGATTTCCTCAGCTTCCCTGCCGCTCAGCTTGTCCATGTCCGGCGGATACCGCTCCAATGCCGCCTGTCTGGATGCGTGCTCGGCTATGACCCCGCAAAGCTCTTGCGCGCCCTGTATCGCCCGGCATTGCGCCTCGGCCGCGCGCGCGCGTTGAATCTCGATATCGAGCTCCGGCAGCCGGTCCTCGCGTTCGCTCAAGGCCTTGGCGTTTCGTTCCGCCTCCCTGAGATTGTTGCGGGCCTCTTGCAATTGCCTATGCTCAGGGTTGCCGTGGCGCGGACGGGTAGGCTGGCGCGCCTGACCTAGATCAAAACCACCGCGCAGCGCGCGCCGCAGTTCTCCGGCGAGGGCCTCGTCGGCGGCGCCCGCCACGATGAGATCTTCCATCGACATGCAATAGCGGCCCAGTTCTTCCGTCGTCGGCAAAGGCGGCCGCGCGGCGGACTGTCCATCCCGGGTCCATAAGGTGTCGCTGCCGGTTCGTTCAACCCGCCATCGTGAATCACCGCTGGCGAATTCGGCGGACAGCACCAGTGGCGGGTCGCCCCGTTCGGGTTCGCGCAAAAGATATTTCAAAGCGCGCACCAGACTCGACTTGCCGATGGTATTCGGCCCCGTGACCAGGTTGACGCCGTCGGCGAGCCCAGCGAGAGCAAAACTTGTGGCAATCCCGGGCAGGCGGTCGATGACAAGGCGTTGGAGTTTCACGCGCGTTCCGCCTGCAGTCCGCGCTGTGAGCAGCGCTCCACTTGCCGGTAAAGGCCAAGGGCTGCATTTTTGTCTGAAATCAACTTGTTGCCGGCGTTGGGGTTGACGCTTGCGTCGACTGAACAGGGTTGGCGCTTCAGCTTCACGCGGATTCAGCCTGTTGCTGGGAGTGCAGCTGGAGCAAGGCCGCGTTGCCGGCGCGGCGCAGGCGCTCGGCGATGCGGGCGTCGTCCAGTTCTTGGTCGGTGGACTTGAGCGCGGTCCATTTATGGTCCGCCATATTGGACCGCATTTTCGACTTGGCCTCGGAAATGAGCCGCGTCCGTTCGGCGTCGTCCGGCGGGCGCTCGAGCAGCAACAGCCGCGCCGCCAGCAGGCCGAGGGGGTCGGTGCGTTGGGCGAGTTCCCGCAGATCGGTTGTCGGCAAGACCGCGGCTTCGCAATGTTCGATGAAGTATTCGCGCGCGCCAATCGGAAAATGGCGCAGTTCCTGCCTGAGGCTCGCCAGGCGCTCGGAGAATTCTCCGGCAAACGCCGTTTGGCCACTGAATCGCACACGCAGCCCCACCGCAAGCGGCACGCTTTCGCCAGCGAAATATTGCGCGTCGAATTCTTTCACGCGCGCAACCAGAAAGGTCTCCAATGCGCCAATTTCGTTCAGTTCTCCGACATCGATTTCCAGGCTCCGCCATTGCAACGGTGCGAGCGGAACTTGATTCATGGCGACCAGGCGTTCGCCCTCGAAACGCATCAGCCAGGGGCCGCGCGGGCCTTGTTCGCCGGGGTCCATTCCCGACAGGCAGCCGAGATAGCCCTTGGGGGATTTCGCCCCCAATGTGTGGGGCGCGTGGATGTGTCCGAGCAGCCAGGCGTCGAAGCCTGTGCTGTCGAGTTCCCGCGTTGCCACCGGCGCGTATGGGCTGCCTGGTGCGTCGAGGTCGCAATGCAACAGCGCGAGCTCGAATCCCGAACCATGCTCGAAACTGGCGCCATCGAGCGGACTGTTGCGCACTTCCCTGGTGGGAAATGACCAACCCCAGATTCGGACCGATCCAATTTCGCGCGATTCCCACTTGCCGCCGCGCCCGAGCAAGCTGAATCCCGCACCGGTGCCAAGCGCATCGGCAAGCCGCGGTAAGACCTCCACATCGTGATTGCCGGCCACGGCGAATACTTCGATGCCCGCTTCGGCGAGTTGCTCAACGCCGGCCTGGAGCGCGCGAAAACCTTCAAAAAAATCGCGTTCGCTTTCGATAACATCGCCGGCCAATAATACCGCCGCGACATTTTCGTTAATCGCGAGCTCGCAACTCGCGCGCCAGGCGGCGGCTGGAGACAGGTCCGTCGGCGCCAAAGGAAAGTCCGGCGGAATGCGCGAAGGCACGCGTCCGAGATGTATGTCGCCGACCGCCAGAATTTTCATGGCGGCAGTGTACGGGCCGGAGCGCGCTTCAATCAACCTTGCCCACCAGCCCGCAATTTACGCGAAGATTGGTTTGAACCTGCAGGGCCGGGGCATGACTCGCCCGATGCCGCGGAAATCAATGACGGGTGCGCCAGCGGTCGAGCAAAACGGCGAGGATGATCACCAGCCCGGTGATCAGCCGTTTGAAAGGCTCGGACACGCCAAGTTGCGCGAGACCGGTTTGCAGCACCGAGATGATCAGCACGCCGATGAAAGCGCCGATGATCGAGCCGCGCCCGCCCATGAGGCTGGTGCCGCCGATGACGGCCGCGGCGATTGCCGACAGTTCCAGTCCGATGGCCGCGTTTGGGTCCGCTGCGCCGAGATAGGCCGCGTTCATGAGTCCGCCGAGCCCCGCCAACAGGCCGGATATCACCAATGCCGAGGCCAGATAGGGCTCGGTGCGGATGCCCGAGATTTTGGCGGCGGTTTCATTGGTGCCGATGGCGATCAGGTAACGGCCGTAGACGGTGCGCGTCAGCGCCAAATGGGCCACGATCACCAGCGCGAAGGCGATCAGAAACGATGGCGAAACACCCAGGCCGGAGATGGGCAGGGACAGCCCTTGTATCGCCGGGCCGATGTAAACGGTTTGGGAGCCGGTGATCATGTAGGCGATGCCGCGCCCAGCCTCGAGCATGCCCAGGGTCACGATGAAGATGGGCAGGCGCAAATAGCTGCCCAGCATGCCGTTGACCAGGCCGGCGCAGCCTCCGGCCGCAATCCCCAGCGCCGCCGCCAGCGCCAGCGGCAACTCCCAGGCGGTGAACAGCACCCCAATGACCGCGGCGCTCACCGCCATAACCGAACCCACCGACAGGTCGATGCCGCCGCTGATCAACACCAGGGTCATGCCGATGGTGACCACGGTCAAGGCGGGCAATTGGGTCAGTATCGCGGCCAGGGTGTTGCCGCCGAGGAAGTTTTCCGCGGTAAGGGCGAAAAAAGCGATCAGAAAAACCAGGGCGAGGAAGATGAACAGTTCCTCGAACGCGGCGCTCAGTTTTTGCAATACATGGTTCACGTCGGTCTCAACCCACCTGTTCGCCCCAGCGCGGATTCAAGGTCAATGCACCGCGTCTGGCGCGTCTTGCGGCTGGTTTTTCTGCGCGCCTTGGTGTTCGCTAAATGCCGCCGCCAGCAGCAAGTCCTTGCGCCATTGCCCGCGCTCGAACTCGGCCGCGGTCTTGCCTTTGGACAGCTACCAGGATGCGATCGCATAGCGCCATCAGCTCTTCCAGATCGCTCGATGCCAGCAACAGCGTGGCGCCGCGGTCGCGCATTTCGCGCAAGTGTTTGTGAATGGCCAGTTTCGCGCCGACATCGACGCCGCGGGTGGGCTCGTCGAGCAGCCACACGTCCGCCCGCGCCTGCAGCCCGCGGGCGAGAAGCAGTTTTTGCTGATTGCCGCCGCTGAGCTGGTCAATGCGCTGCCGCGGCCCGGCGCACTTCACCTTGAGTTTGGCGATCCATTCCCTGCTGGTGCGCAGCTCGCGTTTTGGGATGATCGCCGCCAGCGCGGCGCCAAGTTTGCCCAAGCTCGAGATGGTAACGTTCAGGCCAACGGGTTTGCCGGCGAAAATGCCCTGGGTTTTGCGATCCTCCGCGATCAGGACCATGCCGTTGCCGACCGCGGTGCCGGGCGAGTCAATCTCAACTTTGCTTTCCGCATCGTGCAGTTCGACCCGGCCTTCGCGCTTGTGGGCCAGGCCAAATATCGTGTGCAGCAATTCCGAGCGTCCGGCCCCCGCCAGGCCAGCCAAACCGATTATCTCCCCGCGCCGGCAGGTCATCGAGAGCGGTTCTGGATATTCCTCGCTTGACAGGCGTTCGAGTTTGAGCCGCGGCGGGCCAAATTGCCGCGGGCGCAGCTCGCCATCCGCAACAGGCTCTTCGCCGGACATCGCGCGGATCAAGTCATGGCCGGTCAGTGTTTCGCATGGCGCGTTCAGTTCAATTCTGCCGTCGCGCAGCACTGAAACCGTGTCGCACACTGCGAGGATGTCGTCCAGGCGATGGGATACGTAAATCACGCCTAGGCCGCGGCGCGCCTTGGCTTTGACGATTTCGTGCATGCGTTCCGCCTGGGGCGCGGTCAGGGCCGAAGTCGGTTCGTCCAAAATCAGCAATTTGCAGCTGGATTCCGGCATTGACAGGGCCTTGGCCAGTTCCACCAATTGCTTTTCCGTCAGCGCGAGTCTTGCCACCGGCGTTGCCGGATCGACCGCGTCAAGCCCGACCTGGTTCATGAGCCGGCGCGCCTTTTGATTCAGCGCGCGCCGGTCCAGCGCGGCGGCTTTCCGCGGCAGCCGACTCAGCAGGATGTTCTCGGCAACCGAAAGGGTTTCGATCAAGCTCAATTCCTGGGTCGCCAGCGAAATGCCCGCGCGCAGACCTTCGCGCCTGGTTTTGGCGGCATAGGGATTGCCATCAAGTGCTATTTGCCCGGCATCGGCTTGCAGCAGGCCCCCCAGAATATGAATCAGCGTGGTTTTCCCCGCGCCATTCTCGCCCACCAGGCCATGAATGCCGCCCGCGGCGATGTCGAGACTTACATTGTCCAGCACCGGCGCGGCGAAGCGTTTGCGCAATCCGGCAATGGCGATTCGGGGGGTCACGCCATGCTCCGGCTACTGCCTCGGGGATTCCGCCGTGATCAGTTCCAACGGGGTTTCCCGGTCCGCGGGGATGTTCCCGCCAGCAAGGATTTCCAGCGCGTATTCGATTCCGAACACGGCAAGCTGGTCGCCGAACTGGTCCACGGTGGCGGCAACGGCGCCCGATTCGAGCAGGGGATGTATTGCGCCAATGTTGTCGAACCCGGCAATGATGATGTCTTGATCCAGCCCCGCCGCGGCAACCGCCGACGCCGCCCCCAGCGCCATGTTGTCGTTCGCCGCCAGAATCGCGTCCAGTTCGGGAAACTGGGCCAGAATCGCCGCGCTCACCTGGGCCGCCCGGGTCTGATCCCAGGCACCGCTTTGCAGGCTGACCAGTTCCATGCCCGCCGCCGCCACCGCTTGTTCGAAACCGGTTTTGCGCTCGATGGAGTTGAAAGCGGTCGGAATTCCCTCGAGGATCGCCACCTGACTGCCGCGCTCCAATTCCCGCAAGGCGTACTCGGCGACCATGCGCGCGCCGTCCCGATTGCTTGGCCCGATAAAGGGAATCCGCAAGTCGTATTCGGACAGGACCTCGGCGTCGAGGCGGTTGTCGATATTGATCACGACAATGCCCGCCGCGGCCGCCCGCGACAGCGCCGGCACCAGGGCCTGTGAGTCGGCGGGAGCGATCACGATGGCGTCGACACCGGAACTGATCATCTGGTCCACCAGGGCCACCTGTTGCGCCAGGTCGCTCTCGTTGCGGATGCCGTTGACAATCAATTCATAGCGCTCGGGGCTGCCGGCCTGATGCGCCCGCGCGCCATCGGCCATGTTGATAAAGAACTCGTTGGCCAGAGACTTCATGACCAGCGCGATGCGGGGCGCGGCGGCGCCGGTTGGCCCGGGCGGCGTCGCTGTCTGTTCCGGGCCGCAGGCCGCAAGCAGCGCGGCGGCCAGCAGCGCTTGCGCGATCGTTTTGGGGATTCGCTTCCACATGTTGGTCGCCTCGAACGGAGCCAAAGCGCAGTCTATGCCGATTTATGTCTGAACGCACTGATGGCCATTCCGATGGAAATCCCGCCTCGCCAACAAGATTCCGCGACTTCGCCGCGCTACGCGCGGAATGACGTGGGCAACGGTCAACCCGCGCGAAGTCGCGGGATCTCCTCGCCAGCACAAAAATTTCCGTATCAAACGCGCCCCGGATTGTTGCCGTCAACGTTCGCGGCCATTGGCCAGTCTTGCAGTTCGCGGGCAAACGGCAGCGAGCTTTGGGCGCCCCGCCGGGTCACGGACTTCGCCGCCGCCGCGCAGCCGAAGCGAACACATTCCGGCAGGCCGTGGCCTTGGGCCAGCGCGGAGGCGAGCGCGCCGTTGAAGCAGTCGCCCGCCGCGGTGCTGTCTACGGCATCGACTTTGGGTGCCGGAATCACTTCATTGAAATGCTCATTGGCCAACAGCACCCCTCGGCTTCCCAACGTGACGGCAAGATTCTCCGCGCCCGCGGCCAACAGTTTTTCCGCCGCGGCCCGCGCGGTGTCTGCATCATCGACCTTGACGCCGCTGAGCGTTTCCGCCTCGATTTCGTTGGGGGTCAGCAGCCAGATCCGCTCCAGCATAGAGCGCGGCAATTCCCGCGCCGGCGCAGGATCGAGAATGACGCGGCAGTGTTTTTGCCGCGCCAGGCGCAGGACCTGCTGCACCGATTCCAGCGGAATCTCCAATTGCAGCAGGATCAGCGAGGCTTCCCGCACATCGGCGAAGGCGCTTTCGATGAAATCGGGGCCAAGACTGTCGTTGGCGCCGGGGGCGACCACGATCTGGTTTTCGCCGCGCTCGTCGACGCTGATCAGGGCCACACCGGTCGGCAGGCCTTCGGCGCGGGTAACGCGACGGGTATCAATGCCTTCCGCCCGCAGATTTTCGACCGCCGCGTCGCCGAAATCGTCGCCGCCGACCCGCGCAAGCATCAATACTTCGCCTCCGAGGCGCGCCGCGGCGACGGCCTGGTTGGCGCCTTTGCCGCCCGCCGCGGTGAAAAATTCCTTGCCGGTTACGGTCTCGCCCGGTTTGGGCAGATGCGGCGTCTTCACCACCATATCGACATTGATGCTGCCGATTACGACGATGGCGCGCCGATTGCTTGAATCCATGAACGCCAGCCCTTTATCATCGCCGGGGATCGCCGCGGTTTCGGGGCACGCATGCGCGCCCCACGATGGCTTAATCCGATTGCATCGGAAAGTAGCACAAAATTTTTGCTCAACCGTTCAGCGCCGGGGACGAAGAATGGAAATTCAACGACAATTCCGCTCCATTGCCGGTGTGATTCTCGCGGCCGCGCTGGCGCAAGCTTCGGCACTGGCCGCGGAAGAAACCGTGACGCTGTCGACGGCGACATTGCAAGACAAGATCAAAGGCGCCTGGGCGGCGCAGACGATCGGCGTGACCTACGGTTTTCCCGTCGAGTTCCGTTTCAACAGCACCCGCGTTCCAGACGAGCGCGAATTGCCCTGGTACGACGGCTACCTGCTGGAGACTTTCACCGAAAGCCCCGGCGCCTATGACGACATCTATATGGACCTGAGTTTTGTGCAGGTCTTCGAAGACGAAGGCTTCGACGCGCCCGCGCAATCTTTCGCCGACGCGTTCGCCAACGCCGGATACAGTCTCTGGTTCGCCAACCAGGTGGCCCGTTACAACATTCTGAACGGACTTGCGCCGCCGGACTCCGGGCATTGGCGCAACAATCCCGCGGCCGACGATATCGATTTCCAGATTGAAGCGGACTTCGCCGGCCTGATGGCGCCGGGCATGGTGAACTCGGCGATTGCCATCAGCGACAAGATCGGCCACATCATGAATTACGGCGACGGCTGGTACGGCGGCGTTTTCATCGCGGCCATGTATTCACTGGCTTTCATCGAAAACGACATCGAGACCATTGTGCGGCGCGCGATCAACGTCATTCCCGAGCAAAGCGACTTTCACCAGATCATCGACGATGTGCTCGCCTTGCACGCCGAAAACCCCGAGGACTGGAAATTCGCCTGGGAAGGCATCAACCGCGAATGGGCCCATTCCGACCTTGGGCCGCGGGGCATGCTCATTCCCTTCAACATCGACGCCAAAATCAATGCCGCCTGGGTGGTGTTGGGATTGTTGTATGGCGACGGCGATTTCGGCAGAACCATGGAAATCGCAACCCGGGCGGGGGACGACGCCGATTGCAACCCGGCATCCGCCGCCGGCATTCTCGCCACGATTCAGGGATACGACGCCATTCCGGCATTTTGGAAACAGGGCCTGGGTGATGTGGAAGGGCTCGATTTCGCCTGGACCACAATCTCGCTCAACGAAGCCTATGACATGTCCTACCGCCACGCGTTGGAAATGATCCGCCGGGAAGGCGGGCAGGTGGGGGAGGACAGCGTGACGATTCCGCTGCAAACGCCGCAAACCGTGCCGTTCGAGGATGCCTTCCCCAACCATTACGCCAAAGAACTGCGCCAACTTGGCGCCGGAGAAGGCGCCGGGCGCACCTTTGTGGAATTGGGCGATGCTTACGCGTTCGACTTCAACGGCATCGGTTTTGCCTTGATGGGCACCGCCCAGTCCAACGGCGGCGTGGATCATGTCTTCGAGGCCGAACTTCGGATTGACGGGGAACTCGTTGAAACCGCGCTTTGGCCGACGGATTTTGTCACTCGCCGCTTCTATCTTTTCTGGCGCTACGACTTGCCGGCGGGAGATCACGCGGTCGAAGTTCGCGTGCTGAACCCCACCGGCGAAGCCCGCGTGATTCTCGACAGTATCGCAATTTATGGCGACGAGCCCGGAAATGTGGAATAGTGCGCGGCACAGACCACACCAAAATTGGCAACAATCCAGTCCAACCCAGAGGAGTTTTCCATGAAAAAGCATTGGTCCATTGCCGGCGCCATCGCGGCGCTGCTTTTTGCGTATGCCGCATCTGCGCAGGACATCCCCGAAACCATCACGGTTACGAGTTCCGTGTTCGAGCATCACGGCATGGTGCCGCTGGCGAACTCCGCCTATGGCGACAACACCTCGATCGATTTGTCCTGGTCCAACCTGCCCGAAGGCACCGTGCAATTGGCGTTGATTTGCGACGATCCGATCGTAGTCGACATCGGCATGATGCCCAACCCCTTCGTGCATTGGGTGGTCTACAACATTCCCGCGGGCGCCCCGGGGCTCCCGGCCGGATTGTCCGCCGACGCCGAAATCAGCGGAGTCGACGGCCTTGAAGGCGCGATCAACGGCCACAACGGCTTGAACCGGCCCGGCTATTTCGGTCCGCGCCCGCCCGACAATGGTCAACTCCACGCCTACCACTTCCGCGTGTACGCGATCGATTCCGACCTCGGCCTCGAACCGGGGCTGAACAAGGATCAGTTGCTCGAAGCCATAGACGGTCACGTCCTGGCCACGGGCATGTTGATGGGCCACTACCAGCATACGGAATAACGGGAACCGGACAGAATCCGACCGGTCCGGACACCCGGAGCGGTCGGGTCGCCCTGCGACACTGAAATCGCCGGCGGCGGAGACCATCGCGCTTTCGGGGCAAGATGGCGGAAAATCGTGCGGGGACACAATGTGTTGCAGCTTTGTTTGTATAGGTTCAGATACATGTGAGACGAATTCGGCACTTCGGAACCGGTTGATCAGGTTCGGAGACGAAGGCTTGGCGCGCTGCGGATGGAAGGAGCGGAGCGACTGGAATCCGCAGCGCGCCCCGGCACGCCGGAGCGTGCCGGAACGCCGGATCGGGGTATCCTTGTTGGTGTTCAAGCAAAAAGGAGCCCGAACCATGCAGATCAAGTCTCTGCGCGTAAAATCCTACCGCAGCTTCAAGGTGAATGACACTCTCCCGGCGGAGGCGCGCGAGCGTCTGCGCCGGATCGGGTTGTTCGACAAACTGCGCGCGGAAGGCTGTTCCGAAGCCACCGCGCTCGAAGCCGTCGGCTGGTCACGCGCCACGCTCCACCGCTGGCGCCGGCGCCTCCAGTCCGATGGCCCGGCCGGCCTGCGCGCGAAGAGCCGCCGTCCGCAACGCCTCCGCACGCCGCAATGGAGCGCCGGGCGGGAGCGCCAAGTATGGGCCAAGCGGCGCGATTTCCCTTTCATGGGCAAACGCAAGCTCCGCGTCCTGCTGTTGCGCGAAGGCGTCGACCTGAGCGAGTCCACCATCGGCCGGATTCTCGCCAAGGGCGTGCGCCTCGGCCGCATCCGGCCCTGCGCCTTCTGCCGCGGCCGCGTCAAAATCAAACAGCCGCGGCGCTTCGACGGGCACGCCCGGCGCCTGCCGCGGGGGCGGACGCCCCGGCAACCCGGCGAACTCGTCCAAATCGACCACCTCTCCGCCTCCCGCGACGGCAAGCAACTCAAAGAGTTCAAGGCCGTCTCCCCCATCGGCAAGCAGATGGTCGTCCAAGTCTTCAGCCGCGCCACCGCGCGCAACGCCAAACGCTTCCTCGAAACCGTCCGCGATCAACTCCCGTTTCCCCTCGTCTCCGCCCAGGTCGACGGCGGCGGCGAGTTCCGCGCCGACTTCGAGCAGGCCTGCGAAGAACTGAATATCCAGCTCTTCGTGCTGCCCCCCAAGCGGCCCCAACTCAACGGTTGTGTCGAACGCGCCAACGACACCACCCGCGTCGAGTTCTGGAACCGCTACGACGGCGATTTCACCGTCGAAGCCGCCAACCAGGCGCTCGATGACTATCAACGCTTCTATCACCAAGTCAGACCGCACCAGGCCCTCGACTTCATGACCCCCGACGAGTATCTTCAAAAAAACAAGGACAGCCCCTCTCTGTCTCACATGTGCTGAACCCGCACATTGTTTTGACTGGGATTTGTTTTGCCCCTATGCTCGGTGGTCCCGAAACTTGATCGATGAAAAGTATTCCTTTCATCCAATCTCGCATTCATTACCGCATGGGAGTTTGAAAATGATTCGAAAATCCATTTCCGGCTTGTTGTTCGCCGCGGCGCTGCCGCTTGCCGCATTCTCCGGCCAGGTTCTGGCCCAGGCCGCCGAGTCCGTCGAGCCTTTCAAGGTCGGCACCTTCGCGGTGAACAATACCCCCTTCGTGGGCCTGGTCGTGCGCGACGATTCACTGATCGTCGAGATCGACAGCGCAAACCGCGCCATGCAAATGGACTGGCGCTACAACGATATGGAAATGCCCGCGGACATGATCGGGCTGATCGAGCAATACGAGTACGGTCTGAAATACCGGCTCTATGAACTCATGAACTGGCTGGTGGAGGGAGACCTGCTCAGCGCCGACACCGACTACGTGCACGCGGTGGATGCGGTCGACATCCAGGCGCCGATCCAGTATCCCAGCAAGATCATGAACGCGGCGGTGAACTTCTACACCCACGCCTGCGAGGGTTGCACCCCGCAGCAGTTGGCGGAGCGCACGCGCCAACGCCAGGAAAACCGCGGTGTGCCCTACCTGTTCCTGAAACCCACCCGCGGCGCGGTGATCGGCGACGGTGAAGACATCGTCATGCCTTTCGGCCGCGACGAAATCGAGTACGAAGTGGAAATGGCCATCGTCTTCGGCAAGACCGGCAAGTACATCTCGGCCACCCGCGCCTACGACCACGTATTCGGTTACATGGTCGCCATGGACGTTTCCGACCGCGGCGGCCGTCCGCCGGGCGGCTATGGTTCGGGCCAGGACTGGTTCGTCGGCAAGGGCCACGACACCTTCGCCCCACACGGCCCCTGGATTGTGCCCAAGGAGTTCTACGGCGACCCGATGGAGCGCCTGCACCAGATCACCGTGATTGACGGTGTAACCGTGCAGGAAGCCCAGGCCGGCGACATGATCCACAACATCCCCGAGCTGATCGAATACGCCTCGTCCCTGATCACCGTGTTCCCCGGCGATGTGCTGCAAAGCGGCACTTCCGGCGGCACCGGCGCGGGCCGGGTGCAGCGCGCAACCGGTTCGGGCTACTTGGTCGATGGCGAAAACATCAGCGCCAGCATCGAGGGAATCGGCACGATTTCGCATCGAGTCGTCGCCGAGCGCGATATTCCCGCCGACTTGTCCGGCGCGCAACTGCCGCCGACCGCAACCTATCGCGACCGCTAGTTGGCAAGCAGGGATTGCAGTGCGAAAAAGCGCCGGCCGGGATAATCTCGGCCGGCACGGTCGTACATCGCCGCGCGGCCTGTGGCGGGTCACATGACAAAAATCGGCAAAATCCTCAAGTGCCGGGCCTCAAGTGCCGGAAATGAGCCGATGATCCAATTTTCCGGGAGCTACTCATGACCCACCGTCGACAGTTTCTGCAATTTTTGGCCGCCAGTCCCCTGCTTACGAGTTATTCCGCTTTCGCCCAGGAAGTGGAGGAAACCCTGGGAGAACGGCTGACCGACCCCAGCGACGTCATCAACGTGTTCGAAATGGAGGCATTGGCGCGGGAGAATTTGCCGCCGGCCCATTTCGGCTATCTGGCAACCGGCGTGGACAGCGACGAAACGCTGCGCGCGAACCGCGAAGGCTTCAGTCGATTCCAGATCAAGCCGCGGCGGCTGGTGGATGTAAGCAATGTGGACACTTCGGTCAATCTGCTCGGCACCGACGTCGGCTCGCCGATCGTGCTGTGCCCGGTGGGGAGCCAGGGCGCCTACCACGCCGACGCCGAGTTGGGCGCGGCGCGGGCCGCGGCCGAGAAAGGCCATCACATGATTCTCTCAACCCAGTCCTCCACACCCATCGAGGCGGTGGTGGAAGCCCGCGGCGCTCCCATCTGGCATCAGCTCTATGCGACGGATCGCTGGGAAAACACCGTGGCCATGTTGCGGCGGGCGGAAGCGGCGGGATGCACCGCGGTGTGCCTGACGGTCGATTTGCCCGGCGGACGCAACACCGAAACCCAATCCCGAATGACCCGTTCCGACAGCCGCGAATGCGCCGCCTGCCATACCGGGCAGCCAAAGCCGATTTTCGATGGTCTGGACATGCAAGGGGTGAGTTTGAACAATCCCGCCATGACCTGGGAAGTGATTGGACGCATGAAGGAAGTCACCGACATGAAGGTGATTATCAAAGGCGTCGAAGTCGCGTTTGACGCAGCCATGGCGGTGCAAAGCGGCGCGGACGGCATCGTCGTTTCCAACCACGGCGGCAGGGCGACCGAAACGGGCCGGGGCACCATCGAATGCCTGCCGGAAGTCGCGGCCGCCGTCAACGGCCGCATTCCCATCATCATCGACGGCGGCTTCCGCCGCGGCACCGATGTGTTCAAGGCGCTTGCCCTCGGCGCCACCGCGGTGGGAATCGGCAGGCCCTATTGTTTCGGGCTCGGGGCCTTCGGCCAAGCGGGCGTGGAGCGTGTGCTGGACTTGTTAAACCGGGAGCTGCTCATCGCCATGCGCGGCAGCGGCACCGTCAACATCGAATCAATCGGACTGGACTATGTCCACGACCTCGGATACAGGACCTGAAAAAAAACCGGTGAAAGGATGACCCGATAATCTCAGCTGGGCTTCCCTTCATTGACAAAGTTGCAACTGGTAGCTACTTTTAATGCATGAAATCTATTGGCATCAAGGCGCTGAACAGCAAGTTGAGCGAATATGTCCGTCTTGCCGCGTCGGGCGAAACGATCCTGGTTACGGATCGTGACCAAGTCGTTGCGGAACTCGGACCGCTTAGGGAAACAAGATCACCAATACTTGCCGATGCCTTTTTGGCGGACATGGTTCGCAACGGCTCACTGACACCACCCGCACTGTCCACCTTGGGGCCACTGCCGAAACCGGAATCAGTCGCCCCGCTGGATGAGATCCTGGCCGATCTTGACCGCAGCCGCGGCGACAGATGATCTACCTTGATACGTCCGTTGCACTCGCCCACCTTTTCGCCGAGGATTTTCAACCGCCTGATTCACTTTGGCGGGAAGTGCTTGTTTCGAGCAGGCTATTGGAATACGAGGTATGGACCCCGCTGCACGCGCGAGGTTTGGCGGAGTCTCACGGCGAGGCTGCTCGCCGATTGCTCGGACAAGTTGCAATACTCGAGTTGACGCCTCGCGTGCTGGGGAGGGCGCTTGAGCCGTTTCCCGGTTCAGTACCGCTGCGAACCCTTGATTCCCTGCATCTGGCTTCGTGCGCGTTCCTCATCGACCAAGGGCAAACCGTCATACTTGCAAGTTTCGACCGACGAATGACCGCGACCGCCCAAGCGATGGAAATACCCATTTTCAATCTGGCGGTGCCGGAGGATGGATAGCCCGCCACCGGTCGCGCGGCGATGCGCGGTCGCGCAAGACTTCGTTGTTTTCCCGCAGTGTCTCGTCCGCGGATTGCCAGGTCCAGGCGACCTCCAGACGATGCGCATTGGCGTGTTCATCGTCATGGCAAACCCAAAACCACCAGTTCCGGCGGCGTGCCAAGCATGGTAACCGCCACATGTTGCCGGCCGCCGGCCAGGAAAGTCACCGGCGGTCCGATGGGCTGCGCCGGCAGCGCCACCTCGGCGAGCGTGGCGCCGCTGCGCTTGTCGCGCGCGACAAGCGGGTAGACGCCCGCCGGATTGGGCGTTCTTTGGGCGGAAATCAGCAGCGTTTTCGTCACCAGCACCTGATCCCAGCCATTGCCGAGCGCGGGCAAATCCAGGCCCGCCAGCAAGGGGTGGTTGCGCACGCCGGGCGCTCCCATTCCGTTCGGCACCTGCCACAAGATCTCGCCGGCGTTCATATCGATCGCCGTGATTTGCCCATAGGGCGGTTTGATCAATGGCAAGCCCCGCGGGCGCAGATTGGTGGTCACATTGCGCACATAGTTCAAACTGGCGTCCTCCGCCGTCGGCAGCGCCAGCCCCGAGCGGCTCGGCGTGGCAACGGAGGGAATGTACAGAATGCCGGTTTCCGGGTCGACCGCGGCGCCCATCCAATTGGCGCCGCCGATGTATCCCGGCATGTGAATCGTGCCGAAACTGTCCTCGGTCGGGAGCGAAGGTGGTGTGAATATCGGCCCGTGGCGGTGCTGTTCGAACATGGCGAGTGCCGCCTCGCGCAACTCCGGGGTGAAGTCGATCAAGTCGTCCACTGCCAGATTCTGCCGCTCAAAGGGCGGCGGTTTGCTGGGAAACGGCTGGGTGGGCGATGCGCGTTCCCCCGGCACATCGGATGGCGGAACCGGCCGTTCTTCGATGGGCCATACCGGCTCTCCGCTGATCCGGTCGAACGTGAACACGAAGCCGTGCTTGGTTACCTGGGCGACCGCTTGGACCGCTTCGCCGTCCACGGTGATATCGATCAAGTTGGGCGCCGCCGGCGGGTCGTAATCCCAAAGGTCGTGGTGCACCAGTTGAAAATGCCAAAGCCGCTCGCCGGTCCCGGCATCCAGCGCCACCAGGCTGTTGCCGAACAGGTTGTCGCCCAGCCGATGGCCGCCGTAGTTGTCGTTGGTTGGGGAACCCACCGGCAGGTATACGATGCCGGCCTCGACGTCGGCGCTCATCAGCGTCCACACATTGGCGTGGCCGCTGTACTCCCAGGAGCCGTCTTCCCAAGTCTCGTTGCCGAATTCGCCGGGCTGGGGAATGGTGTGGAAAGTCCAACGCAACTCGCCCGTGCGCACATCGAAGCCGCGCACGTGGCCCGGTGGCATTTCCTTGTAGTCGGGCTGGTCGGTAATCGCCGAGCCCACGACAATGACATCGTCAACGATGATCGGCGACGAGGTGACCGAGTAATTGATCGGTGCCTGCCGCCGCGCCCGCGGAATGTCGGCGATGAGGTCCACCCGGCCTTCGGCGCCAAATCCGGGGGCGGCGGCGCCGGTTTCGGCATCGACCGCGATCAGGTAGCCATCGCCGGTACCCCACACCACCCGCGATTGTTCGCCGTCGGTCCAATACGCCAGCCCCCGGTTGCTGAAGCCAAGCATCATGATGGGAATGCCCGAGGCGTAGCTGCGGGGATCAAATGTCCACAGCGTTTCACCGCTCAGCGCGTCGACGGCGGCCGCCTGGTACAAAGGCGTGGAGATGTACAGCACGCCATCCACCGCCAGCGGGGCGGCTTTCAGTCCGTTGATGCTGACCTCGGGAACATCGTTGGCGATCCGTAGATTCGGGTATTCGGCCTTCAATTGCTCGAGGTCGAAGCGGCCGTCGATCGATTGCCAGCGCCACTTGATTTCGAGCTGGTCGAAATTGTCCGCGGCAATTTGGGCCAGGGCGGAATACTTGGTGCTGCCGCTGTCGCCGCCGTAATAGCGCCAATCGCCCTCAAGCATCCCGGTTTGGGCGTTTGCGATTGCGGCAAACGCGAAAACCGCCGGAGCAATCAGCTTGGGGATTCGCTTGAATGGCATAGGACTCCAAAGGCGCGCCGTTCTCATGAAGCGCTGTGAAACCGATAACCACTATACCAGTACGCGGGTGTTCATCAGGAAGCGCCAACACGCAATTCCATGACGTCTATCACCATCAACACTGATTCCTTGGGCATGGGCTTGGGCCTCAAGCGCCGTGAGGACTTCATCGGGTAGTTGTCGGATTGTGATTTGGGCCATCATTCGTCTTTCAGCCATGCACGGTGTGATGATGCGCTGCACAAATGCTAGCAGATGTACCGTGCAGTTCGTGCTTAAATCCGCGCATGCGGTTTGATGGCGGGATCATTGGGCTATGGGAGGAATCGATTTGACTATTCGCTATGGCGTAATCGGCACCGGCATGATGGGCTGCGAGCATATTCGCAACCTGGCGGCGATGACGGATGTGGAGGTCGTCGCGGTGGCGGACCCGGTCGCGGAATCCCGCGAGTGGGCATTGCGAGCCTGTGGCGAGCGTTTCTCGCCGCGCGCCCATGGGGATTATCGGGAAATTCTCGATGCCGCGGATGTCGATGCCGTGGTTGTGGCTTCGCCCAACAACACCCATATCGATGTCATGCGCGATGTATTCGGCACCGACAAGCACGTGCTGCTGGAAAAGCCGATGTGCACCACGCTCGCCGACGCCCTTGAAGTCGATGCGGCGGCGCGGGCGCACAAGGGAGTGGTCTGGGTGGGCCTGGAATATCGTTACATTCCCACAATTGGCGCTCTGCTGGGGAATATGCGCGAAGTCGGCCGGGTGAAGATGTGCGCGATTCGCGAACACCGCTTTCCGTTTCTGCGCAAGGTCGGCAACTGGAACCGGTTCAACCGCAACACCGGCGGCACTTTGGTGGAGAAGTGCTGCCACTTTTTCGATCTGATGAATCTGGTGCTTCCGGGTAAGCCGACCCGCGTGCTGGCCTCGGGCGCGCAGTCGGTGAATCATCTTGATGAAGTTTACGAAGGTGAAGTTCCCGATATTCTCGACAACGCCTATGTCATCGTGGAATTCGACCGCGGCGGGCGGGCGATGCTGGATCTTTGCATGTTCGCCGAGGGTTCGCTGCACGAGCAAACCATCGCCGTGACCGGAGACGCCGGAAAATTGGAAACCACGGTGCCGGGGGAGGAGTTGGATGTCAGCACCCGTGAGCGTGGTTCGGCCAGATCGATTCCCGCGCCGATGGACCCGCGGGTAAAACACCGCGGGTTTCATCATGGCTCGAGCTTTCTTGAACATCGCGCATTCATCGATGCGATTCGCCTGCAAAAGCCCGCGGCGGTGACGACGCGGGATGGTCTGCTTTCAGTTTTGATTGGGCTTGCCGCCCAGGAGTCCATTGAATCCGGCCAAGCCGTGGCTATCGATGCGTCCTTGGTTTGACTTTTTGGCCCAGTCAATTCGTGTTTCGTTGGTCGGCGATGATTTGGTCCACCAGGGCGTCGAGGCGCGCGTCGGGGGTGTAGCCGGCGGCCAGTTTGGCACGGGCCAATTTCGTGGCGAAGGCAAATCCCTTTTCCAGACTGACTTCACAACGCCATTCCCCCACCGCGGCCCGCAGCTTGCTGATGTCGAATATGAGAGAGTTGGCCTTGTCGCCTTTGATCGGGCCGCGCCAATGCGCGCTGTATTCCAGCAAACGGTCGGTGGGGACGTGGACGATTTTGGGGGTTAGCGACAGGGCGTCGCCGACCTGTTGGATAATTTCGTTCCAAGTATGCGCGTGGTCGCAAGTGATGTGAAAGGCTTCGCCGAGTGCGTGCCCATTGCCGCAAAGCGCGACAAAGGCCCGGGCGAAATCCTCCGCGTGGGTCAGCGTCCACAAAGACTGGCCGTCGTCGTGGGCAATGACCGGCTTGCCCCTGGACATGCGCCAGACCAGGTGATCCCCCGGCACGCAAGTGCCCGGTACGCGCCGGCGATAGGTATGGCTCGGGCGCACAATGGTGACCGGCAGCCTGCCCGCGGCCCGCGCATCAAACAGCAGTTTCTCGCAGGCGGCTTTGTTCCGGCTGTACTCCCAGAAGGGATTGTCCAGCGGCGTGTTTTCCGTAATCCTGCCATTGCGCCAGGGCTTCTGATACGCCGAAGCCGAGGAGATGAAAACATATTGGCCGCAGCGGCCGGCAAAGTTTTCTATGTCGCGGCGGACGGCGGCTGTGTCGAAGGCGATGAACTGGCAAACCGTGTCGAATTCACGCGCTGCAAGCGCGGCGTACGCCGAATCGTCGTTCAAATCGCCGCTGATTTGTTCCACTTGCGCGGGCAGAGGCTCGCCGCGCAGGCCGCGATTGAATACCGTCACTTGCTGCCCGGCTTTGACCGCGGCTGCAACACAAGCGAAGGAAATCTCACCGCTGCCGCCGATGTAGAGCACCCGGATCATCGGCTACGTTCGTCTCTTTGCATAAAACTTGCGTAAATCAAGTGTTGTGAGTGCTGGATGCGCACGCGGGTGGTTGCGGTGATTCAAGCATTGCGCGTTCGCTAGGCCGCCGCGGCAACCCGCGCTCCACCTCGGGTATGGGCGTCCAGCAAATGGTTCACTTCCGCCTCGGTGAAGCGCACATTGCGGTTGATTCCGTGCGGCGATTCCGCGGCGAAAGCGGCGCGGGCGCTGGAATGAAAGACCAGCCGGCCATCGCCCACGCCACCCTCGTCCAGCAATTTCAGGTTTGGGTCGCTGTCGAGCAATTTCCGGTTTTCAGCCGATACCTCATGCGCCACGCGGCCGCGCCAGTGGTTCGCCCGGGCGGCGTGGTAGGTCAGCCCAAGCATCGCTCGCGGCCGCTGGGAAAGGTTCGGCACACCCCGGTGCCACATGCGCGGGTCGCGAAAACAAATCGCCCCGGCGGGCACTTCCATGCGCGCCGGCGGACCCCAGGACTCGATTAGATCAGGGCGGCCTTTCAATCGATTCGTGGTCCAAGTGGCGACTTCGGTCTCGCGCTGGGAGCCGGGGTAGATTTGGGTGGCGCCGGTTTCGGCGGTGATATCGGCCAAGGCGACCGAACAGGAAAGCGTGGTCGTTGGCGGCGGCCAGGGTTGCCCGTCGGCCGCCGCTTCCTCGCGCGATTTCCACGAATAAGGACGGTCGAAATGCAGTGGTTGATAGGTGCTGCCGGGGCAATTGACATTGCCGTTGTAAAAACCGAGCCAGGCGCCGGCGCCGAGAATTTCGGCCACCACGCTTTCCACCAGGGGATTGGCGGCGAGGTCGGCGCGGACGTAGGGCGCGTGGCGCCGCAGCCCCAATTGCAAATGCCCCACACCGGTGCGTTTCTCGTGGGGGGTCGGTTCGCCGCCCGCGCGCACGATGTCCACGTCTTCCAAAATGGAAGGCAGCAACAACTCCCTGGTTTCCTCGGAAACGAGACCTCCCACCACCGCGTAGCCTTTGTCGGAAATTGCATCACGCATGGCGCGCAACACCGCCTTCGGCAAGGTTCCAGCGGCAAAGTCTTCGGGGGTGGCAATATAGTGCAACTCGACCTCCAGTTATCTTGCTCAAGTTCGCGCAAAACGGACTTCAAGCGTGACGGGACGCGCATTGCGCGTGCAAAGTCTGTGCAGTTCCCGCAACAATTTCAAGCGCAACCTTGCTCCGCGCGCCAATCCACACTGAATCCGCCGGATTTGCGATACGAGCGCTCGCAAGCAGCATTGCCGCATCCAAGCGATCCAGCGCCGCATCAATCCATTGTGCCCAGTGGCCTTAGTTGTATTATTCTGCACAACCATGGTTTCACCGAAGCAGGCAGAGCAGTCCGCCATGAACGCCCGGCCCGTGCTCCTTGCGGCCCGCGAAACGCGAGTCGGAATCGGATTCGGCGCGGGCTGTTGGCTGGCGATTGTTTTGGGCGCGGGCGCGGGCCTTGCGAGCCATAGCGCAAAGGCCGCCGAGCCGGATTGGCCGGCATCTTGGCTGGTGCCCGCCAGGACCGCCTCGCAGCTCGGCATCGACGCTTTCGCGCAAAGCCCCGTGCTGGAAGGCCTGGATCTGCCGCCGGTGGAGCAGCGGCTGCCGGAGGACCCGGTGGTGATCGAGCCGCTTGAGGCCATTGGCGCTTACGGCGGCACCGCGCGCATCATCGCCGATGACCGGCGCATGTTTTTCAGCCCCGAAGGCCTGTTCACAATCGCGCCGGATCACAAGACCATTCTGCCCAATCTGGCCGAATCCTGGCGTTACGACGATGGTGGCCGCCAGCTTACGGTCACATTGCGGCGCGGATTGAAGTGGTCCGACGGGCATCCGTTCAGCGCCGACGACGTGCTGTTTTCGGTCAATGACTTGCAACTCAATCCCGGCTTCATGCCGGTGCTCCTGCCCGACTTTATCGGCCTGCAATTGCACGCCATCGACCCTTGGACGCTGGTGTTCACGTTTGCCGAACCAAAACCCCTGTTCATCAATTATGTGGCGCAATCCCCCGAATATTTTGTCATGCCGAAGCATTATTTCAGCCGCTTCCACCCAACTTACACCAGTGCCGAAGAGATCGATGCGCGGATGGAGGAGATGGGCTTCAGCAGTTGGTCCGCCTTCATCACCACCAGCGTGCAGGACCGGCTGTTCCCGGACTTGGTGAACCAGCCGACCATGCGGGCCTACCAGGCATCCAGCTTGACCCCGAGCCTGTACACCTTCCAGCGCAATCCCTATTACTTCAAGATCGACCCAGAGGGCCGGCAACTGCCCTATATCGACGCCATCGAAGCGGAGGATGTGCGGGACAACCAGGTCGCCGTGGCCAAGGCGTCGGCGGGGCAATTGGACTTCGCCGGCGTGCGCCTGCCCACCCAGGACATACCGCTGCTCAAGCTGGGCGAGCGCGCCAGCGGCATCCAGGTCAACATTTGGAACCGGCTCCACGGCAGCGACCTGTCGATTCAGGCGAACCTGAATTTCCCCGACGAGCGCAAGCGCGCCCTGTTCAACGATGTCAGATTCCGCCGCGCGCTGTCGCTGGCGATCAACCGCGAAGAAATGAACGAGATTATTTATTTCGGGCGCGGCACGCCGCGTCAGGTAACGGTCCTACCCGACAGCGATTACTTCGAACCGGAATTCGCGACGGCCTATGCCGGGTACGACACCGCGGCGGCCAATGCCCTGCTCGACGAAATCGGGCTTATGGATTTCGATGGCGACGGACGGCGCGATTTTCCCAATGGCGACAGGCTCACGCTAACCATTGAATATGTCGATACCGAAACCCCCAAGCAGGTGTCCATGGAATTGGTCGTCAGCTACTGGAACGCGGTTGGCATCGATGCGCGCCAGCGCCTGATCGACCGCGAGCTGCAATATTCCCGGGCCCTCGCCGGCGAATTCGAGCTGACCCTCTGGCACGCGGACCGCACCACCGACATCCTGTTCCCCATCAATCCGGACTTTTGGGTGCCGCGCAAGCTCGCCGCCAGCCTGGCGATGTGGAGCGAGTGGTCCCGCTGGTATCTCACCGAAGGCGACCTGGGCGAGGAGCCGCCCGCGGAAATTCGCCAGTTGCAGCATTGGGCGGAGGAAATGGCCACCACCATGGACCCGGCGCGCAGGGTCAAGCTGGGCAAGCAAATTCTCGCGGCGAACGCCGAAAATCTTTGGACCATCGGCACCGTCGGCCTCGCGCCGCACCCTGTGGTGACATCGAACCGGCTGAAAAACGTCGTTGAATCCGGCCTTTGGGGCTGGGACATCCGCTGGACCATGCCCTACCATCCCGCCACCTGGTATCTCGATCCGTGAGGCGCTACGCGCTGCGCCGCCTGCTGGGCATGATCCCCACGCTGGCGGCCATATCGGTGCTGGTCTTCATCATCATCCAATTGCCGGAAGGCGACATCGTCACCTCCACGCTCGACCAGCTTTCGGCAACCGGTGTGGAAATGTCCGACGAGCGCGTGCGCAATCTGCGCGCGCAATACAACCTCGACCGGCCGCTGCCAATCCAATATCTCGGTTGGATCGGCAATTTCATCACCGGCGACATGGGCTTTTCCTACCTCTACGCCAGGCCGGTCAACGAGCTGGTGTGGGAACGACTGGGCTACACTCTGCTGATTTCGGTTTGCGCCTTGATTTTCACCTGGCTGCTCGCCTTGCCGATTGGCATCTACTCCGCCGTGCGTCAATATTCGGTGGCGGACTACGCTTTCACCACCGTCGGCTTGATCGGCCTGGCGACACCGAATTTCCTCATCGCCCTTATCCTGATGTACCTCGGCTATAGTTGGTTCGGGCTCAGTTTCGGCGGTCTGTTCTCCCCGGAGTATCTCAATGCGTCCTGGAGTTGGGCCCGGTTTGCGGACCTGCTCGCGCATCTGTGGATTCCGGTGATCGTCATCGGCACCTCGGGCATGGCCATCACCATGCGTTTGATGCGCGCCAATTTGCTCGACGAGCTGCGCAAGCCCTACGTGACCACGGCCCGCGCCAAAGGCGTGCCGCCGCTGAAACTGCTGCTGAAGTATCCGGTGCGCATCGCCATCAACCCCTTCATCAGCACGATTGGCCTGTTGCTGCCGGCGCTGATCTCCGGCGAAGCCATTGTCGGCGTGGTGCTCAACCTGCCCACCACGGGCCCCTTGCTGGTGCAGTCGCTGATCACCCAGGACATGTATCTCGCCGGCAGTCTCATCATGCTGCTGAGCGTGCTCACCGTGGTCGGCATGTTGCTGTCCGACCTGCTGCTGGCCTGGCTCGACCCGAGGATTCGCTATGAGCGCGCTTGACCAGTTATCGCCGGGGCGCTTGGCCTGGTTGCGTTTTCGCCGCCATCGGCTGGCGATGCTGGCCGCGGGCTTGCTGATTTTTTTGTATCTGTTGGCGCTGTTTTGCGAATTCATCAGCCCGTACACGCCCGAGCAGCGCAATGCCAGGGCCATCAACGCGCCGCCGATGGAGGTCCGCTTTTTCGACGCCGAAGGCCGTTTCCATTTGCGGCCCTTTGTCTACAGCCGCGAACTGACCATCGATCCCGAAAGCTGGATGCGCGAGTACCGCGACAACACCGGCGCCCGCCACGAACTGCGCTTCTTCGTCCGGGGCGAGCCATACCGGATGTGGGGATTGTTTGCAGCGGATCGTCATCTTTTCGGCCTGGAACCGGACAGCGGCGAATACTTCCACTGGTTTGGCACCGATTCCCTCGGCCGGGACATGTTCACCCGCGTGCTGTACGGCGCGCGGGTGTCGCTCTCGATCGGCTTGGCGGGAGTGGGCCTGACGCTTTTCCTCGGCGTGTTGCTCGGCGGATTCGCCGGCTATCTGGGCGGCATGGTCGACAGCGCCGTGCAACGCATGACCGAAGTGCTGCAATCAATTCCCACCCTGCCATTGTGGATGGCGCTGTCGGCGGCCTTGCCGGCGGCCTGGTCGCCGATTGCGACCTACTTCGGTGTCACGATCATTTTATCGCTGTTTGGCTGGACCACATTGGCGCGGCAAGTGCGCGGACGTTTTTTGGCGATGCGCGGGGAGGACTTCGTCGTTGCCGCGCGCCTGGTGGGAGCCGGCGACGGGCGCATCGTTTTCCGGCACATGCTGCCGGGCTTCAGCAGCCACATCATCACCACGGCGACACTGGCGGTGCCCGCGATGATCCTTGGCGAGACGGCGCTCAGTTTTCTCGGCATCGGCCTGCGCGCGCCGGTAGTGAGCTGGGGTGTGCTGTTGCAGCAGGCGCAGAACTATCAAGTCATCGTGCTGACACCCTGGCTGCTGCTGCCGGGCGCTTTCATCGTTGTTACGGTGATCGCTTTCAACCTGCTTGGCGACGGCCTGCGCGACGCCGCCGACCCCTACAGCAATCTGGGCAAGCCATGAGCGGGCCATTGCTGCGCGTTGCGGACCTGGTGGTGGAGTTCAAAACCGAGCTCGGCTTGGTGCGGGCATTGAACCAAGTCAGCTTCGAAGTGCCGCGCGATTGCATCGTCGCGCTGGTGGGCGAATCCGGCTCGGGCAAGACCGTGACCGGCAACAGCATCATGCGCCTGCTGCCGGAGTCCGCGCAAAGCTCCGGCGAGATCGTGCTGCATCCATTGGACCAGCCGCCCTTGCCGATTTCCTCGCTTGGAGAACGCGACCCGCGCTTGCGCGCTTTGCGCGGCGGGCTGGTTAGCATGGTGTTCCAGGAACCCATGACGGCTTTGTCGCCGGTGCATCGCGTGGGGGACCAGGTGGCGGAAGCCGTGCTCTGCCATCGCAGCGTCAGCCGCGAGGCCGCCTGGGAGGAAGCCGCCGCCATGCTGGAGCAGGTCGGCATCACGGACGTAGCCAGCCGCATGCGCATGTACCCCTTCGAGTTCTCCGGCGGAATGCGCCAGCGGGTGGTGATCGCCATGGCCCTGGTTTGCCAGCCGCAATTGCTTATTTGCGATGAGCCGACCACCGCGCTCGACGTCACCATTCAGGCGGAAATACTTGTGCTGATTAAGTCTTTGCGCCGCAAGTTGAAAAATTCCGTGTTGTTTATCACCCACGATCTTGGCGTGGTGGCGCAAATCGCCGACCGCGTCATCGTGATGTACGACGGCCAAATCGTCGAGACGGGCAGCGTGCGGCAAGTGTTGAAGAGCCCGCGCCATCCTTATTCGAGGCAATTGTTGGCGTCGATGCCGGGGGCGGGTGCTGGTGTTGCACACAGTTCCCAAGCGGAAGATTGGGCGCCGGGCGCGGTCGGCGCGCCGGTGGGCGCGGGCACCGTACTGCGAGAGACTGCCGACGGCCGCCAAGTGCGCGAGTTCGGGCCATGAGCGTGTTGGTGTCGGTCAGCGATCAGGGCGAGTCGGTATTGCCGGGGGTGATTGGTTACTGCCCGAAATGCCAAGGCGCGCCACCGCTAGCCGAATTCGGCGGGCCAGAATTTGCGATGGATTCACAAGGCAGGCCGCCATGAGCGTTTTGCTGTCGGTTTCCGATGTGTGCAAATCCTTTGGCGGGAAAGCGGTGGTGCGCTCGGTATCTTTCGATGTCGAGGAATCCACCACCCTTGGCATCGTCGGCGAGTCCGGCTCCGGCAAAACCACCCTGGTTCGCGCCATTCTGCGCGCCATTGACCCGGATTCCGGCAGCGTGCGCTATCGCAGCCGCGACGGCTGGCGCGAACTGAGCCGGCTCACAGCAAAGGAACTGTTGCCGCTGCGCCGGGAAATCCAGATGATCTTCCAGGACCCTTTCGCCTCCCTCAACCCGCGCATGACGGTGCAGGCAATCCTTGAGGAGCCGCTGATCATTCACAATCTCGGCGACCGCGCCTGGCGCAAACAGCGGATTGCGGAAATGCTTGGACAGGTGCAACTCGACGCGAACGCCGCATCGCGCTACCCCCACGCATTCTCCGGCGGCCAACGCCAGCGCATCGGCATCGCCCGGGCATTGATCCTCGAACCGCGGCTCGTGGTCTGCGACGAATCCGTCTCCGCCCTCGACGTGTCCGTTCAGGCCCGCATCCTGGAATTGCTCGCGCAGTTGCAAGCCGAACTTGGCCTGACCTACCTGTTCGTCGCCCACGACCTGCGCGTGGTGCGCGAATTCTGCGACCGCGTGCTGGTGATGTACGCCGGCTCCGTGGTGGAGCAGGGCAGCGTCGATGCAATTTTCACCCAGCCCGAACACGACTACACGCGCCTGCTGCTTTCCGCCATCCCCTCGCCCGACCCCGACCAAAAACTCAAGCCACTGGACCGCGTCAACTTGAAGCTTGGGGTGGTTTGAAGGTTATGGTTCAGAGAGTTCGCGCACTTCGCCATGGCTGCATTACGCTATTGAGTAAATTCACTCAATAGCGTAATTGGCATGGGCGTCACTTGATCGCCACGACACGGCGCTGGCACGTAAGGGGGAATGTTGGCGTGGTGGTGTGGTTCAACTCGGAAGTCCCGTGCCGGCATTCACTTCAGAGTTGATTTCAGAGCTTTGGGTTTGCTGATCAGATACAGATCACCGCAGCAGCCCCAGCTCTTCCATGCGGGCGGCTCTGAGTATGGATGGAAAGGAGTAGTTGCCCTCGTGGCAGGCGAATTCGTAGAGTTTAGCGTTGGGGGGCATTCTTTGCAGGGCGACTTCGCCGGTGATGGGCTGGGCGTAGGCGAGCGGGTCGGTGATGGTGAAGCGCAGCACCATCTTGTCGGGTGATACCCGGGTCCAGGTTTCGCTGATTTCAAGTTCGGCCGAGGCGCGCAGGAAAGGGTTGGTCTGCTCGGGGCGGAAGTTGCGGGTGTGAACGACAAGCGAGTCGCCCTCGTAGCGGGCGATGGAGTCTCCCTGCCAGTGGGGGCCGAAATTTTTCGTGCGCTCGTCCGCGAGCTTGATGATGCGGGCGGTGCTGAAGTACTCCCACAAGATCACGACGTGGTTTTCGGTTTGCGTGATCTGGATATTGCGCGAGGGGTTGTCGCCGTCGGCCGCGTTTACGGTGCCGAAGGTGTAGAGCAGGGGTAGCTGCACCAAGGGCGCGAGGCAACAAGCCAGGCCCGCGCCGATACGCAGCGCGTGATCGACAATTCCCACCACTAAAACTTCTGTTGGAAGAGTCGCTGGAAGATTTCCTGTTTGCCGCGCAATCGCCTTTAATTCGAGCTTTTTTGGCATTGCCAGCCCCCATGCCAACGCTACCGGGATAACACCCAGACCTGACGTTGGGCATCCAAAGCAAGTCGCCCCGCGATGCTTGCCTTCATCGCGCCAGCGGGTCGGGCCTGATCTGGAACTTGACCATTTTGCTGGTGGTTCCCTTGCCGCCCTCGGTGTGCCAATTGAAATTGGTGCCGTAGTTGGCCCACACGGCGCGGCCTTTCCAGCCGGTGTTGGGATCGTCGATGCGGCCGTCGAGGCCGCGGGAGTAGAAGCCCATGGGGTAGGGCACGCGCATGACCACCCATTCGCCGGTTTCGGGATTCAGCACCTTGAGTGAATCGGACCCGGTGCCGTTGGCGATGGGGATGTTTTCGCCCAGGCCAAGGGTGTTGAAGTTGTCCACCCAGTTGTAATAGTGGAAATCGGCTTTGACGTCGGTGCCGCGCATGGTGGGGCCCGGCGCCTCGTACAAGGTCCAGCCTTCCCGGCAGTGCTGGGAAGTGACCGCGCTTGGGCCGTTCAGTACTTCGCACTTGGAGCGGTCGAAGCTGGCCAGGTGGCTGCTGCCGGACAGGGCCGTCCAGATTACACCGTTCTTGTCGGCGTCGATTCCCCGAGGGCCGAAAGCCTGGATGTCGCCGTCGATGATTGGTACTTCGTAGACTTCGGTGATGCAGGTCTCGGGCGGGTTGTCGCCGATTTCGAGGCGGTAGATGCGGCCGGGGAACTCCTCGCCGGCACCCCAAACCACATTGTCGGCGGGATTGACGATGATGCCGTAGCTCGCGCCCGGCGCCATGCGCGTGTCGAGATTCGGGTCAAAGTCGCCGCCCGCGCTGGGGTCGAACATCGGCCCAACGGGCGGGTTCCAAGGCTTGGTGATGCGCCCATCGCCGTTGGTGTCCACCACCAGCGGGCACCAGCCCTGGGACTGTTGTTCATCGCCGGTGCGGTCGTATTCGCGGGTGTTGACCCAGCCGATGACGTCGCTGAGGGTGCTGAAATAGAGACGGCGCTCCTCGCCCCAGCCGAATTGCAGGTGGTGCGTGGTGTAGCAGGTATCGATGAGTCCGAATTCTTCCGTCGCAGGGTCGTAATAGGAAGCCTGGCGGGTGCTGGCCCTTGGGGCATAGTACTGCGCATACTTGTTGTCGGAACCCGACCGGCACCATTCCGGTTGGATGTTGCCTCTGACTTTCGTCGTCATCCAGACGCGGCCGAGCTCGTCGAACATCGGATTGTGGGGGTCGGCCGGGCGCTCCCACAGCGACTCGTCGCCGTAATACGCGGATGGTATTGGGAATTCCTGGGCGAAACGGGTAACCGCGGGATTGTCCGGGTTGTCTCTGACCGGAATCACAATTTCCCGCCATTCATGGGTTTCGGTGTCCAGTTCCAGCAAGGCGCCATGGCCGCCGTCGACGCCATATACGAGGCCGCCGGCGTTGATCGTCGGGTCGCGTTTGTCGGTGGTGATTTCGTCGTGGATGTAGGACGATTCGTTGCCCCAATCCCACTGGGTGATGACGATGTTGCGTTCAACACCGCTCGGGCGCGGCGGAGTGGGTGGAACCTCCCCCGCCGCGATGCGGTCAGTCCAATCGGCGTAGGATTCCATGCCGAGAGGTCCGAAACGGTTGGCGAAGGCCGCCATGGTTGGCCCCCGCACGCCCATTGCCGTGCGGTACCGCCAGGCTTCGACGCTGGACTCGAATTCGAGATGGCTGAGCATGTCCAGCGTGCGGGTGGCCTTGTTGCCCAATTGGTGGCAGAGCTGGCAGCGTTGCTTGGTCATGTCGATCCATTGCGCTTGGCTGCGCATCGCCTCGGAAATGCCGTTGCCGTCCGGGCCGGTGCCGGGGAACTGCTCGTGCCCGGGGACTTCAAGAAGCGAGTACCAATAGTTGGCGGGGTATACTTGCGCCGCCAGCAGCGGGTCTCCCGCCGCGAAGGCGCTCAAGCGGACGCCGGTCGCCCCCGGCCTAAGGAAAACCGGATCGGAATCCACCAGGCCGTAACCGCGAACCCAGACGCTGAATTGCGCGTCGGGGAGTTCGGGCAGGACGAAGCGGCCATCGTCGTCGGTGACAACGATTTTCACAAAATGCGTCGGCGTGTCGGCGGTTTCGGCAATGACCCAAACGCCGGCTTCGGGGCCGGCGGCGCTTTCGACCGTGCCTTCGATGACGCCCTCGTTTACGTTCTGTGCATTGGCGGTCCGCGAATTGCCGGGCAGCGCCGCCGCGGCCAGGCACAGGATTGCGAACAACGATGCCCGGAAGCGGCAACTTGGCCACCATCCGTTGACGAAACCAGCTTGAGACAAGGCGTTGCGCATGCTTCGCTCCCACGGGAAAACGCCCAAGATACGGGAATCGCAAGCGTGTTGGCAAGATTTGTTCTTACTCGGGAAGGCCCAGGGCCACCCATTCGGGTTCGGTTGCCCGCGAGGAAACCGCGACGACGATGTATTGTTTGCCGTTGTGCAGATACGTCATGGGTGCGCCGGTGGTGCCCGCGCCGAGGTCGATTTCGAAAACCGGGGCGCCGGTAGTTTTGTCGTAGGCTCGGAACAGCGTTCCCCAGCGCCAGGATTCATCGTAACCGGAGTCCGGGTCGTCGTAGTCGCCGCCGCCGCCCGGCACGGTGCCGATAACGGCGTCGCTGCCTTCTCCCACGAACAGCAGCGACCCGGTAACCAGGGGCGCGGCCCGGTTCGGAATGCCCAGGGGAGGCAGATCAAGGTCCCGCAATAGGGGATGGTTCCGGGGTCCATCGCCATTCGCAACCGACCACAGGAGTTCGCCGGTGTTCATGTCCAACGCCGTCACCCGGCCATATGGGGGCTTGGTGATGGGCAGTCCCTGAATTCTGGGCGCGTCGTAGGACGCTTCCGGGGGAACCGCATGGGTCATGGTTGCGAATTCGGAGTCGGTCGGTGCGATGCCCAGATTTCCGGGATTGGCGTAGGAAACGGCGAAATACGTTCCGGTCTCCGGGTCGAAAGCGCCGGTGTGCCAGTTGCCGCTGCCCCAGGCGTCCGGCACGGTGATGGTTCCCTGATTTCCATTTTCGACCCAGGGAGAAGGCGGCGTGTACAGGGGGCCGAGCGTATGATTTTCCACCAGTTCCAATGCCTGGTTTCGCAGCGCCGGCGTAAAGTCGATCAAGTCGTCCAGCGAGATTCCCTGGCGGTCGAACGCGGGTGGTTTGGTGGGAATCGGCTGAGTCGCCGAAGTCGCTTCGCCTGCAACCGTGGATTGGGGAACGGGTGTTTCCACGATGGGCCAGACCGGTTCGCCGTTTGTGCGGTCGAACACATAAACGAAGCCGTTTTTGTTCGCCTGCATGACCGCCTTGATGTCCCGCCCGTCCACGGTGATGTCACCCAACACGGGCGGGCTGCCGTTGTCATACTCCCACAGGTCGTGATGAATCATCTGGAAATGCCAGATTCGCTCGCCGGTTTCGGCGTCCAATGCGAGCAAACTGTTCGCGAACAGATTGTCGCCAGGCCGGTGTCCGCCATAGTAGGCGGAAGTTGGAGAGCCCAGTGGTACGTAAACCATGCCCAGCTCGTCATCGGCTGACAGGCAGCACCAGGAGCCGATATCGCCGGACCAATCGGCGGAACCGTCCTCCCAGGTGTCGTAACCGTACTCTCCAAGCCGGGGCACCACGCTGAATTCCCATTTCAGTTCGCCGGTTCTGACATCGTAGCCGCGAATGTTTTCCGGGGCTGCTTCTTTCACGCTGCCGCCGTCTCCGGCGCCGTTCAGCATGCCGCCGATCACGGCGGTATCGCCGACCACGAGGGGAGAGGTCGTGAGCGAAAATCGGTTTGCGTTCTCAGTGCTGTAGGCCAGTTCAACCCTGCCGGGTTCTTCGGCGCCGAAATCGGATAGAGGTTCGCCCGTTTGCGGATCGAGAGCGTAGAGATAACCGCCGCGCACCGCCATGAGCTGCTGCTCGATGCCTTGCCGCCAATGGGCGATGCCGCGGGAACTGATGCCAAACGCTTCGTCCAAAGTCGGTGCATAAGGCTCTTGCGTCCAGATCGTTTCGCCCGTCGCGGGATCGAACGCTTCCACCAGGCCGAAAATATTGGGCGCGTATAGTACGCCGTCAATCAGCAGCGGAGTTGAACGCAGGTTTTTCTCGTTGCCCAATCCATCGTATTCGTCCTGCAGCGGGGCTGCGGTGGCGTCCCTGCGCCAAAGGATGCGAATTTGGTCCACATTTTCGGCATCGATCTGATTAAGCGGAGAGTAGCGGTTGAAATGGTTGTCGCCGCCGAAGTAGGCCCATTCCCCTTCGTTTGTGGATTGCCCGGAAACAAATAAGGGTGTTAGACCAATTGCGGCTAAAAGAAAGCGGGCTATTCGACCCGGTTTCTTAGTTGAATCCATTTCTGAAAATAGCTCGTCCACGATTGTAACCCTCGGGCATCGGCAGTACATGGTTGGCTTCCGCCCAAGCCTCGTAGTCCGCCAGCATTTCTTCGAACAAGCGCGGCTGGGCGTCTTTCAGATCGTGAACCTCGCCTGGATCTGTCTTGATATTGTACAGACTCCATTCCGTCTCGTTCCGTTCGAATCGGTTGATCACGATTTTGTGGTCGCCCTTGAACAGCGCGCTGCTGCCGCCGAGTTCATAGCCAATGGGTTCGGAGGGGTCGTGGATTCGCTCGGCGGTGCCCGCCAGATAGCCGGCCATGCTCGAGCCGACCATCGGTTCGACAGCTTCGCCGTCCCAATTTCCTCCATGGTCCTCAATTCCCACCAGATCGAGGATGGTGGGTGTGAGATCGGTCACGAACGTGAATTCATCGGAAAGCCCGCCGCGCCGGGTGATGCCGGGACCCGACATCACCAGCGGTACGCGCAGTCCGCCTTCGTTGGCGTGAAATTTGTAATAGATCAAAGGTGAATTGGCGATGGTGGCATTGTTGGGTCCAATCGCCACCCAGGAGCCTCGCTCGCCCAGGGTTTCGTAGTCTGTGTGGTATCCCATCTGCTCAAACCAGGCATTGAGCGGGGAATTGCCGCTGGAGTCCACCAGGCCGGTGCTTGCGGCACCGTTGTCCGAAGTAAAGATAAAGATCGTGTTCTCGTATTCGCCAATGCTTTCCAGGTACGACATCAAGCGCCCGATATGGGCGTCCATCGCGTCCACCATGCCGGCGTAGACCTCCATGCGCCTTGCATCATAACGTTTCTGTTCGTCTGTCATTTCATTCCAGTCCCGGGTGCCGGGAGTCGCCGCCACCTCGGAGCCGGCGGGAATCACGCCGGCGGCCATGGCCGCTTGCCGCCGATTTTCGCGCAGAACCGTCCAACCCTCGTCGTAGACGCCGGCATATTTGTCCGAATACTCTTTTGGCGCTTGCACCGGAATATGCACCGCCTGAAAGGGGATGTAGGCGAAAAATGGTTGATCGCCGCTCTCGTTCGAAGCGATGAATTCGATGGTCTTGTCGATAAAATATTCCGAAGAATAAAAGTCGTCGGGCAAGGTATGGGGCGCGCCGTCCGCAAACCAGTTGGCCTGGTCGTAGATGGGGAGATAAGTGCGCTGCTCCCAGTTGTCCGCGCCGGTGTCGGCCATGGCTATGGTGCGATCGAATCCCCGCGCCGAAGGCAACAGCGAAAGCGTATGCCCCAAATGCCATTTGCCGGTCATATAGGTGTGGTAACCATTCGCTTGCAGCAAGGTGGCCAAGGTCACGACCTTGTCGCTGAGCACACCTTGGTAGTGATCGTAAGCCAATTGCTCCGGTGGAAGCGATTCGGGAATGTTGGGCACGCCGTTTCGATGGCTGTCCACTCCGGTCAACAACATGGCCCGGGCCGGGGCGCAATTCGCCGCGGTATGGTAGTTGGTGAAAGACAGGCCTTCCGTGGCGAGTCGCGCGATGTTCGGCGTGCCGATTTCGCCGCCGAAGGGCGAGATATCGGTATAGCCAAGATCATCCGCGAGAATCAGGACGACATTGGGGCGATCAGGCTGCTGTGCGTCGGCGAGAGTCGGCGCGCCAAGAAACATTGACAGAATAAAGCAGATGCAAAACAGGAATCTAAAATTCATGGAATATCCTCAATCTACAATGGCTTTTCCAGAACCCACGGACATTCTTACTCATTCAATTTCGAGCCGACATCTATCCTGGTGGGGGGATTTGGGTCATCGCCCGGGTCATGAAAAAAACCGGCTTCCACGCTTACCGAAATTGCGGGACTGGATTCGGCCAAGCATGCGATGACGTGATTATCCGGGTCATCGTCACCCAGCGAAAGCGGATGCACAACGGCGCCGTTGTCCAGATGAATCGACATTGCCGTTTGCTGGGCTTCGGCAAGCGCGGCGCCTTGAGGTCCGCTAACGCCGCCTTCCCAAGTGAGCAGAATCGCCTGCTCCGTATCTTCGGGGCATTCGTCTTCGAGTCCCGGTGTGCCGGGCGCAAAGCGTTCGGCAAACACGAGACTCG
This sequence comes from uncultured Pseudohongiella sp., assembly GCA_965221015.1. GTDB lineage: Bacteria > Pseudomonadota > Gammaproteobacteria > Pseudomonadales > Pseudohongiellaceae > UBA9145. The sequence goes on along the minus strand of OZ244859.1, from coordinate 2,973,804 downwards.
GCCCGGCCGCCAGGGTCGTCACAGTATTGCCCCGCAGGCCGACCAGTGAATTGCCGTCCACATCTTCCAGTCGTTCCACGATTTCAACACCCACCGGCAATGAGTCACCTGTGCTGAAAGGTCCGATAAGGAGGACTGTTCGCCGTTCCAATGGTTCAATCGCGGGCCGCAACGTGGCGCATACCGGCGTGACCATCTCTCCAGTGCTGGTTTCAACCGCAAAGGCCGAGGGAACAATAGTTTCGCTGTTTACCTGGACTGAAAAAGTGACGGGCATTCCATCCTGACTGCCGTCCAGCGCCATTCCACAGAGCAAGCCGGCTCGCGGTGGAACGGGGTCGAGCCCATGATAGACAGACAAAATGCGCGCAGGAATCCCGCTTTCCCGCTCGCTGCTTTGTTCGCTTCTTAGATCGCTCCCTGGCGCTTGCGCAAGCGCGGCAAAGGCAAAGCAAAGCAGGAAAATCGCAGTTGGCAGTTTCATTCTCTCGATTGGTCAATTGAATCCATTTTGGCCGACCGTCAACCAGGAAATCGGTCGGGCCGATAAGGCGCGAGTTCCGCAATTGTCTCATCAGTCAACAATTCGTGCGCAATGTAGCGGCCCATAATCGGCGCCAAGGTGACTCCGCTGTGCATGACGGCAATGTAGACATCGGAACTGGAAGGAGAGAATCCCACCACGGGCAAGCTGTCCTCCGGCATGGGCCGATATCCCAAGGTCAAATAGTCGAAATTTGCCTCGACAACACCCGGCAATGTCTCTTTGAACAGGTCGAGAATGCGATTCCCGTGCAGCGCCCGCATTTCATCCGGCATTCCCGTGACAGCTCGAAGAATCTCCTGATGCTCCGGCATGTCCGGCGCATACGCGCCATCATTTCCCACTAGGCGGCCGTTTGGATTCTGTTTGATATTCATTGTCGGGGATTCGATAACGCGACCGAACACCGGCCTTTGCGCCGTCGTATGCAAGAGAATCCCCGGTGCATGCCGAAGCGGAGGCGTGTAACCCGCCTGCGACGCCAGTGCCGGCGTATCGGTTCCGCCGGCAATGACAAGTCGATCCAGTGTGAAGTTCCCGGTAGTGGTTGCAACGCCGGTCAGCCGGTTTCCTTGAAACTGAATTTCGAACACTTCGCAAGATGTCAGCACAGTCGCGCCGATATCCATGGCGGCGGTCAACAGCCTGGTTGTTGCCTGGACTGGATCGATGTGCCCATCCAGCAGCTTGAACGCCGCCGCCTCGAAGGAATCCAACTTTATATTCGGTGCCAATTCTGCCAGTCTTGCAACGTCTATCATTTCCGAAGCGTAACCATCCAGGTCCAGTTCCCGCACGTCCGCTTTGAGCCGTTCGGCTTCCGCCGGGCTGGATACCCAGGAAATCGAGCCTCCCCAGACCACACCCAGGCTCAGTGTTTGATCAAGTTCCCGGTAAGCGTCGATGCTTTTCATGCGCAATGCGCGGTAGTGCGGATCGGAAGTATGCGCGTTGATCCACGCAAAGGACTTGCCGGTCGCACCGGATGCCGGTTGATTCTTCTCGAACAGGTAGACCTCCGCGCCCGCCTCCGCCAAGTGAAGCGCTATCGATGCTCCGACGATGCCGCCGCCGACCACACCGATCGTCAAAGACCTTCCTTGACCAAACGCCAGTGGGCTGGCGGCCGCCCCGCCCGCGACTTTCAAAAACGTGCGTCGATTGATCTGCATAGACTTTCCCGCCATCAAAGCAAGCGTTCCCGGCATTCTCCCGTATGCTGAAAATGCGGTTGACCGCATCGCTTGAGTATAACCACCCGCAATATCGAATAGCTACTTTCCCGCGGCGGGCCGCCCGCTAATCCGTTGCGTTGATGGCTCGCAGGTGGCCCCTCTCGGCATACGCGAGAATGGCCTTGTCCGCGGTTAAAAGCGCGGTCTCGAAATGGCGGGCTGTTGCGATTATCAGGCGGTCCGCCGGGTCGGCGTGAAAGGCGCCCGGCAGGCGAACGCTGTCGATTGCGATCCGGGGCACGATGGGTGCCAGTCGAATGCCGGGCAAGGCCAATGCGGCTTCAATCCATTGCCCGACTTCCCGCCCAAGCCGCAAGCGGCCTTTCTCGGCAAGCAAAGCGATTTCCCAAGCGCTAATAGCTGAAACAAGAATGCCGTCAGCGCTGGTATGCCGCTCGATCAGGCTTCGCGCATTCCTTCCAAGACGGTCATCGTCGGCGACGGACCATATCAGCACATGGGTGTCGATTACGATCATTCCGATGCGGACCAGTCGGACGGCTCCGCGGCCGGACTGAACGGGTCCTCGAAGCCGAGCACACTGCCGCGCAAGGCACCTATCGGGGATTCGCCGTCCGCGGGACGCATGGGCGAAAGCAAGGCGACGGGCCGACCGCGATTGGTGATCGTTACCGGCTCCCGGTCCGAGTTCATTTGCTTAATCACGCGCAAGCACCTCGCCTTGAATTTGGTTGCCGCAATGGTCTTCATGCTTGCCTCCTCAACCGGGATTGCCTGTACATTTTTAATGTACATTACGCAATTCCGGGTGGGTTCGCAAGCACCCGGCACCACTAGCGTGCGAGTCCCGATTCGAATGGGTCAGAGCTTGCCCAGCACCGAGGCCGCCAAGGCCATTTCTTCCTCGGTGCCGATGGTGAAGCGAATGGCGTCGGCGAGGCGCGGGTCCGGCAGCTCGCGGGCAACGATGCCGGCATTGGTGAGAGCCTGCCAGGCATGGTCCGGCTCGTTGAAAAACACCAGCACGAAGTTCACAGCACTCGGAAGGCAGCCACGCACCGCATCGAGTTTCGACAGGGTTTCGCGGAACGCCTCGCGAATCCGGTCTATCTCCGCAACCTGTTTTCGCATCGCCCCGACGCCCGATTCGGTCAGCGCCAACAAGGCAATCTGGGCGCAAGGGTCCGCCAGGGGATAGGGCGGCACGACTTTGCGCATGATGGACATCACCGCCTCGTTTGCCAGCAGGTAGCCAACGTGCACGCCGGCCAACCCAAAGGCTTTCGACATGGTGCGAACCACTACAAGGTGGTCAAAGTTCGACAGTTCACCCACCAGGCTCTGCCGCGGACAGAACTCAATGTAGGCCTCATCGACAAGCACCAGGGCCCGCCCTTCGAAGTGGCGCAGAATGGCGATGAGGTCCTCGCGGCGAAAAGCATTGCCGGTCGGATTGTTCGGATTGCAGATGAAGACCAGTTTGACGTCGTCGCGCGCGCATATGGCCGCCACATCGAGTTCAAAGGCGTCCGTCAGCGGCACATCGATCACCGCGGCATTCTGAATGTCGGCGCTAACCCGGTACATGCCGTATGTGGGGCTGCTGATGAGAACTTTGTCCGTGCCCGCGCGGCAATAGGCTCTTGTTACCAGATCGATGGCTTCGTCGGCGCCGCGCAGCGCCAGCACTTGCTCCGGCGCCACGCCGGCATAGGCCGCGTAGGCCGCCTCGACCTGGCCCGGCCTCTCGTCCGGGTAGCGATGGTACTGCGAGGCGTCCAATTGCATGGGCTCGCGGGGAAAGGGCAGTTCATTGGCGTTGAGCCACACCTCGCCGCTGCCGCCAATGCGGCGCGCGGACTGGTAGGGCACCAGCGCTTCGATGTGTGGGCTCGAAAAAGCGATCTTTTTCATGGCTCAATCCAGTAACAGATGTCCGAGCAGGACAAACAGCGGTATGGCGATTACAGTGCGCAGCAGGAAGATGCCGGCCAGGTGCCAGATGGTCGTCTTGATCCGGGAGCGCAGGATCAGCGCCCCGATTTCGGACATGTAGATCACCTGGCTAACCGATATGCCTGCAATTATGAATCGGGTCAGCTCGGACTCGATGCCCGCGCCCAACACGGCGGGCAGGATCATGTCGGCGAAACCCACCACCATGGCCGGCGCCGCCGCCGCGGCTTCCGGAACCGAGAACAGTTCCAGGTAGAGCCGGAAAGGAAGGGCGATCCAGTCAAACAGCGGAGTGTATTCCGCCACCATCAATGCCACGGTGCCAATTGCTATCACCGAGGGAATCAGGCCAAACCAAAGGTCCAACAGCTTGACGGCGCTGTGCCGAAGCTGTTGCGGCCATGGCTCCGCATTCCCGGCTTTGGCAACCGCTTGCTGCAGGGCCCAGCGCCAGACGGAAGCACCCGCTGGAACCAGTTCGGTCTTCTTCGCCTCGGTGTGATAGGTGGTTGGCATCCAACTCAGCGGCGGCAGCCGGCACATCACCATGGCCAGAATGATCGACACGATGGCTACGGAGCCATAAAACTGAATAAATATGTGTGTTACGTCCAAAATGCCGGCAATGAGAACACAAAAAGCCACGGAAGCCAGGGAGAAAGACGAAATAATGCTGAGCGCTTCCCGGTGGTTGTAATGGCCGCGTTCATATTGCTGGGTGGTAACCAGCGCGCCCAGCGGCGCGGCGCCCAACCAGGACGCGACGGCGTCGATGGCCCCGCGTCCGGGCAGGCGAAACAGGGATCTGAAAAAACGGGACACCAGCACTCCGACAAACTCCATAATGCCGAATTCGGTCAGCAGCGGCAGCAGGAAGATCACAGCCAGGAACAAGGTCATCACCGTGGGCACCAGTTGACCCACCATGGTCTGGCCGGTGTTGGTGCCCCATACCGCTTCCGGGCCGAGCTGGAAAAACACCATCGTGGCGAACACGGCGCCGAGCAGGCGCAGCAGCAACCAATGGAAGCCGACGCCAAACAACTGGCCCAGCAAGCCATCGTCAATCCCGCGCCAGCGGCAAAATATCGCCAACAAAGCGGAACTCGTTGCGATAGCGAGAATCAGGACTGGAAGCACAGGGCCCAGTTGTTCGTTCAGAAACTCCGCCAGCACAGCCACCAGGACGGTGCTGCCGCCGTCAACGGGGAGAGGCGCCAAAAACAGCAGCAAACTGAGCAGGGAAGGGACCGTAAACCGGAGCACCGATTTCAGGCTTAGCGAAGGCTCTGACGCGGAATCCATCAAACTGGCCGGTCTCTGGAAAAACGCGCATCATACCAGCGAACGGCGCCGTGGTTCGGAGAATGCTATAAGTTATTGCTTTAAGGCGTATTTTCGGCAGTGGTCGGAGATACGCGCAAGCTCCGCGCGGGAGGGCATTGGTGCCCAGGGGCGGAATCGAACCACCGACACGAGGATTTTCAGTCCTCTGCTCTACCGACTGAGCTACCTGGGCCTGTTGTGATGAAACTGGCATCCTGCCACATCCGTTGAAGGCAATGCTCCGCATTGCTCCTCTGCTCTTCCGGCCGCCAATCACAGATTGGCGGCGTTCGGGCCTGCATCGAGGAGGCGGTATTTAACCTTTCGAGTCGATTGCAGTCAAGCGCACAGGCTTCTGCCGGCAGGCTGAATTGGCGGTTGATATTCCATCTGGTCATGGCCCCAAAGCGCCGACTGGTGCGACGCTTACGCCATCCGGGCGGCGATAGGCGTAACCTGTGGCGGTCACCACGAGCAGATTGGCTGGCTCGCCCATTTTGGCGGTATCCACACGACTCTTGAATTTGAGCAGAGTGGCAGCGGCGGCGTCAATGATCGATTCTGAGTTCCCAAGTTTCACCTCCACCGGTAACCAGGTTCCTGCCGCTGTCTGGATAACGGCGTCGACTTCCAGTCCGGTATTGTCTCGGTATTGGGTGAGTTCGGCATCGTGCAGTGCCGCATATATGCGAAGGTCGCGAATGACCATGGACTCAAATAGATATCCGAGATACTTGTAATCGCCGCGCAATTGCCTTGGATTGGCTCTGATGGAGGCGACAGCGAGGGACGGATCGGTGAAATGCTGTCTGGATGCCTGCCGCAGGCGCGACTTGGAACGCAAATGAGGCGAGAATGGCGGCAATTCCTCAATTACGAACAATCTTCGTAGCGCTTCCATGTAGCTGGCCACCGTGCGGCTTTGGACATTTTCGCTTGCGCCGGAAACGTCCCTCGCCAAAGTCGCCAACTTGACTTCCGTTGCTATATTGCGCGCCAGGGATTGCATCAAACGCAACACTTTGGCCGGGTCGTGGCGGACGCCCTCAACGCTTTCGATGTCGGTTCTGCGCAGTTCATCGATATAGTCGCGCACGAAACCCATGGCCTGATTCAGACTGTCGCCGATAGTGCCGGGCCAACCTCCCCGGCAAATGAGTTCGATGACCTCCGGTACGGTCAAATTCGGTTCCGATGCCGAAATCGTTGCTCCAGTCAATAGGCTCCGCACTGAGACTTTTCCATTCGCGAGTTCTTGTTCGAAAAGAGACATGGTCCTCATGCGAAGCCGTGAAATGCGACCCGCGCCTGAGTGGCGCGCAATGTCGTCCGTCGGCGCCGCCGAACCGGTGAGAATGAATTTTCCTTTCCCCGAACGCAGGTCCGATGCCCGCCGCACGTGATTCCAGATTTCAGGAGCGACCTGCCACTCGTCAAATAATCTTGGCGTTTCGCCCTCCAGCAATGAATCCGGCTCAATGGATACGGCTTGGCGGGCGTTGGCGTCCACGTCAAAGCAGACTTCGCTGCGGGCCATCTGCTTGGCCGTCGCTGTCTTTCCACAGGCTTTCGGCCCTTCGATCAAGACCGTGGATGCGCGGGAGAGTCGAGCCGCCAATTCTTGGTCCGCCAGTCTCGGTATGTAGGCAATGGGCGTGGGATTCATCGGCAGATCTCAGTAAAGCATGTTTTGCAAAGATTCTATCGCATGTTATGCAATGTTTCCGCAGCAGGTTTTGCAATGTGCATGAAATGCGCAACCACAACACCCGAAACTTGCACTAGCTGACGCCAATCCATCTCCCGGTCGCCTCAAAAAAAGACCACTGTGCAACCGGACACTTTATTTGTTCTCTACAGTTCCCGGCTATCGGCTTGACAATAGCCAGCTTCGTAGCTACCTTACGTGGCCGTTTTGGACGCTGGCCCAAGCGCTGGCGTATCCATGCAAATGCGCCTTGGCGTTCAATTTGCACAACCCGAATATCAAACCATGAGACGATTCCTCAGGAGGATTTCATGAGATCCATACTTGCAATGAGCGCGATGGCGCTGATTCTGGCGGCGTGCTCCAACGAGACTGAGACCGAAACAGCCGCAACAACGATGGAGCCGGAGACCTTGGAAGCCCCGGAAACCCCGGAAGCTCCGGAGACTGCGGAAAGCACGGAAAGCACAGAGGACATGCCGGCCGGGACCAGTCTGGCCGATGTCATCGACCACGAGCGCCGGGATGAGAACCGGGGCCGGGATCAATGGCGCAATCCGCTGGAAACGTTGTCCTTCTTCGGCATTGAGCCGGACATGACCATCGCCGAGGTCCTGCCCGGCAACGGCGGCTGGTACTCCCAGATATTGACGCCGCTCACCGCCGAGCAAGGTCGCCTGATCGGTGTGACTTATCCAGACAGCCTGTTCAGCCAGATGTTCTCCACCTGGAATGAGGATTCCGCCGAGGGCATCGGTGCCGACCTTACCCAAATGGGCCGGTATCTGAGTGTCGATGGCGTTGAGAGCGCGCAGCCGATCGTTGGCTACGCGATTGACAATATTCCCGACGAAGAGAACGGCCAGGCTGACGCGGTGCTTTTCTTCCGGGCGATGCACCATCTGTTCCGGTTTGACGAGCCGATTATCGACACGGCATTGGCCGAAACATACGATCTGCTCGCTTCAGGCGGCGTGGTCGGTGTGGTTCAGCACCGCGCCCCGGAAGACGCCGACCCAGAGTTTGCCAATGGCAATAATGGGTACCTGAAACAAAGCGATGTAATCGCCGCGTTCGAAGGCGCGGGATTTGTTTTTGAAGAAGCGAGTGAAATCAACGCCAATCCCAATGATGCAGCCGACGCCTTCGTTTGGCGTTTGCCGCCGACAACAACCGACAACCCGGACACCATGGCGATTGGCGAATCGGACCGCATGACATTGCGCTTTAGAAAGCCGTAAGCTTGGTGGCAAGCTACCCCATCAAAAAGTCCCGGTTCTCCGCCGGGACTTTTTTTTGCCAGCCAAACCGGTTGGGGAATCATTCAGGCGGAACATAGCCCGCCGCGCGGTCGTAGTCCTCGTTGGCGAGAAACTTGTCCAACTGCTGGTTCAGGTAGTTCCGGTCTTCGGCGGAAGCCAGGTTGAGCTGCTTTTCGTTGATGAGCATGGTTTGGTGGGCCAGCCACTCCTTCCACGCACGTTGCGACACCGTGCGATAAATTTCCTGGCCCTTGGCACCGGGATACGGCGGCACGGGCAGGCCGGGCAGTTCTTCTTCAAATTTTCTGCAGAAAACCGTGCGGGTCATGTTTGCTCCTTTCCACTTGCGCGCTCGCCGCGGCCGATGCGGCCACTTGCCGCCAGTGCCGCGAGCAGTTTTTGGACCGGGGCGGCGAGGCCCACTTCGGCGGGATTGTCGATAGAGTACCAGAGCCAGCGGTCCGAATCCGCCACGGCGGCGCCCACAACCTCGACCTCGCAGAGGACCGGGCTGATGTCGAGTTGAAAATGGGTGAAACCATGACGCAGGCGCGGCAGCGCGGTAACCGCGTCATCCGCGAAGTCGAGTTGGGCGGGCTTGATGGGCAGCTTCAACTTGACCAGGCTTGCGGTTGGTTCCGGCAGTGCTTGAATATTCGAGGCGGGCGTCCCATCTCCAGTCGCAGTGGCTGTCCCATAAATGCCGAGGGTGGGTGTCCCATCGCGGGTCTCGATTTGGGGCAAGGAATAGAGTGAGCCCCAGATGCCTTCCGAAGGGCGTTTTTCCAGCAGCACCCGGCCTTGGCGGTCATGGATGATGAACATCGTCACGGCGCGGACCGGCAAGTTCCTGGCCGGCTTCTTGCCGGGATAACGCTCGACTTCGCCTTGCCGCCGCGCCAGGCAACGTTCCCGCAAGGGGCAGTTCGAACAGTCGGGCTTGGTCCGGGTGCACAAAGTGGCGCCCAAATCCATCATGCCCTGGGTGTAGGCGGCGATGCGGCTGCGCGCCCGGCCGGAACGCACCCCATCGACACCACTCCCCGCGCGTTTCACACTGGTATTGGTGTCCCGTTTCCGCCCTTGCGGTTTTTGCGCGCTCTCCGGGTGGATGGCCCATGCCCGCAATTTCGGGTGCTTATCCGAATTCTGGGTGTTCCCTCCCCGCGGCTCCAGCGGGTTGGCATCCCCCGCCAGCTGCGCTGCGAGTTCTTCCGCCAGTGCCCAAAGTTCGGAAAGGGTCTTGCTGTTTCCGGGATAACCCGCCACGGCGAAGCAACGCGCTAGCACCCGGTTCACGTTGCCGTCGAGAATCGGCGCCGGCTGGTCGTGGCCGAGGGCCAGAATCGCCCCCGCGGTGGAGCGGCCGATTCCGCTCAGGCTGGTCAATTGCGCCAGCGAGCGGGGAATCTTGCCGCCGTATTTCGCGACCACCGTTCGCGCCGCGCGGTGCAGGTTGCGGGCGCGCGCGTAGTAACCAAGTCCGGCCCACAAATGCAGCACCTGGTCGATATCGGCCGCGGCAAGCGCGCCCACATCGGGAAAACGGGCCATGAAACGTTGGAAGTAGGGGATGACCGTGCCGACCCGGGTCTGCTGCAGCATGATTTCCGAAACCCAGACGCGGTAAGGCGAAGGATCAAACTGCCAGGGCAGGTCATGGCGGCCATGGGTTTCGGACCAGGCGACCATGCAATCGACGAATCCGGCAAGCTCCGGCTTCGCCGATTGGGCGCGTTCAGACCCCGCCATGGAATTTCCACCCGGGCCTGTCGCCGCATTGTGTCCGGCGGGGAAACGCCTCAGGCATGGCCGGCGGGAAACTTCAATTCGCCTGCCCGGCACCGCCAATGCGGGAGAAGATTTCGCGCACCGCGTTGAAGTCGGGCCGGCAGAACTGGAGCAATTCGTCGCTGAAGCGGCCGGCGCATTCCACCGGCCAGCTCACGCCCTGATAGTGCGCACCGACTGGGATCGTCTGTGGAAAGTCCTCGCCCAGCATGGTGAGCAACAACTCGTACGCGAATTGTTCCCGCGCCAGGTCGGCGACGCCGGTGCCCCTGGCGCTGAGATTGTCCATGCGCAAGTTGAAACTGTGTTCGTTGCCCAAACCGCCTTCGAGCGAGATATCGCCCGCGACCTCCGCAAAGCGAATCAGATCGGGCCATTGCTGAATCGCCTCGCCGCTTGGGCTGAGCGCGGAAATGGCGGTGAAAATCTGCTTGATCAGCCCAATATTCACTAAATTCTCTGTGACCATGAAGCTGGCGTCGCCGCTGAGGTCATTCAGCAGGCCGTTGAGCGACTGGTTTTGGGCGGTGAAAGCGCTGTCGGCATGCAAGCGTCCGCTGAGCACGTCGAGCCGCGTGATCAATGGCAGGAGTTCCGAAACCGCGAGGTTTTCGCCGCGGGTTTGTCCGGCGAGCTCGCCATTGGCGGCGTTCCAGCGCAGGCTCGCCGACAACGTGCCCCCCATGGCGGCCAGCGGCGTGATTTCCGCATCGAAAACCCGGTCCTCGACGTTGGTATACAACGTCAGGTTTTCAACACCCAGCGCTCCGGCGCGCAAGGCGTCCGCGGTGATGGCGCCGGAAAGAATCAGATTTTGCAAGTCCGGCAACGGCCGCGGTGGCCGCGGCGGTCGCGGTGTTCGTGCGAGAGCCGCTCCACTCCCGGCGGTCGCGCCCTCGTCTCCCGCGCCGTCAAACAGCGCGCCGAGGTCCAGTTCACCAATGTCCAACTGGTATCGGACATTGGCGGGCGCCACATTGTTGCCGAAGCGGATTTCGGTGCTTGCCTCGATGACTCTTCGCGCGGATGAATCGACTGTCGCCGAGGCGCTCAGCCCCTCGGCATTGCCGGATGCGTTGATGGCCAGCAGGCTTGGCCATGTTTCATCGTCCGAGCCGCCGGGCGCGCCGAGTTCGGCTTCAGCCGGCTCGGGCAGCAGGCCCAGGTTGCGCAGCAGCAGCTTGGCGTTGAATTCGTTGCTGGTCAAATTCACCCGAAAATCCGCATTTCCGGGAAAATCGCCCAGTTCCACATCGCCCTGGAGCAATACCGGCGAGCTGTTCAGATCCAGTTCGGTCAGCGCGTAGCGCCGGGCCGCCGCATCGGCCTCGATTTCGCCAAGCAAACCAAACTCACTCTCGCGCAGCCGGCCGTTGCCGCGGTCGAACCATTCCAGCGCGAAACTCGCCTGGCCGGGAAAGCCATCGCCTTGCAGGTTGAAGTTCTCGCCAATCACACGCAGGTTCTTGAGCAGGAAGCGGCGGCCGCCGCGCAGGTTTTGGATGTCCAGCCGGCCGTTGTCCGCGCTGAAACGGGCCAAGGCAAGAGTTTCCAAAGCGGATGCGAGGCCGCCTTCGGTTGCGCCCGCTGCCAGGTCGATATCCCAGTTGCTTTCGCCCGCCGCGTCCAGAAACCAATTGACGTGGAAATCCTCGATGCGAACGCTTTCAATCGCCAGTTCGCCGCGCAGCGCGCGGTCGCGGTCAATGTCCATTTGCACGCGGGCCGCCGCCGCGAGTTCCTGGGGCAAGCCGGGGTTGCGCAGCCGCGCGTCTTCCAAAGTCAGGCGCGCCGTTGGCAGCAAGTCGAGACTGATTCCCCCGGCGATGAGCAGTTCATAGCCGGTGGCGGCGGCAACGTGGTCCCGCAAAATGGGCCGGAATTGGCCCGGACGGGTAATCCAGAGCAGAGCGGCAACGACTCCCGCCACAATGGCGAGCCCGATGCCGAGCAGGATTGTTGGTTTGCGATTCATAATGCGCCGGCTCGCGCCGGTGGCGGCATCCTTTCCCATGCGACGCGAGCGCCGACTGCCGCGGAAAGCAAGTAGTGTAGCGGAATGGCGCGGCTTGCGCTGTGCTTGCGCGGCCGCGGCGGTATAATGCGAAGCCTTGATGACAACCGCCCCGGCGCCACCGGCGAGGCAAACATGAACGAACAAGCGCGCAGCGCCAGCGTTCAGCGCAACACCAGGGAAACCCGCATTTCGGTTTCTATCGACCTCGACGGCAGCGGTCGTTTGGCGGCGGAAACCGGCCTGCCGTTTTTCGAACACATGCTCGATCAAATCGCCCGTCACGGCATGATCGACCTCGACATCAAGGCCGAAGGCGATCTTGAAATAGACGCCCACCATACCGTGGAAGATCTCGGCATCACTCTCGGGCAAGCGCTCAACCAGGCGCTCGACAAGACCGGCATCCGCCGCTACGGCCATGCCTACGTTCCTCTGGATGAGGCGCTGTCGCGGGTGGTGATCGATTTTTCCGGGCGGCCGGGGCTGGAATACCACGCCGACTTCGCGCGCGCCGTCGTTGGCGGATTCGACATCGACCTGTTTCGCGAGTTTTTCCAGGGTTTCGTCAATCACGCCTTCGTTACCTTGCACATCGACAATATTCGCGGGCGCAACGCGCATCATCAGATCGAGACGATTTTCAAGGCATTCGGCCGCGCACTGCGCATGGCTGTGGAACACGACCCGCGCTCGGCGGGTGTGATTCCATCCACCAAGGGCAGCTTGTAGCCGAATTCCCGGACCCGCGCCCGCCAGCGGAACTGGCCGGAAACAGACCAGATAAAGAGAATTTGCGCGGATGAACAAGGTCGCGGTTATCGACTATGGCATGGGCAATTTGCATTCCGTCGCCAAGGCGGTGGAGCATGTCGGGCGCGAACTCAATCTGGACGTCGGCGTTTCGATTACGTCCGACGCGCAAACAATCGCCAATGCCGACCGGGTGATTTTCCCCGGCGTCGGCGCCATCCGCGATTGCATGGCCGAGATCAACCGGCTTGACGTCGGCCGCATGGTTGCCGAAGCGATGCAAAGCCGGCCCGTGCTGGCGATTTGCGTCGGCATGCAAGCACTGATGGATCATTCCGAGGAGAACGGCGGGGTGGAATGTCTGGGACTGGTGCCGGGCGTGGTGCGTTACTTCGGCGAAGACCTGCGCGATGCCGCGGGCGCTTGGCTGAAAGTGCCCCACATGGGCTGGAACGAAGTGCGCCAGACGATGGCGCATCCATTGTGGGAGGGCGTGCCCGACGGCAGCCGTTTCTACTTCGTGCATAGTTATTTTGTCGATGTGGGCGCTGAAGAATGCACAGCGGGCACTACGACCTACGGCAAGAAAATGGTGGCCGCGCTGGCCCGCGGCAATATCTTCGCCACCCAGTTCCACCCGGAAAAAAGCCAAACCGCGGGCCTGCGCCTGCTCGGCAATTTCCTGAAATGGAATGTGGAAGGGAACGGGGCGAGGAATGCGGAATCATGACTCCCACGACCGTCTTCCAGAACGCATGCCCTCGGACTGTTATTTCGCGTGCTTGGCCCCCGGCTGTCATTCCGCGCGCAGCGAAGCGGAGACGCGGAATCTCGTCGGGATTGGTGGCATGGTCGGGGAGATTCTGCGACTTCGCGCAGAATGACAGGACACGCGCAAAATGACAGGGCACGCGCAGAATGACAGGCGCGCGCGGAATGACAGGTACGAACAGATACAGGTGAAGTTGCCGAAATCATGTTGGTGATACCCGCGATTGATCTCAAGGACGGCCAGTGCGTGCGTTTGCGCCAGGGCCGCTTCGATGAGTCCACGGTGTTTTCCAAAGACCCGGTGGCGATGGCCGGGCAGTGGCGCGAACGCGGCGCCCGGCGCTTGCACGTGGTTGATCTCGACGGCGCGCTAGGCGGCGCGCCCGCAAACGCGCGCATCGTCGAAGCCATTGCAGCGGCGCACCCAGACTTGCCGGTGCAAATCGGCGGCGGAATCCGCAATCTCGAAAGCGCCCGCTCCTACATCGAGGCCGGCGTGCGCTACGTCATCATCGGCACCCAGGCGGTGCGCGAGCCCGAGGTCGTCGCCGCCGCCTGCGAGCGGTTTCCGGGCCGGATCATCGTCGGAATCGACGCGAAAGACGGCATGGTCGCCACCGAAGGTTGGCTCGAAGTAAGCGGAATCGGCGCTGTTGACCTCAGCCGGCAGTTTGCGCAGGTGGGCGTCAGCGCCATCGTCTACACTGACATCTCCCGCGACGGCATGATGCGCGGGCTCAATGTCGAGGCCACCGCCGCGCTCGCGGCGCAATCGGCGATTCCGGTGATCGCCTCCGGCGGCGTAACCAACATCGACGACATCTCCAAGCTGAAGCGGGCCGCGGCCGATTGCGGCGGCGCCGGCATCATCGGCGTCATCGCCGGACGGGCGCTGTACGAGGGTACTTTGGACCTCGCCCAGGCGCAGGAGCTGGCGGATGCGTGAGTTGTGCCCCCGTGGGACTCCTCGGAGCGCTGAACCTGTTAAGCGCCCAGAGCAAAGCGGCGGGAGAATGACAAAGTTGAGTTTTGCCGAATACTCACCTGGGGCGAAATCCAGCGAAGGAACCATGCGTGGAAAATGGTGCCGGGCGGAGATGCCTCCTGAAGGCAACTGTTGCGCTGTCGAGGCCGCCAAAAGTCTCCTGCGCGGGACGGTAGCAGGCTGATGGGACTCGCCAGGCGCATCATTCCCTGCCTCGACTGCGACAACGGCCGCGTGGTCAAAGGCGTGCGTTTTGTCGACATCCGCGACGCCGGCGACCCAGTCGAAGTTTCCAAACGCTATTGCGACGCCGGCGCCGACGAAATCACTTTCCTCGACATCACCGCCAGCCACGAGCAACGCGCCACCACGGTGGAAACCGTGCGCGACATCGCCGCCCAGGTGTTCATTCCGCTCACCGTCGGCGGCGGCATCCGCACCTTGGACGACATTCGCATGATGCTCAACGCCGGCGCCGACAAAGTGGCGATCAACACCGCAGCGGTGTTCGACCCGCCTTTCGTCCGCGCCGCCGCGCAACGGTTCGGCTCGCAATGCATCGTCGTCGCGGTCGACGCCAAACGGGTGGCGGACGGCGACCAGCCAAAATGGGAAATCTTCACCCACGGCGGCCGCAAGCCAACCGGCATCGACGCCGTGCAATGGTGCGCCCGCATGGTCGAGTATGGCGCCGGCGAAATTCTGCTCACCAGCATGGACCGCGACGGCACCAGGGAGGGCTTTGACAACCAGCTCAACCGCGCCGTCAGCGGCACCGTGCGCGTTCCGGTCATCGCCTCGGGCGGAGTCGGCACGCTGGAGCATCTCGCCGAAGGCGTGCTCGAAGGCGGCGTCGACGCGGTGCTCGCCGCGAGCATCTTCCACTTCCGCGAATTCAGCATCGAACAGGCCAAGCGCCACATGGCCGCCCGCGGCATTGAAGTGCGGTTTTGAACGCCGCCCCACGAATCCTGTCATTCCGCGCGCAGTCGCGGAATCCCATTGACGCTGCCGCGGCCTTCGGGCGAATCCGCGACAAAACGGCAAGCGAGGGGCGGGCTAATCGCGGTTGAGGATGCTGATCCCCTTCAGCAGATTCAGCGCTTCGTTCAGCGGATAGTCGGAAGTCAACAATTCGGAAACCGACGCCAGTGGCGCGGGGCTCTCGCCGCTGGGATTTTCATTGTCCAGGCTTCGCGGCAGGTCGGCTTCGCTGAACCGCGCGACATTGCGCGAGCGGCGCGTGACGAAAGCTTCCTCCACAACAATGTCCGGCTCGATTCCCTCGGCCTGAATCGAGCGTCCATTGGGCGTGTAATACAGCGAAGTGGTCAATTTGATGGCGCGGTCTCCGTCCAGCGGCAGGACCGACTGCACCGAACCCTTGCCAAAACTGCGCGTGCCCATAATCACCGCGCGGCCATGGTCCTGCAATGCGCCGGCGACAATTTCCGCCGCCGAGGCCGAACCGCCGTTGATCAACACCACCACGGGCAGGTCTGGCGCCAGCGTTTCCGCGCTCGCGAAATACTCCGTGGCCGCCTCGCGCAGCCGGCCCTGGGTGTAGACCACGCGGCCGGAGTCGATGAAAGTGTCCACCAGGTCCACCGTCGCCTGCAGCACACCGCCGGGGTTGTTGCGCAGGTCCAGCACGAGACCTTTCGGTTCGGTTTCTTCAGCCAACAGCTTGGCCATTTCCCGCTGGAACTCGCGGCCGGTGTCGATCTGGAACAAAGGGATGCGCACGTAGGCGTAGCCCGGCTCCAGCCAGCGGCTGCGGACGCTGCGGATGGCGATGACCTCGCGGGTGATTTCGACCGGAAAAGGATCAAGCCCCTCCCTGGCGATGGTCAGCGTGACATTGGTTCCCGGCTCGCCGCGCATAAGGTTGGCGGCTTCTTCGGGCAACATGCCGCGCACCGGACGCTGGTCGATGGCGATGATCAGGTCGCCGGCGCGCAAGCCGGCGCGGTCGGCGGGGGTGTCGTCGATGGGGGCAATCACGAGGATGTAGTCGCTTTCCTGCCCCACTTCGATGCCAAGCCCGCCAAATTCCCCGGAAGTGGTTTCCTGCAAAGTATCGAAATCGCGCCCGTCGACAAAGGCCGAATGCGGGTCCAGATTGGCGAGCATGCCGCGAATCGCGTTCTCCAGCAGGGTGCGGTCATCGATTTCCTCCACATAAGCCATGCGGATGCGGTCCAGCGCTTCGGTGAACAGGCGCACATCGTCCAGCGGCAGCGGCAGTGGCTCCTGCTGGGCGTGCAAAGCCCCGGTGAGGCCGAGCAAGGCCGCCGGCAGCAGTATTCGTGCAGGGTAAGTTCTTCTCATGTGGTCACCACTTCACTCCCGAGGGCGGCTTCGCCGCTTCGCAAACGCGCGGGGAACATTGCTCCAGAGAGTTGTTCCGGGGAAGGCGCAAACAACCGCCGAGGCCCAATGTTTCCAGTTTACGCCCCGCTTGGCAACAAGCGCCCATGGGACAGACCCTGGCAAGCGCCAATTGGGACACCCAGCCCCAGGTGCTCATGGGACACCCACTCGTGCCACGGAACATGGAGAGGGTACATGGGGCATCCACACCGGCCATGAGACAGACCAAAAGGTCCTGAAAAATCAAAGAGCGGCGCCACAAATCTGTTAAAATCCGCGTCTTTTGTTTCGCCGCCGGCCCAATCGACGTGGAACTGATCGAAGAACAACTAGACGAGCACCACCTCGACCAGGAGGAAGTTGTCGACGTGGTGGTGCGTTTCGCCGGCGACTCCGGCGACGGCATGCAATTGACCGGCGCCAATTTCACCTTGGCCACCGCGCTCTACGGCAATGATCTTTCCACCTACCCCGACTTTCCCGCCGAGATTCGCGCGCCCGTGGGGGCGACCTTCGGCGTCTCGGCATTCCAGATCAATTTCGGCTCCGGCGACATATTCACCGCCGGCGATGCCATCGACGTGCTGGTGGCGATGAACCCGGCGGCCTTGACCACCAATCTGGGCAACCTGGTCGGCGGCGGCCTGATCATCGTCGACCGCGGCGCGTTCGGCGCGAAAAACCTGGTCAAGGCCGGTTACACCGAAAACCCCCTCGACGATGATTCCCTGGCCCGGTTTCGGGTCATGGACATCGACATCTCCGCCCAGGTGCTGGCGGCGGTGGAGCCGTTCGGGCTGGGCCGCAAGGCCAGCTTGCGCTGCAAGAATATGTGGACCCTGGGCCTGGTGATGTGGATGTTCGACCGCGACCGCTCCGCCGCGATTGAAAACCTGCGCGCGAAGTTCACCCACAAACCGGAAATCGCCGCCGCCAACATCGCGGCGCTCAACGCCGGCCACGCCTTCGGCGAAACCGCCGAACTTCCTTCGGGCATCCACGTCTACCGCGTGCGCAAGGCGCAGGCGGCGCCGGGGCTGTACCGCAACGTCACCGGCACCCAGGCGCTGGCCTGGGGTTTGCTCGCGGCCGCGGAACTTGCCGAGGTTGATATTTTCTTCGCTTCCTACCCGATCACCCCGGCTTCGAACTTGCTCCACGAATTGTCCGCGCACCAGGATTTTCGCGTCAGCACCTTCCAGGCCGAAGACGAAATCGCCGCGGTGTGCGCCGCCATCGGCGCTTCCTTCGCCGGTTCCCTGGGCGTGACTTCCAGCGCCGGGCCGGGCATCGCGCTGAAATCGGAAGGCATTTCATTGGCGCTGGCGACGGAATTGCCCCTGGTCGTCATCGACACCCAGCGCGGCGGGCCTTCCACCGGGCTGCCCACCAAAACCGAGCAATCGGACTTGAACATCGCGCTGTTCGGCCGCCACGGCGACACACCGCTGCCGGTTTTGGCGCCGGCGACTCCGGCGGAGTGTTTCGACTTCGCCCGCGAAGCCGCGCGGCTCGCCATGCGCTACATGACACCGGTTATCCTGCTTTCGGACGGCTACCTGGCCAACGCCGCCAAGCGCTGGAAAATTCCGCGCATGAAAGACATGCAGCGCATCCCCGTCCGCTACGGCCGGGACGCGACGGATTTCAATCCCGCCGGGCGCGACCCGCTAACAAAGGCCCGCGTTTGGGCGCGCCCAGGCACGCCGGGGCTCGAGCATCGCATCGGCGGCATTGAAAGCGACCATGACACCGGCCACATCTGCTACGAACCGGCCAACCATCGCAAGATGACCACCCTGCGGGTGGAAAAAGTGGCTGGCATGGTCCGGGACATTCCACCCCAGCAGGCCGAGTCGGGCGCGGACTCCGGCGCCCTGGCGGTGGTTGGCTGGGGCTCGACCTACGGCGCGATTCGCGAGGGCGTGGCGAAGGCCCGGCTCGAAGGCCATGAAGTGACGCATATCCACGTTCGCCACTTGAACCCGCTGCCGGCGAATCTCGGCGAGTTGCTGCGCGGTTTCGATTCGATTCTGGTGCCGGAATTGAACACCGGGCAATTCGCCCGCCTGCTGCGGGCCGAATACCTGCTGGAGGTTGACAGCTTGAGCAAGGTTTCCGGCCAGCCGTTCAAGATCGGCGAGATTCTCGCCGCGATTCGCGCCAAGTGCGGCGAAGCCGAGGCCGTGCAATGAACCAGCAAAACGTCAATCTGCCGAATCTAACGCTGAAGGATTTCGCGACCGACCAGGAAGTGCGCTGGTGCCCCGGCTGCGGCGATTACGCCATCCTGAAAACCGTGCAAAGACTGCTGCCCAAGCTGGGCCGGCCCAAGGAAAACCAGGTTTTTGTTTCGGGCATCGGCTGTTCCTCGCGCTTTCCCTATTACATGAACACCTACGGCTTCCACACGATCCACGGCCGCGCGCCGGCGGTCGCCACCGGCGTCAAGTTGGCCAATCCCGAGCTGGATGTCTGGGTGGTCACCGGCGACGGCGACGGCCTGAGCATCGGCGGCAATCACATGATCCACACCTTGCGCCGCAACGTGGATTTGCAAATTCTGCTGTTCAACAATGAAATCTACGGGCTTACCAAGGGGCAATACTCGCCCACATCCAGGCTGGGTACGCGCTCGCCTTCTTCGCCGGGGGGGTCCATCGACGCGCCGCTGTCGCCTTGCGTCCTCGCCCTCGGCGCCGGCGCCACTTTCGTCGCGCGCTCCATCGACACCCACGCGGCGCACCTGGCCGAGAGCATCGGTGCCGGAGTCGCGCACCGGGGCACCGCTTTCATCGAAATCCTGCAAAACTGCCCGATCTACAACGACGGCATTTTCGAAGACTTGAAAGATCGCCAAACCGCCGCGGACAGCCGGATTGAAGTGGCCCATGGCGAGCCCTTGCTGTTCGGCAAGAATCGGGAAAAGGCGCTGCGATTGAACCGCGACAGTCTCAAGCTTGAGATGGTGGCGGCGGACTCGACCGATGTGCTCGTCCACGACGAATCCAACCTGGCGCTCGCGCAATTGTTGGCGGCGATGTCCGGCCCGGATTTTCCCGTCGCCATCGGCGTGCTCCACAAGCGGCAACAGCCGAGTTTTGATGCCGAGTACGCGCCCCGCATCGGCCATGCCAGCACAGGCAAGCTGGATGAGCTGCTGCGCGGCGGCAACACCTGGAACGTCGAGTAATCCCGCGCGTGCCTTGACGCCGCGCTGGGTGCCGCGCGCCCGCCCGCCCAGCGCCGAGTGGTCCCGCCCGCGCCTTGATGCCGCTTCCACCACTTTGCTTTGCCCAGGAAAGTTTGCGAGCGCGAAATTCCGGCTTGCCGCCAAGCCACGCGGCATTGCGCCGGCCCGGTGCGGTATTGCGTAGACTGTTTCGGCTCAGGCAGGCTCAGGCCGGCTCAGGTAGGCCGCCCAGGCAGGCCCAGGCAGGCCCAAGCCGGCTTAGGCAGGCCCAGGTTGGCTCAGGCCGGATCAAGCCGCAGGAAACGGCGCGGGGGAAAGCCGGTCAAAACGCGAAACACAAAACCCACGGAATAGGCTTCCGCCACCCGCGCGAGTTCGCTGCCCGTCAGCGGCACCGCCAGATAGGGCTGCGCCTCGCCTCCCACTGCGTCGGCGACCTCTACCTGCGGGCGCTCCAGCGCATGAACGTACCATTGCCGCGGCCAATGATTCGCCGCCACGTAGAGATTGCCGTCGATATCGCGCCTTGAGATGACGCGCTCGTGGGATTCGCCGGCGTCGTCCATGGTGATGATGACAATGGTGTCGCCCCCGGAAGGCTGGAACCAGCCCAGCAGCGACTCGAAAGCGACAACCACCAGCACATACACCAGCGCCAACAGGATGGCGATTCGAACCCAGCGCGATCGCTTTGCGGCCATAAACCTTCTCCAAATCCGCATCATAACCCCGACAGCGCAGCCATTCCATGCGCCCCACCCGTCATCCCGCGCTCGCTCGCGGAGTCTCCATTCCATGCGCCCCACCCGTCATTCCGCGCGCAGTCGCGGGTGAGGCCCAGTCGGCGCAGCCGACGGAAAGCAAAGCTTTCCGAGGGCCGAACGGCTCGCCATGGATGGCGAGACTGGGGGTACTCGAAGCCCGTGGCCTCGCGCCAAGGACGGCATGCACAACCCACCAGAATCCCCAAAGAAAATCCGCGATTCCACTTTGCTCCGCGCAGGCAAATTTACTCATTCCAAGCCGGGGTTGAATTTGCTACGCTGGCAAAACTTGATCTTCCCAGCGGCCGGCCGCGGAATCTTATTCGGTCCGCATGCGCGGGCGAGGCACACCCCGCCCGCGCCAGAGTTGGCCGGAATCCATTGGCAGCGCTCGGAAGTATTCAGAGCCCCCGGAGGAATTGCTTGTGGCGCGACGAAAAAATGTTCCGCTGTCCAGGCGCAACCAGAAGGCCGAGTCCCGGCCGCAAAACCCCGGCCGGCGCGATTTGCTCAAAGGTGCCGGGCTGGTCGGCGCCGCCACCTTCGGCGGCGGTACCCTGATCGCCCAACAATCAGCGCCAGCACCGGCACAAAGCGCGCCAGCACCGGTGCGCGAAGCCTTTGAAGTGCTCACCGCCGCCGAAGTAGAAACCCTGGAAATCCTCTGCGACCGCCTCATCCCCTCGGATGAACTCGGCCCCGGCGCCCGCGAGGCGCGGGCGGCGCATTACATCGACCGCGCGCTGGCCGGCCCCGACGCCGAAGACCTCGAAGCCTTTCGCATCGGCCTCGCCGCCATCGAAGACTACGCGCGCAAGGCGCGCGGCAAAGCCTTCGCCGAACTGATCCGCGATCAGCAAGAATCGATCCTGCTCGCGCTGCAAGAAAACAAACTCGAAGGCTTCTCGCCAAGCGCCGCCGGATTCTTCAACCTGCTGCGCAACCACACCATCAGCGGCACCTTTTGCGACCCCTACTACGGCGGCAACCGCGATTTCATCGGCTGGGACATGCTCCGCTACCCCGGCGTGCGCACCGGCGCCAGCGAACGCGATGTCGAACTTGGCGCCGACTTGCCGCCCAACCACCAGTCCGCCTACGACTACCCGCCCTACACAAAAGGTGGCGGAGGGGGGAACCGTGCATAGCAAGCTGAAATGCCATCACAGCATCGCGCCGCCGAATGTTGCCGATGCCCGCCGCGAGGGAGAGGACCGTGCCTAGGCGGCTGGAAGGCGCCGATGTCGTGATCGTCGGCCTCGGCGCGGCTGGTGGCGTCGCCGCTCTGCCGCTGGCCCGGGCGGGATTGAAAGTCGTCGGCCTGGAAGCCGGCGGCTGGCTCAGCACCAGGGATTTCGGGCCGGACGAGCTGCGCAACAACTACCGCAATTGGCCCCAGGCGGTGCAGAAATGCGCCGGCGAAGCACCCACCGTGCGCGCCACGGCGGCCGAGCGCGCCGTGCAAGGCGGCCATCCCATGATGAACGCCGTCGGCGGCACAACCATGCATTACTGGGCGCAAAGCTGGCGCCTCAACCCCTGGGATTTCGAAGTCGCATCCGCCACCCGCCGGCGCTACGGCGCCAGCCGCATTCCCGCCGGCTCCACGGTGGAAGATTGGCCATTGACCTACGCCGAACTCGAACCCTTCTACGACCTGGTGGAATACACCATCGGCGTTTCCGGCCAGGCCGGCAATGTGCGCGGCGAAATCGACAGCCGCGGCAACATCTTCGAAGGCGAGCGCGCGCGGCCCTACCCCATGCGCGCGCTGCGCGCATCGCCGTTCACCGAAATGATGGGCGGCGCCGCGCGCGACCTGGGCTGGAACCCCTTCCAGGGCCCAGCCGCGATCACCACCGAGGTCTTCGACGGGCGTCCGCCCTGCCAGTACCACGGCTTTTGCAGCCGCGGCGGCTGCCATTTGCGTTCGAAAAGCTCCACTGGCTTCACCGCCATTCCCAAAGCGCTGGAAACCGGCAACTTGGAAGTCGTTCCTTATGCGCGGGTGACGCGGGTGGTCGCCGATTCGGAAGGCCGCGCGGCCGGCGTCGAATACATCAAAGGCAACGAGCACTTCTTCCAGCCCGCCGAGGCCGTGCTGCTGGCCGGCTACACCTACGAGAACGTGCGCCTGCTGCTGCTTTCCAAAGCCGACGCTTTCCCCAACGGCCTGGCCAACAACGCCGGCCAGGTCGGCCGGCACTACATGAGCCACCACCAGGGCGCGCCGGTGACCGCGCTGTTCGAGCGCGACCTGCACAACTGGTACGGCCTGCCGGCCCAGGGCGTCGCCATCGACGAATGGGCCGACGACAACTTCGACCACAGCGGCCACGACTTCATCGGCGGCGCCAACCTGTGGGTGCACACCGACCGCCGCCCAATCAGCGCCGCGCGCATGGGCACCTTCGGCCAAACCCGCCGCAACTGGGGTTCGCAGTGGAAAGCCTTCATCATGCGCAACGCCGACCGCAGCAATTCTTCCTACATCCAAAAGACCACCTTGCCCTACGAAGACAACTACCTCGACCTGGACCCGGAAGTTAAAGACCCCTTCGGCCAGCCGGTGATTCGCATCACGGCGCGCTACCACGACAACGAGCTGCGCATCGCCCGCTTCGCCCAGGACAAGATGGAACAGTGGTACCGCGCCGCCGGCGCCAGCCACATCATCCGCTCCGGCCTCGGCAACGCCATGGGCGCCTCAACCCACGCCTACGGCGGCACCCGCATGGGCGACGACCCCGAAACCAACGTCGTCAACCGCTGGGGCTTCTGCCACGAAGTCCCCAACCTCGGCATCCTCGGCGCTTCGGTAATGGGCACCAGCGGCGCCCGCAATCCCACCTTGACCTCCCAGGCGCTGGCTTGGAGGACGGCGGATTATCTGGTGGGTAGTTGGGGGGCGGTGGTGGGGTAGGGAGGCGGTTGGTCAATCTATAGTGTCACCAACATTCTCCAATAATGCCTGAAACCGCGTGACAGGCTCATTTCTCCTTAGACAGGATAGCGCTGTAAAATAATGTGTAAAACAGGTAGAATCCGGTCACCGGATTGGATGTGGGGACTACTATGACTGATCGACTTGGTGCGTGGAGCAACGCACCGCTTGCCTATGCTTTAGCCGAGGTCAGAACGGAGCGCCTCGCCGACATAGAGAACTATCAACCAAAGCTCGCCGGCAAGCTTCGGGAGGCGTATCCAATTCAACGAACCACAAAATCGATGAACATCGTATCTTCAGGGAATCAGTTGGTGGTTCAGCCTTCTGCCGATACCGCCTGGGAGTATGCGACTCCTGACAATAAGATTGCGGTAAGTGTGCGTACCAATGGTCTTGTTTTTCACGCGACGCGGTACACAGATTCTAGAACATTTTTCGATCAGCTTAATCACGTAGTGTGTGTTTTCACGAATGAAATCCCCTCAATCTACGCAAACCGCCTCGGCTTGCGCTATATAGACTTCGTCATACCGAAAAAAGGCGACGTGCCAGAATCCTATGTCAACGACAGGCTCAATCCAGATTTAGGGCTCAGTGCAGTACGAGAAGGAGTAACTTCAACGAGCGGCAGCATATATCAGATAACGGATGATACTGTTTTGCATGTGAGGTATACGCGTGCACGAGGTCAACCGGAATTACCTCCGGATTTGAGCGGTCTCTTGTTGGAAAATTCTCCGCTAATGACGACGGTGCTGGATAAAGACTTTCCAACAGGTGTTCTTGATATTGACTGCCATCACAACTACAAACCAGTGCAAAAAATCGATGCGGCCCGTGTGAGAGAGCAGTTTCAGTTCATATATAACAAGTCATTTGATGCGTTTGAAGCCGCAATTACTAAACATGCGAGAAAAGAGTGGGGTGGGAATTCATGATTTTTTTGGAAACTTTAAATCCAAAAAATAACCATTCAGGGTCCCGCGTTATGTGGGCGGAAGAAAAGAAAGATTTTTTGCCTATAGACTATCATACGGCATGGTCGAGTATCTGGTCACACATTCTTTACACCCACGAAAAAGCACTAAGACAACTACAACAGGGCACTGGTTCTTGCGTTGAATTCATATCGCTTGAATCAATTCCTGGAGTATTTGATGATATTTTTTTGAATACAAAGGATTCTATTAATCTTATAGAGGCTTCTTTCGGCAGTTCTGCTGCCAATCTGGCAAAAATATTGCGAGTTTCCCGCCCCATGATTTACAAGTATCGTGATGGAATGGAGCCCAAAGTGCAAAACAAACGTAGGATACAAGAATTGGCCAAGATAGCTTGTAAATGGAACTCTATAATTGGTCGATCCTTTGAGTCGGATCTCAATACCGTGCAGCCGGAGGGAAGATCCTTACTCAACTTCCTATCGGATAAAGAAATAGACTTTATTATATTAGATCGAGTTTTGCTCCGATGTCACGAGAAATATCGCAACGATAGAATTCTCAGGGAGGCTCTAACTGAGAAATTGGAACACGACGAGCCTCTTGAAAATAGATTAGATATTGTTCGAGAACGTCACGCCAAAGGTTCCCCTGTGTTTGCCGGTGATCCAGAAAATCCTGGAAAACTAATCCAACTGCTTCCCGATGGGCGCAGGATTCGCGGAAGGCTTGTAGATAGGAATTTCATACCGGATTAGCAATGGCCGATGCAATCAAGGAAGTCATTACGGGTGATGAACCGGTATTTTTTCTCATCGCAGGGCCAAACGGCGCAAGTAAGTCAACTTTCAGCAGGAAATATCTTAAACCGTGGGGGCTTACTTGTATAGACCCAGACGAGATTGCCAAAGAGATTCTTGGAAGGCACGCGAAAAATCGTGATGAAGCGGTAATGGCCACGATTGAGGCAACTGATCGCGTCCGCAAGTATTTTCGCGAAGCTCGCTCCGTAGCTTTGGAATCCGTATTTTCGGACAGAAAAGGTCACAAGCTCGGGCTGTTGGAAGAGGCTCGTAAAAATGGATTCAAGACAGCGCTTGTCTTTATTGGGGTAGATTCGCCGGAGATCTGTATAGCACGAGTGATGGATCGAGTCTCCCACGGTGGACACGACGTTCCCGACGACATGATTAGAGCACGATTTCCACGATGCTTCGAAAATCTAAAGAGGGCTTTGATCAAAGTAGACATTGCACTTCTAATAGACAACAGCGGCAGTTACGAAAACGAGGTGCCGGATAGTGTCCGCCATTACAGGTTCTGTATCGTCAAAGCATCAAAGATTGCGGAACTCAAGGAGATACATCCTACTTGGTTTTCACAGTACGGTATATTAGACGCCATTCAAAATAACAGTCCTTTACAGTTCAGATAAAAGGCAAACGGACATCTGATCCGTCTACGATTCGGAAAAGGCCACCACAATCGGGAAATTGCAAGAAGCGCGCACGTGATGGTTGCGCTGGATAAAGGCGAAGGCAGCGCGAACTGGACAATGTTCGTTCGAAGTTACAATAGTGTATTACTTCGGTATTGGCGGCCAACGCTGGGGCTTCTGCCAATAAGTACCCAGCCTTTGCATTCTCGGCAACTCAGGCATGTGCACCAGTGGCACGCGCAATCCCACGCTAGCTTCTCCGATGCTGACATGGTGAACCGCGGATTATTTGGTGAGTAGTTAGGGGACGGTGGTGGGGTAGGGCCGCGGTTGGCTGCTGAATGCGCATTTGCGATCGAGCAAAAACGGCTTTCGATCAAATAACAGTCAAATAAATTGCAAAACAAAAAGTCTCCTAATTTCAGCGTGTTACGTAATTTCTCCCTGTCTGGGGACGCACTTTGACATTTATCTGTCAAACAAATTTACATAATCAACGGTTCCCGTTGGCTGGCGGAGCGGCTTGGAATGGGCGGTTACCGGGGACTGCCAACGGTTTCAGGCGATACCGAGCGGCACGCAACACAAGCCCGTGCCCGCGCCGAGAATGCCCGCCGTGACTCCGGCCTCATACCGTAATATCACCGCCCAGGTAGGATGCGAAAGTGCCGGAAAATCCGAACGCGGCGGCGTTGTGACTGGATGCGCGGAAGGTCGGCCGCAATCAGAAGCAGGCGACGGGATTCGGTTCCTGTGTGGCTTCGGGGGAGGGCGGGGAATCGTCCCGGGAGTGGCTCACTGCAACGCAGGGGGCTCGTAGCCCAAGACGCCGGTTTCGACTCGGGCCACGCGGCCGTTCAGGTCGTACAGTTGAGCTTCGATTCGTTCCAAGCGGTTCTCCACGCGGTCGATGCGGGCGTCCACGCGGTCAATGCGGGCGTCCACTTGGTCGAACCGGGCGTCGATCTGCTCAAGGCGGGCGTCCACATGATCAAACCGGGCGTTCATCTCACCGGTGAGAGAGCTGTTAAACCATGCCGTGGAGGTGACAATGGTGGCGATAACTATGACAGGGCTCAGGTTGTCGGCAATCGAACGTCGGGCGGTTTCGGCGAATTCGGGCATGCTCATTTCTCCTTTGGCGATTCTATTCTGGAAACCGGGCGATTTCCATTTTAAGTAGACCCGCCATCAGGAGAATTTCTTTCACGCGGGGCCGCGAAATCGTACTCACCTGCCGTATTGGGCATATCCTTCTGCAGCAAATGGAATCGATGAGTTTATTTGACGGCAAATTGACGATTTAGGCTTGGGAATCGATCACGCCGCTCATTTCTGCGCCCGAACACGGTTTTCGATCAAACAACAGTCAAACAAATTGAAAGGAAAAATAAGTATAAATATCAATAGCTTATCTCGGATTGCCCTGGCTGCGAACACGCTTTGACATTTACCTGTCAAACAAATTCCGACCATCAACGGCCTTCAGTGGCCGGCGGAACGGCACGGAACAAGTGATCACCGTGGGACTGCCAACGACTCCAGGCGATGCCGAGCAGCGCGCAACACAAGCCTGTGCCCGCGCCCAGAATGCCCGCAGCGACTCCCGCCTCATACGCCGTAATGTCGCCGCCCAGGTAGGATGCGAGGGTGCCGAAAAATCCGAAAGCGGCACCGATGACGATGCCCGCCAAAGAAAACAATACACCTGCCAGCCCCGTTCCCGAAGCTCTCGTCCCGCCCCCCTCGGACAGCAATTGTTCCACGCCAACGTCAAGGGCACCCGCCAGGGCGCGGCTGGTTTCCAGAGAAGCGGCAGCGCCGGCTTCGACGCGTTGCACGGTTCGCACATTCAGGCCGGCGGCGTGCGCCAGCTCTTCTTGCGACCATGGCTTGGCCAGCCGCTCTTGCTTTATTTTCGCCGGATCAATGCGGATGTTCATGCTGTGATTCCTCCGAAAAATGGGATTTGCGGAATTCAAGCAGATCTGCCCGAACCAGCACACGGCTTTGAGACGACAGTGAAACGACAAATTGCCGTATTCGGGACGCGGCGGCGTTGTGACTGGATGTGCGAACGCCGGCTTGGATCAGAGGCAGGCTATGGGATTCGGTTCCTGTTTGGCTTCGAGGGAGAGTGGGGATCATCCCCGGGAGTGGCTCACTGCAACGCGGGAGGCTCGTAGCCTAAGACGCCGGTTTCGACTCGGGCCATGCGGCCGTTCAGGTCGTACAGTTGACCTTCGATTCGTTCCAAGCGGTTTTCCACGCGGTAGATGCGGGTGTTAATGCGATCAATGCGGGCGTCCACTTGGTCAAACCGGGCGTCGATCTGCTCAAAGCGCGCGTCCACTTGGTCGAACCGGGCGTCGATCTGCTCAAAGCGGGCGTTTATCTCACCGCCGAGCGAACTGTTAAACCATGCGTTGGAGCCGACAATGGTGGCGATAACTACAACAAGGCTCAGATTATCGGCAATCGAACGTCGGGCGGTTTCGGCGAATTCGGGCATGCTCGTTTCTCCTTTGGCGATTCTATTCTGGAAACCGGGCGATTTCCAATTTAAGTAGACCCGCCATCAGGAGTATTTCTTTCACGCGGGGCGAAAGAATTCAGCGACCGCTCTCGCCCGGCCAAGCAGCAGTTCCACTCAAAATCCCCCAAGATCTCGTCATTCTCAAGGCTCAGCGCGCCACTGAGTCGCCCCGCGACCTCGTCCAGTGCATCGAACGCGGGTAGGTTGGCTCGTTCGACCAATTCGAACTTGAAAATTTGCCGACAGGAAACCGGTCGTATAGGGTAAAATCCCTGCCGGTAAGCAAGCATTCCAAGTCTCGGGGACATTCTTGGAGCGCTCGCCAGCAGCGGGAACGACCCAAGGAACAGAGCAATTCAATGACGACCCAGTGGAAGCCAATCACGGACTACGAATTAGAGCCCGAAAAACTGGCAAACAAGGAAATCGCCTCTTTGTCGGCGGTCTGGACCGAGCAACGGGAAAAGCTAACCGGCCTTGCGGAGTTCACCGAACGCCTAAATCGCGAATGGGCGGTTGAAACCGGTCTGATTGAGCGGCTATACACGCTTGATCGGGGAGTGACTGAGTTGCTCATCGAAAGAGGACTCAACGCGGCGCTCATTCCTCATCGCGCGGCAACGGATGCGGAACATACCGTCGCGATGATCGGCGACCAGAAAGATGCGATAGATAGCGTCTTTGGATTCGTAAAGCAGGAGCGCGAGCTTTCTACTAGCTATATCAAGGAATTGCACAGTCTGTTCACAAGACATCAACCATACACCGAGGGCAGAGATCAATTTGGGCAGAAAGTGCGCGTTACGATACAGGCGGGGGAGTACAAAAAACTGCCCAACAATCCAACTCGACCCGATGGCCGCATTCACGAATATTGCCCCCCTGAGCATGTGGCTTCGGAGATGGATCAATTGGTGCAACTGCACTGGCGACACTTGCAAGAAAATGTACCACCTGAAGTTGAAGCTGCATGGCTCCACCATCGATTCGTTCAGATTCACCCGTTTACCGACGGCAATGGCCGCGTCGCTAGAGCTTTGGCGACTTTGGTCTTCATCAAATCTGGATGGCTGCCGTTGGTGGTACGTGACGAAAAGCGGAGTGAATACATAACTGCCCTTGAGTATGCCGATGATGGGAATCTGAAACCGCTGGTCGGATTTTTTTCTTCTCTATTGCGGCAAGAATTTGTTAATGCGCTGGGAATCGCTCGGGAGGTGGAGCAATTCCAGAAAGTTGACTTGCGAATCAAGTCGATTGGAAAGCGTCTTGCAATGCGGCGGGACTCCTTGGAACAGGAATGGAAAGCGGCAGAACGCTGCGCCGACGAATTGCATGGTTTCGCAAAAAAGCGCTTGGAAAAAATTCAACCGTTACTTCAAGACCAGCTTTCAGCTAGCGAATTCCAAATTTTCGTTGATGATGCTGAAAACGATTCAAACCGCAGTCATTATTTCAGAAGTCAAATAGTTGCTTCAGCTAAAGAGCTAAAGTACTTCGCCAATACCAGCGCATATCGCTCTTGGGTGCGACTTGTAATTCGGGATGGCAATCAGGGTACTATGATGGTGGCTTTTCATGGACTTGGGCATCAGTTCCGGGGTGTCCTTGCGTGCTCGGCGACGTGGTTCAGACGCGTCCCCGTCAGCGATGAGGAAGTGGAGACGGAAGGCTTAGCTCCCATTTGCTCCGAAGTATTCCAGATCAACTACAAGGAAACACCGCGTGACGCAAAGCTTCGATTTGCAGACTGGCTTGAGCAATCGATCGAACGAGGCCTGGCACTTTGGGAAGCAACGATTTGATGCGGGCGGTTCGCAAAGTGACTGGCACGATTATCCCATTGCCACGTGTACGCATTCGTAGAGTTAGACCAGATCATCGACTAAGGTATCGAGCGCATCATGTTCGGGGTGTCCCGATCGGCACCCATGGGTTCTTAAATCCGGGCCAAAGCCGTTTGATTGTCCTGTTCGGACCGAACGGATTTGATATTGGCCATGCCACACTCACTTTACCATTGCGGCGAAATACGCTGCATGTGTGACGACGAAGCGTAGGGCGCCGACGCGGAACCTACTGTGCCTCGACCATGAGTGCCAGCTTTGCCCGTAATCCGGCCCTGACCTTTGAGGTGTCGTACTGACACGTTGCGGACAACTTGGTGAACGATTGGGCTTCTATGGTGTAATACGGCTTCGTGTCTGCTGATTCACGGAGACGCGGCAAAGATTCGCAAGGCGGGGGCAGACGCGATTATGGAACAAATCAGTGATGACTGGGATTGGCTGGACGATATTGCCGGTGCGTTCTCTGAGGATTTTCTTGCTTCCGGTCGCGAGCAACCGGAACTTCCTTCTGGGCCGGATTTCGACCATCTAGCCGAGTTATACTCTGCCAAATTAATTCCGACTCGTGTATCGCGTTGTTAAACCGAATTTGGGTGCGAGGCCGGCATGGCATCACGACCGTTTGAGAAGACAAAAATCGCAATGAAGTAACATCAAATGAAGTAATATACGACGAAATAGCCGGCGTTTACTTCGGAATCCAAGAATCACATTTGAAGCATTGGATTCAAGAGGTTACTAGATTGATTTCCAACGAGTAACGCATTCTGGATGGGCTTAATGTAGCTTGGTCGTGCAGTTGACCACCGGCTCCAGAAATTATTTGAGGAAAAAAATGTATAGTCAAGAAGATTGTTTTAATATTTTGAAGGAATTGGCTGAATCGAAAACTGGCCGTAGATTACATTTTATGTACTCGCCCATGGACGATAGGGAGATGCATGTGTATCACCAAATCGAACTTCTTATAGATGCTGGTCATGTAAAAAAAGAATGTGATATCGTGCGCGTTACCATGGAAGGATACGATTTTATTCGGGCTGTTGAAAGTGATGATAGTATTAGGGAGAAAGTTTTACAAATGATGAAATCTGGAAAAAAGTATATCGATGCT
Organism: uncultured Pseudohongiella sp.; assembly: GCA_965221015.1. GTDB lineage: Bacteria > Pseudomonadota > Gammaproteobacteria > Pseudomonadales > Pseudohongiellaceae > UBA9145. The sequence continues at coordinate 2,942,342 of OZ244859.1, read as the reverse complement.
GCTAGGTACATCGCGGAAACCGTTCAAGTGATGAACGGATGATTTTCCTTACTGTAGAGAATTATTTCTCCGTTTTCGTTAATAAATATTGTAGCTAGACAAATTAGTCATCAATGCACGCTAACACAAGAAGAGACTAACTAGCTAATCGATAAAAGATGGTACTCGGTGCCGCTTAACACCGGATCAAGGAAACTTTGCGGGAAATACAGAGATACGATCGAGGCTAATAAAGTGCATTCCAATTCGAGAAGTGGAAGCGCAATATTTTTACGAGTCACAAAATAAACAACAGGTCTATTCGCAAAATTGCACCCGTTCACCGAAGGTAATTGTTACATATAACGGATAGTGAAAATATTATGCCTTTCAATTCGAATTGATTGGATTGGTAGTGCGCTATAAATTGAGGGCCGGTATCAGAGGCAAAAATGGCTATGTAGAATCAGTAAAACTGTAATAATTGGTCTGATAATATTGTAGATATTAACCATCTCTGACTTGTAGAGTGTTACGGATTATAGCGATCAACTCTTGGCAGAAAGCATCTTCTTTGTTTTCTGTCCAAAGAACGGTATAGCAATGATTGGTGTCGAAATGTGTCGATTTAGCTTTGAATTTCGATTCTTCGCATGTGTAAATTACTGGCTTGTTCAGACCTTCAGCAAATCCAGCTTCCCAATACGCTCCATGGTTGTCATGGGTTAGGTCGGCGATTAGAAATTTCGAATCTCTTATTGTTATTCGAATATTTGCATCAATAATTCCAGCTTTTGGCCTATCCCTTAAGTCAATAACATCGAAACCGAGTTTCTTTTTTTATTTCGGGTTTTGCATTATTATCCATTAATTCATCGAGGATAGCATCTTCAAACTTCATCGCAATAAAGCCGTAGTTTCCGTCGAGCTTTCCTCGTTTTTCATTTTCATATAATTCCCATCCATCAAGGCTTAGGTTCGCGGTAAGAATAGTGAAGTCTCCAGACCGTATGAAGTGTTCATTTAATTCGACACATCTTATTTGGCCCTTAGTTTGTAACTCGCAAGCTATTTCTCCAATAAAAGCTTTGCTAGGCGAACCCATTAATTCAGAAAATACATCATTAACTTCAATATCTATTGATTTGCCATTCTTGGATACTTCATCTCCAATATGACGTATCAGGTTCATGGCCAAGAGTTTCGCGTTGATGGTGGTTGGCATTTGGGTTTGGTCTCCTGTCAATCGATATTGAGGTTGGGGAAAGATGAGACGATTTTGGTGGTTTCTAGGCTTACGGTGATGATGCGGAGGAAGAGGTCGAGGGGGTAGCGGGGGTTGCCTACGGTTTCGATGGCGTAGCGGTTGGCGTCGCTGACGATGCCGCTGGCTTTGTCGGTTCGCACGCCTTGGCGTTCCATGACCCAGGAGAGGGCGGGTTTGCCGTTTACCACATAGTCCCAAGCCTCTTCGGGGATGTCGCGGATGGTGATGCGGGAGTTGTAGATCACTATTGAGCGGTCTTTGTTCTTGCCTGTTCGCGGGTGGCGCATTTTTGTGACGCGATATAGTTCCTCGGTGCTTGTTTCGGGCAAATCGTTGTTGATTTCGACTGTAGCCTTGTAGGGCTCAACTTGTTCGTAGCCGACGTGCAGTTCGCCGAGGCGTTTGCCGGCGTCGCGGAATGCGCGGTAGTCCTCGGTGGACTTGACGCAAGGGATGCGGGGCAGTTCCTTAGCGAGGTTGGCGCGGAAGCGGGTTCGGTAGTCTTCCGAATGGAGGAGGCCGTAGATGTAATGGAAGATGTCTTCGCGGCTGATCGTCTCTGACGGGTAGGCATTGCGGAAATGTTGCAGGCCGTAGTCGGTGATGGCGTCGCGACGCTGGTAGCCGGTAGTTTGGTCACTGAGCAGATCAGCTTGTCCGCTTTCGTTGCGTTCATACAACCAGAATGGGAAGCACTGACCTGTGTCAATTGTGTGGAGATTTGGCAGCGCGTCCATCATCAGAGCGGAGAAACCGGAGCGTCCGCCCTTTCCTGTCACCGCGATTACGCGATTGGGCACGTCAGCATTTGGGAAAATTCGAGGCATCTGAGCAATGTCCTCATTCAGATATCGGCTATAGTATTGCCAGCGCCTTGTAAATGGGCGGTGCATGCAATGTACAAATTGACCATCTTCTAAGGAGATCTCATGCCCTTTCCGCAAGCTTTGTTTCAATGCGCGGCTCCAACTGATTTTAGAGGGTTCCAGAGCACAAAACTCATCAATATTCGGAAGTTCACATCTCCGAGCCTCTGAGTCGGAAATCATTGATTTCCACCGAGTATTTTGCATATTGTAGAAACACAGAGTGGATTGAATGTTTTCGGTCAATTGCAACAGGGATGGATTGATGCACCAAGCATCCCGTTTTGTAATTACGCCAAGTGAGTAATTCTGAAACATTACGTTATCGCTCTTTCCTTTCTTGTCGCCGAGTCTAACATAAACCTCGAAGTTTCTATCTCTCTGATCGAGCCAATCTCCGTGCATGTCCGGTTCGATTCGTTTCAAATTAAAGGTTCGTTCCAGCCCTCGGATGCTGCCGAATTTCTTGATGATTTGAAGTTTATTTTTTTGGTCTATCTTATCACCGATATTGTGGTAGAAAATACGGCCCTGTTCATGAGAATCCGGGTTCTTAACTAGCATAGTAATCGAAACGCCAGTCATGCTTCCTTGCCCGAATACGTTTTCGCCTTCACCGGCACTTCCTCCAGACAACATGTTTTTACGGATATCTCCTCGAAGATGGAAAACATTAACTTTTGAAAACTCCGCCTGCAGACACCTACGCATGCCGTCGGCAAATGCGCGTTCTATCCACGCGCTACCAGAGACAAAAGCCATTACTCCGGCATTTCCAAGACGGTCGCTGCCCCAACGAAATGCGCGAATGTAGCTGTCATATAGATTTTGGAGATTGGTCGCATTTGACCGTGCCGCGTACGTGCTGCGGATCCTTTTGTCAAGTCTTTCATACCCTACATTTTTTGCATTGTCATCTTCACTCCTCTGCCCCGCCGAATAAGGCGGATTCCCAATAATCACCCGAATATCCGTTTTCTTCTGCCGTTCGCGCCGGTCGGTGTTGTCCTTCATGTAAAACGCCAATTCGTCGTCGCCTTCATTCAGCGCGAACGTATCGGTGAGGCAGATGCCGGAGTAGGGCAGATAGTCTTTGCGCTGGGTCATCGAATGAAACACAGACTCGATGTTGATGGCCGCGATGTAGTAGGCGAGCAGGACGATCTCATTGGCGTGGATTTCCTCGCGGTATTTGCGTTCCATGTCTTCGGGCGCGATCAGGCCCGATTGCAGCAGTCGCGTGATGAAGGTGCCGGTGCCGGCGAAGGGGTCGAGAATGTGCACGCCTTCGGAACTCAAGCTCTGGCCGAATTCCTCGCGCAAGGCTTCGTCCACTGAACGTATGATGAAATCGACAATTTCGACCGGCGTGTAGACGATGCCGAGCATTTGCGTTGTGCGCGGGAATGCGCCGCGGAAGAACTTGTCGTACAACTCGACGATGAGGTTCTGCCGCGCCAGGGGGTCGGTGATGCCCGCGGCCCGGCGCCGCACCGAAGCGTAGAAGCCCTCCAGTTTTTTTGCCTCGCGCTCGACTTGCGCTTCGTCGATCACGGAAAGCAACTCGGTCATGGCGCATGAGACTGGGTTGCGGTCGACGAAAGCATGGCCCTGAAAAAGCGCATCGAACACAGGGCGTGTAATCAAGTGCTGCGCCAGCATTTCTATGGCGTCGGTCTCGGTGATTGAATCGTTGAGGTCGTCGCGGAGTTCCTTGAGAAAATCCAGGAAGAACTGTTCTGCGTCGCTGCCTTGTTGCCGCACGAGCGAGGAAATCCGGGTGATGTGCCGCTCGGCGATTTCGGCGACATCATTTGCCCAGTCTTCCCAGTAATCGCGCGTGCCGCACTTTTCGACGATTTTGGCCATTACCGCGCGCGAGAATTCGTCGATGACCAATGGCAGCGGCTCGCTTGTGCTTAATGGCGGGGGCGTCGGAGCAGGTGATGGTTGTCCTATGTCTGGTTGGGGGGTGTCATAACGCGCTGGAAGTTGTTCGACTGTCGCCGTGACCGCTTGCAGTTCCCCGCTGGTGGTGCTGCCCGAGCCGATAATGGAGATGCGGCCGCTGACATCCTGCCCAAGCCCGCCTTGATTGATCACCGCGTCTAGCCGTTCATCGTGGGAGCGAAGCGCGTTCAGAATCTGCCATACGACGCGGTACTTTTTGTTGTCGCCGAGCGCCACGTCGGCGGGCACGCCCGGTGGAATGCCGACTGGAAGTATCACGTAGCCCATCTTCTTGTCTGCCGCCTTTCGCATCACTCGGCCGACGGCTTGCACAACATCAATCTGACTGTTGCGCGGATGCAGGAAAATAATCGCGTCGAGCGCGGGCACGTCGACGCCTTCGGTGAGGCAACGGGCATTGCTCAGAATGCGGCACTCGTCGGCGCCCGCGTCTTCCTTGAGCCAATCTAGCCGTTTGCCGCGTTCCCGGGCGTTGTAGGTGCCGTCCACGTGCCGCACTTTGCAGGAAAGGGTGATTTTGTCATCGTTGCCACTGTCGTTCTGGTACTCCGCGACAACTTGGCCGAACTCGTCGCGGATGAGCTTGGAACTGTCGATGCTGCGGCAGAACGCCAAGGCGCGGCGCATTGGTCCGGCATCTTCTTTTGTGGTTTCCACAAGCCCCGATTTGGCCAACGCTTTCCAACAGCCGACGATCTTGGTGGCGTCATCGAGCACCAATTCGCTGTCGGCATCCGCCAAGCGCTGCTGCACGGCATTGCTGATGCTGCCTTCATCCATTGCCAGCACGATTACGCGGTAGTCCGTGAGAATGCCGCTTTCCACCGCCCGCGCGAAACCGTGGTGGAAGAGCACTTCACCATAGGTTTCGGTGTCGTCCATGGAGGCCAGCACGGCTTCGGAGTCTTTGGCTTTGGACTTTGCGTTTTCGCCGTAAATTCGCGGTGTCGCCGTCATGTAGAGGCGCTTATGGCCTTGGATTACGTCGTTGTCATGCACTTTGACGAAATTGGATTGATCCTCGCCGGCGAAAGTCACGCCGGTGGTGCGGTGGGCTTCGTCGCAGATGATCAGGTCGAATTCGGCTAGGCCGCTTTCTTTCTGCGCCAATGCGATTACTGAAATCGATTGATAGGTTGCGAAAACAACGCGCATGGAATCGTCGCCCGCGGTGGCAAGCTCGCGGGCGAGTGAAGCCGCGTCCGTGGTTGCGGGAAAGGCCAGATCGGTAACTTCCAATTCGGCGACATCGTGACGGCTGCGACGCCGCTTGCCGACCTGTGTGTCCGAACACACCGCGAAGGCGGTTAAGGAAAGGACTGCGTCTGCGCACCATTCGCGCACGGTTTGCGCCATCAGGGCAAGGGAAGGAACGAGGAAAAGAACCTGTTTGCCGGTGCCGGCCAAATCTTCGGCGATTCGCAGCGCGGTCAAGGTTTTTCCCGTGCCGCAAGCCATGATGAGTTTGCCCCGGTCGGACTTGGCCAGACCGGCTCGCGCCGCTTCCAGCGCTTCCACCTGATCCGGGCGCAGCGTTTTGGGTTCTGGCCGCGTGATCTCGCCTGTCACCGCGAATGCGGACCAGTCCACCTCGCTTTCCCGCAGTTGACCAAGGCCGATCCGGGTTGTTGGAATCGTTTGGCCGCGGAGCATCGTCTCGGCGTTGTCGCTCCACGGGGTATCGGTGGTTTCGACGATCAAGCGTTCGCTGAATTCCCGCTTGCCGGAAGCGGAAATGAAGCTGTCGATGTCTTCCTTGCGGATGCGACGCGCCGCTTCGAAGAATTTGCATTGGATTGCGGCGTAGCCACCGTGGTGCAAGGTCCCGACCAGATCGATTCCGGTATCCGTCCGGTCCAGTTGCCGCTCCCGCGCCCAATCGGCCCAGGGTTCAACCTTCGCAAAGCGCTTGGCCTGCACCGGGTCGGTGCGCAGCCACGCCGCCACCAGCTTCTCGAAGGCGGTGCCCTTCTCGCGCTCGGTCATGCTATCGGCCCGATAGGAATCGAGCAGCCGGTCCAATGCGTTCATTTTTTCCCCAACTCGGCAATCGCCATCTCGCTCACGACTCGGCGCGTCCACTTTTTTGTGTAAGCCTGCCGTAGCACAGTTCGAGAGCGATGCCCGGCCAGTTGCAGCAACTCCTCAACGGAGACAAGACGCTCTCGAAATCCCAGACGCACTGCGGCTCGCAAGCTAGCCTTATCCGGCCCCGAAAGAAACCATGTATCTTTGCGTCCCCACGCGTGGGCGAGCAATGACTCCTCACCAAGGTCCAGAGCGATTCCCTCCAATCGAATCGCCAATTCAACGCTCTCAAGGTGCGTAACTTCATGTACTGCCGCCAAGGATTTTCTCAATTCCGCGGAGTTGATCCATTGTTCCCGTGGTCGGCGCTGGAAGCCTGTCTGCGTCTCCGCCACGCACTCTTCTACGGTCTCAATAGCAAACGCTCCCGTCAAAGCAGCCCATGTCTTCGTGCGATACCCCTCGATGATGACGTTGGTGTCCACAAGAACAATTGCGCCAAGCTTCACACCGCCTGTCATCAACTCACAGCCCGATATCGCACTCAACACCGTGCGCCGCGAACATCGCCGACAGTTCCTCAACCCCCATTTCCAGCAGCGACGCCGCCCGGCGGGCGGAAATATGGCCCTGCTCCAAGGCCATGGCGAGCACTTCCGCGAAAGACTGGGACAACAGCGGGGGCGGGGGGCCGGCTTCCCGGCCGCCGTTGTTTCGCAGCGCAGCCTCCGGTATGTCCTGCGCACTCGTGGCGGACAATTCGCCGAGCGTCACTAGACGCCAGCGCAGCGCCGATGAAGTCACCTTGAATTCCGAGGCGACACTGTTCAGGCCTTCAATCAACAAATCCGAGTCCAACCGCTCCCATGGCCGTGCCTCCTTCACAAGTCGCCCCGGCATCAACAGCGCCGACGCGAAACAATTGGCCAACTGCTCAACGCGTTTGCCCCCCGTCTCCTTCACATCCTCAACGCGTTCCGGCGGCATCGCGTCCCAGGTCAAAATGTGGAAAAGCTCATGCGCCAGGTCGAAATGCCGGCGGCCTTCCACCTCGCCACGCGCGATGAGCACCGCGTCCAGGTCGGGAAGACGACACGCCGCCCCGGATATGCCTTCATTTGCCTCCACCATGAGCACCAGAATGCCCAGCTCTTTCTCCATAGCCTCGGCGAGTCGCAACGCGGGGACATCCCCCAACTCAAACTCATCCGAAAAACGTTCGCCGGCTTCTTCCGCGTCTTCGTAACTCGAATAACGCGTCAAACCGAGCGATTGCCGCATCAACGGACCTGTTCGTCCGACCTTCTTCGATAACGCCCGGTATGCCGCAATCCATCTGCCCGCCTTTCGCTCATACTCTTCAATGCTTTCCAGCGGAACACTGCTTCGACGCCATGAGAACAGGGCTTCATCCCCTTCCAAGCGGAACGGGTCCGTGAAGTATTCCAAAGACACGCCCATCTGCTCCGTGGCGCGCACCAATTCTTCCACCGTCACGCGCCGAAATCCCGTCTCGATTGCGGAAACCGTTTGCCGGTCCTTGAAGCCGAGCATCCGCGCCACCTCGTGCTGAGACCAGCCTCTCTCCTTCCTAAGCGCCTTGATCCTGTTTCCGATGAGGTTTCCCATCGCATCACCCCCTGTACTCCGCAGTAATTTATTGCATATTGTGTTTTGCAAGAATAATATGCGTTTTTAGAGCTGCACTCAACCTGCATCGCCGTCTGAAACCACATTTTGTTGGATAGTCCCAGGGGCGCTTAGTACGCCCCTGGAACTATTGTGGGAACCAGAAATGGAATTTTGCGAACCAAAAATTGCGCGAACCAAAATGTTGAAAGTGCCGCAAAATTTTTCGTGGACAGGCGCCGCGTGTTTCCTTTCGAATTCTCGCGCCGGCGCAGCTATTCGGGCGAATGCACTCACCCCAATCGCGAAGCCCGCGCCATCAGGCGCTCCAGGTCCTCTTTCGAGCCGATATCGGCGCGGTACTCCAGTTCGCCGGTGAGGTGTTGTTCGATAGCTTTGTTGACCAAGTCGGAGGCTTGGGGGATGTCGTCGGCGGTGGCGCCGAGGGCGAGGATGCGGGAGGAGCCCAGGGTTTGGTAGCGGTTGCCTTCGATGTGCTCGCAGGCGCCGAAAAAGATGTCCACACCTGCGCGTTCGAGCGCCGCGCGGTCCAGCGTGAATTCCATGGTGGACGGGCTCGCCTGGGGATATTCGGCGGCGACGAGGTATTTGACCACGCTCGCCTGGGGCAGAAAGGACACGGAGTCGCTGGACAGCTCGCCGCTGTGCATGGCGCGCAGCATGTCGGCGAAAGGGGTGGCCAGCACGGTGAGGACGTTGAGGGCTTCCGGGTCGCCGAAGCGGCTGTTGAATTCCATGAAGCGGATGCCTTGGGCGGTTTTGAAAAAGCCGCTGTTGAGCACGCCGTTGAAGCGGTTGCCGGTTTGCGCCATGCGCTCGAGCACGCGGCGCATCACGGTTTCGCAGTCGTTCATGTCGGCTTCGCTGAGGAACGGCAGCCTGCCTTCGGCCGCGGTGAAGCAGCCCATGCCGCCGGTTCCCGGGCCGGTGTCGTTTTCGTACCGGAAGGGGTAGTCGTAGCTGCCGGGCGCGCTCACCAGGTTGGCCCCGTCGGTCAGGCCCATGACGGTGAATTCGATGCCGAGGAGCTTCTCGACGAACAGCACTTGCTCGCTTGGCCGCGTCGCCAGCAGTTCTTTGGCGTAGTCGGCGCAGTCCTGGTAATCCCGCAGATGTTCGGGCATGACTTTCACGCCCTTGCCGCCAGTCAGCCCCTGGGGCTTGACCACCACTTCCAGCCCGCGGTCGGCGAACATCTCAAGCTTGGCGGAGATGGCTTGGGCGTTTTCCGCCGGGTCGATGATGGTGAACATCGGCGTGAATTCCGGGGCGACGTCGCGCATCAGGTTCATGGCGTACACCTTGTCCCATTCGATGCGGGATGCGGCCTGGGTGGCGCCGACGGTTTTCACGCCGGCGGCGAGGAGCGCGTCCACCACGCCATGGGCAAGAGGGTCGTCGGCGGAGACGAAAGCGTAGTCCGCGCCGGTTTCCAGGGCGAAGCGGGTGACGGCTTCCGGGTCGCGCACGCTGCCGATGTGGTAAGCGCCGCCGGTCGCGCCCACGCAGGCGAGAATGCCGGGGTTGCGGTGGGTGAGGAATGCCGAAACGGTGGAACCGCCCGCCAGTTTCGCCGCGAAGGAAGCCTCGCGGCCGCCGCCTCCAACGAGGAGGAAATGGTCTTTTGCTTGCGTCATCGCCTGAGTGTTTCCTTTTAACAGCAATACGACAGCGGCTGGCTGCCGCAGCCGGTCGCGGCGCCCAGCGCGCGCCGCCCGAAGTGGGCCGATTATAGCGGGAAACCGGTGCCGGTCCGGCTTGGCGTTGGCCGACAAACCGGCCTACGCTTGACACGCCATGGTGCGGGTGGTTAACTCGACTGCCCCAACCGGGGGCCGGTTTTTCCCATTGCAGGAGTACGCTGAATTATGAAAATGAAATGGTTGCTCTTCGCTTTAGCCGTGGTGTTCGCGGGATGTTCTCAGGAAACCACTGTCGTCGATACCGCGGATGCGGCCGATGCCGCCGCGGAAGCATCGGATATTCCCAGAACGCCCAGCGGAAGGCCGGACCTGAACGGCATCTGGCAGGTGCTCATGAACGCCAACGACAACCTGGAGCCGGCGCCGCCGAAGGCGGCCTACCATCTGGTTCCGGGCGATTTCGTTCCGGTGCCCGGGCCTGAAGTGGTCGCGCTGGGCGCGGTGGGCGCGGTGCCGGCGAGTTTCGGCGTCGTCGAAGGCGGCACCATTCCCTACTTGCCGGAAGCGCTGGCGCGGCGCGATGAGAATCGCGAAAACTGGCTGACCATGGACCCGGAAATCAAATGCTTCATGCCGGGCGTGCCGCGGGCGACCTACCTGCCCCATCCATTCCAGATTTTCCAAAGCGAAAGCGCCTTTTTCATCGCCTATTCTTTCGCCGGCTCGGTGCGCAATGTGTTCCTGGAAGACCCCGGCGAGGCCCCTCTCGACTCCTGGATGGGCCAGTCCTATGGCTATTGGGAAGGCGATACTTTCGTCGTTGAAGTGACCGGCCAGCTCGACCAGACCTGGTTCGACCGCGCCGGCAACTACCACAGCAACCAGCTCGTGGTGACCGAGCGCTACGACATGGTCGACGAAAATGTCATCATGTACAGCGCGACCATGGAGGATCCTTTGGTCTTCGAACGGCCCTGGACCATCAGCATGCCGCTCTACCGCAGGCTGGAGGCCGGCTACGAACTGCCGCAGTTCAAGTGCGTCGAGTTCGTCGAGGAGCTGATGTACGGGCAGTACCGCAGGGGCGGCGAATTCGAGCAGCGCCTGCGCGAGGAAATGATGCGGGAGCAGCAGAACCAGTAAGCGGCGCAAGCCTTGGCCAAAAAAGGCTTCAGGGCGTAGCGCGGGCGAAACAAAACGCTACAGAAAATAGCCCCGGGGCGCTTGGCAATGGCTTGGACCATGGATAGAATTGCAAAAGTTGCAATCACTCAGCGCTATTTTGCGAACGCTGGCAAGCAAGCATAAGCGAGCACGAGCACACGCGAGATAGACGAGCGAATCAGACAAGCAAAAGAGGTGAATTCATGAAAATCAGATTGTTGGCTTTGGCGGCGGTTGCCGCGGCGGGTGTCGTTGCGGTGAAGCCCACGGCAACCGCGCACCACGCATTCTCGGCGGAGTTTGACGCGAACCTGCCGGTGCGTCTCGGCGGGCCCATCACCCGCGTCGAGTGGATCAATCCGCACACCTGGATTCACTTGGAAAACAACGACCCCGAGTCCACGCGCGACCCAGGCCCCTGGATGGTGGAAGGCGGCACGCCCAACACCTTGCTGCGCCGCGGCATCAACCGCAATTCGCTGCAACTGGGCACCGATATCATCGTAACCGGTTACCAGAGCAAGGACCGCCTCTGCGACCCAACTTGCCGCGCCAACGGCCGGGACATCACTTTCCCGGACGGCCGCAAGCTGTTCATGGGCAGCTCCGGCACCGGAGCCCCCCGCGACGGTTCGGACCCGACCGAGCAGAACTGATAACAGCGGGACCAGCGCGAAAGCCCGCGCTGGGGCCTGTCACTTGACTGACACCGGCTCGGCTTGAGCCGGTGGCCGGTTGGGGAAAGTACCAATTGTTTGCCGCGTCCCGCGATAGGCCAAGCCGGTTCCCCAACCGGCCCAGGCAGCCGGACAGAAAGCACATCCAAACGAGAAAAGGCGCCCCAGGGCGCCTTTTTCATGTTCAATTCCGCAACTTGCCGCCGTGGTTCCGCGGCAGAGGGCGGGAAAGGGCGGCAGAGAGCGGTTGCAAGGTTCGCGGCCCAATTGGAACGAGCCACGCCCAAGGCTGGCTGGTCAGAGCCGTAACTCTCTTTCCGCGACCTGGCGCTTGAGTCGGGTCAATTGTCCTGGCCGAAGGTATAGGTTACGCCGTTGCCGAAATCCACGGTCACCGAACTGGATCCGTTGTCACCAAAAGTGTAGCTGGTAGTGCCGAAGTCGACCGTGGTCGAAGAGACCGGTTCGCCGCCAACGGTGCCCGAGGTGTGGCTGGTGGTGCCGAAATCGACCGTGGTCGTGTTGAACGATTGGTCGCCCACCGTGCCATGGGAGTAGGTGGTGTTGCCCAGTTCCACGGTGGTTGCGGAAATCTCATCATCGCCGACCGAACCGCTCGAGTAAGTCACATTGCCCAACTCGACGGTTGTCGCGCTGACCGGTTCATCGCCAATACTGCCGGAGGTGATGCTGGTGTTTCCGAAGTTCACCGTGGTGACACTGACGTCCTCGCCTTGCAACTGTCCGGAGACTATTTTGGTATCGCCGAGTTCGGTTGTAACCAGGCTTGCGGACTCGCCGTCAATGGTGCCCGCTGTCACGATGACCTCGCCAACTTCCGCCGTGGTCGTCGATGTCTCGGCCAGGCCATTGGCGCAGGTGACCGTTTCAATTGGTGTGGAGTCCGCAGCCGACGGATTGCCGCCCTGCGCGATGTCCAGCACCGTGCCCGCGGCGCAAGTCACCGAGGCGTCCGCATCTTGCGCGGAAACGGGTAGGGAAACCGCCGCAAACAACGGCAATGCGGCCAAGCTGGCAATCGCGGAAAAAACATCAATGGTTTTCATCGTTACACCCTCTCGCTGGGCGCGCTTGCGCGCACTGGGTCGCGCCAAATCGCGTTTGATCCGACGCTTTCCTCACCGATGCTACCCCCCAGCCGCAGCCTGTCAAGCCCAACCGAGCTCCTCAGATGTAAACCATCTATCCGTTTTGCACTCCACGGCATCGCCCACATCCTCCAACTCCAATTCGGGGGAGAAATGTAAACTATGTTTCCGGTCTATACCGTACGAAATACTCCCCCCTTGAGGGGGAGTCAAAACTGCGAAGCGACCGGCTCAATGGCGCGCTCAAAATCGCCGCCATCGCGAAAAACTGTGGAAGTCTGATAAAAACCCGCGGTGTACACCCGCACCAGAATCCTTTGCGCGCCGCGATTCTCCCAAAACCAGCCGTGCAACCCGGTAAACGGCGCATGCAGCGAACCCATGCGCTGGCTCGCCGTTCCCTGCTCGTAGCTTTGCACTTCCTGCTCTTCAAGGCCGACAGTCTCCGCATGCATGTCGTAGTACAAATCGCCATCGGCAATCCAACTGAACACCAGCGGCGCGTCCAAATCCATCAGGTACTTGTACTCCACCGACTGGAACGGCCCCAGTTCGAACTCGACATAATCCTCGCGGTGCACTTCCACCTGTTCTTCAAAAGGATTGGCGCCGGTGGACAGTGCGGTCAATCCCAGCGCGCCGCCGACGCCCAGCGGGTCCCTGCCAAACTCCGCCGGCAGGATGAACGCAATCAAAACCAGCACCGAAACCAGAAACGCGCCGATGCCCGCGCGCATCAGGAGTTGCGGCGAAGGTGGAGCGCTGCGTTGATCCATCTTCGATCCTCCGGGTTTTCGTCAGAAAAGCCCTTATTCAGTCAGTGCTTACCAGTAGTGCATGACAGTGTTTTGCCGACTGCCTGCAGGAGCGAGGCATGCCTTGCCCGCATTCGAATTCACGCACTGCCTCACGCCAAAAGCACAAGGGCGCTGAGTTGGTAGCCCGCCAGCAGGAAGCCGCTGCCAAGCAGCACCGTGTTGGTGGCGAAGGCGTGGCGCAGGTAGGAAGCGTTGCTGCGCCATACACTCAAGCCAATGTACACCAGCGACAGCGCGAAAATCTGGCCGAGTTCCACGCCCACATTGAAGCTCAAAATATTGGCGACCAGGCCATTGTCTGACAATTCGAACTCCTGCAACTTGGTCGCCAGCCCCAGCCCGTGAAACAGGCCGAACACGAAAACCGCCAGCCGCGTGTTGGGTTCGAAGCCCAGGCGGCGGAAGCCACCCATGTTTTCGAAAGCTTTGTACGCCACGGAAAGGCCGATGATGGCGTCAATGAAATAGGCGTTGACCCGCAGGTCGGCGAGCACGCCCACCAGCAAGGTGATGCTGTGGCCGACGGCGAACAGCGTCACGTATTGCACGATATGGCCTGGACGGTAGAGAAAAAAGATCACCCCGAGCAGGAAAAGCAGATGGTCGTAGCCGGTGACCATGTGCTTGGCGCCGAGATAGATGAACGGGCCGATGGCGGGTCCGTCGATGTTCTCGACAAAAGCGGCATCTGAACCCTCGATGGTGTGCGCCAACAGCGGCCCCGCGGCGCAGAGCAGCAACAGCGCGATGAAAGCGCAGATGGACCGCCGCGGGTGATGCCACCCTGCAATTTCGCTTGGGCGAAAAGGGTCGCGCCGGCTCATGGAATCGGTTCCCGGAAGGTCAATCGGAGGTTTGCTCATTCCTCACGGAAGCGGTTGTTGATTTCGGGATTGTAGGCCTGATGGCAGGCGGAGCAGACGCTGTAAATGTCCGCCCCGGCCTGGAACAGGTCTTCCTTGTTGCGCGTGACGGCGGCGGCCATGGCCCGGAAGCCGGCCTGGGTCAGCCCATCGGCGTAGATCATCCAGGCGTCGTTGTCCAGCGCGCGGCCCGGCAGCATCAGCAAATTGCCGGATTCGGCCACCATCGCCGCGCTGCCGACCACGTGCTCCCAGCCTTCTTCGGTGGTGGGATACAGTTCGCGGTAGCCGTCGCGGTCCTCGACCCATCCGGCGGTGCTCCACAGCCCGTCCGCGGCGGGTTCGAGCACGTGCAGCATGAGCTCCTGCATGTTGAGGGTGAGGTCGTATTCTCTTTGCGCCGCATCCGCCGCGGCGCTTTCATCCGCCGGCGCCCCGCAATTGGCCAGCAAGATTCCCAACCCAGCCAGCAAGATACACGCGCGTGAAGTGGTCTTATGCATTTCGATACCCATCTCAGTCGTCAAGCGCCAAAGTCTGCCGCAATTCGGCAAATTTTGCCACGCTTTCCCCGCACCGAGGCCCCTGTCATTCCGCGCGCAGTCGCGGAATCTCAACGGGCTTGCCCGATTCGTGGAGAATATTCGACCCCACTTCGATCGGAATGATTTCCGAAACGTCCACGGTCTCGCGGGCCTTGGCCAAATCCCAGGCGCGTTGCAGATTCAACCAGTATTCGGGGGTCGTGCGGAAAAATGCCGCCAAGCGCATTGCCGTGTCCGCGCTCATTGCGGTTTGCCCGCTGACGAGACGTTCAATCCTGGTGCGCGGCACACACAGCCTTTTGGCAAGCGCTATCGCGCTCATCCCGGTCGGCCGCAAATAAAGCTCCCACAGCACCTCGCCCGGGTGAGAAGGATTTGTAACCAAGCTCATTTTACCTCCTGTCGTCCCCTAGCGACGGTAATCCACCAATTCAACTTCACTCGGACCTTCATCAGTCCAAACAAAACAGATTCGCCATTGGTTGAAACAGCAGTCTCCCTCGCTGGATAACTATTAGAATTCAGAACGGGTACGTTCGGGGGCGGTTGATTTGCTGGCGGATGAGTTCTTCTTCCAGTTGGTCGAATTGCTGGGAGGTTTCGGCGCGGACGCGGCGGTTGCTGTTGGTGACGTCGAGTTCGTTGCGCCAGCCGCCTAGCGTGGACTGGAACTCCAATTCACTCAGACGCCTTTGCATCGACAACTCGCCGGGGCGGCGCTCCCCGCGCTCTCGCAAAGCGTCGAAGGCGGCTTCGAAGGCGGCGTCGTAGGCGTCAACGACTATCTCGGCTCGATTACGCAGGACATCCTCGCCGCAAACTCGTTCGACGCCTATCAGGCGCTGACGGTCGCGTTCACTGTCCGGGCCGGCGGCGGGCGGATCTTCGATGTAGGCATTGCGCCACAGCCTGAGTTCATCGCAATGAGCGAGATAACCGGCCAAGGCCTCACCGTCAATGGCGGCCATCATTTCGGTGCAGGCTTCCGGGCGGGCGCCATTCGCCGAATCGGTGAGTTGCTCCACGCAGCGCCGCGCCAATTCGTCGACGGTTTCCAGCACGGTTTCAGCCGCGTCGATTCGCGCCTCGACGGTGATTTCCTCGTCAGCGGAATCCTGGGCCATGGCCAAGACCGGCCAAGCCAGAAAAATCGTGGCAAGCAAGCGCGGAAAAATAGACAAGCAAGATCTCATAGGAAAAGCCCAGTCTCCAGACTGCGCCGCGCCAGCGTCACCTGGAATCCGCTGACGCGCATTTGGCAAAGCTGCCGCATTAGATTTAATCAATTTTGACTGCGGCTAGCAATCAAAACCGGGCGGGCGAGCGCATTTGGCGCGCGGCCGGTGTTGACCTGAACCGATTGGCTTTTCACAATACGCAAGCCCCGCATTTGCAAGAATCGCCGCCATGATACGCACTTGCCTTTTGCCGACCTTCGCCTTGACGCTGGTTGCCGCCTGCACCGAGCCGGTTGCGACCAGTGGCACCCTGGACCCGGCGCCCGTGGCGCCGCCTGTCGAAATCGAAGTCTTGTCCACTCCGGCCTGGCTCGTTACCGGCGGCGACGCATTGGTTGAGGTGCGGGTGACCGACGCCGAGCGCGACTGGCGACCAGGCGACCTGCGAATCGACTTGAACGGCGCCGATATAAGCGGCCAATTCCGGCAGGTTGAAAACGGCGCGTTGCAAGCCCTGCTCGACGGCCTGCCCATGGGAGAAAGCGAATTGCGCGCGCGGTTGGCGGGAATCGACGAAACCGCAAAATTGTCAATCACCAACTGGCCCATCTCCGGGCCGATCATTTCCGGCCCCCACGAACAGCCCTTTTATTGCCAGACCCGCGAATTCCGCACCGTAAGCGGAGATCTGCTCGGCGAACCGGTGGACCGCTTCTGTTCCATCGAAACGCGGGTGGATTATGTGTATTGGAGCGAGCGGGACCAGCAATTCAAGCCTTACATCGAATTCGCCGGCTTTGCGCCGGTGGATGTCGCCGAAATCGAAAGCCGGGGCCGATTGATTCCCTTCATCGTGCGGGTGGAAACCGGTACCGTCAATCGCGCGATCTACGAAATCGCCCTGCTGCACAACCCGAACGACGGCGAGCTGGACCCATGGCGGCGCAGCGCAGCCTGGAATGGCAAACTGGTGTACACCCACGGCGGCGGCTGCCGCGGCGGTTGGTACCAGCAAGGCGCGCAAACCGGCGGCGTCATGCGCCGGGGATTGTTCGAACAAGGCTACGCGGTGGTTTCCTCTTCGCTCAACGTGTTCGGCCAGAACTGCAATGACCTGCTCGCCTCAGAAACCCACATCATGGTCAAGGAACGCTTTATCGAGCGTTACGGCGTGCCCGTGTACACCATCGGAACCGGCGCTTCGGGCGGCTCCTACCAATCACACCAAACCGCCGACAATTATCCCGGCGTGTTCGACGGCATAATCGTTTCCGCGAGTTTTCCCGATGTCACCTCGGCAACGATTTTCACCGTGGCCGATGCGCGCTTGCTGCAAAATTACTTCGCAACAACCAATCCCGGCGGATTCAGCCGCAACCAGCAGCAGGCCGTGTCGGGTTTTGGTTCCTGGGCTTCGATAGTCAATCTCAGCCGCGGCGCAGCGCGGCTCGACCCGACCTTCGAGCCCGAGGCTTCGCCGGAACACCAGGGCGGCGAGGTGAACATCGACGAGCTGCGCGCGGTGCGCTACCAGCCCGGACAGGGCGGCATTCGGGCAACGGTGTACGACCATACGGTGAACGTCTATG
Source organism: uncultured Pseudohongiella sp. (assembly GCA_965221015.1). Classification (GTDB taxonomy): domain Bacteria; phylum Pseudomonadota; class Gammaproteobacteria; order Pseudomonadales; family Pseudohongiellaceae; genus UBA9145. The sequence goes on along the minus strand of OZ244859.1, from coordinate 2,924,995 downwards.
GCGAAGACCCGAATTCCGGCGCCGCGCTGCGTCCACTGGACAATGTTGGCGTGCAATACGGGCTGGGCGCGTTCAATGCCGGCATCATCACCGCGCGGCAGTTTATCGACCTCAACCGCGACATCGGCGGCTTCGACCGCGACCTGAACCACGTGTCGGAGCGCCATCGCGCCGACCCCTTCGCGCGCCAGCGCGCCTTCGAAACCGGGCGCATCCTCCATGGCGGCGGGGGCCTGGCGCTGACTCCGGTGATCGACTATCGCAGTTACACCGACCATGCCGAGAACGGCGACATCCACATGATCGTGCATCAATTCTCCACCCGGGAGCGCATGCGCATCGCCAACGGCGTCACCGGCAACCACGTAATGCAAATTGGCGGGCAATGGGGGTTCGAGCCGGGCGCGGATGATCTGGGCGAATTGTTCCGGCAGATGGATGCCTGGATTCTTGGCATCCAGGCCGATATGACCTCACTGACGCCGCAGCAAATCGTCTTGGCGAATCGTCCCATGGCACTCAACGATGCATGCTGGGACAACCGTGGGCGACAGCGCGTCAAGATCGAGGAAGAACTCGAATACGCCGGCGAAGGCCGCTGCGCCGCCTTGTATCCCACCTACCCCACGCCGCGCCACGTGGCCAGTGCTCCTCTTGCGAATCACATCGTTTCCTGCGTTTTTCGCCCGCCACGGCGCGACGATTACCGCCAAGCGCTGACCGAAACCGAATGGGTCGAGTTGCGCGCGGTATTCAGCCGAGGAGTGTGCGATTGGAGCCGTGGAGACGCCAGCGGCGCCCGCTACCAGGGCACCTGGCTTTCCTTCGGCCCCTCCCCAGTCAACCGCATCGATTGAGGTTGTAGGGGCCGGCGCAGCGGCAAACCCACTCCCCCCTTGAGGGGGAGTCAAAACTGCGATAGCAGTTTTGGTGGGGGGTCGATCGCGTCGCGCGTAATGACGCAGAGGTCTTCGTATCGCGCAATATGACGGGGAGATGAGTCATTCCGCGCGCATTCGAGAAATCTCCACGGATCGGCTCGAAGCCAGTTCGCCTTAGCGCTGGTCCACAGTCAGGCGGCAGAGCACCGTGTTGTGCGTTTCAAGATCGGCACCCCAGATCAAACGCGCCCCGCCGCGCCATTCGATCGCATCATAACCGCCGCGGGGCCTGACCGCGGCCTCGCTGTGCTCCACCGCCGCCGGCCACTGGGCATCATCGAATTCGCGCAGGCGCCAGCCCTGCGGCTCTTCCATGGCCGCGAACCGGCACGGCGCCACGCCGGGCACCGGTTCGGATTCGTCCTCGCAAGCGCGGTCAAGCGGCGCTTCATGTATGACCAGACAACGCCACGCGTCATCGGTGACCGCGATCAACTCTCCGCTGGCGCTGTCTCTGAACTGGGCGATCAGCCCGCCATCGCCCATTTGCTGATTGCCGCGGCCGATGTACTCCAGGCCGGTGTCGTCCTGCTTGAAGTCCTTGGCGACGAAATTCAGTTGCAGGGGGTAATCGCCATTGAACACGAAGGCTTCGGCGTTGAACGAGCGTTCCGTCGTGATCGGCGTCGAGTCCTCCAGGATCAAGCGCTCGCCGAGATAAAAGGCGAACCAGTTGTCGGCCCAGACCTCGGCCTGAATAGAAAATTCGCCCGGAGAATCCACGACCACAACTTCCGGCGCCTGCCCCGAATTGCCACAAGCGGAAAGCAGCGCCATCAACATCCAAAATCCTGAGGTTTTTTTCATGCCTGTTCTCTACAATGCGCTTCAGAAGCATACGAAACTTTAGCCGCGGAAACCACGCCCACAAGTGAACGACAACAATTCTCATCAGCAAGATTTCGCAGCCCGCACTGTAACAACTCCCCCCTTGAGGGGGAGTCAAAACTGCGATAGCAGTTTTGGTGGGGGGTTAGCCACCGGCGTGATCAGGTGAAATTGCGAAAATCAAGCACGTTAGCCGGAGAATCCAATATGAAACTGAATGTGGAAGAACACCTCGCAGCCGTGCAGCGCTCCGTTTCTTTCCTGCAACACGAGGGCAAGTCCGCCAGCGCGGTAACCCTCGCGCGCGGTTTTCAGACCTCGGTTGAAGAGCTATGGGATGTGGTCACCAATGGCGAGCGAATCCCGCGCTGGTTCCTGCCGATCAGCGGCAGTCTTGAGCTTGGCGGCCGCTTCCAGTTCGAGGGCAACGCGGGCGGCTTGATCACGGCCTGCGAGGCACCTTCCCGCCTTGCGACCACTTGGGAGTTTGCCGGGGACACCAGTTGGGTTGACGTGGCTTTTGCGAATGATGGCGCCGGCGGTTCGCGCCTCTCCCTGACGCACACGGCGCTGCTGTCTCCCCACTGGGACCAGTATGGCCCGGGCGCGACGGGTGTCGGTTGGGAAGGGGGCTTGTTGGGCCTCGCTCTTCATCTTGCCAATCCTGAAGAACCAAAACCGGACGTGATGGAATTCGTCGCCTCGCCGGAAGGGCAAGCCTTCTACCTCGGCAGCAGCACCGCCTGGGGAGAAGCGGCCATCGCCGCCGGAACAGACCCAGAAACCGCCCGCGAGGCCGCCCGGCAAACCACCGCGTTCTACACCGGCCAACCCGCCGAGTGAGCCCGGCCCCGATCGAGGTCGGAAATTCTCCGGTGGGGGCGAGGTATACCTCGTTCGAGAATCCTTCCCATCAGTTTCCCCACGGACCTTGTATAATTCGTTCCAGAAGCATCGCACGAACTACTCGCAAGATTCACCACATCCCGGAGTACTCGAAATCGGCGTTACCTTGAAAAACCCCCGGCAGCTTCTGCTGGTCTTCCTCTGTATCGGAGTAGCATGGCTTGTTTTCATCAGCGGAATGATGATTGTCGATGTCTGGGATGAATCTCAACTATTGCAGCAATTGCCGCAGGATCCGAGTATCAACCCGTATCTGGTGGATACCATTGTTTCAATTTGGCTGTTTGACAGCACTCAAGTAACTTGGCGTCCGCTTGCTCAGAGTGTGTTCTTTACGCTAGCCACATTGACCAACGGCGATTTCGTCTTGCTGCGCTACTTCAATGCCGTTTTGGTCCTAAGTTCTGTCTATCTGTTGACTCGCAGCCTGATGCTGGGCTACCGAGTATCGGCCAAGCGGGCGCTCGCGTTTTTCGTCATCGTTCTGTTTTCCGCATCAAGTCTGATCACCGCGGGCTGGTTCGCCAATATATTCGATGCGCTGTGTCTTTTCTTTATTGCCTTGGCGGTCCGTTTGTATGTTTCGGAAAAAAATCTCGCCTGCGGAATATTTTTTTCGCTTGCCGTATTTTGCAAGGAAACTCATGTACTTGCATTTCCGTTGCTGCTTTGGATGGTCTTGCGTGCCCCCCCCCCCCCGAGTTCAATCGAACATTACGCTGATCCTGTCGCTGCTGGCGGTGTCGGTCGTCTATTGGGGGTTTCGTCAATTGTTCGTGCCGATCGGTTCAGAGAATGATATTCATAGTGCGAATTTCAGCTATCTGCTGCCGACGGCAATCAATTTCGCTTCAGGATTTATTGCGCAATCCTACACATTCTCTCCAGAGTATCTGAGATTCTGGCTTGGCGGACTCGCGTCGCTGATGGCGTTCCTAAGCTTGCGGGAAAAATGGTCGAGAGTTACCGTGCTGGCAATATTCGGCATGTGTTCAGTAATCTATCTGAGCATGTTTGGATTCCAAGATGAGAATCTGATGGGAGCGCAACATTTCATAGGCAGACTGTATTTGATTCCATTCGCACTTATTCTTTTCGTGGCGATTGCATCAGAGCTTCGCCCGGCGCTGATAATGCTCATTGCAGTACTTAGCTTGTGGGGAATGGGAAACACCTATTACAGGCATGTGAAATTCCAACAAACCTTTGTGGAGCTCTACGCGCTGGCGGAAAAAACCGACGAGACAATCACGGTCCACTACCCGCCGAGGAATACCGTGGATTTGCGGCGCGGCCTGCGCTATGGCGATTTTCCAGACGCCGATGTCCGCATCAATGTCATCGAAGGCGGCGTCGAACGCCAATGAATGCGGCGCGATTGCGGTTCCAACCCAACTCAAGCCGCTAATCGGGCAGTGAAAACACGTAAATCGCGTTGCCCCAGCGGGGGTAAGTGATTTCCGTGGCGATGACGCCGGGCACGGTGCGCGGGCTGGTGCCGCCGAGCGCCGCGGTAACCGCGATGTATTGTTTGCCGTCGATGGCGAAAGATACCGGGTGTCCCTGCACCGAGGTGCCGAGGCGGGTCTGCCAGAGAATTTCGCCGGTTTCGACGTCGAAGGCGGTGAAGCGGCGGTCGAGGTCGCCGACGAACACCAGGCCGCCGGCGGTGGAGATGGTGCCGGTGTGCAGCGAAGCGCGTTGCTCGTGGCTCCAGACTTCTTCCAGCGTGTCGGCGTGATAGGCGCCGACCTTGCCGAGATTGCCGTCCGTGCCGGGCATTTCAAAGAACTTGCGGCTTGCCGCCAGCCCGCCGCCGCCTTGCACAAGCGCGACCTCGCGGGCGGCGTTTTCCAGGCAGGTCTGGCTCAAGGGCGCGATAATGAGGCCCGACGGCGGGTGGTACGTCATTGAATGCCAGTCCTTGCCGCCGGCGCTGCTCGGGCAGGCCGAGGTCCATTCGTCGAGCTGCGCGTTCTGGATGTCCTCGCGGTAGGTCACCGCGCCGGTTTCCGGGTCTATGTGGGTGAAGGTGTTTTGGAACACGGTTTCCTTGAAACCTTTGAACTCGCCGCTGACGCGGTCGTTTTTCCAAAGAATGCCGTGTTTGCCGATGGAGTAAACGAGTTTTTCGTCGCCGCGGTCGATCAGCACGCGCTCGAATACTTCGTCGAGGTCGAGCGCTTCCGCGGGCACGTGCTGGAAGTACCAGTCGAGTGCGCCGCTGTCGACGTTCAATGCGATGGTGGCGTTGGTGTACAGCCCGATGTCGTTGATCGTCATGTGGCGGCTGACGGGCACCCAGGGTTTCTGCTGGGCGGTGCCCCAATAAGTGAGGCGCAGTTCCGGGTCGTAACTGCCGGTGATCCAGGTTTCGCCGCCGGCGCGGAACAAGTCGTCGAGGCCGCCCCAGGTGTCGCCGCCGGGCTGGCCGGCTTCGGCGATGGTTTCGAATTGCCACAGGAGTTCGCCGGTGTCGGCGTCATAGGCGCTGACGTGGCAATCTTCGGGGATGTAGCGGGCGCATCCGGCCAGGCCCGAGATGACCTTGCCGTCGGCGACGATGGGTCCGCTGGAGTTGGCGAAGCCCTTGCTGTTGTCGGCGATGACCGTCTCCCAGACTTGCTCGCCGCTGCGGGCGTCGAGCGCCACCAGCCGCGCGTCGGTGGTGGCTTGGATGATCTTGTCGCCATACATGGCGATGTTGCGCATGTCCTGGCGGTTGGCCGGGCCGGTCCAATGTTCCCAGATCAACTCGCCGCTGGCGCCGTCAAGGGCCTGGATCACATTGCCGGGGTTGATCAAGTAGACGATCCCGTCATAGACCAGCGGCGCCGGCTCGGAGTCGCCTTCGTGCATGTTCCACACCCATTCCAGGCGCAAATTGCCGACGTTTTCGGTATTGATTTGATCGAGGGGGCTGTAACTGTGGCCGAAGAAATTGCGCCGGTGCATGGGCCAGTCGGCGGGGTCCGGGTCGCGCAGCATTTCCGCGGTCAGCGGTGTGAAGGGGCGGAATTCTTCGGTGTTGCCGGCAACGGTGAGACCTTGGGGCGCCGGCGGTTCCGCCGGCCTGCGCTGGGCGACGATGCGCGAGATATTGTCGGCGATGACGAAGTCGCTGGCGTCGGTGAGCGTTTCAGTAATGCTGTCGACGCCGTTCATCGCCAGCATGTGGGCGACGATGTTGAGATAGTCCTCGTCGGTCATGTTGCCGGCGCCGCCCGGCGGCATGTTGGACTGGATATTGCCTAGCAGCAGCGCGGGCGTTTGCTCGCCCCAGCGCCGGATGAAGGATTGCCCTGTGAGCAAAGGTCCAAGGATTGTGCCTTCGAGTTCGGCGCCGTGGCAGGCGGCGCAATTCGCGGTGTAGGACGCGGCGCCGGCTTCGGCCTGGGCGGTGAATGTGGACGCGGTTGTGGCGGCCGGTTCGCCGTCGCCATCTCCTTGCGGCGCGCAAGCCGCAAGCAGCCCGAGCGCACCGATCAATACCACTGTCGATGTCGAGAAAGTCTGGCCGATGCTTCGAAGAAAGCTCATTCTTCCGCCCTCGCGGTCAATGATTGGCGTTGGCTGAGATACTGTGTCTTGCAAAGCGTCTCGCAATCGTCGTTCCCAGTCCTGTCAGCCAATGGATGCCATTGGCCTTGATTTGGTGACTTGCGTGGCATCTTGAGGATTTCGTCCCCGACTTTTGCGACCGACTAATGCCTTTGGCTGCGATGTCGTCAGAACCCGGTCGTGTCTTGCTGAAACTTCAGCCGTCACTCGCGCGGGAAAATCCAGCCGCGCAATTCGCCGGCGGGATTGCCTTCGCTGTGAATCTGCACGTACAGCGAATTCGCGCGAAGCGCTGAGACTTGCTCGTCGGTCAGCTCAATCTCGCCGCCAACTTCGCCTCCGGTCGCCGCGCTCACGACGAGCTGATGCACCGCCGGCCCAGGCTGCGCCGGCGGCCCATTGTGCAAATGCGCCACCGTGGCCACCGAACTCATGCCCGCGAAAGTTCCGTCCACCGTGAGCGTGTTGCCGTCCAACGTCAAAAAGACTTCGCCCTCGCCTGTAATGCTGTCCACCGTCTGCGGCGTCGTCGGCATCGGCGACAGGCGCGCGCGATAACTCTCGGACTGCGCCCACACCAGCAACGGGGCGGCAAACAGCCCCATCAACAGTATTCCAGCAACGCTGCGAGCCGGCATATCTATTCCCTCCAAGCCAGTGAACAAGCCCGATGTTAGACCACGACGCGGCAAACGTACACATCAGGCCGCGCAGGCGAGTCGCTGGGAATGGAGGAGGGTGGTGGTTGCCCGATGCCGTAAGAATTGAAAATCAGTGACGGGCAGGTTGCTCTCTAGCCTCTGTCCACTCAATCACCACGGGATGTCCTCGTCGTACACCTCGGCTTCGACAGTGCCCGCCTGCGGCGGACCGCCTAGATCGACGTGGAATCCTTTTCGGGCGTCGTCCAGAGCCACAATTAGGTCCCCCCAGATCTGATCCGCTTTGGCTTGGAGCCTTTGGCGCTCGTCAAACGGCAGTTCGGTGAATACGAGATCTTCGTCATTGGTAACTACACCGTACTCATCCCTTGCCTTCTCGCCGCTCTTCTCAAGCAGCAGGTTTGCGATGAGTCGCCCAACCTGATGGCTGCGCACGACTTCGCCACCATCTTGTACGATAAGTAAGTACATGAATTTGCGCCTTTTTCCCGTTCCTGCACAAGCCAATGCGTGGCCAAGCATTGGCCCGCCGGAGAGCCCAGCCACGATGGTAACTTAAGCCAACGCTGCAACTCGACGTTTTCCGGAAATTAGACATATGTCGGTGGAGGCCGGCACCCAAAGTAGGGACGAGGCATGCTTCGCCCCTACCCTAATCGTTTGCGGGAATTCGGGGCCAGCCATTTGTACATGACGAGGGCGTCGACGTAGCCGAGGCGGGGGTGGTGGAAGGCTTTGGGCAGGCGGCCGACGGTTTCGAAGCCCAGGCTTGCCCAGAGGCGCACGGCGCCTTCGTTGCTGGCGGCGACGAAGTTGAATTGCATGGCCTTGTAGCCGAGTTCGAGCGCGACTTGCTCGGAGTAGCGGCACATGGCGCTGGCCAGGCCTTGGCCGCGGGCGGCTGGCGCGACCATGTAGCCGCAGTTGCAAACGTGGGCGCCTGGTCCGTCGAAGTTGGATTTCAGGTAGTAGGTGCCAAGCACTTTGCCGTCCCGTTCGGCGATGAAGGTCTTGCGCGGCAGTTCCAGCCAAAGCCGCCGGGCCTGCGCCCGTGTCGTTGCGGGGTCGAAGCCGTAGGTGTCGCCGGCGGCGACGATGCCTTTGAAGATCGGCCAGATTTCCGCGAAGTCCGCTGCCGCGGCTTCGCGGATGATGAAGCCGCCGTCATTTTGCGGATCGCTGAATTCGCTCATGTCTTTATTCGCTCGCCCACTTTCCATGGAAAATTACGCGCTTGAACAACGCATTCGGCAGTCCGCGCACGACCGCCTTGATGATGCGCTCACCTCCCTTAAAGTTTCAGCCGCTTGAACAGCGCATCCGGCAGTGAGCGCACGGCCGCCATTATGATGCGCCACCAGCCCGGGGCGTAGACCGTGTGCTTCTTGCGCGATACGGCGCGCACGATGCTGTCGGCGATGCGTTCCGGTGTGGCGAACAATGGCCCTTTTTGCAGGTGCGCGGTCATCGGCGTGTCGACCAGGCCGGGCCGGATGTCGACCACGTGGACGCCCGCTTCGTGCAAGCTGCCGCGCAGGCCCTGCAAATAGGCCGAAACCATCGCTTTGGCCGAGCCATAGACGAAATTCGAAGGTCTGCCGCGGTCTCCGGCCACGGAAGTGATGACGGCGATGACGCCGTGGCCTTGGGCGCGCATCTTCGGCGCCAGTTCCGTGAGCAGGGAAACATGGGAAAGGCCGTTCAGACCCAGGGCTTCCAGCGCGGCGGCGGAATTCGCTTCGCAGTGGGCCTGGTCGGGCAGGGCACCATGGGCCAGCAGCGCCAGGTCGACGCTTGGCAAGCGCGCGAAAGCCTCGTCGACCAAAGCCGCGTGGTCGTCGAGCAGGGCCAGATCGGCTTGCGCCGCGGTGACTTCGCTGCCGCCATCGTTCAACCGTCGCCGAAGCGACGCCAGTTTTTCGCCATTGCGGGCGATCAAGTGAAAGCGGTTTTCGGCTGCCGCGTAGCGCGTGGCGACCGCTTGGGCGATGGCCGAGGTTGCGCCGAAAATGAGGATGTTCATGCGACCGCCCTGGTGAGGCCGATGCGGTCGGATTGCGCCGAACGGAACCGCATGGCCGGGTCCACCTGTTGTTTTACGGCCAGAAAGCGTTCCCAATCCGGGTATCCGGCCTTGAACACGGCCTCGCTCATGCGCGCGTCCTTGGCCAGATAGATGCGGCCGCCATGGTCGAGCACGATGGCGTCGAGCTCGTCGAGCAGCGGGAACAGCGATGCTTCGCGGCGGAAATCCAACGCCAGGGTGTAGCCGCTGGTGGGAAAGGATAGCGGATTGCCGTTGGCCGGCCCCATTTTTTTCAGCACGGAAAGGAACGAGCCCTTGCCGGCCTCGCCCACGCGGCGCAGCACCGCGGCGATTCCTTCGCGGCCCGCGGCCTCGGGCAGCACAAACTGGTATTGCAAGAATCCCGCGGCGCCGTAGAGCCGGTTCCAGTTGCGGATGCGGTCGAGGGGGAAAAAGTAGCCATCAAAGTCGACCAGGTTTCGCACCCGGCGCAGTTTCTGCCAGCGGAAGTAGGCCGAATTGAACAGGGCCAGGCTGGGGCGGTTGAGCAGGAAGCCGGGCGTTGTGAACGGAACCGGCAAGCTGCGGCGACCGCGATAGCGCGGCTCGCCGCCGGCCTCGTGCTCGGCGAGATGGATGATGCCGCGGCCCATCCGCCGGCCGCGGGCGAGGCAATCGAGCCAGACGACCGAATAGCGCGCCCGCGCGTGTGCTTCGATCAAGGCGAAGCACTCGTCGAGTCCCGCCGCGGGCTGGGAGTGGGTGATCATGTTGGAACTTGTAATTGGGGCCAGTTGCAGTTCGGCTTCCAGAATGATTCCGGTCAGTCCCATGCCGCCGCAAGTGGCCTGGAACAATTCCGGGCGCTGGGAGGGGCCGCATTCCACCACTTCGCCGTCGGCCAGCATGAGGGTTAGCCTGCGCACATGCTCGCAGAAGCTGCCGTCCTGGTGATGGTTCTTGCCGTGGATGTCCGCCGCCACCGCGCCGCCGACGCTGACCGTGGCGGCGCCCGGCAGCACCGGTGGAAACCAGCCCTGGGGCACCACTTCCCGCAAGATTTCTCGCAGCGTAAACCCGGCGGCGCAGCACAGCACGCCACTTGCGCGATCGAGCTCGCAGACATGGCGCAGGCGGCGGCTGCCGATGACATGCCCCGCCAGCGCGCTGTCGCCATAGCTCAGCCCGTTGCCGCGGGCGATGCAAACAGTCGGCGAGCCGCTTTCCAGCACCATGCGCAAAGCATCCACATCGGCGGGTTCATGCCATTGCGCCTCAACCTTGGGGTAGCGTCCCCAGCCGTGGATCAGCATCCTGTCCTGTTTCAAATCCAGCACCGCTTCAATGCGCCCCGCCACTGCTTGCCGGCGCGGTTATAATTGCCGGCCCCAAGTTAGCGCAAGCGCGGGAAAGAACCAAGCCGCGCCCGCCGAAACCGGCGCGCTGCCCATGGCGGCCGGCTCGAAATCCCTGAATGGTCTGGTGGAGAAAAGCGATGGAACAGCTGCTGGATTTCGCCTGCGGGCTTGCCCGCGAAGCCGGTTGCCTCATCGCCGCCGAACAACAGCGGGCGGGATTGAACCGCGAGTTCAAGGGGGGCAGGGAACTTGTCACGGAAGCCGACCTGAAAGCGGACCACTTGATCTGCGAGCGCATTGGGCGCGAATTTCCCGAACACCGGATTCTTTCCGAAGAATCCTCACCCGACCTGGCCAGTCCGCACCGATTGCCGGAGCCGGTTTGGATCATCGACCCCATCGACGGCACCGTGAACTTCGCCCACGGCCATGGGCAATCGGCGGTATCCATCGCTTGGGCCAAAGACGGCCGAATCGAACTGGGCGTGGTGTACAACCCTTTCAGCGACGAGATGTTCTGCGCGCTGCGCGGCCAGGGCGCAAGCTTGAACGGGAAATCGATAAGCGTCAGCAAGGAAAGCGAGCTTTCGCGGGCGCTGATCGCCACCGGCTTCCCCTACCAGAAGACGGGACTGGCACCGCTGATCCAACGACTGGACGCCGTATTGCACCACTGCGCCGACATCCGCCGCCTGGGCTCGGCGGCCCTCGACATCTGCTGGGTGGCCTGCGGCCGCCTCGACGGCTTCTACGAAACCCTGAGCCTGTGGGACTTCGCCGCCGCCGGCCTGATTGCCAGAGAAGCGGGCGCTACTTATGGACATTTTTCCGAATTGCCGCCAGGCGCGCACCCGGAATTCCACAACGAAGATCTGCTGATCACCACGCCCGCCCTGTTCGAGCCGCTAAAGGCGGTGCTGATCGGCGCCGGCAAGTAAAACCGCAGCGTGAATCTGCCCGCAAGCCCGACCGCAAGCTAGCGCTTTTGCGCGAGTATTTCCTCTTCCACATCGCGCAAGCGGTCCTTGCCGAAAAACATTTCGTCGTTGACGAAGAAGGTGGGGGCGCCGAAATTGCCGCGCTCGACGGAAGCGTTGGAGTTTTCGATCAATGCCGACTTGATTGCCGGGTCCCGGGTCCCGGCGATGATATCGTCCGCGGGCAGGTCCGCGTCGGCGAGGGCCGTGCCGATCACCTCCGGGTCCGCCATGTTCAATCCCTGTTCCCACATGCAGCTGAATACCGCGTCCACGTAGCGCTCGAAATAATCTTTGCCTTTCGCGAAAACGGCGCCCCGCATCAAATGCAGCGTATTCACCGGAAAATGCGGGTTCATGCGGAATGCGGTGATGCCGTGCTTGCGCACGAAGCGCGCCGTCTCATTTGCGTGGTACTCGGACTTGTTGCGCACGCCGGCGAATTGCTCCATGGGGGAGCGGTTGTTGGTCGCCTTGAAGATGCCGCCGAGTAGGATCGGAACATAATCGAAAGTCTCGCCCGCGCGTTGCTCGATGGCGGGAATAATCTTGTGCGAGTAATAGCAGTTGGGGCTGGCGAAATCGAAATGGTATTCAAGTTTCATTGGTTGGTTCCAAGGCGGGGAAAGCCCAAGAGGGCGTGGTTCGCGGCCATGAGAATGTGTGTGGTGGTGTGGCCCGCGCCGGAGTCTATACCGGCGCGGGCTTTATGCGGGGTAACTGCGCGCGGCCCGGCTGCCTGATTCGCCGGGCGGTTCGCTGCTCAGCCCGCGGGCTTGACGAACTTCAGCGTCATGCGGTCGCTTTCGCCGATCGCGGCGTACTTCTCCCGGTCCTCGTCACCCAGGCGGTAGGTCGGCGGCAAAGTCCAAACGCCCGCGGGATGCACTGTGGGGTCGGCCGGGTTGGCGTTGATTTCGGAAGACTCGACGAATTCGAATCCGGCCGCCGCGGCGACTTCCTTGACATAGGCTTCGGTGACATAGCCTGACGTTTCCATGACGTCCATGCCGGCGTCGGGCAAGGCGCGGTGCTCCACCACGCCAAGCACGCCACCGGGCTTCAGCGCCGCGTAAAACGCCGCGAAGAATTCATGTTCCTGCCCGGCCATGATCCAGTTGTGGACATTGCGGAAGGTCATCGCCAGGTCAGCGCTTTCCGGCGGGGCGATGGCCACTTCGTGGGGAGGGAGCAGGTGGCGCACGGTGACATGGCCGTACAAGTCCCGGTTTGCGGCCATTTTGTTCTCGAAATTGGCCAGGTTCCGCGGCTGGAAGCCGGCGGAGGAGTTGGGCGAAAAGTGGGCCGCATAAAACCTGCCTTCGTCGCGCAAATAGGGCGCGATGATTTCGGTGTACCAACCGCCGGACGGGTGGATTTCAATCACCGTCATGTCCGGGCGCAAGCCGAAAAACTCCAGGGTTTCAATGGGATTGCGGAACTCGTTGCGGGCGATGTTGGCTTCGCTGCGGTGATCGCCGACGATCAGCTCTTCCAATGTGAATTGGGCCCGCGCGTTCGCGCCGAAAGCAAGCAGGCTGAGCGGGAGCAAGGCAATAAGAAGTCGTTGCAACATCGGTAAGTCCTCAGTCAATTGGGGTTGGTTCAAGGATTGAATTTTGGAGCCGCGATTCTGCCATGAACCGGGTCCGGGGGCCAGCATGCCGGTTCATGAATTGTGTGTCATTCCGCGCGAAGTCGCGGAATCTCATTGGGTTGAGGCGTTGTTTGGAAGTTTCTGCGACAAAATGGCGGAGAGGCTCAGCTTGCCCCCGCGCAGCAGGGGCAGGAAGCCGCGCCGCTGAGCATCACCGCTTCGGCGGTTCGCGCGTTTTCCTCGGCGGATTTGCGCGCGAGGCTGACGCCTGTCGCCGCCGCTGGCGCGACTTCGGGCCGCGCCGCGACTTGCTGGCCGAACCAGCCGGTATAAATCTGCAGCCGGTGCGCGTTGATGTCGCTGCGCACGACGATCGTGTTGGCATCGACGATTTCAGCCGCCAGGGTGGCGCCGTCTTGCAGCACCACCGCCTGGGAGGCATCGGGCAAATTGCCGATTCTGTAACTGGTCGCCTCGCCCCGGCGCGAAGCGTCGGCGGCATAGGTGGAAACAAACAGCACGCCGCTGTCCTTGTCGTTCCAGGCTTGGGAAATGCCGAGACTGGGAAAATCCACACCTTCCACCGTGGGCGCGTCGTACTTGTCGAGATGGTTGGCCTGGAAGGCGCTGATCCAATTGCCTTCGCCGATTTCATTGACCATCATTTCGGCGCTTTGCTGGCCCCGGGGCCAGGGCTCGCCGAGATTGAACCACCAGCCGAAGCGGTCCATATCCCCGCCGAACCAGCGCGGTTCGTAGCTTCGCTCCGCCGCCGCGGTGAGCCGCTCGACCACCGTGGCATCGCCAAGCGCCCGGGCGATGATCAATCCGGGAATACTTGGCTGAATCTGACGCCGCGGGTCGCGCCAGCCGAGCGTTTCGACCATGGATTCATAAATTTGCGTGGCCAGTTCCGGCGATTGCGGCAGCAAATGAAAAGCGACGCCCGCGCCACCGCCGGCGGCGCCCGGCGAATTCACCTTGAAGTCCTCGAGCGGATCGTAATACGCGGTCATCCATTCAATCTGGTTGTTCGCGTTGATGCCCATATAGTTGTCGCGGCAAAACTCGACCCAATTCTCGAACACGCCGTGGGCCGGGCGTCCGCCCAATTGGTCCGAGAGATAGATGCCGAGGCCCGCGGCGGTGTTGCAATAGGGCCAGATTTTGGTGTTTTCGCAATGGGGGCCTTCGGGCTGGTCGATGTATTGCTGGCGCAGGTAATCGACGATGCGCGGCTGGGTCCATTCGAAATGCTCGTTTTCGTAACCCGCCACCAGCCAGGGTTGTTCCCATTTGTCGTCGCCGGAGACGTATTTGTAGATGCTCAGGATCAGGTTCAGCCAGCCGCGGAAGAACAGGTTGCCGGTGGCGCCGATTGGGTCGGGGTCGAGCCCCCAGGGCTCGACGCCGTTGGCGGTCCAGCCGGGTGCGTCGTAGTTGCCGCGCACGCGCTCGGGCCATTGTTGCAGCAGTGCCTCAGGGTAGTTTTGCCGGTCCGGGCTGGGGCCGATGAAGGTGTTCCAGTCAATCGCCGCCCAATAAGTTGTGTGCCGCGTCGCCAGCTCGTCCATGATTCGCGTGTAGACCTCGCGCCAGGCCGGGGTTTGGTCCGCCATCAGCAACACCGCGTAGCTCGAACTCGACAGGTCGAAACGCGGATAGCTCAAGAGCGGCGCCGCGGTGTACTGGTCCCACCAGGGGTGCGGCTGTTCGCCGCCGTAACTCCAATCGTCGGGTGTTGTTGCTTTCTGCCACAAAAAGCGCAGCCAGCCCCGGGTGCGTTCGTTGTGTTCGGGGTGCAAGGTGGGAAACTGGCTGTGCGTCGCCGCGAATGGCGGCGCTACGCTCTCGCAGCCGGCGAGCAGCGATGCGCCGGCCAGGGCGGAACCTTTCAGGAAATCTCGTCTGGATGCGGAATTCCGCGCTGGCATGGCGGTCGCCTTGTTTCCCTTTCAGTTTCACGCACAGTAGCGCAATCCGCCAGCAGCGACAACAAAGATGAATTTCGAGCGATCCCGGTTGCCGCACGGCGCCGTGCGGGCCAGGCAGCAGCGAGGCATGCCCCGCCCGCAGTCGAACGCGATGGGACATCCACCGCCATAGCAGGCAAAATGGCCCCCTCGTTATTTGCAGACACACGGGACAGGCAATGACAGGCGTTGAATCAGAATCCGAACTCGAAACGCGGCTGCGCGCCGCCGAGGCGGCGAAAGAAGGCAGCTACGACAAGCGCACCGAACATCTCGACGAAAGCGGCCGCGCGACTTTCATCAATCGTTTGATCCTGGAAGATTCGCCCTATCTGCTGCAACACGCCCACAACCCGGTGAACTGGTACGCCTGGGGCGAATTGCCGTTTGCCGTGGCGAAAGCGGAGAACAAGCCGGTGTTTCTTTCCATCGGCTATTCCACCTGCCATTGGTGCCATGTGATGGAAGTCGAAAGCTTCGACAACGTCGAAGTCGCGAAAGTGCTCAACCAGCATTTCATTTCCGTGAAGATGGACCGGGAGCAATACCCCGATATCGACGAAATTTATATGACCGCGGTGCAATGCATGAGCGGACACGGCGGTTGGCCCATGTCGAATTTCCTGCTGGCCGACGGGCGGCCATTCTTCGGCGCGACGTATTTCCCGCCCGCCCAGTTCATCGCCGTGCTGGAGCGCATTCATGAAGTGTTTACCAGCCGCCTGGAAGAGCTCGAAAAAAGCGCCGAAAGCTTGCACCGCTCAATCCAGCAAATTCTCGCCGAGCGCAAAACGCCTTTGCCGCTGGCGGAAAATTTGGCGGAAAACACCTTGCGCGCGCTGTACCAACGCGAGGACGAAGCCTGCGGGGGCTTGGCCGGTGCCCCAAAATTCCCCCAGGAACCGTTTTTATTGCTGGCGCTGGACCAGGCGCGGCGCGCGGGCGACCGGCGCGCCTGCCGCTTCGCCGCGAACGCCTTGCGCCACATGGCCATGGGCGGAATTTACGATCATGTGGGCGGCGGCTTCCACCGCTACAGCGTGGATGCGAAATGGCTGGTGCCGCATTTTGAGAAGATGCTCTACAACCAGTCCCAGCTGGCACCGGCCTACTTGCAAGCCTGGCAAATCGACCGCAATCCGTTTTTCCAGCGCGTGGTGGAGCAAACGCTGGATTACGTCGTCAGGGAAATGCAATTGCCCGAGGGCGGTTTTTGCTCGGCGACCGACGCCGACAGCGAAGGCCGCGAAGGCGCCTACTTCGTCTGGAGCATGGAAGAACTCGAGGAAGTGCTCGAAGAAGCCGAACTCGCGCTGCTCATCAAACACTATGGCGTCAGTGCGCCGGGCAATTTCGAAGGCGACAATATTCTGCATTTGAGCGATGCGTTTCCTGGCGGCGAGACTGGGCAGGCGCTGGATGGGACTCTGCTGCGCTTGCGCAAGCTGCGGGCGAGTCGCGAAGCGCCCTTGCGCGACGACAAGGTTATTGCGGGCTGGGCCGGCGCCATGATCTCCGCGCTGTGCCAGGCGGCGTGGGCGCTCGACCGCAGCGATTGGCTCGACGCCGCGCAGCGGGCCGCGCAACATCTTTGCCAAAACAACATCGAGGCCGACGGCGGCCTGCGTCGCATCTGGCTCAACGGCTCGTCTTCCATCGCCGGGCAGCTTGAGGACTATGCAAACCTGGCCCTGGCGCTGCTGCAACTTTCCGATTTCACCGGCAAGCGGGATTATCTGCTTCAGGCCGCCGAATTGATGCAACAAGCGCTGGCGGAATTTTTCGAGGAAGCGCAGCACGCATTCCACCTCGCGCCGAAAACCACGCCCGGACCGCAACTGATCCGCTCGCGCAACGCCACCGATGGCGCGCAAATTTCGCCGGTGGCGACCGCGCTGGAATGCATGATTGGCCTGAACCGCCGCGCCGCCTTGTTGCCCAAAAACGCCGCCGCGCAATTCGGCGAGGAGCGCATTTCCGCCTGCATTCGGGAATTGGCCGGGGCCATCAACGCCAATCCGGTGGGGCACCCATCCTTGCTGCGGGTGGCGCGCGCCTGGAAAGAGGGCGAAGTCGGGCTTTCACAAACGGTTGGCGAGGGCAGGGCTGTGGTGCTGGCGCGCAGAACGGCCGCGGCCGGCAAAAATGCGCTGACGTTTCGATTGCGGCTGGCGCCGGGCTGGCACATCACCGCGCCTGGACAGGCCGCGGGTGAATTTCAGCCTTTGACCCTCGCCTTGGATGAAAGCGAAACCAACTGGAGCCTGGGCGAGATGGAATGCCTTGGGGAACGCGGGCAACTGGCCGCCGCCGGGGGCGGCAACATCGAGATACTGGGAGGCGAGGTGGAACTTCGCATCGAGTTGCTGGCCAATGGCGCCCGCGCGGATGAGGCGGAGGAGTTTGCCGCGAGTGTGAACCTGCAACTGCAAGTGCAGTTGTGCGACGACCGTTCGTGCCGCTTGCCGGAAACCTTGCGTTTCAGGCTGTGACAAAAGTCCGCGCTATCGTGAATCTCCGACCGGTTTGCGGCTTGAGAGTTCGCGTCCGCCAAGTTGCTCACTCGCCAAACCCGGGACGGGCTCGCTTGGTGGATTGCGGAGCCAACGATTGATTGGGCTTAACGATCCGAAAAATTCAAAAGTTCGAAAAGAAAGTCGCTTCCGCGAAATCCGCCGGCACATGCGAAGTCAATTGCTCCCGCGCCCGTTCCCGGCGTACTGGATCCTCGGCGAACACGGCCTCGAAAAAGCTCGCCATCGCGATTTGCGTGATCATAAGCTGCCGGCCTGGGTGAATCGCTTCGGGCGGGGGCATTTCGCCGCAAATCTCCGGGCTGGGCAGTTCCGCGTCGATGCCCTCAGCCAATTCGCCGAGCAGGCTGTAATCGACGCTCGTTTGCCCGTCGAGCACACCAAGCACCGCGGCGCAGGCGATACCGTCGGGATTGTCCATGAAGCGGAAGGCGGGGTCGGCGGCGCCGATGAATCCCAGATGCGAGCCGCCTTCGATCACCAGCAGACCGCTGCCTGGCGCGCGCTCAACCATGGTCGCGCCGTTGCCGGCGAATTGAATCAAGGCGTCGGCGGTGCCGGCAATCGAGAGCAAGGCCGCCTCGCTGTTTTCGAAAAACCGCGCGCTGAATCCGCTCGATGGCCCCGCCACCGCCGCCGTGGCGCGGATGCGCGGGTCGCGCCAGCGCGGGTGGAAAGTGGCCAGATAGCTGGTCAGGCCGCCGAGGGAATAACCGCTCAGGCCGATGCGCTCCGGGTCCGGTTCGGCGGCGAAGGGGCGTTCGTCCTCGGGCCAGGCCAACAGCGAGTCGATCAGAAAACTGATGTCGGAGGGTTGATTCACCACATCGCGCGCATTGGCGCCGCCTTCGGTGCCGCCCGAGGTCAATGGATAGTCCGGCGCCGCGACGATGTAGCCCAAGCTGGCCAAATACGCCGCCGCGTACTGAAATTCCGTCCGCTCGGACAAAATGCCGTGGCTGTGAATAATGAGCGGCGCGGTTCCCGCCAGCTCGCTGGGATACCACACAGTCAGGGGCAGGCTTCGTTCCGGCTTGCCGGGAACGCCGCGATTTTCATTGGTGGGCCGGCTGCGGTCGACGAAAACCACATCCGTCTCGCCCACGGCGTACTCCCCGGGTTCGAGCCAGGCAAGGCTGGGTGCGTCCGCCGCCGGCATGTCCGGCGCGGTGAGCAGCAACGCGGCGCCGGCACCCGTCAGCAGCAACACGAGCAGGGCGGCAAGCCCAATACCAACAATCTTCAACCATCTCATGTCACGGCTCCATTGGCGAAAAATTCCGGCACCACTTCGGTCGCCGGGCCATAGATTCCCCGGTCAAAATTGCCGCCGGTGCTTTCCAGGTTCAGTTCCACCGTTTCCGCCCCGGCGGCTTGCGCCATCTGCCGGAAACCGGCGGCCGGATAGACATTGCCCGAGGTGCCGATGGCGATGAACAAATCGCAGGCGAACAGCGCCTTCATGATTTCTTCCATGTGCAATGGCAGTTCGCCGAACCAGACCACATGGGGGCGCAATCCACCCGCCAGGCCGCAGCAATCGCAGACGGATTCGGGGATTACATCGTCCCGATTCTCGAAAATCCGGTCGGAATAATCGCAGCGGATTTTCAACAACTCGCCATGCATATGCAACAACTTGCGGCTGCCGGCGCGCTCGTGGAGGTTGTCGATGTTCTGGGTGATGAGCAGGAATTCGCCCTGGTATTCGCCCTCGAAGCCGGCCAGCGCCCGATGGGCGGCATTGGGCTCGATGCGCGGCATCTGCAAATGCTTTCGGCGCTGGTTGTAAAACTCGTGAACCAGATGCGGGTCGCGGGCGAATCCCTCGGGCGAGGCAACATCCTCGATGCGATGTTCCTCCCACAAGCCGTCGGCGGCGCGGAAGGTGCGGATGCCCGACTCGGCGGAAACGCCGGCGCCGGTCAACACGACGATGGAACGGTCACTCGAAGCCATGAGCGTCAATTCTGTTTGCTTGCCGGTATAATGCGGCACTGATGCAAGGCGCTTGAACGAATTCGCGATTTTACGCAATTTGCCACCGCGCCGGATTGCCAAGCCAATTGCGAATATACGAGGAGGTTACCCATGACCACATTGCGGAAAGGCGAGAAGGCGCCGGATTTCAGCCTCGCCGACCAGGAGGGGAACACGGTCAGCTTGGCCGATTTCGCCGGCAAGTCGCGCGTGGTGCTCTATTTTTATCCCAAAGCGATGACGCCGGGCTGCACCGTGCAGGCCCAGGGCTTGCGCGATTCCAGCGCGGGCCTGGCCGAACGCGATGCCGTCGCCATCGGCGTCAGCCCGGACCCGGTCAGTCGGCTGAAAAAATTCGAGGAAAAGGAAGGCCTGAATTTCACCTTGCTGGCCGATGAAGATCACGCCGCCGCCGAAGCATATGGTGTTTGGGGGCCGAAAAAGTTCATGGGCAGGGAATACATGGGTGTGCACCGCATCACTTTCGTGATCGACAAGGATGGAACTATCGCCCATGTCATGGACAAAGTGAAAACCAAAACCCATCACGATGACGTGCTCGAGGTGCTCGACGCCCTCGGCTAGGCGATGCGCTTGCACCACCGGCGGTATTCGGCGGACGGCGAGCCGCTGCTGATTCTGCACGGGCTGTTCGGCAATCAGGCGAACTGGGGCTGGCATGGGCGCCGCTTGGCCAAGCGCTTCGCGGTGTATGGACTGGACCTGCGCAATCACGGCGCTTCGCCCCACGATGCGCACATGAGCTATCCGGCCATGGCCGGCGATGTGCTTGAATGGCTCGACGGCCAGGGCATGGCAAGCTGCCATCTGCTGGGCCATTCCATGGGCGGCAAGGTGGCGATGCAGCTGGCTATCTCGGCGCCGGAGCGGGTCGGCAAACTGGTCGTGGTGGACATCGCTCCGCTGGATTACGAGGTCTCGAATGTCAAGGCGCGGCATCCCGCGCTGGATGCGATGTTGGCGGTGCCCTTGTCGCGGGTCCACAGCCGGTCCGATGCGGACGAACACTTGCGCGGCGGCATCGCCGAGGAACGGCTGCGTTCGTTTCTGTTGACCAATCTGGAGCGGCTGCCCCAGGGTAGTTACCGTTGGCGCCTGAATCTGGCGGCCATCGAAACCAATCTGGCGGCGCTGGCGCGGGCGCCCGAGACCTCGGCGGGCTTTGCCGGGTTTGCCGGACCAACGCTGTTTCTTTTCGGCGAGAATTCGGCCTACTGGCGACCGGAGCAACAGCCGGAAATCCACCGCCTGTTTCCCGCCGCCGAGATAGCATGTTTGCCCAATGCGGGCCATTGGCTGAACGCCGAGCAACCCCAGGCTTCGCTCGCGGCAATCGAAAAATTCCTTGGCAAAGAGCGGTAACAAGCGCGGCAAAAGGGGCGGAAAAAAGGCATCCGGCGTGACCAAACTCAGTGTCAACGTGAACAAGATCGCCCTGCTGCGCAATTCGCGCGGGCGGGACTTTCCCAGCGTGACGGATTTCGCCCGCCGCGTAATCGCACTTGGCGCGCGCGGCGTCACCGTGCATCCGCGCCCGGACCAGCGCCACATCCGCCACGGCGATGTGCTGGCTTTGCGCGAGCTCGTTGCGGACTTTCCGGCGGTGGAATTCAATATCGAAGGCTATCCCTCGGCGGAATTTCTCGCTCTCATCGAGCGGGTGAAACCGGACCAATGCACCTTGGTGCCCGACGCTCCCGATCAAATCACCTCCGACCACGGCTGGGATATTCCCGCCAACCTGGAGTTGCTGCGGGAAACCACCGCCAGGCTGCGCGGCCTCGGTGTGCGCAGCAGTTTGTTTCTCGACCCTTCGCCGGCCATGGCCGAACAGGCGCCGGCGGCCGGCTGCGACCGCATCGAACTGTACACCGAAGAATACGCCCAGGCTTTCGGCGGCGGGCAGGAAGAGAAAGTGCTGGCGCGCTACCGCGCGGCGGCGGCCAAGGCCACGGCCCTGGGCGTTGGCGTCAATGCCGGCCACGACCTGAACCTTGCCAATCTCGCCCGCTTTCTGGAAATCGAAAACGTGCTAGAAGTTTCCATCGGCCACGCCCTCATCGTCGAATGCCTCGAATATGGTGTGGAAGAGGTCATCTCCCGTTACTTGTCGATCTGCGCATGAACACTTTCTTGAGCATGAATTGGTTCCCAATGACGGGTCTTGATTTGTTGTTTCCGCCAAACCGTCCTGCCGTTTTGCGTATCAAGCGGGGCGGGCGAAAGTTTCGGGCATTCCCATCATGATGGCGGCACTGACGATAGCGCATCGTTGGCTCGGTATCGCGCTGTGTTTGCTGTTCGGCATGTGGTTCGCCACAGGTGCGATCATGATGTACGTGCCTTTCCCAGCCTTGCCGGCTCAAGAAGTGATCGCGCAAAGCCCGGCAATCAATGGCTCTCAACTAGGTTCACTCCAGGCCGCCTTGGAGGCTTCCGGCTCAAGCTCCTGGACCCGGCTTCGCTTGCGCGCCTACGACGGCCGACCGCTTTTGATCGCGGAACGCGAAACGGGCCGTTTGATCGCGCACTTTGCCGACACGGGAGAGGCGTTCGCGGGTGTCGACGCGCAAGCGGCCGGACAAATCGCGGAGCGATTCACCAACCGGGATGCGCGTGAAGTCGAGGGACCGATAGACCATGATCAGTGGGTCGTGCATCAGCAATTCGATCAATACCGGCCGCTGTACCGCGTCAGCCTCGATGACGCGGCGGGGACGCAACTCTATGTTTCGCAAAACAGCGCCGAGCTCGTGCAGCGGACAAGCAGGCAACAGCGGGGTTGGAATTCTGTCGGCGCCGTGCTGCATTGGATTTATCCCACCATCATCCGCAAGAACTGGCGGTTATGGGACGGCCTGGTCTGGTGGCTGTCGCTGCTGGGCCTGGTTGGCGCGCTCAGCGGCGTGGTTCTCGGTGTGCTGCGCCTGCGTAAACGAAGGGACAGCAAACGCTTGGGCAGCCCCTTTTTCGGCTGGATGTGGCTGCATCATGTGCTGGGCCTGGTGATTGGCGTGTTCATCGTTGCCTGGATTTTCAGCGGCTGGCTGTCAATGGACCACGGACGACTATTTTCGGAGCCGAACCCCAGCGCGCGGCAGACCGAACAATATCGGGGATTGCCTTTGCGCGAGGCGGCGCGGGGGCTGGGCGAGGCCGCCCTGAATTCCTTCGCGGGCGCGGCCGAGGTGGAGATTTCGGCAATCGACGGCGATCCGCTGATTGTCATGCGGCGGGCCGGCAGGTCCGATGTCGCGTTGATCGATGGTGGCGATGGCCTCGTTCCGCTGTCGCCGAGTATTGTCGAGTCGGCTATCGCCAGGGCATGGCCCGGCCACTCTGTAATCGATCGGTATTCTGTTCCGCCAAGCGATGTATACGGCAATCTGCTGGAAGGGTCGCTGGGGCCGGAGGTCATTCGCTATGTGCTGGATGACGATGGGCGGACCTGGGTGCATGTGGATATGAGCGGCGGCGGCATCGTTTCGGTGATGGACCGCAGCCGCAGGGCTTACCGCTGGCTTTACAACGGCTTGCACAGCCTGGACTTCCCCGGTTTGGCGCAGCGGAGACCGCTGTGGGACCTGGTTATGCTTTCGCTTCTTTTGGGTGGCTTCACTTTCAGTGTAACGGCGGCCGTAGTCGGTTGCCGGCGCCTGATGCTGACTATTCGTTGACCCCGAGATACACACGATCTTTTGACATCGGCTTCCGGATTTTGCGCCGGCGACAGTGCGAATGGCTTGCCCCGCAAACTATTCCATCGCCGTTGCAGGTCGATGGCGAGAGAAATGCGAACTATTTTGGAGAACTCAAATGTTTAAACGATATTTCTATTTCACAACCATGCTGATTTTTGCCGGCGGCATGGCGCAAATCAACGCGCAATCGGACGACGCCGAAAGCCTCATCGAAGAGATTGTCGTAATCGGAGACACGGTGGGCCAGCTCGGGCTTGATGTCGAGTCGAGCACCGGCAGCAGGCTGGGATTGACGCTTCGCGAAACACCCGCCGCCATCGAGGTGATCGACCGGGAAGTGCTGCGTTCGCGCGGTTACCAGCAACTCACCGACGCGGTGCAAAGTCTGCCCGGCGTGATTTCCGGCAATCATCCCGCCGCGCCTTCCACATTTTCCATGCGCGGCTTCACCCGCGGGCAAATTTCGATTCTGCGCGACGGTTTGTGGGTGGGGCCGAGCGGCATGGTGATGCGCCCGCAAAACACTTTCAATCTCGAACGGGTCGAAGTGCTGCGCGGCCCATCCTCGGTAATGAGTGGAAACGGAGCGGTTGGCAGCACCGTGAACACCGTGGCGAGGACGGCGGTGGCCGGCGCGGATACCAACTTCGACGTGTTGCTCAGCGCCGGACGCTGGGAGTCTTTCCAAGCCGGATTCGGCGCCGGAGGCTCGCTGTCGGATACGACCGGCTGGCGCTTTGATGTGAGCACCTACGGCGCCGAAGGTTTTGTCGAACGCACCGATCCCGCATCGACCAATGCAACCGGCGGTTTTGTTTGGGCATTGGCGGACAATGCAGAGCTCAAGCTCAGCGTGGATTACTTGCGGGATGATGTGGGCCGTTATTTCGGCACACCGCTGATTCCATTGGAAGCGGCAAGACGCCCAATGACGCACATGATTTCCACCACAACCGGTGAAACCATCGACGAGGACATGCGCTCCCGCAACTACAACGTGGAGGACGGGTTCGCCGAGTCGAACCAGTTGTTCCTGAGAGCGGATTATTCCTGGACCCTCTCCGACAATGTCACGCTGAAAAACACTTTGTACAAATTCGATGCGGACCGCGAGTGGGTGAATGCCGAGGGCTATGCCTATTGCACCAGCGTGGTGGATGTTTGCGGCCAGATTGGTGAAATCCAAAGGTACTATGGTTATTTCTTTGTGTTCCACGATCAGGACCAGTGGGGCGACCGCTTCACACTCAACGTGGATGGCCAGCTTGGCGGCATAGACAACCGCTTTCTCGCCGGCGCCGAGATCATGAGCATCGACTTTGTGCGCAGCCGCGGGTTCCGGCGCAACATCCCGCCAGTTCCCGGCGATTCGGTGGACCCATACAATCCAGTCCCGGGCCGGTACGGACAACTCGAATTGCGCGGGGTGAGTCCCACCGACATCCAGACTTGGGCGGTGTTTGCCGAAAATGCCTTGCAGGTCTCAGAGCGATTGAGCCTGGTGGCCGCCGCGCGCTACGAGGAAATGGACCTTGACCGGCTGAATTTCAATGCCTCGGGCGTGAACGAGAATAGTGGTTTCGTTCGCACCTACGACTGGTGGAGTTGGCGCCTCGGGTTCGTCTACGACCTGAATGAGCGCGTTGCGCTGTATGGCCAATACAGCGACGCGGTGGACCCGATCGGCTCGAACATTTTTTTGGTGAACGCCAACAACAATTTCGATCTCACCAGCGCCTCGCAATGGGAGCTCGGACTCAAGGCCAGTTTGGGCGGCGGCACGGAAATGACGCTTGCCTGGTTCGATGTGCGGCGCGACGACATTCTTGAAAGATTTGCGCTGGATAGCGCCACCAATATCGGTGGGCAGGACGCGCGCGGGTTGGAGTTTGCCTTGACCGGCAATCTGAGCGAGCGCTGGCGGCTGGGAGTCAACGCCGGATACAGCGACGCGGAATTTCAGCGCTCGGCCAACAACGTGGTGAATGCCGGCAATACCCCGCCCAACGTTCCCGAATGGACGGCCAACGCGTGGACCAGCGTCTCCAATGTCGGCGGCTTGCCGCTGGAATTGGGAGGAGGTTGGCGCTTTGTCGACGACCGTTATGGCGACAACCGCAACCGGGTGGCGTTCCATTCCTATCGATTGTTCGATCTGTATGCGGCTTGGGTTGGTGACAACTACCGGGTCACGGCGAGAATGGACAATTTGACGGACGAGGATTACGTCTCCTGGTCCGATGTGTTCTATCTGGGGCAGACCGACCCGGCTTTTATTTACGCCAATCAGGTGATGCTGGGCGCGCCGCGCAACTACAGCATTTCCGTGCAATGGCAGTTTTAGCGCCCGCGCATGCGCGCAATGCGCGCGACCGCCGCTTGGTGGTGTGGCGGAAAGCCAGGTATTTTGGGGCCGCGCCGCGGATGCAATAGAATCTCCGCGTAGTTTCCAGGTTCGCGGACGGGTCGGCGGGTGAGAGGACAGCGCATTTATTACGGCTATTGGATTGTTCTCGCCGGGCTGATCACGCAGTTTATCGCCGTCGGCATGTCCAACTACGTTGCCGGCGCCTTCATGGTGCCGATGAACGGGGAATTCGGCTGGAGCCGGGCCGAGTTCAGCGCCTCGCGCTCGCTCGGGCAAATGACCGTCGCATTCACCGGCTTCCTGATTGGCGCCTGGATCGACCGCTGGGGTGGGCGGCCCTTTATTTTCTTCGGCTCGCTGTTGATGACGGCAACGCTGTACAGCTTAAGCCTGATTCAAACCTTGCCGCAGTGGCTGCTGCTGAACGGCTTCATTCTCACCATCGGCAGCGCCATGATCGGCAACCTGGTGGTCAATGTGTCCCTCGGCAAATGGTTCGTGGAACGGCGCGGCTGGGCGGTGTCGCTGGCCGCCATGGGCATCTCCGCGGCCGGCATCGTCATGCAGCCGCTCGCCACCGCGCTGGTGGACAACTTCGGCTGGCGCGAGTCCTGGCGCATTTTGAGCTTCATCACTTTGTGTGTGACTTTGCCGATGGCGGCGGTGGTGCGCCGCCGGCCCGAAGACTACGCGATGTTTCCCGACGGCAAAACGCAAAACGAGTTGGACCAGGGCCTCGGCGCCGCGGCCCACGCCGATTTCGCGCGTTCCATGACCCGCGCCGAAGCCATGCGCACCAGCGAGTTTTATGTGCTGGTGATCGCCTTCGGCCTGTTCCAGATCTCGATCACGGTCATGTTGCTGCAAACGATTCCCTTGATGACCGACGCCGGCTATTCGCGCATGGTCGCCGCCGGCATGGTGCCGCTGGCCTCCTTGCCGGCGTTTTTCAGCAAGCCGTTCTGGGGTCTGCTGATCGACCGCTTCGAGCCGAGGATGCTGACCGCCATCGGCGCCGTGGTGACCGGGCTTTCGCTGATCTTTATCGTTTTCTCCATCGCCGCGCGCATGGATTTTGCGGTGTATGCCGGCTTCCTGGTCATGGGTGTCGGTTGGGGCGGCATGTTGCCGCTGCAGGAAGTGATTTGGGCTTCGTTTTTCGGCCGCCGCTATCTCGGCTCGGTGCGCAGCATGGCCTTGCCGTTTTCCTTCGGTTTGTCCGCGGTGGGCCCCGTGCTCGTGGCCTTGTATTACGACATCGCCGGAGATTACAACCTGGCCCTGATCGCCACCGGAATTTGCAACCTGGTTTCCGCGGTGCTGCTCATGCGGATGCGGGTTGCGAACGGAACGCCGGCGGAGAAAGCGCTGCCTTCAGCCGGCGTGGATTAATCCGCGGCCTGGCGCAACATCGGTTCGAGCACGCGCCAGACATTTTCGAGGATGATGGGTTGCGCTTCCGCCACCGGGTGGATGCCGTCGTCCTGCATCAGCGCCGGGTTCTCGGGGATGCCTTCGATCAGGAAGGGAAGCAGGGGCAGTTCGAATTCTTCGGCGAGGCTGAAATAGTTCTCGTGAAAAGGCTCGGTGTAGCGCGGCCCGTAATTCGGTGGAATCTGGATGCCGGCCAGCAACACGCGCCCGCCGCTGGCCTCGGCCAGGCGGATCATGGCGGCGAGATTTTCGCGGATGGCGGCTACCGGTATGCCGCGCAAGCCATCATTGCCGCCGAGTTCGAGAATCACCAGTTCCGGCCGGTATTCGGCGAGCATCGCCGGCAGGCGTTCGAGGCCGCCGGTGGTGGTTTCGCCGCTGACGCTGCCGTTGATCACCCGATAGGCGGGGAATTCCCGTTCGATTCGTTCCGACAAAAGCGCCACCCAGCCCTGCTCTTCGGAGATGCCATAGGCGGCGCTGAGGCTGTCGCCCCAGACCAGCAGATTGCTTTGCGGCGGCTGCGGCTGCGCGGCGGTCCATGGCGCGCCCAGAACCAGCGCGAGCAGAAAAGCCGTTCGTACTGCCAAGCTGGACACGGCTGACCCAAGCCGGCTTTTCGCCGCGATTCGACCCACCTGTTGCCGCACTCTTTGACCCCGCTTCCTGACCCGCCCGCCTGCCCCGTGGCGCGACAGGGTAACCATCGGACCAGTGACCGCGTATGCACTATAATGACTCGCCCCAAAGCTGGCAAACCAGCCGCGCAGCCATGATCCGAACCGCAGGCCTGACCAAACGAGTGCCCACCAGCGAAGGCGAATTGACCATCCTCGACGATGTCAATCTGTCCATCGAAGACGGCGAGTCGGTTGCCATCGTCGGCGCCTCGGGCTCGGGCAAATCCACCTTGCTCGGCCTCATGGCCGGGCTGGATAGCGCCACATCCGGCGAGATCTGGTTCGACGGCCAAAATCTGTCCGCCATGGACGAGGAACAACGGGCGCTGCTGCGGGCGCGGTCGGTGGGATTCGTGTTCCAGACTTTCCAATTGCTGCCCAGCCTGACGGCGCTGGAAAACGTCATGCTGCCCATCGAACTCAAGGGCGACCCCGGCGCCGGCGAGATGGCGCGGGAATTGCTGGACCGGGTGGGCCTGTTGAACCGCTGGCGCCACTATCCCAACCAGCTTTCCGGCGGCGAGCAGCAGCGGGTCGCCATCGCGCGGGCCTTCGCCACCAAGGCGCGGGTGTTGTTCGCCGATGAACCCACCGGCAATCTCGATACCGCCACCGGCGGCAAGGTGGTCGACGTGCTGTTCGAGCTGAACCGGGATTTCGACACCACCCTGGTGCTGGTCACCCACGATGAACGTCTGGCGCGCAAGTGCGGCCGCGTCATCAAACTTGTGGCGGGCCGCATCGCCAGCGAAAACAAAGTTGCGGACCTCGCCCATGCCTGAGGCCGCGAAGCTCGGACCGCGCGGGTTGTTGCGCATCGCCTGGCGCCTGATGTGGCGCGACTGGCGCGGCGGAGAACTGCGTCTGCTGTTCATGGCGCTGGTGCTCGCGGTGACTTCGGTGACGGGTATCGCGCTTTTCACCGACCGGCTGGAACGGGCGCTGTTGTTGGAATCGGCCAACATGCTCGCCGCCGACCGCGTGCTCCACAGCCGCGAACCGGCGCCGCCGGAGATTGGCGCCGAGGCGCGCAACCGCGGTTTCCGCACCGCGCAAACCCTCTCTTTCACTTCCATGGCATTTTCCGAAAGCGGCAATTTGCTGGTCGCCGCCAAGGCGGTGAGCGACGGCTATCCCTTGCGCGGCGAAGTGATCACCACCGCGCAGCCCTTCACCCGCGGCGCGCCGGTGGCCCATGGCCCACCGCCGGGCGAGGTCTGGCTCGAATCGCGCGCTTTGCCGGCGCTCGGCATCGAAGTCGGCGAGCCGGTATACGTCGGGGAAACCGAATTGACCCTGGGCGCGGTCATCATCGCCGAGCCCGACCGCGGCCAGGGCGGCATCGTCGACAACGCCGGGCCGCGGCTGATGCTGCATATGGACGATGTCGCCGCCACCAATGTGGTCCAGCTTGGCAGCCGCGTCAGCTACCGCTCGTTGTTCGCCCACGACGACTTCGAACAACTTGATGCGTTCGAGCAATGGGTGCGCGAGACCTTCGACGGAAATTACTACATCCGCGATGTGCGCGAGGAAAGCGAAGAGGTCGCCGAGGCGCTCGACCGGGCCGAAGGCTACCTGTTGCTGGGCTCGCTGTTCGCGGTTCTGCTGGCGGGGCTGGCCATCGCGCTCAGCGCGCGGCGCTACAGCGAGCGCCACTACGACTATGTCGCGATTCTGAAAACCCTCGGCTGCGGCTCGGGGCGCATCGGCGCGATTTACCTGCTGATTCAATTGCAACTCGCGGCGGCGGCGGTGCTGCTCGGTTCCGGGTTGGGCTATCTGGTGCACGAAGGCATCTTGCGCGCGCTGCAAGCGAGCTTGCAGGTCGAGCTGCCCCCGGCCGGGGGTCAGGCCTATCTGGCCGGCGCCATGACCGCCTTCATCTGCCTGCTGTCCTTCGCCTTGCCGCCGCTTCTCACCCTGCGCGAAACGCCACCGCTGCGGGTGCTGCGCCGGGATTTGACCCAAACCCGCTTCAGCGACCGCATCCCCTACGCTTTCGGCTTTGGCGGCGGCATTTTTCTCATCCTCTGGTACAGCCGGGATTTCGTGCTGACCGCCTTGCTGGTCGCCGCGATGGCGGGCACGGCTCTGGTGCTTTCGCTGATTTCGCTCTTTTTCCTCAGCTCCAGCGGCGCCGCGGGCATGAAAGCCGGCAATGTCTGGAAACTCGCCATGACCGCCGTGCGCCGCCGCCGCCGGCAAAATGTGCTGCAAGTGGTGGTGTTCTCCGCCACCATCATGTCGCTGCTGATCCTGGGCTTGCTGCGCACGGACCTGATCGCCGATTGGCAGTCGCAATTGCCGGAGGATACGCCCAATCATTTCATGATGAACATCACCGGCGGCCAGGTCGAAGGCATTGAAGATTTCTTCGCCGCCAACGCCGTCGACGCAAATGCCTTTTTTCCCTTGATCAGCGCCCGGGTGCGCACCGTCAACGGCAGCGTGCCAACACCCGCGGAGGAATCCGACGAAGTGGAGCGCGGCGCCTCATTGGTGGAAAACAATCAATTCGACGATGCGCCCGCCGAGTCCGCGGCGGAAGATTCGGCAAGCGCCGAAGGCCGCAATGTGCGAGGCAGGCTCAGCCGCCGGCAGGTGACCTGGGCCTATGAGCTGCCGCCGGACAATCGCGTCACCGCCGGGGAATGGTGGATGCCCAACCCGCGGCCGGGCCTGGTGTCGATAGACGAGGAATACGCCGACTGGCTCGACATCGAAATCGGCGACACCATGGAGTTCGAGATCAACCAGCAGTATGTCAGCGCCGAAGTGGCCAATTTCCGCTCGGTGCGCTGGGACAATATGCAGCCGAACTTTTTCATTATTTTCTCGCCCGGCACCATTGAGCATCTGGGCGCGACCTTTCTTTCCACGGTGCGGCTGGAAACCGAACAGAAACTGCTGCTGAACAACCTCATCCGGCAATTTCCGACCATCGTCGTGATTGAAATCGACGCCTTGATCGAACAGATCCAAAACATTGTCGACCAGGTCACTTCCGCCATCGAGTTGATCTTCGCCCTGGTGCTTGTGGCCGGGGCGCTGGTGCTGCTTGCCTGTGTCAGCGCAAGCCTGGACGAACGTTTCCATGAAAACGCCATTCTGCGCACCTTGGGCGCGGGACGCAGGTTGATTCTCACCTCGCTTTTGATTGAGTTTGCCTTTATCGGGGCCGTGGCCGGCGTGCTGGCCACCCTGGGCGCCGAGGGCGGCGTGTTCTACCTGCAAGAATGGGTGTTCGAGCAGGATTTCAATTTGCATTACTGGGTCTGGTGGGTGGGGCCCTTGACGGGAACCTTGCTCATCGCCGCGCTGGGCGTGTACTCCACGCGCAAGGTGGTCAACACCAGCCCCTTGACCGTGCTGCGGCGCGTGGTTTAATGCCGCGGTAACTCTTCGGGCCGGAATCAAATGAGCGCATTGTCATGAAATTTCCGTTGCGGGCTTTGCTTTTCGCCACCTTGCCCCTGCTTGCCGCGCCATGGCTTCACGCTCAGTCCTTGCAGTCGGTAACCGCCGAGCGCTGCCTGCGCGGCGACTGCGTCGATGGCGAAGGCACCATGGAATTCGACACGCGCTGGGGCAAAGGCCGCTACGTTGGCGGCTTTCTCAATGGTGAGTTCCACGGCTACGGCAGATTGGAAATTCCCATTTCCTTCATCGCCAGCGAAGTCTATTCCGGCCAATGGGTGCAGGGCGTGCGCGAAGGCCGCGGCAAGCACTGGAACGGCAAAGGCAATCTGTACATCGGGCAGTGGCAAGACAACCAGCGTCACGGCATCGGCACTTACATTTTCAACTTGCCCGAATGGCACGAAAACCGGCACACCGAGTTCTGGTTCAAGGACAACACCGAAAATTACACCGGCGAATTTGTCAACGACCACTTTCACGGCCAAGGCGCCTATCGCTGGTCCAATGGCGAGAAATTCGTCGGCGGCTTCTTCGCCAGCGAAAAACACGGCCCGGGCACCTTCTATTACGAGACAGGCACGGCACGCCAGCAATTGTGGAATTACGGCGAATTCGTTCGCTGAATCCCGCGCCGCCAGCCACCATCGCGACCCATGAAACTTCAATCACAGCGGCGGGAGTATCGCTCCAGCGGTTTGCGCCGCGCCGACCTGGCGGCCGACCCGCTGGCGCAATTCGAACAATGGATGCGGCAAGCGCTCGATGCCGGAGTCCCCGACCCCACGGCCATGGCCGCGGCGACCGTCTCCACCGCCGGCCAACCGAGCCAGCGCATTGTCCTGCTGAAGCATTTCGACGCGCGCGGATTTGTTTTCTACACCCACTACGACTCCCTCAAGGCCCGCGAGCTGGCGGGCAATCCCCATATCAGCTTGCTGCTGTTCTGGAACGCGCTCAACCGCCAGGTCAAGATACTCGGCACGGCCGAGCGAATTGGCGCGCAGGACTCTGCCGACTATTTCGCCAGCCGCCCGCGCCCCAGCCAACTCGCCGCGCTGGCTTCAAGACAGAGCCGCCCGCTTGAATCCAGAGAGGAATTGCTGGCGGCTTACCGGGAGTTGGAAGCGCGTTTCGGGGACGGGCAAATTCCGCCGCCCGCCGATTGGGGCGGCATTCGCGTGCGGGCCAGCGAATACGAGTTCTGGCAGGGGCGGCCCGACCGCCTGCACGACCGTTTCCGCTATTCCCGCGCCGCGGAAGGCGAATGGGAAATCGCCCGGCTCGCGCCTTGACCGGCGCAGCCGCCACCAGGAACTTTAGCGCAAGCTTTCAGGCCGTGGAGCGGGGCCGGGCAACCGCCGGCAATTGAGGGCGATCAGCTCCAGGCCGGCAATTTCTTCTCCGCCAGTTCGTGGTTCAGGCGCGCGTATTGCGGCAAACCGTTCCGATAGGGCGGATAATCCTCACCGCGAATCAGCGGCGCGAAATATTCCCGCGCCGCGGGCGTGATGTGGAATCCGTCTTCCGAGATGTACGCTGGCGGCATCTTCTTTTCCACGTTGGCGACATCCGCCAGCGCCGCTTCGCCGATACGCCAGGAATATTCCCCGCCTTCTTCGCGCACAATGGCCGGCATGACCGCATTTTTGCCGGACATGGCGAATTCCACCGCCGCCCTGCCCACGGCGTAGGCCTGTTCAACGTCGGTTTTCGAGGCGATGTGCCGCGCCGCGCGTTGCAGATAGTCGGCCACGGCCCAATGGTACTTGTAGCCGAACTCCGCCTTGACCATTTCGGCGATCAAGGGCGCCACGCCCCCCAATTGGGCGTGGCCGAAAGCGTCCGCGCCGCCAGCTTCGGACAGGAAACGCCCGTCGGAGCCTTTGACCCCTTCGGATACGACAATGGTGCAATAGCCGAATTCGTCCACGCATTCCCGCACCCGCCGCAGAAACTTCTCCCGCTCGAACACGCGTTCGGGAAAGAGAATGATGTGCGGCGGGTCGCCCGCTTGCTCGCTCGCCAGGCCCGCGGCGCCGGCGATCCAGCCGGCGTGACGCCCCATCACTTCCAGCACGAAAACCTTGGTGGAGGACTCGCACATCGAAGCCACATCGAGGCCCGCTTCGCGGGTCGAAACGGCGACGTACTTCGCCACCGAGCCGAATCCGGGGCAGTTGTCGGTGATCGGCAAATCGTTATCGACCGTCTTCGGCACGCCGATGCAGGTGATGGGAAAACCGCGCTCGATGCTCAATTGCGCGATCTTGTTGGCGGTGTCTTGGGAGTCGCCGCCGCCGTTGTAGAGAAAATAACGAATATCGTGGGCCCGGAACACTTCCATCAAGCGTTCGTATTCCCGCGGGTTCTCGTCGAAGGATTTCAACTTGTAGCGGCAGGAACCGAACGCCCCCGCCGGCGTATGGCGCAATGCGGCAATGGCCGCGGCCGATTCGCGGGAAGTGTCGATCAGTTCTTCGCGCAGCGCGCCGACAATGCCGTTGCGGCCGGCGTACACCGTGCCGATGCGTTCGGGGTATTGGCGGGCGGTTTCGATCACGCCGCAGGCGCTGGCGTTGATGACGGCTGTGACGCCGCCGGATTGGGCGTAAAACAGATTGGCTTTGTTCATGAGTTCGGGAAACCTGACCTTGGCTTGTTCGGGCGCGGCGCATGTTACCGCTTGGCCGCGCCGCTTGCCAATGCGGTCGGCGAATGTCGCGCGCTGGTGCGGCTGTGTAGCCACCGGTTTGACATGCCCGCGCATCGCGCATATGTTCTCGCCGACGGAAACCGGCTTGCGAGTTGGGGACATGGCGTTGACACGGCCGCGGCGAATTTCGGCGCTTCTTCCGGCCAGCGCCGGCAAAGGCAAATGATGCGGCTGATCATCGGTATTTCGGGGGCGAGCGGGGTGATGTACGGCGTGCGCCTGTTGCAAGTCTTGCGCAAGCTGCCCGAAGTCGAAACCCATCTGGTCGCCTCCGACGCCGCCAAGCTGAATCTGTCACTGGAGACGGACCTCAGCTTCGATGCGGTCAAAGCGCTCGCGGACCAACACCACGCCAACAAGAACATCGCGGCAAGCATCGCCAGCGGATCCTTTCCCACCGACGGCATGATCATCGCCCCTTGCTCGGTGCGCACGCTGTCTTCCATCGCCAATTGCCACAGCGACTCGCTGCTGAGCCGGGCCGCCGATGTCACATTGAAGGAATGCCGCCCGCTGGTGCTGGCGCTGCGGGAGACGCCGCTGCACGCCGGGCATTGCGAAATCATGCTCAAGGCCGCCCGCCTCGGCGCGGTGCTGGCGCCGCCGATGCCGGCGCATTACATTCGGCCGCGGTCGGTTGACGAGCTGGTGGATCATCATGTTGGGCGGATGCTGGACCTGTTCGGCATAGAGACCGACCTGGTCAAGCGCTGGCGCCAGGAGCAGAGCTGATCGGCCGGCGGGCGCTCCCGCGCCGGGCCGATGAATACGATTGCAAGCCGTTGCCGCCACCGCCGCCGCTTGGAAAAATGGCTCCGCGCGTTCAGTCGATGCCGAGGGCGCTTCGTTGCGCCCGCGAATGCCCACAAGGTGAAAACAAGCATGCGATGCGGTACCTGCGCGGCAATAAAAGTGGAGAAATGAGAGTGGAGAAATGAGCGGCGGAGAAATGAGCGGCGCGGTGAGTTCGGTGCTCGAATCCGGCGGCGCCAAACCGGCGCTGGGTTTTTGGCAAATCTGGAACATGTGTTTCGGATTTCTCGGCATCCAGATGGGATTCGCGCTGCAAAACGCCAATGTCAGCCGGATTTTCCAGACCCTTGGCGCAAGCGTTGACGACATTCCCATTCTTTGGATCGCGGCGCCGGTGACAGGATTGGTGGTGCAACCCATCATCGGCTATTACAGCGACCGCACCTGGACCCGCCTCGGCCGCAGGCGGCCCTATTTTTTGGGCGGCGCCATCCTCGCGTCCATCGCCCTGGTCTTCATGCCGAACTCGCCGGGATTGTGGATCGCCGCCGGCATGCTTTGGATCATGGATGCCTCGATCAACGTTTCCATGGAACCGTTCCGCGCTTTCGTCGGCGATATGCTGCCCCCGCGGCAGCGCACGCTGGGCTTCGCCATGCAAAGTTTTTTCATCGGCGTCGGCGCGGTGGCGGCATCCGCCCTGCCCTGGCTGATGACCAACTGGATGGGGGTGAGCAATACCGCGCCCCCCGGTGAGCTGCCGCTGTCGGTGAAATACGCGTTTTACGTCGGCGCCGCCGGTTTTTTTCTCGCGGTGCTGTGGACCGTGGTCAGCACCCGGGAGTACCCGCCGGAGGTGTTGCTTGGCGATGAGGCCGCCGATGCGGCGGCCGAGAAATGCAATCGCGTGACCACGGATGCGCAATTGCTGCGCCGCGGCAATCTCAGTCTGGCGCTGGGCCTGCTGTTCGCCTTGCTTGTTTCCTGGCGGGGCTGGGACAAACAATTGTTCGTGCTGGCCGGCATGGCCGTGGCTTTCGGTTTGCTACAATTGCTCGCTTTTGGCTTGCAGCGCGGCGGCCGCGGCAACTTCATCGCGGCGCAGATTGTGGAGGATTTGTACGCCATGCCGCGCACCATGCGGCAGTTGGCGCTGGTCCAGTTTTTCGCCTGGTTCGGGCTGTTCACGATGTGGATTTACACCACCCCCGCCGTGACCTTGCGCCATTTCGGCGCCAGCGACCCTGGCTCGGCGGCGTACAACACCGGCGCCGATTGGGTGGGGGTGCTGTTTGCCGCCTACAACGGCTTCGCGGCGCTGGCCGCATTCCTGATTCCGCTGCTGGCGAACCGGTTCGGCCGCCGCATGGCCCACTTGTTTTGCATGTTCCTTGGTGGTGCCGGGCTGGGCTCGATGGCGCTGGTTTCCGACCCCAACTGGCTGATCGTGAACATGGTGGGCGTCGGCATCGCCTGGGCCGCGATTCTTTCGCTCCCCTACGCCGTGCTTTCGACCGCGCTGCCGGCCGCGAAAATGGGCGTGTACATGGGAATCTTCAATTTCTTCATCGTGATTCCGCAATTGCTGGCCGCGGGCATACTGGGATTTCTCGTGCGCGAGGCGTTCAACGGCGAGGCGGTTCATGCCCTGACCCTGGGCGGCGCCTGCATTGTGTTCAGCGGCTTGCTGATGTTGCGGGTTTCTGAAGCTTGACCGGGACCGAAGCGGATGGTTTGCCGAGCTTTGCGCCGCAGGATGCGCGTATCTTCAGGCTCGGCGCGATCAGCGTCGATGAAACCGGCTCGCCATTGATGATTTTGATCAGCTTGTCCACCAGTTGCCATCCGGCGAGCCCCGTGTCCTGGTGCACGGTGGTCAGCGGCGGGTCGAGATAGGCCGAGGTCGGCAGGTCGTCGAATCCCACCACCGCGTAGTCCTCCGGCACCCGGTGCCCCAGCGCCTTCAGGCGATTGATCACCGCCATCGCCATAAGGTCGGAAGCGGTCATGATGGCGTCGAAGGAATGGCCCGAATCGATCAGGCGCGCAAGCGCTTGCTCCGCCGAGGCGACTTCGTTGAGCGCGTTGTATTGCAGGCGGGGGTTGGCCGGAAGGCCACTCTCGGCGTGGGCCTTGAGATAACCCTCGTGGCGCAATTTGAATTCCGGGCAGCCGGCGCCGATGTCGCCGATAAACGCGATTTCGCGCCGGCCCAGCGCCAACAAATGCCGCGCCGCCTCCCAGGCGCCCCGAACATTGTCGCATCCCACCGAATGGCTCGCCCCGGATTCGTTGACCGGCCCCCAGATGATGTAATTCGCTTTGCTGGCGTCGAGTTGGGCGAGGCGGCGCGTGTAACTTTGATAATCGCCATAGCCAAGCAGCACCAGGCCATCGGCCCGATTCGCCATTTCGTAATCCACCTGCCAATCCGCCGAGGCGTCCTGGAAGGAAAGCAGCAGGTCGTAGCCCGCCTCGGACGCCGCCCGGGTGACGCTGCCGAGCAAATTCAGAAAGAAGGGATTGATCGGCGCGTCGGCGCCGGTGCGGTCTTCGAACAGCAGCAAGGCCAGCGTGCGGCTCGATTGCTTGCGCAGACTGGCGGCCGAGCGGTCGACCCGATAATTGAACCTGCGCGCAACCGCCTTCACGCGCTCGCGGGTTTCGGCGTTGACCGGACCGCTGCCGGAAAGCGCGCGCGATACGGTGGATTGCGAGACACCCGCGAAGTACGCGATGTCCATGCTGGTTGTCTTGTGGCGCTTTTTCATGAGGAACTCCTTTATACCTCAGTCGCAGCGTTTGCGAAATGAAAAGCGCAAGCTCGGTTTTGTGTGGACAACTTCCCGCGCTGCTTTTATGCTTCGGGTGTTTTGAAAACCCGGCAAACAAGCGCTCATAACCGTTTTCAACAGGAGGCCGTTCATGAATCGTTCGACCTGCAGCACAAAAACCATCGTGGCCCTGAGCATTTCCTGGCTGGCCATGTCCGGCGTCGCCGTCGCCCAGAAGGTGATGACGCCGACCAACAATCATCCCAACCCCTATACGACCATCAACGACTTCTTCGAGTTGCCCGATGGCCGTGAATGGGGTTCCACCAGCGCCGTGGACATTGATATCGACGGCGAGTCGATCTGGGTGGCGGAGCGTTGCGCGTCCAACAGTTGCGCGCTGTCCGATGTTGATCCCGTGATCAAGTACGACCCGCAGGGCAATGTCGTCACTTCATTCGGTGGCGGCATGATCATCTGGCCCCACGGCATCCACGTCGATGACGACGGCAATGTCTGGATCACCGACGCAAGGGCCGCCACCGCGGCGGAACTGGCGCAGAATCCCGACGCCGCCGGCAAAGGCCACGCGGTGTACAAGTTCAGCCCGCAAGGCGAGGTGCTGATGGTGCTCGGCACGCCCGGCGTCGCCGGCGACGGCACCGGCCCATTGCTCAACTCGCCCAATGACGTGGAAATCGACCAGGACGGCAACATCTACGTGGGAGATGGCCATGGCGGGCAAAGCGCCAATGCCGACCTGTCGACCGTGGCGCGCATCGCCAAATTCGACGCCGAAGGCAATTTCATCGAGAGCTGGGGCCAGATCGGCACCGCGCCCGGCGAGTTCCGCACCCCCCACGGCCTCGCCTTCGATTCCCGCGGCAGATTGTTTGTGGCCGACCGCGGCAATGTGCGCATCCAGATTTTCGAGCAGGACGGAACCTTCATCGACGAATGGAACCAGTTTGGTCGCCTGAGCGGAATTTATATCGACGACAACGATATCCTGTACGCCGCCGACTCGGAGTCGAGTGCGACCTCCAATCCGGGCTGGCGGCGCGGCATCCGCATCGGCAGCGCGGTCACCGGCCACGTGTTCAGCTTCATTCCCGACCCGGACCAGAATCCCGGCGGCACCAGCGCCGCGGAAGGCGTGGCCGCGGACATGCATGGCAATGTGTACGGTGCCGAAGTTGGGCCGAGGCAGCTCGTGAAATACGTGAGGGAAGACTGACAGCGCGGCCCGCGCCGAAGAATTCCGCCGCTTGCGCGCCCGGCATCGCATGCGCTTTCGTATTCGATGGCCGGGGTCCGCGCGGCGCCGCGGCGCCGCTGCAATGGAGAATTTGCGAATGATTCAGTTATACAAGCGGAGCAAACCCTTCGCTCGAACAAGCCTGCTTGCGCTGGCGTTTCTCAGCGCTCCGGCTTTGGCCCAAATTGCGGAGCCGGATTGGTCCGAGGTCGAGGAGGAGACGCTGCGGCATTTCCGCGCGATCATGCAATTCGATACCAGCGACCCGCCCGGGCGCGAGCTGCTGGCGGCGGAGTATCTGCGCGACGTGCTCGCCGCGGAAGACATTCCCGTGGAATTGCTCTGGAACGACCCCGAGCGCCCCAATGTCGTTGCGCGCCTTGAAGGCGACGGCAGCGCGGAGCCTTTGCTGATCATGGCGCACACCGACGTGGTCAATGTCGATCCGGAGAAATGGATTTTTCCGCCGTTCAGCGCGACGGTGGACGGCGGCTACGTCTATGGGCGGGGCGCCGTCGACGACAAGGACAATGTCGCCGCCGGCCTGATGATCATGCTTTTGCTCAAGCGGCTGGACGTGCCGCTGGCCCGGGACGTGATCTATCTCGCCGAATCCGGCGAGGAGGGCGCCACCGAATACGGCATTGAATTCATGATCAATGAGCATTTCGACAAGATCAATGCCGAATTTTGCCTGGCCGAGGGCGGATCGGTGGCCCGGGTCAATCGCGAAGTGCAATACGCCGGCGTGCAGACCATGGAGAAGATTCCCTATCGGGTTGAGTTGGTTGCGACGGGACCCGCGGGCCATGGCTCGGTGCCCTTGCAAAACAACTCCGTGATCCACCTCGCCCGGGCGGTTGCGGCGATTGCCGACTGGCGCACGCCAATCCGCCTGAACGAAACCACCGCGGCGTATTTCGAGCGGCTGGCGACGATTTCGCCGGCCGATGCCGCCGAGCGCTATCTCAATGTGCTGGACCCGGGACTGGCCGGCGAGTCGGACGAGTACTTCCTCGCCAACGAGCCGCGCCATGCTTCGATGCTGCGTTCTTCGCTCTCGCCGAATATTTTCGATGCCGGGTACCGCATCAACGTGATTCCTTCGGAGTCGCGCGCCAGCGTCGATTTTCGAGCGCTGCCCGATGAAAACGTCATCGAGTTTCTCGAAGAAATCCGGCGCGTGGTGGACGATCCGGCGGTGGAGGTCAGCCTGGGTGTGCGCAACACCCGGCCCCGGGGCGAAAGCAGCCTCGACACAGACGCTTTCCGCGCCATCGAGAATCAGACCCGCGAGCATTACGGCGTGATCACCTTGCCGACCATGAGCACCGGCGCCACCGACATGGCGTATCTGCGCGCTGCCGGCGTCCAGTGCTATGGCATCGGCCCGGCGATCGACCGCGAAGATGCCGCGCTTGGCTTCGGCGCCCACAGCGACCAGGAGCGAATCCTGATCAGCGAGCTGCACCGCTTCGTGCGCTTCCACTACGATGTGGTGATCGAGCTCGCGGCGCAATAGTTTTCGCCCGAAACGCGGCATTTGCCGGAAAACTGGACTATATCTTCATGGCGGCGCAATAATGCGCCGTTATGGAGGTTTTCAACGTGGCTTTGACGGACATCATCACCCTGGCGGGCGTGGCCGGGATCATTGGTATTTTGCTCAATTTGCAGTGGCGCCTGCACCGGGATATTTCCTCCCTGCGGCGGGACGTAAATCGCGACATCACCTCGCTGCGCAAGGACATGAACAAGGAGAACGGCGAATTGCGCGAACGCATGGCGAAAATCGAGGGCCTGTTCCAGGGCTTTCTCGGGCGCGAATCGGCGCAATCACAGTAGAAACTTCCACTATGGCGCTGTGATGGAACTCGCGGCACAGTAGTTTTCACCCGAAACGCGGTATTTGGCCAAAACTGGACTATATCTTCATGGCGGCGCGATAATGCGCCGTTATGGAGGTTTTCAACGTGGCTTTGACGGACATCATCACCCTGGCGGGCGTGGCCGGGATCATTGGCATTTTGCTCAATTTGCAGTGGCGCCTGCATCGGGATATTTCCTCCCTGCGGCGGGACGTCAATCGTGATTTTTCCTCGCTGAGAAAGCATGTGAACCGGGACATCACCTCGCTGCGCAAGGATATGAACAAGGAGAACGGCGAATTGCGCGAACGCATGGCGAAAATCGAGGGCCTGTTCCAAGGCTTTGTCGGGCGCGAATCGGCGCAATCAACGCAGTCGATTTAGTCGCAAAAGCTCGCGCAAAGCGTCAAGCGCAAGCGGCGGCGGCAATCTGCGCCAGCATTTTTTCGCTCTCCTGGTCGGAACCGGTCGCGCAACGCGCGAAGTAGGACGCGAGGTTGCGCCGCACGGCATCGGCCGGCGTGTACGGCGCGCCGATTTTGCGGTCCGCGCAGGCCCGCTCCATCCAGCGTTGCTGGACCAATTCCGCGGCGATTTCGTTCTGCGCGATGCGCTCGCGCAACTCGGCCAGCTCCGCATCGGGCGCGAAAGCGGGATTTTTCAGCCAGCGCCTCGCTTCGCGCAAAGGCTTGATCAGGTGGCTTTGCCAGCGCCGGGAGATGGTGTCTATCACCCCCCACAGGTCTTCGTCAATGTCGCCGTGGCGCAGCCCGAACCAGCAACAAAGCAGCACCACATTGACGTCCAGACCATACTGGTCTTGCAGGCGAAGGCAATTCGCGGCGACCTCGGCCTCGCCATACAGCGCCACGGCAAATTCCGGGAATTCACTGGCTTGCACGATTCGCTTGCGATCCTTTGGTGCTTGAAAGTTTGCGCGCGCAGCCGATCCAGGTCGATCACCGCCCGCGCCGGCGCGCCGCCACCCGGCGTCCGCGCTCTTGTGCTATAAGACACGCCTTGACGCTTCGAATCAAGCCAGCGGCATAGCGGCACCCATGCATCTGCACATTATCGGCATCTGCGGCACCTTCATGGGCAGTCTGGCGCTGCTCGCAAGGGAACTTGGCCATCAAGTGCGCGGCTGCGACGCCAACACTTATCCGCCGATGAGCACGCAACTGGAAGAATGCGGCATTGACGTGCTCGACGGCTATCGGGGAGAACATCTCGACGCGCGGCCCGACCTGGTGCTTGTCGGCAACACGATTTCCCGCGGCAATCCCGTGCTGGAGCGGGCGCTGGCCGAGGGTCTGCCGTACCTATCAGGTCCGCAATGGCTGGCGCAATACGTGCTGCGCGGCAGATGGGTGCTCGGCGTCGCCGGCACCCACGGCAAAACCAGCACCAGCGCGATGCTCGCCTGGATCCTCGAATACGCCGGCCTGCACCCGGGTTTTCTCATCGGCGGCGTCACCAACAATTTCCCGGTTTCGGCGCGGCTCGGGCAAGAACCTTTTTTTGTCATTGAAGCCGACGAATACGACAGCGCCTTTTGCGACAAGCGCTCCAAGTTCCTGCATTACGCGCCGCGCACGACGATCCTGAACAATCTCGAGTTTGACCACGCCGACATTTTCGAAGACCTGGCGGCGATCCAGCGCCAGTTTCACCACCTGTTGCGGGTTTTGCCGGGCAACGGCCGCATCGTCATGCCCGCCGACGAGGCGGCCCTCGATGCGGTGCTGGCCCAAGGCTGCTGGACCCCGGCGCAACGCATTGGCTTTGACCTGTCGGCGGAACAGTGTGCGGGATTTGCGTCAGCCGCGGAATCAGATTCGCCCGCGGGGGGGCATGGAGCCAAC
Source organism: uncultured Pseudohongiella sp. (assembly GCA_965221015.1). Lineage (GTDB taxonomy): Bacteria > Pseudomonadota > Gammaproteobacteria > Pseudomonadales > Pseudohongiellaceae > UBA9145. The sequence continues at coordinate 2,882,794 of OZ244859.1, read as the reverse complement.
GGCGGCTCGGACGCCCATCCCGCCAAGCCGCTGTCCAATGTCAACCTGTCCGGAACTGATGTTGAGCCGGTTCCCGCAAGTGCGTTCTGGAACATTCGGCCTTTGTCGGCCAGCGGAGAGGAATTCGAACTACAAAAGTACCAAGCCGGGAAGGGCGAGCCCGCCAGCGTTACGGTCCGCTGGAATCAAACCGGCATGCACAACCTGCGCAACGCCGCCGCCGCCATGGTGGCGGCGGAACACGCCGGCGTTCCCATGCGAACCTCGGCGCAGGCGCTTGGGCAATTCCTGGGGGTCAAGCGCCGGCTCGAATTGCGCGGCGAGGTCGACGGCGTCGCGGTCTACGACGACTTTGCCCACCATCCGACAGCCATCGAAACCACCTTGGGCGGATTGGCGGCCAAACTCGGCGGCGACGGCAGGATCATCGCCGTGATTGAACCGCGCTCGAACACGATGAAAGCCGGCGTGCATCAGCACACCCTCGCCGCATCGGTGGCGCGGGCCGATCTGGTGGTCTGGTTCCAGCCGGAGAGCTGCGGCCTCGATTGCGCCGGTCTGGCCGCGGCGACGGAACCACCGTCGCATGTGTTCGAAGAAGTCGAAGACATCAACGCTTTCCTGGTCGACAGCGCAACGCCGGGTGATCATATCGTCATCATGAGCAATGGCGGCTTTGGCGGCATCCACGAGAAGCTGCTGCGGCGATTGCGGCAAGTGAGCGGGCCGTGAACCGCGCAGCCCTGCGCAAACTGCGCAAACTGCGCAAACTGTCCAAGCGATGCGCGATCCTGCTGCTCGCGCTTGGCTGGATCAACATCGCCGCGGCCATCATTATCCGGCACGATGTCAACGCGCGCCGGCACGAAGCCCGCGCCGCCGAGTTTCCGGCGGTGTTTTTTCTCGAACAGCGCGGCGGCGACCGCATTTGCGCGGCCACCGCAATCCATGCCCGTTGGGCGCTTACCGCGGCGCATTGCGTACACGAAACCTCGCTCTGGCAAACTCTCGCGGCGGGCGGGGAGCATGCGGTGCGGGTCGGCGGCCGAGACCGCCAGATCGACACCGCCATATTGCATCCCGACTACGACGCGGAGCGGGCGGCGAGCACCGACCTGGCATTGCTGCGTTTCGCCGATGTTTCAACGATGCCGGCCATCGCGCTGCAAACCGAACCCAGCGAACTCGGACAAATCGTTACCCTGGTCGGCTGGGGGTTTTTCGGCTGGGGCACCACCGGGCGCGAATTCTCCGACGGCAGGATTCGCATGGCGGTGAACCGCATCACGGCTGCCGGCCAGCGGCTGGAAATGCGCTTCGATGATCCGCGCCAGCCAAACTCCGAGGCGCTGCCCATGGAGGGCACACCCGGCCTTTGGGACAGCGGCGGCCCGGCCCTGCTTGGGGAAAGAGGCGCCTGGCGCCTGGCCGGCGTGGCCGTCGGCGAACTCGAAGGCGAAGGATTCCGCGAAGAAACCCAAGGCCGCTACGGCGCCGTCGCCGTCTACGAACGAGTTTCCAATCACTTGCAATGGATCGAAAGCGTCCTGCGCGAAAACGATGAAGGCAAAAGCCTTGCCGATACAACCGCCGGCAAACCTTGAGCCCAACCCATCTAGCGAACCGCCTAGCGGCTGAACACCGTTAACGGTCACAACCAAGATTACAATCGGCGCGGCGCTCCTCTTGTTTACCTGCCGATGTAGTCAATGAGACCGTCGAGATCGCAAAGAACGCGGTTGCCGCTTTCGATAGTGTCGCAGCGCTTGCACACTAGGAACCGCCGGTCGGCGTTGACGAGATCCGCATGGGCATCCAGCCGCGCCATGTCGCTTGGAGCGGGGTTAGAGGTAAGCTTGATTTCGATTGCCCACAGTTCTCCCCGCGTCTGGATCAGCAAGTCAATCTCGCGTTGATCGCTGGTGCGCAGGTGAAACGCTTCGAACAGCCGGTCGGAATATTGCAGCGCGGCAAGCACCTGATCGATTACGAAACCTTCCCAGCTTGCTCCCACCCAAGGCTGGTTCGCCAATTCGGTTTGATTTTCCAAATTCAACAACGCGTGCAGCAGTCCCGAATCGCGCCAGTACACCTTTGGCCGCTTGATGATTCGTTTGCGAAGATTGGCGAGGAAAGCGGGCAGGCGGCGAATCAGAAACGCCCCTTCCAGATAATCAAGGTAATGGTTGACAGTGTGGTACGAGAGCCCAAGACTCTTGCCAATCTGACTCGCGTTCCACTCCTGCCCTTGAACTGCCGCGAGCACGCGCAGTAAGCGCTGCGTGGTTTGTGGGTTGGCCGGCAAGCCCCAATTGGGCAAGTCCCGTTGGACCAGCAGGTTCAGATAGTCAATTTGCCAGCGCGGGAACCTTCGACCGCTGAGAACCCCGCCGTCGGGATAACCGCCGAACGGCCACAACCGATTCCGTTGCGCATCATGCTCGAGCTCGGCGTGAAGAAGGGGAGTGAGTTCGATGACGGAAAGCCGCCCGGCCAGCGATTCGGACACTTGCGTCATCAGCGCGGGGGACACGGACCCCAAAAGCAGGAAGCGCCCGCTGCGACCCCGGTCGCGGTCGATTTCGCCGCGCAGGCGTTGGAAGATTTCGGGCCACGCTTGCGCCTCGTCGAGGATTACGAGATCGTTTCCGCCAGAGGCTTCTTCCCAATCCAGGTCAATTCGCAGCCGATCCGATGCCTGTTCAAGATCGAAGTACAACCCACCAATGGAGCGGGCCAAGGTGGTTTTGCCGCACTGGCGTGGTCCAACCAAGGCAACGGCCGGATAGTCCGCGAGGCGGGCGCGAAGGATTGGTGTGATTTTTCTTGGCAACATCCTTGCATTTTAGAAACCAATTTCTATTTTGCAAGGGATTATTAACAGAAATCGACTCATGTCGTCCATATGGTTTTTAATCACCATTTTAAATGCTAGATCACAGGAAGTTGTTCAGTCACAATACCGTGACATTCTCCACTTGACAAAGCGAATTGTAGCTTCGATGTAGAGTTATTGTCCAATAATTGATGTTAGTCATCTCCCCTTTGGATAGTCGAACGGAAACCTTTTTATATTTGCGTAGCAAGTTTAATGTTTCGGTCGGTTAGGTATTGTAAAATTGTGATGTTAGCTTCAAGACCGGCTAATCATTAAATTTCCGAGGCAACACGACCGACTCATCTCCCACAGCTGACCTGTAAGAGACTAAAAGTTTTTTCTCGTCCATCCTAATCCCGCTCATATATGTAAGAAGACGGCCAGCTAATGACCCACCTTTAGCGATTATTTTTCCCCTGCCTGCGTCCCAAATTGTTCCCTTGTATGGCGGATCAGCTAAATCTATTGGAAATTTTTTTGCGGTTACCAATGCTGACTCGAATCCATTTGATTTGGCTATGGCAGATATAGCACTCGCGAACGCCATTTGTCCCACCGGCCGAAAAAGTACATTGCGGACCCGCGGATCTCGTGCCTTTTGAGCAATTTTACTTGATGGGCCTTCCTCAAGATATTGTTGAAGTTGACTTTCCAGATCAGCTATTCCATGGAAATACCGAACAACCCGATTATAGTAATGGTCAATACGTTCTTCAGAAAGGCGAATATTTGTGTTGTCTCGCAGCTCCTTCTTTTCTTCGTCAGAACTTGCCAATGCATTTCTTAGAATTGTTTTAATCAACCTGTAAAGAGTCGCTATGGAAAAAAGTGAATCAGAGTCCGCTGGAATTGTTGATGTAAATTTTCTTATGTCAATCTGGCCTCGTGAAAACCACTTGTGATCGTCAACTAGACGACGAGCGAGGATGGCCGGTAGATCGATCTCGTCGAGAATTATTATATCTTTGAGCCCAACAGGTACAGCCCGTTTGTTTAAGTCGATAAACAACTTTCTAGTTCTTCTAATTCCCGCATCTGTATCCTGATGAGGAACGAAAAGTACAGTGAGTATATCATCAGAAATTTCGCCATTGTTCTCGAGTGCCCTCTTGATTCCAGAAACACGGTGTTGACCGTCAAGTGCAAACAAACGCTCATTTCCGGTTAGTTGTAAGAAGCCAACGCGTTCTTGTTCAGCGAGATATCCTATATTTTCTACGTTAAAATCGGGTCGGGCCGTAATTCCGAAGGGATGCCAAACTGGTTCCCCACCATAGATTCCCACAACAATGGAATTAAAAAAGCGGGAATTGGATTCTCTCAAATACTTTGCAATTGCAGCCTGTCTATTTTGAGTTCCAGAGCCGGAATCTTGTAATTGACGTTGAATAAGCTCCCCGAGACTTTTATTCTTATGTAGTAAGTGAGCAAATCCAATACGTTCATTCACTTCTGACAAGGGCATTATTACTGCATAATACACCCAATTCCCGAATTGACCTTGCAGAGCTGGAAGGAAAATTGGATTTTTCATTGCCAAGCACTCCTAGAGGCTAGAACTTCAGCGGAGAAATCCTTAATGCTATAAGGAGGCATCATAGCGTCATTGAAGTCTTTTTCGAGCTGCCTTATATCAAAACTACTCATATCAATCTCAGCCCAAGCTAAGGTTAAGTCTCCGTCAAATACATGTAAGAATTTCCGTACAGTTAAACGACCGGATGTAGAATTCTTTTCGTAAAAATATTTCATGCATCGCTTTCGTAGTGAATTTTGCGTAATCCCGCCATACAAGGAAAGTCCCAAAGGCGGAAGACAAGCAAGACCATGTCCTACGTGAAAACAATACACACCTGGGCTGTCGCTTATACTTGCTACTTGATCCTGTTTGAAGGGCGTGAATTGCCATTCGGGTTGGTATTGGTCGCAAAATTGACGCCAACGATCGGGGTAAAGCGCAATTCTGACAGTTCGCCGTTCGAGTTCATCCAAATTATCTTGAAATGGAGGTTGGGACATATATCTACTTTTACTCCAGGCGTGAGTTTGCGTTCCTTAACATGGCTTACCACACAATCTTAGATGCACAAGAGGTTTATGGTTCGCCGGTTCAAGGATTCCAGCATAAAACTTTCTGGGTGCGGGCCTCTGAACGTATTCGACAGAGCGCTTCGCCAACTTGCAGCCCGGTCAAGGAAGAATTGCTGCCGAAGATCCGTTTTGTTGGGCCCGGTTTGGCTTGGGTATTGAAGGCTAGCGTCATGCCCATATTGTCCAAATAGCCATCTTCAGTGCCTTCAAAGTCGTCAGGCGACTGCGATATTAACATAACGGCCCCACCCTTTGATCGGCTCATTCTGACGAGGTTGCCAAGAGCAGGGAGCTTCGTTGACAGTATGACATGGGCTTCGTCGAGCATCGTCAGGTGCCTTAGGTCGCGCGTACCTTTTTCGTCCGTTGGTGCATCAGGTTGAGAGTTGATCCAGCGATCCAACGAATCGAGTGTCAGGTTGGTGATTAGTCGCCGCATTTCCATAGATACATCCTGTGGGAGCCGGATAATCCAAGTTCTTGCGAAAAACTCAGCTGGCGAGAGATCGGGTTTGAATAAGGCGAACTGCGTTAATTCGTTTAGTGTTGCGGTCAATTCGTCCGTCTTTCGTCCACGATCCTCGTATTCCGATTCCAGTGCCAACGTGATGTCTGTAAGGTTTGCTGGCTTGTCTGCGGTTCTATGATGGCTAAGGGTGTTTGCGATCGCTTCCCTCAACGCCTCTGACTGTACACCGCTGGGCTTGCGTACCTTAACTGCGGCGATAGAGTCCCGAATACGGGCGGCAACGGTTTTTATTGTCGTATCGTCGTGGGAAGGGACATGTAACACATCCAAAGGGATCGCCATTTCCGGTGGTGTGATCGATGTTGCCCCAAAGTGTTTTGTGAAACTATCCGTGAGATCACCCTTGAAGTCGAATGCTATGAGCGGAAGTTCACAATGCTGGCGTAAAGTCCTGAGCATATGAACCGCGGTCCTAGTCTTACCGGAGCCGACCCCTCCCATTATTGCCATGTGGGGGCTGCCGCCTGCCCCGTTCACTGAAAACATGACGTCCTCGTCTGATTTGAGGTCGCGAGCGAGCTCACCTACGGGCAACCGAATTTCTCCGGAGTAGGTGAGTGCTTTATCTGACCGTTGGGCGTTGTCCAGTCGATCGCCAGTTCCCGCGAAGCTGGCAAGTTCGGCTAGACGAGCGACGAATCCCTCCATCTGCTGTCTACCGTGATCCCAGTCCTGCTGAAGAAGAATTGCACCCCTGTGCCAATGACGTGTAACCAATTGCTGCAAGACTTTTTTTGTCATTTCAGCTTCGTCACTGTGCTGTGTAATCAATGCCAACCAAGTGGCTGCAAAAGCGTCTTCTCCGAACAGTTGCATACCACGCAATGGTATTGCCATGTCTTCGCTGTCTTCGTCTTTTAATTCTGGTGGCTGCTCTGGCAGAGATAACGACCTTCCAACGGCCAGCCGGGCAGCAACATATCTATGCCTCCAACCCAATTTTGCGGTTAGCTCGGCGCAGATTTGGTCTGCGGTTCGAGAGGTTCGAAACGTTGACGTGGCAAGTTCCGGAATGCTGATAACCATCTTTAGAATTGCTCCGGATCGAGTTTATGGACGCTCGTGACGGCTACACCCTTGTCACTTCGTATCTTCAATTCGAAGGCGGCCACCAAACGCTCCCTGATTGCATCGAGCTTGTCGTCCACTACCTCTTCGTCTGTGGAGAGAAGAATTACTTGGCCAGCACGGTCTGTAAACGTTTTCAAAACGCCAATTCTCTGAGCCCGGCTCAGACGTGCCAATGGTGTATCGACGACGAACGGAAAGGTCCTGCCGCTAACTCTCGTGATTGCCGTGATGAGGGATTGGGTAAATACTTGACTAGCACCTGCGGATTTGTCGATGCTGTGCAGGTCATCACCGTCATTAGTCAGCATTCTAACTTCGCAGTCTGACGTTATCTCAATCCGGTCAACCCGATCAGACATGTGAGCCATCGCTTTCCAAGCTCGTGTCATCTCATCGGCGACTTCACCAACTTCGCTCGGCAATGCATACTTCAAGAGGTCTTGGATGAGAGCTGCGTAACGATCTGCAAAGTTGGCCCGTCGCAATGCGGGAGCGCTGGCTCCTTGACTGGACATATAGCGTCCAAGTTCTGCTCGCTTCTGAGCAAGCTCAGATTTCTTTCCTTGGATGGCTCGGTCTGCCTCATTTCTTTGAGATTTGTAGTGCCCCATCTGTTCGGATATCTCCCTCAATTTCTGAGTGAGACGTTCCACTTCCGGTGCTGTCGATTCGAGTTCCAGCCGTTCCCTCTTAACGGACTCGGCTCGTTCGACGGCGACACGGAATCGTTCTTCTTGACCGGCAACTTCGCCTTCGGTGTGATTGTCCAGCGACTGTAAACGTTCAATAGCCTTGTCGCGGATCGTGCCATTGAGGGATGGATGTCTATAGTTTTCGGGACAGCCCTCGGGGGCCGGATGCCACAAAGCATCCCAAGCCTCCTTGCCGGCTTCCACTACGGCTAGGCGGCGATTGTCATCAAGCGGTGGGTCAAGTGCGGAGACGCGGCGACCAAGTTCGAGGGCAAAACGGTCTAAATTTTGAGCGCCTTCGTTACGGCCCGCCTCCCATCGCTCGCGCCTTGCTTCAGCCTCAAGCCTTTCGCGAGCGCGGTTCCGTAATTCTGAGCCAGCGACCGCCAGAGCGACATCTTCCTGAACCAGCGCTAGCAAAGCATCCATGGCCCGCTGTGCCTCATCCCGATGTCGCTGCTCGGTTTGCATCAGTTTTCCAACCATTGCCGTAGTGCCCTCGCCTCGACCGCCGATAGTTTGGGTCAGTTCTTCGATTTCGGTCGTCAGTCCGGGCAAAACTGTTGCAGCTTCATTGAAGCGTTCATTCTCTTTGGCGATCGCTTCCGAAATGGTGGCAATTTCCATCTCTACTTTTTTGACGGTGCTGTCGGTCGGTGCTGCCACTGAAGTGCGCAGTTTTTGCGCGTAACTTCCGAGTGAGGAATGCAGGTTACGCAAGATTGGGAGACCCAGAAGTCCTTCAATGCCTCTGCGGACCTGTTCTCCCATTTCGCGATTTGCATATCGCTGCACCTGTTCACCGTCGAAGAGAAAGAATTCGGCAAGGCTGGGGTGGAGAAATCTATGCGCTATCCAATTTCGAAACCAGTCATCACGATCTTCAATCCCGGATGGCGGTATGACCGGTTCCCTACCTAATCCATGGAAAATTGAAAGATCATCGTCTGCTGGCTTATGTTGACGATTCTTTCTAAAATGCCAGATCCTGGTAAGCTCGATCGGCTCCCCGTCCTCATCCTCAACCTCTATGGATACCGAACATTTTGCTGGACCCAACTCTGTGGCCCGATGATGAAGGGTTTTACTGAGGAACTGGCTGTAACTCGCTTTGACCCGGTCAACGGCATTCCCTTGGGTGGGTGCTATGGCGCGCGGTACCAAGACCAGTCCGTCACGTCCAAAAAGTCCCAGAGTGAGAGCCTCGAAGAAAGAGGTTTTTCCGTACTCATTCGGTGCCCTGATAAGGATAACGTTACGCTGGCCATGCGGAACTGGGAAGTCAAAGCGTGCGCTTCTGTAGGAGCGCCAATTTATAAGCTCAATCGAACGGAGATGCATTATTCGTCTATCTCTGCATCAATCTGATCGAAGATCTCATTGAACGCTTCCGTTATGCCGCGTTTTCGAAGCTTTCCTAGTTGATCCATCTCCGCGACAATCAACTGTTCGAGAACACTAGGATCGAGTTCTGTTTCCTTGCACTTCTCGCGGACCAATTTGCGGCCTGCGTCGCTGCGTAGGAGCACAACATGGCCGTTTGGCATCACGCGCCTCCGATGCTCGCGGTGCGCTGCGCTTCCGCGTTTCGCTCTACACTAACGATCACATCTTCTACCCAAAGCTCCCGTATGCGTTCTATTTCGGACTGCGTAACAAGGGTCAAATTGGATTGAGTTTGAAGCGCCAATAGTCTATCCAACATTTCGCGTCTTGTAGCCATGTTGAACGGACCGGGCACAAAAACACCATTTTTCGTAATCGTAACGCGCCCATTGCGCCGCCGGGCGAGGCGGCGCATCGGATCATTACGAATTTCCACAAGCCAGTCGCGAAATTGTAGTAGCGGCGTGAACTGATCGAAACCGGACTCGACAAACCCTGCCAAGCTCTTGTCTTTCTCCACAACTGTACATGTCCAGCATCCGAATCGAGAAGACGTCGTGCCGCATGAAGGAGCGTCGGATGTCGACGTTATGACTGGGCACTCGCCGCCACCCGCATCACGATAGAGTTGGATTAATCGATTATGGCTTCCGCCCCAGGGAGGTTTATTTTCTGCGAGGTACTCCCAAACATGATCAGCATCCAGCTCCAAGATAGGTCGAAAAACCAAGCAGTTTGAAAGGTCGTTGTGCCGGTTAAGGCGCGAACCATTATCGTAGCGCGCAGCCACGCTAGCGCGAGTCGCACTCTCACTTCTACGTACCCCAAGTAGCAGAATCACTTGACCAGAAATACTCGCCTGTTTCCGAATGTAGTTACTGGTCGGTTGAATCTTCATTCGATCCGTGCACCAGCGGAAACTGCGATTAGGCGAAGGATAGCCGCGACCGATTAAGTTTACCCAGAATGTCTGATTCGGTTCGGGCATCGTTGTAGCGACGACAACTGGTAAATTGATAGCCCTTGCGGCTTTCTCGATTTCTGCAAGGCCGATCCGAACATGTTCCATAACTAGCGGGCTTTCGACGAGTGTGTCGTTTGCGACGACATGTACAGTCCGCGTTCTTTCGCTTCGCGGTAAAGAAACCAAGTGTTCGAAAACGAGGTGCGCAACGAGAGTGCTGTCTTTACCGCCGGAGAATCCGATGATCCATGGCTTGCTATGAGGCTCCGCGTATTCCTCTTGGATCTGTTGTTGGATGTCAGTAAGAGCGTGATTGTGAACACTAAGTGATTCGTCGCGCGAGTGTGTGCGCTGTGCCACAGAGATGGACCGCGTCGGGGAACGGGGTTCGAAGGGACGACGTGTCCTGTCGAATTTATCTTGGACTGGAATGATGTCCGGGTTCATGCGAGTCCTGCCTTGTCTGGTGGGCTGACCTCAAACTTACTGTACTGGCTATTTGTTGCTTCGGTGCAATCGAGATTCAATCGTGTTGCGGCTACAAAGAATTTCGACTGATTTGCCGCTGTGAGGAGCTTTTCGAAGCCAAGACCAACATTCATTGCAGTCATTCCGTTCGACTGTTCGACTTCAGACCATGGTTTTGCTGTTGTGGCACAGTGTACCCTAACGCGTTCACGGAAGTCACGCCGAACTTGGTCGCCACCATCCGAGAGGGCGAACTCGCCGCATAACGAAGTATCGCCGCCTTGGTGTACCCGGCGCCAACTGCTAAATCTACAGGATAATTGCCTGGTTAAGCACTTACGGCTCTGAAAGCCTGGACCAAGTTCACATTCAGTGCGGTGCCCGACCAATCGCAGCCAAGCTCCGCAGCGTCTGTCTTGGCGCTGTGCGCCGGCGTCGACTCTTCGGGAGACGTCGGAGGCGAAGTCGTGAATGGCATGACATGCTTCTTGAGGATCCTCGTCTTAATTGTGGCTACGTACAGGCAAATCGCTCGATCAACCAAAGTTTCGGAAAAACTGTGAATTAGCATGCCGCGGCAATTCTGCTACTATGCTGGACGCTTTCGGTGGAAGACCGATGCGTGCTTGATTACCGATTCCAGAGCAGGAGCAAGAAGAAATGACGATTGCGGCAGGTGACAGAATTCCAGCGGCCACATTCCATGTGATGACCGGCGACGGCCCCAAGCCGCTCGGCAGCGATGAGGTTTTTGGCGGCAAGAAAGTGGTCATGTTTATCGTGCCGGGCGCTTTCACGCCGGGATGTTCCAAGGCGCACCTGCCGGGATACGTCGTCAACGCCGACGCCATCAAGGCCAAAGGCGTGGACACGATCGCTTGCATGGCGGTGAACGACGCTTTCGTCATGGGCGCTTGGGGCGAAGCGCAGAATGCCGGGGAACTGCTGATGCTGGCCGACGGCAACGGCGAATTCGCCGCCGCCGCGGGGCTGGAAGCCGATTTCAGCGGCTACGGCATGGGCGGGCGCGCCAAGCGCTGCGCGATGATCGTCGAGGACGGCACGGTCACGCATATCGCGGTCGAGCCCGGCGGCGAGATCGGCGTCAGTTCGGCCGAGTCGATACTCGGTCGGCTTTGAACCCGGCAAGTTTCCATTTGAGCGCATCGGGCGCATCGGGCGCATCGGGCGCGGCGGCTCAAAGCGCGACCAAGCCGGAGAGCCAAGCCGCAAAGCCAAACTGGAGTAGCGGGCCGGACAACCAGGCCAAATAACCAAGCCCCAAATCAGACGCCAAGCGAAACGTAAGACGCGAGGAGCCAGGCCATGATCACGACCACCCTCGAATACAACGATGGCGACACCGTGCTGGAAGGCTACGTCGCCTATGAGGAATCCGACCGGCAAAAGCCCCTCGTGCTGATCGCCCACGACTGGACCGGGCGGCGCGAATATCCCTGCCAGGCCGCGGAGCGCATCGCCGAAGCCGGCTACGTCGGCTTCGCCCTGGACATGTACGGCAAGGGTGTCTTCGGCAAGGATGGCGACACGGCGGGCAATTCCGCGCTCATGGCGCCTTTCGCCAACGACCGCGCCTTGTTGCGCCGGCGCATGCGCGCCGCGCTTGTGGCCGGCCGCAACATCCCCCAGGTCAAGGCGGCCCAGGTTGCGGCCATGGGCTATTGTTTCGGCGGCATGTGCGTGCTTGAGCTGGCGCGTTCCGGCGCCGATGTGCTGGGCGTGATCAGCATCCACGGCATATTCGCGCCGGGCGATGCGCCCAACGAATCCATCCGCGCCAAGGTGCTTTGCCTGCACGGCCACGACGACCCGATGGTGCCACCCGAACAAGTGCTCGCATTTCAAAGCGAAATGAGCGAGGCCGGCGTCGATTGGCAAGTGCACAGCTACGGCGGAGTGAAACACGCCTTCACCAATCCCGCGGCGAACGACCACGAACTGGGCACGGTGTTCGACGCCGACGCCAAGCGCCGCGCCTACCAGTCGCTGCGCAACTTTTTGGCCGAGTTGTTCGAAGGCCAATGAATCCCGCGGTCAATAGCCACGGGCCGGCCCGCGCTTCATGACCGCGGCCGCCGCCAATCCGGCGCCCGCCACCCGCGGCAGGGCCATCCCGCTGCACAGCCGCGTAGGATTGTTGCTGGGGCCGCTGGTATTTGTCTTCACCTTGCTCTTTGTCGAGCTCGACCCCGGCAATCCGATGCCGACGCGGATGCTTGCCGTCATCCTGCTGATGGCGATCTGGTGGATCACCGAAGCGATTCCCCTGGCGGCGACGGCCTTGCTGCCGATTGTGCTGTTCCCGCTGCTTGGCATCATGCGCGGCCGCGAAGTGCCCGCGGCGAATCTGGTGGAATTCGGCGCGGATGTTCCGCCCGGCGGCATCGACGTGATCTTCCCCAATGTCGCCGATCAATACATGGATTGGGTCATTCTGCTGTTCATGGGCGGCTTCATGATCGCCGTGGCGGTGGAAAAATGGAATTTGCACCGGCGCATCGCGCTGCATGTGCTGCGCGTCATTGGCGGCCAGCCCCACCGCCTTGTGCTCGGCTTCATGGTCGCCACCGGCTTTCTGTCGATGTGGCTGTCGAACACCGCCACGGCGATGATGATGATGCCCATGGGCCTGTCGCTGGTGCTCTTGTACGAGGAACTCAACCGGCAGAGCCTGGCCGCGGGCGGCGAGGTGCCCGCGAACGCTGAAAATTTCGGACTGAACCTGTTGCTTGGCATCGCCTATGCGGCTTCCATCGGCGGTTTCGCGACCTTGATCGGCACACCCCCGAACGGGGTGCTGATCACCCAGCTGCCGCAATTGTTCCCCGGCGCGCCCGAGATCAGCTTTTCCTCTTGGCTGTTGTTCGCTTTCCCGCTCAGCGTGGTCTATATGCTGATCGCCTGGTTGCTGCTGACGCGCCTGGTGTTTCCCCTGCCAAAGCATTCGCCTTTCAGCGGCGAAGGCTTTATCGATACCGAAATCTCCAAACTGGGACCCATGAGCACCGAGGAACGGCGGGTCGGCTGGGTGTTTTTCGCTGTGGCGATGTTGTGGATGACGCGCAAGGAACGCTTGCTCGGCGAGGAAATCGACCTGTTCGGCTGGAGCTATTATCTGGATGCTTTGCTGACCCGGCTTGGCGGCTCGCCCGTTGGCCATATGATCGACGATGGCACCGTCTCCATCGCCATGGCGTTGACGCTGTTCATTATCCCGGCGGGAAAACAGGTCGGTGGACGGTTGCTCGACTGGGACGACGCGAAAAAGATTCCCTGGGGCATCTTGCTGCTGTTCGGCGGCGGCCTCGCCATCGCCAAGGGTTTCCAGACTTCCGGCTTGTCCGATTATGTCGCCATGCAACTCGGCGAATTGCTTGGCGGCGCGAGCCCTTTGGTCATCGTCACCAGCACCGTGGCTTTTATCACGGGCCTGACCGAAGTTTCGTCGAACACCGCCACCATCTCGCTTTCGCTGCCGATCATGGCGAGCCTGGCCCAGGCCATCGAAGCGCATCCCCTGCTGCTGCTGATTCCGACCACGCTGGCGGCCTCCTGCGCTTTCATGCTGCCGGTTTCCACGCCGCCCAACGCCATCATTTATGGCTCGGGCCGGGTGCCCATCGTCAAGATGGTGGTGGCGGGCATTTGGCTTGATCTGCTTTCGGTGCTGCTGCTTACCGTGTTCGTCTACACCGCGGGGCATCTCAGCTTCGGCGTGCTAGGCGATCTTCCCGCCTGGGCGCTGCCTTAATCCCGGTAGCTGTGTTACGGTTGGTCTCATGGCGGACCGCGAACCAAAACCGCCGGCGGATCGGGAAAAGCTGTCGGACGTTGAATTGCTGCGCAAGCAGGTGGAATATCTGCGCGCGCTCGTGCATACCGACGAATTGACCGGGCTGTCCAACCTGCGCCATTTCAACCAGACCTTGCGCCGGGAGCTTGAACGCACCCGCCGCAGCGCCCAGCCGACTTGCCTGATCCTGCTCGATCTCGACAATTTCAAACAAGTTAACGACAGTTACGGCCACGAAATCGGCAATTCGGTGCTGTGCCATTTCGCGCAATTGATCCGGCAAACGGTTCGCTGCCTCGATACCGCCTGCCGCTGCGGCGGCGACGAGTTTGCCATCATCCTGCCCGCCACCGGAATCGATCAGGGTATTGCGCTGGCCGAACGTTTGCAGTCCGTTATTCGGCGCTCACCTTTCGCGCTCGGCGAAATTAGACTCGGGCTCGCGGCGAGCATGGGCATCGGCGCCTACGAAGCCGAAACCAACAGGCGTAGCGAGAAAGAATTTTTTGAAGATGTGGACCGTCTGCTCTATCAATCGAAAGCCGCGGGCCTTTGTGTAATCGCCGCGCGGCAAATGCAAGGCAAGCCCTGCCTCTAGGCATCCGCCGCCCCAGCCGCGCACCGCCGCAATTTCGACCATGGTTATGACCCGAGGCCATGCCTGTGCGCCTTGTCAACCGCTGCGCTGAATCGCGCCGCCGCACAATTGCGCCAGCCGATGCAGGATGGCGGCGGTGGCACCCCAGATGCGATAGTCGCCGTGGCGCAATTCGAGCGTGGGGCGCCGGCTGCCCGCGAACAGGTAGCTGCCGCGGTCGTAGGCGCCGGTGTTCAGAATCAGCGCGAGCGGCGTCTGGAAGATGTCGGCGACTTCCCGCGAGCAGGCGCGGAAGCGCAGGTCATGGGGGATCAGGCCGACCACCGGGGTAACCAGGAAGCCCGAAGGCAGCGCCATGGGCCCCAATTCCCCGAGCACTTCCACCTGCTCCCGGGGCAATCCGATTTCCTCTTCGGCCTCGCGCAACGCGGCGGCCGCGGGATTGTCGTCGCCTGGTTCAAGCGAGCCGCCGGGCAGGCTGATTTGGCCGGCGTGCGTCTTCAGATTTTCCGAACGCACCGTGAGCACAACCCGGCTCGGGCGCTTGCCGTTTTCGGGCCGCGTCGCGCCGATCAACACCGCCGCTTCCCGCAGTTCGGTTGCATCGCGCGACCCGTCCGCGGCCGAACCGCGATCCATGACAGGGAAGGCGAGGCCGGCGCGGACCCGCGATGGGTGCTTGATCGGCGCCAACCGCCGCTGCGCCGGCGCGTCGAACAGCGCCAGCAAAGACTGAAAAGCGGGGTCGATCAGCGGAAATTCCAGGTGGCGGCGATAAAGGCCCGCGCCGGTTGGCCAACAAAGTAGCGGTCGCCGGTGAAAGTGGTCCAATCCGCGCGTTCGGCATAGAAATCATCAAGCACATTGAGCAACACCAGGCTCCAGGTCCAATCTTCGCTGGCCTGGTATTGCGCGCGAATGTTGAACAAGTCGTGGCCATCGTAGGAGGCGGTATTTTCCGGATTGGTGAAATACTCGCCCATGTTGACCCATTCGAATTCCGCGCGCAGCGCCGGACTCGGCTGCCAGGACAGGCGATAGTTGCCCCACAGGTTCGGCGCGGTGTCGACTTCCTTGCCCTGAATGTCGATGCCGCCGGAAAGCTGGGAGTGTTCGTAGGTGTGTTTGGCGTAATTGGAAACGGCATGCAGCGTCAATTGCTCGCTGATTTCGTAGGCGATGGCCAATTCCAGGCCCCGGTGCCGGGTCGCCGCGCCGTTGAGGTTCTCCCGCGAACTGTTGGTGATGATCTCGTTGTCCTTGTCCATCATGTACACGCTGGCGGAATAGCTGAGCGCGTCGGCGCCGCCATTGAAGGCGATTTCGACGCTGTCCAATTCCACCGAATCCAGGTCGGCCACGGTTTGCGCGTTCTGCAGCCGGTACAGTTCCGTGGCCTGGGGCGCGCGGAAACCGCGTTGCACGCGCAAGTCGATGCGGTTGTTGTCATCGATTTGATAGCTGAGGGCGACCTTGGGGGAGAGATTGGTGAAATCATCGCCGCGGTCGGCCGGTCGGCTGTAGCGGCAGCCGCCGAAGCCGCAGGCGACGCCCTGGTCGTTGGTGCGGCCGTCGAGCATCAGGTTGTCGTAGTCGTAAGTGACTTTTTCGATGCGCGCGCCCACCGACAGAATCAGTTGTTCGGACAGGGGTTGTTCATAGCTGACATAGCCGCCAACCATGGTGGCGTCGACATTGAAATCGTAATGCTTGCCCTGGGGGATTGTGTTGCGCAGAAACGCCGAACCCACCGTGGGATTGGCCTGGAACTGCAACAATTTGCCTGTGGTCCATTCGCTGTCGACGCCGATCGCCACACTGGCGCCATTGTCGAGCGCGCGATAGGCCCCGGACTGGAAACCGGCGCTGCGGTGATAGAAATCCTCCACCGGGTCGCCTGGCAGGAAGTGCTGCATGAAGGTCATGTTCACTTCTCGCACGTAGGGCGTCAGCACAACGTCCCAATCGTTGGCCGTCCAGTTGAAGGAGGTCCAAAAGCGGCCGTTGCGGCTGTCGCGAAAAGCCTCGGGATTCGGGTTGGTCTTGCGCCGCTCGGCATCGAGATAGGCGTCCGTTCCGGTGACATAGCCTGCGGTTTCCTGGTTCAGGTTGATCAAGGTGAAACCGCCGTCGAGTTGCACACCACCCATGTCCAGCTCGTACAGCCAGGAAAGTTTTTGCTGATCGACGCCGCTGTCCGCCTGGTAGCCTTCCTCTTCGATGCCGTTGAACAGGAACAGGCTGCGAATGCCTTCCTGTTCGGTGCCGAAGCGTCCCTGGATGCGCTGGCTGCCGCGGGGGCCGGCCTCGAGCGTCAATGAACCCGCCGCGCCGGGCTCGGGCAGCACCACATTGATCATGCCATGCATGGCGTTGGAGCCCCAGAAAGCGCTGCTTGGGCCGCGCACGACTTCGATGCGTTCGGCGTTCTCGCTATGGGCGTCGAACATCTGGTTGACATTGCAAAAAGCGTTGGAGCGCAAGGGAATGCCGTTCTCGGCCATGAGGAAGGCGCCGCAGGCGCCGGCGCCGGTCAACACCGGCGAGCGGATGGACGCCAGGCTCTCCTGGCCGTTGTTGCGGTTGACGTTGACGCCGGGCACCCGGTTCAGCGCCTCCTGGTAATGCGTCAGCCGCAGCAGCGACAATTCTTCCGCTCCAATAACCGAAACCGCCGCGTTGACATCGGTCAGACCTTCCGACCTGCGGCTGTTCGAGATGACCTGGATTTCTTCTATGGCTTGTTCCTGCGCCAGGCTTTCGAACAACGGTGAACCGGCGGCCAGGGCAATTGCGCCGAGCAGCAATTTCCTATTCATTGATCTCTCCAGATTCAAGGGTGGTTGTTTTTGTGACGCGCAAATATAACACGGGCGCCGCAGCGCCCGGCGCAACTCTTTGTTACCGCCAGTCCGCTTTCAGTCTGGGCTTTTGCACGCCGTGGAGCAAGCGCGTACACTGGCCGCCCCATTGGCCCAAACCGCGAATTCTACTGTGGATTGTTATGCCAGCTTTCCTGAACAAAAGCTGAATGGCGGGCCAACGCGACGGCAATCAAGAGCGAGAGAGGGAGTGGAAATGAGAGAAGAAAAATGCGCACCAAGCTGACCGAAATGCTCGGTATCCGGCACCCCGTGGTGCAAGGCGGCATGCAATGGGTGGGTTTGGCCGAACTCGCCGCGGCCGTGTCCAACGCCGGCGGCCTTGGTATCCTCACCGCCTTGACCCAGCCCACGCCGGAAGACCTGGAGAAGGAAATCCGCCGCTGCCGGGACATGACCGACCAGCCCTTTGGCGTGAATCTGACGATCCTGCCCACGATCAAGCCGGTGCCCTACGAGGAATATGCCAGGGCGATCATTGAATCCGGCATCAAGATCGTCGAGACCGCGGGCCGCAATCCCGAACCGTTTCTGCCGCCCTACAAAGCGGCGGGCATCACCGTGATTCACAAATGCACCTCGATCCGCCATTCGCTGAAAGCCGAACGCATCGGGGTTGATATCGTCAGCGTCGACGGTTTCGAATGCGCCGGCCATCCGGGCGAGGACGACATCACCAATTTCATCCTGCTGCCGCTGGCGGCGCGCCGCCTGTCGATTCCGTTTATCGCATCCGGCGGATTCGGCGACGGCGCCGGGCTGGCCGCGGCGCTGGCGCTGGGCGCCGACGGCATCAATATGGGCACGCGCTTCATGGCGACCAAGGAAGCCCCGATCCACGAAAAAGTGAAACAGGCCATGGTCGAAGCGAGC
Organism: uncultured Pseudohongiella sp.; assembly: GCA_965221015.1. Classification (GTDB taxonomy): domain Bacteria; phylum Pseudomonadota; class Gammaproteobacteria; order Pseudomonadales; family Pseudohongiellaceae; genus UBA9145. The sequence goes on along the minus strand of OZ244859.1, from coordinate 2,864,548 downwards.
GAACTCGACACCGCGCTGATTTATCGCACCTTGCGCAACACCGCCCGCGTATTCAAGAACGGCATCGCCGAGCAGGTGCTGGAAATCGAGGCGCGGCCGGGAGACACAAAGTTCGAGGACATTCGCGAACTCGTTCAGGGCGTAAAGGGCAGGGAAGTGTATAGCCAGGGGGAACTGGACCACGGCATCTGGTCCGCGGGCATGGTGGTGGGCCTGATCGACGATGTGCCGAGTTGCGAAGAGCTGATCGCGCGCATCGTGGCGGATGCCGAGCGGATTATCAGTGAGCGGTTTGCGCAACTGGCGCCAAGCAAAGCCGGCGGAGCCGAACGCGGGCAAATGGAGGTGGCGTGAGGGCACCGGCAGCATGCGCGGCGCGAATATCTTGCCCGGCGGAGACGGCAATCCATGCGAATTCGTGACAAGGTAGTGGTGGTTACCGGCGGCGCCAGCGGCATCGGCCGGGCGCTGTGCCTGCGCTTCGCAGCCGAAGGCGCCCGCGCGGTCGTCGTTTCCGACATCAACCTGGACGGCATCGACCGCACCGTGGCGGACATCGCCGGGCCAACCCAGGTGCTGGGCGTGCGCACCGATGTGGCCAGGGAGGAGGAAGTGTCGCGCCTGGTGCATACGACGCTTGAAGCCCATGGCCGGATCGACCTGTTTTGCTCCAACGCGGGCATTTTCACACCGGGTGGGGAAGAGGTTGCCGGCGCCGATTGGCAACGCATCTGGGAAATCAATGTCATGTCCCACGTCTATGCGGCGCGGGCGGTGCTGCCAGGCATGCTTGCCCGCGGCGAAGGTTATTTGCTCAATACATCTTCGGCCGCCGGCCTGCTCAGCCAGGTGGGTTCGGCACCTTATTCAGTGACCAAGCATGCCGCCGTCGGTTTCGCCGAATGGCTTTCGATCACCTACGGCAAGCGCGGCATCCGGGTTTCCCTGCTTTGCCCCCAGGCGGTGCGCACGGCGATGACCGCCAATACCGATGGCGGCGTCGCCGGTCTCGACGGCATGCTCGAACCCGAACAACTCGCCGATACGGTGATCAAAACGCTCGATGAAGAACGTTTTCTGTGCCTGCCGCATCCCGAAGTATTGACCTATATGCGGCGCAAGACCGATGATTACGACCGTTGGCTGGGCGGCATGCGCCGCTTGCACGAACGTTTCGAAGACGTCTATCGGCAACGCGGACCAACCGAATCCTGATCGCTTCCCGGAGGCTTCCATGATCGTCCGAAGCTTGGTGATGTTGCGCGGCTTGTTTCTGTGCGCTTCGTTGCTGTGCTCTTTGCCGGGCGCGCCGGCGCTGGCCCAGGAGCGGGTGGCGCTTGAAGACGGCGAGACACTTGCGGTGTTCATGGTTTGGCCCGAAGCAAGCGAGCAGCCGGCGCGCTTGTTGATCCTGTTCGGTGGCGGTCCGGGCAATGCTTCCATCGCCGCCGACACCTCGCGTTGGCTCGGCAGCCAGTTCGCCGCCCGGGGCTGGGTGGTGGCCGCCCCGGTCTCGCCCGACAACCGCTCCTTCCGCGGCCCGCGCAACAATGAGAAAGTTGCGCAACTGATTCGGGCGCTGCAACAGCGCCAGGAAATTGCCGAAGGCAAGGTCTTGCTTGCGGGAATCTCCAACGGCGGCTTCTCGGCGCTGGAAGTGGCCAGGCGCGATCCGGAGAGCTATTACGGTGTGGTCGCGGTGCCTGCGCTGTCCAGTTCGGAATTCGACAATCGGTCCCTGCGCGGATTCCCGGTGTACCTGCGCATCGGCGGCGAGGACGAACTCGGCTGGGCCGAACGTTTCGACGAAACCGTGGACGCTTTCACCGGCGCCGGCGTCGATCTCGACGCCGCCATTCTCAACAGCGCCGGCCACATGTTCCAAATGAACTGGGAAACCCTCGACCCCTGGCTGGAAAGGGTCGCCGCCCGGTAGCGGGTGCATTTCACCGAAGGGACATGGATTTCCGGGGTTCGCCACCGGCGCCGCGCGCAATTTCCGCAGAGGGGCGCCTTGGAGAACCGCCCGAATGCGGGCTGAAATGTGGGTAGAATGAAACGAGTTGAGCCATCAAACCAAGTGTGGGGCAGAACGATGCGAAACAAGATTTTGTTGCTGGGACTGGGCGGCTTGCTGCTGGCCAACACCGGCCTGGGTGCCGAAAATTATCAGGCGCCGCGAACCGAATGGGACCAGCCGGACCTGCAAGGTGTGTGGAATTATTCGTACAACGTGCCGCTTGAGCGGCCCGCCCAGTATGGCGAGCGGCAATTCCTCACCGATGAAGAGATCGAGCAATTGCGCGCCATGCTTTCGGCGTTCGATGAAAATTCCGACGCGGCGATTCCCAATTTCGGCGTTGACGAGGCCTACAACGACTTCTGGATCGAATCCGCCGGCATCGGCGAAGCGGTGCGCACCTCAATCATCACCTATCCGCCCGACGGCCGCCTGCCGGATTTCGCCGAAGGCGCGATCGTGGTCAACGGACGCCTGGCGCCCGACATCGAAGGCGAGCGCCCGGTGCGGGTGATTCCCGGAGGCATCGGCAAGGACGGCCCCGAAGACCGGGGGCTTTCCGAACGCTGCATCATGGGTTTCAATGCCGGGCCGCCGCTCGTCCCGAGCCTGTACAACAACAACCTGCAGATTTTCCAGAACCGCGATCATGTGGTGCTCATGACCGAGATGGTGCACGACGCGCGCATCGCGCCCTTGGGCGAACGCCCGCCCCTCGATGAAGCCATCGGCCTATGGTCGGGTGATTCCCGCGCCTACTGGGACGGCGATACGCTGGTGGTGGAAACGCGGAACTTCAACGGCCTCACCCAATCTTTCGGCAACGCCGGCACTTCGGACAACAAATTCCTCATCGAGCGGATCACCCGGGTCGGCGATGACACGCTGGAATACGAATTCACCGTCGAAGATCCCACCGCCTACACCGACCGCATCACCGGCATCATCCCGCTGACCAAAGTCGCCGGCCTGCTCTACGAGTACGCCTGCCACGAAGGCAACTACGGCATGATCAACATGTTGCGCGGCGCCCGGGCGGAAGAAGCCAGAGCCGCTACGCAGCGCCCATGATCGCCTTGGTTTCGAGGAATTCCTCGAAGCCTTCGACGCCCCACTCGCGGCCGTTGCCGGATTTCTTGTAACCGCCGAAGGGCGCGGCGAAGTCGGGTCCGGCGCCGTTGATATGCACATTGCCGGTGCGCAGCCGGCGCGCTATGCGGCCGGCGTGGGCCGGCTCGCCGGAAACGTAACCGGAAAGACCATATTCGGTATCGTTGGCGATCGCCACGGCGTCTTCCTCGTCCTTGTAGCCGATGATGCACAGCACCGGGCCGAAAATCTCCTCCCGGGCGATGGTCATGTCGTTGGAAACGTTCGCGAAGATCGTCGGTTTCACATAATAGCCCGCGTCCAGTCCCTCGGGCCGACCGGGCCCGCCCGCGACCAGTTCGGCGCCTTCCTCGATGCCTTGCTCGATCAGGCCCTGGATCTTGTTGAATTGCGCCTCGCTGACCACAGGGCCAAGGCGCGTGGTCTCCTCCTTCGGGTCGCCCACGCTGGCCTTGGCCGCCGCCGCGCGGGCGATATCGGCCACTTCGGCCATGCGCGCCTCGGGCACGAGCATGCGCGTGGGGGCATTGCAGGACTGCCCGCTGTTGCCGAAGCAACCGATCACGCCGCCGCTGACCGCGCGGGCGAAATCCGGCGCGTCCTCGAGAATGATATTGGCCGATTTGCCGCCAAGCTCCTGGGTGACGCGTTTGATGCCGTCGGCGGCATTGCGCGCCACTTCGCGTCCGGCGCGGGTCGAGCCGGTGAAGGAAACCAGATCGATTTCCGGGTGTGAACAAATCGCCGCCCCGACTGTGGGGCCATCGCCGTTGACCAGATTGAACACGCCGGCGGGCAAGCCGGACTCGGCAATCACTTCAGCGAGCAGGTAGGCGCTGACCGGGGCGATTTCGCTGGGCTTGAGCACCATGGTGCAGCCCGCGGCGATGGCGGGGGCGACCTTGCAGGCGATCTGGTTCAGCGGCCAGTTCCAGGGAGTGATGAAGCCGCACACGCCGGCGGGCTCCTTGACGATGCGCGAGGCGCCCCGGTCTTCCTCGAACGAATAGTTTTCGAGGATGGGGATAATGCTTTGGAAATGCCCGAGCCCGCTGCCCACCTGGGCGGTGCTCGCCAGACGCATGGGCGCGCCCATTTCATCGGATATCGCGCTGGCGAATTCGCCGGCGCGGGCCTTGATGCCGGCGATGATGTTGCGGATGACGCCAACGCGTTCCTCAACGGTAGATTCCGACCAGGCGGCAAACGCCGCCCGCGCGGCCCTGGCGGCCTGGTCGACATCCTCCGCCGTGCCCAGGCTGATGGTGGCGAAAGCCTGCTCGGTCGCAGGATTGACGACTTCGAGCAATTTCCGCCCGGCTGGTTCGCGCCAGGCGCCATCAATGAAAAACCGGTTGTAGGCCTTGCGCATTTTGCGGCTCCTTATTTTGCTGGATTTTTTTACTGGATTCGTTGCTGGTTTCGTGTCTGGAAAATCACTGGGCAACAGGGTAACTGGCTGACGGCTCGGCCTGACGCGGGTCAACCGCCAAAATGACCGCTGAGTATACTGGGAACCATCCGACTATTCAGCTTCAGCTGCCGCGAAAATCCCAAGACACGCTTACAAAACACAAGGTCTAGCGTGCCCGCAAACCAGCTTCGGGCCTTTCTTCCTCGGAGGCGAATTTTTGAATCTCGATTTTCTCCCGACCTTGCAGGGCTTGCCACAGATCATATTGCATCTGCTGTCGGAGCCAACTTTCAGCTGTGCCGCCAAAGGCCTCGGACAGTCGAATGGCCATTTCGGGAGAAATGCCAATACGACCGTTCAAAAGCATGGACAAGGTATTGCGGGAAACAGCAAGTCCTTGAGCCGCTTCGGTAACAGTCAATCCCAATGGTTGCAGGCATTGCCGTTTCACAACCCCGCCTGGATGGGGAGGATTATGCATTAGCATCGAATTTCCTCACTTTAGTGGTAATCAAGGTAGTCCACATCAAACGCATCACCATTCTCGAAACGGAACGTGATGCGCCAATTCGCACGAACTGTTACGGCCCAGTAGCCATCAAGGTCCTGCTTTAGTCGGTGCAATCGGAATCCCGGCAAATTCATATCTTCAGGAACACTGGAGGCGTTCAGTCGGGCGAAAATGTCCCGCACGGTTTCGCGATGCTCCGCATGGATGCGGCTCTCGTCTCCGCGTTCCAAGAATCGCTTCAGCGACTTGCTTTTGAAACTCACAATCATGACAGAGTGTAATGCGTCGTATTACAGTTGTCAATTTGCCCAACCGCCAAGCAACTGCTTGACATAAGTTAAAGACCGATAATTTTCCAATCCTCTTTCATTTTTCGTGCGAAACGTTAAATCAAGTCATCCACTGGCCCGGCGGAGGAATTCATTCGGAATACTTGGTGGTGTTGCTTTCGCTCAGAGCAATCCCGCGAGCAGGCCGAGGGCGGTTTCGAATTGGGGGTCGTTGGCGGAGTTTCCAGCAAGGGGCCAGGGCACGGCGAGCTCGGGTTGCAGGCCACCGGCCGCTGCGGCGCCGACGCTGGTAGCCCGTTCGAGCCTGGCGAGTTCTTCGGCGAAAGCTTCGGCGGCGCCGGTGGTGGATTGGTCGATGATCAGCGCGATTGGGCTCGAATAGTAGTTGTCGAAACCGCCGGGCAGGAAAAGTTGCAAATGCTCCCGGCCGAGGAAGCCTTCGGCGTTGCGCAAGTCGACGATGAGGCTGCTGGTGGTCCTGAAGTCCGTCATGAGCTGCCGCAGGGCCGCAAGATCGTTGGCGTTGCGGCTGATCCCCCACAGCCGCACATAACCGATCAGCTTGTTGCCGACGCTGAATTGTTGCGTGCTGGGCGCCACGGCGCTGCGGTAGGCGTCGAACAGATTGTTGAAAACGGGGGTGAGGGTGACTTCCCGCTCGGTCCCGCCGCGGGCGATGCGCAATTGGCGCGGACTTTCCGCGGCGAGACTTGCGCGCGAAGTTGCTGGATTGAACGAGCGAATCGGCTGGTATGGCGAGCCGTCGACCGCGAGCAATTCATCGCCGCGGCGAATTCCGGCCCTTGCCGCCGGCGAATTGGGCAGCACGGCGGTGACCAGGTGGCGGCTTTCGCTTCGGGTGCCCGCGATGCCGATATGATGGAGCGAAAGCCGCTGTTCGATTGGCTTGGCGGCGAGGGTTTGCGCGAGCCAATCATCCAGGCTTGCGGGCAATTCCTGTGCCGCGGCGCTAAATGCAAGGCTTAGGGCCACGCCGGATACTGCCAGCAAGGCCACTGTCCGAACCGGCAAGCTCAAAACCGCCCATGCCGGCTTGGGCAACGCGCGTTCCGCCGGAGTCGGGAGTGGTGTCCTGTTGTGAGACGGCATCGTGCGGAAAAATCAGCCCATAACTTCCAGCGCCCGCCGGCAGGCGGGGCGTTGGTACAAACGGTCGCGGAAGTCGATATAGGGTTGCGGCAGGTCGAATTCGAATCGCAGCGCCCAGTTGAAAGTCTGGGCAAGCAGAATGTCCGCCAGGGAAAACGACCCGCCGATGGCGAACCGGGATTTTTCAAGATCATCGAGCAGATGATCGAGCGCGCCCAGCGCTTTGGCGAATTCAAACTTCGCCGTTTCCAACATTTGCGGAATGCGGTATTCCTCGGGCAGGGCGAACATATGCTTGCCCTTGCTCCAAAGCGGCTGTTCCAGTTCGGCCAGCACGAAGCAGGCAAGTTCGTCGATGCGCGCGTACACGTCCATGCTTGCGTTCGGCAGCAGGCCGGATTCCGGCGCCGAACGCGCGATGTAGTACAAGATGGCGACGGATTCGGTCAGCGTCAGTTCGCCATCGACAAGCGTCGGCACCTTGCCTTGCACATTCACCGCGAGATACTTCGGGTTTGTCGCGCTGTCGGGCACGTCCGCGTCGGTGCGCAGCTTGACTCCAACGTACTGGTACTTCAACCCGCTTTCCTCCAGCGCCCACAAGGCGCGGAAGGAGCGCGACTGCTGAAAGCCGTAGAGCTTGATCATGAAGGCGTTCCCTTTCCGCAAGCAAGGAAGGCGCGGCCGAAGCCAGCCGCGCCTTTTTCACTCAACCTATATTCGAACAGGCATGATCCCGAGCTATTCCGGCAAGGCCATGGCGGTCAGCGAACTGCCGGTTTGCAGGACAATGTATTGCCTGTCTTCGTAGACCCACGAACTCATGCCGTAGCGGCTGATCGCGGGCACTTCAACCCGGGCCAATTCTTCGCCGCTCATCTTGTCCAGCGCGAACAGGTGCGGTGTGCCGTCACCGGTTACATTGCCGTAGATCAGCATGTTGCCGGCAACCACCATGGGGCCGACCGCACCGGAGCCGGTATTGCCGATATCCACGCCAGCCAGCGCCGGCAAGTCGCGGATGCGGTCCGGCGTGTAACCGGCGGGAATCATCCACAAGTGCTCGCCGCTGTTCATGTCGATGGCCGTAATTCGGCTGTAGGGCGGTTTCCACAAGGGAATGCCGGCGGGATGCCGCGGTGTGGGGCCACCGTTGCCGGCGGCGTAACGCGACAGGGTGATGCCGGTCGGCTCTTCGTAATAGGTGTCGGCTTCCTCGCCGCTGACCAGGGTGCGGGCGCCGCAGCTATAGCGCGAGATGATGTACATCACGCCGCTGTCCGGGTCCGCCACCGGAGGATGGGTGATATTGACCGCGCCGGAAGGGCACATCAACGCGGCGGCCTTGCCGGAAGGATGATTGCGCTGGATAGGCGGGTTGAACACCGGCCCCATGATGAAATTGGACACGGCTTCCAGCGCTTGGCGGCGGATTTCCGGGGTGAAATCGGCCAGCAACTCTTCGCTGGAGCCCACGTATTCAAAGGGTGCCGGCCGGGTCGGAATCGGCTGCGTGGCCGCGAGTTGCTCTCCGGGGACGGTGGAGGCCGGCATCGGCACTTCTTCAATCGGCCAAATCGGCTCTCCGGTCTCCCGGTTGAAGACGTAAACATAGCCTTGCTTGGTTGCCTGGGCGACGATAGGGGTGGGGCCGGAATCCGTCGTCACGTCGAGCAAAATGGGCGCGGTCGGCGTGTCGTAGTTCCAGATGTCGTGATGCACCATCTGGAAATGCCAGGCGCGCTCGCCGCTGGCGGCGTTGAGCGCGATCAGGCTGGTGCCGTACAAATTGTCGCCGGGATGGTGGCCGCCGTAATAGTCGATGGTTACACCATTGGTGGGGATGTAAACCAGGTCGAGCGCGGGGTCGGCAGAAATCGGCGCCCAGGAGGAAATGTCGCCGGTGTATTGCCAGGCGTCGTTTTCCCAGGTTTCGTGGCCGTATTCGCCGGGCTGCGGAATCACATTGAATTTCCAAAGGAATTCGCCGCTGCGGGCGTCATAGCCGAGAATGTCGCCGGGCACATTTTCAATCCGCGACTGGTTGTAGCCCTGTTCCGCGGAATTGCCGACCACGACCACGTCGTTCACCACAATGGGCGGCGAGGACGAGGTGATGTAGCCGCGTTCGAGCGGGATGCCCTCGTATGGGTCGTAGGGGTGGCCGAGGTCGGCGAGCAGGTCGACCACGCCGGTTGCCGGAAAGCCTTCAATCGGCACTTGTTCGCCGAAGCCCTCCAGCGGCTGGCCGGTGGCGGCATCCAGCGCGGTCAGAAAGAAGCCGGGCGAGATGATGTAGATCACGTCGCGGCCGTCGATATTGGCGTAGCCCACGCCTTTGCCGTAATCGGCGCGCATGGAATACGACCAGCGCCGGGTGTCGGGCTCGCGGTAGGACCACAAGGTGGCGCCGGTGGCGGGGTCGATGGCGACCACGTGGCGGCGGGCGCCGGCAACCGTGTACAGGCGGCCATTGATCAGGCTGGGTGTCGAGCGGCCGCTTTGGGCCTCGAAGCTGGCGCCGTCCCAGACCCAGGCGACTTCAAGTTCGCCAAAGTTCTCCGGCGTGATCTGGTCGGCCGTGGTTGAGCGCGTATGCGCAAAGTCATTGCCCAGGGTGGTCCATTCGATGCTGTCCTGGCTCCAGGCCGAGCCGGACAGGAGCAGCAGGAGGGCACCGCAGGCTGGCGGAAAGATCGCTTTCATTTTGCGTACCTCTCTTTGATCTGGTTTGTCTGGTTGATTCGGTTCGCGTTGTTTTTCCCTGGCTCGTTTTGCCCGTTATCTTGTTTGCTCCGCTTCTTTGCCCCGCTTGTTTGCTCGGCTTTGGCAAGGTCGTCGAGCAAGCCCGTCGGCAAGGGGTTTGCCGATCATTGGCTGAGGTTACCCCAGTGTTCCGTGTTTGTCATGAACAACCGCGCTTTTGCCAGGTGCCTGATGCGGCGCCGGGCCGGTTGCCATGGGGATTGCCGACGGTTGCAGCCGGACGCTGTGGCAGCGGATATTGCCGCGGGCGCGCAGAATGCTCACCCGCGGCCCCTCGCCGCCGGCGAAACTCAATTGCAGGCGCAGGGCCGAATAAGGGCAGCCGCTGTTGCCGCGCTGGAACAGCACGGCCAGGCTGTTGCCGGTGTCGGCCGCCAGTTGCAGGCGCCGCAGCACCCTGTGCGAGAGCCCGTTCTGCCAGGCAAGCACGAGCCGGCAGGAGCGCAGCGCCTTTTCCATACTCCATGGGGCGTTGCGCGAAATGGCGCCGGGCGCTATGACCAGCAGTTTGCCGACATCCACCCCGGCCTGCGCCAGGGCCGGCGCATAGGGCGGCAGGGGTGGACATATCCATGGCACCCATTGTCCTTGCCCGGTCAACGCGCGCATCAAAGGCACCAGCAATTGCAGTCCCGCCATGCCGCGGCGGGAACAGGCGATCTCCACCAGGCCCCTGGGCGGCCAGCCGCCGGCCGGCAGAATTCCGTCCAGCTCGGGAAATCCGGTGCTGATGCCGCGTTGATTCGGGTTGGATGTGCAGCGGCCCCGCCACAGATCGGGGACGTCCCGCAACAGCGCGTCGATGGCATCCTGTTTGCGGCCAATCCGGCCGTTCGCGATGGGCATTGTGCTGACACATTGCGCAAAATACTGTATATGTATACAGTATAAGAGAGGAGAGAACAAGGCACCCGAGGTCCGGCATGATCAGCCCGCAACCCTGCCCGTCCGCGGTTTTCACGCCGCTTCCCGTTCGCCCGCGGCAAAGCGGCAAGCGCCCGGAAGCTCTTTGGTACGCCCTGTATCTACCCCAGTTGCGGGCGCTGCCGGCGGCCCGCCGCCACCGCTGCCTGCTGGCGGTGGCTCGGCTGATGCGGAATTACAGTGCCGACATCAGGCTGGATGAAACCGCGCTGATTTGCGAGGTGCGCAGCGCGCTGCGCTATTTCGGCGGCGCCGCCGTGATCCACGAGAAGCTCGGCGCCGATGTGCGGCCGCGGCTGCGCCAATGGGAGTTGCCCGAGGAGTTTTGCCATGCCGCCGCTCCCACCATAACCGGCAGCTTGCTGCTTGCCCGCGGCGGCGGCGGCAAGGCGGTGTACCAGCGCGCGGACCTGCAAGCCGCCTTGCGCGAGCTGCCGGTTTCAGTGCTGATGCCGGACCGGCAACAAGACCGCCGCTTGCGCAACATGGGCATCCGCCACTTGCGCGATCTCTGGCGGCTGCCCGTGGACGGTCTTGTCACGCGTTTTGGCGAGGGTTTCGTCAAGCAACTCGACCGGGCGCTCGGCAAGGCGCCGGAAACCACGCGCAAATATCTTGCCCCGCCTTCGTTCCAAAGCGGGGTGGAATTGCCTTGCGAATCGCTCGAGCTGGACCGGCTGCTGCCCGCGGCGGAAGAACTGTTGAAACGCTTGTGCGATTTTCTGTTCATGAACGACTTGGCCACCAGCCGGCTCCACTTCAGCCTGCGGCACGGGCAGGGGCGCGAACAGGGGCGCGAACAGCGGCGGGCCACGCAGGTGCGCATCGAACTGCGCCGCCCCGGCCGCTGCCGGAAACACTTCCTGATGTTGCTGCAAACGCGGCTCGGCGAGCTTAGCTTGTCGGCGCCGGTGACCGCGCTGCACTTGGCCGTCAACCGCTTCGAAGCCTATCTCGACCGCGACCTGCAACTGTTGCGCAACCACAAAGCCGCCGGGGCGGATGACGCGGGTCTCGATCATCTGCTGGAGCAGTTGCGCGCCAAACTGGGCGAAGGGCGGGTGCGCGGCATCGAGGTGGTGGCCGACCACCGCCCCGAATGCGCCAGCCGGGATTTCGATTATTTTGAAGGCGGCGGGACCGGGTCGAATACGCCTGTTGCCGGCTCGCCGCGTCCTCTCTGGGTGTTGCCGGAACCGCGCCGGCTTGCCTGCCATGAAGGGAAACCGCTGCATCATGGTCCGATTGCGCTGCTGAGCGGGCCGGAACGCATCGAATCCGGTTGGTGGTCCGGCGAAGACATACGCCGCGACTATTACATCGCCGGGGAAGTCGACGGCGGACGCTTGTGGATTTACCGGGAACGCGGCGGCGACCGGCACTGGTACCTGCACGGCTATTTCGCCTGATTGGCGGGCTCCGGCGTGGCCAGTGGCGAATTGCGGCCGATCAGGGCCGTTGCGGCGCCGGGCGAGTCAGTCGAAGGAACCCGCCGGGCCGGGGAAAACCACCGGGCTTTGGATGCCCTCGGCGGACAGGCTCGACACGCCGAAGAAGTAGTTGTCGATAACGATATTCTCCAGCGTGAAGCTGTCCACATCGCCGACGTCGCGCTGAAAATCCCAGGTCGGCGATGTCGTCAAGCGCCAATGCACCCGGTAAGCGGCGGCGCCGGGCACCTTGTCCCAGTTCAAGGTGGTGCTCGGCCGCACCGCGCCTTCGATGGCGACATTGGCCGGCGGCGCGGGGGCCCAGGCCATGGATGCCAGCGAAACCGCATTCAGTGCCGTGAGTTTGGCGGCGTAGTCGAAATTTATGTGTTCGATCACGTCGCCATAGGCGATCCCGTCTTCGACGCGAATGTCCTGATGCTGGTGGTTGTAGTTTTCATTGGCCTCCATGATTCGCACCGCGGGGAAACCCGCTTCGCTGAAGCGCCGGTGATCGCCGCCGCGGCCAAAGCGGTCAATTCGGTAGATCATCATGGTGTCGAGATTGGGGATGTAGCGGTCCGCCATTTCGTCGACGTAGCGGGCTACGTTGCGCGAAGGCGAATCGACCTCGCCGCCTTGCGCGCGCCGCTGGTTCGCTTCCCCTTCGGTTTCCAGAAAGCGCGTGCCTTCGGAAAAAATCCGGGCGGTGGTGTTGTCGATGACGCCGTTGATGCCGGTGATATTGCCAATCATGTCGTTGTTGAGCACGGCGTCGAGATTCCAGCCGTTGTCAATCGCGTATTGCGAAAGAATCCGGGCGCCGTGCAAGCCCTGTTCCTCGCCGGAAAAACCCGTCAGGGCGATAGTGGCCGGAAATCGATACTGGCTCAGCACCCGTGCCGCCTCGATGACGCCGGCCACGCCCGAGGCGTCGTCATTCGCGCCCGGAGCGTCGGACTCGAAATTCATCGGGTCGCTGACCCGGGAATCCAAATGGGCGGACATCATCACTATCCGGTTCGGCTCGCTCTCACCCCGCAACATGGCAACGACATTGACCACTTCCACCGGGTCGGGAATGCGGTTTTCTCCGGAAACGACGCCGCTGACGGTGAACACCTCCAGGCAACCGCCGCAGGCGTCTGAAATCCGGTTGAATTCGGCCTCGAGCCATCTGCGCGCCGCGCCGATGCCGCGGGTGTCGGAGCCGGTCTCCGAAAGGGTATGGCGCGTACCGAAACCGACCAGCGCCCGAATGTCACGCTCGATACGTTCGGCCGAAACCGCCGCCGCGATATCATGAAAGTCCTGTTCGGCCGCGATGGCCGCCGTATGCATCAGCAGCGGCGACAAACCGGCGATGGCCAGACTGCGAATACTCATCTCGATCCTCCTCTCGATCCTCCTCTCAGCGCAGGCCCATCTAACCAGACCGCCGCCACAAAGTGAAGTCATCACGCCATCCCCGACTCGCCGCGGATATTTGCGAAACCGGAATTTTGCTCGGGGCCTATGCCGCTGCGTTGAATTCTTCGAAGCGGGCCGCGAGCCGGTCCCGGTCGGGATGATCCTGTTCCCGCTTCGGCAAATGGATGATCGATCCCTTGAGCTGCTTGAGGGCTTCGAGTATCGCGCCATCTTTCTGACTAAGCAGGCGCTCCGAAACGTGCAGCCGAAAGTCCGGATCGATGCCGATGAGGTGCGCGTCGAAAGCGGCGTGATGGATTTTTGAAAGCGGCAGCCCGTTGGGTACAACCGGTTGTCCCAGCAATTCATTCTTGTCGGACACAATGTGCGCGGCATCGAGCAGCCGCTGTTCTGGCAATCCCGATATGGCGCAACGTCCGTTGTAGGCCAGTATCACCGCTTCGCGGAATGAGGCTTGATGCAGTCTTTGTTGCACGGTCCGCAGGGCGTAACGTCGTTCGCTTGCGTTTTCCGGTGGCGTTGACGTTTCCAGTTCGGGCACGCCGAACGCCACCGACGCATTGAGGGCCTCCGCGTCCCAGCCGGAAATGAATGCGGGGAAAATAGCTTGGTAGCGGCCTGGCGCGATACCAAGGAAATAAATCACAGCTATCTGATTTTCATATGCGTCGCGCAGCCAGCGGTTATCGGCGGCATCGGGATCTTGCCCCATGAATGCATAATCGACAAACTGGTCGCTGGAAAAAATCTGATCGTGCACTCGAAGTTGATCGTCGTACCAGATTTTTGCTCCTGGCCTTGGAAAGACGGTCTTGATCGATAGCAGGAAACGCATCTGCCGTGGTTTGAAAATGCCACGCTGTGGATTCACCAAGGGAATCCGCTTGCCTTCGAAAGTAAATCCCGGCTTGAGCTGTTCATGGGTCAAGTGCTGGTGGATTTCGCCAAGCTTGCGCACATGCTCGAACGCGGCAAGTCGCATGCGTTGGTCCCGGTCGCTTTCGATTGAAGTCGACATTGACTTCTCCAGCCCGTGAATCAGCCACGATTATGCCAGGTTATCGACTGACAAGGGATCACCCGGCTTAAGCAATGCAAATTGGTATAGCCGCTGCACGGTGCATGTTGAAGAGAAACACATGCGACCACGCCCTTGGCGAGCGACTTTTCCGGCGGCGAAGGTATGTGAATGAATCGAAATCCGGCAGAATTGCTATTGACGGCGATCAAGGGCTTGCGAATACTGGTTGCGGCACCGGGATTGGACCCGAAATCAATTGAGGAAAATTATCGTGAGCAAACTGTATTCGCCCCTGGTGGCACTCGCAATCGTTCTGTTTCCGCTGTTGCCCGCCGTCCAGGCGCAGCAGCTTGACCAGGCCACGGTGGACGGCTGGTTCGAGTCGCTTTCCAATTGGGGCCGCTGGGGTCCGGAAGACGAGAAGGGTACGGTCAATCTGATTACCGAGCAGACGCGGGTGGCCGCGGCGCGGCTGGTGCGGACCGGAGTTTCGGTTTCGATGGCCCATGAATTGCTGGAAGAGGAAGCGGCGGACAATTTCAGCCCCTTCGACCATCGCATGACTTCTGTTGGCAGCAGTCCCGGCCCCTGGTCCGGGGATTTTATCGGCGTCTCCTACCACGGCTACGCCCATTCCCATCTCGACGCGCTGTGCCACCGTTTTCAGTTCGGCACCATGTACAACGGCTACCCGGAAAGCGAAGTCACCGAGGAAGGCTGCGCCAGGTTGGCGATCACGGCATTTGGCGACGGCATCTTCGGCCGCGGCCTGATCATGGATTTTCCCGCCATGCGCGGCGTCGATTGGCTTGAGAACGGCACCGCGATCACCACCGAATGGCTGGAAGAATGGGAAACCCAGCATGGTGTGACGGTCGGCGCCGGCGATATCGTGCTGATCCGCACCGGCCGCTGGCCGCGCCGGGAAGCGCTTGGCCCATGGAATCTCGCCACCGACTCCGCCGGCCTGCACGCATCGACGGTGCGCTGGTTCCAGGAACGCGACGTGGCGCTGGTCGGCAGCGATTCGGCGCTGGACGTGAAGCCCTCCGGCGTCGAGGGTTATGGCTCGCCGGTGCACGCCCTGCTGCTGGTGGCGCTGGGCATGCCGATCTTCGACAATCTGGACTTGGAAGCGGTGGCGGCGGAAGCCGCGAGCCACGAACGTGTGGAATTCCTGTTCACCACGGCGCCGCTGCGCGTCTCCGGCGGCACCGGTTCGCCGCTGAATCCAATCGCGACGTTCTGACTACCCGGCTACCACTGGAATTGCACGCGGCCGAACAGGTTGAGGCCTTGGCCGAACATGCGGCTGCCCAGGGGCACCACGCTGTCGAGCACGCGATTGAATCCGCTCAAGTGGTTGATGTAGTCGGTGTCGAACAAGTTTTCCGCGCCGAGTGTGAAGGTCAATCCTTCCGCGGCCAGCCAGTCCAGGTAGACATTGGTCAAGTTGTAGCCGTCGGTGGGATTGGAATTGTTGTTGCCGTTCATCGGATCCCAGGTGTTGGTGCGGGAAATGTTGTCCTGTTCCATCATCAGCACCTGTTCGAAGCGCGCCGAGAAATCGCCGGTTTCGTAGAACAGCGAAACCCGGGCGTTGTCCGGGCTGATCCGGTAGAGGTGGTCCGAAATATCGCCACGCTCGGCGCTTACCCGCGAAGCCATGCCTTCGACCCGCCATTGCTCGTTGATGGTGAATCCAAAGCTGAGGTCGAGGCCGCGGAACTCCGCGTCGGTGTTGGCGAAAATAAGTGGTGTGGGATCGCCATTGGCATTGCGGCTGACGCCGACAACCGCCATGTGGGTTGTGGGCACGCCCTGGATGTAATCTTCGACATCGCGCGCGTAAAAGCGCGGTGAAAACCAGGCGGCGCCGTAGCTCCAGTCGAAACCGAGTTCGAACTGGCTGGATTTTTCCGGCGTCAGATTCGGATTGCCCACATAGTTGTTGCCGTCGCCAAGTCCGGCGTTGATCTCCAGCGGGATCCACAGGTAGCGCTCCTGGTACAGCGGCGAGCGCATCTTGCGGGCGTAGCCTGCTTCGACGACCAGGTTGGTCGTCAACTGGTAGCGAAGCTTCGCAACCAGGTCGTTGTTGTCGTCGCTTTGTTCCCGGTCGGCGGCATTGAATCCCTGGCGCAGCATCCATACCGCCCGCGGCGGTGTGCCCATGCCCCACATGGCCGGGTTCATGTCCACCAGCCGGGCGGGAAAGGCGTCCACGTCGCCGGCGCTCATATCGACGCGTTCCAGCCTGGCGCCCAACTCGACGTACCAATCGCTGCTCAGGGTCGCCGACCATTGCGCGAAAGCCGACCGACTTTCGGTATTCACATCCCGGAAGTTGTCCACGAAGAAAGGGGCGAAATCCGGGTCGGTGACACGCACATCATGGACGCCGTCCTTGCCTTCGGCGCCGATTGCGAGCACACCCGGGCCGACCTCGAGATCGAACACCAGACGGAAGCCGGACTCGTCGCTTCCGGCGATGACAAAGCGCTTGTCATCACCAACGAAAGGCGGCAGCGGCAGGCTGGAGAAGTCCGGCGTCCGGCGCAGCAGGGAATTGCTCATGCCGTGATGGATGGAGGACTCGAAAATGCCAAATTCGACGCCCAGATCGCCGAATTGGCCGTTGTATCTGAAATTGAAAGTCTCGGTGTCGAACCAGTCGATGTCCATGGGCAGCGTCGGGGTGCCGCTGTCTTCGGTTTCGATGCGGTTGGCGTCGAACAGAAACTCGTGTTCGCCGCTGCGGAAGCCATAGCCGAGGCCGTAGACCGCCCGGTTGTATTCGGTCGCGGCCACTTCGCCTTGGGGCGATTCGTAGTTGCCGCCCTGGTCGATGTTGCCGATGCCGTACAAGCGGTGGTTGGCGTTGCTGGCGCCGAAGATCATCGAGCCGCTGGTGCTGCCCGCCGCGGAGCCGGCCGAAAGTTCGGAGTCGCCATGCAATTCCCAGGAGTCGCCGTCGCCGAACGCGGGTCGTTTCCAACTCGCCGTGGCGGCGCCGCCAATGCCGCCGCCTGTCGCTATGGAGGCAATACCCTGTTCCACAACCAGATTTTCCATCAAGGCGGAGGGAATATGGTGCAAGGGCGGCGCCATCCAGTTCGGGCCGCCGCCATGGATCAACATGCCGTCGATGCGCACATTGATGCGTGGGCCGAACATGCCGCGATATTGAATCTGTCCCGACAGCGGGCCATTCTGGTTGGCGCTGCCGCCGGGGACGCGATTGATCAGCAATGCGGAATCCGCGCCGGAACTCGTGCGCCGGGTGTTGAATTGGGTTTCGAGGAATTCCTGTCTTCCGATTACGCGAATTTCCTCGATTTCTTCGTCTTGGGCGAGCAGCGGAACGCTTGCCGCGAGCAAGGCGGGTCCAATGGCCGCGACCAGCGCGATTTTGGTTGCCGACACGAGTTTGTCTCCCTTCACAGATTTGGCGTGGTGGAAGTATAGGCACGTGGCGCGGGAAATCCGATGTGGCAAATTGTCACACCAATTCTGTGTCGATTCCGTGCGCATTGCCCCATTCGAACCAAGCGGCGCCGCGCGCGGGCGAAACGCCGCGCGTGCTTCGCCTGGGTGGAAATGCGGCTATGCCGGGTCTCGCTGTCAGCCACGGAAGCCTTGCGCCGTGACGCGTGATTCCGCGCCCGAATCGCGTTACAGTAGCGGATTGCGGTGAAGATATCGGTTGGAAATACAAGGTGGATAACGGCCTCGAAAGCGGCTTGGGCATTGGTGTGGGGCGCAACGGGATAAAGCGGAAAGCGCGCCGCGGCGCGGTGCCGCCCGGGAATGGCGCCGCTGGACCGCGTTGCGGCTTGCTTGCGGGTCTACTCGCCGCCTCGCTTGCGATCACCGGCGGCGGGGCGTGGGCGATACAGCCCGAGACAGACGATGAATCGGCCGCCCTGGCCAGGGAGCTTGAGCAGCGCGAGCGGCGGGTGGAGAGTCTGCGCGGCGAACTTGGCCTGTACCACCCCGCCCTCGGCGAAGCCTATGGCGAGCTCGGCCGCTTTTATCTCGAACAGGAAGAATACGGGCAGTCCCTCGCCAGCTACAACGATGCGCTCGCGATCACCCGCGTCAACGATGGCCTGTACAGCGAATCGCAACTACCCATAATCGACGCCATGATCGCCGGCAACGAAGGCCTTGCCGATTGGCAAGAGGTCGATGACTTGCATTACTTCCGCTACCACGTGGCGGGCCGGCTCTGGGAACTTTCCGACAGCCGCCATCTGGCGGCGCTGTCGACCTGGGGCGACTGGAAAATGCGCGCTATCCGCGAGAATCTGCTTGGCGATGGTGTCTGGGGCGCGCGCTGGGCAATCGACGAAACCGATTCGGTTTACCGCCGCGCCATCGCGACCTTGGAACAGGCGCCGCAAGCGCGCCCGCTTGAGCTGGCAAGCCTGGTCCGCGGCAAGGCTGAACTCGACATTCACATGCTGCGTCTGGCCGCGAATACGCCATACCGCAATTTTCCATCCAGCGTGCCGCGCTATATCAACCAATTGCGCTGCCGCATGGTGCCGGGCCCAAATGGCCAGCCGCTGCGGCGCTGTGTCAACGTGCAAGTGCAGAACCCGCGCTATGAAAATTCGCAGTTGAACAGCAAGCGAACCGCGATCATGCGTTATTCGGGCGCGGTAAACGCCGGCATTGAGCGGCTGGTCGAGATTCGCGATGGCGGCTACGGTTTGTCTAGCGACGAATTGGCGCGGCTCGAGGCCGATATCGCCATGCTGGAAGCGGAAAACCGGCGCAGCAACCGGCGCGGTCGACTGTTTTGAAGTCGGGCTGCGCGAAAAATGCGAATAGCACTGGAAATTTCCCCCCATTCGATGTACAAACGCTTTTGATGTTCCAGCGGCGCGCGACACTTGCGAAGCCGCCCCGTGACGTGATTGGAGGAATCCCATGTCGAAACTCGTAAGCCGACTGACCAAATTGCTGGCCGTCGCGGCGCTGCTGACGGGCCACTCGGCGCTTGCGCTGGAGGTCGGGGACAGGGCGCCGGATTTTACTTTGCCGGGCTCTGACGGCAACACCTACAGCCTTTCCCAGTTCGCCGGGGAAAAGCCCGTTGTCATCGCTTTTTTCCCCAAAGCCTTCACCGGCGGCTGAACCATGCAATGCAAGGCGCTGCGTGACAGTGCCGAGGAAATCCAGAAATACGACGTGGCGTATTTCATGGTCAGCGTGGATACGCTGGAAGACAACACGGCT
Organism: uncultured Pseudohongiella sp.; assembly: GCA_965221015.1. GTDB lineage: Bacteria > Pseudomonadota > Gammaproteobacteria > Pseudomonadales > Pseudohongiellaceae > UBA9145. The sequence goes on along the minus strand of OZ244859.1, from coordinate 2,845,274 downwards.
TTCGCCGAAGAGAACGATGCCAGTTTTCCGATTCTGGCCAACCCCGACAAGGACATGGTGGAAGCCTACGGCGCCTTGATGCCGGTCGGTTTCGCCAATCGCTGGACCTACTACATCGATACCGATGGCGTAATTCAGATGATTGACAAGGAAACCAACCCCGCCAGCGCGGGCGAGGACATGGCCAGGATCATGGGAGAACTGGGCTTTCCCCAGCTCTAGGCCCAAGAACTGGATACGTGCCGGATCGGGTCGGAGCCGAATTGGCTTGAACGAACTTGGGCCCGTGCGGCGGACCGAAAATCTGGTTGCCGCCCATCCGGCCTGAGCATATCAATTGGAATGCCGGAACCCCCGCGCGGGCGGGGCTTCCGGCTTGGTCTATGAAAAAATCGAGTTTGTTTGTTATTGCCGGCGTCGCGATCGTGTCGCTGGCCGCGTTGATCTGGTTGAGTCTCGGTTTTGACGAGCCGGGCGGCACCGCCACGCGGGTGGTTGAAGTGCCTGGGCCCGAGGCGGTCGAACCGGAGCCGATACCTGTACCCCGCGTTGTGATTCCGCCCGCGCAGCCCGTCGTTGCGGCGGATGAAACCGCGGCGGCACCGGAGCCGGTGGTGGAAGTTCCGGCGGTCGAACCCGCCGCATCCGACCCAGCCGCCCAGGACGCAGCCCCCGATGTCGAATTGCCCAGCCTCAACGACAGCGACGGTCTCGTGCGCGAAAGCTTGCGCGCCTTGCGCAACGGCGCCGCTTTGCTGGCTTTGATCGGCGACGATCAACTTATCCGCAAATTTGTCGTTTTCGTCGAAAACGTCAGCCGCCACGAGTTTCCCCAAACAGAGTTGCCCTATCGTCCCATTGGCGTCGAAATGCCCGTGCGTGAGCTCGACCAGAACCTGTTTGTGATGGCGGACGAAGCCCACTCCCGTTTCGATGGCTTCATCGACGTGATGGTGGCGGTGGACACCGAGCAGGCCATGGCCTTGTACCGCTTGCTCAAGCCGCTGTTCCAACAGGCCTACGCTGAAATCGGCTATCGCGGGCGCGATTTTGACGACGTCTTGCGTCTGGCGATCAACAATGTGTTGCAATCCGCCGATGCCGAAGGTCCCTACCAACTGGTGAAGCCGTCGGTGATGTATTTGTTCGCGGATTCCGAATTGGAAAACGCCGATGCCGTGCGCAAGCAGCTGCTGCGCATTGGTCCCCGCAACAGCACGCTGCTGATGGCGAAACTGGCCGAATTTGTCGTGCTGCTCTAGATTGCCCCGCCATGATCCGCGTACCCGCCGCAGTGGTTGATGTGCCATGGTTGGGCGCCCATTTGGCGGCGCCAAACCTGGTTGTGCTCGATGCTTCCCTGCCGCCGGTGGTGCCGGGCCTGAATTCAATAAACGCCGAGGGGCCGTTCAAGGCCATTCCCGGCGCGCGCCGTTTCGACTACGACAAAGATGTTTGCAAGCCGGACACCAGCCTGCCGCATATGTTGCCGGAAGCGGATCTGTTCCAGCGCAAAGCGCGCGCGCTGGGTATCGATGAAAACTCGGCATTGGTGGTCTACGATGATTGCGGCATGTACGCAAGCCCCCGGGCCTGGTGGATGTTCCGCGCCATGGGGCACGACAATGTCGCCGTGCTGGACGGCGGCCTGCCGGCATGGGTCGCCGCGGAGCAGCCATTGGCGAATTCGCTGGCCACCGCCGCGCGCGAAGGCAACTTCCGCGCCGCCTTCAGACCACACCTGGTCAGCGACCACCGGGCGGTATTGGACGCGCTGGAAGACGAAGGCTCCCGCGTACTCGACGCGCGTTCGCCGGGGCGCTTCCAGGGCGTTGATCCCGAGCCGCGCGCGGGATTGCGCGGCGGGCATATGCCCAATGCGCGCAATCTGCCATTCACCAGGCTGCTTGCACAAGGCGCAATGAAGTCGCCTGAAGAGTTGCGCGGGATTTTCGCCGAATTCGAGGCTTCCGGCCGCAACCTCATCAGCAGTTGCGGTTCGGGAGTCACGGCCTGCGTAATCGCGTTGGCGGCTCACCAGGCCGGCCTCGGCGATGTTTCCGTCTATGACGGATCCTGGGTCGAATGGGGCACTCCAGGCCACCTGCCCGTGGTATCCGGCTGAGCGGCCCGGTTCTTATGCAAGCCGAAGAGCCAGCGGCCGCGGTCGTCATCAGCACGTTCTATCAATTCGCGCCGTTGCCCGATTTTCGCGAAATGAAAGCCCCGCTGCTGGAGGAACTGCTGCGTCAAGATGTCCGCGGCACGGTGCTGCTGGCCGCCGAAGGCATCAACGGCACTATCGCCGGCAGCCGCGCGGGAGTCGACGCCGTGCTCGCCGCGATCCGCGCCGATTCGCGGCTGCGCGACCTGCGCGCGCGCGAGTCCCGCAGTGGCGAAAACCCTTTTTATCGAACCCGGGTCAAATTGAAGAAAGAAATCGTCGCCATGGGCGAGCCGGCACTCGACCCACGCCAATTGGCCGGCACCTACGTCGCGCCGGAAAACTGGAACGCCTTGATCGACGATCCCGAAGTCCTCCTGCTCGATACGCGCAACCGCTATGAAGTGGAGATCGGCAGTTTCGAGAACGCGATCAATCCGAATACCGACTCTTTCCGGGAATTCCCCGATTTCGCCCGCAAGCATCTCGACCCGGCCAAGCATCGCAAAATCGCCATGTTCTGCACCGGCGGCATCCGCTGCGAGAAATCCACCGCCTACCTCAAGCAACGGGGATTCGAAGAGGTCTACCACTTGCGGGGCGGCATCCTCAATTACCTGGAAAACATTCCCGCCGAAGATTCACGCTGGCGCGGCGAATGCTTCGTGTTCGACAACCGCGTTACCGTCGACGATCACTTGCAACCCGGCTCCTTCGATCAATGCCACGCCTGCCGCATGCCAATCTCCGCCGCGGACAAACAAAGCCCCCACTACCGCAAAGGCGTCAGTTGCCCCCACTGCCACGAGCGCCAATCCGGCGACCGCGCCAAGCGCTTCGCCGAACGCCAGCGTCAGGTCGATCTCGCCCAAACCCGAGGCGAACCACACATCGGCCAGGACATGACCAAGCTGGCGCGCGATCGAAGACAACAAAAACTGCGCCACAAAGAGGCACAGCGAACCCTCGAACGCCGCGCGCAAAACCAAGACACCCAGTAAACCAATCCGCGCAATTCGTCGGCTTTGACCAGCCTTGCGGACATGCTAGTCGAAGCCAAGGAGATTTGCGGCTGGCACCTTGTTAGCCGCTGTCGAGGCTGCGGGGTATTGCGGGCGTGCGAGGCAGGATGCCGAGCCCGAAGCGTACATGGATGTATTCACAGCGTCCGCAATACCCCGCAGCCTCGACAGCGGCGGTTCGAAGTCAAGCTGCGTAATTCGTCGGCTCCGATCGGGTCCGCGGGCGGGCGGGGCTTTGCGCTAAATCCCGTCTCGACATCCTGTCGAGCCGGGAATCGGATCGGCGCCGCTTAACACATCCCTGTGGCGCGACGCCTCTACGACGCGCAAAGCCCCGCCCGCCCGCAGACCCTGGCATTGTTGCCACCCCGTAGGTCCAAGCTTCGAAATCCTCCAGAAATCTGAAAGAGATTCTGTGACTCCGCTCCGTGCAGAATGACCAAACGGCGGAATTCGCTGCGCCCCTTGCTTTCGGCTGGCACCACGTTAGCCAAGGTCGCGAATGCTCGGTAAAGCGGACGGACGAGACGAAGCCAAGGCGTTTGTCGGATAGCACAATGTGAGCCGCTGTCGTGGCGGCGGGGTATAGCGGGCGTGCGAGGCAGGATGCCGAGCTCGAAGCGTACAGGGATGTATTCACAGCGTCCGCTATACCCCGCCGCCACGACAGCGGCGGGTCGAAGCCAAGAATCTCGCCCCCGCACACAATTTTGGGTATATTCGCCCAAGATCATCAGCCAGGGTGCCCGTCCGATGAATGAATTGGAAAGCTCCAAACCACCCCGCGTTTTCCCCTTGATTCTCGCCCTGATCGCCGCGCCGCTAGCCGTCGGCGGCCTGCGGCTCGCATTCCTGGGCGGGTCCATGTACTACGTTCTCGCCGGCATGATCCTGCTGTCCAGCGCGTATCGACTCTGGCGCGGCCAGGCTTCCGGCGCCTGGATTTACGGCGCTTTTTTGCTCGCGACCGTGGTTTGGTCCCTGTGGGAGGCCGGCACCGACCTGTGGGCCCTGGCGCCGCGGATTTTGCCCTTCGCCGCCCTGGGGCTTTGGTTCCTGACGCCTTGGCTGCGCAACTCGTTGTACCAGGGCTCACCGCCGCCGCTGTTTCAATCCGGCATCGCCAGGTGGTCCATTCCCGCCGGCGCCGTGGTCGCCGCCTTCGTCGTTTGGCAAGGCATTGGTTATGAAGTAATCGAACCCGCTCCGCGCAGCGGCGTCAATACCGTAAACACCCACACCGACTGGCCGGCCTATGGCAACGACCGCGGCGGAAGCCGCTACTCGCCGCTGGACCAGATCAACACCGCCAATGTTGCCCAGCTTGAAGTGGCCTGGACCCACCGCACCGGACAGGGCGGTTCGTTCAAGGCGACTCCCTTGCAAGTCGGCGATCTGCTTTACGTTTGCACCGGCGGCAATGTCGTTGTTGCGCTTGATGCCGACAGCGGCGAATTGCGCTGGCAGTTTGACCCGCTGATTGATCCCGCGCATTTGGAATTCGCGCGCTATTTCACCACCGGCTGCCGCGGAGTTTCCTGGTACCGGGCGCCGGTGGAATACCAGGGCGAATGCCAAGAGCGGATACTCACCGCCACCACCGACGCGCGCCTGATCGCGCTCGACGCCTTCAGCGGCGAACGCTGCCTGAATTTTGGCCAAGCCGGCGAAGTCGATTTGACCGTCAACATGGGCAACGATCCACTAATCTTCAACTTCCAGACCTCGCCGCCGGGCATCGTGCGCGGCAACGCCGTGATCGGCGGCTGGGTGTTCGACAACCAGTCCGTGGGCGAGCCTTCCGGCGTCGTGCGCGCGTTCAACGCCATCAGCGGCGAGTTCGCCTGGGCCTGGGACATGGGCCGCCCCGGCATTCATACCGAGCCGCTGGCCGGGGAGGTGTACACCCGCGGCACGCCAAACGTTTGGAGCCTGTTCAGTGTCGATGAAGAACTCGGCCTGATTTATGCCCCCACCGGCAATGAAACGCCGGATTATTTTGGCGGCCACCGGATGGAGGCGAGTGAGCAATTCGCCAGTTCCGTGGTCGCCATAGAAGGCGAAACCGGCGCGGTGCGCTGGTCGTTCCAGACCGTGCATCACGACCTCTGGGACTGGGACGTGCCCTCGCAGCCCACGCTGATCGATTTGCCCGGAGACAGCGGTGAGAAGATCAAGGCCGTGCTGGTGCCGACCAAGCGGTCGGAAGTTTTCGTGCTCAACCGCGAAAATGGCGAGCCAATTTTCGCCGTGGAGGAATTGCCCGTGCCCCAGGATGGCGGTGTGCCGGAAGACTATGTCGCCGCCACCCAACCATTCTCCACCGAGTTGCCGCATTTCCGCGACGATATCAGCGAAAACATGATGTGGGGCATTACGCCTTTCGACCAGCTCTGGTGCCGCATCGAGTACAAAAAGATGCGCTACGAGGGACATTTCACCGTGCCCGGCACCGAGCCGATCTTCCAATTTCCCGGCAATGCCGGCGGGCACAACTGGGGCAGCGTCAGTGTCGACCAGGTCAACAACATTATGGTGGTCAATCCGATGATCGTCGGCAATCGCCTGATACTCATTCCCCGCGACGAGTTGCCCGAAGGGGAGCCGGGCAACCAGTTGGGCACGCCATATTCCCACAACACCCGGCGCTTCATGTCGCCGCTTGGCATTCCCTGCAATCAGCCGCCCTACGGCATCATGGCGGCCATCGACCTGGAAAGCGGCGATTTGCTTTGGGAGCGCCCCATCGGCCTGGCCAAGGACAGCGGCCCCTTCGGCATTCCGACACGCTTGCCACTGACCATCGGCACCCCGCAAAGCGGCGGCACGGTGACCACCGCGGGCGGGCTGATTTTTTCTTCGGGTGCCTTCGACAATTCGGTGCGCGCCACCGATATCCGCAACGGCGAGGAATTATGGCGCGCCGATCTGCCTTTCACCGCGCAGGCGACGCCGATGACCTACCTGTCGCCGGCGGGCGAACAAACCCTGGTGGTGACGGTGCCGGTGTTCAATTCCACTTCCGGTTCCGGTTTCCGCGCGCTGCCCGCCGACCAGGAAGACCCCGGGGGCGGCTATATCATCGCCTATCGGCTTCCCAGCGCGGCTGGCGAATGATGGCGAAATTGGGCTGAGCGCGTTGCCTTAACGGATTTCCTCAAAATCGAGAAACTCAAAGCGCAGGTCGTCGGTGACGCGCAGGTAGATATTGAACAGCCGGCCCGCCAGATTCGGATCGTTGCGCACGCGAAGTTCCGGCAGATAAACGCGCAACTGCTCATCCACCAGGGCGCGGTGCTGCCAGAGCCCGTTGGCCATTCCCAGCTGTTCGATGTTGCGCGGCGAGAAGATCAGTTTGGCCGGGTCCGTCGGCGCCAGTTCGAAACCGAAGACGTAGACGCCATCGTCCAAGGCAACTTCGGATTCACCCACAGCAATCACGCCGCTGGCGGCATCGTAAATGTTGCTGCCCACGCTGCCGGCCGCCTCGCCGCGCGGATAGCGGATCAGTTGCGGGCCGATGACAAAGTCCGGGGCGTAGCGGCAACGGTTGCCGCCGTGCACGGTATCGTCCGGGGCGCGGCTCCATCCGGGCGGCAAGTCACCCGCTTCGGCGCGGGCGACCACGGCGCGGCATTCGTCTTGCAACTCCGCCGCATCGGGTTGGGCGCCGCCCGCGGTCCAGTCCCGCAGCAAGTTCCACGCTGCGATCATTTCCGATTCGCGGAAATCGCAATGGGAGGGCACGGATTCGGCCACCACGGCGACACTCAATTGTTCCGCCGCCACGAGGGAGCGCAGCGCGGACTGGTTTTCCACCGCCACCACGCCGTCTTTCGAAGTATGGACCGACAACACTTTGGTGTCGCCAATAGCCCCAACGGCGGTGAAATTGCCGGCCAGCGCCCGCCGTGCCGCGGGCAGGCCGATTGAGCGCGTGATGCGGCGGTTCAATCCTTCCTCGCCGTAGTCGACGGCGACGTTGTGGAAAGGGTTCATGCCATTCAGCTTGCCCGGCTCGTTGATCAGGCGCGGCAGCAGGAATGTTCCATAAAACAGGCTCACCGCGAACATGCGCGCGGACCGTGTCGGCACCAGGCGCTGGATGTGTTCGTAGTTCTCGATTTGGTGTCCGTCGGCAATCTGCTCCCAGGCTGCCAGCAGCAAGGCCTGTTCGGCTTCGCGGCGGCCGATGCGCAATTGCAGTTCGGCTTCTTTGAAGAAATCGTCGGTGGTGGCTTTTTGCGCGCGCAGCTCGTCGATTTCCCTTTGCAAGTCGTCATGCCGGTCTTCGGCCACGAACCGGCTTTGCAAGGCGAAGCAGGCATCCAGCGATTGGACCAGGTCCGTTTCCCGCCCCAGTCCGGGTGTCTCGTACCAGGGCCCGGGCAGCAATTCGATTCCGTCTTCGGCGCAGATGGCCTCGCTCAACATGCGCAAATCGTAGGCGTTGGTCCAATTGTCGGAGCCGGCAACCGCGCCGCAGGCGAGCAGGGCGCCGTCGGGTTGGGGAATCCGGCTCTCCTCGATGTCGCGCAAACTGACGATGGCGCCCATTGAGCCGCCAATGAGATACAAAGGCTCGGGAGCGCCGGAACCAAAGCGGGCGGAGAGTTCGAGGAACTGCTCATACAGTTGTCCATTGGCCAGATGCGAATCAAACACCGCCCAGCCGGTTTGCAGAAAACTGGAAGCCGCCATGGCGTAGCCCTGGGACAGGACAATGCTGGCGAATTCGCCCAGGCTCGGTTCCGGCGCGACCTCGCCAACCGCCACCTCGTCGGATTCAAAATCCAGATCAAACAATGAGGCGGCGAGCAAGCCATCCCGGTCAACACCGCCAAAATAGGTTTGCAAGCCGTGGTTCCAAATCACCAAACCCTTCTCGGGTGTCCAGTCTTGTGGAATGGCGATCGTGTAATAGCCGCCGTTTTCCGTTTGTCCATACCAAACGGGATAACAGCCGCCAATGGGAGTGCGGTATTGGTTCTCGGGGCATTCCGTGGCGTAGGACGCCGGGGGAACAAAAACGGTGGATAGCGCGGGAAGCGCCATCCAAAGCAGTATTTTTCGCATTTTCCGGATATCGACAAATCAATATCAGGGTTTTCGGCAGGATGGACTGGATGCTAAACCGCCGCGCTCCGGCGCCTGTCCGCGGCGTCTGGCCCGGAATACCGCACCGGACCGCCGCCGGCGCCGGGCTGATGCGGATTTTCCGGTGTGGCGGGCGCTTTAGCCTTGGCGCGGGCTAGAAATCCGTCGGTATGCGACTACGCGGCGGGCAGGTCCGGTGTTCGCGCCAGATGATCGGTGATTTGCTCCCAGCCGAGCGCGAATTCGAGCACCTTGTGGTCCTGGGCGAAGCGGCCCATGACCTGCATGCCCATGGGACGTCCGCCAGCGTCGAATCCGGCCGGAACATTGACTACGGGAATGCCGGCCAAACTGCCGCCGATGACCACTTCCATCCAGCGATGGTAGGTATCCATCGCGCGGCCATTGATTTCCGCGGGCCAATGCGTGGTTTTCGGGAACGGAAACACCTGGGCGGTCGGCAACATGAGGAAATCGTAGCTTTCGAACAGCCGGTTGACTTCGGCGTACCAGCGCCGCCGGATGGCGTTGGCGCGATAGATATCGTCGGCGCCCAGTTCGTAGCTCGCCTCGATTTCCCAGACGATCTCCGGCTTGAGCAGTGGCCGCAGATCCGGGTTTTCGTAGGTTTCGCGCATGCCGATGCGGCCCTGGTTGCGCAGGTCGAGCCAGCACTGAAACAGCTCGGCCATGTCGAAACGCGGCGTGACCGGCTCGACGATGGCACCTGCGGTTTCCAGCGCGCGCAGATTGCTTTCGCACAATTCGATGATTCCCGGCTCCATCGCCAGATAACCGTCATAGTCGCCTAGCCAGCCAATGCGCAATCCGGCCGGCTCCGCCGGCTGGTACGCGTCAACTTGCGGCAAGGCTCCGCCCAAGGCCGCCGGCTGTTCCGGGCCCGGGTCCGCCGCCAAGGTGTGCAGCAAACGAATGGTGTCGGCGCTGTTTCTGCCCATGGGGCCGGAAGTCGACAAGCTGCGGGAGAAGGGGTCGTCGCCGCTGACGAGTCCGGCGCTGGGCCGGAAGCCGATGACGTTGTTGAAGGCGCCGGGGTTGCGCAGCGAACCCATCATGTCGCTGCCGTCGGCAATTGGCAGCATCTCCGTGGCCATGCCGCAAGCCGCGCCGCCGCTGCTGCCGCCGCTGGTCAATTCGGGATTGTAAGCGCAGCCCGTTGCGCCCCATACCGGATTGTAGGATTGCGAGCCAAGGCCGAACTCGGGGACGTTGGTTTTGCCGATGAAAACGGCGCCCGCGGCGCGCATGCGCGCGGCCACGGCGCCGTCCTGTTCGGCGATGCGGTCGGCGTGCATGGGTGAACCACTGGTGTATACAAGCCCCGCGGCGGGCGTGAGGTCCTTCACCGCGTGGGGCATGCCGTGCATCCAGCCGCGATATTGGCCCCGTGCGAGTTCGGCGTCCGCGGTTTGCGCGAGAGCCAGGCATTGGTCGTCGGGCAACAGGCCGATGATCGCGTTGTAGGTGGGGTTGTAGCGGTGAATCCGCTCCAGATAGGCCCGCATAACTTCCAGGCAGCTTACTTCCCGGCTGGCGATGGCGGTGGACAAGTCCAGCGCCGAAAACGCGGTGATGTCCGCCGGCAGCGCCGCGGCGAAAGCGCGCCGCGTGGCATCTGAGAGAAACAGCGCGGCTGTGCCCGCCTGGATGCTGGCGGCAAGGAAACTTCTTCGATTCATCGACAAGCCCTCTTGGTCTGGATCGGGATCTGGAATCTCCGATGCGGGGCGAGGCATGCCTTCCATTCATGCGAATCGCCGGCAACACCGACTCGTGCCGCGCGGGGAAGCTCCGACTGTATCAGACCTTTCTTTCGATGGGAAAAGTTTTGGATTTCTCCTTCCCGGGCTTTGGGGCGAATGGGTGGTTTCTGTCAATTTTGGCTGGCGCAAAAAAAGGGGCGGTCATTGACCGCCCCTTTTGACCAACCGACTAACTAACTAGCTAATTGACGGTTGTCGCCTTTCGTTGTTTTACATGGACTGGATTCTTAGAAGTCTACCGTCAGACGACCGTAGTAATACGCTCCCTGCCAATCCATGCCGGTAGCGGAAGAATACAGTCGGCCACAGCAGTAATCGCCAATGGCGTCCTGGGCCGGATACTCGTCGAACAGGTTGCGCGCGCCAAGCGAAATCCGGAAGGTTTCGTTGATGCGGTATTGCCCTTCGAGGTCGGTGTACCAGATCGGGTCGAAAGTCTGGAACGTGGTGCCGCCCTGGGAGTTGATCGATTCACCGTAGTAGCTCACTCGTCCCACCAAGGTCAACTGGTTCAACTCGTGCCGGGCGGTGATTACGCCGCGCCAGTTCGGATCGAAGTTCTCGAAATCGTAACGGGCCTCGGCGTTGAGGAACTCGCTCGGGTCGGTGTCGAAGCTGTTCTCGGTGTAATTGAACGAAGCGGTGAGGGTGGTTGTGCCCATTTCGCCCCATTCGATCGGCGTGGTGGCCACGATGTCCATACCCTGGGTGCTGGTATTGAAACCGTTGGTGAAATATCTCACCACGCCAATTGTGTTGGCGCCTGCAACTCCCGCGCCGTCCAAGGCAAGAAAGTTCTGATACGCCTCACCGGAAGTGGGGTCGGTCGAGACCGGACGGTTGGAGATGATGTAGGTGCGGTCTTCCACGTCGATGCGGTAGAAGTCCACCGTCACATCGATGGTGTCCATCACTTGGGCGGTGAAACCAAAGGTGAAATTGTCCGACTTCTCCGGCCGCAGCGGAACCGCGCCAAGCGCCTGGCCGATCGGGCCGCCGGACGGGAACAGACCCGCCGCTACCGGAAAACCGTCGGGCAGAATCGTTGACACCGCCGTGTGGCCCTGCTGGCCCGGAGTCGGCGCCCGGAATGCCGTGCCGAGCGAGGCGCGGACACCGAAATTGTCGGTCACGTCCAGTTGGCCGGCCAATTTCCAAACGAGTTCCGCGTCGAAGTCGTCGTAGTCCTCGTAGCGGACCGCGGCTTGCAGGAAAAGCTCGTCGCTGACGTCGCCGCTGATGTCGCCGTAGAGCGCGTAGGAGTTGCGCTCGTAGGTGTCGGCGTACTGAGGCGAATAGCCGGGGAATCCGTTGGCGCCAACCGGCACAGCGTTGTATACCGGATCATTGCTGTTGGCGCAGTCGAGCGTCTGGGGGTCGCCGGGATTGGTCACCGCCAGGCCCGCGGCCGTCGGCGTTCCGTCGCTGTTGCAGAAACCGTGGGGATCTTGCGTGGCGTAGGGACCGACGCGATAGGACAATTCCTCGCCCTGCACCGTGTCGTAGGACTCGTCCATCCACGATGCGCCGAAAGCGAGCAGCGCGCCGTTGTCCAGTTCATAAGTGAAATCCGCTTGCAGCTGGGTTTCGCTGTTGACCAGGTCGCCGGGGCGGAACGAAGTCGGCGAGTCCGGACCCATGGAGGGATTGATGGTGTTCTTCAGCGTGTATTGCATCTCGCTTTCGCCGCTGCGCGCGCTGAAATCGTAGGCTAGGCCGTTGTCCATTTCGCCGCGGATGCCGCCGACGATGGATATGTCGCGGACATCGCCGAAGAAGCGCGGCGTGAAGCCGCCGGGGTGCTTCTCAAGCGGGAAATAGATCGAACCGTCGGGCTCGCGCAACTCCTCGATCGTGCCGTTGTACGGATAACGATAGAAGAAGCTGCCGTTGCTGGTGCTGTCGGAAAAGTTGCCGAAGCCGTACAGTTCGTTGTTGCCGTCGAGATCGATGCCGGCATTGAAGAATACCCGTGCCGCTTCCGCGTCCGGTTGACCCCAGGGCTGCACCACATCGCCGTCGCCGATATTGGCCAGGTGGATGTTGCTCAGGAAGGTCGGATCATTGGCGTAGTGGATTCTTGTCGGGGGGTTACCATTCCAGCCCACGCCTCTTGTGGCGGCGGCGCCCGACGAACCGGAGAAGTCGTTCCAGGTCGGGTCGCCGGGGTTCAGACACCACCAGGAGCCGCAATATTGTTCCGCGCGGGTGGTCTGTTCGGCTTCATAGAATTCGCCGGAAATGCTGAGGAAGCCATTGTCGCCCAGCGGCAGGCCAATATTGCCCTGCACCGTGGTCGACAGGCCGTCGCCTTCGCCGAATTGGCCGGTGTCGACGGTGATGCTGCCGCCATCGCGGTTGTCCCTGAGCAGAAAGTTGATCACGCCGGCGATGGCGTCGGAGCCGTATTGCGCCGCCGCGCCGTCACGCAGCACCTCGATGCTTTGGATCGCCGAAGCCGGAATCGTGGCCATGTCGGGACCCTGGGTGCCGGAACCGCCGGTGGTCACCAGGGCCGCGCGGTGGCGCCGTTTCGAGTTGACAAGAACCAGAGTTTTGTCGGTTGGCAGGCCGCGCAATTCCGCCGGTCGAATGAACGACGCGCCGTCGGAAATCGGCTGTCGGCTGATGTTGAAGGAAGGCACCAGCGTCTTGATGATGTCGTTGGTGTCGGTGTACGAAATCGCTTCGATGTCGTTGGCGTCGAACACGTCGACCGGCACCGGCGAATCGGATACGGTGCGCGGCCGGCCGCGGGCGCCGGTGACGATAATCTCTTCGAGATCGGCCGCATCATCCTGCGCCAATACCATGGGCGCGTGCGCCGCGGGCACCATGAGGGCCAGCGCCACAACGGGTGATAGCAACCGGGTTGCGTAGTTGGATCTGGACATTATCTTTCCCCTGACTGCGTTTGATTGTAGGCCGCCGCACGGACCGGCGACGGCGATCGAAGGCATGCGCTGATGATGTCTGATAGCGAGAATTTCACCACCCGCCGCATACAACGCGCCAAGCATAAGCATTTTGCGTTGGCATGTCCACCTGAAATTGCTTTGGCGATGCAAGCGGACTGTTGCTGGTCGCTCGGCGCGGGAACTTGGCCGGAAAACAGCTCTCCGGCGCTTACTGATCGGCCTTGCTGTTGATTTCGGCGAAGACTTCCGCGCTGCCGTCCTTGCGCAGCAACAGAATCTTGTAGGGCGTGAATTGATCGCCGATTTCCATCCCCGGCCCGCCGATGGGCATTCCCGGCACCGCCAGCCCCAGCGCGTTCTCGGGCGGGTTGGCGAGGAATTGGTCGATGTATTTTTCGGGGATATGGCCTTCAAAGACATAGCCCGAAGCGCTGACGGCGGTGTGGCAGGAGTGGAATTGCGGCCGCAGCCCCAAATCCAGTTTCACGCGGTTGATGTTGACGGGGTGGAAAACCGTGGACTCGTAGCCGTGGGCCTCCATGTGTTCGATCCAGCCCACGCAGCAAGCGCAGGTGATTTCCTTGTACACATTCAAAGTAATGTCGTCGATGGATTGCGCTTCGGTGGGCGGCTGCGGGGAACCGGCGAGGACGACTGTCAACAGGCACACGCCCAGCATGCCGCGCGGAATTGGGTTGCGATTGATTTTGATCATTTCAGTAGCGCTCTTTATTCACTCGTGATTCGGGTTTTGGTGGCTGTGCCGCCCGCGGCGCCTATTGCGCGGCGCCGTCGGCCAGGTCGTATATCCGTTGCACCGCGAGGCCGTCGGCGCCGAGTTCGTCGATACCGAGACTGTCGCGGTGGTGGCGCAGATCGACCCGCGCCGCGGCCTCGGCCGCCGTGTAGCCCTGGTTCTTCAGCCGCATCACCTCGCTGTGCAGATCATTATAGTACGCTTGCACGTAATCTATGATGCGCAGGTCCGAAAATCCGTCGCCGTGGCCAGGCAGCACCAGTTCGATGTCGAGTTGCTTGAGCCGGCCGAGGGTCGCGCCCCATTCGCCCACATAGCCGTCGCCCATGTATGAGGGCCGGCCGAGCATCATGTCGCCGGTGAAGACGATTTTCTCCTCCGGCAGGTAGACCGCCAAATCGCCGCCGGTGTGGGCGCGGCCGAGCCAGACCAACTGGATTTCCCGGCCGCCGCGATACAGCGTCATGCGCTCGCTGACCGAAACATCGGGCGCCACCGGCATGGTTTCGCCTTGCGCGCGCACGTGGGCGCGCCAGAAACTCAATTCGATTTCCAGGCCGGCGCGTTCCGCTTCGTCGTCCGCGGCGGCAAGCCGCGCTTCGATATCCGCCACCGTATTGTCGAAGCGCGTCAGCGAGCGCAAATAGGTGGGGTCGTTGAGCGGATCGTTGCTCAACCTGGCGCGGGTGTAGTCATGGCCGATCACCTGGATGTCGGCGCCGAACGCCTGGGTTCCATAGGAGTGATCGTAATGGAAATGGGAGTAGATGACCGTGGTGACGGGCTTGTCGCTGACCACCCCGATCGAGTCGAGCAAGGCGGCGCCGGCCGCGGGCGTGACGTGGGAATCGACGATCACCACGTCTTCGTCGCGCTCGATCACGAGGGCGTTGCTCATCGTGTGCAAGCTGCCATTGCCAACCGCGAACCAGACGCCGTCGGCAACCAGGCGCATATCGTGGGTGTCGGTTTCAATGATTTCCTGGGCCTGGCTTGCCGCGACGGGCATCAGGGCGCAAAACAGGGCCGCATGGGACAACAGGCGCATGACGCGACTCCTCCGAAGGCTGCTGGGCATTGACCGGCAAAGTAGCAAATGCGTTTGCGCGCGGCAACAAAATCGCACCGCGCCGGGGGGTGTCGGGGATTGCTCAGAGCGTGACCAGCCGCCGCGCGAGCAAAGCGGCCAGGCACAGAAACAGAATGCCGGGAATGATCGGCAGCAACAGCCCGGCCAGGCCGATGATGGTGCAGGCGGCAACGCCCAACAATAGAATCGCCCGCACGATCCAGGCGCCTGGGTTCATCCATCTGATGGTTCGCATGATTTTGGTCCTTTGTTCCATGCAAAGGATGGAGCACAAATCGTGCCAAATGCGCAAGCCATTGAAATCGCGTTGTTTTATTGGGAAAGGTGGCGGGAGCGCCGGTCCAAGGTGGCGAAAATCGCCAATTTGGAGGTGATTTTGCCAAATTGATTCGCGGCAACCCGTTCATCGCTTTTGGCGCGTTTCCCGCATTCCGCAGCGCGATTCAACGCGTTCCAAGCGGATCGGAATGGCGCTGGCGAGCGCGCGGGAAGCAGTGCACTGGATTGCAAATTCGGCGGCCCGGCCTTATGCTGCGCGCCATGTCCGAATCCCCTCCCACAATTCAGGCGCCGGTCAGCGGCAAGGCCAGAATCCGGTCGATTGATACCTTGCGCGGCGTCGCTTTGCTCGGCATCCTCGTGATCAATATTCTGGCTTTCGCCCAGCCGCTCGGCGCAATGTTTGATCCCCGCGTCGACGGCGCCACGGAAGGAGCGAACTTCGCCTTGTTCGCCGGCGCCGAGATTTTTGTCGAAGGCGGCATGCGGGCAATTTTTTCCATGCTGTTCGGCGCCGGCCTGCTGATTTTCATGAACAAGCCCGGCGCGGACGCCGCTGTAGTGCGGGGGCTATATTTCCGCCGCACCGGTTACCTGATCCTGTTCGGCTTGTTCAATGCCTACGCGCTGCTTTGGGTGGGGGATATTCTGTTCATTTACGGCGTGACCGGCCTGCTGTTGTTCCTGTTCCGCAATCTGAGCGCGCGAAAACTGCTGGCCTGGGCGATCGGCGTGCTCGTGTTCACGACCTTGATTCACGTCACCTTGCATTATTCGCTCAGGCTGTTGGGTGAAATCGTCGCCACCGCGCAAGCGCTCGGCCCCGGCGCGGAGTTGACTGCGCAACAGCGGGAGGCGGTGCAGACATGGGAGGTCATGCTCGCGGACCAGGGTCTGACCGAAGCCGGACAGGCGGAAGAAATCCAAGCCAGACTTTCGGGATATGCGGACAATTTCGTGTATTCCGCCAGCCTGTCAATCTACATGCAAACCGTGAGTCTGCTGGCCGTGTTCTTATGGGACGCGCTTGGCATGATGCTGCTGGGCATGGCCTTTATGAAGTGGCGCCTGTTCGACGCCTCGCGCGACATGCGCCTCTATCTGCTGCTGATGCTGCTTGGATTCGGCGTTGGCCTGCCGCTGAACGCTTGGGAAACCATGACCTTCGTGGATAGCGGCTATCAACTGCACTGGCAGTTTGCCTACCGTCCGACCTACGATTTGGGACGCTTGTCTCTCGCCTTGGGATATATCGGTCTGGTGATGGCCATTTGTCGCGCCGGCGTGCTCGCGGGTTTGCAAGCGGCCTTGGCCAATGTCGGCCAGATGGCGCTGACGAATTACCTGATGCAAACAGTCATATGCAATTTCGTTTTTCTGGGCTTCGGCCTGGGCCAGTTCGCCGCATGGGACCGCGTGGACATGTACAGCTTCGTGCTGGGCGTCTGGCTGTTCCAGATCGCCTTTAGCCATTTCTGGTTGCAACGCTATCGCTTCGGGCCCTGTGAGTGGCTTTGGCGCAGTCTTACCTATCGCCAGCGCCAGCCCATGCTCGCCGCAGCCAGTTAGCAACCGGTAAACCTGTTGTTGGAAAGCAACCGCATCCGCCGGACCGCCCCGCGGCTCTCCGGCCGGTGCGCATGATTCATACATCCAAACACCATGCAAATCGCATTATTTCAGCTTGACCGCGACACTTTCCGGGAGATGGTGCGCATCGCCGTGCCCATGGTGGTTTCCCAGGGCACGTTTGCGCTGATGATTTTCACCGACCGCTATTTCATGTCCCAGATCAGCCCGACCCACATGGCGGCCTCGCTCGGCGGCGGCGTTGCCGCGTTCTTCTCGTTCTGTTTTTTCACCGGTCTGTTTTCCTACAGCAACGCCCTGGTGGCCCAATACTTCGGCGCGAGGGAATTTCACAAGTGCGCGAAAGTTGTCACCCAGGGCCTGATCATGTCGCTGGCGAGCCTGGTCCCGCTGGCACTGATCACGCTCGGCGTGCTGCAGTTGTTCGACCTGCTCGACCACGACCCGCGCCTGGTCGAACTGGAACGCGTTTATTACCTGATTCTCATGGCGGGGGTGCTGCTGCCACTCGCGAAGACCTGCTTTTCCTCCTATTTCGCGGGCATCGGCCGCACCCGCGTGGTCATGATTTGCGATATTTGCGGGCTGCTGCTCAATGTGCCCCTGGCTTACGCCATGATTTTCGGCCATCTGGGATTTCCGGCCATGGGCATCGCCGGCGCCGCCATCAGCACCAATATCGCAACGCTGTTCTCGCTGGGATTGTTTCTGTGGTTTTACCTGCGCCGGTTCCACCGCCTGCGGTTCAGAGTCATGCAGTCCTTCCAATTCGAACCCGGCATCACCCGCCGCTACTTGCGCCTGGGGCTGCCTTCGGCGGTGGAACTGTTCCTCAATGTTGCCGCTTTCAATCTGTTCCTGCTCATGTTCCAGTCCTACGGCATCGTCGCCGGCGCCTCGGCGGCGATTGTGTTCAATTGGGACATTCTTTCCTTCGTGCCGATGATAGGTCTGAACATCGCGGTGATCAGCATGATCGGCCGCTTCGTCGGCTCTGGCGACATGGAACGCACCCGGCAAGTGATTCGCGCCGGGTTCGCGCTCGGCCTGTGCTATTCGGCGGCGCTTGCCCTGACCTACATCGTGTTCCGTTTTCCACTGGTGGAGATTTTCACGCCGCCGGGCGGGGATTTTGAAAATATCCGCGCGCTGGCCGGTTTCATGATGATCGGACTGTCCTGCTACACCATGGCCGACGCCACCTGCCTGGTCGCCGGCGGCGTGCTGCGCGGGGCTGGCGACACCCGCTGGCTGATGATCGCGTCGGTCAGCTTGTACTGGGCCATGCTGGTGATTCAATACTTCATCATTATGGTTTGGCGGCTCAGTGTCGAGGTGTCCTGGATCGCATTTACCTTGCTCGTGTTCGCCATCGCCGCGGTCTACGTGGCGCGCCTCCAGGGCGGCCGCTGGCGCAGCGAGGAAAAGCTCGCCGCGGTAATGGCGGAATAAGGCGTATGCGGCGCTTGAGGATTCGGGCGGCAACAGGTAGCCTGTAGGGATCGACTTCGCTGGATCAAGTTGCTATGAAGAAAACAACCGCCAGTGTGTTGCCGCCCTTCCTCGCCTTGCTGGCATTGACCCTGAGCCTGGCGCATTCCCAATCGCAATACCCCGAAGGACTGTTGAGCCAGAAATCCAGTTTCATGCGCAACGCCGCCCGCGCCATGGGCGAGCCATTTCGCGGCTTGACCACGTCCGACGGCCTCATCGAAGGGCTTTTTTCCCTGCGTGAGACCGGAGTTTCGACGGCGCCGGTGCTGGAGGCGGCCAATGCCTTGCTGGCGACGCTGGACACCGCCGCCTTGAGCCGCTCGCATTTCGCCATCGAGGACCCGGAATGGCGCGACTGGTCCAATGTCGATGTTGGCATCTTCGCCCGCCGCGGCGTCAGCCTGGAGGAAATGAACGAAGCGCAGAAGGCCGCCGCCTGGAATCTGCTGGAGCAATCCCTCAGCGCCGCGGGTGTGGAAAAGACCCGCGGCATCATGCGCACCGAACAGCGCCTGTTCGAACTCAATGGCGAACCCATCCGCTACCACGAGGAGAAGTACTACTTCACCTTCATGGGCATACCTTCCTCCACCGAACCCTGGGGCTGGCAGCTTGACGGACATCATCTGGTCATCAATTACTTTGTGCTCGGCGATCAGGTCGTGATGACGCCTGCGTTTTGGGGCGGCGAGCCGGTGCGGACCGAGGCCGGAAAGTACGCGGGCAATGTGATTTTGCAGGCCGAGCAGGATCTGGGCCTGGCACTGATGCAATCCCTGAACGCGGAGCAGCGTGCCGCCGCAACCATCGATCCGGCCAAAACCCGCAACAACATGGTTGCCGCCGCAAACCAGGACAATTTGCTGCTCGACCCGGAAGGCATCCTCGGCAGCGAGCTTGACAGTGCCCAGCGGCTCGCCCTGCTGCGCCTGATCCGCGAATATGTCGGCAATTTGCGCGACCCCCACGTCGCAATCACCATGGAGGAAATCGGTGAACATCTCGATGACACCTGGTTCGGCTGGCGCGGCGCCAGCGAAGACGACGCGGTGTTCTACTACCGCATACAAAGCCCGGTCATTTTGATCGAATTCGACCATCAAAATCCGGTGGGGACAGTGGGCAAGAACCAGCCCGGCGTTCCCACCAGGGACCACATCCACACCGTGGTGAGAACACCCAACGGCAACGATTACGGCAAAGATTTGCTCGCGCAACATCTCGCGGCACAACCTCATTGATCATGAATAACAACTTTCTTCGAGCCTCATTTTTCTGCGTTTTGGCCGCCTGGACGCTGCCCGCGCTATCCCAGTCCCCCAACGCTTTCGGCATTCCCACCGCGGAGCGTCCGAATCCGGCGGCCGGCATTGTCGCGGTGCCGGGCAGCCGCGCCCACGGTTTCGCCGGCCAGGGGCGGTCCGAGGTAATCGCCCGCCACGGCATGGTCGCCACCAGCGATCCGCTTGCGACCCAGGCCGGGCTTGAGATGTTGCGCATGGGAGGCAACGCGGTCGATGCCGCGGTGGCCGCGGCGGCGGTGCTCGACGTGACGTCGCAGAACGATACCGGGCTGGCGGGAGACTTGTTCGCGCTGGTCTGGAGCGCGGCCGACCGCAGGCTGTACGCGCTGAACGCGGCTGGCTGGGCGCCCGCCGGCTGGACACCGGAATTTTTTCGCGAGCAGTTGCAGGTGGAGCGGGTGCCCGGGCGCGGCGTCAATTCCGCGACGGTGCCGGGTGCCGTGGCCGGCTATGACGCCCTGCTGGAGCGTTTCGGCACCATGGATTTCAACCAGACGCTGGAACGCGCGCAACGCATCGCCGACGAAGGTTGGGGCCAGTCCGAACGGCGCCACGCGGACCTGACGCGGCAAGTGGAGAAGTTGCGGGAGGACCCGGATTCGGCCCGTGTGTTCCTGAGCGGTGGCGAGGCGCCGGCGCTGTATTCAATCATCCGCAATCCCGGCCTGGCCGACGCATTGCGCCTGCTCCGCGAGGAGGGCAGGGACGCGTTTTACGAGGGCGCCATCGCCGATGCCCTGGTGGCCAAGATTCAATCCCTTGGCGGTGTCATGACCCATGACGATCTGGCGCAATTCGAGCCGGAATGGGTGGAGCCGCTGTCCACCAGTTATCACGGCTACGAGGTGCACCAATTGCCTCCCCCGGGCCAGGGCTGGGCCGCGCTGGAAATGCTCAACATCCTCGAAATGTGCGCGCCGGTGCACGATGTGAACCTGGCCGCGCTCGGCCCATCCAGCCCCGATTACTGGCACTTCCTGGTTGAGGCGAAGAAGCTGGCGTATTCGGATTTGCTGGCCTACAACGCCGACCCTTTGTTCAATCCGCCGCCATTGAACCAGTTGCTGTCGAAGACCTACGCGCTCTCGCTTTGCGACCGGATCGACATGAGCCGGGCCGCCGCGCCGACGGTCACCGGCGGACTGGACGGCGGCACGATCTACCTGACCACCGCCGACCGCTGGGGCAACATGGTTTCCCTGGTGCACAGCATTTTTTCGGTCTATGGCAGCGGCATCACCATTCCGCCATACGGCATGATGCTGCACAATCGCGGCACCGCCTTTACCTTGGATGAAGACCATCCGAATGTGGTGGCGCCGCGCAAACGCCCGTTTCATTCGATCATCGCGGGTTTCGTTTCCCGCGAAGGCGAACCGTTGATGACCTTTGGCAACATGGGCGGCTCGGTGCAGCCGGAAACCCACGCCCAGCACATGGTGAACCTGATCGATCACGGCATGAATGTGCAAATGACCACCGACGCCGCGCGTTTCACCCACAACCAGCGCAGCAACCAGCTGTCGCTGGAAAACCGCTTGTTCGACCTGGTTGGCACCGCCCTGCGCGCCCGGGGCCACAATGTGCGCGCCGTCGACGGCGGCGCCGTGGGCGGCTACCAGGGCATCCTGTTCACCCGCGCCGCGGAGTTGACGCCGCCATTGTTCAACCAGCAGAGCATCGACGAAGATCTTCCCGTGAACGGCATCTACCGCGCGGGATCCGACCACCGCAAAGACGGCCAAGCCGCTGGTTGGTGAGACCCGGTCGGCGCAGCCGACGAAAAGCGAAGCTTTTCGAGGGTCGCAAGACTTGCCAAGGAAGGCAAGTTTGGGGGTACTCGAAGCCGATGAACTCGCGCCAGGGATGGCAAGTACGACCCATCAGGATGCAAGCACCGGTCGGCGCAGCCGACGAAAAGCGAAGCTTTTCGAGGGTCGCAAGACTTGCCAAGGAAGGCAAGTTTGGGGGTACTCGAAGCCGATGAACTCGCGCCAGGGACGGCAAGCACGACCCATCAGGATGCAAGCACCGGTCGGCGCAGCCGACGAAAAGCGCAGCTTTTCGAGGGTGAGGCCTGGTCGGCGCAGCCGACGAAAAGCGAAGCTTTTCGAAGGCCGAACGGCTCGACAAGGATGTCGAGACTGGGGGTGCTCGAAGCCGATGAACTCGCGCCATGGATGGCAAGCACAACCTTTAAGGATGCAAGCACCGGTCGGCGCAGCCGACGAAAAGCATAGCTTTTCGAGGGCCGAACGGCTCGACAAGGATGTCGAGACTGGGGGTACTCGAAGCCGATGAACTCGCGCCAGGGACGGCAAGCACAGCCCATCAGGATGCAAGCACCGGTCGGCGCAGCCGACGAAAAGCGCAGCTTTTCGGAGTTCGCAAGCCTGTGAAAGAGATTCTGCGACTCCGCTTCGCTCCGCGCAGAATGACGGGCGGTCGAGGAGCCGTCGGAGGTCGCAACACTTTGTATTTCAAAACTTCGGAAATTGAAGGAGATTCATCATGCTGGAAGTCAGTTGGTTGGCCGTAATCGTCGCGACCGTGCTCAGTTTCGTGCTGGGCGGGTTGTGGTATTCACCGCGCTTTTTCGGCCTCAAATGGGCCGCGGGAGTGGGCGTGGACCTTGAAGCCCCCGACGCCGGCAAGGAATCCGCCAAGGCGCTGCTGGTGCAATTCGTCAGCACCTTGCTGCTGGCCTGGTTGCTGGGCGCGATGGTCAACGCCGGAGAATGGCTGATGATCTTCGCGACCATGGGCGTGCTGGCATTCATTCTGGCCTCCGCCGGCCTGTTCCATCGCAACAACAATTTCGCCGTCGTCGTGGAAGCGGTATTCGTTGTGGTGATGTCAACGCTTATGGTGGTGGTGCACTTGGTGCTGTAGTCCGCGACGATAGAAATTCGGGCGGGGCGACCCGCGCCAAGCGGCCCCGGCGCCCGCGAGCCGGCAACAGTGGCCCGGACGCGGCGCAGGCTGCGTCGTTGGCACCGGCGGGACAAGAGCCATCAGCCGGATTGCGCGTGCCGCGCATGGATCCGGACCAATTCCCGCGTGGCGGCACCCGGGTCCGGCGCATCGCAAATTGCTCCGATCACCGCCAGCAGTTGCGCGCCGGCCGACAACAGCCGCTGCGCGTTGCCGCCATTGATGCCGCCGATTGCGGCTATCGGCAAATCGAGGCGGGCGCGCGCCGAGCGCAAGGTCGAGATCTGCGCCGGGCGCGCCTCCGGCTTGCTGGCGGAAGGGAAAAATCTGCCGAAAGCGACATAGTTGGCGCCCCGTTCTTGCGCCTCCCGCGCCCGCGCCAGCGAATCGTAGCAACTTGCGCCGATGATGGCCCCAGCGCCAAGTCGCGCGCGGGCGCTGGCAATATCGCAATCCGTTTTGCCCAGATGCACGCCATCGGCGCCGCTGCTGGCGCATAATTCGATATCGTCGTTGATGATCAGCGCCACACCCTGCCGCCGACAGATTTGCAGCAGCTTTGGCAGCTGTCGGCGCGCCTTGTCCCGCGCGTTCCGCCTGTCCCGCCCTGGGCGGAATTGCAACAGGGGTATGCCCGCGGCGGCGATCTCCCGCAAGACATCCTGCGCGTCGGGCCGGTCCAGCAAGCGGTCGTTCGTGATGGGATAAATGCCAGAGAAATTCATGGCGCCGCCGCGCTGCCCCGCCCCGGCAGCCGCTGGCCGGCACCGGCGCGCCAAGACTGCTCGAGGGCATGAAAAGTGAATTCCTGTGCCGCGGCCAATGCGCGCTGGATCCCGTGACCCAGGGCGAGATTCGCCGCAACCGCGCTGGCCAGGGTGCAGCCGGAGCCGTGAAATTCATGCGGCAATCTTGGCCAGCGGAATTCTCTTGGGGCGTGGCCGGCGTGAAACCATCGATTGACAACTTCCCCGCCGGCCTCATGGCCGCCGGTTACCAGCAGGTTGCGGCAACCGCGCCCCAACCATTGTCTCGCCGCGTCTTCGACCGAGTTCGCCGAAGGTGCCAATTGCATCAATTCTTCGGTGTTTGGTGTTGCCACGGTTGCCATTGGCAGCAGCAATTCCGCCAGCGCCGCCGTGGTTTCGGCGTCGGCGAAAACAAAACCGCCGCCGGCGGCGCCGACCGGATCAATGACCACGGGAATCCCGGCGTGATCGCGCAAAATTCCGGCAATAGTCCGCACCGCCGCGGCGCCGCCAAGCAGGCCCAGTTTGAAGCAACGCACGGGCATGTCCGCCAGCACCGCGCGCGCCTGTTCTTCCAACAGCCCGGCGGACACCGCGACCATGCGGCCGGCATTGCTCGTGTCCTGCACCGTCAAGGTGGTGGCGATGGGAGCGCAATGGCAACCCAGGCGGAGCGAGGTTTCGATATCGGCCTGCAAACCGGCGCCGCCGCTCGGGTCCAGTCCGGAAAAACACAGCACCACGGGCCTGGCGGCGGCCATCGCGCTCACAACACTGGCTTGACGACGATCAGTATGACTATCGCGATCAACAGCAGGACCGGAAATTCGTTGAAAAGCCGAAAGAAAACATGGCCGCGCCGGTTGCGGCCATCGCGCAGGGCGACCATATGCGCCCAGCACATGCCGTGGTAGACCAGCAGCATGGCGACCAGGGCCAATTTGGCCTGCATCCACCACCAGGCTAGGAAGAATTCCATGTTCAGAAACAACAGCCAGAAGCCGAACAGCAAAGTGGCGAGCGCGGAAGGGGTGGTGATCCCCCAGAACAGTTTGCGCTCCATAACGACAAAGCGGTCGTGGCTGATCGCGTCACTGCTCAGGGTGTGATACACGAACAGCCGCGGCAGGTAGAACAGCCCGGCGAACCAGCACACCATGGCGATGATATGGAAAGATTTCAGCCAGAGCATGGATGTGACCAGGCACCTGGCGCGACTCGTGCGCCGCGGTCAATGTGTGGCAAAGTCCACTGGATTGGCAACGCGCCGCTCGCGGCGGAGGCCGTGGTGGTTGGCGTCAACAGTGGCGAGCCGCCCCTGCGCGCGAAGGATATCGTCCTGGGAAACATTGGCTGCGGGTAATGGTTTTCTCGTGCCGTATCGAAGCTGGTGTAAGATAGGCGCCTTTGTATTCGGCGCGTTGTTCAAGGCCATTCAATGTTTGCTTGCGCCGCGGCGTTGCTGGTTCGCGCCGCGGCTGGTTTGGTTGGCGCTAGGCGCTGGCGCGGCCATCCGTTTGCGCCACCACAATTGGGAAGCAGTCTAGCATGATTGAAGTGGGCATCGTGGGGGCGAGCGGCTACACCGGCGCGGAGTTGCTGCGCTTGCTGGCGGGCCATTCCCGGGTCGAATTGCGCCTGGTCACCTCGCGCTCGCTCGCGGGCACCGCCGTGGCGAGTCATTTCCCCAATTTGCGCGGCCACATCGACCTTTCATTCAGCGCCCCGGATGCGCGGGCGCTTGGCGCCTGCGATGTGGTGTTTTACGCCACGCCCCACGCCGTGGCCATGGAGTCCGCCGCCGGTGTGCTGTCCGGCGGCGCCAGGGTGATCGATCTGTCGGCGGATTTCCGCATTCGCGATATCGCCTGTTGGGAGCATTGGTACGGCGCCGGCCATGGCAGCCCGGAACTTGTGGCGGAAGCCGTCTACGGGCTGCCCGAGGTAAATCGCGAGCCAATTCGCGGCGCGCGTCTTATCGCGGTGCCGGGTTGTTATCCCACCGCGGTGCAGCTCGCCTTGCTGCCCTTGCTGGAAAACCGCCTGGTCGATGAATCGCGGCTCATCGCGGACGCGAAATCCGGCGTCAGCGGCGCCGGTCGCAAGGCCGCGGTGCCCTATCTGCTTTGCGAAGCATCCGAGTCCGTCAGCGCATACGCGGTGGCGGGACATCGGCATCATCCCGAGATCGTCCAAGGCCTGGATAGCGCGGCCGGCGGACCGGTTGGATTGACCTTTGTACCGCATTTGACCCCAATGATCCGGGGCATGCTGGCCACCTGTTACGCCCGGGTCCGCGACCCGGAAAGCTGCGACGGGGCATTGTTGCAAGCAGTTTTTGCAAGGCGCTACGCCGACGAACCCTTTGTGCGGGTGCTGCCCGCGGGCGTATTGCCGGCCACCCGCGAAGTGCGCGCTTCGAATATTTGTGAAATCGCCGTACACTATCAAGAGGATTCGGCGATGGTGATCGTTCTCGCGGCGCAAGACAATCTGGTCAAGGGCGCCGCCGGCCAGGCGGTGCAATGCATGAATATCATGTTTGAGTGCCCGGAATCGGAAGGCCTGGAAGGAATCGGCTTATTGCCGTGATACGCTAGACGGAAGCTCGATTGAGCGGTGAATGGAGGTACACATGTTGAACAAGAAATCGGGAGGCCCCATGGCCAATAACAGCGCGAAAGACCAGACTTTGATTTCCGAGTCCACCACGGTGAACGGGGACATCCATTTCGAAGGCGAACTTGTCATCGAAGGCCGCGTCGTCGGCAAAGTGTTGGCGGACGAGGGCTCGGACGCGCAATTGCGGGTTGCCGAGAGTGGTTCCGTCGAAGGCGACATCGAAGTGCCGCTCGCTGTGATCAACGGCAGCGTAAACGGCAATGTGCGGGCTTCGAAGCAAATTGAACTTGCCGCGCAAGGCACGGTCAATGGCAATGTCGTCTACAAGCTGATCGAGATGGTCATGGGCTCCTCGGTAAACGGCAGCCTGACGCGAATGGACCGGGAAGAGACCGAAGGCGCCTTGTTGAAACTCGACAAGAAACTTGACCAGAAAAAAGAAGACGCGGGGACGAGCTGAGTCCGCCGCGGTCGCTTGCGGCTGACCGCGGCGCAGCCTCTGCGATACAATGCGTCTTGCTCGGAAAGCCATGGCGAGCATCTTGCCATGGCGTGGAGACCATACATGTCCGTGGTGCAATCCCAAGATCCGGTGGTCATGCACTTTACCGACCAGGCGGCGGATAAGGTGAAGCGGCTGATCGCCGAGGAAGGAAACGGCAATCTCAAATTGCGGGTGTTCGTCACCGGCGGCGGCTGCTCCGGTTTCCAATACGGCTTTACCTTCGATGAAGCCGTGGCCGATGATGACACCGTGATTCACAACAAGGGGGCGAGCCTTCTCGTCGACCCCTTGAGCTTCCAATACCTGGTTGGCGCCAAGGTCGACTACCTTGAGGGTCTGGAAGGCTCGCGCTTCGTTGTTGACAATCCCATGGCAACCACCACTTGTGGTTGCGGGGCTTCCTTCTCGATTTGATTTCCCGATTGGGCGTTTCGATTCAGTCGGCGCTGACCGAGGCGTTCTGCCGGACGGGCTGAACCTGCCGTTGCGCGTTGAATTGCGCAAGCAGGGTTTGCGCGTGTTGGTTGAAGCGTTCGATTTCTTCCACGGCGATGCCCGGCGCGGCCGGTGTCAGCCCGGTCGTTTGCGATGGATTGCGGTGCACGCCGTTTTTCAACACTTCGTAGTGCAAGTGCGGGCCCGTCGCGCTGCCGGTGGCGCCAACATAGCCGACCACCTGGCCCTGATACACCTTGATTCCGGGCTTGACGCCTTGGGCGAAGCGCGACAGGTGGGCGTAGCGGGTTTCCAGCCCGCCCGAATGATCGATGATGACAATGTTTCCATAGTCGCCGAAACGGGAAGCGCGGGTTACCGTGCCATCGCTGGTGGCGCGCACCGGCGTGCCGGCCGGTGCGGCGTAGTCTGTCCCCTTGTGGGGCCGGTACTTTCTCAAAATGGGGTGGAAGCGTCGCGGACTGAAGTGGGAGCTGATGCGAAACACGTCAAGCGGGTTGCGCATGAGACCGGTTTGCATATTGTTGCCGTTGGGGCTGAAATATCCCACCTGCCCGTTGAGGTTTTCATAGCGCACGGCGAGATGTTCCTTGCCGCGATTGACAAAACGCGCAACCAGCAACTCGCCTTCGCCAACATATTCATCTTCCAGGAATTGCTGTTCGTAGAGCACGGCGAATTCATCGCCGGGGCGGGTGTCGAGCATGAAATCGATCTTGCCGCCGAATACTTCCACCATGCGCATGCTTTGCACGGGCGGGACCTGCTCGCGCTCGGCCGCAGCCAGCAAACTGCTGCGAATCACGCCGCCTCTGAGCGCGGTTTCCATGCGCGGCGTGTGCTCGATTCGCTGCAAGCTGAATTCTTCCGCTTTGCGCGTGAAAAGCAGCTCCTCCAACGGCGACTGGGCGAGGCGGAATTCCCGCAGGCTGCGGTCCGGGTTCAGCTTGAAGCCGAGCCGGTGGCCCTCCTTCATGCTGTTCAGCGCCTTGGCCTCGGCGCCGCTGCGCAGCAGACGCGCGAGGTCCGCCATTTCAAGTTCGAGTTCGGAGAACAACTCGCTCAAGGTGTCGCCGCGGCGAACCTCGATGTATTGCCAGTCGTTGGAATAGGTGAGCACCGGCAATGGCGCGGGTTTCGGCGCGGGTTCGAAAATCGGCTCGGGCTGAGTTGGAGTCTGTTCCAGAGATGTGGTGGCTTTCTCCGGCACCGTCGGAGACTGTTCGAAGGATGCCAGCGCGTTTTCGAGTGACGACGTCGCTGCTTCCGGCAATGCGGGCGAATCGGCGTTTGTCTGTGCCGCGGAAGTCGCGGCGGTTGCTTCAGAACCAGCCTGCGCTTCCGAGCCGGCCGGCGTGGCGGCGGCACTGGTCGCTTCCTTCGTTTCCGCTTCTGTCACTTCGATGCCGGTTTCGGCGGGCTTCAAAGCGAGCGCGTAAACCACCAGCGTGCCCGCGAACACCAGCGCCATCATCCAATTCTGGACATCCGTGCGCCAGCGGCCTTGCGTGGTTTGCATGGGTTGCATGCCGAGTATCCGTCCTGTTGCGAGGTCCCTCACCCCGGTACTT
This sequence comes from uncultured Pseudohongiella sp., assembly GCA_965221015.1. Taxonomy (GTDB): domain Bacteria; phylum Pseudomonadota; class Gammaproteobacteria; order Pseudomonadales; family Pseudohongiellaceae; genus UBA9145. Next base: position 2,816,938 of record OZ244859.1, on the reverse strand, counting down.
GATGGGCGATAACTTGGCCCGAACCGCGCAGAGTACACTTTTTTTGTTTCAGTTGCATCCCGTTGCAGCCAAATTCGCCGCCGATTGCGGTAAGATCGGCAACTTTCCCGGTTATGGCCCCAATATTGGAGCACAGCCGGTTCGACCAACGCGGGGGGCGAAAAGTTCCCGTTGGCTGGACGGGAGCGACATGGCGCGCGAATCAATCATCGACGATCTTCAAGCGAGAAACCTCATCGCGCAGCTCGCCGGGGGTGCGGAACTCGAGCGGCATTTGGCCAGCGGCGTCCGCACGCTGTATTGCGGGTTCGACCCCACCGCGGAAAGTTTGCATATCGGCAATCTGCTTCCCTTGCTCGCCCTGCGGCGCTTCCAGCTCGCCGGGCACAGGCCCATCGCCCTTGTTGGCGGCGCCACCGGAATGATTGGCGACCCCAGTTTCAAGGACAGCGAGCGCAAACTCAACTCGGTGGAAGTCATCGCCGACTGGGTCGAGCGGATCAAACCGCAACTGGTCCGATTTCTCGATTTCGAGGCGGGCACAAATTCGGCCCTGCTGGTGAACAATCTGGAATGGACCCGGCAATACGCCATGCTCGATTTTCTGCGCGAAGTCGGCAAGCATTTTTCCGTCAACAGCATGATTCAGAAAGAGTCGGTCAAGCAGCGGATTGAACGCGAAGGCGAGGGGATTTCCTATACCGAGTTCAGTTACATGATTTTGCAGTCTTTCGATTTCGCCGAATTGTTCAAACGCCACGGCTGCACTTTGCAAGTCGGCGGCAGCGACCAGTGGGGCAACATCACCGGCGGCATCGAATTGACCCGCCGCCTGCACCGGGAGCAGGTCTTCGGCATGACTTTTCCACTCATCACCAAGGCGGACGGCTCCAAGTTCGGCAAGACCGAAGCGGGCACCATCTGGCTTGACCCCGGCAAGACTTCGCCTTATGCCTTCTATCAGTTCTGGCGCAATACCGCCGATGCCGACGTGTACAATTTCCTGCGCTACTTCACCTTCATGGCACCCGCTGAGATCGAACAGATCAAGCGCGCCGACGCCGCCTCGCAAGCCGCGCCCGCGGCGCAGGGCGTGCTCGCCCGGGAAGCAACCCGGCTCGTGCATGGCGAGCAAGGCTTGGCCGCGGCGGAGAGAATCACAGGGGCTTTGTTCTCGGGCGAAGTCTCAAAGCTCACCGAAGCGGATTTGGCGCAACTGGAACAGGACGGCCTGCCATGCAGCGAGTTTGCGCCGGAGACCGAGTTGCTCGACATGCTCGTGGCGTGCAGCCTGGCGCGCTCGCGCCGCATCGCCCGGGACCTGGTTTCCAGCGGCGCCGTCTCGGCGAACAACACCGTTCAGACCAGCGGCGAAGCGCCCCTCGACCCGCAACGCGCCTTGCACGGCAAATACTTCGTCATCCGCCGCGGCAAAAAAAACTTCCACCTCGCCAAACTGGTCTAGCTCCGTTATCCGAATCGCGCTCTCAATTGTACGGATCGGTCGGCGGACACTTCACTGTTGCACCTATTGTTCGGCGGCTTCCCGCGCCATTCTTTCCTCGGCGCGGTGGCCGGAGAGAATGTTGTACATGCCGTAGTTGCCTTCGTGGCAGGCGTACTCGTAAATCTTGTCCGTGGTGAAATCGAGCATGATCTCGCGCGTGTACGGCGCGCTGAACTGGCCGGGGTCGTGGGACGTGAAGTGGTACTGAATCTGCCCGTCGCTGATGCGCGTCAGGCGTTCGGTATTCACCTTGCGTTCGGTGCCCGGTGCGGTGCTGCTGGCTTCGGAGTAGTTCGTGGTTTCGATAACCAGGGTGTCGCCGTCCCACCAGCCGCGGGAATCGCCATGCCACAGGCTGATCTTGTCGGTCAGATGGGGCTTGTCGATGATGGGAATGATGCGCACATCGTGGGCCATTTCCTGGATGATCGCCACAGTGTCGCGGGTTTGCACGATCTGGATGTAGCTGTTGTAGCCGGAGCCGAGCCGCGGCGCGCCGAATGACAGGCAACGCTCGCCGAGGGGGCGGTCGGTCCAGGAATCCGCCGGATGCAGGCGCCGGCGTTCGGCGAGTTCGCGGGCGGCGGCCACCGCTTCTTCGGTGCGCGGCGGGTATCTGCCGTTCGGCGGATCAATGATCTGGGAGGTGCGGCGGTGCACGATGCGGTCGACGATCCATTGCGAGTCGTAATTGCCCGTGGTGGGGTCGTAGGAGTTGATTTCGCCGCTGACGGTGGCGCCGAAGAATCCGTCGCCGAACAGCGCGTCTTCGCCGGAAGCGTTGACCTCGAACGCGCGTTGTTGCAGGAAAGCGATTTCTTCATCGGTGAAAAACTCCCGGTCGGCATAGGCCTCGGGTCGCTCCACCGGGGTCAGCGTGTTGTTTTCCCACACGCCCTGAAAATCCGGGTGGCCGTCAATGGTGCGCGGCACCTGATAGGCTTCTTGCGCCACCGTGGGCGCAAGCGGAATCAGCAAGGCAAGCAAAACAGCGGATGTCGGCATCAATCGATTCATGACAGCAAACCTCGACAGGAGATTCCGCCAGATTATCGACAATTCCAGCGCCGGGGCAAGTCTTTGCGCGTCGATGCCGGCGAATCTCTTTGTAGTGCCGAGAATCCGCGACATCGCGCGGGATAATCCGTCGGAAACTCCGCCCGCGGCGAAGCGGAGCCGCGGAATCTCAACGGCGCGGTGAGAATCGCCACAAGCGTAGTGTCCCGGTTACCGTCCCGATTGCAAGCCGCTTGGCTTGCGTTTATGCTTGGCCACGAAGTTAAGGATAAAGGATCGACGGGCGGGGACGGCCCAAACTCCCGCCAGCACCGCGAATGACCAAACATCCAAAACTTGCCAAAAAGTTCAAGCTGCTTTACCAGTTGAAAGCCAGGCCGGACATCACCAGCAACCAGAAGCTGGCAAATCTGCTTGGGGTGAGCCGCCAATCGGTCAGCAAATGGAGCACCGGTGGCGGCACACAGTCCGGGGACGCCATTCCCGATGCGCACTTTTTTCGGATTGGGAGCCTGTTCGGCATTGATTCCTATCTGTTCACCCTCGGCTACGAGGAGTTTGAGAAGGAAGTCAGGCTGCTACTTGATCGGCGCAATCGCGCCAGACGGCGCAGACCGCATCGTATTTTCCGCAACAATCTGACGCAGGCCGGCGGCGAGTTGCTGGGCCGGGAGAGCGAACTCAAGCGCTTGGACGAGGCTTGGAATCACGGCGCCGCCAATGTGATTCAAATCGCCGGAATTGGCGGCGTCGGCAAAAGCGCGCTGCTCGGCGCCTGGCTTGCAGCGATGGAAACCGATGCCTACCGCAACGCCGAAACCGTTTTCCTGTGGTCATTCCATCATGGCTGTGGCTCGGCTGGCGGCGCGCCGTCCACGGAGTTGTTCTTCAGCCGGGCTCTTAGCGCATTCGCCGGCGCCAAGTTCGAAAACGATGATCCGGAATCCAGGGTTCTGCGCCTGCTGCGGGAGATCAGGAAATGCCGAACCTTGCTGGTGCTGGATGGCGTGCAAAATTTGCAGCATTGCTATGGGCCGAATTTCGGGCAGTTTGCCGACCCGGCCTTCGCCTTGCTCTTGCGCGAACTGGTGAAAGAAAATCCGGGACTTTGCCTGATTGGTTCGCGGCTGAAGAATCCCGAACTCGAAGCGGTCGGCGCGCCAAGGGCGCTATGTTTGCAACTGCAAGGGCTACGCGCCCCGGATGCGCGCAAACTCCTGCAATCGCGCGGCGTCAGCGGCGAAGCCAATCAGTTCGGCCACGCGCTGGGCCAGCATGAAGGTCTGCCCCTCAGCCTGCAACTGCTTGGCAAACATCTTGAACTGGTTGGCGACGGCAATCTGGTCCATTACATGGAAATGGGTCCGCTGATGGAGGAAAGCGGCGAAAGTGAATCCGCGGCGCGCTGGGCTTGCGACTATTTGGATCGGCTGCCGTTGGCCGGACAACGCAAGTTCTTTTATTTGTTGAGCCTGTTCGGGCGTCCCACGCGGCTTGCGGAAGTGCTGAAAACCTGCCGCTTTCGATCGGTCGATGGCTTGACCGAAGATATTTTGGGCTTGACCCGGATGGAATTGCGCTATGGGATTTTCGCGTTGGAGCGGGCGGGCGTGGTCCGCGTTCATCGGCAGCAAGATGGCATGTTGCTGCAGTTGTCGCAATTCGCGGGAGAAGCTATCGCGCAGGCCATGAAAAGAAATTTGCCGGCGCAATGGCTGGCCGGCAATCAGTTGTTGTTCGACCGGATTCGACAGAAGAATTCCGGTTCCCGGCCGTCCGCGCAAAGCCGGGAGAGTCTTTACCACGCCGTGGTCAACGGGATTCGCTGCAAGTCCTGGGAGGAAGCATTTGACTTGTACTTCCGACGCTTGCGCGATGGTTGTTGCTTGCATCCGCCGCCGGGCTTCCGCTATCTCGATCAAGCCTGCTTGCGCGGCTTTTTCACCGATCCATGGTCGCGGCTCCAGCGAGGCGTGGGGCGCGAAGAAAGCCGTGTCACGCTGCGATTTTGCGCCGCTGTCAATCTTGCCGGTCTTGGCGATATCCAGCAGGCGACAGCTTTGGCCCGCGCCTGCCTGAAATGGTTTCTCGCCCGGCAGTGCTGGAGTGAGGCGTTGGCGGCGGCTTGCCTGTTGCTGGGCATGTTGCTGGTGGTGGGGAAATTGCCGGACGCGGCGCGTTGGGCCGAACGGGTGCGCAAGCGATTGGCCCGTGGCGGCGACCCGGTCACAATCGCCAGTTCCGAGATATTGGCCGCCAATGTCCTCTTTTTGCGCGGCAAATCGAAAAAAGCCGGGGAATTGTTCCGCCGCGCCGACCGCTCGATCGCAAGCACCGACCCAGCGCGCGGTTGGGTGATTTCGCTGGTGGAATTCAACTTCTGCCGCTATTTGCTCGACACAGGCGGCTATCCGTCATCCCTGGAGCGTTCCATCTCCGCCATCGCGGGCAAAGGGGCCGGAACTTGGCGCTTAGCGCGGCATGCGAATTCAGTCTGTGGCCAGCGCTTTTCCCTGCTCAGCCTGGTGTTGCATCAGCAAGGCGATTCGGACGATGCCAGACGCAGTCTCGACCAGCAAATCGAACTGCTGCGCGACTCCCCCGAGTGGCTTTGCCTCGCTGTGGTGCTGAATTTCCGCGCGCGATTGTTTATCGAGGCCGGCAATTTCAGCGCCGCCCACAGCGACCTGGATCAGGCGCTCGGCATCGCCAGACGCCTGGCCGCAAATGCGATTGAGTGGGACTCGCTATTGAATCTGGCGCTGCTGTGCAGCCGCAACGCCAAGCGCGAACAGGGCAAACGCTACCTGGAGTCCGCCAAAGGTGTGGCGGGAATGGACGCGTTCCGGTTTCGCGACGGCGAAATCCGCGAACTGGAACGCAGCTTGGCCGCCTGATGTCGAGTGGATAGGGAAAACCCGGCGGCAGGGCGCCGCCGGGTTTCGCGCAGAGAATGGGATGTCAGTCGGAACCGGCAATCGAGCGCTGTTCCGACGCCCGCCGATCCGCGACAAGTTGCTCGTAGCCTTCTTCGTCGAGATGGGTGATCGCCAGCCAGGCGTGGGTCATTTCGTCACCCGTGCGGCTGCCTCCGTATACCCATTGGTCCGGATCCGGGTTGTTCGGATTCGCCGAGGTATTGTCGTACCACTGCTTCAAAACGAGCACCGCGCCGGTGGGCACCAGCGGCGCCACATCGGGTTCGTAGATGTGGCTGTGATGCCAGGTGGCGCTCCAGTTGGAAATCTGGCTGATTTGCTCGGTGCGGCCCGTTTCCGGATAGAAAATCTCCAGCGACGCCGCGTTCATGCGCAAGTGGCCATGGGGCTGGAAACTGTCCACCCGAATCGGATGGTCGAAAGAATGGAAGCCCTGCGTCATCTGGTAGCCGTTTGGCGGAATCACCAGGTCGTCCTGTTCGCTGATGCGGTACAGCTTCAGATCCTGCTTGAATCTGGCTTTTTCGGCGTAGTCCTCTTCGTGCAGCCAAAGGCCGATTTCCACCACATTGTTGGTGATCATCTGGCCTTGGGCGGTTGGTCCCACGCCGCCGGGGTACATGTGAATGCTCCAGCGCACCATGGAATCGGCTGGTATCGTGCGGCAGACGCCGTCGGGAACGATTTCTCCCCATTTGCCCATGGCGTATTCGGTCAATTGCCCGTAACGCTCCATGCTGCCGTCTTCGCGCATGAGTTCAACCGAGGAATTGGCGTGGTGCACCACCGCCTTGGCGTCGCCGCGCGGCTTGACCTGCACCGCCTTGATGCAACGGTCGGTGACAATGCCGCTGGGAACGTAGTGATTGCTCCACATATCGTTGCCGTTGGCGGGAATGTCGATTGGAATCGACGGGATCACCACGGTGGGCTCGCCGAATTGGTCAACGAAGTTCCATTCGGACGGGTCGTTCAATTCCGCCGGTGGAACCACCAGGTCGGGGTCGCCCAGAGGCGCGCCCTGGTCCACCCAGGCGACAATGGTGTCGATGTCGGCCTGGCTCAGCCGCCAGTCGCCTTGCAGGTCCTGGATGCCGATGCCGTGATCGTAGGCATAGGGCGGCATTTCGCGGTTCGCGACCCGAAGCTGGATCAGCGGCGCCCAGGGGCGAATCTGGTCGTAGGTTTCGAATTGCATCGGGCCGATGCCGCCTTCCCGGTGGCAAACCACGCAATTCTCGTTCATGATGCGGCCGACGTCGCTGTTGTAGGTAATTTCCCCCGCTTCCTGCGCCATCGTCGCCGAAGCTATTCCGGCCGCGGCCATCAGTCCCGCCAATGTTCGAATATTCATGTTCCGCTCCCGAAGGAATGAGGTTCCTTCATTTTGTAGCACGGCTGGGCATCGCCCCACAACGACGCAAGAGTTACAAAGTTTGACAGTGGCGCCGCGGCGCGGGAATACCTCGGGGCTTCTCGGCGTTCCGCCGATTGGGACCAGTCTACGCCGGTTTTTTGGCGATGGGAATGTTGCGCGCGGAAAAAAACCCGGCGGGATCGCTCCCGCCGGGTTGGAAAGTACTCGTTCTGATTTGGCTTGGCTTGTTGCCCTTGGCCGGTTCAGTCTGAACCCGCCAGTGAGCGCTGCTCGCTGGCCCGGCGCTCGGCGACGATCTTTTCGTAGCCTTCGTCGTCGAGATGCGTGATCGCAATCCAGGCATGGGACATTTCGTCGCCGGTGCGGCTGCCGCCGTACACCCACTGATCCGGGTCCGGATTGTTCGGGTTGTTGGCGGTGTTGTCGTACCACTGCTTGATCACCAGTACCGCGCCGGTGGGCACCAGCGGGGCCACGTCGGCCTCATAAATATGGCTGTGATGCCAGGTCGCGCTCCAGTTGGAGATCTGGCTGATTTGCTCGGTGCGGCCGGTTTCCGGATAGAAAATCTCCAGTGAAGCGGCGTTCATGCGCAAATGGCCATGAGGCTGGAAGCTGTCGATTCGAACCGGATGATCGAAGGAATGGAACCCTTGGGTCATCGTGTAGCCATGGGGCGGAACGATCAAGTGGCCGCCCTCATAGCCCGAACGCATCGGATACAGGCGCAGATCCTGCTTGTAGGGCTGCGCGGTTGCGACATAGTCCTCGTCGTGGAACCAAAGGCCGATTTCAACGACATTGTCCTTGATCATCTGACCCTCGGCGGTTGCGCCAACGCCACCCGGGAACATGTGAATGTCCCAGGAAATGCGCGAGCCGCCCGGCAATGTGCGGCAAACGCCTTCCGGCATCAACTCGCCCCATTTGCCCATGGCGTATTCGGTGAGTTGGCCGAAACGCTCGAACTCGCCGTCTTCATTCATGGCTTCCACATAGGAGTTGGCGTGATGCACCACCGCCTTGGCGTCGCCGCGGGGCTTCACCTGCACCGCCTTGATGCAACGGTCGGCGGTGAGTGTGCTGGGCACGTAGTGCTTGCTCCACAGGTCATTGCCGTTGGCGGGAATATCCATGGGAATCGAAGGGATTACCAGATCGGGCGCGCCAAGTTGGGGCTCGAAGTTCCACGCGTCCGGATCGGGCAAATCGGGAGCCGGCGGCACGATGTCGGGATCGCCCAGCGGCGCGCCTTGCTCAACCCAGGCGACGATGGTGTCGATCTCATCCTGCGCGAGGCGCCAGTCGCCTTCCAGTTCCTGGATGCCGATGCCGTGGTCATAAGCGTACGGAGGCATTTCGCGATTCGCCACTTTGAGTGAAATCAGTGGCGCCCAGGGGCGGATCTGGTCGTAATTTTCGAACTGCATGGGGCCGATGCCGCCTTCGCGGTGGCAGACCACACAATTCTCGTTCATGATTCTCGCCACATCACTGTTGTACGTGACATCATGCTGTTGGTTCAGGTCCTGGGCTTGCGCGCCAATCGCGAACCATGCCAGCGGAGCGCAGATCAAGAGTGAAGTTCGCACCAGTTTCATCTCGTCCTCCTCGTCTCGGTTTGTTTTTCCCGAAGGAACAATTTGTGAATGGTAATTTCTTGTACGCCTCAAGTCCATGATTGCGAGCAAGAAAAAATGCTGCTTTGTGCAACAATTTGCAACACGGCCAAGCGGCGCCCAACCGCGCCGCGAGGCTGTCGACGCGCCGCCGCCCGCGTCTTGCCTCACCGCGCCGGGTGCGGTTATTCGCCGACTGTCACCCGCTGATACACGTTGGTCCAGCAGCACTGGTCGCCGTAGGAACTGTCCGGCGCGCTGTGCACGTTGACCACGGCGCGGATGATGTACTCCCCGGGCGCGGAAAACGCCACCATGACCATGGCGCTTCCAGCGCCGCCCTCGATCACCGCCTCGTTGTCCTCCGGGCCGGTGAATCGCGAGAAGCGCGGGTCGTCCGGGTCGAACGGGTTTTCCGGCTCCGGCGCTTCGGGGTCGCGGGTGAAAGTCACATCGCCCGGCCCCTGGTGCTTGTTGAACTCTACGTTCATATCGAGCGGCTCGCCAAAACGGGGGTCTTCCGGGTCGCGGTCCGCCGGGTCAATCGCGGTCACCGTCAATTCGATGGTTTCGCCCACGGCGACATCCGCGCCGTAATCCCAGATGCCGCCCATCAGCCCGGCGGCGGGGTCGGCGTCGCCGAAAGCCGCCAGCGGCTGCAGCGAACCCTGGGGCCGCGGCCGGATGAAGTCGAGTTCGTACGCGGACGCGCCGCGCCGCCCGGGAACCTGAAGCACTTCGCTGTCGCCGGTGCGCACGCGCCACCAGACATCGACGTCTTGCTGCTCGGCGGGCAAGGTGACAGTGAATACGCCGGTGCCGCGGCCGGATGGGAAATGCGTCGGCTGCATGCCGTCGAATTCGGCCGGCTCGATGTAGTTGTCCGGGCCGAGCGGGATGTCCACATCCTCATCGGTATTGCGGTTGATGAAGCCGAAGGAAATACTGGTCGTCCCGTCTTCGTTGGCGACCCAGCCTTCCATCAAGGGAATGATCGGTTCTCCCGTAGGCGGCGTTAATGACAGGAACCGGGGCTGGTCATCCTGGGCCGGGACGGCAAGGGGCAGAAGCAACAGCAACAGGGCGGTGGACGTCGGCAAGAGTTGGTTCATGCGTCGCATCGAAAAATTCCTCTGTGTTGAATGCATTGGCAAATGTTGATTTGTGCGGCCGATGGCCGTGCGGGCCAAGCGCACCAGGAAAGGGCAAAGCATAATGGCAAGGTCGCCAATCGTCCACTGTCGGCGCGGCCTGAAAGCCCCTGAATTGCAAGCAAGTGTTACTTTGCCGACAATTCCCGGAAATGGGCGGGAGCGCGCCGCGCCGCGCCGGCGCGGAACAAGATGTGAAAAAGCAAATGGAAAATGGAAGCGGGGCGAGCTTGGCGACACAGCGCCAACCGGTTATCGAATTGCGCAATGTGGACAAGTTCTATGGCGACTTCCAGGCCTTGTCGAATATCAGCCTGCGCCTGGCCGCGCGCGAGCGCGTGGTGGTATGCGGCCCGTCCGGATCCGGCAAGTCAACCTTGGTGCGCTGCGTGAATCGGCTCGAGACGCACTCGGCGGGGCGCATTTTCGTAAACGGCGAGGAATTGTCCGACAGCGGCGCCGATCTGCGCAAACTTCGCATGAAAGTCGGCATGGTGTTCCAGCAGTTCAACCTCTTTCCGCACCTGACCGTGCTGGAGAATCTGACCATCGCGCCCATCCGCGTGCGCAAACTCGCCAAGCCGCGGGCGCTCGAACTCGCGCGCCGCTATCTGCAACGGGTGAACATTCTCGACCAGGCCGAAAAATATCCATCCCAACTTTCCGGCGGCCAGCAGCAGCGCGTTGCCATCGCCCGGGCGCTGTGCATGGAGCCCGAGGTGATGTTGTTCGACGAGCCGACTTCGGCGCTCGACCCGGAAATGATCCAGGAAGTGCTCGCGGTCATGATCGATCTGGCGGAAAGCGGCATGGCGATGCTTTGCGTCACCCATGAAATGGGTTTCGCGCGCCGCATAGCCGACCGGATGGTCTTCATGGACGAAGGCAAAATTGTCGAATCGGCGCCGCCCGCGAAATTTTTCTCGGCGCCGGAAAGCGAGCGCTGCCGGCGCTTTTTGGACCGGATTCTGGAGCACTAGCATGGATTCGAATGCGCGATTGCCGGCCGCGGCCCGCGGCCGACCGGCGCTGATCGCGGGCTCCGGCGCGGTTTCGGTGGCGCTGTATCTGCTGTTGATGGCCTTGCTGGCGCAAGCGGCGCTGCAAGGCGCCGAAACCATGGGCTACAACTGGCAATGGTATCGCGTGCCGGAATACCTGTTCCGGTTTGGCGATGAAGGTTTCCAGTGGGGCGAAATCAGCCTTGGCCTGTGGGCGACCATGCAACTCTCGCTGTACGCCTACCTGCTGGCATGCGCCCTCGGCGCGCTGGTGGCGATGCTGCGCATGTCGCAACTGCTGGTTGGGAGCGCGCTGGCGGTGACCTTCCTGGAATTGGTGCGCAATACGCCGCTGCTGGTGCTGCTGTACCTTTTCTACTATGTGCTGGGGCCGATTTTCGGCCTGGACCGTTACGCCGCGGCGGTGCTTTGCCTTGGTGTTTACCACGCGGCGCTGATCTCCGAAATTGTGCGCGCCGGCTGCGATTCCGTCGCCGCGGGGCAATTGCAGGCCGCGCGTTCACTGGGCATGTCAACCCGGCAGGCGTACCGCCACATCGTGCTGCCCCAGGCACTGAAGTTTCTGCTGCCGCCCATGACCGGGGAGGCGGCGCATCTGGTCAAGAGTTCCGCCATTGTCAGCGTGATTGCGGTGGTCGAGATGACCGCGACCGGTCGCAATATCATCTCCGAAACCTATATGAGTTTCGAAATCTGGTTCACCATCGCGGCGCTGTATCTGATCGTGATTTTGTTGTTGTCCATGGCGGCCGCGCAATTGGAAAAACGTTTCGCCGCCGACGGGAGGTTCAAGTGATTGGGAAAATTTTTGTTCGCGCAAGACATTTTTCAGCCGCGCTGCTGCTCTGGCTCGGATGGGTTTCCATTGGCGCTTCGCCCGCGCAGGCCCAGGACGCGAGCCGCTCGATCGCCGCGGAAAGCGTGATTGAAAGCATCAAACGCAGCGGCGTGATCCGGATCGGCCTGTCCACGTTCACGCCGTGGTCGATGCGGGCGCGAAATGGCGATTTGATCGGCTTTGAGCCCGATGTCGGCCGCAAGTTGGCGGCGGACATGGCGGTCGATGTGGAGTTCGTGCCCACCGCCTGGGACGGAATCATTCCGGCCCTGCTCGCCGGCAAGTTCGACCTCATCATCAGCGGTATGTCGATCACGCCGCAACGCAATCTCACCGTCAACTTCACCAATGCCTACGCCTTTTCCGGCATGACGATTCTCGCCAATCGGGAATTGACCGAGGGCTTCGCACTCGAAGATCTGGACAGCCCCGACGTGACCTTCAGCGCCCGCCGCGGCGCGGTCCCCGCCGCCGTCATCGCCGAGCGGTTTCCCCGCGCCGAACTGTTGCTTTTCGACGAAGAGGGCGCCGTGGTGCAAGAGGTCCTCAACGGCGCCGCCCACGCCACCATGGCCGCGGAGCCGCTGCCCTCGCTCGAAGCGCGCCGCTACCCCGAAAGCTTGAGCGTTCCATTCGACGAGGTGTTCAACCCCCTCGGCGAGGGTTTCGCCCTGCGCAAGGGCGACCCGGACGCGCTCAATTTCTTCAACAACTGGATTGCCCATCACTGGCGCACCGGCTGGCTGCAAGAACGCCACGACTACTGGTTCAAAACAGAAGATTGGACCAGCCAAGTGCTGCAATAAACGATGACTTCCACGACACCGCTCCATGGTAGTCGCCGTCGGCGACGGATCGAAGCCAAGATGCAAATGCAAACATTGTTGAAACGCCTGACCTGGATCGACGCCGCCTTGCTGGCCGCGCTGGCGGCTTTCGCCGCTTTTGTCTGGATACAGATCGACGGCAGGCTGAACTACGTCTGGCGCTGGGAAATCATTCCCGAATACCTGTTCCGCTTTGACGAGGCCGAAGGCCGCTGGGTCGCCAATCTGTTCGTGACCGGTTTTCTGACCACCTTGCGCATCAGCATCTACGCCAGCGTGCTGGCGCTCATTTTCGGCGTGCTGCTCGCCCTGGCGCGCAGCTCCCGCCACCTTGCCATCCGCTGGCTGGCGCGAACCTACCTCGAATGTTTGCGCAATGTGCCGCCGATTGTGCTGGTCTTCATCTTCCATTTCTTTCTATCCGAGCAACTGATCGCCGCCTTGGCGATCGACGATTGGGCGCGGGCGCTTGCCCAGGGCGACAACGCCCGCATCTGGGAGTTTTTCGTCGGCGACCCCCGCCTGCTGCCCGCGTTGCTGTCGGGAACCGTGGTGCTGGCGCTATTCCAAAGCGCGTTTGTCGGCGAAATCATCCGCGCCGGCCTGCAATCGGTCGATGCGGGGCAACGCGAAGCGGCGCGCTCGCTCGGCATGGGCAGACTGCGCGAACTGCGCTTTGTCGTATTGCCCCAGGCGCTGCGCAAGTCGCTGCCGCCACTGGCGAATCAATACATCACCTTGGTCAAGGACAGCTCGATAGTTTCGCTGATTTCAGTGCAGGAGCTGACCTACAAGACCATCGAACTGGTGTCTTCGACCCGCGCCATCTTCGAAGCCTGGCTCACCACCGCCGCGCTGTACTTCACATTGTGTTTCGGCCTGTCGCTGCTGTTCCGACGGCTCGAGAAGACCGCCCGGCCCTGGCGGGTGTGAACGGCCGGCGCGGCAACTGGCAATCGCCCCCCGGAAAATAGTTTAATGGCGGCGCGCGAAATTGGCCGCACCTTTCCGGTTTGCCGTGTTGCGATTACTGCCTGGAAAAGGGCTTCGAAAAGGGCTTCGAAAAGTGCTTGGAAAACTGCTTCGAAAAACGCTTGCGCAAGCGGTCCTGCCGCTGGTGCTCGCGTTGATTTGGGCGCCGGCCCGGGCGGCCCTGGAACGAATCGACGATTTCGCCCTGCTTGATCAGAATGGCGAATTCCACCAGTTGAGCCGCTATCGCCACGCGCGCGCGTTGGCCTTGATGGCCCACAGCGCGAGCTGCCCCGGCAATTCCTCCATGGCGGAACACTACGCCGGGATTGCCGGGCGTTTCAGCGCCGCGGGCATCTCCTTCCTGTTGATCGATGCCGATGGACAGGGCCGCGAGGCATTGCGCGGCCTGGACCCGGAGCTGCCGATTCTGGACGATGCCGGACAACTCGTTTCCGCGGCGCTGGAATTCACCCAGGCGGGGGAAGTGGTCTTGCTCAACCCGGAGCGGCTGTCACTGTTCTACCGCGGCGCGGCGGATGCCGCATTCGAGCAAGCCTTGCGGACGCTGCTCGATGAAGGCATCGCCGACAGCATCCACTCCCAGCCTGGCGCGGATTGCCCGCTGCGCTATCCCGCGCGCGAGGCAATGCTGGCCGAGCCGCCGGATTATGTCGCCGAGGTGGCCCCGCGCATCATCGAAAATTGCGGCATGTGCCACCGCCGCGGCGGTGTCGGCCCCTTCGCCCTGGACAGTTATCTCATGCTGCTGGGCTGGTCGCCCATGATCCGCGAGGTTTTGCTGAACCAGCGCATGCCGCCGATGCGCATTGACCCGGCAATCGGCCATTCCGCCGACGCGCAATACCTCGCCAGCGCCGATGCCCAGGTGCTGATCAACTGGGTCGACGCCGGCGCTCCGGGTCCGCAGGGGCGGGCCGACCCGCTGCTGCAACTGGCTGAGGCGCCGATGCAGCAATGGCGGCTTGGCGAACCCGATCATATCGTGCAAGCGCCGCGCCAAGACATCCCGCCGACAGGCGTGCTCGATTACAGCTACCGGCAAGCGGAACTGGGGCTGAGCGGGGAAAAGTGGGTGCGCGCCTTGCAATACATGCCCGGCGATGAATCGGTGTTGCACCATTTGATGATTTTCGTCACCGGCGAAGGCGAAGATTTTTGGGGGCTTGAGCGCGAACAGGAAACCAGCGAGCGCCGGTTCCTCGACGGTTACGCGCCCGGGCAGGATTTGCTGCGGGAATTTCCCGCCGGGAGCGGCGTGCGCATCGGCCCCAACGACAGACTCTCCATGCAATTCCATTATGTGACCAACGGTCAGTCAACCAGCGACCAGACCCGCATCGGGCTGTATTTCGCCGACGAGCCGCCGCGGCGGGAAATCCTCACCGCGGCGGTTTCGACCCGCTTCGTGCTGCCGCCGAATGTGCCCGATTTTCCCTTGCGCGCGAGCATGGCGCTGGAGCGCGACGTGGTTTTGCTCGGCGTGCGCGCGCGCATGAACTTCCGCGGCAAGAAAATGAAGTTCGCCTGGCGGGAACCCGGCGCGTCACTGCAAGAGATACTTTCGGTGCCGGCCTACAATTACGGCTGGCAGCCCTACTACCGCCTCGATGCGCCGCTGACGATTCCCGCCGGCGCGAGCTTGCACGTCATTGGCGCATTCGACAACTCAATTTCGAATCCCAACAATCCCAACCCGGACGCGGAACTGCGTTTCGGCGTAGAAAGCTGGGAAGAAATGTTCACCGGCTATTTCACCTACCATGTCGCGCTCGGGTCGGATGACTGATTCATGAGCGAGCCGGCAATTTCGGTCCAGGCGCTGGAAGTGGACCCGCAGTTCACCCATTACCTGCGCGACCCGCCGCGGGTGTCCTACGTCCAGCCGCAGGATTCATGGCTGGAACGGCGGCTGATAGAAATGCTGGAACTGCTGTCCGGGCGCCGCCGGATCGAGCGAATATACTGGCAACTTAAAGGAAGGAAGCTTGGCGTAGACAATTTTTTCGAGGAAGGTTTGCGCGCGGCTTCAATCCGCCTCGACATGGATCGGGGCATGCTTGCCGGACTGGCGCCGGAGACGCCGCTGGTTTTTGTCGCCAACCATCCTTTCGGCGTCGTCGACGGCATGGTGCTGTGCGATATCGCGGTCAAGTTGCGCGGCAATTTCCGCATCATGCTTCACAGCTTGCTGTGCCAGGACCCGCATCTGGCGCCTTACTTCCTGCCCATCGACTTCACCAACACGGCCACGGCGCGCAAAACCAACATCCGTTCCCGGCAACTCGCGCTGGCGGCGCTTGAGAAGCGGATTCCGGTGCTGATTTTTCCGTCCGGCGCGGTGGCCACCGCCGACAAGTTCGGTTTCGGCGAGGTGCGCGACGGGCCCTGGACCAATTTCGCCGCGAAAATCGTTGGCGACGCCGGGGCCACGGTGATCCCGGTGTATTTCCACGGCCGCAACAGCCGCAAATTCCATATCGCCTCGCATATCGCCGAGCCGCTGCGCATGGCGCTGCTCATCCACGAGGCCCGCAACAAGTTCGGCAAGACCTTGCGCGTGGTGATTGGCCAGCCCATACCCTGGTCGTCGATGCGGGAGTTGGGCGGGCGGCGGCAACTGACGGACTATCTCTACCAGCGCGTCCAGTCGCTGGCGGACGCGGCGCCGGCCGCGGGCGCCGACTGAGGGGCGCTCACTGGCCCCGGATGCGGAAATGTTGCCGCCACAGCTCGGGCAGACGGGTAACCTTGCCTTCGCTGTCGGTCCAGATATGGCGCGTGAAGCCGGTGACCCGGACTTCGCTTTCGTCGTCGACGCGAATTTCGTAGGCGAAAGTCAGGCGGCGGCTGAGGCTTTCGGCGATCCAGGTTCGCACCCGCACGATCTGGCCATAACAAAGACTGCCGGAAAATCGCACCTGGGCCTCGGTCACCGGCAGTTGGAAGCCGCTCTTTTCCACTTCGGCGTAGTCGCTGCCCATATCGCGCATGTACTGGCTGCGGCCTTCCTCGAAATACACCAGATAGTTGGCGTGGTGCACCACGCCCATGTTGTCGGTCTCCGCGTAGCGCACGTGAAACGCGCTTTCGACGAAAGCGTGCGAGCCGCGCTGCAAATTCACCGCCCGGTCGGCGCTGGCCATGAACCACTCCCGAAATCCCTAAATTCGCCGCGATTATAGTCCGCAAGAGTCCATGGGACACCCACCTTCCCGGAGGCTGCCGCGATGGGACACGCCCTGTGGGACACGCACCCGCCCGATGGCGCGCCCAATGGGACACCCATTCCGCCGATCAAAGATCCCTCTTGGGAGGCGGGAACAATCCCGGCGCCGCTCGCCGCCGCTGGCTGCGAATCCGCTGGATATCTGTTACTGTGCCGAATCGGTTTTTCATCCAGGCACGGCAGCAGGCTCAGCTCATGCTCAATTTTCCCGAGCCGCCCAGAGAATATGATTCGGTATTCCTGGAAGAAACCGACAAGGCGCTGCCGAAGAAGATCGACCAGCGCACCCGCTACGCCTTTTTCAGCACCATCGCCGAAGGCGGCAAGTCGCTGATCAAGTCCTGCAAGGACCAGCACCTCTCGCGTTTCGTCTGCTACAAGACCCTGCGGCCCGAATTCGCCAAAGACGAAGTGGAGCAGCAGCGGCTGATCCGGGAGGCGCGCGTCTCCGCCATGTTGCAGCATCCCAATACGGTGCCCACCTATGAATTGGGGCGCGACGCGCGCGGCAATCCCTATTTCACGATGAAACTCGTGCACGGCTACACCTTGCGCGAAATTCTCGATTACCGCGCGCGCTACGACCTGACCCAGCTTATGGACGTGGTGAAACAAATCGGTTACGCCCTCGATTACGCCCACACCCACGGCGTGGCGCATCGCGATATCAAGCCGGAAAACATCCTCGTGGGGCCCTACGGCGAAGTGCTTTTGCTCGACTGGGGCCTGGCCAAGGTCTGGGGCGCCCGCGGCGACGGCATGAATGATGAAATCGGCCGCCAGCCGGTCGCGGTGGGCGATATGAACATCACCGGCAAACACAAGGCCCAGGGTTCCGCCTGGTACATGTCGCCGGAGCAGATCAACCGGGACCCGGATATCGGCTACCGCACCGATGTGTTCAGCCTCGGCGCCGTCATGTACGAGGTGCTGTGCGGCAAGCCGCCCGCCAGCGGCGAGAAAATGCACCAGGTCATCGAAAGCGTGTTGCGCGACACGCCGCCGCCGCCTTCGCAGGCGACTTCCATGCACGTGCCCAAGCTGCTTGAGCAGATCGCCCTGCGCTGCCTGGAAAAAGACCCCAACGAGCGCTTCGAAAGCATGGGCGAAATGGTGCAAGCGCTGCGTCAGGACTGGAAATCCGATCTGATCTGACCGTTGGCCATTGCCGGGTTGCACGGGCGTTGCCGCGAATCGCGGGCCGGTGGATACCAGGCGTTGTCGAACCACTGAAAAATTGGAGCAATTATGAAACTGGCATTTGTCGGACTCGGCGTCATGGGTTATCCCATGGCCGGTCATTTGCAAGAGCAATTCGGTTCGGTGCGCGTTTACAACCGCACTTCGGAAAAAGCCCAACAATGGGCGCAGCAATATGGCGGTGAAACCGCGCCCACTCCGGCGCAAGCGGCGCGGGAGTGCGACATCGTCATGCTTTGCGTGGGCAATGACCGCGATGTGCGCGAAGTGGTGCTCGGCGCGGACGGCGCCTTGGCGGCGATGAAGCCGGGCGCCATTTTGATCGACCACACCACGGCCTCGGTGACGCTGGCGCGCGAGCTGGCGGACGCCGCCGCGGAACGCGGCGTGGAGTTTCTCGACGCGCCGGTTTCCGGTGGCCAGGCGGGGGCGGAAAACGGCAAGCTGACAATTATGGTCGGCGGTGCCGAGGCGGTGTATGAACGCGCCGCGCCCACGCTGGCGGCCTACGCCGCCTTCAGCAAGCTGATCGGCCCGGTGGGCAGCGGCCAACTGACCAAAATGGTGAACCAGATCTGCATTGCCGGCGTGGTGCAGGGCCTGGCGGAAGCGCTGAATTTCGCCCTGCGCGCCGGACTCGACGCCGGGGCGGTGGTCGAAACCATCGAAAAAGGCGCCGCGGGCTCCTGGCAGATGAGCAACCGCAGCCGCACCATGTTGCGCGATGAGTATGAATTCGGCTTCGCGGTGGACTGGATGCGCAAGGACCTGGGCATGGCCCTGGAGCAGGCCGGGCGCATCGGCGCCGAGTTGCCCATCGCCGAAATCGTCGATGGGTACTACGCTGAAATCCAGCAAATGGGCGGCGGCCGCTGGGACACCTCCAGTTTGCTGCGGCGCTACACCGCCAAAGCCAAGACAGCCGCCAAGTCCGGCCCGCAATGAGCAAACGTGGAGTGAAAGAGGCGCCGCCCGCGGCGCCGGCTGTTTTCGACCCCACCAAAGTGGAGTACTTTCGCGACCGCTTCGAGTCCAACAGCGAAGCCGAAAAAACCATCACCGGGCTCGTGCTGCGGCGCGGCCCAATGACCCAGGCGCAGATCTCGCAAGCGATCAACCGCCCGCAGCAAACCGTTTCGCGGTTGCTGTCGCGGTTGGTGGAGCGTGGCTCTCTGCGGCCCGGCGAGCGGGTTTCCAGCGGCAAGCGCGGCCAGCTCAGCGTCAAGATCGAAATCGTTCCCGATTACGCCTACTCATTCGGTATCGCCCTGCTCTGGGACGCGGTGGCGGTGACGCTGATGAATTTCGGTGGAGACATCATCGACAGCCGCATGCGTGTTTTGCCAACCATGTCCCACGATACCGTGGTCGAAGAATTGCGCGGCATGATCGATGAATTGACGCGGGCCTGGTCCATCGAAGCGGACCGCGTGTTCGCCGCCGGAGTGGGCATTCCGGGCACTTTCATGCGCGAGACGGGCCAGGTCAACACGCCTTTGATTCTTGAAGATTGGGCCAACATCAATCTCGAACAAGCCCTCGCCGAGGATCTGGAATTGCCGGTTTGGGTGGAAAACGACGGCAACGCCGCGGCCATCGGCGAAAGCCTGTTCGGTGTCGGCCGCCGGGCGAGCAATTTTGTCTACCTTTATATCGCCACCGGAGTCGGCGGCGGCGTCATTGTCGATGGGCGCCTCGTGCGCGGCGCCTTCGGCAACGCGGGAGAATTGGGGCAATTGTTGCCGCCGCTGATTTATCCGCACCCGAATTTGAAATTGCTGCGCGAACTGGTCCGTCGCGAAGGCGTGGACGTCGGCTCGGTGTCCGAGCTGGTAATGCGATTCGACCCGAACTGGCCCGGTGTCGATGAATGGATCGCCCGTGTGCGCGACTCGCTGTCGCTGATCGCTTCGGCGGGCGCGGCCCTGCTGGATCCCGCCGCCATCGTCGTTGGCGGCCGGATACCCAAGGCCTTGATCCGAAAAGTCATTCCCCACGTAGAGATTTTTGATCAGCGCCGACGTTCCTTCGAACGCCCGCTGCCGCCGATCATCGCCGCCGAGGCGGGGGGCGACTCGGCCTCGGTGGGCGCGGCGGCGCTCCCTTTCACGAAATACTTCTTCCGCTAACGGCAGCAAACAAGCGCAAAATGCGTAAATTAATCCAAAATATTTGCCGATATCGTATTGTTATTCACACTCTGCGGGTATATTCTTAATCATTCACCCATTGTGGGTCCAATACAATAACGCGCTCGCCGCGCGGCGAGTCTCAGTTTGTTTTAAGGGGGTACGATAATGCAACAGCATCGTCTGGCGGGATTTGGTCCCGCGCTTTCCGTACTTGCGGCATTCCTCGCAAGTTCCACCAGCCTTTCCGTTTTCGCGCAGCAATCCAGCGAAATGATCGAAGAGATCATTGTTACCGGTACCGGCGTCGAGCGGACCGGTTTCGACACGCCGCAGTCGGTGTCCCAGTTCACCGAAGAGGATCTGCGGTCATTCAACTCTTCGAGCCAGGCCGACATTCTGACCCAGTTGCCCGGCATCAGCGCCGAAGGCGGCGGCGGCGAAGTGGCCACCAACGTGTTCCACCGCGCCCTGCCATCCGGCGGCCAGTTTTCCTTTACGCCCTTGCTGTATGACGGCATGCCGTCATTCACGACATTCGGGCTCAACTCCTCGGCTTTTGACGTTTACTTCCGCAACGACCTTGGCATCGAGCGTTCGGAATTCGTCAGCGGCGGTGTTTCCAACTTGTTCGGCCCGGGCTCCGTGGCCGGCATCATCAACTACATCTCCGCCACCGGCGGGCCCGAACCGGCCGGCACGGTGCAAATTGAAACCGCCGACGAGGGCAGGTTCCGCGGCGACTTTTTCTTTAGCGGCCCTGTCGGCGGTGCCGATTCGGACACCTATTACGCCCTCTCCGGCTACTTTCGCAATGACGAAGGTCCCCTCGAGTCCGGCCTCGACACCCAAGGCTTCCAAATTCGCGGCAATCTCCGCCACGAGTTTGACGACGGTTCCGGTTCGCTGACTTTATACACGCAGTTGATCGATGACAGCGTTCAATTCTTCCTGCCGCTGCCCGTCGACGGCCGCACCCGCGAGCGCGTCGCCGGCAACGACGGCGCCGAAGTATTCACCATGAACACCGTGGAAGCGGTCGGGCTCGGCTACGACACACCCGGCGGACGTTTCCAAACGCCCATCGGCGACGGTGTGCTCACCCGCGGCCACATGGTCGCCGCCGTGCTTGACCGGGACCTCAACGACGAATGGTCCCTCAACGCGAAACTGCGTTACGCGCGCTACGACCACCAGTTCAACCTGTTCCTGGACGGCGACGCCCTTGGCCCGAACACGCCGGAAACCCAAAGCGAATATCTGACCCGGCGCGGCATCGATTCGGCCCTGCACGGCCACGCCCGCTTCAAGTACGTCCAGACCGGCAGGAATCTGGCGCCGAACCATCTGGTGTTCGGCAACCGCACGCTGGACCGCTGGCGAGACGCCACCGACATGTCGGTGGAGGCGAGCATCGGCCGCGAGTTGTATCTTGGCGACACCGTCCACGGCCTGACCATTGGCGGATTCTTCTCCAATTCCCAAGCCGACGACCTGAACTACATCACCACCTACCTTGGCGATTTCCGCAACGCGCCCTTGCTGGTTGACGTGCAATTGATGGGAGTTGTCGAAGACGCCGCCGGCAATCTGGTGATGGCGGACGACCCGAACGCCGTATACCACTGGACCCGCAACGGGCTCGCAAGGAGCAACGGCCTGGTGGGCTACCGCGACCGCAGCGCGCGCCGCGCCGCGTTCTACATCGCGGACCAGATCGAAGCCGGCGATTGGTCCTACGACATCGGCTTGCGGCTGGAGCGCCTTGAAGGCGACGTGCGCCAGTTCAACACCTCGTCATATGTGATGAGCAACGATCCGACGGTCAGCAACAACATCGAAACCGTCAGCTACACCAACGGCTCGCTGACCAGCGACTCCCTCGGCGCAACCGAGTGGGCCTTTTCCGCCGGCGCGCTGTATCGGTTCAGCGACGAGGTCAACCTGTTCGCCAACGCCTCGCGCGGCTTCTTCTTCCCGCAAATTCGCAGCGTGCCTTTCAACCAGGGCAGGCTCGCTTCCTACGAAGGGGAAATCATCGACACCATCGAAGCCGGCGTGAAGTACGAAAACCAGATGATCAGCGCCCAGGCCTTGTTCTTCCGCTCCACGCTGGACGACCGCCGCAACGTCGATTTCATCAACGACCCGAACAACCCCGGCAACATCATCGAGGACGTGTCGCTGCAATCGACCGAAGCCTACGGGATCGAAGCGGGGCTGACCTGGTATTTGAACGACTTCCTGACGCTGAACGGCAATGTCACCTTGCGCGAGCACGAGTTCACCAAGGCCGACGGCAATCCGGCCATCGTTGGCAACGAATTGCGGCGCCAGCCCACCGAAATGGCCAACCTCGGCGCGCGTTTCGCCCAAGGCAACTTCGACGGCCTGCTGATGTACAACTACCACGGCAGCAATTTCGCCAACGATTCGAACAGCGTCAGCCTTGATTCCTACGGCCTGTGGCGGCTCGAAGCCGGCTACTCGTTCGGGCTTGAAGACGACGACAGCCTGCGCGTCAGCTTGCACGTGTTCAACCTGACCGACACCCAGGGCATCACCGAAGGCTCGCCGCGGCAGGGCAACGCGCAATCGGGTCAACCGGCGCAGTTCTTCGTCGGCCGCCCCATTCTTCCCCGGCGCGTGGCGCTGCGGATGAGCTATGACTTTTAGCGGCCCATTGTTCGGCCAAACTTCAGTTTTCCGTGGCACATCCGTGCCGCGGAAGGCTGAGGCCGATCTTGGCTCTGCATGAATCTTCTCGATTACCTCATCATCGCCGCTTATCTGGCGGCGCTGCTCGGCCTGGGCTACTTCTTCAAAGAGCAGCACTCGAAGAAGGATTATTTCCTCGGCGGCCGCCAACTTGGCGTTTTCCCTCTGACGCTGTCGACCATGGCGACCCAGCTTTCGGCGATCAGTTTCATTTCGGCGCCGGCGTTTGTCGGTTTGCGCGAGGGCGGCGGCATGGTGTGGCTGTCCTACGAATTCGCCGTGCCGCTCGCCATGTTGCTGCTGATGGTCTACGTGTTGCCCGCTTTGTACCGCTCGGGCGTGGTCAGCATTTACGATTTTCTCGAAAGCCGTTTCGGCCTCTCCACACGTTTGCTGATTTCGCTGGTTTTTCTGATCAGCCGCGCTTTTGGCACCAGCATCGCCATCTATGCCACGGCGCTCATCCTGAACACCGCCATGGGCATCAATTTTTACGCCGCCATCGCCGTGATTGGCGTGATCACCTTGATCTACTCGTTCCAGGGCGGCATGAAGGCGGTGGTGTATTCCGACGCCGCCCAAATGATTCTGATTTTCTCCGGCGTCGCCCTGATTCTGCTTTTTTCGCTAAGCAACATGGGCGGCTGGGATGCTTTTTTGGCCAATGTCGACACCAGCCGCCTGACGGTGCTGCGCACCGAATCCTGGGGTTTTGCGGGCGATGAATGGGGCCTGTGGCCGATGATTTTCGGCGGCATCGTGCTTTACGCCTCGTATTACGGCTGCGACCAAACCCAGGCCCAGCGCACACTTTCGGCCAAGGACGAAGGCTCCGTGCGACGCATCCTGTTGTTGAACGGGCTTGCCCGGTTTCCGGTGGTGTTGCTGTATTGCGTGACCGGGCTGGTGCTCGGCACTTTCGCGCTGATGAACCCGGACTTTCTGGCCCAGGTGGACCCGCAATCTCCCGACACCCTGGTGCCGCTGTTCATTGTGCAATACCTGCCCAATGGTTTAATTGGCCTGCTGATCGTGGCGCTGCTGGCGGCGTCGATGTCTTCGCTGAGTTCGGTGGTCAACTCGCTGTCCGCGGTCAGCCTCGAGGATTACACCCGCCTCAGCGGCAAACAGTTTGCGCGCGGGCAATATGTGTTCTGGTCCCGGGCGACAGTGTTGTTCTGGGGCGTGGTGATTGTTGTTTTGTCGATTTTCGGCGGCGGCATCGCGCCGACGGTGATCGAGGCGATCAATATGATCGGTTCGGTGTTCTACGGGCCGATTTTGGCGACTTTCCTGCTGGCGATTCTGCGCCCAAGCGTCGGCTCGGCCGGCGCCAACGCCGGCCTGCTGTCCGGCGTTGGTTTGAATCTTTATCTTTGGCTGGCGCAACCGCAAATATTCTGGCTATGGTGGAATGTGACCGGCTGCCTCGCGGCCATCGCGGTTGCGTTGCTGGTGGCCGCCGCTGTTCAAGCCTTCGGCCAAGCCAGCAAAACAGCCCAGGCCGAGGCGTCTGGAGTCGAACGGGTAAGCGTCTGGCGTCGTGACGAGACAATTACCTTGTTGCTGGCCTTCGCGGCCATGTTGCTGATTGGCTGGATTACGCCGGCGCTTTTCGGCGGTTGATTATTCCTGGAACCAGAACAGCGGAACCGCCGCGGCCCAGGAAAAATTGCCGCCGCCGCAGCCCGCGCCCGTCGCCGAATTGACGTATTCGAAAAAGCCGCCTGCCGCCTCGATGCAATCGCGGCTTGCCGCCTTAACCCGGTCGGCGAGCTGCGTGTGGCCGTAGGCGCTCAGGCCATCGGCAATCATCCAATTCACATGTTGCCACACAGGCCCGCGCCAATAGCGCTGTGCTTCGTAGTGCGGGCTTTCGGGGTGGGTTGAGGCCAGGGCATAAGCGCTGGCCGCCAGCCATTCTTCAATCAACGCCGCCATCTGCCCCGCTTGCGCCTCGTCGGCAAGCAGGCCAAACAGCGGCAATAACGTGGCCGTGGTGCGTTCGCCGAGCGGTGTATTGGAAACCAGGTCCAGGTTTAGAAAACAGCGCAATTCATCGGACCAGCAGCGACCAATGGCGGCGCGCGTGCGTTCCAGTTCAGCCTCGAATTCGGGCACAGCGTCCTCATGACCAAACTGCCGGCACAGGCCGATCAATTCCCGCGTGGCGCGATGCAAGATGGAAACCGTGGCGATATCGACCACGCGGTAGGGGGATGCGGCGTCTATCCGCCGCGGGTCAAATTCGTTCTTGCGCTGCAACTCGATCAGGTGCAGGTAGCGGTCGTATTCCTGTTTGCTTGGCCGCTGGGATTGATCGACATGCCCGAGGTCGCGGCGTTGGTACTCCCACGCAACGCGCGGAACCCGCGCCAGCGGTTCGTCCCAGGCTGGGCTGTTATCCATGCCGGACTCCCAGGGATGATAGCTTCGCACGAGGCCGGTATTGTCCAGGTCGCGGTCGCGGTACCACCAGCGATGGTGGTCAATCAAGCGCGGCAGCAGCTCGCGCACTTCCGTCCGGGCTGCATCGGTTGCTTTAGCATCCCGCAGCATCAAGGCCAGGGCGATGGCCCAGACGGGCGGCTGGGAGATGGTGCTTGACGGAATGGCGGATTGCGCGCCCCAGACTTCGGGGCCGGGGAAGTACGAGTCGGCCTTGTCATGGAACAATATGTGCGGCAACAGGCCGTTTTCCCATTGGCCGGCAAACATGGTGCGCGCCTCTTGCCAGGCGCGCGCTTCATCGAAGCGGTGCCAGCCCAGCGCGGTGAAAGCTGAATCCCAATTCCACTGGAACGGGTACAGGCCCCGGGTTGGAACCGTGTATCCACCCAGATCGTTGCTTCGCAAAACGGCGCGGGCCGCGTTGAAATCGATCATATTCCCTGTTCGCGGCGCCTCGCTGGTCCAGAGTTCCCGCTGACCGCCAATGAAAATGTACTCGAAGTGGGTAAAATAACATCAAGTGGCCTTTGACGCAAAAGTGGCTTTCGACGCGATAGTGGCTTCGATCGGGTCCGCGGGCGTGTGGAGTGAAGTGAACCGGGGCATCCTCGCCCCTCACCCTTTAGTGTGGCGCCTCGCACCTTCCAAAATGGCACTCCTGTCATTTGGTCGCAGAATCTTTTTCAGAATTCTGCTGGAGTGTGCATGCCGTCCTTGGCGCGAGTATTGTGGCTTCGACTAGCCCCAGCCCCGACATCCTGTCGGGTCGTTCGGCACTCAGAAAGCTGCGCTTTCTGTCGGCTGAGCCGACCGAGCCTCACCCGGCATGCCCGCGGACCCTGGCGCTGTGGGCATACCGCAGACACAGACTTCGAATGGGACATGGAATGCTGAAATTGCACTATAAAAACTCCCCCCTTGAGGGGGAGTCAAAACTGCGATTGCAGTTTTGGTGGGGGGCCGGGCTTCGATCGGGTCCGCGGATCCTGGTGCTGTGGGTGCCCTGGTGGCCAATTGGAAGGGGTTATTACGATTCGGCGCAGACGCGAAACGCCGGGCAAAAAAGAAGCGGCGCATGCGCCGCTTCTTGTGTTTTGGCTGTCGAGCCGCGCGATCAACGCAGGTCGAACCGGTCGAGTTCCATCACCTTGCTCCAGGCTGCGGCGAAGTCGTTGACGAATTTCGCCTGCGAACCCGCGCAGCCGTAGACTTCGGCGATGGCGCGAAGCTGGGAGTTGGAGCCGAAGACGAGGTCGGCCCGGGTGCCGGTCCAGCGCAATTCGCCGCTGGCGCGGTCGCGGCCCTCGAACACTTCCTCATCGTCGGATACGGGGCTCCAGGCAACGCCCAAGTCCAGCAGGTTGACGAAGAAGTCGTTGCTGAGCGTTCCCGGCCGGTCGGTGAAGACGCCGTGGTCCGAGCCGTCTGCGTTGGCGCCAAGCACGCGCATGCCGCCCACCAGCGTGGTCATCTCTGGCGCGGTCAGCGTCAGCAGTTGCGCCTTGTCCACGAGCAATTCTTCCGCTGAAACCGAGAACTTGCCTCCGAGATAATTGCGGAAACCATCGGCCGCCGGTTCAAGCACGGCGAAGGATTCGGCGTCGGTTTGCTCGGCACCGGCGTCGGTGCGACCCGGTGTGAACCGCACGGTGACTTCTTCCCCGGCCGCCCGCGCCGCCTGTTCCACCGCCGCGCAGCCGCCAAGCACGATCAGGTCCGCCAGCGATACCCGCT
This sequence comes from uncultured Pseudohongiella sp., assembly GCA_965221015.1. Lineage (GTDB taxonomy): Bacteria > Pseudomonadota > Gammaproteobacteria > Pseudomonadales > Pseudohongiellaceae > UBA9145. The sequence goes on along the minus strand of OZ244859.1, from coordinate 2,790,186 downwards.
TGCCGCCGCTTTGGGAATCGTTGAATTCCCCCTGAATGCCTTCCAATGTGCTCAGCACTTGCGCCAGATCCTGCGGGCGGTTGACCTCCCAGTCCTTTTGCGGGGCCAAGCGCACCCGGGCGCCGTTGGCGCCGCCGCGCATGTCCGAGCCGCGGAAAGTCGAGGCCGAGGCCCAGGCCGCGGAAACGAGCCGGGGGATGCCCAGTCCGGAACCGAGAATCTTCTCCTTGAGCGCGGCGATATCGCCATCGTCGATCAAGTCGTGGTCCACCGCGGGTACCGGGTCCTGCCAGATGAAATCTTCCGCCGGTACTTCCTTGCCCAGATAGCGCGCTTTCGGCCCCATGTCGCGATGGGTCAACTTGAACCAGGCTTTCGCGAACGCGTCGGCCAACTGGTCCGGATTTTCCAGGAAGCGGCGAGAAATAGGTCCGTAAATCGGATCCATGCGCATCGCCATGTCGGCGGTGGTCATGATCGGCGCGTGGCGCTTGTTGGGGTCGTGGGCATCGGGCACAGTACCGGCACCGGTTTGGCCAACAGGTTTCCATTGGTTCGCGCCGGCCGGGCTCTTGGTCAACTCCCATTCGTAGCCGAACAGGTTTTCGAAGTAGTTGTTGTCCCACTGGGTCGGGTTCGTCGTCCAGGCGCCTTCGATGCCGCTGGTGATGGCGTCGCCGGCCTTGCCCGAACCGTGGGTGCTCTTCCAGCCCATGCCTTGTTCGGCGATGCCGGCGGCTTCGGGTTCGGGTCCGACCAGGGCCGCGTCGCCAGCCCCGTGGCATTTGCCGAAAGTGTGGCCGCCGGCAACCAGCGCCACGGTTTCTTCATCGTTCATCGCCATGCGGCCGAAAGTCTCGCGGATGTCGCGGCCGGAGGCGATCGGGTCGGGATTGCCGTTCGGACCTTCCGGGTTGACGTAGATCAGCCCCATTTGCACCGCGCCGAGGGGATTTTCCAATTCCCGGTCGCCGCTGTAGCGCTGGTCGCCCAGCCAGGTGTTCTCCGCGCCCCAGTAAATGTCCTCTTCCGGTTCCCAGATGTCTGGCCGGCCGCCGGCGAAGCCCAGGGTCTGAAAGCCCATGGACTCCAGCGCGCAATTGCCGGCGAGAATCATCAGGTCGGCCCAGGAAATGCTGTCGCCGTACTTCTGTTTTACCGGCCAAAGCAGCATCCGCGCCTTGTCCAGATTGCCGTTGTCCGGCCAACTGTTCACCGGCGCGAAACGCTGGTTGCCGGTGCCGCCGCCGCCGCGGCCGTCGGCAATGCGGTAGGTGCCCGCGCTGTGCCAGGCCATGCGGATGAACAGCGGCCCGTAGTGGCCGTAGTCCGCCGGCCACCAGTCTTGGGACGTGGTCAGCACCTCGATAATGTCGGCTTTGAGGGCGTCGAGGTCGAGGCTTTGGAAGCGCGCGGCGTAATCGAAGTCCGCATCCATCGGATTGGACTTGTTGGAGTGTTGATGCAGAATTTTCAGGTTGAGCTGGTTCGGCCACCAATCCTGGTTGGAAGTGCCGAAACCGGCGGCGAATTTCTGCGCGCTGCCCGTGAACGGGCATTTGACGGTATCGTGCATGATTGCTCCTTTGTGCTGATGTCTGGTGTTCGGTGTTGGTGTCGGGGCCGAAAGGAAATTCCGCCCCCAACGATTCACGAAGCAAGGTAGCACAGGGCCAAGTATTTGTGTAATTGATATTGTGGCCCGGTTTCATTGGAAAAATTGATAAATCAGGTGGATGTTGCCGGAAAACTTGCCATAGCCGGGAACACTGCTACGATTACCCCGAATGGAGTGGGTCCGTGCGGCGGCTTCGGTATTTTTGCTGGAAATTGCGCTTTTTCCGCGAACCTTGCCTATACCTACGCCACCGGAACGGAAATGAGGAGACCCCACCGTGTGGAACGCAATTTTCACCCTGTTGAGCGACAGCCTGGCGAATCTGCTGCCGGTGTTGCTGCTCGCGCTGTACCTGCAAGCCAAACTCAACAAGGAATTTGCGGCCGTGCGCTCGGAGATGGGTAAAGTCTCGGAGCGCGTGGCGCGCATCGAAGGCAAACTCGGCCTGCTGGACTCCGAACCGCCCACAAAAGCAATTTGATTTGGCGCCTGTGCGGCAATGGTGACTTTTCAGTGAGCCCGTCGCTGAAACTTTTTTTGGCGGAAACTTGCTATCGACGCGATTCTGGTTAGGATTGCCCCGAATGGAGTGGGTCCGTGCGGCGGCTTCGGTAATTTTTGCTGGAAATTGCGCTTTTTCCGCGAACCTTGCCTATACCTACGCCACCGGAACGGAAATGAGGAGACCCCACCGTGTGGAACGCAATTTTCACCCTGTTGAGCGACAGCCTGGCGAATCTGCTGCCGGTGCTGCTGCTCGCGCTTTACCTGCAAGCCAAACTCAACAAGGAGTTCGCCGCCGTTCGCTCGGAGGCTGCGCAAGATAAGAACGACCTGCGAACGGAAATATCCAGCATGAAGGACGAGCTGCGCAAGGACATGTCCGGCATGAAGGACGACTTGCGAACGGAATTGTCCGGCGTGAAAGACGAGCTGCGCAAGGACATGTCCGGCATGAAGGACGACCTGCGCACGGAAATGTCCGGCATGAAGGACGGCCTGCGAAAGGAGATGTCCAGTTTGAAGGACGACCTGTGCAAGGAGATGTCCTGCATGAAGGACGGCCTGCGCAAGCAGATGTCCAGTTTGAAGGACGAGTTGAAGGAGGGAATCGGGAAATTGTCGGAGCGGGTGGCGGGTGTCGAGGGTAAGCTTGAGTTGCTGCTGCCCGTCCTGCACTCCCAGCTTGGTCCGAAAGCCGGGTGCGCTGGTTCAGACACACCTGAAACCTGACTTGCAATCTTGCGGCGCTTGCCTAGTGCGCTTCCAAACCAGACCCGCGAAGCAACCTAATCTCACGTGGCACCGGATTCGAAGGTAAGCAACGAGAAACAAAAGGGCTCCCGCGGGAGCCCTTTTGGCGTGAGAAGGCAGAAGGGGTGATCAGAAATCGTACACCACGCGCCCGTAAATCATGCGGCCGAGCGGATCCTGCAACTGGCCGATGACGCCGGAGAACAGCGGTGAGCGCTGCGCTTCGCGGTCAAACACATTGCGCGAGCCGATTGTGAATGCCAACTCGCCATCCCAGAACTCGAAGCCCCGGTACGTGTAGGCGATGTCCATGTCGGTCCAGGCGAAGATGCCGGCTTCGGTGATCCAGGGGCCTACATTGTATGTGCTGTTGGCCACGGCGGGATTGCCGAAGGAACTGCCGTAGGTTGGCCCGCCAACATATGTGCGGTTGCCCTGGCCGTCTTCACTCTCGGTTTTGTATTCGACCGAATCGACGTAGTGAATCGTGGCGTTTACCGTATGGTTGCCCATTGACCAGACCGCCCGCAGGTTCGCCTTCAGTTCGGGCAGCGCCGGCGCCGCATCGGTTGCTATGTTGTACAGACCCTCGGCGTGGCGAACGTTCTGGGTGGGATTGTTTTGATAGGTGAACTTGTCAATATACGTGGCCAGCAAATTCAGCCGTATATTTCCCCATTCATTCAGGGAGAAGTTGTAATTTCCCTGGATGTCATAGGCCGTCACCGAGACCTGGGAGGCGTTTGAACTGCCTGTGCGCACCAGCAGAATCTGATGGATGTCTTCGGGGTCGCGCACGATGCGCGGGTCCGCCAGGCCGCTGGAGAGCCACGAACGAAGTTGGTCCAGGCTCGGCTGTTGCGCGGCGCCTTCGCCGGTGCCAGTGAATCCGGACCAGTTCTGGAAGTTGAGGAAATCAATATCCATGATCAACTGGCCGGGTGCCGAAACGATGCGGTTTACAAAGTCGGTCTGGTTCCAAGTAACGCTCAGGTCCCAATCCTCGAATCTCAAGTCCACACCGAATTGTTGCGATTCCGAACTCTCGTTCTTCAGGTCCGCATTGCCACCGGAACAGGCGCTGGTGAAGGCATCCCAAGGACCAAAACGGTCCGTCACCGAACTCAAACCACAAGTTTCAGGGCGAAACAGCTGCTCCAATGTTGGTGCGATGAATGCTTCGCTTTGGGTTGCCCTCAAGGTCAACCAATCCAGCGGTGAGTAGGAAATGCCGTACTTCGGGTCGGTGGAAGTCTGCCCCGTGCTGAATTCTTCTCGCCGCACCGCGAGTTCGAACACCAGATCATCAAGAACTGGAACCGACAATTCGCCAAAAAACGCATCCACTTCCCGGTTGCCCTGGGTGATGTCCTCGGGAGTCGAATCACCGATATAGGGCGCACCCCGGATCTCCACAGCGGCGGGCGTGTTTTTATAGGCATCGTCGCGGTACTGGTAGCCGACGGCCGCGGCCACCGGCCCCCCCGGCAATTCGAAGCCGAACATGGGCACTTCACCACTGAAAACAATGTCGATCAGGCCGAGCGTGTCTTCCACCTGCTCGCGTTCGCGGGCGGCGATGGCGTCGAGCACGTGGGCGTAGGTACCCATGGTTGGGTCGGTAATGTAGAACGGCGTGTAGCAGCCGGACCGATCATTCACCACGTCGCAGTTCAAGCCTTGGACAATCGCATCAAAATCGTAGTTTTGATTCGACATGAAATCGATTTCGCGGTAGTTCCAGGTGTAGGCCGCCATTCCGCGCCAGCCATCGAGGAAGGGCACATTGAAGTCGCCCTGGAAAGTGACCCGGTGCAGCCGGTCCATGTTGTCCGAAAGGTTGTCCTTGTCCGGCGAGTGCGCGGAGATTTGCGTCATCGATTTGTTGAGGATGCGGATGCCGCGAATGCCAACATCTTCGTACAGCGGAATCCAGGGGGTCAGACCGCCGTTCGGTGTCAAAATCGGGTCGGGCCAGCCATCGCCGTTCAAATCCTTGTTGGGGTCCCGATCCGGAATGCCGTCGGCATTGTAGTCCACGGCGTACAGCGGTTGACCCAGGGCGTTGACCGCGCGAAACGGATTGTGGGGCATTTCGCCGCGAACCGCGGGCAACTCGCGGACACGCTGATTGCCCGGGTTTGAAGTCGAGCCGTAGCTCAATTCGCCATAGCGCGTGCTGAATCCTTGCAGCGAAACGGTCAGGTCATCATTGACGTCCCACGTGGCGTTGGCGAAAAACTTGGTCGCGCCAATGGGGTTGCGGTAGCTGTGATTGTCGCCATACTCGAACATGCAACTGACGCCATCGGGATGGGCAAAACCGTATACGCTGGCCACTTGGTGAGGAGTGATGAAGTCCCGTTCCGCTCCGCAGTTTGGATCCTTGGCCCGAATCCTCTCACCGGTGTATTCGCCGTTTTCATCACGAGTCGGCAGCCAATAGTTTCCAGGTGCCGTCGAAGACCAGGTCAATCCCGAGTTGGCGAGTACTGGACGCTCGTCATAGCCGAGCCTGCCGGACTGGCGAAACTCGCCGGCGAGCACAACGTCCAAATCGCCGAATTGCTCGCCCCAGAGCACTTGGAACGCGTGTTCGTCGTAGTCGCCGCGGGAATCCTGCTCGACGAAGGTGTCGAGTCGCAGCCCTTCGTAGCTGCGGTAGGGAACGAAATTGACCACGCCGGCCACCGCTTCGTTGCCGTACAAGGCCGCGGAACCGTCGGCGACGATATCCATGCGCTGTATGGCAATGGTCGGAATCAACGCATTGACGTTTTCGTTCACGAGCCGCTTGCCATCGAGCAGGGTCAACGTGGCGCGCGCACCCAGGCCGCGCAAGTCGATGTTGGTGGCGCGTGAATCGGCGCCGGACCGCTGGAAGGTATTGGTAATGGCGGAAGCACCGCCATTGACGAAGGACAGGTTTTGCACCACTTCGCCAAGGTTCATGGTCCCTTCAGCCTCAAGGTCCTCCGCGGTGAGCTGGGTAACCGAGGACGCTTGGGTAAAGCCTTCCGTGCGGCGAATGTAGCTGCCCGTGACAATGACCTCTTCGACAACGGCATCGTCTTGCGCCAACGCGGTGTCGGCGAGCGGCAGCAGCAACAGCGCGCCGATCACTGCCGGCAGGGGGTCTTTCCAGGAAAATTTGCGATTCATTTTCTTTCTCCCGTTTCTGTGTGGGTTGATCTCGGACGTCGGCCTTCTCCGGCGCGCGCATGGTTCTCAATCAGCCCTCTCAAGGGCCGACTTTCGCGTCCGTTTCACTTTACGGCCTTGCCTGGCACAGCAAGTGGAGATTTATTGTTGTCACAATTCGTAAAACATTTTCTTGCATTAGTCAAATTTTTTCGCTGTTCCCGGCCTGGCGCCGATTTTCTGCTGAGAAATTTTGGGCGACTGGAGATAGGCGCGACTAACTGCCTGTCCATAAATGCTTTTTTTGCGGTAGAGCGGCTTATCCGAATTGCAAACTGTCGTGCGAACGCGATGCGGCATCCGACAGGTCAAGGAATTTGTTGCGGCAATTCGCCCAAGATTGTGTTGGGCGTGGGCGGGCTGCGGGATAATGATGCTGGTTCACCTAGCATCTTGCCCCATCCAAGCGCAATCGATGCCAATTTATGTTTGACACTGGCGCGAGAATCTATTTAGTATCCGGCGATGCGGAGCTAGCGACGGCGCGATGGCTTGCGGCGGCAGCCGGTGTGAAGCGATAAAGCGGGATTCGGGCGCGAATGCCACGATCAGCCCAAGGGGGCAACCCCTTTCCCCGCAAAGGCGCTCACATTGACTGCGACGAACGAGCAAACTGGGGCTTCAGTGAATATCGCGCTGCATGGGGGGCGTTCCGCGCAATGGATCGAATCGGCCTGGCGTGCCGATTCCAAGCCGACAACAAACGAGCTATTACTGGAGAGATACTATGCAGTTCAATACCCCCCACAAGCGCAAGCTGCTTTGTGCGGTTGTCTCCTTGTCGCTTCTGCCTGTCGCTGGCGCGAGTCTGGCGCAGGACGAGGCGGTGGTCGAAGAGGTGATCGTCACAGGCTCCTATATCCGCCGTTCGGAAGGGTTCAACCAGGCTTCTTCGGTGCTTCAGCTATCCGCGGAGGATTTGGAGGCCGAAGGCACCCTGAACCTTGGCGAAGTCGTTTCCCAATTGACTTTTGTGAACGGTGACGCATCCCAGATCACGAATACGATTCAAGGTCAGGATTCCAGAAGCACGTCCGTCGACTTGCGCGGGCTGGGCGCGCGCTCAACCTTGACCTTGATGGATGGCAAGCGTTTGGTGAACGAGAACATCCTCGGCACGATTCCCACCATCGCAATTCAGCGCATGGATATCGTGGCTGACGGCAACGCCGCCCTATACGGCAACGAAGCGGTGGCTGGCGTGGTGAACATCGTGCCTTACACCTCTTACGACGGGTTTCGAGTCGAAACTTTTGCTGAAGGTGATACGCGCGGAGACTACGACGAACATTCCGTGCAAATGCTCTGGGGCGGTGACGTCGGCGGTGTTGACGTGGTTCTGGCGGGTCAGTTCCATCAAAACAGCCGGCTTGCCTGGAATGAACGCAATATCCTCGCCAATTCAGGATTGGTGATTTCCTCGAACGCACCGGGCAACTGGTTCGTGCCAGTACGCGATGAGGACGGAAATTACACGGGCACCCGTGGCCGTGCCGCCGACCCAAGTTGCACCCCCGGTTCCGAAAGAACCGACTATACGCCGGGAGTGGCCTCCAATGCTTTCGGCATGAGGCTGGGTACCAGTTGCTTTTTCGATTTCGGCGACCAACGCAGCGCGCGCGAGCCGCTGGAGAAAACGCAACTTTATGGCAACATGAGTTACGATTTCAGCGATGATCTGACTCTGTCCTTTCAAGGATTCCTCACGCGCATTGCCGAACGAACTTACACTTCCACCTCCAACCCAGGGAACTCGCGCATCGGCGAGCTGCCCGCGGTGCGCGGTGAAATGCCGGGCAATCCATTCCGCGCGTGCAAGGGCGGCAGGTTCGACCGTTTCAATCCTTTCGTCTGCTCGGACCCGGCCGACAACCTGTTTGGTGTCGACTATAACGGCGATGGGCTGCCCGACCGCCATGGACCGGACGTTGACGTAAACGGAGACGGACTGCCCGACGCTATTGTCCACCCCAACGGCTGGATTCCCCTGTACGAGGATGTGGTGGCGCGAACCCTGCGTCCGATCAACAAGACCCACACCCGTTCTCGCGGACACTCACCGGATGCCGCGAATCTTTCGGACAATATCGACCACATCAGCCGCTACAGCATCGAGGCCGACTTCACGGTTCCGTTTCTGGAAGGCTGGGAGGGCAGCGCCGCTTATTCGCATGGCTATCGCGAATTGCAATTCATGTCGAATCAGAATTACGACATCCAGCATATGATTCAGGGATTGAATTGCGACATCGTTTACGAGCGCAGCGCCTGCTACAGCCCGTTCCTGATCGTCAATCCTGAAGACAACAACACGGTCCACGTAATGGATGCCGTTGCCGGCCGAAGCATTGAGGTCATTGAAGACAAATTGACCACGATCGATATCATGCTCACCGGTGAAGTTCCATTGGGTGGATTCGAGTTCCCCGGCGGACCGGTCAGTGCCGCAATCGGCTACCAATTCCGCGACGACAAGTACCTGAATGTTCCGTCGGAAGAGGAGTTGGCGGGCGACACCTGGATTGGCAGTGAAAACAAGGAAAGCGCCAGCAGCGGATCACGAAATATCGATTCCTACTTTGCCGAGTTTGCGGTGCCGGTATTGGACAATCTTGGTGTTGAACTCGCGGTCAGACGCGAGGAGTTTAGCACTGGCCAGTCCGCTACCGTGCCGGAGTATGGAATAACCTTCGCTCCACTCGACTGGCTCGCATTCAGGGCCACAGCGGGCGAAGCGTTCATCGCACCGACGCTGGAGCAGTTGTTGAACCCGCTGACTTGCGGACTTGGCACAGTGAGCGACCCGTTCAGCACCTTTGAAGCATGGACCACTACCTGCGGTGGAGGCAATCCAAATTTGGACAACGAAACCTCCAAATCCAGGCAGCTTGGATTCGATTTGGTTTTCGACAATTTGGATGTCAGCGTTAGCTGGACCGAAATCGACTTCCAGAATCGAATTGTTGGCAAGAACGCCCAAGATCTTCTCAACGAAGAATTCGAGGTGTTCAAGCAAGCAACTGGATTTGCCGGTGACGGCAAGCCCAGTCTTGACCAGTTGCAGGCTTGGGTGAACGACCCCCGTTCCAACCCTGAAATCATTCGTTCTCGAGATGATGTCTCGACAATTCTGCAGATCTGCTGCCGCGGGTCGATCAACGCCGAATTTGTCAAGTACACCGGCTGGGATATCGACGCGAACTACACGTTCGGGTTCGACAACATCGGTGACTTCCGCTTGTCATTGCAGGCCACTTATGTCCACGAGTTTCTGGTTCAGAGCGACCCGGAATCAGAACCGGTGGACCGGGCTGGATTGTACAACTGGGGCACAGGCGCCGCGCCAGAGCTTCCGCCCTGGAAGGCGAATCTGCGCATGAGCTGGAACAATGGCAACCATGCCGTTGTCTCCACAGTTCACTACATCGACGATCTGCCCTATGACGGACCAGCCTACTCGCACATGGACTTTTTCAGCGGCTTCTATCGTCCCGGCAACATTTTCGACACTGGCATTTACGCCTGGACCGACATGGACATTGCCTACACCTACCGCGGTCTGGAAATGTTTGATGGCGAAATGGCCATGACCATCGGCTCGCGCAATGTGTTCGATCGCGAACCGCAGCGCTCGCCGGAGTTCATGGGTGTCGTCGGTGGCTTGCAGGACGTCATGGGTCGGATTCTCTACGCTCGCGTGGCTTACACTTTCTGATCAGGAAACGCGCCACACCAAGTTGAAAGGGCTCCCTCGGGAGCCCTTTCTGTGTCAGCAAAAGATTCACGCGGCTCTAGACCCCGGTTGGTCATGTGAAGCACACGCTGGCCTTCAATTCGCGCCAGACCGACTGAGATGCGCTCTCGGCCAATTGAAGTCAGCGGAAGAATCCGCTATTTACCGAACACATAGAATTCACGCGCATTCTCCCGCGCAGGGGTTAACCGATTCTGGATTCCGCCAACCGCCTGTTGGCGCAATCCCTTCGGCGGCCACAATCGCCATTGACCTTGCCGCCACAGCGTTTACACTTGGCACCTGACCGCACACATCGAACCGATGCAAAGAGACCAGCGATGAAAATCAAGACTTTGTTCAGTTTTGCCGCATTCCTGTTTGCTGGATCGCTCGCCTTGGCCCAGCAGGGGGATTACCAGGTTCCGCGCACCGAATGGGGGCAGCCGGATTTGCAGGGCGTGTGGAATTTCTCTTCCGACGTGCCCATGCAGCGGCCGGAACGCTATGGCACGCAGCAGTTTCTGACCGCGGAACAAATTGCCGAGCGGCGCGAGCAAATCGCCGCCAACCGCGCCGCCGCCGACGCCGCCGCGGCGCAACTCGTGTTGGATCCGGAAGCCCCGGAGGCGACCAGCAATCCCGGCGGCTACAACGATTTCTGGATCGAAGTCGCCGGATTGGGCGATGTGGTGCGCACCTCGCACATCATTCATCCCGAGGATGGCAGGATTCCCCCCGCGGTGGAAGGCGCGCCGCGGCAATTCGGCGGCCTTGGCCCCGATATTCCCGGTGAACGCCCGGTGCGCTATGTGGTTGGCGGAATCTCGAAAGACGGTCCGGAAGACCGCGGCCTGTCCGAGCGTTGCATAGTCGGCTTCAATTCCGGCCCGCCCTTCGTGCCCAGCTTGTACAACAACAACATGCAAATCTTCCAGAACCGGGACACGGCGGTCATCATGACCGAAATGATCCACGACGCGCGCATCGTGCCGCTGGTGGAGAAGCCGCCCCTGGATGACGACATCCGCCTGTGGTCCGGCGACTCCCGCGGCTGGTGGGATGGCGATACGCTGGTGGTGGAAACCAGGAATTTCACCGGCTACCGGCAAACTTTCGCCAGCACCGGCACGGACTACGACATGGTGCTGACCGAACGCTTCACCCGCACCGCCTACGATACCGTCGAGTACGAGTTCACCATCGACGATCCGTCGACGTTCACCGACAAGATCACCGCGGTGGTGCCCATGATCAAGGTTGCGGGGCAGATTTACGAGTACGCTTGCCACGAAGGCAATTACGGCATGATGAACACCTTGCGCGGCGCGCGGGTGGACGAACAGCGCTTGGCCCAAGGCGATGACCTGCCGGAGCGTGACTAAGCGAGGATGGCGCGCGGGCCGATTGTCAATCCATGCGAAGTTGCGGAATCTCGTTTGAACGGCACCGCAGCACCGCGGTCTGGAGATTCTGCGACTGCGCTTCGCTTCGCGCAGAATGACAGTTGGACGGACCTGAGCTCCGCGGAATCTCCGAGCACACGGCTCGACATCAGACAAATTGCAAAGGATCAAAAATGAAATTCAAGACATTGACCGGTTTTGCCATAGCGCTATTTCTTGGATCCGCCGCGCTGGCGCAGGAAGCCGAGATTCCCCGCACGCCTTCCGGCAAGCCCGATTTCAGCGGCATCTGGCAGGCGCTCACCTCGGCGCATTACGACATCGAGCCCCACGCGGCGCGAATGGGTCCGCACCCCGGCTTGTTCGGCGCCCATTCGGCGATTCCCGCCAGTCTCGGCATCGTCGAAGGCGGACGCATTCCCTACAATGAGCAGGCCTTGCGCGTGCGCGACGCCAACCGCGCCAACGCGCTGGAAAACGACCCACTCAGCAAATGCTTCATGCCCGGCGTGCCGCGGGCGAACTATCTGCCTTTCCCGTTCCAAATCGTGCAATCGACCGATGTGATCCTGATCGCTTACGAGTACGCCGAAGCCAACCGGATTCTCTATGTCGATCAGCCCGAAATCACTTCCCAGGTCGATGCCTGGATGGGACATTCCAACGCCCATTGGGAGGACGATACCCTGGTGGTGCGCGTAACCGGGCAAATTCCGGACACCTGGTTCGACCGGGCGGGCAACCACCATAGCTGGGAAATGGTGGTGGAAGAGCGCTGGAACTACATCGGTCCCAATCACATTCAATACGAGGCGACGATCACCGATCCGCAGACTTTCACCGAGCCGTGGACAGTCAGCTTCCCGCTCTACCGGCACATCGACCCCAACATGCAATTGCTCGAGTTCAAATGCGCGGAATTCTCCGAAGAATTTCTCTACGGCGAATGGCGCAAGGAAGGAACACCGATCGGGAATCCGCCGCAATAGAGGGCTGACGTACAAAAAAACTTGCCCGGGAAGTGTCTGCGACAAAATGGTGGGATAGCCATTTTAGGCGGCGCGAACGTTATTCCGTGCGCAGCAAAGCGGAACCGCAGAATCTCTACGACGCGAATGCCATTCCGCGCGCGGCAAAGCGGAGTTGCGGACTCTTAAAGTCGCGAATGTCATTCTGCGCGCAGCGAAGCGGAGTCGCAGAATCTCTGCGGCCTGCCTTATACCATAAGCAAACAACATTCCCGATCCCAATCGAGACCGAATAAACCATGAGAATTCAATTGCTACTTGCCTCCATCGTGCTGCTTTGCCTGGCGCCCGCCACCCTCGCCCAGGACGATTTCCGCTTCTGGACCGACGACAACTACGACCCGTCGATTCCAACCATCGAACAAGTGCTCGGCTACGCCCCCGGCGAGCAAATCACCTGGCACCGCGACACGGTCCGCTATTTTGAAGCCCTCGCCGCCGCCGCGCCGGACCGCGTGCAATTCGTCGAATACGCGCAAAGTTGGCAGGGCCGGGAGCTGATCTACGTGGTGCTCTCGTCGGCGGAAAACATGGCGCGAATCGACGACGTCAAAGCCGGCATGCAAGCCCTGCGCGACCCGCGGCAAACCTCAAGCGGGGAAGCCGCCGCCCTCATCGAGAATCAGCCGCCGGTGACCTGGCTCTCCTACGGCGTGCACGGCAACGAAATATCCTCCACCGACGCCGCCATGTTGACCGCGTATCACTTGCTCGCCTCCCGCGGCGACGCGCGCGTGCCCGACATCATGAACAACACCGTGGTCGTCATCGACCCAATGCAGAACCCGGACGGCCGCGACCGTTTCATCCACCAATTCACAACCGCACTGGGCCTCGAGCCCGATTCCGACCGGCTCTCGGCGGAGCACGACGAGCCCTGGCCCGGCGGCCGCACCAACCATTACCTGTTCGACATGAACCGGGACTGGTTCATCATGACCCAGCCGGAAACCCAGGGCCGCGTTGAAGCCTTGCAGGAATGGTATCCGGTGGTCTTCGTCGACGCCCACGAAATGGGCGGAGACAGCACCTACTTTTTCGCCCCCGAGGCCATCCCCTACAATCCGCACCTGGCCGCCGACCAAACCGAGAGCTTGCAATTGTTCGGCCGCAACCACGCCAGATGGTTCGACCAGTTCGGCCTGGACTATTTCACCCGCGAAATTTACGACGCTTTCTATCCGGGCTACGGCGCGAGCTGGCCGTCCTATTACGGCGGCATCGCCATGACCTACGAGCAGGCATCCTCCCGTGGCCTGGTGTTCCGCCAGTACGACGGCAACGATCTGACCTATGCCTACACGGTGCGCAACCATTTCCTGACTTCGCTTTCCACCGCGGAAACCGTTGCCGTCAACCGCGAAAAGTTTCTGAGCGATTTCTACAACTATCAGCTCAGCGCCATCGAGGAAGGCGGGCAAGAGGAAAACCGCGCCTACCTGTTCCCGCTGCAGGCCGACCAGGCCGCCGTGACCCGCATCGCCGGATTGCTGACGCAACAGGGCGTCGAAGTCTCGCGCGCGACCGGGGCTTTCGATGCCTGCGGCATCGATTATGCGGCGGGCAGCCACTTGATCCGGGCGGACCAGCCCGCCAAACGCTTTGTTCGCACCTTGCTCGAACCCCAGGTGCCCATGGAAGACGACTTTCTCGCCGAACAGGAAGAGCGCCGGGCGAACAATCTGCCGGACCAGATCTACGATGTCACCGCCTGGTCGCTACCGCATATGTTCAATGTCGAGATGAATATCTGCGACCAGGTTCCTTCGGGCGAGTTCGAAGCCGCCGGACCCGATTTGTTTGTTCCGACCGAAGTGCAAGGCGGCGAAGCATCGGTTGCCTACCTGGTGCCTTGGGGCACGGCCCCGGCGGCGCGCCTGCTGGCGAAGGGGCTGCTGGCGGGCCTTGAAATCAAGAGCAACGATCTCGCGTTCACCAACCTCGACCGGGAATACCCGGCGGGAACATTGATCATCGATGTGGCGGACAATCCCGGCGGGCTGTTCGAGACCATGACACGGCTGGCCGCCGAAACCGGCGCCGAAGTCATCGCCGTCAACGACAGCTGGGTCACCGACGGCCCCAACTTCGGCAGCGGCAATGTGGTGCGTTTCAACGCGCCCAAAGTGGCCATGGCCTGGGATGAACCCACCGCGGCCTACAGCGCGGGCAATTCGCGGTTCGTGATCGAACGCCAGTTCGATTATCCAGTCACGCCAATCCGCAGCGACCGCCTCGCAGGCGCCGACCTGGACCGCTACCAGGTGCTGCTGTTGCCGCTCACGGCCGGCGGAAGCTATCAAAGCACGCTGGGCGCGGCCGGCGTCGACAATCTGAGCAGGTGGGTGAGCGATGGCGGTGTACTGATCGCCATGGGCAATGCCACGCGCTTCCTCGCCGACCCCGAAGTCGGCCTGCTCGCGGTCCGGCGCGAACGGGCCGTGGTGGAAGTCGAGTCCGGCGCGGAGGAAGAAGAGGGCGCCACCGTGGCGGGGACGTATCTGACGGAAGAGGAACAATACCGCGAAAGCATCATCGCGCTTGAAGACGACCCCTACGGCGTGGCGGGCGTGCTTGCCCGCGCCGACGTGCATCCCGAACACTGGCTCAGCGCCGGTGTCGCGCCGACCTTGAACGTGCTCATCCGCGGCTCGGATATTTACACACCCATCCGCATCGACGACGGTGTCAACGTGGCGCGCTTCCAGGGGCCCGACGACCTGCTCACCAGTGGTTACCTGTGGGAAGAAAACCGCCGCCAGCTCGCGTACAAACCTTTCGTCGTTTCCCAGCCCCGCGGCGCCGGCCAGGTGATCGCTTTCACCCAGGACCCGACCGTGCGCGCTTATTTGGACGGGTTGAACGTGATTCTCATGAACGCCATTTTCCGCGGCTCGGCCCACGCGCGCCCCGTGCGCTGAAACAGCACAATGAAGACTCCAATTGAAATTCTGCGCCGGCTGGCCTTATCCATCTTTGGCGCGTTGTTCCTGCACGGCCCAGCGCTCGCGCAGCAGCCGGCGGCATCGGCCGAAGACGATGATCAGGCCGTTGAAGAAACCACCGTGCAGCCTTCCATCCTCGGCGAGGCCATCGGCGGGACGGTGATTGACGAAATCGTCATCACCGGTTCGCGCATCCGCCGCGACACCTATTCCGATTCCCTGCCGGTGACTGTTATCACCAATGAACAGGCGCTGCTCAGCGGGCTCGACAATGTCTCGGAAATCCTGCAAGGCAGCGCGCTGGCATCGGGCGTGCAAATCGACAATTCCTTCACCGGCTTTGTCGTCTCCGGCGGCCCGGGTGCGAGCACCTTCGGCCTGCGCAACCTCGACGCCGACCGCACCCTGATCTTGCTCAACGGCCGCCGCTTCACCGCCGCCGGCGTGCGCGGCCAGGTCGCCAGCGTGGATCTGAATTCGATTCCCTTCATCGCCGTGCAACGCATCGAAGTGCTCAAGGACGGCGCGTCTTCGGTCTACGGCGCCGACGCAGTGGCCGGCGTGGTCAATATCATCACCCGGCGCCGCTTCGACGATTTCATTGTCGAAGTCGACTGGCAGGATGACGCCGATTACGGCGCCGTCAGCATGTTGTGGGGACGCACTTTCGACCGCGGCTACATCGATTTCGCCCTTGAAGCTTCGCGTTTCGGCCCCGTCGCGCGCTCGGAGTACGATTGGAGCCTCTGCAATGAACGCACCATGACCAATGGCGAACTGCACCCCTCGCTGTTCGCGCCAACCCGGGACCGCTGTTTCGGTTCGATCAATGGCTACGCCGATGTCTACGGCCTCGCGCCCGGCGCCGTGTCCATGGTGCCGGACAGCACCAGCGACCTGTTCGGCCTCGGTATTCCCCGGCGGCAGGCGACCGTCGGCCCCGACGGCGGCCGCCTGGTGGAAACCGGATTCCGCGACGACCAAAACTGGATGATCGAAGACCTGCTGCCCAGACGCGATTTGGTGCAGGCCTACAGCGACGGCCAGTTGGATATCAACCTCGGCGATGCGCTCGGCGCGGCGAGCGCGACTTACGAGTTCTATTTCAGCCGCCGGGAGAATTTCATCACCGACGGTCACCGGCAACTGTTTCCTTTCGTCCACCCCAATAATCCCACCAATCCCTTTGGCTTCATAGGCGGCACTTCGCGGCCCGTTGTCATGAGTTACAACATGCTCGACAACGACACCTACGTCGGCAACGACGTCACCGCGTTCAACGTCGGGCTCGAAGGAGACCGCGGCGATTTTTCCTGGGATTTGTACGTCGGCTATTCCTGGAGCCGGGCCAACTGGAACTATGACTCCTGGCTGAAAGACAAGCTCGCGCGTTCGCTCTCCAGCGGTGTCGCGCCCGACGGCAGCCTGCAATGTGTTTTCGATCCCTTGCAGTTGTATTACGCTGCCGGCGCCGGCTTTGAATTAGACGTATTGAACAGAATCGTGGCGGAAGGCCCGGACCCATCCTGCGTCCCCCTCAACCTGTTCAGTCCGGCGGCCATCAGTGGCCAGATCAACCCCCTTGCCGCGGACTACATCAGCGAGCGCCAATATCTCGAAACCGACTACGATCTGCTGACCGCGGCTTTCAACCTCGAAGGGCGCCTGTTCGACATGCCGGCCGGCGAAGCCCGGGGCGTGCTCGGCCTGGAATGGCGCAACCGCAAAATCGACGACCGGCCTTCCCAAGCCTCGATCGACGACAACCAGTGGGGATTCACCGGCGCCGGACGCACCCGCGGCGACGACCGGGTCGCCGAAGTGTACGGCGAGGTCGAATTTCCCCTGCTCGGCGGCAGGCCCTGGGTGGAGGAACTGACGCTGAACACCTCGGGGCGCTGGACCGACTACAGTTCCTACGGCGACCAGAGCACCTGGCGCGTGTTGCTCAATTACGCGCCGAACACCGCCGTCAGGCTGCGCGCCTCGCTTGGCACTTCGTTCCGGGCGCCCGAGTTGTACGAGCTGTATCTCGCCGACCAGACCTCCTTCGTCAGTTCGGCCTTCGACCCCTGCAACAATTTCCGCGACCCAAGCAGCGATATCGATACCGGCAGCGCCCGCTTTCAGAACTGCGCCCGCTTGGAAGAGCAGGGCATCATCCCACCCAACTTCAGCGCCACCTCGTCGATCAATGTCAGCACCGGCGGCAACCTCAACTTGCAAGCCGAAACCTCGCGGTCGCGCACCCTGGGACTGGTGCTGACGCCGGACCTGGCCGACCTGCTGCCGGCCATCGGCGCCGACGTCAGCCTGGCGCTGGACTATTACGATATCGACCTGAACAACTCCATCTCGCGCCTTGGCGCCGGCACCATACTCCTGCGCTGCTACAGTTCGGCCAATTTTTCCGCGCCGGAATGCGACCTGGTGGGAGACCGCGTTGCCGGCGGCGCCCTCAGCATCGTCAATTCCTCCTTCGTCAATGTGGCGATCGAAGCCTCCCGCGGCTATGACATCTCCCTGCGCGCCGAGCGCGAATTCGGATTCGGCGACTTGAGCGTGAATGTGCTCGCCACCCGGGTGCTGGGTTACGAATACGGCCTCAGCGGCGACACAGAGCCTTTCGAATACGTCGGCCACCACGCCTACCCCAAATGGCGCGGGGAAGCCGACATCCGCTTCGACTGGCGCGACTACACTTTCGCCTGGACCATGGATTTCATCGGCGCCACCGATGAAGAGCCCATCTATGAATTCGCCGAAAGTCCCGGCGTGACCAATGTGCATCGCGCCGACGAAACCCTGTATCACAACCTGACTGTGCGCTACACCGACCCCAACAACCGCTATGTGCTGGTGGGCGGCATACTCAATTTGCTCGAAGATGACCCGCCGACCGTGGGCTGGGCCGGCTGGGGAGCTTCGGCCACGGCGCCGATCAACTACAATATTCCCATCGGCGCCGGTTACGACTATTTGGGCAGGCGACTATTCATTTCGGCCAGTTTCAGCTTAACCGGCCCGTGACCAGGCTCGCCGGCGAGAATCGGCAACCTGGGGAACCAGCGCGCGGAGGAACCAGCGCATGAACCGCGGCAACGCAATCACTCAATCTTTCGCCCCGCTTGGCGGTGCGGCCGCCAGGCGCACGCCGAGCATGATGTCTCACCGACCCCGCGCCAGGTTTTTCGGCTGTTTGGCCGTTCTTGCCGCTGTGTTGTCGCCGGCGCCGCTCCAGGCCCAGCCGCCGCCACTTGAAGCCTTCGCCATGCGGCCCATTATTCTCGATGTGGACCTGTCGCCTTCGGGCGAACACCTGGCCGTGGTGCGTTTGCCCGGCCAGGGCGAGAATTATGTGATTCAGGTGTTCGAGACCGCCGACATGGCCGCCGCGCCCCATACCCTCAGTTCGAACACCATGGACATCATCGGTATCAACTGGGCCAACGATGAACGCCTGCTCGTGCGCACGCGCCAGCCGGTGGAAGTGCCCGGCCGCCGCGTTGGTTACAACTCGGCCGGCATCGGCCTGCCGGGCCGGGTCAAAACCTATGCCTACAAGTTGCTGTCGGTGGGCCTCGACGGCGGCCGCTGGGTGGAATTGCCCAGCAAGACCAACATCGCCCGCTTCGCTTCGGAAACCGTGGTGCAGCGCTTGGCGAGCCCGATCATGGTGCACCGCCTGCCCGACGAGGACGATTGGGTGCTGATCCAGTGGTTCGGCTCCAACGATGTCGGCACCGAAATTTTTCGGGTCAACATCGAGGATGGGCGCAGCGAATCCCTGCTGCAGTTGTCGTCCAGTTACGGTGACTACCGCTTCGACTACGACGGCGAATTGCGCATCCGCTCGATTGTCTCGCGCAACGAAAACCGCATGCACCTGCAATACCGGCTCAAGGACGAAAGCGAATGGAACGAGTGGCTCAGTTTCGATGTGGACGAACGCCGGCCGCTGTCGGTGCTGGGTTTCGTCCCGGGCGAGCCGAACCAGGTTTATGTGCTCAGCGCCCGCGGGCGCGATACCGAAGGCATCTTTCTTTATGACATGACGGCGCCGGAGGCGGAGCCCGAGTTGCTGTTCGCCATCGACCGGTTCGATGCCGCCAACGTCGTCACCGCGTGCATCTCCCAAGACTGTATCGACGGCGAGGTGGACCCGGCGCTGGTGGGCTTCTATTACGTCGGCGACGCGCCCAGCATTTATTACATCGACGAAGAAGCGGAACTGTTGCAGCGCTCCATCGACGCCGCGCTTCCACCGGGCAATTTCAACGCGGTGATCGATCGCGCGGCGGACGATAAATTCATCGTCATTCGCTCCACCGGCCCGCGCGAGCCGGGCCGCTACTATTTGATGACCGACAAGCGCCAGTTGCAATTGCTCGGCCGCACCACGGCCATCGAGCCGGAGCAAATCGGCGAAAGCCGCTCGATCTGGTACCAAGCCCGCGACGGCATGTTGCTGAATGCGGTGCTGACCTTGCCGCCTTTTGGCGAACCGCCATTTGCGACCATCGCCAACCCCCACGGCGGGCCGCAATCGAGGGATTCGCTGCACTGGGACTCTTCCTGGTGGGACGAGTGGCCGCATTTGCTCGCCTCCCGCGGTTATGCGGTGTTGCAGCCGAATTTCCGCGGCTCAACCGGATTCGGTTACGACTATTTCGCCGCCGGCGATCGGCAATGGGGCTACAAGATGCAGGACGATGTCGACGACGGCATGAACTTCCTGGTCGAACAGGGCATAGCCGACCCGGAGCGGATGGCGATTTTCGGTTGGAGCTACGGCGGCTATTCGGCCATGGTGGGCGCCATGCGCGAGCCGAACATCTATCAATGTTCCATCGCCGGCGCCGGTGTCAGCAGCATGGAACTGATCGAGAAGGAAGAATGGAATTACCGCTTCCGCGAGATGTTTCAGCGCACCCGCGGCGGCCTGTCGCCGATCATGAACATGGACGATGTCAACATCCCGGTGTTGCTCGTTCACGGCGACCGCGACCTGATCGTGCCCATCCGCCACAGCGACCTGTTTGCGCTCGAGTTGGAACGGCGCGGCAAGCCTTTCCGCTACGAGAAGCTGATCGACGCCGCCCACACCGTGGACACCCTCGGCTTCAACCACAACATGCAGTTCTACACCGCCCTGTTCAACTTCCTCGAAAACGACTGCGGCCTCTAGCGAACAGTCCCCACCGATATTTGCGGACGGCCAGCAGTACCGCGAAGGCGCAGCAGAAGGGCGCCAGGCGCTCCAGAATCTCCCCCGGCGTGTTGGGCATCAAATAGAACAGCACCGACAGTGAAAACCCGGTGGCGATGGATAGCAATATCGCCGCCGGACCCGCCTCATACCCCGCCAGCCGCAAAAACACCAGCGGCCCGAAAGCCGAGCCCAGGGCGATCCAAGCGAACAGCACACGGTTGAATATGCTTTGCGGCAGATAAAGCGCCACCGCCACCGCGGCCACCACCAGCACGATGATCACCAGCCGTGAAACGCGCAACAGCGAGGCGCGGCCGATGTGGCCGAGCCCAAGATCATGGGCGATGACGCCGGCGGCCACCAGCAACTGGCTGTCCGCCGTGGACATAATCGCCGACAGCACCGCCGCCAACAGCACCGCGCCAAGGATTGGCGGCAGCAAGCTTTCGTTCACACTGAAGAAAACGTTTTCCGGGTCATCGAGCCCCGGCAGCAAAATGCGCCCGGCCAAGCCGAGGGAAATCATTCCCAGGAACACCACGAAGTACCAGAACGCGACGATCCAGCGTGCTTGCAACAGCGCCCGCCCGTCGCGCAAGGCCATGAAACGCACCAGCAAATGGGGCTGGCCGTAAGTGCCGATGCCGATGCTGAGACCGCCGACAACCACGCCGACGGCAAACCAGAATCCACCGCCGGCCACAAAACTCACCTGTTCGGGGCTGCTCACCCCATGCAGACCTTCAATCAGCCCGGGCATTCCGCCCACCGAGATCATCGCCGCCGCCGGCAGCAGCAGCGCGGTGACCGCCATCAAGATTCCCTGCAAGGTGTCGGTGACGCTCACCGCCCAAAATCCGCCGAGAAAGGTGTAAATCATAATGACCAGCGCGCCGATGCCGATGCTGGCCGAAACCGGCAAGTCGAAGGTGGCGGAGAACATGTTGCCCGCACCCTGGAATTGCGCCGCGATATAGAACACAAAGGAAAAAATGATGACGCCGGAGGAGAGATATACGATGGCGCGCCGGGCGCCCGCTTCCGCGCCATGGGCGAGAAAGTCCGTCAGTGTCATATGGTCATGGATGCGGCTGTATCGCATCAGCCGCGGCGCGATCCACCACCAGGCCACAAACATGCCGCTGATCGAACCGGCGGCGACCCAGATCGCCGAAACACCCGCCGCGTAGGCGATGCCGCTCAGCCCGAGCAAGGTCCAGGCCGAAGAAGCGCTCGACGCGTAGCTGACGCCCGCCACCACGGGGCCGAGCTGGCGGTCGGCGAGGAAGAAGTCCTTGCCGTCGGCGGTGCGGCGCGAGGCCCACAAGCCAATGCCGAGCAGAACAAGCTGGTACAGCACCAGCACAAAAATCACGATGTCGGCTCTGTCCAAGTTCCGCCTCCAGCTGCCTGAGCCGCCTCGTCCACAATGCGCCGACGCCAAGTATACCAGCCCCGCCGCAAGCCAAATCCCCACCGCGTCGGCGGAACAGCTTCGATCGGGTCCGGGGGCAAGGGGGGCTTTGCGCGTCGTAGAGGCGGAGCGTCACAGGGATGTGTTAAGCGACGCTGATTCGATTCCCGGCTCGACAGGATGTCGAGCCGTGATTTAGCGCAAAGCCCCCTTTGCCCCCGGACCCGATCGAAGCTGCCCCTGCAACTCGGGGAAATCTCGTACCGCAATGTCCTCAGTCCCAACCAGATTCGAAGCTGGGAACAACTGGACGTCAACACTACTAGGGTCTGCGGGCGGGCGGGGCTTTGCGCGTCGTAGAGGCGGGGCGTCACAGGGATGTGTTAAGCGACGCCGATTCGATTCCCGGCTCGACAGGATGTCGAGACGGGATTTAGCGCAAAGCCCCGCCCGCCCGCAGACCCGATCGAAGCCGTTCTTGGACTTCCAGGTGAAGTCAATGCTGCGGGGCTATTCTCGGCGCGGCCTTCCAACATATTGGTCCACGTTGGCAGTCGGTGTACACTGAAGCGAATTCGCTGGCGAAAATGAACGGGGTTTGCGCTATGAGAATCCGTTTCGTGTCCGGCCGCCGACTGGCGATCCTGTTTT
This sequence comes from uncultured Pseudohongiella sp., assembly GCA_965221015.1. GTDB lineage: Bacteria > Pseudomonadota > Gammaproteobacteria > Pseudomonadales > Pseudohongiellaceae > UBA9145. The sequence goes on along the minus strand of OZ244859.1, from coordinate 2,767,724 downwards.
TGCTGCTGCCGGCATCGATCGCCGGCGCCGCCGAGTACGTTCTTGATCCCGAATGGCCCAAGCCCTTGCCGGAAGGCATCGAATGGGGTCAGGTGCCCAATGTCACCATCGACCATGAAGGCTATATCTACGCCTTCCACCGCTCGGAACCGCCAGTATTGAAATTCGACGCCGAGGGCAATCTGGTCGATTCCTGGGGGGGCGAGTGGGTCCACCGGCCCCACGGTTTCCGCGCCGCGCCGGACGGCAATCTCTGGGCCACCGATTATCATCGGCAGCTGGGTAACACGATTGCCCTATTCGATACCGGCGGCAATTTGCTCAAACGGCTCGGCGCGGCCGGGTTCACCGGCACGGGCCCGAACACCTTCGACGGGCCCGCCGACGTCGCCCAAGCCGAAAATGGCGACTTTTTCGTCGCCGACGGCCACTGGAACAACCGCATCGTCAAATTCGACCGCGATGGGCGCTATCTCATGGAATGGGGCAAGCGCGGCACCGGTCCCGGCGAATTCAATTTGCCGCACACACTGGTCATCGACCGGCGCGGACGCCTGCTCGTCGGCGACCGCGGCAACGAACGCATCCAGATTTTCGATCAGGAAGGCAACTACATCACCGAGTGGCGCCAGTTTGGATGGCCCAGCGGCATTTTCATCGATCAGCGCGATATCCTGTACGTGGCGGACTATCAGAGCCTGCGCGGCGTAACCTACGGCAGCGCCGAAACCGGCGAAGTCATGGGTTTCATCGAAGGTTCCGAACCCGAGGGTGTCGTGGTCGATGCCGACGGCAACGTCTACACCGGCGAGGTGACCGGCGGAGAGGGCGGCGACGGCATGATAATTCGCAAATTCATCCGGCAGTGACCGCAAGCGCGGCATCGGCCGCCGCGCGCGAAAATGACCGAAACCGCTGGCGTCCGAGCGCCCCTCGCGCCATAATGGCTACGAATCCGCGCCGATTCGGTCGGCGCGGGGTTGCTGCGGCAAACGCCCCGCCGACTTTCCGCGCGCAGCCAAGCGCGGTCGCGGAATCTCGTTGGCATGCGGAGAATTGCGGTTCACGTTCGAAGCACTTGCCAATCTCGGTAATGGGCGTATAATGCGTCGCCTTGCCCGGACACAAGCGCCGGGATCGTTCTGTAACAAGTGGGTCAAGCAATAGAGGTGGGTGCTTGCCGTGCGGGTCCGGACGCAATTGAGCCGGATCGTTCCGCGTTAGCGGACGTCCGCAAGGCAGGCAACTGCGTAAATTTATTCGAGTCGGCGTGATCTTTCGTTTCTTCCGAGACGAGAGGCCGGAGCGCATGAACAAATCGGTTGTCTGTTGCCTGTTTACGGCTTCGAAAGAGGCTGTTTTCAGGCATCGAAAGAACAGGAGACGTTCTCTGAACGTTTCCGCAAGTCTTAAACTGAAGAGTTTGATCATGGCTCAGATTGAACGCTGGCGGCAGGCTTCAGACATGCAAGTCGAGCGGAAACGACAAAGGCTTGCCTTTGGGCGTCGAGCGGCGAACGGGTGAGTAACGCGTAGGAATCTACCCGATAGCGGGGGATAGCCCGGGGAAACCCGGATTAATACCGCATACGCCCCACGGGGGAAAGGCCGGGATCTTCGGACCGGTCGCTATCGGAAGAGCCTGCGTTGGATTAGCTTGTTGGTGGGGTAATGGCCTACCAAGGCGACGATCCATAGCTGGTCTGAGAGGACGATCAGCCACACTGGAACTGAGACACGGTCCAGACTTCTACGGGAGGCAGCAGTCGGGAATATTGGACAATGGGGGAAACCCTGATCCAGCCATGCCGCGTGTGTGAAGAAGGCCTTCGGGTTGTAAAGCACTTTCAGTAGTGAGGAAGGGGCCCGGATTAATACTCCGGGCTTTTGACGTTAGCTACAGAAGCAGCACCGGCTAACTCCGTGCCAGCAGCCGCGGTAATACGGAGGGTGCGAGCGTTAATCGGAATTACTGGGCGTAAAGCGCGCGTAGGCGGTTTGGTAAGTCGGATGTGAAAGCCCAGGGCTCAACCTTGGAACTGCATCCGATACTGCCTGACTAGAGTATGGTAGAGGGGGGTAGAATTCCACGTGTAGCGGTGAAATGCGTAGAGATGTGGAGGAATACCGGTGGCGAAGGCGGCCCCCTGGACCAATACTGACGCTGAGGTGCGAAGGCGTGGGGAGCGAACAGGATTAGATACCCTGGTAGTCCACGCGGTAAACGATGTCAACTAGCCGTTGGGGGTCTTGTTATCCTTAGTGGCGCAGCTAACGCGATAAGTTGACCGCCTGGGGAGTACGGTCGCAAGATTAAAACTCAAATGAATTGACGGGGGCCCGCACAAGCGGTGGAGCATGTGGTTTAATTCGACGCAACGCGAAAAACCTTACCTGGCCTTGACATCCCCGGAACCTGCCAGAGATGGCGGGGTGCCTTCGGGAACCGGGTGACAGGTGCTGCATGGCTGTCGTCAGCTCGTGTCGTGAGATGTTGGGTTAAGTCCCGTAACGAGCGCAACCCTTGTCCTTATTTGCCAGCATTCAGTTGGGCACTCTAGGGAGACTGCCGGTGACAAGCCGGAGGAAGGTGGGGACGACGTCAAGTCATCATGGCCCTTACGGCCAGGGCTACACACGTGCTACAATGGGGCGTACAAAGGGCTGCAAGCCTGCGAAGGTAAGCCAATCCTCAAAACGTCTCGTAGTCCGGATCGCAGTCTGCAACTCGACTGCGTGAAGCCGGAATCGCTAGTAATCGTAGATCAGCATGCTACGGTGAATACGTTCCCGGGCCTTGTACACACCGCCCGTCACACCATGGGAGTGGGTTGCAAAAGAAGTGGGTAGTCTAACTTCGGAGGACGCTCACCACTTTGTGATTCATGACTGGGGTGAAGTCGTAACAAGGTAGCCGTAGGGGAACCTGCGGCTGGATCACCTCCTTAACGAGCAGTCCGTATCTGTCGGCAAGTGCTCACCTCTATTGCCTGATCCCTTGACAGGGACAGATCACGACGGGGCCATAGCTCAGCTGGGAGAGCGTCTGGTTTGCATCCAGAAGGTCTGCGGTTCGATCCCGCATGGCTCCACCAACTGCCCTCCGGCCCAGTGCCGGCAATGTCGTCCGGCTCCAGGCCGGCGGCGCGGTTCCCGTCGTGAAGCATTGTTCTGTAACAATTCGGTGCAAGACATGGCGTCGGCAGACAGCGCCAGGCCGGTAACGGCCCGGCGGCGATTTGCCGGCGAAATGTATGCTGTAACTTAACAAGTTGTACAAGCGCAACGATCCATATGAATCGTTACTGATCGCAAGCAGTTTTCCGCATCGCCGGGAATGAATTTCTGGTTATGCGGTCAAGCGATTAAGCGTATGTGGTGGATGCCTTGGCAGCCAGAGGCGATGAAGGACGCGGTAGACTGCGAAAAGCTTCGGGGAGCCGTCAAACAGGCTTTGATCCGGAGATGTCCGAATGGGGAAACCCGGCCCTTCGGGGTCATTGCACATTGAATACATAGATGTGCAAAGCAAACGCGGTGAACTGAAACATCTAAGTAGCCGCAGGAAAAGAAATCAACCGAGATTCCCCGAGTAGTGGCGAGCGAAAGGGGAACAGCCCTGAAGTGGTGTGGAATTTAGCGGAACAGTCTGGGAAGGCTGACGATAGAGGGTGACAGTCCCGTACGCGAAAAGTTCCATACCATGATATCGAGTAGGTCGGGACACGTGAAATCCTGACTGAATATGGGGGGACCATCCTCCAAGGCTAAATACTCCTGGCTGACCGATAGCGAACTAGTACCGTGAGGGAAAGGTGAAAAGAACCCCGGTGAGGGGAGTGAAATAGAATCTGAAACCGCATACGTACAAGCGGTCGGAGCCTGGCGCAAGCCGGGTGACGGCGTACCTTTTGTATAATGGGTCAGCGAGTTATTGCTGGTAGCAAGGTTAACCGTATAGGGGAGCCGTAGGGAAACCGAGTCTTAATAGGGCGCTTAGTTGCTGGCGATAGACCCGAAACCGGACGATCTAGCCATGGCCAGGCTGAAGGTTGAGTAACATCAACTGGAGGGCCGCACCCACCTATGTTGAAAAATGGGGGGATGAGCTGTGGCTGGGAGTGAAAGGCTAATCAAGTCCGGAGATAGCTGGTTCTCCTCGAAAGCTATTTAGGTAGTGCCTCATATATAACTGCCGGGGGTAAAGCACTGTTTCGGCTAGGGGGTCATCCCGACTTACCAAACCGATGCAAACTCTGAATACCGGCAAGTTCGAGTATGGGAGACAGACGGCGGGTGCTAACGTCCGTCGTCGAGAGGGAAACAACCCAGACCGCCAGCTAAGGTCCCCAATATCAGTTAAGTGGGAAACGATGTGGGAAGGCATAAACAGCTAGGAGGTTGGCTTAGAAGCAGCCATCCTTTAAAGAAAGCGTAATAGCTCACTAGTCGAGTCGGCCTGCGCGGAAGATGTAACGGGGCTAAACTGATAACCGAAGCTGCGGATATCGCGCGTTCTCGCGCGATATGGTAGAGGAGCGTTCTGTAAGCGGGTGAAGTCAAGCCGGGAGGCTTGATCGACGTATCAGAAGTGCGAATGCTGACATGAGTAACGATTAGGGGGGTGAAAAACCTCCCCGCCGAAAGATCGAGGTTTCCTGCCCAACGTTAATCGGGGCAGGGTGAGTCGGCCCCTAAGGCGAGGGCGAAAGCCGTAGTCGATGGGAAACCGGTTAAAATTCCGGTACCCGACTTTGCTGCGATGGAGGGACGGAGAAGGCTAGGCCGGCACGGTGTTGGTTATCCGTGTTCAAGCGTGTAGGTAGGGAGCTTTGGGAAATCCGGGCTTCCGTTAATCCGAGGCGCGATGACGATCTTCCCGGGCAACCGGAAAGAGAAGTGGTTGAGGCCATGCTTCCAGGAAAATCTTCTAAGCACCAGGCAAAGTTGGACCGTACTTAAACCGACACAGGTGATCAGGTAGAGGATACCAAGGCGTTGAGATAACTTGGGTGAAGGAACTAGGCAAAATGGTACCGTAACTTCGGGAGAAGGTACGCTCTCTTTGGTGACCGGACTTGCTCCGTAAGCCGAGGGGAGTCGCAGTGACCAGGTGGCTGCAACTGTTTATTAAAAACACAGCACTCTGCAAACTCGAGAGAGGAAGTATAGGGTGTGACGCCTGCCCGGTGCCGGAAGGTTAATTGATGGGGTTAGCGCAAGCGAAGCTCCTGATCGAAGCCCCGGTAAACGGCGGCCGTAACTATAACGGTCCTAAGGTTAAGTAATGCTAGCCTTGGTTAAACCGAACCATATGCGGGAAACTCCTCGAAAACTCTCCAGTACTCGTTGATCGCAAGATCTTCAGTAAAAATCTGGGAGACATGGGGACAATCCGCAGGAAAGACTGATTCAGGATGCCGAAAAGTCGAGACAAATTTCGGAGTGGCAACGCATCGCGTTTCCGATAATAGTCTCAACGACGAAGCGGAATCCGGTTTTGATCAGAATCCTCAGAGACTTGACGTTCGGGAGCCGCCTATGAAACTTGAGGCACAATGGATTGCGGGATTTGTTGATGGTGAAGGTTGTTTCCATGTCGGAATCAATCCTCACAAAGAAATGACTGCTGGATTCGAGGTATTACCGGAATTCACGGTGGTTCAACATGAACGCGATGTGCAAGTGCTTCATGCCTTGAAAGGCTATTTTGGTTGTGGCGTGGTTCGCAAGAATCATGGAAATCGAATGGCTTACAGGGTGCGGAGCATCAAGCATCTGCTTGAGCACATCATTCCATTTTTTCTCAAACATCCGTTGAAAACGAAAAAGAATGTGGACTTCAGGAAGTTCCGCAAGATTCTTTTGAAAATGGAAGCGGGTGATCATCTTGGGCAAGATGGCATCGAAGAAATTCGCCGTATTACCAGCGAGATGAGCAAAGGCGGTTCAAGGTAAAGTCCGACCCTGTTGGAAACAGCAGGGAGTATTCGAGCGAAATTCCTTGTCGGGTAAGTTCCGACCTGCACGAATGGCGTAATGATGGCCACACTGTCTCCACCCAAGGCTCAGTGAAATTGAAGTTGCTGTTAAGATGCAGTGTACCCGCGGCTAGACGGAAAGACCCCGTGAACCTTTACTATAGCTTCACACTGGACTTTGACTGTACTTGTGTAGGATAGGTGGGAGACTTTGAAAGCATCGCGCCAGCGGTGCCGGAGTCGTCCTTGAAATACCACCCTGGTGCTGTTGGGGTTCTAACCCAGGTCCCTTGACGGGATCGGGGACAGTGTGTGGTGGGTAGTTTGACTGGGGCGGTCTCCTCCCAAAGAGTAACGGAGGAGCACGAAGGTACCCTAAGGGCGGTTGGAAATCGTCTGTATTGTGCAATGGCGTAAGGGTGCTTGACTGCGAGAGTGACGACTCGAGCAGGAGCGAAAGCTGGTCATAGTGATCCGGTGGTTCTGTATGGAAGGGCCATCGCTCAACGGATAAAAGGTACTCCGGGGATAACAGGCTGATACCGCCCAAGAGTTCACATCGACGGCGGTGTTTGGCACCTCGATGTCGGCTCATCACATCCTGGGGCTGAAGCGGGTCCCAAGGGTATGGCTGTTCGCCATTTAAAGTGGTACGCGAGCTGGGTTTAGAACGTCGTGAGACAGTTCGGTCCCTATCTGCCGTGGGCGCAGGAGATTTGCGAAGAGTTGCCCCTAGTACGAGAGGACCGGGGTGAACGAACCGCTGGTGTTCGGGTTGTCTCGCCAGAGGCATTGCCCGGTAGCTATGTTCGGACGGGATAACCGCTGAAGGCATCTAAGCGGGAAGCCTCCTTCAAGACTGGATCTCCCTGAGAGCCCAAACTTCGGTTTGGTCTCTCCTGAAGTGCCGTTGAAGACGACGACGTTGATAGGCCGGGTGTGTAAGCGCTGTGAGGCGTTGAGCTAACCGGTACTAATTGCACGTGAGGCTTGATCGCATAACCAGGGGTTTGGCCCCGGTTGCGGAAAAGCTGCGATCGAATAGATTCATGTAAAGTTTCATATGGATAAGCGCATCAGTTTGCGTAAAATTGCGCAAACGAGTTTGCGCAAATGAACTTGCGCAAGTGAAAAAGCCACAGCATGCTCCATGTCTCCACCGAATTGCGCCGCGCCGCATAATTGCGCCCGGCCCAAGTTTATGCCTGACGACCTTGGCGAGTGTGAACCACCTGATCCCATCCCGAACTCAGCAGTGAAACCGCTCAGCGCCGATGATAGTGTGGGGCCTCCCCATGTGAAAGTAGGTCATCGTCAGGCGCCATATACAAACCCCAGCGGTATCCGCCGCTGGGGTTTTTTTTGGCGCTGGAGTGCGCCGCATTTGGTGCCGGTCATGCCGACTCAAAACATCTATGCCGTTGTGGACGCCTAACGCATGTTAAATCGAAGCTAGCGAGTGCCCGGATTCCGCGTCAAAGAAGCTTGCTTTGTTGAGATCTACATAAAATGTTTTGACGCTGCCGATTGGAGGCAACTCATCGAGCCGGCCACGTGAAGTGATCGTTGATTCGCTTTCCTTCGAAAAGCTGCTGTGTACGATGACTTCATTCCCTATTGGTTCCAGGATTTCGATTTTCAACGTTAGGGATACCAGATAGTCCAGCTTCATGTCGGACGGGTCTAGAAAGACATCTTCCGGCCGAATCCCAAACTTCACTTTACTGTTTACCTGAAAATTGAAGCGGTCCGCAATTGCATCAGGGAGATTGATTCGAAAACTGTTGGTCGTATCAGTAAAACAAGTTGATTTTTCTTCTCCATTGATCCAGTTGATTTGGCCCTCGATTAGATTCATTGCGGGGCTGCCGATGAATTTGGCAACAAATTCGTTAACTGGAGTTCCATAGATCGTAAGCGGAAAATCGAATTGCAATACGTTGCCGTTGTTAACGACAGCAATTCTTTCGGCCATTGTCATCGCTTCGACTTGGTCGTGAGTGACATAGATCATAGTTTTGCCGAGTCGCTGATGCAATTTCACAATTTCCGTTCTCATCTGAGTCCGCAGGCTGGCGTCAAGATTGGAAAGCGGCTCGTCGAACAGAAAAATATCCGCATCCCGCACGATGGCTCGACCGACGGCAACACGTTGTCGTTGCCCCCCCGACAATTCTTTCGGCTTTCGATCAAGCAGATCGCCAAGCTCAAGAATTTCTGCCACCCGGACAACACGACTTGCAATTTCGGTTTTCGACATTCTGGATTGACCAAGCGCAAAAGCCATGTTTTGCCGAACGGACATGTGTGGATATAGAGCGTAGTACTGAAACACCATCGCGATGTTTCGATCTTTGGGTGCCAACTCATTCACAATGCGGCCGTCTATTAAAATTTCGCCCGCAGTTACATCCTCAAGACCTGCGATCAAGCGCAATAATGTACTTTTCCCGCAGCCGGAAGGGCCAACAAGTGTAACAAACTCACCCTTGTTTATTTTGAGTGAAACATTCTTTACGGCAGCGTATCCATTCGGATAAATTTTCTGAACATTTCTGAGTTCAACGCCAGACATTTTGAATATCCTGGAGTTTATCCCTTAGTGCCACTCATTGCCGCATTGTCTACGAATAATCGCTGGAAGGAAAGGAAGATTATCAGCATTGGCAATGAAAGAAGAATGGAACCAGCCATTAGCATTGTCCATTCAACCCTGAATTCAAACCTGAACATAGCCATGCCTAGAGGCAATGTGTACATATCCGGTGTGGTCGTAACAATCACCGGCCATAGAAAATCATTCCATGCTCCCTGAAAGGTGTAAATAGCCAATGCAACGAGTGCCGGTTTGGAAACTGGTATTATGACTTTCCAAAACGTCTCGAACCTACTGCAACCATCAATTCGGGCTGCCTCTTCGAGCTCTCTCGGCAAAGATTCGAAAAACTGCTTCATCAAAAAAATTCCAAATATTTGCACTATTCCTGGAATAATAAGACCTTGGTAGGTGTTTATCATTCCAAAATAATTCAACAGCATAAACTTTGGAACAAGTGTTACATGCCCCGGCACCATCAAAGTTGCAAGAAAACAGTAGAACAAAAATTGCCGACCTGGGAAATCAATGCGTGCGAACGCATACCCCGCACATGAAGCAAACAGTAGGTTGCTTACCGTTACGCATATAACAATAATGGTGCTGTTCAGAAGCCACAATGCAAATGGGATTTCCGTCCAAAGGCGGCGATAATTGTCAAGCGTCGCTGGATCAGGCAGAAATTGGATGGGCCAATTGAACACATCGCCCGGCGGCTGGAACGATATGGAGAGTGACCAGATGTATGGGCCTACAAATAGCAGGGAAGCGATAACGATTACAAAAATCGCCAATAACTTGCGGCCAGCGAAAATAGCGCTTCGCCTTACCGCTTTCCTTTGCAACGCAAGCGAAGAATTGTCTATTTTTGCTGAATTGCTCATTGGCTTTCGCTTTCCGAGCCGATCAGCTTTTGTTGTATCAGAGTGAATATCAAAATTATAGCGAACAGCACCATCGATGCTGCGGCCGCATAGCCGAAACGAAAGTACTTAAACGCGCTGTTATAGATGTAATAACTTACAGTCGTCGTTGCATTAACCGGCCCTCCATTGCTCATTACGTATATTTGGTCGAAAACTTGGAAAGCACCTATCAGCCCGAGCGTCATTACAAAAAAAGTCGTGGGCCGCACACCGGGTACGGTTACGTGCCAAAATCGGCCCCACGAGCCTGCGCCATCCATTTCCGCCGCTTCGTACAATGACTTTGGCACGCTCTGCAATGCGGCTAGAAACGCAATCATGAAATAGCCCGATGTGGACCAGACATTGAGAGCCATGATTGATCCTAGCGCATAGCGTGGAGAGCCTATCCAGTCGGGGCCTGTTATACCGGCCAGGGACAGAAGATAATTCAACAATCCGGTGTTGGAGTATATCCACAAGAAGATCACGGAAGTAACAACGGAAGAGGTTATTGCCGGTAAATAGAAAGCGGCCCTGAAAAAAGCTTGACCGGGTAATCCTTGATTTACCGCCACGGCCAACAGCAAGGCAAGGAAGGTTTGCACAGGGACAACACCCAAGGCATAGATGATCGTATTCCGCAATGCGATATGGAATACGTCATCCACGGCGAGTTCGGCGAAATTTCCCAAGCCAACATACTCTTTGTCGGGCAACAACAAATTCCAATCGAAGAAGGCCAAGGGAATCGAGAAAAGTATCGGACCAAACGTGAATGCCGACAGTACAACGAGCGCCGGTGCCAGTAGAGCATAGGCCGTCAGTGCCGCTGTGTTGCCTTCGGCCCAATGAATTATAGTGTCAGGCAACTTGCGCATTGGTATGTCGTTGGGGCTAAAGTCGGTCGTTAGCGCGGATCAGCGCGTTGCCGATTGGCTCGTTGGTCAGGAAAATTGCTTGCATTGCTGTTTGCAGTTCATCCATTAATCGTTGATTCGGACCCAACTGCCAGGTCCTGGCATATCTAGAAGCTTCGATAAATGTGGCTTGCCGCGGATCGTCCATTAACCCGGCGGTCTCGACAACCGACCGCCTGGGAGGTAAGCCAAGCTTCAATGCGGCCCACTCTTGCTGGCCTTCCTTGCTGGTCAGATAACGCAATAGTCGCCAAGATTCGCTCGGGTTCCTGGTGTTTGCCGGAATAACGTAGCCAACCACGAAAGCGATCGATTCCCGCCGCGCGCCCACTGGTATTTCCGCGATTTCATATGGAGTAGCGGCGAATGTAGTATCCATGAAATTTACGGCCCATAAACCGGAGATCGTCATGGCAATGCGCCCCCGACCAAAAGCCTCCATGTTCCAGGACGCCCCCACATCCGTGGGCACGGCGGCAATACCCTCGTCCCTGAGTTGCTTCAAAAAACGGATGGCTGCGATGGCGCGTTCATTGTCGAAATCGACGCCACTGTCCTCAGAGACAATCTCGCCACCGTTCTGCCAAATGAATGGCAAAACAAATTCAATACTGTCTACTGCTCCGAATCCAAAAACATCGGTCACGCCGTCCCCATCCAAGTCTTTGGTCAATCGACCCGCGAGATCAGCCAATTCCTCCCAATTTGCAGGTGCGGAACTAACCCCGGCTGTGTCAAACATGTCTGGATTGTAGAAAAGCGCGATTGTAGAATAATCCTTCGGCAGGCCATATATCTTTCCGTCCTTGCGAAAAGCCTCGAGCAGCGCGGGTTCGAAGTCATCGATATCGAACTCAGGATCGCTTGCAATGAAATCGTCCAATGGCAACAGTGTATCGTAATTGATCAGCGTCGGTGCCCAGAATGATTCAAGCATGAATACATCCGGAGCAGTATCTGTGCCTAGCATCAACTGGATTTTTTCGATGTAGTTGGCCTGGATCGGCTGATACGCTACCCCAACACTCGTGCTCTGCGTATTGTATCGGTCAATAATGGAGTACATGGCGTCGCTTTCGAACGGGCTGGATATCCACCCCGCCAACCGCATCCCGGAGTGTTCCGTTTCGCCGCAAGCCGAGAGCAGGCATACGACCAAAAAAATCAACGGAAAATGTCGGTTTGTCTCGAAATTCATTACTGTAGTTGAACCTTCTGATCGCCTGCAGACAAGGAGAACCTGTCCTCTTTGCCATTGCGAATCAGCAAAAGATCGAAGGCAATGGGAGCACTAATATACAGCTCATTTCGTTCCGGCTCAAAAATCAACGTGAGCCTCTTGTCAGCAAAGGGCAAATTCCTGATTCCATGACGATCCTTTCGTGTCATACGCCAAGTTACCAATTGTCTAGGTGCCGAAATAGCAATACCGATTATCGATTCAATTAGCAGGGCAATTGGACCACAACCCGTCCATCCAACAAATTCGGGTCGGGATACATCGCCTGGTTCCGCGCTGTCGGGCGCGTAATTCTCCCAAAATGTCCCGGTTTTCGCATAGACTGCCGTGAGATTCTCTAGATGGTTTGTGGAAATCGCTGTGGCAAGTTCGTGAAAGCCGCAAGCGGCCATGGCCCTTGCGGCAAGATAAACGAGTGGAGGCCAAACGGATCCGCACCAGTAATGGCCATGAGAATGGTATTTTACATGGTTGGCTGACAAGCTCGGGATTGCGTGGCGCCTCCAGAACAGAGATTCGTTGCTCAACGCGTCGGCGATTCGTTTGGCGTGCTTTACCGGACGGCCCGCAAGTAAAAGCGGCCAACACATTGCGGGCGTCATTGTGGAACTGGGCGAACCGTCCGCGGCAACGTCCGAGTAGCAGCCGAGAGCTTCATTCCAGAAAGTATCGAAGACATAACTCGCCATGAGATCAAATTCTTCGGAAAAATGCCGCGCCAGATTGCTTTTGCCCGCGACTTCCGCAATTTGGCTTAATCGCCGGGCCGCGAGGGCTTGCTGCGCGGTAATGCAGAGCCAAACGTAGCCGTAGGATTTATGCACGCCTTCGCCGCCTTTTTCAAGTGCCCTGGGAGAGTTGTCCATTCCCGAAGCGAGAGCTGTAGTCCAATACCCCACACCATCTCTTGACCGACGATGGTTTTTCAACCATGTGTGGTAGCGGCATAAAGGTTCGAGAACTGTTGTCAGGCGTTGGGAGTCGTTGGTTATGTTGTAAAGCAGCCATTCCGCATCTGCAAATAGCGGAGGGTTGATGCTGCTTGGGTGCGCCCGCTCCCAAAAATCCGCTCCAGTGATCGAATTAATTTCGCGGCAAATGTACCCGTCGCTGTGCTGTTTCCTGTAAAAATTGTCCAGAGATCCGTATGCGTAGAATGGCTCGACGGCATAACGCAGGAAACATTCCATGAAGCAGGTATCCCACTGAAACAGGTTGTGGCTGAAAGCCGCATCGCAGTAAGTGCTTAAACCACTTTCAGCCGCGGGCTCTCGAACCTGGTCAAACGCGATGCTCCATGTGCGCCAGTACAGTTCAAGCCATTCGGGATGCGAATCCAGTACAGGCGCGGGGAGCAAACGACGGACCGATTCAGGCAGATCGGGTGCGCTGTAGCTGAGGTCGATGCCTTGCCGGTGGGCCGCCGCGATCTCGGCGTAATTCTTGTTCATCGGGGTGATTCCAGTCTCCATAACCGTCCTGTTGGAATGGTTACGCCGCCGCGGACGGCGTAAAAACTCAAATCATCCGCGTCGGCGTCGGGAAATATCAGGTCCGTCAACACCACTTTGCCGTCATCCACAAATACCTCGACCACCGACCTGTCGACGATGATCCGCAAGTCTACCGATTGCTCGAATCCCAACGGTGCCTCATGAATGCCGGGAAACTGATCGCTGAATTCGACTTCACCGGAATTGCGCCGATCAATGAAAACAGTCTGCTCGCCGGGCCGAAAGCCCACCCGCGTCCCGCAATCCGGACCTTGCGCCACAATCAGGCCAAATTCTTCGGCGGTCCAATCCTGAAATTGGCACTCCAAGTCAAATGTCAGGCCAGATTTGATCGGTTCGACAGCAAGCCCCGAGTTGTACGGTCCAAGCCGGCCAGCAACGGAAACGCAATCTCTCCGCTCGGTGGCGAGCTGATCGATTGGCTGCTGCCGCAAGAAATATGCTCCATTGGAGTATTCCAGCAACAGTTTGCGAGGAATGCTCTGGCAACCTCTCCAGTTGGTGGTGGGGGTCGCCCGCGCGTACTGCCAGTTCGAAACCCAACCGATCCAAACCGGAGGTTCATGTTTCTTGATTCCCGAAAACGCCTGGGCGGCATAGAAATCCTTGCCGTAATCCAGCCAAGCCCATTCTGCTACTTGTCCTTCGGCAATTCCGACTATGGGTAATGCTTCAAATCTGAAGCCGTCGAAATTCCCCAGAAAATACTTGCCTCCGGAGCCACCCGCGGGAGCGCCGCGGGAAAGGTCGACCTTTAGCAGCCACTTGCTCTGTCCCGGGTTGGCGGGATCATCCAAGCGCAATATCTCCGGACATTCCCATTCGACGCCAGGCTCCTCGGCGTTGTGGAAAGCGCCGAGTTCTCGCCAGTCGCGCAAGTCCTTGGATCCGTAAAACAAGATCGTGTGTTCCAACGCCACTGCCACAGCCATCACCCACTTGCCCGACTCCTCATGCCAAAAAATGCGCGGGTCGCGAAAGTGGGCTTGTCGCCGGTCAATTACCGGGCCATTGGTCAATTGCCGCCAAGAGCGGCCACGGTCTACGCTGAATGCGATGCGCTGGTCTTCAATTCCGTTCTCGGGATCATGGCCGGTGTAAGCGGCTATGATGACCCGCTCGTCCTTTGCGCCCGTCAGGATCGAACCGCATTCCGCCGCGCTTCCGGAAAATGCCATGAGCTTGCCAGCGGATAGCGATGCGCCGAAGTCTTCCCAGCGCAATAGGTCATTGCTTCGCGCATGACCCCAGACAATGTCGCCCCAGGTGTTCGCGTCGGGATTGTGCTGATAGAACAGATGGTAGCCATCGTCGGCAAGGAACAGACCATTCGGATCATTCATCCAGTTTGCGGTCGGAGTGAAGTGGAGCAATGGCCGAAAGCGGTCTTGCTCGTGGTAACTCTCTTCCATCTGGAGGAAACTCTTTTCCATCAATTTGAGGCGGGCTCCCGGACCGGGAAAGCCAAATTCGCCACCTCGACTCCGAGCACGCGATTGGGCGAGGGATTCAGGTGGCGGCTCCCGAACAAAAGTTCGGGGATACCGCCACTTGTACGTCGTTTCAATCGGTCTGGCAGTTATCGATTGAAGCGATAACCCACGCCCAAAAGCAGATTGCGGCCCTGCACGGAACGGCCTATGAAGCCATCCGAAGTGGAACCGGCACCCGGGAACGCATTTCCGGCGTTGCCCTCGATGCGAACGATGGCGTTTTCGTCCGTGAGATTATGAATGCTCAGTCGCGCGTACCAGTCGCCGCTGGCGCTTTCGAAAATTGCGCCAAAGTCCCATTTGGTGTAGTCGGCCAACTCGGCGGAGTTGTCATCGAAAGCGTACACGCTGCCCACGCGCCTCGCGTTCAGATTGAGCAACAAGTCTCCATAGTTTCCGATGCCCATTGTGTAGGAGGCACCCGCGTTGAACAGAGACTTCGGTTGATTGGCGATAATATTGCCATTGAGGTTCGTGAGTCCGGCCAGCGCCGCATTCAGGTCGGCCTGGGTGGCTTCACTGCCGGGCGGCAAGGTGGCCGAAGCCGCGCTTGCAAATTCCGGTGACTGCGTGGTTCCGCTGAAAGTCAGGTCGAGTGCATCAGTGATCGACCAGTTGGCTTCAACCTCCAAGCCCGAAGATTGCTTGTCGGTTTGCAGCCGGGCTACGTTGTTGATTCCACCGAGGACGATTCCGCGGTCCTGCACATCTCCTTCCTGGGTCATATCGAACAAGTTGGCGGCGATGTCGAAAGTATCAGCCTGAAAGCGCAATCCGAGCTCCACAACCTCGGTTTTCGTCGCTCCGTTCGCCGCCGGCAAGTAGCCTTCCGTATAGCGGGCATAGGTGCCGAGATTTTCGTTGACCAGGTAGTTGGCGCCCAAGGTGTAACTGTCTTCCTCTGTCGTCCAGTTATCCCACTGCGTGAACGCGCCATTGAATCGGAAAATCGCCAACTGAGCCGGACCGACGCCAGAGCCGGCTGCCGGTACTGGTTCATCCGCTCCGTAGACCGGTCCGTTTGGTGTGCCGCCGATTCGGAAGCTGAACTCATCGCGGCGCATGCCGGCATCCACCGTAAGGTTTTCCCACTGCAATTCGTAGGTCATGTATGACGCATTGATCTTCCAATTCAGCTCTTCACGCCCCAGCCAGTGGTTGTGCGCGAGATAACCCTGGTCGGTCAGCGTATAGTAATTTCCATCGTCGCCCATCACATTGACGTCGATGCGGCTGGCCTGGGGCCTCACGTCAGTCAACCGCATGGATTGGCGATTGTTCTGATTGCGATCGTAATCCAGATAGTAGTAGCCGATCGATGCGAAATGTTCAAAGTCTCCCGAACCGAATGACAGATTCAGTTCGAGGTCCTGCTGCAGGCTGCTTTGCGGATTGAACTGGTTGAACGCCGCGACCGGCATGAACAGTCCATTGCCGTTGGCAAGCGAACCTTGCGTTGACACCGCGATCCGGGCCGCTGAATCAATCGTGCCGGCATCTAGCACCGATCCCCCCTGGTTGGTCAGGGTATAGGATACGGGAGAAACTCCGGCCGGCAAGGCATAGCCGTAACCGCCAACGCCTGGTCCGAGGGCGCCGAGGTCCCAGGGAACACCGTACAACATGTTCGAAACGATTCCACTGCCGTTTTGGATATCGCCGTTGAGAAAGAACCCGGCGGAGTAATAGCCGGAAAAACCGGATTCGTCGTCGGTGTAGCGATTGCGGCTGATGAACTCCAGATCGACATCGCCCCATTGCCAGCCCTTGACCAGTTCCGTGCCGAAATAGCTCATTTCGCTGTCATTGCCGTTTTCCAGATCAAGGGAACAAGTCTCCCGTACCGCGCAATAGGTTTGGGATTGGACAATTTCCGGACCCAGCAGTGAACCCGTGGTCACATCGGGGCCGCCGGGAATCTGTTGAGGATTCTCGGCGCTGCCCAACAAAGGTGTGCCAAGGTAGACAACGGCGCTTTCCTTGAATTGCCGGCCGGAGACCTTGAAGTGGCCGGAATCGTCGGCAAAATGGTACTTGAGATTTCCGTACAGGTTCGTTCCTGCATTGGCGTCGAAGCCGACATCCCGAATGCCTTCGTCGGTGGTGTAGTGCCCCGCCACGGAGTAGGTGATCTGGTCGCTGAGCGGCCCGCCAAACCAAAATTCACCGCGCGCCATGCCGAAGTCGGAGGTTTGGAAAAACACGTCACCTTCGTGTTCTTCAAGCGAACCTTCCCGGTACCGGAAATTGACCACGGCCCCGATCGCGGCGGTGCGCAGAATCGGCGCATTGCCTCCCCGCACAACATCTATTCCGGCAGTTGCGGTGTTGGAAATGCGGTACAGGAAATCGGGAGCGTCCCGGGTGATTGGCAGCCCATCTTCCTCAAACTCGAGAAACTGGGTGCCGCCGGCCCCGATGCCACGGAAGCGGAAGTCGTTGTTGGTATTGCCGAGCGCGTTGTTCGTTTGCAGGGAAGGCACGGCAAGCAGCGCGTCGGCCACGCTGCGAGGCGCCGACCGGCGAAGCTCCTCGTCGCTAATCTCGGTGAAAGGCACCGCCGCATCGATCAGGCGCATCTCGCGATTGCCGATGACAACGATCTCTTCGAACACGCGCTGGACTTGCCCGGCGTCTCCAGCCGCTTCCTGCGCGAAAGTCTCCTTGGGCACTGCAAAAGCCAGCAGCGCGAATAGAATATGAAACGTTTTATCTACGTATTTCACGGGACTCCCCCTTGCCTGCCGGCAAAAATGTGGTGCCAAAAACTTGGCAACTGTCTGATTATTCAGCGCAATAGTCAAATTACCCGACAATGACAGCCGAGATTTCGCGCCGCCTGTATTTGAATCGTTTCAAACTCGGATTGGCTGAATATATTTGCGGCGTTCGGGATTGTCAAACATTTTTGCTAATGTTTTTGATTTGCGGCGAGGGCGGCGGCGCCGCTTACTTCCGTCGCTGGCTTGAGCCTCGCACAATCAGGTCGGGATCGATAAGCACGGCATCCCCGTGGTTGGTCTCCCCCGCGAGGATGCGGGAGAGGCGGGATACAATTTTGTCCCCCACCGCTGCCATGGGCTGGCGAATCGAAGTAAGTCCCGGCTCCACCAGTTTTGCGGCTGCGATATCGTCAAATCCAATCACGGCCACTCCCTCTCCGGGTGCCCGCCCAAGCTGCCTCAGTCCGGCCATGACACCCAAGGCGAAGGTATCCGAAACACAGACCACCGCGTCAAATCCTTGATCGACCAATGTGCGCGCCATTATGCGACCAGTTTTGTAGCTGTCGGTCGCGCGGAACACGCAACTTTCGTCCACTCGGACTCCAGCTTCCACCAAGGCCTCGCGCCAGCCGCGGAATCGCTCATCGCCGGTCAGTGAACCTTTCGGCCAGCCGAGAAACGCAATGCGTTCGCGGCCTGTATCCCTCAGGTGACGCACGGCCTGCGCCGTGCCAGCCGCGCCGTCGACATCGACACATACCGATCGTCCCTGGCACTGCGCCCTGCCGAAGGCCGAGTAGGGAACTTGCAATGCATCGAGAAACTTCACCCGGGGATCGTCATACTCGATGCCGGCAACGATGAAGGCGTCAACACCGCCCCGATTCAGCACGTCTTTGTACGCGTCCATTTCCGATTGCCCGGGTCGGGGCGTAAACAGCAACACTTCCAATCCCAAAGCGCCGGCGGAGGCGACGACCTGATGCAGGAAGATGTCCATGGGCGGATTCAGTTTCCTGGCATCGGGCATGCGGTAGCCAAGCAATCCCGTGCGGCCCTTGGGCAGGCTCTTCGCCGCGCGGTTGGGTAAATAGCCGAGCTTGGCAACCGCATCCTCCACCCGCTGGCGCGTTCCCAAACTGATGTTGGGGTGGCCATTCACCACGTTCGATACCGTGCCGATCGAAACGCCGGCGAGTCGGCTCACATCCTTAATTGTTGGTCTTGCCATGATTATTCGGTTCAGAACAAGGGTCGCAACGTTTTGCGTTTCTGGTATTGACGGCTTGCCAATGCAAGGGTTGTCCTTGGCGCTTTTTTCGCAAATTGTATATTGGAAAGGTCATTTATTCCTTTCTCTTCGCTGCGTGCGCGGGCAGACCATCCAACCCAAGGCTTGCCTCAAACCAGCGGGGAAAGGATCCGCCAGCTTCGTTCAATGAACCAGAAGGCGGCAATGCCGCCGGCGGCATACAGGGGGAGCTGGTGCAAGGCGCGAAGATGTCGCACCCGTACCATGGCCAGCAGCGCCAGCACCAGGGCGATGATGGCGAGTTGGCCCACTTCGACGCCGATGTTGAACAGGAAAAGGGCCATCAGCCGGCTGTTTTGCGGCAATCCGATCTCCGCCAGCGCTCCGGCGAATCCCAATCCGTGCAACAGGCCAAAGATGAAGGCGATGACGGCGGGGAATTGCCTGGTGAGCGAAGGTTTGTCAGAGAGGTTTTCATAGGCCAGCAGCGCGATGCTGCCGGCAATAACCGCCTCCACCGGCGCCTGGGGCAGCGTGAGCAAACCGAAGGCGGACAGCGCCAGTGTCAGCGAGTGGGCGACTGTGAAACTGGTTACCACAACAAGGATATCCAGCGGCTTCCGCACGATGTAAAGCAGCATGATTACGAACAAAACGTGATCAAAGCCGAACAGCAAATGTTCGACCCCGATGACGAGGTATACCGGCAGGCCGGGGGCGGCCTCGGACAGTTCAATGCGGGGCTCATCGCCGTTGATCAACCACTCCCGGGTCTCGCCGTCGAGGCGCTCGATGCTGACCAGGGTATCGATCAAGCTTCGTTCCAGCCCGGAGATTTCGATGGTTTCCAGCGCCGATTCGCCGCATTCCAGCTCGAACACTTCGATCAGCGCGCCGCTGGTCAAGCTGGCGGAGACCGCAGTCGATGCACAGTTCGTTCTCAGTTGCAGCCCAAGATAACGCCCATCGAGCTGCGGTTGCCGCAAGGAGGCTTCAAATAATTCCCCGCCTGCGCCGGCTTCCAGTTCGGTCAGTTTCAGGAAGGCAGGCCTCACTTCGTGAGCCTGGACCGGCAAGCCAACCATCAGCAACAGCAGGAAAAGCGCTGTTCTCGTCATGGTTGCTCCACGACGATGGTGTATTCCTCCAGCAGGTTTTCCACGTAGGCGTCCCGCGCCCGCAGTTGCCGCGCCCGTTGGAGGTCCTGCAATACTTGTTGCCGAATTCCCTCCAGAGGCGTCACCTCGCTGGGATGTACCGCCTCGACCAAAACAAGATGGAAACCGAACCCGCTTTGCACCGGGCCCTGCCAGCTTCCGGCCGTCAGAGTCGCCAGTTGGCCATCGAATCCGCCCCCGAAAGTCGCGTTTAGGTCCAGCGCGCTGCGATAGGCATAAGTGGGGTTCAACATTGTGGGTTCACCGAATTCCCGCGCCGCCGCGCCTTCGTTGATCCGCGCCAGGGCATTTTCGGCCGCCGCGCGCCGCTGAAAATAGAGATGCCGAAAGGAATATCTCACCGGCAGCGTGTAATCCTCGATGTTCTCCCGGTGGAAAGCTTCGAGTTCAACTGGTTCCGGCGTGGCAATCGCCTCCGATTCGGCGATGAAGCCCAGTTTCTGCACCAGGCGGCGGCGGACGATGGAGTCCTCCCGATCCAGCCCCAGGCGCAGGGCTTCCCGGTAAAGGACTTCTTCTTTCAGCCAGTTGTCCACCAGGGAATTCAGCTCCGCTTCGGTTGCGGTGAGGCCGGTCTGGGTGGTCCACAAGGTGGCCAGCCGGTCGCGAAGCGCGGATGTGATCACGATTTCGTCGCGATTTTCGGGAATCAGGCCATCGGCGGCAAAAAGTGCCAGCCCGATAGCGAGGAACCACAAAAGCGGCTGTTTGAGCAGGCCACCGCGCGCCATGATCAAGTCATTGGCGTTGAGCCGGGGTCAGCCAGATCGGTGAGGACCAGACGCGCTCCTGGATCGTCGGCTGCAAATCCGGGTGCGGGTCGACGCCCGCGCGAACCGCGTCCCAGGTTGACCAGCGGCAGGTGGGGTTTTCCAGCCCGCGAACATAATAGAAGGCGTGTTGATCTGGATCGAACTCTGGGTCCCGCCAGGCGGCGCGCAACTCGGCGGCGCCGGCGTCTTGGGTAATGCTGCAATCGCCGATGTCGACACGGGCGCCGTTGTCTGGGCAGCGATGGGTCTCGGGATCGACCATCCCCCGCGAACAGGCAATGTCGTACACCTCTTCCCGGGCTTCGCCGTCTGCCACCCAGCCTTTTATGATTTGCAACCGGTCCAGGTTTGCGCTGTTGGGATCCTTGGCGGCCCAGGCTATGAAGCCCGGCGCTTGATCCGTTTCGGCGAGCAGGTCGCCTCCCATGGGCACTCCGCCGGCATAGGCTCGCTCAAGCATGTCGGGATCATCCACCGCCGGCAAATCGTAGCCGCCAAAGAAGCGCACTTTCATGCGCGTGCCCGAAGTGCCGAAAGTCTCTTTGCGCCGGAAGGCGTCATAAATGCTGGCCCGGGTGTTCTCTTCGGCCCATACGCCGGCAAGACCCGCCGCGCTCCAGGTATCGTAATAGGTATCCCGGTAAATCTCTCCCTCCGGTGTCGGTTCGGCCAACGGAACCGATCCCCGCAAGACGGGAGTGGCGTCGTTCATACCCACCTTGCTCCAATAGTCGTGTTCTTCACCGGCGTAGGTCGCGTTGTGCGTGTCGCTGGAACCGATCACGCCGAACTTGAAGGGATTGAACCCCGCTTCGGCCTGCAGCTTCAGTCCGTTGAGATAGGCCTGCCGCACGTAACCTCCGTTCGGCTCGCTGTAGAGATTGGTGGCCACCCGCAGCGGCATGATCTCGAAATCGGCCCATTCGTCGTTCGGCGACAGCGCCGGATGGGTATCGGATGTGCCTTTGACCTGGCTGATCTCCACCAAGGGTTCGTTGCGCATCCGCTGGTTAGCGTAGGCGTCATCCAGGGGCCTGCCGGAATTGTCGGTCAGCATGAACATCCTGCCATTGGAGCCGTTGGAATTGTGCGGAATGGCCAAGCTCTCGATGCCTTGGGCGCGGTTGTTGTCCATCCAGTTCCACAAATCTTCCGGATTGCTCGAATCCAGCCGCGAAAAGGGCAATTCCGGCCCCTCGTCGCCGCGAAAGATCACGTTGCGGTGCAGGTTGCCCCGGTCGGCCGCGGCCGCGGTGTACTCATAACCGATGAAGGTGGTGAAATTGCCCGGATCATTGTGCCGGTTGGCCGCCGCGACAATATCGTCCCATGCCGATTTGCGGATCACGGGATCGTTGATTTCCAGCCCGTCGTCGCTGCGCATAAAAGCCAGAATCTCCCTGAATTTCGCGCCTCTCTCTTCGGCGCCGCCAAGCGTGGACATTCCGGCGGCCACCGGATGCCTGGAAATTTCCGAGTTCGGGTTGGCCATCTCCCTGAGCACGCCAATGTAAAACGCGTGGTCGGTTACGCCGTAGAAATCCAGCGGG
Source organism: uncultured Pseudohongiella sp. (assembly GCA_965221015.1). Taxonomy (GTDB): domain Bacteria; phylum Pseudomonadota; class Gammaproteobacteria; order Pseudomonadales; family Pseudohongiellaceae; genus UBA9145. Next base: position 2,745,596 of record OZ244859.1, on the reverse strand, counting down.
ACTTGCAATTGCATTTCGAATCCCGCGGGGTGGGTGATCGAGCCGCCCTTGGCAAATTCGTATGCGTCGTCCGGTGAGGAAGTCGTGCCGAAAATGAAGGCGTCGAACGAATACATGGTATGCACATGCAAATCGCCGAAGTAGGCGTTGCGCAATGCGCTGAAACCCGCGGTTCGGGTCGGTGAAGCCTCGACGGCTGGCGCCGGAGCGGCGGAAACTTCCGGCGCCTCTTGCACGGATGGCGGGTTGTCGGTGCATGCGCCCAGAAATGCCGCGCAGGCCAGGGCGGAAACCGGATAGCTCAATTTGACCATGGATTTGTTCTCAATTCGGGTGAATGCCGCCGAGTTTGGCGAATGCCGCCGTGCGTCATTGCCGGCTGATTCCCAATTCTTCTTCGATTTCCAGCAGGCGCGCGCCGGCGAGGGTGCCGGGCATCGAGTAATTACCTTCGTGGCAGGCGTATTCGTACACCTGCTCCCCGGTGGCGTAGAAGCTTAGTTCGGCCGTCCAGGGTTGCAGGTAGATGTTGTCGTCCTCGACGGTGAACTGGTAGAACATTTCGTTGTCCGCGTAGCGGCTGAAGCGTTCGGTGATGCGGCCTTGCTTGGTGATCGGCACCGAACTCTGGCTTAGTTGCAGGGGATGGATGTTGACGGTTTCGACCACGAGTTCGCCGTCCTCGTACCAGCCGACTGAATCCCCGAACCACGGCTCGTGGACAGGGGGGCGGCGGTTGGCCCGGGCCTCTTCGGCTGAATCGTAGATCGGAATGATGCGCGCGTCGTGCACCATTTCCACCAGAATCATGACGTAATCGTCGGTCTGCACGAACTGGTAAGTGTTGTTGTAGAGTGCGCCCATCATGCCGGGGCCGGCTTTGTTGCCAAAACCGATCAGGCAGCGCTCGGCGTTCGGAATGGCCTCGGGGCCCCTGGTGTCGCCGATGCCGGTGGCGTAGCGCGAGCCGAAATTGCGCCGCTCGAAATCGTATTGGGGGTCTTCGCGGCGCGGAACGCGGCCATTCGGCGGGTCAACGACGTAAGATGTGCGGAATTCGCCCTTGATCAAGGCGAGATTGGAGCCCGTGTCCACCCAGAAGTTGTTGTAGGCCCGCACGCCGAAATCGGCGCCTCCTTGTTCCGGCAGGTTGTTGACGCCGTCGCCTTCGTCGAAACCGCCTTCGATGCCGCCGATGGGCGTTCTCGCGGCAATGACGAGCGCTTCTTCCGGCGACACGACCAGCGACTCCACGCCCTCGGGGCGATTCAGGTTGGTCAGCGAGGCGTTGCTCCAAATGCCTTCGAGGTCGGGCCGCGCGGCGTCCTGCGCCGCCGCCGGATACAGCAACAATGCGCCGAGCAGCAAGACGGCGGGCTGGGCGAGACGTCTCAGGGCCGGTGAAATTTCGGGTAAATCAGGGAGAAAATTCATGTGCGCCACCCATTAATTCGCTTACGCGTATCATAAAACACAGGGAGCTTGGCTATGCAAGCTTTGTAAAACAGCTATTCTCCATTTGGCGACGAGATTCCGCGGCTGCGCGCGGGATGACTCATTCCAGCATCGCCATTTCGCGCGCTGCCGCGGAATCTCATGGGCAATTTGAGAATTGCCATCCGATTATTGCTATTGTTCGGGCATGCGGATTCGCGGACTCATTGCCAAAACCTTGTCCAACACCCTGGTCGGTACCGGCGCCGGGACGATGCTGGCCGGCATGGCTTTCGGCCAAGAGCCTCAAGTGGAGGAGATTCTGGTGGAGGGCGTTCTGCGCCGCGACAGCTATCTGCAGGATGAGAACAGCATCGCCAAACTCACGCAATCCTTGCTCGACACGCCCCAGTCCATCACCACGCTTTCAGCGCAAATGCTGCAGGACCGCAACGCCATGAGCCTGGACGAGGCCCTGCGCAACGTTCCGGGCATCACGCTCGGCGCCGGGGAATTCAGTTGGCAGGGCAATAATCCGACGGTGCGCGGCTTTTCCTCGCGCAACGACATGTATCTGGACGGGATGCGCGACACGGGCAACTATGCGCGGGATCCTTTCAACATGGACTCGGTCCAGGTCTTGCTGGGCTCTTCTTCCGTGGTATTTGGCCGCGGCTCGACCGGGGGCGTAATCAACCAAAACAGCAAGAAACCGCAGCGGGACCAGGCGCGAAGTTTGCACGTCAACATGGGCAACGCCGGCATCCGGCGAATGACGGCGGATTTGAACCAGCCCTTGAATGCCGCGGCAAGTTCGGCTTTCCGCGTCAACGTGCTCGCCCACCAGGGAGATGTGCCGGGCAGGGATGTCGCCGAAACCCGGCGTTACGGTCTGGCGCCGAGTCTCAGCCTCGGTCTGGGCAGCGCCACTAGCCTGACCTTGAGCTACATGCGTTTGCAGAGCGAAAGCATCCCGGATTATGGGTTTCCCTGGGTCGAGGGTCGTCCGCCCAATGTGAGCCGGGAAAACTTCTACGGTTTCGCGTCGGATTTCCTGGACACCGGGGCCAATGTGGCTTCCGCGACGCTCGACCACCGAATCAATTCCGCTATCGCCGTCAATGCGCAATTTCGCCATGCCCGCTACGACAGAAAAAGCAGAATCACCGAGCCGCAAGTGGGCAGCTCGACGAGGCTCGAAGACGACCCCGACAGTGTCATCGTGCACCGGATGGTATTCAGCGGCGAAAGCCGGGAAGAGATGTGGCAAGGGCAACTGAACTTGCTGGCGGATTTCAGCACCGGCGCGGTGGACCATACGCTTGCCGCGGGGCTGGAGACATCCGGCGAGACCTCGAATCCCGCGTTCGGCTTCGCCTCGCAAACGCCTTTTTTCGATTACGGGCTGCCGGTCCCCGCCACGCGCCTGGGCAATCCCGGCGGATTTTTCGACGGAACCACCGCCCGCAGGCTGCAAGCGGACACCACAAGCGATACCCTGGCCGCCTATGTGCTCAATACGTTGCAACTGAATGAGCAGTGGAGCCTCAGCGCGGGAATCCGCTGGGACCGTTTCGCAACCGACTATTTCGAACGCAGATTCGATGTCGATGGCGCGGCAACCGGCGATGCCGAAATTTCCTCGGTTGATATCGAAACCAGTTATCGCGCGGCCTTGATCTACAAGCCGGTTGCGGCAAGCAGTGTTTATCTCGGCTGGGGCACTTCGTTCAATCCCTCGGCGGAGTCGGTTTCCTTCATCAACAGCGGCAGGGGATTGAGCACGGGCAATGCGAATCTGGCGCCGGAGGAAAACGAAAGTCTCGAATTGGGTCTGAAATCGATACTGCTCGACGGGCGGATGGCGGCCGATGCCGCGTTGTTTCGCATCGACAAGAAAAATGCCCGCGTGCCCGACCCCTTCAATCCCGGGTTCAATACCCTCGCAGGAGAACAGCGGATCAGGGGCTTTTCTTTCAACCTGACCGGAAATATCAACGAAAATCTGGAGTTGATGGCCGGCTACACCCGCCTGAACGACGAGCAATTGAACCGGCTGACGGGGGCCAGCGGCGCAATCGACAATGTCGCCGCGAACACTTTTTCGTTTTGGATGAACTGGATCGCAAGCATCCGTTTCGATCTCGGCGCCGGCGCCCGCTATGTCGATGCGCGGTCCGTCGGCAACAGCAAGTCGGTCGATGGCTATTGGGCCTTCGACGCGATGCTGGAGTACGCGTATTCGGACAATCTCAGGTTCAAATTGAACTTGACCAATCTCACCGATGAAGTCTATTTCGACCAACTCCACCCTTGGCACGTGGTCCCCGGTCAGGCGATGACCGCTGTGTTCGCGGTCAACTTCGATTACTAGTTTCGCCGAAAATTCCTTCCATGCGCCGCACAGTTGCTCTGTTAACCTATGTCCCCCGCGGGCGAGAGTAAATTTTGAGGTGACATGCTGATTCATCTGAAACAGGTGCTCGATACGGAAAACCTCAACCGGTGCCGTGCAAAGCTTGAACAGGCGGACTGGTCCGACGGCCGCGGCAGCGCCGGCTATCTGTCCCAGGCCGTAAAGCGAAATCGCCAGCTTCCCGACGATCACCCGGTGGCGAGGGAGCTTGGCGAGAAGATCATCCGGATTCTCGATGGCAATCAGCCATTCACCGCCGCGGCCCTGCCCGCGAAGATCGTGCCCCCGCTGTTCAATTGTTATGAGGAAGACCACAGCTACGGCCGCCATGTGGACGGCGCGATAAGACCGGTTTACGGCACACCGCACCGCGTGCGCACCGACTTGTCGGCGACCCTGTTTCTATCCGAACCGGACAGCTATTCGGGAGGAGAACTGGTCATAGAAGATACTTATGGACCGGTCGAAGTGAAATTGCCGGCGGGAGACATGATTCTGTATCCCGGCTCCAGCGTGCACGCCGTCAAGCCGGTGGCGTCGGGCCGACGCCTGGCGGCGTTTTTCTGGATCCAGAGCATGGTCCGCGGCGACCAAAGGCGGTCGATCTTGTACCAACTGGACAAGGCCATTCAGCAAATCGCCATGGAGACTCCCAACCAGCAAGCGCTGGTCGACCTGGCCGGCGTCTATCACAACCTGCTGCGCGAATGGGCTGACGCCTGAGCAATTGGCCCGGCCATGGAGCACTGATCCTGGTTCGATCAGATATCCCTTAGAAATTCGAGCAGCAGGCGGCTGGTTTCTTCGGCTTGCTCCTGTTGCACCCAGTGTCCGGCGCCTTCGATGAGGTGCACGGCGCGCATGTCGGTGCAAACGGTCTCTTGCATGCGTTCGAAACTGCCGGGGTTTTGGTAGGTTCCCCAGTCGCTGGCGCCACTGATGAACATGCTGGGCTGGTCGATGGTTTTGCCCGCGTAAAGCTGGGTTTCCGCGGCGCCGATGCCGGTTGCGCCCATGCGGTAGCTGTTCAGTCCGCCCTGGAAGCCCGTGCGGCCGAATTCTTCAACGTACACCGCCAGTTCCGCTTCCGTCAGCCAGTCGTTGGCCGCGATTTGCTCTCGGGTTGGCATGTGTTGGGCCACGGTTTCCGCCATGCCGTCCGCCAGGTCCATGATGTAATAGGTCGGCATCTTCGCCCATTCTTCGGCCGTTCTGGCCGCCAGCCGGTAGGGCTGGTTTTGCTCCCAGTCCGCGCTCTTGTGGTGGTAGTAGGCGCGAATGAAATCGCCAAGGCCTTGTTCGGCGCGCCACATGTTTCCATTCGCTTCCCGGGTGGTGTAGTAGCGCTGGTAGTGCTTGCGGGGCCGGGGCAGGTTGGCCAGATTTTCATAGATGCTTGGGCCTTCCGCTGGGGCGCGTCGGGGGTTATCGATGGTGTCGAAGGGTATCGTGGGAACGCCGCCGAACGGCGCGCTCATCATTACCACCGCGGGGAATATGTCGGGCCGGGTCAAGGCGCACCAACCCGCCAGGGGCGAGCCGAAATCATGGCCGATGACGCAGTCCACCTGTTCGTAGCCGTAGGCGTAGACGAGCCCTATCACGTCCCGCACTTTGTTGAGCATGCGGAAAGGCGCCAGGTCGGCATCGTAGTCGCTGCTCCAGCCGGTGGTGCGCCCGTAACCCCGCAGATCGGGCGCGATCACGTGATAGCCCGCATCGGCCAAGGGCTGCATCACCTTGCGCCAACTGTAGGCCAGTTCCGGGAAGCCGTGCAGCAGGACCAGGGCCGGCCGGCCGGATGTTTCGTAACCGGCCTCGAGCACGTGCATGCGCAGCCCGTTTACGCCTTCGACGAACCGCGAGCGCAAGCCTTCCGGCAGCCAGGCCTCGGGATAAGGTCCAACGCCAGGGTTGACCGTGTCGGGAATCGCGGTTTGCGCGGCAAGCCGCCCGGACAATGCCAGCGACGGGGCGGCGACGGCCAGCCCCTGGAGAAACAGTCGACGGGTTAGATTTTTCATACAAACCTCGCAACGCTGACTTTATATCAGACCGGCTGGCGTTCCAACCATGCAAGTGGCAAGCGAAATCGAACCGGCAAGTCTCAAATCTCGACGAGATTCCGCGACTTCGCGCGGAATGACCGTTAACAGGCTGTCATTCTGCGCGCAGTCGCAGAATCTCGTTGGCCATGTGAAAACTGCCGCACCTGAACGCGAGCGGCGGGAATATTATCGTTTCACGCTATACTGCCAGTCGGCGGCGGTGAGCCGCTGCCGGGACCACCAGTCGTTCCCCGAGGGCTTTCGATGAATACTCGAACGCAAACTTTCCTCATAGTTCTGCTATCGCTTGCCGCGGGATTCGGAATCACCGCCGCGGAGCCGCGTACCGCGCCTTACGCGGTCAACCTGGACGAACTGCAATGGGGTCCACCCGGTGGCGGCAATGGCGCGCCGCTCGGCCTGCGCACGGCGCGGCAAGGCGTGGATCCGGACACCGGCGGCGTCACCTACTACGCCATGTTTCCCGCCGGAACGCATTTCGACATGCATTGGCACACCCACGACGAATTCGTGGTGGTGGTCAGCGGGGCGGTTGAGCTGAAACTCGGTGGCGAGACCCATCAATTGCGCGCGGGCGCTTATGTTGTCATTCCTGGCGGCATGAACCATTCCTGGGACGTGCCCGATACAGGCGAAGTCGTCATCCTCGTGCGGCGCGCGGGCCCCGCGGACTTCTACTTCCCCGAGCGCTGAGCTGCGCCGGGCTTCCCGGCAACCGCCAACAATGCCATTTGCCGGTCATCGGCGATTGGGCGCAGCATTTCGGCGCTGTCCCGCTGTTTTCCGGGTGCGCCCGCGACGCAATGGCCAACCGCAGCGGTGTTGGACCTGGCGCGGGGCGCAATTGTTTCAAATCGTAGTGAAGCCCCCGCTGTCCTTGCTTGTGCATAGCGGATTGCTTATTCTCCCCGGTTGTTTCGGTGCTGTTGTTTCGGTCTTTCACGAACGCGCGAATCGCACACACTGTGATCGGAAATTCGGAGAATCCTGTATGACCGCAATGTCTTGCATGAATCCCGCGGGCGCGGCACAACGCGCGCTGTTGGCCTTTGTCCTCGCTGGCGGCCTGCCCGCGCTGGCGCCCTTCGCGTGGGCCCAAACCGGGACCGACGTCTCCGCGGGGGACTGGCCGACGCATCACGGCAACGAGCTGGCCCAACGCTATTCGCCGCTGGACCAAATCAACGCGGACAACGTCGGTTCGCTGGAACTCGCCTGGCGCTATTCGACCGCGAACATCGGCCCCCAGCCTGAATTCAACGCCACATTCACACCGCTGGAAGTCGACGGCGTCATGTACACCAGCATGGGCGCCACGCGCAACGTTGCGGCGCTCGACGCCAGCAACGGACAATTGCTTTGGCTGTGGCGGCCGCAAGAAGGCGAGAGATTCGACGCCGCCCCGCGCAAGGGCTCGGGCCGCGGCATTTCCTATTACCGATTCGGCGACGAGCGGCGCATCATTACCGTAACGCCGGGTTTCTTCCTGGTTTCCCTCGACGCCGAAACCGGCATCCCCGACCCGAATTTCGGCGACAACGGCCGGGTCGACATGTTCGACGGCCTGCGCCTCGGCCAAGGCCGCGATGATGTCGACATCGGCTCATCCATGCCGCCCTTTATCATGAACGATGTGGTGGTAGTGGGCCCGGCGCATCGGGTTTCCATGCGGCCGCCGTCGAAATACAACGTCAAGGGCGATGTGCGCGGCTATCACGCGCGGACAGGCGAATTGCTCTGGACGTTCCGCACGATTCCCGAACCCGGCGAAATCGGCATCGAAACCTGGCTTGGCGACGGCGCCGAAATCTCGGGCAACGCCGGCGTTTGGGCAACCATGTCGGGCGACCCGGAACTGGGGCATGTGTACTTGCCCACCGAATCCGCCACCGGCGACCGCTACGGCGGCGACCGCCCCGGCGACAATCTGTTCGCCAACAGCGTGGTCGCGCTGGACATCCAAACCGGCGAGCGCCAATGGCATTATCAACTGATTCACCACGACATCTGGGACTGGGACAATCCCTCGGCCGCGGTGCTCGCGGACCTGCCCAATGGCCGCAAGATTCTCGCCCAGGTCACCAAGCAGGCTTTCGTTTACACTTTCGACCGGGAAACCGGCGAACCCATTTGGCCCATCGAGGAACTTCCCGTTCCCGCGGGCGATGTGCCGGGGGAATGGTATTCGCCGACACAGCCTTTCCCGACCCGTCCACCGGCGGTTGACCGCCAGGGCTTCACCGAAGACGATTTGATCGATTTCACCCCCGAGTTGCGCGCCGAGGCCTTGGCCGCGCTGGAAGGTTTCCGCCTCAGCCCGAACCTGTATTCGCCGCCTTCGCAGAGGGAAGCGCCCGACGGCACCCGGGGCACTTTGAGCCTGCCTTCGGCCATTGGCGGGCCGAATTGGGAAGCCAGTGTGTTGGATCCGGAAACCGGCATTTTGTACGTGCCTTCCCGCACGGTGATCTCGGTGCTTTCCGTGGAGAAGGATCCAAACTCCGATATCGATTTCAGCATGGCCTTCGGCGTGCGCGTCCCACGGGTGCAAGGCCTGCCACTGGTGCAGCCGCCCTACGGCCGCATCACGGCCCTCGACATGAACGAAGGCGAGATGCTTTGGCAGATCGCCAATGCCGACACGCCGCAAAATATCGCCAACAATCCCGCGCTGGAAGGTGTCGATTTGCGCCGCACCGGCGTTGAAACCAAGTCGGGCCTGCTGGTGACCAAGACTCTGCTGTTCGCCGGCGAAGGCGTCGGCGGCGGCAACATGTTCCGCGCCCACGACAAGGCAACGGGCGAGATCCTGTTCGAACTGGAACTGCCGGCGACCCAAACCGGCGTGCCGATGACTTACGAACACGACGGCAAGCAATATATCGCCATGGTGGTAAGCGGCGGCGGCACCCCCGCCGAGATTGTGGCCTATGCCTTGCCCTGAGCTGGGCCCCTAGCTGAATTGAGGAGCAACCCAATGCGAAAACTGTATCTTGCGGCGCTGTCGCTGCCGTTGATGTTCGCCGGCCTGCCCGCGCTCGCCCAAACCTGGGTGATCGACAAGGAGCAATCCAAGGTCATCTTTCACTACACCTACACCGGCGACCCCTACCAGGGCGAATTCCGGAACGTGGACGCCGTGTTTGACATCGACCCGATGAATCCAGGCTCGTGCAATTTCACCGTGACCATTCCCATCGGCGAAATCTGGGTCGATTCTCCCGAGGCGATCGACTATTTGCTCGACATCGAATTGTTCGATGTCGACCAGTTCCCCACCGCCAGCTTTGAAGCCGTGGAATGCCGTTTGACGTCGATGGATTCCTTCACCTCCAACGGCAGCTTGACCATCCGCAACGTGACCCGGCCGATGAGTTTTCCGTTCACCCTTAGCGTCGAAAACATCGACGGCCGCATCGGCTTCCGCCTGAACAGCAATGTCACGATCAGGCGGCTCGAATTCGGCGTGGGGCAGGGCTATTGGGCGAGCACCGCTGAGATTCCCAACGACATCGGCATTGAGGTCGATGTTTTCGCATACCGGCAATAGCGATCAAGCGCTTGCTGGAGAGTGGAGGAAAGATGAATTCAACGGCTACTTTCGGGCGGACTTCGGTGTTGCGGGGCATCGCGCCGCTGCTCGCCGCCCCGCTACTTCTCATCGGCTGCGACAGCAGTGTGCTGACCCCCGATGTGGAGACGGAGATCACCGAAATCCGCTCCGGGCAGTACAGTCTCGATACCAGCCACGCGACTTTGCTGTGGAGGGTCGATCATCTGGGATTTTCGCCTTTCCTCGGCCGCTTCAACGAATTTGACGCAAGCCTCGATTTCGACGCGGACAACATCGAAAACTCGAGTCTCGAAGTTGTCGTGAACACCGCCAGTCTCGACGTGAACCTGCCCGAATTCGAGGAGGAATTGCGCGCCGACTGGTTCAACGTGGAGCAATTTCCCCAAGCGGTCTACCGCACCACTTCTTTCGCCGAAGCCATCGACGATAACAGTTTTGTTTTCAACGGCGAATTGACCTTCATGGGGGTCACCGCGCCGGTGGCGCTGTCGGTCGACTTCCATCGGGGCGCGCGGGACATCAGCCGGAGACTCCAATATGTGATTGGATTCTCCGCCAGCGCCAGTTTTCAGCGCTCGGCCTTCGGTTTGGACAACCTCATAAACATCGGCATCGGCGACGAAGTCGAACTCGAAATCCACGTCGAATTCATCAACACCAACGCCGAGTCCTGATTTACGGATTCCCTTCTCAATCCGCGCGGAACGACGAAATCCTCAGCGCGACATCAAGCCGAGCACGTCGCAGACGCGCTTGGAATAGCCCCATTCGTTGTCGTACCAGCTCAGGGCCTTGAGGAAGCGCCCGCCGCCGACCTGGGTGAAGCTGGCGTCGAAAATCGAAGAATGCGGATTGCCGATGATGTCAGAGGAGACCACGGGCTCTTCGGTGTATTCAAGCACATCGCGCATGCGCGGGCTTGCCGCCGCCTCGCGCAAGGTGTCGTTGACTTGTTCGACCGTGACATCCTGTTCGAGTTCGACGAACAGGTCCACCACCGAGCCGTCGGGCACGGGAACGCGCGAGGCGATGCCGTCGAGGCGTCCGTTGAGTTCGGGCAAGACTTCGCCCACGGCTTTTGCGGCGCCGGTGGAGGTTGGGATGATGTTTTCCGCCGCCGCGCGCGAACGGCGCCAATCGGAATGGGGCACGTCGGCCAGGCTTTGGTCGTTGGTGTAGGCGTGCACGGTATTGATGATGCCTTCGCGAATGCCGAAAGCGTCGTGCAGCACCTTGGCCACCGGCGCCAGGCAATTGGTGGTGCAGCTGGCATTGGAAACGACGCGATGTTCGGCGGCGAGGCCTTCCTCGTTGACGCCCATGACGACGGTGTAGTCGATTTGATCTTTCGCCGGCACCGTCAACAGCGCGCGCCCGGCGCCCGCTTCAAGATGCTGGGAGACCTGGGCCATGCTGCGGAAAACGCCGGTGGATTCGACCACCACATCCACTTCAAGCTCAGCCCAGGGCAGTTGCTTCGGATCCCGCTCCCGCAGCATCCGCGCCCGCGTCCTTTGGGTGACCATTTCCGAATTCTCGATACTGACCTTGCCGGGAAAACGGCCCATGACCGTGTCGTAGTTCAGCAGGTAACGCAGCGCATCGTCATCGAACAAGTCGTTGATGGCGACGATTTCGATTTCCGGATCAAATTCGGCGATGCGGAAAACCGCCCGGCCGATGCGGCCAAATCCATTGATTGCAACTCGCATTACGCCGCCTCCCGTTTCACATTTTCGTCCAATTGGGCATAAGCCCGTATTACGTCCAGGATTCTGCGGGCGTGGCCGAGGGACTCGTGCCAGGCCAGAATCTTCAGCATGCGCGAACCCGCCGGCATGCAGCCCTTTAGGTCCACCAGCAGGGATTTGTCGCAGCCGCGCACGTCCGATGAAACGATTGGGTCGGCTGTGGTCTCGATCAACTCCGGCATCGCCCGCGCGGCATCGATGAACAGTTGCCGGACGACTTCGATGTCCGCCCCGGCTTCCCGCAGCGAAACGGTGATGTCGAGCATGGAGCCGGTTTGCACCGGCACGTTGAGGGCGTATGCGGTCATGCGGCCCCGCAATTCCGGCACGAGTTCCTGAATCCAGCGCAAGGCCGGCGTGTCGTTCGGGATGATGTTCCGCGCTCCCGAGCGGCTGCGGCGGTAATCCGCCCCGGCGTAATCCTGCAAACTCTGGTCGCTGGTGTAAGCGTGCACCGATGTCATCGAAGCGTGTTCGATCGGGTAGCGGCGCGCCAGCACTTTCAGCGCGAGCGCCGTCGCCGAGGTGGATGCCGAGCCGGCGGAGACGATCTGGTCCGCGCTTTCAATGGCCCCGTCATTGACCCCGAACAGCACCACGCGATCAATCTCGTCCACGGGCAACATGGAGGTGACGACCCGGGTCGCGCCGCTGTCGAGATGCGGCGCCAGTTCCGCCCGCGAGTGAAAGCGGCCCGTGGCGTCGATCACGAAATCGACTTCGAACACATCCCAGGGAATTTCCGCCGGCTTTTCCGCCGACATCAATCGCGTGCGCGATGCGCCGCTGACCAGGCAATTGTCTTCCAGCTTTACCTCGCCGCCTTGCCCCAGCTCCTTGTCCAGCAGGTGCCGCAATATGTCGGGCCGCCCAATGTCGGACACCGCGACGACCTCGAAGTCGTTGTCTCCCAGCGCCAATCGATAAATTTGCCGGCCAATTTGGCCCAGCCCCATCATGCCAATGCGAACTTGGCTCATCGAACCCTCCATACGGCTACCGCGAACAGCACGCGAATTGTAGAGCCGCCGAGATTTTATGCAAGCGGGGGCGGTGATCCGTTTGGTGCATAATTCCGGGGCCGGAATCAGTCGGGGTAATCGAAATGGCCTATTTTTATCTTGCGGGAGCAATCATCTTTGAAGTTGCCGGCACCATGCTGCTGCCGGTGTCGCAAAATTTCACGCGGTTGTTGCCGAGCGCGGGCTTGATGACGGCCTATGCGCTTTCGTTCTACTTTCTCACATTCGCAATTCGGGAAATCCCCCTCGCCATTGTCTACGCGAGTTGGGCCGGGCTTGGCGTTTTCCTGGTGGCTTTGCTGAGTTGGCTGTTTTACCAACAGGCATTGCCTTGGCAGGCGCTGCTTGGCCTGGCGTTGATTGTGGGCGGGGTCGTATTGGTGAATACGTATTCCGGCGCCCACTCCGCATAGGGTGGGCGAGGCGTGCCCAACTCCCGCGTTGTGGGAGAGATCGCTCGTTTCGGTGGGTGCGACCCGCGGGCCGGGAAGTCTGTTCCCGAAATCTGCGAGCGAAAAAAAGCAATTGTTCGTTTGGGTGTGGGCCAGGCTTGCTTCGCGCTCAATGTTGAAACCGGTCCGGGCGGAACGGGTGTAAATCCACCGGCGGCTCGCCCCCGCCAACCAGCGCCGAGACGATTTCCGCGGTGACGGCCGCCAAAGTCAGCCCGAGGTGCTGGTGCCCGAAGGCGAAAATCGCGTTGGGATTCGCCGGCGAAGCGCCGATCACCGGCAGCATGTCCGGCAGCGAAGGCCGGAATCCCATCCATGTCGAAAGCTCGCCCAATTCCAGCCGCGGCGCCAGCTCCCGCAAATGACGCCGCAACTGCTCGTGGCGGCGCGGGTCCGGCGGCAAATCAAGCCCCCCCAACTCAACCAGGCCGGCGATTCGCAAGCCGCAATCCATCGGCGTCATGATGACTCTGCGGTCCTGGGATTCGACGGCGACGCCGCCGAGGTTCGGCGCGCCTTCGGCGGTGATGTGATAGCCGCGCTCGGTATCGAGCGGCACGACATGGCCCAGCTGCCGGGCGAGCGGCGCCGACCAGGCGCCCGCCGCCAGGATCAGCTTGCCGGCTTCTATGGCGCCGCCGCTGTTGCGCAAGCGAAAACCGCTGCCCGCCAGCGTTTCAATCGAATCCACCCGCGCCTTGCAAGTACGCCCGCCGGCGGCGGAAAAATTCTCGTGCAAGTCCGTGCACAGACGGTGCGGGTTGAGCACATGGCCGGTGTTTTTCAGCAGCAGGCCGCCGACGATGCCGGGTTTGAGATACGGCGCTTCCCTCGCCACCTCATCCGCCGCCAGCAAGGCGGAATCAATGTCGTGGCGCCCCAGCCGGCGCTGCCTGGCTTGCAGTTCGCCCAGGGATTTCTCCGTCTCGGCGATAACCAAATGGCCGTTCAAGCGCAATTGGTCGGTTAGCCCTTCGTCCTCGCACAGCGCCCGCCAGGAAGCGGCCGTTTTTTCCTGCAGCGAAGCCAGCGCCCGCACGCCGCGCCGAAACGCCGCGGGGCGCGACGCCCAGGCGAAGCGGAGCAGCCAGGGCGCGATCCGGGCCAGATACCGCAGGCGGAAGTGGAGCGAGGCGTTCGCGCCGAACAGCAGGCGCAGCAGACCCAGCATCGTGTCGGGCGACGCCAGCGGGAAGACTTGCTCGGTGGCGATGTGGCCGGCGTTGCCAAAGGAAGTCGCCGAACCGGGCGCGAGCGGGTCGATCAGCAGCACGGACCGATGCTGGCGCGCGAGCCGGCAGGCTATGGTGACGCCGATAATGCCCGCGCCGACAATGGCAATCGTCTCTTTGCCGCCGGTGAAATTGATTCCGTCGCTATCCAGCATCCATGTCACCACCGCGCGAGTCCCAACCGAAACATAATCCGACCAATGCGCCGCGTTCGCCAGCGGAATCGGCCAGGCAAGTTCATCCTAACGCGCCAGCGCAAACTTATGGCGAGGCCGCGGCCTGGTCGATGTAGCGTTCAATCTCGCTTTCGAGCAGGTCCATTGTCAGCCCGCCGGTGAGCAACACGGCATCGTGGAATTGCCTGATGTCGAAACGCTCGCCCAGGGCGCTTTCGGCGCGGGCGCGAAGCTCCAGCAAAGTCAGTTCGCCGACCTTGTAGGCCAGCGCCTGTCCGGGCCAGGAAATATAGCGGTCGATTTCCGTGCGCACATTGTGCAGCGAAAGGGCCGAGTTTTCGGCCAGGAAGTCTTGCGCCCGCTGCCGGCTCCAGCCGCGCTGGTGAATCCCGGTGTCAACCACCAGGCGAACCGCGCGCCACATCTCGTAGCTCAGGCGCCCGAAATGATCGTAGGGCGTTACGTAGATATTCATCTCCACGCCGAGCTTTTCCGCGTACAGCCCCCAGCCTTCGCCGAAAGCGTGGGGGTAGAAAGCGCGGCGGAAGTCGGGCAGGCCCTCGATTTCGTTGCGAATGGAAGCTTGATGGTGATGCCCGGGCACGCCTTCATGGGCTGTGAGAGCGGGGAGGTTGTACAGCGGCCGCATCTCGAGGGCGTGGGTGTTGACCATGTAAATTCCGCCGCGGCGACCGTCGGCGGGCGCGCCCCAATAGCGGCCGGTGGTGTAATTCGGTGCGATTTCGGCGGGCACGGCCTCGACGCCATAGGGCATTCGCGGCAGCAGGCCGAAGAAGGCGGGCATTTGCAGGTCGATGTTCTTGGCGATGTAAGCGGCTTCCTTGAGCAATTGCTCCGGCTCCTCGACGTAGAATTGCGGGTCGGTTCGGAGAAATTCGATGAATTCGGCAAAACCGCCGTCAAACTCGAGTTGCCGAATGATGTCTTCCATTTCGCCGCGAATCCGCGCCACTTCGCGCAGGCCCAGTTCGTGCAGCGCATCCGGCGTCGCATCCCGCCGCGTGGTGAAAAAGCGCACCAGTTCCGCGTAGTATTCGGTGCCGTTCTCCAGCGCGGACGCGCCGAGGCTTTCCCTGGCTCCCGGGATGTACTCCTCGTTAAAGAACGCCAGGAATCGCTGGTAGGCCGGGATCACGGTTTCCGCGATTGCCGCGCGCCCCGCCTCGCGCAGCCGCGCGGTGGTGGCGGCGTCGAATTGCGCGGGCAAGCTGCGGAAGGGTGTGTAAAATCCGCTGGCTTCGGGGTCGGCGACCACCGCGGCCGAAATCGATGGCAGGATTTGCGCGAGAATCGCCCGCGGCTGGGTGAATCCCTCGGCCAAACCCGCGCGCATGTTGGCGATGTTTTGATCGAAATATTCGCCGATTGCCCCAAGTCGCGCCACATAGGCCTCAAAGTCCGCCTCGGTCTCCAGCGGCACCGCCTCATACATGCGTTGCACGCCGATATGAAAGCCGTCGTCGCTGAGAATTGGGATGCGGTAGGGCCGAAACTCGGCCAGCCGCGCGCGGCTGCCGACGATAAACTCGAACAATTCGTAGTTCGTCCGCTCTGTCGCGGACAGCGATTCGGCATCGATCTCAGCCAAGCGCGCGAGAAAGCGCCGGTCTTCTTCCAAGTGGCGCCGCTGCGCGGCGGGCGAAACATCCGGCAGCCGGTCGTTGTAATCCGCCACGCCCTGGTAGCTCGCAAACAACGGGTCGCGCGCCAGCCGGGCGCGCCATTCGTCCGCGAACAACTCATGCAGCGCCGCCGTTGAACCGTCGACAGCCGTGGCTTCGCCTTCCGCGGCGGGCGATACATTTTCGACCGGCGCGCAGGCCAAAGCCAGCGCCGCGATCAGTGCGCCCAGAAAAATTCGCAAGATTCCCTGCAACATGTTGATCTCCAATTGAAGATTATCGGCTGGGTTTGCCGCGGGCCTGAACCTGCGCAACTATGCTACCCCAGACTTTCATTTCCTGCGGAGCGTCTTGGAGCTTCCATGCCCCTCGCCCCGCGGGGCGGCGTTTCGCGCCGTCCAATATAACTGTAACTATCCTGCGATTTCGTTGCCGAATCATCATGGGATGCCGAAACGGAACGGATCCGCGGCGTCGAGGTGGAGCGTGCTTTGGCCGGTGATGTAGGCGCTGCCGGTGATTTCCGGCAGGATGCCATCGTCGCACAGTGTTGCGCGTGCTTCGAACACCGAGCCGGTGATGCTTTCCTGGCGCCAGATCTGTCCCGGTGCCAGTTCGCCGTCTTCGATCAGGCAGGCGAGCTTGGCGCTGGTTCCCGTGCCGCAGGGCGAACGGTCGTAGACGCCGCCGGGGCAGAGGACGAAATTGCGGCTGTCGGCGCCGGAGTTTGCCGAGGCGGGGCCGAACAATTCGATGTGGTCGATAAGTTCGCCGTTCGGACCCCGGATGCCTTGCTGGTCAAGCTCGCGGCGGATGATGCGGGTGTATCGCAGCAACGATTCAGCATTGTCGAATTCCAGCCGCTGGCCGTGCTCGGAAATCAGGAAAAACCAGTTGCCGCCCCAGGCGATATCGCCATGGATACAACCGAATTCGGGCGTTTGCAGCGCCAGCCGGCGGCGGAATCGGTAGCTGGGCACATTGCCGACAGTCACCCTGTGGTCGTCGTGCAAGGTCACGCCGACTTCGCCGGGAGGGGTTTCCAGCCTGTGCTCGCCCGGGCCGATACGGCCGAGGAAAGCGAGCGTGACCGCAAGGCCGATGGTGCCGTGGCCACACATGCCGATGTAGCCGACGTTGTTGAAAAAAATCACGCCGCCGATGTGGTTCGGGTTCACCGGTGCGCAAAGCAGCGCGCCCACCAGCACATCGGAGCCGCGGGGTTCGTTCACGGTCGCGCGGCGCAGCCAGTCGTGCCGGTCGCGCAGCACGGCGAGCCGCCGCGCCATCGCGCCCGCGCCAAGCTCGGGGCCGCCGGCGACAACAACCCGCGTCGGCTCGCCGCCGGTGTGCGAGTCGATCACTTCAATCTTGTGTTTGGCGGGAATGTCCAGAGCGCTGGCTCGCGGGCTTGTGGTTGCCGGGGTGAATATACAAGGTATTATCTTCGATCTCGACAGACGCGAATGGGTGCTTGCCAATGAATTGCGCGACCCGCTTCCAGGCCGTGTTCGCCGCCGCGGCCCTTGCCATGATTGCGGCGGGCGGTGGATTCGCCCAGGACGGACCGCCCGATATCGCGCCGCGCGATGAAGGCGAAGGTCCGTTTCAGCGACTGGTTTTACGCGGCGGCTACCTGATCGACGGCACCGGCGCTCCCACCCAGGGGCCGGTCGATATCGTGGTGGAAAATGACCGCATCGTGGAAATCGATGTGGTCGGCTTTCCCCGGCTCGAGATCAATCCGGACGACCGCCCGCCCTCGGACGGCGCCCGTGAACTTGATGTTTCCGGCATGTACGTGCTGCCCGGTTTTATTGACACCCACTTGCACATCCACTCGCGGCAGAGCGGCCAAAACGTGCCGCCGGACTATATTCTCAAATTGTGGCTCGCCCATGGGATCACCAGCGGCCGCACTGTCAGCGGCGGCCATGGCACGCCCTGGGAAGTCGATGTGGCGGCCAAGCTCGCCGCGAACGAGATCACCGGCCCGCGCATTGAAGTGTACCCCGCGTTCAATGCCCGCGAGGCGGGACCGATCAATACGCCGGAGCAGGCAAGGGAACGGATTCGTCAAATCCAGCAGATGGGCGCGACGGGCGTGAAATTTTTCGGCGCGGCCGAGGAAATCATGATTGTCGCGCTCGACGAGGCAAACAAAATCGGGCTCAACTCGACCATGCATCACGCCCAGCTCGCGGTGAAACACGCCAACGTGCTGCACACCTCGGCCTGGGGCTTGCGCTCGATGGAACATTGGTACGGCCTGCCGGAGGCGCTGTTTGAAGACCGCACCATTCAGCACTATCCGCACGACTACGTCTACCAGGACGAGCAACACCGCTTTGGCGCGGCGGGACGGCTTTGGACGCAAGCCGCGCCGCCGGGCAGCGACAGATGGAACGAAGTCATGCAAACCCTGCTCGACCGCGACTTCGCGCTTTCACCAACCTTGACTTCCTATGTGACCAGCCGCGATTTCATGCGCACCAGCCGGGCGATTTGGCACGAAGAGTACACCATGCCCGCGTTGTGGGATTTCTTTCGCCCCAACCGCGACGCCCACGGTTCCTATTGGTTCTATTGGACACTGGAGGATGAAATCGCCTGGCAGGAGAACTATCGCCGCTGGATGGCCTTTCTGAACGAATACAAGAACCGTGGCGGCAAGGTCGCCGTGGGTTCCGATTCCGGCTACATTTACAACCTTTACGGCTTTGGCTACATCAGCGAGATGCACTTGCTGCGCGAGGCGGGATTCACGCCGCTGGAGGTAGTCCATGCGGCAACCATGGTGGGTGCCCAGGTGATGGGCGTCGAGGACGAGGTCGGCACGGTCCGGGTCGGCAAGAAGGCCGACTTCGTTATTGTCGATGAAAACCCGCTGGCCAATCTCCACGTCTTGCACGGCACCGGAACAATCCGCCTGAACGATGCAACCCGCGAAGTCGAGCGGGTGGGCGGCATTCGCTACACGATCAAGGACGGCATCATCTTCGATGTGCCGGAACTGCTTGCCGGAATTCGCGCCATGGTTCGCGCCAGCAAGCGGGAATACGGCATTGCCGACGGCCCCATGCCGATTGAGACCGTGCCCATGCGGGCGCGCCCCTAGCTACCGGGCTGTTTCACGAAATCTTTTTCGACGCCGGAGAATATGACGGCGCGGCAGCGCCTTGACCGCGTTTCTCTCCTTTGCGGCGGGGGCGAATCAGCTGGGCGTGTTTGGCTTCGGCGGCGCCGATATCGCGCTTGGGAATCTTCTTCCGCAGTTGGTCCGCGACGCCCCGGGCAATTGTTATGAAAGTACGGATAATATATTCTTAGTCCCCAACAACAAAAACAACACACTTACGCGCGGTGCGGCGTCCGGAACGAAATTCCAACAAAACACATAACACGCGCGACGAAATTGAAGTGCGAAGTTGATGAACGAGACCTTTTTCCCTTTTTCCGTCGAGTCCAGCCGCGTTTGCATCGCGCAAGGAAGCTGTGATGGACCGGTTCGCGGAGAGGGGCCCGATTATCATCGCGCACAAAAATCAAAGGAGTAAGCAGGATGAAACTGTCACTTATCACCGCCGCAACCAAGCGTTGCCGAATCGGGCTCGCGCCGGCCTTGCTGGCCGTGGCCGGCTACGCCTTGCTGGTGCTTCCCGGCGCCGCCATGGCGCAAGATGACGCCGATGCGCAAGACGACGCGCAAGCGGTGGAAACCGAGCAAGTCGCCGCCACCGACGCCGGCGCGCAACCGGAAGGTCTTGAAGAAATCGTTGTCACCGGTTCGAGATTGCGGCGCAGCACCTACACCAGTGTGGCGCCGCTGCAAATCATTTCCGGGCAGGTTTCGCGCGAAGTTGGCCTGGTCAACGCCGCCGACATCCTGCAGGAAAGCACCGCCGCCTCGGGCCAGCAAATCGACCTGACTTTCAGTGGTTATGTGCTCGACAACGGCCCCGGCGCGTCGACCATCAATCTGCGCGGCCTTGGTGAAGCGCGCACCCTGGTCTTGGTCAATGGCCGCAGGCTGGCCCCCGGCGGCGTCGAAGGCGCGCCCATCGCGCCGGACCTGAACACGGTACCAGCCTCCCTCGTGCAACAGTACGACCTGCTGCTCGACGGCGCTTCGTCGATTTACGGCTCGGACGCCATCGCCGGCGTGACCAATATCATCCTGCGCAAGGATTTCGATGGTTTCGAGCTGGAGGCTTACACCACCGCCCCCGAACATGGCAACGGCGAGGCCAGCACGCTGACCTTCTCCTGGGGACGCAATTTCGACCGCGGATTTTTCGGTGTTGGCCTGGAACACGTGGACCGGCAGGCCATCGCCCTGCGCGACCGGCCCTGGACCGACAAGTGTTCGGTGGAATACGAAATCGACCAGAATGGTCACATTCGCACCGAGGATCAATACTACAGCACGCGCTTCGGCATGGATTTGTACGGCTGCGCCCTGAGCGGCATCGGCGCGCGGATGTTCGTGCCCGGCACACGCTTCGGCAGCATTTACCACACGCCCGGCACCACAAATGGACTTTGGCCCAACTTTTCCGAGTCCAGCTCGCCCTGGGGCGTGTTCGCCGTCGACGGCAATGGCGACGGCCGCCCCGACATCAATTTTGGCGACTACAACCTGAACGCTTCGCCCAGCACCCAGCAGCAGGATTTGTTCCCCGCCTTCGACACCACCACTTTGATGACGTACGGCGAGTACACCCTCGACACCGAAGCCAATCTGACACCCTACTATGAAGCAATCTACACCGAGCGCAATTTCTTCAACAACTCGGTGGGCGGCTTGCAGATTTTCCCCACGGTGCCGGCGCTCAACCCCTTCAATATTTGCAATCCGCAATCCGAGAACGGCGTCGACTGCGGATTGGCCCAGGACGCATTGGCGACCAATCCCAACTATGTGAGCGATTTCACCGATTACTACCTGCAAACGGCAAACTGCTTCGGCGCTCCGCTGGAATTCTGCACGCCGGCGGGATTCGGACTGCTTGCCGGCGAACTCGGTCCGCTGCCCACAATTCCCATCGTTACCGTGCGCGGCGACCGCGACAATGTCACCACCGACATGAGTCAATTGCGACTGGTGTTCGGCATGACCGGCGACATCCCGGCCTTGAATGTGGGCACTTTTTCCGACTGGAGTTTCGACGGCTATGTCAGCTACTCCGACTCTTCCGGCTTTTCCCACCGCCGGGGCATTCGCGAAGACCGCCTGGAGCTGGCTCTCGGCGATTATTCCACCACCAACACGCCATGCGAAAACGACATCGGCGAGGTGTTGGCCGCCGATGCCGCGCCCGGCTGCGTGCCTGTGAACATGTTCGCGCCGAGCTTGTACCCCATCGGCGACACCGTCGGCCATTTCGCCACCCAGGGCGAGTTCGATTACCTGATCGACAGCCGCGATTTCGACACCACCTACGAGCAATCCATCGCTTCGTTCTTCGCCAGCGGCTCGGTGTACGAGTTGCCCGCGGGCGATGTCGCCCTGGGCGTGGGCCTGGAATGGCGCCGCGACGAAATCAACTCGATTCCCGACGCGGTGGCCCGGGACGGCCTGTTCTGGGGATTCTTCTCCGACGGCGGCGCGGTTGGCAGCAAGGATACCCAGGAGGCCTTTGCCGAAATCGAACTGCCGCTGGTCGGCGCGCGAAGATTCGTTGAGGAATTGACGCTGAACCTGTCCTCGCGCTTCACCGACGATGAATTCTATGGCAGCAACTGGACCGAATCGGCCAAGATCGGCTGGCGGCCGGTCAACTCGCTGCTCTTGCGCAGCACTTACGGCACCGCCTTCCGCGCGCCGAATCTGCGCGAGTTGTTCCTGCTTGGCACCACCGGATTCAACAATGTTTTCGACCCGTGCTACGTTCCGGACGCCGCGATTGACGAACTCACCGGCGGCTACAACCCGGACCTGGACAACCGCGACCAGGAAGTGTTCGACAATTGTCTCGCCAACGGTGTCGATCCAACCTTGGCAAATAATGGTGGGTTCAACAACTTCAGCACCGAGGTTTCCCGCGGCGGCGCGCCCGGATTGAATCCTGAAGAGTCGGAATCCTGGACCGCCGGCTTCTCCTGGGAACAGCCGCTCACCAACGCTTTCGACCTCTCGGTCAGCGCGACGTATTACGAGATCGAAGTGACCAACACCATCATCGAGCCGGGCTCGCAGTTCATCGTCAACGAATGCTACTACTCTCCCACCGGGTCCAGCGTGTATTGCGGCCGCATCACCCGGGATTTCAGCGACCCGACCAATCCGCGTTTCCAATTGATCAACGGCGCTTTTCTCAACCGCGACCTGGAACGCGCGAGAGGGGTGGATGTCAATGTCGCTTTCGACGATACCTGGACCGTATTCGAACGCCCCATCGAAGTGGGAATCGATCT
Source organism: uncultured Pseudohongiella sp. (assembly GCA_965221015.1). Taxonomy (GTDB): domain Bacteria; phylum Pseudomonadota; class Gammaproteobacteria; order Pseudomonadales; family Pseudohongiellaceae; genus UBA9145. Next base: position 2,723,410 of record OZ244859.1, on the reverse strand, counting down.
GGTGGGGAACCGCGGACTTGAGCGTTCCACCCGCTTCACCAATGACGACGGCGTTGTCGATGAGGATGAATACCAGGGCGAGTGGGGCTTCCCGGACTGGACCGCGCAAATGCTTGCGCGCTTCGAATACGACCGCTGGCGGCTGACCTGGGAGACGCGCTTTCGGCGCGGCGTGCAACAGGACCCGCGCTTTGTCGATTCCTATGGCGACATCTGGTCCAGCACGGGCAATTTCGCCGATACTTGCCAAGGCCCTGGATACGACGATTTTACCTGCCGCGACTATGCCGAGGCGGAAAATTATTTTCTCAACAATCTTTCGGTGTATTACACCGCCGACCGTTGGTCGTTTGGTTTGGGCGTGCGCAATGTGTTCGACGAGTGGCCGCCGCAGGTGGATGATTCTGAAGCCGTGACGGTTAACAATACGCCCATTGGTTACGGCTACGACTTGTTTGGCAGGACGGTGTTTCTCGATTTCGAGATCAACTTTGGCGGTGAGTTCAGCGACTAGGGAGTTGCCGCAACGAGTGGATTCCGTCAGCGCGAAACGAATCGCGCCGCGCCCCCGGCAAATCCCGGCGGGCGCGGTGTGCGTAGTAGAGAGAACAGCCTGAAGACATTTGAAGAGATAGAAGACATTTGAAGAGATAGTTGAACAGAACAGTAATGAACGGCGTCGGGCGATTACTTGAGCACGGCAGACGGGATTTACAGGAGTTGAAGACGATGCGAACTTTTGCCACAGCTTTCCTGCTTTTTTTGACGGTGGCCAATCCGGCCACCCAGGCCCAGGCGCCAGAGCCTTACCCGCTGGAATACTGGGCGCTGCGCGAGGTGATCGACCGCGTGCAAGTCTCGCCCAGCGGCGAACATCTGGCCTTGATGAAAATTGCCAATCGCGACGCGGACCCTGTCATCGAGGTGTATGAAACCGCCAATCTCGATGCCGAGCCCTTTCGGCTTGATGCCGACCCAATGGAAATCACGAATTTCTATTGGGTCAGCGACGAAGAGATCATTTTCACTTTGCGCCAGCGCGTGCGCGACCGCATTGAAGGCTTCAACCAGGGAGTGTATGACTACCGAATCGCCCTGCTCGATATCGAGGAGCGTGAAGTGCGCCGCTTCGACGAGGATGGCCCGCAAATCGAAAACCTGTTGCCGAATGATCCAGACAAGGTAATTATCTCGTTCGCCGAGGGCGGCGATGATGGCCCCGGCTCGCGCTTGTCTGAACCGTTCCGGCCCCGCGCCTACTGGGAATTTGACTTGGACCGCGGCACCAAGCGGCTTCTTATACGCGGCATGTTGGCGGTCGGCAATATTACATTTGATAGTAATGGCAACCCTCGGTTGGCGCGCGGGTATGACCTGTCTTCACGCGATTACCTGTTTCTGTTCCGACGCCCGGGGGAATCGAATTGGACCGAGTTCTATCGCGTCAACGAAGACGACTTTGAGTCGGGTTTTGTGCGAGTGCCCGCGATTGACGACGCCGCGCCAGACCACGCGTTGATGTTGGCCCGCAATGGCCATGACAAGTTGGGATTGTGGTCCTACGACATGGCCAACCGTAAATTCGGCGAATTGATATACCGCCGCGGCGATGTCGATGTCGCCGGTCTGCGTTGGCACAGCAACGATTGGGAGCATCCAGGTGTTGTTACCGCGGTAGGGTATTTCAAAGACAAGTTGCATTACGAATACTTTGACGAAGCCGAAGGCGCCATGTTCGCGCAATTGCAGGGTCTCATCCCCCATGCGCACGATGTGAGCGTGCCAAGCCGCTCCCGCGACGGCGCCACCATGGTGGTGCGCAATGTTGGGCCGCGGGACCCGGGCACCTACTACCTGCTGCACGAGGGACACTTGCAAACCGTTGGCAGCACGCAACCCTTCCTGGAAAGTGAAAAACTCGCCGACGTGCGCTACATCACGTATGAGTCCCGCGACGGCAAGACGATTCCGGCCTATCTGACGGTGCCCGCCGGAGAGCCGCCTTTTCCCCTCGTCGTGATGCCCCACGGCGGGCCGTTCGTGCGTGAGTACGTGTCTTACGACGAATGGGCGCAAATGCTCGCCAACAATGGCTACATGGTCTTGCAGCCGCAATACCGCGGCTCCCAGGGCTATGGCATGGAGTTCTACACCAGCGCCTTCATGGAGGAGGATGGTGGCCAAGGCGGCTACCGCATGCAAGACGACAAGGACGACGGCGCGCTGCATCTCGTGGCCGAAGGCCTCGCCGACCCGGACCGCCTGGCCATGTTCGGCTGGTCCTACGGCGGCTATGCCGCGGTGGTCGCCGCCGCGCGCACGCCGCAGATCTACAAGTGCGCCATCGCCGGCGCCGCCGTCACCGACACCAATTTGCAAGTTAACTATTACCGCTTCGCCTTGCGCGGCGCCCAGCAGGACGAGCAGCTGCGCATGTGGGACGACAGTCTTTCACCCATCGAAGTGGCGGACCAGGTCAACATCCCCTTGTTGCTGATCCATGGCAGCGTGGACCAGCGCGTGCCGATCGACCACGTCAACCGCTACCGCAGCCGCTTGCGCGAGAACGACATTGGATACAAATATGTTGAGCTGGATGGCGCGGACCACTTCTCCAACACGCTGTTCTTCGATCATCAAATCAAGCTGTACCAATCGATGATCGATTTCCTGGGGCAGGATTGCGGCATGCCCAGCGCGGTTGTTGCCGCGGCCGACTGAAGGAAATCAGGAGAAAGAAATAGCAGCGCAGGGGACGCGCTGGGAATTCCGCAACGCTTGCGCTGGCTGTAGCGCTTTCCGTTTTGTTCCTGTTTATGTGATGCGTTCTCGGAAGACGTCTGTTTGCGGACGTCTCTTGGTCGCAAGCGCTGGTAAAATCACAGACACAAAATTTCGCCACGGTCGAAGGACCCAGCGGATATGTTGCTCAGGCGCGAAGTTTGAGCCTAGCGAAACAAGGCCACAGCCACGCGGCACCCCGCGCTAGCCCCGAAGCTTTAGATCGCTGTTCTAATGTTGCTTGCTGACAATCGCGCGCCTGCGGAGAGCGAACACCCCGCAGGCGCGTCCTTGTCTATTTGAGCGGTCTTAACCGCACTTGCAAGGATTGCAAGTGCAATTGGTGCAGCTGCATCCACTTTCTTGATTGCTCATCTTACGTCTCCTGTCGTTGCCGGATCCAAGATCCGCGACACAAGTGAATAACCATCTTTCACCCATCGAACTCAAGCTCGCCACCGCTGGCGGCGGACTGATTCAGCCCGACAACCCCGATACTAGCGCAACAAGTTCAAGAATGAAACACTTTGTTACCAATTTACTTTCGCCCCGCCAACGCGGAATGACGCGGACGGCGGTGGTCAATTCCGCTGCTGAAGTATATCCCGCACCTCATCACCCACCGCCGCAACCAAACCCGACAGTTCGGCGCGCTGCGCCTCAATCATGGGCAGGAAGGGTGGACGAACCGGTCCGCCGGGCAGCCCCAGGGTTTCGCAGGCGTGCTTGACGCTGGGCAGGAACTTGCCGCCTTTCTCGAGAAAGAGCAGCAAGGGCAGCCAGGCGGAGATGATTTTGCGGCCACTCGCGAAATCTCCTTCCAGCACGCACAGCTCGAAACAGCGCACCGCCTCCCTGGGAAAGAAATTCGCCAGCACCGACACCCAACTGCGCGCGCCCCAGGCGAAAAACTCAAGCACCAGATCTTCCGCGCCGGCGCTGAGTTGAAGCTGGGGGTAATCGTTAGCCAGCATCTGGATGCGGCCGAAATCGCCGCTGGACTCTTTGATCGCGCAAAAATTCGCTTGATCGGCAACGCGGTCGAGAAATTCGCGCTCCATGGACACGCCGGTGCGCGCGGGATAGTTGTACAGCAGAATCGGCAAGCCGGCGGCGCGCTCGATGGCAAGGCAATGTTCGGCGAGTTCGCCTTGGTCCGGCAGGCCGTAGGGAGGCGCCGCCACCAGCAAGGCTTCCGCGCCAGCCTCCCGCGCCGCGAGCGCGAGCTTGGGGCAGTTCGCGGCGATCAAGTCGTTTACGCCGGCAATCACCGGCAGCCGGCCTTTGGCGCGGGCAGCGGCGAATTGGAATTGCTCGACACGCTCGTCAAGCGTCAAGGAAAAGAACTCGCCGGTGGAACCGCCAACGATAATGCCGTGAACCCCGCCTTCGGCCTGGCGGTCGATGACTTGGCCGTAAGCATCGAAGTCGATCGAAAGATCCGCCCGGAACGGCGTGATGATCGGCGTGTAGATGCCTTCAAATCGCATTTTCAATAGTCGCGCCGACGGCGAAGTGGCTACTTGAAATGCGCCCACGCGAGCGCCCGCCCAGGCACTGGACGGGCGGTGTCAGTTGACGATACGAAGGGTATTGCCCGCGCCTGCGGGGAACGCAGTCGCGGCTCGCGCGGACCCGGTTGCCTTAGCCGTGGCCTTCCACTTCAAAGCCGCCGCCGCGGACCGCTTCGACCACCGCGTTCATATCCGCGGAATCGTCATGGGTCACCGTAAGCGAATTGGACTCGTGATCGGCGCTCGCGTCGGTGACGCCGGCAACGCCTGCGGCAAGTTTCGCCACGGTGCCCGAACATCCCCCGCACACCATGCCGGTTACCACAAAATTGGTACTGCTCATTTTCTTTCTCCTGTCGTTTTCGGATTCCAAATTCTCAACATCAACGAATTGCCCACCACGCTGACACTGGAAAAAGCCATCGCCGCCGCCGCAAGAGGGGGACTCAGGTATCCCAATGCCGCCAAGGGCAGCCCAATCACATTGTATATGAATGCCCAAAAAAGGTTTTGCTTGATCTTGCGAAAGGTCTTGCGGCTCACTTCGATGGCCGCCGCGACCAGCCTCGGGTCCGAACGCATCAAGGTGATGGCGGCGGTTTCCATCGCCACATCGGTGCCCGAGCCCATGGCGATGCCAACCGTGGCCTGGGCCAGTGCCGGCGCGTCGTTGATGCCGTCGCCCGCCATGCCGACGCGGGCGCCGTCCTTCATCAGGTCGGCGATGATATTGGCCTTGTCTTCCGGCCGCGCCTCGCCGCGGATTTCCGTAATGCCAACCTCGCCGGCGATGCGCTTGGTGACGTCCACCGCGTCGCCGGAAACCAGCAGCGGCGTAACGCCAAGGTCCTTCAGGCGCGATACGGCCTCGCCGGCCTGGGGGCGCAATCCGTCGACAATTTCAAACCAGGCCAGAATCGCCTCGCCGCCTTCGGTGCTCGCGCCCAGCCAGACTTCGGTGCCGCCGAGGTGCAATTCCCGCGGCGGCGGATCCAGCCCGCGGCCGGTGAACAAGCGCGCGTTGCCGGCCAGATAGAGCACACCATTGATTTCCGCTTGCACGCCCTGGGCCACCTTGCTTTTGAAGTTTTCAATCGGATGCAGCTCCAGGTTCCTGGCCTCGGCGGCGTTGCGGATCGCCAGCGCGATGGGGTGCTCGCTGCCTTGCTGCAAGGAGGCCATCAAGCGCAGGGACTCGTCTTCGTCGAGGCCGGCGAGCAGGTCGATACGCCCCAGCGCCGGCTCGCCTTCGGTCAAGGTGCCGGTCTTGTCGAATACAACATGGGTGAGATTGTGCGCCTGCTCCAGCGAGGCGACATCCTTGATCAAAATGCCGGCCCGGGCCGCCGCGCCGGAACCGGTCATGATCGCCGTCGGCGTGGCCAGCCCCAGCGCGCAGGGGCAGGCGATCACCAGCACCGCCACCGCGTTGATAATCGCGGTTTCCCAGCTTGCGCCGGCGAGCAGCCAGCCGATCAGCGCCACCGCGGAAATCGCCACCACGGTGGGCACGAAAATGCTGCTGACGCGGTCCACCAGCCGTTGCACCGCGGGTTTGCTCGCTTGCGCGTTTTCGATTAGCCGGATCATCTTCGACAGCGTGGAATCGCCGCCGATGGCGAGGGTTTTGATGTCGATCAGCCCGTCGATGTTGATCGAGCCCGTGGTGACGCTGTCCCCCGGTTGTTTCGGCACCGGCGCGCTTTCGCCGGTGATCAGCGCCTCGTCGATTTCAGCCTCGCCGCTCACCACCACGCCGTCGGCGGCAACTTGCTGGCCCGGTCGGCAGACAAGAACATCGCCCACTTTCACTTCCTGGATCGGCCTCTCGACGATGGTGCCGTCGGGCAAACGGACCAGGGCCGTCGTTGGGCGCAGCGCCAGCAGTTCGCGTATGGCTTGGGCCGCGCCGCGTTTGGCGTGGGCTTCCATGTATTTGCCGATCAGCACCAGGGTGATGATCATCGCCGAGGCCTCGAAATACAATTGCCCCATGGCGTTCGGGCCGAGCGCGAACACTTGATACCAGCTGTAAATGTAAGCGGCGCTGGTGCCCATGGCGACGAGCACGTCCATGTTCGCGCCGCCGCCGCGCAAGGCGTTGTAGGCGCCGCGGTAGAAGCGCGCGCCGATGATGAATTGCAATGGCGTCGCCAGCGCGGCTTCCATCAGCGGATGCAGATGCCAGCCTTCGCCCATTGCCATTGTGGCGCCCGGCGTCAGGTGGTTCAGCATCATTTGATAGAAAAATGGCGCGGTCAGGCAGAGCGATATCGCGATCGCCCAGCGGTCGCGGACCGCCCGCCTGTGCTCGCGTTCGACGGCCGGGTCCGCCGCTTCACCCGCAGCTTTCAGCCCATAACCGGCCGCTTTGACGCGCTCGGAAAGCTGTTCGTCGGATACCACCAGCGAGAACAGTTTCACCCGCGCTTCGTCCAGGTTTTCATCCACTTGCGCGGATACCACGCCGGGGTGCTCGCTCAGGGCCGCTTCAACCGCGCGCGCGTCTTCGGGAGTGTTGACTTTGTTGACGCCGAAAATCCGCTCTTCGGTGGCGGCGTCGAAACCAGCGCGCCGCACCATATCGACAATGCCGCGCAATGAGAGACTCGGCTCGGCATCGACAGTCGCTCTTTCCAGCGGCAGATTGACGGCGGCGGCCGCGACTCCGTTCGCGTTGGCCAGAACCCGTTCCAGTCGGGTGGAACAGGCGCTGCACGTCATGCCTTCAATCAAAAGGTTGTAACGCTCAGTCATTGTATTCGGCTCCCATGTCGAAAATTGTGTCGCGGCGGTTAATTCCGGCTTCCCTGTTTCCTGAAAAAAGCCTCCGTATGGGCCAGGGCCATCAGAAACCACATCAAATCGTGCAAGCCGACTTGCGCGCCGAAGACGGAGAACAGGCAAATGGAGTGGGTGCAGGCGGGCAGCGCCGGCATGTTCGCGCCCATAACCATGTTGGCGGATTCGGCATTGCCGCTGACAACGGAAACAATGCCGCCCGTGAGGAAAACAAAAGGCCAGATTCTTGGGAAAATCCGTCTGAACATCATGACCTCCTGTTTATTTTTCGAGAATCACGCAAACGTTTGCCGCCGGTTTGTTTCCCGCCAAGAAAAACACATGCTCAAGTTGTTGTCAAAATTTCAGTTAATGCCAATTCAAAACCAGATTCTAAAGCCGGCGACGATGGCGAAATGTTCGCGTTCCTCGCCGTGTGCTTCGAGAAGATCACCGGTTGAGCCCATGTAGCGCTCCCACTCAATCCCGACATAAGGCGCGAATTCGCGCGTGAATTCGTAGCGCAGGCGCAATCCGAAATCCAACTCGGCCAGACCGCGCGCCAACTCCCGGCCGGGGATGTCGTCAAAGGCGACTACCGCCTCCGCCGACGGTTGCAGGATCAGCCGTTGGGTGAGAAAAATCTCATACTCGGCTTCCAGTTCGGCGGAAGCTTTGCCGTCTTGGTCAATCAAGGCGGAGAAGTCCATTTCAAACAAATATGGCGCCAGACCGTACATGCCGACCCTGACTTGATTCACCCCGTGCGGTTCCGAATCCCGGCGCAGGCCGGCCTGGAAATCCCAAAAAGTCGAGACCGCGCGCGAGTACATCACGCTGGTTTGCAGGCTTTCGGTTTTGCCTTCGGAAATTGAGCGCTCGCCTTCAATCTCAAGGCGCACGCGGTTCAAATCGCCGCCGTACCAGGCTTGGGCTTCGGTTTCAAAGCTGTCATCTTCCTCGCCAAAGCGGTACTCAAGACGGTCGAGCATGATGAACCAGGAAGGCTGGCTGCCATGTTCCGCGCGCATTCGGTCGCGCGAGCGGGCCATCTCCCCGGGGTCGAAAAATCGGTCCGCCTGGTTCCAGGGCTGTGCCGCATCGCCCGTTGGATTTTCGGATTCCGCTGCCGGGTCCGGTGGCTGGGCCGGGAGCGGGGAGGGCATCGCGGCCAGCAGGGCCGCCGCCCAGGCGGCCGCAAGCGCCTGTGGTCCCCTGTTTATTTGTGTTCCGCTCACGCTTGGCCGCGGGGCACTACCGAGACGACGTGCATCATGCCGGCGAACATGTGGAACAGCAAGTGGCAATGAAGCGCCCAGTCTCCGATATGGCTGGCGTCGGGCGAGACATCCACCGAAAGGCGCTCGCCCGGCTTGACGGTAACTGTATGTTTCCGCGGGCAATGGTCGCCGCCGCCATTGACCAGGTCGACAAACATGCCATGCAGGTGAACGGGATGGTTCATCATGGTGTGGTTGGTCATGGTCAGGCGCACGCGTTCCCCCGCATACAACACAATGGGTTCGGTGATCTCGGAAAACTTTTGGCCATTGAAAGACCAAATGTAGCGTTCCATGTTGCCCGTTAGATGGATTTGCAATTCCCGCTCCGGCGCCCGCGTGTCGGGATTCGGCTCCAGGCTGCGCAACTGCGAATAACGCAGGGCGCGGTGGGGCACGTCTTCCAGTCCGGTGCCTGGTTCGTCGAGCCGATTCACCGGCGACGCGGCGAGATTCATGACGCCGGGGCCCCGTTCGATGACCGGGTCGGTCGCCGCCGCGGGGGGCATCGACATGGGGCTTGGCGCCGCCTGCGCCATGTGCCCGGCATGGTTGTCCGGCATGGCGGATTGCGCCGCGTGCTGCGCGCTTTCCGGCATGGTGTGTTGCATGTGTCCGGCGGCATCCGGCATGGCGGGTTGCGCCGCGTGCTGCATGTGTTCGGCGCTTTCCGGCATGGCGGATTGCGCCGCGTGCTGCATTTGCCCAGCGTTGTCCGGCATGGCGGAATGCGCCGCATGCTCCATCTGCCCCGCGTTGTTCGGCATGGCGGATTGCATGTCGTGTTGCATGCCGTGCTGCATGTCGCCCATGCCCATGTCTTTCATGGTCAAGGTTGGCACGGCCCGCAACGCGGGCGCTTCGGCGCGCATGCCGGGCCGGGTGGCAAGCGTCGCAACGGCCTGGCCCGAGCGGTCCATGGCCTCGGCGACAAAAGCGTAAACCGCCTCGCCGGTAGGTTCGATGATCGCGTCGTAGGTTTCCGCGACCCCGATCTGAAACTCGTCGACTTCCAGCGGCTGCACGTGCAAACCGTCGGTTTGCACGATTGTCATCGGCAAGCCTGGAATGCGCACATTGAAGTGGGTCATCGCCGAAGCGTTGATGATGCGCAGGCGCACGCGCTCGCCGGGCTGGAACACGCCGTTCCAATTGTCGTTGGTGGTGTGGCCGTTGATCAGGAAGTCGTAGGTGGCGCCGGTCACATCGGCGATGTCCCGCGGCGACATGCGCATGCGCGCCCACATGGCGAAATCGGCAAGCGCCGCCCCCGGTTCCCCGCGCCGCGCCCCGTTGAAGTAACCGGAGAGGGTTCTCTTGCTGAAATTGAACGTCTCGCTCATGGCTTTCAGTTTGCGGTACACGCTGTAAGGGTTGCGGAACATCCAGTCGGACAGCACGAGCACGTACTCGCGGTCGTACGCGACCGGGTCGGCGCCGCGCGGCTCGATGATCAACGGGCCATACATGCCCAGCTGTTCCTGCAGGCCGCTATGGGAGTGATACCAGTAGGTTCCGTTCTGGGGCACCGCAAAGCGGTAGGTGAAAGTCTCGCCGGGGCGAATGCCGGGAAAGGAAATGCCTGGAATGCCGTCCATGTGAAAGGGCACTAGCAAGCCGTGCCAATGAATCGAAGTGTCCGAATCCATATGGTTGGTGACGTGAATGGCGATATCGTCGCCTTCCCGGAAACGGATCAGCGGCGCGGGAATACTGCCGTTGATTCCCAGGGCGTTTCCCACCTTGCCATCGATGACCGCGGTGAAGCGGTCCACCGATAGATGGAATTCGCTGCCCCGCAGCGACGTCAGCCCGACGTTTCCCGCGCTGGCGCTTTGCGCCCAGGAAGGAAGTAGTCCGGCGACACCGGTTGCAAGGCCACTTTGGGCCATTGTGCGAAGAAAACCGCGTCTGCTAAGCATGGCTGCGTCTCCCGGCGAATCGCCAAGCGCCAACCATCCGAGTCTACACCAACACCGTCGCCCGGTCACAGGATTTCCCGGCCGCGACGCTCACCCAACGTCGGACCGCGCCAAGCGAAGTCGCGGAATCTCCAAGCCACAGCGTCCATCCGATGGGAATTCGCGAATTGCGAAACGGATGCGGGCCTCACCGGCAACTTGCTTGACTGGACCGGGGCACTGGCGGACAATGCCCCGACAGACAGGTCGGACCATTCGCGTAAAGCGGTTGGCAAGTCGTCTATGCGAAAAAGTATCAGTGTTGCCGCCGCAGGCCGTTTCCGGTCCTTGCCGCTGACGGCCATCGCCTGTTTGTTGCTGCTGTTCGCCCAAAGCGCGACGCTCGCGCACAACCATGACGGCGACACGCAAGTTCGCTACGACTGCGACATCTGCCTCATTCCAGGTGCCGGCACCGACCTTGCCGTGTCGCACTTCACTCACATTCCGGTGATCCCTTTTCAGCACGGCTGGCTCGATGGCGAGCGCGAATCGCCATTCCTGCCCGTGCTGGACCTTCGTTCCAGAGCCCCTCCCCAAGCCTGACAAAGACCGTTCGAGTTCCGGTCCCAGCCAATCCGCGCTCAAGCGGCACCGCCGCTGCGCCAGTTGTGCCGGGAACGGCCATTCAGACCTTGTCAGTCAACTATCTTGGGGAAAGCCATGAAGATTCGTCGCAAGAAGTTGCCGGCCGCCATTGCTGTGGCGCTGGCGTTCAGCTATTCGGCAAATTCGCTCGCCCAGCAAGAGGCCGAGCATCTGGAAGACCAGATCGAAACCATCGTCATCACCGCGCCGTTCCAGGAGTCCGAAGCGGAAACCGCGCTGCCTGTTGGGATCCTTTCCGGCGAAGCGCTGCGCGAAAGGATTGGCAACAGCCTGGGCGAAACGCTGAAGAATGAAATCGGCATGGCCAGCGCTTCCTTCGGTGTGGGCGTGGGCCACCCGGTGGTCCGCGGCCAGTCCGGCAACCGCGTCAAAGTGCTGCAAAACGGAGTTGGCACCACCGATGTCGCCAACACCAGCCCGGACCATGCCAACGCGGTCAACGCGACGCTGGCGGAGCGCGTGGAAGTGGTGCGCGGGCCGGCAACGCTGCTTTACGGCAGCGGCGCCATCGGCGGCGTGGTCAATGTGATTGACAACCGGATTCCCGAAAGCCTGCCGGATGAACCAAGCTTTATCGTGCAGCAAAGCCGCAATTCCGTCAGTTCCCAGGACGAAACTTTGATTCGCATCGACGGCGCGGCGGGCAACGTGGCGTTTCATCTCGACGCTTTCACCCGCCGCAGCGACAATGTCGAGATCAGCGGCTACGCCATCGACGAGGAAGCCGTCGAGGAACTCGAGGAGCTGATCCACGAATATCTCGAAGCGGCCCACGGCGAAGAAGAAGGCGAGGACGAAGAGGAACCCGGCCACGACGAGGAAGAATTGGAAAACACCTTGGGTTTCCTGGGCAATTCCGATACCGAATCGAATGGCGGCAATGCCGGTTTTTCCTTCGTTGGCGAGAACGGCTTTTTTGGCGTTTCCTTCAGCGAGGTTGAACAGAATTACGGTCTTCCGCCCGGAGTCCACGCCCACAGCGAAGAGGAACACGGTGAAGAGGAAGAGGAAGATCACGCGGGCGAAGATGAGGACGAAGCCGGTCACGAGGAAGAAGTGGAGTTCGTTCGCATCGCCATGGAAAAGTCCCGCTACGATTTCAAAGGCGAATTGCGGCTTGACGGCGGCTTTATCGAGCGTGTTCGCGGCTCGTTCGGTGTCACCGATTACCTCCATGATGAAATCGAAATTTTCGAAGACGGCGGGCGTGAGGTCGGCACCCGCTACCGCAACGACGGCAATGAAGGCCGCATCACCATGACCCACGCGCCGCTGGGCGGCTGGTCCGGGGTTTGGGGTTTGCAATTCTCCGACACCGAGTTCAGCGCCATCGGCGAGGAAGCCTTCATCGCCGCATCCGACCTTGCTTCGCTTGGAATCTTCGGGGTTGAGCGATACTCCGCCGGCAACTGGACGGCCGAGCTTGGATTCCGCTTCGAAGACAGCAGCGTCGACCCGAACGGCCGCTGCGAATACAGCGCCAACACCACCAGTCTCAGCGGCAGCCTGCTGTACGACGTGGGCAACGATGCCAATCTATTGTTCGGCGCCTCCCGCTCGCAAAGAGCGCCCATGGTGGAAGAGTTGTTCTCCAATGTTTCCGAAGTGACTTGCGCCCGCGAGGACGACGACGAGAATCTGGTGCTGCACGCCGCGACGAATTTGCTGGAAATCGGCAATCCGCTGTTGGAAGAAGAGACCTCCAACAACCTGGAGTTCGGCTATCGTCAATTCGGCGGCGCTTTCACCGGCGAGTTCAGCGCCTTTTACAATCAGGTGGACAATTACATTTTTCTCGATTTGCCCGGCGAGGAATTCGAAGAGCAGCCGCTGGCCTTGTATTTGCAGCGCGATGCCCGCTTCTCCGGCATTGAAGGAGAAATTTCCCTGAATGTTATGGAAGGTGGGGATTCGACTTTGGCCGTGGGGCTGTTCGGCGACATGGTGAACGCCGAGTTTGATTCTGGCGGCAATGTGCCGCGGATTCCGGCTTCCAAGATCGGCGCCGAATTGCGTTGGTTTGGAGAAAACTGGAGCGTTCACCTGCACGCCACCCGGGTGAATGAGCAGGATGACGTCGCGACGCTGGAATTGCCCACCGACGGCTACACTTTGCTTTCGCTCTACGCCGACTATCACTTTGAAGTGGGCGCGGACAGCAGCCTTGAGGTCTTCCTGCGCGGCGAAAACTTGCTCGATGAGGAAATCCGCAATCACGTCTCGCTGCTGAAAAACTTCGCCCCCGAGCCGGGCCGCGGCGTCATGGTCGGCCTGCGCTTCGAGTACTGACCTTTCCCAAGCCCAGGGAAGGGTAAGCGGTTTGAGAACAGTCCCGCCCCAAGGCGGGACTGTTCATTTGGGACAAAGGCGAAAATGCAGTATGTTGGCGCCATCATGATTTCCTTGCCGTGGCGGCGGTCAATGGACCACAGGAGCTATGCGCATGTTGTACCAACTTGAAAACGCCGCAGTCCAACTCGCCGGCGATGACTGGTTCGTCGCCGAATCCGCCATGGTGATCGGCAATGTGCGCCTGGAAAACAACGCCAGCGTCTGGTTCCACGCGGTGTTGCGCGGCGACAATGACCTGATCACCGTGGGCGAGAATTCCAACGTGCAGGACCTGTCCGTGTTGCACACCGACCCTGGATTTCCGCTCAGCATCGGCCGCAACGTCACTGTCGGCCACAAGGTCATGCTGCACGGCTGCAGCATTGGCGACAATTCCCTGATCGGCATCAACTCGGTGGTGCTCAACGGCGCGCGCATCGGCCGCGACTGCCTGATCGGTGCCAACAGCCTGGTCACGGAAGGCAAACAGATCCCCGACGGTTCCCTCGCGCTCGGTTCGCCGGCAAAAGTTGTGCGGCAGTTGACCGACGCGGAAAAAGCCGGCCTGCTGGCAAGCGCCGAAACCTACGTGCGCAATTTCAAACGCTTCAAACGCGAACTCAAACCCGACTCCCGCGGCTAGGCCTGCAATCTCACGCTTGCGTGACCGGCGTTCGGTCAAACTGAAATACCGCTTTCCCACATTCAGTGTCGAGCTTGACAGTATGCATATTAATATGCATACTTTTTTGCGTGAGCACTATTACCTGGGATGTGCGCAAGGCACGCGGCAATTTGGCGAAGCACGGAGTGGCGTTCGAGGATGCCGAATTGGTTCTTGGTGATCCGCTTGCTCTGACGATCGAAGATCCGGATGCGAACTTTGAGCAAAGGCAAGTAGCTGTCGGCATGGATGCGTTGGGCCGGGTGATTGTGGTGGTGTTCGCGCAAAGAGGCGAAGAAACCCGAATAATTTCAGCGCGAAAAGCAACGCGCGCGGAGAGGAAAGCCTATGCGGGAAGAATATGATTTTGAAGGCGCAAAGCGGGCTGCGCCATTGGCTGCGAAAGGAAAATCCCGAATAACGATCTTGCTCGACAAAGATATCCTGGAGGTTTTTCGCAACGAAGCAAAACGCAGTGGGCGCGGCTATCAAACGGCGATCAACCAGGCGCTGCGGGATTATTTGGCCAGGGAACAACTGGAGTGTACGCTGCGCCGAGTTTTACACGAGGAAATCGAAGGCGCGCTTGCGCGGTTGTCCCCCGAAATGATGGGCCAAAAATAACGCGGCATTGGTTCAGCTAAGTTGCAGGGCGCCGTCTTCGATGGGGCTGTTGCCGATCAACTCGCGGTCGAGCACGTAGTTTTGAGTGTTGCGCCAGGGAGAATGTTCCTTTTGTTTCGGGAACAAATGCATCGCGCGTTGCATATAGCCGGGATTGAAATCCGCCACCCAGTCGAGCTCGGGCAGGTCCTTTTCGCTTTCGCCAAGCACCGGAACGAAGCGCCGCGCGCCTTTGGCGTCCATGGCCTTGAGCAGCTTGCAGAAATAGCTCGAATTCAGGTCCGCGCGCAAGGTCCAGGATGAATTGATGTAGCCGAAGGTGTACAACAGGTTGGGCAGGCCCGAGAACATCATGCCGTGGTAACTGACCGCGGCGGCCGGGTCGAATTCCTCGCCGTCGCGAAACAGCCGCACGCCGCCGAGGGCTTGCAAGTTCAGGCCCGTTGCGGTGACAAGAATATCCGCCTGGACCTGATCGCCGCCTTCCATGCGCACGCCCGTTTCGCCGATGCGATCGATCTTGCCGGTGACAACATCGGCCCTGCCTTCCTTGATGGCCACGAACAAGTCGTTGTCGGGCACCAAACACAGGCGCTGGGTCCAAGGCTCGTAACTCGGCGTGAAATGTTTTTCCACGTCGTAATCCTCGCCAAGCGCCTTGCGCACGCGCTTGAGCAGGTAGTCCCTGACTTTTTCCGGCTTTTCGCGCGACTGTGTGTAAACCGTGTGTTGCAAGCGCACGAAGCGCCAGCGGTTGATCGCGCCGGCCCAGCGCGCCGGCAGCAGCGCATTGAGCAGGTTGGCGATGCGGTCCTTGCCGGGGCGGGAAATGATATAGCTCGGCGAACGCTGGATCATCGTGACCTTGGCGGCCTGTTGCGCCAAGGCCGGGATCAATGTGACCGCCGTCGCGCCGCTGCCGATCACGGCCAAGCGTTTTCCTTGGTAATCCAGCTCTTCCGGCCAATGTTGCGGGTGCACCACCGGGCCGGCGAAGTCCGCGAGGCCGGGCAGTTCGGGCGTATATCCGGTTTCGTAGTTGTAGTAGCCGCAGCACATGAACAGATATCGCGCCCCGATTTCAAATACCCGGCCTTCGCGGTCCGCCACCGATGCGGTCCAGGTGGCGGAGCCACTGTCCCATGCGCAGGAAGTCACTTGGTGGCCGAAACGGATGTGGTCGCGAACGCCGAATTCATCGACGGTTTCGTTCAAGTATGCGCGAATTGCCTCGGCTTCGGAGACGACTTTCGGATCGGTCCAGGGCTTGAAACTGAAGCCGAAGGTGTACATGTCGCTGTCCGAGCGGATTCCCGGAAAGCGGAACAGGTCCCAGGTGCCGCCGATTTCGCCGCGGGCCTCGATGATGACGTAATTCTTCTCCGGGCACTCGCGCGCCAGATGGCATGCGGCGCTGATGCCGGATATCCCGGCGCCGACAATGAGGACGTCCACCGCGGTGACATCCGGCGCTGCTGCGTTCATGTTTTCCCTCTGCCTTGCGTCAGGCGGCGGATGATAGCAAATGAGACGTGCTTTGAATTCCGCGCGGTTGCAGCGTTGAATCAGTTCAATGCTGGCGTTTGCCGGGCATTGTCGGAGCAACCGCGATTCATTTGATGATTGATGCGTGATGGGATATGATTCTCTCCCGTTACAGGAATCCGACCATGCGCACCACACTCGACCTCGACCCGGATGTGCTGATGGCCGCCAAGGAGCTGGCGCGAAGACAACGGAAAACAGCCGGCCAAGTCATTTCCAACTTGCTCCGCCAAGCTTTGAACCAGGCCAAAGCTGAAGCTGAAAATGCGGTTGCCGAGCAGGCCGGCCGATACGGCTTCAAGCCTTTTCCATCCCGGGGCGGCGTTGTTACCAATGCCTTGATCGATGAACTGCGGGAAGACATCGGCGACTGACCAGTGAGGGCGCTGTTTGACGTAAACGTGCTGATTGCGCTGCTCGACCGCGACCATGCGCATCACCATGCCGCCGCGCGGTGGCGGGATGAACATATCGGCCATGGTTGGGCGTCCTGCCCCATCACGCAAAACGGCTGCCTGCGCATCATGTCGCAGTCCCGCTATCCCAACCCGCTTCCAGTGAACGCCATCGTCGCGCGCTTGAGCGAAGCCGTTGCCACGTCTTACCACAAGTTCATTCCCGACCGGTTGAGCTTGCTGGATGACAGTATCATCGATCACACAAGATTGTTCGGCCCGGCTCAGTTGACGGATGTCTACCTGCTGGCGCTGGCGACGGAAAACGCCTGTCGTTTTGTAACCTTCGACCAAACCGTTACCACCGCCGCCGTCAAAAACGCAAAGAGTGAAAACCTGATTGTGATCTGATTAGTCGTTACAAATCCAAAATTATTGTTGCGAATATTGCCCCGCGCCGGTTGAACGATCCGACTCGGCAACGCCCCCGCTGCCCGATACCAGCCTGGATCGCTCGTCTGGATGAATCGCCAGCAGGGCCGTGCCGTAATCGCCGTCCTTTCGCTTTCGCTCCGCCAACTGATCCAACCGCGTCGACAACAGCGCGTCGTATTCCTCCTCCTCGAGGTAGGTCACGCTGACGTGAAAGTGCGACATCGCGTCCACGCTTCTGCCCCCGAACACCACCCACTGGTCCGGGTCGATCGACAGCGGATTGTTCGCGGTATTGTCAAAATGCGTGCGCATGACAATGGCGGTTCCAGCCGGGAGAATCGGCCGGGCATCGTCCTCGAAGACAAAACTCGTTTGCCAGTTGTGGTTGTAGTTGTTGATCGACGCGATGACGTCGCGGCGATTCGCGCCCGGTCCATAGTAATCCCTGACCCGGCCCGGCCAAACCACTTCGATCGACATGGCTATGCCATGCAAATGCATGTGGCCGCGATAACTGTTCAGCATGACCGGCTCGTCCAGCACCCAGGTGCGGTACATGGTCTGGGTGCCGTGGGGCGGGATGAGAATGTCCCTGGCGCGTGGTTGCCCCGGATCGAATTGATCCACCAGATGATGTATTTCGACGCTGGCGACGGTTTCCGGCGGATTGTCTTCCGGGTGGAACCAGAACGCCACCTCGATGTTGTCTTCGAATTCAAAGCCGATCGGAAAATAATGCGCGCCGAAGTTGACCACACCGGGGCCGACATCGAACAGGATGCCGGTGTCTTCCCCAAAATAATCCCAACGCTTGCCGGCGCCGGCCCCCACCACGCGTCCCGACGGGCCCTCCTCCAGATTCAGCCGCACATTGTTGTGGTGCAAGGCCGCGCGACCTTGGATGGTGTTGCGGATTTCCGCGGCTTTCAGATAGCGCGGTTGTGCCAATGCCGGCCATTCCACGTCGATCGAGGGCCAGAAATCGCCTCCCTCGGCGCGCACGGTTATCGGGCCCGAGGCAAACACCATATCCGGCGCGCCCAATTCCGGCTCCAATTCCCATTCCAGCCAGTTTGGCCAGTCAACCGGTGGCGGCAGGTCCGCCTGGTCTCCTTCCGGCGCGCCGCCGTCAATCCAAGCCACCAGTGTGGCAATCTGTTCGTCGCTGAGCGAGAAGTCGTTTTTGTATTCCTGGATGCCAATGGTGGGATCGAGGTGCCATGGCGGCATGACGCGTCGGCGAACGTTCTCCTTGATTAGCGGCGCCCAGATTCGCACTTGCTCGTAAGTCTCGAGCGGCATCGGACCAATGCCGCCGGGCTGATGGCAACGTTGGCACTTCTCTTGCAAAATCCGCACGACTTCATTCGAAAAAGTCGGCGGCTGTTCCGGCTCCACCGCCTGCAAACCGAATTGCGAAACGCTGCAGAGAAAAACAATTGCAATCAGTTTGTTCAACGCTCCCGCGCTAAAGGCATTCATTGTTGCGACCCTCCGCGATCGGTCATCGCTCAAATCTCGGTTTATTCACTCCGACTTACGTTAACCCGCACGAAAGCGTTGGTCCAGCAGCACCAGAATTCAAAATCCTGGGTTTCGAATTGAGGCCGCCCGACAGCATTGTACGCCTGCACCTGAAGGATGTATTCACCCGGTGCACTGAACACGGCTTCTGTTTTTTCCTCGCCATAGGCGAAATCGGACTCCAGCCAGTTTGACGCTTCGATCCAGCCGACATCTTCCTCCTTCCAGGAACTCCAGTCCGGTGTGAACGCAACGCCGCCCGGGCCTTGGTATTTGAACCATCTGACGCGGATAGCCCGCTCATCATATTCACGATACGGATTGTCGCGACGCACCCTGGCGGTCAACTCCAAGGGTTCCCCGACGCGGGTTTGCAGCGTCTCCGAGACCATACCGCGCCTGAAGCCGACGCGCCCCTCGGAAACTGGCCCTTCCGCCTGGAGACGAATTTTCGGCGGGCTGTTCCTGCGCGACTCCTGCAAAGGCTCGTCGTGCCGGTATGTGCTGTGGACCAGCCTGCCCGGCGAGCTGAATTCCTGCCCGGTCAACTCGTCAACCAAAGTCCAGCGCAAGTCTTTCTCGCCCCAGTCTTCCGGCACATTGACGCTCAGCACGCAATAATGCCGGCGGCCTCCATCGGGTTGCGGCATGAATCGCGTCGGTTGCAACCCGTTGAATTCCGCGGGTTCGAGGTAATTGTTCGGGCCGATGGGTATATCGATCACCGTTTCGGTGTTGGTGTTGAAGTAGCCGAAGCAAAGTTGAAAACTGCCGTCTTCATTCGGAAACCAGCCTTCGAAAATCGGCACCACCGGCCCACCGGTGGCCCGCACCAATTGCGGATCGTTTTGATGCCCTCCCGGCGGCGCAACCCGGTTCCAGCCCGGTACGCGAGTCTGGGCTTCGCTTGGCTCGGGAAGCAAAGCGACCAAAACGCCCATCTGGAGCGCAACAAGCAGGAACTTGTTCATCGTCTTTTCGTCCTGTTGGTTCGGGTCCTCGTTCTCGTGCGCCCGGCGCATGCTTTCGCGCAGCGGGAAGGATTCCATCGCCAGCCCATTGCGTATCACGCGTCCCGAGTTTCTGTCAATACCGGCGGGTGGTAGTTCAACGTCGGGCGGTCTGAATGCCGGTTTTTTCAGTCGTTGGTATCGCGGCCATCCGAAACGAGCCTTCAGGCGCCTGGGCGGATACTTATTTGGTCAGCTTCATGCCGCGAGAAAGCCTTCCAGTCGGCCGCGGATGATTTGATCGGCCTCGCTCATGATGCGGTCGATGAGTTGCCGGACGGTGGGAATGTCGTGGATCAAGCCGACCACCATGCCGCAGGACCAGGCGCCGGCGTCCATTTCGCCTTCGAGCATGACCCGCGGATAGACGCCGACCACTTCTTCCATGATGTCTTCAAAGCTGATTTCGGCGCCGAGATCTTTCTCCTTTTCGAGCAGTTTTTCCACCGCGGCATTGGTCATGACGCGCTCGGTATTGCGCAAGGGCCGCATGATCAGCCGGGTCTGCAATTCGTCGGCCTCGACGATGGCCTGCTTGACGTTTTCGTGAATCGGCGCTTCCTGGGTGGCCATGAAGCGGGTGCCCATGTTCATGCCGTCGGCGCCCATGGCGAGCGAAGCAACCAGGGAGCGGGCGTCGGCCTGGCCGCCCGAAGAAACGAAGGGGATTTCCAGTTCGTCCGCGGCGCGGGGCAGCAAGATCATGTTCGGCACATCGTCTTCGCCAGGATGGCCGCCGCATTCGAAGCCGTCGATGCTGGCGGCGTCGCAGCCGATGCGCTGGGCCTTGAGCGCGTGGCGCACGGACGTGCATTTGTGGATCACCTTGACTCCGGCGTCTTTCAGGTACGGCAAAACCTGCTGCGGATTGTTGCCCGCGGTCTCCACGACTTTCACGCCGCTGTCTATGATTACCTTGACGATGGCTGGATAATCGACCGCTTGCACGGTGGGCAGAAAGGTTAAATTGACGCCGATGGGCTTGTCGGTCATGTCTTGGGCGCGGGCGATTTCGTTCGCCAGATCGGCCGGCGTTTTCTGGGTCAGCGCGGTGATGACGCCAAGTCCGCCGGCGTCGGAAACCGCCGCCGCCAGTTCGGCGAAGCCGACATAATGCATGCCGCCCTGGATGATGGGATGCTCGATGCCGAACAATTCGGTGATTCGCGTCTTCATGGTGCCCTCTCGATGCGCCGCAAGCCGCTGCGAATGCTCGCACAAGTTCTTGCCGGCTGGCAATTGGTGGGCATGGATGCGACTGCGTAGTCGGCATACTGCCGCGATCAGTCAAGTAAACGCGATATTGGCGGCACATGCCGAATACTGTTTGCCACAGCTGGCTTCACCGGCATTCCCTGAAAAAATTTATCCGTAGTGTTTATCATTGTCTTGGGCGGGGCTGATGCCGTTGACGCTTGCGCGACGATCAAACTTCGCGGGCGGAAGAAGTTGGAGAATGGACATGACGTATCGGGCGCCATTGAAGGAAATGGAGTTCCTTTTGCGCGTATTGGCGGGTGTGGAGGATAGTTGCGGCAAAGCGCCGTTCGAGGAAGCCAGCCCGGAATTGGTGCCCGCGATTTTGGAAGAGGCCGCGAAACTGGCCGAAAACGTGCTGGCGCCGCTGAATAGCGCCGGAGAAGAAACTCCCCCGCGAATTGTCGATGGTGAAGTACGTGAGACGCCGGGATTCGCCGATGCCTACCGCCAGTTCGCTGAAAGCGGCTGGAGCGCTTGCTCCGCCGACCCCAAATTCGGCGGCATGGGATTGCCCAACGCCATCAACTGCGCCGTTTCCGAAATGTGGTCGGCCGCCAATCTCGGCTTTTCCATCTGCCCCATGCTCAGCATGGGCGCCGCCGAAGCGCTGGCTGCCCATGGCAGCGAGCCCTTGCGGTCGCGCTATCTTCAAGCCATGGTCGCCGGCCGTTGCACCGGCACCATGAATCTCACCGAAGCCCAGGCCGGGTCGGACCTGGCCGCAATTCGCGCGCGGGCGGTTCCGGAGGGCGACCACTATCGCATTTTCGGGCAAAAGATATTCATCTCCTGGGGCGACCACGCCATGGCCGAGAACATCGTGCACATGGTGCTGGCGCGCATCGAAGGCGCGCCGGCGGGCGTGCACGGCATTTCCATGTTCCTGGTGCCGAAATATCTGCCGGGAGACGGCCAGCAACCCGGCAAGCGCAACGACCTGCAACCCATCGCGCTGGAACACAAACTCGGCATTCACGGCAGCCCCACTTGCGCGATGGCGTATGGCGACTCGGGGGAGGGCGCCATCGGCTGGCTCGTTGGCGAGGAAAACCGGGGATTGTCCTGCATGTTCACGATGATGAACAGCGCCCGGCTGCATGTGGGGCTGGAGGCGGTCGGTCTATCCGAACTGGCCTGCCAGAAAGCGCTCGCCTACGCCGCCGAAAGAGTGCAGGGCAGGCCGCTTGGCCAGCGCGGGGGAACCATCATTCAACACCCCGATGTGCGCCGCATGGTCATGCTGATGAAGTCGCTTACCGAAGCCGGGCGCGCGATTTGCTATGCCGCCGCGGGAGCGATGGACCAGACCAGCCTTGGTAAGCCCGGCGCCCAAGGCAGATTCGAATTGCTCGTGCCGCTGGCCAAGGCCTGGTGCACGGAATCGGCCCAGGAAGTCGCTTCGATGTGTATGCAAATCCATGGCGGCATGGGCTACGTCGAAGAAACCGGCGTCGCCCAGATCGTACGCGATGCGCGCATCACCACCATCTACGAGGGCACCACCGCGATTCAGGCGAACGACTTCATCGGCCGCAAGGTGCAACGCGACGGCGGCGCCGAGTTGACGCGCTTGCTGCGCGAAGCCGGCAACACCTGCGCCGCGGCGGAGCGGTCCGCCCGGCTGGCGCCGGCGGCCGCCCTGGTTCGCGCGGGCATCGAGCAGGCCGAACAGTTGCTGGCCTGGCTGCCGCGGCAAAGCGACACAACCCGCGCTGGCGCCGCGGTCAATTTTCTGCTCGGCTGCGGCACGCTTGTCGGCGCCTGCCTGTTGCTGAAATCCGCGCTGGCGGCGCAAGCGGCCATGGACACCGAGCCCCAGTTTCACGATGCCCGCATCCGCATCTGCAACTTCTACGCCGACCAGGTGCTGCCCCGGGCCGCCGCGAACTTCAGCGCCGCGCGCCGCGCCAACCAGCCCGACCACCTGCTGACCGACGCGGCGCTGGGTATCTGAACAGTCAGCCGGACCCAGAAACTCAAGTGCGCGAAATTGAAGCGGTTGGGCTTCTACTTGAGTAGTGTCATACACTTCATATGACACGGCTTGGCGATTTGAGGTGATTTTCATGGGAGTGCGAAAGGTGCGGCTCGACGATAACGCCGAGGCGACACTGGCGGCGTTGCAAGAACAGACGGGGATGTCTATTTCCGACATTCTCAAGCGCGGATTGAATGCGTTCGCCAGGGAAGCGAGGGAAAAGTCAGCTGGTAGACCCTACGAGGTCTATCGCCGGCTGGAATTGGTTTCCGAAGATCACGCCGCGGATTCCGCCGCCGAAGCAAAGAGTCGCGTCGCGGATATCATCAAGAACAAATACGGTCGATGATCTTGACTGATGCCTCACCGGTCGCCGTGGCCGAAAATCTCTCTTTGCGCAAGATTTCCACCGTAGACCGGAACGACTTTGAAACCATCCGCGTTCGAGATAACCACCGCAATATCGCATTCCAGATTCTAAGTTGAGTACATGATTACGGAAATCCAAACTGGGCTATATCGGCCACGCGGTGACCGAGAGTTGCAACGGATTGGTGGTGGACGGCATTGCGACCCGGGCCACAGGGACGGCGGAGCGCGGCGCGGCGGAAGCGATGCTGATGCGGCGGCCGAATCCGGAGCGGAAAGTGACGTTGGGCGCGGACAAGGGGGTACGATGCGGAAGGAAACGAGGCGTATCAAAACAGCTAAAGTGGGCGAAAACGGGTGGAGGAGGTGTTCGGCTGGGTGAAGACGGTTGCCGGGATGGACGAAGTGCGCCACCGCGGTCTGGACAAGGTGCCAAGGGGCAACGACAATTCGTATTGGCGCTGGCGGCCCGCAACCTGGCCCGCATGCAGAAATTGGTGGCGGCGCCCTCCTGACGGGGGTTGCCGCTCCGTAGGCCGGCTGTTTCAGACGGACAATATGACGGCAGGCTGGACTGTTCGGCAAAACGTCGAACCGAACATGCGCCGGAACCGCTTGGCCAATGGCGTCCGGTCAGGAAAATCTCCGCAAGGGATGATTCAGCTGTCGAATCATGGATTTTTCCGCAGCCTGTAAATTCGGGGGCATTGGGCAAATCCGAGGACTATTTTATTCAACACGCGCTAGTTTGTAATTCACTCGGACAGAAGCAATTCGCGAGGATGGACGTTCTATTCTGAAACGTGGGCTGATACGTGGGGTACTTATCAAAATGATGATTTTCTGGACGATAATCAATCGACATGGGCCTCACATACAATTGAGCTTACCTTGTCCAAGAACATAGCCTATTTGAATCACCGCATCGTTCATTCTGGCTATTTCTCGTTTTTGTTGTCAGGGGATTTTCTGCACAATTTTTACTACTACTGACAAATACTTTGCGGAATAACATCATGTCAAACCTTATATTGGGAGTTGCCTTCTTTTTGTTCATCTTGTGTCCACCCATATTCGCTATATCAGGTTTGAAGTTGAGATCAAGCAAACTATTGTATGTAGCCTCTGTTCTGTCTATACCAATATCAATTTATTTCTTTGGGGCATCTCAAAACGTATTTTTGGCGATAATGATGTTGCTATTACTGCCTCTTCTTTTTTTCCTCTCCGGATACATCATGCGGAGATTCCATTTCCTATCTATTGTTCTCGCTTTGCTACCGGTCGCCGCTTTCGTCGTTATGTGGTATCTGCGCGTAACCTGAGATGGCCTTTCTTCATTATCAAACCAACAGGATCGGCAACGCTTTTTCGGAGGAAGTCATGACAATCCTAGGTCACGGGGACGGCGGAGCGCGACGCGGCCGAGGCGATGCTGATGCAGCGGCCGAATCCGGAACGGAAAGTGACGCTGGGCGCAGACAAGGGGTACGCCGCTGAAGGGTTCGTGGCGACCTGGAAGGCGTTCAAGGTCGAGCCCCACGTGGCGCGCAACCTCTTGGGACGACGGTCGAACCCATCGGACGAAGTACGGCACCGCGGTCTGGATAAGGTGCGCTGGCAATTCGTTTTGTCGCTGGCGGCCTGCAACCTGACCCGCATATCGAAATTGCCAGCGGCGCCGTCCCGACGGGGATCGCCGCGCCGAAAGACGGCAATTTTAGGCGGACGCTACAGCCGTGGGCTGAAATGTTCGGCAAGACACCGAACCGAACATGCGCCGGAACCGCTTGGCCCATGGCGTCCGGTCCGGAAAAACCTCCACAAGAGATGATTCGATTGCAGAATCATTGATTTTTTCGCAGCTTGCTAGTTCAATCCCCCCTCCCACAGCCGTTGACAAAATTCCGCAACGGGCAGAATTTCGATCCCGTCCTGCGTTTTCCGGGGGTAGGGTTCTTGGCAGACCAGCAGTCGTTTTTCCAGCCTTAGTTCCTCTGCAATGGCGCGCAAGGATTTCAAATCGGCGGGCGATACCCGTTTCGTCGCTTTAACCTCGATCG
Source organism: uncultured Pseudohongiella sp. (assembly GCA_965221015.1). Classification (GTDB taxonomy): domain Bacteria; phylum Pseudomonadota; class Gammaproteobacteria; order Pseudomonadales; family Pseudohongiellaceae; genus UBA9145. Next base: position 2,698,286 of record OZ244859.1, on the reverse strand, counting down.
CAATTCGGTCGTCGAGCAGGAAGTCCACCTCCAGTTGCGACCGGGTGCGCCAGAAATACAGCATGGTGTCCAGACGCTGATAATCAATGGCTGCGCGCAGCTCCAGGAAGACTAGATGTTCGAGCGCCTTGCCGTATTCGGGTGAACCGGCGGGCAACTCCCTGCGCCGGGCCAGCGCGCTGGCAACGCCGATATCGAAGAAATAAACTTTCTCGGTGGCTGCCAGTTTCCGTGTGTTGCGCTGCCGGAATGGCGGGAGTATGTGCAGCACCAGCGTGTCTTCGAGGATTTTCACGTAATCCTTGATGGTGCGCGGCGCCACGTCCGCGTCGTTGCCGATTTTGCTGTAGTTGATCTGCTCGCCGTTGAAATGAGCGGCCACGTCCAGAAACCGGGAAAAGTTCTCGATGGAGCGCGTCAGGGCTTCCGCCTGTATCTCCTCGCGCAAGTAAGCGCCGGTGTACGCCCGCAACTCCTCCCAATGGATGGGCGAGTCGACCAGCCCGGGCAGTCCGCCGCGCCGCAGCAGAACCGGGATGCGGTCATAACCTATCTCGCAACTGCTCAGTGGATGCAGGTTGAAGAACAACGCGCGGCCCCCGAGCAGGTTGGCCTTGCCGCGCCTCAGTTTTCTGGCGCTGCTGCCGGTCATCAGAAAATGCTTGTTGCCGGTATCAATGAGACGCTGCACTTCATCCAGCAAGGTGGGCAATTTCTGTATTTCATCGACGATGACCAGCTTGTGTTCCCCCACCGCGTCGCGCAGACTTTCCGGCGCGGCGGCGAAACGGCGGAATATTTCATTGTCCAACAAGTCGATGTAACGCGCCTGCGGAAAATCATGCCGCAGCAGAGTGGATTTTCCGGTTTGCCTGGGGGCCAGCAGAAACAGGGATTTCCGCTGTGCGAATGGTTGCAGATTCAGTCTTCGGGGATACATGCCATGGACTCTACCACAGATTTGCGCGCAAAATTCGTGGCGGAGTCCACGCCTAGCATCCCAGGGCGGTCGAATAGACCCGCGGCGGAGGCAACCGGCGACCATGAGCAAATGCGCAATTGATGTTGCCAAGCGACGGGTGGGCACTCAAGTGCGGGGCACGCCACGGCCTGCCGGCAATTCCAGCGATTGCCGATTTGGCAACGAGATCCCGAGATGTCAGGGGAACAATGATGCGCCAGCGCGATGGGCGGCCGCCCGCAACCGTTCATCGTTGGTAGCCAACGAGCCTCCCAGACGCAGGACAAGTTCCAGATAGGCCGCGTCGCACGCGGAAAGACCGAACTGGATGCTCAAGCCGAAGGTTGCCTTCGCCGCGTTCGCGTGGCTTGCGACATCCGTCACCGCCACGGCAAGCAGGATCAGGCGGCCCACCGGTCAGGGCTTGCGGTGACCGCAGTGCCGGCAGGGAGTATTAGCACCCGGTCCAGTTGACTCTTTGGATACCCAGCGCCGCGTCGGTCAACAGGTGGTCGGGCTGGTCGGCGCGGCGCAATGCGGGAATTGTCGACCGATCGGGCCTCGGCCGCACTTGAACGCCCGCCCGCCACTTGGCAACATCAATCACCCATGCAAAGCCCGGTAACAGGCAGTTGATCGTTTTCCGTTATCTCGCCAGGCAAGTCTTGCAGGCCACCGCGGTGGTCGCGCTGGTGTTGCTTGCCGTCGCGCTGATTTCGCGCTTCATGCAGTATCTGGGCGAGGCGGCGGCGGGGCAGAAGGCGGCGGACGCGCTGCTGCTGATCATGCTCTATCGGCTGCCGGAATTTCTGCTCGTGATTTTGCCGCTGTCGTTGTTGCTGGGCATCGTGCTGTCCTACGGCCGCATGTATGCCGAGAACGAAATGGTCAGTTTGATGGGCGCCGGTCTCGGCACGGCCCGGCTGGCGCGAATCACGCTGGGCATTGCCGCGGCAATGATGTTGTTGATGGGGGTCTTGAGCCTTGGGCTTGCGCCCTGGGGCATGCGCCAGGCCGAAACCATAGTACAGGCGCAGGAAGAATTGACTGAACTGGACCTGATCGCGGCGGGACAGTTCCGCAGTTTCAGCGATGGCGACCGCGTCACCTGGGTCGAACGCGTGATCGAGGGCAACGCGGGCGGACGCGAGTTGCGCACGGTATTCGTGGCGGTCGCGGCCCCCGCCGATGCGCCAATCACGGCCCCGGGGGCCGCGTCCAGCATCGTGTTCGCCGATAGCGCGCGGCCGGTGATCGACCCGCAAACCGGGGCGCGCTTCATGCGCATGGAAAACGTCACCCAATACGACGGCGCGCCGGGAAGCGCCGAATTCACCGTCGCCCGGTTCCAGAGCCAGTCGCTGTTGTTGCCGCCGCCGCCGGAGTTTGCGCCAACGCTTGAACGCTCGACGCTGGCGACGGCGGAATTGATTCGCTCAAGCGACCCGGTCCACGCGGCGGAATTGCAATGGCGCATATCCCTGATCGCGCTGGTGGCGGTGCTCGGCCTGCTCGCGATGCCCATGAGCCGCGTGCATCCGCGTCAGGGCCGCTACCTGATGCTGGTGCCGGCGGCATTTGTTTTCGTGGTTTATTTTGCCCTGCTCGAATTTTGCCGCGACGCCGTGGAAGACGGCGGTTCTCCCTACACGCTCTGGGCTGTGCACGCGTTTTTCCTCGCAATGGCATGGTTGGCGGCGCGGCGGGACCGGGTGACGGCGGGTTGGCCATGAAACGGCTCGACACCATGGTTGGCAAGTCGATGCTTTGGTCAAGCGCCGGGGCGCTGCTCGTGATTCTGGCGCTGGATCTGACTTTCGCCCTGATTGATGAACTGCGCGACACCAATGCCGATTACAGCGCCGTCGACGCCATGCGGTTCCTGCTTTGGACGGTGCCGGCCAGAATCCAGGAGACCTTGCCGTTCGCAGCCCTCGGCGGGGCCTTGATCGGGCTTGGCGTGTTGGCATCCAGCAATGCTTTGCTGGTCATGCAAAGCGCCGGTGTCTCCGTTGCACGGATTGTCTACGCCGCGCTCAAGCCGACCTTGGCCATCATGCTGCTCGGCCTGCTGCTGGGGGAATACATCGCGCCGCCGCTGGAACGCCAGGCGCACAGCGTCCGCGCGGGCTTGCGCGGCGGCGCGGATTTCGAACGCGGCGCCTGGTACAAGACCGGCGACGAATTTGTCCATGTCCGCGCCATTGGCGCCGACGGCGCCTCGCTGATCGGCGTCAGCCGCTATCAAACCGATGGCGCGGGGCAATTGCTGGCGGCCAGTTTCGCCGAAACCGCGCAATATGTGACTGAAGCCGGCCAGGCCTGGTGGGAGCTGCGCGACATTCGGGAAAGCGCGCTCGAAGGCGACCGCGTGGTGGCCGCCAGCCGCGCGGAACAGCAATGGCGCGTCGAACTGGCGCCGGACCTGCTTGCTGTATTGCTCGTGGAACCGGATCAGCAATCGATTTCGGGCCTGTACCGCATGGCGGGCTTCCTCGCCGCGGAAGGGCTGGAAAGCGCCTCGCACCGGCTCGCTTTCTGGAACAAGCTGTTGCAGCCGCTGGCGACGCTGGCGTTGGTGCTGGTCGCCGTGATCTTCGTTTTTGGTCCCCTGCGCGAGGCGACCATGGGCTACCGCGTATTCGTCGCGCTTTGCGTGGGTTTGCTGTTCAGCATATTCCAGCGCGCGCTGGAACCGGTCAGCCTGCTGTTCGGCCTCGCGCCCTGGCTCGCCGCCTTGCTTCCCATCCTGCTCTGCGGACTTTGCGGCTGGATGCTGCTGCGCCGGATCAATTGAAGACATTCCTCGGCTCCGCTTCGCTACTCGCATAAGAACAGGGAGGAAAGTAGCTCAAATTTTGAACCCTGTTAGTCGCCGTCGGGTGGCGGGGGGTTCAGCGGGCGTGCGAGGCAGGATGCCGAGCCAGAAGCCTACAGGGACGTACTTGCGGCGTCCGCTGAACCCCCCGCCACCCGACGGCGACGGATTAACGCCACGATCAATTCCCGATCCTGCCGCTTCTTTCACCTTGGGCCGGAATCCCGTATGCTTCGCGCTGGTTCAATTTGAAAACATTTTGGAGTACCAGCAATGAGTTTGCGATTCCTGTTCGCCACCCTGATGCTTGCGGTTTCCGCGTCGGCATTGGCCCAGGTTCCCATTATCCAGCCCGGCCCGCCGGGACAACCCAGCCGGCAGATCAGCGCGGAGGAAGCCTCCAACCTCGCCGGACTGCGCTATTCCGAGGCCGATATCCGCTTCATGCAAGGCATGATTTCGCATCACCGCCAAGCCATGGAAATGAGCGCGTTGGTGGATGCGCGCAGCAACCGCGAAGCGGTGGAAGCGCTGGCCGAGCGTATTTCGCTCTCCCAGGAGGACGAAATCGACATGATGTCCGGCTGGCTGGAAGAACGCGATATCGCGGCGCCGGCCGCCGATGCGCACCATGATCCCGACTACATGCTCATGCCCGGCATGCTGAGCCAGGAGGAGATGGCGCAACTCGAAGCGGCCGAAGGCTTCGAATTCGATTCACTGTTTCTCAATTTCATGATCGACCATCACGAAGGCGCATTGACGATGGTCGAAAACCTGCTGGATCAGCCCGGCTCGGCCCAGGATTCGGAGCTGTATCGCTTCACCACCGACGTCACGTCGGACCAGACCAGCGAAATCGAACGCATGATCACCATGCTTTCCGGATTTTCGCCGGATCCGCGGGTGGCTCTGGCCGCCGGTTTCCGCGACGCCGGCGAAGCCGCGTTGAACATGCGCCTGGTGGCCTCGCTGCCGAAACCGGAAGGATTTTTCGACCCGGCCAATCCCAGTGGCCTGCCCAACCGCGAAGGCCGCGACGAAGAGACCCTGGCCCCCGACGCCGACACGCCGGCGGATGCCGAAGCCGAGCCCGTGGGCGATGCGGCGGCGGGCCGCGCGGCGCCGGAAACGCCGGTTGAGGAAGATTTTGAAGACGAAAACTCCGAGCCGCGTCCCTCCCTCCTCAATTTCGGCAACACCGACCTGGTGTTCGCCGACAATGTGCTGGTGGCGGGCAGCTACCACGGCTTCAACGCCTACGACATCAGCAATCCCACCGTGCCGCAATTGCTCAGCTCGGTGGTTTGTCCCGGCGGCCAGGGTGATGTGTCCATTGTCGGCGATTTGCTGATCATGTCGGTGGAGCAGACCCGCGGCCGGCTCGACTGCGGCCTGCAAGGCGTCGCCGAACCGGAAAGCGAGGAGCGTTTCCGCGGCATCCGCATTTTCGATGTCAGCGATTTCCGCATGCCGGTTCAAGTCGGCGCGGTGCAGACCTGCCGCGGTTCCCACACCCATACCGTGGTCACGGACCCCGATGACGCCGGCAATTTCTATGTCTACGGATCGGGAACAAGTTCCGTGCGCGATGACGAGGAACTGGCCGGCTGCTCCGACGAGTCGCCTTTTGAAAATCCGGATTCTTCGCTGTACCGCATCGATGTGATCCAGATTCCGGTGGCGGCGCCGTCGGAGGCGCGCATTGTCAATCGTCCGTTTATTTTCTCCGACCCTGAAACCGGCATTGCCGCCGGGCTCTGGGAAGGCGGCGACCATGGCCCGGACACGCAAACCACGCGCATGACCAATCAATGCCACGACATCACCGCCTTCCCCGAAATCGGACTGGCGGCGGGCGCCTGCTCCGGCAACGGCATCCTGATCGACATTTCCGACCCGGCAAATCCGGTGCGCGTCGACGAAGTGATCGACCCGGGCTTCGCCTATTGGCATTCGGCCACATTCAACAACGACGGCACCAAAGTCATCTTCACCGATGAATGGGGCGGCGGTGGCCGGCCCCGCTGCCGCGCCTCGGACCCGCTGAATTGGGGCGCCGATGCGATTTACGACATCGTGGACCGCCAGCTCGAATACCGCAGCCACTACAAGATGTCCGCGCCGCAAACGGACACTGAAAATTGCGTGGCCCACAATGGTTCGCTGGTGCCCGTTCCCGGACGCGACATTTTCGTCCAGGCCTGGTACCAGGGCGGGGTTTCCGTGGTGGATTTCACCGATTCGTCGAATCCGGTCGAAATCGCCTTCTTCGACCGCGGCCCCGTTGACGAGGAAGAGTTGATCAGCGCCGGCTACTGGTCCACCTATTTCTACAACGGTTATATCTACGGCACGGAAATCGCCCGCGGCCTCGATGTGCTGCAATTGCAACCCAGCGATTATCTGACGGAAAACGAAATCGCCGCCGCCTCACTACCCCATGGCACGGCGGTGTTCAACGCCCAGCAGCAAACGATGTTCCGCTGGCCGGCCGAACCCGTGGTGGCCCACGCCTACCTTGACCAGTTGGCGCGGGGCGATGCCTTGACCGAGGCCGAGCAAATGGACCTGCGCGCGGCGCTCGACACGGCCGGGCAAGTGCTCGACGACGGCGCGGAAGATGCCGCGGCGGCAAATCGGCTGCGCAGCCTGGCGGAGCAGTACGGCTCCGCCGCGGCTTCGGTGCCCGGCATCGATGGCGCACGGCTCGCGTCGCTCGCCGACACGCTGACCGGCATCGCCGACCGTATGTAGCCGCTCGGCACCCAGCGTCTTGCGGCCCGAAACGATTGCTTCGGGCCGCAAGGCCGTACCCGGCCCGGCGATCGCGCATCCCGGCCGCGACCACCCAACGGCAAATCAACAATCGACAAATCGCCCATCGAAAAATCACCTGCGGCAAGCTTTTGTTGATTATTCGACTTGGCTGAATTACCTTTCCCGCCATTGCCCGACAGTGGCTGCCCCATGAGGGAGGAGGTTGAACATGCGGCTTTTGCTTGGAATTGCGGCGCTGGCGCTGACCTGCGCTCCCGCTTTGGCCCAGGTTGCGTATGAACCGCCGCGAACATCTTCCGGGCATCCGGATTTGCAGGGTTACTGGACCAATGCTTCGCTGACCACTTTGCAGCGCGCGGAAAATTACGCCGGGTTCGGCCTGGTGATTCCCGCCGATCAGCTTGCGGAAGTCACCGCGAACAATCATCAAAACGTGCGCCAGGCCACCGACGACAACCAGGTGCAAGGGCAATTGCCCGACGGCAGCGACCTGGCGCGGGGCCGTGGCTACAACGCCTTTTGGGTTGATCCCGGTTCGCGCTTTGGTGTGATTGACGGTCAGGCCCGGACCTCCTGGATCACCTATCCGGAAAACGGCCGCATCCCGTTTTCCGAACAGGGCACAAACTTGCGGCGCGAATACCGCGCGCAATTTTCCGGCAATGACGGCCCGGAAGGCCGCTCGCTGGGCGAGCGCTGCATCATCGGCTTCGGCGGCACCGGCGGGCCGCTAATGAACAATGTGCTGTACAACAATCTGTACCAGATCGTGCAAACCGACGACTACCTGATGATCCTCGTGGAGATGGTGCACGATGCCCGAATCATTCCCATCGGCGGGGAACACCGACGGCCCGGCGAGCTTTCGCCCTGGTTCGGCGATTCCGTGGCCAATTGGGACGGCGACACATTGGTGGTGGAAACGGTCAACCTGCATCCTTTGCAAGCGCCGCAAAACGCCGCGCCGATTTCGCCGCGGGGCAAGATTGTCGAACGCCTGACGCGCATCGCCGACGATCAGATTCTCTACGAGTTCAATGTCAGCGACCCGGAATACTACACCCAAGACTGGGGTGGCGAGATGGTGTTCAACGGCACCGACACGATGCCCTACGAATACGCCTGCCACGAGGGCAACTACGGCCTGGAAGGCATTTTGGCCGGGGCGCGGCGTTTGGAGTTGCTCGGGGAAGATTGAGTATTCGGTTTGCGGCTTCGAACCGTCGCCGTCTGGCGGTGCGAGGTGCGGCGGACGCCGTGATTACATTTTTGCAGAGCGCTGGATTGTTGCCGGAGCCGATGGAGTCAGTGAGTGAGCGAGTAGATCAGGTAATTGATGCCCAACTGGTAGGCGGCGTTGGCGTAGCGGGTGGGGTACCACTGGTCGTACGTGTGTTCCCAGCCGTCCCCCATGTCCGAATTCCAGTTGATCAACACCATCACCCGGCCATGATCGTCCAGAATCGCGTGGTTGCTCGCGATGTCGATTCCAGCCTGTCCCACGCCCTGGCGTCCGCCCCGGCCGGGGATCATCTGCGGGCCGTCGATGTCGAAAAATGAATGGTAAATCTCGTGGTCGTGCTGCAATTCGATGAGTTCCCGGTCCGGGAACAGCAGTGAAAAGTCCCGGTAGAAGGCGTCCCACTGCCTTTGACCCCAGAAATCGTCAATGAGCAGAAATCCACCGCGCAGCAGATATTCGCGCAAGTTCTCAATCTCTTGCGGCGACAGCGACACGCCGCCGTTGCGGCCCATCTCCAGCGCATACAGGAAGGGGTAGTCGAAAATCTCCTCATCGTCAAAGCGCAGCACAATGGGCTCGCTCATCACGCGCACATTGGTCAGCCGGGCCACGCCGCGCAGGAAATTTTCATCGGAGGCGGGAAAGTCGGTCAGCCACGGGCCGCCATAAAATCCGCCTTCGTAGAAGCTGTCGTATTGCACCCGGACAAAGGCGAATTCGCCGGCGATGTCGTACAAATCGAAATCGTCTTGCGCGAACCGGCCTTGGGCGAAGGCGCCGCCGCCAGCCAATGTCAGCGCGGCGGCGGTGCAAGCAAGCAACTGTTTCATGGATGATCCACCTCGGCCACTCCAAGCACAAGTGTGTATCGACAGCCACGCCAGATCAAGTTATTGTTTGCCAATGGGCCTTGCAAATTCCATCCATCATTGCTTGCGGCGACTTTTCGCTTCGCTTTGCGCGGCGCTGCTGGCACTGTGCGCCAATGTCTCCACGGCTGCCGAAAACACCGATTTCGCCGAGCGCTTGCGGGCCGGGGAAGCGGAGCTGGCGGAATTGGAGTCGCTTCACGGTCCGTTCGATTATGCGCTGGTCGAACCCTTGCAGTACCTGATCCGACTGTTGCAAGAGCGCTCCGAACACGAGCGCGTGGCCGAATTGCAGGAGCGTCAATTGGCCCTGCTGCGCATGAATCTGGGCCTGGAAAGCCCGCAACTGATTCCCTTGCTGAAAGAAATGGTGCTTACCGGGATCGCCAGCGGCAGGCTCGACAGCGTCGGGGATCATTTGCAGCTGATCAGGAACCTGAGCGCCCACGAAGAAGACCCGGAAGCGCTGTTGCGGGCGATGGAGATGCTTGCCCATTGGCATTTGACCGGTGACACCGAAGCCGGCAGCCGCGAGCGGGCGGAGAACTTCTTTGACGCCAGGGAGCTGATCGAAGACCTGCAAGACGTCGCCGAGGAATTCTACGGCGAACAGGACCCGCGCCTGGTGCCATGGCTTTACGCCAGCGCCATGAACGCCTACCAACTCGTCGGTTTGCTCAACTCCGCCGATGGTTCAAGCGGACCGACGATTCGCGAGTTGGTGCGTCATGACGGCGCAACGCGCCTGCGCACTTCCGCCCGCGGATTTTCCTTCAACCCGCTTTGGTCGAACACGGTGACGCCGGTGATTGAGGAAGGCGACCTGGTGGGGGAAATGTACTTGCGCGGGGGCATCGGCAAGCTCGACGACATGATCGAGCTGTACGAAGACAATGGCAATCTCGAAGCGCAGGCAATGGCGGAGATTTACCGTTCGGATTTTCAGTTGCTGATGGACCGGGGCACCGCCTTCAGCCGTTATCGCGAGGCGCAGGAAATGCTGCGCGAAGCGGGCGTTCCCGATGCGCGCATCGACTTGTTCTTTTCCCGCCCGCAACTGCTTCCCGTCAACCGCTTCTTCCCCACGCTGGAGGAAGCGCTGGCCGCGCAGGAAGCGGAACTGGCCGCGTGGCGTCCGCCACCGGAGGACGAAAATCTGCTGGAAGCAAATCCGGAAGGCGAGAACCCGGAGGACGCAAACCCGGAAACCGCGAATTACGTCGCGCCCTACCGCGCCTGGCACGAGTCGGCGCCCAACGTGCGCGAACCGGTTTCGGACAACGCTTTCTGGACGCTGCAAAACAACTACCACCAGGTGGACCTCAGCTTCCGCATCAGCAGCCGCGGCAGGGTTTCCGCGGTGAACATCGTCTCCGCCGAGCCCGACGACACCCGTTCGCGCCGGCTGGCGCGCGTCAACGCGCGCGAACTTCGCTTCCGCCCAGCCATCATCGACGGCCGCGGCCAGCGCCTGCGCGACGTGCAAATGCGCTTTCTGCTGCCGCGCCGGACGGACTGAAAAGCGCCTCTGGTTGCGCCCGGCGGCGGGAAAATCGGCGCGGTCCCGCGCGGTCGAGATTGCGGGCAAGAAAACCGGGCGCAATGTCCGCCCGCCCTGTCACAATTCATTACTGGACACTGTCGCGCTTGTAACTATAGTTGTCGATTTCGCGTCGATACAACCGAAAACGGGTCTTGGTCCGTATAGTCCTGCGATCAGGCGCATCCTCCGGCAATCGGGCGCGGAAAACTCTCCAGCGGGGTCGAGCGGAAACAACATGTTGCGAATATTGCTACCAGCGGCGATTCTGGTCGGCAGCGCGCTTTTGGCCGTCTGGCTAATCCGCAATCCGACCGAACTCGACGCGGCCTCGCCGGAAATAATTCCCGTCGCTGTGCGGGTCATGGAAGTCCGCTCCGAACCGACCCAACTTTTCGTGCAGTCCCAGGGCAAGGTGCAGGCCGCGCGCACCGTGAACCTGTCGACGCCGGTTGCCGGCACCGTGGCCTGGATATCGCCGAAACTGGAAGCCGGCGGTTATGTTGCCGAGGCCGAGGCTCTGCTGCGCCTCGACCGCAGCGACTACGAGATCGCGCTGGCCCGCAGCGAAGCCGCCCTGGCCCAGGCGAAAGCCGAGGAATCCCACGCCCGCGCCGAATACGAGCGCTTGCTCGAACTCGGCGAGCGCCGGCTGGCGAGCGAGTCGCAAATCCAGAACGCCGAGCGCCTGGCCAATGTCACCGCCGCCCGCATCAGCGAGTTGGAAACCCAGCTCAGGCAAGCCCGCATCGACCTGGAGCGGACCGAAGTGCGGGCGCCTTTCGACGCCATCGTGCAGTCGCGCCAGGTGGAACTCGGCCAATACGCCAACCGGGCGCAGAATGTTGCCGTCCTGTTCGACGCCAATATCGTGGAAGTGCGCCTGCCGCTGGCGATCCGCCAATTGGGCTATCTTGATGTGCCTCTCGATTTTCGCGGCGAACTTGACCCGCAAGTTGCGCCCGAAGTGCAGCTCGCCGGCATGTATGGCGGACAAAGGCACTATTGGCGGGGGCGCATGGTGCGCACCGAAGCCACCATCGATCCCGACAGCAACACCGTGCAATCCATCGTCCGCGTGAACCAGCCGCAACAAGGCGAGAAAAACGCCATTCCCCTGCCCATTGGGCTGTTTGTCGAAGCCGCCATCAGCGGCCGCGAGCTCGACGAGGTTATCGCCCTGCCGCGCGCGGTGATCCGCAACAACAACCAGGTGCTGGTGGTCGACGCGGAAAACAAGATGTATTACCGCGAGGTGGAGATATTCCGTTTCGAGGAAGAGCGGGTTTTGATCAGCGGTGGGCTGTTGCCGGGGGAAATCGTTTGCATCTCGCCCATCCAGGCGGTGGTGAACGGCATGACCGTGCAGCCAGTGCTGGAAATGATCTGAAGCCGCCGCGGCGATCGCCCATCCGTGGAGAAAGCGCGTGTACACTCCCATCAGCTGGTTCGTCAAAAATCCCGTCGCATCAAACCTGTTGATGTGGATATTTCTCGTTGGCGGCCTGCTCTCCTACCTCAACCTGAACCAGGAAGAGTTTCCCGACATCGACGTTGGCGTGATCCAGGTCAGCGTGCCCTATCTTGGCGCGACGCCGGAAGAATCTGAAACCGGCGTCTGCCTGCGCATCGAGGAAGCCCTCGAAGCCAGCGAAGGCATGCAGCGGCTGACGACCACGGCGCGCGAGGGCGGCTGCGACGCGACCGTGGAATTGACCAGCGACGCCGACCTGAACCGTTCGCTCAACGACGTCAAAGGCAAGGTCGACGCCATCACCACATTCCCGGCGGAAACCGAAAAACCCATCGTGCGCGCTTTCAGCAGCAGCGGCAACGTCATGACCATCGCGCTGGTTTCCGACGCCGACGACCATTTCCTGAAAAGCGTGGCCGAGGATGTGCGCAACGATCTGATCGACCTTGACGAAGTTTCCATCGTCAACATCGAATACCTGCGCCCGCTGGAGATTTCCATTGAAATTTCCGAATACAACTTGCGCCAATACGGGCTGACGCTGGACCAGGTCTCCCGCGCCATTTCCCAGGCTTCGCTCGATCTGCCGGGAGGCACGATTCGCGCCGAATCCGGCGAGATTCTGCTGCGCACCAAGGGCCAGGTGTATCGCGGCGACGAATACCGCGACATCGTCGTGCGCTCCTATCCCGACGGCACCCAATTGCGCCTCGGCGACATCGCCACCGTCAATGACGACTTCGAAGAGGGCTATCTCGACGCCCGGGTAGGCGGCGTCAACGCGGCGATCATCGACGTGTTGCGCGTCGGCGAAGAGGACATCGTGCGCGCCGCGCGCCAGGTGCGCGGCTGGATGGACGAAAACGCCGGCGAGCTGCCCCAGGGCGTGCGCCTGGAAGTGCTGATGGATTCCGCGGTCGCCACCCAGGACCGCATTTCCACCGTGGCGCGCAACGCCTGGACCGGTCTCATGCTGGTGCTGGTCATCCTGACAATGTTTCTGCGCTTCAAGGTCGCCATTTGGGTCGCCGCGGGCATTCCCATCGCCATCTCCGGGGCGCTGGCACTGTTTCCCACCGCTGGTCTCACCATCAGTTCATTGACGGTGATGGGTTTTATTCTCGTGCTCGGCATTGTGGTGGACGACGCCATCGTCGTCGGCGAGAGGATCCACGCTTTCGAGCGGCGCGGTTTTTCCAAGGAGGAAGCCGCGATTCACGGCACCGTGGAAGTCTCGGTGCCGGTGATTTTCGGCGTGCTGACCACAATCGCCGCGTTTTTGCCGATCCTGCTGCTCGGCGGGCAAATGGGTTCCTTTTTCAACGCCATCGGCGGTGTTGTGGTTTTTTGCCTGATCGCCAGTTTGGTGGAATCGCAACTGATCTTGCCCGGGCACATCTGCCACCGCAGGACGGAAGGCTACATGTTCGAGAAAAGCCGCTTCGTGCGCACCTGGCAGGCGTTCCAGGGCAAGATCGCTGGTGGCATGGAGTATTTCGCCGAACACGGCTACCGCCGCGCGCTCAAGCGCGTGCTGGAATACCGCTACGTTTCCTGGGCGCTTGCCACCGGCGTTATCGTCATTACCATGGCGCTGGTGATGAGCGGCCGCGTCATTTTCCAGTTCATGCCCGCGGTGGAAGGCGACGTGCTGTTCGCCTCGGTGGAAATGCCCCCCGGCGTGCCGGTGCGGGTGACCCAGGACGCCATCGGCCGGGTGGAAGCAGCGGCCATCGAATTGGCCGCGGAAGTGGAAGCCGAACTCGATCAACTCCAGGCGCGGGGCGACGCGCCGCGGTCCACCGAGAGCGCGGTGATCAATATTATGACCGTCGTCGGCGGGCGGGCGCCCCGGGGCGGCCCCGGCAGCGCCGGCAGCGCGCCCAGCGTGGGTTCGAGCAATATCGCCGAAGTCGTCATGTATCTCGCGCCGTTTTTCGACCGCGGCCAGATCAGTTCCGAAGACATCCGCGACCGCTGGCGCGACAAGGTCGGCACCATTCCCGACGCTCTCGAACTCACATTCGTCTCCGACGTGTTCTCCGCCGGAGATGCGCTCAATTTCCGCCTCGAAGGCCGCAACGAGGAAAACCTGCAAATCGCATCGAGCCAGTTGAAAGAGGAACTCGCCAAATATCCCGGCGTGTTCGACATCACCGACTCTTTTCGCGCCGGCAAGCAGGAGGTGCAGATCAGCATCCTCGAGCGCGGCAAGACCCTCGGATTGACGCTGAACGACATCGCCACGCAGGTGCGGCAAGCGTTCTATGGCGCCGAATCCCAGCGCATCCAACGCGGCACCGACGACATCCGCGTGATGGTGCGCTACCCGGAAGCGGAGCGCCGCTCGCTGGGCAATCTCGAATCGCTGATGATCCGCACGCCCACCGGCGCCGAAGTGCCATTTCTGAGCGTCGCCGATTTCACCCTTGGCAACAGTTACTCCTTCATCAACCGCCAGGACGGCCGCCGCGTCATCACCGTGCGCGCCGATGTCGACCGCACCGTGGTCACGCCGGACGAAATCCGCTCCGAGATGACCGCCCGTTTCGCCCGTGATTGGGAGCGAGACCTCGATGTGGAAATGGTGCTCGGCGGCGAAGGCGAACGGCAACTCGAATCCATCGGCGAAATTCTGAATCTGGTGCCGCTGGCCTTGCTGATTATCTTCAGCCTGCTGGCGATTCCGCTGAAATCCTACGCCCAGCCGCTGGTCATCATGAGCGTGATTCCGTTCGGCGCCATCGGCGCGATCTGCGGCCACTACATCATGGGCGCCGACCTGGTGTTCTTCTCCCTGCTCGGCATCATCGCCCTCAGCGGGGTCGTGGTGAACGCGAGCCTGGTGCTCGTGGTGACCGTGAACCGGCTGCGCGCCGACGGCATGGGCATGGTGAACGCCGTCGCCAAGGCCGGCGAGCTGCGCTTCCGGCCCATCATCCTCACCTCGATCACGACTTTCTTCGGCCTCGTGCCGCTAATCTTCTCGGCCAACCCGACCACATTTTTCATCGTGCCCATGGCGATTTCCCTCGCCTTCGGCGTGCTCTTCGCCACCATCATCACCTTGTTCCTCGTGCCCAGCCTGTACCTGATCCTGCACGACATCGTCGGCCACTCCGACACCAGGGAAGAACGCAAACTGGCTTACCAGGGCTGAGGATTGGATCGGCGCCGGCTAGCGCCGCGCGCGTGGTTCGGCGATGACCTCTGCCGCATCGCGCACCTTGCCGGCTTTGATTTGTTGCATCCCGTGCGCAAGAATCTTCAGCAGGGCAATCGTTTCCCGCATTTGTTCATCGCTGAGCTTTTGTTGCGACATGACCTGAATCCGATTTACGCCTGTGCGAGATTGCAGTGCCATACGCCGCATGAATTGAACAATTGGAACGTTTCCACAGATTGGCAACGGCAGCGCGGGAAACACCGGGCGTACGCGACTGGTTGCGGGTCAATCGAATTGGGCCAATCGGATGGGAACGACGCTGATGTCTTTCCAGACACCGCCGGTGACGTAGGGGTCCCGGTTCAGCCATTCGTCCAGCGCCGAGCGGGAGTCGAACTCGACATAAACCGTGGAGCCGATCATCTCGCCCGCATCATTGAGAATCGCGCCGCCGGCGATGAAATTGCCGGCTGCCTTCAGTTCGCGGATGCCGTCGAGATGGGCGGGCCGCACCGCCTGGCGGCGGGCGGGCGCTTCCGGGTCCGTGCCATCGTAGGCTGTAACCATGTATTGCATCAAAACTCCTTCCACTTGCGCAGTGGAATAGCAGACCTCGCATTCTTCACCGCAGTCATTCGATTGACCCCATTTCGCAACGAGATTCCGCGGCTCCGCTTCGCTGCGCGCGGAATGACGACAAGAGACTCATCTTCCATGCGGCAAAGTGACGGTCATCAAGCCTCGTACATGGCTTCCCCGCCAACCACGGTGCGGACGATTTGGATTTCCTTCAGTCGGTCCGGGTCGACGTCGTGGGGGTCTTCGGCGAGGACGACGAAGTCGGCGAGTTTGCCCGAGGCGATGCTGCCCTTGATGTTTTCCTCGAAGGATGCGTAGGCGCCGCCCATGGTGCAAATGCGCAGGGCCTGGTCCACCGTGATGCGTTGGTTCGGCCCCCACACGCGGCCGTCGAAGTCCTTGCGCGTGACCATGCTTTGCAAGGCCATCATGGGCTCATAGGGCCCGGGCGTGTAATCCGAGGCCGGCGCCACGTGGATGCCGTAGTCGAGGAAAGACTTGTGGGCGAACATGTTTTGCATCTTCTCCTCGCCATAGTCCACCCATTTGTTGCCGTGATAATGCACGTAGGTGTAGAAAGGCGTGGGCACGACGCCAAGGTCGCGGATGCGTTCGAGCAAGGTGGGGTTCACCAGCGAGCAATGTTCGATGCGATGGCGTGGGTCGGGCCGCGGCATGAGGTTTTGCATGCGCTCGTAGGCGTTGAGAACCATGGCGATGGTGAGGTCGCCGTTGGCGTGGATGCCGATCTGCCAGCCGTTGCGGTGGGCGTCTTCCACGGCTTCGTGAATTTCCTCCTGGGACATGGTGAGAATGCCGTAATCGTCGGGCCGGCCCTCGAACGGGGTACTCATGTACATCGTGCGCTCCGAAGCGGAGCCGTCAGCGCTGTATTTGACCGCGCCGATGCGCAGCACTTCGTCGCCGAAACCCGTGCGCACGCCGGCGTTGACCAGGTCGGAATAAAGTTGGCCGCGGGGGAACAAGTACATGCGAAAACGCAGGCCGCCTTCGTCGCGGGCGTCCAGGTAGGCGATCAGGTCGTTGCGGCCGGCGCCGGTTTGATGCACGGAAGTCAGTCCCGCCGCGGTCATCAGTTCGGAAATGAGCTTGACGCCGTCGCGGCGCTGTTCCCGGGTCGAGTCGGTGGGAATCAATTCGTTGAAAACATAGCGGGCGCGTTCGGCCACGAGTCCGGTCAGCACACCATCGGCGTCGCGGAAAAATCGGCCGCCGTCCGGGTCCGGCGTTTCCGCGGTCACACCGGCAAGCGCCAGGGCCAGACTGTTGTAAACGCCGGTATGGCCGCCGCGATGGCCGACCACGACGGGATGGTCGGGAACGACATCGTCGATATCGAAGCGGTTGATCGGCCGGCCTTCAGCCAGTTTGGTGTCGTCGTACTTGAAGGCCCGCACCCATTCGCCTTGCGGGGTGATGGCCGCGCGCTCGGCCAGCGCCTGCTGGATTTCGGCGATCGAACGCCGGTCGGCGTTGACCTGGACGAGTTCATTCACGCCCGCGCCGGAAGGGTGGGAATGGGCGTCGATGAATCCCGGCACGACGGTCATGTCTTCGACATCGACGATCTCCGTGCGCGGCCCGGCGAGGTTGCGGATGTCATCATTTGAACCCACCGCCACAAAGCGGTCGCCCTTGACCGCGAAAGCCTCGGCCACCGGCTGCGAGTCGTCCTGGGTGAAAATCCTGCCATTGACGATGATGTAATCCGGCGCGGCGGTGCTGTCCGGGGCTTGCTGCGCGAGGATTTTCCGGGTCGGCAGACCGATGCCCGCCACCGCCAAGGCTGAACTGGAACCGAGGAACTTTCTTCTGGATATGCGCGCCATGGTGCCACTCCCAAGAAAATGGATCGGATGCGGCAACTATATCGCCGCCACCGGGCCAAGGTAAAGCACACCAACTGAGAACATGGGAGAACCACCGCGTGGATCAGTCTTGGTGGCGGGCGCGGGCTGGGGTTATCATCGGGCCAACTCCCGCAAAGGCCGCACCCATGTTCGAAAAATACGCGATGATCAGCTTGTATTTCGGTGTGCTGGTGCTGCTCGGCTGGCTGGCGGCGCGGCGCATCCGCACTATGAGCGACTTTGTCGTCGGCGGTAAACGGCTGGGCTACTGGGTGGCGGCCTTTTCCGCCCAGGCCACCGGCGAATCGGCCTGGCTGTTGCTTGGCGTCACCGGCATGGGCGCGATGGTGGGCTTTTCGGCTTACTGGATCGTGGTGGGCGAAGTCATCGGCGTGGCGCTGGCCTGGTTCTTGATGGCGCCGCGCTTCAAACAACTCACCGACAAATACGAATCGTTGACCGTAATCGACTATCTGGTCAGCCGCTTCAAATCTTCCACTTCCACCTTGCGCGTGGTTTCGGCGGTTTCGCTTTGCTTCTTTGTGCTGATTTACATCGCGGCGCAAATCGACGCGACGGGCTCGGCATTCGCTTCTTTCCTGGAATGGGATTACCTCACCGGCGCCATCGTCGGATTTGTGTTCGTGGCCGCCTATTGCATCGCCGGCGGCTTTCTCGCCGCCGCCTGGACCGACATGTTCCAGGGCTCGGTGATGTTGATTTGCCTGGTGCTGCTGCCGCTGGTGGCCTGGTTCACTCTGGACAATTCAAATGCGGTTTACGCCGGCCTGCAAGCTATCGATCCGGGCCTGGTCAGTTTTTGGGGCGCCGGCGGATTCAACTGGATGAACCTGTTCCTGGTGTTGGGCATGGCGCTGATCGGCCTCGGTTTTCTCGGCTCGCCCCAGGTATTCGCGCGCTTGATCGCGATTCGGGACCAGGAGCAGGTCAGCCGCGGCAAGTGGGTCGCCGTGTTGTTCACTGTGCTGGTGGGATTCTCCGCCGTCAGCATCGGCATCCTCGGCCGCTATCTGTTCACCGAAGCCGGTGTGCAGCCGGACGCGGTGCTCGGCAATGGCGCCCAGGAGGTCTTGCCGGCGATGGTTGAACACACGTTCCCACCGTGGATTGTCGGCTTGTATGTCGCCGCCGTGCTCGCGGCGATCATGTCCACCGTGTCCTCGCTGCTGGTCATGGCCGCGGGCTCGTTGACCCATGACCTGTACGCCCGCGTGATCAACCCGGCCCTGGCGGATGGCGACGCGGCCAGGGCATGCCGGTTTGTGACTTTGGCGATGGCGGTGCTGGCCCTGGGGCTGGCCGTGACGGTCTCCATTTTGTCGCCGGAGCGCACCATTTTCTGGTTCGTGATTTTCGGCTGGTCCGGCATTGCGGCGACTTTCTGCCCCATGATTATTCTGTCTCTGTTTTGGCCCAGGTTCACCGAGCGCGGGGCGATTGCTTCGATGCTGGCGGGCTTTTCGATGACGATCATCAGCAAGTTTGTGTTGCAAGAGCTAGATGTTGTCGGCGAATATTTCATCGCGCTGGAAACGATGCCGCCCTCGTTTCTGTTCGCCTTGCTGGCGGGATGGGCGGTGACCTTGCTTTGGCCTTCGGATTCGCTGGAACAGCAATACCGCGGCGAACTCGATTCACTGCCGGAGCCGCCTCCGGGGCGCGATGCCGGCCAGCCATTGACCGCGAAATGAGGTGGGGCTTATGAAACTGAACCGGGCGCAACTCGAAGCGCATTGGATGCCGTTTACCGGCAACCGCCAGTTCAAGGACAATCCACGCCTGCTGCAATCGGGCCAGGGCGTGTATTACTTCGATGTGGATGGGCGACGCATTTTCGACGGCCTGTCTGGCCTTTGGACCTGCGGTGCCGGCCATGCCCGGCGCGAGATCGTCGACGCCGTCAGCCGCCAGCTTGCGGAACTGGATTATTCGCCGGGATTCCAATTCGGCCATCCGCTGTCTTTCCAATTGGCCAACCGCCTGGTGGAGCTCACTCCCGCCGGGCTCGATCATGTTTTCTTCACCGATTCCGGGTCGGAAACTGTTGATACGGCATTGAAGATCGCCCGCGCCTATTGGGCGCTCAAAGGCCATTCCGGCAAAACCCGCTTCATCGGCCGCCACAAGGGCTATCACGGCGTCAATTTCGGCGGCGTCGCCGTTGGCGGCATCGGTTTCAACCGCAAATTGTTCGGGCCGGCGGTGGATGCCGACCATATCTCCCACACCATGACCGCGGAGAACCGCTTCAGCAAGGGCATGCCGGAATCGGGAGCGCACCTGGCGGAGGAAGTGCTCGAGTTGATCGCCTTGCACGACGCGAGCAATATCGCCGCGGTTATCGTTGAACCGATGTCCGGCACCGCCGGCGTGATTCCGCCGCCCAAGGGTTATTTGAACCGGCTGCGCGAGATTTGCGACGCGCACAACATCCTGCTGATTTTCGACGAGGTCATTACAGGCCTGGGACGCATGGGATCCTACACCGGCGCCGGGGAATTCGGTGTCACACCCGACATCATGGTGCTTGCCAAACAGATCACAAACGGCTGTGTGCCCATGGGCGCGGCGGTGCTGCGCGGCGATATCTATGAAACTTTTATGGAAAACGGCGGCCCGGATTACATGGTCGAGTTTCCCCATGGCTACACCTACTCGGCGCATCCGGTGGCTTGCGCCGCCGGCATCGCCGCGCTCGACCTGCTCGTCAACGACGAACTCATAGGGAACGTGCGCGAACTGGCGCCGGTGCTGGAGCGGGAAGTGCACGGCTTGCGCGGCCACGCGTTGGTGGCGGATATCCGCAACTATGGGCTGGCGGCGGGCGTCAGTATTGTCCACGCCCCCGGCGAACCCATGCGGCGGCCTTTCGAAATCGGTCTGAAATGCCTGGAGAAAGGCTTCTACGTTCGCTGGGGCGGCGATACGATCCAGTTGGCGCCGCCATTCGTGTCAACACCGGAACAGATCACCGCATTGGTGAATGCGGTGGGAGAAAGCCTTGATGAAATCGGCTGAGTCGCGTCAATCGGTTGGGAAAAGTCTTCAATCGGCGCCATCCGGGGCGGTGCGCTCGGGGGTCGGAGAGTCGCGCCTCGTTGGACACTTTATCGCCGGCCGGGAACTTTCCGACGATGGCCGCACACAGGAGCTGATAGACCCCGCAAACGGAGTCCCCAGCGGCCGCGTCTGCATGGCCGGGCGCGCCACCGTGGAACGGGCGATTGCCGCGGCAGCCGATGCCGCCCCCGCCTGGGCCGCCACACCGCCGGCAAGACGCGCCGGCGTCATGTTCCGTTTCCGTGAGTTGCTCGAGCGCCACGCTGAGGAAATCTGCTGTATCGTCACTTTGGAACATGGCAAGGTGCTGCACGACGCCCGCGGCGAATTGCGGCGCGGCCTGGAAGTGGTCGAATACGCCTGCGGCATCGCCGAATTGCTGAAAGGGGAGCATTCGCGGGAAGCGGGCCCGGGCATCGATAGCTGGGCGGAATTGCAAGCCCTGGGCGTGGTTGCCGGCATCACGCCGTTCAACTTCCCGGTCATGGTGCCCATGTGGATGTATCCGCTGGCGATTGCCTGCGGCAACAGCTTCGTGCTGAAACCTTCGGAGAAAGATCCCGGCGCATCGCTGCTGATCGCGCGGCTGCTGCGCGAGGCCGGACTGCCGGATGGCGTGTTCAACGTCGTCAACGGCGACCGTGAGGCCGTGGAAGTCTTGCTTGATGACGAACGCGTGCAGGCGGTGAGCTTTGTCGGTTCGACAGCCATCGCCGAATCGATCTATCGCCGAGCCACCGCCACCGGCAAACGTGTGCAAGCGCTCGGCGGCGCCAAGAACCATGCGGTTGTGATGCCGGACGCCGATCTGGAAGCCGCCGCCGACGCGCTCATGGGCGCCGCCTATGGTTCCTGCGGCCAGCGCTGCATGGCGATTTCAGTGGTGGTGGCGGTGGGCGAAGAAACAGGAGACCGGCTAGTGGAGTTGCTGCGAAACCGGATCGGCGACTTGAATGTCGGGCCGGGCAGTGACAACGGCAACGACATGGGCCCGCTGGTGTCGAAAGAGAGCTACAAGCGCGTTCACGGCTACATTGACCATGGCCTTGCGCAAGGCGCGGAGCTTGCTGTCGACGGACGCGGCCTGACAGTTTCCGGCAACGAAAGCGGGTTTTTCCTTGGCGCCAGCCTGTTCGACCGCGTGCAGCCCCACATGAAAATTTACCGCGAGGAAATTTTCGGCCCCGTACTCTGCCTGCTGCGGGTGGACAGCCTCGAACAGGCGGTGGCGCTCGTCAACGATCACGAATACGGCAACGGCGCCGCGCTTTTCACCCGCGACGGCGAAGCGGCGCGCAGTTTCACGGGCAGCGTAAAAATCGGCATGGTTGGCGTCAATGTGGCTTTGCCGGTGCCCGTTGCCAGCCAGAGTTTCGGCGGCTGGAAACGTTCCCTGTTCGGCGACCATTACGCCTACGGCCCCGATGCCGTCCGCTTCTACACCCGCCGCAAAACCATCAGCCAACGCTGGCCCCCCCGCGCGGCCAACGATGCCCAAGGCCCGCAATTCTCCTTCCCCTCCTGAGAAGGCGTTACTGATCGCTGAAATTTGGTGGAGTTGGGGTAGAATCCGCTGGCGAATTTTTCGGCGAAGGGAAGATGCGGGAAGAACAGGCGGAAAAACTATCGGGCCGGCCCGGCACCAATGTGACTTGGCAAGATTCGAGTATTGGCAAGGCGCGGCGGGCGCAGAATCTGTCGCAATGGCCGATGATTATCTGGCTGACCGGTCTTTCCGGCGCCGGCAAGTCCACCATCGCCAATTTGCTGGAGCAGCGGATCCAGGCCGAAGGCAAGCACACCTATCTGCTAGACGGCGACAATTTGCGTCACGGCCTCAATAGCGACCTCGGCTTTTCCCTGCAGGACCGGGCGGAAAATGTGCGCCGGGTGGCGCAAGTCGCCCAGGTCATGGTGGACGCCGGCCTGATCGTGATTTGCGCGCTGATTTCGCCGCTGCGCTCGCAACGGGCCATGGCGCGGGCGCTGGTTCCGCCGGACGAGTTTTTCGAGATCTTCATCGACGCGCCGCTGGCGGTGTGCGAATCCCGCGACCCCAAGGGATTGTACGCGCGGGCGCGCAAGGGCGAGTTGCGCGATTTCACCGGAATCGACTCGCCCTATGAAGTGCCGCAAAATCCCGACTTGCGCATCGACAGCAATGCGCTTTCCGCCGAACATGCGGTTGAGAAAATTATCGCCTATCTGCGCGCGAACGGGCCCCGGCAGGATCGATCCGCGCCCGCGTCAACTCCCAAACGGACCGCGCGTCCCACTCCCTCCGCGCTTCCCAAGCGCAAGCGCGACGACAAGTTCATGATCAGTTGCACCGCCCGCAGCGGCAGCTCCATGTTGAGCACCTTGCTCAATTCGCACCCCCAGGTGCTTTGCCATGGGGAAATCATCGCCGCGCCCAACGAATCGGCGGGACCGTACCAAGCGTTGCGGGAGCAGGGAACCAACATTGACGAGCGCTTGCAAGAATATCGCCAGCAGCATCCCGAAGCCTTTCTCTACGACGTCGGCTTCAATCCCGCCGGGAATCCAAGGGTGGGCTTCAAATTCAAACTGGAGGAATCTTTGGACGAGGCGTATCGGCCATTCCGCGACTTGATCGTTGCCGACACCGATATCAGAATCATTCATCTGCGACGCGAGAACATCCTCGACAAGTACATCTCGCTGCAAATGACAAAGCGCTCCGGCGTGTTCTCCATCCGCGCCGGCGGCGAGCGGCCGCAATATCGGCCTTTCGCCATCGACATCGCCGATTTCATCGCCTATGTGCGTCAGGACCGGCAGAGGCACGATGCCGCGCTGGAACTTTACCAGCACCATCGATGCCTGCACCTGAGCTACGAAGAGCTGTGCGAATCACGCGCCGCTGCTTTGGCGAAAACCCAGGACTTCCTCGAGCTGCCGCATGCCGACCTCGCCACCATGATGGTCAAAATCCTCAAGAAGAATACCGATCTCGTCCTCAACCTTGATGAAGTGCGCGAAGCGCTGGCAAGCGAAAACGCCACCGCCTCGGCTGCGGCCACACCAATGTGATGCCGGCGGCCTAAAGCGTCTGACCGAGTGTGGCGGGTGAAGATGTGGTGGCTATGGCTGGACTTGAACCAGCGACCCCAGCATTATGAGTGCTGTGCTCTAACCAGCTGAGCTACATAGCCTGAAGATGGCGCCCGGAGTTGCGCAAGGCCGGCAATTCTGTGGACTCGGCAACAACTTGTCAAGCAATACCCCCCTTCCATCAAACATTAAACCGAAAATGAATCACGTCGCCGTCCGCGACCAGGTAGTCCCTGCCTTCCAGCCGCCATTTGCCGGCTTCCTTTGCGCCGGCTTCGCCGCCCCGCGCCACGAAATCGTCGTAGGAAACAACTTCCGCGCGGATGAAACCGCGTTCGAAATCGGTGTGAATCGAGCCCGCGGCGGCTGCCGCGGTTGAATTTTGGGGTACGGTCCAGGCGCGCGCTTCCTTCGGGCCGGCGGTAAAAAAGGTTTGCAAACCGAGCAGGCGGTAGGCGGCGCCGATCACCCGGTCCAGGCCGGGTTGCTCCATGCCGAGGTCGGCAAGGAACACGGACTTATCCTCGTCGGCAAGTTCGGCGATTTCCGCTTCCAGTTTGTTGCTGATCACCACCAGTTCGGCGCCTTCCGCTTCGGCGATGGCGCGCACCGCGGCCACATGGGAATTGCCAGCCAGGCCGTCTTCGTCGGTGTTGGCGATGTACAACACCGGCTTGGCGGTGAGCAAATGCAAGTCGCGCAGATTTTCGCGCTGTTCGCGATACAGGTCGAGCGAGCGCACCGGCCGCATCGCATCAAGGCCTTCCCGCACCTGTTCCAGCACCAGCACCAGCCGCTGGGCGTCCTTGTCGCCGCTTTTGGCGATGCGGATCAACTTGTCCAGCCTGCGGTTGACCGTTTCCAGGTCCGCCAGGGCAAGCTCGGTATTGATGATATCGATATCCTCGTCCGGCCGGATCTGCGCCGCCACGTGGGTGACATTGCTGTCTTCGAAACAGCGCACGACATGGGCGATAGCGTCGGTTTCGCGGATATTGGCCAGAAACTGGTTGCCCAGACCCTCGCCTTTGGAAGCGCCGGCCACCAGTCCGGCAATGTCGGTGAATTCCACTGTGGTCGGAATTACTTTCGCCGGCCGCACGATTTCCGCGATGCGGTCGAGCCTGGCGTCGGGCACCGGCACCACCCCGGAGTTGGGCTCGATAGTGCAAAATGGATAGTTTGCCGCCGCGATTCCCGCATTGGTCAAGGCATTGAACAAGGTGGACTTGCCGACATTGGGCAATCCGACGATTCCGCAGCGCAGCGCCATGGTCTTTCAGTTCCCCGTGTGCAGATTGCGCGTGGCTTCATCCCAGGCGCCGACCGCGGCGCGGGGAATTTGGGCTACGGCGTCGTCGATTCGGCGCTGAATGATTTCGGCCTCCGCCGCGGGCGGGTTGCCCAGCACGTAATCCATCACCAGCGACTTGTGTCCGGGGTGGCCGACGCCGATCCGCAGCCGCCGGAAATCGTTTTCCCCGCCGAGCGAGCCGATGATGCTGCGCAGGCCGTTGTGGCCGCCGTGGCCGCCGCCGGATTTGAAGCGCACAACGCCAACTTTGAGGTCGATCTCGTCGTAAGCGACCAGCATCCGCTGTGGCGCAATACGAAAATAGTTGGACATCGCCGCCACCGAGCGCCCGCTGAGGTTCATGAATGTGGTGGGCCAAAGCAGGCGAATTTCGTTTTCGGCAATCGCAATCCTGGCGGTCTCGCCGAAAAACTTCTCTTGCGGGCGCAATTCTCCGCCATGGCGTTCGCAGAGCGCGCGCAAAAACCACAATCCGGCGTTGTGGCGGTTGCCGCGGTAGGCGGGCCCGGGATTGCCCAGGCCCACGATCAATTGCAGTGTGCCTTGCGCGGTCAGGGTGACTCTTGCGCCTCTTCTTCTTCCTCGCCGCTTTCGGCCGCTGTTTCGGCACCGCCGCGCGGTGCTTGCACTGTGGCCACCGAAAGGTCGCCGTCCCTGCCGTGGCTCAGCGCCACGCTGGTGACCCCATCGGGCAATGTGACGTCGGACAAGTGCACGGTTTGGCCCAGGACCACTTCCGCCATGTCCACTTCGATGAATTCCGGCAAGTCCTTCGGCAGGCAGTGCACATCGACTTCGGTCATCGACTTGAGAATGCGCCCGCCGCCGGTCTTTACGCCCTGGCATTTGTCTTCGTTGATGAAATGCAGCGGTACACGAATATGAATCGGCTGGTCTTCGCTTACCCGCAGGAAGTCGGCATGCAGGATCACGGGCCGCGCCGGATGGCGCTGCAAGTCCTTGATTACGGCGAGTTCCTTTTTCCTGCCGCCGAGTTTCAGCGTGATCACGCGGGAGAAGAACGCCTCGTTGTCGGTGGCGTGCAAAATGCTGTCGTGGTCGATGCTAAGCGGCACGGGCTCTTTCCGCGCGCCATACAAAACGGCGGGGATGGCGTTGTGCAAGCGCCGCAGGCGGCGGCTCGCGCCTTTGCCCATTTCGGTGCGCACTGAGACATCCAGTTCGAATTCTGATGCTGATTTGGCTGACATAATCGTTTTCTCCCAAAATTCCGCGGCGCGCCGGCTCGAAAACCGCTTGCCGTCCCTTGCCGGTCTGGCGCGAAACCAGACGCTCGGGTGTTTGCCTTACTCCCCGCGCATGGTTCAGGTATTGTCGAACATGGCGCTGATGGATTCTTCGTTGCTGACGCGGCGGATCGATTCCGCCAGCAGCCGGGCCATCGACAATTGCCGAATGCGTTTGCAGCGTTTCGCCTCTTCGTGCAGCGGTATGGTATCGGTTACCACCAGCACATCGAGGTTGGAGTTTTCCACGTTTTCGATGGCCTTGCCCGACAGCACCGGATGCGTGCAATAGGCGACCACGAGCTGGGCGCCGGCTTCCTTCAAGGCGTCGGCGGCCTTGCAAATCGTGCCGGCGGTGTCGACCAGGTCGTCGACGATCAGGCAAGTGCGGCCTTCAACGTCGCCAATGATATGCATGATCTGGGCTTCGTTCACCGAGGGACGCCGCTTGTCGATAATGGCCAGGTCCACATGGAGTTGCTTCGCCACCGCCCGCGCCCGCACCACGCCGCCGATATCGGGCGACACCACAATCAGATTGTCATAGTCCTGGCGTTCAATTTCGTCGGTCAGCACCGGCGCGCCGTAGACATTGTCCACCGGGATGCTGAAAAAACCCTGGATTTGTTCCGCGTGCAGGTCCACCGTGAGCACCCGGTCCACGCCCACCGCGCCAATCATGTCGGCGACGACCTTGGCGCTGATCGCCACCCGCGCGGAGCGCACGCGGCGGTCCTGGCGGGCGTAGCCGAAATAGGGGATTACGGCGGTGATGCGGTTGGCCGAAGCGCGGTGCAGCGCATCGGCGATCAGCAGCAGTTCGAGGATGTGGTCATTGGTTGGCGAGCAGGTGGGCTGAATGATGAAAACGTCCTTGCCGCGGACGTTTTCATTCAATTCCACCGAAATTTCGCCGTCGCTGTACTTGTCTATGCTGGCGTTGCCGAGGGGAACGCCAATATAACGGGCAATGCGCTCCGACAGTTGCGGATTGGCATTGCCGCTGAACACCATGAGATTTGTGGCCACGATTTTCGATTTGCCTTCCTGGAGGGTCTGGGAGACCCGTTAGATTCGCATAATCCCCGGTTTTGTTTTTGGCTGATTCCGAGCCGGCCGATCAAGCCGCCTCGCCGGGTCGCGCCGGAATAATGGCTGGGGTGGCTGGATTCGAACCAACGAATGCAAGGATCAAAACCTTGTGCCTTACCACTTGGCGACACCCCAACGGACGAATTTTAACAGTTTTCGCAGCGCGACATGGGCGCGCGGCGCTCATTTTCCGCGAATTTGCCCCCTGCGCCGCCCAGTATGCCTCAGGGCAGTCCGCGCAACGCTAAATCAATTGCCTCCCGCGTGCGCCATGCGCGCCAAGCCTCTCGCGGTGAATCCGCTCCAGCCCCGGGGCAGGAGCGCCAATATTTTTTCACCCTCGGCCAGGTTCGCCACGGTGAGGAAAACGCTGGCGCCGGTGCCGGACATGCGCACCTTGCCGAAGCGGCCGAGCCAGACCATGGCTTCGTCCACCGCGGGATACAAGCGCCGCGTGACCGGCTCGCAATCATTGCGACCGCCGCCCGCGAAAAAGTCGGCAATTCTGATCTTTGTCGAGTTTCGTGTCAAATTTTCAGCGTTGAAAATCGCCGCCGTGGCCACTTGGCAGGGTGGCGTGACCACCACATAGCATTGCTCGGGCAGGGCGACAGGTTCGAGTTCATCGCCAACTCCTTCGCCCCAGGCGCTGCGGCCGCGCAGAAACACAGGGACGTCGGCGCCGAGTCCAAGCCCGATTTGGCACAGTTCATCCAGCGACAAACCGAGAGCCCACAGTCGGTTCAATGCCAGCAAGCTGACCGCCGCGTTGCTGCTGCCGCCGCCAAGGCCGCCGCCCACCGGCAAGCGTTTTTCCAAAGTGATCGAAACGCCTTTCCCGCATGCCGTTTCGCGGCCCAGCGCATTGGCCGCGCGCAAGACCAGGTTGTTCTCCATCGGCAGAGTGTCGGCCGCGGCGCCGCGCCGGGCGTCCACGGGACCGGCGTTGGGTGTCCCATGGCTTTTGGGCATCCCGTTGGCGGCGGGTGTCCCATCAGGATTGCGCTGGTTGTTTACTGTTTTGGCCTTTGGCGTTGACGCGCGCTTGACGTGGAGGGAGATGAGGCCATCGGCTTGCGGTGAAAAGGACAAATAATCTCCGTAATCGAGCAACTGGAACAGGGTCTGCAATTCGTGATAGCCGTCGGCGCGGCGCCCGGTGATATGCAGGAACAGATTGAGCTTGGCCGGCGCAAGCAGTCGGGTAAGGCTCATGCCGGCTGCGCCTACTCCGCCTGCCCGTCGATGGTCCAGCGCAACCCGACAAAGCGCAACCTGACGTCCCCGCCGGCGCGCAGCATTTCGATCTCCCCCGGCAGAATCACCTCGCCGTATTGCCTCGGGTTGGAATAGCGCACATTCCAGCCCTGCTGTCGAATCGCGATCAATTGCCCGAAATCGTCGAAATCCATTTCCGCATCGGTTTCCGGCGCCGGCAGGCCGCGTATCCAGAATTCCAGGTGCGATACCGGCAATTCGTAGCCCAGTTGTTCGAGCACCAGGTCTTCCGGTGTGGCGGCCCTGGCCACTTCGCCGTTGGTTTCGAACACGACCCCGGTAGGGTCGCCGCTGATGAGCGTGTTGCCGGCATTGAAGGTGCCCCACAGGCGAATATTGTAATGGCGCTCCTGTTGCCGCCAGAGAATGCGCGGAGTGTGGGATTCGTTGTCGTAGCGCACATTGACACGGCCGCGGAACTGCCAGTTGTTCAACTGCGCCAGATGTTCGGCTTGCCGCGACCAATCGCCCCTCGGCGCCGGTGGGGCGGTGGCGCAGGCGGTGAGCGCGGCGGCGAAGAAGATGATGCTTGCGCGCGGCCCCAGGGCGCGAGCCAGTCTTCGCAGGCAAAGCGCGGTTCTCGCGAAGGCGGACATCGGCGCGGCCAGCCCTTAGCGGCGACCCTTGAGTCGCTCCATCGTGGGCAAGACGTATTCGCTTTCGGGATTGTTTTCCAGCGCTTGCTCCCAGATGCGCTCCGCTTCATCGCGGCGGTCGAGCATCCAAAGCACTTCGCCGAGATGGGCGGCAACCTCGTGATTGGGAAAGTCCGCGTAAGCCCGGCGCAAGTTGACCAGCGCCTCGTCCAGCATGCCCAACTTGTATTGCGCCCAGCCGAGGCTGTCGATAATCGCCGGGTTGTCGGGCGCAATGGCGATGGCGCGTTCGATCAGTTGCAAGGCTTCCTCATAACGGTCGCTGCGGTCCGCCAGCATGAACCCCAAGTCATTCAAGGCAGTGGCATTGTCCGGCTGCATGCGGATGATCTGCCGCAAGTCCGCTTCCAAACTGGCCATGTCGCCGGCCGCATCGTGGACAAAGACCCGGGAGAATAGCAGGTCGGCGTGGTTGGGATAGCGGTTCAGCGCCATATCGAGCAATTCCCGCGCCCGGTCGAGATGGCCCTCTTGCAATAAAATCGTCGATTCCATGGCAACGAACTGCACTTCTAGCCTGCTGCTGCCGCGGGAGAGTTGCGCCAGCCAGTCGTGCGCTTCTTCGAATTGTCCAAGCTGTATCGAAAGCCGGGTTGCCTGTTGCTGGGCCGGCAGAAAGTTTTCAACGCCCTGCCGCACCTGGCGGAAGTGTTCGATGGCGGCCGCGGCATCGCCGAGCTGCAGCCGGGCAAAGCCCAGGTAGTAGTGGCTGTCGTCCTCGTTTTGACCAGCTGCCAGAAATTGTTCAAAAACCTCGATGGCGGACTCGAAGTCTTCCATTTCCAGGTCGATCAGGCCAAGGCGGAACAGGCTGTCCCAGTCGTTCGGCGCCTGTGCCAGCATGATGGCGAATTGCTCCCGCGCCGATTCCAGGTCCCCCCGCAGCAACAGCGCCCGGGCGTAGGACATGCGCAGTTCCCGGTCTTCGGAAAAACGTTCCACACCCGCGCGCAAGGTTTCGAGCGCGTCCGCCTCGCTGCCCGCGCTCGAATGCAGTTGCGCTTGCAAGCGCACAAGATTGGGTGTTGAGGCCGCGCCGTCAATCTCCTCGAATTCCGCCAGTGCCGCTTCGAATTCACCATTCTGGGCGAGCAATTGCACCAGCGCGATGCGCATCGTTCGCCGCTGCGGATAGCGTTCCTTGAGCGAGCGCAGTTCGGCGATCAGCGCGTCCCGTTCCGACCGGTCCACGCGGTCGGCGACAGAGGCCAGGATGCTGAAGTCGAATCTACCGCCGGCCTCGAGCACCTGCTCCATATGCGACAGGGCCTGGGCCGGGCGACCAGCTTCCAGCAATTGAAAAGCCAGCAGCATGTGCGGGTCGGGAAGGTCGGGCTCGACCTGGGCCCAGAGCAGCCCAAGCTCGAGCAGGCGGCGGCCGCCGCCCAGCGCCGAGGCAAAGCGCACGGCGCGCTCCACAATGCCCGCATCCCGGGTTTCACTCGCCAGGTCGAAATAAATCTCGGCGGCCCGTTCGATATCGCCGCGCTGGGCGCTCAATTCCGCCGCAATCGCTTGAAACAGCTGCTCGGAAGTAAAACTCCCGTACTCAACCGGCACCGCCGCCTGCTCAACCACCGCTTGCCCGGCAGGCAACACCTCCCCCGCCGGCTCAACCCGAGTCCCATTCTCCGAAGCGCACGCCAGCAGCAGCGTGATCAAGCTCGCCGGAACAATCAAGCGCGGCATCGCCGGTTCCTCAAAAGTCAGTCCCAAGACCGGCAGTATATCAAGTCGCACAATGCAGCCGGCAAAGAATTGAAGGAGTTGCTTTCCCCGGCAAGCCTTCGGCTGGTATGGCGGACTCTGGTATATTGCGCGTTTTCGAATGGACGGCTTGCGCCAAACCCGGGGACTCCTTGTTTCGCGATGGACTTGGCAGTAACAGGCATCAATCACAGCACTGCGGCGATAGCCTTGCGCGAAAAGGTGGCGTTTCCGCCCGCCGTCATCAGCGGCGCGTTGCGGCAGGCCAGCGGATTGCCCGATGTTAGCGGGGCGGTGATCGTCTCCACCTGCAACCGGACCGAGGTGTATCTTGGTTTTGCCAAGTCGAACTCCAAACTGGAACAAAACGGCGGGCGGCATCGCCTGACGCTGGATTGGCTGGCTGACTTCCACGGCCTGAAAGCCGATGAACTGGTCCCTTGCAGCTACTTTCACGAAGGCGGCGAAGCCGTGCGGCATTTGATGCGGGTTGCCGCGGGGCTGGATTCGATGGTGCTCGGCGAGCCGCAGATTCTTGGGCAAATCAAATCGGCCTATGCGCTGTCGCGGGAGTTGAAAGTCGCCGGCGGCAATCTGGCGCGGGCTTTCGAAGCGGCCTTTTCGGTGGCAAAGGAAGTGCGCACCGAGACTGCGATCGGTGTCAGCCCGGTGTCGGTGGCCTATGCGGCGGTGACGCTGGCGGGGCGCATCTTTTCCGATTTATCGCGCTTGCAAGTGTTGCTCGTGGGCGCCGGCCGCACCGTTGAACTCGCCGCGCGGCATCTTGCCGAGAAAAACGTGCGCGGCATCGTCGTTGCCAATCGCACGCTCGCCAACGCCTTGCAACTTGCCGGGAAATTTTCCGGTGAAGGCGCCTTGCTGTCGGACCTGCCGGAATTGCTGACCGATGCCGATATCGTCATCTCCTCCACCAGCAGCCAGTTGCCGCTCATCGGCAAAGGCATGGTGGAGCGCGCGCTGCGCCAACGAAAACACCGCCCGATGTTGCTGGTGGATCTGGCGGTGCCGCGGGATATCGAAGTGGAAGTCGGCGAAATTCCCGATGCCTACCTGTACGGCATCGACGATATCGGCGGTGTGATAGAAGACAGCGTCAACAGCCGCCGCGAAGCCGCGGTGCAGGCGGACAGCCTGATCGACTCGGGATTGGAAAAATTCCACAGCGAGTTGCGCTCGCGCAATGCCGTCGCCACTTTGCGCCGCCTGCGGGGCAGGGCGGAAGACATTCGCGAGGCGGAATTGCGCCAGGCCCGGCGC
This sequence comes from uncultured Pseudohongiella sp., assembly GCA_965221015.1. GTDB lineage: Bacteria > Pseudomonadota > Gammaproteobacteria > Pseudomonadales > Pseudohongiellaceae > UBA9145. The sequence continues at coordinate 2,666,255 of OZ244859.1, read as the reverse complement.
GAGCTGGAAAAGGGCGGCGATGTGCAATCCGTGCTCGAATCCCTGGCCCGGGCCATCACCAATAAATTGATCCATTCGCCCAGCGTGCGCATGAAACAGGCCAGCGCCGAAGGCAGGGATGAATTGCTGCATTTGACGCGGGAACTGTTCGAACTCGATGGCGACGCGCGGCGCAAGTAAGGCCGCGCGCCGCGATTGCCCGCGTCGGCGCCCGCACTGACGCACCGAAAAGCAAAATAGTCTCGCCCATGAAAGATTCCATTCGCCGCAAACTCGACGGCTTGCAGGAACGCTTCGCGGAACTCGAGGGCCTGCTCGCCGACGCCGAAGTGATTTCCGACCAGGCGCAATTCCGCGAAGTATCGAAAGAGTACGCCGGTCTGGAAGAGATTGTGCGGACCTACCGCGACTATCTTTCCGCGCGCGGCGCAAAGCGCGACGCGGAAGAAATGCTGCGCGACGCGGACCCGGAAATCCGCGCCATGGCGGAAGAGGAGGCCGCCGCCGCAATGGATGCGCTGGGCCGGCTGGAGCGGGAATTGCGCGTGCTGCTGCTGCCCAGGGACGAACGCGACGCCTGCGATGTTTTCCTGGAAATCCGCGCCGGCACGGGGGGCGACGAAGCCGCGCTGTTCGCCGGCGATTTGTGCCGCATGTATCAGCGCTACGCCGAATCGCAGCAATGGCTGGCATCCATCGTCAGCGAACGGCCGGGAGAACATGGCGGCTACAAGGAAGTCATCTTGCGCGTTGAAGGCCGCAACGTTTTCGAAAAACTCAAGTTTGAATCCGGCGCCCACCGCGTCCAGCGGGTGCCGGAAACCGAAGCCCAGGGCCGCATTCACACCTCGGCCTGCACCGTCGCCGTGCTGCCCGAGGCCGAGCAAATCGAAGACATCGAACTGAACCGGAGCGACTTGCGCGTGGACACTTTCCGCGCCAGCGGCGCCGGCGGTCAACATGTGAACAAGACCGACTCCGCCATTCGTCTCACCCATTTGCCCAGCGGCATCGTGGTCGAATGCCAGGACGAACGCTCCCAGCACAAGAACAAGGCGCGCGCGATGTCGCTGCTGCGGGCCCGACTGCTCGAGGCGGCGAGAACCGATCAACAGCGGGAAGAGTCCGACACCCGGCGCCGGCTCGTCGGCAGCGGCGACCGCTCGGAAAAAATCCGCACCTACAACTTTCCCCAGGGCCGGGTGACCGATCACCGCATCAAGTTGACCTTGTACAATCTGCCGGAGTTCATCAACGGCGATCTGCAAGGCGTTATCCAGCCCTTGCTGAACGAGTACCAGGCCGACCTGCTGGCCGGGCTCGCCGGCGAAGAAGGCCCATGACCACCTGCGCCGACGCGCTGGCGTTGGCGCAAGATCTGCGCCAGTGCAGCGAGAGCCCGAGACTGGACGCGGAATTGTTGCTTGGCCACGTGTTGCGGCTGGACCGCGGCGCCTTGCGCGCCCGCGGCGAACGCCTGCTTTCGGCCAGCGAGCTGCGCGAATTCCACCATTTGCTGGAGCGCCGCAAACGGCGCGAACCCGTGGCCTACCTGCTCGGCCGCGCCGGGTTTATGGATTTCGAACTGGAAGTCTCGCCCCGGGTGCTGATTCCGCGCCCCGAAACCGAGTTGCTGGTGGAGCTGGCCATTGAAACCATAACCCCGGGCGGGAGCAGGCCAATTCGAATCGCCGATCTTGGCACCGGCAGCGGCGCCATCGCCATCGCCCTGGCGCGTCACCACCGGGATGCCACGGTGGTCGCAATCGATCACTGCGAGGGCACGCTGGCGGTGGCGCGCCGCAACGCAAAAGCCCTGGCCGGCGCCAATCTTCAGCTTCGGCTTGGCTGCTGGTGCGAAGGCTTGGCCAGCGAAAGCCTGGACATGATCGTCGCCAATCCTCCCTATGTGGCCGTGGACGATCCCGCCCTGCATCCCGACTGCGCCTGGGAGCCCGCAACCGCCCTGTTCGCCGGCGCCGACGGACTCGCGGCGTTTCGGCAGATCCTTCCCCAGGCCATGCGCTGCCTCAAATCCGGCGCCTGGCTCTTGCTCGAGCATGGACACAATCAACGGCAACAATTGGTCGAACTGCTTGCCGCGAACGACTTTGGAAACATCAGCGGCTACCAGGACCACGCCGGCCACGACCGCCTCATCCGCGCGCGACGCCCCTGAAACCGTGAACTGTCTGAAAACCGGGCCCGGTCCCGATTCGTATCATTGAAACAACAGTCCCGCGCCGCCACCTCGGAATTATCGGACTGCGAAATTCGAACCGGACACGGCACGAATGGCACGAATGGGAAGCGCGAATGGGAAACCCACCACAGATTATCGGGACTCACAAGCACCCGCCGCCAAACTGATGGACTCCCCTTCGGAGAGTGGGCAATGCCACTAGCAGAGAGTTGGGTGTCCCATTAGGCGTATAATGGCGCTTCGCTTATGAATGAACAGCAATTGCTTCGCTTCAGCCGCCAGATCATGCTGCCGGAAATGGACATCTCCGGGCAGCGCAAGCTGGTCGGCGCCACCGTCCTCATCGTCGGCATGGGAGGGCTCGGCTGCCCTGCCGCCATGTATCTTGCCGCCGCCGGCGTGGGGAAATTGCTGATCGCCGACGACGACATCGTCGAATTGACCAATCTGCAACGCCAAATCGCCCACGCCGAGCAATCGCTGGGCCAGGCCAAGGTCGAATCCGCCCGCAACCGCCTGCTGAGCTTGAACCCGGACGTGCAAGTCACGGCAATCAACGAACGCTTGCACGGCGCCAAGCTCGACCAGGCCGTGGCCGAGGCCGATCTCGTGCTCGACGCCTGCGACAACTTCGAATCGCGCTTCGCCATCAACGCCGCCTGCGTCGCCGGGCGCAAGCCCCTGGTTTCCGCCGCCGCCATCCGCATGCAAGGGCAAATCATCGCCTTCGACCCCGGACAAGCGGAAAGCCCCTGTTACCAGTGCCTGTATCCCCGCTTCGGCGAACTCGACACAAGTTGCGCCAGCAACGGCGTGATGGCGCCCCTGGTTGGAATCATCGGTTCCATCCAGGCCATGGAAGCCGTCAAGATGCTTGCCGGAATCGGCACCAGCCTCGTTGGGCGCCTGCTGCTGCTCGATGCCGCCACCATGCAATGGCGCGAGCTGAAACTGCCCAGGGACCCAAGCTGCGAAGCCTGCTCCATCGCGCCTGCCCGGCATCGGGCGGAAGCGGCGACAGCCAATGTTTGACAACCGCCCCAGGCGCCCGGACGGCTCCTCTCCGATCGTTACCATTTCAGGACATCATGCAAGCCATCAACGATAGCCAGATCACATTCGACGCATTTGACCTGCACGAGCCGCTGCGCGAAGCGATTCGCGCCCTCGGTTTCACCCATTGCACACCGATTCAGGCTCAAAGCCTGCGCCACAGCTTGCAAGGTCACGATGTCACCGGCAAGGCCCAGACCGGCACCGGCAAGACCGCAGCCTTTCTCATCACCATCATCAACGACCTGCTTGGCAACCCAGTCGAAGGCGAACGATTTCTCGCCGAACCCCGCGCGCTGGTCGTCGCCCCCACCCGTGAACTCGCCGGCCAAATCGCCGCCGACGCCGAACAGCTGACCCGTTACTGCGATTTGCACGTGGTCACCCTCGTTGGCGGCGAAGATTTTGCCAAACAGCATCGGGCCCTGGACGCGCAACCCGTGGACATCGTCGTCGCAACTCCCGGCCGCTTGCTCGATTTCGCCGGCAACGACGATCTCCACCTGGGTTTGATCGAATTGCTCGTGCTCGACGAAGCCGACCGCATGCTGGACATGGGATTTATTCCCCAGGTGCGGCGCATTCTCGCCCGCGTGCCGCGCAAGGACTGCCGCCAGACCTTGCTTTTCAGCGCCACTTTCCCCCCGGAAATCGTCGAACTCGCCGAGCGCTGGGCGCTGGACCCCGTCATGGTCGAAGTCGACCCGGAGCAAATCGCGGCCGAAGCCGTGGATCAAAAAGTCTACCTCGTCACAACCGCCGACAAGTACCACCTGTTGTACAACCTGCTGCGCGAGGAGGGCGCCAGCAAGGTGCTCGTGTTCAGCAACCGCCGCGACCAGGTGCGCAAGCTCGCCGACGACCTGTTCCGCAACGGCGTCAACTGCGGCATGTTGTCCGGCGAAATCCCCCAGCACAAACGCACGCGAACACTGAACCGGTTCAAGTCCGGCGAAATCCAGGTGCTCGTGGCCACCGACGTCGCCGGCCGCGGCTTGCATATCGAAGAAGTGAGCCATGTCATCAACTACACCTTGCCCGAGGAACCCGACGACTACGTGCATCGCATCGGCCGCACCGGCCGCGCCGGCCGCGTCGGCACCTCCATCAGTTTCGCCTGTGAAGAAGACTCTTTCCTGCTGCCGCCAATCGAAGAAAAACTGGGATTCAAACTCGAATGCACCCACCCCCAGGACGACCAGCTCACCGCCGCGCCCCCATTCCAACGCCCCTCCCGCCTGAAAGAAAAACCCCGCCGCCCCCGCACCCGCCGCCGCTAACAAACCCGTCAAGCCCAAACAGATTCCGCGACTCCGCTTCGCTCCGCGCGGAATGACGGAATTCTCGACCAACACAACACAAGTCGCCCGCGGGCCAGACACCCACCGGCGACGTATCGAAGCCTCCAACCCAAACCCACATAATTTCGCTTTGATATAGGTTTCGCCTTGACACCCAATTCTCAAGCCATCAAAATATGCGCCTTTTTTGGGCAGGCGAACCTGAGCCGACCAGACATGGTGCGGCGGTTTTCCGAAAATTGGTCCGAAAACAGACTGAAAATTGACGCTTGACAGCAGTAATCGCGGGTTTCGGACCCGAATTTCGGTAACAGTCGCAAATGCAGAATCAACGAATCAGGATCCGGCTCAAGGCCTTCGATCACCGTTTGATCGACCAGTCCTCGCGGGAAATCGTCGATACGGCGAAACGCACCGGAGCGCAGGTCAGGGGACCCATCCCCCTGCCGACCCACAAGGAGCGCTTCACCGTGCTGATTTCGCCCCATGTGAACAAGGATGCGCGCGACCAATACGAAATTCGCACGCACAAGCGTTTGCTGGATATCGTCGAGCCCACGGAAAAGACCGTCGACGCCTTGATGAAACTCGATCTGGCGGCGGGGGTGGAAGTACAGATCAGTCTGCAATAGACGGCTCGAACCATTTCGCGCAACTTCGCGCGAAGATGCTCGCGAATCGGAAGAACGGATTCAAGCCCCGATTGCGAAAAGTTAACTTCCCGCGCCGCGCCGGCAAGAGCCGTGCGCGCCGGGCACGTGGAAAAGGTGGATTGTCAATGTCTTTGGGACTTGTCGGTCGCAAGAGCGGGATGACCCGCATCTTTACCGATGACGGCGTTTCGGTGCCGGTGACCGTGGTGGAAGTGCCACCCAACCGCGTCACCCAGGTGAAGACGCCGGAGACGGACGGTTACAGCGCGGTCCAGGTCACCATGGGCGAACGCAAACCGTCGCGCATCAACAAATGCCAGGCCGGACACTTCCGCAAGGCCGGCGTCGAGGCGGGCGAAGGATTGTGGGAATTCCGCACCGAAGACGCCAAGCTGGACGATATCGGCGCCGGCAGCGAATTCAAAGTGGATCTGTTTGAAGTGGGCCAGAAAGTCGACGTGACCGGCATCTCCAAGGGCAAGGGCTTTCAGGGCACCGTCAAACGGCACAACTTCAGCATGCAGGACGCCACCCACGGCAACTCCATTTCCCACCGCGCGCCCGGCTCGATTGGCCAATGTCAAACCCCGGGCAAAGTGTTCAAGGGCAAGAAAATGGCCGGACAAATGGGCAACGTGCGCAAAACCGTGCAAAGCCTCGAAGTCGTGCGGGTCGACCTCGAAAACGGCCTGCTTTTGATCAGAGGCGCCTTGCCCGGCGCGACAGGTTCCCGGGTGATCGTGCGGCCCGCAGTGAAAACAACCCGGGCGAACTGACCATGGAACTGGCCTTGACGGTACCGGGCGACCAATCCCCGGACAAGATAACACTCCCCGACGAGGCCTTCGCGAGGGAATTCAACGAGCCCCTGGTGCACCAGACCGTCGTCTCCTACCTGGCCGGCGCGCGCCAAGGCAGCGTCAAGCAAAAGAACCGCTCGGAAGTGCGCGGCGGCGGCCGCAAGCCTTGGCGGCAGAAAGGCACAGGCCGGGCGCGGGCAGGCACCATACGGTCCCCAATCTGGCGCGGGGGCGGCCGGGCCTTTGCCGCGCGTCCGCGGGACTACGGCAAGAAATTGAACCGCAAAATGTACCGCCGGGCCATGCAATGCATCGTCTCGGAGCTGATCCGCCAGGATCGGCTGATCGTAGTCGACGATTTCGCCGTCGAATCCCACAAGACCAGGGAACTGGTGCTGAAACTGAAAGCATTCGAACTCGACAATGTGCTTATCGTCGCCGAGGGGGTCGAACAAAACCTTTATCTCGCGGCGCGCAATCTGCACAAGGTTGAAGTGCTTGATGCCCAGGCCATTGATCCGGTCAGCCTGATCGGCTTCGAAAAAGTGCTTTGCACCGTCGCCGCGCTGAAACAGATAGAGGGAATGCTGTCGTGAACCGGGAACGCATGTATCAGGTATTGCTGGCGCCGCATGTGTCCGAGAAGACCGCCATAGCCGGCGACGAAAACAACCAATACGCCTTCAAAGTGGCGCGGGACGCCACCAAGGCGGAAATCAAGACCGCGGTGGAGAAAATTTTCGACGTGGTCGTCACCGACCTGCAAGTGCTCAATGTGAAAGGCAAGGTGAAAGGCGCCGCGCGCGGCCGTCCGCGCAAGCGTCCCGACTGGCGCAAGGCCTACGTGCGCTTGCAGCCCGGCGACGATATCGACTTGGCGGAAACAGGCCAATAGCGGTCGGATGGCGCAAAACGCGCCGCTGGGCGACCACCTCCGCGCCAGCGTCGAAGACGAAGCGAAAAAGAGAAACTTAGAAAGATGGAAACTTAGAAAACGAAAGAGCAAGAGAAAGAGAAAGAGCTGCGAACATGCCAGTAGTGAAATGCAAACCAACTTCGCCCGGGCGCCGATTTGTAGTCAAGGTGCGCCACCCGGAGTTGCACAAAGGCGGCCCCCATGCGCCGCTTACGGCGCCAAAGCCGAAGACCGGCGGTCGCAACAACCAGGGCCGCATCACGCGCCGGCATGCCGGCGGCGGCCATAAGCAGAAGTATAGAATCATCGACTTTCGCCGCGACAAGGACAATATCGAGGCGCGGGTGGAACGGCTGGAGTACGACCCGAACCGCTCCGCCAATATCGCGCTGTTGCTTTATGCCGACGGCGAGCGGCGCTACATCATCGCGCCGGCGCGGGTGAGCGCCGGAGACACGGTGATTTCTGGAGAAGATTCGCCGATCAAATCCGGCAATTGCCTGCCCATGCGCAATATTCCGCTGGGCAGCACCGTGCATTGCGTTGAACTGAAACCCGGCAAGGGGGCGCAAATCGCGCGCAGCGCCGGCGCGTCGGTGCAACTTGTGGCGCGGGAAGGAAAATATGCGACCTTGCGCTTGCGGTCGGGAGAAATGCGCAAGGTGCTTGCCGACTGTCGCGCCACCTTGGGTGTGGTATCCAACGCCGAGCACAATCTGCGCTCGCTGGGCAAGGCCGGCGCCAACCGCTGGCGCGGGGTGCGGCCCACGGTGCGCGGCGTGGCGATGAATCCGGTCGATCACCCCCACGGCGGCGGCGAAGGCAAGTCCTCCGGCGGTCGCCACCCGGTTTCGCCCACGGGCGTGCCGACCAAAGGCTACAAGACCCGGACCAACAAGCGCACCGACAAATTGATCGTTCGGCGCAGGAAATCGAACCGCTAACCAGTGGCGGGTATGGCAGTCACAAAACAGCAAAGCCGAGGAAGCACGAAGTGCCGCGTTCATTGAAAAAAGGTCCCTTCATCGATCTTCACTTGATGAAGAAGGTGCAAAAGGCCGTCGAGAACAACGACAAGCGACCCATCAAAACCTGGTCGCGGCGTTCGATGATCTCGCCGGACATGCTTGGGCTGACAATCGCCGTGCACAACGGCCGCCAGCATGTGCCGGTATTCATCAGTGAAGACATGGTGGGCCACAAACTTGGCGAATTCGCCCTGACGCGGACCTATCGCAGCCACGTTGCCGACAAAAAGGCGAAGCGGCGTTAGGCGCCGGTGGAGAGGCGGTGATGATGGTTGCGGCAAAATTGCGGGGCGCGCGGATTTCGGCGCAGAAAGCGCGGCTGGTGGCGGACCAGATCCGCGGCAAGGCCGTGGAAGACGCGGTCAATCTGCTGAGTTTCAGCACTCGAAAGGGCGCCGCGATTATTTTGAAGTTGCTCAATTCGGCGATCGCCAACGCCGAACACAATGCCGGCGCGGATATCGACGAATTGAAAGTGGCGTCGATTTTCGTGGACGAAGCGCGCGTGCTGAAACGCATCAGGCCGCGGGCGAAAGGAAGGGCGGACCGCATCACCAAGCGATCCTGCCATATCACCATCAAGGTCGCGGACCGCGAGGAGAACTGAATGGGCCAAAAAGCGCACCCCACGGGAATCCGGCTTGGCATCGTCAAGCGGCATGCCTCGCTGTGGTATGCCGAAGGCGAGCAATACGCGAACCATCTGCTCGTGGACCTCAAGGTTCGCGAGTACATTCGCAAGAAGCTCGCCAACGCTTCGGTCTCCCGGGTGGACATCGAACGGCCCGCGGAAACCGCGCGCATCACCATCCACACCGCCCGCCCCGGCATCGTCATCGGCAAGAAGGGCGAGGATGTGGAAAAGCTGCGCGCCGCGCTGGCGAAATTGATGGGGCTGGACGCCAAATTTGTCCAGGTCAACATTGAGGAAATACGCAAACCCGATCTTGACGCGCAGTTGGTCGCCGACGGCGTGGCCCAGCAACTCGAGCGGCGGGTGATGTTCCGCCGGGCGATGAAGCGGGCGGTGCAAAACGCGATGCGGCAAGGTGCCGAAGGCATCAAAGTGCAAGTGGGCGGACGTCTCGGCGGCGCCGAGATCGCGCGCTCGGAATGGTACCGCGAAGGCCGCGTGCCTTTGCACACTTTCCGCGCCGATATCGATTACGCCACCGCGGAAGCCAGCACCACCTATGGCGTGATCGGCGTGAAAGTTTGGATATTCAAGGGCGAAGTGCTGGACCTCGACGAGGCCATGGCCGCGCCCAGGGCCCGGGCCGGCCAAGCCTAGCGGCCCAAACCGGAAAAGCGTGACAGCAGGAAACCGAAAACGTGTTACAGCCCAAGCGAACCAAATTCCGCAAGATGCACAAGGGCCGCAATCGTGGACTATCCCACCGCGGCGCCACGGTTGATTTCGGCCAGTTTGGACTGAAGGCCATCACCCGCGGCAGGCTCACCGCGCGCCAAATCGAGGCGGCGCGGCGGGCGATGACGCGCCGCGTGCGCCGCGGCGGCAAGATCTGGATCCGGGTTTTCCCGGACAAGCCCATCACCAAAAAGCCGCTTGAAGTGCGGCAGGGCAAGGGCAAGGGCAACGTTGAATATTGGGTTGCCCAGATTCAACCGGGGCGCATCATGTTCGAGATTGAAGGTGTCGATGAAGAACTGGCGCGGGACGCCTTTTCATTGGCCGCGGCGAAGCTGCCGTTCCGCACCAGTTTTGTAAAACGGACGGTGATGTGATGGACGCGATGAATGCCGCCGAATTGCGGGAACTTGCCGATGCCGAATTGCAAGAGCGGCTTGAGCAATTGCGCCGGGAGCAATTCGGCTACCGCATGCAAAAAGCCACCGGGCAGCTCGGCCAACCACACCTGCTTTCCGTGGCGCGCCGGGAAATCGCCAGGGTGAAGACCATTCTTGGCGAACGGGCTAGAGTGGCGAAAGCGACGAAAGCGACGGAAACAAGCGAATGACGGATACAACGGCTACAACAGCTACAACGGATACCGCGGATACCACGGAAACCGAAAGCAGTGCGCGGCCCGGCAAGGGGCGCACCGCGTCGGGCAAGGTGGTCAGCAACCGCATGGACAAATCCATCGTGGTGCTGGTGGAACGGCGCGTGAAACATCCGGTGTACGGAAAGATTATCAGGCGCTCGTCCAAAATCGCCGCCCATGACGCGAACAACGAATGTTTGCCCGGCGACGAAGTGACCATACGCGAAGTGCGGCCGATTTCCCGCACCAAATCCTGGGCGCTGGTTTCCATCGACAAGCGCGCCACGGGAGTGTGAGCCATGATTCAAACACAGTCCTATTTGGATGTGGCCGACAACAGCGGCGCGCGCCGGATTATGTGCATCAAGGTGCTTGGTGGCTCCCACCGGCGTTACGCGCATATCGGCGACATCATCAAAGTGACCGTGAAGGAAGCGATTCCCCGCGGCAGGGTGAAAAAAGGCCAGGTGCTCGACGCGCTCGTGGTGCGCACGCGCAAGGGTGTGCGCCGTCCCGACGGCTCGCTGATCCGTTTTGACGACAATGCCGCGATCCTGCTCAACAATCAGCAGGCGCCCATCGGCACCCGGGTCTTCGGCCCGGTGACCAGGGAACTGCGGGACGAGCGCTTCATGCGCATCGTGTCCCTCGCGCCGGAGGTGCTTTGATCCGCCGCAGCCCCGAAAGGGTCGGCCGGGGCTGTTCACAGCCCGCAAGCAAAAAGCAAGTATCAACAGCAAGTTGGAAAAGTTGGCATAAAAGATCATGCGCAAATTGAAACGAGACGATGAAGTGATTGTGATCGCCGGCCGGGACAAGGGCACCCGCGGCACGATCATGCGCATGGTGGGCAAGGACAAGGTGATTGTTGCCGGCGCCAACATGGTCAAGCGGCACACGCGGCCAAACCCCAATTTGGGTCAGGCCGGCGGCATTGTCGAGAAAGAATCGCCGTTGCATATTTCCAACGTCGCGATCTTCAACCCGGAAAAGGACGGCCCCGACCGCGTCGGTATCCGCGTCTCGGAAGACGGCGGCAAAACCCGCTTTTTCAAGTCGAACGGCAAAGACGTGGATTAGACGGCGCCGAGACGATGGCAACTTTAGACAGCGGCAACAGTGGAAATTGAAGACAAAGCCGAAGCGCGGCACTGCGCGCAACGGCGTGAATCTGGAATCGCAGGCGGATAGTCCCAAATGGCGCGTTACAAAGAGTTTTACAAACAGCAGGTGGTGGCGGAATTGACCAAACAATTCGGTTACGACAACCCCATGCGCGTGCCGAAGGTCACCAAAGTCGTGCTCAATATGGGCCTTGGCGGCGCCGTGGCGGACAAAAAAATTCTGGAATACGCCAGCGCCGACATGCGGGCGATCAGCGGCCAGCAGCCGGTCATCACCAAGGCGCGCAAAAGTGTGGCCGGGTTCAAGATTCGCGAAGGCTGGCCCATAGGCTGCAAGGTGACTTTGCGCGGCGAACGCATGTACGAGTTTATCGAGCGGCTGGTGAGCATCGCCATTCCGCGCGTTCGGGACTTTCGCGGGCTGAATCCGAAGTCCTTCGACGGCCATGGCAATTTCGCCATGGGCGTTAGCGAGCAGATCATCTTCCCCGAGATCGATTACGACAAGATTGACAAGATTCGAGGGCTCGACATCATTATCACCACCAGCGCTGGCACCGACGAAGAAGGCCGGGCTTTGCTGGCGGCCATGCGTTTTCCGTTCCGCGGCATGAGCGCGGCGGCTTAGCGCGGGCGCGGGTGTGCGCCTGGCCGGTGATGAATGGGAAAGCCCCGAAAACCGACCCAACGCAGGAGAGTAGTTGATGGCAAAGACTTCAATGATCGCCAGGGAAGCCAAGCGGGCGAAGACGGTGCGACGCTATGCCGCGCGCCGCGCCGCCTTGAAGGCGGTGCTGGCCAACTCCGCGGCCGGCAGCGAGGAAAAATGGGAAGCGCAACTGAAATTGCGCAAGCTGCCGCGCAACGCATCGCCGGTGCGGCTGGTGCGGCGCTGCCGCTTGACCGGCCGGCCGCGCGGCGTGTTCCGCAAGTTCGGACTGTGCCGCAACAAGTTGCGCGAAGTCGCGATGCGCGGCGACGTGCCCGGCCTGGTGAAAGCCAGTTGGTAACAGCCGGAAAAGTCTTGAGAAAGCGAGCGAGAAACACCATATGACAATGTCCGACCCCATTGCCGATTTCCTGACCCGCATCCGCAACGCGCAGATGGTGAAACAGGAAGCCATTCGTTGCCCATCTTCGAAAATCAAGGTGGCTATTTCGAAGCTGTTGCGGGAAGAAGGCTACATCCGGGACTACGAAGTGCTCGAAACCGGCGGCAAGGCCGAGTTGGAAGTCAGATTGAAATACGTCAACGGCGCGCCGGCGATCGAGGAAATCGCCCGGGTCAGCCGGCCCGGCCTTCGCGCCTATCGCGGCAAAAGCGATCTGCCGAAGAATCGGGCGGGCCTTGGCACCGTGATCGTGTCGACCAACCGCGGCCTGATGACGGACAAGCAGGCGCGGGCGGACGGCATCGGCGGCGAAGTGATCTGCACGGTCTTCTGAGCGCATTCTGGAATCAAACCAAGGCGAAACTGGAACGAAAAATGTCGAGAATGGCCAACAACCCGGTACCGATCCCGTCAGGCGTGGAAGCCAGCCTGCGTGGCGCGGAAATATCGGTCAAAGGCGGCAAGGGCGTTTTGCAGCTTGCTTTGCCGGGCGAGGTGAGCATCGAACAGGAGTCGGACGGCCTGCGCGTTCGTCCAAAAGAAAGCTCGCGCCGGGCCAACGCCATGGTGGGAACGATTCACGCCCTGTTGCGCAACATGGTGACCGGAGTATCGCAAGGCTTTGAAAAGCGCCTGGAATTGCGCGGCGTCGGCTATCGCGCCCGGGCCCAGGGCTCGAACCTGAATTTAACCTTGGGTTTTTCGCATCCGGTTGACTATGCGATTCCCGAAGGCATCACCGTGCAAACGCCGTCGCAGACGGAAATCGTCGTGGCCGGCGCGGACAAGCAAAAAGTGGGGCAAGTGGCCGCCGAAATTCGCAAATTCCGCCCGCCGGAACCCTACAAGGGCAAAGGCATACGATACGTCGGCGAGCGTGTATTCTCGAAAGAGGCGAAGAAGAAGTAACTCAAGCGAATCGGTACCGGCGCGTGCGATACGCCCATGACAAAAGAAGTGAAGATGGGTCGCAAACCCCGGATGGCAAGGTAAACCGGATAGTAAAGTCAGATGTTGAGAAAGAGCGGAATTTGAGGACGTGAAGCGATGAGTGCCAAGAAAGACGCCCGCCTGCGTCGGGCGCGGAAAGCCAGGGCGCGCATACGCGAGAAGGAAGTGAACCGCCTGTGCGTGTTTCGCTCGCCGAGGCACATTTACGCGCAGATTTTCGCCCCCGGCGGCGCCACCGTGCTTGTTAGCGCTTCCACGGTGGAAAAGGAGCAACGCGATGGCGCCACCGGCAATATTGCCGCCGCCGGCAAGATTGGCCGGCTGGTGGCCGAGCGCGCGCTCGCGGCCGGCATCGACACCGTGGCGTTCGACCGCTCGGGTTACGCCTATCACGGCCGCGTCAAAGCCTTGGCCGAGGCGGCGCGGGAAGGCGGCTTGAAATTTTAGGAACCGGATATGGCATTCAGAGAAGAGACGGAAAGAAACGAAGAGGGTCTGCAAGAGAAGCTGATCCAGGTCAACCGCGTCGCCAAGGTGGTGAAAGGCGGCCGCATCTTCGGCTTTACCGCGCTGACCGCCGTCGGCGACGGCAACGGCCGGGTTGGATTTGGCCGCGGCAAGGCGCGGGAAGTGCCATTGGCCATCCAGAAAGCGATGGAGGCCGCGCGCCGCAACATGATCACGATCAATCTTGACGGCCACACGCTGCAATATCCGATCAAGGCGCGCCACGGCGCGTCCAAGGTTTACATGCAGCCGGCCTCGGAGGGTACCGGCGTTATCGCCGGCGGCGCCATGCGCGCGATTCTGGAGCTTGCCGGCGTGCAGAACGTGCTCGCCAAGTGCTACGGCTCCACCAATCCGGTGAACGTGGTTCGAGCCACTTTCAAGGGTTTGCGGGACATGCGGTCTCCCGAGGATGTAGCGCTGCGGCGCGGCAAAACCCCCGAAGAGATTTTGGGCTGAAGCCATGGCGAAAACCGAAGCAGCGAAATCCGAAGCCGTGAAACCCAAGGCGGAGAAACCGGAAGCGGCAAAGCCCAAGACGGCGAAACCCAAGGCGGAAAAAGCCAAAGTGGCGAAACCCAAGGCGAAGAAAGCCGAGGCGGCGAAACCCAAAGCGGCAAAATCCGAGACGGTGAAATCCGAAGCGGCGAAGCCCAAGGCTGTGGAATCCAAGGCGGCGAAACCGGAAGCGGCAAAGCCCAAGGCGGCGAAACCCAAAGCGGTGAAACCCGATGCGGCAAAACCAAAGGCGGAGCAGCCCAAAGCGGCAAAACCCAAGGCGGCAAAACCCAAGGCAAAGGCTACTGTGCGGGTAACGCTGGTGCGCAGCCCCATCGGCATACAGCCAAAACACAAGCTGTGCCTGAAAGGGCTTGGCCTGCGCCGCATGCGGCATACAGTGGAACTGGAAGACACACCCGCCGTGCGCGGCATGATCAACAAGGTTTCGTATCTGTTGACGGTGGATGGCGAGCGCCGAATCTGACTCTGGAGCAGGTGAATGCGACTGAATGAACTAAAACCGGCGCCGGGCAGCGGCAAGACCCGAAAACGGGTCGGCCGCGGAATCGGCAGCGGTCACGGCAAGACCTGCGGCAAGGGCCACAAGGGCCAGAACTCCCGCAGCGGTGGCGGCGTGCGCCCGGGTTTTGAGGGCGGACAAATGCCCTTGCAAATGCGTTTGCCGAAATTCGGCTTCAGCTCCCGCATCGGCCGCGTCACCGCCGAAGTGCGCACGGGCGAGTTGAACCGTGTCGAAGACGAAATCATCGATCTGGCCGCCTTGCGCAAGGCGGGCCTGGTGCGCGCCAACATCAAGCGCGCGCGGGTGATGCTGTCCGGCGAGGTGGACAAAGCGCTGACCTTGCGCGGACTGCGTGTGAGCAAAGGCGCGCGGGGGGCGATCGAAGCCGCCGGCGGCAAGGTCATCGGCGACTGGGACGACACCACTGACGCAGGCGCCAGCGCCGAAACAACGGAAAAGACGAAACAGGCGAAACAGGCGAAACAAGCGAAACAGACAAAACAGACAAAACAGACAAAACAGACAAATCAGGCCAAAGAGGCCGAGCAGGCCAAGCGGGAAGACCGCGGGTAACGAGCCATGGCGAAGAAACCAGCTTTCAATCCGGAAAACATCGGCGCCGGCCTTGGCGAGCTCAAGGCGCGGCTGCTGTTCCTGCTGTTCGCGATTTTTGTCTACCGCGTCGGCACCCACATCCCCGTGCCGGGGATTGACCCGATTCAGTTGCAGGCCTTCTTCTCCCAGAACGAGGGTACCTTCGCCGACCTGTTCAACATGTTCTCCGGCGGCGCTTTGGAGCGCATGAGCATCGTCGCGCTTGGCATCATGCCCTATATTTCCGCTTCGATCATCATGCAATTGTTGACCGCGGTCAGCCCCCAACTCGACCAATTGAAGAAGGAGGGCGAATCCGGCCGCCGCAAGATCACTCAATACACGCGCTGGGGCGCGCTCGGCCTGGCCACGGTGCAAGGCACCGGCATGACCATGGGCTTGCTCACGCCGCTGGCCTACAACCCAGGCATGGCGTTCACCCTCACCGCGATCATCTCCCTGGTCACCGGCGCCATGTTCCTGATGTGGCTCGGCGAACAGATCACCGAGAAAGGCGTCGGCAATGGCATATCGATGCTTATCTTCGCCGGCATTGTGGCCGGCTTCCCGGCGGCGGTGGGCACTTCCCTGACCCAGGCTTACGAAGGCCAGATCAATGGCGTGCTGCTGCTCGTGGTGGCCATGATCGCCGTCGGCGTGATTGGCTGCATCGTCTATATCGAGCGCGCCCAGCGCCGCATCACGGTCAACTACGCCAAGCGCCAGCAGGGCCGCAAGATGTATCAGGCCCAGGCCAGCCACCTGCCCTTGAAGATCAATATGGCGGGTGTGATTCCAGCGATTTTCGCCAGCAGCATTTTGCTGTTCCCGGCCTCCCTCGGCCAATGGTTCGGGCAGTCCGAAGGCGCCGAATGGCTGCAGGATCTGGCGCTGCTGATCGGACCGGGGCAGCCGCTGTACATCATCATTTTCAGCGCGATGATCATCTTCTTCTGCTTTTTCTATACCGCGCTGGTGTTCAATCCGCGCGACGTGGCCGACAATTTGCGCCGTTCCGGCGCCTTTATTCCGGGCATCAGGCCCGGCGAGCAAACCGCGAAGTACATCGACGGCGTAATTACCCGGCTGACCATGTTTGGTGCGATTTACATCACCCTGGTCTGCCTGTTGCCGAATTTCATGCAGATGCTGGCCAATGTGCCGTTCAATCTCGGGGGCACGGCGCTGCTGATTTCGGTGGTGGTGACGATGGATTTCTGGTCCCAGGTGCAATCGCACCTGATGTCCCATCAGTACGACTCCTTGATGAAGAAGTCGAAGCTCGGCGCCTATGGCCGCTCGGGCATCTAACGGGGCATTGTGGGCGTGAGGAGGACGAACTCATGAAAGTGCGGGCATCCGTGAAAAAGATTTGCCGCAATTGCAAGATCATCAAGCGCAATGGCGTGATTCGGGTGATTTGCAGCGCCGAACCCCGCCACAAGCAGCGGCAGGGCTAGGCAAAACCAGTTGAGGCAAGGCGGAAAAAGGCGGCGGAACCGGCGCGGCCGGGACGTGAAGCAAGAGTTGGAGTGAACTTATGGCGCGAATTGCCGGAGTCAACATACCGGACAACAAACATATCGTGATTTCGTTGCGATACGTGCATGGCATCGGGCCAACCCTGGCCGGCGCGATTTGCAAGGCCGCGGGCATCGAGCCGGCGACCCAAACCGGCGAACTGAGTCCCGAACAGCTTGATTCGATCCGGGCCGAAGTCGTCAAGGTCCCGACCGAGGGCGATCTGCGGCGGGAAACATCCATGAACATCAAGCGGCTGATGGATCTTGGCTGCAACCGCGGCATCCGGCATCGACGTTCGCTGCCGGTGCGCGGGCAACGCACCAAAACCAACGCCCGGACCCGCAAGGGTCCGCGCAAGCCGATCAGGAAATAGCGTATGGCGGCACCGGGAGCAAAATCAGGACGCAAGAAAGTCCGTGGCGAGGTCACCGATGGCGTGGTCCACATCCACGCCTCTTTCAACAACACCATCATCAGCGTGACCGACCGTCAGGGCAACGCCCTGACTTGGGCCACCGCCGGAGGTTCCGGCTTTCGCGGCTCGCGCAAGAGCACGCCTTTCGCGGCCCAGGTGGCGGCGGAAAAAGCCGGCCGCACCGCCATGGAGGTGTACCGCATGAAAAATGTGGATGTGAAGGTGAACGGCCCGGGGCCGGGCCGCGAATCCGCGGTGCGCGCCTTGAACGCCTGCGGTTTGCGGGTGAACAACATTACCGATGTGACGCCCATTCCCCACAATGGTTGCCGTCCGCCCAAAAAGCGGCGCGTGTAGCCCGGAAAAGCCGGCACAGGAGAGCGAATATGGCCAGATATCTGGGCCCAAAATGCAAATTGGCCCGCCGGGAGGGCACCGATCTGTTTTTGAAGAGCGGTGTTCGTCCCATCGAAAACAAATGCAAGACCGAAGCGATTCCGGGCCAGCATGGACAGCGCCGCGGTCGATTGTCGGATTACGGTGTGCAATTGCGCGAAAAGCAGAAAGTGCGCCGCACTTACGGCATTCTCGAAAAACAGTTTCGCGGCTATTACAAGGAAGCGGCCCGGCGCAAGGGCGCGACCGGCGAGAACTTGCTGCAATTGCTCGAATGCCGGCTCGACAATGTCGTCTACCGCATGGGATTTGGTTCAACCCGCGCCGAAGCGAGACAACTGGTGTCGCACAAGTCCATCAGCGTCAACGACAAACTGGTGAACATCCCCTCCTTTCAACTGAGCGAGGGTGACGTGGTTGCCGTGCGCGAGCGCGCCAAACAGCAATTGCGGATCAAGTCCGCGCTGGAATTGGCCGCGCAACGTTCGGAAGTGGACTGGATTTCGGTTGACGCCGGCAAAATGGAAGGTCAGTTCACCCGGGTGCCGGAACGGGGGGACTTGCCGCCGGACATCAACGAGAACCTGATCGTCGAGCTGTACTCCAAGTAGTAATAGGTAGATTTCATGCAGATTTCCTTATCAGATTTCCTCACCCCGAGAGTGGTGCAGGTAGACGAATTCGACAAGTACCATTCGCGTGTCGTGCTTGAGCCCCTGGAGCGGGGTTTCGGACATACGCTGGGCAACGCCCTGCGCCGGATTTTGCTTTCTTCCATGCCGGGCAGCGCCATCGAGGAAGTCGAAATCGACGGCGTGGTGCACGAATACAGCACCATCGAAGGCGTGCGCGAGGATGTGGTCGAGATTCTGCTCAATCTGAAAGGCATCGCCATCGTCCTCAACGACCGCCACGAAGCGGTGCTCGACCTGCGCAGCAAAGGGCCCGGCGTGGTCACCGCCGCGGCCATCGAGACCACCCATGGCGTCGAAATCGTCAATCCGGACCACGAAATCGCGCATTTGAACGAAGAAGGCGAGTTGAACATGCGCCTTACCGTGCGTTCCGGGCGCGGCTATTCGCCGGCCGATTCGCGCATCGGCGAGGACGATGAAACCCGCGCCGTGGGCAAATTGCTGCTCGACGCCTCCTACAGTCCAGTGGTGCGGATTTCCTATTCCGTCGACAATGCCCGCGTCGAGCAGCGCACCGACCTCGACAAGCTGATAATCGACCTGGAAACCAACGGCACCATCGACCCGGAACAGGCGATCCGCCACGCGGCCACGATCCTGCAACACCAGTTGGCGGTGTTTGTCGACTTGCAAAGCGACATCGTCAACGAGCCGTCCCGGCGCGAAGATGAAATCGACCCGATCCTGCTGCGCCCGGTGGACGACCTGGAATTGACGGTGCGTTCGGCGAACTGCCTCAAGGCGGAAGATATTTATTACATCGGTGACCTGATTCAACGCTCGGAAGTGGAATTGCTGCGCACGCCGAACCTCGGCAAAAAGTCCCTGACCGAAATCAAGGACGTGCTCGCCACCCGCGGGCTTTCGCTCGGCCTGCGCTTGGAGAATTGGCCGCCGGCGCGGCTCAAAGCCGATGAGCGGGTGGTCTGACGGCGGCTCCCGCGCGAGCCCCGAAACTGATGTTTGATTGATGGAGAACCAGCAAAATGCGTCATCGAAAAACGGGTCGCAGTTTCAGCCGGGATAGCGCGCATCGCAAGGCCATGTTTCGCAACATGACCGCATCGCTGGTGGAACACGAATTGATCAAAACCACTTTGGCCAAGGCGAAGGAACTGCGCACCATCGCCGAGCCCCTGATCACACTGGCCAAGGAAGACAGCGTCGCCAACCGCCGCCTCGCCTTCCGCCGCGTGCGCAACAAAGCCGCTGTCGGCAAGCTCTTCACCGAACTCGGCCCGCGTTACCAGGACCGCCCCGGCGGCTACATCCGCATCCTCAAATGCGGCTATCGCGCCGGCGACAGCGCCCCCATGGCCTGGGTTGAACTCGTCAAGCAGGACCCCGATTCCGAATCCGACGAAGCCCAGGACTGATCCGCCGCCGGCCCCGCCCGGCACCCATCCAGCCCAGACCGCCCACGCCGGCTCGAGCGACGGTCTTTCGCCGAGCCCCGAGCGGACCCAGGCGACAGTCGCCCCGCAAAGACCAGCCAAACGCGATAGCCTTCGATATGCGGAAGCTTGAATCAGCAATCCGCGGCGTTGAGCTGATCGGGCGTTGCGGTTTGTCCCTGGCGGTACAACTCGTTTTGCAAGTCGCGGATGTTTGTTTTTTGTTCGTCCGCGATTTGCGCCGCCGCAACTCCGGCGGCCTGCCCGGTCGCCATGGCCGTGCCGAGGACTCGAATCGCCGCGCCGGCCTTGCGGTCGCCGTCGGCGGTCCTGCCGGCAGCGAGCAAATTTGTCGTATCAACGCTGCGCAGGCAGCCGAGCGGGATCTGATAGAAACCATTGTCCGGCGCCGCTTCCATCTCGCTGGCGAAAGTGTCGCGGTCGTGCCATTCCGCGCCCCAGGCGCCCAGGGCTATGCAGTCTTCGAATGACTTCCTTAGTTGCACATCGCGCCAGCTGAGTTGAACCAGGCAATTCAGGTGGCGGCTTTCCCTGGTGCCAATTTCCGGGCCGGTGCTGACGAGATACGCCTGTTCGCAGCCGGGGATCGTTCGTATCGCTTGAAGATAGGCTTCGGCCTGTCTGCGCCCGGACAGCTCGGCTTCGGTGATGCTTGCGCGGTCGCGGGGGTCGTAATCGTGGCTGGCGACGTAAATCACCAGGTCTCCGCCAAAGGGGAGGCGGCAGACGACGCTTTTGTCCTTGCTGAATGGGCCGATTCCCGTCTCGCGCGCCCCGGCAACCGCCGCCGCGATGCGCTCGGCGCTGATGTGTGTGTCCGGGGAAATGCCGCCGAACCTGGTGGAGAGGCTCGCCAAATTCGGATTATCACCGAAGTTGCCATATCTTGTGGACGCGCCGGCCAGATGCGCCAGCGTGGCCTCGCCGGTCGCGTCCACAAAAGCGGCGGCTGACAGCTCCGAAAATTCGCCGGCGGTCTCCAGCACGATGTTTTTCAGTTGGCTGTCCCGCCGCTGCGCGCGAATCACGCGGCTGTGCAAGCTCAACGCAACGCCGGCGTCCAAACATACCTGGTCAAGCGCGCGCTTGTTCGCTTCCGGGTCGAATACCAGGAACACGCCCCGGAACCTATGCGGCCCGGTGATGGCGGCGCGGGCCCGCAACTTTTCGATGACTTGCCCCATGACGCCATGGACGACCTGCCGCGGCGGGTCTTCGAAAGTGTATACGCCGCAATAGGTAATCACGCCGCGAATCGAAGCGGCGCCGCCCAGGCAGCCGCTGGATTCAACCAGCAAGGTGCGCGCGCCGGCCAGGCTCGCTCCCACCGCGGCCCCCACGCCCGCGGCGCCCCCGCCGGCAACGATCACGTCATACTGCTGGTCCATTTTTGTTCCGGGACAAGAGCATCACCAGGCCGATCATCAGCAGGCCGGAGACGAATGGCCAGTACAGGAAACTGATTCCCGCGCGATCCAACAACAGCGTCGCCGCCAGCGCGGCCGCGGCCCCCGTCAAGTAGGACGGCCAGTCCCCCCATCCGCGCAGGGCGAGCACTATGGTGCCAAGGATGATGCCGTTTACATAATTGGGCACCCGCAGAATGAGATTCAGCAAACCGTCGGCTTGAAACTGGCTCATGAACATGGCCATGCCGACATAGAACATGCCCCAAAGGACAATGGTCAAGCGGGATACGAGCAGATAATGCGCTTCGCTCGCGTTGGCGCGAAATCGTTTCTCGTAAATGTCGGTTACGGTGATGTTGGACACCTCGGTCAGGTGCGTGTCAATGGTGGAGATACCCGCCGCGAAAATCGCGGCGATCAAAATGCCGGAAACGCCGTTGGGGATTTCCGTGACGATAAAGTAGGGAAAGATCCGGTCCGGTTCGTCCACCAGTTGTTCGAGCATGTCCGGCGGCAGCGGGTTTTGCGCATAAAACAGGGACAGGCAAAGCCCAACCACCAACATGCAAATCGGCGTCAGATAGAGCAGGGCGGAAACGACAAAGGCTTTTTTGGCGTCCGCTTCGCTGCGGCAAGCTTTGACGCGCTGGAACACCGCCTGGCTGCCCGCCTGGGCCAGGGCGCCCGCGGACATGCCGATCAGACCCGCCCAGATGGTGTAGCTTGTCGCCGAATTGATGGAGAAATCGAACAAGGCAAGCTTGCCCGCCTCGTCCAGGTACTGAAAGGCCTCGGCGAATGTCATCCCGACCTGCCCGCTGACCCAGAAAATACTGAAAATCGCCCCGAGGGTGAAAATCACGAACAGGAGAAAGTCCGTCCAGATCACGGTCTTCAAACCGGCGATCCAACTCCACAAGATGGCGAACCCGACGATAAGCAGGTTCGAGGCAAACAATCCGAATCCGGTAACCACGCTGAGAACCAGCCCCGTGGTCAAAAGCCGCACGCCGGTATTCAAGCTCGTCAGCACCAGGCCCAGGACAATGGAAAAATTGCCGACTTGGCTGTTGATCCGTTTGGAGATGAACTCATACACCGTCGAGCAATCGCTCGCGCGGTAAAACGGCGCGGCGAAGAACAATCCGGTCAGGACTTTGCCGAGCATCAGCCCGAAAAGCACTTGAATGTAGAACAGGTTGCCGCCGTCCTGGAAAACCGAAGTCGGCACCGAAATAAAGGTCACGGCGCTGACCACGGTGGCGATGACGGAGGTGGATACGGCCCACCATGGCAAGCCGCCGCCGGCATTGAAAAAATCCTTGCGGTTCTTCACGCCCCCGGCCAGCAAGTGGCCAAACACGGTCACGCCGATCATGGCGCAGGCGATGATGGCCATATTGAGCGGACTGATCGCTTGCGCACCCATCACAAACCCCTTCTCCAAAGTTTCACGGAACTTGCCCTTGCATGGCGCCGGTATGGCGAAGAAAAGGAATCAGGCGGAATCATTACGCAATCCGGCAGGCATTCGGATGCGTGAATTGCGAATGAACCCCGTCCGCGCCATCCCTGGCGCGGCGAAAAAACGCTGCTCCGCGCGGCACGCGCGGCTCAGAACCCGATTTCCAGTCCGGCGAAAACGAATTGACCGCGCACGTCGTACAGGCCCGGCGCAATCGCGCCGCCGGCGCCCACCGCCTCGAACAGCGAGGTGACAATGGGCGCGTCCTCGTTGGTGGCGTTTTCAATGCCCGCCCGAATCGACACGCTGTCGTTCACCTGGTATCTGGCGTACAAGTCCAGATAGGTGATCGAATCGATCCCGTTTCCGACAGCCACATCGGGGTTGGCGCTGACCGACTGCACGCCGCCGCCGAGGTGGCGCAACATCAATCCCAGATCCAGCCGTTCGAGCTGATAGCTGACCCCGAAATTGATTTTGTCCTCGAGGTTGTCGATCCGGCCCACCAACTCCTCGATGGGGCTGGTGTCGTTCACCCGGCGGTCGCGCTTGAGCAGTCTTGTGTAAACGCCGTCGACCAGGATCTCGCCCGGGCCGGCGGGAAAACTGCCCCGCATGGCATATTCGATGCCGGCTATGGAATCCGAAGCCAAATTGACTTGCTCGCTTCTCACGGTCGTAACGAATCCGGTTGCGGTATCCCGAATCACGTTGTCGCAGAAAAACGGATTGCCCGTGGAAATGCAGTTGTCCACCGTGGCCTGTGGACCGAAGGCCGGCGCCAGCACTTCCTGCATGTCGATGTCGAAATAGTCGATGCTGAAAACCAAGTCTTCTGCGGCCTGGAAAACCACGCCCAAAGCCAGCGTGTCGGCGGTCTCCGAACCCAGGTTGGGGTTGCCGCCGCTCACCGCTCTCACGTTCGAGTCGAAATTGCTGGGGTTGAAAGAAGCATCCACGAAGGCCGAGCAACCCGCCGGCTGGGAACGGGGCTCTCCGGCGTCGGTCAGCGTGTCGCAAGGGTCGACGATTTCCGAAGTGCGGGCGCTGTCCGGGGCGAACAACTCCTGCACGTTCGGCGCCCGCGTGGCCTTGCCCACGCTGCCGCGCACCATCAGAAAATCGCTCGCCCGCCATTGGGCGTTGGCGCCCCAGGTCGTTTCCTCGCCCACGGTGCTGTAGTCCGAAGCCCGGGCCGAAAGCCCGATGTCAAAGTCCTCGCTCACGGGCAGCTTCAACTCGCCATAGACCTCGAACACGTCGTAGCCGCCGGAAGTCGCGCCGAAGAATGTGCGCGTGCCTTGCAGACCAACGGGATTGCCGCCGCCGCCGACCGGGTCGGGCACGGCGATCAATGCGGGATGCGGGCGTATTTCCGCCGATTCGTCGCGATATTCCAGGCCGACGGCGTACTCCAGCGGGCCGCTGGAGAATTGCAGCGCATCGCCGGCGATCCAGGCCGACCAGACATGCTGCTCGCCTTCGGAATCGCTGACCAGATCGTTCGCCACCGAACTTTCCGAAGCGGGATCAATGCTGCCCCGGCCGTAAACATCAACGAAGGAACAGCCGGGTGTGGCCGCGCAGCTCACCGGGTTCATCGCGTTCAACAGGGCGAACTTGTCCACCGTGTCGAAATCCGTTTGCTGCGCCTCGATGCGGCCGTATTGGTAACTGAAATGGCCTTCGGCGAATCCCAGGTCGGCGTCGAAGCCGGCGGCGAATCGCACCAGATCGCGGTCGATCTGCGACGCCCTCGGGCCGAACTCGGCAAAGCGCCGGGTCACCGCTCTAAGGTCCGCGCCAAGCGCGGGCACCGCTACCGTCGGCGCCGTGGGGAAACGGAAACCCGCGGTGCCCGAGGACGCGAAACCGGCGTTGCTGAATACCGCGAATTGCGGCTCAAGATCGACCACCACTTCGGTCTCCGCGGCCGACGCTTCGAGGAAGGCCGAAACGGTATCGCTGACTTCAAATCCGGCGCGGCCGGAGAATACCAGCCGCTCCACCTCGTTTTGCAGCGAACGGTAGGGCATGCGCTGAAAGCGCTCGGCGAAAGGTTGCGTGAAAGTCCCCGCGGCGTTGAATCCGCCAAGGCCGCCGGGCGCGCCGGCGAACAGTCCGCCCGGATTCACCCCAGAGCCCGCCTCCGCCGCGGCCAGACCCGTAGCCGGGCTGCCGTCCAGCAGTCCATAGTCGCGGTCCCCGCCCAAAATCTTGCCTTGGCTGGTGTATTCCATGCCGAACAGGTAATCGCCCGAGTCGAAGACGCCGCCGTGGGTGGCGGTGAATGCGTATTCCTCGCCGCCGCCATCCGCCGTGCCGCCGGCGCGGCCCGCGAAGGACGTGCCTTCGAAGTTCTCTTTCAGGATGACATTGATCACGCCCGTTACCGCGTCCGCCCCGTACACCGAGGAGGTGGCGCCGGTAACGATGTCGATGCGGTCGATCAGGCCCGATGGAATCATCGACAGATCGACCGCCGAGGTGCCAACGTCCCCGCCGACATGGCGCCGGCCATTGACCAGCACCAGCGTCCGATTCGCGCCCAGATTGCGCAGGTTGACGGTTTGCGTCCCGGCTCCGAAGCCGTTGTTGAGGGCGATGATGCTGGTGCCGTTTTCCAGCGCGTTGCCCAGTTGCGGCAACTGGTTCAAGGCCTCGGAGACCAGCAGCGCCCCGGAGTTCGCGAAGGCGTCGGCGTCGACAACGCTGAGCGGCTGCGACGAACTCCGGTTGCTGGGCGCGGCAATCCTCGAGCCCGTCACGAGGATGGACTCGATTTGCGATTCCGCTCCTCCATCCTCTTGCGACCAGGCCGCCGGGCTGAATGCCAGCCAAGTCCCAAGCGCGGCGGCGAATAGCAGATTGTTTTGCGCGGCGGAGCTAGCCGCGCCGCGCTGTATTGCGGGTTTGACGTTCATTTTATACCTCCAACTTGCCGAATCTCCGCGCGCGTGGGGGCGTCAATGCCCGGCAACGGAGAAACTGTCAGTTCCTGTTGTTTCCGATTCTGTTGAGCGCTCCCGCGCCGCGCCGGGCAGGGAGGGGACGTGGCCATACAGCCAATCAAGCGACCGGTACCAGTCCTCGTCGCTGCGCGAGCGCATTTCCGAATTGCGAAGTTCCGCGGCGACGCCCGCCGGGTGATAGATAAAGTCTCCGATGGCCCGCGACTGAATCTGGACCCGCGCGGTGCGCAATATCCGCGCTTCCTGATAGCGCAGGAAAGCTTTGCCGAAGTCGCCTTGCGCCAGGGCCACCGCATCCGCAAGGCAAACGGCGTCTTCCAGCGCCATGCAGGCGCCTTGGGCGAAGTACTGCAACATCGCGTGGGCGGCGTCGCCGAGCAGGGTTACACGACCGTCGGACCAATTTCCGGTTGGCTCGCGGTCGCAAAGCACCCACAAGCGCCAGTCCTTGCCCCGGTCGATCAATCGCCGGATTCTGCCGCTTACCGATTCGAATCCGCAGCGCACTTCCTCCGCGTCCACCGGAAAACCGGTCACCGGCTCCGGGGCGTCGTTGTGGTAAGTGACGACCAGGTTGAATAGTTTCCAGTCCGAAAGCGGGTAGTGGACGATGTGGCATTTCGGTCCGGCCCACAGCGTCGCCGCGTTGATTTGCAAGTCCGCCGGCATGTCGTCCCGGGAAATGACGGACCGGTAGGTGGAATGTCCGGAGACCCGCGGCGCGCCATCGCCGACGATGCGTTGCCGAATATTCGACCAAAGCCCGTCGCAGCCAATCAGCGCCGCGCCGCGGACTTCCGCCGAGCCCTCTTCCAGAAGCGCCACGACCTGGGAGTCTTCCTGTTCGTAACCGCGCACCGTCGAGCCGGGGCGAATGCTTATCAAGCCGCTGGCGCGGGCGGCCTGCAGCAGGACTCCATGCAATTGACCGCGGTGGAACACCGCGTAGGGATTGCCGTAGCGGCGGCGAAATTTCTCTTTCAGCGCAATATCGGCGACCGCTTCGCCGGACATCGCGTCATACAGCCGCAAACTGTCGATGAATACCGCCACCTTGCGCGCTTGCGGGCCAATGCCCAGGCAATCGAAAACCCGGAAAGCATTGGGCGCGAGCTGGATGCCGGCGCCGACTTCGCTGAGCCTGGAGGCCCGTTCCAGCACCACGCTGGGATAGCCGTGCCGCGCCAGCGCCAGCGCCACCGCGAGACCGCCGATGCCGCCGCCGGCGATCAAGACCGGAAGCGCTTGCGATGAATTTTCCCGGCCGCTGTGGTTCATGTTCCAGGCATCTCGGGTGTTTTCAGGCGTTTTGGGGAGCATCTGGCTGCCGCGCCGGTTCCGCGCCCTGGAAAGCGGGATGCGCCGCGCAATTGCGGCCGACCCGCTCCACTTCCGGCAAGCCGGACAAATCCACGTCGAAGCGCCGGGCCGCGAACAATTGCGGCGCGAGGCAGACATCGGCCATTCCGGGGGTGTCCGCGAACGAATATTCGCCGCCGCCATGTTTGCGCAGCAGGCGCTCGAACGCGGACAAACCGGTATGGATCCAGTGGGCGCACCAGTCGCGCACCGCATCTTCCGAACTGCCGCAATGTGCCCGCAGATAGTTCAACACGCGCAAGTTGTGCAATGGCTGGATATCGCAGGCGAACAGTTGCGAGGCGGCGCGGACGACGGCGCGCCGCTCCGGCTGCGCCGGCAGCAGCGCGGGCTCCGGATACATCTCTTCCAGCCATTCGATGATCGCCAGCGACTGCGTCACCGCCGTATCGCCCGCCACCAGCACCGGAACCGCTTGCTGCGGATTCAGTTCCCCGAAGCTGGCGCTTTGGTTCTCGCCTTCGCGCAGGTTGACCGGCTTCGTCTCGTAGGCGACGCCTTTCAGATTCAGCGCGATGCGGCATCTGTGGGTGCTTGAACTGCGGAAAAAGCCGTATAGCGCGATCATGTTGGGCCTGCTATGGCAAGTTCGACCGAATCCAGCCCATCAATCGACCCGACGATCTCATCGCCGGGGGACAAAGGACCCACGCCCGCGGGCGTGCCGGTCATGATTGCGTCGCCGGGCCGCAGCCGGTAAAACCCGGACAAGTGCCTGATCAGTTCATGGACCCGCCAAATCAGGTCGGACAGTTTGGCGTCTTGCTTGATCTGGCCGTTCAGCGCCAGCG
Source organism: uncultured Pseudohongiella sp. (assembly GCA_965221015.1). Taxonomy (GTDB): domain Bacteria; phylum Pseudomonadota; class Gammaproteobacteria; order Pseudomonadales; family Pseudohongiellaceae; genus UBA9145. The sequence continues at coordinate 2,638,521 of OZ244859.1, read as the reverse complement.
TGATCCGCTGATCGGCGATGGCCCCGAAGGCTTGCGCCCGCGTCGCCGGCGCAAACACCGCGGATTGCTCGAAATCCTTGCCGAGGTCCCACGGGCGGCTCTTCTCCCTGGCGCGCAATTGCAGATCCCTGCGGGTCAAGTCGAGGCCGCAAGCAAAGCCGTAGACCGAGTCCAACAGATTGTTTTCGCCGAATTCGGATGGGTCCGCACCGAGCAAAACCACCAGTTCCATTTCATAGTGGAGGTTCTCCGTCCCCGGCGGATAGGGAATGACGCTTCCCGAGACCTGGAACGCCGTCGGCGATTTGGTGAAGTAGAACGGTTCCTCGCGGTCGACTTCGAAGCCCATTTCGGCGGCATGGGCGGCGTAGTTGCGTCCAACGCAGAAAATCCGGTTGACGGGAAAAAGCCGGCTTTCGCCATTTACCTTCAATCCCCGGCATTGGAAAGGTGGAAAAACAAACTCAGACATTCGCCCGCTCCTGGTAGATTCCAAACTTTTTGTGCAGCGGTGATTCGTCGATGCGGATCAGGTAGGCGTCCTCGCCGGCCTCATGGACGATTGCGGCGAAAGCCGGTGCGCAGAATGTGTCCTTCGCTTGCCAGTGGATTGTCTCGCCGTTGATGTTCGAGCAACCCCGCCCCGCCACAACGTGAAAAGCCATCGGCGGCGAGCAGCGGGCCGGTTTGCATCGATGCGCGGCGCGAATCATCAAGGCGGAAAAGCCCAGCGTCGCCAGCACGTCTTCGCCGGTTTCCGGATTGACAAAATCCAGCTCCGCGTAAGGCTTGCCGTCGGATTCGATCAAGGCGTGCAAGGCTTCCCGGGTTCGTTTCCAAGGGAACCTGCGCAGCGGATTTTTCGGGGCGGCCACGGCGTCCGGTCGTTTCGGCCGCAATCCGCTGGCGAGGTATTCGACGCCGCTGCGGTCCGGAATGAGCGGGTGCTCCCGGCCATCCGCCTCCTCCGAGTACGATGCTTCCAGATAGCTCAGCAAGGGCAAATCGAGCGCGTCGAGCCAGACCACCGGTTCTTTTCCTTCATGCACGTGTTCATGCCATTCGCCGTTTGGCGTCAGCACCAGGTCGCCGGGCGCCATGGGCAATTTTTCGCCTTCCACAAGCGTTGCGGCGCCTTCGCCTTCCACCGCCAGCCGCACCGCGGAAGGAGTGTGCCTGTGGGACGGCGCGCTTTCGCCCGGCAACAACAATTGCATGCCCAGATAAATGGACGGCGTGGCCTGGACGGCCGCTTCTCCGTAACCCGCCCCGGACAGCACGAGAACCCGTCTTTCGGCGCGCTCGATGGGAGTCAATTCGCCCGCGCGCAGCAGCAGGGGCCGAATCTTTTGGTAAGGCCAATGGGTCGGCGCGCAAATCGGCTCGGGTTCCCCTTGGGGAAGACTGTTGCGCAAAACCGGCCACAGTGGCGTAACCCCCGCCGCCGCCATGTCGGCGCGATAGTCGTCGGGCAATTCGTTGATGGAGGCAAGTTTCAATTCGATGCTCCTCGTTGTTGGCCGTTCTTGCCCGCTCTTGGCCGCTCTTGGCCGCTCTTGGCCGTTGCTGGCTCTTCCAGGCCGATTTTGGCTGTGGTTCTTCGCTGCTCCTGTTGAACTTTCCCGGTCGCGCGACAAACGGATCGGGGATCAAAGCAGTAAACGTACTATCAGCATACTGACTATATGTTTATAAAATTGTACGCAATCGCAGCCCGTTTCGGTTTTCATTCCGCGGATTCGCGCGCCGCCAGCCTTCGTGGCGATTAAGTATGTATACTAATTTAATGTACACAGTCAATACTTTTGGTATGAATTTTCACGTTCCGGCCAATGCCCCCCTTGTTGAAGAATGTTCTGCGAGTGGATACGCTTGGCCACTGTCCCGGCCGGCCTGATCCAGTCCGGCGCCCCGGAATGGAATCGCCCCTTGGGAAACTTATGAATCCGATCACACGCATGGTGGGCCACTATATCCGCCGACTGCACCAGATTTCGGTCGGCGCGTTCATGTTGCGAATCTCGGAGCAGGACATAGACCTGACCCAAGTGCAATTCGCGGCGCTGAGTGTGATCAGGGAATTTCCCGAAATCGATCAGACGGGTCTCGCCCAGCAGATCGCCTGCGATCGGGCAACGACGGGCGGAGTCATCGACAGGCTGGAAAAAAAAGGCTTTGTCCGCCGCGTGGACAACAAGAGCGACCGGCGCAGAAACGGCATCGTGATTACCGACACCGGCTTTGAGGTTTACCAGAACGCGATACCCGCGGTTTGGACCGTGCAGGAAGACATCGTGCGTGGACTGACCGAGGACGAGAAAAACGAGTTGCTGCGTTTGCTGGTCAAAGCGACCCGCACCTCGAACGAGTTCAGCCGTGTGCCCTCGTTCCCGGTCGTGGTGCCGGAACCATCGGAATCCGTTGGCCAATAGGCGCAAGGCGTCTTGCCTGATGTATTCAGCCAAATCGCAAAGAAAATCCGAGGGCTATGGATCGGCGGCGCGACTGGATGCCGCGCCGCCGATTGGCAATTTGCCCAGCGCCTTGCCCGGGCAAGACGCTTGTTCTGGCGAGGGCTTACTCTGGCTAAGGCTTACTCTGGTAACGCCATGGCAGTCAGCCGCGCGCCGGTTTGCAGGATGATGTACTGGCGGCCTTCGTGGGTCCAGGTGCTCATGCCGTAACGGCTGCGTTCGGGAACTTCCACTGCGGCCATGGTCTCGCCGGTGGCCTTGTCCACCGCGTACAACATCACCTGGTCCTCGCTGTTGACGTCGGAATACACCAGCATGTTCGGCGTGATTGTCATAGGCACAAGATTGCCGGAACCGGTGTTGCCGATGTCGAGTCCCTCCAGCGCCGGGTTGTTCAGCACACGGCTTGGTGTGCCGCCGGCGGGAATCATCCAGGCGTGCTCGCCGGTGTTCATGTCGATGGCGGTGATGCGGCTGTAGGGCGGTTTGTACAGCGGAATATTCGCCGGATGCCGCGGCGCGCCGCCGCCGGGACCGTCGGCGTATTGCGCGAAGGTGGTGCCGGTCGGCTCCTCGTATTGCAGGTCCGCTTCTTCGCCGGGCACCAGTTGCACCGGGCTGCAGGCCTTTTGCGAGGAAACGAACAGATAACCGGTGGTTGGGTCGGCCACCGAAGGCGCCGTGATATTGGCGCCGCCGCCACCGCCCGGGCAGATCAACGACGCGCGCTTGCCCAGTGGATTATCGCGGTGGATGGGCGGGTTGAACAGCGGACCCATCTCGTAATCGGCCATCGCCGCAATCGCCTGCTGGCGCAGTTCCGGGGTGAAGTCCACCAGGTCGTCGATGGCGACACCTTGCATGTCGAACGGGGCCGGCCGGGTTGGGAAAGGCTGGGTTGGCGAAAGCACTTCGCCGGGAACGATGGACTGCGGCACTTCGCGTTCTTCGAACGGCCACAGCGGTTCGCCGGTGAGGCGGTTGAAGGCGTAGACGAAGCTCTGCTTGGTGACCTGCATCACCGCCGGCACCGCTTGCCCGTCGATGTTCAGGTCAAGCAGGACCGGCGCCTGGGGATTGTCGTAGTTCCAGATGTCGTGCTTGACAGTCTGAAAATGCCAGACCCGTTCGCCGCTGCCGGCATCGAGCGCGATCAGGCTCGTGCCGTACAGGTTGTCGCCCGGCCGGAAGCCGCCATAGTAGTCGATGGTGGCGCCGTTGGTGGGAATGTAAACGATGTTGTTTTCCGGGTCGGCCGACAACGGCGCCCAGGAAGAGACATCGCCGGTCCATTGCCAGGCGTCGTTTTCCCAGGTTTCGTGGCCGTATTCGCCGGGCCGCGGAATCACGTTGAATTTCCACTTGAACTCGCCGGTGGTCTTGTCGTAGCCGAGGATGTCGCCGGGCACGTTCTCGATGCGCGCCTGGTTGTAGCCTTGTTCCGCGGAATTGCCGACCACCACGGTGTCGTTGACCACCATCGGCGGCGATGACGAAGTGATATAGCCGGTTTCCAGCGGGATGCCTTCGTAGGGATCGTAAGGGTGGCCCAAATCGGCCAGCAGGTCCACCACGCCGGTTTCGGGAAAGCCCTCGATCGGAACCGGGCTGCCGAAGCCTTCCAGCGGCGCGCCGGTTTTGGCGTCCAGCGCCACCAGGAAGAATCCCGGCGTGATGATGTAGACCACGCCGCGGCCGTCGATCACGTCATAGCCGATGCCCTTGCCGTAGTCTGCGCGCATGGAGTATTCCCAGCGGCGCGTGTTGGGCAGTCGATAGCTCCACAATGTTTCGCCGCTGGCCGGGTCGATGGCGACCACATGGCGCCGGTAGCCGGCGACGGTGTACAGGATGCCGTCGATATAACTGGGGGTCGAACGCCCGCTGACCGCGCCCATGCTGGCGCCGTCCCAGACCCAGGCGACTTCGAGCTGGTCGAAATTCTCCGCCGTGATCTGGGTCGATTCGGAATAGCGGGTGTTGGCGAAATCGTTGCCCAAGGTGAGCCATTCCACCGTCTCTGGGCCCGCCGCGTCCTGGGCGAACAGGGGGCCGGCGCCCAGGGCGAGTCCGAACGCGAGCCCGGCGCTGCGGAGCAGCTTGTTGTTGGTGCGAAAGCGTGCAGCGGATGTTGTCATTGTCAGCCTCACAATTTGAATGATGCGGCATTAGCAGCAGGGCAGGCTAACGCAAGGATTTTCGCTTGTCGAGATAAAATTTCGGGAGCGATGCGCTGTCGCGTGTATTGCTACAAATCGCTACAAACGCTGTGGCTTGAGCGCTTGAGAGAAGGTGAAGTGGCCGGCGCCAACCGGGCCTGATCCGGGAATAGTCCCGCAAGGCCGGGCTCAAGCTTATGTATCGCCCGCTTGGGCAATGCCCGGCATGCCAAAACCCGCGGCGGCAAGCCCCGCCCGCAAGCTTTCGAATTGTCCGTTGGCGAGCGGCGTCAACGGCGGGCGCGGGCGCGACCAGGACGCGTCGCCGCTGGCAATGGCGATGGCGGCCTTGACCGCGGCCACCATGGGCGCCGATTCAAACAATTCGCGGATGCGGATCAGGTCCTGTTGCCGGTCCGCGGCGTCGGCCGCGCGCCAATCGCCGCACAGCGCCGCGATGGCCGCGGGATTGACATTGGCGGTGGCGGAAATGCAGCCGGCGCCGCCGGCTTGCATGTTTTGCAGCAAAAAACGTTCAGAGCCGCAAAACACCCGAAAATCCTTCCAGCCGGCCGCGTTCAATGCGGCGGTTTCGCGCCAGTCTCCCGAGCTGTCCTTGATGCCGGCGACAACGCCGGGGAACGCGCCCACCAGCCGGTCGATCAAATCAAGCGAAAACGGCGTTTGCGACATGGCGGGAAAATGGTACAGGTAGATTTGCAAATCGCCGCGGCCGACGCCTTCGATCAATTCCGCGAACCAGGCGAACAGACCGTCGTCGCTGACTTTTTTGTAGTAGAAGGGCGGCAGCATGAGCACCCTGGGGCAACCCAGCCCGGCCGCCGCCGCGGTCAGTTCCACCGATTCGCGCAGGGAGCACAAGCCGGTGCCGGGCATGATGTCGTCCGGAGCGACGCCGGATTCCAGCAAGCCCTCGAGCAAGCCGAGCTTCTCCCGCGGCGAGAGCGAATTGGCTTCGCTGGTGGTGCCGAACACGGCCAGTTTCACGTTCTGGCCGAGCAGCCAATGGCAAAGCCGGATAAAAAGGCCGGCGTCCGGCTCAAAGTTTTCATCATAAGGCGTGACAACGGGAGCGAATACGCCATCGAATCGTTTTGCATTCATGTTGGAGGCTGCCTTGCCGGTTTGCGCGCCCACAGTCCGTACGCGATCATCGGCCAGATGCCGACGTGGATCATGACGTCGGCGAGATTGAAAATGTAGTTCCAATACGGAATGTGCTGCAAGTAGATGTAGTCGATTACGCCGCCGTGGATTTGCCGGTCGAGCACATTGCTCGAGCCGCCGCCGACGATAAAGCCGAAACAGCAAAATTCCAATCGCGACACGCCGCTCGCCAGATGCAGCCAACCGATGATGGCGGCGATCAGGCCCAGACTCAGCAGGCCGAACAGCCAACCCTGGCCTTGCAGCAGGCCGAATACGCCGCCGAGATTGCGAATGTGGGTGAAATGGACCAGGCGGTTCCATTCCACTGTTACATAGAGGGGAATGTTTTGATTGACCCACCAGCCCACGGCCTGGGCGCAGGCCAGCACAAGGCCCGCGCTCAGCCAAAACAACAGCAAATTGACGCGTCGCCGCGACAGCGCGCTAGACAACACGCACCCCCTTGACGTGGGCGAACGGTTCGTTGGCATATTGCAGAATTTCGCCGGCGCCGTCGCTGTCCAAGCGAACGATGTTGTGCGCGCAATTGGGCAAGGGTTGCCAGGACCACAAATCGCGCATCGGCAATCCTTCGATGTGGCACAGCACCGACTTGATCAGCGCGCCGTGACTGACGACGGCGACGCGCTGCCCGTTGTGCCGCCGCGCGATGGCGCGGATTTCCAGCATCGCCCGTTCCTGCATGGCGTAGAAAGTTTCCGCGCCTTCCACTTCGAACAGGTGCGGCATGTGCCAGAAATGATGGTGCGACTCCGGATCCTCGACGGCGATTTCGGCGTGCAGGCGGCCTTCCCAGGGGGCCAGGTCGATCTCGCGCAAGCTGTCGAGGAATACGATGTCTTCGTGGCGCTCGGGAAAGGCCAGCCAGGCGGTCTCCCGGGTGCGCAGCGAACTGCTGCTGTAAATGGCGTCGAAGTGGATGTCCCGCAGCCGCTCGCCGAGTGCAACCGCTTGCCGGTTGCCGGTTTCGTTCAACCCGACATTGCATTGCCCCTGCACGCGCTGGTCCCGGTTCCATTGGGTTTCGCCGTGCCGAAAAATATGCAATTCCATGATTTCCCCTCCGATACCGTTCCCGGGGTGTCGGTTTGGCGCGGAAAATTCCCGCCGCTTCAGTTTTGGCTCAAGGTTCGCCGCACCGCGTCCCGCCAACCGGCGTACATCCGCTCGCGCCAGGCCGCGTCCCGTTGCGGTTCAAAACCGCGCTCCAGCCGCCAGAGGTCGGCAATGGCGTCGAGCGACGGGAACACGCCGGCTTGCAGTCCCGCCACGTAGGCGGCGCCCAGTGCCGTGGTCTCGGTGACCACCGGCCGATGCACCTGGCAGTCGAGGATATCGGCAAGATTTTGCAGCAGGAAGTCGTTGGCGACCATGCCGCCGTCCACGCGCAGCAAATTCAATTCGACGCCGTCGGCGGCGATGGCGCCGGTCAAATCCCGGGTTTGGTGGCAAACTGAAAGCAGGGCGGCGGTGACGATTTCAGCGATGCCGCTGTCCCTGGTCAAACCGAAAATCGCGCCGCGGGCGTCCGGGTCCCAATAGGGCGCGCCGAGGCCGGTGAAAGCCGGCACCAGATACACGCCGGAGTCCTCGGCGCAGTTCCGCGCCAATTGCTCGGATTCGGCGGAATGTTCAATCAACCGCAATTGGTCGCGCAGCCATTGCATGGTGGCGCCGGCCATGAAAATGCTGCCTTCCACGGCAAAACTGGTTTCGCCCGCGAGGCGGTAGGCCACGGTGGTCAGCAAGCGGTTGCTTGAAAACACGGGTGCCCGGCCGGTATGCATGAGCAGGAAGCAGCCGGTGCCATAGGTGCTCTTGGCCGCTCCGGCGCTGAAACAGCATTGGCCGAAGGCCGCGGCCTGTTGATCGCCCAGCACACCGGTGATGGGCACCGCGCCGCCGAGCAATTCCGGCTCGCTGACGCCGAAGTCGGCCGCGCTGTCGCGCACTTCCGGCAAGACCTGCCGCGGAATGTTGAACAGTTCGAGCAAGTCCGGGTCCCAGTCCTGGGTTTCCAGGTTGAACAGCATCGTGCGTGAGGCATTGGTCGCGTCGGTGCAATGGCTGCGGCCGCCGGTCAATTTCCACAACAGAAAGCTGTCCACGGTGCCGGCGGCAAGTTCGCCGCGTTCGGCGCGTTCGCGCAATCCGGGAACCTCATCCAGCAGCCATTGCAATTTGGTGGCGGAAAAGTAGGGGTCGAGCAGAAGCCCGGTTTTGCGTTGCAGATCAGACTCATTCACCCGCCCGCGCTTCAGTTCGCGGCATTGGGCGGCGGTGCGCCGGTCCTGCCAGACGATGGCCCGGTGCACCGGTTCGCCGCTGCTCCGGTCCCACAGCACAGTGGTTTCCCGCTGGTTGGTGATGCCGATGCAAGCGATTTGGCGGCTGTCGACACCGGCCTCGGCCATGGCCCCGCGGCAGCTTGCCAGGGTCGTGCGCCAAATTTCCCCGGCATCGTGTTCGACCCAGCCGTCGTGCGGGAAATACTGGGTGAACTCCTGCTGGGCAAGGCCGCGCAAGGCGCCGCTGGCGTCGAACACCAGCGCGCGGCTGGACGATGTGCCCTGGTCGATCGCGAGAATATGGGGCTTCATTGGCGCCACCCTGCATTTTCTGTTGAATCTGACGGGCCTGTTCAGCCCACTGGCGACTGTCGGGTCGCCGCCGGGACACTATAGGCCTGAATTTCAAGCGGCGGCAAGCGCCTGTTCAATATCGGCTTTGATGTCCTTGATGTGCTCGATTCCGATGCACAGCCGAATCATTTCCGGTCGCACACCCGCCGTCAATTGCTCCGCCTCGTTCAACTGGCGGTGCGTGGTGGACGCCGGATGGCAAGCCAGCGACTTGGCGTCGCCGATATTCACCAGCCGCTTGATCATCTTCAGCGCATCGTAGAATCGAACGCCGGCTTCGAATCCGCCGCGCACGCCGAAAGTCAGTAAGGAAGCTGGTGTGCCGCCGCAATATTTTTGCGCCAGCGCGTGGCCCGGGTCGGATGCAAGTCCGGCGAAACTGACCCATTCCACTTTTTCGTGCGCCGCGAGGTACTCGGCGACGGCCATGGCGTTTTCGCAATGCCGCTCCATCCGCAAGTTGAGTGTTTCCAAGCCTTGCAGGATGAGAAAGGCATTCAGTGGCGACAGGGCCGATCCGGTGTTCCGCAGCGGAACCGTGCGCGCCCTGCCGATGAACGCGGCTTCGGCCAGGGCTTCGGTGTAGACGATGCCGTGATACGACGGTTCGGGATTGTTCAACTCGGGATAACGCTCGGCGTGTAGTTGCCAGGGAAACTTGCCGGAATCGACGATCACGCCGCCAATCGAGGTGCCATGGCCGCCAACGTATTTCGTCAGCGAGTGGACGATAATGTCCGCGCCGTATTCTATCGGGCGGCAAAGCGCCGGGGTCGGCACGGTGTTATCGACGATCACCGCCACACCATGGCGGCGGGCCATTTCGCAAATGGGCTCCAGGTCGACGATGTTTCCCGCGGGGTTGCCGATGGTTTCGCAATAGATGGCGCGGGTGTTGGCGTCGATCAATTTCTCCAGGGCGGCGGCCGAATCGTCCTCGGCGAAGCGCACGTCGATGCCCTGGCTCGGCAGCATGTGGGCGAACAGCGTGTAGGTTCCGCCGTACAGTTGCGGCACGGTGATGATATTGTTGCCCGCGCTGGCCAGGGTCAGAATCGCGTAATTGATGGCCGCCATTCCCGAACTCACGGCCAGCGCCGCCAGGCCGCCTTCCATGGCCGCCATGCGTTCCTCCAGCACGGCGTTGGTGGGGTTCATGATGCGCGTGTAGATGTTGCCCGGCACGGCGAGGTCGAACAGGTCCGCGCCATGTTGGGCATCGTCGAACTCGTAGGCGACGGTTTGGAAAATCGGCACGGCAACCGCCCGCGTGGTTGCGTCTGTTTCGTATCCCCCATGAATGGCGATTGTTTCTTGTTCCACAGGTCAACTCCTCTCGTTCGCGAATTTGAAATCGCCCGGAATGATACAGCAAATGCAAATGTGTGCTACCGCGCCGCTTTCCTGCTATTCTCGAATCGAATGTTCATCACAGCACGCAGGAGGAAAGGTCATGCCAAACAAGAATCTGTTGCCGGTTGGACTCGGCGCCGCATTGCTGCTTGCCGGCGGCGCCTTCGCCCAGACCGGAGGCAACATCATCACCGGCGAAGGTTTTCCGAATCCCACTCCCGTGATTGAGAACCAGTGGGGCGATTTGCCCGAGGGCCGCAATTGGGGCTCCACCGCGGGGATCGATATCGACCCCACCGACGGTCACGTTGTCGGCTATGAACGTTGCGGAGCGGGCGCGCTTGGCGGGCAGGGCATCAATTGCGACAGCAATCCGGTGGACCCGATCTTCAAGTTTGATCGCCACACCGGCGAAGTCTTGCTGAATTTCGGCGCCGGCATCATGGTCACACCCCATGGCATCCATGTTGACGACGAAGGCAATATCTGGGTTGCCGACTTCGCCGGCAACGCCGAAGGCACCAAGGGCCACCAAGTGCACAAATTCAGCCCCGAGGGCGAATTGCTCATGAGCCTTGGCACCGCCGGCCAGCCGGGCAACGACAGCGCCCACCTGAACCAACCCAACGATGTGGTTGTGGGGCCGGACGGCAGCATCTACGTGGCGGACGGACACAGCGGACAAGGCATGCTCAACGCGCAGGCTCTTGAAGAAGGCCGCGAGGCCGGATTGACAGCGAGAATTGTCAAGTATGCGCCGGACGGAACCTATATCACGGAATGGGGCCAGCTCGGCACCCGCCACGGCGATTTCCGCACGCCCCATGCCGTCGAATTCGACTCCCAGGGCCGCCTTTGGGTTGCCGACCGCGGCAATCACCGGCTGGAGATATTCGACCAGGACGGCAACTACCTCGAGTCCCGCTACAGCTACGGCCGCGTCAGCGGCATCTTCATCACCGACGACGACATGGTCTACGCCATCGATTCCGAGTCGGGCCCGCTGCGCCATGAAGCCTGGCGCTGCGGTGTGCGCATCGGACCGCTCGATGAAGACCGCCTCGTCGGATTCATTCCGGGTTATCAAACCGAAAGCCGCTACGAACAGGGCACCGCCGGCGAAGGCGTCGCGGTTGACGCCGACGGCAATGTGTTCGCCGCCGAAGGCCCCGCATCGCTGCCGCTCGCGGGCGGCGCGTTTACCAAATATTCCGCCGAATAAAACCAATCCGCGCGCCGCGACCTTTCGCGGCGCGCGGCTCTTCGCCAGCGCCAAACAGCGCGCAATCCCCATTTTTCGCCATTTCGCACGAAATTCCCACTTCTAGTCATTCCGCGCGAAACTCCCACCTTTCGTCAAACCGCGCGAAGCTCCCACCATTCGTCAAACCGCGCGAAGCTCTTTCTTTTCGTCATTCTGCGCGGAGCGAAGCGGAGTCGCAGAATCTCCCAACAGTGGCGCCAACCCATGGAGATTCCGCGACTGCGCGCGGAATGACGTCGTGGGGGCGGTCGCGGAATGACGCGGTGGGGGCGGTCGCGGAATCTCTTTGGGATTGTATTGGCGGCGCCCACAACCCCGCTTTTTTGTGCAGTTGGGCATGGTTCCTGCTATGCTCGAATCCCGCCGCGGGCTGGGTCCCGGGCGCGGTCGCATTTCGAACAAACTGAAAAATACGGAGAGAACCATGGCAGTCAGCGAAACCACCACGGTACAGGCGGCGGAAGCTCATCTTGAGCAAAACATGCGCAGGGTCGCACTGACGGCCCTGGCCGGAACCAGCATCGAATGGTACGACTTTTTCCTGTATGCCGCCGCCGCGGCGCTGGTTTTCCCCGCCGTGTTCTTCCCGGAAAGCACGCCGACCATGGCCCTGATCCTTTCCTTCGGCTCCTTCGCCTTCGGATTCATCGCGCGGCCGCTTGGCGGCATCATGTTCGGCCACTTTGGCGACCGCATCGGCCGCAAGCGCACTTTGGTTATCGCATTGATGTTGATGGGCGTCGCGTCGACGTTGATCGGGTTGCTGCCTTCCTACGCCGCCATCGGCATCGCGGCGCCGATCATCCTCACCTTGCTGCGCTTTTGCCAGGGCCTGGCCATCGGCGGGCAGTGGGGCGGGGCGATGCTGCTGGTGACCGAAAGCGCCCCCGCCAACGAGCGCGGCTGGTACGGCGCCTACGCCCAGGCCGGCGCGCCGGTGGGCGTGATTCTCGCCAATCTGGCCCTGATCGGCATCAGCGCCGCGGTGTCCGAGGAATTTTTCCTGGCCTGGGGCTGGCGCATACCGTTCATCGCCAGCGTGGCGCTGATCGGCATCAGCATGTATGTGCAACTCAAACTGGAAGACACTCAGGCTTTCCGCGAACTGGAAATGGTGCGCGAGGCGCACAAGGACGAGCACGCCGAAGCGCCCCCCGTGCGGCGCTCGCCGGTGCTCGAGGCCCTGGTCAAGTATCCCAAAACCATCGCCCTGGCCGCGGGCGCCTTTCTTTCCATCCAGGTGTCGTTCTACATTCTCATCGCGTTCATTCTCGCCTACGGCAGGGATGGCGCCGCGGGCATGAGCCAGGACCAAATGTTGAGCGCCGTGTTGATCGCTTCGGCGTTGATGATTCCATTCCAGTTCTGGGCCTCGGGCTATTCCGACCGCAACGGACGCCGTGGCATCTACATGGCCGGCGCGGTGCTGACGGGAATTTGGGCTTTCTTCATCTTTCCCTTGGTGGATACCGGAAATTTTTGGTTGATCGTGGTCGCCGTCACCGGCGGGCTTTGTTTCCTGGCGATGATGTATGGCCCCCAGGCCGCCTTTTACACCGAGCTGTTCAGCACCGAAGTGCGCTATTCCGGCGCCTCGCTCGGTTACCAGTTCGGCGCGATTCTCGGCGGCGCTTTCGCGCCCATGATCGCCACCTTTCTGTGGGCCGAATACGCCATCATCTGGGTGTCGGTGTACATCGCCCTGGCCTCGGTGATCGCCCTGTATTGCGTGTGGACCCTCAGTGAAACCTCCGGCAACAGTCTCAGCGACGTGGCCGGCTCCGATATGCCTGAGGCCCCGACGCCTGGGGCGACGCGGATGAAGTTTAGAAACCCATCAAATGACCATGTCTTGGCGGTAGACTCTAAATTGAGCTGGCTTTGGGTGCTACTTTTTGGGCCCATTTATTGGGCTGTAAAAGGAGTCTGGACCCACGCGGCGCTTCATTTTGTATTGGCAATCGTAACAGTCGGCCTTGCGCATCTGATTTTTCCTTTTTTTACCTACAGAATCATAAGAAAGCACTATCTAAAATTGGGGTGGATTGAAGAATCTTGAGAATTGGGGACTGCAACAATCCGGCGGATTTCCGCAAGCTCGCGCGCAAGCGGCTGCCGGCGCCCTTGTTCCATTACATCGACGGCGGCGCCGACGACGAGGTCACCTTGCGCCGCAACACGAGCGCCTTCGACGAGGTCAGGCTGATACCCGACGCCCTCGCGGATTTGAGCCATCTCGACCTGAAGGTGAACGTGCTCGGCCAGGATTTGGATTGGCCGGTGTTTTGCTCGCCGACGGCGATGTCGCGGCTGTTCCATCACCATGGCGAGAACGCGGTCTGCCGCGCCGCCCACCGCCACGGCACCATGTACAGCTTGTCCACCATCGCCACCACGAGCATCGAGGAAATCGGCGCGCTCACTCCCGGCCCGAAGTGCTTCCAGCTTTACATCCACAAGGACCGCGCAATGAGCTGGGATTTCATCGAGCGTTGCAAGCAGGCGAACTTCTCCGCCATCTGCCTCACTGTCGATACCCTCGTTGCCGGCAACCGCGAGCGCGACCTGCACACTGGAATGACCACGCCGCCGCGTTTCACCCTTGCCAGCATGCTCAGCTTTTGCCTGCACCCCCATTGGAGTTTGAATTACCTGAATTCGCGAAAGTTCGAGCTCGCCAATGTTTCCGCCAAGATCGAAGAAGGAACGAAAAAGCTGATCTCGGTCATCGACTACATCAACAGCCAGTTCGACCGGTCCATCACCTGGAAAGACGCCGAAGAGGCGATTCAGCGCTGGGGCGGGCCGTTCGCCATCAAGGGTGTGATGTCGGTGGACGACGCCCGCCGCGCCGTGGATGTCGGCGCCAGCGCGATCATGATTTCCAACCACGGCGGACGTCAACTGGACGGTTCCACGGCGCCTTTCGATCAGCTCGGCCCCATCGTCGACGCCGTCGGCGACCGCGTCGAAATCATTCTCGACGGCGGCGTGCGCCGCGGCACCCATGTCTTGAAAGCGTTGGCCATGGGCGCGAAAGCCTGCATGATCGGCCGCGGCTACCTGTACGCCCTCGCCGCCGGCGGCGAACCCGCGGTGGACCGCGCCTTGACCAAATTGCGCGACGAAATTGAGCGCGACATGATCCTCATGGGCTGCGCATCGGTTAAGCGGCTGAACCGCTCGCGGCTGCATTTTGGCTAGGCGGCGTTTTCCCCCCACCCAACGGTTTTTTTTGGGAGCAGTAACCCGATCGGGTTGCCCCCAGGGCGCGCTCGGAGCCGACCACCGCCACTTGCTCCACGTTGACGCCATTGTCGCGGGAGATCTATTGGCGGCACCGGCAATGACACCAATTGAATCGGATTGACCCGGCCCGCGCGAAGGTGACAGAATGCGCGCCTCAAAACGGGGGGAGGCTCAATGTTCGATTTGGATGCATTGTACGAGGCGCGGGATGTGGTGGCGCGGCATATGCCGGAAACGCCGCAATATCGTTGGCCGGGGCTGTGCGGCCTCAGCGGCTGCGAAGTCTGGTTGAAGCACGAGAATCACACGCCCATCGGCGCGTTCAAGGTGCGCGGGGGGCTGGTGCTGCTCGACGAGTTGCAACGCAATTCGGGCCTGCCGCCGAAACTGGTCACCGCGACCCGCGGCAATCACGGCCAAAGCATACCCTACGCCGCCTGCCGGCTGGGCGTTCCCGTCACTGTCTTTGCGCCGAAAGGGAACAGCAAGGAAAAGAATGCGGCGATGATGGGCTGGGGCGCGGACCTGGTGGAATACGGCGACGATTTCGAGGAATCCCGACTCGAATCGATCCGCGTTGCCGAGCGCGAAGGCGCCATGATGGTGCCCCCTTTTCATCACGCTCTCGTTCGCGGCGTGGCGACTTACGCGCTGGAACTGTTCGAGGCGGTTGCCGATCTTGACGCGGTCTACGTGCCCATCGGCATGGGTTCCGGCGTATGCGGCACCATTCTCGCGCGCGATTTGCTCGGCTTGAAGACCGAGGTGGTCGGCGTTGTCGCCAGCAACGCCGCGGCGATGGCGCGCAGCCTGGAGGCCGGCAAAGTCGTGGCGACCGATACCGCCAACACCATCGCCGACGGCATGGCCTGCCGCGTGCCGATGGAAGAACCGCTGGAAATCGTTCGCAAGGGCGCGGCGCGACTGGTCGAAGTCAGCGACGGGGAAATCGCCGAAGCCATGCGCGTCTTGTACCGCCATACCCACAATGTGGCCGAAGGCGCCGGCGCAGCCGCTTTCGCGGCGCTGATGCAAGAGCGGGAACGCCAGGCCGGACGCAAGGTTGGAGTGATCCTGACCGGCGGCAACGTCGATGCCGAAGTATTCCAAAAAGTACTGGCAGCCGGTATGACCAAGGCCCAGTCTTGAATGAAGGGTCGGCACTCCAATTGAGCATTGCGGAATTATCCCGTGCTCGCATTTCTCGGGCCGCGCAAACACGTCTCTTGTCTGTTTCAGGACTATAGCTTCGATTCGTCTTCGCCGGGTCGGGGTGGTTTGTGAAGCGGACTGCCTTTTTCCTTGCACGGAAAAAGTCTTCGCCAGGTTGGGCTGGCTTGTGAAGCGGTCGTGCGAGGCAGGATGCCGAGCCCGAAGCCTACAGGGACGTATTCACGGCGTCCGCTTCACAAGCCAGCCCGACCTGGCGAAGACAGTTCGAAGCTATGGCCCAAAATACCAGGGATGCATTTGCGGCATCCGCCGCACTCCTACCGATCAGCGGCAACTCGCGCCCTGGTGACCGGTGGGCGAAAATTCAGCGGTGATTCCACCAGGCGAGGTCGGAGAACGAGCGCAGGTCGAGTTCGTGGGTCCAGGCGGAGCGGTGTTGGTGGGCGAGGTGGAAATAGGTTTCCGCCATCTTTTCCGGAAGCAGCAAACCGTCCTTTTCCAAGCCGCGTTTCTCGCGGAGTTTTCGGAAAGCCTCTTCTCCCAGCATCTTGCCCAGCGTGTCGGGGGCATCTACGGCACCATCGACCAATACGTGCGCGACGTGTATTCCTTTGGGGGCGTACTCGGCGTTCAATGACTGGCAGAGCATGCGGCGGCCGCCCATGGCGGCGGCGTGGGAATGCTGCCCGGCGTTGCCGCGAACCGCGGCCGTGGCGGAGGTCACCAGCAAAGTGCCGCGCCCGCGTTGTTCCATCCGCGGCAACAGCACTTTCGCCATGCGGAACAAGGCGAAGGTCGCCATGCGCCAGCCCAGTTCGAACGCCTTGTGGCTGGTTTCTTCAAGTGAACGGTTGCCGATCTGCGCGCCCAGGTTGAACAGGACAACTTCGACTGGCCCGATCTCTTTCTCGACCCTGTCCAGGTGTTGCTCGATCGTGTTTTCATTCACGGCATTGAGCAGGAATCCGGTCGCTTCGCCGCCGTCCGCTTGTATATCCCCAACCAGCGTTTGCAGCCCCGATTCATCGCTGCGCCGGCACAATACCGCGTGGTAGCCTTCGCTGGCGAATTTTTTGGCGACGCTGCCGCCGATGCCCGCTCCCGCGCCCATTACCAGAAAAACCGGTTTCATGTGTTTTCTCCCGTGACGATGATCCCTTTTTCCACAAGTTGCCGCCGTTCTTCTTCCGAGTACCCGAGCCCCTGAAGTATTTCGATTGAATGTTCACCCAGCTTTGGCGCCCGCGCGCCGACCGCGCTCGGTGTCTTGTTGAATTGCGCTGCCGGTCGCGCCTGTCGAACTTCGCCGAATCCCTCGTACTCGGTTCTGACGATCGAATCGCTCGCGACGATTTGCTCGTTGTCCATCAGTTCAGTACGTTTGAGCAAGGGGGCATTGGGCACATCGTTTTCGTTCAAACGCGAAAGAATCTCTTCGCTCGGCCACTTGGATATTTCATCCCGGGTTATCTGCTTTCGAACCTGTGCATTTTGCCCCCGGGCGCGCGCTGTCGAGAAACGCTCGTCCTCTATGAGATCTTCACGTTCGATGGCCCGGCACATGCCGACCCATTCCTTGTCGGAGATGACGCCCGCGGTGATATAGCCGTCCCGCGTCGGGTATATCAGGTCCATCGAGCCCGACCTTTCCGCGGGGTCGAACTCGGCGTCCGCGTACGTCAACCCGCCCATTCCCTCCGGCCAGAAGAAGGCGAGCATGGCATCCAGCATGGACAGTTTGATGTGTTGGCCCTCACCGGACCTTTCCCTGTGGAAAAGGGCGCTCGAAACGGCTTGGGCCACGGTGAGCGAGGAGACCTTGTCGGCAATGATGACCCTGAACATCTCTGGTTCCCCGGTAAGGCGATTCGCCTGGATGTCGGTAGCGCCGGAAAGGGCTTGTATCACAGGATCGTACACACGTTGATCCGCATAGGGTCCGGTCTCACCGAATCCACTGATCGAAACGTAGATGATGTGTTCGTTTCGTGAGCGAACCGCATCTTCGCCGAATCCCATGCGTTCCATCGCACCGGGCCGAAAGTTTTGCAGCAATACGTCGGCCTTCTCGATAAGCCGCCAAAGCACCATTTGACCCGCCTCTTTCTTGAGATCCACCGCGATGGACTTCTTGCCTCGGTTGCACGAGAAAAAGGTGGGCGGAAGTCCGTTCAGCGGCGGCCCCAGATAGCGCATCTGCTCGCCGTGCAAAGGCTCGACCTTGATAACTTCGGCGCCCTGTTCGGCAAGCATTGCCGCGGCCACGGGGCCGGAAACCATGCTCGTGAGATCGATAACCCGCGTGCCTGCCAGTGGTCCCATTATCTATTCCTCCCGGTACTGGCGTAATTGATGGCATAAGCCTTCCGGTACGCTTGGCGTTGTGTGATTGATTCTCTGTACCGCAGCAGCGAATCCTGCAGGTCGAAGTCGTAAAGCGCGGCCCAATCCAGACAGGAAACCAGAATGATATCGGCCAGGCCAAACCGGTCGCCCACGACAAAGTTGCGATTCTGCAGATGAATCGCAATCAGGGAAAGATGCCTGGAAGCATACGTTCTGGCGGAAGCAACCGCTTCCGGAGCCTCACCGTATATCTGGCTGAGGGCTTCGTGGCGGCGCATGACATAGAGGGAAGTTTCATCGAGTTCGCCGTAAAAGTAGCATACCCATTCATCTTCCCTGGCGCGCATTTCCAAGCTTTCCTGTGCGGCGACCGTCGACCTGTTTCCATAACGGGCAATCAGATAGCGGCTGATGGCTACGCTTTCGGAGAACACGTGTTCGCCATCGACCAGGCAAGGAACTTTCTGTTTGGGATTGAGGCGAATGTATTCTTCGGTTTGCGTTTCGCCCGTTCTCGGACCAATGGGTATGTGCTGATAATCCAGCCCCAACTCTTCCGCTGCCCAGATGGGTCTGAAAGTCCTCATCGTTCCCGCGCCCCAAATTTTGATAGTTGGTGAATCCGACATAGACCATCCAATTGCCCGTTCCTGATCAAGGACGCGAGCTCGAATTCCGAATGGGCATCGAGATCGATGAAAACGGTTTCGGCGATAAATCCACTCAAGTCTTCAAGCCGAAGCAGCTTGCCGCCGATCCACCTACATGGGTTGGGACATGATCATCGCGTGTTGCATGTCCATGGCGGAGCGGCTGCGGTTGCGTTCGGATTGCATCAGCTCGCCAACCGCGGGGCCGCCCTGGTTGTAGATGCCGCCGCGCAACGCGAACAGCAGGTAATTCATGCTGTCGGCGAGGTTCTCGTTCTTGTTGGTGAAATCGGCGGTGGCCGCCGCGATCAATTCGCCCCGGTTGTCGAGATTGGGGTAAGCCATGACGTCGGCAACGAGTGACTCAAGCACGTTAAGATTGTCCAGGATAACCGCCGCCTCGGGAGACTGGCTGTAAAGATTCGGCGCGATGGCCGGCGCCATCGGCAATTCCACCGGCGCCGGAAACATGGTCATGCCGCCTGCGGAGCCCATCTTGTTCCAGTAGCGTTCCAGTGTTGTCGCCACGCCGCCGCGGACATTGCTGTCCACCGACTCCAGCACCACCGCCTCCAGGGCCGCGAGTTGCAACCACTGGTTCGACCACAGAAAACCGCGCAACAGCGGAAATCCTGTCTGCAAGGCGCCGGCCTGGGGATGCGTAAGCAGCAAGCTGACATTCTTCGGCGTGCTGGAGACCGAGAGCGCGTCGTCGCTCATGTAATCGGCGATGGCTTCCTCCACCGCGGCCCGCTTGTCCGCAATGGAATCGTCCACATAGATGGAGAACAAGCGGTTTTCGAATTGCCGGCCGCGTTCGATGATTTCCGCGGTGCGCGAGTCGATGGAGGCGCTGTTTCGAAACGACGCGGCGGCCTCGATGGGGTCATGTTCGCGCCGCAACTGCTCTTGCAAACCGACCCGGACTTCGGTTTCGCGCTCGCCGAATGGGGGTTCACTGTCCATGTTCATGCTCATCTCGCCGGCGCTGTGGCCACCCATGGCCATCATTTCCTGCATGGTCATGTTGGCCATCATTTGAAGCTGCATGGCGAGTTCCATGCGCGCGTCCATCGTGGCCGGGTCGGCGTTGATTGCGGCGATGGCGTCGAGCGCCGCGGCCTGGGTCGCGTCGAAAGCATTGAACAGGCCTGCGAGTTCGGGATAGGCATCGCGAATGCGCTCGTCGGCCTGGGCCCAGGCGGCGGGAACCGCCGTCAGGCTCAGCGCCATGGCGACCGCGATGGCGGAAATTCTATTTCTGAGTAAACGGTGCATTTTCATGGCGCTCATGCTGGAGTCCCCACACTTTTAATCATCGGAAACGGATGTTCAGTGCCCCGGAAGTATAAACGCATCGCCGATTCCAGGCCACGAAATCGCCGGCCTTCAGCCAGCAACAGCCCACCGCCAGTGTGATTTTTTGTCACGGCATAGAAACAGCCGCCGCCGGTTTCGATGACATGGTGATCAGCGCTGGAACAGGTAGGAGAACTTGACGAAAAACTGGTCGCCGTCGCGGCGCAAGTCGGTGGTGGTGACGAGTTCCCGTTCACCCTCGTATTCGACGATCTCGAAGTTGCTGCTGTTGGAGTTGTAGCCGACGTAGAACGCCGACCAGGGATTGATCACATAGCGCAGCAAGACGTCGAAATTCAAATTGCGTTCGTCTTCCAGCCGCGTCAAGGGGCCCGCATTGGTTTCTTCGTACTGGCTGATGAAGCGCAGCGACCATTCGCGGGTGAACTGGTAGTTCCAATTGGTGCGGAATATCTCGTTGCTGAAAATTTCCGCGCCCGCGGCATTGCTGACTTCGGTGTGCAAATAAGTGTTGTTGACCCGCAAGCGGTCGGTCGGGCGCCAAAGCACATCAGCCGTGACGCGCGAATGATCCGCCACATGGGGCAGCATGCCGGCCGCGGGCACCAGATTCAGCGTGGTGCCCCAACGGTAGCCGAGCTCGAACTCGAGCGTGTTCAGCGAGATGTTTTCAAATATCACTTGCCAGTCGTTGTACGCGTGGTTCTGCGTGAACAACAATCCCGGATAATCGCCGGGACGCAGAATTTCGTTGTAGTCGGTCCATGCCGCGCTGACTTCCGTGGTATCGGTGGCGGCCTCGAAGGTCATGCCGTTCTGGTGGAAGATCTTGGTGCCTTCCCAGTCCTCGAGATAGACGCCGAACCAGGTGGGACCCAAACGGTTGAGTATGGTGTTTTCCGGAAAATGGGTATAAGCGATGCGCTGGTGCCAGCCGGACGTGTCGGGCCGGAAAAACCGGTTCATGAAGCCGAGGTCGGTGCGGAACCCCGGGCTGGCTTCGATGAAATGCGTGTGCGTGTTCCAGTTGCGGCCGACGTGGTTGAGCTGGATGTTGCGTTGCACCCCGGTGTAGCTTTCGCCGTCTGTGGTGTACGGGTCGGTGTCGCTGCCGATCAACTGGAACTGGCTGATCCAATTCTCGGTCAGCTTGACCCTGCCGTCCAGGCTGGCGACGCGGTTGTAGCCGTCGGCGAGTTCGCGGTCGCTGACCAGGAAGCCGTAGCGGTCCTGTTCGCCAACATCGACAAAACCGCGCAAGATGGCGATGTTGGCTTTTTCGCCGTTGAGCGGGTCGCTGTCGGCGCGGTTTTGCCCCGGCGCGGCGTCGTTGATGAGGATGCTGCCGAAGCCGAAGTTGCCGGCGCGGCCGGTGAAGCGCAGTCCGCCTTCCGGGTCGACGATGCGGCGGGTGAAAATCAGTGTCGAGTCGGTGGCGAAAAAGTCCGCGTTTTCGACGAAGAAGGGGCGCCGCTCGGGAAATTGCACTTCGAAACGCTCGTTCACCGTAACCTGGGGTTCGTCGGACTCGACCTGGCTGAAATCGGGATTCAGCGTCAGGTCGAGCACCATGCTGTCGTTGAAAACGAATTTGGCGTCAACGCCCAGGTCTTGCTCGCTGACGGTTTGGAATCCCGGGCCGCCCGCCATGCTCCGGTTCAGCGAATCGACTTCCCGCGCGAACAGGAAGGGGATGATCTGGTAATTGTTGCCCGGCGAGACGTCGCGAATGCCGTTCAGCAACGCGGTCTGGTTGAGGCGGCCTTCAATGTCGATAGTGTATTCGGGCCAGTAGGATTCTTCGCTCAATCGCGGAATGATGCGCGCGAATTGGACGCGCCAGGTTTGTTCTTCGCTGTCGGGGAAACGCAAACTGCGCAGCGGAATCGCCATTCGCACCAGATAGCCCTGGTCGGTCAACTGCCCTTCGCTGTCCCAGACCGCTTCCAAGGTGGTGTCGAATCCGCCTCTGCGCGAGGACCCTTCGGTCCAGCGGGCATCCCATTGAATGCCGAGGGCCGATGAGCGAAAGGTGAAGGCGGCGCGCTGGTCGTTGAAAGTGTCGATGGTGATTTCCACCGCATCGTCGCCGTCGATATTCTCCCGCGACGACATGTTCGCGCGAATGCCCTCGGGTTCGCTGTCGAAGGCGAGAAACACCACGTGCAGTTCTTCGCGGTCGTAGCCCAGGTAAACCTCGGTGGGCTGGCTCGCCGGTTCGCCGTCGTCGGGCTCGCGCTGGGTGAAGTTTTCGACCCGGGCCATGGACCGGGCCAGGGGCGTGGCCGGGGTCATGCCGGCGAAGTCCGTCAGCGTAGGCGTGCCGCCAAGCTCGGGGATGATCAAATCGTATTGCGCCAGCGCGGCGTGGTGCGGCCCAAGCAGCGCGAGTAAAACCGCCGCCAAAAACAGCCGGGGGCTGGCGTGAATCACCCTGCGCCGACGGCGGAGCGTGGCGCTTGGGCGGTGTTTGTTGTGATGGGGCATTCGCGGCAAAGTCGGCAATGGAAATTCCTCAAAATTTTAGGCGGTTAACTATTTCATTCGTCGGCATGCTTCGCTGCCGCCGGGCATGGGTCGAAACTTTCGAATTCGGTGCTTTGCGCTGTTCGTATCGAAGACTGTGAATCGAGTTCTCGTGTTGCATTGCTCGCGCGAGGCGGCGGGGTCTTGCCGGTCCGCCAGTCAATCCGCGCGCCCGGCAAAACCGGTAATCTCCGGCCGCGGCTCGCGTGGACGCCGTGACAGCCGGATGGGCCCGGCGGTCCACGGCGGAATCCACGCCGAAATTCAGTGCAGGTGGCTGAGGTCGGTAAAGCCGTCGGCGTTGGGCATGGTGATCGAGCGCAGCGTCTCGCTGTTGATCGACTCGTCCTCGCCGACCAAGCCGTTGAGATAGAGCACGTAGGCGGTTACCTGGTAGACCTCTTCATCGCTGAGCGTCTTGGGCGCGTCCGCCGGCATGGCCCGGCGGATAAAGTCGAACAGCGTGCTGGCATGGGGCCAGTAACTGCCCACGGTGCGCAGCGGCACGTCATCGGACTGCATATCGCCGCCGGCAATGATCGTATTGCCGGAGACCCCCTCGCCATTGACGTTGTGGCAGCGCAGGCAATTCAACTCGTAGACCTGCCGGCCCTGGCGCGCATTGCCCGAACCCGGCGGCATGCCGCTGCCGTCGGGCGCCGCGATCAGGTCGAAGCCGCGCAATTGCGTTTCGCTGATCGGCTCGCCAAGCTGGATGCGCGCTTCCTGCGCGTTTAACGGCGCCATCAAGGTGGCGCAAAGGAGCAGCGCCAGCCGCTTGCCGACTCCGGTGCCGCGGTTATACATAAACATTGTTGATGGCGCCATCGCCGTCCACGCCCCAACTTTGGATGCAATTGTTGTGGTAGAAGCTGATCGTGCCCCGCGCCGCCAGCACGGCGTCGCGCACCGGCTGCACATTGCCCGCGCTATCGGTGGCGCGGCTTTGCAGCACCGCCGGCCCGCCCGACCATTGCCAGGGTACCGTGAAGCGCGCCAGCGCCTTGTCGCCCGGTTCGGCTTGCATCTCGGCTTGGGCCCAGGTGTTGCCGCCGTCGGCGCTGACTTCCACGCCGCGAATCGCGCCGTGCCCGGACCAGGCCACGCCGGTGACCTGGTAAATCCCCGGCCGGGGCAAGCGCATTTGACCCGAAGGCGAGGTGATCAGCGACTTCACGCCCATGGGAAAAGTGAATTGCTGGCTGCTGCGGTCCGGCATGGTGTCGGTATACTTGCTGGTTTCATCGCGGAACTGGGCCGGTTCGCGCATCAACTTCAGTTGGGTCAGCCATTTGACGCTGATGTTGCCTTCCCAACCGGGGCAGAAAAGACGCATGGGGTAGCCTTGCCCCGGGCGGATCGGCTCGCCGTTCTGATACAGCGCCACCAACACGTCGTCGAGCGCTTTTTCGATGGGAACCGAGCGTCCCATGCTGGCGGCGTCCGCGCCCACCGCGGCGACCCAGCGCGCTTCGGGCAGCACGCCGGCTTCCTCCAGCAATGTCGCCAGGGGAATTCCGGTCCATTCGGCGCAGGATAAAAGCCCATGCAAGCTTTGCGCGGTGCCGTCGGCATTGCCGCCGCGCAGCAGGGAACCGCTGTTGCCGGAGCATTCCAGGAAATAAATGCGGCTGGCCATCCGGTACTTGAGCAGATTTTCGTAGCTGAACACCAGCGGCTGTCGCACCAGGCCGTTGATAACGAGCTGGTGTCCGGCGGGGTCGATGTCGGGGATGCCAGCGTGATGGCGCTCGAAATGCAAGCCGTTGGGTGTGATGGTGCCTTGCAGGAATTGCAACGGGGAACGCGAAGCGCCGCCGCCGGGATAAATCGGGTCGGGGGTGCCCGCCATGCGTTGCAGATTGCCGGCGAAGCGCGAGCGTTCGCCGTAGGCGCTGGCGCTCGCGCCAGGGGTGCGCGACCACTCTGGAATTTCCAGCACCGCGCCCGCGTCCTGCCCAAAAGCGGCATTGGCGCCTGCGGCGCCCAGCCCGGTTAGTCCGAGTTGCAGCAAATGGCGCCGGTTCAACAAGCCGTTGCCGGCGGTTTTCTCCCACTCAAAATCTTTCATGATCCGCTTAAACCCCGATCGATTCCGCCAGAGTGTTTATCGCATCCACGGCGCTGGCGCGGCCGGCAAGGCCAGCAACAGCCAGCGCCGTCGGGTCGGCCGCGACTTTCAGTTGGCCGCGAGCGCCTGGTTACCCAGAAACTGCTTCGCTTCTTCCACACCGGGGAGCGCGTCATCGTCGCGCACCGCCAGGTAGGCTTGGTATTTCTCGCCGGCCATCTCGGTCTCGTTCATGGCGGCATAGGCGCGGGCGGCGCCGATCAAAGACAGCGGCCGGTTCGGCATGCGCAGCAGCGATTGCTCGAAGCGCTCGGCGGCGTCTTTTGGCTGGCCGAGCGCGAGCAGCACTTCGCCGGTCAATTCGTGAATCGGCTTCAGCGGGTCCGCCGCGCCATTGGGCGGACGCTGGGTTTCCTTCAGCGCGATGGCGTTGTCCAGCAATTCGATCGCTTCCTGCTGCTGCGGCAGCCCGTCGGTGGTGAGGCCCTCGGCGAGTTGCCGCTGGGCCTGTTTGGCCAAGGTCAGCGCCGCCACTTCGGCGTGGGAGACTTGCAAGTTGACGTTGTTGGGCTGGTCCGACGCGCGGTTGCCCAGCATTTCGGCGACTTGTTCGGCCAAGGCCAGCTCGCCAAGATGGGCGGCGCTGAGACCCAGCGCGAGCAGTTCGGAAGCCGCCAGATCTTCGCCCAGTTCGCGCAACGCCCACTGTTCGGTTTCGATGATGTGGCGCGCGCGCATGTTCTTCAGGGTGTTGATGGAGCGCGGATCTTCCGGATTTTCCGACAAGGTCTGCTCGGCCCGCTCAATCCACATCTGCGAGCGATCGAGGTTGCCGAGTTGCAGATCGCCATATTGGCCCCAGTCGGAAGAATGGTTTTGATCGCCCACCGTATCGCCCGGCTTCCACAGGTCGCGCGCGGCCTGGAAGGCGGAATCGTTCCACTGGGCCACCCGGTCCCACATGCCGTGCTGGATGAAGATATGCGTCGGCATGTGACGGGCATGGGAAACCGCGGGCGCGATATCGGCGTACTTGAGCGCGGCTTCAAGGGCGATGGGGGCGTGCAGCGGGTCGTCGAAAGAGTGGATGACATAATGCGCCGCGCCGGGGTGGTTGTCGTTGTCCTTGAACAGATCCAGCGCCAGGGCGCCGGCGCGCATGTTCATGCGCTCGCGCATGTCGCCGGAGGCGGTGGCGGCGGACAGCGTGGATACCGCGTAGAAAGCCTTCACCTCGTCATCTTCGGGAAACTTCTCGTACAGTTCCGCCATCGCGTTCATCCAGGCGATCCGGCGTTCGGGCATGCCGCCGGGCGCCAGGGCATAGGCTTCCGCGGCTTTGAGGAAGCCCTTTTCGCGCTCCGTCGGCGCTTTGGCGAGACGCTCTTCGGGCGTGGCGCCGAGTTTCATCAAGGCCTGGCCGGGGCGCTCGTCCACCGGGCCATAAAACGGGTGCTGGTAGGTGAAGGTTTCACCCCAGTAGGCAAGCGCGAAGTCCGGGTCGAGCTCCTGGGCCTTGTGGAACGCCTCGCGCGCCTGGGTCATGCCGAAGCTGTGCAGGAATCCCACACCCCGGATGAAGTGCTCCTGGGCTTCGCTGGAGGCGGAAGTTGGAAAATCGTAACTGCCGATGGCTTCGATATCGGCGGCTTGGGTGGCCGGCATCGCGAACACCGCCGCGAGAAAGGCCGGGGCAAAGAGCTTGGTTCTGTGCATGAGCGGCTCCAAGTGGATGGCGTGACAAACTATTTCAACGTGTTAGATTGCCAATTC
Source organism: uncultured Pseudohongiella sp. (assembly GCA_965221015.1). Lineage (GTDB taxonomy): Bacteria > Pseudomonadota > Gammaproteobacteria > Pseudomonadales > Pseudohongiellaceae > UBA9145. The sequence goes on along the minus strand of OZ244859.1, from coordinate 2,612,330 downwards.
GGGGCGCTGAATGCAATCGCGCAATTGCGACTTATTGTCACACCAAGAGTGTGGGCTTCGCGGCCGCGCAGCCCGTTTTCAGCCGGAGCGGAAGACGACGTTTTCCTCCAGCGGCGCGCGCGTCGTGCGGGTGGCGTTGGCGGGCACCGAACTGTCCTCGTAGCCGAAACTGATGCCGAACAGAATCTTCGTGCCATCGCTGATTTCGAAAGCTTCCCGGACCAGGTCCGGGTAGTTGCGCATGCTGCCCATGGCGCAGCTATGCAGGCCGAAGGCGACCATGGTCAACATCAGTGTTTGGGCGTACATGCCGACATCGACCGCGACCGTGGTGCCGAATGCCGGATTCATGCCCACAAAAGCGATGTGGGGCGCATCGAAAAATTCGAAATTGCGCAGCACCGCGCGCATGCGTCCTTCGCGGTCGTGCCGGCCAATGCCCATTTCGGAATACAGCGCGACGGCGCATTCCACCTGCCGCGTGCGGTATTCGTCGCGGAAATCGCCGCGGTATTCATAATCCGGGTTTGGCGCCACGCCGTTGGCGGTGTTGTGGTGCATTTGTTGCCGCAGCCGGTCTTTCAAAGCGCCCGAGGCGACATAGACTTTCCACGGTTGCACATTGCAGTTCGACGGCGCCTGGCGGGCAATGTCGAAGATGCGCCGCATTGTCTCCGGCGGCACTTCGCGGTCGAGAAAACCGCGCACCGAGCGGCGCGCGGAAATCGCGTCAAGCAGGCTCATGTCGGGGTCGAGCGCCGTGGCGGCGCCGGGGAGTTGCTGCATCATTTTATTCATGGTTGCTGGCGGTTTGTTTGCGATTGAGTCTGTTCGCCGAAAATTTCGTTCCACGATTGGTTCATTGCCGAAAAACGAAGACATAGTCTTGTTTTGCTATTGGATTCAACAGCCTGCGCGATTGAACCCGACGAAACATCCTTGGCTAACCGAGAATGCGGCCACCGTCCACATCGACGGTGGTGCCGGTGACGAAGCGGTTGTTCATGACGAAAAGCACGCCCTCGGCCACCTCATCCGGCGTGCCGGGGCGGGGAATCAAGTGGCTTCCGGTCACGCTCTTCAGGCGCTGCGCCCTTTCTTCGCCCATCCAATCGAACATCGCCGTGTCGATGGTGCCGGGAGAGACGATATTGACCCGCACCGGCGCCATCTCCACCGCCAGGCAACGCGCCAGATTCTCCACCGCGCCGCCAACGCAGCTCAGCGCCGACTGTCCCGGCTTGATCTTGCGCGCGGGCGAGCCGCTGACCAGGGTGATCGAGCCGTCCTCGGACAGAAAAGGCGCGCCGACCCGCACCGCTTTGGCATAGCCCCAAAGCTTGCCGTAAGCGGCCTTGAATTGTTCTTCGGTTTGTTCCAGGAAGGGCTTGAGCGTGCGCTCGCCGCCGATGGCGCAGCAAACCAGGTGGTCGATGCGGCCGGCTTCGCCGAACAGTGTTTCCAGCGAGGCCGCGTCGTGGATATCCGCTTGGCGCACTTCGAAAGCGCCATTGGCCGCGGCGATGGCCTTGTCGCGATGCGCCTCGCTGCGGCCGGCGGCCCAGACCTTCGCGCCCGCCGCGGCCGCCGCCCGGGCCGTGGCCAAACCAATGCCGGCGGTGCCGCCGACGATGACCACGGTCTTTCCACTGATTTCGCTCATTTCCGATGCATTCCTTGATTCAGGTGAAAATCCGCCCCGGATTGAGGATGCCGCGCGGGTCCATGCATTGTTTCAACTGGTGCATGAGCTTGATTTCGTTGCGCTTGCGGCTGTAGGGCAGGAATGGCCGCTTCATGATGCCGATGCCGTGTTCGGCCGAGACCGAGCCCTTGAGTTCGCGGATCAGGCCGTAGATCACTTCGTCGATGGGCTTGTGCAAGGCGTGGGTGTCCGGGCCGACGTTGACGATCAGGTGCAGGTTGCCGTCGCCCACATGGCCGAATATGCCGAAGATCGCGTCGGGCCATTGCAGGCGCAGGCGGCGCTCGACTTCCTCGCCGAAATAGGCCATGTCGGCCACGTTCAAGCTGACGTCGTAGGTGTGCAGGTGGCCGACGCCCGGCGCGATTTCCGCGGCGGCGTCGCGCACGGTCCACAAATCCTTGATCTTGCTCGAAGAATCCGCCAGCACCACGTCTTCGACCAAGCCCTTCTGGCTGGCTTCATCAAGCATTTCCAAAAACAGCTCGCCGTCGGTGGCCTCGTGGGAACCCATGCTTTCGATGAGCACATAAAAAGCGTGCCTGTCCGGCAATGGCACGCTGGCGTGGGGCACGTGGGCGTCGACCAGCTTGTAGGTGTTTTGCCAAAGCACTTCGAATGCGCTCAGATTGCCGCCGAGCTTGGCCTGGGCGTGCACGAGAAGGTCCGCGACTTGCTGGAAGGAGCCGAGGCCGCCCATGGCCACCGCCTGGCTCGCGGGCTGCGGAAACAGTTTCAGCACCGCCCGGGTGATGATGCCGAGGGTGCCTTCGCTGCCGATGAACAATTGCTTGATGTCGTAGCCGGTGTTGTTTTTGCGCAATTTGTGCAGATTGTCGATGACGGTGCCATCGGCGAGCACCGCTTCCAGACCGAGCACAAGTTCGCGGGTCATGCCGTAGCGGATGACGCGGTTGCCGCCGGCGTTGGTGGACAGGTTGCCACCGATGGTGCAACTGCCGCGGGCGCCGAGGTCGAGGGGGAACAATAACCCTTCGGCGTCGGCCCGCTCCTGAATCACTTGCAGCGGCACGCCGGCTTCCACGGTCATGGTGCTGGTGTAGGGGTCGAGTTCGAGCACCTTGTTCATGCGTTCGAGGCTGAGGCAGACTTCATTCTCCAGCGGCGCGGCGCCGGAAACGAGGCCGGTCATGCCGCCCTGGGGCGCCACCGGCTGGCCGGCGGCGTGGCACAGGGCCAGAATCGCGGAGACTTCGCCGGTCGTCGCCGGGCGCAACAGCAGCGGCGGGCGAATGGCCCGGCCTTCCATCACATCCGCGAAATTTTTCGGCTCGATATCCTCGCCTTCCCGGTACCCGGCGGGGCCGACGATTTCTTTGAGTTGGTCGTAAAGGTCCGATTGGGTGGAAATTGCTTGCGGGTTCATGTTCAGGTCGTGTTCAATACGCAGAAGTTTTGCGGGATTTTGCGGGGACACTCAAGTCCCGCAGAAGCCGGCTAGTCTAGCACAAGCGTGGCTCCGCTCAGGGAGAATCAAGAATTTCTTCGCCCACTATTGGAGATAAAGCATGAACGACAAGACTGTGAAGACTTTTTTCGCGGCACTGCTTACCGGCTGCCTGGCCGGCGGCGCATTCGCGCAAACACCGGACAACGCCACCCATATCCCCGCCGGGGAGATCATGACCGTGTTCGAGAATCTGGGCGACACGATCGATCAACAGGTGCGGGTCGTCGATATCGGCGACGATCTCAATGTGGCGGTGGGCATTTTGCGCCGCGTGGGAACGCGCACCGAAGGCGAGGAGGTCACCGCAATCCTGCATCACGAAGTGACCGAGGTGTATTACATACTGTCCGGCTCGGGCATTCTGGTCACCGGCGGCGATGAATCGGACGCCATTGAATTTCCCGCCGACAATACCTCGGTCCTGGAATTGATCGGCCCGAGCGGCCGGCGCACGGTGAGCAACGGCCAGGTGCAGGTTATCGCGGCGGGCGATATCGTTGTGATTCCGGCGGGCGTTCCCCATGGGTTCCGGCATATTCAAGAGCAAATCACTTATCTGAGCATTCGCGTCGATCATGCCCAGGTGCTGCCGACCGGGTACGCGCACCCCTCGCTGCAATAGGCCGTGAATGCGCGGGCGGATTCGGGTCGCCGGGAAGGAGCCTATTCCCTTCATTGATGGGTCGGCATTGCAGCGTTCACAATCGATCACAAAAACCGGGCCAATCTGGATGGCCATTTGCCCCGTCATTCCGCGCGCGGCGAAGCGAAGCCGCGGAATCTCAGAGGCAGAGCGGAAATTGCCGATGCGAATCCTGGGGAATGGAATGTTCAGCGCATACCGGATTGACCGAATATGCGAAATGATTGTTTAGTGTTGCGGACCTTGAAGAGGTGAAAACCATGTTCAGAATTCTCTCGGCACTAATCCTGTTTCCGGCGTTGCTGCTCGCCGCGGCGCATGCCGCCGCGCAAGAGGGGTTTCCGCGCACGGCCTCGGGCAAACCCGACTTCGGCGGCAATTACGACGTTTCCACCTTGACTCCGTTCCAGCGCCCCGCGCGCTTTGGCGACCGGCTCTATCTCGATGAGGACGAAGTCCGGCAACTGCGCGAGCGGGAATTGGGCATCCGCGCGGCCGATTCCGCGCCGGGCGACCCCGACCGGCCTCCGCCCGAACAGGGCGGCGCTATCGGCTCCTACAACGATTTCTGGTTCGACCGGGGCGACGACGCCTTTGCCCTCGACGGACGCTATCGCACATCCATCCTGACCTATCCGGAAAATGGCAGGTTGCCGCCGCTGACCCCGGAGGGGCAGGCCAAGGCCGACGCGGCGCCCCGTTTCGAATGGGAAGATCTCGGCGGCGCCTGGTGGCTCGAAACCGGCGACCAGCCCTTTGACGGCCCGGAAAACCAGATGTTGCAAGTGCGCTGCATCTATTTCCCCGCCGCCACGATTCCGATCACTTCGCGCGCCTACAACAACATCAAGACCATTGTGCAGACCGACGACTACCTGATGCTGTACGTCGAATGGATGAACTGGGCGCGCATCATCCGCATCGGCGACGAGCGGCGCATACCCGCCGCGCTCGCCAGGTACGACGGAGATTCCGCTGGCCGCTGGGAAGGCGACACCCTGGTCGTGGAAACCATCAATTTTCTGGACCAGCCCGGTCAACGGGCGGACCGCCGCGTCATCGAGCGCTTCAGCCCCGCGGCGGGCGGCGGCCTGGTGTATCAATTCACCGTGGAAGACGCCGATTACACCGACAGCTACAGCGGCGAAATGTTCTGGCCGAAGACCGACCAAATCCCCTACGAGTACGCCTGCCACGAAGGCAATTACTCGATGGAAATGACCCTCAAGGGCGCCCGGCTCAAGGAAGTCGAGCACTACATGCGGCTCGAATCCGAAAACTGAGGCCGCCGCGGTTGAATTCCGCCGCTGCATCTTTCGCGGCGGGCCGCAAGCGCTTGGGCTCCGCTACGGCCCGCCGCTGAAATGTTCTACCTCGCCAGCGGGTCGGGCCGCATCTGAAACTGGTAGACCTTGCTCGTGGTGCCCGCTCCGGTTTCCATGTGGAAGGGCGCGCGGCTGCTGTAGGTGGCCCACAGGCCGCGGCCTTTCCAGCCGGCGTCGGGGTCGTCGATGCGGCCGTCCAGCCACTTGGTGAAGAATCCGAGCGGGTAGGGCACCCGCAAACGGACCCACTCGCCTTCATTGAGCACGAGCAGCGCGCCGGATTGGTTGCCGGTGTTGATGGGCGTGTTCTCGCCGAGGCCGAAAGTGTTGAACTGGTCCACCCAGGTGTAATAGCTGCCTTCGGAACTTCCCGGCAAGTCCAGATTCTTGAATTGGGGCAAGGGCTCGGTGTAAAAGGTCCAGCCTTCCGGGCAATGTTGCCCCGTCGCTTCCGGCCCGTTCAGCGGGCCGCGGCAAAGCGAACGGTCGAAACTCGCCATGTGGCCGCTGGCCATGGCCGCCCAGACGACGCCGTTGCGGTCGATGTCCATGCCCCGGGGCGAGAAGCCTTCGACCGGGTCGCCGTTGGCGTCCAGCGGTGGCTGGAAAATTTCCGTGAGCGCGGTCGTGGCCGGGTCGTCTCCCGGCACAAGCCGCACCACGGCGCCAGGGTAGCCAAGGGACGAACCCCAAACAGAACCGTCGGGCGCCGGCGCAACACCATAGTAGCGGCCGACAATGCGCATGTCGCGCGCGGGGTCCACAGCTTCGCCCGGTTCGGTGTAATCCGCATCGCGCACACCGTTGCCGTTGGTGTCGAGGATGAAAGGCGTCCATCCCTGGGCCGCCACGGCATCGCCGGTTTCCAGGAACTCCCGGGTGTTGAGCCAGCCGATCACATTGCCGCCGCCGCTGGTCCACAAGGTGTGGTCCTCGTCTTCGGCGAACATCAAATGATGCGTGCCGAAGCAGGTGTTGATCGGCGTGTAGACGTCGGTCTCGGGGTCGTAAACGCCGAGATGGCGGCCGGCGCGGCCGGTCGGAAACACTTGGGCCGATGGATGATCGGAACCTTCTTGGCAAAATTCGGGCACATTGTCCGGCGCCCGCGCCCGGGCGGTAATCCAGACCCTGCCTTCGTGGTCGAGCATGGGGTTGTGCACCGAAGTGGAAGCGTCCCAAATCGGCTCGTCGCCCCAATAGGGCGATTCCGCCAGGGGAGTGGGCGGCGGCGGGTTGTACTGCGGATCTTCCGGGAACACCGGCACTTGCGAGATCGTATGGGTCGCTGGGTCCAGCACCGGCAGGTAGTTCGCGCTTTCCTCCAGGGCGCCGTAAATCCGGCCGTAGGCGTTTACGGTGGGGTCGCGCCGGTCGGTGGAAACCAGATCGTGCAGGTAGGCGGTCGGGTCGGCCCAGTCCCATACGGTGATCACCACATTGCGCTCGAGCCCGGCGGGGCGTTCCGGCGCGGGGGGCAACTCGCCGGCGGCGATGCGGTCGGTCCAATCGGCGTACATCGCCACGCCGCGCTCGCCCATGGCGGCAAGCCCGCGGACCATGGAGCCGCCGGCCTGGCCCGACATCACGCGGCGGTTCCAGGCCTCGATGGACGTGTCGTAGCCGCTGAACAGGTTGGGAATATTGCGTATGGCCGCGTTGCCCATTTGATGACAGGCGAGGCAGCCGCCGTTGGTCACGCGCCGGATGAAATCGGCTTGATTGTGAATGTCGGGCGAAATGCCATTGCCTTCGGGGCCGGTGCCGGGAAACTCGTCTTTGGCGGGAATTTCGAGCAGCGAATACCAATGCCCGGCGGGGTAATACTGCGCGGCCGCGGCGGCATCGGGGGCGGTCACGGCATCGAGATCAAGCGTTTGGCCCGGCGCCGCGGCGACCCTAGGCGAATCCACCAGGCCATAGCCTCGCACCCAGACTTCATACCGCGCCGCCGGCAGGTCGGGAATCAGGTAACGCCCGTCATCGTCGGTGACCACGCTGCGGGAGAACAGCGTGGGCAGGTCGTTGGTTTCGGCGATCACCCAGACTCCGGCTTCGGGCCCATTTGCGCTGCGGACCACGCCGCCGATATCGTCCTGATCGATGGCGACGGCCGAGGACGGTTCAGCGCCCGCCGCGGCGGGCCCATCGCCCGCTGGCGCGGTTGCAGTGGAGTCCACCTGTTCTTGCGGCCCACAGGCCACCAGGGCCAACAGGCAACCGCCAAAGGCGGCTTTCAAGATCGATTCCGCGATTTTCATGCGCTACCCCCTGACGGTGCGTTGAAATCTCCACACTCGAAGATGCCACAGAGCGCGCGCGAGCGCGAGAAAAAGCGGCCGGCCAACGAGTTTGGGCGCAACATCGCAGCAAGTTTTGGCGGCTTATCGGCTCAAAAACGTGCTAATCTTGAGCCGATTTTATGTTGTTATCGGCTCAAAGACCAAAATGCAATGGATTTGGCAGCAAATTGATTGGCCCGCCTTCGTTTTCGACGAGACCTTGCACGTCGCCGAGACGATGGCCCTGCAGCAGCAATCCGGTCGAATTTACGGAAAGTTGGAAGCGCTTCCTTCGCCTTACGTCGAGGAGTCCATTGCCGATACGGTCATTTCGGAGGCCATTAAAACAAGCCTTATCGAGGGGGAGCACCTTGACCGAGCTTCTGTCCGTTCTTCCGTCAAAGCGCTGATCGGGATCGGTGACGAACCCGCCCCGGCCAACCTCGACCCCAGAGCCCAAGGAATTTCCCGGCTGCTGCATGAAGTGATGCAGAAGTGGTCGGAGCCACTGACAGCAAAGCTGCTGTGCGAGTGGCAGGGCATGGTTGTCATTCCAACCCCCGCCCATCCCGTGCTGAGTGGCATGTACCGCGTGACTGAAGAGGTTGTCGCCGACTCCCGATATGGCGGCAGGGTTGTATTTGAGGCGGTCCCCGGCGCAGCGGTCGAATTTGAAATGTCACGCTTCCTCGATTGGTACAACAATACAGCTTCATCGCCAATCAAGGCGGCAGTCGCCCATCTCTGGTTTGAAGCGATTCATCCTTTCGAAGATGGCAGCGGCCGCATCGGTCGCGCCATCTCGGACCATGCATTTTCCCAGTCGTTCGGTCACCCCTCCATAACCGGAATTTCTTCCGCGATTGCGGCCAGTGCCGCCTCAAACAAGGAGTATTACAGCCAACTGGAAGCAGCCACCACGGGCGGGCTCCACGTGGACCGCTGGATCAGTTATTTCCTTGCGTTGGCGAAAGATGCACTTGATCGCACCCAATCCATCCTTGATTTCGTCGTCGCCAAGACGAGGTTCTACGAAAAATACAGCGGCGTCATGAATGCCCGGCAACATCAGGTGATTGCTCGAATGTTCAAGCAGGGAATTGACGGCTTCGAAGGCGGAATTTCCGCAAAAAAATACATGAAAATTGTCGATTGCTCGAAAGCAACCGCGACTCGCGATCTTCAGTCCTTGCTTGTTGAAGGTGCCATCGGAAAAATTGAAGAGAGTGGAGGGCCGAGCACCCGTTACGAAATCCGTCTCGACGCCGACCATTGGCTGAACGGGCAAAGCAAGCCGCAATAGTCAAGAGACGCGCGTTCAAAGCAAGCACGCAATTGTGCTTGCACTTTGATCCAACGCGGCTGACAATGGTTTTGCGCTCCTGGGAGGCTGTCTTTTGTTAACGCCTGCCATGAAGGCAATTACGCCATGGCGAACATTCTCCGCGGCGCGCGCGAGCTGGAGCGGCTCGCCGCGCAAGAGCCCTGATCGAAAAAGTGAGCGCAGGAGGAAAGAGTCCAATGAACAGCAATGCTGAAAAGCGATTCGCCCATGCAGTTGCCATGGTGCTGGCCTTTGCTTTGATGCTGGGAGAGGCCAACGCCCAATCGGGGCGCAATCCCTGGCGTCCTGCGGATGGATTGCAGGCGGGAACCGGCCCCGGCCTGATCGGCCAGCCCTGGGCGAAACTCCCCGGCGACCGGGCCATGGGCTCTCCCGGCGGCGTCCACATCGATAGCGACGGCGAACATCTTTGGGCCATCGTGCGCTGCGGCAACGACGGCACGCCCCGCGGCAGCCAGACCTACTGCGACCAGTCCGACCTCCACCCCATCTTGAGATTTGACCCCGACGGCAATGTCGTGCGCGAATTCGGCAGCCGCATGTTCGCCTGGCCCCATGGCTTGCACGTGGACGGCGACGGCAATCTTTGGGTCACCGAGGCCGGCAGCGGCGAATCGCCTTACGGGCAGCCCTACGGCCACCAGGTGTTCAAATTCTCGCCAACCGGCGAAGTGCTCATGACCCTGGGCGAGGCCGGCGTGTCGGGAGACGGCCCCTACCATTTCACCAATCCCAGCGATGTCGTGACCGCGCCGAACGGTGACATTTTCGTCGCCGACGGCCACAACAACAACGGCAACAACCGCATTGTGAAATATTCCGCGGGCGGCGAATTCATCATGGATTTCGCCGAAACCGGCTATGGTCCGGGGCAATTGCTTGGCCCCCACGCCTTGGCGATGGCCCCGGACGGGCGCATTTTCGTCGCCGACCGGGGCAACAAGCGCATCTCGATTTTCGACCAAGACGGCAATTTCCTGTCCGTCTGGACCCAATTCGGCATGCCGAGCGACATCTGGATCTCCGCCGACGGCACCATCTACGTCGCCGATTCCGAATCCGACATGACCCAAAACCCTGGCTGGGAGAAAGGCATCCGCGTCGGCGACGTGGAGACCGCCTGGGTCGAACATTTCATTCTTGACATGGGCGACAACCCGCCCATCACCCAGGGCGGCAGCGGCGCGGAGTCGATCGCGGTGGACCGCCACGGCAGCATCTTCGCCGGCGAACCCCGGCCCCAGCGCCTGCGCAAGTACATCAAGGTGCGTTGAAGCAAGCAGAGCCGCAAAATCTCCAAAGAACAGGCCAGGCGCGCAGCGAAGCCACTCCCCCCACGTAATTCTGCGCGAATTCGCTGAGTCTCGCCGGGTTTCCGGGACCGCAAATCAGCAGCTACTCTCGAACTTCCGGTAGCATGCAATAAATCCAAAAAAGTCTGTTTTTTTTGTAGAAGTTGCAGTTATTATTGCATACCAATTCTGGGTTGGCCCGCGCCATCCAGGATGTATTCGAAACTCGGCGCAAGCCGGAAATATTACGCAAGCCCAGCAACATAGAGTTAGAGGAATAATCAAAATGGCAATAACATCAGAATTTCGATCCGGCCTGATCGGCCTGTCAGTGGTAATGCTCGGCCGCGCTCCCGGCACCGAGCTGCTCAATGAATGGGTCAAAGCCGTCAACGACGGCGCGTCAATTGAAGACATCGCGAACCAAATTGCGGAGTCAGAAGCCCACAAGGCGCTCTACCCCTCTTTTCTCACCAACGAAGAATTCGCCAGGTCCATGCTCGACGCGGCGCTCGGCGGCGAAATCTCCGAAGCTTTGATGAGCGCCGCCGTGGAAATCGTCACCGGCATACTCGACGAAGGCGCCACCCACGCCCAACTCACGTTGCAATTGATGATCTACCTGAACGATGTGCTCACCCAAGGCGAAGAACACCCGGCCTTCGCCGACTTCGGCGGCGCGGCAGCCGCGCTTTACAACAAATTGGTGGTGGCAGAATATTACACAGTTGCACTGCGCCAAACCGGCCCGAACAGCCGCGTCCTGCGCGACATCACCAGCGAAGTAGGCTTGGACGACATTATCGACAACTTCAGCGATTATCTTGACCCTCCGGACCCGATCTACCTCACCACCCTGCGCGATACGGTCGCGGGCGGACCCGCAGCTGACCTGATCATCGCCCAACCCAACGACAGGGGCCGCGACACGCTGAACTCCTACGACCGCATAGACGGCGGCGACGGGTTGGACACGCTCGAGTATTATTTCGGCGAAGAAATCGAAATCGACGCCAACAGCGCCACCGTGCGCAATGTGGAGAATATCTACCTCAGCGCCCGCGACCATATCGACGCCGATTTGACCACGTGGGAGGAAGTGGAACATCTCACCCTCGGACGCTACGGCAACACGTCCAACGTAGAGGTCACTGTGACCGGCGCAACGGTCAACGCACTGCGCACTTTCGGCGGTGAAAAAGTGACCGTCACCGGCGCGGGCGGCGAACTGTCTCTATCCGCCGGTGGGACAACGGCCGTCACCGTAAACTCCGCCAAGCAAACCACCGCGCTTTCGGTGGCGGGGGGCGCCAGTGTCACCGTAGACAGCGAGCGCACGCACTCCGACACGCTCGCCAGCGTTTCCTTGGACAAAACTGGACGCAATGCGGACAACACGGCCACGATCCACCTGTATTCGAACGTACTCAGCGAACTGAGCCTGAGCAACGGCGACGCCATCGTCGTCGTCAACAACAACGTGGACAACGCCGTGGATCTGTCCCTAAACATAGACACCTTTGGCACGCACCGCGAGGATGCGCTCCCCGGCGAAGTGCATCTCAGCGGCAAAAGTGCTGTGGAGAACATATCCGTCGATGTCGCCGGCGATTCGGATCTCATCCTCGCCTCAAGCGCGAAGACGGTCAGCATCAAAGGCGACGGCGGCTTGAAGCTCGATCTGAACAACGCGGCCAACGATGCCGCCGCCAGCGCATTGGAATCGCTAACCATCGCCAACGGGGGCGGAATCACGCTCAGTGTAAAGGACATGGACAAGTTGGAAACCATCGACGCCGGCGCCAGCAGCGGCGCAAACTCTTTCAGCGGCGTTGGCAGCGTAGTAACCGTCCTCACCGGCGGTTCCGGCAGTGACTCCGTGACCTTGGCCGCCCACGCCAATAGCGGCTTGGCAGTTGACCTCGGCGCCGGCGACGATCACTTCCGCGCCGAAGATGTCGCGAGCAACAAAGCAAGCCGAATAGACGGCGGCGATGGCGTGGACGTGCTGCACCTCACCGTCGACGATGGCGCCTACACCGACGACCAAGGGATCGAAAAGTCGATATTCTCGAACTTCGAGATCCTCGATGTCGGCGGCAGTGGCCGACTAGAGTTTGATATCGCGCTGCTCGGCGTAGATTCCGTCCAAGTCTCCGGCAAGAGCCAGACGGCCAGGATCTCCGTGTTGAACATGCCCGACGGCGCGCCAATCTCGGTCATTGGCAGCGCCACGGAAAGCCCCAACCCGATTCAGGCGAATATCCTCCATGACCTGGCGGACCGGAAAGTGGGCGACGGGCCAAACAGCGGGATTCTCGACATTTATCTGACCGCGAATGGTGGCAAAGAGGACACGAAGAGCAACACTTTGGGCGAGACGGATTTGAGACTTTGGCATGATCGGGACATTGAAACCCTGCGCATTCACGCCAACGCCAATGTGGGTGGCAGCGAATCGGCGGAGGATGAACAACCCGTCGCGGCTGATTATTTTCACAATCTGGTGCTGGATGGCAGTCCTGGCACCGCCGTCGTGAGGGCAATCTTCATCACCGGCAATGCGCAGGTAAAAATTCGCACCGGGCCGGGACAAGCCCAAAAATTCAGGCTAATTGACGCTTCGGAAAACAGCGGTGGTGTGGATGTTTATGCCTATGCAGACCGAAAAGTGGAAATTATCGGTAGCAGCGGCAATGACCGGTTGAATGGCAGCATACACCACGGCGATAAGATTTTCGGCGGTGCTGGTGACGACTATATCGATGGAGGCAACGGCAATGACGACCTGTGGGGTGGCCTTGGAGGGGACACTTTCACAACAGCTCAGGGCCGAATAACCCTCAATTACGAATCGGCCGCCGAGTCCCAAGTCAAATTCGATGAGGAAGGCAATGCTTACGGCTATGACAGGATATTATGGGATTCATATGATCAAGGCAATTTCAGAATAGCTCTGGGCGAAACGCTTTATGCGGCTCTTTCCGGAACCATCAAAACTTACCGCGGGGATGATCAGATCAACTCAAGGGATGGTGACGATGCCAATACCCCGAATTCTCTACTTGAATGGATCCAGCAAAACAACAACGGCGATGATGTTTTTATCACAAGCGAGCCGCTTGTGGATGCATTCGGCAACGAAGTCACCCAGCATTCGGTCGTGGATCTGCGCGATTTTGGCCGTCAACGATCTAACTGGATTCTAATTGATGTCGATAAGGATGGAGATTTCGACGCTTCCATCGACATGGTGATCTGGATTCAAGGAAAATCCTTTGCATATCGCGACCTTGATTACAGCGACGTCGAAGCCTGAGAACCAGCCCGGCGAATCCATCACTTCGCCATCCCCAGCAAACCCCGGCCCAGCCGGGGTTCTGCTGGTGGGTGTGTGCCATTCTGCGATTAAATATTCTCCTTCGCCATCCTTTGCGGAAGAAATTCAGCCCGCGTGTCGGTTATGATTGCGCGGCACAGGCGTAACCCAAACGCAAAGGAGAATCAAGAATGGCGTTGACAGAGGAAGTCAGATCCGACCTGATCGGCCTGTCGGTGGTGATGCTCGGCAGCGCCCCTGGCACCGAACGGCTCAATGAATGGGTCAAGGCCTTCAACGAGGGCATGACCATCGAGGAAATCGCCGAGCAAATCGCCGCCTCCGACGCCTTTCGGGACGCCCACCCCGCCTTCCTCACCAACGCGGAATTCGCCGAATCCCTGCTTGACGCGAACATCGGCGCCGAAGTCTCCACGGAGTTTTTCGCCGGCGCGGTGGAAATCGTCATCGGCATGCTCGACGGCGGCACCAGCCGCGGCCAACTCGCGCTGGCGCTGATGCAGGCGCTGAATGAGATTTTCGCCCAAGGCGCCGGACACCCGTCCCACGCCGACCTCGGCGGCGCGGCCGCCGCGCTCTGGAACAAGCGCCAGGTCGCCGAGCACCACACCCTGGAATTGCGCGAAGCCGACCCCAACAGCCGCATTTTGCGCGACATCAGCAGCGAAACAGACGTCGACGAATTCATCGACACCATCCCAAGCCTGCTCGATTCGCCGGCGCAGATCTATCTCACCGTCCTGCGCGACAATATCGCCGCCGGCGAAGCCGAGGACCTGATTATCGCCGGGCTCGATGAAAACGGCCGCGAAACGCTGGACCCGTTCGACTCCATCGACGGCGGCGGCGGCAACGACACGCTGGAGATTTTTGTTCTCGGAACCCTGGAAATCGATGTCGACGGCGCCGAAGTGCGCAATGTCGAAAACATCTATCTCAGCGCGGGCGGCGGCATTAGCGCCGACCTGGGCAACTGGCAAGGCGTCGAAATTGTCACCCTTGGCCGCTTCGGCAACGCCGCCGAAGTTTCGCTCACCGTGGCGGGCGCCTCGGTTGAGACCGCGCGCACTTTCGACGGCGATGCAACCATCACCGGCGCGGGCGGCGGGCTGACCCTGGAAGCCGGAGAGAGCGCGGCTGTCAACGTAAATTCCGGCGAGCACACCACCGCTCTTTCGGTGACGGGCGGCGCCCGCGTCACCGTCAACAGCGCCAGCACGCATTCCGATACGCTCGCCAGCGCATCCCTGGACGAAACGGGGCGCGATTTGGGCGAAGGCGGCACCCGGGGTCTGACGCCCATCGTCCAGGAAGTGCCCGACAACAACGCCAGCCTGTCCCCCAGCGGTACGGTGACACAGTACGGAACCTATGCGAACAACAGCTTCACGCCAATTCCCAACAATTCCGCCAAAACCTGGTACCAGCTGCCGGCGCAGCCCGCCGCCGCATTGGCCGTCGGCCAAGTCGTCGTGACCGATGAGCCTCAGGAGGCGGCCAAGCTGGCGGGCAGCGGGGACAAACCTTCGGTCCACCTCTACACCAATGTCCTCAGCGAACTGTGCCTGAGCAACAACGACGCCATCGTCATTGTCGAAAACAACGTCGATAACGCGGAAGACCTGGCCCTGACCGTGGACGCCTTTGGCAGCCACTTCACGGGCGCGCTCCCCGGCGAATTGCATCTTGGCGGCAAGAGCGCCGTGGAAAACGTTTACATCGATGTTTTCGAAGATTCCGATTTCATTCTCGCCTCCGATTCGAAAACGGTCAGCATCAGCGCCGAAGGCGACTTGAAGATCGTCTTGCGCAACGCCGCCAATGACGCCGCCGCCGACGCGCTGGAATCGCTCACCCTGGCTGGCGGCGGCGGGGTCGAAGTCAATGTGGGCGGCATGATTGAAATGGAAACCATCGACGCCAGCGCCAGCAGCGGTGCCAACTCGATCAAGGACGTTGGCGCCAACGTAACCGCCCTCACCGGTGGTTCAGGCAGCGACACGGTAAGCTTGTCCGCCTTTGCCGCCGACGGCATAGCGGTCGCCCTCGGCGCCGGCAACGACGATTTCACGGCAGGCAGCACGAGCAACAAAGCAAGCAAAGTGGACGGCGGCGCCGGCGTGGACGTGCTGCGCCTGACCGTCGACGACGGCTCCTATAATGACGACCAAGACGTAGAGAGAACGATTTTCTCGAACTTCGAAATACTCGATGTCGGCGGCAGCGCCGGGGCCAGCTACGACATCGCGCTGCTTGGCGTGAGTTCGGTGCGCGTAACGGGCGCGGGCACCCGCGGCACCGTCACGCTGAACAACATGGCCGACGGCATGGGCCTCAGCGTCCAGGGCGGCGGCAGCGGCGTATCCGCTGAAATCGTGCACATCCTGCCGACCCGAACCGCGGGCGACCCGAGATACAGCGGGGAATTCGACGCCGCGCTGACCGCCAACGGCGGCCGCGAGGACACCGAATCCAACACCACCGGCGAGGCCACGTTAACGTTGACCGTCGATGCGGAAATCGAGACCTTGCGCATCAACTCCAGCGCCAATGCCGGCGGCGCCGAGACCGACGCGGAGGATCGACCCACCGCCGCCGACTATGAAAATGCGTTGACGCTGACCGGAGCCGGCGGCGAAGCCAGCCTGGAAGCAATCCTCGTCACCGGCAACGCGCGCTTGAACCTCTCTTCAAGCGGACAATTCGGGCAGGTCGAGCTTCTGGACGCCGGCGGAAACAGCGGTGGCGTGACTGTCGATTTTCGCGGCGCTACAAACCAGGAGCAGGAATTGATCGGCGGCAGCGGCAATGACTCGCTGAGCGGCGGCAACGGCGACGACGAAATATTCGGTGGCGCCGGCGACGACCACCTCAACGGAGGCGGCGGCGACGACACGCTGCATGGCGGCCTGGGTGCGGATGTTTTCGAGAATGAAGCCGGCAGCCTGACGATCGCGTACGAATCGGCCGCCGAATCCCGGGTCAAATTCGACGCCGAGGGCGAAGCCCATGGCTTCGATGAGATTCGCGAGAATAGCGCCAATTTCACAATCGCGCTGGGCGAGACGCTGTTCGCAAACCTTTCCGGCACCATAAGAGAAGTCCGCGGGGAGGGCCAGATCGATTCCATGGACGATGACGACGCCGGCACGCCGGACACCCTGCTGGAATGGCTCCGCGCCAACAAAAGCGGCGTTGACGTCTTCAAAACCAGCACCCCGATTGAAGATCAATTCGGCAACGAAGTCACCCAGCACTCCATCGTGGAACTGCGCGACAACCACCGCCTGCCGGACGGAACCGCATCCCGCCAAGTCTGGATCCTGATCGACGTCAACAAAAACGGAAACTTCGACTCATCCACCGACATGGTCATCTGGCTGCAAGCCAACGGCGCCAACTACAACGAACTTCAGTACGCCGACTTCACCGAGTAAAACCCAACCGACTCCAATCGTCATTCTGCGCGGAGTCGCAGAATCTCCCAACCAAACCGCCTCTTCATGGACATTCGGCGACTTCGCGCAAATTGCTGTTCCTTTTTCGCCTGTGTCTGGGTTAGGCTGTCTAACAAATCGGCAACCAGCCTGCGCGGTAGAGGCTGCCGCGGAGCGTCATGAAACGCGAAGGCTGTTGATGCGGGGCTTGGAAAAAACAATTCAGGAGTATTGAAAATGGCGGTTACAGAAGAAGTCAGATCCGGCCTGATTGGCCTGTCAGTGGTGATGCTCGGCAGCGCTCCGGGCACCGACCGACTCAACGAATGGGTCAAGGCCGTCAATGACGGCATGACCATCGAGGACATCGCGAACCACATCGCGGATTCCGATGCCTACAAGGCCATCTACCCCTCGTTTCTCACCAACGAAGAATTCGCCAGTTCCATGCTGGACGCGACCCTCGGCGGTGAAATCTCCGAAGCCTTGATGAGCGCCGCCGTGGGCGTCGTCACCGGCATACTCGACGAA
Source organism: uncultured Pseudohongiella sp. (assembly GCA_965221015.1). GTDB lineage: Bacteria > Pseudomonadota > Gammaproteobacteria > Pseudomonadales > Pseudohongiellaceae > UBA9145. The sequence goes on along the minus strand of OZ244859.1, from coordinate 2,594,959 downwards.
GGGACCAGCCGCGGCCAACTCGCCTTGCAATTGATGATCTACCTGAACGACGTACTCACCCAGGGCGAAGACCATCCGGGCTTCGCCGACTTCGGCGCCGCCGCCACCGCGCTCTACAACAAGTTGGTGGTGGCCGAATATTACACGGTTGCATTGCGCCAAAGCGGCCCGAACAGCCGCGTCTTGCGCGACGTCACCAGCGAGGTCGGCCTGGAAGACATCCGCGCCAACTTCAACGAATATTTGGACCCGTCGGACCCAATCTATCTCACCACGCTGCGCGACAACATCGAAGGCGGCGCGGCCGCGGACCTGATCATCGCCGAACCCGACGGCAACGACCGTGAAACGCTCAACTCCTTCGACAGTATCGACGGCGGAGGCGGCAACGACACATTGGAAATTTTCTTCGCTGAAGACCTCGAAATCGATGTCAACGGCGCCGACGTGCGCAATGTGGAGAACGTCTACCTCAGCGCGCGCGGCAAAATCGACGCCAATCTGACCAGATGGGAAGGTCTCGAAACGGTCACCCTCGGCCGATTTGGAAACACCTCCGACGTTGATGTCAGCGTGGCGGGCGCAACGGTCGAAGCTTTGCGCACTTTCGGCGGCGAAACGGTGACCGTTACCGGGGCGGGCGGTGAACTGTCGCTCACCGTTGGAGAAGACACGGCGGTTAGCGTAAATTCCTCCAAGCAAACCACGGGTGTTTCAATCATGGGCGGCGCCAGCGTCACCGTCAACAGCGCGAGCACCCATTCCGATACACTCATCAGCGCATCCTTGGACGAAACGGGGCGCGACCTGGGCGCGGGTGATACCCGTGGTCTGAAGCCGATCGTAGCGACAATTTCCGCAACCAACACCACCCTTACCCCAAGCGAGACGGTGAAGCAGTTCGGAACCTATTCAAACAACACTTTCACACCGGTGGCGGGCACTACCACAGAAACCTGGTACGAGCACAAGACGCAACCCGCTGGTTTGGCTGTTGGCCGGGTGGTTGTGACAAAGACGCGCAGCGACGCGGCCATCTTGGAAAACAGCGGGGACAAAGCTTCGGTCCACCTGTACTCCAACGTCCTCGGCGAGTTGAGCTTGAGCAACAACGACGCCATTGTTGTCGTCAGCAACAACGTTGACAGCGCGCGGGACCTGGCGCTTACCGTTGATGCCTTCGGCAGCCACTTCCCGGGCGCGCTCCCAGGCGAACTGCGTCTTGGCGGCAAGAGCGCCGTGGAAAACGTTTCCATCGATGTCGCCGGCGATTCCGATTTCTCCCTTGCCTCGGGCGCCAAGGCGGTCACCATCACCGGCGCGGGAAGCTTGACAATTGGACTGCTGAACGCGGCCGGCGAAGCTGCTTCCGACACGGTGGAAGGGCTGACATTGACCGGCGGCGTGGTCGTCGAAGTCAATGTGGATGGCATGAGCAAGTTGGAAACGATCGACGCCGGCGCGAGCAGCGGCGCCAATGACATATCGGGCGTTGGCGGCGCAGTGACAGAAGTCCAAGGCGGCTCCGGCAACGACAGCATTGCTGTTTCCGCGTTTGCCAGCAGCGGCATAGCGGTTGATCTTGGCGCCGGCGACGACACTTTCGCGGCCGGCGCCGCCGGCAACAAGGCAAGCAGCGTCGACGGCGGCGAAGGCACAGACGTGCTGCGCTTGAAAGTCGACGACGGCGCCTACAAGGATGATCAAGACAACGAGAGGACGATATTCTCGAACTTCGAGATACTCGATATCGGCGGCAGCAACCAGGCCGAATACGATGTCGCCCTGCTCGGCGTGAATGCCGTGCAAGTCACCGGCGAGCACACCGGAGGCACGGTCACGCTGAACAATATGGCCGACGGCATGGGGATTACCATGGTCGGCAGCATCAACAGACTCGCCAACTACGTCAAGGCGACCATCGTTCACGATTTGGCGGACCGGAAAGCGGGCGACCCAAGATACAGCGGCGTGCTCGAGCTCTCCCTGATCGCGAACGGCGGCCCCGAAGACACGAAGAACAATACCTTGGGCGAGACGGTGCTGGATCTGACCGTCGATCGGGAGATCGAAGTCCTGCGCATCGATGCCATCGCCAATGTCGGTGGTGCCGAGTCGGCGGCGGAGGATCGTCCCGACGCAGGCGATTATCGCACCACGGTAACACTGCACGGCCCCACCAATGACAACGCAAGTGTGGAAGCGATTTACCTTTCGGGCAATGCCAAGTTGTACATCGACAAAGCCACCAGACCTTACAATTTCCGGGATCCGGGGCAATTCGCGAAAATCAAGCTCGTCGACGCCTCCGAAAGTACAGGCGGTGTGGTTATCGACATTACATACAACGTAGCCGGAGCGGAATTTATTGGCAGCAGCGCGGACGACAGCTTTGCTGGCACCTTGGGCGACGACAAAATATACGGCGGAGATGGCGACGACATCCTCTACGGTGTGGAGGGCGATGACACAATCCATGGCGGCCTTGGCGCGGACAGCATTTGGGCAAGTGATGTAGGGAAAACGACCGTCATTTACTTGGATCCCACCGAATCCCAAGTCAAGTTCGACAAAGACGGTACAGCTTACGGTCATGACGAACTCAGTTATTCGACGGATTTGACGTTATCTCTTGGCGAGTCCCTGTTCAAGAATCTGACGGGAAACATCAAACGGGTCAGGGGTGAAGACCAGATCAACCAAAGCGACGGTGACGACGCCGGAACACCGGATTCCTTGTTGGAATGGCTTAGCGCCAACGACAATGGAAAAGGTGTTTTTCTAACCGTCACCCCAAATCCCAATGGATTCGGCAACGAGGTGACTCGGCATTCTGTCGTGGACATTGGCGATTTCGACCGGTCATCCGCCGGTTTCGATTTTCCCGAAAGTTGGTATCTCATTGATGTCGACAACAATGGAGATTTTGACGCGTCGATCGACATGGTTTTGTTGTTCTCCACATATTATGTCAACAACCAACCTCAATATCCGGAACTGCAAATCGACCAATTCACGATCTGATCTTCGACCACGACTTCGGCGCCGCCGGCGCTTGGCGAACTGTCGCCGCGTCGTCAACCACTCCACTCCCCCTTCTGCGGGGGGAGTGGAGCTTTCGCCATCCAACCCCCCTCCAAAACCGCTTCGCGGTTTTGACTCCCCTCAAGGGGGGAGTAGTCACTGCGCGGTCTCGCGTAAACATGTTGTAAAAAACGCATCATAATGCTATTTATGCAACATGATTCAGCGCAGAATTAAGGCTTTGGTGGAAGAATTGCTGGCGGAGCGGGCCGCCGTGGCGCTGCTGGGTTCGCGGCAGGTCGGCAAAACCACCCTCGCGCTTGAAATCGGTCGTGCGCGCAACGCGGCGTACTTCGATTTGGAAAATCCACAAGACCGGGCGGCGCTTGAACAACCGGACGGCCTGCTTCCCCAATACGTCGACCAACTCGTCATCATCGACGAAGTTCAGCGCATGCCGGGCTTGTTCGAGCCCATTCGCGGCCTGATCGACGACTATCGCAGGCAAGGCCGGCGCTGCGGAAACTTTCTGTTTCTCGGGTCGGCCTCCATTGACTTGCTGCGGCAAACCTCGGAATCGCTCGCCGGGCGCATTGCCTACCGGGAGTTGCATCCATTCGACCCTCTCGAAGTCGCCGACAGCTTCGAAGGGGCGACGGACCGACTTTGGCTGCGCGGCGGCTATCCCGAATCATTTCTCGCCGGGACCGACCGGTCAAGCATGGCCTGGAGAAGGGATTTCATCCGCACCTACCTCGAACGCGACATCCCGCAATTCGATTCACGGGTTCCCGAGGAAACCTTGCGCCGATTCTGGACCATGCTGGCGCACAACCAGGGCGGCTTGCTGAACGCGGCGAAACTTGCCGCGGCGCTGGCGGTCGATGTCCGCACGCTGAATCGATATTTGGACCTGCTGGTTGACCTGCTGCTCGTGCGGCGTCTTCAGCCATGGTCGGCGAACATCGGCAAGCGCCTGGTGAGATCGCCAAAGATTTACCTCAGGGACACCGGCATCCTGCACAGCTTGCTGAACATCGGCTCATTGGAAGACATATTGCGCCACCCAATCGCCGGCGCGAGCTGGGAAGGCTTTGTGATTGAAAGCATTCTAGCCGTGGCCCACGAGTGGGCATTGCCATATTTCTTCCGCACCCAGCGCGGCGCGGAAATCGACCTGCTGCTGGAATTCGCCCCGGACCAACGTTGGGCGATCGAGGTCAAACGTTCCCTGGCCAAGCCCAAGCCGTCCGCCGGCTTCCACCGCGCCTGCGAAGACATCGGTGCCAGTCGCCGTCTGGTGGTCTACCCCGGCACTCACAAATTTGTCCAACCGGGCAACGTGGAAACCATGCCCTTGCGCGCATTGCTGGAGGAACTCCGCGCTTGAGCGAATTCTGCGCGGCGCTGTTTCCAAGGGATTTGGCTATTCTCGGCATTATTGTTGCAATTCTGTACTTTTGGTCCTGATTTGCAACGTTTGGGACGTGGCCGAATCAAAGCATAATGGTCTGCCACCGCGTCATTCCGCGCGCAGCGAAGCTGAGTGACTCGGGGCATTTCTGCCCCTCGCCCTGACGAGTGGCGTATCGCGCCGACCAAAATTGGCGATGTTGCCATTTTGCCGAAACATCGTTCTGAAGATTTTGATGAGTTATCCGTGTCGAAGAATGCAAGATGTGGGGAAATGAGAGGTATTATCTGGCTCATGTAGTCTCAATTTTCGGCTTTTCGGAGAATGCATCATGAAAAGATTCGGATGGTTGGCGATTTTCTTGTCCGCGGCGTTGTTGACGGCTCCCTTGGCGGAAGCGCAAACGGCGGAGACGGAAGAGGCGGTCAAGGCGCTGTTGCTTGGCAGTTGGAGCCTTGTGCGTTTCAACGCGATAGAAGAAGACGGCGGGGCGGTGCGGCGTCCCTATTCGGTGGGACGAATCGACTACCAGGCCAATGGCCGCATGAACGCGCAATTGATGCCGGAAAACTGGGGCGAAAGCGATGAAGCCGCGGGATACGTCGCCTATTTCGGCACTTTCAGCATAGACATGGAGCTACGCAGGGTGATCCACCACGTGGAAGGCGCCTACAACAGCAACATGCTCGGTCAAGCGATGCCGCGCTATTTCGAATTTTCCGGTGACGGCAACACCTTGTTCCTGGAAGTGCGCAACGATGGCGGAACCAGTGCTCGGCTGCAATGGCAGCGTGAGCAATAGCGCGAACCGATAGTTCTTTGCAGGGGCGAGGTATGCTTCGCCCGTGATCGAATCCACAGCAATGCACTGGGCCGGGCCGGGCGGGGCGGGGCATCCCTCGCCCCTGGGTGAAAATCGCCATCAATACGACCCCGTGCGGTGGTGAACGCCGGTCTGATCGGATCTTCCCCGATAAATTGTAGAATGCGTGGCGGGGAGAATTCGGGATGGGACAAGGCATGACCGCATTGATTTCCAGGTTTGTGCTGGTCGCCGCCGCGGCCGCCGCCAGCCCCGCGGTGGTTGCCTACAAACCGCTGTTCGAGAATCTCGATGATGTGCCGCTGAAAGACAACCGGCTCACCTGGCACGTCTGGGTGCCTGGAGAGTCCGATGACGGCGACGCCTGGGATCCGCTGTTTCACGATTCCGTGCAATATTGGAACACGGAACTGCCTTATTTCGATCTCGCCGCGGTGACACGCGATTCGCAAGATTGCGGCCGCACCGCGTCCGGTTCCGGCTCCGCGCGCAACGATGTCAGCACCGTCAGCTGGCGCGAAACGAATTGCGGCGGCGGCGCGATGGACCACGCCGCGGGCTGGGCGCTGACTTTTCTCGCCGGTTTCGGCGCAAGCACGGTGATCGAGGAAGGCGACATTTTCTTCAACGAGAAATTCGAGCACGCCGAAGGCGGCGCCGAACAGATGGTGTTTGACGAAACCAGCTTCTATTCGGTCGCCTTGCACGAGATTGGCCACAACCTCGGCCTCGGGCATGGCTACATCGATGCCGCGGTGATGGCTTACGGCCCCACGCACAAGTGGCGCAAGCGCCTGTCGCCGGACGACATTTGCGGCGTTGCCGTGCTTTCGGGCAATCGCGAATTTTGCCCGGTGGCCCTCGGCGAAGCGGTGAGCAGCAACGGCGCGGCGACCGAAGCGCATTTTTCCGGCTACGCCAGCGCCGACGCCGGCGCGACGGCGCGGGAATTGTTGCGGCCCTGGCAGGAATTCAATATTTACGCCACGGTGCTCATCGACCCCGCGCACCGCAATCGGCCCGGCCAACTTCACGTTGTCGCCGAAACCGAAGACGGGCAATTTTTCGCGCGCAACGCCGATGGCGAGTGGCATCCCTGGAGCGGCGGCGAACTGCCCGCCGCGACAGCAACCGGGGATTTGGAGCACGCCATGGAAATCATCATTCTCGGCAGAAACGGCATCTCCCGCGGGCAACCCGTGTTTGACCCCGCCCACGGCTACCAACTCTACCGCGAAGCGCTTACCGGCATTCGCCTTGGCCTGCAAGGCGTTTCGCTGAACTTCTGGGTCGCTTACAGCACCGAAACCGAACCGGGTTTGCTGATTTACGGCGATCAACCAATCCGGGTCGCCTGGACGCTGGACTGAAGCGCAGCGGCAATCATGCGCCTTGCCCGAATATCGCAAGGGTCCCGGACCCACCGGCGAGGCATGCCTCGCCCAAAGGTTTGGCTTGCAATCGTGCCTCATGGATTTAGGTCGCTTGGACGCTGGAATGGGGCGCGGCGGAAGAAACCTCGTCTCCTGAAGTGGGCCTGGACCTTGCTATAATTCAAAGCCAGTCTCCGGGAGGTGCCGGACGATGCCAAGCAGCGATGCCATTCGCGAACTGGTTGCCGCCTGTGTTGGGCAAATTGGCGCGCCCATCACCGCGCTGCGCCAAATCGTGGCGGCACATGGCCATATCGAAGACGGGCATATCGCCATCGTCGCCGATGTCTTCAACCTCAGCCTGGCGGATGTGCGCGGCATCGTTTCCTTCTACGCCGACTTGCGCACCACGCCGCCGGGGCGCAAACACATTCGCATTTGCCAGGCCGAAGCCTGCCAGTCGGTTGGCTCGCGCGCACTCACGAAAGAAGTAAGCGAAGCGCTTGGCATCGGGCTCGGCGAGACCAGTGATGATCGCTCGGTCAGCCTGGAAGGCGTCTACTGCCTCGGGCTTTGCGCTTCGGGGCCCTGCGCCATGATCAATGAACGTGTGCTCGTCCACGCGGCCGGAGAGGATCTGCTGCCGTGAGCCGCGTGCTGGTGCCCAACGAAACCCTGGCCAACGCGCTGGGCGCGAACGATCTCGCGCGCGAGCTGGCGACGCGGGGCCACGAAGTCATCCGCAATGGCGGCTTTGGGCTGGCTTGGCTGGAGCCCATGCTGGTCATCGACGGCGAAGCCTACGGGCCCGTGCGCAATCTCGACGATCTCGATGCCGTCGCGCTCGGCCCATTGCGCGAACTGCCGGCGCTGGCGCGCCAGCGGCGCATCGTGTTCGACCGCTGCGGCCACATGGATCCATTCGATTACGACCCGGCCTGGCTGCATGAACAACTCCGGCGCGAACCGCGCGACATCATCGAACAAATCAAGGCCAGCGGATTGCGCGGCCGCGGCGGCGCGGGCTTTCCGGCCCACATCAAGTGGCGGACCGTACACGACACACCAGCGCCGCAAAAATACATCGCGGTCAACGCCGACGAAGGCGATTCCGGCACTTTCGCCGACCGGCTGATCATGGAAGGCGACCCCTTCCGCCTCATCGAGGGCATGCTGCTCGCCGGCCACGCCACCGGCGCCGACAAGGGAATTGTCTATTTGCGCTCCGAATATCCGCTGGCCGCCGAGATTTTCGCCAAGGCCATCAAAGTGGCGCGCGGGCTCGGCCTGCTGGAAAGGTTCGAGATTGAGCTTTTCATCGGTGCCGGCGCCTATATCTGCGGCGAAGAAACCTCGATGCTCGAAAGCCTCGAAGGCAAGCGCGGCGAAGTGCGGGCCAAGCCGCCGGTGCCCGCGGTCGCCGGGCTTTTCGGGCAGCCGACGCTGGTGCACAACGTCATCACCTTGTGCTCGGTGCCGGGCATACTCGAAATGGGCGGCAAGGCATACGCCGAAATTGGCCTGGGCCCATCGACGGGCAGCAGCACTTTCCAGCTTGCCGGGAACATTAGGCGCGGCGGCCTGTACGAACTTCCCTTCGGTGTCAGTTTGCGCGAGTTGATAGAAGAATTCGGCGGCGGCACACGTTCGGGTCGCCCCCTGGGCGCGGTGCAAATCGGCGGCCCCCTCGGCGCCTATCTGTTCGAGCGCGACCTGGACACACCGCTCAGCTACGAAGCCATGGCCGAGCTGGGCGCCGGCATCGGCCACGGCGGTGTTGTCGTGTTCGACGACACGGTGGACCTGCTCCAGCAGGCGCACTACGCCTTCGCCTTCTGCGCCCACGAATCCTGCGGCAAATGCACACCCTGCCGCATCGGCGCGGTGCGCGGCAAGGAAGCGCTGGCGGCGCTGGCCAGCGGGGGTTACACTGAAAACCGGCTCGAAGTCATCGAAGAGCTTTGCGATTTGATGGAGCAAACGAGCTTGTGCCAGATGGGAGGCATGACACCGATTCCCGTGCGCAGCGCGTTGAAAAGCGTGTTTCCGCCGGATCATCGGCGGTGAAGCGCAGGGGCGCTGAAACAGTAGCGGACGACGTCCATGGATGGGAAAATTGCGGGAAAGGGCCCGCGGGATTTCGACCATGAGACTAGACGACACCGATTACGGCACGCCGGCTTCAGTGAGCCGGGAGACAGTCGCTGTCAGCATCGACAGCTCGCACATCGAAGTGCCAGCGGGCACGTCCATTTTGCGCGCCGCCGTCGAGGCCGGCATTCCCGTGCCGAAACTTTGCGCCAGCGACAATCTGCAAGCCTTTGGGTCCTGCCGCCTGTGCCTGGTTGAAATCGAAGGGCGGCGCGGGGTGCACGCGGCTTGCACCGAGCCGGTTCGCGAAGGCATGCGCGTGCGCACGCAAAGCGGCAAACTCGCGAAACTGCGCCGCGGCGTCATGGAGCTGTATATCTCGGACCATCCCCTCGATTGCCTGACTTGCAGCGCCAATGGCGATTGCGAGTTGCAAGACATGGCGGGCGCCGTGGGTCTGCGCGCAGTCAGATACGATGAAGGCGAGACCCACTTGGACGCCGCGGTCGACGATTCCAATCCCTATTTCAGTTTCGACCCTTCCAAGTGCATCGTTTGCTCGCGCTGCGTGCGCGCCTGCGACGAAGTGCAAGGCACCCACGCGCTGACCATCGCCGGGCGCGGTTTCGAATCGGAGGTGGCGACCGGCGCCGCCAACTTCTTCGATTCCGAATGCGTCTCCTGCGGCGCCTGCGTGCAAGCCTGCCCGACGGCGACGTTGATGGAGAAAACGGTGATCGAGGAAGGCGTGCCGGACCGCAGCGTGCGCACCACTTGCGCCTATTGCGGCGTCGGCTGCTCGTTCCGCGCCGAACTCAAGGGCGACCAGGTCGTGCGCATGGTGCCGGACAAGCTCGGCAAGGCCAATCACGGCCATTCCTGCGTCAAGGGTCGCTTCGCCTGGGGCTACGCGAACCATCCGGAGCGGGTGGTGAAGCCTTTGGTTCGAGACAAGATCAGCGACCCCTGGCGCGAAGTCACCTGGGACGAGGCCATCGACGAGGCCGCTTCGCGCTTGCAAGCCATCCAGGCCGAACACGGGCTGCACGCCATTGGCGCGGTGACCTCGGCGCGTTGCACCAATGAAGAAATCTGGACCGTGCAAAAAATGGTCCGCACCGCATTCGGCAGCAACAATGTCGACACCTGCGCCCGCGTTTGCCATTCGCCCACGGGTTATGGACTGAAACAAACCTATGGCACCTCCGCCGGCACCCAGCATTTCGATTCGGTGCTCCAAGCCGATACAATCATGATCATCGGCGCCAACCCCACGGACGGCCATCCGGTATTCGCCTCGTTGCTCAAGCGCCGGCTTCGCGAAGGCGCGAAACTGATCGTGCTCGACCCGCGGCGCATCGACCTGGTTCGTTCGCCCCATATCGAAGCCGAACATCACCTGCCGTTGCTGCCCGGCACCAATGTGCCCATGATGAACGCTTTCGCCCATGTGGCGGTGACCGAGAAACTCATTGACGAGGGCTTCGTGGGCGATCGTTGCGAGGCGGAATCTTTCGCCGAATGGCGCGAGTTCGCGGCGCGCCCGGAAAACGCGCCGGAAGCCGTGGCGGAAATCACCGGCGTCCCCGCGGCCGATATCCGCGCCGCCGCCCGTCTCTATGCTTCATCGAACAACTCGGCCATCTATTACGGTCTCGGCGTCACCGAACACAGCCAGGGCTCCACCATGGTCATGGCCATGGCCAATCTCGCCATGGCTACGGGCAACATCGGCCGCGAGGGCGTTGGCGTCTGTCCCCTGCGCGGGCAAAACAACGTGCAAGGCTCCTGCGACATGGGCTCTTTCCCCCACGAGTTGTCCGGCTATCAACCCATCGTCGATGACTCGGTGCGGGAAAAATACGAAAGCGCCTGGCGGGTCAAGCTGTTGTCCGAGCCCGGCATGCGCATTCCCAACATGCTCGACGCCGCCCGCGGCGGCAGTTTCAAGGGCATCTTCATCCAGGGCGAAGACCTGGCCCAGTCCGACCCCAACACGCAAGGCGTGGAGGCGGCCCTCGGCAATATGGATTGCGTCATCGTGCAGGATCTGTTCCTGAACGAGACCGCCAAATTCGCCCACATCTTCCTGCCCGGCACCTCTTTTCTGGAAAAGGACGGCACATTCACCAACGCCGAGCGGCGCATCAACCGCGTGCGCCAGGTGATGACACCGAAGTCGGGCAAGTCGGAATGGGAAGTGGTGGCCGCGCTGTCCGCGAAGCTCGGTTATCCGATGAACTACCAGTCCGCCGAGGAAATCATGGCCGAGGTCGCAAGTCTCACGCCGGACTTTGCCGGCGTCACTTTCGAAAAGCTCGACCGCCTCGGCAGCGTGCAATGGCCCTGCAACGACACCGCTCCCGAAGGCACGCCGATCATGCACGAAGCACAATTCGTGCGCGGCAAGGGCCGCTTCATGCTCACCGACTACCAGCCCACCGACGAACGCACCAACCGCAAGTATCCATTGCTGCTGACCACCGGCAGGATGCTCACCCAATACAATGTCGGCACCCAGACCCGGCGCACCGCAAACCTCGCCTGGCTGGATGAGGACCGCCTCGAAATCCACCCCAGCGACGCCGAAACCCGCGGCGTGCGCAGCGGCGACCGGGTTTCAATCACCAGCCGCATGGGCGAGATTGTGTTGAAGGCGGACGTGACGACCCGGGTCGCCCCCGGCGTGGTCTACACCACTTTCCATCATCCAGCCACCGGCACCAATGTGGTCACCACCGACATCAGCGACTGGGCCACCAACTGCCCCGAGTACAAAGTCACCGCGGTCGAGATTCGTCCGGCGAACCACGTCTCGAGTTGGCAGGAAGAATTCCAGGATCGGGAACAGCGGCAGCGCGAACTCGCGCCCGAATTATGAGCGCAGCCCCGGGCGAGGCGGCGATCGCCGTCGATTCGCCGCCCACGGGCAGTGTGCGGCGCCGGATCATGCGGCTGTCCGAGGCGGGGCCGGCACCGGCCGAGGACGCGATCAGCATAGAAGAGCCGCTGGAAATCCGGCTGTCCCACAGCGACGGCAAGGCGCGGCTTGAGCAAAGCATCGCCATCACCATGCGCACACCGGGCCAGGACGAAGCGCTGGCGCTGGGTTTTCTCGCCGGCGAAGCCATCATCCAGCGCCCCGGCCAGGTTCGGAACATCGGGCATTGCGGGCCGCCGAGCCCGGACAAGGGCCTGCGCAACGTCTTGCGCGTCGAGTTGGAAGATTCGGTGCGGGTGGACCTCAAGGCGCTGCAACGGCATTTCTACACCACATCGAGTTGTGGTGTTTGCGGCAAGACATCACTGGACGCCATCGCCGCGCAGTTGCCCGCGCGGCGGGACAGCGGCTTCTCGATCAAAGCCGCGGCACTGCGCGAACTGCCGCGAAAACTGGCAACCCGGCAAGAGGAATTCATCCGCACCGGCGGCCTCCACGCTTCCGCCAGCTTTGCTGCTAGCGGCCGCATCCAGCGCATTCGGGAAGATGTCGGCCGGCACAACGCCCTCGACAAACTGGTGGGAAGTTACTTCAACGAAGGCGGGCTGGCGCGCTTCGGCGTTCTGCTCAGCGGGCGCGCGAGTTTCGAGCTGATCCAGAAGGCGGCCATGGCCGGGGTCGGGCTGGTTGCGGCCATCGGCGCGCCCTCCAGTCTGGCGGTGGAACTCGCCGAACAGGAAGACATCACGCTCATCGGTTTTTTGAAAGCGGGCGGCTTCAATGTCTACTGCCACCGGCGCCGCGTCCTTGCCGCCTGAGCAAGTCACCGCGATTGTGCTTTGCGGAGGCGGAGGCCGGCGTCTCGGCGGCATCGACAAGGCGCTGCTGCGCGTCGGCGGCCGCGCGCTGGTGGAACACGTCATCGCCCGCCTGCGTCCCCAGGTCGGCAAAATAGTGCTCAGCCTCGGCGCGGGCCAGAATGAAGAAGCCTTCCAGGGCTTCGGCTGCGGTTTGGTGGTCGATACCGAACCGGACCAGGGTCCACTCGGCGGCCTGGTGAGCTGCTTCGCAAATTTGCCGGGCGAGTGGTTTCTTAGCTGCCCCGCGGATGCGCCCTGGACCGCGCCGACGCTGGTCGACGGCCTCAGCGCCGACGCCCGCGCGCGCGGCGCCGCGGTCGCCCATGATGGCCGGCGGCGGCAGAATCTCACCTTGCTCGCCCATCGCCGGATGGCGCTGTCGCTGGCGCGATTCTATGCCGGGGGCGGCCGCGCCGCGCACCGCTGGCTCGATGCCCATTCGATACCCGCCACCGATCTGTCGGCGCTGGCGGACAGTTTCGTCAACATCAACACGCCGGAAGATCTGGCGGCTTGCAGACGTTCGCTGGCCGCGGATTGAAGACCAGTCAAGCGGCGGAATTCCCGCCTGGCCCGCGCCATTTTTGAAGCGGTTTTTCGACTGCGAAAAACCGCCCCCGTTCCCGACACCAGCACCGATTTCCTGTGCTAGACTGCCGCGCGAAAACCAGTTGCGGGCCGCGGACGATGCCAACTTGTTTCGGCTTCCTGCTTGTGGAGGAATTCACGCTCATTTCCGTGTCGGCGGCGATTGAGACCTTGCGCATGGCGAATCGCGTGGCCGGCGAGAAAGTCTTCCAATGGCGCATGATTTCCGAAAGCGGTGGGCCGGTCGGCGCCAGCGACGGCATATCGATCGGCGCCGATTGCGCCATCGACGATGAAGCCGCCCTGGGCGAGCTGGAAGCGGTCGTGGTCTGCGGCGGCGAACGAATCAGGAACCATTGCCGCAAACCGCTGCAACATTGGCTGCGCGCTTGCGCCGCCCGCGGCCTCGCCCTCGGTTCCACTTGCACCGGCAGCTACCTGCTCGCCTCGGCGGGGGTGCTGGAAGGATATCGGTGCAGCGTCCATTGGGAAGAGTACGCGGCGCTGACCGAACATTTCCCCAAAGTCACCGTGGGCAGGAGCATTTACACGATCGACCGCGACCGTTTCACGAGCTCCGGCGGCACCGCGCCCATCGACATGATGCTGTACTTTGTGCGCCAGGCCCTTGGTTCGGAAATTTGCGCCGGTGTCGCCGACCAGTTCGTCCACGAGCGGATCCGCGACGCCAGGGACCTGCAGCACATGCCCTTGCGGCACCAGTTCGGCGGCCAATCGGCCAAGTTGGTGACCGCCGTCGAACTGATGGAAAGCAATATCCACGAACCGCTGAGCCAGTTGGAGTTGGCCAATTATGTGGGACTTTCAAGGCGTCAGTTGCAGCGCCTGTTCCAGAAATACCTGCTCACCTCGCCCTCCCGCTACTACCTGCATTTGCGGCTGGCGCGCGCCCGCGAACTGTTGTTTCAGACCAGTATGAGCATCGTCGAAATCTCGTCCCAGACCGGTTTCATCTCCAGTTCCCATTTCAGCACGACATATCGGGAGTTGTTCGGCAAGACGCCCACCGTTGATCGCGCCGAGCGCTGAGCCGGCGCGACGCGCGAAAGGAACGCGGGCCATTGTTTGCGCGACGAATGTCTTTCCAGAAGTGACAAGGTGTATTGAGCGGGAGCGCCCGCGCCGACTAATCTTCGCGTGCATGCGCCGAACCGCGCGGCCGGCAATCGGCGCCCGGGTCCGAACTTCGCCCGCCGCAAGGTGAACCCATGACCACAGCAACCGATATAGAAATCGCCGACCAGGCCACCTTGTTGCCAATCCTCGAAGTTGCCGACCGCTTCGGCTTTGCCGGGCAAACCATACCCTACGGCCGCGCCAAGGCCAAAGTGGAATTCGACTCCATCGGCGAGATGCGGCCGGACACCCGCGGCAAGCTGATTCTGGTCACCGCGATTTCGCCGACGCCGGCCGGGGAAGGCAAGACCACGACAACCATCGGCCTGGGCGACGCACTCAACCGCATCGGCAAAAAAACCCTGATCTGCCTGCGCGAACCCAGCCTCGGACCCTGTTTCGGCATGAAAGGCGGCGCGACCGGAGGTGGATACGCCCAAGTCGCGCCGATGACCGACATCAACCTGCATTTCACCGGCGATTTCCACGCCGTCACCGCGGCGCACAATTTGCTCGCGGCCCTGGTCGACAACCACCTGCACTGGAACCACAAACCGCGGCTGGACCCGCGCCGCATCGTCTGGCGCCGGGTGATGGATATGAACGACCGCGCCTTGCGCCATGTCAATGTTGGCCTTGGCGGCACCGCCCACGGCGTGCCGCGGGAAGCCGGCTTCGACATCAGCAGCACTTCCGAGATCATGGCGATACTTTGCCTGTCCCGGGATCTGGCGCAACTGCGCGACCGGCTGGGCGCCATGGTGGTGGGCTATACCCGCGAGCGCGAGCCGGTGAGCGTGCGCCAGCTCCACGCCCAGGGCGCCATGACGGCCTTGCTGCGGGACGCTTTGGCGCCCAACCTGGCGCAAACGCTGGAGAACAATCCGGCCTTTGTCCACGGCGGACCGTTCGCCAACATCGCCCACGGCTGCAATTCGGTGATCGCCACGCGCACCGCGCTGCGCCTGGCCGATTATGTGGTGACTGAAGCCGGCTTCGGCTCCGACCTCGGCGCCGAAAAGTTTTTCAATATCAAGTGCCGCTCCGCCGGCTTCGAACCCGCGGCCGCGGTGCTGGTGGCCACCGTCAAGGCCTTGAAAATGCACGGTGGCGTGCCGCTGCAAAACCTGGCCGGCGAAGACGCCGCCGCGGTGGAGCGGGGCTGTGTCAATCTGGAGCGGCACCTTGCCATACTCGCCCGCTTCGGCGTGCCGGCGGTGGTGGCGATCAATCGTCACACGGCCGACAGCGCGGCGGAAATTCGCGCAATCCAGGACTGGTGCGGGCGCAGGGGAGTCAGCGCCATTGAATCCCGGCATTGGGCCGAAGGCGGCGCGGGGGCGGTCGAATTGGCGGAACAAGTGGCGCAAGTGGCGGACTCCGGCGCCGCCAGGTTTCGTTTGCTGTATGAGAACGGATTGTCGCTGTGGGAGAAGACCCGCCGTATCGCCCGGGAAATCTACGGCGCCGGGGACATCATCGCGCCTTCCGCCGTGCGCGCCGAGTTCGAGCGTTTGCAAGCCTGCGGCTACGGCGATTTCCCGGTGTGCATGGCTAAAACCCAATACAGTTTCGCCACCGATCCGCAACTGCTCGGCGCGCCAAAAGACCATATCGTGGAACTGCGCGAAGTGCGGCTGGCGGTGGGCGCGGGCTTTATTGTGCCGGTGTGCGGGGCCATCATGACCATGCCGGGCCTGCCGCGCCAGCCTTCGGCCCTCGGCATCGCGGTGGACGACGCCGGGATGATTACCGGATTGAACTAGCTTAAGCGCGCAGGGCCCGGTTTTCGGGGTCGCGCATCGGCCGCAATGAGGCGGCGGCCGCGACACGCGAGCCCGCCACTTCGATCTCGAACCCGCCGGCGGAGAACTCGGCCGCGCTCGCGGCATCAACATAGCCCAGGCCCACGGCACCGCCGAGGCTGTGGCCATAGGCGCCGGAAGTGACGCGCCCCACCAGGCGGTCGCCGCGCCAGATGGGTTCGTCGTGGTACAGCAAGGGCGCAGGGTCCAGCAGCCGGAATTGCAGCAGGCGCCGCGATGGCCCCGCTTCGCGCTGGCGCAGCAAAGCCTCGCGGCCGTTGAAGCCGCCGGCTTTGTCGAACTTCACGGCGAAACCCAGGCCGGCTTCCAGCGGCGTGTCTTCGTCGGTGATGTCGTGGCCCCAGTGGCGATAGGCTTTCTCGATGCGCAGCGAATCGAGGGCGTGATAGCCGGCGTGGGTCAGGCCGAAATCGTCGCCGGCGGCGACAATGGCGTCGTACACGCCGCTGCTGAATTCGGTGGGTATGTACAGTTCCCAACCCAGCTCCCCGACATAGCTGATGCGCGAGGCGCGCACGAGGGCGTGGCCGAGTTCGATCTCCCGGCTGCGGGCGAAGGGAAACGCCTCGGGAGAAAGATCGTCCGGCGTCAGCGACTGCAACAGTGCCCGGGCCTTGGGTCCCATGATCGCGATCACCGCCAGCGCCGAAGTAACATTGGTCGCCACGCAGTGGCTGTCGGGCGGAATGTGGCCTTGCAGCCAGTGGAAATCGCGCACTTCGGTGGCGGCCGCGGTCACGATCAGAAAGCGCCGTTCGGCGAGCCGGGTCACAGTCAGGTCGGCTTCGATGCCGCCGCGCTCGTTCAACCATTGGCTGTAGACGATGCGGCCGGGCGCCACATCAATCTCATTGGCGCAAATGCGGTTCAGCACCCGCGCCGTGTCGCGGCCCTGAAGCTCGAACTTGGCGAACGAGGACAGATCAAACAAGCCCACTTGCGCGCGCACGGCCCGGTGCTCCGCCGCCGAATATTCAAACCAGTTTTGCCGCCCCCAACTGTATTCGTAGCGTGCAAGCCGCGGTTCCGGCGCGTACCAGTTGGGCCGTTCCCAGCCGGCGACTTCACCGTGGCAGGCGCCGATGGCTTGCAGGCGGTCGTGCAGTGGCGATTTGCGCACGCCTCTCGCGGTTTCGTATTGGCGGTGGGGAAAGTGGGGCGCGTAGAGCAGGCCGAGACTTTCGCCAACCCGTTCGCGCAAGTAGTTGCGGTTGCGCTGGAAGGGCTGGTTGCGGCGCACATCGACTTCCCACAGGTCGGACGGTGGATGTCCGCGGCGAATCCATTCCGAAATGACCTTGCCGATGCCGCCGGCGGATTGCAGGCCGATGGAATTCAGCCCCGCCGCGACGAAGCAATTCCCGCACTCCGGCGCTTGGCCAATGTGGTAGCGCACATCCGGCGTGAAGCTTTCGGGTCCGCAGAAGAACTTGGCCAGCCCGGCGCCGCGCAGGGCCGGCACCCGGTCCATCGCCTGTTCCAGCACCGGCGCGAAATGGTCCAGACTGCCGGCAATCTCGTCGAAACAAAAGTCCTCGGGAATGCCATCGACGGCCCAGGGGCGGGCATTGGGCTCGAAGGCGCCAACCAGCAATTTGCCGGCGTCGTATTTGAAATAGGAGCAAGCGTCGTAGTCGCGGACCACCGGCAAATCGGGGCGCAGTCCGTCCACCTTGTCAAACAACGCGTAATAATGCTCGCAGGCGTGCAAGGGCACGTTCACGCCGATCGACGCCGCCAGCTCCCGGGTCCACATGCCGGCGCACAGGACCAGGGTTTCGGTGCGAATTTCGCCGTTCCCGGTTGCCACGCCGGTGACGCGGCCGCCTTCGGTCAATATGGCGCTGACGGGCGTGTTTTGGAAAATGCGCGCGCCGGCGGCGACGGCTGCCTTTGCCAGGGCGTTGGTGACATCAACGGCGTTGGCATAGCCGTCGGAGGGGATATGAATGCCGCCGACCACATCCTCAACCTGGCACAGCGGCAGCCTGGCCCGGATGGCCGCGCGGTCGAGCACGTTCACTTCCAGCCCGAAAACCTTGGCCATCGACGCGCCGCGCTTGAGCTCTTCAAAGCGCTCTTCGTTGCCGGCCAGCGAGATCGAGCCGCAGCGCCGGTAGCCCGTCGCCTGGCCGGTTTCCGCTTCCAGGCGCGCATACAATGCGCTGGTGTAGCGCGCCAGCGCGGTCATATTGACCGAATTGCGCAACTGCCCCACCAGCCCCGCGGCGTGCCAGGTCGTGCCGCTGGTTAGCTGCCGGCGTTCCAGCAGCACGACGTCCTTTACGCCGTCCCGGGCCAGGTGGCAGGCCACCGAGCAGCCGATCACGCCGCCGCCGACCACAAGCACGGAAGCGCGCCGGGGCAATTCTTTTTTGGCCGCGCCGCGCCGCGTCATCGGCCGTCAGGCGCGCAAGCGCTCGTTGCCGGGGTCATGCGCGGGTTCGTCCAGCAGGTGGATGCGGCGCCTTTCTCCGAGCACGTCCACCGCCAATTCGGTGCCGGCTGTGGCCAGCGCGGGCGGGACATAGCCGAAGCCGAGACTTTGCCCGACAAAATGGCCGTAACCCCCGGAAGTGGTCACCCCGACGCAGCGTTGGCCGGCGAAAATCGGCTCGCCCCCCAGCACATCCGCGTCGATGGCGTCGAGCCGGAAATAGATCAGTTGCAGCGCGCGTTCGCGCTGATTCAACGTCGCTTCACGGCCGCTGAAATCGCCCTTGTCGTACTTGAGGAACCGCTCCATGGCGGCGTCAACCAAAGTGACTTCATTGGTGAGTTCCACGCCCCAGCCGCGGTAGGCTTTCTCCAGACGCAGGCTGTTCATCGCGTAAAGGCCGAAGTCGCCGATGCCGAATTCGGCGCCGGCTTCGCGCAAGGCGTCGTAGAGCGTTTCCAGGTCTTCCATGCGCGGATGCAATTCCCAGCCCAACTCACCGACGTAGTTCACCCGCAAGGCCCGCACCGGCACGCCGGCCACCTCGATTTCCCGGCCGCCAAGCCAGGGAAAGGCGCTGTTGTCCAACTTTGCCGCGGTCAAGCGCGCGAGCAGCCGACGCGCCTCGGGTCCGGCCAGCACCAACACGCCGCGCCGGTCGCTGACGTTGGCGACTTCGACCTTCTCTGTGCTCAGCGCGCCTTGGCGCAAATGATCCAGGTCGCGCAATTCGGCGCCCGCGGCGGAGAGCAGATAGAAGAATTCATCCCCCAGGCGGGTAATGGTGACTTCGCCCTGGATGCGCCCGTTTCTTGACAGCAAATGCGTCAACGCGATGCGCCCAGGCTTCGGCAAGCGGTTGGCGCACAGCCGGTCCAGCAGTCTTTCCGCGTCAACCCCCGTCACTTCGTACTTGGCGAAACCCGAAAGATCGAGGATGCCCACCCGCTCGCGCACCGCGAGGCATTCCTCGCGAACCAGTTCGAACACATTGCTGCGGCGGAAACTGTATTGTTCTTCGCGGCCGTCGCGGGAAAACCAATTCGGCCGCTCCCAGCCGAAAGTCTCGCTGTGCACGCAGCCCAGCGCGCGCAATTTTCCATGCAAGGCGCTTTTGCGCAGTTCCCGCGCCGCCGGCAATTCTTCTCCCGGCAGCGGTGTGGCGTAAGTCATGC
The DNA here is from genome assembly GCA_965221015.1 of uncultured Pseudohongiella sp. GTDB lineage: Bacteria > Pseudomonadota > Gammaproteobacteria > Pseudomonadales > Pseudohongiellaceae > UBA9145. Next base: position 2,575,270 of record OZ244859.1, on the reverse strand, counting down.
CGTAGTCCTGGCGCCCCCTGGCTTGCATGAAATCCTGATCGGCGAAAACACCGAAGCGGCGCGGATCGAATCCGGTCATGTTGATTTCGGCGTCGCCGTGGAGCATCCACTGGGCCAGATACTTGCCGCAGCCGGCGCCTTGGGCGATGCCGAAGGAAGAACCGCAGCAAAGCCAGAAATTGCGCAGGCCGGCCACCGGCCCCAGCAAGGGCAGCCCGTCGGGGCTGTGGGAAATGGCGCCGTTGACGATGCGTTTGATCCCCGCCGACTCGAACAGCGGCATGCGTTCCAGGGCGCGGCCGAGCCAGGGCATCAGCCGGTCGAGATCGTCGGAAAACAGTTCGCTGTCCGATTGCCAGGGCGGCAGGCCATCGGGCTGCCAAGCCTCGGCAATGCCTTCCTGTTCGTAAATTCCAATCAAGCCGGATTTTTGCTCCTGGCGCAGGTAGGACGAGGCCCAGGGGTCCCTTGTGACCGGAATCTCAATGTCTCTGGCCATCAACTCGGGCACATCGTCGGTCACCAGATAATGGTGCTGGAGGTTGCAGATGGGCAGGTCGGCTCCCACCATGCGCGCCACTTGCCGGGCGAAGCAGCCCGCGGCGTTGACCACGGTCTCGGCGATCAGGGTTCCTTTTTCGGTGGCGATTTCCCATTCGCCGTTGCCGCGCGCGTTGATTCCGGTCACGCGGTTGTGGCGCTCGATGACGGCGCCCAGCCCGCGCGCCGCCTTGGCCATCGCCTGGCACAGCCCGGATGGGTCGGCATGGCCGTCGTCCCGGGTCCAGGCTCCGGCCAGCACGCCTTCAGTGCCGACGAAGGGATTGAGCTGGCCGATTTTCGCCACATCGATGATTTCCATGTGGAAGCCGACGTTGGCGGCGATGCCGCGCAAGTAGCGGAACCAGTCCAGATCCCGCTCGCTCAGCGCGAAGCGCACGCTGCCGCAGCCGTGCCAGCCCACGGCCTGGCCGGTCATTGGCTCCAGTTGACGGTACAGCGATACGCTGGATTCGTGGATTTTGGCGAGGTTGTAGTCGCCCACCAGGTTGGGGCATTGCCCGGCCGCGTGCCAGGTTGAACCCGAAGTCAGTTCGCCTTTCTCGATCAGCAAGACATCTTTCGCGCCCGCCTCGGCCAGATGGTAGAGCAGCCCGACGCCCATGATGCCGCCGCCGACAATGACGATGCTGGCCTGGCTTTGCATGACTCTCTCCGGCGGCGGATGGGTCCGGTTTCGATTTTCACCTTGCCCGGGCCATCATGCAATCTGCCGCGGCGACAGGAATTATCGTATCCGCGCCCTCGCCGGTGAAAATAGCTGCCCCGCCGATTGACAGGACACCCGCTTGGGCCGACACTCTCGGTCAAGCGTCGGTTGCACCTTCACTTGGGGGAAAACAGCCGTGGCAAGAAGAATGGGAGGCAGACAGGCGCGCCGCGCCGCCCGCGCCGCGCCGTTGGCGGAAGCGGCCAAGCCGGTCCGGCCGGGCCACAGCGGCGGCCAATACAAGCCATTGACCGATGCCGGGCTTGCGGCGGTGGTGGACAATGCCTTCCGCATTCTGGAAGAAGTCGGTTTCGCCGACGCCACGCCCCATTGTCTGGAAACCTGCACCCGCGCCGGTGCCGCGCTTGGCGCCGACGGCCGTTTGCGCATGCCCCGCGGCCTGGTCGAAAGAACGCTGGAAATCGCCGCGCGCAGCCTGACGCTGTACGCCAGGGACCCGCGCTTCGATATCGACCTCAGCGGTTCCCGCGTGCATTTCTCCACCGCCGGCGCCGCGGTGCAGGCGGCGGAGCCGGAGGAAAACCTCTATCGCGAGTCCCGGGCGCAGGATTTGTACGACATGGCGCGCATCGCCGACACCTGCGAACACATCCACATGTTCCAGCGCACTTGCGTGCCGCGGGACATCGCCGACAACCGCGAACTCGACATCAACACACTGTATTGCTGCCTGCTGGGAACCGCCAAGCACGTTGGCTCCAGTTGGACCCTGCCGGAACATCTGGAGCAATGCTTTTCGATGCTGCACACGGTGGCGGGAGGCGAAGCCGCCTGGCGCGCGCGCCCCTTCGTCAGCCAGTCGAACTGTTTCGTGGTGCCGCCGCTGAAGTTCGCCGCCGACGCGCTTGAATGCCTTCGCGTGGCGGTGGAAGGCGGCATGCCGGTGCTGCTGCTTTCCGCCGGCCAGGCCGGCGCCACCGGCCCCGCCTTTCTCGCCGGCACGGTTTCCCAAGCCTGGGCCGAATGCCTTGGCGGTCTGGTCTATGTCAACGCCATCGAGCCCGGCGCGCCGGCGATTCTGGGCGCCTGGCCGTTTGTTTCGGACCTGCGCACCGGCGCCATGAGCGGCGGCTCGCCGGAGCAGGGCCTGCTCTCCGCCGCCTGCGCCCAGGTGGGCAATCATCTCAACCTGCCTTTCGGCACCGCCTGCGGCATGACCGACGCCAAGTTTCCCGATTTCCAGGCCGGCGCCGAACGCGCCTCCACCGTGCTGGCGGCGGCGCTGTCCGGCGCCAACATCGTCTACGAGGCCGCCGGTATGTACGCCAGCTTGCTTGGCGTGTGCCCCGAAAGCCTGTTGCTCGACAATGATGTGCTCGGCGCCGTGGGCCGCATGACCCGGGGCATCGAAGTCAATCCTGAAACCTTGAGCTTTGACGAAATCTACCAGGTCTGCGCCGGCGGGGAAGGGCATTACCTCGGCTCGGCGAACACATTGCGGGTGATGCAAAGCGAATACGTCTACCCGGAATTCAGCGACCGCGCGAGCCCGACGGAATGGGAAGAAAGCGGCAAGCCGCAAGTGCTCGCGCGGGCCATCGCCCGCAAGCGCGAGATTCTGTCCGCCCCCGCGCCGCAGCACGTCAGCGACGAAATCGACGCCCGGCTGCGCGCCGAATTTCCCATCTTCCTCTCCCGCCCGGCCATGGGCCGCTAAGCGGCTTTGCGGCCGCTCCGCTCGGGCATTACTGAAGCGAAAGCTCCTCCCGCAGGCCTTTCAGCAGGCCGGCGCTCATGCACAGCAGCACAATGGCGAAAGGCAGGGCCACCGCCAGCGTCAGCGCTTGCAGCGAGGCCATGCCGCCGCCGAGCATCAGCGCCATGGCGGCCAGGCCCGAAAGCAGGCACCAGAAGACGCGCTGTTGCACCGGCGCGTCCATTTTGCCGCCGGCGGTGATGGTGTCCATCACCAGCGAGCCGGAATCCGCCGAAGTGACGAAGAAGATCGTGATCAGAAACAGGCTGATGGCGGACACGAGGCCGGTCATGGGCAGCAGTTCCAGCATGCGGAACAGCGCGAGTTCGGGCACCGCGTCGGCGACGCCGGTGTAACCGCTGGTGAAGTACTGATCGAGGGCGTTGCCGCCGAATGTGGCCATCCACAAGATGGCGATCAAGGTGGGAACGATCAGCACCCAGGTGATGAATTCGCGCACGCTGCGGCCGAAACTGATGCGGGCGATGAACATGCCGACGAAAGGCGCCCAGGCGATCCACCAGGCCCAGTAGAACACCGGCCAGTCGTAGAGAAAGTCAAGATCTTCGCGGCCAATCCAGTTGCTCAGCGCCGGCAAATAGTACAGATAATCCACCCCCGCGTTGGCGATGGTGGCGAGAATGACCAGGGTGGGGCCCGCGACCAGCACGAACAGCCACAACAGCCCCGCCAGCGCCATGTTGATCCAGCTCAGGCGCTTGACGCCCTTGTCCAGTCCGGCGATGACGGAAACGAGGGCAATGCCGATGATCACCACGATCAGGATGGCCTTGGTGGTGTTGGTGGTGGGAATTTCGAACAGGTAGCGCAACCCGCCGGCGATTTGCTCGGCGCCGAAGCCCAGCGAAACCGCCAGCCCGAACAAGGTCGCCAGCACCGCCGAGATGTCCACCGCGTGGCCGAAAGGACCCCAAACCGACTTGCCGATGAGGGGATAGAAACCGGAGCGCAGCGTCAGCGGCATGCCGCGGTTGAAACAGAAAAAAGCCAGCGAGAGCCCCACCAGCGCATAGATCGCCCAACCGTGCAGGCCCCAATGCATGATCGCCGCCGACATGCCGATGGCGCGGGCCGTTTCCGTATCCGCGGGGTCGACGCCAAGCGGCGGCGAAAGCGTGTGGGTTACGGGTTCGTGCACCCCGAAGAACATCAGGCCGATGCCGATCCCCGCCGCGAACAACATGGCGAGCCAGGCCGAATAGCCGTAGCGCGGCGCAGCATCGCTCCCGCCGAGGCGAATCCGTCCCAGGGGCGACAGCGCGATGCCGAGGCAGAACAGGATCAGCAAGTTTGCCACGGAGAAATAGAACCAGTCGAAGGTTTGCGTGGTCCAGGCGCGCAGGTCGGCGAACACCGTCGCCGCCTGCGCGGGAAACAACAAAGTGCCCGCCACCAGGGTCACCACCAGGGCGGCGGAGACGATGAACACGGGATTGTGGATGTCGAGATTGAAAATGCGGATGTTGTGCTCGCCGATGACGTGGCCGATGTCCGCCGCTTCGTCAGTGGTTTGAGGGCCGGTTTGGATGCCGGCTTGAACGCCGGAGCCGGGTGGCTTGCCGATATTGTCCATGTCCATAGTTGAATCCAATCGATGGGTTTGGGGTCGCCGGCGCCGCCTTTATCGATGCGCGGGGCTGACGGGGTAACGCTTGCGCAGGTTTTCGCCGAGGGCGTCCCGCAAAGGGCCGAGCCAGCTCTCGTAGTTGCGCCAGTAGTCGAGACCGGAAGCGAAAATCGGTTGCCGCACCTGTTCCGAGCTTGGCGTGCGCACCGAACGCTCGGTGCGGTGGAAGTTCAGGCAATCGTCTTCGAATTCGAGTTCGCAATACTCCAGCAGCCGCCTCACCTGGGCTTCCAGGTCGGCCACGACTTCCTCGTATTGCACCAGCAGGACCTTGCCCGGCAGCGCCTCGTCCCAGTAGTCCATGAGTTCGACGTAGTCGCGATAGTATTGGCCGAGGTCGGCCAGGTCGTAGCTGAATTCCTGGCCTTCGGCGAACAGTTGCTTGAAGCCGCTGAAGCCGCAGGCCATGGGATGGCGTCTGGCGTCGATGATCTTCGCGTTCGGCAGAATCAGGTGGATGAGGCCGATGTGGCGGAAGTTGTTTGGCATTTTGTCGATGAAACGCGGCGCGCCCTGGCGGTGGATGCGGGTTTCCTCGATGAATTTTTCGCCGAAGCCGCGCAGTTCGGCGTCGGAGAGGGTCGCCAGGATGTCCGGATAATCGGGTTCGTCGCCGCTGCGTCCGCGGCGGCGCAATTGCTGCGACAGCGAGGGAATATTCGGCAATTCCAGCGTGCCGTCCACCTGGGAATGGGAGGACAGTATTTGTTCGAGCAAGGTTGAACCAGCCCTTGGCAGGCCGACGATGAAAATCGGATCGCTGGCCGGGTGGCCCGCGCGCGGGCCGCGGGAGAGCAGCTCGGCGCCGCAAACGCGCCGCTGGGCGCGAAGTTCTTCGCTCATTTGCCCGGCATCGTACGTGCTTTGCGCCTTTTTCAGCCGGTTGCCGAGGGCGTAGCAAGTGAAAGAAGTTTCAAATTCCTTGCGGTCTTCCCAGGCTTTGCCCAGGGCGAAGTTGAGATGGACGCGGTCGGCGTGGGGCAGCTCGTCGCTGCCCGCCTGGGCGTTCATGGATTCCAGCTCGTCGTCGCTGAAGGAATAGACTTTCAGGTTCGACAGCGAATACCAGGCCTCGCCATGACGCGGCTGGCTGGCGAGCGCCTGCCGGTAGGCCGCGACGGCCGCATCGTACTGCCCGCGGGTTTTGTAGGCGTGGCCTTTCGAGGTCAACGTCACCGGGTCCCCGGGAATTTGTTCAAGCACCTTGTCGAGCAGGCTGAGCGCGGTTTCGTAGTCGCCGGTCTGCATGCATTCGATGGCGTAAATCGACTGGAATTGCGGGTGTTCCGGCGCGGTTTCCAGCAGCTTTCCGGCCTGCTCCAGCGCCTGGGCGAACTTTTGCCGTTTGCGCAGCAGCTGGATGTAATCGATGTGCACGCGCACATTGCGCGGCTCGAAGGCATGGGCGGATTCGAGCAGGAATTCGGCGTCCGCCAGTACGCCGAAGCGCACACCGACATCCGCCAGCAAGCGCATCGCCTCGACGTGGTGCGGCACTTTGCGCAGAAACTCGCGCAACAGCTTTTCCGCTTTCAACAGCTTGCCCTGGCTGAGCAGATCAAGGGCGACCACCAGCGGCTGCGGCAAGCCTTCGAGGTAATCCAGTTGCGCTTTGACCCCGGCGGCTGCGCGCCCGCGGCCGAGCCGGCGCAAGATGCTGTGTTGATTGCGCCAACTGGCCACCAAAGCCGGGTTGAAGCGGCAGGCCCGGGCATAGGCCCCCAGCGCCGCGTCCAGCCGCCCGCGGTCGCGGTGGACGTGGGCTTCTTCCTGGTGCGCGCGGCCGTTTTCCGGCGCCAGGGCTTGCAAGCGTTTGAGCTGCGCCAGCGCCGGGTCGAATTCGCGCCGGTAACGGCGGCAGACCGCGCTCATATACAGCGCGTCGGTGTTGTCGGGGTCTTGCTCCAGAATAGGCGCCAGTTGGTCCAATGCGGCCTGGTATTGCTTGGCGACTATCCGGGCCTGGATGTCGGCCAGGCCAGCTTCGCCGCTTGCCCGCCCGCGCGGCGCGGACTGCGCCGGCGCTCCGGCAGCCGCCGGCGGAGTGCGCGCCGCCGAAGGCGCGGCGGGAGCCGGCTGCGCCTGTTCCATCACCAAAGCTCCCTATGCGATTTCGCCGCCGGCTTTGCCGCCTGGCCCCGCACGATCAAAAGTTGAAGCTTGTGCGGATTCCAAAAGTCCTGGGTTGGGCGTAGGTGACATGCCTGGTGTCGAACACGAAGGAGCGCGACACTTCGGCGCGTTCATCGGTCAGGTTGCTGCCGTAGAAAGTCACCGACCAATTGTCGCCGGTGACGCCCGCGGTCACGCCGAGCATGGCCCAGCCGTCGATCAGGTCGCGGTTGATGGTGATGATGTCGCTGTAGGATTCCGACGCCCAGGAAACCATCGGCATGACGTGGGCGGTCCAGCCGTTGCCAGGCAAGTTCCATTCGTAGCGCGCCCGCAGGTTGCCCTGGGAGCTTGGCGCGAAGGCGAGTTCATCGCCAACCCGCACATCATTGGTCGGCGTGATCTTGCGCGTGATTTCGCTGTCGAGAAAGGACACCGCGCCGGCGATGGTGAGCCCGTCGGACCATTCCGGCAGCCAGGTAAAATCCGCTTCCAAGCCCATTACTTCGGCGTCGGCCGCGTTGTCGGAGAAGAACAGGTTGACGATGCTGGTGTCGAAAATCGTGGTCTGCAGATTTTCGATGTCGACGTTGAACAGCGCCGCGTTGATGCGCAGCGCGTTGTTGAAATCGGCCTTCATGCCCACTTCGAGATTGAGCACTTCGTCGGTTTCCAGCTCATATGGCACCACAAATCCGCTGCCGTCGGCGCTGGAGCGGCCGCCGGGCCGGTTCAGCAGGCCGGGCCGGAATCCTTCCGACACCGTCACGTAAAACATGCGGTCATCCATCGGCCGCCAGTCCAGCGTCGCCTTGAAGATGGTGCCGTCCGCCACCGCCTTGTCCGGCGCGCCAACGGCATTGTTGGGCGCGAACTGCTGCGAGATATTGGTGCCGAAACGCTGACCGTCTTCCCGGTTGCTGCCGAAATTGCCGAAGGAGGAGTTGGCGCTGCCTTCGAGGTCGACCTCGATTTCGTAGTTGCGCGCGCCCAGCGTAAGCGCCATTTGGTCGCTTAAATCAAACCCGATCTCGCCGAAAAAGCCGATCTGCTCATCCGTGCGGCGGATGTCGTTGCGGAAAATGACATCCGGCGGGAACGGGCCGGGATAGGTGTAATAGCCCGGCCCGGCATTGAAACTGGAGCCGGCCGGGTTGCCCGGCGCCGCCTGGGGATTGGTCAAGGGATAGTTCGGCGCGAAGCCCGGCGCGCCGTTCCAGGAGATGGCCTTGAGCGAGCCGGGGTAGGTGAAATCGTTCACTTCGATCAGTTCCAGATCGCTGAAAAACACGCCGCCTTGCAGGCGGAAGCGGTTGCTTTGGTCGGTGGTGAAGCGGATTTCGTGGGTTTGCACTTCCAGCTTGTTGAGGCTGTCGACGTACATTTGCGGCTCGTTGCAAGTCGTGCCTTCGCGCGGCACACCCGGCGGGGTGTTGTAGGACGTGTAGGTGGCGTAGTAGTCGCAAATGTAATAGGGCAGGTACTGACCCACGAACAGGTAGTCGGAATAATCCACGATCTGGTCCGACTGCCGGTCGGTGAACGCGCCGGTGTAAATCACTTCAAGTTCGGCCAGGCGGCCGGTGAGCGTCCAGGCGGTATTGTCGAAAGTGTCCTTGATGTTTTCGTCGACGAAGCGGTTGATCGCCAGGTCGCCGATGTCCGGGTCGGCGAAAAATACGCCGTCGGCGTCGGTGTCCTGGGTGGTGTGGGTCAGCAGCAGGTTCCAGTCCTCGTTCAGGTCCCACAACGCGGAAACGCGGCCGCCGGTGTAAGTCACGCCATTGATGTCGCCCTGGGCGATGGCGCTGTTGTCGGCGCTGAGAAAGTTGATGTTGGACAAATCGACACCAGCCTGGAAGCCGGCGCGGTAGGAAGCCACGGGCACGCCGTTCTTGCGCACGGCGCCTTCGGGGCGGAAGCGGGCGCTTTCGCTGGCGTCCCGCCTGCCGGGAAGATTGTCGATCCAGCCGCCCTGGTCGTCGCGGTAAATCACTCCGCGCAGGGCGAAATTGTCCGCGACCGGAATATTCAGCACCACTTCGAAATTGGAACCGCCCTCGCCGCCGTTGATGGTGTTCGCGCCGAGCTTGGCATTGCCGTAAAACTCGCCCATTTCCGGCTTGTTCGTGATCAGGCGCACATTGCCCGCCTGGGAGCTGGCGCCGAACAAGGTGCCCTGGGGTCCGGACAAGACCTCGATCCGCGCCAGGTCGGCCGCGTACACGTCGAGATTGCGGCCCGGCTGCGCCAGGGGCTGTTCGTCAAGATAAAAAGCCACATTGGGCGAAAGCCCGGCGACGCCGGCCACGGTAAGGTTCGGCGTGGTGGAGGCGACGCCGCGAATGTAGATCGTGTTTTGGCCCGGCCCGCTGCCGCCGGCGGTGACGCTCGGCAATTGCAGCACGTAGTCGGAGAAATTGGTGATGCCAAGCTGGTCCATGTCTTCGGTGTTCAAGGCTGAAACCGCCACCGGAACATCTTGCAGCGCGCGCTCGACGCGGGTTGCGGTAACGAAAATCTCCTCCAGTCCGCGCGCGCCTTCGGTGTCCTGCGCCAAAGCCGCGGGCGTTGCCAGTGCGGCCGCCACAGCCGCGGAAATGGCTTTTCGATTCGTTTTCAACGCGATTTGCATGCTGGCTCTCCCGGTGATTGTTTTTTCCGACAATTGTCAAGCGGAGAATAGCACTCGAATGCGTCATTGAATGGTGTGCATGCGACATCCACATGCCAAAAACGGACAAGCCTGCTTAAGCCGCGAATGCCCCGGCAGTAAGTCAAGGTAATCGGGCGCTGACGGCGGGGTTGACCGGGCCGCAAAGCAATGTCGCTTTCGATTGTCTCGGTGTCGCATTCGCTGAAGCAAGCCGCGCGGTTCTGGCGCAAACTGGCAACCGAAGACGCGACAACAACGCGCTTCCCGGCTGCGGCCGTTACCGCATCTGGAGACCGCGCATGACCAGCATCCCACTCCCGCATCGCGAGACTGACCGCGGTCGCCGGCGTGGGCGCGGCGGCAGGCGCGGCGGCTCGGCCGCGGCCCGCGGGCGGCGCGAACCCATCGCGCAAGCCGCGTGGATTGAGCGCGCGATTCCCCATTATTCCCTGCTCGACGATGCGGTGCTGGAGTTGATCGAGCGCAACGCCGATACCGTGCTGCGGGAAATCGGCGTCGAATTCCGCGATTTTCCCTCCGCGCTCGCCTTGTGGAAAAACGCCGGCGCCGATGTCGAAGGCGAGCGCGTGCGCTTCCCCGAGGGCTTGTGCAAGTCGCTGATTCAGGCCAGCGCGCCGCGGGAATTTCGGCAACATGCGCGCAATCCGGCGCGCGCCACCCTCATCGGCGGCGACCGCACCGTGCTCGCGCCGGCCTACGGCCCACCCTTCGCCCATGACATGGACCGCGGCCGCCGCTACGCGACGCTGGAAGATTTCCAGAACTTTGTGAAACTGACCTATCTGTCGCCCGGCCTGCACCATTCCGGCGGCACCGTCTGCGAGCCGGTGGATGTGCCCGTTTCGAAACGCCATCTCGATATGGTCTACAGCCATATCAAATACAGCGACAAGCCTTTCATGGGTTCGGTGACCCATCCGCGGCGCGCCGAAGATACCCTGGCCATGGCGCGGATTCTGTTCGGCGCCGATTTTGTCGCCAGCAACACGGTGTTGACGAGCTTGATCAACGTCAATTCCCCGCTGACTTTCGACGCCGCAATGCTCGGGGCGGCCACGGTCTACGCTGAAAACAACCAGGCGACCATTATCTCGCCGTTCCTGCTCGCCGGCGCCATGTCGCCGGTGACCATCGCCGGCACTTTGACCCAGATTCTCGCCGAGGCGCTGGCGGGAATGGCCTATGTGCAATTGGTCCGGCCGGGGGCGCCCGTGGTGTTCGGCTCCTTCGCGGCCGCCACCTCGATGCAGTCCGGCGCGCCCACTTTCGGCACCCCGGAGCCGAGCCTGATTCTGTACGGCGTCGGACAGCTCGCGCGCCGGCTCGGCGTGCCTTTCCGCAGCGGCGGCGGCCTCTGCGCGGCGAAAGTTCCCGACGCCCAGGCGGGGTTTGAGTCCGCCAACACCTTGCAGGCGGCGGCGCTCGGCGGGGTCAACTTCATGCTGCACGCCGCCGGCTGGTTGGAAGGGGGGCTGGCCATGGGTTACGAGAAGTTCATCATGGACGCCGACCAGGCCAATATGATCGCGGTACTGCTGCGCGGCGTCGACACCTCGGCCAACGCCCAGGCGCTCGACGCCTTGCGCGAAGTCGGCCCGGGGTCGCACTTTCTCGGCGCCGCGCATACCCTGGCCAACTTTGAATCCGCCTTCTACCGTTCCCCGCTTGCCGACAACAACAGTTACGAGCAGTGGCGGCAGGACGGCTCGCAGGACACCGCGCGCCGGGCCAACGCCATCTGGAAACAAATGCTGCGCGATTACGAGGCGCCGCCCCTGGACCCCGCGATTGACGAGCAACTGGTCGAATTTATGAACCGGCGCAAGTCCCAACTGGAGGACCGTGACTACTGATGAACAACAACGAAGCGATCCCAGAGGAAGAAGATTTCGATCTGGCCGAACTGAACGATGCCGAACTGGTCAGCCAGATGCACGAGGATCTGTACGACGGCCTGAAAGAGGAAATCGTCGAGGGCACGGGCATCTTGCTGCAGCGCGACTGGAGCGCGGACAAGGTGCTCAATGAAGCGCTGGTGGAAGGCATGCGCATTGTCGGCGTGGACTTCCGCGACGGCATCCTGTTCGTGCCCGAGGTCTTGCTGGCGGCCAACGCCATGAAGGGCGGCATGGAAATTCTGCGGCCGCTGCTGTCCGAGACCGGGGTCAAGCCCATCGGCAAAATGGTGATCGGCACGGTCAAGGGCGACATCCACGACATCGGCAAAAACCTGGTGGGGATGATGCTGGAAGGCGCCGGTTTCGAGGTTTTCGACATCGGCATCAACAACTCGGTGGAAGATTACTTCGCGGCGCTGGAAGAGCACCAGCCGGACATTCTCGGCATGTCGGCCCTGCTCACCACCACCATGCCCTACATGAAAGTGGTGATCGACGAGATGGTCAAGCAGGGCATTCGCGACGATTACATCGTGCTGGTGGGCGGGGCGCCCCTGAACGAGGAATTCGGCCGCGCGGTGGGCGCCAACGCCTACTGCCGCGACGCGGCCCAGGCCGCCGATGTCGCGCCGCAAATGGTGCGCGCCCACCGCAGCGCGGGGGAGGCTAATGTCTGAGTGCTTGCACGAGTTCTCTGCCGAGGCGCGGCCGGAGCCCGTGCTGGTCATCGCCTGCGGCGCCCTGGCGCGGGAAATCAACATGCTGCGCAAACGTTGGGGCTGGCATCATCTGCATTTGCAATGCGTCGATGCGCGTTTGCACAACCGCCCGGAAGCGATTCCGGGCCGCTTGCGCGGGCTGATCCGGCGTCATCGCGGCGCCTATTCAAAGATTTTTGTCGCCTATGCCGATTGCGGCACAGCCGGCGGCATTGACCGGGTGCTGGCGGAAGAAGGCGTTGCGCGTTTGCGCGGCGCGCATTGTTACGAATTCTTCGCCGGCACCGAGCGCTTCGCCGCGTTGGCAGAGGCCGAGCCGGGCACTTTCTACCTGACCGATTTCCTCGCGCGCCATTTCGACCGTCTCGTCATCGCGCCGCTCGGACTCGACCGCCATCCGCACTTGCGCGAGCAATACTTTGGCAACTACCGCAAGCTCGTCTACCTGGCGCAAACCCGTGACCGCGAATTGCTGGCCGCCGCATCCGCGGCCGCCGCCCGGCTGGGGCTGGAATTCAGCCATTTGCACTGCGGCTTCGGCGCGTTGGAAACCAGCCTTGCGGTGGTGGTGAATCAAAATGAAGAAAACACTCGTGTATTGGCGTGATATTCCCTCCCAGGTCATCGTGCAGCGCGGCCGGCGGCGCGAGAAAGTGCTGTTGAGCGAGCGCTTCCAGCAAGCCATCGACCGCGCGGCCATGCGCGCGGGCAAAGGCGGCAGCGGCCCCTATCTCGCCGAATGGCGCCGGGAAACCAGCACCGGCGAGGCCGAAGGCGACCTGCGCGAAATCGCCATCGCCGAGGCGCGCAAGCTCGAAGAGGCGTTCAGCCCACAGCGGTTGGAAGCGTTGATTCGCAACCACGCCCAAGACCCGGCGGCGGCCGGCGAAGAAGCGAACTGACCATGTACCGGATGCGGCAATGGTCGGTGCGCCACGCGCGCGGGCTGAAAAGACTGTATGACGCCATCGAGTGGCTGCTGATCCGCTGCCATCCGCTGCTGCGCCGGCTCGGTTACGCGCGGCTGGACAAGCCCTTCCTCTGGTTCGAATCGATCAGCAAGGGTTTGCTGCTGGATTCGCGCAACTGCGGCCAGTGCATCGTTGGTTTCACCGGACTTTCCTGCCCCATGAATTGTCCGAAGCAGATGCGCAACGGCCCCTGCGGGGGTGTCCGCGCCGACGGCGGTTGCGAAGTGGAGCCCGAAATGCCTTGCGTCTGGCTGCTCGCCTGGGAAGGCGCCCGGCGCCTGGACCGGGAGCAGCCGCCTTTGCACGGCGTGCAGCCCGCGCTCGACCACCGGCTGCGCGGCACTTCGGCCTGGCTGCGCGCGGTGCGGGTGAAGCTGGAGGGTTTCGACCGTGACCTTTGAAGACGAACCCGCAACCCCGGGCGATCCTTTGCCCATCCGCCCCGGGCATTCCTCCTTTGGCCGGCTTGAACGTGTGCTGCGCGCGGGCGATTTCGCGGTCACCGCGGAAATCGCGCCGCCGGATTCGGCCAATCCGGCGGAGGTCTACCAGCGCGCCGCCCTGTTCGACGGCTGCGTGGACGCGATCAACGCCACCGACGGCTCCGGCGCCAATTGCCACATGTCCAGCGTCGGCATGTGTTCGCTGCTCACCCGGCGCGGCTACGCCATGGTAATGCAGGTTTCGGCCCGGGACCGCAACCGCATCGCCATCCAGGGCGATGTGCTCGGCGCCGCGGCCATGGGCGTGGCCAGCGTGCTGTGCCTGACCGGCGACGGCGTGGCCGTGGGCGACCATCCCCAGGCCAAGCCCGTGTTCGACCTTGATTGCATGTCGATGTTGAGCATGATTCGCCACATGCGCGATCAGTCGCGCTTTCTCAGCGGCCGCGAATTGAGCGAGCCGCCGCGGGTTTTTCTCGGCGCCGCGGCGAATCCTTTCGCGCCGCCGCTGGACTATCGCCCGCACCGGCTGGCGAAAAAAGTCGCCGCCGGCGCCCAATTCGTGCAAACGCAATATTGCTTCGACATCGAGGCTTTCCAGCGCTACATGGCCGCGGTGCGCGAGGCGGGCACCCACGAGCGGGTGTTCATTCTCGCCGGTGTCGGCCCCCTCGCTTCGGCCCGCTCGGCGCGGTGGATTCGCGCCAATGTGCCGGGCATTCATATTCCAGACGCGATCATCCGCCGGCTTGAGGGCGCGCGCGATCAGCAGCGGGAAGGTGTCAACATCTGCATCGACATGATCCACCAAATCCAGCAGATTCAAGGCGTGCACGGCATACACATCATGGCCTACCGGCAAGAGCAGCTCGTGGCGGAAATTGTTGAGCGATCCGGCGTGCTCGGCGGCCGCAAGCCCTGGCGGCCCGCCCGAGATTGGAATGCCGCCGATTGGCCACCGGCGCCGGCTTCGACCGGGGCCGCAAGCGGCTTGCCCCCCATGGAGACCCTGTTATGACGGAGACCATTCTTTCCTCGCCCGGCGGGGAAGTGCGCATCGGATTCGAGCGGCCCTTCGTGATTATTGGCGAGCGCATCAATCCCAGCGGGCGCAAGATTCTGGCCGAGGAAATGACCCGCGGCGATTACAGCCGGGTCCAGGCCGATGCGCTGGCCCAGGTGGAAGCCGGCGCGCACATGCTCGACGTCAACGCCGGGGTGCCGCTCGCCGACGAGCCGAAGATGCTGGCAGAAATCGTCGCCCTGGTGCAATCGATCACCGATGTGCCGCTGTCCATCGACTCATCGATTGTCGCGGCGCTGGAATCCGGCCTGGGCGCCTATCAGGGCAAGGCGCTGGTGAATTCGGTTACCGGGGAGGAAGAGCGCCTGGAGTCGGTGCTGCCGCTGGTGAAGCGCCATGGCGCGGCGGTGGTCGCCATTTCCAACGACGAAACCGGCATCTCCGAAGACCCCGATGTGCGCTTCGCGGTGGCGAAGAAAATCGTCGAACGCGCCGCCGACCACGGCATTCCGCGGGAGGATGTGGTGGTGGACCCGCTGGTGATGCCCATCGGCGCCATCAATTCCGCGGGCAAACAGGTGCTGCGCCTGGTGCGGCGGCTGCGCGCGGAACTCAAGGTCAACACCACTTGCGGCGCGTCCAACATCAGTTTCGGCCTGCCCAACCGCGACGGCGTCAATGCCGCCTTTCTCACCATGGCCATTGGCGCCGGCATGACTTCGGCGATCACGAATCCCCTGCACCCCGAAGTCTTGCAAGCCGCGCTGGCCGCCGATGTGATGATGGGACACGACCCGGACTGCGCCAATTGGCTGCGCAAGTACCGCCAGCCGCCAGCCGGCCGCCCGGAACGCGAACGCGGCGGCCGCCGCCGGCGACGCGGCTGAGTGGTGAGCGGCAACGCACCTTCGGACGAGCAATGTGACCGACACCAGCGCCAGAATCGTTTTCACACCTTCCGGTAGGCGCGGAACGTTCCCCGTCGGCACGCGGCTGCTCGACGCCGCCCGCGGCATCGGTGTCGACGTGGATTCGGTCTGCGGCGGACGCGGCCTGTGCGGCCGCTGCCGAATCGTTTGCATGGACGGCGACTTCGCCAAACACGCCATTCACTCCCGTCCGCAAAACCTGTCCGCATTCAACGAAATCGAAGCGCGTTACAGTCAGCGCCTGGGGCCATTGGCGGCCAATCACCGCTTGAGTTGCCAGGCCAGGATACTGGGCGACCTGGTCATCGATGTGCCGCCGGAAAGCCAGTTGCACCGCCAGGTCGTGCGCAAGGAGGCGGACCTGCGCGCGATAGAACTCGATCCTTCCACCCGTCTGCACCACGTCGAGGTGCGGCCCGCCGAACTGGCGAACGCCGCCGGCGACCTGCAACGTCTGCGGCAGGCGCTGGCCCGGGAATGGCAACTGCCCGATCTGGCCTGCGATCCCGCGGTTCTGCCGGGTCTGCAAGAAGCTTTGCGCGCGGGGGACTGGCGGGTGACGGCGGCGGTGCACCGGCAATCAAGCATCATCGCGCTTTGGCCCGGATTCCGGTCGGCGCTGCACGGCCTGGCGCTGGACATTGGCTCCACCACCATCGCCGCGCACCTGGCCGATTTGACCACCGGCGAGGTGCTCGCCAGCGACGGCATTATGAATCCGCAGATCCGCTTCGGCGAGGACCTGATGAGCCGGGTTTCCTACGTGATGATGCACGACGGGGGCGACGCCGAACTAACCCGGGCGGTGCGCGAAGGCGTGAACGGTTTGATCCGGGAAGTGTGCGGCAAAGTTGGCATCGAGCCGGCGGAAGTGGTCGAATTGACCGTCGTCGGCAACCCGATCATGCACCATTTGTTCCTGGGCCTGAGTCCGCGCGAGCTGGGCGGCGCGCCCTTCGCCCTCGCCGTCGACAGCGCGCTGAATCTGAAAGCGCGGGAGATTGGCATCGAACTTCACCCTGGCGCGAATGTTTACGTGTTGCCTTGCATCGCCGGCCACGTGGGCGCCGACGCGGCGGCCATGGTGCTGGCGGAGGAACCGCATCGGCTGGATAAGACAACGCTGGTGGTGGACGTCGGCACCAATGCCGAGATCGTGCTTGGCGACCGCCGGCGGCTGCTGGCCTGTTCGAGCCCCACCGGACCCGCGTTCGAAGGCGCGCAACTCTCCTGCGGGCAGCGCGCCAGCCGCGGTGCCATCGAGCGGGTGCGGATTGACGCCGAAACTTTTCAGCCGCGCTACCGCGTCATTGGCTCGGCACTGTGGTCCGACGAGGCGGGATTCGAAGAGGCGGTGCGTGATTCCGGGGTCACCGGCATTTGCGGCTCCGGCGTCATCGAAGTCATCGCCGAGATGTATCTTGCCGGCATCATCAATGGCGACGGTGTCGTCGATGGCGCGTTGGCGGCCCGTTGCGAGCGCGTTGTGGCCGATGGCCGCACTTTTTCCTATGTGCTGCGCGATGGTCCGCCGCGAATTCAGATCACCCAGAATGATGTGCGCCAGGTGCAACTCGCCAAGGCCGCGCTTTATGCGGGCATTCGCCTGCTGCAAGACCGCGCCGGCATCGACCGCGTGGACCGCATAAGACTGGCCGGCGCCTTCGGCTCACACATCGACCCGAAATACGCGATGGTGCTGGGGCTGATTCCCGACTGCGAGCTCGACCAGGTCGGCTCGGCGGGCAATGCCGCCGGCATGGGCGCATTGATCGCCCTGTTGCGATTTGCCGCGCGCGCGGAGATTGAGGCCGCGGTGGGCAAGATTGAGAAAATCGAAACGGCGCTGGAGCCGAAGTTCCAAGAATATTTCGTCGATGCCATGGCCATCCCGCACAAGCGCGACGGCTTTCCCAAGCTGTTTTCGGTGATGGACAGGCCAGCTCCGGCGCCCACGCCGGCTCCGCGCCGGCGACGCGCGAGGGCGGTCCGTTGATCGCGCGGGCCGCCAGTCGCGGGCGCGCGCAGCGAGCAGATGGCCGGCACGGCCCGAGCGTCGCCGGCGCGCCGAATGCGCCGCTATGGAGATACGGAAAATGAAATCGAAGGCCAGGGTTGTAGTCATTGGCGGCGGAGTGGTGGGCGTAAGCGCGCTTTATCACTTGGCCAGGAAAGGCTGGGGCGATGAAGTCGTGCTGGTGGAGAAAGCCGAGTTGACTTCGGGTTCAACCTGGCACGCCGCGGGCTTGCTGCCTTTGTTCAACATGAGCTACTCGGTGGGCCAGTTGCACAAGTATTCGGTCAAGCTTTACCGGGAGCTTGAACAAGAGACGGGGCTGCGCGTCGGCTTCAGCCAGGTGGGCAACTTGCGGCTGGCGATGAATCGCGACCGCATGGACGAGTACCGACAGTACGCGGCCACCGCGAAAACCATCGGCGTGGAAGTGCGCTTCCTGACCCCGGCCGAAATCGGCGAACTGTGGCCGCTGTGCGCCACAGATGGTCTGGTTGGCGGCATTTACCACCCCGAAGACGGCTACATCCAGCCCGCCGACCTGACCCAGGCCCTCGCCGCCGGCGCCCGCGCCCGCGGCGCGGAGATCTATCGCAAAACCGCGGTTGTTGGCATCACCCAGGAGACTTCCGGCGGCTGGACCGTGCATACCGACAAAGGCGACATCGTTTGCGACCACGTCGTGTCCGCCACCGGAAATTACGCCCGCAAAACCGGCGCCATGGTGGGGCTGGACGTTCCCGTGATGCCCGTCGAGCATCAATACATCGTCACCGAAGCCCACCCCGCGCTGGTCGAGCGCAAACGCAAGGGCCTGCCGGAACTCGGCGTGTTGCGCGAATCGGACGGTTCCTGGTACCTGCGCGAGGAAAACAGCGGTTTCATCCTCGGCCCCTACGAGAATGGCGCGCCTTGCTGCTACGTCGACGGCCCCGACCCGGAGGCGGAATACGAGCTGTTTCAAGAAGACATCGACCGGCTCACGCCACACATCGAAGCCGCCATGGCGCGGGTGCCGGCCTTTGCGGAAGCGGGGATCAAGCAGGTGTACAACGGTGCCATCGCCTACACGCCCGACGGCAACCCCATCGTCGGCCCGGCCTGGAACATCGACAATTTCTGGCTCTCCGAAGGCCACAGCTTCGGTATCACCGCCGCCGGCGGCGCCGGTTGGCAATTGGCCGAATGGATCGTCGAAGGCGAACCGACCATCGACATGCTTGGCGTGGAGCCGCGCCGTTTCGGCGATTACGCCACCCGGGACTACCTGATCCGCAAGAACGAAGAGGCCTACGCCAACGTCTTCACCATCCATTATCCCGACGAAGAACGGCCCGCCGCGCGCCCGCTGCGCACCGCGCCCTGTTACGAGCGCATGCAAGCCCGGGGCGCGGTGTTCGGGCAGAAATTCGGCTGGGAGCGGCCGAATTTCTTCGCCGCGGGCGACATGCCCCAGCAAGACGACTGGTCGTTCCGCCGCTCGCGCTGGTTCGAAGCCGTGCGCCGGGAAGTTGAAAATGTCACCCGCAATGTCGGCCTGCTCGACATGACCGCTTTCGCCAAGTGCCGCCTCGCCGGCCCGGGGGCGGAAGATTTTCTCAACTGGTTTGTCGCCAACCGCGTGCCGCGCCAGCCCGGGAGGCTCTGCCTCGCCCACGCGCTGAACCGCAACGGCGGCGTGCAATCCGAGTTCACAATCCTGCGCGAGTCGGCGGATTCCTTTTACCTGGTCTCGGCGGGGGCCTGGCAGCGGCTGGACCACGATTACCTGCGCAAGCATCTGGCCCGGCATGCGGCCCGGCACGCGACTGCGGTCGGTTCGGTGCAATTCACGCCGCTGACCGGGGCGATGGGTGTGCTGGTAGTCGCCGGACCCAAGGCGAGGGAATTGCTTTCCCGGGTGACCAATGCCGACTTGTCCAACGAAGCCTTCCCATGGTTGACCGCCCGCGATATCGTGATTGGCTCGGCGCCGGTGAAGGCCTTGCGGGTGAATTTCGTCGGCGAGCTTGGCTGGGAATTGCACCATCCGCTGGAGTACCAGAACCATATCTTCGACGCGCTGTTCGAGGCGGGCGGGGACCTGGGCCTGGCCCCCTTCGGCATTCGCGCCATGGACGCCATGCGCATGGAGAAGTCCTACCGCTTGGTGGGCACGGAACTTTCCATCGAATATTCGGCGTTCGAGTCGGCCATGGAACGCTTCGTCAAGCTCGACAAGGGCGATTTTCTCGGCCGAGACGCCTTGCTGAAATCGAGAGAGGCGGGGCTGAAAAACCGGCTGGTAACCTTGGAGGTTCATGAAGTGGAAGACGCCGACGTGCTCGGCAACAACGCGCTGCTGAAAGACGGCGAGATCGTCGGCCGCGCCACCAGCGGCAATTTCGGCTTCCGCGTGAACAAATCCCTGGCTTTGGGCATGTTGCCGCCGGAATTGGCGCAAGCGGGAACCGCGGTCGAAGTGGAACTGCTCGACCGGGTCTTCGGCGCGACGGTGGTCCCGGACTCGCCCTTCGACGCCGCCAACGAACGCTTGCGCGATGTGAACGCGGCCAACGGATGAACACGGGAAGAGTTTTGGCCGGAGAAACCGCATGAATCGATATTCGGCGTTCAGCTTGCTGCGCAACGCCCTCAGCCACAACCGCAAATGGCGCCCGGCCTGGCGCAAACCCGAACCGAAAAAGAGCTACGACGCGGTCATCGTGGGCGGCGGCGGCCACGGCCTGGCCACCGCCTTTTATCTGGCGAAAGAACATGGCATGCGCAATGTCGCGGTGCTGGAAAAAGGCTGGATCGGCGGCGGCAACACCGGCCGCAACACCACCATCGTCCGCTCCAACTATCTGTGGACCGAAGCGGCGCTGCTGTATGAGAAATCGATGCAATTGTGGGAAGGGCTGAGCCAGGAGCTGAACTACAACGTCATGTTCAGCCAGCGCGGCGTGTACAACCTCGGCCACTCGTTGCAGGACATGCGCGACATCGAGCGGCGCGTGGGCGCCAACCGCCTCAACGGCATCGACGCCGAAGTCGTCGGCGCGGACGAACTCGGCAAAGCGATTCCCTGCCTGAACATCTCGCCCGACGCGCGTTATCCCGTGCTTGGCGCGTCGCTGCAGCGCCGCGGCGGCGTTGCCCGCCACGACGCCGTCGCCTGGGGCTTCGCCCGCGCCGCGGACGCCCTCGGCGTCGATATCATCGAACAATGCGCGGTCACCGGCATTGATATCCAGGGCGGCAAGGTACTGGGCGTGCGCACCAACCGCGGAACCATCGCTTCGGAGCGGGTGGGCGTCGTTGTGGCGGGCCACGCCGGCGTGGTGGCGGCAATGGCGGGCCTGCGGCTGCCCATCGAAAGCCACCCTTTGCAGGCTTTTGTTTCCGAGCCGGTCAAGCCGGTGCTGGACACCGTGGTCATGTCCGGCGCGGTGCACGGTTACATCAGCCAATCCGACAAGGGCGAGTTGGTGATCGGCGCCGGCATCGACGCCTACAACGGCTATGGCCAGCGCGGCAGTTTTCCGGTTATCGAACACGCCTTGCAGGCGATTATCGAGCTGTTTCCCGTGTTCAGCCGGGTGCGCATGCTCAGGCTTTGGGGCGGTATCGTCGATGTTGCCCCGGACGCTTGCCCGATCCTGTCGAAAACGCCGGTGGAAGGTCTTTATTTCAATTGCGGCTGGGGCACCGGCGGATTCAAGGCCACCCCGGGCTCGGGCTGGGTGTTCGCCCACACCATGGCCCATGACGCAGCCCACGAACTCAACGCGCCTTTCAGCCTGGAGCGCTTTGCCACCGGCGCCCTGGTCGACGAGCACGGCGCCGCCGCGGTGGCGCACTGACATGTTGTTGATTGAATGCCCCTGGTGCGGACCCCGGTCCGAAACCGAATTCAGTTACGGCGGCGAGGCCGGCATCACGCGGCCGAGCGACCCCGACGCGCTCAGCGATGCCGAGTGGGCCGACTACCTGTTCTATCGCGCCAATCCGCGCGGCGCCCACCGCGAACTCTGGAACCACGCCCAAGGCTGCCGCCGCTGGTTCGGCGTCGAACGCGACACCGTCACTTACCAAATCACCCGCAGCTTCGAGCCAAGCACAAATGGGACACCCACCACCGGTTCAATTGGGACACCCACCGACAGCACAAATGGGACACCCACCGGCGACGGCGCAAATGGGACACCCACCACCACAGATGGGACACCCACCGCAATCGGGGAGAGGACACCCTCTGCAAGCGAAGATGGTGGAGATGGGACACCCACCGACGGCGATGGGAGAACCGTCCATGATGCGACACCCACCGGCAACACAGGCGGCACGCTTGGCCGTTCCACCAGGCAGGACCGCGAACCGTGACCGACGCGCAGCCGAACCGACTCACCGCCGGCGGCAGAATCGACCGCTCCCGCCCGCTGCGCTTCACATTCGACGGCAAGTCCTATACGGGTTTCGCCGGCGACACCTTGGCTTCCGCCTTGCTTGCCAATGGCGTGGCGGTGGTGGGGCGCAGCTTCAAGCTGCGCCGCCCGCGCGGCATCATGGGCGCGGCGGCGGAAGAAGCCAACGCGATCGTGCAAGTGGGCGCGGGCGCGCACGCCCAGCCCAGCTTGCCGGCGACACAAGTGGAATTGCGCAACGGCCTGGCCGCCTACAGCACCCGGGGTTGGCCCAACGCGCGCTTCGACGTCGGCGCGGCAAGCGACTTGTTCCGGCGGTTGCTCGGCGCGGGCTTCTATTACAAGACTTTCATGTACCCCCGCGCCTGGTGGAAACACTACGAACGCGCGATCCGCCGCTCCACCGGTTTCGGCGCGGCCCCGGCTGTGCCCGACCCGGATGCCTACGAACACAATAACGCCCATTGCGACGTGCTGGTGGCCGGCGGCGGACCGGCCGGCCTCATGGCGGCGCTGGCCGCGGCCAGATCCGGCGCCCGGGTCATCCTCGCCGATGACGGCGCCGAGTTTGGCGGCGGATTGCCCGGCGGCGGCGAATCCATCGACGGCAAACCCGCCGCGGATTGGGTTGCCGGTGTCGTGGGCGAGTTGCGCGGGATCCCGGATTGCACCTTGCTCAACCGGAGCACGGTGCTGGGCTATCACGACCACAATTTCCTCACCATCGCCGAACGTCTGGAACCCGATTCAAGCTCGACCGGCGGAGCGTCGGACCGCGCCGCGAATCAAACGCTCGAAGACCACAGCAACGACAGCGGCGATAGCACGGATGCGCCGCACCGCACCGGGCGCGTCGCCGAAAGGCTTTGGCGCGTCCGCGCGGGTCGGGTGATCCTGGCCCAGGGCGGCTTCGAGCGACCGCTGGCGTTTTGCAACAACGACCGTCCGGGCATCATGCTGGCCTCGGCGGTTTCGACTTATATCCATCGCTACGCCGTGCTGCCCGGCCGCCGCGCGGTGATCTTCACCAACAATGATTCGGCCTACCAAACCGCGATTGATCTTGCCCATGCCGGCGCCGCGGTGGCCGCAATCGTCGACAGCCGCCCGCAAGGCGCCGCGGCGCTCGCCGAGCAGGTCCGCGCGCTGGGCATTCCCGTGCTGCCCGGCCGCGTGGTCAGCGACGTAATCGGCCGGCGCCGCGTCCTCGGTGTCAAAATCGCCGAATGGCGGGGCCAAAGTTGGGAAAACATAACCAGCACGGCTTCCTTCGCCTGCGATCTGCTGGCGGTGTCCGGCGGCTGGAGTCCGGCGGTTCATCTGCACGCCCAGGCGGGCGGAGAATTGCGCTGGGATGAATCCCAGCTTTGCTTTCTGCCCGCGGGCACGCGCCAAGCCCACGATTCCGCAGGCGCGGGCAATGGCGCGCGGTCCCTCGCGGAGTGCCTCGCCGATGGCGCGCGCGCGGGCGGCGAGGCGGCCGCCAAACTGGGCTTGCAAGCAAGCGCCATCGATACACCATCAGCGAGCGCCACAGGACATGCGCCAATCGGCGCCTTGTGGCGCGTGCCCGCCGAACGCGACGCCGACCGCTGCCCACCGCAGTTCATCGACTTCCAAAACGACACCACCGTCGCCGACCTGCGCCTCGCCGTGCGCGAAGGCTATCAGGACGTGGAACACGTCAAACGCTATACCGCCCTGGGTTTCGGCACCGACCAGGGCAAGCTTGGCAACATCAACGGCATGGCGGTACTGGCCGATGTGCTCGGCAAGCCGATCGCCGAAGTGGGCACCACCAGCTTTCGCCCGGTGTACACGCCGGTGCGCTTTGGCACCGTCGCCGGCGAAAGCGTGGGGGGGCTCTACGACCCCGTGCGCAAGACCGCCTTGCACGAATGGCACGAAGCCGCCGGCGCCCCCATGGAAGTCGTCGGCCAATGGCACCGGCCCTGGTACTTCCCCCGCGAGGGCGAAGACCTGCACGCGGCGGTGGCGCGGGAATGCCTCGCCGTGCGCAACGCCGTCGGAATCATGGACGCTTCAACGCTGGGCAAAATCGACGCCCGCGGCCCCGACGTGGTGGAATTTCTGGAGTGGCTTTATACCCACAACGTCGCCCGCATGAAAGTCGGCCGCTGCGCCTACGGCATCCTGCTCGGCGAGGACGGCATGGTGATGGACGACGGCGTTATGGCGCGCCTCGGCCCGGACCATTTCTATCTCACCACCACCACCGGCGGCGCGGCGCAAGCGCTGCACTGGATGGAACTTTGGCTGCAGACCGAATGGCCGGAACTCAAGGTCCACCTGACTTCGCTAACCGAACACTACTCCACCATCGCAGTGGCCGGCCCCCACAGCCGCGCATTGCTGCAAAAGCTCGGCTGCGACACCGCCCTGGACCGCGAAAGTTTCCCGTTCCTCACCTTCCAGGAGGCGAACCTGGCTGGCATGCCCGTGCAATTGTTCCGCGTCAGTTTTTCCGGCGAATTGGCGTTCGAAATCAACATCCCCAGCCAATTCGCCTTGGCCATGTGGCGAGAATTGCTGGAAGCGGGCCAAGAATTCGATATCGCGCCCTACGGCACCGAAACCATGCACGCGCTGCGCGCCGAAAAGGGTTTCATCATCGTCGGCCAGGACACCGACGGCTCAGTAACGCCCGTGGACCTCGGCTTGAACTGGCTGCTGGCGAAGGAGAAGGACTTCCTCGGCAAGCGTTCACTGAAGCGCCCCGACTGCGCGCGCGCCGACCGCAAGCAACTGGTGGGTCTGTTATCCGCCGACGGGCAAACCGTGCTCCCGGAAGGCACGCAACTCGTGGCGGACGCAGCCGAACTCGCCAAAGCCGCCCGCCGCAAGCGTATTCCCGGATTCGGCGGCGGCCCAGCCAAACCGGTTCCCATGTGCGGCCACGTCACTTCCAGCTATTTCAGCCCGGCCCTCGGCCACCCCATCGCCTTGGCGTTGCTGGCGGGCGGCCGCGCGCGCAAGGGCGAAACCGTGTTCGCGGCCCCGCCCGGGCGCGAACCCCTGGCCGCCCAGGTCGTTTCACCCGTGTTCTACGACCCGAAGGGAGAACGCCAGCATGTCTGAAGCGCGCGCGCAAATTGGCTTGCGTTCAGACCGCGGCTTCCTCAACCTGCGGCTGGACCCGCGCAACCTTGACGCGGTCGAAGCCGCCGAGCGGATTCTGGGCAATGCCCCGCCGCTGCGCGCCAACACCTACACCGACGGCAGGCACCGTATCTATTGGCTCGGCCCCAACGAGTGGCTGGTCGAAACCGAAGCCGGGCAGGCCAACAAGCTGAGCCGGGAACTTTCCACGGCCTTGGCCGAATTCCACACCGCGGTGAACGACCTGAGCGGTGGCCATCTCGCGCTGCGCCTCGCCGGCCCCGACGCGCGCAAAATCCTGGCCAAAGGCTGTACCCTCGACTTGCACCCGCGCGAATTCGGCCCCGGCCAATGCGCCCGCAGCGCCCTCGCCCGGGCCAGCGTGCTGCTCGTCGCCGAGCCCGGCGACACACCGCAATTCACCATCATCGTAGCCCGCAGCTTCGCCGACTACCTCTTCCGCTGGCTGGCCAACGCCACCCGGCCCCACGGCGCGAGCTTTGAACCGCTTTCTTCGCAGTAACGCAACAGCTTAGGTGGGTTGCCAATTCATCTCGTGTCCGGTCTGTAAACGGGCGGCACTGGTAGTGCCCACGTCAACAGTGCAAAACTATCTCCACCCGCTGTATTTTGCCAGTTCGTCATCTGCGGATTTGGGGCTGGTAGGCAGCGACAGTCAAGATGAGAATGCCCAAGGTGGACGCCTAGAGAGGATGGGGATCTTTACCTGCTGGACAGATCAGATAACGAAACCGGACCCAAATGTAGTGAGGATTGGCTTCCACAATATTTTAGTGTACGTGTTATAATTCGCGTTATTTGAGAAATAAAAACAACTGCATAATTCAATCAAATATTATTATCATTGCAATAATTCGCATATTATGCGAAAAAACGGTTATGAACGAAAACAAATCCCAACTCCCGAGAGGACGCGCACAGCTTGTCCGGGTGTTGTCCCTGGCCGGCGATGTCATACACGTTGATGACGTGGTGGCAACGCTCCAACTCGACCGAACCAGAGCAGCCCAGCGTTTGTCTCGCTGGACAGAACAGGGATGGCTGAGACGGGTGGGCCGTGGTGCCTATGTCGCTGCTTCCATCGATACCATGGGGTCAGATCGTGTACTCGATGACCCATGGGTCCTCGTTCCCGCGCTTTTCGCGCCAGGTTACATCGGAGGCCGAACAGCAGCCATGCACTGGGACCTGACCGAACAGGTCTTCAACGACATCTTCGTGATGACTGCGCGGTCCGTGCGTCAGAAACGACAAATCCGACATGGTGTTCTCTTTTCGCTGAAGCACGTCAACAAGCAGAAAATCTTCGGCACAAGAAATATCTGGCGTCATCAGACGCGAGTGCCAATCTCCGACCCGCACCGTACGATTATCGACATACTCGATAATCCAGCGATTGGCGGCGGCATCCAACATGTGGCCGACTGCCTCACAGCCTACCTGCGACGCGACGACCGCGATGACGAAAAGCTCATCGAATACGCGGAAACATTGGGCAATGGTGCTGTCTTCAAGCGCCTCGGATTTCTCACCGAGCATATGCATGGCGGTTTCAGACTGGGCCGTCGTTGCGAACAACACTTGAGCGGAGGTCATGCGTATCTCGATCCCGTCCAGGGTGGACCGGCCATAGCAACAAAATGGCGTCTGCGCGTGCCGGAGCTGTGGCTTGCGGAGAGACAGAATGTTGGATAAGCGCGAAATCCTCGCAATAGCTGAGCAGACTTCGCTCATTCCACATGTCGTGGAGAAAGACTATGTTCTCGGCTGGGTGCTCGCAGGCATCTATCGGCACGAGGGGGTTATGGAGAATTGGATTTTCAAGGGTGGAACGTGTTTGAAGAAATGTTTCTTCGAAACCTACCGGTTTTCCGAGGATCTTGATTTCACACTCCGCCGACCAGAGCATCTCGATGTCAACTTCTTGAAAAACGCATTCTTAGAAATTGGCGAATGGATTTATGACCAAACTGGTATCGAAATTCCAGTCGACAAGCAAGAGTTCGAAATCTATCAAAATCCCCGAGGACAAAACTTATGCCAAGGCAAAATAAGTTACAAAGGTCCAGTTTCACCGAAACACGCACTCCCCCGAATCAAACTTGACCTGACTGCCGACGAGCGAATCGTATTGCCGCCGGTCCGGGTGGAAGTTTTTCATCCTTATAGCGATACTCCAGACAGTGGTATTGAGGTCTTGGCTTACGATTACATCGAAGCATTTGCAGAGAAATTCAGAGCGCTAGCAGAACGGACCCGCCCACGTGATCTCTATGATGTCGTTTATCTATACCGGCATACCGAGACACGTCCTGAACCATCGAATTTCATGAATATCCTGCGCGCCAAATGTGAATTCAAGGATATCAACATTCCAAGCATGACTGATCTTGAACCGCATCGAGCCGCCCTCGAAGTTGCCTGGAGCGATATGCTGGCGCACCAACTCCCGGCTCTGCTTCCGGTGGCGGCATTTTGGGATACGCTTCCAGAAATCTTTAACTGGCTTCAAGGCGCTGTCGCACAACCTCCTCCGAAAATACCTATCGGTGTGGGAAACGCGCTCATCCGTAGGCGTCTGGTCGAATTACCCACTGGCAGGCGAGGACAGAGTCTTGTCGACATGATCCGCTTTGTAGCTGCCAACCGCTTTCTTGCAGAGATCGACTTCCGCGACAAGCAAGACAATCGTTCGACGCACGCGATTGAAGCATACTCTCTCCGCCGCTCGGAATCCGGTGACGTACTTCTCATGGCTGTTCGTGCGGACAGCGGCCAGCTGCGAAGCTATCTGGTGGAGAGAATACTTGGAGTTAAAGCCACTCGGACACCATTCACGCCGCGGTATCTCATAGAACTAACGCCGTTGGGTCCTCAGAGCATTCCAAGGATATCCAGATCGAGAGCCAGAAGTGGATTGGGAGCTGAAATGAATTCGGAGGCGGTATTCGAAGGTCGCGAAGATCGCGAGTGAGAATCTGGGAGTTCTTCGTGCCTGTTCCGCAGCTTGCGAATGCACAAATACGAAATCATTATCTACTGGAGCAATGAAGATCAGGTCTTCATTGCCTAGGTTCCGGAATTGACTGGCTGCATGGCGCATGGCGACAGTCACGAGGATATGCTCAAGAGCATCAACGAGGCGGTGGCGTTTTGGATCGAAATCGCGCGGGAGACGGGTCAACCCTTGCCCGCACCAAAGAGCAGGAAGCTGATGCTCGCGTGACTCGAAGCCGGGTCCGAAATCCTGTCCGCGAACGACAAGCCTCGCCCGCCTATCCCTCATCTAGCGCCGGAATCGAAATTTCGCCTCGCATTGGAATTTGAGCCGTGGCCTAACAGGCTGCTGAAAAACCCCTTCTTGACCGCCCAGTTTGGTAAAATATCCGCAGGTTTGAAGCCACCAACCGGAGTTCGCCATGCGGGGCGTCGACACGCGATCCAAAGCCCTCTTCAGCTACGTTGACCTGGAAGACCGCATTCCGAAAAACCATCCGCTGCGCGTCATTCGGGAAGTGACCGACGGGGCGCTGGCGGGGCTGTCCGATGAATTCGCCAAGTTGTATTCCGACGTGGGCCGCCCCGGTGTCGCGCCGGAGAAGTTGCTGCGCGCGCTGCTGCTGCAAGCCTTGTTTTCGATCCGTTCGGAGCGGCGGTTGATGGAGCAGTTGGACTACAACCTGCTGTTCCGCTGGTTCGTGGGCTTGGGGGTGGACGATCCGGTGTAGGACGCGACGGTGTTCACGAAGAACCGGGACCGGCTGCTTGAGGGCGCGGTGTCGGCGCGTTTCCTGGCGGAGCTGCTTGCGCTGCCCAGGGTGAAGGCGTTGCTTTCCCAGGACCATTTTTCGGTGGACGGCACGCAGATCAAGGCCTGGGCGTCGGTGAAGAGTTTCCATCCCAAGGAGCCGGGCGGAGACGGCGGAAACGGCACGGACGGCGAAGATGGGACCGGCGGCGGAGGGGAAAGCGGTTGCGGCGGGAACAATGATACAGTGGTTTTAGTGCCGCAGTAATGTTACCCAAAAGTAACGAATTAAAATTTCCAAGTTCGTGCTGCCGTCAGTTCGGTTTGGGCATGGTACGTTGGCAATTGGTACAGCCGCTGGTGGCTAGTAGCCTAGTCCGCATGCCGAAATTGCTGGCGGCTTCGTGCTGACGGAAGTCACCGTGCCGACGAACGGCAATTTCAGGTGGACGCGGTGATCGTGGGCTCAAATTTCCGACAACACGACGAACCGAGCATTCGCCGGAACCACTTGACCAATGGCGGCTGGACTGGAAAAATTTCCGTAAGGGGAGATTCGGTTTCAGAATCATGGATTTTTCCGCAGCCTGCTAGTGCGGCTGAAGAACCGGTCAAGTTGTTGTTCATTGAAGCGGGTGTATATACTACCGTCTGGAAACTAGTACAAACTTGGCGGATTGATACAATTCATTTATTCCGATAATTTCCCTCGCATTACTAAAACTCTAAAAATTCATGTTTTAGGGATAACATGCATCATATACTATGGGAGCAATGATGATCGAAGAAGATATCGTTAAACTTAAATCAAAAGTGGTTTGCTTTTCGTGTATTGGAGAGGAATATCTAAAGAATGAAGTGCTGATGAATGGTGCCCGAAACAAGTGCAGCTATTGTGGCAAGCATGAAAAAAGTTTTTCCATTGGCGATATGGCAAGTCGTGTAAAAGTCTCCTTTGAGGTGCACTATATTCGGACTGCTAATGAACCAGACGGTTTTGAGCTTATGCTCTGCAAAGACAAAGAATCAAACTACGATTGGGAGCGGGAAGGGGAACCGGTTGACATCGCGATAATGAATGCTGCCAGAATTCGCAAGAAAGCCGCGCAGGATATCCAAAAAATATTAGAACATGAAAATATGGATTACGACGCATCAGTCGCAGGAATAGAGACGGAATATTCCGATGAAAGTTACTACAAACTAAGGGAAATTGGAGTGGGTGATTGGCATAGAAAGTGGGAATACTATGAACAAAGGTTAAAGACCGAATCGAGATTATTAAGCCGAGAATCGGCAAAATTTCTCGCAAATATTTTTGATGGAATTGACAACTTGAGGACTACTAATGGCCAGCCATTAGTAATTGATGCCGGTCCGAAAACAGAGTTCAACGAGTTATATAGAGCTCGCGTTTTCCAATCAGATGAAAAACTTAAGGCCGCTATTTGCCGGCCGGACACGAACCTTGGTTCACCGCCTTCATCGCTGGCATCGGCAGGACGTATGAATGCCCAAGGAATTTCAGTATTTTACGGTGCAAATGATCCTAGCGTTGCGATTGCAGAGGTCAGGGCGCCAGTTGGAAGCCGAGTAGCGGTTGCTCGGTTCAAGATTATCCGACCGCTGCGCTTGCTCGACTTAAGAGCGTTATCTGATGTAACCATTAGCGGGAGTATTTTTGATATCAAATTGGCAAGTCAATTGGAACGAGCCGCATTCCTTCGTCTATTCTGTCGCCGAATTTCGCGGCCAGTCATGCCGAATTACGAGCCGTTTGAATATCTGGCGACACAGTCTATTGCGGATTACTTGGCTAACGAAAATATTATTGAAATGGACGGAATAGTGTACCCTTCGATCCAAGCTAAATGTAGCTCCGCTAATGTAGTATTATTTCACAAGGCTGCACGTGTAAAACCGTTAGATATCGCCAAGGGAACGAAAATCGATGCAAGAACTGGGCAGTTGGGCGAGGAGGGATGGGAAGAAGAATACACTGTTATTGAAGAAGTGCCTGTTGTGTTCGAGTCAAATATAAGAAATATGGACACTCCTTCGCATTTTCCTTATATTTCAGGTCGCCAAGACACAGTAGATTCGGTCGCGGAAAGCTCAAATGTAGATAATAGAAAGTTCAGCCTTCGTGTAATTTTAGATAGCATCAAAGTGCACCGCGTGTTGCGAGTGGAACATGAAACCGAAGAATTCTCGGTTTCTCGCCACACTTGTGAAGAACACGATGAATTCTGACTGGGCCGATAATTGAAATTCCTGTCAGCCTTTCGAAGGCGTCGTTTGATATTGGTGAATATCAGGTTTGAGATGCTGAGTTTCTTTGGCACTTTGGATCGAAATCCCACGAGAGACGGGTCAATCCTTTCCTGAACCAAAGGAGCGGCGGAAGCCGGATTCCAATGCGAAAAGGAGGTGGGGGCGTATCGCTGTTACTGCGTCGTAGAATCGGTAACACTCCCCCCACGACCGCTTCGCTTTGGAATCCAAGTTTCGGCTCAACCTCGCTTCGCATTGGAATCCGGCTTTCGCCTCGACGGCTCATCGCATCGAGCCATCCGGAAAGCTGGAATTCGGGCGGCGCTTTGGGTATAAAGACCGGTTATGTCGCGGGCCGAGCCTTGGCCTGCGTTGATCCCCAATTTGGACCACGGTGCGCGCATGGACAACTTGCTGCTGGGCCTGAGCGATTTTTTCGAGCGCTTGCCGAACCGGGTGCTTGGGTCGCGCAATTTTGTGCTCACTGGGTTGGTGGTGATCAGCGCGTTGATGCTGTACGGCGCCATCACGCTGACCGAGATGGATCTCAGCGCCGACGCGTATCTTGATCAGTCCGACCCCGCCATCCAGGCGCTCGATGAATTCCGCCGCCAGTTCGGCAGCGACGATACCGTGGTGCTGGTCTACCGCGCCCGGGACGGCGATGTGTTCTCGCGCGACTCGCTTGTCGCGGTGCAACAGCTTACCAACGACCTGCGCAATTGGCAGTATCTGGACTTGTCCAGCTATCCCGCCGAGATCAACGGCGCGGCGGTGAATTTCGACCAGCTCAACCGCATCCGCCGGGTGCAGTCCATCGCCAACCTGCGGCTGCAGCGCAATGTGGGCGACACTTTGCTTTCCGAGCGCCTGGTGCCGGTCCAGTTGCCGGACTCCGCGGAAGCTTTGGCCGCGATCAAGGCGCGGGCGCTGGCCGAGCCGGACCTGGTGGGCAGTTTTGTCTCGGCGGACGGCGAATACGGCGCCGTGATAATCCAAACCGATTTCGGCATGCAGCCGGTGGCGGATTACGTGCCCCCGGTGGACAACCCTGATGTCGCCCTGGACGCCAGCTTCGACTTCTCCGACGATGGCTTCCTCGCCCTGGAATTCGATGAAAACGCCGAAATCGCCGAGGTCGATTTCGAGCCCGTGGACATGTTGTCCTACACCGGCTTCCATTACGCCACCGCCGCCTTGTGGGAGCGCTACGAGGATCAACTGGAGTACTTTCCCGTCGGCAACCCGCCGATGATGGCCTTCATGCTCGATTCGATGAACCAGATGGCCATGCTCGGCGTGCTGATGCTGCTGATTTTCGTGTTGCTGTTGTGGATTCTGTTCCGCTCCTTCTGCGCCGTGCTTTGGCCCATCGTCACCATCATCCTCAGTGTGATCTGGACCTGGGGCGGGACGCTGTGGCTGGGCATACCGATCACCAGCATGGTGGCGCTCACCGTGCTGCTCGTGTTCGCCGTCGGCATCGCCGACTGCGTGCATGTGATGAACGCGTATTTTTCCTACCGCCGCGAAGGCGAGGAACATTACCGCGCCATCAGCCGCTCCTTCGGCCGCACCGGCCTGGCGATTCTGGTGACCACGCTCACCACCGCCGCCGGCGTGCTTTCACTGACGGTTTCGGACCTGGTGCCGATCCAGGTGTTTGGCTTCATGTCCGCCGCCGGCGTGGTGCTGGCCTTTTTCTTCACCGTGATTCTGCTGCCGATCCTGCTCGACATCTGGCACCCCGGATTTCCCGGCGCGGAACGGCGCTCGCTCCCGGACCGGGCCGCCGACTTGTGGAACCGCCTCGGGCGCGGCGTCAAAGCCCTGCTTGTGCTGACCTATGCCGCGCTGCTTTACGCCGGTTTTGGCCCGGCCGTGATGTGTTACATCTTGTTCATCAGTTTGCTCACCTATGCCGTGGTCAACTGGCATCAGCAAATTCTGCAAGCGGTGCCTTACCTGGTGGCCCGCAGGCCGTATTTCATTGTGGGAGTATTCGCCGCCATATTCGGGCTTTGCGCCTATGGCGCCAGCCGCGTCCAGATCGACACCAACATGGCCGAGCTCACCCGCGAAGACCACCCGGTGCACCGTGCCTTCGACGTGGTGGATGAAAATATGGCGGGTTCGCAAAGCATGGTTATTGTGATCGACACCCGCACCGACGAAGGCATGCTCGACCCGCGCATTCTGCGCGCCATGGACGAGCTGCAAGCGCGCATACTCGCCACCCAGGGCGATTACCTCACCCGGGCCTATTCGCTGGTGAACATCGTCAAAGACACCAACCAGGTGATGAACGATGATGACCCGGCCTTTTACCAGGTGCCGGAATCGCGGCAGATGGTTTCCCAGTTGCTGTATCTGTTCAACAGCGCCAACCCGGAAGACCGCCGCGCCATGGTTTCGGACGATTACAGCCGCGCCCAGGTCAGCCTCACGCTGCGCAACGCCGGCACTTATGAATACCAGCGCTTTTTCGATGAAATCGGCGCCGAAATCGAGTCCAGCTTTGCTCCCTTGCGCGGCGACTTTCCCGAGCTGGAAGTGAATTTGACCGGCAGCATGGCGGTGCTCTGGCGCATGAGCGACGAAGTGGCGCAATCCCAGTTCGACAGTTTCGCCGTCGCCATCGCCGTGATCAGCGGCATGATGATCATCACCCTCGGCTCGCTGCAAGGCGGCCTGATCGCCATCGCGCCGAACCTGACGCCGGCCTTTCTCGGTGTGGGTTTGATGGGCCTGCTTGGCGTTCCCCTCGATGCCGACACCTTGCTCATCGCGCCCATGATCATCGGCATCGCCGTGGACGACACGATCCATTTCATGACCCATTACCGGGTGGAATTGATCCGCACCGGGAGCATCAGCGAATCCCTGCGCAACACCATCTCCCACGTTGGGCAAGCGGTGATGTTCACCACCATGGTGCTGGGCCTCGGTTTCATGCTGCTGAGCTTTTCCGATTATCTGGGCATGGCGAAAATCGGCTTTTTCGGCTCGATTGCGATTATCATGGCGCTGTTTTGCGACCTGTTCCTGATCCCGGCGCTGATCATGATTTTCAAACCGACTTTCGGTATCAAGAACGCCGACACGCGCATTGTTTTTCGGGAGCGCCCGGTATGAAATTCCGCGCCATAAGCATGTTTGTGTTGCTGGCCGCAATCTGGCCCCAGTCGCTGCCGGCCCAGCCGCCCAGCGGCGGGTCCGCGGGGTCTTTGCCCGACGGCCGCGAAATCATGGAACAGGTGGAGGCGTATCAGCGCGCCACGTCCGACTCCGCTTTCAACCGCATGCAATTGTCCACTTGCCGCTTTGGCGTGCGCGAGAACCGCATCACTTGCGCCGAACGGCCCCGGGTCAAGGCGCTGGAGTCCGTCGGCAAGAACTACGGCCCGCAGGGGCTTGACAGCCGCAGCGTCACGATCGTGCTCGAACCCGCCGACGAGCGCGGCATCGGCCTGCTCAGTTACATTTACGACGACGCCGCGCGGCAAAACGAATCCTGGATTTATCTTTCCGCGCTGGGCCGGGTGAAACGCATCGCCAGCGGCAATTCCGACGAGGAATCCGAGGCCGCTTCGCTGTTTGGTTCGGAATTCACCACCGAGGACCTGGACACAGGCAAACTCGAACAATACGCAATCACCGTGCTCGAAGAAACCACCGAGAGCGGCCGGGAGGTTTGGGTGATCGAACTGGTTCCCAACGAGGAACGCGCCAGGGAATCGCGTTATGGACGCGTGGTGCATTACATCGACAAAGAGCGCTATGTCACCTTGCGCACCGACCTCTATGATCATTACGGCAACGCGATCAAGCGGATGCTCGCCTCGCGGGTGGAATTGCTCGATGGCGTATGGATGGCGCGGTCGGTGACGATGATGAATCTTGTCACCAACCGTTTGTCGAACATGGCGATACTGGAAATTTACACTGGCATCGATGTTGGCGACGAAGTGCTCACCCAACGCACGCTGACCGATGCCGCTTTCCGGGAAACCCAACTGCAAGCCATCCGCGACCAGCTTGAATAAGCGATTTCCGCACTCCCCCCAACGGTCGTTCCGCGCCCAATCGCGGAATCCCGGCCAATTCGGTGGCCGCGGGTTGGTTCCGGTTTCTTCCGCCCGCACTGGTGCCGGTTTCTGGGCCGGTTCCGGGCTTTTGCGCTCATGCGCTTGTTCGCTCTGGCTTGCCGCGGCCTCCGCCGCCTTGGCGCAACCAGTCGAGACGGCGGAGCCCGACGAGGAATCGACGCCCGCCGAAGACGCGTTCGAACTCGATCTCGGCTTCGACGATGACCTCTTTGCCGATGCTTTCGAAGAAGACGAGGAACAGCGCCAAGAATCCTGGCTCGACGATTTCACCGTGCGCATCAGCCAGCAGGTGTTCGGCCAGGTCAACCGGCACACTGTGCAGCTCGCCCCCGGCTTCGCGCTCAACCGTGAGCCGGCGGTGGAAAGCAACCGGCTCGGCGTGAACATCCGCTATCAAAACCTGTTCGCCAACGGCTGGCTGCTGCAGGCCAGCGCCCAAACGCGGATCTACTGGAACGAGGACTACGAATACTTGGTCAACGGCGACAAAATCGAAGAAGAATCGCGAATCAACGAATTTTTCATCCAGCGCAGTTTCGGCGCCCATAGCGTCAAATTGGGCAATCAAACCGTGGTTTGGGGCGAAACCGTCGGCAATTCGGTGCTGGATGTGATCAATATCACCGAATTCCGCGATTTCACCATCATCGACATCGAAGACGCCCGCCTCAACCAGCCCATGCTGGTCTGGGACTACTTCACGGAATATTCAGGCAGTTTTTCCACCTTCCTCACGCTCTATCCCGAATTCAACCCGGCGCCGGTGCGCGGCAGTCCGCTGTTTTTCGACCCCGGCTACCACCTGCCGGATTACGACCGCGACGGGGACATCCTGTTCGAAGTGGGAAGCCAATGGCGCTATTCCATCGAACGCAGCGATTTTGCCCTGATGGCGGCCTACCTGATCGAGAACCAGTTGCGCTGGGAGCCGCCGCCACCCGGCGGCGGTATCGCCAGGCCGATCAAAAACGACTTTCTGTTGCTCGGTTTCAGCGCCAACCGCGCCATTGGCGATGTTTTGTTGAACCTCGATCTCGCTTTCAGCCAAGGCATTCTCGCCAACAATTTCAGCCTGCCGGGAACCACCGGGCTGACCACGCCGGAAGAATTGGAAAAGGACCAGGTGGGCGTTTCTTTTGGCCTGGAGTACGCCATCAACAACGAGCAAAGCCTGAGCCTGGGCGTCGCGGGGCAGAAATTGCTCGATTTGAACGAAGGTCTGCCGCCGGGTTGGGAACCGCTAAACGAGCAATGGTTCGGCAACTGGCTGGCGCGCTACAGCAACAGCCTGCGCAACGGCGACCTGGTGCTTTCCTCCACTATATTCGGCGACCTGGAAGGCGATTCCCTGCTGGCCCAGTTCGGGCTTGATTTCACAATCGACGACAATTGGTCGATCAGCAGCCAGATCGTGCTCATCAGCGGCAGGATTCCCTCGCCGCTGGTGCTGTTCGATCAGGACGTGCGCCTCGGCGCGACGCTCAGTTATTCGTTTTGAATCCCGTCGCACTTCTCGCTGTGCGATTGCAGCGGCCCGGTAATCTCGACCCGCTTGTCTTCGATGTTGGCCCGCACCTGGAATATCTCGGCCATTCGCGCTTCGGTGAGTGTGGCCCGCGGCGGGCCGTCGGCGGCGATGCGGCCGGCTTGCATCCAGATCAGCCGGTCGGCGAAGCGCGCCGCCAGCGAAACATCGTGCAGCACCACCAGTGCGCCGGCGCCGCCGCGCACATGGCGATGGATCAGTTGCATGATTTTGAAGCGGTGCAGCGGGTCGAGCGCGGCCACCGGCTCGTCGGCGAACAGCAGGGGGGCTTGGGTGGCAAAGGCGCGCGCGCAATGCATGCGCGCCATCTCGCCGCCGGACAAGGTGTCGGCGCCGCGCCGGGCAAGCTCCAGCAGGTCGCAGGAATGCAGCGCTTCGTCCACGGCCCTGGCATCCGCGCCGGATAGGCGCCCCGGCGCGCAGCCCCAGGCGTAGCGGCCAAGACTGACCACATCCCGCACCGGGCTGGGCCATGCCAGCGGCCGCCGTTGGGGCAGGTAGGAAATCGTTCGCGCCCGCCGCATCGCGTCAAAGTTGGCGAGCCTTTCCCCTTGCAGCCGCACGTTGCCCGAGGCGTCTTCGGCCAGACCCAGAATTCCGCGCAGCAGACTGGTTTTTCCGGCGCCATTGGGGCCAAGCAACACCGCGAGTTCGCCGCGGCGCAGTTCCAGCGCAGCCTCGCTCACAATCAGCCGCTCGCCGGCGCGCACACGCAGGTTTTCAACTTGCAACAGCGGGGAATTTGTTTGCTCGCCCATGGTCCGCAATCCGCCCGGTTTCAGCCTTGCTCGGTGCCGATGGCGCGGCGCCGCATGGCAATCCAGATGAAAACCGGCGCGCCGAACAGCGCCGCGACGACGCCGAGTTTGAGTTCGGTTGCCGTTGGCAGCAGGCGCACGCCGATATCGGCCAGCACCAGAATCAGCCCCGCGAGCAGGGCCGAGGGCACGAGCGCCCGCGCCGGGTCGTGCTGGACCAGCGGGCGCACGATATGCGGCGCGATGATGCCGACGAAACCGATGGTTCCGGCCAGCGCCACGGCGCCGCCGGTGGCCAGGCCCGTGCCCGCCACCACCAGCAAGCGCTGACGCCGCAGGTCGAGGCCAATTCCCGCCGCCGCCTCGTCGCCCAGGGTCAAGGCGCTCAAGCCCCCGCGCGCCACAAACAGAATGAGCAAGCCGGAAGCGACAAAGGGCAAGCCGAACGCGATATCGACCAGGCTGCGGTTGGCCACCGAGCCCAGCATCCAGTTGACCATGTCCGCCAGGGTGAACGGATTCGGAGCGAAATTCAGCAACAAGCTCATGGCGGCGCCGGCAAAGCTGGACAGGCCAACACCGATCAGAATCAATGTAACGACCGAGCTTACGCGCAGGGCGGCAGCGGCGATGAGCAGGGTGGCGAGCAAGGCGCCGCCCACCGCGGCGACCGGCACCAGCCAGGCGCTGAAGCCGATGAAGCCGTAATACAAAACGCAGGTTGCCGTCAGCGAGGCGGATGCGGACACGCCCAGCACGCCGGGTTCGGCCAAAGGATTGCGCAGCAGCCCTTGCAAGGCCGCCCCGCTGCCGCCCAGCGCCAGGCCGACGATGAAAGCGGCGAGCGCGCGGGGCAGGCGGATTTGCCAGACCACGGTGCGCTCCGCGGCATCCGCCCCACCGAACAGCGCCGCCAATACCCGCGGCAACTCCATCGCGGTCGAGCCCAGCAGCAGCGCGCAAAATATCGCCAGCAAGCCACCCAGCAGCAGTGCGGGAAGCAACAAGGGGCGCGTGGTCATGGCTTGGCGTTCATCGTTCGGCGGCGTTAGCGGTTTTGGCGGCCAATGCTTCGATGGCATCAAGCACAAACCAGCCGCCGCAAGCGGTCCATGCGCCTTGCAGGGGCACCACTTCGCCGCTGGCAAGCTGGTTCCGGGCGAGGGGGTGGCGCATGGCGCTCCACCGGTCGCGGTCGCCGGAGCCGGCGCCGAATGTGGCGTGGGCGATGAGTTCCGGCGCAGCAAAAGCGAGCGCTTCGAGGGGAATGGGGCGCCAGCCCGGAAGCTGCTGATAGTTCAGCAGCCCCGCCGCGAGCATCATTTCATGCACCAGCGAACCCGGCCCCGTGGTCACTCCACCCGGCGTCATGTACAAGGTTCTCGGCCCCGGCCCCGTCCCCGCTTGCCCCAAGTCCGCGAGCCTTCCCCGCATTTCCGCCAGCAGCGCCGCGCCGCGTTCGGTCTCACCAAGCCCGGCGGCCACGTCGGTCAATACCGACATCACGTCTTCAATGGTGCCCGCGCTGCCGATGTTGAGCACCGCCACGCCCGCGCGGGCGTACAGCGCCGCGGCGTTCGGGCCCCCACCGAAGGATCGAATCACCAGGTCGGGCTCCAGCACCAGCACGTCTTCCGCCAAGGGCCGCACCGTCGGTATGCCCGCGGCCGCCTCGCGCAGGTAGGAAAATTCCCGCTCCGCATCCGGGGAAAGCGCGAGAAT
Source organism: uncultured Pseudohongiella sp. (assembly GCA_965221015.1). Lineage (GTDB taxonomy): Bacteria > Pseudomonadota > Gammaproteobacteria > Pseudomonadales > Pseudohongiellaceae > UBA9145. The sequence goes on along the minus strand of OZ244859.1, from coordinate 2,536,144 downwards.
GCGCTCGCGCCCAACCAGTTGCAGCAGGTACTGGTCGGCGCAATAGTCCAGCGACACAATCCGCTGCGGCCGAAAATCGCCCGGCCGCGGAGGTGTTTCCAGCGCCGTGTCGCAGGCGGAGAGCAACAAGAGGACGAGCGAAACCATTCCCACTCGAAGTTTCCCGTCAACAAAATTGAAGTGGCTGTCCCAATACTCCCCAAGATTGAAGCCGGTGCCCCAATACTCCCCGGGATTGAAGTGGGTGTCCCAATACTCCCCCCTTGAGGGGGAGTCAAAACTGCGAAGCAGTTTTGGTGGGTGAGGCCCGGTCGGCGCAGCCGACAAGAAGCGCAGCTTCTTGAGGGCCGAACGACCCGACAGGATGTCGGGGCTGGGGGCAATCGAAGCCAATACCCCCGCGCCAGGGATGGCAAGAACGATCCACCAGAACACCCGTGCGTACTTCCCCCTTGAGGGGGAGTCAAAACTGCGAGGCAGTTTTGGTGGGTGAGGCCCGGTCGGCGCAGCCGACAAGAAGCGCAGCTTCTTGAGGGCCGAACGACCCGACAGGATGTCGGGGCTGGGGGCAATCGAAGCCAATACCCCCGCGCCAGGGATGGCAAGAACGATCCACCAGAACACCCGTGCGTACTCCCCCCTTGAGGGGGAGTCAAAACTGCGAAGCAGTTTTGGTGGGGGGCAAGCCCGCCCGCCCGCGAACCCGATCGAAGCTGAAAACCCCCTTCGATGGATCATCTTGTTTCCGCATTCCACGTGCTCAAAACCGCACCCGGGCGCCGACGCTGCCGGAGCGGCCGGGTGTGCCGTAGCCGAGTATTTGCTGATAGTGCGCATCGAGAAGATTTTCCATACGGGCGAACAACTCCACCCGCTCGGAGACGCGATAGCGGCCGCTGAGGTCGAGGCGGGTCCAAGTATCCACATTGTCGCCGCCGAAACTGGCTTCACTGCCATTGTGGCGCAGCAACAGCCGGCCCGAGAAGGCGCCCCCCGCATGGAAATCCAGGCTCAGGTCGCCGCTGTGCCGCGGCACATTGATCAGCGCCGCGCCAAAACCGTCCCTGGCATCGATAAAGGCGTAACTTGCGTTCAGCCGCAGCGAGTTTGTGAGCGAAACGCCGCCATGGATTTCAACGCCTTTCGAATCGACTTCGGCGATGTTTTCGTATCTGCCCGCGGCGAATGCGTAGTTGATCATGTTCTCGGTGGACTGGCGGAACGCCGTCAGGCCGAACAGCGCGCCGCCGTCGCCGGCGCGCCATTCCAGGCCGGCATCGATTGCCGTGGACGATTCCGGTTGCAAGCCGGCATCCGGTTCGCTGGCGCCGCAACAGAAAAAAGTCGATTGGAACAGCGTTGGCGCCTTGAAGCCATTGCCCCAGCTCGCCCGCAGCGTAAGGTTCGGGTTCAAGCTTAGCGCCGCGCCAAGCCTCGCGGTCAATTCCGAGCCGAACCGTTGGTGCCGGTCGTTGCGCAGCCCGCCGGTCAAGGTGAGATTCGCCGCCGGCTTGTATTCGTGCACCGCGAACAAGCTGTCGATGGCGACGTCTTGATCGGAAGCTTCGGTTTGTTCGCGTTCGGCGCCGAAAGCCAGCAAATGGCTTTCATTAATGTCCAAAGTGCTTTGGTAGCGGAAAATCGCGCGTCGCCCTTCGCTGCGGAACGCGCTGGCGCCGCCGCTGAAACTTTTCCGGTCGATGGAAGCGTGCCCCACCAGCAATATGTGCTCCATGCGACCGCCCAGGGACGGAATCCGCAGCGATACATCGGCGGCGGTTTCGCTGGTTTCGCTGCGCTCATCACCGTCGGCGACGCTGCCCTGGGCGCCAAAGCGGTAGCTGTCGAAATCCGTTTCGCTTGATGTCGCCAGCACGTTCGCTTGCAACCGCGCCCCGCCGGCAAGCCGCAGGCCGGCCTTGGCCGACAGGCTGCGCGAGCCGAAACCATCGCTTTCGTCATTGCCATTGGCGGCGTCCGCCTTGGAAATGCCGTCGCTGGATATGGCGCTGCCGGACAGGCGGAAATCGCCCGCATCATTGGACCGTCCAATGGAAGCGCCGCCGTGGGTGGTGTTAAAGGAGCCGTAGTCGGCATATACAGCGCCGCCCAGTTCAGCTTCCGGCGGACGCGAGACAATGGCGACCACACCGCCGATCGCATCCGAGCCCCAAAGCGCGGATTGCGGACCTTTCAGAATCTCGATGCGTTCAATCGAACCAGCATCGAAACGGGCGAAATCAAAACCGCCGCCGGGGCTTGACGGATCATTTACCGGCACGCCGTCCACCAGCACCAGGGTCTGTTCGCTGGCCGCGCCGCGGATGCGCACATTCGCCACGCCGCCGAAAGCGCCATTCTGGTTTACGGTGACGCCGGGGGCGCCGGCGAGAGCGTCAGTGGCGAAATTAACGCCAAGCGCGCGCAATTCCGCGGCGTCGATAATGCTCACGCTGCCGCCGCTTTCGGCCGCGGGTTGACCAAGCCGGCTGCCGGTGACCACGATTTCGTCAATCTCGTTCGCCGCGCTTGCGGCATCGTTCTGGGCAACAGCAATCGAAGGTAACAAAGCGCCGATGATTCCCCAGGCCGCGCCGCGGAAGCTTCGAGCGAAACCGAGGCGCGTCAACCGTGTGGATTCCCGCGACAACGCGCCTGTATGCAGCATCGCGCCCGGGGAGTTTGTGCGGTCGAGCGATGGCAACAGCGAAAAGGCCTTTGGCCAACGCGCCATCGGTTGCCGGACTTGCGGAAGCGGCAAGGAACGCGGCACTGTCGGGTCAAGAGGATAAGGATTTGCGGGGCGGCGCCCACGGGACTTTCGCATGTTCGGCTTCTCCCGCGTCGCGGCGAACAGCGCAACGCGCAGCAAGGACACAGCTTCAGCCCGGAGTTTCCGGCTCCGGCCCCAAGCGCACAGGTGTCGTTACTGGGAAAGCCTGCGATAAGCATTCTTTCCGCCCGCGGAAGACTGAACCCGGTCTTCGGGCGAACGACGCGATGGCAGGTCTCCTGGCTTGCCGATCAACACTTGCGGCCGCCTTCCCGGAGTATGCTCCAGTGGCGTACGGGCCGTAAGCTCCCGGTTTACAGTTGCGGGCACAGCCACGGATTCTCACCGTGTTCCCAATGCCGCCGGCTCCGGCGGCTCCATCTGCCCGGCAGTTTGCCGGGGCCGCGCAACAGAGTCAACCGCCCGCGCGGTCGTGCTTGCCGTGGTTCCGCGCACAGTTTTTTAGACCGTCATTCCGCGCGAAGTCGCAGAATCTCCTTGGGATTGCGCGCTGGCGGGGAGATTCTGCGACTCCGCTGCGCTCCGCGCAGAATTACGAGAAGGGGAGGCTGCGTTCTGCGCGGAATGACGGGCACTCTCGATCTATGGGCTCTCGTAGACTTCGCGCTCGAACTCGTCTTCCCATTTTGCCACCGTGGTGGATACCACCAGGTCGCCGCAAACGTTCACCAAGGTGCGCCACATGTCGAGGGGGCGGTCGAAAGCGAGGATGAAGCCAACCACGATGGCGATCTGTTCCGGCGCCATGCCGAAAGTCTCCATCACCACGGCCATCAAGAACAGCGAGCCGCTGGGCACCGTCGGCGTGGCAATCGAAACCAGCGCGCCGGTGAGCACGATGACCAGGTAGTCGGCGGCGGTCAGGTCGAAGCCGAAAACCTGGGCGCCGAAAATCGAAACGATGGCGACATAAATCGCCGTGCCGTCCATGTTCACCGTAGCGCCAACGGGCAGCGCCGTCGAGGCCACCACCGGGCGGATGCCGAGATTGTTTTCGGCGACAGTCAGGGATACCGGCAAGGTGGAAGTGCTTGAGGACGTGGAAAACGCCACCAGCAACGCGTCCCGAATGCCAACAAAGAACCGCAGCGGCGAAAGCTTCAGCCCGAAGCGCAAGATCAGCACGCTGTAGACGAGAGTCATATGGATCAGGCTGCCGATCAGCAGGGCGGCGGCCACGGCGAAAACATCGAGAAACGCGCTCAGGCCAAGCGTTCCAGAAACCCAGGCGATCAAGGCGAAAACGCCAAACGGCGCGACCTCCAGCACCCAGCCGGTGACGCGCAGCACCACCGCGACGCCAACATCGAGCAAATCTTTGATCGGCTTGGCGGACTCGCCCACCGCGATCAGCCCAATCCCGAACAGCACGGCGAAAAAGATGATCGCCAGCACATTGCCCTCGGCCAGTGCGGCGACGGGATTGGACGGAATGATGGACATCAGCCGCTCGGCGATCGGCACCGCTTCCTGCACCGTGCCCGGCACGGCGTTGGACAAGTCGGCGCCCACGCCGGGCTGCATGATGACCGCCAGCGCGACGCCGATGCTGATGGCGACTATCGACGTCGCCAGAAACAGCAACACAGTCTTGACGCCGACCGAACCCAACTTCGCCGGGTCGCCCATGGAAGCCACGCCGCTGATCACGGTCAGGAACACGATGGGAACAATGAGCATGCGGATCAAACGGATGAACAGGTCGCCCATCCAGAGAATGCTCTCCGCCCCCGGCCCCCAAAGCGAACCAGCGATCACGCCAAGCACCATGGCGCCAACAATTCTTTTCCACAACGCGATACCGAACCAAGCGGCGAGAGCCTTGCCCATGAAATTCTCCTTGTTTGTCCCGCAACCCGCGCAAGACTATAGAACTCCAAGCCCCAGGGCCACCCCAGGGCAATTCGCGCGGAGCGAAAGAAGCCAACTTGTCGCAACAGATTGAACTTTTTATAGCGAATTCGCTATAAACCACAGATGGACTGGACGGTCGAAACCGTTTCGGCCGTCGACGCTGAAATCGCGGCCCTACCCGTGGCCCTGCGTGCCCGGGCGCTGGAAATAGCCCGCGAACGAATGCGGCAGGTGATGAAATGACAAAATTGCGAGAACTCAAGGCGCGTTTCATGGCAGACCCGGAGTTTCGGGAGGAATATGCCCGGGCGGACGTGGAGTACGCTTTGATAGAGGCTCTGGTCCAAGCCCGAGCGGCAGCGAAACTGACGCAGGCCGAGCTTGCCCAGCGGCTTGGTACGACGCAGTCCGCAGTCGCGCGATTGGAAGGAGGTCGGGTTTCGCCATCCTTTGCCACCTTGAGCCGTTACGCCGCAGCGACGGGCACAAAATTGACAGTAGGGCTTGTGCCCATGGACGGCTGATTGCAAGGTCGCAAAGCGAGAAATTCCCTGCCGCGAAGGCTCTGCTCGGAGACCGCCTGGAATGAGTGACAACTCTTCCGACCAATCCCCTCGGCGAGTGGATACGGTGCATTCGCTGGAAAGTCTTATGGTCTGGGGTGAAGTGCTGGAATTGTACGCCCTGGACTGGGACCAGACCTTCGGCAACGCGCCTTTGTACTTTACCCAAGAGTATTGGTATCTGCTTGTGCGCGTCACTTTCGCCGCGCTCAAGGGACAGCCCTTGACGGTCAGCAGCGCCACCCAGGGCATGAAATCGGGTTCCAACCGCACCCGTGAAGCCCGCCTGCAAAAGGCCGTCTCCGATGGCTACCTGCTAAAGCGACGCAGCGGGGAAGACATGCGCAATGTCTATCTGCTGCCAACCGACCATCTCGTCAAGCTGATCTTGGGTCATATGGACCGCACCTTGCAGTTGACGCTGGAACGGCTCAGGCACATTTCAGCCGGCGAATGAATTCGCGCACCAGATTGGCGCAAGTTTCCGGCGACTGAATGTGGGGGGCATGACCAGTGCCGGCCAACCTGCGGTCCTCGGCGACGCCGCCCTGATCCCGATACGACTGAAGCATATGGGTCATTTGACTGACCATGGGTTGCGGTCGCAGCCCAGGCCAGCCGGGAATAATGCCCAACATGCCCAGCGTTGCGGTATCGAACTGCGATGCGTCGCTGATCACCACATCGCTGTCGCCCTGGATTCGCAAGATCGGAGGTTTGGCTTCCAGGTCGACCAGTGGCCAGGTGTTGAAATACTTTGGGCTGATCGCGTTCATCGGCCCAAAATCTCCCGGCGCGACACCGGGCCAATTTTCGGAATTGCGCGAGTCGCCTGGCCAAGCCTGGTTGCCGCAATGTTGCCGGTACAACGCTTCCAGGCACACCTCTTCGTCATCTTCCGCGTCGGTCGCGCCGAATCGACCAAGAATCGCATGCCGCAGGATGCCCCGAACCAAAGCGGCATTGCCTTGCGAAGGACCCGCGGCCACCGCGGCGGCATATTCAGCGCCGACGATGCCGCCGCCGGAGCCCGCATAATCGGCGGCATTCGGGCTGCCTTGCAGGTCGCAACTGCCGCCATAGCCGAATGGGCTTACCGGTGCCAGCAGCAACAGGGAACGCACCCGGCGCGGTTCCCGCAACGCCGCGGCCATGGCAACCGCGCCGCCCAGCGACCAGCCGAGCAGATGACAGCTGTCGATGCGCAAGGTATCGAGCAGGGCGAAGAGGTCGTCGACCCAATCCCCGGCGCCACGGCGCGCGTCGATCAACACGCGTTCGCTGCCTCCGTAACCGCGCAAGTCGGGGAGCAGCACATGGAACTCATTGCGCAGCAGCGTTGCAAGCCCAAGCATGGCGGCGGAATCGCTGCCGTTGCCATGCAGCAGCACTAGGGGCTCCGCCCTGCCGGCTCCCAGTTGACGCAAACCTTGGCCGAGCCTGCCGGTTTCGATGATTTCCAGCAACGCCGCGGCCTCAGAAGCGTTTGCCGATGGTCAGGCTGACGCCCCGTGGCGGCCCGTAATACGACAAGGCCACGCCGGGATACGACAACAGGTCGAAGCCATGCACGATATAAGCCTCGTCGGAGAGGTTGGTGACCGCGAACCGGGCATGGAAACCGGTTTCGAAATGTTCCCACCAGGCGGTGAAATTGGCGATGGCGTAATCGTCCTGCATCAGCGAAGGCTCGTTCATGATGGTCGTGTAGTAACTCGAACTGCCCCGAATCTGACCGCTCAAGGTCAATGACCAGTCCGCCGTGCCGAGGGCATCCCAGCTAGCGCCCGCGCCCCAGGTGAACTCCGGCGCCTGGATAAGCTCGAGATGGCTCAGATCCTGAATCTCGCCGGTGCCGAGGTTCGGCGCGTTGTATTCCCGGTATTCCGCATCCAGCCAGCCGGCGAATGCGCGCAGCCGAAGATCCGGCCTTGGCGCCGCGCTGAATTCCAGTTCAAGGCCCTGGGTCACGGCCGCGCCGGCGTTGGAAAAAATGGCGATGAAGCTCGCGTTGGCCGAACCGAAACTGGAAAGTTGCATGTCTTCGTAATCATTGCGAAAGGCGGCCGCATGCAAGCTGAGACGACCGTCTTGCCAGTTGCGCTTCCATCCGGCTTCAAGCGAGGTTACGGTTTCCTCATCGTACGGCGCCGCTTCGTTGGCATCGCGCGAGCGGCCATTGAATCCGCCGCTCTTGAAACCGCGGGCGGCATTCAAGTAAAGCAGCGAGTTGTCGTTTGGCCGAAAGCTTAAGCCGAGTTTGGGCGAAAAGGCGCTGAACGTTTTCTCGCCCCGTGTGCTGAAACTGAAGGGTAGCGCCGCGGCATCGGCAAGTTCGGCTAGAGTGATTGCGGGATTGCCAAAGCCGATTGCGCCGTTGTAGACCCGCTGCAGCCGCTTGTCGTCGCGGGTGTAGCGCGCGCCCGCGGTCAGCTCGAGATTTTCCGACAACGGCAAGGTTAACTCACCGTAGGCCGCCAGACTTTCCGTCGCCAAGTCGTTGGTGGAAGCCGTCGAAAGACCGTAATCAAATCCAGGAATGCCGAAAAAGCCGATGCTGGCTTCCGGTCCAAACACGCCGTCGGGGGTGAAATCGGATTCGTCGAAGTAGTAGAGCCCCGTGACCAGCGTCGCGCCGGAGTCGAACTCCAGCAAGGCCCGCAGCTCCTGGCTGAACTGCTCCTGTTCTTGATGCACAAAAACGCCAAATGCCGCCACATCGTCGCCGTCAAGGTCGAGATAGCTGTCATGTTCGATTTCACGCCAGGAAGAAATCGAGGTGAGGGTGAGGATGTCGTTGACCTGCCAGGTCGGCGTCAGGGAAAAACCCCGGGTGGTCAGTCTTTCCTGATGATTGAAATCGGCGTTGACCTTGAAGGCTCCGGGATGGGCGTCCTCGAGTCCTAGCAATTGACCAACAATCGAAACGGCTTCCACCGAAGGCGTGACGGAAGTGTCTGGGTCGTTGTCGCTGTAATCAAAGCTAAGCGCAAGATTGAAGTCGCCGCCGTTGTCAAACAGCAGTTGTCCGCGAAACACGGAAAGCGACTTGTCGCCGTCGTCCTGGCCATTTGCCAGATTTTGCGACCATCCGTCCCTGCTGAGGCGCCCCAGGCTGAAACGGCCCGCAAGACTTTCGCCCAGCGGCAGATTCAACACCGCGCTTGCCTGGCGTTGACCGTAATTTCCGGCACCCACTTCGAATTCGGCGGAAAACTCCGCTTCGGGCCGCACGGAAACGTACTTCACGGCGCCGCCGATGGTGTTTCGTCCGTACAAGGTTCCCTGGGGCCCGCGCAGCACTTCGACATGATTGACGTCAAACAACTCGAGGAACGAGCCCTGTGCGCGACCGAGATACACGTCATCGAGATAGACCGCGACGCCTGGGTCTGCGAAAGACAGCGAATCGCGCTGGCCGATGCCGCGCACGTAGATCACCGCATTGGAGGCGTCGCCGACGTCGAGGCTAAGATTCGGCGTCAGCATCTCCAGCGAGCCGAGATCGACCGCGCCGATTCGGGTCAGATCATCGCCGGTGACGGCGGTGACTGCCAGCGGCGTTTCCCCGATGGGCTCGGCAAAACGGCGCGCTTCCACGATGATGCTTTCTATGACCGGATCATCGGGTGGCGCCTGGGCGAGAATATCGGCATGCGGCAGCGAGAAAAAAACAACGACCGTCAAGGCGGCGCCGACCGCGGCTGGGAGTCTTGGTGGCGATTGCATTGCTCATCCTCCGTTCGGGTCAATGGGTCAACAGTCCAGAAATGGCAAAATTGCAGAAGAAGCTTGGTGGAACAACAGGAGATTTTTCCGCAGTAATTGACCGGATAATCTGCCGCAAAACTTGCGCATTTTGGGGCGGCGCCCGGCATCGCCGTGGAATTCGGCTATCATGGCGGCTTTCTTTGACGGACTTTTGTCGAAAAAGCTATGGCCCAATGGATTGAAGGCACCATCGTTGCCAACCAGCGCTGGACCGAAAATCTGTTCTCGATCAAAGTTGAGGCGGATACCGAGGATTTCGTCGCCGGGCAGTTCACCAGCCTGGCGCTCGATATCGATGGTGAGCGCGTTGCGCGGCCCTACTCCTATTTGAACTCGCCGGGGCAACGTCCGCTGGAGTTTTTCCTCTACCGCGCAATCGGCGGGGCTTTGTCCAATGCCCTGATCGACAAGCGGCCCGGGGACAAGGTGTGGGTCAAGAAGTCAGCCAACGGCTACTTCATATTGCGCGAAATACCGCCTTGCGAGGACATCTGGATGTTCGCCACCGGCACTGGCATCGCGCCGTATTTTTCCATTCTCAATGTCGATGAAGCATGGGGACGGTTCAAGCGCGTGGTGCTCGTGCACGCGGTGCGGCTGAAAGAAGATTTGCTCTACCAGGAATTGGTTGCGGGGCTGAAAGAGAAGCATGGCGGGCAATTCGTGTTCCAGGCCTTTGTCAGCCGCGAGCCGGTGCCGGGAACGATTCAGGGCAGAATTCCCGCGGCGATTGCCGACGGTGAATTGGAGCGGCGCACCGGCATTGAGTTCTCTCCCGAGCGGTCGCATTTTATGTTGTGCGGCAATCCCGACATGGTGCGCGACACCACCGCCGCCCTGATCGACCGCGGCATGACCAAGCACCGGCGTCGTGTGCCGGGCCATATCAGCTTCGAAAGCTACTGGTAGTCGGCGGGCGGGCGCCGCGCCTGGGTCAGGCGTTCGAATTCGGCGCCGATGTCGATCAATACCTGCTCGCGGTAGGTCGGCGCGATCAAAGTCAGGCCCACCGGGCGGCCGTTTTCCCGATACCCCGCCGGAATCGTGAGCGCCGGATAATTGGCCAGCGCGGCGATGGCGGCGTGGTTGTTGTTCAGCGACAGCAACGCATCGAGATTATGCTCATTGAACAGGTTCTCCATTCGCGCGCGGGCGTAGGATTGCATTTCCGCGCGCAAGGTATCGAGCGCTTCGGCGTCGATATCGAGTTCCACCATCATTTCGACTTCCTCCTGGCCGTAGGGCATGCCCTCGGGCCGCGCCAGATTGAAGGCGCGCACGTCGGCCACGGAGGCGATTTCCACTTCCGCGCCGGCGTGGTTCGCAAGATATGCCGCCAGGTCGCGCAGCATTTCCGCGCCGAGCAGCTCGGAGAAATTGCCGGGAAAATCCCAGGACAGGGAAACCGATTCGGTTGCGCCGCCATTTGCTTCCAGGCGCTCGGCGGCTTGCCGGTAAAACTCGTCTTCAGCCAGTGATTCGAGCACGCCGAGGCGCTTGCCCGCCAGGCCCCCAAGCCGGAATTCCAGGCTCAAGTTCTCCGCGGAGCGCGCCATGGCGGAGTCGTCCGGATCGAAACCGGCCATGGCGTTGAACAGCGCCACCGCATCCGCCACGGTGCGGGTCATGGGGCCGGTGGTGTCGAGTGTGGCGGAAATAGGCACCACGCCCGAACGGCTGAGGCTGCCCGTGGTGGGCTTCAGTCCCACCAGCGAATGGGCGCTGGAAGGGGAAAGTATCGAGCCGGAAGTCTCCGAGCCCACCGCCGCGACGGCATAGTCGGCGGCCGTGGCGGCGCCGCTGCCCGAACTGGAACCGCCGGTTCCAAACAACAGCCTGCCATACGGATTCAGCGTTTGGCCGCCCATGGCGCTCCAGCCCGACGGGCAATCGCCGCAAAAGAAATAGGCCCATTCGCTGAGATTGGCTTTGCCGAGCAGAATCGCGCCGCGTTCCAGCAGCCTTTCGGCGATGAAGGCGTTGTCGGCCTCGTTGCCCGCCAACGCGAGAGCGCCGGCGGTGGTTGGCGGGCCAGCCATGCCGATGTTGTCTTTGAGCAGTATCGGCATGCCGAAAATCGGGTCGTGGCTATCGCCGTCGCCATGGCCGCTGTCCCGCTCCCGGGCCTGTTCCAGGGCCGCGGGATTCAGCGAAATCACCGCGTTCAGATAACGCGCCGGGTCGTTTTCGATTTCGCGGATCCGGTACAAATAAAACAGGGTGAGCGACTCGTAGCTCAAGGCGCCATCATCCACGGCCCGCTGCAGGTCGTCGATAGACGCGCCGAGCACGGTCGGCTTTAGCGTTTGGTACCGTTGCGCCCCGAATTGTTCCAGTTCGGCTTCAAACCCGGACCACAGCGCCGCTCCGCGCTGGAACGGCGAGCGCAGCAATTGGTAATGCATGCGCTCGTTTTCCAGTTGCGCCAGCTCCGCCAAAGCCGCGGCCTCGCCGAATTCCGCCGAGGGGCCCGCCGGTTCTTCCACGGAACAAGAAAGCAATCCCCACGCGCAATACAGCAAACACAGCCCAGTATTTTTCATGACCATCCGCCCAACCTTCTACTCATGCCTCAAGGCTTCCACAGGATCCATATCCGCGGCGCGCATCGATGGGTATATCCCAAAAACCACCCCAATCAACGCGCTGATCGAAAAAGCCAAAATCGGCGCCACCGGCGTGACAATCGTCGTCATGCCCCAGAAAGTCGAGATAAAGAATGGAATGACGATGCCAAGCACGACGCCGATCAGTCCCCCCACCGCGGAAAGTATGACAGCTTCCACGAGGAATTGAGTGATGATATCGGCCTTGCGCGCGCCAAGGGCGCGGCGGATGCCGATCTCCCGGGTCCGCTCGGTGACGCTGGCGAGCATGATGTTCATGATGCCGATGCCGCCAACCAGCAGCGAAATGCCGGCGATGGCGCCGGCGACGATCTGGTCGCGCAATGCGCTTTCCTCGGCTTGGCGCAGCAGGGCCAGGGGAATCTCGATGGTGTAGTCGACGTTTCTGTGGCGGCGCTGGAGAATCTGCTCGATCACCTCGCCAATGCCGATTACGCTGTCCTGGTCTTCGACCTGGATTACCGCTTCGTGCAATTCCACCGTTTCGGACTCCATGCCGCCGGCGGTTTGCCGCGTCGTGGTCTCGCCAAAACGGCTGCGGGACGAGGTCAGCGGGATGAACACCCGCGTTGGCGCCGAATTCGAAGCGCCGGCCTGGTTCTGGCCGAGATTGGAAAAGCCCTCGGATTCCATGATGCCGATCACGTCGTAGTAATCGCTGTCGATACGAATCGATTGGCCGAGTGGGTTCTCGATCGGAAACAGCGCATCCGCCGCTTCCTGGCTGAGGACGACAACGTTTTCGTGATCGCGCATTTCCGCTTCGCTGAAAAAGCGGCCGTCGCGCAGGCCGTAGTTGCGCGACACCGGATAGTCCACGGCGGTGCCGACGACATCGGCGTTCATGCTGTTGCCAAGATTCCAGATGTTCTTTTTGACGATGCGCGAGGAAATCACGTTGCGCACGCCGGGAATGGTGTCGCGGATGGTTTGGATGTCGGCGTGGGTCAGGCCGTAGACGATGGCCTGGGGCGGGCCGAAACCGCGCCGCGAGGTCTCCTCGACTTCCACCGGCTTGACGCTTTTCACCAGGATGTTGTTCGCGCCGAGGTCGCGGAATTGCTGCTGCGCCTCGAAGCTGGCGCCTTCGCTCACCGCCAGCATGGCGATCACCGCCGCCACGCCGATGACAATGCCAAGCACGGTGAGCATCGAGCGCAAGCCATGGGAAAAAATGCTTTTCACGCCGAGCCGGGTGATCTGGCTGACGCGCCAGCCGAAGCGGGACCGGCGGGCGTCGTCCGGACGGTCCGGGGCGGCGGGCAGGCTGTCAAACACCCATTCGTTCATCTTGTTCCACCCTGCCGTCGAGCAAACGGATGCGCCGGCTGGTGCGTTCGGCGAGTTCGTCGGAATGGGTCACCATGATCAGGGTTTTGCCGGCGGCGTGCAATTCGTCGAACAGGTTGAGGATTTCCAAGCCGGAGCGCGAATCGAGGTTGCCCGTGGGCTCGTCGGCGAGAATGATCAGCGGGTCCATCGCCAACGCCCTGGCGATTGCCACGCGTTGTTGCTGGCCGCCGGACAGCTCGAAAGGTTTGTGGTGGACGCGGTCCGCCAGTCCGACGCGCTCGGCCAGCTGATACGCCGCGCGATGGCTGTAGGCTTGGGAAAAGCCTTGGTAAAACAGTGGCATTTCGATGTTTTCCAGCACGTCGAGTTGCTGGATCAGGTTGTAGGACTGGAAAATAAAGCCGAGCCGGGCGCCGCGGATGAGGGAAAGTTCGTCGTCTTTCAATTTTGATGTGTCCTCGCCGCCGAGGTGGTAGGCGCCGCTGGTGGGCCGGTCGAGGCAGCCGAGAATGTTCATCAGGGTGGATTTGCCGCAGCCCGACGGCCCCATGATGCTGATGTAGTCGCCGCCGTAGAAGTCGAGGGAGACGCCGTGCAACACCTGCACCGCCAGGGTTCCCATGAAATAGGTTTTGGAAACGTCGGTTACCGAGGCGACTGCGGCAGGTTGCCGGGTAGTTGAACTCTCTCTGTGGGCGTTGACGCTTGCTGTGTTCACGATTTTCCCCCCACCAAAACTGCTTCGCAGTTTTGACTCCCCCTCAAGGGGGGAGTATTGCCGCCGCGACTGCTTCGCAGTTTTGACTCCCCCTCAAGGGGGGAGTGTTGCCGCCGCGACTGCATCGGCGGTTAAGACGAGGCGGTTTCGTTTTGGCGCGGGGGCAGCAGCAGCACTTCTTCGCCTTCTTCGAGTCCGCTGACGATTTCGATGAAGGAATCGGAGAAGTCGCCCACTTCTACCACCCGCCGTTCCACCGAGCCGCCGCGGTTTACATAAACCACCTGGTCGTTGCCGAAATAGCTCACCGCCTGCACCGGCACATGGATCACGTCGGCGTGGCTCGCCACCAGAATTTCGACCTGGGCGCTCATTCCGGGCCGCAGCCAGTCATGGGTGCCGTCAATGCGAACCTGGGACGGATACACCTTCAGGTCGGGATTCATAAATGAATTGGCCGAATCCGCCACCACCGCGACTTTGATTACTTCGCCGCTCAACCGCACGTCGGGAAAAGCGTCGATGGAGACGACGGCGGGCTGGCCCACTTCCACCCGCTGCACCGCGGATTCGTGGATATCGACCCGGACCGCCATTTCGCGCATGTCGGGAATAGTTAGGATGGGCTGGCGCTCGCGCACCGTGGCGCCCTCCTGAATCGCTTCCTGATTGTTGCCGCGATAGCGGTTCGAGCCCTGATTCGAGCCGCCGTACACCACCAGGCCCGGCCGCTCGGCTTCGATGGTGGCGGCGTCGATTTGCAGTTCAATGTCGGCAAGTTTGTATTTTTCGAGATTGAACTTGCGTTCCGCGGAGCTGAAATTGGCGCGTTCCTGGGCTTCCTTGGCGATGTTTTCCTTCACTTGGCGCTGGTAGGCCATCACGGCGTTTTCGAAATTGGAAAGGAATTCCTCGGCTTCCTTGGGGAAGGTGTACTGGATGTACAGGCGCAAGGCGGTTTCCTTCTCCTGCTGTTTGTTGGCCGCCTTGTTCAGGTTCAGTTCTTCGGCTTCGAGTTCGGTGGGCGTGATGAAGCCGCGCGCTTCGAGCCTGCGCTGGCCTTCGATGCGGTCCTGGGCGAGCAAGTATTCTTCCTGGGACACTTGCAGCTCGTCGAGCAAAATGCGCAGGCGCTGTTTGGCTTCGCCGTCGGCGAGCTGGTCGAAATCCGCGTATTGGGTGAAGTCGATCTGGTCGCGAACCGCCATGTAGCTTTCATCCATCAGCAAGCTGACCTCCGGCGGCTCCGGGTCGATATCCGCCGGCGGCAGTTCGAGCACCACCACCTCTTCGGCCCGGTCCCCGCTTTCCAGCGCCTCCGGCTGGGCTGGCGCGCTGCCGCCCAATCCAGCGCTGGGCGCACCGGCGAATCCGCCGCGGTCGCCCTGGCCGAATCCGGCGCCGTCCGGCCCACCGGCGAATCCGCCGCCCTGGCGCTGGCCGAAACCGCCGGGTGGAAACTCGCCGGAGGCGAATCGGCGCATGCGTTCGAGCATTTCCGGGGGCAATTGGCCGCCGGTTTCCGCCATCATCCGCTCGATGCGGTCCCGCATTTGCGGCGGCAGGGAATCGATTTCAATGCCTTCGGGCAGACCGGCCGGCGCCGCTTCGGTTTGCGCCGCGTTCGCGGCCAGGGTGTCCGCATCCGCACTTTCCAGCACCGCGCGGTCGGCCGCCTCGGATGCCGCCAAACGTTCTTCGATTTCCAGCCGGGCGATGATGTCGTTGACGATGTCGGCGCCGAGAAATTTTTCAAAATCCAGCCGCGCGAAGCGCATTTGCTGGCGCGCGTCGTTCAACTGCGTCATGTTGGTGTTGAGTTGAATCTCGTATTCCGCCCGGCGTTCGATGAAACTCGCCTCGGCGGTTTCCACCGCAATCTCCTGATTGAGTTGCTCATCCACCAGGCTCGACGTGTCGAGTTCCACCAGTATCTTGCCCGCGGCCACGTCTTCCTCGGTGACCCGGTAACCTTCTTCGACAATGCTGAGAATTTTTACGCCGCTGCGGTCGCGCACCTGGGAACGGATTTCCTGGGATTGCAGGGCTTCCAGGGCGCCGCCTTCGAGCACGGTGATGTCGAGATTGCCCCGGCGCGCGGCAAAGGTCAGGTCCGAATCGACCTCGCTGGAGCCGCCGCCGGCGAGCGCCAGCGCCAGCACGAGCACGCCCGCGCCGGCACCGACAGCGATTTGCTGTTTCCGGCCGAGCGCCAGAAAACGATCGCGCAGCGCGACCAGGCGGGGCAGGGCGGCGGCCCGCGCGCTCGCGGCAAGGGCTTTCAGCTTATTGCCGGCGTTTTGTTCAGCGGGGCTTTCTTCAGCCGGGCTTTCTTCAACGGGGCTCATCAATGCCTTCCTCCCATTGGCCGGAGTCGTCGACGTAGAGCAATCCCACGTCGCGCCAGAACTCCAGTTTCGAGTTGTTGTAGTCGACTATGCTGCGTACGAGGTCGGTGCGCGCGGCGGTCAGGTCGTTCTGGGAATCGACCGTGTCCTGCACGTTGCCGAGTCCGAGCTCCGCCCGCAGTTCCGCCTCCTCGACGCGGCGCTCGTTGATTTCCACGCTCGCCAGATTGATATCGTAGCCCTTGCCGGCTTCGTCCATGCGCCGCCAAGCGTCGATGACCTCCAATTTAACGTTATCAAGCGCCAATGTATACGCGCGGGTAGCCGCTTCGTAGTCGATCAGGGCGCGGCGGTAGTTGTTGCGTTCGGCCTTGCTGTCCAGGGGCATGTCCACATCGAGCCCGGCGCCGTAGACCACGTTGCCGAATTCCACGTCGCCAATCTCGCCGCTGCCGGCGGCCGGCACCGAAGCGCTCAAGCTGATTCCCAGCGACGGTTCGAGGGCATTGGCGGCCACCTCGATGCGGCGCGAGGCGTCTTGCACGCGGTCGAGTTCGGTGTACAGGTCGAGGCGCGTCTGGGCCGCGAGTTCGAGCGCCGCATCGATGTCGAGATCCGGGGCCGCCATGCCGGTTTCGGTGATCAGCATCATTTCGTTGTCGTCGAGAATGATCGCGTCTTCGGCGTTCAGCCCGATCAAAATCTTGAATGCGTCGAGGCTGCGCTGATAGCGCGCGATGGAAGTCGTCCAGCGCAGGTCCTGTTGCAAGGTGGCCTGTTCCAGCCGGCCGACGTCGAGCAAGGTGCGCAGACCTTCGGCCTGGAATGCGCGTTCGCGCTCCAGCGAGAGATTGTTCGCCAGCAGGCCGGCGTAGTTGTTCCTGACGGTTTCGCGGTTGAGCAGCACGTTGTAGTAGCTCGAAGCCACTTGCACGGCGAAGGACTTGCGGAAGCGGGTGAAATTGCGCAGTTCGTAGAGCAGGTCGCGTTCGGCTTGCAACAGCGCTTCGGTTTCGATGGCGGTGCCAAAGTCCCGCAGCAGGGGCTGGGTGATCGAGCCAATCAGCGCGCCGGTGCTCAATTCGTTGACATTGCCGCTGAGAAAGCGGCGCAGGTTGTTGGTCAGGTTCAGCGCCACGGAGCCGCCGCCGCGCAGCAGATAGCGCACGCCGAGGCTGGTGTCGGCCTGATACATTTCCGAGGAGGTGGCGGTCAGGCGCTGGGTTGGCGTATTGATGCCGGTGAGGTTTTCCATATCGGTCACGAACTGGTCTTCCATGTCCCACTCGTACTGGCCACCGCTGCTGGCGGAGAAAATCGGCGCGTAGCGGTAGCGGTCGAGTGTGAGGGAAAGCGCTTCGAGATAAAGCCTTTCCTTGCGCGTGCGGTAATCCGCGCTGTGGCGGAAAGCGAGATCGAGCGCGTCGTTCAAGCTCAGAATGCTGGAGCCGATTTCGCTGTCGGCGCCGTCGCCGAGGAATTCGAAGCTGAAGGCATTCACCGCCAGGCCGTCGAGATTGACGACCGCCACATCGCCCACCGCCACTTCGCTGGTCATGCCCGGCACGAGTTCGGTCTTGGCGGCGATGGCGGCATAGGTTTCGCCGTCGGCGCTGTTGCGGTACGCGTTGCCGGAGCAGGCCGCGAGCGCGAGCCCGGCCGCCAGCGGCGCGAATACGGTCAAGCAGGTTCTGTGCATGAATGCGCTTGCTCGCATGAATTACCCGATTGTACGGCCAATTCGCCCGAATCAGTCTATATATATTCCCAAACGCGCCTTCGCACAATCGCCGCGCTCTCGGTTTTTCCGTCATTCCGCGCGAAGTCGCGCAATCTCCTTTTTTCCGTCATTCCGCGCGAAGTCGCGGAATCTCCTTGAGGTTGCTGTGGCCGTGAGATTCTGCGACTCCGCTTCGCTGCGCGCAGAATGACTGTGGAGGAGGGCGTTTGCTTTCTTATTTTGTGGCGCGCAGTCGTGAGGGAGGAGGAAAAACGGTGATGCGGGGATGCGGCGGAAACTTGTGGGGTTTGGTGCGGTCCAAGTTATTGTGTGGGGCTGATGACGCAATGCGTGGGGGGGTTTGAGATGTCACATGCGAGATGGTTGTTTTCGGCGGTGCTTGCCGCGGGTATCACCGGAGGTCTGTTCTATTTCATGCAGAATCTGATCGCGACGGGCGATCAACTGGCCGAACCGGTCCAGGTGGCGCGCGTGGTCGATGCGACGATGCCGGAAATCGAGATGGAAGTCGTGACCGAGATCGAGCGGCCGACGCCAATTGAGGTGATTGAACCGCCGCCGGTGGAAGTGCCCATGCGGGGTGGGGAAATCGACGGTGCCACGTATGGCGGGTTGATCACGGAGGTCATGATCGGGCCGGAAGTGCTAATTCCGCCGACGGTGGTCGGCACGGTTGATGGCGATTACGTTCCGCTGGTGGCAATCGCGCCGGAGTACCCCCCAACGGCACTTGCGCGCGGCATCGAAGGCTGGTGTACGGTGCAATTCACTGTGGACGAGCGGGGCAATGTGGTGGAAGAGAGCATCGTCGTTCTCGAAGCCGATCCGCCCAACGTCTTCAACCGCACCTCGATGCGCGCCGCGGCCCGGTTCAAGTTCCAGCCGCGCGTTGTCGATGGCCAGGGCGTTCCCGTGTACGGCGTATCCCGCCGCTTCACCTACAACCTGGACAACTAGCCGCCAGATTGCGGTGCCGAACGAGGCATTGAGTCGCTGATTCCCATCCGCGGCGCGGTTCGCGTATATTGCGCGAATTCAGGTGGGAATTGAACGCCAAAGACTTCGCGGATGCGGACCATGCGTAGCCGCGATGCGGGTCGAAGGCGGCGAACAGCGATGGGGATGACTGCCAGCTACGCCAGCGGGATTAGTTCCAAGCCGCTCATCGGGATGCCGATCGGGCAATACTTCGATGCCGTGGTTGCCGAGCATGGCCAGCGCGAAGCCCTGGTCAGCGTTCATCAGCAAGTGCGCCTGACCTACGCGCAACTCGCGGCGCGGGTGGATGAACTCGCCCGCGCCTTCATCGCCGCGGGCTTCGCCAAAGGCGACCGCGTTGGCGTCTGGTCGCCGAACAACATCGAATGGACCTTGACCCAATACGCCACGGCCAAGGCGGGCCTGATCCTGGTCAACATCAATCCGGCTTACCGCGCCCACGAACTGGCCTATGTGCTGGAGCAATCCGGCTGCAAGGGATTGGTGATCCAGAACCGCTTCAAGACTTCAGACTATGTCGGCATGCTCGCCGAACTTTGCCCGGAGTTGGCCAGCGCCGCGCCCGCCGATTTGCGTTCACGCAAATTTCCGAACTTGACCACGATAATTTCGACGACGCGGTCCGAAGCGGCGGGAATTTGGAACTGGCAAGACTTCCTGGCCCTGGCGCGGGGCTGCGGCGCGGAGCAACTCGCGGCGCGGCAGGCGGACCAGGACATGGACGACCCGATCAATATCCAGTACACCAGCGGCACCACCGGCTTCCCCAAGGGCGCGACGCTGTCGCACCACAACATCCTCAACAACGCCCGTTTCGTCGCCGCGATCATGAACTTCAGCGAACGCGACCGGCTGCTGATTCCGGTGCCGCTGTACCATTGCTTCGGCATGGTCATGGGCAACCTCGGCTGCCTCACCCACGGCGCCTGCGCGATCTATCCCGCCGAGAGTTTCGAGCCGGCCTCGGTGCTGCGCGCGGTGCAGGAAGAGCGGGCGACGGCGCTGTTCGGCGTGCCGACCATGTTCATCGCCGAACTCGCCCATCCCGACTTCGCCGACTACGATTTGCGCAGCTTGCGCACCGGCATCATGGCCGGCTCGCCTTGTCCGGTGGCGACCATGAAACAGGTCATCGAGCGCATGCATATGCGCGAGGTGGAAATCGCCTACGGCATGACCGAGACCAGCCCGGTGAGCTTTCAGACCCGTACCGATTCGCCGCTGGACAAGCGCGTTGGCACTGTCGGCCTGGTGCACCCCCATCTCGAGGTAAAGATCATCGACCCGGAGTCCGGCGCCGTCCAGCCAATCGGGGTTGGCGGCGAGTTGTGCACCCGGGGCTACTCGGTGATGCTCGGCTACTGGAACAATGATGAGGCGACCCGGCAAGCCATCGACGCCAAGGGCTGGATGCACACCGGCGACACCGCGGTCATGGACGCCGAGGGCTATGTCAACATCGTCGGCCGCATCAAGGACATGATCGTGCGCGGCGGCGAGAACGTGTATCCGCGGGAAATCGAGGAATATCTTATGACCCACGAAGCGGTCGAGGCGGTGCAAGTCACCGGCGTTCCCGACGAAAAATACGGCGAGGAAATCATCGCCTGGGTGCGTTGCAAGGAAGGCGCGGAGCTTAGCGAAGAAGCGCTGCGCGGATTCTGCCGCGGCCGCATCGCCCACTACAAGGTGCCGCGATACATCCGCTTCAGCGACGACTTCCCCATGACCGTCACCGGCAAGGTGCAGAAATTCCGCATGCGCGGAATCAGCATTTCCGAACTCGGCCTGAAAGAAATCGAGACCGCTTGAGGTCTTCTTCTATATGTCCGCGTCGCGCCGCGATAGTGTGGAACAGGGCGCGGCGCGGAGCGATTCGCGCCTGGGATCAGGGCGCCGGAATTATTTTCACCGAAAATTACGCAAATCTCCCAAAAGGTTCCTATGTTTCGATCGCTAGACTCAATTTTCACTTTATTTTCGAGGAGATCGACATGAGAGAACTTTCAATGCAAGAGATGGAACAGACCGCTGGCGGCAATAGCCGCGAAAAAATCATGGGTCTGAATACCGAGGAAAAACGGCGAATCAAGGAATGGTTCGAGGGAGGCGGCGCGTTCGGGTCTACGCGCGCTTCGCACAGCTCGTTTGGCGTGGCATTGGTCCCTTTGCAAGGGTCCTTAACCGCCGACGCGGCCCTATGAATTCAGGTGGCGGCAGGCGCCAGGTACCGACGAATTTTGATTGACTCCGCGGAGCCCGTGGCGAGAGGGCTCCGCTTTTTTTTGCTCAACCCTGTTTTCTGTAGGCCCTAAGGCAGCCGGAGCGCCACGAGCTGGCCGGGCTGGCCGCGGCGCACGCTGCCGGCTTGCATGAGCAGGTACTGCGCGCCTTCGTGCATGTAGGTCATCATGCCGTATTGGCCGGGCACGGGGACTTCGATGCTGGCGAGGATCTCCCCGCTGCGCTTGTCCCTGGCATGCAGCAAAGGCAGGCCGTTGGGGCCGGATTCCGCCTGCCCGCGAAGGTCTTCCGTGGTTTGCACGAGCAGGTCCCCCATCACCAGCTGGATGGAATGGCCGCTGCCGCCGGTGGCGGGAATCTCCACCCCGGCGAGCTGGGGATGGTTCGCGATGTTGGGCGGTGTATCGCCCACCGGGATGTCCCAAAGCTTCTCGCCGGTGTTCATGTCGTAGGCCGCCAGATACATCAGCAGCGGCTTGTACACAGGCAAGCCCCGGATCGTGGGCAGGAATTCGCGGCCCATGCCCGGCGCCCAGGCGGCGACCGTTGTGCCCGTGGTCGGCGTATGCCGTTCGCGGCCGCGCCAGGCTTCCTCGGAGTACCCCGGCAGGCCGCGTTCCTCGTCGACGCCATTAGTCGGCTCCATGAAGCGCGGCGCGCTGCAGGTGCGCCGATGCGAGGCGTACAGGATGCCCGACGTGGGGTCGGCCACAGGCGGATGATAGATGTTCAGGCCGCCGACACAGCCGACGTTGTTGCGGTAGTCATTTTCGTGGGGCCAGGGCAGTGGCGGCACATACAAGCCGCCGACGTTGAATTCGGCGAGGATTTCCCGCGCCTGCTCACGCAGCTCCGGCGTGTAATCGATGATGAACTCCTCGGTGATGCCGTCGAGCACGATGCGGTCCAGCGGCTCGGGCCGCGTTGGGTAGGGCTGGGTCGCGGCGGTATAGTTGCCCGGCACCTGGGTTTGCATGACGGGCCGGTCTTCAATGGGCCAAATCGGTTCGCCGGTGGCGCGGTTGAAAGCGAAAATCAGCCCTTGTTTGGTGTTCTGAATCAGCGCCGGAACCGCTTCGCCATCGACGGTCAGGTCGAGCAGAATGGGCGCGGTGGGAATGTCGTAGTTCCATTGGTCGCTGCGGTGAATCTGGAAATGCCAGCGGCGTTCGCCCGTGGTGGCATCCAGCGCGAGCACGCTGCCGCCGAACAGGTTGTCGCCCGGTCGGTGGCCGGTGTAGGACTGCACCGTGGAAGCGTTGGTGACGATGTAGACCAGGCCGAGTTCCGGGTCGGCCGCGGCCGGCGCCCAGGACGACATGTCGCCGGACCAGCGCCAGGCGTCGTTTTCCCAGGTTTCATGGCCGTATTCCCCCGGCCGCGGAATCACGTGGAACTTCCACAGTCTTTCGCCGGTGCGCAGGTCGTAGCCCATGATGTCGCCGGGCACGTTTTCGATGCGCGTCTGGTCATAACTCGGTTCGTGGCCGACGAGCACGACGATCACGTCATTGACGACGATAGGCGGCGAGGAAGCGGTGACCATGCCCAGTTCGCGCGGGATGCCATGGTCCGGGTCGTACACACCGCCTTCGAGTTGCCAGTCAATCCAGCGCTGCCAATCGTCCACCAGCGGCGGAATCAAATCCACCACCCCGGTTTCGGAAAACGCCGGCAGTCCCGTCGCCGTGCCCCAGTTTTCCAGCGGCAGGCCGGTTTTCGCATCCAGCGCCCACAGAAAGAAAGCGGGGGAGGTAACAAGCACAATGCCGCGGCCGTCGATTTCGGCGAAAGCGACGCCTTTGCCGAAATCGGTGCGCGGCGAACGCAGGTAGCGCATGGTCTCCGGTTCGCGGAAGGTCCACAAGGTTTCCCCGGTGGCGGCGTCGATGGCGGCCACCTGCCGGCGTTGGCCCACCACGGTGTAGAGCACACCGTCGGCGAAGACCGGCGTCGCGCGGAAAGTGTATTCCACCCGCGGCCCGAAATTGTCGCCGCGCCAGCGCCAGGCGACTTCGAGTTCGGCGAAATTCTCCGCCGTGATTTGGTTCAAATGCGGCGATGCCCGGGTGTGGCCGGCGTCGCCGCCGAGGTAGCGCCATTCGCCTTGTTCCACTCCCGTCAATTGCGCGAAGGCGGGCATGGCCGTTGCAAGCAACCCGGCGAACGCAGGCGCGGCGAGCCAAAGCGGGCTGGCGGGCTTGCAGTTGCGCCGCAATGGTTTTCCGGCGCAAGATCGCGCCGCGTTGGCAAGCCTGCGCATGAAGACCTTGGCCCGCTTCAGGCCACCAGGCTGTGTATGCTCGCTCATGACGATTGCTCCTCAATTGCTGCTGAATGGCTGTTCAATTTTCCGACTTCGGCTGAGGCGGAGGCCCGGCGTGTTTGAACAATTGCGCGGCGGTCACCATGCGCGGCCCGGCGGCAGTTTGGATGCGCCAAGCGCTCGGGCCGCATCCCGCATTGCTTGGCTCATCGTAGCAACTTGCGGCGCAGGCGCAAGCGAGAATTTCCCGCTTGCGTTCAGGTCCCGTCGTCGAGGGAGAGCAATTCCGTGTTGCCGCCGGTGGCCACCGTATTCACGCTTACCACCTGCTCCGTGGCGAAACGCGGCAGGTAGTTCGGCCCGCCGGCTTTCGGCCCGGTGCCGGACAGAGCGCGGCCGCCGAATGGTTGGCAGCCCACCACGGCGCCGGTCATATTGCGGTTGGCGTAGATATTGCCGGCGCCCACCGCCGCCGCGGCCTGGGCCACGCGCGAGGGGATGCGCGTGTGGATGCCGAAAGTGAGCCCGTAGCCGGAACTTGCGATTTCCCGCAACACCGTCTCGAAAGCGCGCTCGCGGAAGCGGATGACATGCAACACCGGCCCGAAATGTTCCTTGGCCAATTCCCCGATGTGCTCGACCCACGCCAGCGTCGGCGCGACAAAAAAGCCGCTTTCGCATTCCGCTGTCAACTTGGCCTGATGCAGCACCCTGCCCCGGGCGCGCAATCCTGCGATATGGGCTTCCAGCTCGGCGGCGGCTTTTGCCGAAATAATTGGCCCAATATCGGTTTCAATCCGCGACGGGTCGCCGACGCGCAACTCGTCCATGGCGCCGCGTATCAGGGCAAGGGCCTGATCGGCGATTTCTTCCTGCAAGTACAGCACGCGCAAAGCCGAACAGCGCTGTCCGGCGCTCAAAAATGCCGATTGCACAACATCGTCCGTGACCTGTTCGAGCAGGGCGGTTGAATCGACGATCATCGCGTTCTGGCCGCCGGTTTCGGCGATCAGCGGCGTGATTGGTCCTTCTTTTTCCGCCAGCACGCGGTTGATCCGGCGCGCGGTTTCGGTGCCGCCGGTGAAGGCCACGCCGGCGCACAAACGGTGCGGCAACATGCGCTCGCCAAGCGCGCCGTCGCCCGGCAGCAGATTGCAGACCGCGCTCGGCACACCCGCCGCGTGCATCAGCCGCACGGCCTCCCAGGCGATGATGGGCGTTTCCCCGGCGGGCTTGGCCAGCACCGCGTTGCCCGCGGCCAGGGCGGCGCAGACCTGGCCGCAGAAAATCGCCAGGGGGAAATTCCACGGGCTTATGCAGACGAATACGCCGCGCCCGGCAAGGCGCAGCACATTGCTTTCGCCCGTCGGCCCCGGCAGCGGAATGCCCTGGGCGAACTTCTCACGAGCCTGGGCGGCGTAATAGCGGCAAAAATCCACAGCTTCGCGCACTTCGTCCACCGCATCGGGGATGGTTTTGCCCGCCTCGCGGCAAAGTATCGCAATCAGTTCCGGGCGCCGCGCTTGAAGTTGGGTGGCGAAGTTTTCCAACAGCGTCGCGCGGGAATCGCCGCCGGCCCGGTCCCACTCCGGCTGTGCCGCCGCGGCGCGCTGGAACGCGGCTTCGACTTCGGTCTCGGAACCGGGTTTCACCGAGCCGAGAATATCGCCGCGGTTGGCGGGGCTGAAAACCGGAACGACCTCGGCGCCTGCTTTATGGTCGGCATCGGATTTGGGCAGGGCGGTCGCCGCGAATCGCCGCTCGTGGGATTGGTCCCAGGCTTGGCGCA
Organism: uncultured Pseudohongiella sp.; assembly: GCA_965221015.1. Classification (GTDB taxonomy): domain Bacteria; phylum Pseudomonadota; class Gammaproteobacteria; order Pseudomonadales; family Pseudohongiellaceae; genus UBA9145. Next base: position 2,511,137 of record OZ244859.1, on the reverse strand, counting down.
ATTCGGCAACCGTCGCCATGCTGCTGAGGTCGGCGCCGAGGGAATTTTCCCGCGGCGCGAATATGCCCGCCGGTGGTGCGATGCGCGGATGCGCGGCCGGATTTGCCTTGCGCGCCGCGGCGATGGGGTCGCGCACGAGTGCTTCGGCTTCGAGCCGGGTATCAAGCAGCCGGTGCACGAAGGAGCTGTTGGCGCCGTTTTCGAGCAAACGGCGCACAAGGTAGGGCAGCAAATCGTCGTAATCGCCAACGGGGGCGTAGGTGCGCAGCGGCGGAAAGTCGTCGTATTCGCGCTCGGCGGCGGCATACAAGGCGGTTCCCATGCCGTACAACCGCTGGAACTCGAAATCGCGGCAATCTGCGGCGAGATGCAGCACCGCCGCAACGCCATGGGCGTTGTGGGTGGCGAATTGTCCGTACAAGGTCTCCGGGGATTGCAGAATTTTCGCCGCGCACACCAGCCAGGACAGGTCCGTGGCGCATTTTCGCGTGTAAACCGGGAAGCCGGGTAAACCTTGCGCCTGGGCGTGTTTGATTTCCGCATCCCAATAGGCGCCCTTCACCAGCCGCACCGGAATGCGCCGGCCGTGGGCGCGCGCCCGCGCCGAAAGCCAGTCGAGCAGGGGCAGGGCGCGTTTGCCATAGGCTTGCACGACGAAGCCGATGTTCGCCGCGTCCGCGCCGCCGCCGGTATCCGCCAGCAAGCGCTCGAACACTTCCAGCGACAATTCCAGACGGTCGGCCTCTTCGGCATCGATGGTGATGGTCACTCCGCCGGCCGCCGCGGTGCGGCACAGCTCGGCGGCGACGGGAACGAGTTCGTCGATGACGCGCCCGCGCTGGCTGTATTCGTAGCGCGAATGCAGGGCCGACAATTTGATGGAAATGGAAGGGTCGGTTACGCCCGCCTCCGCGCCGCAACCCGCGACGGTGTCGATGGCGTGCCGGTAGGCCTGCCGGTAGCGTTTCGCGGTGGCCGCATCCTTGGCCGCCTCGCCAAGCATGTCCCAGGAATAGCGTTCCCCGGGCCGGCCCCGGCGCAGGGCCTTGTCGATGCTCGAGCCGATCACGAACTCGCGGCCGAGAATGCCCATGGCCGCGCGCATGGCGGTTTCCACCATCGGTTCGCCCAAACGATTGCCCAGGCCGCGAAGCCAGTTTTTCGGATCCTGGCCGAATTCGCGCTCGGGCTCGACCAGCTTGCTGCCAAGCATCAAGGCCCAGGTGGAAGCGTTCACCAGCAGCGAGCCCGATTTGCCGGCGTGAGCCGCCCAGTCCGCAAGCCCGATCCGGTCGGCGATGAGCCGTTCGGCGGTGGCCCGGTCCGGAATGCGCAGCAGACTTTCGGCCAGGCACATCAAGGCGATGCCTTCCTTGTTGTTGAGTCCATATTCAACGAGGAAGGTGTCCAGCAGGGAGTGATTGTCGGTGTCTTTGCGGGCCGCGCGCACCAGCTTCGCCGCGCGCGATTCGATCTGTTCCGCCTCGGCGGCGGCATAGGGCGCCAGCCGCAGCAGATGCCGCAACATCTCGCCTTCGTCGCGGAATTTCCAATCGGCGATGGTTTGGCGTATCAAGTCGGAATTGCTTTCCAAGACCATGGGTCCGATTCCGCTCCCCCCGCGGTTTCAGCGCCGTTGCGCGGGAATTTTAGCACGCTGCCAGCTTGTCCTTGACCCGCCACGGGCGAGCCGTTGAGCCGTCCCCCGTTACGATACTGGACCGCGCCGCTCCGTAGCCAGAGCGATGCTCGGCTGAAGCCGGCATTGGCGCTTGGCGGAAAATTGGGGCCGATCGCTGACAGCATGGAAGGCGCGTGTTAGCCTTCGCCGCTGGTTTCCGCCTTGATCGCCGAACATGAAATATGTGATGCAGTTCGCAACGCCGTTCGCGGTTTTCGTTTTGATGGGATACGCCTTGCTGGAATCGCGCGATGATAACGTGCGCTTGCGGGCGGACATTTCCGATTACCAGCGGCTGTTGCGCGAACGCAATGAAATTACCGAACGGCAGCAGCGCGAGTTCTCCAGCCAATTCGGCGAGCTGCAGCAGGATCTCGTCAACGCCAGGAATCAACTGCTGAGCCTGGAAGATCAACTCGCGCAAACCCGCGAAATGGTCAGCCCCGACTATGAGCGGCTGTTGCGGCGGGCGCGGGAGGAAGTGGCGGGTGAACTACAGGCCGCGGGGGGCGGCGGCGCGGCGCGGGCGCTCGCGGTCGACCCTGAAACCGCGCGCGCGGTGGCGGCGGCCCGGGTGCCGGCCATGTACGGCGATTACCTGTCCGAACTCGGTCTCGACGCCGATGAACAAGAGCGGGTGCTTTCCGCGCTGGTCGAATTCGAATCGAGCCGTTCATTGATGCGCGGCGAATTGCTCGCCGGCAATCTGACCCCGCAACAGGCCCTGGACCTGTTCGGCCCGGACGCCTTGAACCGCAACCTGGCCAACCTGCTCGGCGGCGACCAACTGGCGGACCTGCGGCAATACAGCGATTTTCTCAGGCGCGACTCGGCGCGGCTGATCTACGGCGAGACGATCTCCAGCATGGGCGCGGCGCTCAGCGGCGACGCGCATGAACTCGCCTTGCAAACCCTGCTCGATCAGCTTTATTCGGAAGCAAACAACTACGGCGCGCTCGTCGGCCCCGACGGCAGCATGCGCACCGCTTACAACAATCAACTGGCGGCCTACGACCGCGCCCGGCAACAGCTCCTTGGCGAATTGAATCCCGAACAACAGGACCAGTTCGACCGCTTTCTCAACTCGCGCCGCAACGGCGTCGACCTCGTGCTCGAAGCCAGCGTCGACGACTCCGGCGGCCTGCGCCTGCGCAACGAACGGGTAGCGGCCGAAAATCTCCCAAACTAGGTCGGCGAAGCTGCTAAGATTGGGAGTCGATTCAAACTTTCGTTGTTGGAGCCTCTCGATGTCTGATTCATTTTTCGGATTGCGGTACCTCTTGCGGTACCCCTTGCGGTACCTCTCGCGGTACTTCTTGCAGTACGTTGCCGCCTGTTTGGGCTTGCTGCTTCTCGCCGCCTGCGGCGAGCCGGCTTCGTCGCCGGATGCGGCGTCTGTGCCGCCCGCGGGCGGAGATGCCGCGCCGGGCTACGTCCAGGTCAACGAGCCGAATCCGCTCGATCAGATGGATACCCAGATTTTCCGCTTGGACAACGGCCTGCTGGTGTATTTGACCGAGAATCACGAGGAGCCGCGCTTTTACGCCGAAATCGCCGTGCGCGCCGGCAGCAAGCACGACCCGGCCGACGCCACCGGGCTGGCGCATTATCTGGAACATTTGCTGTTCAAGGGCAACCAGAACCTGGGCTCCCTCGATTACGCCGCCGAAGCGCCCCATCTGGAGCGCATCGTCGCCTTGTACGAAGAACATTTCGCCACCGAAGACCCCGCGCGGCGCGCGGAAATTTATGCCGAAATCAACGCCACCGCGCAGGAGGCGGCGCAATACGCGGTGCCCAACGAAATCGACAAGCTCTACAACAGCATGGGCGCCACCGGCCTGAATGCCCATACCTCCAACGAGGAAACCGTGTACCGCGTAGGGCTGCCGGCGAACCGGCTGCGGCACTGGGCGGAGATTGAATCCGACCGCTTCGTCGATCCGGTGTTCCGCCTGTTCCACACCGAACTGGAAACCGTGTACGAAGAGAAAAACCGCTCGCTGGACAACCGCGGCTTCATCCTCTACACCGCGCTGAACGAATTGCTGTTTCCAGTGCATCCCTACGGCCAGCAACCCACCATCGGCACCGTCGATCATCTGAAGAATCCCTCCCTGGTCTATATCCAGGATTATTTCGATACCTGGTACGTGCCGAACAACATGGCCATTTTCATCAGTGGCGCCATCGACATTCCCGAGACGATTGAACTGATCGCCGAAAAATTCGGCCACTGGCAGCCGCGCGAGCTGTCGGCGACGGGGCCCTGGGATGACCCGCCCCTGGACGGCGTGCGCCGGGAAACCGTGCGCTACCCCGGCGAGGAGCAGGTGCAAATCGCTTTCCCCACAGCGCCTTACAGCCACCCCGACCGGGAAGCGCTCATTCTGGTTGACATGATTCTGGACAACCGCACGGCGGGGCTGATCAATCTCAATTTGAACCAGCAACAGCGGGTGTCCGAAGCGGGCTCCTCGCCATCTTTCCTCAACGATGCCGGATACCAGTTGCTGTGGGGCGTGCCAAAACAGGATCAAACCTTGCAGGAAGTGGAGGAATTGCTGCTGGAGCAAATCGAAATCATCAAGGCCGGCGAGTTCGAGGACTGGATCATCGCCGCCATCATCAACGACTTCGCCAAGAACGAAAAAGCCGGCCTGGAATCCAATACCGCCCGGGTGTTCCGCATGCGCGACAGCTTTATTCGCGGTGTCGACTGGGACCACCGCGTCGCCGAACTTGAGCGCATGCGCGGCCTGACCCGCGCCGATGTCATCGAAGTCGCGAACCGCTATTTCGGCGGCGAATACGTCGCCGTGCAACAGATCAACGCCCAGCATGAAGTGCCGCCGGTGGAAAAACCCGTGATTGATCCGGTGGAAATCGACCCGACCCGGCAGTCGGAATTCGCCGCCCGCGTTCTGGCGATGGAAGCCGCTCCCATCGAGCCGGTTTTCGTCGAACAGGACCAGGACTACCGCATTCTCGATTTGGCCGAGGGCGTGCAATTGTATTACGCGCCGAATCCCCTCAATGACCTGTTCAGCTTCTCGATCAACATTGACGCCGGCTCGGAGGAAAACGGCAGGCTCAGCTTGGCGGCGGCGCTGATGGAAGTGGCCGGCAGCGCCTCCATGAGCAACGAGGATTTGCAGAAGGAATGGTATCGGATGGGCAGCGAATTCGGCTTTCGGGTGGCCGAAAACGCATCGAGTTTCCGGCTCACCGGACTCGACGACCAATTCGAAGACAGCCTGGCGCTGATGCTCGAACTCGTGCGCACGCCGGTTTCCGATGAGGACACGCTGGAGCAACTGAAAGGCATCATCCTGAAATCCCGGCAAGACCAGCGGCAGTCGCCGCCGGCCATCGCCCGCGCCTTGTACCTGTACAACCGCTATGGCGCGGAATCGCCCATGCTGGAAGCGATGACCAGCGAGGAGATCATGCAGTCCGGGTTGGATGATCTGCTGGCCTTGCCCGCGGACTTGCTCGGCTACGAGCAAACCATCGCCTACACCGGTTCCCTGCCGCTGGAAGATGTGGCCGAAATCCTGCGACGCCAGTTGCAACCCGGCGCCGACTTGCGCGAAGCGCCGGAATACCGCTTCCGCCGCGCCCGCGAAATCGCGGAAACCGAGTTGTATGTGGTCGACCAGCAAACCGCCCAGGCCCAGGTGCGGATTGAATTCGCCGACGGCGTCTTTGATGAAAGCGACAGCGTGCTGTCCTCGCTTTACACGAGTTATTTCGGCAGCGGCATGTCCAGCGTGGTGTTCCAGGAACTGCGCGAAGCCCGGGCGCTGGCCTATTCCGCCGCCGCGCTGTATGCCCAGGGTGGCCGGCTCAATGATGAAAACCTCATGCTCGGCGTGATCGGCACCCAGACCGACAAGACTGTTGACGCGCTGTCCGCCTTCATCGACCTGATCGACAACATGCCCGTTGCCGAGGAACGCTTCAACGAGGCGGTCAACTCCACGCTCAACCGCTACCGCACCTCGAAGCTCAGTTTTCGGGAAGTGATCGGCGCCGTGCGCGGCTGGGAGCGGCTGGGTCTGGAAGGCGACCCGCGGCGCGATCGTTACGCGCAGTTGCAAGCAGCGGGCATGGATGATCTGCTCAGGTTCCAGCAGGAGCGTGTCAAGGACCGGGCCAAGCTGATTTCCATTGTTGGCGACCTTTCGCTGATCGACGCGGAGGAACTCGAACAATTTGGCAGCGTGCGGCAGGTCGAGGTCGATCAATTGTTTGTGGACTAAAGCCGTCTCTTGATTGCGCCCGCCGGCAGATTGGAACCGCCCGCAACCGTGAACGGAGCCGATTCGGTTTTGCGCGTGCGCGGCCTGCGCAAACGCTATGGCGATGTGCCGGTGTTGCGGGGGGTCGACATCGAATTGCCCGCCTCGAAGGTGCTGGGGCTGGTGGGCCTGAACGGTTCGGGCAAGACCACCACCATCGAATGCGCGCTCGGGCTGCAAGGCTTTCAGGAGGGGGAGGTTTCGGTGCTGGGCCGCGGCCCCGGCGAGCTGTTCCGCCTGCAAGGCGACGTGGTGGCGATTTTCGACAGCCCGAGCGTGCCGCCGCATTTGACCGTGCGCCAATGCCTCGAACACGCCCGGCTGCTTTGCGCGCGGCCGCGCCGCGGCTGCGCCGAAGTCGAGCGTCTGCTTGGCATCGAAAAATACACGCGCTACCGCATCCGGCAGTTGTCCCTTGGCAACCGCCGGCGGGTCTCCATCGCCCAGGCCCTGCTTGGCGAACCGCGGCTGATATTGCTCGACGAGCCGTTCAATGGACTCGATGCCGGGGGCGTTGACCAGGTGCTTGAGCTGATCGCCTCGCTGAATCGCGAATCCGGCGCCAGTTTCCTGCTTTCCAGCCACCAACTGCCCTATCTTGAACGCGTTTGCAGCCATGTCGCCATCTTGCACGAAGGGCGGATTGCCGCCGCCGGCGCATTGGGCGAATTGCTGGCGGATTCGGCATCGCGCGTCGTCTTGCACAGCACCGAACCCGAACTTGCCCTGCGCCTGTTGGAAAATGACGGCCGCGTGTCCGATCTTGCGCGGCCTTCGGCATCGCATTTGAGCATGCGCCTGCGCGAATGGCGCACCGATCAACTGGTGGCCCATCTGGTGAAAAACGAAGTTCCCGTCTGCGAATTGATCCAGCAAAGTGCTTCGCTGGAGCATTTCTTTCGCGAGTTGACCGGCGGAAACCAGGCATGAACGGACTGCTTGCGGCCCTGCGCCTGGAGTTGTATCTGTCCCGCCACAGCCTGACGGCGAAAATCCTGCTGTTCGCGCCGGCTCTGGTCTGTCTGGCGCGGTTTGCGCTGGTCTGGCTGAGCCAGGCCGGCGAGCGCGCCCGCGCCGGCTTGATCGGCGCCGACTCTTTTGAACTTGCCCAAGCACAGAATGCTTACGGGCATTTCGTGGATGGCTTGAACATCGGGCTGACAATTTTGGCCTTGTTGCTGGTCGGGCTGGCGGCGTACGATTTCAGCAGCGAGCGCGACATCGGTTCGGTTCGGCACCTGCTGATCCGCCGCGCCAGCCGCGCGAGCATCGTGCTGGCCAAGTTGATCCGGCTGCATTTGCTGGCGCTGCTGTCGCTGGCCTTGCTCGGCCTGTTCGCCTGGGGCGGCAGCGCCCTGCTGTGGGATTTCGGGCCGGTGGTGGAAGACGGTTTTGAATTGATTGGCGAGCGCGAAATCTTGTACGAGATTCATCTCGGTCTGCTCATGGCGGTGTTGCCGCTGCCGGCGGTCATCGCCTTTGGCTTGCTGGTTTCGGTGGCGGCGCAATCGGCGACCCAGGCGGTGACCTTGGCCCTTGGCGCGACTCTCGCCATGGATATTTTCAAAGCCCTGCTCGGCGAGGCCGCCTGGTATTTGTACGCGACTTTTCATCCATCCCTGCTCGATCAGTCGTATTTGCGGGAAGTGTCGAGGCTGGTTCGCGGCTTTTCCGATGTGCTGGTGGAAGATCGCTTTTTCGCGTTCAACCAGTGGATACCGGCGCTTTCGGTGCTGCTGTTCGTGTTGGCCGCGCTGGTGGTGGTGCAACGGCGCAGTTTGTAGGCGCGGTCTGTAACAAGGCGAAGAAGGCTTTCGTCCCAGTGTTAAAATCCGTGGTTGCAAACTTTCACCGCCCGGTTCTTGGCGCGACCTGACAACAATGGGGAAACCGTGCGATTGCCAATTGTGATGCTAGCGGGGTTGCTTGCCGGGGCTTGCACGGTGTTTGAGCCCGCGCGGCTGGTTCCCGCGGTCAATTTCGCGCCGGAACAGTTGGCGCTGGGGCGGCTCGAGTCCGGTTTGCTGGCGGATTTCGGTCTCTTGGTCGCGCTCAATGAAAGCGACTCGCTGGCCCAGGTGGAGCTGCTGCCCGGAGTGCGGGTGGTGGAGGTCGCCGCCAACGGGCCGGCGGATTCAGCGGGGATTCAGGCCGGCGACATCATTCTCGCCATCAATGAAATGGCGACCAACAGCCCGGACGCGGTGCGCGCCATCCAGCGCATGCCGTTTCGGGATGCGCCTTATGAATTCGAATTGCGGCGCGACACCGCGGTGTTGGCGGCACGCGTCAACGCCCGCGAAATCGCCGCGGATGCCGCGCCGGAAGAGCTGTACCGAATCGACCCGGTCGCCACCCGCGCCGGCTACCGCACGGAAATGGTCAATATCGATGGCCGGCCATCGCGGGCGGCGGCGAAGGTGGTTGAATTTTTTCCGGGCAGTCCGCTGCCCGCTGCCGGCGTCGGAGAAGGGCAATGGATTCTCGCGCTGGAAGGCGCGGGCTTCGGCTCAGCCCAGGAACTCGTCAACCGGCTCAACCGCGAGCACGAGCTTGGCGCGGAAGTTGTTTTCGATGTCTACGACGGCCGCGACCTGCGCCGCGTCGAAGTGGAACTGTGGGACCCGGGCCGGCGCCTCAGCCGCATCGCGTTTGGCCCGTTGCTGCAATACCGGTCCAGCCTCAATCCCGACGCAAGCAGCTTGGATATTCTGGATTTGTGGCTGTTTTCGGTGTACTCCTACGACAGCAACGAAGGCGAACGGTCCCATTCAATACTGGGACTGCTGAATTTCACCACCGGCTACGGCGAATTGGTCGAGGAAACGCAATGATCGCGGGCAGGGGAATAGCATCGTTGGAGAGCATCCGCCGGGCGGGTTTGGCTTCGCGGCGCCGTGCGCTCGGCGGCTTGCTGTGCGCGGCTGCGGCGGGATTTTGCGCCGCGGCGCTGGCGCAAAACTACGCCGCGTTCGATTTGCAGCGCGAAGATTACTGGGATGAATTGATCGCCGAGGATGTCAATGGCGACGGCCTGGCCGACCTGTTGCTGGCCGAGTTTCGTCCAGGCATCGGCCGGGAATTGCTCATTCACCACCAACGCCCCGACGGCGGCTTCGAGCCGGAGCCGGCGCGGGTTGAAATCAAAAGCGAAATCATCGCCGTCGGGTTTGCCGATGTGCGCGCCGACCCCGGCGTGGAACTGCTGCTGTACGCCGGCGATGGCGTGTACAGCCTGGCGACCGGAACCCCGGGTTACGCGGGCAATGTGCGGCTGCTGTTCGCCTGGGAGTTGATCGCCGCCTTGCCCGACCGGGAGCAAGTGCGCTTTGTGCGCGATGTTTCCGACCTCGATGGCGACGGCCATGTCGATTTGCTGGTGCCCGGCAGCGCGGGTTACGGGTATTTTCGCGGGCTGGGCGGGGAGAAGTTCGAGCTGGCCGCGGTTATCGAAACCGAAAACCCGGAAGTGCCGCCCGAGGTGCGCGAGAATTTTGAGACCGATCTCGGCGCCAGCTTCGGCATCGACGCCGAACGGGGCATTGTCATCGAGCTGCGCGCCAACACCCCAAGCCGCTTCGGGGAACTCATCGAGCAGTGGGACGGGCAGCCCGCCGACGCCTTGTTCCAGGCTGAACGCTGGATGCCCGGGTTGTTGGCCGCGCCGATTGACGGCGATGCCCTGGCCGACCTGCTTTATGTCAACCAGGGCGTTGACGGTTTGGGCCAGATCAATGTGCATTATCAGCAGCCCGGCAAGGGTTTTGGCGAGCGGCCCGACTGGAGCGGCCGGATCGACGCCCGCGGCAATTGGCAACTGGCCGAACTCGACGGCGAAGCCGGCATGGATTTGTTGCAATTGTTGGAGCGCGGCGACGGCTGGGACCTGCGCCTGTATGCAAACCGGGGCGGCGAATTCGACTTGGACCGCCCGGCCCAGGTTTTGCGTTTCGCGGGCTACGACTTGCGGGTGAAAGCCATGGCCGTGCACGGCGCTCCCGCGCTGGCGATTACCCACTACGCGGTGCCCGCGCTGGAAGCGATCCGCAATACCGGCGTGCAGCGGGTCACCATGTTGTACAGCGCCGAAGGCGCGGAGGCGGGTCAATTGTTCGCGCGTCGGCCCGCTATGCGGCTTGAGGAGACTTTCTCGGTCGACAACGTGAGAGGTCTGGCCGAACCAATCGAGTTTGCCCACGATCTGGACGGCGACGGCCGCTCGGACGCGATTTATGTCACCGATCGGGGAACCCTGGCGGCGCGGCGCGTCAACGACCGGCTGCAAATCGAAGACGGGAATTTTTGGGAATACATCACGCCGCGTTCGGTTTTCCAGCTCGATGTGGAGCAGCTCAACGGAGATTCCGTGCCGGACCTGATCCTGCGCCATGGCGCGGCGACCACGGTATTGGTGTCCACGCCATGAAACGCTCCTGGCTTGCTTCACTAGCGCTGTTGCCGCCGCTGGGTTTGTGGCCCGGGCTTGGCGCGGCAAACGGCTGGAATCACGATGCCCAGCCGCTCTCGTTGCCCGCCGACACGGAGAAGCTGGTGCTGGCGGATCTCGACGGCGACCAAAGGCGCGAACTCATCGCGGCGCGGGCCGAGCAATTGCGGATTTATCACCAGACGCCCGCGGGATTCGATTTCGAAAACGGATTCACCGACCTTCAATTCGACGCCCGCGCGGTGGGTTGGGATGTCGCCACCGGCTTCGATCCCGGCGGCCACGCTTCGATCATCGCCTTGCTCGACGGCGACCGGGTGCTGGCCTGGCATGTGCGGGACGGGGCCGTTGGCGAGCCGGAAACCTTGCTCACCGGCCTCGGCGGATTCCTCAGCCGCGGCATCAACCGCTTGCATTTCGCCCGCGATGTCAACGCCGACGGCCTGGTGGATCTGGTCGTTCCCGCGCCCGGCGCCTTGAATATCCATTTGCGCCGCGCCGAAGGTGGTTTCCGGCCGGCTCTGCCCGTGGCCGCGGACACGCGCCTGCGCACCAATCTCAATGCCGGCGGCTTGTTCTGGCGTTCGGGGCAGGCGGTGACCATCCCGGCGCTGCGCCTGCGCGACCTGAACGCGGACGGCCATCCCGACCTGATATCGGAAACCGATGAATTGCTCGCGGTGTTTCTCGCCGACCCCCAGGCGCCGGGCTACTTCCCGGCGAATCCGAATTACAGCGTGGACATCGCCGAAATCGAAGAGCGGCTTGGCGATTTCGATTTCGACGAGCTCGATTTCTCCAACTTGACCGGTGTGCTCGCCTTGACCCACGAGGAATGGCTCGATGATGTGGACGGCGATGGCATTGAAGACTTGTTGTTGCGCGAAGGGGGCAAGGTTTCCCTGTTCCTCGGCACCCGCGACGGCATGGATCTGGCGAATCCGCGCCAGGTCTTGCGTTCCGGGGGCAATGTGCTCGCCAGTTTGCTGTATGACGAGAACGAAGACGGCCTGAAAGATTTGTGGTTGTGGCGCGTGGAGTCGATTTCACTGGGGGACGTATTCCTGTGGCTGGTCCTGTCCAGCGACATTTCCATTGAGGCGCTGATCTATCCCAATGACGGGGAACGTTTCGCCCGCAGGCCGAGCCGCAGAATCACGGTTTCCCTGCAGATTCCTTCGCTGGTTGGGCTGGCCGGCGACTTTCGCGAATTCACCGAAGCCGCCGACGCCACGCGCAGCGCCGATGTGATTTCCACCGCCACCGCCAGTCTCGACAACGAGCCGGACCATCTCGACCTGCTGGTGCTGATGGACCGGCGCTTGCAAGTGTTTTTCGACAGCATCGAACCGGCACCGGAAGAGACCGAGTTCCTCGGCACAATGGGGTACAACCGGCAGCGCGACGATTACCGCATCGACCTGCGGCCGATCATCGACGATCTCAGCATCGGCGAGAATCGGCACCTGCGCGAAGTGGAGGGGCGAACCGCCGATTTGGGTATCGATATCGGCGCGATGGCGGACGCGGGCGAAGTGCTCACCGCCCAAGTCAACGGCGATGAGATCGCCGATGTGCTGGTGCTGGCGCGCGGTGAATCGGGCCGCATCGAGGGCAGGCTGCTGCTTTCGCGCTCCGCGGCCGAATAAAGCGCCCAATTGTCACTGCGCGCGTAGCCAACCACCCAACTGTCATTCCGCGCGAAGCCAACCACCCAACTGTCATTCCGCGCGTAGCGAAGCGGAGTCGCGGAATCTCCCCGCCACATCCACCACATTGCGCAAGCCATCCCCGGCGCGCCGAATTCATCGGCAAGCTGGTCACCGCGGGACTATGTTGCTACTCTCGGCATACCGGAGCGTTGCCGCTGCGCCGTCCATTGCCCCTGGCGCGCGGCGGAACCGCATGGAGGTCCGCGTGAAGAAAACGGTCTGGATCAGCTTTTTCGTGGCGCTGGTCGTGGTCAACGGTTTGGCGGAGGCGATGAATTACTTCGCTGGTGTCCAGGTCGCGATGGTCCATCGGCTCGCCTTTGTGCTTAGCATCACTTTGATCGCGATTGTTTTCGCCGGTTCGATCATGCTGATGGGCGCTCTTACCGCCGAGCGGCCGTTGTCCGGGCGTTTTCGGCCCCAGGAAGCGCTCGCCTGTTTGCAGTCGCGAAAAATGCGCTGCACCTATGGCGCGATGGCGGAATTGCTTGGCATCCAGCCGCGGGAAGTCGGGCGCATTTTGGGGCCAAAACGTCCGGCGGCGTCCTGGGTGGTGTCGGCGGCGACCTTGCAGCCAACGGGCTACAATCCGAATGAGTTGCACCCGGACCTGTTTCAAAACCAGCGTGTGATCGAAAGTGCCGAAGAATTGAAACAATTGATTTACGATTGCCGCAAATGAAGCTCCCAGACGAAAACCCTCCTCTACTTTGCGCTCCGCGCCCCGCGCGGCGGCCGGGCAAGCAATCTTGAGCCCGCGCGGCCCGAGCTGTCTGGTGTTGCTCGCGGCCCTGCTGGCCGGTTGCGGCGACGAGTTGAGCCGGGCGCGGCCCTATGTGCTGACCACAGCCACCACCGGGGGCGTGTTCTATCCCGTGGGAGTCGCCATCGCGACCATCGCCCACGCCGAGTTGTCCGCCAGCGAAAACATCTCGATGACCGCGATAAGTTCCGCCGGTTCGATGGAAAACCTGAAGCTGCTGCGCGACAACCAGGCCCAGTTCGCCATATTGCAAGGCCCGTTCGGCGCCTGGTCCTGGGCCGGCGAAGGGCCGGTGCGCGAACCGCAAACGCATATCCGCTCGGTCAGCGCGTTGTGGAAGAACGTCGAACATTTTGTGCTGCTGACCGAACTCGTCACCACTGGCGGCATCATGGATTTGAACAATCTCGACGGCCAGCGCTACGTGCTTGGCGCGCGCAATTCCGGCGCCGAGCAAACCGGGCGCTTCATTCTCGAAACACTTGGCGTCGATTACCAGGACAAATTCACCCTCGCCTACATGGGCTATGGACCCACCGTCGGCGCCATCCAGGACGGCAACATCGTCGGCATGAACATCCCCGCCGGCGCGCCGGTGAGTTCCATCACCCAGGCCTATGCCCTGATGGGGGAGCGCATGACGATTCTGAACTGGTCCCAGCAAGCGCTGGATACGATCAATGCGCGTTATCCGCTATGGGACTGGTACGATTTTCCACCGCTGACCTACCCGAACCAGACCGAACCGGTGCGCACCGTGGCCTCCCCCAATGTGTTGGTTACCCGGGTCGATATTCCCGCCGAGGCGGTTTATCAGATCACCCGGGTGATCTGGGAAAACCTCGCCACCTTGCAGGAGATTCACGGCGCGACCCGGGACATGCGCCCGGAAATCGCGATTGCCGGGCTCGGCGCGCCCTTGCATGCCGGCGCGCTGCGCTACTACCGGGAAGTCGGGCTGGAAATTCCCGAAAGACTGCTGCCAGCTGAAACAGAAACCAGCGCCGAAACCCGCTCCGAAGCAAGTGCCGCGCCATGAATTCAACGCCGCTGCGCTGGGCCGCCTTCCTGTTCGCGCTGTTTCATATCTGGTGCAATGTGTTCGCCAGCATCTCCGAGTTGTGGCTTTCAGCCATTCATTTCGGTGGTTTCGTGGCGATTTGCGCGTTCATGGCCAACGAAGCGGACCAGCTTTCGCGCAAGTCCCCCGCGTACTGGCTCAACGTCGTCCTGGCGCTGTTGGCCCTGGCGACCTCGAGCTATCTGATCCTGTTTGAAAACGCGCTCTACGCCCGCGAGACCGAATACATCTTCAGCGACTACCTATTCTCGATCATCGCCATTGGCCTGGCGATCGAGTTCACCCGCCGCACCACGGGCTGGTTCATGCCGGCGCTGGTTGCGATCAGCCTTTGCTACATCCTGTTCCTCGGCCGCTACATCGGCGGCGTTTTCGCCTTTCCCGGCCTGAACCTGGAAACCGTGTTGTACCGCAGCTTCTTCACCAGCGAAGGCATGTTCGGGCTGACCGCCCAGATTTCCTCAACCTTCGTTTTCATGTTCATTATTTTCGGCGCCTTCCTGCTCAAGTCCGGCGCCGGGGATTTCATCGTGCGGGTGGCGCAGTCGCTGGCGGGACGCTTCACCGGCGGCGCGGGATTTGTCGCGGTGATCGGTTCGGGCTTGATGGGTTCGGTTTCGGGTTCCGCCGTGGCCAACACCGTCTCCACCGGCGTCATCACCATTCCCATGATGCGCAAGTCGGGCTTTCCGCCCCGTTTCGCGGCGGGGGTCGAAGCGGCTTCCTCCACCGGCGGCGCCTTGATGCCGCCGGTGATGGGCGCCGGCGCCTTCGTGCTGGCGAGCTACACCCAGATTCCCTATCTGACCGTCATTGGCGCCTCGATTCTGCCGGCGCTGCTGTATTTTCTTACCGTTTCCTTTTTTGTGCGGATCGAGGCGAAACGCCGTGGGCTGGTGCCCGTTGCGGCCGAAGACGCGGAAAAACTCTCCACAGTGCTCCGCCAGGGCTGGCATTTCATTATTCCCATCGCGACCCTGGTGGGTTTTTTGGTCAGCGGGCGCACGCCGACCACTTCGGCGGCGTTCGCCACCATCAGCGTGATTCTCGCGTCCTGGATCTCGCCGCGGCCGATGCGCGCCGGGGATATTTTCGAGGCCGTGGTAAACGGCGTGAAAACCATGGTCTCCACTGCCTTGCTGCTGGTGGCTGTCGGAATCATCATCAATGTCGTAACAACCACGGGGGTTGGCAACGCTTTCTCGCTGATGATCGCCGAATGGGCCGGAGGCTCGCTGCTCATCACCCTGGTGCTGGTGGCTTTGGCTTCCCTCGTGCTCGGCATGGGCCTGCCCGTCACCGCGTCTTACATCGTGCTGGCGACTTTGTCGGCGCCGCTGATTTTCGACCTGATCAGCCAATCGCAGTTGCTGGAAGCGCTGCAAACGTCCGATCTGCCTTCAAATGTCGCCGCCACCATTGGCCTGTTCGGCGGCGACGCCGCGGTCGCCCTGCAGGAAATGCCCTTGCAGATGAAACAATTGATCCGCGCCGAAATGCTGCCGGCGGACCTGCTGATGGGCATGTTGCTGAGCGCGCATCTGATCATTTTCTGGTTGTCCCAGGACAGCAATGTCACGCCGCCGGTTTGCCTGGTCTCTTTCGCCGCCGCCGGCATCGCCGGCACCCGGCCCATCGCCACCGGCTTCACGAGTTGGAAGGTGGCCAAGGGGCTTTATCTGATTCCGGTGCTGTTCGCTTATTCGCCGCTGATTTCCGGCACTTTCGCCGAGCGGTTCGAAGTGTTCATTTGGGCCATGCCCGGGCTCTACGCCCTTGCGGGGCTGCTGCAATGGCACCTGGAAAAACCCATCAACGCATTGACCGCGGCCTTGCTCGCGGCAAGCGCGGGCCTGCTGCTGTGGATGCCGTTTCCGATGCTTTACCATGCGGCCGGCGCGGCGCTGCTGCTGGGTATAATCGTCTGGCAACACTGGTTCGCCGGCGACGTTTTGGTTGAAGTCGAGGAGGTTTCATGAGTTCCCGCACAGCGCGGCAGATTCAAATGCTCAGCCGACCGGCGGGCATGCCGGGACACGAGCATTTCCGCATCGTCGAAGTCGAATTGCCGGCACCGGGAGAGGGCGAGGTGCTGGTGGAAAACCGCTACATGTCGGTGGACCCATACATGCGCGGCAGAATGCGCGCCGAAGGCGTGTACGCCGCGCCCTATCCCTTGAACGCGCCTTTGTATGGCGGCGCGGTTGGGGAGGTGATCGAATCCGGCGCCGACGGCCTGCAAGCCGGCGATATCGTCCTCAACCAGGGCGCCTGGCAGGACCGTTTGCTCACCAAAGCTTCCCGCGTGCAACGGCTTGAACCTTTCGACCCACAGCGGATTTCGCTGTATCTCGGCACCCTGGGCATGCCCGGCATGACCGCCTATGTCGGCCTGAACCGTTTCGGCGAGCCGAAAGCGGGCGAAACCGTGTTCGTCTCGGCCGCTTCCGGCGCGGTGGGCGCCAATGTCTGTCAGATCGCGAAAATGAAGGGCTG
The DNA here is from genome assembly GCA_965221015.1 of uncultured Pseudohongiella sp. GTDB lineage: Bacteria > Pseudomonadota > Gammaproteobacteria > Pseudomonadales > Pseudohongiellaceae > UBA9145. The sequence continues at coordinate 2,494,653 of OZ244859.1, read as the reverse complement.
CCGTGTGGTGGGCAGCGTCGGCGGCGACGCAAAAGCCGAGTATCTGCGCGGGGAATGCGGCGTGGACGCCACCATCAACTATCGAACCTGCGGCGACCTCACGCAGGCCCTGCGCGCCGCCGCCCCCGACGGCGTCGATGTCTATTTCGAGAATGTCGGCGGCGAACATCTGCAAGCCGCGCTCAACGTCATGAATCCTTTCGGCCGCATCGTCGCCTGCGGCATGATCTCCACCTACAACAACGCCGAGCCCGCGCCCGGCCCGAACAATCTGATGCTCATTGTCGGGAAGAAGGTGCGCATCAACGGTTTCATCGTTTTCGACCACAACGACATGCGCGAAGATTTTCTCAGGGACATGACCGGCTGGGTCAGCTCCGGCCAGATTCGTTGCCGTGAAACTGTCGTTGAAGGTCTCGACAACGCGGTTGACGCCTTCCTCGCCCTGTTTTCCGGTGAAAACTTCGGCAAGATGGTGGTGAAGTTGTAGCGGGGCGGCGATTCGGTCGGAGGTGCCCGGCCGACTTGATTTCGCATTGAAATCAGTTGCTTGGGAAGCGCGGGCGCGGGATTTCGCGGGCTACGCAAGAACTATTGCATTCTAAATTTTTTTACAAAAACAAAACGCACGAACAAAGAACGGCTGGACACATGGCCGACACCATTTCCAAGGAGCGGCGCAGCGCCTTGATGAGCCGCATCCGCTCCAAGAACAGCAAGGTGGAGTTGCTCATACGCAGCCTCGTCCACCGCATGGGCTACCGCTTCCGCCTGCACCGGAAAGACCTGCCCGGCAAGCCCGACCTCGTTTTTCCCAGCCGCCGGAAAGCCATTTTCGTCCACGGCTGCTTCTGGCATTGGCACCCCGACCCGAATTGCAAACACGCCCGCATGCCCAAGTCGCGGCCCGAGTTCTGGCGCCCAAAACTCGAAGGCAACCGCCGCCGCGACCGCGAGAACCGGCAAAACCTGAGCGAACTCGGCTGGGAAGTGCTCGAAATCTGGGAATGCGAAATCGCCGACCTGGAGAAAATCGGAGCCAGGATACAGGCGTTTCTGGACGCTTCGCGCGCGAAGGCTTGATTGGGCTCAATCCCACGGGATATTCAGCGTACCGTTCACCAAGTTGCCATCCTCAAAATTCTGGCCTCTAAGTCTGCGTCTGCTGCGATTGCCGTAATCGATGCATAAAATACGGTGATTAGGCTTGTTTTTACTTTGAATAATGGCTATAAACGCCGCAATGAATGCGGTGAATATGTGGATTTACCAACATCGAGACTGGCCCAATTTCGTTTGGGACGCTGACAGCTTGACCGCCAGGCTGGCGGATGTCCGGTATCGGCAGGGGCGGCTGCAAGGCGGGATGGAGGCATTGGGCTTCTCACTCCGGCGTGAGGCGAACTTGCGCGGCTTGACCAGCGAGGTCGTGAAATCTTTGGCGATCGCTGGGGAAAATCTCGACGTAGCCGAGGTCCGGTCCGCGATTGCCCACCGGCTCGGCATCGACAGCGGCAGCATGATACCTGTCAATCGGCGAATGGAAGGCTTCGTCGAAATCATACTTGACGCCACCCGCGGGTTTGCTGAACCGCTCAGCAAAGATCGTCTGCACGCCTGGCACAGATCAATGTTTTACCCGGTCCAAGATAAATTGCGCGGAAATGGGGTTGGCGCCTGGCGTGGTGCCGACAGCGGTCCAATGCAAGTGGAGTCAAAGCCCGCGAGCCGTGAAACCATTCATTTTCAAGCACCTGACGCGAACGAAATCGAAAGGGAAATGCAGACATTCCTGTTCTGGTTCGAGCACGGCAAGAAAATCGACCCGGTCCTGAAAGCGGGCATCGCCCAGCTTTGGTTTCTCACCATTCGCCCCTTAGAAGACGGCAACGGCAGAATTGGCAGAGTGATTGCCAATATGGCCCTGGCGCGGGCGGAAGGCCTGGCGGAGCGTTGCTACAGCCTATCCGCGCAAATCGAAACGGAACTTGAGGACTATTACGCCCAGTTGGAAAAGCAGCAGCGCGGCACCTTGGACATCACCGGCTGGCTGCAATGGTTTTTGGACTGTCTCGGTCGCGCGATTGACAGCGCGGAAGCGTCCCTGACGCAATCGCTGCAGAAGGCCCGACTGTGGGAGCGCATCAATGCGCATCCGGTGAACGCGCGCCAACGCCGCGTCATCAACCGAATGCTGGAAGACGATTTCGCCGGGCACATGAACACCTCGAAATACGCCAATTTCGCGAATTGTTCCAAGGACACCGCCCTGCGTGACATTCAAATCTTGAAATCCCGGGGTGTTTTCATCCAAAACACCGCCGGCGGAAGAAGCACAAGCTACCGCTTGCCAGGCGAATCTGGGGAATTAGGCCGAACATCCGACTGAAGGGTTCCGGACCGATGCGCTGGCTTGGGAACCTCGTATACCGATTTCGGCGACCAAGTACCCTTTGCCATCTTCACCGCTTCTTCCAAATTGGCAACCAATTCTTGGAACAGCTTGACGTCCATCCCATTCCTCCCGGCAGATTTCTTCGATAACCACGTCGGCGCATTTCTTTGGTTTCGCCCGCCGAGCGTCTTTTATTCGATAAACACCTTACGGTCAAGATGTTGGCATTGATGAACGCAAGGAAAGAGTTCCTTAGCTATCCTCCCGTAGGTCTTCGAAAGCCTGGTTCTGGGAGAGGTAGGTTTTGCCGCTGAGGCGGCTGAAGAAACGGGTGCCGGAGAGGATGTTCATGATCGGCACCTTGACTTCCGAGAGGTGCAGGGAGATGCCCGAATCGGCCAAAGAGTCGTTGATGTTTTCCAGTGTCTCCAATGCGCTGAGGTCGATGTCGTTCACCGCCGGGCACATCAGCACGACATGTTTCAGGCCCGGGTGCTCGGCGACCAGGCGGAACAGCAGGGATTCCAGATACCGCGTGTTGGGGAAGTACAGCGCTTCGTCGATTCGCACCGAGAGCAGGTTGTCGCTGGTCTCCACCTGGTAGTGCTTCACGTTGCGGAAATGCTCGGTGCCCGGCACGCGGCCGACGACGGCGACGTGGGGGCGGGAAGTCTTGTGCAAATGCATGAGCAGGGCCGTCAGCACGCCGGCGCCAATGCCGGCTTCCGCGCCAACGGTCAAGGTGAGCACCAGGGTGATCGCCACGGCGAAGAAGTCGCCCCGCGCGTGGCGCCAGGACTTGGCGAGGATGGAGAAATCGAGCAGCGCGTATACGGCCACCAGGATGACGGCGGCCAGACAAACCTTCGGCAGCCAATACAGCAGCGGCGTCAGGAACAGCATGACCAGGGCGACGATCAGCGCCGTGTACAGTCCGGCCGCGGGCGTCGCCGCGCCGGCCTCGAAATTCACCAGGGAGCGGGAAAAACCGCCGGCAATGGGCATGCCGCCGCTGAAAGAAGTGACGAGGTTGGCGGCGCCGAGTCCGGCCAGTTCCCGATTCGGTTCAATGGTTTGCCGGCGGCGCACGGCCAACGCCTGGGCCACCGAAATCGATTCGACGTAGCAGACCATGGCCAAGGTCAGGGCCGAGAACAGCAGATTGCCGAGCAAGTCGGGCGAGAAGTCGGGCAGGGTGGGGCTTGGCAGGCCGGCGGGGATTGCGCCGAGAACTTCCACGCCCGCGCTTTCCAGATCGAACCGCCAGCTCAGCCAGACGGTCGCGACGGCCAAGGCGATGGGACCCGCGCGGGACAGGGACTCGGCCGTAGTTGGGGAAATGCCCAAACGGCACAGCACGGGGGCCAATTGGCTCCGGCAAATAACCAGGAAGAGTATTGCCGACAGCCCCAACGCAAGGGTTGGCCAATGCGTGCCGCCAAGGTTGGCCAGCAGCGAGGCGAACATTGCCAGCGCGTTGCTTCCCGAGACCGGAACCTTGAACAACAAATCCATTTGGCTCAAGGCGATGAGAATAGCCGAGGCGGTGACAAAGGCCACCAGCACCGGGCGCGGGATGAAGTTGGCCACAAAGCCAAGCCGCAGCAGGCTCGCCAGCAGCAGGATGGCGCCGGTGAGAAACGCAAGGCTCAGTGCCGCCGCGGCGTATTCCGCGGGAGTTTCGAGTGACAGCCGGGAAAGCGCCGCCGCGGTCATCAGCGACAAAACCGCCACCGGCCCGACGGAAAGCGTGCGGCTGCTGCCGAACAGCGCGTAAATCGAAAGCCCGGCCATGGCGGCGTAGAGCCCAGCCTGGGCGGGCACGCCTGCCACCAGCGCCAGGCCGAGGGCTTGCGGTATCAGCATCACCGCCACCACCACAGCGGCGATGGCGTCGTTGCGAAGGTCGGCAAGGCGATAGTGGCGCGCCCAGGCCATTGCGGGGAGCCAGTTTGTGGGTGCTGGGGGAGTGCGCATGCCGTCCCTTGGATTGTGCTTGATTTCCGAGGCTGAGTTTAGCGGCTTTGATGGACGGGCGCTTTGCTTCTTGAGGGGCTCACCCTTGTTCCAATAGATTGCGGAGGTCTATGATGGCGGCGTTGGCGCGGGAGATGTAGTTGGCCATGGTCAGGGAATGGTTGGCGAACACGCCGAAGCCCGAACCGTTGAGGATCACCGGGAAGAACACATTGCCCTGGCTTGCTTCGAGTTCGCGGATGATCTGGCGCAGGCTGGCGCCGGCGTTCTTGTCTTCCACCACCGCCTCGAAGTCGACCTCCACCGCTTGCAGGAAATGCATCAGCGCCCAGGTTGCGCCCCGCGCCTCGTAAAAAATGTCGTCGATTTCCAGCCAGGGTGTTCGCACCTGTATTTCGGTCTGGGCGGGGGTGGACTGGGCGGCGGCGGGTTCGCCGGCGGTGTCGGTGTTGACGCGGTTTTGCCGCACGCTGGCGCTGAGACGCTGGGACAAGCTGCCAAGCCGGGTTTCAACATCTTCCAGCCAGGCCGCGAGATTGTCGGCGCGGGCGAAGAACTGGGCGTCGGCATTGTCCGCGTCGGAGATTCGGGCCAAATACGAATTCAGGCTGTCAATGGCTTCCCCGTACTCGCTTTCCGAGGCGGGGAAAATCCAGCTGTTGTTGTCGAAGTGGAAATTGGGTTCGGCGATGATGAGGTCCGGGTCTTCGGTGGACTGGGACTGGGACCGGCTGAAACTCTCCCGCATCGCCCGGGACAAATCGCGAACCTGAACCAGCGCGCCAAATTCCCAGTTGGGGATGTTGTCCAGGTAGATTCCCGGCGGCATGATGTCGTTGGTCAGATAGCCGCCGGGTTTGTCCAGCAAAGTTTCGGCGACGCGGATCATGGCGGCCGTGGTGGCCGCGCCGACCACATAGTCCTGGCCATTGACGGCGAGTTTCTCGGTGGTGTTCGCGCGCACCGAAAAGGCTTCCGGCTCCGAACTCCAGTACACGCCCAGCCCGACCACGACCAGGGCGAGCAGGCCAACGCTCCAAAGCAGGACTTTTCGCAGCACGGTTCGCCCGGTGCCGCTTCCACCCGGAATAGTGACCCGGCCCTTGCCCGGCCATCGCAAGCGCCCGCGCAACCCGGACCAGGTGGATGCGAGCCGGTTCTTCAACGAAGTAAACATGACCCGCATTTTACCGCAATTCGCCGCGCGGGCCGATTCTCAGGGGCGCGGCAGGCGAAGCCGGATCAGCGTGCTGCCGCCAATCTCGATATTGCCGCGCAAGCGGTAGCCTCCCACCGATTCGCGCATGGCGGTATAGATCCAGCGCGCCAATTCGTCGTCGGGCGCGGTGATGAGGACGAATGCCTCGTGCTCCCGCGCCTGCCAGGCGATTTCCGCCAGTCTGGCGCGAATCGCGGCATCCTGGCGGCGCAGCGCGCGCTCCTCCAGGGCGAAAAACAAATCGCCGGAGTTGCGTTCGATTTCCAGCGCCTCGCGGGCGCGGGCAATGCCGGGATGGTTGCCGTCAACGATTTGCGCCCGGCCCAGCATCCGCTCCGCATTGCCGAAATTGCCCCGGTTCGCCGCCTCAAGCGCCAGCTCAAGATAGCGCTCGACGATGCTTTGCATGCCCTCGAGAGCGATTTCGTTCTCCGGCTGCATTTCCAGCACTTCGCGGAAGTAGTCGAAGGCGTTGTCGAATTCCGGGGTCAGCAGCCGGTCGTTGTCCAGCGCTTGCAGGCCCGAGAACAGCAAGTCCGCAATCAGCCGCCGGATATTCTCGGCGGCTTGCTCCGCCGCCGCGTCCGGGACGGGTATCGTGCGCATTTCCGGCAGCCCCGAAGGCGCCGGAGGCGGCTCGCGCAATTGGCAAGCCGCCAGCAAAAGCAGAATCGAAACACCGAACAGCCGTAACTTGCGCATGGGAGTATCTTACGCCAGCAATTCGGAATAAGGTATGAATTTCAGTCGATCTCCCGGTTCGACGGCAGTGTGGGGCGGCACCACCAGCAAACCGTCGGAATGGCTCAGCGACGCGCCCGCACCCGAACTCTGGTTCACAAAGGGCAGCACTTGCTGCTCGCCGGCCGAATCGGTGGCCACCGCCACCCGCAGATATTCTTGCCGGTTTCCGCTCCGGGGGCGGGTAAAACCCGCTGGCAGCCGGTAAGCTCTCGGCGCGGATGCATTTGCCCCCATCATGCGCATGAGCGCGGGTTTTGCGATCAGGCAAAAGGTAACGAAGGCGGAAACCGGATTGCCGGGCAGGCCGAAGAAAACCGATTGCCCCACCTTGCCGTAAGCGAGGGGTTTGCCAGGCTTGATGGCGAGTTTCCACAGCCGCAATTCGCCCTCGCATTCCACCGCCGCGCGCACATGGTCTTCCTCCCCCACCGAAACGCCCCCGCTGGTAATGATGCAATCGGCATTGGCGGAGGCTTCGAGCAGAATTCGCCGGGTGCCATCGAGATCATCGGCGGCGATGCCGAGGTCGCTCACCGCCACAGACATATTCCGCATCAGGCTGGCGAGGGCGAGCACATTGCCGTTGTAGATTTGTCCGGCCCGCAACGGCTTGCCGGGCGCCACCAGTTCGCTGCCGGTTGCGAGCAAGGCCACGCGCAATTTTCTGCGCACGGCCACCTCGGCAAGGCCCGTCGCGGCGATGGTGCCGATGTCCTGGGGCAGCAGCCGATGCCCGGCTTGGAACAGCAGTTCGCCGGCGCGCACCGCGTCTCCCGCCTGGCGCACGTTTTCCCCCGGCGCCACCGCTTGCAGCACGGCAACCCGGCCCTCGCTTGCGCGGCAGTTCTCCTGCGGCGCGACCGCGTCGGCGCCTTCGGGCAGGGCCGCGCCGGTAAAGATCCGCGCCGCTTCACCCGCCGCCAATACGCCGCCGGACTCGCCGGCCGCCATGCGCAACTTGACCGCGAGTTCCACCGGCGTCGAACGCGCATCGCTCGCGCGCAGGGCATAACCGTCCATGGCGCTGTTGGCGAAGGGCGGCACATCGATGCCGGCACGCACGTCGCGCGCCAGAATCCTGCCCGGGGCGGCGTCCAGCGCGAGGTTTTCCACGCCGCCGAGCCGCGGCACGTCTTCCCAGATCAGCCGGCAGGCGGTTTCCACCGGGGTCAGGGCGTTGCCGGAATCATTCATTCCGCGCCGGCCCCGCAAGCCGCTCATGCCGCGGCCTTGCTCGCCGGGTCGTACAGCGAGCGCACGGTTTGCTTCAACTGTTCCTGCCAGTGCTTCGCCTTGATGCCGAAAGTGTCGAACAATTTCTTGGCGGAAAGCGTGGAATTGAATACTTCCGGCGCCCGCACCGGCCTTTCAATCAGGTTGACGCGGTCCAGCAGGCTGTAGATTTCCGGGTCGTGGGCGGCCGCGCATTCCAGCGCGAGTTTTGCGAAATCCTTCTCCCAGCAAGGCGTCTGGCCGCAATAGTGGTAGGTGCCCCAGACATTGGCGTCGCAGTCCACCTGTTGGCTGACGGCGAGAATCGCGCTGGCCAAGTCCGCGGTGCTGGTGGGGCTGAGCCGCCGGCGCCAGATGTGGATATCACCTTCCTGATGCTTCACCGCCCGCAGCCACAACTTGATGCGGCCCCGTTTGTTGGGCCCGAACAACCAGCCGGGGCGCAGCAAAATGTGTTCCCGCAGTTGCCGCACTTGCTGCTCGCCTTCCAGCGAGCAGCGCCCGTACACACCCACCGGGCGGGGCTCGTCGTGTTCGCCATAGGCGAGCTTTTTGTCGCCGGCGAAAACATAACTGCTGGAGAGGTGCAGCATCGGCAGTTTCAGTTGCGCGCAAATCTCCGCCAGCACGCCGGGCAGTTGCGCATTGACCGCGCGGCAGCGCTGCTGCATCAATTGCGCCCGCTTCAGCGCGCTGTGGTTGCCGGAGATGAAATCCGCCAGATTGACCAGTTGCGATGGTTGGTATCTGTCGATCATCGCCGCAATGGCCGAGGCGTTCTCCGGCGTGAAATGTTTTTCCGCCGGCGCCAGGAACGAAATCTTGCGTTTGCGCAAGATCTCGGTCAGAGCCTTGCCAGTGGGACTTCTGGCGCCAACAAGAAACAGCTTCATGGCCTGTCTAGCGCGTGCTCATGGTTCGACGGGAAGAATTCGTGTGGCGTTGCCGGGCTCCTGATCAAAACGGGATGTCGTCGTCTTCAAAATTGTCGTAGCTGGACGACTCCGCTTTGGCGGCGGCTTTCTCCGGCTGCGCTGCGCCGCCCGCCGCCGCCGGCTGAGTCCGCTCGAACGAAGCCCCGCCCGCGTCGCCGCGCGAATCGAGCATTTGCATATCGCTGGCTACGATTTCGGTGGTGTAGCGTTTTACCCCGTCCTGTTCCCAGGAGCGGGTTTGCAAACGGCCCTCCACGTAGACCTTCGAGCCTTTTTTCAGATATTGCTCAACGATCTCAGCCAGCCTGCTCCAAAACACCACCCGATGCCATTCGGTGCGCTCCTGCCGCTCGCCGGTGTTTCGGTCCTTCCAAGACTCGTTCGTTGCTATGGTAACGTTGGCGACAGCGCTGCCGCCCGGTGTATATCGGACCTCGGGATCATTGCCGAGATTTCCGATCAGTATGACTTTGTTTATTCCGCGACCTGCCACAATTGCCTCCTGTAATCACGTTTTGAAGTCCCGACTCCAAGTCTATATCAATATCCACGGAGTCGCCTTGCCCAGTTGGGCGGCCCGCTGCCGCCAACTTGAAAAAAGTATAGAAACAGATTCGCGGAATGGCCAAAATTCGGCGCAATATTATTTACGCATTTGCCCGTGGCGGGGGCATGGCGGATAATTCGCCGTTTGACTGAACCATCGGCGGCCAAATGGATTCCATCTTCGTCAAGGGCGCGCGCACCCACAACCTGAAAAATATCGACCTCACCATCCCCAGGGACAAGCTCGTTGTGATCACCGGGCTGTCGGGTTCCGGCAAGTCCTCGCTCGCTTTTGACACGCTCTACGCCGAAGGGCAGCGCCGCTACGTCGAGTCGCTTTCCACCTATGCCCGGCAGTTCCTGTCGATGATGGAAAAACCCGATGTCGACCACATCGACGGGCTGTCCCCGGCGATCTCCATCGAACAGAAATCAACCTCCCACAATCCGCGCTCCACCGTGGGCACGATCACCGAAATCTACGACTACCTGCGCCTGCTGTTCGCCCGGGCCGGGGAGCCGTTCTGCCCCGTGCACAAAATCAAGCTGGCGGCGCAGACCGTGAGCCAGATGGTCGACCAGGTGCTGGCGCTGCCGGAGGGAACGCGGGTGATGTTGCTGGCGCCGGTGGTGCGCGAGCGCAAGGGCGAACATATCCATGTGTTCAACGAATTGCGCGGCGGCGGATTCATCCGCGCCCGGGTGGATGGGCTGATTTGCGAAATCGACTACCCGCCGGAACTGGACAAGAACAAAAAACATTCGATCGAAGTCGTGGTGGACCGGCTGCGCGTGCGCCCGGACCAGGCCCAGCGCCTGGCGGAGAGTTTCGAGACGGCTTTGCATCTTGCCGACGGGATCGCCATGGTCGCCAACATGGACGGCGAAGACGGCGGCGAGGACATGATTTTCTCGGCGCGCTTCGCCTGCCCCCATTGCGGCCACAGCATCCGCGAACTGGAGCCGCGGCTGTTTTCCTTCAACAATCCCGCCGGTGCCTGCGCGGCCTGCGACGGCCTTGGGGTGCGCGAGTTTTTCGACGAATCGCGTGTGGTCACCGACCCCGACCGCAGCTTGCGCGAAGGCGCCATCCGCGGCTGGGAACCCAGGAACCTGTGGTATTTCTCCAAGCTGGAAGCTTTGGCGAAGCATTACAAGTTCGATCTTTCCACCCCCTTCGCAAAACTCGAGCGGCGCTGGCGGGACATCATCCTGCATGGCAGCGGCAATGAGCAGATCAGTTTCCGCTACGTCGGCAGCAGCGGCATGAGCATCAATCGAAAGCGGCCGTTTGAAGGGGTCATGCCGCATATCAAACGCCGCTACAACGAAACCGACTCCGACCGCGTGCGCGCCGAATTGGCCCGTTATCTCAGCTTTCGCGTGTGCCCCGATTGCGAGGGCACGCGGTTGAAAGAGGACGCCCGCAACGTTTTCATCGAAAGCCACAACCTGCCGCAGATCACCGACATGACGGTGGAGCGGGCGGCGCGCTATTTCAACGAATTGGAACTGGAGGGCAAACAGGCGCGCATCGCCGAAAAAGTGCTCAAGGAATTGCAGCAGCGGCTGGGTTTTCTGGTGGATGTGGGCCTGAACTATCTCACGCTCAACCGCAGCGCGGAGACGCTTTCCGGCGGCGAAGCCCAGCGCATCCGCCTCGCGAGCCAGATCGGCGCCGGCCTCGTTGGCGTGATGTACATCCTCGACGAGCCTTCGATTGGCCTGCACCAGCGCGACAACGGCCGCCTGCTGAGCACCTTGCTGCGATTGCGCGACCTGGGCAACACCGTGCTTGTGGTGGAACACGACGAGGAAGCGATCCGCAGCGCGGACCACATTATCGATATCGGCCCCGGCGCCGGCATTCACGGCGGCGCCATCGTCGCCCAGGGGCGCGTGGGGGAGATTGAAAGCTGCGCCGAGTCGATTACCGGCAAGTTTCTTTCCGGCCGCGAAAACATCGCCGTGCCCGAACGCCGAACAGCGTTCGACAAAGAACGCCTGCTGCAAATCCAGGGCGCCCGCGGCAACAATCTGCGGCAGATCGACGTGAGCTTGCCGCTTGGCCTGTTCACCTGTGTCACCGGCGTGTCCGGCTCCGGCAAATCGACCCTGGTGAACCACACCTTGTACCCCATCGCCGCCACCCGGCTGAACAAGGCGCAATCGTTTTCGCCGGCGCCCTTTGATTCCATCGCCGGCCTGCAATGGCTGGACAAGGTGGTGGACATCGACCAAAGCCCCATCGGTCGCACGCCGCGCTCCAATCCCGCCACCTACACCGGTTTGTTCACGCCGGTGCGGGACCTGTTCGCCGCCACCGCCGAAGCGCGCAGCCGCGGCTACAAGCCGGGGCGATTCAGTTTCAACGTCAAGGGCGGGCGCTGCGAGGCTTGCCAGGGCGACGGCCTGATCAAAGTCGAAATGCACTTCCTGCCCGATGTCTACGTCACTTGCGACCTCTGCCAGGGCAAGCGCTACAACCGCGAGACGCTCGAAGTCAAATTCAAGGGCAAGGACATCCACCAGGTGCTGGACATGACCGTGGAGGAGGCGCGCGAATTCTTCGACGCGATTCCGGTCATCGCCAACAAGCTGCAAACGCTGATGGACGTGGGACTGTCCTATATCCGCCTTGGCCAGTCGGCAACGACGCTTTCCGGCGGCGAAGCGCAGCGAGTGAAGTTGTCGCGGGAATTATCCAAGCGCGACACCGGCAGCACGCTGTACATCCTCGACGAACCCACGACGGGGCTGCATTTCCACGATGTGCGCCAGTTGCTGAAAGTGCTGCACCGGCTGCGCGATCACGGCAACACCATTGTCGTGGTGGAGCACAATCTCGACGTGATCAAGACCGCCGACTGGATCATCGACCTCGGCCCGGAGGGCGGCGGCGGCGGCGGCGCCATCGTCACCTGCGGCACACCGGAGCAGGTGGCGCAGGACCCAACTTCCCACACCGGCGAGCACCTGAAAAAGATGCTCCCCTGGACCGAAACACGCGCCGCGGTTTAGCCGATCCCCGCTTCACTCTAATTTAAGCTCATACGGAATGTGTTCGTTGTTGATGATGCCAAACTTCAATTCTGTTTTAATCAATTTGCCGTAATGCAGTAAGTCCATTAGGTCGGGATCTCCGCTGAATGCAAAAAATCTTTGGCCCGGTCAAGAGTTAATCTCCGCTCGCGGCGAAAAGAAAAGGAGATCGATTTATTCTGGTACGGAAAATACTCGATATCATTCGGGAAAAGTTAATTTGAGAGGATATTGACGAGGTCAGATTTTTCGTAGTTCTATTGGTCAATCACTTGCGTTATTTGACCGCCGATGTCAAGACGACAGAGCGCTTCGCGGACTTGGACTGGTATAGATAAACCAGAGTTGAGCGTGGCACATGCCGTGTTAAGTAAGAAGTGGGGACTGAAAGAGAAAGGCATGACACCCTCGCCGTGGAGATTCGATCGGGTCTAACACTTCCGTGACAACGTCGAATTCTCTTAATCATTCGGTGTGTTTATCCAGATACATTTCTTAAACCAACTGAGGTGAGATCCCTGAATCACGACTTGAAAACAAGTCCCGCAATTTATGCACTTAACCAAATAATCTTGGACTGACCCAAAACCTGATCCCAATAGGACTTGGCCGCAATGAAAATTCCAAGCGGCATTCTTCCATTTCTATTGGCCTTTATCTACGCACTTTTGGGCGGATTTGACTGAAAATCTATGATAGTTAGCTTCTGTATTTCATCGGAAAGTTTGAATGATTTAACGTCAGCTAATTTCATCTAATTTTAGCTATATTTTTCACTAACGCGTCCCCCCAAAATTGATCGATATCACTAGCAAGGTTGTCGATTCTTTAATTTATCCGCTTCAAGAAAGCGGACAGTTTATCTGTTCTTAAAACAAACAACCCTATTTGTTCACAACACAGGGACACCGGTTTCAAGCATTCTTGGCGCACATAAGCGTCAGGATGCGCAGGTGCATTATTCTTTAGGGGATTACTAATTGTTTGGTCATCCGTCGTCAAACAATTTTTTGTACCATTCGACGAACGAATTAGCAGCAGGGCTATCAACCCGAAAGTACTGGGCTTTTATCGCTACTCCGTAAGGTAGCCCGGGAGTTTTCTGCCATGCCAGCCATGCTCGAAGAACCGCCTTTGATTTGCTGCCTTCCGGAAAGTTAGCCCCCTTTGATTTGGCTTCATCTGTTGAACGGAAAGCAAGAGAAATCAAACAATCTTTTTCATCGACTAGGTCACTTAAAAACTCCTCGAGTGCCCCACTTCGTTGATTGTCTGGCATAAGCCATACGCCAACGCGCACCTTAAATTTAGCGATTTCATCAACAAATCCTCCTTCTGGAATATTATTAGGGAGATCCAGATTGAACTGACGAAACCTGTTTCGAACCGCATTCCATCTATTTTCCAACATCTCATCTGCATCTAATACAAAACCCACAGACCTATTGGTACTGGTCTTTGGGGCCGTAGACATTGCATCGAGTACTTTCAAGTGGTCTCCAGCCGCCTTGATCTCGGGAACGTTGTCCAAAAATTCGCTATCAGACCTTTTGCCGTCTTTTGTTGGACAGTCGAATCCATGCCTAAGCAAAAGATGATGAATTGTATGGACGTCATCCGGACCCTCAACATGCAAGCTTGATCGTTCCAATGTAGGCATTATCTCATCTCCAATTCTTGTTCAATGGCCACTTTGATCTGCTTGTCATGAAAACACACTGCCTGACCCAGTAGTGGATCTACTTTTTGTATACTCACCTGATCTGCGAGGTCAGCTCGTGATTGGATAAGTGAATCTATTCCACGTAAGCAATCATAGCTGTGTGTTGTTGCAAAAACTTGCAAATTGTTCCTACGCGCAACTTCCACAACAAACCGCCACATATCTTCCATTATTGTCCAGTGGAGACCGGTATCGATTTCATCGACCAGAAGAAACCCGCCCTCTATTCCCACAAAGGATAGCCTTAGGGCGAGAAGTCGACGCAATCCATCCCCAAAAGTGGAAATTGGCAATCGTCCACCTCCATTGTTTAAGTCCAGTAAAATGCCTCTTGAGAACCGGCCACTGGCCAGAAAATGAATCGAGTTTAGTGAAGGAACTAGAATTTTCATGTCCTCGACTATTTCCCCTTCAAGACTATCCGCAAGTGCTGTATCCCACGACTTGCCCAAAGCAGTCGGATGTAAAGATTCAACTGGCACAAAACGAGAAGGTGACTTTACGTTTCGTTTATGCATCCTGGCAAAGCGATTGTTGAAAATTACGGCCCCATCTTCCATCATAGGCAGTTGGATCAATTCACCTGATGTGCTTGTATTTACCGTTAATACATACGCAATTTCAAGTGCGCCGTCTTCTTCTCGATCAGTTTGTACCCAATGGAAATCTTCATCGGCATTACCAAACTCCTTTACTTTAACCTCCACAAAATGATCGCCATCATTGGCGCTCAAAACAAAAGACGAGCCTAGATCGAAAGAATGACCGTGAAAAACATGTGAAAAATCTATAGTCCGATTGCGTCCAAAATAAGGTTCAATTTGGTGGTTTTCTTTGTGTCGCCCCTTTCCTAGTTGATACATCACCGATGGATTTCCACACGATACGAGTAAATCAATCGCTTCCAGAATCGATGTTTTTCCACAATTGTTCTTGCCAACGACGAGATTTACTCTCGTCAAGTCGGACAACCGATATGATGAGAATCCACGATATCCGTGAATTTTTAGTGAGTTTAGCATCCGGTTTCTCGCATTCATCTAATAAATAATCGGCATCCTAAAACAGTCTTGACAGAAAATCAATTTCTTTGGCAACTAACAGTCAGAAGCCTGGAGCTGATTTGTTGGATTGTGTTCAAATGGTCGCGCTTCCCACCGTGGCCAAATTTCGCCAATCCGATTCACATCAATTCCACTTAGCGGGCTACCGAAAATTCCCTTCTTGACCGCCCGGTTTGCCAAGATATCCTCAAGATTGAAGCCGCCATCCGGAGTTCGCCATGCGGGGCGTCGACACGTGTTCCAAAGTCCTTTTCAGCTGTGTTGACCAGGAAAACCGCATACTGAAAAACCAACTACCATGCATCATTCGGGAAGTGACCGAAGGGGCATTGACCTGATTCTCACGCCAGCGGTCGAACTGCCGGTTCAGATCGCCGAGGTTGCGGAATCGGTGGGCTAGGGAGAAGCCCTGCCGCACGTAGCGGAACGGGCGTTCGACCTTACACTTGGTTTTGGCGTGATACGGCCGGCAGGCGTGGAAGGCCGAGTCGTAGCGGCGCAGCAGCGCGACCAAGGTCGGATTGTATACCACCGTTTCGTCTTCCCCTTCCCCCAGCACGGCCGTTTTCATGCGGTCGTACAACACCTCGCGGGGCGCGACGTCACAAGCCGCGACGGCCGCAACATGGTAGCGCAGCACCGTGACCAGCCGCTGGTTGGCGCAGAAGCGGCCCCACAGCCAGCGGCTGTATCCAAGCACGAGCAGGAACAGCGATACCCGTCGACGCGCCTCGGGCGCATCGCCTAACACAATCATGAACTCGGCGAAATCCATCTGCGCCTGCTGGCTCGGCGTGGTCTCGAAGCGCCGCTCGAACGGTGCCGGCGGAACGGTACGGACTCCCTGCAGAAAGTTGGTTACCGTGGAATACGCACCTTCGTAGCCCAGTTCCCGCAGTTCGCGGTTCAGGTGCCGCACCGAAAGATCGGGGCACGCCGCCGTTCGCTCGCGCAGATAGTCCTCGTAGGGCGTCACCCTTCCCGGCTGCGGCGCACGCAGTCCTAAGGCCGGCGCCTGAAGCCCCGCGTCTAAGTGCTTGCGAACCGTCTTGCGGATTTGGCCGGTCTTGCGCGCGATCGCGCTGATCGACAGGCCTTGTCTCTTCAAACCGTGAATCATGACAATCAACCCCGGTTTGACCACCGGTCAATCACGTCCGTCTGATTGCGTCCAAGTGGCGATTTTGGCCGAGCCCGGTTCCGGGGGCGCGACCCCGGAATCGGACCTTTAAACTGGGTAGTTTTACTTCAGCATTTTTGGGTATTTTTCAATTGGCACTGAAAGACCTTATTGTCTTTTTAATTGAATCTGCAAACCATGCAACAGTCAATCAGAGTGGTTACTTGAACTTCGGCAATGTCCTATTGTTGTCAATATGTCGAATGCGTTTGGAACGATTGCGCAGCTTAACTTTAACTGTTGACAATTTTCTGCGTGTGCTGTTTTTCAGACCTTTTGACACCCAGATAGGCATGAAATCTAAGCGCTCGCCCTCTGTTGCCGGATCATTTTCTAGAAAATTATTGATGAATCCTGCTCCACCATCCAATTGCCGTTTTACTTTATCCACGTCTTGGCTATTTGTTTTGCTTTCGATCAGGTAGATTCCGGCTATCGAATGGTAGAATTCAAAAAATATAATCTCATCACAACGATCTCCAGCAATCTTGGGATGCCTTTCATACAGACAATCTACTGAATATATTGTAGGTTTGGATGTAGTCCCTAAATGGTATTTTCCTTTCTCATATTTCGGGATTCTATTGATGTCGCAACATCGATACTTTTCATCAAATATCCGTTTTATTTCCGGCATCTTCACACTGCTCCATCAGTTCAACAGTTTCGTTGTACAAATCAGAAGAGACTTTCATGTGGTCTTCGGTCACGATTCCTGTTTCCAGGTCGAATGCCAGACCCTCAACTGTGGTTCGCTTAGTATTCCCGATAGGCTTAAACCGATAGGTTTTACATTTCTCTTCGTCTAACTTTGTTATACGGCTAACCGCCACGCGGTCCGCGTAAATGAAATTGCCTATCTGCTCCAACAAATGGTCACTGTGAGTTGTTACTAAGATGTTGACGCCGGCATTGACAAGTTGCACCAGCAAATCGGAAATTTCCCGTTGCGCGCCGGGATGGAGGTGGGCTTCCGGCTCTTCCACAACAAATAGATCATTGGGGCACAAATAGTGTCGGATAAATAATGATATGGGAGCGAGCTCAGAAACCGATGAAGATGCGCTCATTAGAGGCAGATCATATTTTCTATTCTCTCTTTCAAACCTATAACGAAAATCGGGATATTGCGCTTCGGATCTTTCAATTTCTATCTGGCCTGAGATAATATCATTTTCCATTTTCTTGTTGATATCTTCCATTTTTTTCTGTTCTGTTTCATAAAATGCGCGAAGTTTTTTTCTGCCTACTCGGTATCGATCTCTTGGCCCCCAAGACTCAATATCCGTGCTTCCAATTTTTATTAGATTCATCATGAAATCTGAAAGAACCCCATTAAACATTGGGATTGGAATCGCATCGGTTAAACCTGCTACAGGGGCTCGTTCAATTAACGCGCTAACTAGAGTACGATGGCTTTGCATGATTCCGCCGCGCACAGCCGGAAGATAATACGCATCAACAGGAATATTCGGTGGTATCCGCGGGAGAAAGGATTTTTGAAATGACAAGAACATCGTCTCACTAAATACCTCCCTGTACAAGTCCATGTATGCATCGTATTTCTGAGATTCTGATTCAGTTCTTTCTATTTCTCCTAGCAACCTTGGCAGGTGTGCATTAATTTCCTCATAAATACTTCTGCATTTCCTAAGAACGATTTTGCTTTTTTTCGGCGATCGCAAATCAAGAGTCAATTGATTTGTATAGTCGGAAATCTTTACAGAAAATGCCTCATCTGTATTGTTACTGTCTTCAACTAGTTTCTTCCCTTCTTCGCCGAAGCAATAGATCATTTGCTTCTCCCATACGCGACTGACTGACTGTGCCCATTCAAAATAGCATTTCTTGATTTCATCAATTGCAGATTGTTTTGAATCTCTCAGCCTGTTAACCCTTTCATCATAATTTTCCTCCGAATTTCTAAATGGACGATTGAAACCCCAGTGGAAAAAATCATCTGCCAGCACTTCGTGAATCGCATAAATCAGCATTGCCAAATAAGATTTACCGGTGTTACTCGGCCCCACGAAAATTGTCATCGGGCCAATTTCGACGTTTTTGGCCTCGCGTATCGGTCCGAAATTTTTTACTGATATCTTCATGGAGGGGCCATTCTGCTAAACGTTTGCATTATAGTCCAATGTTGTAATGGTACCGCGATTTAGGAACTTCCACACTGGTTGCCGATTTACTTTTTACTCAATTTGAGCAAACGCAGAAACATTCGTCCGTCGAATACTGGTATTTCGCCAAGAATGGCGAGAATCTACATTTGGCGGGACTAGCACAATATTGTACAAAATAACGGGTAAGGCATCCATATATCAATACAAATCAGTTAGTTACGCTGAGAATTAAGCATGCCGAGCACACGACGTATTGTAATCTTACAGCCATCCAGTTTCCACCCTGCAAGGACCATGTTGGGGAGACCGATATTCCCAACAGCGCGATCAACTTCGACGGCGGCTCGGAATTGATATGCCAGGCCGACCGGCTTCTGGGATTGATCGAGCGAGCCACGGGGGCGTTCGTCGACTCGCAACGCGAGGAGAGCTGCCGGCTTTCGCTCCTATCGATGGTCCGTCAACGGTCGTACGCGCTTGCGCTAGGATACCAAGCCCTGAACGACCACGATGCGCTATGTTCGGACCCAGCGCTGCGAACGGTACGTGAATTTCGCCCGCTGTAGCGCTTGCCCAAAAACTAAGCGAAGGCTAGACGTTTTCGTATTACTGAAGTACCTCTTGGTTAAGGAGAATTTCATGTTGGTTAAAATCACATCCAAGCGTCAGGTTACGTTTCCCGTCGAAGTGTTGGACGAAATGGGCGTGGGGCCCGGAGATCGTCTCGAATTGACCAGGGTCCGCGGCGGATTCGTCCTCAAACCCAAGCGGGTCGACTTGTCAAAGCTGGGCGGGCTGCGGGACAAGATCAAGCCCGGAGCGCCCGCCTTTGACATCCGAAAATACAGGGATTAGGGATATCGGCCGTTGACGTGAAAGTCTTCCCTGCCCGGCGCAAAACTTGTCCAAGACCCTGAACCCTTGGAATTCATGACGGCAATTCCTCCCAGCGTCATTCAGCGCGGGCGGTCGAAGGCCAGCGAGAAGAACAGGCTGTTCATGAACAGTTTGTTGGTGCCGAAGAACCAGGCGCGGAAGTTTGGGTTGTCGGCGAAGGCGATGACGCTGCCGGCGCCGTGGCGTTCGGCGATGGCCATCGCTTTCCCCGCCAGCGCCGCCTGCCGCTCGGCCGAGGCGAACCCGGACAGCAAGGCGTTTTCGGGTATCCGGATCAGCGTTGCCCAGGGGTTTTCCGGCGGGTCGAATGCGATCAAGGTATTGCGGTGGCTGGCGATGGCGCGATCATCGATGCCGAAGCCGATGGGGTGGGTGTTGTCAAGATCGCCCCGCAAGATGGCGCCGCCGATGATGTCCTGGGCTTCGATGTCGTCCTTGTCGGCGTAATCGAATCGTTCGGCCGCGGTTTCCACCGCCGCTTCGTTCTCCGCCTCGATCTGCACCTCGACTTCGATTTCGGTTTCCGCATCGGCATCGCCCGAATCGTCGGGGTGGAGAATGTTGTCGTAGGCCCAGCGCGCCCCCTGGCGGATGCCCACCAAGCTGCCGCCCCGCCTGACCCAGCGGTCGATTTCGCCCCGATGTTCGGACAAATCGCCGTGGTTGCCTCCGACCAGCACGATATGGGTGTAGTCGTTCAGGTCCGCATTGTCGAGATGGCGTTTTTCGACCATTTGCACCGGCATATTCATGCGCGCGTCGAGTTGGTGCCAGACTTCGCCGGCGTCGTAGGCTTCAATGCCTTCGCCCACCAGCAACAGCACCTTGGGCAGGGAAATATTGGCGAAGTTGGGGCTGCCGAGATCCATGCCGGCGACCGGCGTGCGGGCGCTGTCCACCGGATGCACGGTGATTCCGTCTTCGGCGGCGATGCGGCTCATCAGCGCGTGTATTTCCGCATCTCCCAGGTCGCCGCCCTGCCAGCCCAGGGGAACCAGAATCGCGCCCGCGTCCAGGTTGACGACTTCGCCGCCGCTTTCGACGGCCAGCGGCCGGGTTGCCGCCAACGGTCGCACACCGGCATCGAGCAGTCGATACAAGGCCCGCGGCGCATAATAGTTGGACCAGGAAAACAGGTAGGCGAAGCGGGCCTCGGCGGGCTCCGGCGCGACGGGAAATTCGGCGCGGACCTCCCCGCCGAGCACATCGCCGCCAATGTCCCGCGCGCCCAGGCTTTCGTAAGCGAAATCGAATGCCAGCGGCAAGGTCCAGGCGGATACATCGTAGAAGGTTTCGTCTTCGAATTCGGTGATCAACTCGAACAGGGCCTTGATCATGCGGTACTGGGCCTGTTCGGTTCGCACCACGTAGGAGTCTTCAGCGGAAAAGCTCGCGCCCGCCACTTCCAGGTCCTGGTTGAGCCGCCGCACATTGATTTGATGCCGGTTCAGGATGTCGATGGCGTGGAAGGCGCGGGCGGGGTCGCCGGGGGAGGAAAAAACATAGGCTTTCACTTCATCATCCGCCGCAAGTTCCGCGGTTTCGCGGGAGAAATCGCGCTGGAATTGCAGTAGTTCGCCGCGCATTTCCACGCCGGCGCGGATCATTTCCAGCGACGTGCGGTATTGGGTGCGGACGTTGTCCCGGAACGAGAGTATGCCGTGCGGTGTTTCCAGCAAGCCTTCGCTGCCGGCCTGCTCGAACAGCATGCCCATGCTGGCGTGCATGTGGGGGTAGGTTGAACCTTTGCCTATGTAGTAGTTGTCGTAGTTCTCTTCGTTGAAGTAAAGACGTTGTTCGCTGTCCAGCCACGAACGGGGCCGTTCGGCCACTTCATCGAGCAGTTCCATGGAACGCGGCGGAATGTAGGGAAAAGTGCGGTCGGGCACGCCGGGATGAAAGTAGTAGGTGCTGTTTTGTCCCATTTCGTGGTAATCGACGGTGATGTTCGGTCGCCATTCGTGAAATTTGGCCACCCAACCCCGCGGCTCGGGATGCTGCTGAATGAGCCACTGCCGATTGAGGTCGAACCAGTAATGGTTGGTGCGCCCTCCGGGCCAGAAGGTGTTGTGCAACTGGTGGCGGGGGTCGGAGACCGGCACATTAGCGCCGTACATGTGGTTCCAGGCCGACATGCGGCTGTTGCCGTCGGGATTGAATATGGCGATGAGCAGGATCACGCTGCTGTCCAGCGTGGCTTCGATCTCGGCGCCTTGGGCCGCGGCCAGATGATAGGCCACCGCCATGGAGGAATCAGTGGAACTTACCTCGGCTCCGTGCACACCGTAGTTGAGCCAGGTGACCACGGGCATGTCCGGGTCCACTTCCTGGCTGCTTTCCGGGTCGCTCAGCGCCACATGGGCCGCTTTGATCGCATCCAGACGTTGGTGGTTTTCCGGGCTGGTGATGGTCAAGCCGAGGATGGGTCGCCCTTCGTGGGTGTGGGCGATGTCTTCCACCGTGATTCTCGGCGACATTTCCGCCAGCATTCGCAGGTAGCGCACGAGCAAATCATTGCGCGCGATGCGCTCCCCCAGCGGGTGGCCGATGACCGATTCCGGCCGCGGGATTTCCGGGTCGAAATCAATCTCGGGCGGGTAAAAAGGAGTGGCTCTGGCGGGCGTCTGCGCCATCGCCACCGAGGCGGAGCACAACATCCACGCCAGAAGTAAAACGGAAACCAGGTTTTTCATGAGCTTCACCAGCACTTGGCCCCTTGGGGGCGATTGATTCAAGTTGCGGGGATTATAGCCGTATTGGTGGCGGGTTCCCGCAAGGGGAATGACGGAGAGAAGCCGAGATTGCGGGCAGCAAATGTTCCGACAGCTCACATGTGCTTGAACAAGTGGCCGTGGGCCTGGCTGGAGCGCAGTTTTTCGGGGCGGTCCCGCAGCGTAAGCAGGTAGCGGCCGCGCAGGTCGCGGCTGGCGGAGGCGATCTGGTCGACGCGGACGATGATGCCCCGATGGATGCGCCAGAACTTGTCCGGCTCGAGTTGCGACGCCAACTGGCCGATGGCGCGCCGCACGAAGTGCTCGCGCTCGGGGGTTACGACACTGGTGTATTTGGCGTCGGCGCGGAAATACACCACTTCGTCCACAGGCACCAGCACAGTGGTTTCGCCCAGCCCGGCGCGAATCCATTGCAGCCAGGCCGGGGCGGGGCCGGCGCCGACCTGCCGCAACAGCGCGAGCAATTCATCGCGGTTCTGCGCCTCGCTCCCACGCAGGCGTTCGATGGTGGCCGCGAGACGCTGGTCGGCAACCGGCTTCAGCAAATAATCCACCGCGGCGGCGCGAAAAGCTTCCACCGCGAACTCGTCGTGGGCGGTGACAAACACGACCTTGGTGTGCGCCGGCAGCGCGGCGGCGACTTCCAGGCCGGACATGCCTGGCAGGCGAATATCCAGAAAGGCGATATCGGCCCCGGACTCGCGCGCCAAGCGCAGCGCTTCGCGGCCCTCGGCCGCCATGCCGACAATCTCAAGCTCCGGCCATAGGCGCCCCAGCTTGCCGCGCAACTGCTCGGCCAGCAGCGGTTCGTCCTCAAGAATCAAGGCGGTCGTCATGGAGCCTAAGCCTTCTCCGCGGCGAGTTTGCCGTCAAACAAGTGTACTGTCCTTCCTTAGGTCTGCGTGGGAATTGGCGATCACGCGCAATCATATCCCCACCTGAGCGATAGTTCCCCTGGCCGGTTTTCCCCCCGCCGCGTGAGAGTAGGATTGTTTGAACTTTCCGGCAAATTGCCGTACATTGTGCAGCTACAGGAGATCAGGGCATGCTGAATTTCACGAATCCAGCGGCGGACATTGAAGAGCCCAAGTCCGCGCGCATGGAACAACGCACCAAACCTTCGATCAAGGCGCAAATCCAACAGGCCGCGGCGCTGCTCGGCGTTGACGAGACGACTTTCGTGACCAGCGTTGCCTTGGAACGCGCGAAGGCCACATTGGCCGACCACGAGCGCACGCTGCTTTCCGCCAAGGACCGCGAGATGGTTTTGTCCCTGCTTGAATCGCCTCCCGCTCCGACAGCGGCCTTGCGGAAAGCCATCGCATCGCACGACGCCAAGGTGGCAAGTGACGTCTGATATTCCGCCACCGGACGAAAAACAATTATTCATCGAGCCACTGGATCCGAAAGTACACGACCGAAGCGATTTTAGCTGCGGCGTTCCCCGGCTGGACAATTTCCTGAAACGCAGCGCGAGAAAGCAGCAGGCCGGAGATTTCACGCGGGTATGGGTTTTGGTTGCAGGGGAAAGATCCCGCCTGCTCGGCTACTACGCGCTGAACGCCCACAAGCTGGAAGCGGACGAATTGCCGGCCAACCTGACCCGGAACGCACCTCCCCACGGTGCGGTTCCAGCCGTTTACTTGTCCATGATTGCTGTAGACCGGCGACACCAGGGCAGGGGCTTTGGAAACCTGCTGCTTTCCGACGCGGTCAAGCGGGCGACGGCCGTCGCGGGGCAAATCGGTCTGAAAGCCATCGTGCTCGACGTAATCGACGACGGCGGCACGGAGGCGGCCAAAAAGCGCGCGTCGTTCTACCGCGCCATGGGCTTCCTGGCACTCCCATCCCGGCCCGATAGAATGATCCTCAGCATCGAAACCATCCGCCGCGCCATGGAGCCATAGATTCAAAGAAGCGCTTGTATGGCATTGATTCATTGCTGCATCAGCATGGGGAATCAGCCAGAAGCGATTCGTGCCCAAAGATCAAAGCGGTTGTCATGTGCGCTAAGCCTTCTCCACGGCGAGTTTGCCATCAAACAAGTGTACTGTCCTTCCGCAGAACCTGGCATATCGGGGGTCGTGGGTGACCATGCAAACGGTTGTGCCTTTGGCGTTCAGTCTCGCGAGCAATTCCATTACCATTTGTCCATTGTTCGAGTCCAGGTTGCCGGTCGGTTCATCCGCAAGAAGGACTTCGGGTTCACCAACGATTGCCCGAGCCACCGCGACTCTTTGCTGCTGTCCTCCTGAGAGCTGCGCTGGAAAATGCCCGCGACGGTGCAACATATCGACCTGTTCTAGAGCTTCCTCCGCCTTTTGCCGTCGTTTACGCTTGCCGAGACCTCTATAGATGAGGGGTAATTCCACATTTTTGGCAACGGAAAGGTTGCCAATTAGATTGAAAGCTTGAAACACATATCCCAAGTATTCATTTCTGGCTCTGGCGCGAGCTTTTGAAGACAGGCCATCTACATTTTGCCCCGCAAGCCGGTACTTCCCTGTTGACGGTTCATTTAGCAAACCAAGAATGGATAGAAGTGTTGACTTGCCGCAGCCTGATGGGCCGGCGATGGAAATGAACTCACCTTTTGTCACTTCCAAGTGTATATCAGTCAAGGCGTGAGTTACCAAATCGCTTGCTCTATATGTTTTGCTAATAGCAGTGAGTTTAATCGAGCTAGTTGTTGCGGGCATGGCTATTGGGACTCCAATGTGTATGTTGTCAAGTTCTCAGTCTTTATTGTGCTTCAAAAAACTTCAAACAGTAGACTGTATTGAATTACGCAACATTCACACCTCACTTAGAATCTGGGCCGGCTCGGCTTTCATCTGTTTAAAGCCGGCTGGGCCAATGGCAAGAGCAATTGTAAGGGTGTATATTACGAAAATTAGAGCAAGGAAGCCGCCCTGACTTGCAGAGGCACCCGTAACATTTGCAGCAAAAATGGATAACGCCATACCTGCTAATATCCCAGGTGCCGTCAGCCCCATGGCATGTTTGGTAATCCGCATCCAGATGGCGAATTCAGAGGCTCCGAGAGCTTTGTGAATCGCGAATTCCTTTTTACGTAATTCCAAATCGAGCGAAATCAGTGCACACAAACCAATTATCAATATCGTCAGACTTGCCGCGGCGCCAAGAATTACGATCAGCCCAAGGTTTTCAAATATTTCTGAATAGTAGTTGAGCTGTTCATCTAAACGGGTAAACTTGCCTATGACAGGATCGAATTCATTTGGTGAAATGCCCATTGTTGTGAAATTCAGGAGTTCTGCGTTGTCGGCGCGAACAATTAACGTGTATTCTAAGTCCTGAGATTGTTCCAATGGTAGATATATTCTTGGAGTCGGTGACGCGTTGTCTCTTCGGATTAATTGAAGGTTTGATACTACGCCGCTGAGTCTTGCATAAGTTGCTTCTCGATTTTCATGCTCCAACCGAAGAATTTCTCCGGTCCGGATCGAATTCCCAGGCAGGTAATCGACAAGTGATTGACTTGCCGAGGCACCCACCTCAGCGGAAGCGAGGATTCCTTGGTCACTTGCGTCAACTTCAAGTCCAAGCACATCAAAAAAGTCTGAGCTTATGTAGGAAATAGATGCGGAAATATTCGAGGTGCTTTGTCGATCCAGCGTTGCTACTGAAACCCTGTCCGCAAGCAGGAAATTCCCGCTTACGATAGCCGCGGAAATTACATTGACATTGCTGTTCAAGGTATCAATGATTGTTCGGATTTCGGTCAATCGATTGTCTACATTACTATCGGAGATTTGTTCAAAAGTTACTGGCGCCACCCACAAATGCTCCGCCAACTCTCTGTCATATGGCTGCCGAACGAACGCAGAGTTGGCAAACAAGAACGCCACGGCCACTGCAATACAGGATAATGACAATTGACCATTGATTACAATCCAAGACAGGAGCGACTTGGGCTTGCCTTTGACTGTGCCCAAATTGCTGCCCAAACTAAAGGTGATTTCACTTCTGAATAGCTTGCGTAGAGGAATTTGGCTGGAAATAATGGTTAAGAGTAATCCGGTAATTGATACCACGATGCAGGCCATGGGATCAATGTCGAACGTGGTCCAAAAATAGCCCAAGTATCGCTCGAAGTTCATTGTCAGAAAGTATGCTCCGAAATAAGCCAAACTCACGCCGAATATTATGCTGACCATACCAATAAACGCCGATTCTGTGGCTAACTGAATCAGGATATTGTAATTTGTGGCACCTACGGCCTTGTGCAAGGCCAATGCGGGCACCTTGCCCATGGCGCGTTCTGACAATATATTGCTAACACTGGTGCAAGCCACAATCGTCATTGCGAGCGATACAACCAATATGGCGACAAGCAATTGTGCTTCTCCAGCGCCACCGCGATCTTCTGTAAATCCCAACAGTTGAATTTTTCTCAAAGAATCAGTGTTGGGCATGCTGTTTAACGCCAATTCCAAATCCCGTTTGGCGGGCAGGAAGTCAACCTGAGCATTTAGTCGGCAAAACACTTCCGGAAAAAACAGCCGTTCGGAATTTGGATCCACTATCTTCCACATATCTTCCATGAATGGAAACCTAAACCCGTCCGGCATAACGCCAACGATAGCCCAAGTCTCGCCTTCAATCCCGATATGGCTATTGAGCACATCGGGGCTGCTTTCGTAAATTGTCTCCCACAAGTGGTGCGCGATAACCACCACGCCCTGCTCATTTTCACTGGGCCATCGTCCAATTATGGGGTTCATTTTCAAGATTGCACTGGCGTTTTCGGTTACGAAGGAAATTCGGCTATCAGTAAGTTCTCCTTTGAGATCAACCAGCATGGATGAATTGGAGAATGCGCCAAATTCAGCGATAGATCCCAGGTTATGCTTCCAGAAGGAGAAGTCTTCGCGGGACAACGACGCCTCTCCACCTTCGGCATCGGTCACGCGAACGCGCAACACTTCGTCGCCATCGGGGAAAGGAAGAAATTGAAGCAGACCCCTCGCAACGGAAAGGCTGACTATCACCGCGGCGATCGAGAGTGAAACGATCAAAACGGCGTAGAAGTAAGAGAGCCGCGCTGATTTTATTTCAGTGAATGCAAGCAAAATCGAATCGGAAAATTTCATGGGTGAATCAGTTCGTTTCCGCAAGGGGGATATGGATTACGGCATTGACGCCGCTTGGGAGGGCCGGGGTTAGTTCGAGGGAGGCCTTGGGGCCGAAGCGCAGGCGCAAGCGGTCGCGGATGTTGCGCAGGCCGGTGCCGCCGGCCGTGCCGGTTTCGCTGATGCCGGCGCCGTTGTCGCTTACGCTGAGAATCAGCTCGTCTTCGATTCGCCGCGCGCTGAAAGTGATTTCGCCGCCCGCCGCTTGCGGTTCGATGCCGTGGATTACGGCGTTTTCCAGCAAGGGCTGCACGAGCAGGGGCGGCAGCGGGATTTCCCGCAATTCATCGGGTATATCGATTTGGTACCGCAGGCGGCTTCCCATGCGGGTTGCCTGGATCGCCAGATAGGCGGCTGCGAAGTCGATTTCCTGGCCCAAGGTGCTTTCGCTGGCGCGGTTGCGAGCGAGCGAGGTGCGGAGCAGGGTGGTCAGGTTCTCCAGGGTGTTTTCAGCCCGCCGCGGGTCGTCGCGGATTAGCTGGGTTATGTTGGAAAGCGTGTTGAACAGAAAGTGGGGTTCGATTTGCGCTTGCAACAATTTCAGCTCGGTCTCAGTGAGCGTTTGTTCCTGTCGCGATTGCAGAAGTTCCGCCTCGGCGAGTCGTGCCCGCGTGGTGCGCAGCTTCTCCCTGGCGCTGAAAATCA
The DNA here is from genome assembly GCA_965221015.1 of uncultured Pseudohongiella sp. Classification (GTDB taxonomy): domain Bacteria; phylum Pseudomonadota; class Gammaproteobacteria; order Pseudomonadales; family Pseudohongiellaceae; genus UBA9145. Next base: position 2,467,036 of record OZ244859.1, on the reverse strand, counting down.
GGGAGCCGGTGATGCCAAAAAACAGTCCAAGAACAAGAGTGCTGTAGCTTTGCGTGAAAAAGAACAGCGGCTGGCGAGCGATGAACACACCAGCAATCACCAGGCCCGCGCCAAGACCGCTGGCGACTACGGGAACCGGCGTCAACCACGGCCCCAGCCTTGCCTGCAGTGGGTCGCGCAACAGTATGAAGGCGGTAAGTATCGACCAGCCAATGCTGAGCGAAACGGTGAGAATCGCGGTGAAGTCGCCAAAATCGGTAAACCACCAAATCAATCCCGCTATCGCCCCGGAGAAGATGCCTACTTGGGCGAATCCGATGAAAAATTGCTTCATGCCAAGTCTTCCTCCAACGACCCTTGTTTTGGTGACGGGAACGTGCGACTTCGCGCGGGATGACATGCTACCGGCGACGGATTTCAAGCCCCCGCAACGAACTTGCCATGCAAGCCGAGCGGAATCGCATAGGGCAATTCCGCCGAGGCCACCGGGCCATCGGCGACTCTTTCGGCGTCGAACAGGTTGAGAATTTGCCTGCCTCGGCGCCAGTCGAACGCGCTGCCGAGTATCCAGCCATTGGTTTCCGGCGCGCTGCCGGGGCGCGGCACATACAGATGCTCTTCGGGAATCTGCGACTCGGGATAGCGGAAGTACCCGCGCCGGCCGCTTTCGATATCGAACACGCTGACTTCATCGAGCGTGCCATGCATGGATAGATCGCGGGCGTTCTGGGACAGAAACACCAGCTTGCGGTAGCGTTGGCAACTCAGCCTGGGGTCGACGCAGGGAAATTCGGAATGCACGTCCGCGTCGAGCATCGCTTGTTCGGTTATGCTCCGCGCGCGGGTGTCGAGCCGGTAACTGTAATGGCGGGCGGGGCTGCGATAAAAAGCTTCGCCGCGCATGATGTCGTGGAAAGTGCCGGTCATGATGCCGGGGTCTTCCGCCCGCGCGGCGTCGAAGCGGATCACGCCGGCTGAGTCCTCCCAGGCATTGCCGAAATGGAAAATCCATTGCGCGGGCAGGTCCAAAAAATAGTGGCTGGAGAAATCGTTCTTGTCCACCACCAGCACCCGGCAGGGATCGTCCGCGTTCCATTCATGCTGAATGAGAAATCCCGCGGCGTTCGCGGAAGCGCGGTAATGGAACGGAGGCAGCAACAGCACCAGGTGCCGTTCGGTGACGACGAAATCGTGCGGCATCGTCATCGGGTCAACGGCGACGCGCCCGGCTTTGCGCAATGCGCCATCCGCGCCGATGTGCCAAAGCACCAGCAGACCCGCCGAGGAAGCGTATCCAAAGTTCCATACGCTGCCGTCGAGATCGACCCGTGGATGGGCGGAAAACGGCACCCCGCGCATGCTTGATCCGCCATCGCTTTCGGGGAAGGTATAGGTGCCCAGCGTTGTCAAATCTTCTGGATCGATTTCATAGGGGCTGCCCGCTTCCCAAAGCGCCAGCAGGCGGCCGTGGTGGTGCAAAATGCTGGTGTTGGCGAGATTGATGTCATCCGGACCGGTGAGCCCGGCGGCGGCCGGCGGCGCCGCCATAAGGCCGGGGTAAAGCGCGCGCCCCGCGGCGCGTTCGGCTTGCACTTTGGCGGTTTCCACCAAGCGCGCCTGGTGGCGCACGCCGCCGGCGGCGATGCGCCAGGCCTGGACCATGCCGTCGCCGTCGAACCAGTGGCGGTTGCGATAGCCGAAAACCTCGTGCTGGGCCGGGCCGGTTCGATACAAGGTGCCGCGCAGTTCTTCCGGCCAGCGGCCGGAAACCGCCGCTTGCTCCTCGTAGTGTTCGCGCTCGATGTTGCCCCAGGCCGCGAGCCAGGGCGATTCGCCCAGAGCTTCCGCGAACAGGTGCGCCCAGTTCTCTTCCTGGTTCTGCGCCAGAACCCCGGCTGGCCATGGGCTGGCCAGCAGCGCGAGAAGTTTCGCGAATTCGCGTCGTTGCATGACTATGCCCTCCTCAATGATTGAGACTGATGACTTGGGTGACGTCGCCTTCGATGACGAATCGAACTTCTTCCCAGCCGGGAGGGCCGAATCTGCCGACGGCATTGTTGGAAAATGCGAAGGGTTCGACGGGCATACCGACAAAATTCGCATCCAGCTCGTCATTGCCGTTCACATCGTGCATGACCCGGATGGCGTATTCACCAGGCGGCAGGTCTTCGGCGGTCAGCGTCAGCGAGCCCTCCACCGCCTGTTCGAGGAACTGCGCCACAGCGCCTTCGCCTTCGAATTGCGCCTGCCCGGCGTGCACTTGCACCTGCACGGTGCCGCTGGCTTCGCGGATGTCCTCGATGACGATGGTTAATGTGTCCGCCGCGGCTTGGGTGTAGACGGCGAGCGCCGCGGCCAGCAGACAAGCGGTGACGGGTCTGTTCATTTTCATGTTCGTGCTCCACTGCGAAATTGACTGATTCGTGCGCGAATCTAGCCCCTACCGGTAGAACCTGACAACAGGCTCGCGACGAAACCGCAATTTCCGGCGCGAATCGGCAATGGCGGGAACCAAATGGCGGCGTGAGAGGATTCCGGCACCGCACCACGCCAATGAGATTCTGCGACTCCGCTTCGCTTCGCGCAGAATGACGGATTGAGAAGCCCCGCGCGGAATGACGGGTTAAGAAGCCTCGCGTGAGAATTGGAGCGGTCGCTCAAAGCGATGTCATTCTGCGCGAAGCGAAGCGTAGTCGCAGAATCTCTCCGGATGTGCTGGAGGGGTGTCAGAACGCGCCCGGGGCAACGCGTGCCGTCGCCATGGAGCGGTCGCTCAAGCCGATGTCATTCTGCGCGAAGCGGAGCGTAGTCGCAGAATCTCTCCGGTTGTGCTGGAGGGGTGTCAGAACGCGCCCGGGGCAACGCGTGCCGTCGTCGTGGAGCGGGGGAGCGGTGTCGTGCTATATTTCGCGAATCTGTTGGGTTCGTCATGAAATTGTCTGCAGGGGTGGGGGGAAGCAAGACTATGCAGCGCTACACTCTTTCCCGTCGCGCGCTGTTACGCTCGACACTCGAGGCCGTGCCGCGTTCGGCGATTGCGCTCAGCATGCCGGCGATACTCGCCGCCTGTTCCCGCGCCACGCAAAATCAACTTGATGGCGTCGGCCTGCAACTGCTTGGCGGCGAAGAGGCGGAAGAGTTCGCCGCTATCGCCGACCGCATTATTCCTCCGGACGACACCCCCGGCGCCCGCGAAGCCGGCGCCGTGTACTTCATGGACGCCGTGCTCGGCGACCAACGGGAGCGGGAATTGCAAATTCTGCGCGAGGGCTTGCAACAATTGCAGATCCGGGCCGAGACCGAATTTCAGGCCGCGGCTTTCTCCGCACTCGGCGCCGAACAACAAGACCAGCTTTTGCGCGAGATCGAAAACAGCGAATTCTTCGCCACCCTCCGCTACCTCATTGTCGCCGGCATGTTCGCCCTGCCGGAATATGGCGGCAACCGCGACGGTGCCGGGTACGAGCTGATCGGCTATGAGCCGCGCAGCGCCTGGCAGCCTCCGTTCGGTTACTACGATGCGGATTACATGAACCAGGGAGGACAATAATCATGGCGGGCGCTTCGTTCCCCACCCGGGAAGCGGTCGATTTCGTCGTTGTCGGCTCCGGCGCGGCGGGCGGCATCGTCGCCAAGGAACTGGCCGAAGCCGGGCATTCCGTGGTGCAACTCGAACAGGGGCCACATTTGCAGGCGGCCGACTTCCGGCACGATGAATGGGATACGTTCAATAATCACGACCTGACCTGGAACCACCGCCGGGGCCATCCGCAAACCTTCCGCAAAAGCGCGGACGAAACCGCCGTCGTGCGCGACCGGGTCTGCAATTACGCGCACAATGTGGGCGGCAGCAGCTTGCATTTCTCCGGCAATTTCTGGCGTTTGCGGCCCATCGACTTCATGGAGGCGAGTGTGCGCGGCCCCATCGCCGGCACCAATTTCGCCGACTGGCCGATCCGCTACGAAGACCTGGAGCCCTATTACACCCGGGTGGACTGGGAAATCGGCGTGTCCGGCCTGCAAGGCCCCTGGGACCCGCCGCGTTCGCGGGATTATCCCTGCCCGCCCATGCCGGTGAAAGGCTCGGATGTGTTGCTTGAACGGGGCGCGCGGGCATTGGGCTACACCGCCTATCCGGCGCCGGTGGCGATTTTGTCCCAGCCCCACAATGGCAGGCCCGGCTGCATTCATTGCGGCTATTGCCTGGGATTCGGCTGCGAGGTGAACGCGAAATCTTCCTCGATGATCACCATGATTCCCGCCGCGCTCGCTTCGGGCAATTATGAGTTGCGCACACATTGCGCGGTTTCCCGGGTGGAAACCGATGCCGCCGGCCGCGCCAGCGAAGTGGTGTATTTCGAACAAGACGGCACCGAGCAATCCCAGCGCGCCCGGGCCGTGGTGGTTTGCGCCAACGGCGCGGAAACGCCGCGGCTGTTGCTGATGTCGGAATCGGCGCGCCATCCGGACGGGCTGGCCAACAGCAGCGGGTTCGTCGGCCGCAACCTCATGTTCAATGGGTACAGCGAGGTGACCGGGCTGTTCCCGGAGCCGGTCAACGCCTGGAAGAGCATTCCCGCGACCCGCGTCGTCCACGACTGGTACGAAATCGACCCCGCCGAGGGCTTCTACGGCGGCGGCGGCATCGACGGACGCCACCCGGTGCGCAGCGGCACGCCGATGGAATCCGCGCTCGCCAGCAGCATGTTCGGCGGGCCCACCTGGGGGGCGGAATACAAAGCGCGGCTGCGGGAAGAATTCAACTACACCGCGGCTTTCGACGGCCATACCACCTCATTGCCGCTGGATACGAACAATATCACCCTGGACCCGGAAACCCGCGACATCTGGGGCCGCCCCGCGATCCGCTGCACCTACATGGACCATCCCGACGACATCGCCACCATGCGCTACTTCATGGACCGTTCGGTGGAACTCATGGAAGCAGCCGGTGCGCTGCGCATTCATGCAAGTTATCCCGAAGAAGGCCAGACCAACAGCTCGCACATGCTCGGCACCTGCCGCATGGGCGACAATCCCGCCACTTCGGTCATCGACCGCCACCACCGCTGCCACGATGTGCCCAACCTGTTCCTGTGCGACGGCAGTTCCATGGTTTCATCAAGCCGCGGCCAGCCCACCATGACGATCATGGCCCTGGCCTTCCGCGCCGCGGAATTCATCGATCAATTCGCGCGAAACAACGAAATCTAGCGTAATATTGCGAAGGCGGTGCCGGGCGGCGGGGCAAAGACAAAAGCAAAAATATCCCGAAAAGAAAGACGCAAACCAAAGACGAAAAAACCCGTGACCGGGTCGAACCGAATGCGAGACCGGCGTCCACCCCGCCAGGCGAACCCGCGATAAGCGCGCGCAAGGCGCGGCCGCCGGGTCAAGGAAAGCGCGATGGCCACGGCGAACAACGAACAAGCAAGCGGCATCCGCTACCAGGCCGACGAGAATCCGCCCACACTGCTGGCGACGGGCCTCGGCTTGCAGCTTGCCCTGTTGACCATATCGGGAATCGTGCTCACTCCGGCCATTGTCGTCCGCGCCGCCGCGGGCGGCGAGACCTATCTCGAGTGGGCGGTGTTCGCCGCGGTGATCGTCAGCGGCATAAGCACCGCCACCCAGGTGCTTCGCATCGGCCGCATCGGCTCGGGCTATTTGCTGGCGATGGGCACGTCGGGAACCTTCATCGCGGTTTGCGCCACCGCGCTGGCCCAAGGCGGGCCGGCGCTGCTGGCATCCCTCGTCATCGCTTCTTCGCTGTTCCAATTCCTGCTGTCTTCGCGGCTGTCGCTGCTGCGGCGGATCTTGACGCCGGTTGTCTCCGGCACGGTGATCATGCTTATTCCCGTGACCGTAATGCCGATCGTGTGGGAGATGCTGAGCGAAGTTCCCGCGGGCAGCCATCCGCTGGGGGCGCCGGTGAGCGCGCTCGGCGCCTTGCTCCTGGTGGCGGTCATCGCGCTGAAAGCCTCCGGCGTGTTGCGTTTGTGGGCGCTGGTCATCGGCATAGTTGGCGGTTCGCTGATTTCGGTTCCTTTTGGTCTGTACGATGTACCGCGAGTTGCCGCGGCGGCCTGGATCGGGATTCCGGCTTCGGGCTGGCCCGGCATCAGCTTTGAGTTTGGCGCGCTGTTCTGGGCGCTGCTGCCGGGCTTCATATTCGTAACCCTGATCGGCGCGATCGAAACTATCGGCGATGCGGTCGCGGTGCAGCGCGTGTCCTGGCGCAAGCCGCGGGCGGTTGATTTCCGCGCCGTGCAAGGCGCGGTGGGCGCCGATGGGCTTGGCAACCTGTTGTCCGGCCTGATGGGTACGGTGCCAAACACAACCTATTCGACGAGTGTCGCCGTCGCGGAACTTACCGGGGTGGCTTCGCGCCGGGTAGGCGTGGCGCTTGGCGCGATTTTCGTCATCGCGGCGTTCTCGCCCAAGTTTCTGGCCTTGATCCTGGCCATTCCGGGGCCGGTGGCGGGGGCTTACGTGCTGGTGTTGTTGTCGATGCTTTTTGTGATCGGCATGAAAATCGCCGTCCAGCACGGGATTGATTATCGCGCCAGCTTGATCCTCGGCGTTTCTTTCTGGGTCGGCGTGGGTTGCCAAAGCGGGGCGATTTTCCCGGAAATCGTATCGGGATTTGCCGCCGGCCTGTTCCAAAATGGGATGACCGCGGGAGGGCTCTGCGCCATTCTCATGAATTTGGTGCTGCTGGCGCCGGCCGCGCGCAAGCGGCAAATCGACCTGCCGCTGGCAACATCCGCGCTGCCGCGGATTCGCGAGTTTCTCGCCCACTTCGCCGCGCGCAATGGCTTGGACAACCACGTCGAAAGCCGGCTGGAACTGGCCAGCGAAGAGACCTTGCTCTCCCTGATCCACGCAAACGGGGACAGCCAGCCGCCCCGCAACTTGCGGCTTGTCATCCAGCGCGACGGCGATGACATCCTGCTGGAATTCGTCGCCGCGCCGGGAGGGGAAAATTTCCAGGATTTGCTGACCATGCTGCAGGACAATCCCGCCCAGGCTTCGGCGGAGCGGGAAGTCTCCCTGCGCCTGTTGCGGCATGCGGCGGCATCGGTCAACCACCAGCAATATCACGATGTCGATATCATCACCGTGCGCGTTGCCGCAAGTTGAGCATTTCACAACCGCCGCGCCAACCCAATCCCCAAAGATGGCCCTATGCACTGCTCTCAAGGCTGGAATTTGCTTGACAGGGGTGCCGCTTCGTAGTAACACATGCCTTGTATGTCGCCTGGGAAGCAAGGCCGTGATGGGCTTGCACGCTTGACTCGGGTTATTCCGGGGGGAATCTTTCCTGTAGTCGACGCATGGGGTGCTGTCGGCGCGAATCGGCGAATCCTTCGCCACAGCTTGTCGCCCACAGCCCGTTTCCGCCGCCAGGTCGCTGGCCGACCGCCGCGGCGCCATTTCGAAGGTGGTCAAACATACAATCCGCGTGTTGTGCCGCCGCGGGCCGCCCGGGCCGCGCGCGCAACCCGCATCGCCGCCAATGTGCCGCGACGCAAGTTCGACGGTGTGCGATTGCGAATATTCGGCGGCGGTCCACGCGCTTGGCTGGCCAGGCCGTTGCCTTGAAGGCGCGGCGGCCTGCCAGAGGCGTCACCGGATTGCGAAACCGGGGAGGAGGAGCCCGGTTCCCGCGCGACGGAAACGCCCGGTCCAGATCAGGTTTGTTCGGCAAATTCCTCCTTTGCGCAACAAGTGCCCGCAACGGGCGATTGTCTCGCATCGTATTCGGGGGTGGGTGCGGGCGTAGCGAGTTATCGGCGCGGGCATGCGCCCGCCGCCGCGCACCCCCGGTTGAGGAAATTCGTCATGAATTATCGTGAACTTTTCACCATTCGTCGATTGTGGATCCTTTTTGCCCTGTTCCTGATTGTGATGTTTGGCGCCCTGTTGCTGGTTGGCGGCAGGGCGTTCCAGTTGGCGCCGCCGGTTCCAGCCATGGTTGTCACAATGGATGGCGCCGACGAAAGAGTGCTTTTCAGCGAAGACAGCATTCATCGCGGGCGCGATGTCTGGCGTCGGTTGGGAGGCATGGAACTGGGGTCGGTGTGGGGTCACGGCGCTTATCTGGCGCCCGATTGGACGGCGGACCTGTTGCACCGCGAAGCGCTGGCGATGTTGGATGCCGATGGCCGCTTCGATGATTTATCCGAGTCGGAACGCGCGGGACGCATTGCCGAATTCGCCGCGCGAATCCGAATCAACACCTACGATCCCGCCACGCGGCGGATCGTGGTATCGGAGGAGCGCGCGCAAGCGTTCGACATCGTTTCCGCGCACTACACCGCTTTGTTTGGCGGCACCGGGGATGGACCCGAGGCCGCCGCGCTGCGCGAAGCTTACTCGATTCCCAATCAACCGCTCGGGTTGAATCCCGACGAAGACATCCGCGCCTTGGTTTCATGGTGGTGGTGGACAGCGTGGGCCGCGTCAACCTTGCGGCCCGACGACAGTGTCACCTACACCAACAACTGGCCCCACGAGCCGCTGGTGGGCAACGAGCCGAGCGCTTCGACGTTTATTTGGAGTTTTGTGTCCATCGTGCTCTTGATCGCGGGCATCGGCGCCCTGTGCTGGTTTTTCCTGCGCGAGCGGGAAGAGTGGGTCCGGGACAGCGAGCCGTTCGAGGGTTATCCCGAAGCAAGTCCGATTTCGGCGGTCAGTCCCACCGCGTCCATGCGCGGCATCGCCAAGTACATTTGGGTTGTGGTCTTGCTGATCGGACTGCAGATATTGCTCGGCGCGGTGACCGCCCATTATGCCGTGGAAGGCCATGAGTTTTATGGCCTGCCGCTGTCCGAGATCGCGCCCTACGCGCTCACCCGCACCTGGCATGTGCAACTTGCCGTGCTCTGGATCGCCACGGCCTGGCTGGGCGCCGGACTCTATCTCGCGCCGGTGATCGCCGGATTCGAACCGAAACGGCAAGCGCTGGGTGTGGATGTGTTGTGGCTTGCGCTGGTGGTGGCGGTGGTGGGCTCCCTGACGGGCGAGTGGCTCGCGCTCACCGGCCGCATGACGGACCCCGCGCTGGTGTATTGGTTCGGTCATCAGGGCTACGAGTTTCTGGACATGGGGCGATTCTGGCAAATACTGATTTTCGCCGGGCTCGTGATCTGGTTGCTGCTCATGATGCGCTGCATCGTGCCCGCAATCCGGCGCTCGCGAGCGGACCGGCATTTGCTCATTTTGCTGCTGTTCGCCTCCGGCGCCATTGGCCTGCTGTTCGGCGCCGGACTGCTTTACGAACGCGACACGCATCTGACCATCGCCGAATATTGGCGCTGGTGGGTGGTGCATCTGTGGGTGGAAGGCGTATTCGAGGTGTTCGCGACCGCCTGGATCGCCTGGGTGTTTGTCCACATGCGCCTGTTGCGGGCCGACACCGCCGCCATCTATGTGATGTTCTCGGCGATGATTTTTCTCGGCGGTGGCGTGCTCGGCACCTTCCACCACCTGTACTTCGCCGGCACGCCGGAAGCGGTGCTCGCGCTGGGCGCGGTGTTCTCCGCGCTTGAGGTGGTGCCGCTTGCCTTGATCGCGTTCGAGGCCCACGACCATTGGCGGGCGGAACGGCAGGCGCCCTGGGTGCGGCGCTACCACTTGCCGCTGATGTTCTTTCTCGCGGTCGCTTTCTGGAATTTGGTGGGTGCCGGCGTACTCGGGTTTTTGATCAATCCGCCGCTGGCACTGTATTACATGCAAGGGTTGTTGACCACGCCCGCCCATGGCCACGCGGCGCTGTTCGGTGTTTACGGCATGCTCGGGGTCGGCCTGATGCTGCTCTGCCGGCGCGACCTGCCGCGGGCGGAGCCTTGGTCCGACGGCATATTGCGCTGGGTGTTCTGGTTGTTCAATGGCGGTCTCGCCCTGATGGTGTTCGGATCGCTAATACCGCAAGGCCTAATCCAGGCCTTTGTGTCGTTCGAGCAGAGCTATTGGCACGCGCGAGCACCGGAATTGTTGCATTCGCCGCTGATGGAAACGCTGGTATGGCTGCGCGTGCCGGGCGATGTGCTGTTCGCGGCGGCGGCCTTGTTGTTGCTGGCGTTTTTGATCCGACTCGAAGTGGCGCGTTAAGCGCCCCGCGGCTTCGCCGGGTCCTAGAATTTCATTCGGAAATCGAGCAGCATGCGGCTGGGGGAAGTCTCGTCGCCCTCCGGCATTGGGACTTCGAAGCGTTCGCTGACGTCGTGCTGGGCTTCCAGCAGCAGTTGCATGCGCTGGTTCATCTCCCAACGCGCGCCGAGGCGGTAGAGACGGTCGCCGGCGCCGGCGGCGCCAAGGCCCCAATACGGTGTCAGCAAGCCGGTGCGCGTCTCCAGGCCATAGCCCAAGGTTGAGTCGAAGCGCACTTGCTGCCGGCCCCAGCCCGCCGAGGACAGCGGTCCATTGCCGCCGGTGGCCGCGCCGAAGATGCCCGCGGCGCCACCCATGCCGCCGCTATGGTCCGGCCCGGCGATGCCAAGCATGTCCGCCGCGCCGTAGCTGGTGGCCATTTCCACGTTGAATCCGACGTTCGGCTTGTCCGGGTCGTAGTGCAGTTGCAAGTCCACGCCCCATTCTTCGGAGTCGATGCTGGAAGCGGTCAGCACCCGCGCCCGGGCATCGAGGGTGAGGCCGTTGCTGTTGCGCCAGCCCAGGCCGAAGCCAAGCTCGACCGCTTCGTCGTCCTGGCCGTCGTTGCCGTCGCTGCGCAGGCCGGCTTCAATGATCAGGTTGAGCACGTTGCCGTTGCCGACCATGCGCGAGTGGTTGGCTTCGAGGCCAGCCCGCAGGCGATGGCTCGACAGCGTCATGCCGGCGATGCCGCTACTCATAAAGCGCCCCGTGGTTCCCTGATTGCCAGCCAGATCCATCGACAGTCCGGCGACTTCTGCGCGGGCGCGCAATGAGGTCTCACCACCGTCGGAGATGGCGCCGGTGCGCCACAATTCGCGCCTCGCGCCGCCGGCCAGCGACAGCATGCTCACATCGCTCTGCTGTGTGCCGGTCAACCCTTCATGCTCGCGAATTTCGACGCGGCCCTGGTCGTAGCCCGCCATCGCCCAGAATTGCCAGGCGCGATCGGGCGACACCCAGCCGATGTAGGGGTGGATGCCCGGCAGCACGACATCGTATTCACCGCCGTGCTGCAAGCCACTGTCGGCCGCGGTGGCTTCCCAGTCGAAATTGCCTTCCGAATATTGCACAGTGAATCCCGCCAGCAATCCGTTTTCGGTTAGCCAATCCATACCGAGGCGGGCGCCGTACAAATCTCCGTCCCAATCCACGGCGCCGCCGTTGCCGCCGAGATTGACGTAGGTGCCGGCGCCCCAGATGCCGCGGGTGGCGCCGCTGGCGGTGTTGTTCCGCGTGGCGAAGGAGGAATTGCCGATCATGCGGTTCAACATGGGGCGCAGCACGCCGAAAGCGTCTCTTTCGCCGCCGCCGTTTATGCCGCCCATGCCGGTCGCACCGCCCATGCCACCCATGCCGCCAGCGCCACCGATGCCGGACATTCCGCCCATTCCGCCTGCACCGGACATGCCACCCATGCCCGGCATCCCGCCCATGCCATTCATTCCGCCCGTGCCGCCCATGCCGGACATTCCGCCCACTGCGCTCATGCCGCCTGCGCCGGACATGGCGCCCATGCCAGCCGAACGGTTCATGCCGCCCATGGCGGCGCTTCCACCGCTGCGGCCCATGCCGCCCGCGGCGGAGGTTCCGCGCCGGCCGGCCGCGCCGCCCATGTTGCTGGCGCCTTCGACATTGGCCGCGGAGTTTGGACCGCCGGTCGCCAGGCCGAAGACGCTGCTGTCGCGCATGCCTTGCAAGCCCGGCATCGAGTTGGCGGCAGGCAGGTTCAGTTCATCCAGCGCGGATGCGAGACTGTCGTCGCCGATGGCGAAGCCCGCCGGCTGGTTGTAGTGGGAGGTTTGCAGCCCCGCGCCGGTGAAGCGGTGGCGGCCGAGATTCGCCACGAAGCTGCTTTCTTCAGCGGCGGGCGTCGGCTTGCCGACCAGGTCGAGCCGGTTCCGCACCGCGGTGATCGAACCGTCGAGGATGGTCTGGCCGATGCGCGGCAGCAGGGCCTCGTTCAGGTCGCGATACATGCGCGTGACATCCGTCACCGCCATCGGCGTGGCGCGGGACGCATCGGACCAGGCGCCGTCGCCGACGGCGTTGCGCGCCAGGACGCGCACTTCGTAGGTGGTGCCGTTGACCAGGCCGTCAATGGTGAAGCTGCTTGCGTTGGCGCCCAGGTTGGCGCTGTTGTCCGGCGCGGGCTGCGGCCAGCTGGCGGCGGCCGGCTTCCACTGCACGGTGTAGCCGGTGATGGCGCTGCCGCCGTCATCCGCCGGCGCGGACCAGGCCACAGCGATGCGCTTGTCGCCGGCTTCGAGCCTTGGCGCGGCCGGCGCCTGCGGCACGGTCGCGGTGTCGGCTTCGTCGGTGATGCGGACGGTGACTTCGAGCGTGGCGACATTGCCGTCGGCATCGGTGGCGGTCAAGGTGTATTGGTACACATTGTCGCCATTGGCGTCCGCCGGATTCTCAAAGTCCTGGGCGGGCAGCGATACCGTCACGCCGCTGTCGCTTTCACCGGACAGGCTGAACAGGGCGGCGTCGGGACCGGTCAGCGACCATTCGACGGCGCCGACGGGGGTGCCTTCGAGGGTCGCCGTGTCGCTGTAGGCGTTGTTCTCCGCGATTTCGGAATCCGCTACGCCGGCCAGACTGAGCGCGGCGGCGATTCGGATGTTGAAGTTCAAGCTGGCCGTGTCGCCGTCTTCGTCGGTGGCGGTCCAAGTGTAGCCGCTGGCGGCTTGGGCTTCGGTCGGCGTTCCGCTCAAGGTTCGCGCGGCCGTATCCAGGCTCAAGCCCGCTGGCGGTTCCGGGCTGAGGCTGTAGCTCAAGGTTCCGTTGCCGCCGGTCGCTTCGGGCAGGGTCAGCGGATCAATGGCCGCGTTTTGGATGTAGTTCTGGTCAGCGATGGTGGCGTCGCCGAAACTCGGGGCTACGTCCGCTTCCACCACGGTGATGTTAAAGGTCAGCGTGGCGCTGTCGCCGTCAACGTCGGTGGCGGTGTAGCTGAACTCGGTTTGCGCGAATGCTTCGGTCGGCGTGCCGGAGAGCTGCCTGGTGGCGGCGTCGAAACCGAGTCCCTCCGGCAGTTCGGGGCTGAGGCTGTAGCTCAGGGTGCCGTTGCCGCCGGTCGCTTCGGGCAGGGTCAGCGGGTCAATGGCCGCGTTTTGGGTGTAGTTTTGGTCGGCGATGGTGGCGTCGCCGAAACTCGGGGCCACGTCCGCTTCCACCACGGTGAGGTTGAAGGTCAGCGTGGCGCTGTCGCCGTCGACGTCGGTGGCGGTGTAGCGGAACCGGGTTTGCGCGAATACCTCGCTGGGCGTGCCGGATAGCTGTCTGGTGGCGGCGTTGAAGCTGAGGCCCGCCGGCAGGGTTGGGCTGAGGCGGTAGGTAAGCCTTCCGTTGCCGCTGGTTGCCCGGGGCAGGGTCAGCGTTTCGATGGCCTCGTCCTTGGTGAAGGAGAGATCGGAAATCGTCTGATCGCCAAAGCTTGGGGCCACGTCCGTTTCGACCACGGTGATGTTGAAGGTCAGCGTGGCGCTGTCGCCGTCGACGTCGGTGGCGGTGTAGCTGAATTCGGTTTGCGCGAATACCTCGGTCGGTGTGCCGGAGAGCTGTCTGGTGGCGGCGTTGAAGCTGAGGCCCGCCGGCAGGGCCGGGCTGAGGCTGTAGGTCAGCGTACCGTTGCCGCTGGTTGCCGCAGGCAGGGTTAGCGGGTCAATGGCCGCGTTTTGGGTGTAATTCTGGTCGGCTATGGTTTCGTTGCCAAATGTGGGCGTCAAATCAGTGCCACCGCCGCCACCGGAGGCTGCCGGGGTTGCGGTTGCGGTATCGGAGGCGTCGCTGTTGCCGGCGGCGTTGACCGCGCGAATCTCGAAGGCGTATTGCGTGCCGTTGGACAGGCCGGTCACCGTGTGGGTCGTGGTTGCGGCGCCGCTGCCGCCGATGTCCGCCCAGGTGGCGCTGTCGGGCACGGTGGCGCCGGCTCCGTGGCGGAGCTGGTACCTGGTGATGCTGGAATCGGTCGGGTTGTTCCAGCTCAGGCTGACCTGTCCGTCGCCCGCGGACGCGGTCAGGCCGGTGGGCGCGTCGGGCGTGCCCACCACCGTGATATCGAAGGTATCCGAGACTTGGCCGTTGTTGCCATCGTTCGCTGTCACTTGCACCGGGAGCGTGCCTTCGTCGGCCGTCTGCGGCGTGCCGGAGAAGGTGCGCGTGGCGGCGGTAAAGCTCAACCACGTCGGCAGCGCGGTGCCGTTAGACTGCTGCGCGGTGTAGGTCAAGCTGTCGTTGTCCACGTCCGCGAAGGTGTCCGCCGGGAAGGCGTAGCTGAAGGCGCTGGCCACAATCGCGGTCTGGTCCGGAATGGCGTTGGCCACGGTGGGCGCGTCGTTCACCGGCGTCACGTCGATGGTCATGGTGTAGGACGCCGTGCTGTCGGCTTCGCCGTCGTTGACCGAGAACCGGAAGGTTGCGTAGGGGTCGCCGTTGGCGTTGGCCGCCGGGGTGAAGGTCAGGTTGTCGGCGTCGATGTTGGCGGCGGTGATCACCTGGTCCTGGGTTACGTCGGCACCGCTGAGTTGCAGCGTGCCGGCGGTTTCGAGGCCGGTGATCTTGACGCTCGCGAGTGCGTCGCCAGTGTCAATGTCGCTGAAGTTGAAGTCGGCGGCGTCGAAGGTGTAGGCGGTGTCTTCGTCCGTGGTGACGGTGTTGTCGGAAGCCGTCGGCGGGTTGTTCGTCGGGCCGGGGTCCGAGGTCACGGTCAGCGTGAAGGTGTCGGTGACACTGCCGCCGTTGCCGTCGGCCGCGGTGACGGTGATCTCCGAAGTGCCAGCCGCGACGCCGGTCAGCGTGATTGTGTTGGCGTCGTTGTCCACGGTCACCGTCGCCGCGGTCTCGGTGGCAGACGTGGCCGAGTAGGTCAGCGTGTCGCCGTCGTCGTCGTTGAAGACTTCGCTGCCGTCGGTCTCGAGTGCCACGCTCAGGTTCGATCCGATGGCCACGGTGCGGGCGCCGATGGCGTCGGCCACGGTCGGCGCGTCGTTCACCGCGGTGACGTCGATGGTCATGGTGTGGGACGCGGCGCTGTCGTCCTTGCCGTCGTTGACGCTGAACTGGAAGCTGGCGTAGGGGTCGCCGTGGGCGTTGGCGGCCGGGGTGAAGGTCAGGTTGTCGCCGTCGATGTTGGCGGCGGTGATCACCTGGTCCTGGGTCACGTCGGCGCCGCTCAGTTGCAGGGCGCCGGCGGTTTCAAGGCCGGTGATTTTGACGCTGGCGAGGGTGTCGCCGCTGTCAACGTCGCTGAAGTTGAAGTCGGCGGCGTC
Source organism: uncultured Pseudohongiella sp. (assembly GCA_965221015.1). Lineage (GTDB taxonomy): Bacteria > Pseudomonadota > Gammaproteobacteria > Pseudomonadales > Pseudohongiellaceae > UBA9145. The sequence goes on along the minus strand of OZ244859.1, from coordinate 2,451,605 downwards.
GAAGGTGTAGGCGGTGTCTTCGTTGGTGGTGACGGTGTTGTCCGCCGCCGTCGGCGCATTGTTCAAGCTGGTGGTTGCAATGGCGGAGTAGTCGCTGTTGGGGTCGCGGGGCTCGACGGAACTATCTTCGCAAGGCCCGCTGTAGGCGAGTATGCGAACGTCGTAGTCGACCGGGTCGAGGGCGACCCCGATTTGACCGTCGCCGTTCCCGGTAGCACCCTCCTTGATCACGAATTGGCGCAGGCTGCCCTGGCCCGGGCCGATCAATTCAAACACGCCATGGTCGACGGCGTTGGGATGGGTGTCATGGCCCTCGTGCCAATCGTCCCCGAGTGAGGATTTCTTGTATTGGATCTCGAAACCCGACCGGTCTCCGGTGAGCAGGCAGACTCCGCCGGTATTGTCGGACCAGTCCCAGGCCACCGTGATCTGGCCGGTGGCGGCCGTCAGGCTCACGTTCGTCGGCGCGGCGGGCTTGATGGCGTTCTGGACAGTGACGTCGAACTGGTTCGAGACTGAAGCGCCGCTCGTGTCCTCCGCCGTTACCGTCACCGTCGCGGTGCCCAGTGCGCTTCCCCTAACCGTCAGCGTCGCATCCGTCAACGACACCGTCACGCGGCCCGTGTTGCTCGATGAGGCGGAGTAGGTCAGCGTGTCCCCGTCCGGGTCGCTGAACACCGGCGTCAGGTCGATGTCCCGAGTAAGGCCCGGCCCCACTTTGGCGTTGGCGATCGGATTCGCCACCACCGGCGCGCTGGAGGTCACGGTGACGTCGAAGGTGTCCGAGGCCTGGCCGCCGTTGCCGTCGGCGGCGGTCAGCGTCACCTGGGCCGTACCCAGGGCGACGCCGGTCAGGGTCAAGGTGGTGCCGCTGAGCGATGCTGTCGCCGTCGCGGTGTCGGAAGAGCTTGCGGACAGCGTCAGCGTGTCGTTGTCGAGGTCGTTGAACACGGCGGAGACGTCCACGTTCGCCGTCGCGTTCACCGCCACCGATTGGTCGTCCACCGCGTTCGCCACCGTCGGCGCCCGGTTCGGCTGGTTCACCGTGACGGTGAAATCGTCGCTGACCGTGCCGCCGTAGCCGTCGATCGCCGTTACAGTTATGGTCGGCGTTCCCGCGGCGACGCCGGTCACGGTCACCGTGTTGGCCGCGTTGTCCACCGCCACCGTGGCCAGCGCCGTATCCCCTGAAGTTGCGGTGTAAGTCAGCGGGTTGCTGTCCGGGTCCGCGAACACCTCGCTGCCGTCGGTTTCCAGCGCAACCGCCACGGTGGAACCCACGTCGACGGTCTGGTCCGCAATCGCGTTCGCCACCGTGGGCGCGTTGTTGGTTACGGTGACGTCGAATTCGTCGGATACCGCGGCGCCGTAGGGGTCGGTCGCGGTTACGGTGACTTTCGCCGTGCCGGGCGCCGCGCCCGTCAGCGTCAGCGTGGTGCCGGACAGCGCCACCGTGGCCTTGGCGGTGTCGTCCGACGAGGCTGTGTAGGTCAAGGTGTCGTTATCCGGGTCGCTGAACGTCGAGGAAATGTCCACAGTCGCGCTGGCCCCGGATACGACCGACTGGTCCGCGATGGCGCTGGCGACGCTGGGCGCCTGGTTCGCCGGCAGCACGGTGACGCTGGCGATTGCGCTGTACGCGCTGCCGGCCACGTCGCACGAAGTGTCGGGGCTGTCGCTGTTGGCCAGCATGCGAACCTGGTATTGGACAGCGTCCAGCGCCACGCCGGACTGGGAGACGGGCTCCCTGCCCTCGGCGTCCGCGTCGATGGTGAACGTGGTCAACAAGGTGCCGTTTGGCGCCAGGCCCCGGTCCCAGTTCTGCTGGTTGTACAACTCGAACACGCCATGGTCGGCGGTGTTGGCGGTGGTTTGCCAAGCCAGCTTCCAATTCGGTTCCGTGGCTTTCTTGTACTCGATCTCGAAACCCGAATTGGCTCCGTCCATCGAACAGGCGCCGCCGGTGGTGTCGACCCAGTTCCAGTTCACCACCAACCCGGCGCGGTCCGCTTGCAGCAAGCTGATCGACGGCGCGTTGGTTTGCGAGGTCTGGGATTGGGCGGGCGTCGCGGTGACGGTGCTGGAGGCGTCGCTGTTGCCGCCGGCGTTGACGGCACGGATTTCGAAAGCGTATTGGGTGCCGTTGGTTAGGCCGGTGACGGTGTGGCTGGTGGTGCCCGCGCCGCTGTCGGTGATGTCGCCCCAGGTTGCCGTGGCGGGCACGGCGGAACCCGCGCCGTAGCGAACCTGGTATTTGGTGATGGTGCTGTCCTGCGGGTTGGACCAGGCCAGCGCGACCAGGGCGTCGCCCGCCGTGGCGCTCAGGTCGGTGGGCGCGACCGGCGCCAGGGACTGGATGGTGATGTCGAACGTCAGGCTCGCCGTGTCGCCGTCCGCGTCGGTGGCGGTGTAGGTGTAAGCCGTGGCCGCCTGGCCCGTGGTCGGCGTGCCGGACAGGGTTTGGTTCGCAGCGTCGAAGGCCAAGCCATCCGGGGCATCCGGGCTCAGGCTGTACGTCAGCGTACCGTCGCCGCCGGTGGCCTGGGGCAGGTTCAGCGTCGTGATCTGCGTGTTCTGGACGTAGCTCTGGTCGGCCACCGTGGCCGTGCCGAAGTCCGGCATCAAGTCGGCGACGGGCGTCGCCGTCGCCGGGTCGGAGACAGTGCCTGGGCCGCCCGCATTCACGGCGCGGACCTGGAAGACGTATTCCGTGCCGTTGGTGAGTTCGGTCACGGTGTGGCTGGTGGTGGAAGCGCCGCTGTCGGCAATGTCCATCCACAGGTTGTCGTCGCCGTCGGAGAAGCTCGTGCCCGCCTTGTGGCGCGACTGGTAGTTGGTGATGCTGGCATCGCCCGGATCGGTCCAGGCCAGCACCGCCTGTCCGTCGCCCGAGCTGGCCGTGAACCCCGCCGGTTTGGCCGCCGCCGCGATGACGGTAACCTTGAAACTGTCGGACGCCTCGGCGCCAAAGATGTCATCTACAGTGATGATAATGGTTTCTTCGCCAGGCGTGTGGGCAAGCACGCTAATTGCGCCCCAACCTAAGGCCGTTGTGTCGATGTTATTGCCGTTGTCCGGGGTGCGCAGGTACAAGCGGATATCGTCACCCTCGTCATCGACGAACATGTCCGTTAGGTTGACCGTCAATGCATTGCCGACCGCCAGGGTTTGATCCGGATAGGGTGGACTCTTCGCCTTCGGGGCGGTGTTGCTCGTCGTCACGACGGCGGATGTCGAGACCGACAGTCCGTAGGGATCCGTCCCCGTCAGGGTCAGGGTCGTCCGCTCCACCGGCCCCGTCGATCTGTAGCGCAGATAGTGCGAGTCAGGATAAGCGCCACTGTAGCCGGGTTCCGCGATAAGCACGTCCAGATTGGCTTGCGGCGGGTTCGCCGTCCAGGTGAAGGTCAGTTCGTCGCCGTCCGGGTCTGAGAATCTTGGGCCAAATCCTTTCGTCAGCCTGACATTTCTGTAACGAGAGGGCAGTACTACTCCGTCGCTTCCGAATACGGAGCCTCCCAACACCGGCGCCCGGTTGTTGGCGCGCGGCAACATCGTGAGGGTTTCGGAGGCCGGCCCGGCGCCAGCGGCGTTCACCGCCCGGATCTGGAATGCCCAGGTGGTGCCGTTGGTCAGTCCGGAGACGGTATGGGTGGTGGTGGTCGCGCCGCTGTTGGCGATGTCCGCCCACAGGCTGTCGTCACTGGGGGAGAAGCTCGTCCCCTCCTTGCGGCGAAGCTGATACCTGGTGATGGTGGCGTCGGAAGGATCGTTCCAGCTCAGCGTCACCTCGCCGTTGCCGCCCAACACCCGGAATCCGCCCGGTTGCAATGGCGCACCCAGCCGCAGCACTGCTTGGTCCGAGGGGGTGCCGACGCCGCCCGCATTCACGCCGCGAACCTGGAAGACATATGCCGTGCCGCTGGTGAGCCCGGTCACGGTGTGGCTGGTGGTGGAAGCGCCGCTGCCGGTGATGTCCGTCCACAGGCTGTCGTCGCCGTCGGAGAAGCTCGTGCCTGCCTTGTGGCGCACCTGGTACTTGGTGATGCTGCTGTCGCCGGGGTCGGTCCAGGTCAGGACCGCCTGCCCATTGCCCGAGGCGGCCGTGAGCCCCGCAGGTTTGGCCGCCGCTGCGATGACGGTGAACTTGATGCTGTCGGACGCCTCGGCTCCAAAGATGTCTTTTACAGTCACGCTAAAGACTTCTTCTCCAGGCGTGTGGGCAAGCACGCTAATTGCGCCCCAATCTAAGGCCGTTGTGTCGATGGTATTGCCGTTGTCCGGGGTGCGCAGGAACAAACGTATATTGTCACCCTCGTCATCGATGAACATGTCCGTCAAGTTGACCGTCAATGTGTTGCCGACCGCCAGGGTTTGATCCGGATAGGGTGGACTCTTCGCCTTTGGGGCGGTGTTGCTCGTCGTCACGACGGCGGATGTCGAGACCGAAAGCCCGTAGGGATCCGTCCCCGTCAGGGTCAGGGTCGTCCGCTCCACCGGCCCAGTCGCTCTGTAGCGCAGATATTGTGATTCTGGATTAACCGTGCTCCAGCCGGGTTCCTCGATGCGCACTTCCAGATTGGGCTGCGGCGGGTTCGCCGTCCAGGTGAAGGTCAGTTCGTCGCCGTCCGGGTCTGAGAATCTTGGGCTAAATCCTTTCGTCAACCTGGCATTACTGTAACTAGAGGATAGAACTTCTCCGACGCCTCTGAATACGGCGCCTCGAAACACCGGCGCCCGGTTGCTGGCGCGCGGCAACATCGTGAGGGTTTCGGAAGCCGGCCCGGCGCCAGCGGCGTTCACCGCCCGGATCTGGAAGGCCCAGGTGGTGCCGTTGGTCAGCCCGGTGACGGTATGGGTGGTGGTCGAGCCGCTGTTGGCGATGTCGCTCCAGGTGTCGCTGTCGGTGAAGCTGGTCCCCTCCTTGTGGCGAAGCTGATACCTGGTGATGGTGATGTCGGAAGGATTGTTCCAGCTCAGCGTCACCTGGGCGTTGCCGCCCACCACTCGGAAGCCGCCCGGTTGCAGCGGCGGGCCGGGCCGCAGCACCACCTGCTCTGAAGCCGGGCCCGGCCCACCGGCATTCACCGCGCGAATCTCGAAGGCGTATTGGGTGCCGTTGGTGAGGCCCGTCACCATGTGGCTGGTGGTGCCGGCGCCGCTGCCGGCGATGTCGCCCCAGGTTGCGGTGGCCGGCACGGTGGTGCCCGCGCCGTAGCGGAGCTGGTATGTGATGATGTTGGCGTCGTTGGGGTTGGTCCAGTTTAGCGTGACCGTGGTGTCGCCCGGGGTGGCGGCCAGGCCGGTGGGTGTGGCTGGCGGCACGGCGGGCGTGGCCGTGGCGGTTGCCGCGGCGCCGTTGCCGGCGGTGTTGGTGGCGCGCACTTCGAAGGTGTAGCCGGTGCCGTTGGTCAGGCCGGTGGCGATGTGGCTGGTGGCTGTGCCGTCGCTGAGCCCCGTCCAGGTGTCGGTGGCGTCGTTGAAGGGCAGGTCGGCGGTGGCCTTCCAGCGCAGCTGCACGTCACCAATCTCGCTGGCGTTGGTGGGCAGGGTCCAGCTCAAGCTGGCCTGGGCATTGCCGGCGGTGGCGCTGAATTCCGTCGGCGCGGCGGGAACGGCCAGTGCCGGGGTTGCGGTGACGCTGCCGGAGGCGCTGCTGTTGCCGCGGGCGTTCACGGCCCGAATCTCGAAGGCGTACCCGGTGGCGTTGGTCAGGCCGGTGACGGTGTGGCTGGTGGTGCCGGCGCCGCTGCCTTCGATGTCCGCCCAGGTGGCGGTGGCGGGCACGGTGGAACCCGCGCCGTGGCGCACCTGGTACCTGGTGATGTTGTTGTCGTTCGGGTTGGTCCAAGCCAGGTCAACCTGGGCATCGCCCGCGGTCGCGGCCAGGCCGGTTGGCGCAGCCGGCACCGTGGCCGGGTTCGCCGTTTGGAACACGATCTTCTGGTTGCCCATGGCGAATTCGATGTCAAAGTCGTTGTCGCCCAGCGAGGATTGCAGGGTGCCATCGAAAGTCGCCGCGCCGTTCGCGATCTGGTAGATGTCGCCGGTGAAATTGGCGCTGTCCAACTGCAGCAACTTGTAAAAGGTCGAGAATCGAACGTGAAAGTTCGAGCTGTAATTGACCATGTTGGTCAGTTCGTTGGTGCCACCGTAGGAACCCTCGCCGGTGGTCACGAAGTCCGGCAGCGAGTCGTAGCGCCTGATTGGGATGGAGTTGTGCGGGTGGATACCCCAGATATCCGTATCGTCCATGCGGATGTTGGTGGTGTCCGACGGCACATCGTTTTGATCGAAATTGAAGTTGGTGGCATCCAGGCTGCCCGAGGCGGCGATGGTCACGGTGCTGCCGTCGTCGGAGAAGGTGTAGGTCAGCGTGCGCGGCTGGGTCGGCGCCTGAATGGTGATGTTGAACGTCAGGCTGGCCGTGTCGCCGTCGGCGTCGGCGACGGTGTAGGTGTAGGCCGTCGCGCTCTGAACCGCGGTGGGTGTGCCGGTGAGCGTGCGGTTGGTGGCGTCGAAGGCCAGGCCCGCCGGAGCGGTCGGGGTCAGGCTGTAGGTCAGGGTGCCGTTGCCGCCGGTGGCTTCGGGCAGGGTCAAACTGGCGATGGCGGCGTCCCGGGTGTAGGTCTGGTCGGCAATGGTTCCGCTGCCGAAGCTGGGCGTGGTGTCGGGCTCTGTTGGCGTCGCAGTTGCGGTGGCGGATGCGTCGCCGTCGCCGCCGTTGTTTACTGCCCGGATCTCGAAGGCGTATTGCTGGCCATTGGTAAGGCCGGTGACCGTGTGGCTGGTGGTGGTGGCGCCGCTGCCGTCGATGTCACCCCAGGCCGCGCTGTCTGGCACGGTGGCGCCTTGGCCGTAGCGGAGCTGGTACCTGTTGATGGTATTGTTCGAGGGGTCGGTCCAGTTCAGTGTGACTGTGCCGTCGCCCGCCGTCGCCGCGAGGCCGGTGGGCGCGGCCGGCTTCGGGGGCGTTGCCTTGAAGACGACCTTCTGGCCGCCAAACGCATGCTCGACTTGGAAGTCGTTGTCCCCCAGGGTGTCGAGCAGGGTGCCCGTGAACGTCGCGGTGGCGTTCGAGGCTTGATAAACGTGTTGACTGTTGAAGCGGCCTGCGTCCAACCGCAGATAGGTGCTGCCAGCTCTGAGCCGGACGTGCAAATCGGTGCTGTAGTTCCTCCCGGCCAAGCTCAGATTAGACGTACCCGTGTAGGAATCGCTGCCGGTGGTCACCAAGTTCACGTTGTTATAGCGTCTGGCAGCGTTGAAGCCGGGCGGCTCAACCGACCAGATGTTCTGATCGTTCAGCAGAAGGCTTTGCGCGCCGGCCACATTGTCGAATGGATCGTATGTGAATGCCGAGAGATCCAGGCTGCCCGAGGCGGTAATGGTTATGGTGCTGCCGTCGTCGGTGAAGGTATACGTCAAGGTGTTCGTCTGGGCCTGGGCGTAGGCGCTCATACCGATGGAGACGAGCGCGAGCAATGACAGGGCGAGCGTGGCCGCCGTCTTGGAGAATCCGCGCTTGATGGCCGATATTTTCCTCAGCGGGCGCGACCCGGCTGGCGGCGCGGGATTTGTGTCGAATTTCGCGGATGGCGAGGGGAATGAATGCGTTGGGCCGGCAAAGCGTGCATTGCATGTTGGCACAGCGGAGCAACGGCGAAACGCGACCAACGAAAAAGTCAGGCGTGAAGATACCATTTAAAAAAAATTCCTGTTTCCCGGCGTTCCCGCCTTGTTCTTTTTTGGGCTGTGGAGTTGCCCGCAGCGGGATGATAGCACCTGCCAAGTCAGGCTGACACCCAATGTGCGGGTGCAGTAAATATAAGACCAATTCGGCAATATCGCGAACTTTCACCAAATCCAACAGAAGTCTTGTCAGGAACCTTGCTCGTTGGAATCCCGTTGCGGAATCGGAGTTGCCGGTAATCGGCATTCGCGCGGTTTTGGTTGACCGCGCGGCCGGTGGGGCTATAGCATCCGCCGGGAATGTTGCCTTGCGGACGATCCGCGACAGGAGACTGATTATGAACCGCTTGCTTTGTTCGCTGATGTTGATGTTCGCCACCAGCTTCGGCGCGCTGGTTTTTGCCCAGGAAGAAGCCGAACCGGAGATTTTCGTGCGCTATTCCCAAGAGGATGGCGAGGTCCATTGGGGTATGGTGCATGGCAGCCAGATTTGGCAGCTCGCCGGAGCGCCGTACACCACCATGGAGCATACCGGCGTATGGCACGAACGCGACACCGTGAAATTCGAAGCGCCCGCCGAGCCGACCCAGATCTTCATGACCGCGTTCAACTTCCGCAGCCATATCACCGGGGAGCCGGCCAGCGAGCCCGGCCTGTTCATTGTGCCGCCGAGCTCACTGGTGGGGCCGGAAGATCCCATTGTGCGCCCCGCGGGTTCGCAAAACCTGCATTACGAGGCGGAGATGGCCATCGTCATCGGCAAGCGCGCCGAGAACGTGGCGGTGGAAGATGCCCATGAATACATCTTCGGCGTCACGGGGGGCAACGACGTCAGCGAGCGCGCCTGGCAAGCCGGCGACATCCAGTGGGTGCGCGCCAAAGGCAGCCGCGGTTTCAACGCCATCGGCCCGGTGCTGTACAAGGATGCCGATTACAAGAACATCCAGATCACCGGCCGCCACAACGGCGAAGTCGTGCAAAGCGAGAATTCCTCCGACCTGATCTTCGGCATGGAAGAAATGGTCAGTTACATTTCCGGCTTTTTCACCTTGGAGCCCGGCGACATGATCTGGTCCGGCACCATGGGCAGCACCCGCGCCATGGTTCCCGGCGATGTCTACGAAGTGGAACTTTCCGGCATCGGCGTGTTGCGCAACGAAGTCGTGCAAGGCGAGTAGGCGTTCGCCATTGCGCCTGGGGAGTGAGACTCGGGATTCCGCGCGCGGGGGGCGACAATATTTGTAACCATTGGCCGCTTGTTTGTGGCGCTTCGCTGGATTAACCTGCCCCACGTTTTTCGTTGTAGTGATCAAGTCGCAATCCGCTTCGATGCGGCGCGGACTTGGGGTCTTCATGAGCATTGCCCGGCAGGGAAAAACGCTGGCCTGCGCGCTGTTTTTTCCTTTTTTCAACCTGATCTCCACCGCGGTCGACGCGCAGGAACTGGAAAGTGTTTCCGTTCCGCCAGCGACGACCGCCCACGCGTTGGCGCGCGCACCCGTACTTGATGGCAATGTGGCGGAGGACGTCGCCTGGGAAGGCGTAACACCAGCCACCGGTTTTTCCCAGGTGCGGCCCGACGAAGGCCGGCCCGCGACCCAGCGCACCGAAGTCCGGGTGGGCTACACCAGCGAAGCGCTGTACATCGGCTTGATCGCTTTTGAATCCGATCCATCCCGAATCATCGTCACCGACAGCCGCCGCGACGCCCCGCTGGATGACACCGACAGTTTCCGCGTCATCATCGACGGCATGCTCGACCGGCAGAACGGGTTTGTTTTCGGCACCAACCCGGCCGGCCTGCAATACGATGCCCAGGTCACCAATGAGGGTGCGGGCGGATTCCGCGGCCCCGGCAGCGGATTCAACGTCAATTGGGACACGCCTTGGGAAGTGCAAGCGCGCATCCACGACAACGGCTGGAGCGCGGAAATGGAAATTCCTTTTTCCTCGCTGCGCTATGGAAACGGCGCGGAACAGACCTGGGGCATCAATTTCCAGCGCAATATCCGGCACAACAATGAAATCGCCTATTGGGCGCCGCTCGAGCGCCAGTTCGACATCAACCGGGTTTCCGAAGCCGGCATTATCGAAGGCGTTCGCGTGCCCAGCCAGCGCGCTTTGCAATTCACACCTTATGTGCTTGGTTCCGCCGAACGCGGCGGCAGTATCACCTCCGGCACCGTTGACCAACAAGAGCTGGGTTTCGACTTCAAATACACCATCACGCCGAGCCTGGTGCTCGACGGCACCTACAACACCGATTTCGCCCAGGTCGAAGCCGACGAACTGCAAGTCAATCTGGACCGTTTCAGCCTGTTTTTCCCCGAAAAGCGGCCGTTTTTCCTGGAAAACGCCGGCCAGTTCTCGGTCGGCGACCCACGCGAGGTGGAATTGTTCTTCAGCCGCCGCATCGGTGTTGGCGCCGGCGGCACCCAGTTGCCCATTGACGGCGGCGCGCGCCTGACGGGCAAGATTTTGGGCAACACCAACATCGGCGTGTTGCAAATGCGCACCGACAGCGTTGAAGGCCGCGTATCGCAGAACGACTTTTCCGTGCTGCGCGTCAACCAGGAACTCGGCAACCGCTCGACCATCGGCATGATGTACATCGAGCGCGACGGCGACGGTTCCGCGCTCGGCAATCCCGGCGAAGACTACAACCGCACCTTGTCCCTCGACGGCCGCTGGGGCATTGGCGACACCACGCTGATCACCGGCTGGGCGGCGCGCACCGATTCGCCGCACTTGCAAGGCCGGGACGCCGCCGGCGGCTTGCAGATCGCCTATCAAGATGAAGACTGGAACTTGAACGCGGGCTATTCCGAAGTGCGCGAGAACTTCAATCCCGAAGTCGGCTTCCTGGCCCGGCGCGCGTTTCGCAAGTGGACCGCCGGCTGGCGCTACCGTTATCGGCCCGAGGACTGGTGGGGTCTGCATGAGCTGCGGCCGCACATGAATTACCGCGGCTATTGGGGATTCGACGGTTTCCAGGAAACCGGTTATCTGCATGTGGACAACCATTGGGAATTCCAGAATGGAACCGAAATTCACACGGGGATGAATTTCACCCTCGAGGGCGTGCGGGAACCGTTCGAGATCGTCGATGGTGTCTGGGTGCCGGCGGGCACCTACGAGCACAGCGAAGTGCAGCCGGTGTTCTGGACCAACCAGGCCGCGCCCCTGAGCGTGAATATTCGCAGCTATATCGGTGGTTTCTTCGGCGGCGACCGGATTACCACGGACAGCACGCTGCGTTACCAACTCGACGAGCGCTTCAGCACCGAAATTTCCTGGAACCGCAGCGACATCTCCTTGCCGGTGCCGAATGGAGATTTCACCGTGGACTTGGCGCGGGTGCGGATATCCTACTCGTTCACGCCGCGCATCTCCCTGCAAACCCTGGTGCAATACAACAACCGCGACGACGTGGTGGCGGCCAATGTGCGTTTCGCCTGGCTGCAATCGGCCAACGCCGGCCTGTATCTGGTCTACAACGAAGTGGACGAATTCAGCGGCCTGAACATGCCCCACTACGAAAACGAAAACGCCCGCCAGTTCATCCTCAAATACAGCCGCATCCTCGATATTTTCAACTGAGCGCGGAGCGAAGCCCCCCCCGACGGTCATTCCGCGCGGAGCGAAGCCCCCAGATAGTCATTCTGCGCGGAGCGAAGCCCCCCAGATAGTCATTCTGCGCGGAGCGAAGCCCCCCCGACGGTCATTCTGCGCGGAGCGAAGCGGAGTCGCAGAATCTCCCAACCGTCCCATCACCCCACGGAGATTCCGCGACTTCGCGCGGAATGACGGCCGCTCGAAACCTTCGAATCACCCCGCCAGTCATTCTGCGCGGAGCGAAGCGGAGTCGCAGAATCTCCCAACCGTCGCATCACCCCGCGGAGATTCCGCGACTTCGCGCGGAATGACGGCCGCTCGAATCAGCGAATCAATTTGCCAGCGGGGGACTGAAGCGGTACAGTAGCGCCGGTCGCGCGCCTGTAGCTCAGTTGGATAGAGTAGCTGGCTTCGAACCAGTTGGTCGGGAGTTCGAGTCTTCCCAGGCGCGCCAATTCTCCCGCCGCCGTTGTCCGTTTATTCCAACTCCCGGGGGCTGCATACCTCCACGGTACATGCCGCGGCCCGGCCGCGAGAATCCGCTGCCGCGGACCGGTCCCGACTGAGCCCCGACTGAGCCCCGCCTGAGCCGCGCAGTCGGCCGCGTCAACGGCGCCGGCCGCGTTGCAGTTCCCACAATCTGGCGTATTTCATAAAAGCGTAGAAGGCGGCGTTCATGCTGGTCAGCAGGCCGTCGAGGCCATCGAGCAGGTGCCCTTTCAGAAAATAGTGCTGCACAAAGGCCAAGGGGAAAATGAACAGCAAAGTGGGCGGGGACACGGTCTCGCCGGCGTCGAACTTGTCCTCGGCCCGGGCCTCGGCGTAACGGATGGATTTGGCCACGCGTTCGGCATAGGTCAGATTTTCGTGGTGTTCGATGGTGGCCTCGGTGCGCGCGAGCTTGCCTTCGACGTGGATGCTTTCGTGCACGCGCCGCGGGGGGTAGTGGCCCTTGCTTTTGCGGAACAGCCGCACGAGCCGGTCGCGGCCGCCGGGATGGCGCGGCCGTTTGCCCCAGCGGTACAAGGTGCGGGTCGACTCCAGCGCGTCCACCGTGTCCGCGGCGACGGTTGCGCGCGCCACTTCGATGAATTCGTCGGTGAGCACTTCATCGGCGTCGATATTGAGCACCCATTCATTGCGGCACAAAGACAGGGCGTGGGCTTTTTGGGCGGCGAATCCCTGCCAGGTATGAAATAAGCAGCGCACGTTGGTGTGTGACTCGGCGATTTCCACGGTGCGGTCGCTGGAGCCGCTGTCCACGATGATCACCTCGTCGAAGCGCGCCGTGCGTTCCAGGGCGCGGCCGATATTGGCTTCCTCGTTCAAGGTGATCATATAGACGCTGATGGGTATCGAATCGGGCATGGATATTCCCATGGGCTTTGCGCAACTGGCGGATTCCATGTGCTTGCCAGAACACGGACGGTGATCAGTTCCGCTATTGCCGTTCCTTGTGACCGCGAGCCGATTGCACCGCAACCGAGTCATTGATGCGCGCCAGCACATTCTCCGTAGCCAAGCTGCGCAGGCAATGGTAATCGTTTCGGCAATGCCACGCATCGCAATCCGCCGCGCAGGGCAGTTCGCCCCGCAACACGGTGCTGTGCCCGCCCAGCGGTGCCCAGATTGCCTCCTTGCTCGGACCAAACAGCGCGAACACCGGCAATCCGGCGGCCGCCGCCAGATGCATCGGGCCGCTGTCGCAGCCGACGAACAGCCGGCTTTGCCGGAACAGCGCGACCAGTTCGGGCAGGGAAAGCCGATTGCAAAGGTTGATTGGGCGAGGCCCGCGAATCTGCTGTTCGATACCTGCGATAACTTCGGCGTCGAACTTCCCGGCCCCAACCCAAACCACTTGCAGGCCCGCGCTGTGCAATCCTTCCACCAGCCGCGCGAAGTGCGCTCCGGGCCAGAGTTTGTAGCGCACACTGGCGCCGGCATGGATCACCGCCAGCGGTTGCCCGGCGCCATTGGCGCCAAGTTGATCCCGTATTAGTTTGGCCTGGCCCGGATGAACATCAAAGTCCAGCGCGCTGTTCGGCGCCGCACCGGCGGCGTAATCGCCCAGAATCTCGCCGAAGGCGGTGAAGCGATGCGCCAGATAGTCCAGCTTGCGCACATCATTGTAGAACCAGCGCGCGCGTTTCGCGGCGGGTCCGATGCGCCGGCGGCAGCCGCTCAGTCTGGCGATTGCGCCGGAGAATCGCTCGCCTTCCAGGTCGATCAGGCAATGGCCTCGATACCCGCGCAAGGCGCGGATAAAACTGAAATAGTGGCGCAGGCGGTGGTTGAAAGCCTTCTCCCGCGCCAGTTGCCGGCGCGGGTAGTACAGCGCCCTGGATTCGATGGCCGGCAGCATCGAAAGCAAGGGCCGAAAGTCCTGATCGAACACCGCCACGGCTTTGGCGTGCCGTTCCAGCACCCGCAGCACCCAGGGCAATCCGAGCACAAGATTGCCCAGGTAGTGCGTTGGAAACAACAAAAGTGGTGGCTGCGGCACGATGCGTGGTTGCGGCTGGGTAGCGGCTGATTTGCGGCTAGGGAGCGGTGGGCTAGACTACCATCAAACTTCCACAGCTTGGCGTTCAAAACTGCGCTGCGGCAATGGTCGACCGTTTACAATGCGCGGCTGGCAGCGGGAAAAGTCGGCAAAATTTGTTCCAAGGGCATTCCAATCATGAGCGAACCCAAGACCACACGCAACGACGCCAACGTCGAAAAATTTATCGATGCCGTCGAAAATCCGCAGCGGCGGGCGGACGCCCTGCAAATGCTCGAACTCATGCGCGAAGTGACCGGCGAACCAGCGCAAATGTGGGGTTCGAGCATCGTCGGCTTCGGCAGTTACCACTACCGCTACGCAAGCGGCCGCGAAGGCGACTGGCCGCTGACCGGATTTTCACCGCGCAAGCAAAACCTGACGGTGTACATCATGCCGGGATTCGCCGATTACCCCAAGCAGCTCGCCAGGCTGGGCAAGCACAAAACCGGCAAATCCTGCCTGTATCTGAACAAGCTGGCCGATGTCGACCTCGACGTGCTCTCCGAACTCGTTCGCGCTTCCATTGCCGAGATGCGCAAGCGCTATCCTCGGGAAAGCGCTGAATGAGTCCATGCATTTCACGGGCAACGGGCGGTGCAGCCGGCGATGGTCCTGTAGTGGCGAGGCATGCTTCGCCCGCGCTTCGATTTTCCTCATTGCCTTTGCCGGGGCGCAACTTCTTTCCGTGCCGCGAATAGGGTAAAGTAGCGCGGATTTTCAGCACAGGAACTCCAAAATGATGAATCCCCTGCGGCAGAAGGCGGCTTGGCCGTCGGTCTTGATCCTTACCCTGGCCGGCTTGCTCGCGGCCTGCAATCCAACTAGCGAATCTGCGGCGCCGGCGGTTGCCGAAGCGGCGGTGGCGAATGTTCCCGACCTGGGCATGGCGGCGCCGGAAGACGCGGGCATGGACTCCGGCCGCCTGGCGCGGCTGACCGAAGCCATGCAAGGCCTGGTGGACGAGGGCCGGCTGGCCGGCGTCGTTACCGCGGTGGCGCGGCACGGCAAGATCGTGCATTTCGAATCGGCGGGGTATCGCGATATGGAAGCCGGCGCGCCGATGACCAACGACGCGCTGTTCCGCATTTATTCGATGACCAAGCCGATCACCGGTGTGGCCTTGATGATGCTCTACGACGAAGGCAAATTCCGCCTGTCCGACCCGGTCGAGATGTACATTCCCGAGTTGAGCGACTTGCAAGTTGCGGCGGGCGTGGACGAAAACGGCGACTTGATCACCGAGCCCGCCGACCACCCCATGACCATCCGCGAATTGATGGCCCACACCGGCGGTTTGACCTACGGCATTTTCTCCGCATCGGAAGTGGACAGCCTGTATGTCGAGGCGGACCTGCTCAACAACAACATCGACTTGCAGGAAATGGTGACACGGCTCGGCGCGATTCCGCTGCGTCAGCAGCCGGGTTCGATGTGGCATTACAGCGTGGCGGTGGACGTGCAAGGTTATCTGGTTGAAGTGCTGTCGGGCCGGGACTTCGACGATTTCCTCGATGAGCGCTTGTTTGGCCCGCTGGAAATGAACGACACCGACTTCTATGTGCCCCCCGAGAAGGTTGACCGCTTCGCGCAAATCTATACCTACGACGAAGAGGGCAATCTGGCGCCGGCGGAAATGTTCGGCGGCGGCGCCAACTATCTGGTCGATCCGGTGCTGAAAAGCGGTGGCGGCGGTCTCGTTTCCAGCACCATGGACTACCTGAAGTTCACCCAGATGCTGCTCAACGGCGGCGAACTCAACGGCGTGCGCATTCTGGCGCCGCTGACGGTGGACTTGATGCATCGCAACCAGTTGCCCCGCGGCATGGCCGACAACATCCTCGGCGCGCCGGGCACGGTATTCGGCCTCGATTTCGCGGTGGTGACCGACCCGGTGGAAGCCGAGTCCTTCTCCGCGGGCGAATACTACTGGGGCGGCGCGGCCGGCACCTGGTTCTGGATCGATCCGGTGGAAGAAATGATCGTCGTCGGCATGATCCAGCAATGGGGCCAGGGCCTGCCCAATGTGCGGGCGTTGTCGCGCCAACTCACCTATCAGGCGATCACAGAGCCTCTCGGCATCAACTGAGCTTCAGTTCAGGATTTGCAAGGTACCCGTCCCGCCCGGCCTTTCGTGAAGGGCCGGGCGGGATTGCTTTCAAGGCGCGAGATAAGTGGAAAATCTGTCGGCGTAATCGTCGCCCGGGGCGGCGACGACTTGCGCCAGGTTTTCATTGCCGTCCAGGTGGGCTTTCAGGAACGCCAGCGCCAACCTGCCCATGGTGTCATGATCGGTGCCGCCGTTGGCGGGAAACATGTGGTCGCCGGCGGCCAATTCCATATACACCTTGTTCTCGCTTCCCAACGAATCGTAAAGCAAGCGGGCGTGCGCTTCCGGCGGCGCCACGCTGTCCTCCGCGCTTGCGATAATCAGCGCCGGCGCGGTCATCGAGGCATAGTCGCCTTCGAAGGATGCTCCAGGTTCGCAGCAATACAGCGCCAGTGGAATCACCGCGCCAACCGCGTCGCCAAGACGGTCCGCCGCGGCCAGCGCCGCGCCGCCACCCATGGAATGGCCCATCAGGGCGATCTTGTCTTCGTCGATCTTGTTGGCGACGGGGCTGTCCGGATTGGCGTTTTCCGCCTTGATGAAATCGACCAGCGCGGCCAGCGCGTCGGCCCGCGCGGCCAGCCCGTCGGTGGGCTCGTTGGTGTTGAAAATGAAGACGTTGTAGCCGAGCGAGGCCAGCGTCGGCCCCCACCATTCGTAATTGTCCGCCGCCGCGCGAAAGCCGGGCGAGAATGCAATCGCGCCGTTCGGCCGGTCGAAACTCAAGGTCAGCGGGTAGAACACCATGACGTCGGCGAATTCGGTGATTCCCGGGCTCGCTTCATAGGTGCGCACTTCATAAATCCGCTCGTCGAATTCGCGCCCGGCGGCGACGCCGATCTGCCGCCCTTCCGGCCGGTAGCGCCCCTGACTGTTGTCCTGGGCATAAGCGAATGGCAGCAGCAGCAAGGCGGCCGCCAGCCAAAGCAGGGTCTGGTTCGCAATTCGGAAAACACTGGCACTGAACATGGTCGTTAGCCTCCACTCGAAAGTTGGCCGATGGCCGCGGTCCGCGGTGATAAGTCGCCAGAATATATAACAGACCCGCGCCGCACTCCAGATTCGCTTGCCAAATTGGGCGCCGCGCCTGACGCTGGCGGCGGCCAAGATTGCAAATCAGTGGCGCGAATAAGGATCGCATAACAGGGTCGCAAACCGGGATCGCAAAAAACGATCCGCATTTTCCCGCCAGCGCGCAGAGTGATCCAATTGCCTAATTGCATGCGAATAGATCAACTAAGCACCCCACAGCAAAACCCTGTTCCAGCAGGCAAGCCCAACAGCGCGCGAGCCAAGCCGCAAACCCAAGAGGACAACCTCCGCATGAGATCAAAATCAAGGATATCCAGCCATTTTCCCGCGGCTTTGCTCAGCGCCGCTCTGCTCGTCGCGCACTGGCCGACCGCCTTCGGCGCCGAAACGCCAGACGGCGCGGAACTGCTTGAGACTTTCGCCAACTATTGGACCGGGTCGTTCTCGAACGAACGGCAAGCCAAGGCCGAACGGCTCAATCGGGAGCCGGACTATCCAGAAGCGGTTCGTCTCGTGCGCGACATGCGCGTGCACCGCCTCGACGCCCCGGCCATCGGCGATGAGGTGCTGTTTCTCGAGGAAGTGAAATCGGACCAGCCGCAATTGGCGCACCGGCAGCGCGTCATGACGCTGTTGTGGCATGAAAGCAGTGGAGAAATCGAAGTGGAACAGCATTTCACTTCGCTCGACCAGGCCTACGACCGGCCGCCGATGGCGGCGGAGGATGTGGCGGAACTGGGCCGGGAGGATTTGTTCCTGGTTCCCGAATGCAACCTGTTTTTTCGCTGGGAGGCGGAAGCCGAGCGCTTCAAGGGCGGCATGCGGCCCCAGGCCTGCCGCTACGAGCATCCCCAAAGCGGGCCGGTCTACGCCGAGTTCGACATGCTGCTCGACCGCCACCGGCTCTGGTATCGGGACCGGTCCATCATCATCGCGGACGGCTCCATCCGCGGCGAGATTGACGGCTTTTCCTGGCTGCGCTTGGACCGCCTCGCCGACGCGCCCGTGCTCGCCAACGGCGACCGCATTTCCCGCGCCGAATTGCGCCGGCGCGCACCGCTGACGGCGAAAATGGAAGGGGTCTGGGAGGGCGTGTTCCGCCGGGTTGACCCGGAAGGCCAAATCATCGAAACGCTGCCGTCGAGGATTATCGTGCGCCTGCTGCCGGATGGCGAAGAATATGACTACCATCAGATCAACCTGCTCAATCCGGATACCGACGCGGAACAGCGCATCGAAAGCTACGGCAAATGGGATGTGGACCGCTTGCGCTTTTTCAACGACCGCCTCGAAGGCTGGGCCAAGTCCGTCGCGGCCGACGAAGCGGGTCAAACTTCGGTGTTCTTGATGGAATTCAAGGACGGCTCCGGTTTGACGGTTTCGGAAGTCGTCAGTTTCCGTCCCGGCGACCCGGATGTCCGCATGCGGGCGACGCAATACATGCGCGACGGCCAAATTCTCAGACGCACTCTGATCGACGAAGTAAAAGTCTCCGGCCCACTGCCCGACACTGCCCAGCCCTAGCGGCTCGACGGTCGTTGGCCGATTAATTCCCTCCCGTCCCGGTTGGGGCGGGTGACCCAATTCTATTGGCCTCTCACTTCATAGCCATGCCCGACTCTGCTCCCAACAAATGCCTTCGGTTTCAATTGACTTTGGATTCGGCTAGATTTACAGTCTAGCCAGTTGAGAGGAGGGTCGTGCATGATCGAATGGTCACTGCAAGATGCCAAAAACAGGTTCAGCGCTGTGGTTGAGGCGGCGTTGGCCGGTGCGCCGCAACAAGTCACGCGGCGGGGGAAACCGGCTGTGGTTGTGCTTTCGACGAGCGAATACGAGCGGTTGCGCCGGATGGAGAAAGCCGCGGCGCCCGGCTTGGCCGATTTTCTGCTGGCGATGCCCCAGGGCGGGGAAGATTTCGCTCGCCTGGAAGTCGCGCCAAGGGATGTCGAATTCTGATGTATCTGGTTGACACCGATGTGTTATCCGCCCTGCGCCGGCAAGATCGATTTCCCCGCGTCGTTGATTGGTTGGCAAGACAGCGCACGGTTGATCTCTACATCAGCGTTGTCACCGTGGGTGAGATTGAACGGGGCATTGCGCGGCAGCGTGAACCGAATCCGGAATTCGCGCGCCAGCTTGGCGAATGGCTGGACAGTCTGATCGGATTGTACCGGGAGCAAATTCTCGGCGTCGATCTGGCGGTTGCCCGGCGCTGGGGCGAACTTTCCTGCAGAATCGGCAACCACAGCGCCGACCTGCTTCTGGCCGCAACGGCGCTTGAGCATGGCCTCACTGTCGTGACGCGGAACACGCGCCACTTTCAGGGCACGGGTGTGGGACTGATCGACCCAACCGCTTGATTGCCGTTGCTTCGGTGTCCAACCGCATCGTACCGCTGCCGAAAATTTTCGTCGGACTTCGCACATCCATAGATCTGCCGGTTTGCATGGACCGCGGGCGGACAAGCCGTTATGCTGCCAGCTTTTCCATCCGCACCGGGGAGAGGCTGTGAACCGCAAAACATCGGGCGTCCTGATTCTTGCCGCGGCGCTGCTCGCGCTGGCGCCGCCGGCGCGGCCCCAAGCCGTTGGCGATCATCAATACACCTCCGAAGCCATCGAACTGGGCTCGCGCATTTACACCAGCCAATGCGCCTTGTGCCACGGCCCCCAGGGCGCGCTGGTGGACGGCATCGATTTGCGGCTGGGCCGATTCCGCGCCGCGGCCTCGGATGAGGATTTGCGCCAGGTCATCGCCGAAGGGTCGGGCGAGGGGCAAATGCCCGCCTTCGCCTTCGGCGAGGATGAGATGGACGGCATCGTCGCCTACATCCGCGCCGGCTTCGACCCCGAAGGCGTCGCCGTGCGCATCGGCGACCCAGGCCGCGGCGCGGCGCTGTTCCACGGCCGCGGCGGCTGCGCGGATTGCCATCGCGTGAATGGCGCCGGGCCGCGCACGGCGCCGGACCTGAGCGAGATTGGCGCTGTGCGCACGCCGGCGGTGCTGCAATTGAATCTGCTGGACCCGGCGGCGGCGCTGCTGCCGATCAACCGGCCGGTGCGGCTGGTGACCCTGGACGAGGAAGTGGTCACGGGCAGGCGGCTGAACGAAGATACCCATACCGTGCAATTGATCGATTCCCGGGAGCGGCTGCGTTCCTTCGCCAAGACCGATCTGAGCAGCTATGAAGTCAGCCGCCAGCCGAGCAAGCCGCCGGTGGACTTGAACGAGGAGGAGGTGGCCGATCTGGTGGCCTATTTGCTGAGCTTGCGAGGTGCGCAATGAGCCCAATCCGAAAAATCGCCTGGTCGACCCTGCTGGTCGTGTTCGCGGCGCCGCTTCACGCGCAAATTCCCTACCAGCGGATTCTCCAGGCCGAAAACGAGCCGGAAAGCTGGCTGACTTACAACGGCGGCTACAACAGCCAGCGCTACAGCCGGCTGACCCAGATCGACAAAGAAAATGTCGGCGATTTGGAATTGCGCTGGTTGTTGCAGAACCAGGTCTTCGGCGCCTGGCAATCGAACCCCATCGTCGCCGACGGTGTGATGTATGTCACCGAACGCCCGAACAGCATCATGGCCTTGGACCCGATTACCGGCCGGGTGTTTTGGAAATATGTTCACACACCGGCGGAGAACGCCCTGGTCTGCTGCGGCGCCAACAACCGCGGCGTGGCGGTGCTTGACGACCGCGTGTTCATGGGCACCCTCGACGCCCGCCTGGTGGCGGTGGACCGCATCAACGGCGAGTTGCTGTGGGATGTGGAAGTGGGGGATGTCAACCTGGCGTATTCGGTGACCATGGCGCCGCTGGCGGTGAAGGACAAGATCATGGTTGGCGTCGGCGGCGGCGAGTTCGGCATTCGCGGCTATGTCGCGGCCTATTACGCCGAGACCGGCGAACTCGCCTGGAAGACGTATACGATTCCCGGCCCCGGCGAGCCGGGCCATGAAACCTGGGAAGGCGATGACTGGCAATACGGCGGCGCGCCGGTCTGGATCACGGGCTCGTTTGATCCCGAAGAAAATCTTACCTATTGGGGCGTCGGCAATCCCGGCCCGGACTGGAATGCCGCCCAGCGCCCCGGCGACAACCTGTATTCGGATTCGGTAATCGCGCTCGATGCCGACAGCGGCGAGTTGCGCTGGCATTTCCAGTTCACGCCCAACGACGGCTACGACTACGACGCGGTGCAAGTGCCGGTGCTGGCGGACATGGAATGGGGTGGTGCGCAGCGCAAGTTGATGCTTTGGGCGAACCGCAACGGCTATTTCTATGTGCTCGACCGCAGCGACGGCGAATTCCTGCTTGGCCGCCCTTTCGTGCGCGTCAACTGGTCCAGCGGACTCGACGCCAACGGCCGTCCGATTCCAACCCCGCAACCCGAGGGCATGCCGACCTGGCCCGGCAACCAGGGTGGCACCAATTGGTACCCGCCGTCGTTCAGCCCGCGCACGGAACTTTTCTACTTCAGCGCCTGGGAAGACTACGCGACGATTTACGAGCCGGAAGAGTCCGAATACGTGCCGGGCCGGGCCTTCCTCGGCGGCGGTTTCAGCGTGCTCACGCCGGCCCCAGGCGCGCCGGGGGTCGGCATTGGCCGCACCAATCCCATCAACAACTGGACCAATGAAGTCGGCCACGCCTCGCTCAAGGCGCTGGACCCGCGCACCGGCGAGGAAGTCTGGGAATTCGAGCAATTCGACGTCAGCGACAGCGGCATGTTGACCACCGCCACCGACCTGCTGTTCACCGGCGGCCGCGAAGGTTATGTGCACGCGCTTGACGCGGCCAGCGGGGAACTGTTGTGGAAGCGCAACCTCGGCGGCCAGATCGTGATGGCGCCGGTGACCTACATGGTGGACGGCGAGCAATACTTGACGGTGATTTCAGGCCATGTGCTGGCCGCGTTCGCGCTCAGGGGTGATTAAGCAAACGAATTATGGGAATATCAATCGGATTCTGGAGGATAACTCATGCATGCTGTTGACTTGAAAAAATGGCTGCCCGCGGTTGCGCTGCTCGCCGCCGGCGCGGTGAACGCGGCGGAAGGTGAATTGTTCAGCACCGACCCCAACGAGTGGTTCACGCTCGGCGGCGACTATGCCCACACCCGCTATTCCCCCGCGACCGAAATCACCGCCGAGAACTTCGGCGAGCTGGAAGTCGTCTGGGAATGGGACGGCGCCAGTTTCGACGCCGTCAGCGGACGTTCGACGCCTTCGCTGATCGATGGCGTTCTCTACACCGTTGCGGGCAACAAGCGCTATGTTGTGGCCATCGACCCCAAAACCGGCGACACCATCTGGACTTACCGCGAGCCGGTGACGCCGCGGGCCGAATATTCCATGCGCGCCGACTATGGCAAGGGCGTGGCCTACTCCCAGGTCGACGGCCGCGGCGTGATTTACATCGTCTCGCCCGGCTTCTTCCTCACCGCGCTCGACGCCAAGACGGGCATCCCGCTGGATGGGTTCGGCAGCCCCGTGCCCATCGAAGGCTTTCCCGACACCGGCGTGGTCGACTTGCTGGCGGACCTGGGCCATCCCTACGACCCATACGAAGGCATTCCGCTGGAAACCGGCTACATCACCGCCTCTTCGCCGCCGATTGTGGTCAACGACACGGTGGTGATCGGCAATTCCGCCGAGCAGGGCTACCTGCAAGCGCGCGTCGAGAACGTCCCCGGCGACATCCTCGCCTACGACAAGGCGACCGGCGAATTCAAATGGAAGTTCAACGTGATTCCCCGGCCCGGCGAGTATGGCCACGAGACCTGGGAAAACGACGCCTGGCAATGGACCGGCGACGTGTCCTCCTGGGCGCCAATGTCCGCCGACCCGGCCAACAACCTGGTTTACATCCCAACCAACAGCGCCACCATCGATTATTATGGCGGCTTCCGCCCCGGCGACAATCTTTACGCCGCGAGCATCATCGCCCTCGACACCCGCACCGGCGAGCGCGCTTGGCATTTCCAGTTCGTCAAGCACGAAATCTGGAATTTCGACACGCCCACGGCGCCGGTGCTGCTCGATATCAATGTCGACGGCCAAGCGATTCCCGCGGTCGCCCAGGTGACCAAACAGGCCTGGGTGTACACCTTCAACCGCGTCACCGGCGAGCCGGTCTGGCCCATTGTTGACCTTCCCGTGCCGCCTTCGATTGTGCCCGGCGAAGTGCTGTCGCCGACCCAGCCCCACGTAACCTGGCCGGAGCCTTTCGATATGCAAGGCATCACCGAGGACGACCTGGTTGATTTCACGCCGGAACTGCGCGCCGAAGCTTTGACGGTGATGGAAGACTACGTGATGGGTCCGCTGTTCAATCCGCCGATTCACGCCGACAATCCCGAAGGCAAGTACGCGGCCATGAATTGCCCAGGCGGCGCGGGCGGGGCCAATATCACTTCGCCGCCGGTGGCCGACCCGAACTCCGGCGTGCTGTTCATTTCCTCGCACAAGGCTTGTTTCGCCCTGCGGCTGATTCCGGGCGAAGAGGCCGACCTGCTGTTCCCGAACCCCACCGGCACCACTTTGGCTGATTACGCCAACAGCGTGCGCGGCGCCACCGCGCGTCCGCCGCGGCTGCAATCGGGCATCCCGGTCTGGAAGCCGCCTTACAGCCGCATTGTCGCCATCGACATGAACAGCGGCGAGCACCTGTGGCAGATTCCCACCGGCGAAACGCCGAACCGCATCGCCAACAGCCCGGCGCTGGAAGGGGTTGATGTCGGCAATACCGGCACCGGCAATCTGGTGCCCATGGTGGTCACGCCGAACATGCTGGTCTACACCGATGTGGCGGGCGACGGCACGCCGATGTTGTACTCGGTGGACAAGGACAGCGGCGAAATCATGGCCGAAATCGAAGTCCCGGCGCGCTCGAACTACGGCATGAGTTCCTGGGTGCATGACGGCCATCAGTACATCATGCTGCAAACCGGCTCGAAACTGACCGCCATGGCCCTGCCCGCCGCGGCGCCGCAGTCTTCGGGGTACTGACACGCGGAAGATTTCTTCCGTGAAATTTGATTTGCCCGCGGATTCGATGGCTTGCCCCATCGAATCCGGCGGCGCAGCCATATCCCGCGCGGAAACTCCGCTCGACCAGGGCTTCCTTCGCGCAGTGGATAGAACGGGGGTCGTGCGATGTTGAGACTGATCCTGCAATTGATCGGCATTGCGGTACTGATTCCGGCGGTGGCCTATGTCACCCTGGCGCTGGAAAATCGCAACGCGGACGGCCCATCCATCCTGTTCCCCGGAGGCGAACTGGTCTCCGGGGAGTTGTATTCCGGGCCAGAACCCGACTGGCGCTTCACCAGGGACGTGCAACTGGTCGAACTGCAATTGACGAACCCGTCCACTTCCCGCTTGATCTTCATACTCGAAAGCGAAGGCAGGTTGTATGTGGTCAGCGGCTACATGGGCACGACGCTGGGGCGCATCTGGAAGCACTGGGCGGTGGATGCGGACGAAGGCGACGGCCGGGCCGTCGTGCGAATCGCAGGCGTTCGCTACGAGCGCGACATCGTGCGCATTCGCGGGGGCGATGTGCTGGATGGCGTCACCGCCGCCCTGCGCGAAAAGTACGGCGGCAATTCCAGCCGCGAAAGCGTCGAATCGGGCGACCTCTGGGTATTCGAACTCGCCCCGCCCAGCTGGAACGCATAGGCGGCCGGCACGCATCGGAGGAAACCATGTCCAACAGAACCTACCTGGCGGTTTGCCTGGCCGTCACCGTAATCGTGGCCGGCGCCATCCTGTTCGTCCCCGGCCTGTCCGAAGCCATCGAACAAAACCTGCTCGGCTTCCTTTCCCGCAACGCCAGTTAGTCGGGACATGGTGTGGCTCCCGAATGCGGCTGTTGGCGCTTCAGTTGCCGGCCTGGGCGGGATCCAGCGCGCGATACTCGCGCAGAATCCGCAAGACCTCATCCAGCGCGATTGCGCGCAATTCGCCGCGGGAACTGCGCACCGTGGTCGCTTTGAAGATGGCGTTGTAAATCGCTTCCTCGGTGGCCTCGGCGGTGGCCGCGAACAGCGGCGACATGGCTTCGTTGACGAGCACCTCGGTCAACACCGGCGCGTTGCTGCTGCGCGGACGGCGCACGCCCGGATTGGCTGAGAAAGCGATGACGTAGTCGCCCGAGCCGTTGCTGGCGAAGGACCCGGTGCGCGCCAGCCCCATCATGGCGCGCATCGACAGGCGCTGCAATCCGCGGCTGTCGAGCGGCGCGTCGGTGGCCACCACCATCATGATCGAACCGTCTTCCCGGTCCTGGTCCGCGCCTTCGATCGAGCCGCGGAAGGAATAGTTGCCGAGTTCGCGGCCCACGGGCGCGCCGTTGATCTCGAGAATGCCGCCATAATTCGTTTGCACGAGCACGCCGATTGTGTAGCCGCCGAGTTCGTTGGGCAACACCCGCGAACTCGTGCCGATTCCGCCTTTCCAGCCGAAAGCCTGGGTGCCGGTGCCGGCGCCCACCGATCCTTCGGCGACCGGGCCCGGGGAAGCGTTCGCCAAGGCTTCGTAGACCTGGTCGCGTTGCACCGGGTCGGCCCACATGTTGTTCACGCGGCCGTCATTGGTTTCGCCAACGACGGGATTGAGCGTGTGCTCGCCCATGCCCGGCTGTTCGTACATCCATTCCTTGAGCGCGTTGGCGGCGCTCCACACGCACAAGGTGCAGACCAGCAGGATGGGCGTTTCGATTTCCCCGAACTCGCGCACCTGGGTTTCGCCGATCAGCTTGCCGTAGCCGTTGCCGACATGAATCCAGGCGGGAATCGGATGGGTGTAGAGATTGCCCGGCGCGGGAATGATCGCCGTAACGCCGGTGCGGATGTCGTCGCCGCGGATCACCGTGCTGTGGCCGACGCGGACGCCTTCGACATCGGTAATGGCGTTCAGCGGGCCGGGCTGGAACACCCCGACAATGACGCCGGCTTCCCGTGCCCGCGGGCGCTCGTCCGCCTCCGGGGATTGGGCGGGCGAATGACCAAACAGCGCCAGGCAGCCCAGAAGTGCCAAGCCTTGCCGCAAACGCGGACGAAAATATCGGGTTGAATGCATGGCAGGCCCTCTCAAGGCGCGCTGATGACGACTGAGTCCAACTCGCCCGAGGCATTGGCCAGATCGGCGCCGCCCGCGGGATAGTCGTTTTGTTCAAGAATGTAAGCGAGAATGTCCAGATATTGGCCAATCGTCAGCGAACCCGGACTTTCCTGCGGCATGGTGGTTCGAATCGCGTCGTACAACTCCCCCAGGCTGCGGCCCTCCCAGACAAACAGGAATCCGATTCCGCGCAGGCCGGGAGAGTTGCTGTTGCCCCGCAGGTCGAGCGCGTGGCAGGAGGAGCAGGTGGCGCGGTAGGCTTCCGCGCCGCGGGCCGCCTGCTCGGAACTGAACAAGCCGTCGGCAAGACTGGCGGCCTTGGCGGTTGCGCACAGCGACAGAACAACCAGGCAGTTCAATGCCCACATCCAAACGGCTCTGGTGTTCGTGCCGCCGCCCAAAGTTAACGATCCATCGCACCGCGTTTGCGAATGGTTTCGCCGCGGGCGGGTCTGGGCTGGGCGACCGGTCGCGGACGCGGCACCTGCCTTGGATGCGCCGCGGGTCGTCATTCCGGCAAAGCGAAAACGTGGATGGCATTGCCGCGCGGGGGCCGCCGCAGCTCCGGTGCGAGTTCCCGCGGCAACATGTTGGACCAGCTCGCGCCGCCGACGCCGGCGGGCAAGGCGATGTACTGGCGGCCATCGACCAGGAAACTGATGGGAAAGCCCTGGGCCGAGGTGTTGACGCGGGTTTGCCAGAGGATTTCGCCGTTTCCGGCATCGAAGGCGAACATGCGCCGGTCGTAATCGCCTATGAACACCAAGCCCCCCGCGGTTGCCAATGCCGCGGTATTGACCGGCGCCCGCGAGCGGTAGCGCCAGCGCACTTCGCCGTCGGGCACACCAAGCACCAGCAATTCGCCGAGATTTTCCCCGGCCGCGGGATGCGGATAGTTGATTCGGCGCACGGGGCCGGTGCCACCGCCGCCGATTTCAAACTCCACCGGGCCAAAGGTCGCAAGTTCGCAATTCAAGGTAATTGGAATGTACAAGGCTTGGGTCCGGGGCGAGAAGGACATGGCGCGCCAGCTTTTGAAGCCCGAGGTGCTTGGGCACATATCCAGCTCTTGCCCAATGCGCGGGATCATGCCGTCGCGGTAGCGCACGGCGCCGGTGACCGGGTCGAAATCGACAATGGTCTGATAGCCGATGTCGGTGCCGGCGATGAATTCCCCAGTCTCCCGGTCCAGTTGCCACAGAATCCCAAGCTTGCCCATCTTGAAAAGGGATTGGCGGTCGTCCAAATCAACCAGCACCGCTTCGAACACTTCGTCCATGTCATGACTTTCTCCCGGCAGATGCTGGAAATACCAGACGATTTCGCCACTGCGCGGGTCGAGGGCCAGGGTGCTGTTGGTGTAGAGCGCGTCGCCGTCGGTGCCGCGCACAACCCGGGCCCAGGGCTTGGCTTGCGCGGTGCCAATATAGACCAGGCCGGTCGCGGCATCGTAACTGCCGGAAATCCAGCTATCGCCGCCGGCGCGGAACTCCGGCGCGAGATCGCCCCAGGAATCGCCGCCCGGCTCGCCCGGTTGCGCCACGGTGCTGGTGCGCCAGAGCTCTTCGCCGGTCGCGGGGTCGTGGCCGGTGATGTAGCAGGCGCCCGGCTTGAAGCGTTCGCAGCCGCTGATGCCGGTGACGACCACGCCGCCGGCGATAATCGGACCCGCGACATAGTTGTAGCCCATGGCCGGGTCGGCAACCGGCGATTCCCAGGCCAGCAGGCCGCTGCGGCTGTCCACGGCGAGCACACTGGCATTCTCGGTGGCGGCGAAAATTCGCTCGCCGTAGATGGCGATATTCTTCTGCACGCCGCGGCCGACACCGGCCCACGCGGTAGCAGGCAGCACCGCATCGCCGAGTTGATCCGGGCCCAGCGGCACGGCGCCGGATTCCGGCAGCGCCGGGGTGATGCCGGGGCGATATTCCCAAAGCAGGTCTCCGGTGGCCGCGTCCAGCGCCTGGATCAGGCCCCGCGGACCCGGCAGGAACATTACCCCATCATGCACCAGCGGCGCGGCTTGGCCGGCCCCGGTGTCGTCGAACGACCAGGACCAGACCAGTTGCAGTTCATGCACATTGCCGGTATGGATCAAGTCGAGTTCGCTGTAACCCCAACTACCCTGGTTTCCGCGCCAGTTCAGCCACGAGCCGGGCGGCGGGTCCGCCAGCATGGCGTCGGTGACGGGCGTTAGCGGCCCGGTCTGGGCGAATGCCAATGGTGCAAGTGGCGCCAGCAGCAAGCAACGGATTCTTTTCATTTTGCCCGCCCTGTTTGCGAGGGCCCTGTTTGCGAAGAAAGTGTCTCAGCATAAACAGCCCCCGCCGGGCAAGTCAAAAACTTGCCTCGAAAAGTCGCTTTTGCGCGAATGCCGTCCGTCTGAGGGTGTGTTTGACGGCCCGTCTCAAGTATCATCGGCACAGTTTGCCGGTGGCAGCAATGCGGCGGCGCGGAGCTGGCCGCGCGCGAGGTGAACAATCGGGGAAGCCCCAGTCAAGCAAGCGCTTTCCCGCGGCACACGGAAACCATGTCCGGACCGAGGCGCTTTGCCGGCGCTTCGCCGCGGGCGTTAGGAGAGAAGAATGCGCAAGTTGAAACTGCACTGGCAAATATTGATCGCCCTGGTCCTGGCGGTTTTCTTCGGTTCCATCACAGGTACCGAAATGGGCCTTTTCGGCGTCACTTTCTACGGAATCTACGACTTTCTCGGTACGTTGTTCCTGAACGCCCTGCTCATGATCATCGTTCCGCTGATCATGTCCTCCATCATCGTCAGCATCGCCAACCTCGGCCATGGCGCGGATTTGGGCAGGCTTGGCGGAAAAACCGTTCTGTACTACGCCACCACGAGCACTTTGGCGATTTTGGTGGGATTGTTCTTCGTCAACTTGCTGGCGCCGGGGATCATCAACGGCCAGCCGGCGGGGGACGCGCTCAATTTGACCGTGGACAGCGGCGAATTGGCCACGGCCATGGCCAGCGTGGAAGGGCGCGGCGGCAACGACATCGTCAACATTTTCCTGCGCATGATACCGACCAATATCGTGGCCGCGGCCGCCGAAGGGCAGATGCTCGGGCTGATTTTCTTCAGCCTCGTGTTCGGCTTTTTCATGTCGCGCATTCCGGAAGGCCCTCGGGAAACCCTGCTCAGCTTCTGGTCCGGCGTATTCGCCACCATGATGAAAATCACCATGTGGATCATGAGCTTCGCGCCCATCGGCGTGTTCGGTTTGGTGGCGGAGACCGTTGCCTCCACCGGCTTTGGCGCCTTCGAGCCGTTGCTGCGGTTTTTCATCACCGTGGTGTTGGCGCTGTCGTTCCACGTCTTCATCACTTTGCCGCTGATGTTGAAGTACCTGGCCAAGGTCAATCCCTTTCTTCATTTCCAGGCAATGGCGCCGGCGATTTTGACCGCGTTTTCGTCGGCCTCCTCCTCGGCGACCTTGCCGCTGACCATGGAGTGCACCCGGGACCGGGCCGGCGTGTCGGACCGGGTAACCAGTTTCTGCCTGCCCCTCGGCGCCACGATCAATATGGACGGCACGGCGCTGTATGAATGCGTCGCGGCGATTTTCATCGCCCAGGCTTACGGGATCGACATGACATTCGGCACCCAGTTCACCGTCGTGTTGATCGCGCTGCTGACTTCCATCGGCGTTGCCGGCATTCCCGCGGCCAGCCTGGTGGCGATCGCCGTGATATTGACCGCCATCGGATTGCCCGTCGAGGCGATCGGGCTGTTGCTCGTGACCGACCGGGTGCTGGACATGTTCCGCACTTCGATCAACATTTTCTCGGACTCCTGCGGCGCGGTTGTGATTGGCAAGTCCGAGAACGAGGAAGGCATTCTGCTGGCCAAGACCTGACAGGGGGATTGCCCGCGGCGGCTCAAAAGCCCAGGCGGGCAAGGCCGGGCAAAGACGAGCGGAACAAGCAGGGTTCGCCGCGGGCGGCGGCGAACACGCCGATCATGCGGACTGGTGAGGGATTGGCGGTATGAATTCGGCTTGGCACAAGCGAATCGCACTGGCGGCGCCAGCGATCTGCTGTTTGCTGACTGTTTCCTCTGTCGCCATGGCCCAGGTGGACAGTATCGCCGAAGTCGGCATTGAGCAGATGCGCAAGGTGCTGCCCGGCGCGGAAAGTTTCGCCCCCGCGGACAGTTCACTGCCGATTTACGCCGGCCATGCTGGCCCGGGCGAAGATTCCGCGCTCGTCGGCTATGTCTTTTTCACACCCGATTTGCCACCGGAAGAAATCGGCTACAGCGCCCCCATCGACATGCTCGTGGGCATGGACACCGACGGCACCGTGACCGGGCTGGAAATCGTCCATTACACCGAGTCCTACAAAAGCATCCGCGGCGATTTCATCAACACCGAGGGATTCCCGCAGCAATTCTCCGGCAAGCGAATCAGCGAGGGCTTTCGCATCGGCCGGGACGTCGACGGCATCTCCCGCGCCACAATTACCGCCTGGGCGGTTGCCCGGGGCATCCGCAATGCCGCGCGCCGGGTCGCGCTGGAACATCTGCCCAACAGCGAATACGCGCGCTCCACCAATGCTGACGGCCGCGCACTGCAGTTTCTGGCCGCGAAAAGCTGGGAAGACTTCAAGGCCGACGGGCTGGTGCGCGAGCTGGACGCGGCAATGGCCGACGGCACTGTGCTGCATCTGGAAATTGCTTTCATGGGACATGACGGCCTTGGCGAATTGCTCGTCGGCGCCGACGATTATTCCCGCGCCGAGCGCGAAGCCAGCGCCCGGGCCAGCGAGGGCAATCTTGTGCTTGTGGGCATTGCCGGAAATTCCAGTCAGCCGTTCCGGCAGGAGCGGTTGGCGCTGGAGCAAAATGGCGAGTTCACTCGGCTCGAACGGCGGCGTTTCGTATACGTGGGCAGCGCCGACAACGGCAAGATCGCCGACCAGGTGCGTTTTGCAGGCGCCATGGTGCTGGGCGGTTTAATCGATATCTCCCAGCCGTTCACCGTGCATTACGATCTCAGCGACCAGGTTGCGCAGTTTGGCTATATGGCCAGTCTCGACTACCAGGTGCCCGCGCTGCCGCTGGCCCTGGCCCAAGGTGCGCAACTGCCGCCGGAGTTCAGCGAGTTCGACGCGGACGACATCGCCTTGACGGCGGACACGAGCCGCATCGCCTATCTGATACAGACCGCGCCGCCCATGCAAACCGGCGCGCTGCTTTTCCTGCTGGCTTTGGTGAGCCTCAGTTTCGCGACCAAGAATTCAAGCTTGCGCTGGACCACGCTCGCTTTCACTTTGGTGTATCTCGGCTGGGTCGACGGCGGCTTTCTCTCGGTGTCCCACATTCTCAACCTCGTCAAGCAAGGTCCGGCTATGTTGCTCACCGACTTGCCGACCTTGATTATCGTGGTGTTCACGGCGCTGACCACTTTGCTCTGGGGCAGGGTGTTCTGCTCCTCGCTTTGTCCTTTTGGCGCCTTGCAGGATTTCATCAGCCGCTTGCTGCCGCGGCATTTCCAGAGGGAATTGCCGCGGGCGATGCACCGGGCCGCACTCTACATCAAGTATGGCGTCCTCGCCCTGCTGCTTGTGATGGCGCTGGCTTTCGCCGACCTCAGCCTGTTCCAGTATTTCGAACCTTTCGGCACGATCTTCTATTTCAGCCAGTCCCTTTGGCTATGGGTGATCCTGTTTGCCTTCCTCGCGGCTTCGGTATTCATAAGCCGTTTCTATTGCCGCTACGCTTGCCCGCTTGGCGCGGCCCTCGGCGTGGTTTCGCTGATCTCTCCGTTCCGCATCAAGCGCGTGCGGCAATGCGGGTACTGCAAGGTTTGCGAGCATTCCTGCCCCACCGGCGCCATCGATGGTCCGAAAATCGATTTCAAGGAATGCGTGCGCTGCGACGATTGCGAGAGCAAGCTGATTCGCAAGGCCGGGGTTTGCCGGCACCCGCTGGAAGTGGTTCACGCGCGGATCAAGGACCCGCGGCTGATCGCCGCCGGATAAGCGCTGCCGGAATTGTTTTGGGCGGTGCCCGGTCAGTCGTCGCTCGCCATCATGCGCTCCCGGGCCCGGCCTGCGCTGAGGATGTTGGGAATCGCGTAATTGCCTTCGTGGCAGGCGTATTCATACATTTGATAGTCGTTTTCCAGCGTCAGCGGCATCGAGATTGTCACCGGCGAGGAAAAGGCCTCCGGGTCGGTCATGGTGGCTTCCCAGATGATGGTTCCCTCGCTGACGCGGGTGAACCGCTCCACCACGTGCAATTGATCCGAAGCCGGCACGCCTTTCAGTCGCCCGCCGGCGCTGCTGTTGGCGATCATGCCGCGGTCATTGAAGTTCTTCGTCTCGATCACCAGGGTCTCACCTTCCCAATGCGCCACCGAGTCGCCCATCCAAAGGCGGATTTTGGGGTCGAGGTGTTCCGTTTTGTTTAGTGGAATGACACGCACATCGTGGATCATCTCGTAGACGATGGTGATCGTGTCGGGTGTCTGAATGATGCGATAGGCGTTGTTGTAGCCCGCCGGCAGCATCGAGCCGGGTACGCCGCGGGTGATGCAGCGGTCCCAGACCGTGTGGTAAATGTAATGGTTTTCGACGTTGGCGAAATAGAAATCGCGCTCGGCCAAGGCGCTTTCGAGAATCGGCGCGCGGCCGTTGGGCGGGTCGACGATCATCGAAGTTTGGCCGGTGGACAGCACGGTGTCGCCGGAATCGAGCCAGACCTGGTTGTAGCCGCCGACATTGCCGCCGGCGCGAACGACGATGTTGTTGTCGGCTTCGGTCCGGCGCTGGGCGATGCCGGTTTCCATGGCCTCGATTTCCTCGGCGGTGAGAAATTCGCGGTCGGCCAGGGAGGCGGGACGCTCAATGGGTGTGATGGTGTCGTTGGTCCACACGCCTTGCAGGTCCGGCTGGCCGTCGGGCGTGCGGCTGTTGACCCAGCCGTCGTCGGATTGGGCGTGCAAGCCGCCGCCGGCGAGACTCGCCAGGCAGGACACCGCCGCCAGTTTCCAAAATTTGATCTTCATTTTCCGCCTCCTCCGCCGGGTCGCGGCGCTTGTGGGAATGTCAGAGCGAGTCAGCGCTTCCCTTGTGGATTTCGGAAATCTTTAGAGCTTGTCTAATTGCTGTCTTCGGTCAGCCAGGAAAAATCGTCCGCGCTCTGGTCGAGCAATTCCGTCCGCTCGCGGCGCAATTGTTCGGTTGCGCGGGCGGTTTCGAGGACATCCTGGGGCAGATCGCGGCCGACTACAATACCGCGCTGCTTGACGGGCGCGTAATAGATTCGCGCATTGGCCATTTCGTCGGTGGTGGCCGGGCCGTAGACCACATCCGCGCCGGGGTCCGGGTTGTAGCGGTTGCTTTCGGAATTGTTGAACCACCAGGACATGTGCAAAGTGGAACCCGCCGGAATGAACTTTGGTTCCTCGTATTCGTAGAGGAACTGCCAGTTGAAATCGTAATTCGGCACCCAGAGCAGGGTTTCCATCTCGCCGTCGGGATATTCCAATTCATAGCGCATGGCCTTGCCGCGGTAATGCATGTGCGGACCCATGGATAGCAGGAAAATGTCTTCCTCCACGTCAAAGGTGTTGTTTACCTCGTAGTTGGGATCTCCCGCGGGAATGGTCCAGTCGCGATGCGGCAGCAGGTTGGTTTCGACCACGTGGTCGATCACGTCCCCATCCTCGTAAAATTTGAACGCCGCCTGGGTGTCGTCGTAGACAGCCGAGCCCGCCACCGGGTCCTTGTGATAATGCATGTTCACGGTGATGAAGGGGTCTTCCGGCAGCAATACGCCCCATCCTTCCGGGTAGGTGAAGGGCCCCCGGCCGGGAACGCCCACTCCCATGTGGCTTGAAACAATATGGTGCACCCAGGGGCCGCCGGGACGCAGTTCAGCCATGGATATCCAGCGCGGCTCCTGGTGCGCGCCTTCTTCGTAGTTCATCTGAACCGTCGGCTGCCAGTCTTCAACTTCGTCGGGCACGTACACGGGTTCATCGAACTTGACGACCAGGTCCGGGTCGCCAATCCACCAGCCTGACTCGGGCAAGGTGGTGCCGACACTCGAAGCGACCAAGCCTTCGGCATTGGCGGCCAGGTCGGGGTCGCCTTCCTGCGCGCCGCCGTCCACCCATGCGATCAGCAGGTCTTTTTCGGCCTTGTCGATGTAGCGCTCGCCCTTGAATTCCCCGCGATGCCGCTCGTGGGCGCCCCAGGGCGGCATGTAGCCGGTTTCCAGGGCATTGCGAATCAATGGCGCCCACATTTTCGCCGCCTCGAAGTCCATCAACGACATCGGCGCGTAAATGCCCCCCACGCTGGGACCATCCGGCTGATGGCAGGCGACGCAATTCTTCTGAAAAACGGGCAATGCGTCCTGGTAAAAAGTGGGCGCGTCCTGGGCCGCCGCGCCGAACGCGGCGGGGAGGACGGCAAGACCAAGATACCTGGCGAATTTTCTAGTCATGGTTTTTCCCGCTGGCTTCTTTATCAACCTCAAAGAGTAAAGGCAAAGTCCGCAAAAGTCTATGATTGGCGTGCGTTGGGAGGTCTGGCGCATTTTGTGGCGGGCGCTGGTTTTGCTTGCCGGGAATTGCTCAGTTCGGATAAGAGCGGGGTTGGTTCAGGTGGACCATGGGTCGTGCATGGCATCGAAAAATCGGCGGTGGCCGTCGAGGATGCGGCGGGTGGCTTCCGGGTCGGGTTCCAGGCTCCATTCGCCGCGCTCGTAGGTGCCGCCGAGCAGGATGCCGTCGCTGCGGGGGAACATGTACAGGCCGCCGTTGCCGAGGACGTTGTATTCAACTTCTTCCTGGGGCAGCAGAAAAGTGAGCTGGCCTTTGACCGGCATTAGCGCCTCGTCGCCGAACAGCGCGTGGGAGCCGAGGCCGGTGCAATTGAAGATTACATCTTCGTCAAGGGCGAGGATTTCCTCGGCGTTGCTGAACTCGCGGATGTTGAGCTTCCCTCCGGCGCTGTGGAAATCGGACATCAACGCGGGCAGAAACACCGCCGGCTCGATCAGCATGGTGTCGTAATGGCGCACATTCGCGACAGGAAAAGGATGGTCGGTGCTTCCCATTTCGCGCAATTGCGGATAGAAATCCGCGTAGCGGGAATGGAACGCCTCTTCAACGGGATCATCGCTTGCGAAATTGTAGTTGCTGATCCAGCGCACGCCGTAGCGCGGCCCTACAAGGTCTTGGAAATGGCGATAGGCAATGGCCATGGCGCGGTCGAACTGCTGCCGGAATACGGGGGTGACGAATTCTTCGTCGTACACCGAAGTGGGCGACCATTGCCCGCCGGCAACATTGGAAGTGGTGTTCGGCGGCAAATCTTTCGAATAGATTGTGACGTTCCAGCCCCGGTCCTGGGCCAGGCGCGCGGTGGTCAGGCCCATGACCCCCGCGCCAATCACGGCGCATTCGCGCCGGTTGCCGATGCCTGCAAGCTCCAGCGCAAGACTCGATGTTCCCCAGGAAAGCGAAATGCCGCCACCGCCATGGCCGTAGTTGTGAATCAGCGTTTTTGCGCCACGCATTTCCGCCGAGACATTGAAACCGCTGCGGCGAAACGGCCGCAGACCGGCGATGGTGCGAATGACGCGCTCGTCCGCCACCTTGACCCGGCGCAGCGGCACGCCCGAGGGCGTGAAATTCGCCCCGGACACCCCGCCGGAGGCCGCGCAAGCGCCCAGCAGCGGCAGCGCCCCCAACGCCTGCAACATCTCCCGTCGCGAAGTCATGTTATCTCTCGTTCAAAAGTCATCAGCGATCCATTCCTCATCGGGGGCGTCCAAGGGAAGCAGGTCGTCATGCAGCTTGAACGAAATTCCCTCGGCGCTCAGCCGATTTGCAATGATGTGCTTTCCAAGGTTGCGATCAAGGAAAAGCGCGGGTTCAGGCTGCGATCGGGAGTTCGCATCGGATCGCTTCTTCGATTTCCTCTTCCGTGCGCTCATAGTCTTCAGCCAAGTCCTTGATGGATTCGCCCGCCTTGTAGCGTTCAGCGATACATTCAGTGGTGATGCCGGAGCCCGCCACAACGGGCCGACCGGCGGAAATTCGGGGATCAATGATTATTTTCGCGGGCGACCGCTCAAGGGAATCCACCGACAGAGCGGAGCGCGTGTAAGGGAAAAGCTTTATTGGTATTCCGGAAACATCCCTGTCAATTCGTTTGAGCGCGAAACTGATGATTTCGCGCATGGCAAGCTGGCCCATTTCACTGACATTGACGAGTTGTTCATACTCTTGGACAAACAGATCCAATCCGTCAGTTTCCAGGTCGCGGCTGATTAATGGATGGCGTTTGTCCAAAGGGTTCGTAGCATTTCCCCTCAGGAAATCGATTGCCCTGCGAATGTTTGGCATCTTTAACTGGTGTTCGCGCCGGATAGCGGCAAGCAAATGGAGCTCGGTGAGATTCAGGAAGGAAAGCAGCGTCGGAGAATCTCCCGGAACTTTTATCAGCGGCTCATTTCCATCCCGACCCACAGACCAATATCGGATGGTGGCCGCGGGCACATTAAGGTAGTGCGCGACCTCCGTAATCGTGTAAGAGGGAAGTTCCCGGGGATCAGTTTTGGCTGGTTTGCTGGTGGCCATTTTTTGGGACTCTCCAACGAGTATCGTCACCCTGGCGGCAGAGCCGAACTATACGCGAATCGCCTCTCGCGGGCTATCGGCGCTGCCACCCGCCCGTCAATTTGCTTGGGCTGACTCGAACCGTTTCCAAGGTCCGCACCACCGCGAATCCAGCAAGCCGCCGAGAGCACCTACCGGACGGGTTGGTTTGGGTTAGAATCGCGCAATCGAACCTGGGGAGTATTGACTGACATGCCTGCCTTTGCCATTGCCACCATTGTCGTTTTCGCGCTT
The DNA here is from genome assembly GCA_965221015.1 of uncultured Pseudohongiella sp. Classification (GTDB taxonomy): domain Bacteria; phylum Pseudomonadota; class Gammaproteobacteria; order Pseudomonadales; family Pseudohongiellaceae; genus UBA9145. The sequence goes on along the minus strand of OZ244859.1, from coordinate 2,414,606 downwards.
GTGACGGGATTCGCCGCGGACGCCCGCGCCCAATCCGACACGGTTCGGCAGGAATGGGACCTGACGGATATTTACCCGACGGAACAGGATTGGGAGGCGGCCATCAATTCGGTGTTCAACCGCATTGACGCCTTGTCGCGTTACCGGGGTACGCTGGACAACGGCGCCGCCGAACTGGCGGATGCCCTTGAAGCCCGGTCCGACACCACCAAGGAAGCGTATCGGGTTTACGTTTACACCAGCCTTTCGCGGGATGTCGATCAGCGCGAACCGGCCGCCCAATCGCGTTTCGGCCGCGCCCGGCAGATGCTGTCCAATCTGGAGCAGGCCAGCGCCTGGATTCGCCCCGAGATTTTGTCCATCGGCGCGGACAACATCCGCAGCTTCCGCGAACAGGAGCCGCGGCTGGAAAAATTCGCCTTCTTGCTGGAAGACATTCTGCGCGCGGAACCGCATACCCTGGACCAGCGCACCGAGGCGATTCTCGCCCAGGCCGGCCTGGTGCTGTCGGCGCCGCAGCAGATTTACGAGAACTACGCCAACGCCGACATTCCCTGGCCGACAGTGACCTTGAGCGACGGCACCGAAGCGACCTTGAGCCAAGCGGGTTATTCGTTTTGGCGCGCGGCAACGAACCGCGAAGACCGCAAACTCGTCTTCGACACTTTCTGGGGCGCCTGGAATCAATTCGCCGACGGCATGGGCGCAACGCTCGCCGCCGAAGTCCAGGCCAATGTGTTCAGCGCCCGCGCGCGCAATCATGCCGGCGTGCTCGAGGCCAACCTGTTCGCCGACGGCCTGCCGCCGGAGGTCTACACGCAACTCGTTACCCAGGTAAACGACGCTCTGCCGCTGTTCCACCGCTATCTAGAACTGCGCGGGCGCCTGCTCGGCATCGACGAGCTGCGCTATTTCGATATTTACCCGCCCCTGGTGCAAGCGGAAACCGGCGTTTTCGACCTTGACCGCTCGGCGGAAATCACCTTCGCCGCGCTGGAACCCTTCGGCGAGCAATATCTGGAATTGCTCCAGTACGGCCTGTCCCAGCGCTGGATGCACAGCCATCCGCAGCCCGGCAAGCGCTCGGGCGCTTACATGAACGGCTCGATCTACGACGTGCACCCCTATGTGCTGCTCAACCACAACGACGACTACGAGTCCATGTCCACCTTCGCCCACGAATGGGGCCACGCGGTCCACAGCCTGCTCGCCAACGCCAACAACCCGTTCGAAACCGCGGGCTATTCGACCTTCACCGCGGAACTGGCCTCCACCATCAATGAGATCCTGGTGCAGGAATACATGATCGCGAACGCCGCAAGCGACGCCGAGCGCCTGTTCTACCTCGGCGGTGCGCTCGAACAGATTCGCGGCACCTTGTTCCGCCAGACAATGTTCGCCGAATTCGAACTCGCGATTCACCGCGCCGCCGAACGCGGCGAACCACTGACCGGCCCGCGCCTGACCGAGATTTACGGCGATTTGCTCAAGCGCTACCACGGCCACGACCTCGGCGTGCTCGCCATCGACGACGCCTACACCGTCGAATGGGCTTATATTCCGCACTTCTATTACGACTTTTACGTCTTCCAATACGCCACCTCCATCAGCGGCGCGGCCTGGTTCGCCGAGCAGTTCCTGGCCGGCGACGAAGCCGTGCGCGACGCTTTCATCCGCGTGCTCAGCGCCGGTGGCTCCGATTATCCCCACAATATCCTGCGCAACGAGGCCGGGCTGGACATGACCCAGGCGGAAGCTTACGCGCCGGTGCTGCGGCGCATGGAAGACCTGATGGACCGCATCGAGGCCTTGTTGTAGCGCGTTCATGAAGTTTGAAAATTCCGGCCTCGGGAGAGAGCGTTCAGGTTGTGACGGCAAGCCGCTTCAGATCCCTGCCTTCGGTGGACCGGGTGCTCAAGGCGCCAGAGCTCGCCGCGGCGATCGGGCAATACGGAACCGAGGCCTGCAAGCTCGCGGCGCGGACTGAACTGGCGCGCCTGCGCGAGAAGTTGCGAAAGGGCGACCTTGAGGCGGAAAAGCTGCTGGCGGCGGGGGATTTCCAGGCACGGCTGTGCGCGACGCTGGAGCGAGAGATCGCTGCCGAATTCGACGCCACGCTGAAGCCGGTCTTCAACCTCAGCGGCACCGTGGTGCATACCAACCTCGGCCGTTCGGCCTTGCCGGAAGAAGCGGTTCGGGCCATCGCCGCGGCCGCGGGGGCCTGCAATCTCGAATATGATCTCGAGCAAGGGCGGCGGGGCGACCGCGACCATCACCTGGAAGCGACGCTGTGCGAGTTGACCGGCGCCGAGGCCGCCACCGTGGTTAACAACAACGCCGCCGCGGTTTTGCTCGTGCTCAACACCTTGGCCGCGGGTCGCGAAGTTGTCGTTTCCCGCGGCGAACTCGTGGAAATCGGCGGCTCTTTCCGCATGCCCGACATCATGCAAAGCGCCAACTGCATTTTGCGTGAAACGGGCACCACCAACCGCACGCATTTGGCCGACTTTGAAAACGCCATCAACGAGCGCAGCGCGCTGCTGCTGAAAGTGCACACCAGCAATTACGAAGTGCGCGGATTCACCCATGCGGTTGCCGCGGCGGAATTAAGCCAGTTGGCCCGGGACCGGGGCCTTCCCTTCGTCCACGACCTTGGTTCGGGCACATTGATCGATCTCGCCCGCCACAATTTGCCCCATGAGCCAACCGTTCGCGAAGCGCTCGCCGAAGGCGTGGACCTGGTGACTTTCAGCGGCGACAAATTGCTCGGCGGACCCCAGGCCGGCATCATCGTCGGCCGGCGCAAACTCGTGGAGCGCGCGCGGCGCAATCCGCTGAAGCGCGCCTTGCGCGTCGACAAAATCACCATCGCCGCCTTGCGCGAGGTGCTGAACTTGTACAAGGATCCGCAAAGACTGCCGTTCAGGCTGCCCATGCTGGCGGACCTGACCCGGCCGGCGGCGGAAATTCGCGCTCTGGGCGAGCGCCTGCTGGCGCCGGTGGCGGAGGCGCTGGGGGCCGCCGCGAAGGTGGAGCTTGCCGATTGCGCAAGCCAGATCGGCAGTGGCGCGCTGCCGCTGAGTCAGCTCGAAAGCACCGCCTTGCGAATCACGCCCGCGGCGCAATCAGGCGGCAGGGACACGGCCCTGCGGCAGCTCGCCGGGCGTTTGCGGTCATTGCCGCGGCCGGTGATCGGCAGGATTCGCGATGGTGTTCTATTGCTGGACCTGCGCTGCTTGCGCGAGGAAGAACAGTTTCTGGCTCAACTGCGGGAATCGGCGCCGCCAACCTGATCGCGCAGTTTCGCCCCCGCCGCCAGGCCGGTGTTGCCCAGCCCGACACCGGCGCGGAAACTGCCCAGCGAAAGCAGGGCTGCCAGCAACATGATGCAAAGCAGCGGATAGGCGGTGCCGTTGTAAACCGCCGCCACCAGTTGCGCCGCCAGCGCCGAAAGCGCCATTTGCAGGAATCCGGTCAGGCCCGAAGCGCTGCCCGCCAGCTGCGGAAACTCGTTGATGGCCGCCGCTTGCGCGTTGGGCAAGGTAATGCCGTTGCCCAACACGGTCAGCGACACCGGCGCGAACAAGGCCAGCGGGTGCAGCCAGCCGACAAGCTGCAAGGCGAAGGCGAGACAAATGCCGGCGATGGCAATCGTCATGCCGATCAGCATCAGCCGGTCGACATGCAGCTTGCGCACCAGATGCCTGGAAACGAAGTTCCCCACCATGAAACCGCAGGGCATCAAGATGAAATAGTAGCCATACTCGTTGGCGGGTCGCCCGTAGACCGACACCAGGATTTCGGGGCCGGCGGCGATAAAGCTGAAAAAGACCACGGAGACGAAAGCGACGCAAAACGCGTAGCCGCTGAACACCCGCGATGACATCAAGTCGCCAAAGGTGCGCAGCATGGCGCCCACACCCGCGAAAGGCACAGGTTCGCGCAGGGTTTCCGGCAGGCTCCATGCGGTCATGAGCAGCATGGCCAAACTGAAAACGGCAAAGGCGGCGCCGATGGACTGCCAGCCGTAACGGATCAGCAATTCCCCGCCAACCGCCGGCGAAATCATCGGAATGACAACCATCACCATGACCAGGGTGGCGATCACCCGGGCGGATTCGGCGGGGCCATACACATCGCGGATGATGGCCCGCGCCAGCACCAGGCCCACGGCGGCGCCGAACGCCTGCACGAAGCGGCCGACGACGAGCAATTCGATGGTTTCGGCCACGGCGCTGAGCAGCGAGCCCAGCAAACAGATGAACAGCCCAAGCATGATGATCGGCCTGCGGCCGAACTTGTCCGCCAGCGGTCCATAGCTCAGCGTGCCCAAGGCGATGGCGGCCATCGACAAGCTCAAGGTGAGTTGGGCGACGTCGTCGCTGACGGCGAAATCCTGCCGTATCACCGGAATCGCCGGCAACAGGATCTGGGTGGCGGACGGCCCAAGCGCGGACACCGCCGCAAGCAGGACAATCAGCCGCTTTGACAATTGTGTGTGGTCGGTCACTGGACTGCCGTGAGAGTCGGAGGGCGCGCCGGGGTCAGTTTTCGTCCAGAAGTTCCGGGCCGTTCTCCATGCGCCGGGCGCCATTGGCGAGGATCACGCTGGAGCCGCGCAAAGCGGAACGTTGCGCGCTGCCGATCTCGATTCCGGGCCCGAAGGCCCAAACATGAAATGCCCGGCTGGCCTCGACGGCGCTGCCGGCGGGCGCAGTATAGCACGACAGCGCGGCGCCCGATCGCGCGCGCAAACAGATGCCGCCATCGTTTGCGATTTCGAGCGGAAAGCCGTTCGCGTGCTCCCTGAAACGCGGGGAAGCGCGCAAGATGTCGGCCAACTCGCGCGCCGGGCCGCCGCCGGGTGCGCGCACAGTGACCGGCAATGCAATGCCAAGCCGGCGGCTGACGCCGGGGTCGCCGCGAAACGCGATCGCGAAATTCTCCAGCGCCGGTTCGTATTGGGCGAGCCGCCAATGCGCCTGCCCCAAGCGCGCGGCCACCCGGGCGCGCAACAAAGCTTCCACCGCGGGCAATTCTCCCAAGGCGCGCCCGCCGTGTTCAATGACCGCGGCCGCATCGCCCTCCACCGCCGCCACCTCGGCAAGCCAGGCATGGTAATAGCCTGTGTTGAGCGAGAATGCGCCCGCCTCCAGCGCTTGGTCCAGCGCCTGGCGCACGACGCCGGCGCCGATCATGCGCACCAGTTCGGGCTCGATCCATTCCGGTATGTGAACATCGAGTGGCGCGTAGGGCCGCAGCCGGTTCAGGAGCACTTCGGAGCGGGTGAACAGCGAAGCCGCAAAGCGCTCCGAGCGCCAGGCGGAAATCAGCAAACCGGCCCCGTCGAGGCGCGCCTTGAGCGCGGCGCCCCAGCCGGCGCCGGCGGCTTCTTCCAGCAAAAGCTGGTGGCGCATGCGGTTGGCGATGGCGTGGATCAGCGCCGCGGTGGCATCCTTCTGGAAATCGTCGGCGCTGTAGGAGCCGTTGCGGTCCGGCTGGTTGAGCGCCGTTGCGGCGAGCACGGCGGCGTCTTCGGCATAGCCGGCGAGCAGCATGAAAGCCGCGCTGACCATATGGTGTTCGGCGCGGTTCATCACACCCACGATCGGCGTTTGGCTCTCGCGCCAGATCAGCATGCGGTCGAGCGCTACGCGGGCTTCGTCGAAGCGGCCCTGGCTCATGGTCAGATAAAGCTTGTAAATCCAAGGGTCGGCAACACTGTCGGGGTTCAAATTGCGCGTGGCGCGGTCAAGATAATCCTCGGCCGCTTCCATCCGCAACAACGACAGGGCCACTTCCGAGGCATTGGTGAGATAAACGGTTTCGCCGGCGCCGGAACGGGCGGCACGGTTTTCCTCCTCCTGGATCGCGCGTTCGCACACCACCATCGAATCGACCGGCGCCAGACTCGCCAATTCCACCGCGCACAGCGTGTTCCAGGCGCGCGCCTGCTCGCCGCCGCTCTCGCTGTTCTCCAGCACCGCCATGGCGCTGGCGCGGGCTTCGTCGTAGCGTTTCAGCTTCAGCAGCGGCCAACCGCGGAAAGACTCGATGTCCTGGCCGTAGACAGTATTGATCTTGTCGAGGTAGTCCAGCGCCCGCAATTGGTCTCCCATCAATTGATGCACGTTCGACAATTGGCTCAGCGTCAGGTAATGCCACTGGATCTGGCCCGATTCCAGCGCCTGGTTGATGTCTTGGTAGCCGGTGAGACTTTCGGCGCGGTTGAGGTGGAACAAGGCCCGCGCCAAATTGCCCTCGGCGGAGTAAAGCACCTCGGCGTAGGCGTATTGCGCGGCGGGGGAATCCGGTTGTTGGCGAACCCATGCTTCGCCGAGCTCTCTCGCCCTGACGTTTTCCCGCAGCGCCAGGGCGTCGCAAATCTCCAGCGCGCGCGGATGGTCGATATCGCGAAAACCGAAACACAGCGGGGCGGGCACGGACTCGATATCGTCTAGGCCGGGCGCGGCATCGTCCTGGGCGAGGGCGGGCTGGCCCGCCCAGGCCAGCATCAGGCCCAGCATCAGGCCCAGCGCCTGAAACAGCGCCGGCCAGCAGATTACGCGCCGCGACAGGCCAGCCTCAGGTGAGCGTGCTGGCGGCCAGGCGCTCCATGGGTTCGCGCATGTTGTCATGCAAAATCCTGTCCAGTTGCGCCACGCCGGGCGCCAGTTCGAGGCGGTGGCCGAGCACCCGCGGCAGCAACAGTTCGATGTCTTCGGCGCTGACAAAATTGCGCCCGCGCAATGCCGCGGCGGCTTGCAGGGCGGGCAACATCAGCACCAGCGAACGGGTTGAATTGCCTTGCAGCACCCGTTCGTCGGCGCGCAGATTGCGCGAGATGTCGACCAGGGTGGATTTTACGACCGGGGCGATGCCCACTTCGCGGTCGATCGCCGCGCGGCTGGCGAGAATCTCATTGCGGCCAACGGCGCCGCCGTCGTCGGCGTCGCGGCGGCTTTGCCAGGTCTGAAGCACTTCAAGTTCGGCGTCCCGGTCGATGTGTTCCATGCTGATTTTGAATAGAAAGCGGTCGAGCTGCGGCACCGGCAGCGGATAGGTGCCGACCATGTCCAGCGGATTCTGGGTCGCGATGACAAAGAACAGCGCATCCAGCGGGTAGGTCGCATTGTCCACGGTGACCTGTTTTTCGCCCATGGCTTCGAGCATGGCCGCTTGCACCTTGGGCGAAGTGCGGTTGATTTCGTCCGCCAGCACGACATGGGCGAAAATCGGGCCATGGCGGAAATGGAAAGCGTTGCTGGCGCTGTCGAATACCGGCACACCGGTAACGTCCGAGGGCAGCAGGTCGGGCGTGAACTGGATGCGGCGAAATGGCGCGATGGGATGCTCGCCGGCGCTTTCGCGGTCGTCGCCGATGGCTTCGCCCAGCGCCTTGGCGAGCGTTGTTTTGCCGGAACCGGGAAAGTCCTCCAGCAGCACGTGGCCGTCGGCGATCAAGGCGATGATGGCCAATTCAATCACATCGTCGCGGCCGATCACGCGGCTGCGCACAATGTCCCGCAGCCGCCGCAACACCGCGGCGGCCTCGGCCAGGCTTGGCTGCGGCGCCTCTTCGGTGGTGCTATCCGTTGTGCCATCCGTGGCCTGTGCGGCCTGGTTCCAACTCATTTGCAATTCTCCAAAATTTTTCGGCAATCCAGTTTGTGACTGCGGTGTTGGCATTGCCGCGCGAAACCACCGTTCCCGCCGTCATTTTGCGCATTTGCAGTGACAAGCGCACAGGAGGAAAGTCAACGCGTTGGGCGCCCCTCACCTGACGCGAAGCCAGGAGAAAGGATCGATTAGCGCCAATATCCGCTTCCCGGCCGCGGTATTGCCGCTGATTTCGCCGCCAAGCCGTTGGCGCATGGCGGCCCAATCCCCGTTTTCCAGGCGCGGCGGGGTCTGGCCCAGGGCATGGGCCAAATGCCAATCGGTCAGCGTCGCCAGCGCCGGCGCGGTCGCGCTGGCGCGGCGGGCGAAGGCTTCCCGGCTTTCGCCAAAGCGGCGGCGCACTCCGACGGCGGCCAGCCGGTCCAGCGCGGCGCGGTAGCTGAGCCGGTGTTGCGAGCCCGGCCCGGCCAGGGCCGGAATCCAGAGCCGGTACATTTTGACCAGGTAAGCGGCCAGCAACACGGCCGCGAGCAGGACCGGCACGGCGTTGCGAACCAGTTGCCAGTTGATCGTGTAACCGGCCTGTTCTTGCAGGAACTCCTCGAAGGCCTCTTCGCCGCGCAACATGTCGCCGAGCAATTGCTGCAATTCGTTTTGCGGATCGGTGGTCATGTCCACCAGCGTGCGCTGCGGCGCCGGATCGACAATCACCCAACCAAAGCCCTCGAAATAAATCTCCGGCCAGGCGTGGCCGTGAATCGCCTGGATCAGCAGCGATGAGCCGCCCGCGCGATTGGCCTCCGGCACCGAGTATCCGATGCCGACCCGAGCTGGAATCCCCAAGCTGCGCAGCAGGTAGGTCGACGCGAACGCGAAATGCATGCAATAGCCGGTCAGGTCGCCGAACAGGAACGAAGCCGCGGGATCCTCGGCCCAGGCGTGTTCATTGGCCAAACTGTAGATGCCGTTGCGGTCCAGATAGGTTTTCAGCGCCCAGGCCCGGGCGAATGTGTCATCGGCGTATTGCGGCCGCAGGCCGGCGATGATCTCCCGCGCAAGCTCGCCGTAGCGGGGGTCATCCGGCAAGCGCAGGTATTCCCGCCGAACTTCCGCGGGCCAATCCGGGTTGCCCACCGGCGCGCCGAACAATTCGTTCAGGTCGAAATCGGGCACCAGCGAATGGGCGTCCCAGGTGCGCTTGAACCGCAGATTGTTGGGGTTGGGGCTGTTTTCCAAGGCGATTGGCGTATCCAGCCCGAATGGAGAGCGGTGCGGCGTTAGCGTTCCAATCGTGGTGCGCACCAGTTTGCGTCCGCGCTCGCCAACCGTCTCCCGCGCCGGCGCCCCGGGCGCGGCGATCAGATCGCGGTCCATCCCCGGATGCGTGCTGAAATCGAGCATCTGGCCGTTCCATTGGGAATAGGCCGATTCCCGGAAGTAGTAGGCGCCGCCGTCTGGGGAGTAGTCATCCCGGAATACCACGATGGCTACGGGCGCGCGCTTGCTGTCGGTTTCGTTTTCGCCGTCGTGGAAGGGATTGTCCCGACGTTGGCTGTTGCTGCCGGTGAGGCCGAGGTCGTCGGTCATTTGCGGTGTGGGCAGGCCGAAGGTCCGCACATAGCCGATCAACGACAGGCAAAGCAGGCCAAACAGCGCGAAGTGGTAGGGCAGGCGGCGGCGGTTTTCTTCCACCAGCAGCAGGGCGGACAAACACAGCACCGCGCCGCAGCCAAGCACAAGCAGGATGGTGGCTGGGTCCAGCCCCCGGCTCAAGGCGAAATCGCCGAGGAAAAAAGGCCGGTTGATCATGCCGTTGCGATGCGCGGACAGCACCGCGACGAAGCCGCTTGCCACCAGCAACACCTCGAAAATGGCGCCGGCGCCGCCGCGCGCGGCGAACAGCCGCACGGCTCCGGTCAGCGCGAAACTGAAACAGAGCCATCGCACACCTTCGGCCACATGAAAGGCCGCGGTGGGGCCCAGCAGGGCGGCCGTCAGCGCGCTGCCGGCCACGATATTGGCGGCCAGCGCCCCCATGCTTGCCAAGGCCAGCGCCGCCAGCGGGATCACCGGCGCGCGCAGCCGGAGCAAGGCTTGGCTTCCCGCTCGCAAGTCAACCAGGACACAAGCGGCGAGGCAGCCGACGAGCGCCGCGATGGAACCCGTGACCACAGTCAGCGACAGGCTCAACAGCCAGTAACTGCCGGCGATGATGGCGGCGCGCGCCAGCGTCGAGGGCGGCAATCTCCCGGAGTTTGTCTGAAGTTCGGCAGCTTGCGTCATCGCGTCGGAATCCGGAGCAAAAAAGTTGATTTCGCCGTTGGCGCGCCACCCGCAAGGGCATTGTTCAGCAATTGCGCAAGGATTCAAAGCCTGCGCAAGTTGTCGTCGTAGCAAGTGCCGGTGCCGCGATCAACCAGAATGATCGACGCCACCGCAGGTTTCAATGCCTGGAATGATAACAGCAATTCCGCGCGTGAACCGCCGCCGTGATCAATCGCTTCGCGGTTTCCCGGTGTGCGCGGCGCATGGGCTTGTGCTTGTGCTTGCGTTTTGCCGCGGCCGAGGTAGCGAGTCTGATTTTGCTTCCCCGCCGAAGGTCGCAACAAAAAGCCGCGCCACCATGGCGTTTGCGCGGCTTCCCGCAAGTCGTCCAAGGCCAGCACGAGGGTGAATCGGTTGCCGAACAAACCGCCGGAGAGGCCCGCAAGCTCGGCAACCGCGTCCGCGGCGGCAAAAACGATGCAATGCGTGGCGCCGTGTTTTTCGGTCGCGGCCAGAAAGCGCGCAAGGCCGGGCGCGTGGGCTTCGCCGAGGGCGCGGGAGCGCGCCACCGCGCGCAACGCGGCTGGCAACTCGGCGCAGGGGGTTTCGGTGCCGTCGGCGGAAAACAGCCAATCGTCCCCGAACGCGCCGAATTCGAGCGCGGCCCTGGCGACCGCCGCGGCGGCCTCGTCACCGGGGCTGGAATGCAAATAGGCCAATACGCGTTTGCCGTGGGCGACGCTGCGTTCGCGCAGGCGCACGTTCAACTGTCCAGTGCGGGCGTAACTCTTCCAGAGAATGTCGCGCACCGAATCGCCCGCCACATAAGGACGAATTTCCATGCGGTCGCCGACGGCTTCGCCGCTTTGCCGTGGAATGCCATCCTCGGCGGTGAAGGAATGCAGCAAAGGAAGTTTTTTCAAGCTTTCGATGCGCGGCAGCGCATAGCACTCGCGTTCAAGCCGCGCGCGCCAGGAGTAGCGGCACAGGCCGAGCACATCGGTGACTTCGAAGCGCCGCGTCACATGCCCGCTGAGGCAGCGCCTGCGCGGCGTGATCTCTTCTTCCAGCGACTCGTCGGGGCCGATGCGGACGCGGCAGTCGATTGCGTCCGGATGGTGCCAGGACCATTGCAGGCGCACCAGCGGCAGCGGACCAACCGACGGCAGGCTGAAGCCGGTTTGGTTGGGAAAATCGGCCTCGAAAGCCTTGCCCCCGCCTTGCGCGGGAGCGTATTCATTGCCGCCTTCGCGCTGGATGCGCCGCTGCAAAATCAAGCCGCAAATGATTACCGAAAAAAGGCAGCTCAATAGAATCGCCAGTGCGCAAATGCCCAGCGCGAACACCACCAGATCCATTGCGCCATAGCCAAACCAGCGCAGTGCGAAGGCGACGCAAAGCAGGCAGACGACGCCCCGCGCCGTGAGTGGAAACATGTCGGCGATGCTGTGCAGCCGGGTGGATTGGAAGTTGATCATTCCCGGCGCGCAACCTGGAAAATTAGCGTTGCTCAAGTGACGCCAGCGCTTCGGCGCGGTCGGCGCAAATTTCCATTTCCCGACTGAAACCACTGATCGAAAAAATATGTTGCACCGGCTTGCTGAGCGAGCACAGGCGGAACCGGCGGTTTTGTTCACGCAAGACCTTGGCCGCGATCAGCACAACACGCAATCCGGCGCTGCTGACAAACGAGACCGACCGCAGATCCAGAATCAAATCGCCTTCGCATTCATCAATCAGTTTGCGCAAGGCCAGTTCGAAGGCGCTGGCGTTGAAACTGTCCAGCCGCAAGGTTCCGTCAAGACCCGGCGTCGCCACCATGGCCGCCGCTTCTTGTTTCGGGTGCAGGTTCATATCCGTTTCCTTTGGTTTTGCGCGGTCCGCGCCGGCTGGCCGGCAGTGCCGCCGTCGTCGCCCACGACGAGGAAATTCGACAGCGTTCTGAGTTTTTCGCGGGTTTCCTCATATTCTCTTTCGGGCTTGGACAGATTCATTATGCCGGCGCCGGCCTGCAACCAGGTTCTTTCCCCGTTGCGGTACAGCGAACGCAGCACAAGCGCGGCGTCGAGCATGCCGTCCGCATCCGCGGCAAACACGCAACCGCTGTAAAGCTGTCGCGCATGGGGCTCCAGCCGGCCAATCGCCTCGATGGATTCCCGTTTCGGCACGCCGGATGCGGTCACCGCGGGAAACAGCGCGCAAAACGCATGCCAGGCGTTGCAGCCGGCGAGCAGTTCGCCTTGCAGCCGGGAAGCCAGATGCTGCACCGAGCCGCGCAGGGCGACCAGCATGAACTGGGTGACGCGGACGCTCTCCGGGTCGCAAACCATCGTCATCTCGTCGAAGGACAGGTATACCGAGATGGCGTGTTCGGCGATTTCCTTGGCGTCGCTGACCAGATCTTCCCGCAGCCGCAAAGTCTCGGCCAAATCCTCCGACAAGGCCCGTGTTCCGGCCAGCGGTGTGGTGAACACCTGGCGGCCGTAAACCTCGACCACGGTTTCCGGGCTCAGCCCGACCACCTGTTCGCCATCGAGGGCGACCTTGTAGGAGCGCGCCGGCGTGTTTTCCGCGCGCGCTTTCAGGTAGCTTGCCGCCAGATCAACCGATTGCGGCAAATCGACACTGCGCGACAAAATCACCTTGCGGTATTGGTGGGAGCGGATTTCTTCAAGCGCGGCGGAGACGATCTTCTTGTAATGGCGTTCGCTTTCGTCGCCGCCATCCGCCAGCGGCAGCGGAGCGCCCGCGACGCTGTTTCGCATGCTTGCCGAGGCCTCGCCGGCAACATCGGCGACCGACAGGAACAAGGCGCGCAGCGCGTCCAATGTGTCCGCATCCAGCGCCCGCAGCAGCACCGAGCCCGGGGTGAATCTCGCCTCCGCCTCGGGAATGCACATGCGCAGCAGTGGGCGGTCAGGGTTGGGTGGCGCCAAGCCATGCAGGTGCCGCGACAATTCAAAATCCGCCACGCCGTAAGCGCGCCAGCCAGCCACATTGGCTTCCTTCAGGGCACCGTCCACCGTGCCGCCAAAATCTTCAACGGGGAAGCTGCGTTCGTTGTCGGCGGTGCGCAGAACGGCCCGGTCTTCGTGCACTTTCAGTGTGGCGTGGGCGCCGAGCCCGAGCATGATTTCCCGGTCGGTTTCATAGAGTACGTGATGGTCCCGCCAACGGTCGGCCTCGGCCATCAGCACCGCGGTGTGGATGGCGTCGCCATTGAAGGGCAGGCTCATTGCGTAGTACGCGCGCGCACCGGGCTTCGCCATGATGTTTCCTTATGTTCCTGTTGGATGGGCCTTGGGCGACTCAAGCAAGCGTTGTCCGCTCCCTCCAGAGTTTGCCCAGGGCAAAAGCCGGGAGTATACAAAGAACTGCCCGCGGATGACGCAGGCGGCCCCGCATTCAGGATAAATCCGGAATGCCGCGATTGCGCATTGCGCATTGCGCATTGGCTGGCGGGCTGGAAACTTTTGGCTGGTCCCGGTGCGGGCGAAGGTCGATGCTTCACAATGTCTGCCCGGGCTGCCCAAGCAGGGTTTCCAGGCGGGCGAACCTGTCAGTGGTTTCGAGTTGGAAAGAATGCAGATCCCGCCGGACCTCGGAGATTTCCGCTTCGACCCGGACAAACCTGTCGGCGGTCTCGAGCTGAAAGGCGCGCAAGTCTTCGCGGACGCCGGAGATTTCCGTTTCCAGCCGGGCGAACCTGTCGGCGGTTTCGAGCTGAAAGGCGCGCAAGTCCTCGCGGACGCCGGAGACTTCCGTCTCCAGCCGGGCGAACCTGTCGGCGGTTTCGAGTTTAAAGACACGCAAGTCCTCGCGGACTTCCGAGATTTGATTGCGGACATCGGAAGTCTCCGTGCGGACTTCCGAGATTTCATGCCGGACGTCGAAAAACTCCGCGCGGACTTCCTCTCGAAATGCCGACAGTTCCTGTCGTTGGGCGTTCGATTCCGAGTCGATGCGGTTCTCCAGGTAGAGGGTGGCCGCGAGCAGGCCGATGACCAGTATGGCGTTGTCCTTCGCAAGCGAGATGAATTCGATCATGTTGACGATTCCTATTGACAAGAAAAACACTTCCCCGCCAATACCGACGGGAATGACGCTACCACCAGCTTGACGGGGGGTCAAGAAATCCGGTGAATTCAACGGCGGCGCACAGATTCGACTTGGCGCATCGCCGCTGACCAAGAAAAATAGTCGATTTCAGGAGAATTGCCCGAAATCGACGAAAAAATAGGGAGGGGGTTTCGCGCCCTGATCGGGATGCTGCAAACACTCCCCCCTTGAGGGGGAGTTTGCACCGGCGTTCTCGTGGGGTGTGCTTGCCATCCCTGGCGCGAGGCAATTGGCTTCGATTACCCCCAGTCTCGCCATCCATGGCGAGCCGTTCGGCCCTCGAAAAGCTGCGCTTTTCGTCGGCTGCGCCGACCGGGCCTCACCCACCAAAACTGCTTGCGCAGTTTTGACTCCCCCTCAAGGGGGGAGTTCGCATGGGCGTTCTGGTGGGGTGTGCTTGCCGTCCCTGGCGCGAGACAGCTGGCTTCGACTAGCCCCAGTCTCGCCATCCTTGGCGAGCCGTTCGGCCCTCGAAAAGCTGCGCTTTTCGTCGGCTGCGCCGACCGGGCCTCACCCCTCAAAGGGGAAGTGTTTACAGCCGCACTTTTTTTGCTGTGGGGATTTTGTTCACCGGTTTGCGCGGTTATTGATGAGTTGTTCTACGGCGGTGGGGTCGGCCAGGGTGGTGGTGTCGCCGAGGTTTTCGAGTTCGTTGGCGGCGATTTTGCGCAGGATGCGGCGCATGATTTTGCCGGAGCGCGTTTTCGGCAGGGCGGGGGCGAACTGGATGATTTCGGGTTTGGCGAATGCGCCGATTTCCTTGCTGACGAAGCGCACCAGTTCGCCGCGCAATGCCTCCGTTGCTTCGAGGCCCGTCATCAAGGTGACATAAGCGTAAATGCCCTGGCCCTTGATTTCGTGGGGATAGCCCACCACCGCGGCTTCGGCGACGGCTTCGTGCAATACCAGCGCGCTTTCGATCTCGGCGGTGCCCAGGCGATGGCCCGAGACGTTGATGACGTCGTCGACGCGGCCGGTGACCCAGTAAAAGCCGTCGGCGTCGCGGCGGGCGCTGTCGCCGGTGAAATAATAGCCGGGGTAGGTGGTGAAATAGGTGTCCACGCAGCGCTGGTGGTCGCCGTACACGGTGCGAATCTGGCTCGGCCAGCTTTGTTTGATCACCAGGTTTCCGACCGCTTCACCGCTCAGCTCCTTGCCGTCGCCGTCGAGCAGCGCCGGGGCGACGCCGAAAAAGGGCCGCGTGGCGGAGCCGGGTTTGAGGTCGGTTACGCCGGGCACTGGTGAAATCATGATGGCGCCGGTTTCGGTTTGCCACCAGGTGTCGACGATGGCGCAGCGGCCGTCGCCAACGACGTGGTAATACCATTCCCAGGCTTCCGGGTTGATCGGCTCGCCCACCGAGCCGAGCAGGCGCAGGGATTGGCGCGAAGTGCGTTGCACCGGCTCGTTGCCGCTGGCCATCAGGGCGCGGATCGCCGTGGGCGCGGTGTAAAAAATGTTCACCTGGTGCTTGTCGACAACCTGCCAGAATCTGGATGCGTCGGGACTGGTGGGAACGCCTTCGAACATGAGCGTGGTGGCGCCGTTGGCGAGCGGGCCGTAAACGATGTAGGAATGGCCGGTTACCCAGCCGACGTCGGCGGTGCACCAGTAAATATCGCCTTCGTGGTAGTCGAAAATGTACTTGTGGGTGATGCTCGCGCCGAGCAGGTAGCCGCCGGTGGTGTGCAATACGCCTTTCGGTTTGCCGGTGGAGCCCGAGGTGTACAAAATGAACAAGGGGTCCTCGGCGTCCATGATTTCGGCCGCGCAATCCTCGCTCGCCGCCTCGGTGGCCTTGTGATAGCAAACATCGCGGCCCTCGCGCCAGGCGATGGCGCCGTGGGTGCGCCGCACAACGAAAACCGTATGCACGTCCGGGCAGTCTTCCAGAGCCGTATCGACATTGCTTTTCAGGGGGATCAGGCGTCGGCCGCGGATGCCTTCGTCGGCGGTGATCACCGCGCGGCAGTCGGAATCGAGGATGCGGTCTTTCAATGATTCCGGCGAGAAGCCGCCAAACACCACTGAATGGATGGCGCCGATGCGGGCGCAGGCGAGCATGGCGTAAGCGGCTTCGGGGATCATTGGCAGATAAATGCAGACCCGGTCGCCCTTGCCGACGCCGCGGGCTTTGAGCGCGTTGGCGAATTTGCCCACCGCGCTGTGCAGCTCGCGATAACTGATATGTTGTTGCTGGTCCGGTTCGTCGCCTTCCCAGATGATCGCCGTCTGCTCGCCGCGCCGGGCCAGATGCCGGTCGATGCAGTTGTAGGCCACATTGAGTTGGCCCCCTTCGAACCAGCGCACCTCGGACGCGGCGAAATCGCCCGCCATCACCTTTTGCCAGGGTTTGTGCCAATGCAGAAAGCGGGCGGCCATTTCCGCCCAGAATTCTTCCGGATCCTCGACCGAGCGCTGGTACATTGCCTCGAACTGCGCGCTGTTCAGGTGGCTGTGGTCGGCGTCCGACTCGGTGACGGGGTAAAGGGCGTTGTCCGACATTGAGATATCCTGTGTTTCGTTTTCGATGGTGATGTTTATGCCGCAGAGTCCGGGCCGATTGCAAGGCGCAGATTATCTATCAGGCGCGTGCGGCCGAGAAAGGCGGCCGCCAGAATGACCAACTCCACGTCTTTCCCGCCGGCCGGGCGCAAGTCCCCGGCGCGGCAGACTTCGAGATAATCGGGCTGGAATCCGGCCGCGGTCAACTGTGCTTTTCCACGGGCGGCGGCGTCCGCGAAATTCTGTTGGCCGCCGCGAATCTCTCCGGCAATCGCTTGCAAAACACGGTACAGCGCGGGCGCCGCGCGCCGCTGCGGCGGCGTCAGGTAGGCGTTGCGCGAGCTCATGGCCAGACCGTCGTCCTCGCGCAGGATTTCCACGCCGGCGATGCGGCTCTCCATGTCCAGATCGGCCGCCATTTTGCGGATCAGCAGGAACTGCTGGTAATCCTTCAGGCCAAAATAGGCGACCTCCGGCCGCACGATATTGAGCAGTTTGGCGACAATCGTTGCCACGCCGTCGAAATGGCCCGGCCGCGAAGCGCCGCACCAGCGGGTGGACAACTCCGGCACATGCACCCGAGTCGCGGCCTTCGCGCCTGTCGCGCCTGACGCGTTTGGCGCGCTACCGTCGCGCCCGCCATACATCTCCTCCACCGAAGGCTGCAGCAACAAGCCGCAGCCATGCCGGGCCAGCAACTCCCGGTCCCTTTGCAAGGTGCGCGGGTAGTTGGCGTAGTCTTCCTTTGGGCCGAATTGCAGCGGATTGACAAAAATCGTCACCACGCTGAAATCGCATTCTTCGCGGCAACGTTCGAGCAGGGCCAGATGGCCGGCGTGGATGTTGCCCATGGTGGGCACCAGGCCGATGCTGCGGCCCTTGCGGCGCTGGTCGGCCAACAGGACGCGGGCTTCGCTGATCCGGGCGGTGCTGCGCATCAATGAAAGCAATGTTCTTGGGCTGGAAAGCGGCCGTTTTTGACGGCATCGACATAGGCTTTGATGGCCCCGGGAATGCCGGCATCGGATTCGGCGAGGAAATTCTTGACGAACTTCGGGGTGATCGGGGAGATGCCCAGCACATCGTGCAAGACCATGATCTGGCCGTCGGTTTCGGCGCCGGCGCCAATGCCGATCACCGGAATTTCGAGCATTTCGGTGATTTCTTGCGCCAGCGCCACCGGCACGCATTCAAGCAGCAGCACGCTGGCGCCGGACTCCTGCAACAGCCGCGCTTCTTCAATGATCGACCGCGCCTGGCTGGTGTCGCGGCCCTGCACGTGAAAGCCGCCGATGCGGTTCACCGATTGCGGCGTCAGCCCCATGTGCGCGCAGACCGGAATGCCGCGTTCGGCGAGCAGGCGCGTGGTGTTGGCGATCCAGCCGCCGCCTTCGAGTTTGACGATTTGGGCACCGGCCCGCATCAGCGCGGCGGCGTTCTCCAGGGTCTGGGATTCCGAAGCGTAGCTCATGAAGGGCATGTCCCCCATCAGCATGGCGCCTTCGTTGCCGCGCTGAACGCAACTCATGTGGTAAACCATGTCGGCCATGGTGACCGGCAAGGTGCTGTCGTGCCCTTGCAGCACCATGCCGAGGGAGTCTCCAACGAGCAGCACTTCAACGCCGGCGCGGGCGGCAACGCGGGCGAAACACGCGTCGTAAGCCGCCAGGCAGACGAATTTCTCGCCTGCGCTTTTCATTTTTTTCAAGCTTGTCAGGGTTATGGCGCCGGATTTGCGATGTGTGCTCACGATGGCCCCCGCGTGGCCGGATTTCCCGCGCCGCGCCCGGGCGGGACACTCATCCTTGAACTGATCCCGAACGGCGCGGCGAACATGGAATTGCCACGTTCGAAAGGTGGAGATTGTAAAACAAGCGGCCTAGCTTTTGTCCGCGCCGGTTTTTCGACGACGACGGCGGCGCTTGCGCCGCCGCGGCCGCAGTTGCTCGATCATGAGATTCCGCCGCTCTTCGTCGACCTCTTGAAAGTCCGTCCACCATTGGCCCATGCCATCGCAGTCTTCGCCGCTTTGTTCGCGCAAAAGCAGGAAATCGTAGGCGGCGCGGAATCTTGGGTGATTGAAGCAATATTTGGCGCTGCGGCGCTCTTTGCGCTGCAAGCGGTGTTGCAGCTCCCATATTTCCTTGCTGTAGTAACTGATCCGGCGCGGAATCGCGGTGTATTGCAACTGATCGAGAAAAACCTGTTCGGCGCATTCCAGCAAGTGCGCGAGATTCGGCTCGCCTTCGACCGGGTCGAGCTTGCGCCGCAGCGTTGGCCAAAGCAGGGCGGCCAGCAGAAAGCCCGGCGTGACGCCAAGATCCCTGGCGATTCGATCATCGCTGTTGCGCAGGGCGAGCGCGACGAGGCGGTCCGGCGGATCCCGCGCCTCGTCTTCGGCGACGGGTGGGCAACTGAACAGCGCCTGGTCGATGCCAAATTCCCTGAGCATGCGGAATGTGGCGACGGCATGGCCGCCGCAGCTCAGCTTCACCAATTCATCGAAAAGCCGCGGTGAGGAGGCCGCTTGGAGCAAATGCGAAAGTTCCTTCAACGGCGTTTCAGTGGCTTCATCGAGGCGGAAACCGAGCTTGGCGGCGAAACGGATGGCGCGCAGGATGCGCACCGGATCTTCGCGAAAGCGCTCGCTGGCATCGCCGAGAATGCGCAGGCGGCGTTCGCGCAAGTCGTCAATGCCGCCGTGAAAATCGTACAGCCGGAAATCGTTGACCGAGCAATACAGCGCGTTGACGGTGAAGTCCCGGCGCACCGCGTCCTCGTCGATGTTGCCATAGACGTTGTCGATCAAGGTCATGCCGCTGTGGGAATGGGCGGAATCGAGTTTCCGCGACTGTTCCCGCGTGGGCGCGCGCGTGAGCCGGTTGTTGGCCTCGTGATGGCCGCGGAACGTGGTCACTTCGATAATTTCCCTGCCGAAGTGGACATGCACAATCTTGAACCGGCGCCCGATAATTCTGGATCGCCGGAAAATCCGCCGCACTTCTTCCGGACGCGCATCGGTGGCGACATCGAAATCCTTCGGCTTCAGGCCGAGCAACAGATCGCGCAGGCAGCCACCGACGAGAAAAGCGGCAAATCCCGCGCGTTGCAGGCCCTTCACCACGAGCAGTGACGCTTCGGAGAAATCCCGGCGGGAAATGCCATGTTGGCCGGCGGGAATGACAGTGGCTTTGTCGATTCCCGGCAAGTTGTCGATGGAATTCACGGGGCGGTTTGCCTATTGACGCGTTGCGCGCCCCGATCCGGGTTTGGTCGGAGGCGGCCGCCCGCACCGCGGCGCGGGCGGTTCGCCGCGGGGGAGGCCCGTCGCGAGGGCGGGCTTCGCCGGCATGATTGCGCTCTCGGTGGGCATGGTTTTCGGCTTTCCCTGAGTCCCCTGGTTTCCAGCGCATCGCGCGAGCCGCTTGCGCGCGTTTCCGCTCAAGCGGATGTTTTCTTTTTGCGCGGGATTCCGTAGCGCTGGCGACGCTCCCACAGGCATTTGCGGCTGATGCCAAGTCTTCGCGCCAGTTCGGTTTCCGTCATCGTGTCCTGGTGTTGCAGCACAAAGCGCTGGAAATAATCTTCCAGCGAGAGTTCCCGGCCAGCTTCGGCTGAATCTCCATTTTCGCGCCATGCGCCGTTTGCGCCATCGTCCCCGTTGCGCGCCGTTTTCTCCAGGGCGAGGAAATCCGCGCCGATAGTTTCATTTTCGGCCAGAACCACCGCGCGCTCGATGGCGTTTTCCAGCTCCCGCACGTTGCCGGGCCAATGGTAGCTGTTGATGGCGCGCTCGGCCTCCTTGCTGAAACGCATCGCGGGCACCTTGAGCCGCTTGCAGGTGCCTTGCAGTATCGCCCGGGCCAAAGTGAGAATATCTTCGCCCCGTTCGCGCAAGGGGGGAAGCTCCAGGCGCATGACGTTGATGCGGTAGTACAAATCCTGGCGGAATGCGCGCTCGGTCACGAGTTGTTTCAGGTCGCGCTGGCTGGCCGCGATCAGCCGCATGTCGATCCTGCGCGAGGCGACCGCGCCAATCTTGCGGATTTCGCCGTCCTGCAGCAATTGCACCAGGCGACCTTGGGCCGTGAGCGGCAACTCGCCGATTTCGTCGAGGAACAAAGTGCCGCCGTCGGCGGCTTCCACCAGCCCCGCGCGCGCTTTGGTCGCTCCGGCGAACGCGCCTTTTTCGTGACCGAAGAGTTCGGCTTCGATCAGATTTTCGGGAATCGCCGCGCAGTTGACCGCGATCAGCGGATTTTCCCGGCCGCTGAGTTCGTGAATCGACCGCGCGACCAGCTCCTTGCCGGTGCCCGACTCACCGTTGATCAGCACGGGAGAGCCGGCGCCGGAAATCTTGCGCACGCGGCGGAACAATTCCCGCATTTCCGGGCAGTCGCCGATCATTCCCGAAATGCTGGCCCGCCCAGCATCCGCTTCCGGCTCGGTGTGGACGGTTTCCTTAAGTATTTTGTCCAGGGCCGCGATCAGTTCGCGGTGGCCGAAAGGCTTGGCGATGTAGTCGGCGGCGCCGCACTTCATCGAATCGATGGCCGAGCGAATGCTCGAATAACTGGTCATGATGAGCACCGGCGCCGAGGTGGCCCGGATCAGGTCGGTGCCGGGCGCGCCGGGGAGCTTCAGGTCGCTGATGACGACGTCGAATTTGTTGACGTCGAAGCGCTCCAGTGATTCCCGCACCGATGCCGCTTCGCTGACGCGGAAACTGTGTCGTTCCAGCAGGCGCTTGAGCGAGCCGCGAATCACTTTTTCGTCTTCGACCACCAGCACTTCGCGTTCCGCGCCCATGTCAGATTCTCGCTGTGGCCGGCGGCGGGGGAAATCGTAAAATGACTCGGGTGCCGCTGCCCTGGACCCGATCAACCGGGCTGATTATATCAATATCGCCGTTGAAGTCTTCCACCGTGCCGTAAACCAGCGACAGGCCGAGACCGGTGCCGGCTCCGGCTTCCTTGGTCGTGAAAAAAGGTTCGAACACGCGCTCGCGAATGGTGGGCGGAATGCCGGCGCCTTCATCTTCCACGGCGATTTGCACACCATCCTGGCCATTGCGGCAACTGACGAGAACCCGCGCGCCGGGGCGGCTCGCGTCGCGGGCGTTGCCGATCAGGTTGACCAGGACTTGCAACAGCCGCAGCGAATCGGCGGCGATCACGGCGTTGCGGTCGCCATCCAGAACGAGATCGATTTCCCTGGCGCCGCGGTCCAGCGAGATCAGCGTGGCGGCTTCCTCCATGCGCTCAAAAACGTTCACCGCGCGCAATTGCATCGCGGGTCCGCGATTTCCGAAATGCGCGAAGTGGAGCAAGGATTGCAGAATGCGCGAGGTGCGGTCGGTCTGCTCGACAATTTGATTTGCAAGGTTGCGTAAATCCTCGTCTTCATATTCATCGCGAATCGTTTGCGCCAGACAAGCGATTCCCGTCACCGGATTGCCGATCTCATGGGCGATGCCGGCGGCGAGCCGGCCGATGGAAGCCAGTCTCGATTGATGCGCGAGTCCCGCTTCGAGGTCTTCGATTTCGGTCACGTCCTCGACCAGGATGATCAAGCCCTCGTGCGGGGAATTCGCCTCGGTGGACTTTTCAATCGAAGCCTTGTGCAAATTCACGCAGCGCGCCCGGCCGCCAAACTCGAAGCGGACCTTGTGCGCGTGGGCGGCTTCGCCGGTGCTGAATTCCTCCAGCAAATCGCGCCAGGGCGGATTCAATTCTTCGATGCGCAGCCCGATTGCTTCGCTTTCTTTAAGGCCGGTGAATCTGGCCAGCGCCCGGTTCCACATCACGATTTCCCGATCCATGCCAACCGCGCAAACACCAAGCGGCAATTCGAGCAGCATTTGCCGTTGCCGGCGCCGCAACTTCTCGCGCTCCGCCTCAAGCCCGGACAAATTGCTCCGGGAAGTTTCCTTGCGGATGATGATCAGGGTGAAGACCGCGACAGCCGCCAACGCGGCCAAATGGGGCCGGTACCACGCGCCCCCGGGCTGAAAGAACCAATCGATGCCGAGCAAGAACAGCGGGTACAGCGCCACGATCAGGATCAGGAAGGAACGGGGGGTATACACGCTGTCACCTGCGGGGACTCGCCGGTATGCCGTGCCGGTTGGGGATGCGCAGTATATCCCAATTGCCGATGGCCCAAGCGAGCAACTCCGCGGCGCTGGCCAGATCGGCGGGGGGCGCATGGTTGAGCAGGGAGAGCGCGCGCCGCAAGGAGACTTCCGGTTGCCGCGTATCCACCGGCGCCGCGAAGTGCTGCTTGCTCAGCTTTTGCCCCTTGTTGTTGAGCAGCACGGGAAAATGGGCATAATCCGGCCGCGGATATCCGAGCAGCGATTGCAAATAGAGTTGACGCGGTGTGGAGTCGAGCAGATCGGTTCCGCGCACGATCTGGTTGATGCCCTGGAAGGCGTCATCCACCACCACCGCCAGTTGGTAGGCGAACAGGCCGTCGCGTCGGCGCAGGACGAAATCGCCGCAATCGCGTTCAAGGTTTTGCTTGAAGCCGCCTTGAATGCGGTCGTCCACAGTCCAGCAATCGGCAACGGTCAGCAGCCGCAGCGCGCAAGGCCCGTTCGGCGCCGGTTGGCGCGCGCGGCAGCGCCCGTCGTAGACCGAGCCCATGGCGCGCACCATCCGCCGGCTGCAATCGCAGGGATAGCAAAGGCCGCGCTCCCGCAAATTCCGCAGAGTCTCCTCGTAGGCGGCGTGCCGCGTGCTCTGGTACAGCACCGCGCCGTCCCAACCCATGCCCAGCGCTTCCAGTTGCCGCAAGATGGTGTCGGCGGCGCCGGCGGGCTCGCGCGGCGGGTCGAGGTCTTCGATGCGCAACAGCCAGCGGCCGCCCGCCGCGCGGGCATCGATGTGGCTGGCAAGGGCCGCCACCAGCGAACCGAGATGCAACGGCCCGGTGGGGGAAGGAGCGAAGCGTCCGATGTATTGCCGCGCTGGATGGGATGCGGGATTCAAATGCCGAATTGTTTTTCCCGGATTTCGTCCAGGGTTTTGCAATCAACGCACTTGTTTGCCGTGGGCCGGGCTTCGAGCCGGCGAATGCCGATCTCGATTCCGCAGGAATCGCAGTAGCCGTAATCGTCTTGCGCGATCGCTTCGATGGTGTTGTCGATTTTCTTGATCAGCTTGCGTTCGCGGTCCCGGGTGCGCAACTCCAGGCTGAATTCCTCTTCCTGGGTCGCGCGGTCGACCGGGTCGGGATAATTCGCCGCTTCGTCCTGCATGTGATGCACGGTGCGGTCCACTTCCTGCATCAACTGCTCGCGCCAGTCCAGCAAGATGCCGCGAAAGTGCGCGCGCTGCTTCTCGTTCATGTACTTCTCACCCGGCTTGCTCTTGTACGGAGTGAAGTTCTTCAGAACCGGTTGAGCTTGCATGCTTCGACTTCCCGCCATCTTCAAACGCCTCTTGGCACGGTTTCCCCTCAATTGAACCCGTTGCCGAAATTCTGTGGTTGCGCCAATCCCGAACGTGCTTCCCGCTCGGGAAGCAGCGGAAATTACCAGAATCAAGTAGCCGACGCCACAATAATTCGCACCGTCGTCGGCGTTCGCCGGAATCACCGGGAAGGTTTTTGCAACTGGGCTTCACTGCGCGCGGAATGACGGTATGCGCAGCCTGGGTCCAGGAACATTCGTTGAAGGCGCTGCCCGCTCTGCGGGATGCCCTGGGCAAACGCTATAATTCCGCGCTGACCGGTATGGCCCGCGCCGCGGGCGGAAGCGTAGGGACAGGCAGATGAAAACGGCGGCAATGCAAAATCTCGACAGAACCGCGGCCAGGGTGCAGCTCGAAGGTGTCAACCCGTTTCGCGTGTTGCAAATGCTCAACCGGGCGGTTGAGCTGGAACGCCAGGGCCGGAAAATCGTCCACATGGAAGCCGGCGAGCCGGACTTCGTCACCGCCGAGCCGATTCGCGAGGCCGCCAGGCGCGCGCTCGACGCGGGGCTGACCCAATACACCGAAGCGGCCGGCATTCCGGCGTTGCGCGACGCCCTGGTCCGGCATTACCGGGAGCGCCACGGCCTTGCGCTTCCGCGGGAGCGCATTTTGATCACGCTCGGCGCCAGCGGCGGCCTGGCGATCCTCTCAAATTTGCTGCTGCGCCCGGGCGTCGGCGTGCTGATGACGGACCCATCGTATCCCTGCTACCGCAACCTCGCGCGGCTCGCCGGCGCCGAGGCGCAACTGATGGCGGTGGGCGTGGAAGATGATTTCCAGCCGACCTTGGCGCTGCTCGACCAACATTGCCGCGGCCACAGCGCGGGCCTGTGGCTGGCTTCGCCGGGCAATCCCACCGGCGCGGTCATCCCCCGGCAAAGACTGCGCCGGATCAGCGACTGGGCCGACGCCGCCGGCGTGCATTTGCTGCTCGATGAGACCTACCACGGCCTGCATTACGTCGAAGACATGCCGAGCATTCTTGAAATCAATCCCAACGCCTACGTGGTCAACAGTTTCTCGAAATATTTCGGCATGACCGGCTGGCGCCTGGGTTGGATCGTGGTGCCGGAAAACCAAGTGGAAGCGGCCAATATTCTGGCGCAAAACCTGTTCATTTCGCCGGCGAATTTTGTCCAGCACGCGGCGCTGGCCGCGTTCACGCCGGCGGCGCGGGACATCTTCGAACAGCGCCGGGCGGCCTTCCGCGAACGGCGCGATTTTCTGGTGGGTGAATTGCGCGACATGGGCATGCTGCTGCCGCGGGAGATTGAAGGCGCGTTCTACGCCTATGCCAATATCTCGGCCTTCAGCCGCGACAGCGAAGCGTTTTGCCTGGAAATGCTGGAGCGGCACGGCGTGTCGATAACGCCGGGAACCGATTTCGGCGAGGGCAACGGCAAGGATTACGCGCGCCTGGCCTTCACCACCGGGCTGGATGATTTGCGCCTGGGCGTCGCGCGCCTGCGCAAGGCCCTGGACCGGTGACCCTCCGGTGCGATACCCGGGAACGCTGCGCGAAGCGAGATTGATACGGCGCTACCAGCGTTTCCTGGCCGATGTGCGCACCGCCGCCGGCGATGTGCTCACCATCCACTGCCCCAACACCGGTTCGATGCGCAATTGCCGCGAGCCGGACAGCCGCGTCTGGTACACGACTTCCGCCAAGCCCGGGCGAAAATACCCCCAGACATGGCAGATTGTCGAAGTCGAAGGGCGCCACCTGGTGGGCATCAACACCGGCATGGCCAATCCTCTGGTGGGCGAGGCCATCGAAGCGGGACTGGTGGAAAATCTCGCCGGTTTCACCGCGCTGCGCCGGGAAGCCGCCTACGAATCGGGCGCCGGCCGGGCGGATTTTCTGGTCAGTTTGCCCGGTGGCGATTGTTACGTCGAGGTGAAGAATGTCAGCCTGGCGGGCGCCGATGGCATCGGCATGTTTCCCGATGCGCCCACCGAACGCGGGCGGCGGCATTTACGCGAACTGACGGCGCTGCGCCGGGCCGGCGGGCGCGCCATGTTGATTTTCTGTGTGGCCCACAACGGCGCGACCAGCGTGCGCCCGGCCGACGAGATTGATCCCAAGTTTGGCGATTTGCTGCGCGAGGCGGCCGATTCCGGGGTTGAGTTGCTTGCCTGCGGCGCGGCTTTCGACATCGCGGGCGGCAGCGTCGCACTTGACCGCTTGCTGCCCGTGCGGTTGTGACAGGCCGCGGGATCGATCGGGGAATGGTGGGTCAGTCGAGTTGCAAGGTAACCATGCCGTCCACGATGAGAAAAGGCACCGCCATCAAATTCGCGCCCGCGCAGGGGCCGGAAAGACAGTAGCCGTCTTCGATGCGGAACAGGGCGCCATGGGTCGCGCATTGGATCAGGTCGCCGTCGGGGTCGAGAAAGCGGTCCTCCTCCCAGTTCAGCGGCGTGCCAAGATGGGGGCAGCTGTTGCGGTAAAGAAACAGTTGATCGTCCTTGCGCACGAGGAAATACGCCGCGCCTTCCACTTCGACTTCTTTCGCGCAGCCCTCGGCGACATCTTCCGCCGCGATCAAGGTCAACATGCGCTCATTGCCCGGCATGGTCATTGACGCCACCTGTCCAGCGCCTGGCTGAAGTCCGCCAGCAAGTCGGCCTGGTCCTCTATGCCCACCGAAAAGCGCAGCATCGAATCGCCAACGCCCATGGACTTGCGCCATTCGGGACCCATTTCGTGGTAAATGGTGTGCGCCACGGGAATGCCCAGGCTGCGGGTATCGCCGAGATTGCTGGAAGCGACCACGATGTCCAAGCTGTTGAGAAAGTCAAAACAGTCGATGCCCGGCCGCAGGTCGATGCTGAACAATGCGCCAAAAGTCCGAAACAACTTGCGCGCGCGCTTGTGCTGCGGATGTTCCGCCAGCCCCGGGTAGTAGGTCCTGGCCACCGCGGGATGCCCCGCGCAAAGCTGTGCCAGTGCCATGGCGTTGGCGCAGGCCCGGTCCATGCGCAAGCACAATGACTCCGAACCCGTGGCCAAGCTGTGGGCGGCTTCCGGAGCCAGCGAAGCGCCCATGTCGCGCAGCCCCTTCTTGCGAATCTGCAGCAAGCCCCATTCGCCGGCGTCACCGCTGCGGTAGATGTCGAGAATGTTCGGGTAGCTGTTCCAATCGAAGGTGCCGGTGTCGGTAACCGCGCCGCCCAGGGCGTTGCCATGGCCGCCGATGTTTTTCGTCAGCGAATTCACCACCAGTCCGGCGCCTGCTGTTTTCGGCAGGAATAGATGCGGCGAGGTCAAGGTGTTGTCAACCACATACAGCAAACCCCGTTGTTGGCAGAGCGCGCCAATGCCTTCGAGGTCGGCGACCTGGGTCGCGGGATTGGCGATGGTTTCGACGAATACCAGCCGCGTGTTGCCGCGGATTTTCTCCGCCACGTTGCCGGCGCCGGTGGCGTCGACGAAATCGACATCGACGCCGAACCGCTTCAAGGTGCGGAAGAAACTGTTGGTGTTGCCGAACAGGAAAGTGCTGGAGATCATGTGGTCCCCGGCTTTGAGCAAGCTCAGGGTGAGCGCCGCGATCGCCGCCATGCCGGTGGCGAAAGCGATACTGCCGATGCCTTGCTCCATCTCGCTGATGCGTTTTTGCAAGGCGGCCACGGTGGGATTGGCCTGGCGGCCGTAGGCGTAGCCCTTGCGCTTGCCCTGGAATACTTGCGCGAGTTCGCGCGCGTCGGCATAGGCGTAAGCCACGGAAGGATGCACCGGTTTGTGCAGCACCCCATGCTCCGGCTGGTCTTCGCGGTCCGAGTGCAGATTGCGCGTTGTGAAGCCTTTCGAGGGCATGGAAATGAAACCTGCTGCGAATGCGCTGGCCTACAATCCGGCGAACGCGGAGCCGGATTCTATCAGAAGCTGGATTTCGGCCAGTTTTCGCCGGTATTCCGCACTGCCGGTATCGCGGTAGAGTTCGTTGAAATCGGCCGCGGAAATGCCGTCGCGGCTGCCGCCCACGGCGGGCATGTACGCCGAGTCGTCCCGCAATTCGCTCATGCGCCGCTGGATTTCGAGGGCGCTTTCGCGGTCCCGGGTTGCCAGCACGGCCAAAGTGACGCCAACCCGGTTGGCGGTCAGGTCGGAAAAACTGAAGCCGGAGCGATGGCGGGCGTCGTAGGATTCCTTCGCCGTGGACAGCATCAAAGCAAGGTCGGGACCGAGCGCCACGGTGATCGCGGCGGTGGAAGTCAGATGCTGGGCCAGGTCCAGCCGCCGCTGCAGTCGCACTTCGATAAACTTGGCCGCCGGCGCATCGGCCGCGGCTTGCGCGCCCACCAGTTGTTCGATGTTTTCCGCGCTGACATAGGCCGCGAGGGTTTGCAGCAGGGCTTGATTTTCCGCGATCGGGTCGCTGCCGCGCTCGGATTTGCCCCGCGCTTCCAGAAACAGCGGCGCGAACAGCCGGTGCAGCGGAATCGCGCGTTCGCTAGGCGGAATTTCGCCCGCCACCCGGCTGATCACGGCGTGATATTCCACAATGCGCTGGCGGTCGCTCTCGGACAGCAGCCATTGCCGCGCCTGCTCGCCGGTCCGCATCAGCAACTCCGGATCCCAATGCAGGCCGATGCGCAATTCATTTGCGCGCAATTGCAAACTTTCGACATTGGCGAGCAGGCGCGCGGCCTCGGCCCGCAGCGGGCCCTCCGCGGGCTGCGAGGCGAACAGCCGTGGCAGCAGGCGGTCGAGCAACCAGTCGGGCATGGGCACATAGCCAAGCCGCAAGCCACTCAGCGCGGGCGCGCCGCCGCGCTGGACGACCGCGCCGCGCAGGTTCATGAACACCGGTACCGGCAAGCCCAGCGAGCGGCTGATTTCAAATCCGGCCGCGTCCTCGCGCAAGGCGATCTCAAACGCCCAGTCGGGACTCATGCGCGAAAGTGACAGCAGGTGGCGACCGAGCAAATTCAGCTCTTCTTCATTGAGGGCGAATTCGTGGGGACCGGCCACGCCGGGCGCGCGCGGCACACTGTCCAGCAGCAGGCCTTCGACACGCACCACTTCGGCGCGGCTCAAAGGCGGTCGCGTTTCAACCCAGGGTGTGAATTGCAGGCACAACAAAACCGGCGCGGCAAAAGCGCCGACAGCAAGCAGCCAGGGCCAAAAACGAGGCCATCCCCCGCGCCGCCGCGGCTCGAAAAGCAAGTTCCACTTACCCATCGGTCGGCCCGGAGATTTCGTTACAGCGACCGGCGCCGCGGCTATAATGCCCAGACCCATTCAGCAGGTGCGTCATCGTGACAACTATAAACCGGGCCTTCGCATTTTTCACCCGTTCCGGCGCGGCGGCGCTGTTTTTCGCGGCACTGCTGGCGGCCTGCGCCGCGGCGCCAGAACGCCCGGCGGCCGGTGCCGCGACGACAGCCGGGGTTGCCGCGCCGACGGCGGATTCCGCGGCCGCGGCCGGGCTCGGCGAAGAGCAACTGAACGCGCAACGCGCCGAAGAAGCCGCCGAACGCGCGCGCCAGGCGGCGGAAGCCGAACGGCAACGCGAGGCCGAACTCGCGCGGCAACAAGCCGAAGCCGAACGCTTGGCCGAAGAGGAAAGACAGCGGCTGGCGGAACAACAGCGTCTGGAGGAGGAACGGCTGGCTGCGCTGGCGGCCGAACGCGAGGCCAAGCTTGCCCGCATCGAAGAACTTGAATCCCGCATTGCCGAGTTGCGCGGGCAGGTCGCGGCCGGTGACGAGCGCAGCGAAACCATGCGCCAGGCGGTGCTCGTTTCCGAACAATTGCTGGCCCTGCTGATCGACGAACAGGCCAAATTCGAACAAGACAACCTCGACCCCGCGGGCAATTTCCTGCAATTGCCACAGACCGACGCCATCGCCGAACTCGAAGCCCGGCGCGACGGTCTGCTGGAACAGATTGGCCCTTGCTAGGCTTGCCGCTAAGCCCCTGAATCCTTGCCGCTTTACGCCGCGCCGCGCTTCTTTTGACCGCGTCGTTGTGGTAGAGTGCGCGGCTTTGACCGCAGCCTAGGGAGAACCATCCGCATGTCCTCGAACTTCACCATCGTGGTGACCACCTTGCTGTCCCTGATGGGACTTGGAATTGCCTGGTACTACATGAGAAAGGTCGTCAGCATCCCGCTCGATCTCGACCTCAACGAAGAAGACAGCAAGCGACTCCGATTCATCCATGGCGCGATCGCGCGCGGCGCGATGGCTTTCCTGAAACAGGAATACCGCGTTCTTTCCATTTTCATGCTCGCTTTCGCCCTGATCATCGCGGTGCTGATCGACGACACCCACACGCCCGGTTACCGCGAAGGCGTCTTTACCGCCATCGCCTTCCTGTTCGGCGCCGCCATTTCCATCGCCTCCGGTTACATCGGCATGAAAGTGGCCACCCAAGGCAATGCCCGCACCACAGTTTCGGCGCGCAAGGGCATTGCGAACGCCTTTGACGTGGCGATCGATTCCGGCGCCGTGATGGGCTTCGCCCTGGTCGGCCTGGCGACACTGGGCCTGGTGGTGATCTATCTCGTGCTCAGCGTGCTGATGTCGGAACTGGGGCCGGAGAACAATCATATTCTGATGGAAGTCATCGCCGGGTTTGGCCTCGGCGGCTCCACCATCGCCCTGTTCGCGCGGGTCGGCGGCGGCATTTTCACCAAGGCGGCCGACGTTGGCGCCGACCTGGTCGGCAAGGTGGAAAAAGGCATCCCCGAGGACGACCCGCGCAATCCGGCGGTGATCGCCGACAATGTGGGCGACAATGTGGGCGATGTGGCCGGCATGGGCGCCGACCTGTTCGGCTCCTGCGCCGAAAGCACCTGCGCGGCGATGGTGATCAGCGCGGTGGCTTTCGCCTACGACCCCAATGCCCTGCTGTATCCGATTCTGATCAGCGCCGTGGGCATCCCGGTCAGCTTCATCACCAAGCTCGTCGTCGGTGTGCGAACCGAAGAGGACGTCGCGCCCGCCCTGATGAAGTTGCTCATCATATCGAGCTTGTTGATGGCGATCATCATGTACTTTTTCACCTTGCTCCTGGTGCCGGAATTTTTCACTTTGAACGGCGAGCAATACACCAATATGGGCGTGTATTGGTGCTTTCTTTCGGGTTTGGTCGCCGGCCTCGCGGTTGGCCTGCTCACCGGTTACTACACATCGGAGAATTACCAACCGGTGAAGGATGTGGCCAAATCCTGCGAGACCGGCGTCGCCACCAATATCATTTTCGGCCTGGCGCTGGGCTACCGCAGCACCGTGCTGCCTTATCTTTGCATTGCGGTCAGCATCTTCGTTTCCTGGCAGCTTGCCGGCATGTACGGTGTCGCCATCGCCTCGCTGGGCATGCTGGGCACCTTGGTGATCGCGCTCATGATCGATGCCTACGGCCCGGTCGCCGACAACGCCGGCGGCATCGCCGAGATGGTGGGCTTGCCGAAGGAAGTGCGGCGCCGCACCGACATTCTCGATTCGGCGGGCAACACCACCGCCGCCATCGGCAAGGGCTTCGCCATCGGCGCGGCGATTCTGACTTCGCTGGCCTTGTTCGCGGCCTTCATCACCGCGGCGGAGAATCTGCAAGGCGAGCCGATCATGGTAAGCCTGCTTGACCCGCTGGTTTACACCACGGTGTTCATTGGCGCGGTGCTGCCGTTCCTGTTCACCGCCATGACGATGAAATCCGTCGGCAGCGCGGCTTTTGACATGATTGCCGAAGTGCGCCGGCAGTTTCAGACCATTCCGGGCATTATGGAAGGCACCGGCGAGCCCGACTACGCCGAATGCGTGGCGATTTCCACCAGGGCCGCGCTGCGGGAAATGATCGCGCCCGGCATTCTGATCATGGGCACCCCGCTGGTCGCGGGCTTTCTGTTCGGCGTCGAAGCCGTGGCCGGCATCCTCGCTGGTTCGCTGGTGGCGGGAGGCGTGCTCGCCATCGCCTCGTCCAACAGCGGCGGCGCCTGGGACAACGCCAAGAAGTACATCGAGGCGGGAAATTTGGGCGGCAAAGGTTCCGAGCAGCACAAGGCCTCGGTTGTGGGGGATACGGTGGGCGACCCGCTGAAAGATACTTCGGGGCCGTCGCTGAACATCCTGATCAAGCTGTCGGCGATTCTCAGTCTCGTGTTTGCGCCGTTTTTCGTAAACTTCGGTGGTATCTTGCTTTAGGGAAGGCGCTCAACAGCTTCGGTGGCGGTTATCGCTCGGCAAGCGATTCGAAGTGGTACAGCACCCACTCGCGGATCACTGAACTCGCCCCGGTGGCGGCCTCGGTGATCCGGGTCTCCACCGTTTGCACGCATTGATAAATGCGGAAAGACTCGGTGTTCTCGATGATGAGATTGCGCACCGAAGGGTTCAGCGTGTAATTGGAAATCTCCACCAGGCGCCAGTTGCCCGCCAGCGTTTCACGGATGCATTCGCCTTGGCCGAGCAAATCCACGTAGTCCATCTGCAACTCGGCGTAGCCTCCCGCGGGCACATCAAGCCGCAGCGACAACTCGAACGAACCCCCGTTCGATTCAATATCCACGAATTCGATCGATTCGAGTCGAACCGAATTCTCCAGCGGATTGAACGCAACAAGACGCAACGGGTCCCGCGTGTTTGCCTGCCAACCCGCCGAATAAAACGCAAACTTGACCGCGCCCTCGCCGGCCTCTGCGGCAAACCCCGACAAAGGCGCCCCCAAAGCCGCCGCGGCAACCAATCCTTTACTCAACAGTCGAAAAATACCCATGCTCTGAATTCTATATACAGATAAATTCCGCTTCCACGCGGATTGCACAATGCGAGCCGCCGCCGGGTGGTGGGGCGTGCAGCGGGCGTGCGAGCCACGATGGCGAGCCCTAAGCCTACATGTATGGTCCGCCCCGCGTTTGCAAGTGTGAAGTTTGGGGATGGGGAAGACAAGAATCGGTTGCAGACATGTATCCGGCCTCTGTGTCGGAGCGCTTCGCTCCGGGGCCCTGAGGGGTTCCGCACATGCGCGCCTTATCAGGGACGCGGTCTCGAAGACCACTGTAGGTCGCAGGCTCTGCGCATGTCGGTCCGACCAGTCTCGCCATCACTTTCACTTCACGCTTCGCAACCGTGGGCGCATCGAGCCGCCCGTCTGGAAGCTTTTCTCCTTATCAACAATATCGAAGTTGCATTGCCGCGCCGCCCGTCACGCGGCCTTGCCGAGGTGATCGAAGTTGAACGCCGACCCGTTCGCCAGCACCGCCCAGGCGGTGCGCGCGTTCTTGTTCGCCAGGGCCACCGCCGCGATGTTCCGGCCGCGCCGCCCCTCGACCGACGTGGCCCACTCGCTGCGCCGGTCTTCGCGCCGCGCCGCCCATCGCAGCGCCGCCCGGGCGCCGTGTATCAGCAGACAGCGCACGTAGCGGTCGCCGCGCTTGCTGATGCCGAGCAGCCGCGTGCGCCCGCCCGTCGAATGCTGCCGCGGCACCAGGCCCAGCCAGGCCGCGAGCTCGCGGCCGTTGCGGAACGACGAGGCGTCCCCCACCGCCGCCGCCAGCGCCGTGGCCGTCAACGGGCCGATGCCGGGAATCTCCCGCAGCCGCCGGCACGCCGGATCCGCGGCGGCGTGCGCCTGGATCTCGGCCTCGAACCGCTTCACGCGCCCGTCCAGATAACGCAGTTCCCCGCCGAGATCGCGCAACAGCGCCCGGCCCTTGGGCGGCAACTCGTTCTCCGCGTCCTCCAGCACCTCCGGCAATCGCCGCAGCAACGCCCCGATGCCCTTTTCGGACTCGATCCCGTACTCCAGCAGGAAACCATGCAACTGGTTCGCCTGCGACGTTCGGTCCCGCACCGCCAGCCGACGCGCCCGGTGCAACTGCTGCATGTGCTGTTGCTCCACCGACTTCAGCCCGACCGCGCGCATCTCCGGCCGGCTCGACGCCTCGGCGATCCCGTCCGCGTCGTTCGCGTCGTTCTTGTTGCGGTGCATGTACGGCGCCACCTTGTGCGGGCTCATCAGCATCGCCCGGTGGCCAAGGCTTTGCGCCAGCCGGCCCCAGTGGTGCGCGCTGGCGCATGCTTCCATCGCCACCACGCAGCCCGCCGGCAGCAGCGCCAGGTACGAATGCAGTTGCGCGCGCCGGAACCGCTTGCGCTCCAGCACCTGTCCATCCGCGTCCATCGCGGTCACGTGGAAAATCTTCTTGGCCAAATCAATGCCCACCCGTGTAATATCAGTCATGGTCCGCTCCGTTGTTGGAAAACCCTGAGTCATTTTGGCCTTCGAGGCCGTAGAAATGAAGCGGGGCGGACCATCCCATCAGGGACGTATTCACGGCGTCCGCTGCACGCCCCACCACCCGGCGGCGGCGGATCGAAGCCACCAAACCTCCAAATTCGAGCGGATTTTGAATTTCGGCGGGGATGCAACATAATCGGCGGCTGTTGCGCAGCCGGTGGCCGATTGTTTTGAGCGATCCAGGCAAGATCAAACACATAGTGTGCGTCGCTTCCGGCAAGGGAGGGGTTGGCAAATCGACCACCGCGGTCAATCTCGCGCTGGCCCTTGCCCGCCAGGCCAGCGTCGCTGTGCTCGATGCCGACATCTACGGGCCAAGCATTCCCACCCTGCTCGGCGTGCCCGCCGGCACCCGCCCCGAGCTGCGCGGTGGCAAGTCCATGCTGCCCATTCGCGCCCACGGCCTGCTTTGCAATTCCATGGGTTTTCTGGTGGACCAGCGCACCGCCGTGGTCTGGCGCGCGCCCATGATCATTTCCGCCTTCAACCAGATTCTGAAAGACACCGCCTGGCCCGAACTCGACTATCTGGTGGTCGATTTGCCTCCCGGCACCGGCGACATCCAATTGAGTTTGTCCCAGGCGGTTCGCGTCAGCGGCGCGGTAATCGTCACCACGCCGCAGGATCTGGCCCTGCTCGATGCGCGCCGGGGCATTGAAATGTTCCGCAAGGTCTCCGTGCCGGTATTTGGCGTGGTGGAGAACATGAGCGTGCACGTTTGCCGCAAGTGCGGCCACGAGGAAGCCATTTTCGGCACCGGCGGCGGCGACAAACTGGCCGAAGACTACGGCGTGCCCGTGCTCGCGCGACCGGCGCTTGAGGCGGATGTCCGCGCGGCGGGGGACCTTGGCATGCCTTTGCTGGTCAAGCAGCCCGAACATCCGGCGAACGCGGCCTGGCTCGAATTGGCGCGGGCCGTGGCCCGGCGCTGCGCCAGCGAACCGGCGCAGCCCGTGCCGAAAATCACCGTAACAAATCACTAAATCCGCGTTGGGGAGGCGGAGGGCATTGTGTTGCGGAGTTCGACCGGTTCGACTTCCGGTTGGCGATGAAAAAAGCCGGACCTGAAGTTTCGGCGTAAGAACGATTGCGACGCCGCGCGGTGAATGCGGCGTTGCGGGGGCCGCGCGGGTTTTGCCCGACTGCGGATGCTGGGAATACGAATTCGCAAAATCAGGAGCAATCAAGTGGATCGGGTCAACGAGTTTCTCATCTTTATCGACGGCTTTTTGGGCAGCGCGATCTGGTTTCCCACGCTGCTGCTGGCCACGGGCATATTTTTCACCTTGTATCTGGGTTTCCCCCAGATTCGCTACTTCCGCCACGCCGTCGCCGTCACCCAGGGCAAGTTCGACAAAGACGGCGCCAGCGGCGACACCAGCCACTTCCAGGCGCTTTCCACGGCGCTCTCGGGCACGGTGGGCACCGGCAACATCGGCGGTGTCGCCCTGGCCCTGCATCTCGGCGGCCCCGCGGCGCTGTTCTGGATGTGGATGACGGCTTTTTTCGGCATGACGAGCAAGTTCGTTGAGGTCACCCTGTCGCACAAGTACCGCAGCAAAACCGAAGACGGCACCATGGCCGGCGGACCGATGTATTACATGGAGAAGGGCCTGAAGCTGAAATGGCTGGCGGTGATTTTCGCCATCGCCACGGTGCTGTCCTCGTTTGGCACCGGCAATTTGCCGCAGATCAACAATATCGCCGCGGGCTTGGAAAGCACATTCAACATCGATCCTTGGATCACGGCGATTGTGCTTTCGGTGCTGTTGGCCATGGTGATCATCGGCGGCATCACCCGCATCGCCAAAGTCGCCGCCGCCATTGTGCCCAGCATGGCGGTGCTCTACCTGGTTGGCGCGCTGGCGGTCATCATTCCCAACGTGGGCAATATCCTGCCTTCGTTCGCCGCCATTTTCACCGACGCCTTCACCGGTTCGGCGGCCACCGGCGGCTTTCTCGGCGCCACATTTGCTTACGCGTTCAGCCGCGGCGTCAACCGCGGCCTGTATTCGAATGAAGCGGGGCAGGGCAGCGCGCCCATCGCCCATGCCGCGGCGCGCACCGACGAGCCCGCCGACGAAGGCATGGTGTCGATTTTGGAGCCTTTCATCGACACTATCGTGATTTGCACCATCACCGGCCTGGTGATTCTCAGCACCGGCGTCTGGGCGGAGAAGCTGAACAATGAATTCCAGCGCGCCGACATGAGCGTGCTGAGCGGCGTGTACGTTGAAAGCAACGCGGAACACCAGCGCGAAATCCTCGCCCATATCGCCGGTGACGATTCCGCTGTCGAGAATTTCAACGGCAATCTGCAACTGCTTGATGGACGCGTGCAGAACGGTACCGATGTGACCATCATCAATTCGCGTTCTTTCGCCGAAAATGTGGTGTTCAGCCGTGACGGGGCGCCGGTCAGCGGAGAGCTGGCGGTGACCGACGGCCGCCTGGACGACTTGTCCGTGGTCGTCACCGGCGAGTCCCTCGTGCATTCGGTGCCGCTTACCACCGAAGCTTTCACGCGCGGCTATTTCGGCGACTACGGCCAATACATCGTTTCCATCGGCCTCATGCTGTTCGCCTTTTCGACGGCCATTGCCTGGTCCTATTACGGCGACCGCGCCATGACCTATCTGTTCGGGCCGAGATCGGTGCTGCCCTACCGCATTGTGTATGTGGCCGGATTCTTCTACGCGGCGACCCAGGACACCACCATCATCTGGAACATTTCGCTGATCACCATCGTGCTGATGACCGCGCCGAACCTGATCGGGATACTGCTCATGCGCAAGGAGATGAAAAGCACGGTGAAGGAATACTGGGAGCGGACCGGACACGGCCGGCACAAGGCCGATGAGGTGGAAGCGCCTGGTTAGGGGCGCAATCCAGGCCGTGTCAAGGAGATTCTGCGACTCCGCTTCGCTCCGCGCAGAATGACGGGCTTGCGTCTTTGCGCGGAATCCCGGCCCGCTCGTCATTCTGCGCGTAGCGAAGCGGAGTCGCGGAATCCCGGCCCGTACGTCATTCTGCGCGGAGCGAAGCGGAGTCGCAGAATCCCCGCCCGTATGTCATTCTGCGCGCAGCGAAGCGGAGTCGCAGAATCTCCCCGCGCGTGCTCCAAACTCACCAAGCCAGTTAACTTGGCCAGCTCTGCCGGGTCATTCCGCTCAATCGGTTTCCGGGCGGCGTATATCGGCAACCAGGGCTTGCACTTCCGCCGGCGGCGCGGGCGTGAAGCGGCACACGGTCCAGGCGACCAGCAGGTTGAGCAGCGCGCCCAAACTGCCGATGCCCTCGGGAGAGATGCCGAACAGCCAATACTCGGCATTATCGACCGCCGGATTCACAAAGCGGAAATAAATGATGTAAAGCGCGGTGAAACTGAAGCCGGCAATCATGCCGGCAACCGCGCCATGGCGGTTCATGCGGCGCTGAAAAATGCCCATCACGATGGCCGGAAAGAACGAAGCCGCCGCCAGCCCAAAAGCGAAAGCCACCACCTGGGCCACATAGGCCGGAGGATTGATGCCGAAATAGCCGGCCACCAGCACCGCCATGAAAATCGACATGCGCGCGAACAGCAGTTCTTCCTTCTCGGAAATTTCCGGCATGTAGGCGCGTTTGAGCAGATCGTGGGACACCGCCGAGGAAATCACCAGCAACAGCCCCGCCGCGGTCGACAGCGCCGCCGCCAAGCCGCCGGCGGCCACCAGCGCCACCACCCAATTGGGCAATTCGGCGATTTCCGGATTCGCCAGCACCATGATGTCGCGATTGACTTCAAGCTCGTTGGTCGCCGCATCGCCGGTGTATTGGATCAATCCGTCCGCATTGCGGTCCTCGAAAGTGATCAGCCCGGTCGCTTCCCATTTGGTGAACCACTCGGGCATGGCGTTGTATTCGACATTGTCCACGGTGTTGATCAGGTTGGTGCGGGCGAAGGCGGCGACCGCCGGCGCGGTGGTGTAGAGAATGGCGATGAAGATCAGCGCGTAGCCGGCGGATTTGCGCGCGTCGCGCACATGGGGCACGGTGAAAAAACGGATGATGACATGGGGCAGGCCGGCGGTGCCGATCATCAGCGCGGCGGTGATGAAAAACACGTCCTGGGTGCTGCGCTGGCCTTCGGTGAAAGTTGGAAAACCGAGCTGCTCGCTGAGGCCGTCGAGCCGGTCGAGCAGATAGCCGCCGCCGAAAGCTTCGGTCAACTGCGAGCCGAAACCGATTTGTGGAATCGCCTGGCCCGTCATTAGAATCGATATGAAAATCGCCGGCACCATGAAAGCGAAGATCAGCACGCAATATTGCGCGACCTGGGTGTAGGTGATGCCTTTCATGCCGCCGAGCACGGCGTAGAAAAAGACGATGGCCATGCCGATCATCACGCCGTAGACGATATCGACTTCCAGAAAGCGCGAGAAAACGATGCCGGCGCCTTGCATTTGCCCGCAAACGTACACGAAGGAAATCGTAATCGCGCAAACCACGGCCACCAGGCGCGCGGTTTGGGAGTAGTAGCGGTCGCCGATGAAATCGGGCACGGTGAACTTGCCGAATTTGCGCAGATAGGGCGCTAGCAATAAGGCGAGCAGCACATAGCCGCCGGTCCAGCCCATGAGATAGAACGCGCCGTCCCTGCCGAGAAAGGAAATCAATCCCGCCATGGAGATAAACGAAGCGGCCGACATCCAGTCTGCGGCGGTGGCCATGCCGTTGGCTATCGGCGGCACGTGCTTGCCCGCGACGTAAAAGTCCTGGGTGGAACGCACCCGCGACCAGATGGCGATGCCGATGTACAGCCCGAAGGTCAGGATTACGAAAAAGAAAGTCCAGAATTGAACACTCATGAATCGGCGTCTTCCTTGCCCGGCCCGGAGCGCCGATAGCGCTCATCGAGTTTGTCCATGCGGTTGATGTAGACGAAGATGAGGACGATGAAAACGAAGATCGAACCTTGCTGGGCCATCCAGAAGCCGAGCTTGAAGCCGCCCATGCGGAAGTTGTCCAGGATGTCGACCAGCAGAATGCCGGCGCCGAAGGAGACTGCGAACCAGACCGCGAGCAGGCTCAGCACGAGGCGGATATTGGCTTTCCAATAGGCTTGGTCGTTGTTGTCCGGCATTTCGTTGCTGGTTTCTTGTTACTGTTTGCCGCTATTCGGTAGTTCTGGCCCGGAATATCGGAAGTGGCTGCGATGGTAGTACACAAAGCGGGATGAGTAAAACCGCTCGTTGCGGATTTCCGGTAGGCGGGACAGGTCAATCGCGAAGTTTCTCTTTCAGCCGCCCGCGGCCAGCCGATCCAGCGGACCGTCCCAGCCGAGAATGCGCTCATCCGCGGTCACGAGCTGGTGACCTTCGAGCGCGGTGGCCACAATGATCCGGTCCGCCGGGTCGGCATGGAATCCCTCCAAAGCCGCCGCACGCAAACCAATTGCGCCTGTGACCGGGATCTCGACCAGTCCCTGTTCCAGCAACTCCCTGCGCCAATGCTGCGGATTTTTCGGCAACCGAATTCGATTCTTGCGCCCCAGCATTGCAATTTCCCAAAACGAGATGGCGGATACGGCCAGTGCGTCATCCGCCCAGGCTTGATCGATTTGCCGTTTGGCGCTGTGGCCGAGCCTTTCATCGCCGGCCCGCAGCCAGAGCAGCACGTGGGTGTCGAGCAAAATCATTCTTCGTCGGCGCTGTTCCGCCCTTCGTTGGCTTCCCATTCCACGGGTAGCGGGGAAATGACATCGCCGAGAATTTCAATCTTGCCGCGGTCCATGCCGAACAGGCTTTGCGGTTTGCTGCGATAGGGCAGCAAGCGGGCCACGGGTTTGCCATTCTTGGAGATGACATAGCCTTCCCCGGTTTCCGCCACCTGGTCCATCAACTTTAGACATTTCGCCTTGAATTCAGAGGCTTTTATTGTGCGTTCGATGGTGCGCTCGATGGTGCTTTCGATGGTGCGTTCGATTTTGCGCTCTATTTTGAGTTCGTTGTCCGACTTGCCGGTAGACATTCGCCACTTCCGAATCGCCGAAAATTTCCGAAATCATACCATGGTCATGACCATGGTCAATTTTTCCGGTCCAGGGCCTCAGAGATGGCCGGTCTCCTCTAGCACCTTGCGCGCGACACGGAAGCATTCCAGGGCTTGCGGCACGCCGCAATAAATGCCGATCACGTGGATGATCGCGCGAATTTCATTCTTGCCGACGCCGTTGTTTAGGGCGCCGCGGCAGTGGATCTCCCATTCATGCATCTTGCCCAGCGCGCCGATCATGCTCAGGTTCATCATGGAACGGGTTTTGGGGTCGATGGTGTCGTCGGCCCAGCCGAAGCCCCAGCACCAGGCGGTCATTTCCTGCTGGAACGGGCGCGTGAAGTCGTCCGCCGCCTCGAGATTTTTCTCGACGTACTCCGCGCCGAGTGTCGCTTTGCGCTGCGCAAGTCCGCGCTCGAAAAGATCGTTGTTCATGTTTGCCTATTCTCCCAATTTGATGGCGATATTCTTTGTTTGCACGTAATTCCACAGCGCTTCGCGGCCTTTTTCGCGCCCGTAGCCCGAATTGCCAAAACCGCCGAACGGGGTCTCGACGCCGCCGGCGTACCACTCGTTGACGAATATCTGGCCCGCGCGCATCTTGCGCGCCACCGCGGTGGCGCGGTCCAGGTCGCGGGTGAAAACCCCGCCGACGAGTCCGTAGTCGGTGCCGTTGGCGATGGCGATCGCCTCGCTGTCGCCGCGAAACGGAATGACCGACAGCACCGGCCCGAAAATTTCCTCCCGCGCGATGGCCATCTCAGGCGCAACATCGGTGAATACCGTGGGTTGCAGGAAAAAGCCGGGTGCGTCGATGGGCTTGCCGCCGGTGGCGGCGCGGGCGCCCCGGGCCTGCGCTTCGGCGCACATGGCGGCGGCGCGGTCGCGTTGCCGCGCCGAAATCATCGCGCCCATGTTCTCGCCAAACTCGGTGCGTTCCAGGCCGGGGCCGACGGAAAGCCGCTCCGCCAGCGCGACGATGCCGTCAACCACCTCATCGTGAATCGATTCATCCACCACCAGGCGCGACATCGCCGAGCACACCTGGCCCGCATTGAAAAAGATGCCCCAGCGCACGTTATCGATCAGTTGCCCGATATCGGCGTCGGCGTAGACCACCGCGGCCGACTTGCCCCCCAGTTCGAGCACGCAAGGCACGACATTGCGCGCCGCGGTGGCGGCGATCGACTTGCCCGTTGGAACGGAGCCGGTAAATACGATCTGGCGCACATCGGGATGCGCCGTCAGTGCCGCGCCGGCCACATTGCCGACGCCGCATAGCACGTTCACCGCACCAGGGGGCATGCCGGCCGCTTTGGCGGCTTTGGCGATGAAGCCGTTGGTCAATGGGTCGAGTTCGGGCGTTTTGACCACGCAGGCGTTGCCGGTGGCCAAGGCGGCGGAAAGCGAGCGGGCGGTCATTTCGATGGGGAAATTCCACGGAATGACATGGGCGGTAACGCCATACGGTTCGTACACCGTGAAGTCGAAATAGCCCGAACCCAACGGAATCGAGCGCCCTTCGACAGTTTCCGCCTGATTGCCGTAATACTCGAAATAGCGCGCCGCCCCGCCCACTTCGTTGCGCGCCTCCCAGAGCGGCTTGCCGCTCTCAACGGTGAGCACGGTGGCGATCTCCTCGCGATGGGCCAGCAAGTACTCGCCCATTTTGCGCACCATGCGGCCGCGTTCCACCGGGCGCAAATCGGCCAGTGCCCCGGATTCGTGGCAACGTTTGGCGGCGGCCACGGCGCGGTCGATGTCGGCGGCGTCCGCCAGCGCCTGCTCGGCGGCCGTCTCGCCGGTGGCGGGATCCTCCACCGCGAGCCGTCCACCGCCGCCGTCGACAAACTCGCCGCCGATGTAGTTTTGCCAATATGGTTTCAGCTCAGCGGCCATTCACAGCTTCCTTCATCCATTGGTGCAGGGAGCGCAGCGAATGCTCGGAGTTC
The DNA here is from genome assembly GCA_965221015.1 of uncultured Pseudohongiella sp. Lineage (GTDB taxonomy): Bacteria > Pseudomonadota > Gammaproteobacteria > Pseudomonadales > Pseudohongiellaceae > UBA9145. The sequence continues at coordinate 2,372,382 of OZ244859.1, read as the reverse complement.
ACGCCGCAGTTGGGATCGAGCACCAGCGGGCCGGGCCGGTAGCCGCGGCTGTTTAGGCCGCGCTGCACCGATTCCACGAGGTGGATATCTTCCTCCATCGTGGTTTCTCGGTCCTGCTTGGCGAGCCCCCGCACCACTTCGGACTCTTCCCCGTCAATCGTGTACCAGCCGCGGACCACGCGGACGCGATCGACGGCCAGCGGCTGCCATTGATAGGTGTTGAGCACATTGCCCGGATAGACCTGGAAGGAAAACAGCGGCCACAGAAACCAGGAGGAATAATCGCCCGCGTGGGCGTTGGCGTCGGGGTTGATGGGATAACTCATCCGCTCGATGTTCTGGCATTCGGTGGTGTGGCGCAGGCAATAGCCCTGGGGTTGGATGTCGTAGGTTTCCGGCTTGATGACGCCGTTGGCGAAAGCCGGATGGTTCAGGCGGCAGTGGTAACACTCCGAGTAGTTTTCGACCGCGACTTTCCAATTGCAGCGTTCTTCGACCGCGATCCATTGCAATGGCCGCAGCCTGTCGAGCTGGGGCACGAACGCGGCAAGCTCGCGGCGCGCGCCGGGGAACCAGTCGTCCATGGGTTTGGCATCCGGATTCAGGTTGACAAAAATGAAGCCGTGGAAAAGCTCGGTCTTCACCGAACTCAGGCAAATTTCGCTGATGTCCAAGCCGGGCACCGCGCGCAAGTTTGGCCCGGAACGTAGCTTCCCGTTGAGCTCGTAAGTCCAGGCATGGTACGGACAAACTATGCGGCGCGCATTGCCGGCCCCGCGCACCAATTGATGGGCGCGATGCTGGCAGACATTGTAGAAGCCGCGGACTTCGCCGCCCTGGTCCAGCACGCAAAACAGGCTCTCGCCGGCCATCTCGAAGCTGAAATAGTCGCCCGGCTCGGCCAATTGCGAGCGGTGCCCGGCGAACTGCCAGGTATCGGCGAACAAGGTGTTCAATTCGCGGCGAAACAATGCCGCATCCGTGTAGTAGGCCGGCGCCAGCGCGCGCGCCAACTCGAACTGTGCCCCGGTTACGGTCCTGCTTTCAGCCATCGTTTGCGTGCCGGAAAAACAAGCGGAGAATTGCGTCGATCACGCGCCATCAAGCCTTGACCATGGTACAAATGTACGGGTAACGTTTCCATCGCGGGACATCCCCGGCCCGCGGAGAATCAGCTTGCCGCCCGAGCCAGAAAATTCCGCGCCGCGAACCGCCCGGGTCGTCATTGTGGGCGGCGGCATCATGGGCTGCGGCCTTGCCTATCACCTGGCGCACGAGGGCTGGCGCGACATCGTGCTGCTGGAGAAAGCGCAGCTCACATCGGGCTCGACCTGGCACGCGGCCGGGCAAATCACCCATTCGACTTCAAGTTTCGCCCTCGGCAAATGCGTGGATTACAACATCGGCCTGTATTCGGGAAAACTCGAGCGCGAAACCGGACAAGCGCTGTCCTGGCACGGCTGCGGCTCCTTGCGGCTGGCATATGACGAAGACGAGCTTGATTGGTTGCGGCATACCTACAGTGTGGCGCGCTCGCTCGGTTTCCCGGTTGAACTGGTTTCCCGCCAGCGCGTAAACGAACTGCACCCTTTCTACAATACCGAAGGCGTGATCGGCGCCTTGCACACGCCGGCGGATGGCCATGTCGATCCATCGGGGGTCACCAACGCGCTCGCAATCGGCGCGCGGCAACTGGGCGCGCGCATCGTGCAGCGCTGCCGCGCGACGGACATCAAACCATCCACCAATGGCGAATGGCGGGTCGCCACCCAGCGCGGCGACATTGTCTGCGAACATGTCGTCAACGCTGGCGGCACCTACGCCCGGCAAATGGGGCGGTGGAGCGGCTTGCAATTGCCGATGACTTCGATGACCCACCATTACTTCATCACCGACACCGTGCCCGAGTTCCGCGAACTCCATGCCGAGTTGCCGGTGATCCGCGACGACAAGCGGGTCTCCGGATACATCCGCATGGAGCAGAAATCGGGGCTGATCGGCATCTATGAAAAAGCCAATCCGAACGCGGTGTGGATCGATCATTGCCCTTGGGAAGCTGAAAACGAACTGTTCGACCCAGACTACGAGCGCGTCTTGCCCTGGCTCGAAAACGCCATGGAGCGCATGCCGGTTTTGGCCGAACTTGGCATCAAGCAGAACATTCACGGCGCCATCTCGCATCCGCCGGATGGCAATCCGCTCATTGGACCCGCGCCGGGCGTGCGCAATTACTGGTGTTGCTGCGGCACCCAGATCGGCATCGGCTGGGGCCCCGGATTGACCCGCGAACTGGCCCGCTGGATGGTGCGCGGCGCCGCCGACATCTCCATGCGGGAATTCGACCCGAGACGTTTTGGCGCCTACGCCGACCAGCGCTGGCAGTTGATCAAGGCGAAAGAAGACTATTGCCTGCGCCACGAAATTCCGTTCCCGCATTTCAACCGCCTGGCGGGGCGGCCGGTCAAGCCGGGGCCGCTGCACGAGCTATTGCGCGAAAAAGGCGCGGTTTTCGAGGAAGTGTACGGCCATGAGCGGCCGCGCTGGTTCGCCGGCGACGGCGTCGAGCAACGCGATCATTATTCGTTCCGCCGCAACGCCGTGCACGATCGCGTGGCGCGGGAAGTCGCCGCCGTGCGCGAACGGGTCGGCATCATGGACATCACCGCCTTCGCCAAGGTCGAAGTATCGGGCGCGGACGCCGCGGTTTTTCTCGACCGGCTGACGGCGAACCGGCTGCCGCGCAAACCCGGCGGCATCATTCTGACGCACATGCTGAACCGCCGCGGCCGAATCGAAATCGAACTGACGATCTCGCGTCTCGAACACGACCGCTATTACCTGACCTGCGCGGCGTTTTTCGAGCAGCGCCTGCTCGATCATTTGCATCACCATCTGGCCGGCGGGGCCTTGCGCATCAGCAACCGTTCGGACCAGTGGTCGGCGCTCGCGCTGCAAGGCCCGTTCTCCCGCGACGTGCTCGCGGCATGCACGGACGCCGCCTTGGACAACGCGGGTTTTCGCTGGCTCAGCGCGCGGCGGTTGGACATCGCCGGGCTTCCGATGTGGGCCTTGCGGCTGTCCTACGCCGGCGAACTGGGTTGGGAAATCCACGGGCCGCGCGAACACATGCCCGCAGTGTACGACGCGCTGTGGCGGGCCGGCGAAGCGTTTGGCATCGCCGATTACGGCTCTTTCGCGATGAACGCCATGCGCATGGAGAAAGCCTTTCCCGGGGCGAGCGAGTTGACCAACGAAGTGACCTTGTTCGAGGCCAATGTGATGCGATTCGTGCAACTCGACAAAGGCGATTTCATCGGCGCGGCGCCCACCCGGCGCAGCCTGGAACATTCGCCGCCCTGGGTTTGCGCCTATCTTGCGATCGAAGCGGATGGTGTCGCCGACGGCCACGGCGGCGAGGCGGTGTTGTGGGGTGGAGAGGTGGTCGGCTCGACCACATCGGTCGCCTTTGGCCACAGCGTTGGCAAAGTGCTGGCCTTCGCCTACGTTAAACCCGAAGCGGCGGTGGCCGGCTGTGCGCTTGAAGTGCTCGTGCTCGGCGAGCCGCGCCCGGCCGTTGTGCTCGAACAAGCGGCCTACGACCCGGGAAACCTGTTGCCGCGAACCGACTCGGCGAAACTGCTCGCCGGAGCGAAAGCATGAAAATCACCACCGTTTCCGTGTACCGCGTGGCGCTTGCCAGCCACGAGAACATGCACATGGCGGACGGCAAAACCTGCGCGAGCGTGGACTCGATGGTGGTCCGCGTGGCCACCGATGCCGGCATTGTGGGCTGGGGCGAAGTTTGTCCGATACCGCATTACCTGCCGGCCTACGCCGGCGGCGTGGCGCCTGCCATCGCCGAACTCGAGCCCGTGTTGCTGGGGGCCGACCCGCGCGGCGCCGAAGCCCTCAGCGCCCGCTGCGACGCCTGGCTGCCAGGCCACCGCTACGCCAAATCCGCGCTCGACATCGCTTTTTGGGACCTCACCGCCAAAGCCGCGGGCATGCCGATGTATCAACTGCTCGGCGGCAAGCGGGCCGATGCCGTGCCCACGTACCATTCGATCACCTGCACGGATCCCGCGCGCATGGCCGAGATCGCCTCCAATGCTTACGCCGAAGGCATCCGCCAGTTTCAGGTCAAGTTGGGTGCCGACAACGACTGGCGGCGCGATGTGGCGCGCATTCGCGCGGTGCGCGAAGCGGTGGGCGAAGGGCCGGTGGTGTTCGCCGACTGGAATTGCGGCGCCACCAGCTATGAAGCGATCCGCGTTGGCCACGCCGTGGCCGATCTTGACATCATGCTGGAGCAGCCTTGCGAATCCCTCGCCGCCGTGGCCGAAGTGCGCCGCAACACGCGCCTGCCAATGAAGATTGATGAAAGCGGTCACGACATGGCCTCGTTGCTGGAAGCGCACAGCCTGGGTTGCATGGACGTGGTCGCCCTGAAGCTGTCCAAATTTGGCGGCCTCGGCGCCTTGCGCCGGGCTCGCGACCTTTGCTTGCACCTGAAAACCATGATGATGGTGGAAGACACCTGGGGTTCGGACATCGCGACCGCCGCCGCCGTGCATCTCGGGCTCACGGTGCCGCCGAAATATCTGCTCAACGTGTGCGATTTGTCCGGCTATGTCAGCCCGCATATCGCCATTGACGGCCCTTTGCGCAACCAGGGCAAATTGACCATCGGCGATGCGCCGGGGCTGGGCATCACGATTGACGAATCGGTGCTTGGCGCGCCCGTTCTTCAATTGGGCGCAAACCCGTGAGTCGCCCCGCGCCAATGACGCCGCCGGCCAAAGCACCCGTTGCGCCGGTCGGTCCCGGATGCCACCCGTGAGCAAACTGAAGTCGATGCCCGCCCGCGACCCCGGCTGGATCCAGGACATGCACGCCGCCCATTACCTGCAAAGCTGGTCCACCCAGGGCGGGCGCCCGCTTGTTGTAACCGGCGGCAAAGGGAGCTGGTTCTGGGACAGCGACGGCAAACGCTATCTCGATTTCCAGTCGCAACTGGTCAACCTGAGTCTCGGCCACCAGCACCCGGCGATCATCGAAGCGATCAAGGCGCAAGCGGACAAACTGTGCTACATCGGCCCGAGCATGGGCTGCGATGTGCGCTCCGAGCTCGCGGCGTTGATTCACGAGATCGCGCCGGGCGATTTGACCGCGACTTTCTTCACCACCGGCGGCGCGGCCGCGAACGAGACGGCGGTGCGGCTGGCGCGCCATTACACGGGCCGCCACAAAATCATCGCCCGCTACCGCTCCTATCATGGCGCCACCGGCGGGGCGCTGAGCTTGACCGGCGACCCGCGCCACCACCTCACCCGCGCCGACATGCCCGGCGTGGTGCGCATGCTCGACCCTTACCCCTATCGGCCGCCCAGCGGCCACAAAGACCCGGCCGATTGCCCGGTATGCCAAGGCGCGCCGCACCTGGAAGAGATCTTGATGTACGAGGATCCGGCGAGCGTCGCGGCGGTGATCCTGGAAAGCGTGGTGGGCACCAACGGCCTGCTCGTGCCGCCCGCGGGCTATCTGCGCTCGATCCGCGAGACCTGCGAGAAATACGGCATCTTGCTGATTTGCGACGAAGTCATGTCGGGCTTCGGGCGCACGGGCAAGTGGTTCGCCTGCGAACATTTCGATGTGGCGCCCGATATTCTCACCGGCGCGAAAGGCATCAACTCGGGCTATGTGCCCTTGGGCACGATGACGGTTTCCGAACCCATCGCCCAGTGGCTGCGCAACCGCAGCTTTCCCGGCGGCCTGACCTATGCCGGCCACCCGCTGGCCTGCGCCTCGGGCGTGGCGGCGATTCAAGCCATGCGCGCGGAAAACACGCTGGAACACGCGACGGACATGGGAGAAATCATGCGCGCTGAACTCAAATCCCTCGCCGCCCGGCATCCCGCCATCGGCGACATCCGCGGGCTTGGCCTGTTCAACGCCATCGAACTGGTCAAGAACCGCGAAACCCGCGCGCCCCTCGTGCCTTTCGCCGCCCAAGGCGAGGCCGCCGCGCCCATGTGCGCCATGATGAAATTCGCCATGGACGCCGGGCTGTATCTGTCGTACTTCTCCAACGTCATCCGCCTGACGCCGCCGCTGAACATCACCGAAGCAGACCTGCGAACCGGCCTCGCAATCCTCGACCAAACCCTGGAAATCGCCGACCGAGAATACAGCGGCTAAGCGGACGCCGCGCCTGCCGGGAAGCGCAACCGGCGGGTCGCCCCGCCGCCGCGGCTGAAACTCCGCCTAGCCGGGATGATCAAAGCTTCCGCCAATCTTCCAGACGCCCTTTTCGCGAAAAGCGGGAATGGTTTGGCGGCGCGCCGCGTTGGTGACGGCGGCGGCGGAAACACCTTGTTTGCGGATATGGTCCGCCAGCCTGACGACGGAATCCCCCCGCAGATATGTGACGCGCTTATGCAAGGATTCCGTCAGCGCCAGCGCGAGGATTCTCTCCATCGCTTTCGTCGATCCGCGCTGATCGTATTCGACCAAAGCCCTGTAGTAGCGCTGCTTCTCCGAATTTCGAACGATGATGCGCGGCAATCCCAGACGGAGCAGTTGAAAGTCGATCAATACGCGGCCTATGCGCCCGTTGCCGTCGCAGAATGGATGTATGTTCTCGAACGCAAGGTGGAAGCGCGCGATCTTGTCGAGAAACCAAGTTTCCAGGTCACTCGTGTAGGCCGCGATTATGCGTTCCATCATGGATTCCACATGCTCGGGCGCCGGAGCGATATGGGTGCCCACGCGCACGTATTCCCCCGCCCGGCGGTAGCGGCCGGCGATTTCGTCGTTGATGCCGCCGATAAGCATCTGATGCAGCAGCAGAATCAAATCCCTGTCCAATTCGCTGTCCCGCGCCCGCGACCGCTTGTATTCCATTACCCTGGAAAGATTTTTCGCCTCAAACATCTCCCGCACGGACACGTTGCGGGAAAGCTCCAATTCCAGCAGTATGCGTTCGGTTTCCTCCAAGGTGAGCGAGGAATTCTCGATGGCGTTGGAGTTGTACACAATCTCGGAAACTTCCACTTCGTCGATCATGGCGAGCAAGGATTCCTTGCCGGGCCGAAGGGAATCGTATTCCCGCTTCAGCCCCTGAATCCGCGCTCTCACCCGCTTGTCTGTAGCCATTCGCGCATCCTAACCCATTCACGAAAAGAATCATACTTTAAGTGAATAAGAGGGGAAAACGGGCCTCATTCACTAAAACGTGCCATTTTACTGTTAATTGCGCTTCAAGCGGCCGCAATGGCTCCCCGACTCCAAAGATTGAAAATAAATTGCAGTTGCTAAACTCAATTTGAATCATCTGGCAATCCCTTGCGCTTCGCCTCTTGTCTTGCCAGTTCCATGATTTCAGGGAATGGGTGTTTGCTGATGCCGCTTGCTTCAGCTTGATCAAGCAGGTCGCGAAGGTCCTTCAGCTTCTCCTCTTTTTTTCTTGGTCGCGTCTGACCAGATCCCGGAAATACTCGCTGACATTGCCATAGCGTCCTGTATTGATTTGATCTTCCACCCACTGATTCATTTGTTCAGGCATTGAAATGGTCAGTTTAGGCATTGTGAGCGACCTATGATGACTTGTGCATAACGGTTCATACTTCATCTCCTGCCAGTCCCAGTGTGGCCAGGGCGTCGCGCCAATGCAGGCACAGCACGCCGCCGACCTGCATCCGTGCCGGGTCCCTGCTGACGCATAGCGCCAGTGGACGGTCGAAGTCGCCGGCGAATCTTTCGAGCACGCGGGTGTCCCGCTCGTCCACGCGCTCGGTCGATTTAATTTCGATAAGCGCCATAGGCAGTCCGGGCCGTTCGATCAGCAGGTCGATTTCGGCCCCGGCGCCGGTGCGCAGGTGGAATAATCTCCAGTCCGGGCGGCGGTAGCGCGCAAGGTGCGCGATCTGGGTCACGACAAAGTGTTCAAACAGCTTGCCAAAATCGTAGGTGCCGGGGCGCGGTGGAAGCTCCAGCGTTCGTTCCAGCGCCCGTTTTACGCCGATATCGAAAAAATAGAACTTCGGATTCACGCGCAGCTGCTTTCGAACCGAGCGGTGATAGGCGGGCAAGTGGAAGCCAACAAGGGTGTCCTCCAATATGCCGAAATAGGAGGCGGCGGTCTTTGGGTCCACGCCCACGTCACGTGCGATTTTGGCGTAATTGACGATGGTGCCGTTCGCCTGCGCCGCGACTTCGAGAAACTCCCGAAAAGGGTCGAGGTTTCGGGTGATCTGTTCGGCGGCGATTTCCTCTTTCAGGTAGGTGAGGGCGTATGCGCGCAGGTAAGCGATTTTGTCTGCGTCATCTGCGAGCGAGAAGATTTCGGGCAAGGCTCCCCAGCGCAAAGCATCCTTGAGCACAAAAGTATCGCCCAACTCCGGCGCGGTCAGCGGAAACAGGTTGTGGATGAACGCCCTGCCGGCGAGCAGGTTGGAAGCCCCGCGCTTAAGTTTTCGGGCGCTGGAGCCGGTGAGCACAAAGCGCTTGTCGGTGTTCTCGATCAGCCGGTGCGCGACATCGAGCAAACGCGGTGCCCGCTGCACTTCATCAATGAGGATCCATCGCACCGGGGCGGGTAGGGCCATAACCTCGCTTTCCAGCCGACTTGGCCTCCTGCGGTAGTCATCCTCGGTTTCCGGGTCCAGCAAGTCGACATAGAAAGAAGTCTCTTGATCGAAAGTGCGCTTCAGGAACGTGGTTTTGCCCGTGCCGCGGGCTCCGAACAGGAGGCACGACTGGTTTTGGTTTAGCTGCAGAAGTCGATCGAACATGGCGCAACTTTAGAACAAATCGGGAGTTGATTCCATATTTCGAATCGAAATCGGGAATTGGTTCCCGTTTTTCGATGGTGGATATGCCTGATGGGTCGAACCAAATCGGAATGGATTCCGAAATGGTCAAGCTAATTCGGAATGCATTCCGAAATGGTTTGCGTTGCAAGCGGGATTCAGAGGTAGAAAACCTGCGCCAGCACGAGCACGGCGAAGAAGCCGATGGAGTCGGTGAGGGTGTGCAGCACCACTGAGCCGGCGAGAGCGGGGTCGAGCTTGAGACGGTTCAGGAGCAGGGGCAGGTAGGCGCCGGCGAGGGCGGCGCTGACGATATTGATCATCATGGCGACCGCGGCGATCAGCGCAAGGCGCAAGTCGTTGTACCAGAACATGGCGATCAGTCCCATGGCCAGCGCCCAGACCAGGCCGTTGAGCAGCGCCACATTGAGCTCGCGCAGCACCAGCCAGGCGCTGTTGGACGGGCTGATGTGGCCGAGGGCGATGCTGCGGATCACCAGGGTCAGGGTCTGGGTGCCGGCGACGCCGCCCATGTTGGCGACGATGGGCATCAGCACCGCGAGGTAGACAAGCTGGTCGACCACGTCCTGGAAAGCGTAAATCACCAGCGCGGCCAGCGCGGCGGCGACAAGGTTCACGCCAAGCCAGACCGCGCGGCGGCGGGCGGTCTTCAGCACCGGGGCGAAGGTGTCGTCTTCCTCGTCGAGCCCGGCCATGCTCATCAGGGAATGCTCGGTGCTGTCGCGAATCACGTCCACCACGTCGTCGATGGTGATGCGGCCGACAAGTTTGCCGGCCTCGTCGACCACCGGCGCCGAAACCCAGTCGCGCTGCTCGAACAATTGCGCCACCTGTTCCGCCGGCAGGGCGACCGGTATCGCTTCGATATCGGTGCGCATGACATCCATTACCAGGGTGGCCGGGTCGGAAACGAGCAGCTCGCGCAAGGGCAGAATGCCGAGGAAAATGTCCTGGCGGTTGACCACGTGGATGTTGTCGGTCATTTCGGGAATTTCATCGTGCCGGCGCAGATAGCGCAGCACCAGTTCCACCGAATGGCCCGAGCGCACGGTGATGGTGTCGGTATTCATCAGGCCGCCGGCGGTGTCCTCGGGGTGGGACAGCACCGTCTCCACGCGCTGGCGGTCCTGTTCGTCCATCGCCTGCAGCACTTCGGCGGCGACTTGCTGGGGCAGTTGCTGGAGAATGTCCGCCAGGTCGTCGGGCTCGAGTCCGGCGGCGAGTTCGGCCACTTCGGCGGCGTTGTAGTCGCGCAGGAATTCGCCTTGCAGGTCTTCGTTCAGGTATTGCAGCACTTCGCCTTCGGCGTCCCGGTCGAGCAATTGCCAAAGCACGCTGCGGGCCTTGGGCGGGGAGGATTCGAGCAGATGGGCGATGCCGGCCGCGGGCAGCGTCTTGATCATCTGCCGCACCTGATACAGCGAGCCGCTTTCCAGCGCCTGGTTCAGCAGCAGGACGCGGTCGGTTTCGTAGTCAGTCTCCGCCATGGGCTTGCTTTCCCGGTTTCCAGCGGGTGCTAGGGATTCTCGCCGAATCCATCTTCGATCACGCCGACGATCGCTTCCAGCGCTTCGTCTTCGTCGGGGCCTTCGACTTCAATGCGCAAGCGGGTGCCTTTCACCGCCGCCAGCATCATCAGCGCGAGAATGCTTTTGCCATCCACCATTTTCTCGTGGCCCAGGCGGATTTCACTGGCGTAGCGCGCGGTGAGCGCAACCAGTTTCGATGCCGCCCTGGCGTGCAAACCGGCCTTGTTTACGATCAAGGCTTCCGCGCTGCGCATGTTCAGGCCCGAATTTCCCGGTGCCGAACCTGCACGTTGGCGATCTTGCCCTGGAAATGGCGCGCGAGTTTTTCGCAGATAAAAACCGATCGGTGCTGGCCGCCGGTGCAGCCCACCGCCACCGTGATGTAACTGCGGCTGTTCTGTTCGAAACGCGGCAGCCAGGTTTCCAGGAAGCGGCAGATATCGGCGAACATTTGTTGCACGCTGTCGAACGACTCCAGGAACGAGCGCACCGGCTCCTCCAGCCCATTGCGCGCCCGCAGCCGGGTTTCCCAATAGGGGTTCGGCAGGCAGCGCACGTCGTAAACGATGTCGGCATCGGCCGGCACGCCATTTTTGTAGCCGAAAGATTGGAACTGCAAGGCGAGCCCGGTCTCCGATTTTTCGATGATGTGCTGGCTGATCGCGTCTTGCAGTTGTTGCAGCGACATATTGCTGGTGTCGATGCTGAGGCTGGCGAGGGCGCCAATCAACTCAAGCAGTTGTGACTCCTTGTCGATGGCCTCGCGCAATCCAACCTGGTCGCTGGTCAAGGGATGCTTGCGGCGGCTTTCGCTGAATCGTTTCAGCAAGGTGTCGCTGTTGGCGTCCAGGAAAACGACTTCGACGGCAATCCGGCGCTGCTTGAGTTCGTCGACGATGCCGGGCACCAGCGAAAGATCCACCGACAAATTGCGCGCGTCGATACTTACCGCCACGTTGACGATACCGTCGGACTTCGAATCCACGCGCTCCACCAGGGCCGGCAGCAAGCTGGCGGCGAGATTGTCCACGCAATGGTAGCCGCGGTCTTCGAGGTAGCGCAGCACCGTGCTTTTGCCGGAACCGGAACGGCCGCTGATGATGGTCAGCTTCATGCTGGTGGATCGCCTGTTGGGTACATTCGAACCATCCGTTCCGGCTTGCCGCGCGGTGGTGAAACTTCGCTCGGTGGTCACGCCTGATACGTGACCGCAACAGTATATAGATCATCCACATCGCTTGTATTGCGCAATGTGGAACAGAAGTCCGCGTCGTTGAACAGGGTCGCCACCGAGGCCAGCGTGCGCACATGGTCGTCGTCCCGGGTTTCGGGCACCACGAGGAAAAACAGCAAATCCACCGGCCGGTCGTCCATGGCGTCGAAATTGATCGGCTCGCGCAAGGTGACGAGCAAGCCGATCACCTCGGAGCAACCTTCCACCCGGCAGTGGGGGATGGCGATGCCCTGGCCGAGACCCGTGCTGCCAAGTTGTTCCCGGGCCATGAGCGCCTGGAAAACGGCGTCGGCGTCGACACCGGGCACTTCCGCCGCGATCAGCGCGCTGATGTTGTAGAACAAGCGCTGCTTGCTGCGGCCTTCAAAGCCGCACAGGCAGCGCGTGGGTTTCAGTATGTCTTCCATCCGCATGGTTGGAATCCTTCGCGGCCTTTTCGGGTCTGTTGCGAGTTTTTGCGAGTGCGTTGCGGTTGCTTTTGCGGTTGCTTTTGCGGTTTCTTTTGCGGGTCCCTTCCGGTTCCTTTTCCGGTTTCTTTTGCGAGTCCTTTGCGGGTCCTTTCCGGTTCCTTTGCTGGTTCTGGTCGATCAAACTATCCAGATGGCGGCGGCGCCAGCCGTTTGCGCTCGTTGGATGGGGGTATGGCAAGCGATTCCCGGTACTTGGCGATCGTGCGGCGGGCGACCTGGATGCCGCGTTGCTGGAGCAGCGCGGTGATTTTGCTGTCCGACAGGGGCTTGCTGGTGTTCTCCCGCGCGATCAACTTCTTGATGATGGCCCGGATGGCCGTGGATGAACATTCCCCGCCGCCGTTGGTGGAGACGTGGGAGGAGAAAAAGTATTTCAACTCGAACACGCCGCGCGGCGTGTGCATGTACTTTTGCGTCGTCACCCGGGAAATCGTCGACTCGTGCATGGCCACCGCCTCGGCGATGTCGTGCAGCACCAGGGGTTTCATGGCTTCTTCGCCATGTTCGAGAAAATCCCGCTGGTGTTCGACGATTTTGCTCGCGACCTTCATCAGCGTTTCGTTGCGGCTTTGCAGGCTCTTCAAGAACCAGCGCGCTTCCTGCAGGTTGCTGCGGAAATAGTTTGTGTCCTCGCCATTGCCGGCGCGGGAGGCCAGCGCCGCGTATTGCTCGTTGATGCGGATGCGCGGCGCGCAATCGGGATTGAGTTCGACCCGCCACGCACCTGTGGCGGCGTCGCGGCTGACAATCGTGTCCGGCACGATATAGCCGGTGTTGGCGGGCGAGAGGTGCGCGGCCGGCCGCGGGTTGAGCGATTCGATCAAGCGCAAGGTTGCGCCGAGCTCCGCCTCGCGCAACCGCGTGCGCCGCATCAACTGGGCGTAGTCGTGGCTGGCCAGCAATTCCAGATGATCTTGCACGATGGTTTTGGCCTGAGCGAGGTACGGCGCCCATTTTGGGTCGGTGGTGTTGTCGAGTTGCACCAGCAGACATTCTTTCAGGTCGCGGGCGCCAACGCCGATCGGGTCGAAATGCTGGATCAGGTGCAATACCGCGAGCGCTTCGTCGATGCCGATCCCGAGTTCGCTGTCGAATCCGGCCAGGATCGAGTCCAGATCGACGCTGAGCATGCCGTCGCTGTCGATCGCGTCGATGATCGCTTCGGCGATGGAACGGTCGCGGTCCGACATCGGCGTCAGGTTCAGTTGCCAAAGCAGTTTGTCCTGCAGGTTTTCTTCCTGCGGGCTGCTCGCCGCGAAATCGAAGGGCTCGCCATTGTGCGAAGTGTTTCCGTTCGCGATGGGATAATGGTCGCGCCAGTCTTGCAGCACCGTGGTCTCGCCGCCGGCTTCCTTGTCCGTCTCGCCGACGGCCTCCTCGCGCTCCAACATGGGGTTGGATTCCAGCATCTGCGAGATTTCCTGGTGCAGGTCGAAATGGGAAAGTTGCAACAGTTTGATCGCCTGCTGAAGCTGCGGAGTCATGGCCAGATGCTGGCCGAGCTTGAGCTGGAGCGAGAGTTTCATGGGTAGGATGCGACCGGAATTTCCCAAGCCGCCGCCCTTGCCGGACGACTGCGGCAGTATAACCGATCCGCCCGAAACTGTCTTTGCGGCCAAGGCGGAAAACCGCCCGGAATCGCGCCTTCGCGGGCGAATTCGCCAGGCACCGCGGGGTGTCGCCGGAGCGCCTCCAGGGCCTTGCCGCGCCGGGGCCGCGGCATCGTTCAAAGGTCGAACTGATCGCCGAGATAGACCTCGCGCACAGTTTGGTTGGCGAGTATCTCTCTGGGTTCGCCGGCGGCGATGATGCGTCCTTCGCTGACAATGCAGGCTCTCTCGCAAATGTCGAGCGTCTCGCGCACATTGTGGTCGGTGAGCAGTATGCCAATGCCCTTGGCCTTCAAGTGGCGGATCAGGTGTTTGATGTCGCCAACCGAGATCGGATCAATCCCCGCGAAAGGCTCGTCCAGCAGCAGGAAGCCCGGGTCGGTGGCCAGGGTGCGGGCGATTTCGGTGCGGCGGCGCTCGCCGCCGGACAAGCTCATGCCTTTGCTGGCGCGCACATGGCCGATGTTGAATTCCGCCAGCAGGGCTTCAAGCCGTTCCCGGCGCGCCCGGCGGTCGAGGTCGCCCCGCGTTTCCAAAATGGCGAGAATATTTTCTTCCACGCTGAGGCCGCGGAAGATCGAGGCGTCCTGGGGAAGATAGGCCATTCCGCAGGCGGCGCGGCGGTGGATCGGCAGTGTTGTGACATTGCGCGAATCAATGAAAACTTCACCGGCATCGGGCCGGATCAGGCCGACGAGCATGTAGAAACAGGTGGTTTTGCCGGCGCCGTTGGGGCCAAGCAGGCCAACCACTTCACCGCGGTCGATGCGCAGCGAGACATTGTTCACAACCTGGCGCCCGCGGTAGCTTTTCACCAGGTTTGCCGCTTGCAACATGGGTTCAGTTGTCGCCCGGGGTGAATGCCCCGACGCAATTGCCGCTGGCGCGTATGAGTTCCAGCTCGGTGACGTAGAGAATCCGCTCGCAACGGGTGTGCATGTCGCGCGAGGCGATTTCGGCGTTGCCAACCAGCTCGATGACGGTGTTGCCGTCGTCATCGGTGTACAGCAAAATCGTGTCCCCGCTGCCGGCGACTTCGCCCGCCCCGTCAGCATCCGCGCGGCCATCAGCTTCGCTGTCATCCAGGCTCTGGCGGTAGCGCGCCGGCGCGCCCTGGACAGTCACCCGGCGCAATTCGTTGCTCTCGATGCCGTATTCGAGCAGCGCGTCGTCGCCGCTGATTTCCAGGCTGCCCTGGGTGATGACGACGTTCTCGGTCATTTGCAGAAAGCGCGCGCCGTCTTCGGTCGACATCGAAGAGCCGCCGTCGGCGCGCCAGACAATGGGCTCCGCGCTGTCGTTTTCCAGTGCCGGAGCGCCCGCCGCCCAGCATAACAGCCCGGCGCAAGCGAGCAGGCGCGCGCCGTCAAGCGTGACCATGCGTCAACTCCGGCGCGGGCGGGCAAAAATTCGGCGGATGTGTGCGAAATGGCGGCGACAATCGTGGTATTCCCTGTTCAAGGCCGGACATGATTGCCTCTTACCCCGCCGAGCATGAGCAGGGAGTCTTGCGGCAGGTTCAGCACCAGCCCGGCGGCGTCCTGGCGCAGGCCGCCGGCGACCATTCGCACCGGCTCGTTGCCCGAAAGTATGCTCGCATCCAAATCAATTTCCAGCGCCGACGTGGTCAGCCTGAGCGTGTCGGAGGCCCCGCCTTGCTGAACGACGACGTCGCCTCGCAGGCGCAAACTGTCCCCCGACGGCGCAAGGAAGCCGTGCTCGGCTTCGACTTGCCAATCGGATTCCCCCGCCGCAAACCATCGCAGCGCGGGCCGCGACCACTCGATGCTGTCGTCCTTGAAGCGGGTTTGGCTGACCGCTTGCAAGCTGTGGGTGAGGACGCCGTTGACATCGTGGAAACGCAGTTCCACGCCTT
The DNA here is from genome assembly GCA_965221015.1 of uncultured Pseudohongiella sp. Classification (GTDB taxonomy): domain Bacteria; phylum Pseudomonadota; class Gammaproteobacteria; order Pseudomonadales; family Pseudohongiellaceae; genus UBA9145. The sequence goes on along the minus strand of OZ244859.1, from coordinate 2,356,832 downwards.
CGGAATAAGCGTTGTAGGCCAGTTCCGCAAGCGGGGCCGTGGGCGCCTCGCGCACGCTTTCCAAGCCGGTCATGGCGCCCAGCGCCGCCACGACGGCCACCGCCAGGGGAATCAGCGTTCTTTTCAGTCCGGCCACGTCCAGGGTCTTTCGTTAAACCAACCAAAAAGTCTAGCATGGATGAATACGATTACAGCGAGATTTTGTGACTGCGCTTAGTGTCGAACAGTACTAATGACGTAGTCGAGGGAACAGAGTTTAGGCTTCGATCCGTCGCCGTCGGGCGGTGTGAGGTGCAGCGGACGCTTTGAATACGTCCAGCCGCCAAGCACAGCTTGGCGGCGATTTTGCTGACCTGTAGCTTTCATTCTTGAAGATCGTCTATGCCATCCCTGGCGCGACTGCAAAGGCTCCGACTACCCCCAGCCTTGCCATCCTTGGCAAGTCGTTCGGTCCTCAAGAAGCTGCGCTTCTTGTCGGCTGCGCCGACCGGTCCTCACCCTGGCTCGCACGCCCGCTACACAACCCGCCGCCAGACGGCGACTCACATCGTGCAATATTTAGGCTCTTTTTCTCTCCGCCATTCTGATCTACGCAGAGCGCAACCGCAGAATGATGGATGGCGGAAACAACCTTGATTTTGCACGATGTGAGTCTCCGCGGGGTGGCGACGGTTCGAAGCCAAATAACCACTTTGAAATTCAATGGCATGGCTTCGACTTTTACAAAATGGCAGAAGGGTGAGGGATTGGCTCAGGGCGGCAGGAACTGATCGTAGGCATTTTGACAGCGCAGCAGGAAATCGGTGATTTCGCGCACGGCGCCGAAGCCGCCCGGGGCGGAGGTGACCAGGTGCGCCCGCGCGCGCACGTCTTCGTGCCCGCCCGGCACCGAACAGGAAAGCCCGGCGACGCCCAGCACCGGCAGATCCATCAGATCGTCGCCGACAAAACAAAACTGTTCCGCTTTCAGGCCGGCCAGCGCGAGAAACTCCCCAAGCGCGGCGAGCTTGTCTTGCGCGCCCTGGTACAAATGGGCAATACCCAGGTCGGCGCAGCGCCGCTGGAGAATCGGCGAGGAGCGGCTGGTGATGATTGCCACGTGCAGCCCCGCTTGCATGAGCATTTTCAGGCCATGGCCATCGAGGGCGTGGAAGGCTTTCATCTCTTCGCCCGCGCTGGTGAAATAGAGGCGGCCGTCGCTAAGCACGCCGTCCACATCGAGCCCGAGCGCCCGAATCGACGCCGCCCGCTCCCGCGCTTCCGCCTCGCCGCAATGGAATTGCACGGCCGGGCTAGACCACGTTGGCCTGCAGCAAATCGTGCATTTTCACGATGCCGCTGGGTTGTTCACGCGCGCCGGTGACGATCAGCACATAAACGCTGGCCTCCTGCATAATGCGCGCCGCCTCCGCCGCCAGCGCGTTTTCTTCGATCTGAACAAAGTTTTTCGACATGACCTCGTCCACCCGGGTGCTGGCGATGTCGCGTCCGGCGTCCAGCGTCCGGCGCAGGTCGCCGTCGGTGAAAACGCCCACCATGCGCTGTTCGGCGTCGATGATCGTCGTCAGGCCGAAGCCGCCGGTGCTGATCGCCAGCAAAGCGTCGGCCAGGAGCGTGCCCATCGCCACCCGCGGAATCTCCGCCGCCGGATGCATGACATCTTTGACCTTGACCAGCAGCCGCCTGCCAAGTTGTCCGCCCGGGTGGGAGCGGGCGAAATCTTCGCTGCTGAACCCGCGCGCTTCAAGCAGGGACATCGCCAGCGCATCGCCGAGGACCAGCGCCGCCGTGGTGCTCGAAGTCGGCGCCAGTCCAAGGGGGCAGGCTTCCTCGCGCACGCTGGCGTCGAGATTGACCGTGGCTGCGCGGGCCAGCTCCGAGTCCGGCCGGCCGGTTATCGCAATCAGGGGAATGCCGCGTCTGCGCAGCACCGGCAGCAAAGCGATGATTTCTCCGGTGCGGCCGGAATTGGACAGGGCCAGCACCACGTCGGCGCTGGTGATCATGCCGATATCGCCATGGGCAGCCTCGGCCGGGTGCACGAACAACGCGGGCGTGCCGGTGCTGGAAAGCGTGGCGGCGATCTTGTTGCCGACATGGCCCGACTTGCCCATGCCGATCACCGCCACGCGGCCGTTGCTGGAGAGAATCAGGCGGCAGGCCGCCTCGAACTCGGCGCCGATTCGCCGCGGCAACTCGGCGAGCGCCTGGCGTTCGATTTCAATCGTGCGCAAGGCGCTGTCAGTGAAGGAAAAGCTTTTGTTCATGCCGAATTCGGACACGCTCAGGCATAGTGCAGGCTTAACGTAAACCAGGCGCAGTACATTAACAACAGGACCAGGCCGCCGAGGCGGCCGATGCCCTTGCCGCGCCGAATGCTGAAAAAACAGAACAGCGACAAAAGCAGGCAGATCAGCAATACCGCCATGAAATCGAGATACAGAAACCTGGGCGCCAGCGCGCCCGGAGCGAGCAATCCCGGAAACGGCAGCACGACCAGCAAATTCATGATATTCGAGCCGAGAATATTGCCGATGGCGAGTTCATCTTCGTCCTTGATCGCGCAGGTGACCGACAGCGCGAGTTCCGGCAGGCTGGTGCCGAGTGCCACCACGGTGAGCCCGATGATGGCCGTGCTTACCCCCAATGTTTCCGCGATGGAACAGGCGGCGAGCACCAGCGCCTGGGAACTGGCCAGCAACAGGCCGAGGCCAAGCGCCAGATAAAACGCCGCCTTGAGGTTGCTGACTTGCTCAATGTGCAAATCGCCCAGCAATTTCTCAGGCTCGCGCTTGGCCTGGGACTGCATGAGCTTGCGAATAAAGAACACCCCGATGGCGATGAGAACCACCGCGTCGAACCAGCCCAGATGCAGGTCGATAAACAGCAGACCGGTGGCGAGCGTGACCAGCAGCATCGCCGAGATTTCCCGGCGCATCAACGTCGCCGGCGGCGACAGCGGGCTGACCATCGCGGCCACGCCCAGCGCGATGCCGACATTGAACAGGTTGGAGCCCAGGGCATTGCCCACGGCCAGCGCCGCCTCGTCATTCAGCGCCGCCACGGCCGAGGAAAAAAACTCCGGCGCCGAAGTGCCGAAAGCGACGATGGTCAGGCCGATGAGTAGCGGAGCGACACCCAGATTTCGGGCCAGCGCCGAAGCGCCAAAGACGAACATGTTTGCGCCCCAGGCCAGTCCGATAAAGCCCAGAACGATGAAGGTGGTGTCAAGTAGCATGAACCGCGGAATCCGCCGGGTTTAAATCAGGCGCAATTAGAAAGTTGTTTGCGATGCTTTGCAAGTGACAATTTATCGACCGGGCCAATTCATGTACACTGTCGGCCATGCAAAAACTTACCCATTTCTTGTGCGCCCTCGCGCTGCTGGCGGCGGCGCAGGCGCAATTGCCGGCTCCGGCCCTGGCGCAGCAGATGACGGCGTTGGAAACCGCGCAACTGGCGGTGGAGACCCTGCTGCAACAGGTGCGGGACAGCGCGCATCTGTTCCTTACCGACAGCGAGGCCTATTACGCCGGTGTGGAGGAGGTGCTCGATCAGTTCGTCGATTTCAACGTCGTGGCCGAAGTGGTCATGAACCAATACGCCGATGCCGCCAGCGAAGCGCAGATACAGCGCTTCGGTGGCATCCTCCGCGGCAACCTCACGCGCTTTTACGGCGCCACCTTGCTCAACAACGCCGAACAGGAAGTGCGTTTCGTTCCCGCGCAAAATCCCCAGGCCAACTCCCCGGAAAGCACCATAGTCAGCATGGAACTTGTCGGCGGCGGCGCGCAGCCGGTGGTGATCCAATACCAGATGTTCCTCAGCGACGGCGGCGAATGGAAGTTGCGCAACCTGAACCTGGCCGGGATCAATCTCGGCCGCCAGTATTTCACCCAGTTCAGCGCCTTGATGACCCAGCACGGCGAGGATATCGAAGCCGTGCTCGACAACTGGCAGTAATCGGGGGCGGACCTTGGACTGTGATGAAATCGCCGGAATGCTGCGGGCGCAATTGACCGATTGCGAGATCGAAGTCAGCGGCGGCGGCGGCAAGTTCAACATTGTTGCGGTGGGCCCGGCCTTTGCCGGCCTGAACGCCGTCAAACGGCAGCAAAAAGTCTACGCGATACTCAACGACCACATCAGCAGCGGCGCCATTCACGCGGTTTCCATGCGACTGAAAACGCCGGACGAAGTTCGGTAAAGCCCCGGCCAAGCGCATTGCCCGGCGCGCAACCGGGTGTACGGCCGCGCGGCGAATGCCCGCGCCGCCCGCCGGCCCGCCGCGGCGAGACCATTCAAGTTCAATGGACAGATTGCACATCCAGGGGGGCGTCAGGCTCGAAGGCGAAATTCGAATTGCCGGCGCCAAGAACTCGGCCCTGCCGGTGCTCGCCGCCAGCCTGCTGTCGTCCGAACCGGTGCAGATCTGCAATGTGCCGCACCTGTTCGACATCACCACCATGCTCAACCTGCTGGGCTGCATGGGAGTGCAGCGGATTGTGGACGAGAAAATGAACGTGCAGCTCGACAGCGGCACGATCGAAAACCTCAACGCGCCCTATGAACTCGTGCGCACCATGCGCGCTTCGATTCTCGTGCTTGGGCCCTTGCTCGCGCGCCACGGCCGCGCCGAAGTGGCCCTGCCCGGCGGCTGCGCCATCGGCAGCCGTCCGGTGAATCAGCATATCGCGGCCTTGCAGTCCATGGGCGCCAGCATTGCGGTTGAAAACGGCTATATCCGCGCGCGCAGCGACGGCAGGCTGAAAGGCGCCCGGGTGTTTATGGATATCGTCACCGTGACCGGCACCGAAAACGTCATGATGGCCGCCACTTTGGCCGAAGGCCGCACCACAATCGAAAACGCCGCGCGCGAACCCGAAGTGGTCGATTTGGCCAATTGCCTGATCAGCATGGGGGCGGACATCGAGGGCCACGGCAGCGACACCATCGTGATTCATGGCGTTGACGCATTGCGCGGCTGCAGCTTCGCCGTGATGCCGGACCGCATTGAAACCGGCACCTATCTGATCGCCGCCGCGGCGACCCGGGGCCATATCAAAGTCAAGGACACCCGGCCCCAGGCGCTGGAACTGGTGCTCAACAAACTCGAACAGGCCGGTGCTTCGCTGCGCGTCGGCGAGGACTGGATCGAACTGGACATGCGCGGCCGGCGCCCGCGGGCGGTATCCTTGCGCACGGCGCCGTATCCCGCATTTCCCACCGACATGCAAGCGCAATTCACGGCGCTGAACGCGGTGGCGACCGGGACCGGTTCGATCACTGAAACCGTTTTTGAGAATCGGTTCATGCATGTGCAAGAGATGATCCGCATGGGCGCCAAAATACGCATCGAAGGCAACACCGTGTTTGTCGAAGGGGTGGAAAAACTGAATGGCGCGCCGGTGATGGCAACCGATTTGCGCGCTTCCGCCAGCTTGATCATTGCCGGCCTGGTTTCCGAGAACGAAACCACGGTGGACCGCATCTACCACATAGACCGCGGCTACGAATGCATCGAGGAGAAACTGCAATCCCTGGGCGCGAAAATCAGCCGCGTTCCCTTGCGGTGACAGGTTCGATGATGAATACCAACTCCGATTCGGTGGTGATCGCCCTGACCAGGGGGCGCATTCTCGAGCAAACCCTGCCGCTGTTGCGCGCGGCCGGGATCGAACCGCTGGAAGACCCCGGCGCCAGCCGCAAATTGATTTTCGCCACCGGGCTCGATGGCGTAAGCCTGCTGGTGATGCGCGGCTCCGATGTGCCGGTGTACGTCGAAAACGGCGCCGCCGACATGGGCGTGGCGGGCAAGGACATGTTGCTCGAACATGGCGGCGAAGGGCTGTACGAACCCCTCGACCTGGGCATTGCCCGCTGCCGGCTGATGATCGCCGCGCCGCGCGGCGCGCCGACCAGCGGCGTCCACCTGCGCGTGGCGACCAAGTTCACCAATATCGCCAAGCGCTGGTTCGCCGAACAAGGTCGTCAGGTCGAGCTGATCAAGTTGAACGGCGCGCTGGAAATCGCGCCGGCGCTGGGATTGGCGGACGCCATCGTCGATATTGTCGACAGTGGCAAGACCTTGCGCGCCAACGGCCTTGAAGCCCGGGAAACCATTGCCGAAATCAGTTCCCGGGTCATCGTCAACAAAGCCTCCATGAAGATCAAGAGCGAGAAGATACGCGTTATACTGCGCCGACTCACGCTTGCCGCGAACGCGGCCCAGCCGGCATGAAGCATTCCGAACTACACATCCGCCAACTGTCGGCTTCCGACCCCGATTTCGGGCAAAAATTGTCGGCGGCGCTAGACCGGCGGATGCTGGTGGCGCCGGAAATCGCCGACCGCGTGCGCGATATTCTCGATGATGTTCGCGCGCGCGGGGATGCGGCCGTGCTCGAGCATACCCGCCGCCATGATGGCATCGAGGCGCCGGACATGGCGCGGTTGACGGTGGATCGGGCGCGGATGGAACAATCCCTGGCGCGCCTGCCGGCGGCGCCGGTCGCCGCCCTGCGCCATGCGGCGGAGCGCATCCGCCGCTACCACGAGGCGCAAAAGCAGGACTCCTGGGAATACACCGAAGCGGATGGCTCGGTCTACGGGCAGAAAGTCAGCGCCTTGCGGCGGGTGGGAATTTACGTGCCCGGCGGCAAGGCGAGTTATCCGTCTTCGGTGCTGATGATGGCGATTCCGGCCAGTGTCGCCGGTGTGGACGAGATCATCGCCACGGCGCCGCTGGCCCGCGGCGCGAACAATGACATGGTGTTCGCGGCCGCGGCCCTGGCCGGCGTCGACCGTTTGTACACCATTGGCGGCGCCCAGGCCATCGGCGCCCTGGCCTTTGGCACCGAAACCGTATCCGCGGTGGACAAGATCGCCGGCCCCGGCAACATCTACGTCACCATCGCCAAGAAAATGGTTTTTGGCGAGGTGGGCATCGACATGATCGCGGGGCCGACGGAGTTGACCGTGATCTGCGATGGCGGCACCGACCCAAACTGGGTCGCCATGGATCTTTTCTCCCAGGCCGAGCACGACGAGCAGGCGCAGTCGATTCTGATCGCAACCGACGCGGACTATATGGGGAAAGTGGCTGGAGCCATGCGCCGGCACCTGCCGGGCATGGAACGGCGCGACATCATTTGCGCCAGCATCAATGAGCGCGCGCTGTTCATCCTGGTGGAAGATCTTGCGCAGGCGGCGGCGGTCAGCAACCGCATCGCTCCGGAGCATCTCGAGCTGTCGGTGGCGGAGCCGCGGGCATTGCTGCCGCACATCGATCACGCCGGCGCGATTTTCCTTGGACGCCACAGCGCCGAAGTGCTGGGGGACTATTGCGCCGGCCCAAGCCATGTGCTGCCAACATCGGGCAGCGCGCGTTTTTCCTCCGCCCTGGGCGTGCCCGATTTCCAGAAACGCTCTTCGATCATTCACTGTTCGGCCGAAGGCGCCGCCGCGCTGGCGCTGACCGCGGCGGAGTTGGGCCGCAGCGAAAACTTGCACGCCCACGCCAGGGCCGCCGAATACCGCTTGCCCGCGGCGGACTGAAACCGAATTGGCTGCTGCGCGTTCGCGCGCCGCGCTGGGGACCGGTTGTTAACGCCTTGGCCGGCTGCCGCATGGGCCGAAAGAAGCCGCTCAGGGGTCGAACAGGATCGCCTGGCCAAAGCCGAGCGCCGCCTCGAATTCGAGTGTGCGCCCCGCTCGATAGACCTGCACCCGCACCACATCGCCGGGTTTCTTCTCGCGCACTTCCATGACGATGCTTTCGTCATCGACCACGGTGGTCTCATTGATGGCGGTGATCACGTCGCCCGGCAGCAGGCCGGCCCGGGCCGCGGCGCCGCCCTCGTCAACGCCTTCCACGAGCATGCCGCGAATATGATCGACTCCAAAAAACAATTCGCTGGACTGGGCGGTCAGCGCCTCGCCGGTCAACACGCCGAGATAGCCGGCGTTGGCGTTGATCGCCTCGGCCACGAGTTCGCGCGCCACATTCACCGCCGTGCCGGCGGGGATGGCGAAGCCGATGCCTTCGAAATTGCCCGATTCGGAAAAGATCGAGGAATTGACGCCAACCAGCGCGCCATCGAGGTTGATCAACGCGCCGCCGGAACTGCCCGGATTGATGGCGGCATCGGTCTGGATCAGGTTGACCGTGAAATCGAGGTCGTGGCTGAGCGAGCTGATGATGCCGCGGGACACCGATTGGCCGATATTGTGCGGATAGCCGATGGAAAAGACTTCGTCGCCGACGTTGAGTTCGTCCGCGCGGCCGAGGGTGATCGGGGTCAATTCATCCATGTTGATGTGCAGCACCGCCAAGTCCTGGGTTTCGTCCCAGGCGATTACGGTGGCGGGGGTGCGGCGGCCGTCGCTGAGGGTTACGGTGGCGTCGAAGGCGTCGAACAGGGTTTCGACCACATGCAGATTGGTCAGGATAAAGCCGCGCGGGTCAATGATGATGCCGGAACCGAGGCTTTCCTGTTCATCGAGATACAGTTCCACGCGGTCGTCGCCGCTGCGTTCGATGGCCTCGACATTGACCCGGGTGGCGCTGATGCTGACCACGGAAACCGCGGCGTGGGCGATGGCGTCGAAAAAACCGGTCGCGGGCGGCGTCTCGCCGCGGGAAAGTCCGTCCAGTGATTGGCGGATTTCCCGCATTTCAAAAAATTGCAGGGCGACCACCGAAAGCAAAACGCCGCATACCGAGGGCCAGGCGGCAAATTTCGCCAGCCGCGTGAGTTGCGTCATCTGCTTGCCGATTCTGCTCATTTTCGACGAAACGGTGGCGGTTGCTGCCGCGCGGCACTTGCGCCGGCTCCATCGGAGCCTGCAGCCCGCATGCTATCATGGCTGCCGGATTTCGGGGTGGGAGCGGTCGCCATGGCGGTGGGTTTGCGCGAGCTTTGCGCCGCGTGCGATGCCTTGCTGGAAGCGGAAAAATTCCGCGACTATTGCCCCAACGGGCTGCAGGTTGAAGGTCGCGCGAGTATCGGCAAAATCGTCTCGGGCGTTACCGCCTGCGCCGAATTGATCGCCCGCGCGGCGGCCGCCGGCGCCGATGCCCTGCTCGTCCATCATGGCTATTTCTGGAAAGGCGAAAGCGCGGTGCTGACGGCGTATCGCAAGCGCCGCATCGCAGCCCTTCTCAAGCACGACCTGAGCCTGATCGCCTACCACCTGCCCCTCGACGTGCATGAGGCGTTCGGCAACAATGCGCAGCTCGCGCGCCGGCTGGAATGGCGCGTGGAAGGCGACATCCACCGTCACGACGGCTTCCCGCTGGTATGGCGCGGCCGGCTTGCCAAGCCGCTGGAACTGGACGCGCTTGCCGACCACATCGGCGCCGTGCTCGGGCGTTCGCCCCTGGCGGTCCGCGGCGGCGATCACGTGGTGGACACCATCGCCTGGTGCACCGGCGCGGGCCAGGGCTATGTCGAACAGGCCGCCGCGGCCGGTGTCGACGCGTATCTCAGCGGGGAGATTTCCGAGCAGACGGTGCACGCGGCGCGGGAGTCGGGCGTGCATTATCTGGCTGCGGGGCACCACGCCACCGAGCGCTATGGCGTGCAGGCGCTTGGCACGCATCTGGCCGAACGCTTTGGCATCGCCCACGAGTTCATCGACGTTCCGAACCCGGCTTGAGCACACGCCAGTCGGGCGTCCAATTGCCGCTGCCCGGGATTGCCGCGCCTAGATCACGCCTTCCGCTTCCAGCAGCGCCATCACGCGGTCAACACACTGCTCGACCGAAAGCGCGCTGGTATCGAGTTCGAGACTGGGCGCCGCCGGCGCCGGATAGGGAAAAGTGAGGCCCGGCGCGTGCACCGCGCCGTTTTCGCGGGCGGCCGCGTACAGTCCGCTGGGGTCGCGCTGGGTGCAGACCTCCAACGGCGGATTGAGCCAAACCAGGTGGCAGTTGCGCCGGCCGATCACGCTCATGGCGTGTTCCCTGGAATCTTCGGTTGGCGCCACGAATGCCGCGCAGCAAATCATTCCGGAATCGTTCAGGAAACGCGCGACATGGGCGCTGCGGCGCAGGTTCTCGGCGCGTCCTTCGGCGTCGTGGGGCAGGTCGCGGCTGATGCCGAGGCGCATGGTCTTGCCGTCCAGCACGGTGCTCAAGCGGCCGAGGTCGAACAGCCGTCGTTCGAGCGCGTGGGCCAGGGTGGATTTGCCCGAACCGGAAATGCCGATGAACAGGATCGTCACCGGGCGTTGACCGTAGCGCGCGGCGCGTTCCGCGGCGCTGACGTAAGCGCCGTGTTGGGCCGGACGCGAAGGGCGCGCTTGCCGGCTGTGGATCAGGCCGGCGCCCACGGTTCCATTGCTCAGCCGGTCGATCAGCACAAAGCCGCCGGTGGCGCGATTTTCGCGATAACCATCGAAATAGACGGTTTCCTCCAGCACCAGGTCGAGCCGGCCGATTTCATTCAACTCCAAACGGCTCGCCGGGCGTTCGGCGAGGGTGGCGATATCGATCACATGACGCACCGTCTTCACCGCGCCGGCCACCACGCGCGCGCCCAGCTTGAACTGGTATTGCGCTCCGGGCAGCAAGGCCTGTTCGGCCATCCACACCACGGTGGCCTGCAACCGCTTGCCATGGGCGGGCTGATTGTCGGGGTGGGCGAGCAAATCGCCGCGGGCGACATCGATTTCGTCTTCCAGCGTGAGCGTAACGGCCATGTTGGCGAAAGCGAGTTCCAGTTCCTCATCAAAAGTGACGATCGACTTCACGCGGCTGCGCCGCCCGCCGGGCAACACCATCACATCGTCGCCCTTGCGCACCACACCCGAGGCGATGGTGCCGCAATAGCCGCGGAAATTCTGATTTGGCCGGTTGACGTATTGCACGGGAAAGCGGAAATCCGCGTAATTGCGCTCGGCGGACAGTTCCACGGTTTCCAGCATGGTCAGCAGCGGCTGGTCCGTGTACCAGGGCATGTTGGCGCCGGCGTGGACGACATTGTCGCCGTGTCTGGCGGAAAGCGGAATGAAACGCGGCCGCGCGCCGTTCAGTTTTTCGCTGAAGGCGAGATATTCTTCGCGGATGCGGTTGAAAACCGCTTCCGAGTAATCGACCAGATCCATCTTGTTGACCGCGACAATGACGCGCTGAATGCCCAGCAGGGAAACGATAAAGCTGTGGCGCCGGGTTTGCGTCAGCACGCCGTGGCGGGCGTCGATCAGAATGATCGCGAGCTCGCAGTTCGAGGCGCCGGTTGCCATGTTGCGCGTGTATTGTTCGTGGCCGGGGGTGTCGGCGATGATGAACTTGCGTCTGGCGGTGGAGAAAAATCGATAGGCGACATCGATTGTGATGCCCTGTTCGCGTTCCGCCTGCAAGCCGTCGACCAGCAGCGCAAGGTCGAGCTTGCCGTCGCGGCTGCCGGACTTCAGGCTGTCGGCCTCGATGGCGGCAAGCTGGTCCTCGTAAATCAGTTTGGAATCGTGCAGCAGGCGGCCGATGAGCGTGCTTTTGCCGTCGTCGACGCTGCCGCAGGTGAGAAAGCGCAGCAACTCCTTGCGCTCGTGCTGCGCCAGATAACTGCCGATATCGACCAGTTCCTGTTCTGGGTGTTGGATCATTGCAATGTTCCGGGGCAACTTGCGAATGCCCGGCTGGTTCAAGCCCGCCTTCAACGTTCCCGCGCGGGGTCGCGCCGCGGCACATCCCCGCCCGCGCCATCCACCGCTTCGGCGCTGTTCCCACCCGCGCATTTGCGGGTTCGGGAGAACCGGCTTTCGCTAAAAATACCCGCGGCGCTTTTTCTGCTCCATCGAGGCGGCCTGGTCGGTATCGATCAGCCGGCCCTGGCGTTCCGATCTGGTGGTCAGCAGCATTTCGCGGATGATGTCGGGTAGGGTGGCGGCGTCCGATTCCACGGCGCCGGTCAGCGGGTAGCAGCCCAAGGTGCGGAAGCGCACCATCTTGATCGTGACCGGCTGCTTCGCATCGAGCGGCATGCGCTCATCGTCAACCAGAATATCGACGCCATCGCGATTCACCACCGGCCGCCGTTTGGCGAAATACAGCGGCACGATGTCGATATTGTTCAAGTATATGTATTGCCAGACATCCAGCTCGGTCCAGTTCGACAGCGGAAACACGCGGATGCTTTCGCCTTTGTTGATGTTGGTATTGTAAAGATTCCACAATTCGGGCCGCTGGTTGCGCGGGTCCCAGACGTGATTGCGGTCGCGGAACGAGAACACGCGTTCCTTGGCGCGGGATTTTTCCTCGTCCCGGCGCGCGCCGCCGAAGGCGGCATCGAAGCGGTGTTTGTCCAACGCCTGCTTCAGCGCCTGGGTTTTCATGATTTCGGTATGTTTTTCGCTGCCGTGGTCGAAAGGATTGATGCCGGCGTCCACGCCTTCGCGGTTGATATGCACAATCAATTGCAGCCCCAGTTTGCTGGCCTGGGCGTCGCGGAAGGCGATCATTTCGCGGAACTTCCAGGTGGTGTCCACGTGCAGCAGGGGGAAGGGCGGCCGGCCGGGGTAGAAGGCCTTGCGCGCCAGATGCAGCATCACCGAGGAATCCTTGCCGATGGAGTACAGCATCACCGGGTTTTCGAAAGCGGCGGCCACCTCGCGGAAAATATGAATGCTTTCCGCTTCGAGTTGCTTCAGATGGGTGAGATTGTACGCGCTTATCGCTGGCGCGGCGGTCCCGGCCTCAGGGATTTTGGCCATCGGAAACCTGTTCGTCGCCAATTTTCAGTTTCGGCTTTTCGAGGCCGAAGTCCTCAGCCAGAGCGCCTTTGCGCGAAGGATCCTGTTTCGCCGCGTAGTCCTTCGGCGGCAACACGCCGGGCTCCCGCGCAGCCGGCGGATCTTCTTCAAACACCGAGTCCGAGCTGGCGGGAAGCAGCCGGCTCGCAACCTCGACCGAGCACAGCGATTGCGCGCCGTTGGCGAGATGCTGGTACACATCCTTGTAGTTTTCGGTCAACTGTTTGACCAGTTCCGCGGTGGTGCCGAAATGTTCGGAAACGCTTTCGCGGTACTCCCGATCACTGTCCCGCAGCCGCTTCATTTGCTCTTCCAGTTCGCGCACGCGCGCGGAACCGCCGCCAAAGCGACTGCCAAAGGCGACGCCGATCAGCAAGCCGAGAGCCAGACAACCAATTCCGATCAGCCAGATGGTCAATGGAAAATCCTTCGCCGCTTGAGCCCGCAAGCCGGGATGCGAAAAAACGCGCAGTATACCGCAACCCAGCGCCGATTCACTGCCCGCCGCGTAGGAGCCCCGGAGGGCGACCCTCTTGTCCGATTTGCCTGGCGGGCGGTGGAAAAACCCCTTCAGTGTCCCCGCCATGAACCGGTATGCGCGGATATCCACAATCATTCCCGAGTGCCGCGCCGGACACCCGTCTCACACTCGCTTCGCGTTGGAATCCAACTTTTCCCGCAAACTCAATTCACATTGGACAAGGCTGCGGGGAACATGCGCTTTGTTTGGGGGGTAGAATGCCGCCTCGATCGGGCTCGGGTGCGCCGGCGGCGGGAATGGCGTTCGCCGCAGCCGGCCCATTGATGGATAAGCGATGGACGTTCACAGCAGATACCTGGCCGCGGCGCGCGAAGGCAGGCTGACCGCCGATGCGGAGCAGGAGCGCGTCGCCTTGCTGTTGCGGGAACTTGCGGAGGAGACCGAGGCGGGTTGGAACCGCAAGCCAAGCGGCTGGCTGTCGCTTTTCCGTCTTGCGTGGCTTGGTCTTGCGCGGGCGGGCGAGCCGCCCAGGGGCATGTACCTGTGGGGCGGCGTGGGGCGCGGCAAGACATTGCTCATGGACCTGTTCTTCGCCAGCCTGCCTGGAAACCACAAGAAACGGGTGCATTTCCACGCCTTCATGCAACACGTGCATGGTCGCCTCGCGGCTTTGCAGGGCGTGCGCGATCCATTGCGGGAGGTTGCCGCGGAAATTGCCAAGGAGGCCGGAATTGTCTGTTTCGATGAATTTTTCGTATCCGATATCGGCGACGCCATGTTGCTGGGCGGTCTGCTTGAGGCCTTGTTCCAGCGCAAAGTGATACTTGTCGCCACTTCGAACATTGCGCCCGGCAAATTGTACGAGAACGGCTTGCAGCGCGAACGCTTCCTGCCCGCGATTGCCTTGCTGGAGGAGAATTGCGCGGTGGTGAAACTCGATTCGGCGGTGGATTACCGGCTGCGCAGTCTGGAGCAGGCCACCTTGTATCACGCGCCGGTGACCGAACACACGAACGAAATGCTTGGGCGCAATTTTGCCGAGCTCGCCACTGGCGGCGGGGGTGTCGCCACCGGTTCCATCGAGATCGGGGGCCGCGAGATCGAGGTGCGGAAATTGGATCAGGACGTGGTCTGGTTCGAATTCGGCGCGATCTGCGAAGGGCCGCGCGGCGCCGCGGACTATGTTCGCATCGCGAAGCTGTTTCATGCCGTGATCATCAGCGATGTGCCGCGCCTCGATGACGACCGGCTCGACATCGCCCGACGATTCGTCAATTTGATTGACGCCTTTTACGACCGCCGCGTGAAACTGATATTGAGCGCGCAAGCGCCAATCCGCGCGCTGTATGCCGGCACGCGACTCGCCGCCGAGTTCGAGCGCACACGCTCGCGCCTGCTGGAAATGCAATCGAGGGAGTATCTCGGCATGGAACATCGCGCTTGAAGGGGAAAGCGCCGTGGATGCTCGTTGGGCAGCCTCCGTGTTTCGGAAACCCCTATGGCGTTGAAACACATACCGCAGCCGCCGAGTTTGCCGGTACGGCTCGAAGCCGCGGCGGAGCTGTCGCAGGCCCGAATCCCGGGCCTGGAACAGGGGGCTGCGAGTTATCGTTCAGTTTTCCGCCCGCAGCACGCGCACCGAGCCGCCCGTGGTGCGCAGCACGAGTTCCCCTCCGCCGCCGTTCAAGCTTAGCTCGAGGCTGCTGCGGCCGGCGGAACCGCGCGCGTCGCCGCCGTCGAATTCCGAGGTAACGCCGCCGCCCATGGCATTGGCGTCGATTTCGATTTGCGCGTCTTCGGGCAGATGGACCGTCAAGTCGCCCCCCGAGGTGCGCAATTCGCCGCCGGCCGCGACCGCGCCGGAGATAGTGAGCGCGATATCGCCGCCGGAAGTGCGCGCGTTGGTTGAGCCCGCCGCACTGCCAATTGCGATATCGCCGCCGGAAGTGCCCGCGGTGACATTGCCGCCGGCCTGTCCCAGACTGATGTCGCCGCCAGAAGTCCGCGATTCGACTTCGCCCATGACCGAACCCAGCTCGATATCGCCACCCGAGGTGGCGATTTCCGCCGACCCGGAAATCGATCCGATCACGATATCGCCGCCGGAGGTTCGCGCATTCGCCGAACCATCGATTTCGCCGGCGGCAATGTCCCCGCCCGAGGTGCGGGCCATGAATTCGCCTTCGATGCGGTCGAGTTCGATATCGCCGCCGGAAGTCCGCAGGTCGAGATGCTGCCGATAGGGCACATTCATGGTGACGGTGGCGGAGCGCCGGCTGGAGAATCCGCCGAACAGGAAGTTCGGTCTGTCGTATTCGCCTTTGATGGTTACGACGCCATTTTCCTGGTCGAAATCGAAATCATACCGTTCGCCGCTGCTGATGCTGATACCGACCTCGTCGCGCTCCCACGCGCTGATAGTCAAATCGGCGCGTTCGACATCGACGACCACGCGGTCGCCTTCGGCCACGGTGAAACTGCGTTCGATTTCCTGGCCGTGGGCGGCCCAGGAATACGCCGCCAGGGCCGCGGTAACAACGCAAGCGACGACGGTCTTGAAAGTGGACTGGTACATGTGAAGCTCCTTCAGGCTCGGACGGTTCATGACTGTGGTCTCATAACCATGCTTCAGCAATCCCCGTGCCAATATTCTTACCCCACTAAAACGCGCCCCAGATCAATTAGTTACACCCCCAACACCCATCCCCGCCCTACCGCCGTTGGCGTTTTTCGCCAATAGTCGGCGAATTCCCCGCCATCGCTCCATCAAACACCGGGCTCACTCCCGCAATGTGGTCGGCTCGACCACCTTTCTGGCAATTACTCGCCAGCCGCACTACCATGCATCGGCTTGAGTCGCGTGAGCTCGAAAGCCGGCTGCACTGCGGTCCATGATTTTGCCCGAAGGCCCATATGCCATTACCTCGATTGGGCCATTTTTTCGGAAAAACGGTTCATAATGCGCCCCTTTTCCGAAAGTTTCGCTGGTACGGCTCGTGAAATTGCAATATTGCGCTGATACTGACCACCTCCACGTGGCATTCAGAAATGGGTTCGGCGCCCGAATGCTTGAAGTCGCCGTTGACCCGCAATTGGACATCAAAGCCGTCGACGAAGTGGTGAGTGTGGACATCGGACGGGCCGCCAGCCGCGTTTTCATGATCACGCCATTTGCCACCAAGCCACGTATG
Organism: uncultured Pseudohongiella sp.; assembly: GCA_965221015.1. Taxonomy (GTDB): domain Bacteria; phylum Pseudomonadota; class Gammaproteobacteria; order Pseudomonadales; family Pseudohongiellaceae; genus UBA9145. The sequence goes on along the minus strand of OZ244859.1, from coordinate 2,340,407 downwards.
TGAGCAACATGTCCTTTATCCGAAACATCACCATCGAAGGTTTCAGAAGCATAAAGTCTGTCAAGGATTTGGAGCTTCGACCGCTGAATTTGCTCATAGGCGCCAATGGTTCGGGAAAATCCAATTTTCTTGGCGCATTGCGAGTGTTGGCAAAGTTGGGTCCGCGAATTCCTTCGTTTGAAGAGTATGTGGAGCGCGCTGGGGGAGCCAATCGCTTACTTTATTTCAGCGCAAAAACTACACAAAGCATAAAATACAAAGTGGAATTTCAACCCAACGCTGCAGCCTCCAATGTAGACTTTGAAGCAGAAATGAGTTACGGCACTGAAGATAGATTGTATCCAACCTTTAAGGTGAATCTCGACCCTGCGCATTTCAAAAGTTCAGAAAGCAAAGAAAGACCAAAAGCTCCACCTCAGGTGTGGAAAGAAAAACTAGATTCTTGGAGACAATTTCACTTCCATGACACAGGTGATACCTCGCCCATGAAGACAACAGTTGATATTAATAATAATCGGGAATTGAGTGCTGATGGTGCAAATTTGGCGGGATTCCTATTGTTGCTGCGCGAGAAACATGAACAGGCATACGGCTTGATCGAGAAAACGATTCAGCAAGTTGCGCCCTTCTTTGCGGGTTTCATTTTGGAACCGCAGGCCCGCAATGAACGGATGATACTGCTGAAATGGAAACACAAAGGCACAGATGCCTATTTCGACGCGCATTCGATTTCCGACGGCACGCTCCGGTTTATCGCTTTGACCACGCTGCTGCTCCAACCTGTGTCTTTGCGCCCCTCGTTAATCATGATTGACGAGCCGGAACTCGGCCTGCACCCATTCGCAATCCATCTTTTGGCCTCCATGTTGAAACAGGCATCGGTCGATTCGCAAATCATCGCCGCGACACAATCGCCCATCTTGCTCGATCATTTCGACCCGGAAGATGTGCTTGTAGCGGAACGCGTTGCTGGTGCCACCGAGTTTAGGCGGCTGGATGCCGAGCGTTTGGCGGCGTGGCTGGAAGACTACAGCTTGGGCGAGCTTTGGGAGAAAAATGAACTAGGTGGACGTCCCGAGCCGGAGCGCATTGAGGGGCCAACCAAGGAATGAGTCGATTACTGGTCCATGTGGAAGGGCAAACCGAAGAAACTTTTGTAAACAAGGTGCTGGCACCGCATCTTCGCGGTCACTCCATATTTGCTGCCGCGCGGCTGTTCGGTAAAGCGCGAAGACGGAACAATCGAGGTGGAATCAAGGGATGGCCCAGCGCGAGTGCGGACATTCTTCGTCATTTGAAGCAAGATCGCAATCGCATTTCCACAACCATGGCTGATTTCTACGGCCTGCCCCAGTCTGGCCGAAATGCGTGGCCAGGCAGGAAAGAAGCCTCAGCCAAAATCTTTTCCGAAAAGGCTCCAATTGTCGAGGAAGCACTGTCCATTGAAATTGGGAATGAGATGGGAGTCCGGTTCGACCAGCGCCGCTTCATCCCTTTCGTGATGATGCATGAATTCGAGGCGCTCCTGTTCAGCGATTGTGAACGATCCTCCCGCGGTATGGGACATCCCGAGCTAGTTGACGACTTGCAAGAAATCAGGAACAGCTTCGACTCTCCCGAGGAGATCAATGACACACCAGATGGCGCGCCCTCCAAGCGAATTGAAAAATTGTTGCCAAGGTACCAAAAACCTCTGCTCGGACTTCAGGCCGTGCAAGAAATCGGCCTGCCCAAAATACGCAAAGAATGCCCCCACTTCTCCAACTGGCTCAGCCGTCTCGAAAATCTTGCCGAAAACTTAAATGCGAATTGATTTTCAACAAAAGGTTTCAAGACGGCGTCAGTCGCTTAGCCTGTTCCGACTGTATCAACATGTATGACATGGACCGGAGCGAACAAAATTTTGCAGAATTAAAATGCAAGCCTACACGTGTCATTCTGCGCGAAGCGAAGCGCAGTCGCAGAATCTCCCGGCTAGCGCGCAATCCCGATGAGATTCCGCGGCTGCGCGCGGAATGACGTTAGGATGTATAACCGCCTGTTTCATCGCGGCCGGTGGCCATTGTTCGCCGCGCTTGTAGAACGATTCGCAAAATTTTTGAGCTTGAAAAGGCTAATCCGAATTCATTTCTTCCCTGGTAAATTTGCGGCCGCCGGAGCGAACCTGTTTTCACAGTTCACTGACAAACTTCAAGGCTTCCTCTGCCCTGCGTTTTCGTTGAGCGCAGTCCTCTTGCCGCTGACGGAATTGGGCGTTTGAGGTGGTCCCCTCAATCGCGGTTGAATCTTGGGCTGCCGCGATGAGCGTTTTGTCGGCACCCATCGTTGGTTTTTTCATGAAGTTTTTCTCTCGCACAAACTGGTGCACATAAATGTAGCGCCAGACATGAGCGGCGTCCAGCGAACGCGATCCGACAAGAAACCCCCGGCAATCGCCGGCACGCCCCCGGGGCGCCCGCCGGGAATGCCGTTTGCTTCCGCGCGGGTGCTCAGGTAACATCCGCGCTCCTCGAAATTGGCTGAAGCGACGAACGATGAGAACCTTTAGTGCGCGGCCCGGCGAAGTGGCGCAGAACTGGCTGCTGGTGGATGCCGAAGGCCAGACCCTGGGGCACATGGCAAGCGCCATCGCCACGCGCTTGCGCGGCAAGCACAAGGCAGAGTACACGCCCCATGTCGACACCGGCGACTATGTTGTGGTGATCAACGCGGACAAGGTGCGGGTGACGGGCAACAAGGCCAGCGACAAGATGTATCATTCCCACTCGGGATATCCGGGCGGGCTGAAATCGATATCTTTCGAGCAGTTGCTGGCCAAGTCGCCCGAGCGTGTTGTGCGTCTGGCCGTGCGGGGCATGATGCCGCGCACCCGTCTCGGGCGGGCCATGCTGAAGAAATTGAAGGTTTACGCCGGCGGCGAGCATCCGCATTCGGCGCAGCAACCGCAAACCCTGGCACTGTAAGCGCGAAGCCGCGCGAAGCAGAATCAACGTGGCGCGAACACCCATGCAAAACGAACAGTATTACGGCACCGGCCGGCGCAAGACCTCCACGGCCAGAGTGTATTTGACCCGCGGCAGCGGCAACATCGTCGTCAACCGGCGGCCGCTGGAGAACTACTTCGGCCGCGAAGTGGCGCGCATGATCGTGCGCCAGCCGCTTGACGTGGTCGATATGAACGAACGCTTCGATATCCGGGTCAGCGTGAGTGGCGGCGGCAGTTTCGGCCAGGCCGGGGCGATTCGCCATGGCATCACCCGGGCGCTGATCGATTACGACGACGAACTCAAACCGGCCTTGCGCAAGGCTGGCTTCGTATCCCGCGACGCGCGCGAGGTGGAACGCAAAAAAGTTGGCCTGCGCAAAGCGCGCAAGCGACCGCAATATTCCAAGCGCTAAATCAATTTTATCTTATAACTCAGTAGCTTGGACTTAAGCAGGCTGATGCTCGCTTGCTATTTTTTGTCGGATTCTTTAGCATCCGCCCGGTTTGCGCGTGAGCGAAGACCGACGGGAATGTGTGACTCGGCCTCATCCCGCGCACGCGGGCGGGCGTAGCAACTCATGACATGGTTTCTGATCGAGGGTTTTGGCCAAAGTGACTGACGATAATTCGAAAACCGTGCGCAGGCGCTTCCTGGTGGGATCCACCGTGGGCTTGGGAACCGTCGGCGTGGCTGGCGCGGCGGTGCCATTTATCGGCTCCTGGAATCCAAGCGCCCAGGCGAGGGCGGCGGGCGCGCCCGTGCGCCTCGATGTAAGCAACTTGCGCGAGGGCGAATTGCTCGGGCCAATACCCGCCTGGCGCGGCCGGCCCATATTTGTCGTGCGGCGCGGCGCGCAGGCTCTCGAAGCCCTCAACCGCGACCCCGGCCGCCTCGCCGACCCGGACTCGCAAGAGCCGGAGCAACCCGCCTACGCGCAAAACGAATACCGCTCCCGCAACCCCGAGCTGCTGGTGCTGGTGGGCCTTTGCCCCCATTTGTTCTGTTCCCCCACACCGCATATCGAATTGCGGCCGCAGCCGTTCGACGCGCAATGGAACGGCGGCTTCTTCTGTCCCTGCCACGGATCCCGCTTCGACCTCGCGGGCCGCGTGTACAGCGGCTCGCCGGCCTCGCGCAACATGGAAGTGCCGCCCCATTCGTTCGAAGGCGAGAACATTTTGGTGATCGGCGTCGACGAGGAGAACGCGGCATGAGTGAGCAACAGCAGGTGGCGCAGCCGGAGGGGCGCGTCCGCGCCGCCTTGATCGCCGCTGTGGACTGGGTCGATGCCAGGCTGCCCATCGTTGCGGCCTGGGAAAAGCATATGTCCAAGTACTATGCCCCGGCCAATTTCAATTTCTGGTACTTCTTTGGCGTTTTGTCGATTCTGGTGCTGGTGATCCAGGTGCTTTCCGGCATCTGGCTGACCATGAACTACGTCGCCAGCGCGGAACAGGCTTTCGCTTCGATCGAATACATCATGCGCGATGTCGAATGGGGCTGGCTGCTGCGCTACGTCCACTCCACCGGCGCTTCCGCCTTCTTTTTCGTCGTCTACATGCACATGTTCCGTGGCCTGATGTACGGCTCCTACCAGCGTCCGCGCGAGCTGATCTGGATTTTTGGCGTCGCCATCTACCTCATCCTGGTGATGGAAGGCTTCCTCGGCTATGTGCTGCCCTGGGGCCAGATGTCCTACTGGGGCGCCAATGTCATCGTTTCCCTGATTGGCGCGATTCCGGTCATCGGCGAAGACCTGCTGATCTGGGTGCGCGGCGACTACCTGATCTCCGGCGCCACGCTGAACCGCTTTTTCGCCTTGCACGTGGTGGCCCTGCCGCTGGTGTTGATCGCCCTGGTGGTGCTGCACATTCTGGCCTTGCACGAGGTCGGCTCGAACAATCCCGACGGCATCGAAATCAAACAGAACAAGGGTCCGGACGGCGTTCCCGTGGACAGTGTGCCGTTCCATCCCTATTACACGATCTTCCACGATCTCGGCGGCGTGGTGCTGTTTCTGTTCGTGTTCTTCGCGATTGTATTTTTCGCCCCGGAGATGGGCGGATACTTCCTCGAAGTCGCCAACTTCCAGGAAGCCGACTCCTTGCGCACGCCCGAACATGTGCCGCCGGTGTGGTATTACACGCCTTTCTATTCCATGTTGCGCGCGGTCACGGTGCCCTTGTTTGGAATCGATTCGAACTTCTGGGGCCTGCTGACCATGTTCAGCGCCATCGCGATTCTGTTCTTCCTGCCCTGGCTCGACCGCAGCCCGGTGCGCTCCATGCGATACAAAGGCTGGTACAGCCGCATCGCCTTGCTGCTTTTCGTGGTCAGTTTCATCATCCTCGGCGTGCTTGGCGTGCAGCCGGTGAGTCCGGCCAAAGTCTGGCTGGCGCGCATTTTGACGGTGGTCTACTTCCTCTATTTCTTTCTGATGCCCTGGTACACGCGCATTGAAAAAACTTCGCAGCCGCCGGAGCGCCTGACCGGGCGCTGGATCAGCATCCCGCAACTGATCGGCAGCATCCTGCTGATCGCTTTCCTTGTGGTGCTGCCCTTGATGCTCGTTTCGGAACGGGCGGAAGCGGCGGAAGCGGGCAACCTTGAACTCGATCACGTCGAGACCGATTTCCTCGACAAGGGTTCGCTGCAACGCGGCTTCAATTCCTACATGAACTACTGCGTCTCCTGCCACGCGCTCGGCTACGCGCGCTATGAACGCACCGCCGACGACCTGGAAATTCCCCACGAGCTCGTGCTGGAGAACCTGATTTACGACGACTCCCTGATCGGCGACCAGATAGAAAATTCGATGTCCGAGGAAGACGCCAATATCTGGTTCGGCGTGGCGCCGCCGGATTTGACGCTGATTTCAAGAGTGCGCGGCCCCGACTGGCTGTATACCTATTTGCGGTCGTTCTACAACGACCCGGCGCGGCCTTTCGGGACCAACAACAGCATCTTTCCCAATGTGGGCATGCCCAATGTGCTGTACGAATTGCAAGGCGACGTGCTCTGCGACGACCATGGCAGCAACGATCCCACCCAGTGCGACCTGACCCTCGTCGAAGGCAGCGGCAGCATGAGCGAAGCCGAGTTCGACGCCATGATTGGCGACATGGTCAATTTTTTGCACTATATCGGAGAACCCATTCGCCACCAGCGTCAGCAACTTGGCATTTGGGTGCTGCTGTTTTTGGGCATCCTGTATATTTCCATCGCTCTCATGAGCCGCGAATTTCGCAAGGATTATCATTAACGGACGCTGCTCGTCCGCACAGCGGGGAATGAAATGGGAGTTATTGCCAAACGCTCGTCAATGACCTTTTATTCGGACCCAGTCAGCCATTACAGCCACCGCGCACGAATTGTTCTCGCCGAGAAACAGGTCACCGTCGATCTGATCGACGTTGACGCGGACAACCTGCCCGAGGATCTTCTCGATCTGAATCCCTACAGCAACCTGCCCACCCTGGTCGACCGCGATCTGGTGCTCTACGAAGCCGACATCATCATGGAATATCTGGATGAACGCTTCCCCCATCCACCGCTGTTCCCGGTGTATCCGGTTGCCCGCGCGCAAAGCCGGCTGTGGATGTACCGCGTGCGGCGCGAGTGGTGTTCCCTGATCGACCCGCTGCTGGCCAGCGAGGGCAGCGAGGAAGAATTGGAAGGTCTGCGCGTGAAACTGCGTGAAAGCCTGATCGCCACCGCGCCGATTTTCGGCGAAAAGCCGTTTTTCATGAGCGACGAATTCACCATCGTCGATTGCTGCGTGACGCCGATTCTCTGGCGCTTGCCCGTGGTTGGCATTGAACTGCCGCAAACCCGCGCGACAAGGCCCTTGCTGGAGTACCGCGACCGGCTGTTCAATCGCGACTCGGTCAAGTCGAGCCTTTCCGAGCTTGAGCGGGAAATGTCGGCCTGACGCGGCCGCCGCGGGAATCGAACCGAACCGGCCGCGCCGGATCAGTTGATATATTCAAACACTTTCACCACACGGGTCACCCCGCCGACATCGCTCACCAAAGCCGCGGCCCGATCGCCGTGTTCGCGGCTGACGACGCCCAGCAAATACACCGCGCTGTTTTCCGTCACCACCCGTATGTTGGCGTCGGAGATGCTTTCATTGGTGAGCAGCAGGGCGCGCACCCGGGTGGAGATCAGCGCGTCATTGCCGCGGGTGAGCAAACTGGTATTGCCGGTGACCTCGAGTTCGTCGTGAATGCGCCGAATCTGCGTGCTGGACTCGCTGGCGATCTCCACCGCGCGCTGTTTCAGCTCCGGCGACGGCACCTGGCCCACCAGCAGGACGATGCCCCGGTGCGCGGTTACGTCGATATTGGCATCGCCAAGCACACCTTCCTCCGAGGCAAGATTCACCCGGATGCGGGTTTCAATGGTTTCATCGGTGATCACGCCGCCGACCGAACGTTCGGTGACGTCTTCGCGCATTCCCTCCCCGCCGGTGGTTTCCACGAGGATGGCGGTGCAGGATGCATTCAGCAGCAGCGGCAGGAAGAGCAAAGCAAAGGATTTCTTCAGCCCGGGTTTCATTCGTCTTCTCCTCCGAAAATCGCCGTGTCGATGAAATCGCACAAGCAATGAATGACGACCAGGTGCACTTCCTGGATGCGCGCGGTGCGCTCCGCCGGCACGCGAACCTCCACATCACCCTCGCCACATTCCGCCGCCATGCGGCCGCCGTCTCTGCCGGTCAGCGCCACCACGATCATTTCGCGTTGGCGCGCGGCGAGCATGGCTTGCAAGACATTGTCGGAATTTCCGCTGGTGGAGATCGCCAGCAACACATCGCCCCGCTTGCCAAGGGCGAGAACCTGTTTGGCGAAAATCTCGCCATAGTCATAATCATTGGCGATGGCGGTAATGGTTGAGCTGTCCGTGGTCAAGGCGATGGCCGGCATGCCGGGCCGTTCGCGTTCGAATCGATTGAGCAACTCGGCGGAAAAATGCTGGGCGTCGCCGGCCGAGCCGCCATTGCCGCAGCACAAAATCTTTTGCCCCCCCAGCAAACTGTCGACCATGATTTGCCCGGCCCGCCCGATCGATTGCGGCAGATGCTCCAGCGAGCGCTGCTTGACGGAAATGCTGTCCTGAAAGTGCTGAATGATTCTTGAAGTGAGTTCCATGGCTGGGTTTCCCGCATCTGCTGCAAACTATATCGGCAACGGGTTCGGTTAGTTTTGGGTTGCCCGCGCCCCGGGCCGGCGAAAAGTCGCGCGCTTTGTCGGCCCGGCCAAGCAGGCTTCAGCCCGGAAAGGCGTCGCGCACCCATTCAAGTTTGTCTTGCCGCAAGGCGCCTTGGCCGGTGATGGCCACCACGTCGAAGCGGCAAAATTTGTGCCGCCAGTTTTTCGATTGCAAATACCACTGCGCGGCGCGGCGCAATCTGCGCTGTTTGACCGGGCCGATGGTTTCCAGCGCGCTGCCGTAACGGTCGCTGCGGCGATAGCGCACTTCAACAAATACCAGACATCCCTGCCGGTCCCGCATGATCAGGTCAATTTCGCCGACGCCGCAATGGAAATTGGCTTCCACCAGCGACAGACCCTGCTCGCGCAGAAAGCGCAAGGCTCTTTGTTCCTGCAAACCGCCGAGCCGCCGGCGGTTTAGCGCGGGCTTTTCCATGACGCGGTTTCAGCCACCCGGCTCGGCAAGCGGCACGGCGATGCCGTTTTCGAAGCGGCCCGGCATCAGTCGCCGGTGAACGCGCCGGCTTTCCGCCATGTGCAATTCGCCGGTGGCGCCGCGCAGGCTGGAGTCTTGGCGCTTGTTCAACAATTGCAAGTGCGGATACAAGCGGAAACTGTCCACGCCCATGGCCTTCAGGCGGCGCTCGGCGCCGCTGCCGGCCAAGCGCACGCCCATATCGCGCCACATCAGCGGCGCGTCGGCAAACACGATGCCGTCCAGGTCCCGATTCAGCTCGGGGCTGTCGGAGCCGTCGTAAATCGACGGCAGCGCGAAGATCGGCACGTCCTCCGCGTAGTAGAAATCAAGCGCGGGCTTGATTCGCCTGCCCACTTGCGGATTCGCCATCAGGAAGATGAAATCGATGTCGCGCCGCCGCCGGGGCGTGAATTGCGCGTTCGAGCGCGGCAACACATCGAGCAGGCGCCGCAGCCGGGCTTCGCTGGCGTCAATGTCGAGCACGCCTTCGACGACTTCGGTGAAATCGCCGCCGCCGAGATACCCCGCCCGGGACACAAAGCTGCCGCCGCGGGCCAGCCAGCGCTCGACGAAGATATTGTGCAAGCGCAGGAAAACGTCATTCGCGGGGTAGATTGCCGCGGCCCGGCGATGGCCCGCGCTCCAGGCCAGGTCGATGATGGCGTCGATTTCGTCTTCCGGAGCCAGGGCGAACTGGAACAGCGCGTCCGCCTCGGGCGCCGGATCGGCGTCGGTGTAGTTCAGCGCGAGTACTGGAATCGACAATGGTTCTTGTTCCAGCAACTGGTTGACCAGATCCTTGAACAACGGCCCCACCACGAGATCCGCTCCGGCAGCCACCGCGCGCTGGTAGATCGGGCGGATTTCAGTGGCGCCGGAACTGTCGAACAATGTGATGCGCGGCACCTCCCGCGAAACCGCCAATGCCTCGTAATAGCCGGCGAGAAAGCCTTGCTCGATCGCCGCTCCGGCCGCTTCGCGCAAGGGCAGGATCAAAGCGATGTGCCGCGGCCGCTCATCCCAGGCGGCTTGCAGTTGGCGCAAGGGTTCGGGAAACTGGCGCGCCGCCGAGTGCTGTCCCCAGGCGCGGCGCCAATCGCGCATGGATTGAAGTTGCAAGGGGATGTGGTGTTGGTCCGGATTCAGCACCCGGGCCAGTTCGATCCAGCCGCGCAATTCGTAATTCGTGCTCGAAGCGGCGATTTCTTCCAGTTCGCGGCCGGACAAGGTTTGCAGGGCGGTCCAGACCTTGGCGCGGATCGCCTCGCCCGGATCGCCGTCCAGCAGGCCGGTTACTTCGGTCCAGGCGGCGACCGCCTGGCGCGGCCTGCCCATGGCGCTGTGGATATCGCCGGCGAATTGATAATAGTCGATGTAATAGTCCGCACCGCCGCCCGGCACGGGAATTTCGCGCAATCGCGCCAGGGCCGCCGTGCTGTCGTTCGCCGCCAATTCCAGACGGCCGCGCAGCAAGTTCAAGCGGATGCCCGCTTGCGGCGTCCCCGGATTCACCTGGGCGGCGATTTGCGCCGCCTCGTCCAGCCGACCTTGCGCGAACAGGAGTTCGGCCGCCTCAAGCCGCAGTTCCACCTCCGAGTCCGCAGTCGCGGCCTCGGCCTGGGCGAGCAGAACGGCAACCGCATCCGCCGCGGGGTCGGCCACCGCGGCCTGGCGCGGTTCGGTGCTGGCGCAGCCGGCCAGCGCAAGCAGCCAGATCAGCCAAAGCGGCCAGCGCCGCGGCGGCCATACCGGCATTGTGTGCACATGCATGGAAGACAATCTAGAATCCGAACTCGGCAATGCTTGGGTTCCGTGGCAAGCCTGAATGTTCACGTTTGCCCGGGCGGGCGCGGACCAGGCCGCGCCGATGTGGACAGAGTAATACAGCTTGCCGCTTTTCACCAAGTTTTGGGGGAGATTCCAGGGTGGCGGGAAATGGTTGTCTCTACGTGGTGGCGACACCAATCGGAAATCTGGCGGATTTCTCCGACCGCGGCCGGGAAGTGTTGGCCGGCGCCGATTGCATTGCCGCTGAAGACACCCGCCGCAGCGGCAAGCTGCTCGCGCATTTCGGCATCAGGCGACCGCTGGTTTCCTATCACGATCATAGCGGCGAAGGCGCCGGGAACAAGCTGCTGCGCAAGTTGCGCGATGGCGCCAGGGTCGCGCTGATCTCGGACGCCGGCACGCCGCTGATTTCGGATCCGGGCTATGCCCTGGTCAAGGCCGCCCGGGAAGAAGGTATCGAAGTCCTGCCCATACCGGGCCCGAGCGCCTTGACCGCCGCCCTCAGCGTCTGCGGATTGCCGACAGACCGATTTCTGTTCGCGGGATTCCTGCCCGCCGCGCAAGCGGCGCGAAGGAAGCGCATCGAAGCGCTCGAGAGCGAAACCGTCACTTGGATATTGTACGAATCAAGCCATCGCATTCTCGATTGCGTCGACGACCTGATCGCCGTTCTCGGCGCCTGCCGCCGCATCTTTCTCGCCCGTGAAATGACCAAGCAATTCGAATCCCATTTCTTCGGCAGCCTCGAGCAGGCGGCGGCCTGGCTGCGCGCCGATTCGAACCACTTAAAGGGCGAGTTTGTTCTCGTCCTGGCCGGCCGCGAAACAATCCCCGCCGAAGACGAACGTATAACCGAAGCCTTGCGCATCGTGGCCCTGCTCCAGGCGGAGTTGCCATTGCGCAAGGCCGCGGACATCGCCGCCAAAATCACCGGCCTGCGCAAGAACACCCTCTACCGCGCCGCCCTCCAGAACGCGGAAACGCCTTGAGGGCTGGGACACGTCAATTGCGCACAGTTATCTCGCGCGGTGAAAAGCGGTGAAGTTGCCCGGAGATTCTGCGACAAAAACCCCGCGCCAGGGATGGCTGGCACAGCCTGAGTCGCCGCGGGGCGGGGCTTGTGTTGCGGGCGTGCGAGGCATGGATGCCGAACGCGAAGCCTACAAGGACGTATTCACGGCGTCCGCAACACAAGCCCCGCCCCGCGGCGACGGTTCGAAGCCAATGTTCTTAACTCAACTCACGCAAAAACACTTGAATCACGCTTTGCATTGGCGGGGAAAATTCTTTAGCCTACAAGGCAGAGTCAGCCGGGCAATCGCTGTTCGCATCTTTGGATGCGGGCGGAGGAAAGTCCGGGCTCCACAGAGCAGGGCGCCAGGTAACACCTGGGAGGCGCGAGCCTACGGCAAGTGCAACAGAAAGCATACCGCCAGACCCCGGTCTGGTAAGGGTGAAATGGTGCGGTAAGAGCGCACCGCGCGACTGGCAACAGTTCGCGGCAAGGTAAACCCCGCCCGGAGCAAGGCCAAATAGGAATCCGATGGTGTCGCTCGCACCGGATTCGGGTAGGCCGCTACAGGTCCACGGCGACGTGGGCCGCAGATGAATGATTGTCCTCGACAGAACCCGGCTTACAGGCTGACTCGACCTTTTCGTTCCACCTCTCCCCGTAATTCCGCAACATCGCCTGGTCCCCATTTGGCTCCGGCGTTGCGTCGTCGATTCGAGCCAGTATCCATTTCATGTTAAAAAGTGGAAAATATTGGTAATTTGTGGGCAAATGTGGTTAAGTAGCGCAAAGATTCCGGGGAAAAGCCATGTTTCGCGGCATGAACACCGTCAGCCTCGATACCAAAGGGCGCTTGGCGATGCCCGCGCGCTACCGGGAACGATTGTCCAGCGACCACGGCGGTCGCCTCGTGGTGACCATCGACATTGATACCCGGCATCGCTGCCTGTCGCTGTATCTCCCTGGCGAGTGGGAAAAAATCGAGCGGCAAATAGACGGCATGTCGGGGCTCAACGAGCAGGTGCGGCGCATGAAGCACCTGCTCATCGGCCATGCCAACGATTTGGAACTGGACAGTATCGGCCGGGTGTTGTTGCCACAGGAGCTGCGCCGCTATGCCGGGCTGGAAAAACAGGTCTGTCTCGTCGGCCAATGCAAGAAACTGGAGATTTGGAGCGAGCGCAACTGGCTCAACAAGCGCGACCAATGGCTGGAAGAAGTGCATGAACAGGGGCAGTTGCCGGAAGAATTGCGCAACCTGGCGCTGTGATGGCGAACGGTGATGAACAGCGCAGCCGGGCATCGGCCGGTAATGAGGGCAGCGGTGGTGGAAGCAATCAATCCGCGCCGGGATGGGGTCTATCTCGACGCCACCTTTGGACGTGGAGGTCATAGCCGGGCAATTCTCGAACAACTCGGCGACGGCGGCCGGCTCCTGGCCATGGACCGGGACCCCGAGGCGCTTGCCGCCGGCCGGGCCATGGCCGCGGAAGAACCGCGCCTTGAGATTGTTGACGCCCGCTTCGGTCAATTGCGCGAAACGCTGTCCGCGCATGGCCTCGTTGGCGCCATCGACGGCATCGTGTTCGACTTGGGGCTGTCGTCGCCGCAAGTCGACAACCCCGCCCGCGGCTTCAGTTTCGCCGCCGGTGGTCCGCTGGACATGCGCATGGACCCGCGCGTCGGCATCAGCGCCGCCGAATGGCTGAACCAGGCGCCGGAGCGGGAATTGGCGGATGTGATTTTCCAATATGGCGAAGAAAGACACGCCAGACGCATCGCCGCGCGCATCGCGAGGGAAAGAGCCGGCGGGCGAATCGCGACCACGGCCCGGCTTGCGGCCATCGTCGCCGCCGCGCTGCCCGGCCGCGAACGCCGCAAACATCCCGCCACGCGGACTTTCCAGGCCATCCGCATCCGCGTCAATGACGAACTCGAAGAGCTTCGCGCGGGTTTGGCGGCGGCGCTGGAGGCGCTGCGGGTTGGCGGGCGGCTCGCGGTGCTCAGTTTCCATTCGCTGGAAGACCGCATCGTCAAGCGCTTCATCCGCGCCCAGCGCGGCGCCGAAGATTTGCCCCGGGACTTGCCCATCGTGGATAAACAGGCGCGCGCGAGAATGCGGCCCATAGGCAGGGCAATGCGCGCCGGCGCCGCGGAAGTGGCGGTGAATCCCCGCGCCCGCAGCGCGGTGTTGCGTGTGGCGGAGAAAATGTCATGAAGCCGACATCGGCCGGCGGGCGCCATCCCGCCCGCGGCGCAGCCAATCGCGGTCGTCCTTCGCCCTGGGCCTGGGCCGGTCTCGGGCGCGCCTCCACCCACGCCTTGCTGGTGATTCTGCTGGTGATCGGCCTGACCGGACTGGCCACGGTCGATGTGACCCAGCGCCATCGGCAATTGTCGCGCGAGCTTCAGGAATTGCGTCTGGAAGTCTACCAGCAGGAAGAGGAAAGGGGGCGTTTGCTGCTGGAAATCAGCACTTTCGCTTTGGCCGACAGAATTGAACAGGTCGCGCGGGAAGAATTGCGCATGCGCCTGCCCAACCCGGAAGATATCGTGGTTGTGCGCAATGCGGCGCGCATTGAGATGCGCAATGGGGCGCGCAATGGGGCGCGCAATGAATAGAGACGGAAAACCGCCGGGCATCGGCGCCTGGCGTTCGGCGCTGCTGCTCATGTTGATGGGCTGCTGCGTTGCCATCGCCGGCTACAAGGCGGTGGCGTTGCAGGTGCTGCAACGCGATTTCCTGCAGGAGGAAGGCGATGCGCGCACCGTGCGCACCATGCCGCTGGTGGCCAACCGCGGCCTGATCACCGACCGCAACGGCGAACCGCTGGCGCTGAGCACACCGGTGAAGTCGCTGTGGGTGGACCCGTCGGAAATCAGTTTGCGGAATGAAAACCTGGCCGAACTCGCGCGTTTGCTCGGGCTCGACCTCGACGAGTTGCGCGCGCGCCTTGCGGACAACGCGGGCCGCCGCTTTCTTTACTTGCGCCGGCACATGGCGCCTTTCGAGGCGGAAGCAGTGTTGGCGCTTGGCATTGCCGGCGTCTACGAACAGCGCGAATACCGCCGTTTCTACCCCCACGGCGAAGTCACCGCGCACTTGATCGGATTCAACGACATCGACGACAACGGCCAGGAAGGCCTGGAGCGCGCCTACAACGATTGGCTCAAGGGTGTGCCCGGCATGCGCCGCGTGATCAAGGACCGCCGCGGCAACGTCATCGAGGAATTGAACACCATCGAGTTGGCGCAGCCGGGCAAGGATTTGCGCTTGAGCATCGACATTCGACTGCAGAACCTGGTTTATCGCGAACTGAAGTCGGCGTATTTGCAACGCGACGCGAAAGCCGCTTCCGCGGTCGTGCTTGATGTCGCCACCGGCGAAGTGCTGGCGGTCGCCAATCAGCCATCCTACAACCCCCACAACAAAACGCTGATCGAAGACCTTGGCGTGACGCGCAACCGCGCCTTTACGGATATCTACGAACCCGGCTCGACCATGAAACCGTTCACCGTGGCGGCGGCGCTGGAGTCGGGCAAGTTCACCCCCGACACGCCGATCGAAACCGGCAATGGCTGGATGGTCGTGGGCGGCCGCACGGTGCAGGATCTGTTCGGCTATGGCAGCTTGACCACCACCGGCGTCATCACCAAGTCGAGCAATGTCGGCACCAGCTTGATCGCCGCCGAGATCGGCGCCGACCCGATTGTCGATATGTTGCGGCGCTTCGGCTTCGGCAGCTTGCCGGAGACGGGATTTCCCGGCGAGCGGGCCGGTGTGATGCCGGACCCCGGCGAGCTTGGCCGCCACGCCACGGCGGTACTGTCGTTTGGCTATGGCGTATCCGCCACGGCGATGCACTTGGCCCAAGCCTATTCAATTTTTGCCGATGAAGGCCAGCGCAAGCCGATCAGCTTGCTCCACATCGGCGAGGAGCAGATAGCCGCGCTGCCGCGGCAGCGGGTAATCAGTCCGATCATCGCCCGCCAAGTGCTGGAAATGCTCGAAACCGTCGTGGACCGTTCCCGCGGCGGCGCGGTAAGCGCCGCGCGCATACCCCTGTACCAGGTGGCCGGCAAGACCGGCACATCGCATGTGGTGGGGGCTTCGGGCTACGAGGAAAATCTGCACAATTCGCTTTTTGTCGGCCTCGCTCCGGCGACGCGGCCCGAAGTCGTGGTGGTGGTGATCATCAACGAACCCAAGGGCGACGAACATCTTGGCGGCCAGGTCGCGGCGCCCGTGTTCGCCGGCATCGCCGCGGGCGCGATGCGAATCCTGAATGTGCCGCCGGACGATGTGGCGGAGCCGGCGCGCCCAGAGCCGGATTTCGCCGCGGCTGATCCAGTGTCGTCCGAGCCATGAACGGATTCGCCCCGCCCACGGTCAATGGCAAACTTGCCGAGCTGACGCAAGGGCTCCTCGACTGCCCCGCGCAAGCGCGGGAATTGGCGGTTGAAGTCGGCGGTGTGCAACTCGACAGCCGGCGGGTGCGCCCGGGAGACTTGTTCCTTGCCACATTCGGACAAACCCACGATGCCCGCGACTACATCGACGCCGCGGTGGAGCGCGGCGCGGTCGCTGTGCTCGCCGAAGCCGGCCGCGATTGGCGCGGAACGCGCTGGCGGGGAACAGTGCCGGTGATCGCGGTCGAGCAATTGATGGCGAAAACCAGCGAGATCGCCGGCCGCTTTTACCACCATCCGTCCACACGCATGACCGTGGTCGGCATCACCGGCACCAACGGCAAAACCAGTTGTTCGCAGTACATCGCCCGAATGCTCGCGCGCGCGGGTTGTCCGGCCGGCGTAGTTGGCACCTTGGGTTATGGCGTGCCCGGCGAACTTCGCCCGAGCCCGCTTACCACGCCGGACGCCGTGTTCATGCAGAAAGCGCTGGCGGAAATGGCCGACGCCGGCCTGCGCGCCGCGGCGGTGGAGGTTTCCTCCATCGGTTTGCATCAGCGGCGGGTGCAGGGCGTGCGTTTCGACACCGCCGTTTTCACCAATCTGACCCGCGACCACCTCGATTATCACGCCGGCATGGAAGATTATGGCGCGAACAAGCGCAAATTGTTCGCCACCGCGGGACTGCGCCGCGCGGTGGTCAACCTCGACGACCCCTACGGTATCCGGGTGGTCAATGATCTGGCGGCTGCTGTCGAGGTGATTACTTTCGGCATCGAAAACCCCCAGGCGACGCTCAGCGCGCGCGATGTGCAAGTCACCCGGGAAGGCTTTCGCGCCGAGATTCACAGCGGGCAGGGCAGGGGCCGCATCGACTGCAAATTGCTGGGCCGGTTCAATCTCAGCAATCTGCTCGCGGCCATTGGCGCCCTGCTCGCCAACCGCGCTCTGATTGGCGGCCTTGATCTGGCGCAAATCTGCGCGCTTGCCTCGGAACTGACCACGGTGGACGGCCGCATGGAAGTTTTCGGGGGCGGCGCCGATGTCACCGCCGTGATCGATTACTCGCATACGCCGGATGGACTCAAAGGCGCCTTGCTCGCCTTGCGCGAACATTTTCCCGGCCGGTTGTGGTGCGTGTTTGGTTGCGGCGGCAACCGCGACCCCGGCAAGCGCCCGTTGATGGGCGAACTGGCGCAGAAACTCGCCGACCATGTGGTGGTCACCGACGACAACCCGCGGCTGGAAGATGGCGGCGCGATCATCGCTCAGATTCTCTCCGGCATGTCGGCCCCGGCGGCGGCCCATGTCGAGCGCGACCGCAAGCGGGCGATCCATCGCGCCATCGCCGGGGCGGGCGCGGAAGACGTGGTGCTGATTGCCGGCAAAGGACACGAGGACTACCAGGAAACCGGCGCCGGCAGAATTCATTTCAGCGATGCCGATGCGGTGAATGCCGCCTTGCGCGAACGCGCCGCGGGCGCGGTGGGAGCGGAACATTGATCGGCGGTATGACGCTTGGCGCGCTGGCGGCGGAATTGCGCGCGGAATTGCGCGCTGAGCCGGGGGACCGCGACGCGGCTTTCGGGTCGCTGTCCACCGATACCCGCGAGCTGCGCCCGGGGGACTTGTTTCTCGCACTGAACGGGGAGAATTTCGACGGCAACGATTTTGTGCCCGAGGCGCGCGGGCGGGGCGCGGCGGCCGCGGTGGTGAGTCGCCTGTGCGCGGACGACTTGCCGCAACTGATCGTCGGCGACACCGCGCTGGCGCTGGCGCGAATCGCGCGCCTGAATCGCCGGCGCGCCAAGGCGCGGGTGGTCGCCGTCACCGGCAGCCAGGGCAAGACCACGGTGAAGGAAATGCTGCGCTCGATATTTTCCGTTGCCGGCGAATGTCTGGCTACCCGGGCCAATTTGAACAACACCATCGGGGTACCTTTGACTTTGCTGGAATTGCGGGAACGGCACCAGTTCGCGGTCATCGAGATGGGCGCCAACAAGGCGGGGGAGATCGCTTTCAGCGTGGCCGCGGCGGAGCCCGATCTGGTGCTTATCACCAACGCCTCCCTGGCGCACACCGAAGGCTTCGGCGGCTTGGACGGCGTGGTGCAAGCCAAGGGCGAAATCATTGACGGGCTGCGGCCGGGCGGCACCGTTTTGCTCAATGCCGCCGACGCCAATGTCGACGTCTGGCGCCGCCGCGCCGCCGGCGCGCGCTTGCGCCAGTTCAGCTTGCAAGAAGTGCCGGGCCAATCCGATTACTTCGCCCGCGACATCGCGCTCAACGCCGCCGGCCAGCCCGCGTTCAACTTGTGCGGCCGCCAGGGACGGCCGCCCTTGCCCCTGCAACTGCAGCTGCTGGGCGCGCACAACATCGCCAACGCGGTGGCCGCGGCGGCGGCGGCATTCGAGTCGGGTATTGACCCGGAGGCGGTGCGGCGGGGCCTGGAAGCGGTCGCGCCGGTACCAGGCAGGCTTTGTTCTATAACGGGGCCGGCCGGCGTGCGCATCATCGATGACAGTTACAATGCGAGCCCGGATTCGTTCCGCGCCGCCATCGACCTGCTCGCGGCGCTGCCCGGCGCGCGCGTGCTCGTGGCCGGCGACATGCTCGAACTGGGCGAGTCATCCGCGGACCTGCACCGCGAGGTCGGGCGCTACGCGGCGCGGCGCGGCATCGAACAACTCTGGACCACGGGCGAAGACTGCCGCCATATGGTGGAGGGCTTTGGCGATAATGGCCGCCACTTCGCCGGTCGGGCGGAGCTCGGCGCCGCGCTGGCCGCCGCCCTTGCGCCGGACTGCGTCGTTCTGGTGAAAGGCTCCAGGGGTTCGCGCATGGAGCAAGTGGTCGCCGCCTTGCGCGATCCAGCATCGCGCGGCAAGAATACGGCGCCGCGCAAGAAAATCGACGCGCCGCGAAACTAAACAGATGCCAAAGACTCCAATGCGCAAGAACCAGAAGCGAAACCGCAAGCCGGGCGAAACGGTGGTAAAGAGATGATTTACTGGTTGTCCGAATATTTGATGCGGATCGAAAACAGTTTTGCGGTGTTGCAATACATCACCGTGCGCGCGGCTTTCAGCGTCATCACCGCATTGATGGTATCGCTGATTTTCGGGCCGTTCATCATCGAACGCCTGAACCTGGCACAGGTTGGCCAGATCGTGCGCGCCGACGGTCCACAGTCGCATTTCGAAAAAGCGGGCACTCCCACCATGGGCGGATTGCTGATTTTGCTCAGCATCACCGCCAGCACGATTTTGTGGTCGGACTGGAACAATCATTACGTCTGGATTCTGCTCGCCGTGACCTTGTTGTTCGGCGCCGTGGGATTCGTCGACGACTACCGCAAACTGGTCAAGCGCGACGCGGCGGGTCTGCCCGCGCGCTGGAAATACTTCTGGCAATCGGTTTTCGGACTGGCGGCCGCCCTGGTGCTGTACCTGACCGCGCCGGGCAGTATCGAGCTGGAATACATCGTACCTTTCTTCAAAGATGTCGCTCTCGACCTCGGCGTCGTTTATATCGTCATCAGCTATTTCATGATCGTCGGCTTCAGCAATGCGGTGAATCTCACCGACGGCCTGGACGGACTCGCCATTCTGCCCACGGTGCTGGTGGGTGGCGCCCTGGGAGTGATCGCCTACCTCGCCGGCCACAGCGAATTCTCCGCCTATCTGAATATCCCCCATGTATCGGGCTCCGGGGAAATTGCGATATTCGCCGGCGCGCTGCTGGGGGCCGGCCTGGGATTTCTCTGGTTCAACACCTATCCAGCGCAGGTTTTCATGGGCGACATCGGCGCGCTCGCCCTGGGCGCGGCTTTGGGCGCGATGGCGATCATTTCCCGGCATGAAATCGTGCTGTTCATCATGGGCGGCGTTTTCGTCGTGGAAACGGCCTCGGTCATGGTTCAGGTGGCCTCGTACAAGTTGACCGGCAGGCGCATTTTTCGCATGGCGCCGCTGCACCACCATTTCGAACTGAAAGGGTGGCCCGAGCCGCGCGTGATTGTGCGCTTTTGGATCATCACCTTGATGCTGGTTCTGGCCGGGCTGGTGACCTTGAAATTGCGCTGAGGAGGCGCGGCGGAAAATGATGGCTTGCGCGCGGCAAAACCCGCCCAGTGTGATCGTCGGTCTCGGCGACACCGGATTTTCCTGCGCGCGCCATTTCATCAAGCGCGGGCTCGATTTCGCGGTGGTCGACACGCGCGCGAAACCGCCGCGGCTGGCGGACCTGGAAAACCTGAAACCGAACGTGGAAGTGGAATTGGGAGAATTGCGCGGCGAACGGCTGCTTGCGGCGCGCGAACTAATCGTCAGCCCCGGCGTCGACTTGCGCACGCCGGCGCTGGCCGAGGCGGTGGCGGCGGGCGTGACGGTCAGCGGCGATATCGATATCTTCTCGCGCGAGGCGCGCGGGCCCATCGTCGCGGTCACGGGTTCCAACGGCAAGAGCAGCGTGGTTGCCATGCTGGCGCGGATTCTCGATGAGGCCGGCGTTGACTATGGTCTCGGCGGAAACCTGGACGGGGACCAATTCTGCCCGGCGCTGAACCTGCTGGATGAAGAAAAAGACTGGTACTTGCTGGAAATCTCCAGCTTCCAACTGGAAACGACGCGGCAATTGAATGCCGAGCTAGCCCTCATTTTGAATTTGAGCGCCGATCATCTGGACCGGTACGACAATCTGGAAGCCTATGCGCGCGCCAAACAGCGGATTTTCAACGGTTGCCGCCGCATCGTGCTCAACCGCGACGAACCGTTCAGCCGGCCCCCGCAAGAAATCGACGCGCCGGTGCTGAGTTTCGGGTTGGACGCGCCGGGGCCGGGGCAGGTTGGCCTGTTGCCCGGCGAAAACGGGCCTTGGCTCGCCAACGGCCGGACCAGGATATTGCCGGCGGGCGCGCTGAAAACGCCGGGCCGCCACAACCTCGCCAATGCGCTGGCGGCGATGGCGCTCGCGCTCGCGATGGGTGTCTCAAGCCGCCACATTGTTGCTGGACTGCGCGCGTTCCGCGGCCTGCCCCATCGCTGCCAGTGGCTGGCGAATATCGAAGGTGTGGATTACTACAACGATTCCAAGGCGACCAATGTCGCCGCCGCCGCGGCGGCGGTGGCCAATCTGGCCCAGGCCCGGGACGGCCGCGTGGTGTTGCTGGCGGGGGGAGTCGGCAAAGGCGCCGATTTTTCGCCATTGGCGCCGGCGGCGCGCGCGGGCGCGCGGGCGGCGGTGGTTTACGGCCGCGACGCGGACCGAATCGCCGCGGCGCTGCGGGGTGCAATTCCGCTGCGCCGCGCCGCCAATCTTGCCGCCGCGGTAACTGCGGCAAGGGAGCTGGCGCTGCCTGGGGACGCGGTGCTGTTGTCGCCGGCTTGCGCCAGCTTCGACGCGTTCGAGAACTTTCAGCATCGCGGCGAGTTTTTCGCCCGCTGCGTGGAGGGTCTGCGATGATTGCCGCCGCCGGCAGCCAACGGCCGCCGCTTGCCGCGTCCTTGCCCGAGCCGCGGCCGAGCGCGTTGCTGCTGCTGACCCTGGTGCTGCTCACATTCGGCCTGCTGATGATGACTTCGGCCTCCGTCGAGATTGCCGCCAGCCGCCATGGGGATTCGTTTTACTTCCTCAGGCGGCAGTCGCTGTTCGCCGTTTTTGGCCTGGTCCTGATGCTGACGCTGATGCTGGTGCCGATCAATTTCTGGAACAGGCTCAACTGGTTGCTGCTGATCGGCGCCTATGCCCTGCTCACCATCGTGTTGCTGCCGGGAATCGGGCGGGAAGTGAACGGCTCGACGCGCTGGATCGATCTCGGCTTGTTCGCCTTGCAGCCCTCGGAACCGGCGAAGGTGCTGCTGGTGATTTATCTGGCTTCGTACCTGGAACGGCATCGGGCGCGGGTCGGGACCACTTGGCTCGGATTTCTGGTGCCGCTGTTCCTGATCGGCATTGCCGTGTTGTTGCTGCAAATGGAGCCCGACCACGGTGCCATGGTGATCCTGGCCCTGACAGCGCTGTGCATGGTTTTCCTGGCCGGGGCCGGCATCTGGCGCGTGCTGACATTGCTGCTGCTCTCAACCGGCGCGATTGCCGTGCTGGCCTACACCCAGCCCTATGTGGTCAGGCGTTTGACAGCGTTTCTCGACCCCTGGGCGCCGGAACACATTTACGGCGCGGGCTATCAACTGGGCCAGGCGCAAATCGCATTCGGCCGCGGCGGATTGTTTGGCGCCGGACTCGGCAACAGTATCCAGAAACTCGATTTCCTGCCGGAAGCCCACAATGATTTCCTGCTCGCGGTAATCGGCGAGGAACTGGGGCTGACGGGGGTGGCCTTTGTCGTGCTGCTGTTCTCGGCGCTGGTCTATTGTTGCTTCGCCATCGCCCGGCAGGCGCATCAGCGCCAACGATATTTCCCGGCCTACCTGGCCTGGGGGCTGGGATTATTGTTCGCCGGCCAGGCGCTGGTCAATATCGGCGTCAATCTGGGCCTGTTGCCGACCAAGGGCCTGACTTTGCCGTTTCTCAGCTACGGCGGCGCAAGTCTGATCGTGTGCTGCGGTATGATCGGTCTGCTGTTGCGCATCCAGTACGAAACCGAATGCATATCCGAGCCCCGCGCCGTTCGCCGCAGGACACCGCCATGAGCAAAAAGCGCCCGCCAATCGTGCTGATTATGGCCGGTGGCACCGGCGGCCATATTTTCCCCGCGCTTTGCATCGCCCGGGAACTGCGACGGGCCGAAGTCCAGATTCATTGGCTCGGCACCAGGACCGGCATGGAAAACAAGCTTTTGCAGGACGAGAAGTTTCCCTTCCATTCCATCGCCGCCAGCGGTTTGCGCGGCAAAGGTTTGCGCGCCAAGTTGCGGGCGCCGTCGATGCTGGCGCGTTCGCTCTGGCAGGCCTTGCGCGTGTTGCGCAAGGTCAGGCCCGATTGCCTGCTCGGCATGGGGGGCTATGTTTCCGGCCCCGGCGCGCTGGCCGCGCGAATTATGGGGATTCCGGTGCTGGTGCACGAGCAGAACGCGGTGCCGGGTTACACCAATCGACTGATCAGCGGCTGGGCCGAGCGCATCTTCGAGGCATTTCCCAAGACCTTCCCCGCCGAAGAGAAGGTGGAGTTCACCGGCAACCCGGTGCGCGCGGAAGTGGTGCGGGTGGGCCGCGAACGCCGCTACCTGCCGCGGGAGGGGCCCTTGCGCCTGCTCGTGCTTGGCGGCAGTCAAGGCGCCCAGGACCTGAACGTGCTGATTCCGGAATTGATTGCGACCTGGCCCGGCAAGCCCAAGCCCGAAGTGCTGCATCAATGCGGCGGCGCCACCTTGGCCGCAACCTTGCAACGCTATCGCGAACTGGACATCGAATTGGGCGGCGCGCAGCGGGTCGTGGGTTTCATCCGCGAGATCGCCGAGGCCTACGCCTGGGCCGACCTGGTTCTGTGCCGTTCGGGCGCGAGCACCGTGGCGGAAATCGCGGCCAGCGGACTGCCGGCGGTATTCGTGCCCTACCCCCATCACAAGGACCAGCAGCAACTGCTCAACGCGCGTTGGCTCGCCGCGCGGCAGGCGGCGCAAATCCTCAACCAATCGAGTTTGTCGGTGGAAAAACTGCGCGAGCTGCTGCTGCGCCTTGATGGCGACCGGGTATGGCTGGCGGAAATGTCGCGCAGGGCGCGCGATCTGGCGATTACCGACGCCGCCGAGCGCGTGGCCCGGTCCTGCCTGGAAGTCGTCGATGCTTGAGCCGGCCCCACGCCAATATCCGCCCGATATGCGCCGCATTCGGACAATCCACTTCATCGGCATCGGTGGTGTGGGCATGTGCGGCATCGCCGAAGTGCTCTGCAATCAGGGCTATTCCATCACCGGTTCGGACCTGCGCCCCAGTTCCGTGACGGCGCGGCTGGAAGGTCTTGGGGTCAAGGTTTTCATTGGCCATGCCGCCGCCAATGTCGGCGCCGCCGACGTCGTGGTGTATTCCTCGGCGGTGCCGGCCGACAATGCCGAACTGCTGGCCGCAACCCAATTGGGCAAGCCCCTGATTCCACGCGCGGAAATGTTGGGGGAACTGATGCGATACCGCCATTCCATCGTGGTGGCGGGCACCCACGGCAAAACCACCACCACCAGCCTGGTGGCTTCGGTGCTGGCCGAAGGCGACCTCGACCCCACGTTCATCATCGGCGGCGTGTTGAATAGCGCCGGCAGCAACGCCCGCCTGGGCGAAAGCCGCTACCTCGTCGCCGAAGCCGACGAAAGCGATGCTTCGTTTCTGCATTTGCAACCGCTGGTGGCGGTGGTGACGAATATCGAAGCCGACCACATGGCGACCTATGGCGGAGATTTTGAAAATTTGAAGCAGTATTTCGTCAATTTCCTCCACAATTTGCCGTTCTACGGGCTGGCGGTGCTTTGCCTCGACGACCCCTCCGTGCGGGAAATACTGCCAAGAATCGCCAGGCCGACCATCACTTACGGATTCGACGAGCAGGCGGACTATCGCATCGCGGCGATGAAGCAGGACCGGCACCGCATCGAATTCGAACTCAGCCGCCCGGAAGGACGCGAACCGCTGGTGCTGGAATTGCAGATGCCGGGACGTCACAACGCATTGAACGCCGCCGCCGCCGCCGCTGTTGCGAGCGACGAAGGCGTGGCCGACGACAGCATCCGCGCCGGGCTTGCCAATTTCGATGGCGTCGGCCGCCGCTTTCAGCAGCTGGGCGAGTTTCCGGTCTGCGGCGGCGCAATCGATCTGATCGACGATTACGGCCATCACCCCACCGAACTCGCGGTAACCATCGCCGCCTTGCGCGCCGGCTGGCCCGAGCGCCGGCTGGTGATGGTGTTCCAGCCCCATCGCTACAGCCGCACGCGCGATTTGTACGAAGACTTTGTCGGCGTGCTCTCCGGTGTCGATGTGCTGCTGTTGCTGGAAGTGTACGGCGCCGGCGAAAAAGTCCTGCCGGGCGCCGATTCGCGTTCCCTGTGCGGCTCGATCCGGCAGCAAGGCAAGGTTGACCCGATTTACCTGGCCGAAGACGAAAACCTGCACGCAATCCTGATGGATTTGCTGCGGCCGGGGGACATCCTGCTCACCCAGGGCGCGGGCAATGTCGGCGCGCTGGCGCGGCAATTGGCGCAAACGGGCTTCTCCCCCAGCGCGGGAGCGCATAGCTCATGAGCAAGCCCGCGCTGCCGCGAAGCGTCGCCGGACTGGGCCGCATCGCCGTGCTTATGGGCGGAGACTCCCCCGAGCGCGAAGTGTCCCTGCGCAGCGGCGATGCCGCCTTGCGCAGCGCGAAACGTTTGGGACTGACCGCGACCGCCATCGACGCCGGCCGCGACGTCGTTGCCCGGCTCGCGGCCGCGCGGGCGGAATTCGTCATCATCATGTTGCATGGCCGAGGCGGCGAAGATGGCTCGATCCAGGGCTTGCTGGAAGTGCTGGGATTGCCCTACAGCGGCAGCGGCGTGCTGGCCTCGGCGCTGGCGATGGACAAGATCAAAAGCAAACTGCTTTGGCGGCAGCAAGGATTCCCGACCGCGGATTTTATCGAGCTGGCGCCGGACACCGACTGGCGGGCGGCGCTGGAACGGCTCGGGCCGGTGGTGGTCAAGCCCGTATCCGGCGGTTCCAGCCTTGGCGTCGATATCGCCCACAACGCAACAGATTTGCGCCGCCACTTTGATGCGGCGGCGGCTTTCGATTCGCCGGTAATGGCCGAGAAATACATACAAGGCAGGGAGTTTTCCGTCGGCGTGCTGCAAGACCACACCCTGCCGGCGGTGGAGTTGCGCACGCGGCGCAAGTTTTTCGATTACCGGGCGAAGTATGAGGACCGGCAAACCGAATACATTTGCCCGCCCGACCTGGCGCGGGAACAGCATGGGCAATTGCGGGAACTGGCCCTAAACGCCTACCGCTGCCTGGGCTGCCGCGGACTGGCCCGGGTCGATCTCATGCAGGACCGCGATGGACGCTTTTTCCTGCTGGAACTGAACACGGTGCCGGGGATGACCGAACACAGCATTATTCCCATGGCGGCAAGCCGCCTGGGCCAAAGTTACGACGATCTCATGACCCAAATCCTGACCTGCGAGGCGGAGGCGCCGCGGCCGTGAAAAATTCGCGCGACAGCGCCGCGCCGCGCCGGGGGCTGAATGTGGTTCGCGTGCTGGCCATTTTGTTGGTCGCGACCTCGGCCGCCAGCGCGATGCTGTTGGCCTCGCGCCATTGGCAGGCGCCGCAATCGCGATTCAATCCGCCGCTGACCAAAATCGAGTTCGAGGGCGGGTCGCGGAAGCTGTCGCGGGGGGATATCACCGGTGCGCTGGCGCCATTCGCCGGCAAGGGCTTTTTCGATATCGAGCTGGACCAGGCGCGGGAAGCGGTCGAAGCGCTGCAATGGGTCGCCTCCGCGGCGGTCGGGCGGCATTGGCCGGACACTTTGCGCGTGCGCGTGGTCGAGGAAACCGTAATCGCCCGCTGGGGCGACGACCAGGTGATCACCCAGCGCGCCAAGGTGATCAGACCCGAACCCGGCACCATCGACGGGTCCCTGCCGCGGCTCGATGGACCGGCGGACTCGCAATTCGAAGTCATGCGGCAGTACCAGCGCTTGAACCAGATTCTTTATCCCGCCGGTCTGCGCCTGACCGGCCTGAGCGCAAGTCCGCGCCGCAGCTGGCGGCTGCGCTTGCAAGGGGATACCGAAGTCGTGCTGGGCAGCGAAGACCTGGTCGGTCGGCTGCAACGCTATGTCGACTTCCGGCGCGGATTGCCGGAACAGGAGCGAAACCGGCACGCGGTGGCGGATTTGCGCTACGGCAGCCAGATCAGCATCAAGCTGAAAGAGGAACAGGCCGCCGCCGAACTGGCGCGGCGCTAAGGGAAACGGGAACGCGGGAATGAACGAAACCGGGGCCAAGCAGGGCAACATCATCGTCGGGCTCGACATCGGCACCACCAAGGTGGTGGCGCTGGTGGGTGAGGTTTCCGACAAAGGCGAGCTGAACGTGGTGGGCATGGGCAGCCATCCCTCGCTCGGCTTGAAGAAAGGCGTGGTGGTGGACATCGAATCCACCGTGCTGTCGATACAGCGCGCGGTGCGGGAAGCGGAGAAGGAAACCGGCTACAAGATCAGCTCGGTGTATGCGGGCATCGCCGGCAGCCATGTCAAAAGCATGAACTCCAGCGGCGCGGTTTCGATTCGCGATGGCGAGGTTACCCGGCCCGATGTCGACCGCGTCATCGACTCCGCGCGCGCGGTGGAGATACCGCCGGACGAGCGCATTTTGCACACCGTGCCCCAGGAATACACCATCAACTCCCAGACCGGCGTCAAGGAGCCGCTGGGCATGTCCGGGGTGCGGCTGGAAGCCAAGGTGCATTTGATCACCGGCGCCGTCAACGCGATGCAGAACATCGAAAAATGCATCCGCCGCTGCGGCCTCGAAATCGAACAACTGGTGCTGGAACAACTCGCCTCCAGCGAAGCCGTGCTGACCCGCGATGAAAAGGAGCTGGGCGTGTGCCTGGTGGATATCGGCGGCGGCACCACCGATATCGCCATCTTCACCCAGGACGCGTTGCAATACACCGGTGTGATTCCCGTCGCGGGAGACCAGGTCACCAGCGACATCGCCACCGCGTTGCGCACGCCGCGGCACAATGCCGACGAACTCAAAATCCGTCATGCCTGCGCGCTGGTGCAATTGACCAATCCGGAAGAAAGCATCGAAGTGCCCAGTGTCGGCGACCGCGAACCGCGGGAATTGTCGCTGCAAAACCTGGCCGAAGTGGTCGAGCCGAGATACGAGGAGCTGTTTTCCCTGATCGAGCAGGAACTGGTCCGCAGCGGCATGAAAAACCTGCTCGCCGCCGGCATCGTGATGACCGGCGGCTCGAGCAAAATGCTCGGTGCGGTGGAGTTGGCGGAAGAGGTTTTCCACGAGCCCGTTCGCATTGGCACGCCTCAGAATGTGAAAGGGCGTGCCGATATTACAGGCAATCCGATTTATTCCACGGCGGTCGGGCTGTTGCTGTACGGCCTGAAAGTCTCCGGCAAGCGCGGCGCGATGGCGCAGCGGCCGGAACAGGAACCACAGCGGAAAGATCCGGCCCAAGGTGGTTTGTTCGGATTCGCCCGGCAATTTTTCAGGCGATTCATGTAAGAGTCGCCGCAACAGTTTCGCCGGCTGGACTTGCCGGCGGCGTACCAGGGTAGCGCGGGCTGTGCGCGGATTCACAGCCGGGAGTGTAGCGATGCAAGATCCAACAGAAACTTTCGAGATTCTCGAAAACCCGATTCACGCGGCGAAAATCAAGGTCGTCGGCGTCGGCGGCGCGGGTGGCAACGCCGTGGAACACATGATCAACCGCGCGGTGTCCGGGGTCGAGTATTTTTGCGCCAACACCGATGCCCAGGCGCTGGGTCTGCTTAGCGCGAGCAACAAAATCCAGCTCGGCAGCAAGATCACCCGCGGCCTCGGCGCGGGCGCGGACCCGGAAGTGGGCCGCGCCGCCGCGTTGGAAGACCGCGAGCAGATTCGCGAAATCCTCAACGACGCCGACATGGTGTTCATCGCCGCGGGAATGGGCGGCGGCACCGGCACCGGCGCCGCGCCCATCATGGCCGAAGTGGCTCGGGAGATGGGCGTGCTCACGGTGGCCGTGGTCAACCGTCCGTTTCCTTTCGAACAGCAAAAGCGCATCGCCGTGGCGGAAAAAGGCATTGCCGATCTGGCCCAGCACGTCGATTCGCTGATCATTGTCCCCAACGCGAAACTGCTGGAAGTGCTGCCGGCGGACACCACCATCATCAAGGCGTTCGAAGCGGCAAACGACGTCTTGCATGACGCGGTGAAGGGAATATCCGACATAATCACCCGGCCGGGCCATATCAATGTGGACTTCGCCGACGTCAAGACGGTGATGTCCAAGCGCGGCATGGCCATGATGGGCACCGGCATCGCATCGCGCGATGACTCCAACCCGGGCGCCGCCGCGGCGCGGGCGGCGATTTCCAGCCCCTTGCTGGAAAATGTGGACATCAGCAGCGCGGGAGGCATATTGATGAATGTTTCCGGCGGCGAACATTTGACCTTGAGCGATCTGACCGCGGTGGGCGAGGTCACCCGGGAAGTATGCGACCTGGACGATGACATGTTGATTTCCGGCATGGTGGTGAATCCCGAGCTTGGCGACAAGGTCCAGGTAACGCTGGTTGCCACCGGACTGCGGGGTCAGCCGTTCCAGGCCCGGGAGCCGGGCGCCGACGCGGGCGAACCGGCGCCGCGCGCCGAACCGGGCCGGGAAGCGCCGCGGCCGGGCAGACGTGCCCTGGCGCAGGGGACGGTCGCCAGAGGCATGCGTTCCTATGCGCGCGAGCAGGATCGAAACGCGCCCCCCGGGCGGGATGTCAGAGACAAGGCGGCCGCGGAATCCGCGCCGATCGATTGGGCCGGCCAGAAACTGAAAAAGGCCGCCGACACCGCCAAGGAAAGTCCGCCGGACCGCGATTACCTCGATATTCCGGCGTTTTTGCGAATGAACCTGGATTGAGAACTTTTTCCCGTTTCAACGGTCTCATGTAGATACGCCAACACAACAATGACAACCGGCCGCCATCGGCGACCTTGGGAAGCCGCGCAAAGTCTGGTAGCATCCCGATAATTTGCGCTCGGGCCTTCGATCCATGCCGAAACAGCGAACTCTGAAGAATCCGATTCGGGCCACCGGCGTCGGCTTGCACACGGGCAACAAAGTAAACCTGACCTTGCGTCCGGCGCCGCCCAATTATGGGATCGCGTTTCGCCGGGTGGATCTCGACCCGGTTGTTGAAATCGCCGCCCGGGCGGGCAATGTGGGCGACACCAACCTGTCCACCACCCTCGTCAATGGCGACGTGCGGGTGGCCACAGTCGAACATCTGATGTCGGCTTTTTGCGGCCTTGGCATCGACAACGCCATCGTTGAGGTGGACTCCGCCGAAATTCCAATCATGGACGGCAGCGCCGGACCTTTCGTTTTTCTGATCCAGTCGGCGGGAATCGAAGAGCAGCCGGCGGTCAAAAGTTTCATACGAATCAAAAAACGGGTATCCCTGCGCCAAGGAGACAAGCGCGTCAGCCTGGCACCCTTCGACGGATTCAAGGTGAGGTACACACTGCTTTACGACCATCCCGTTTATCGCAAGTACACCAAAAAAGCCGAAGTGGATTTTTCCACCACCTCTTTCGTCAAGGAAGTCTCCCGCGCCCGCACCTTCGGCTTCATGCACGAGTTCGAGGAATTGCGCAACCGCAATCTCGCGCTCGGCGCCAGCATGGACAACGCCATCGCCATCGGCGACTACAAGGTGCTGAACGAAGATGGACTGCGCTACGAAGATGAATTCGTCAAGCACAAAATTCT
The DNA here is from genome assembly GCA_965221015.1 of uncultured Pseudohongiella sp. GTDB lineage: Bacteria > Pseudomonadota > Gammaproteobacteria > Pseudomonadales > Pseudohongiellaceae > UBA9145. Next base: position 2,310,093 of record OZ244859.1, on the reverse strand, counting down.
CGATTCCATCGGCGACTTGTACATGATGGGGCGAAGCCTGATCGGCGAGTTCGAAGGCTACAAATCCGGCCACACCTTGAACAATGCCCTGTTGCGCACCTTGGAAGTAACCGACGACGCTTGGGAAATCGTCCAGTTCGACACGGAAGCCAAAGTGCCGATTTCCTACCTGAAACCCGTCCTCGCCGCTTGAAATTCCCCTGAATCATAACCACTTCCAGACTATAATCCGGTGTTGACCCGCAAGCCGGCCGCGAGCCGCGGCAACCGATGGCGGTCGGAACGCGCGCGGCCGGCAAAAGCGGGCGATTGCCGTCGGGCGCGCCCGCGCCGGTTTCCGACCACGCTTGTCAAACCAGGCCACAAACGCTTATGAAGCTAATCAGCAGGATTCTGGGCAGCAGCAATTCGCGCAAACTGAAGCGGATGCGCAAAACAGTCGCCGCGATCAACCAGCTCGAGCCGCAATACGAGGCCCTGAGCGATGCCGAAATCCGCGCCGGCACCGAAAAGTTGCGCGACCGGCTGCGGCAGGGCGAAAAACTCGAGCAACTGCTGCCGGAAGCTTTCGCCGCCGTGCGCGAAGCGAGCAAGCGCACCTTGCAATTGCGGCATTTCGACGTGCAGTTGATCGGCGGCATGGTGCTGCACGAGGGTTCCATCGCCGAAATGCGCACCGGGGAAGGCAAGACCCTGGTGGCGACCCTGCCGGCTTATTTGAACGCGCTTGGCGGCGACGGTGTGCACATCGTCACGGTAAACGAGTATCTGGCGGAACGCGACGCCAACTGGATGCGGCCGATTTACGAGTTTCTCGGCCTTAGCGTCGGTGTCATCAAATCCGGCACCGGCGTGGAGGAAAAACAAGCCGCCTACGCCTGCTCCATCACTTACGGCACCAACAACGAATTCGGTTTCGACTATCTGCGCGACAACATGGCTTTCCGGCGCGAAGACCGCATGCAGAAGCCGCTGCATTTCGCCATTGTCGACGAGGTTGATTCCATCCTGATCGACGAGGCGCGCACCCCGCTGATTATCTCCGGCGCCGCCGAAGACAGTTCCCAGTTGTACCAGAACATCAACAAGCTGATTCCCAAGCTGAAGCGCGGCGAGCGGGTGGAGAAGTCCAAGCTGGAAATGATGGACCGCAACTATGTGGCCGAGGAAAGCGGTCATTTCACCGTCGATGAAAAATCCCGCCAGGTCGAATTGACCGAATCCGGCCATGCTTTCGTCGAGGAATTGCTCACCAGCCGCAAGCTGCTGGAAGAGGGCGAGTCGCTGTACGCGGCAACCAACCTGAACCTGCTGCATCATATCCACTCGGCGTTGAAAGCGCACCATCTGTTCCAGAAAGACGTGCAATACATCGTCCAGGACAAGCGCATTGTGTTGATCGACGAACACACCGGCCGCACGATGGAGGGCCGGCGTTTGTCGGAAGGATTGCATCAGGCGCTGGAGGCCAAGGAGAAGCTGCCCATCCAAAGCGAAAGCCAGACCCTGGCCTCAACCACTTTTCAAAACTATTTCCGGATTTACCGCAAGCTCGCCGGGATGACCGGCACGGCGGACACCGAAGCGTTCGAATTCAATCAGATCTACGGGCTCGACGTGGTCGTCATTCCCACCAACGCGCCGATGATCCGCATCGACGAGAATGACCTGATCTACCTCAGCATGGAGGAAAAATTCGAAGCGGTGGTGAAAGATATCACCGAGATCAGCGAAAAAGGCGCGCCGGTACTCGTTGGCACCGCATCGATCGAAAATTCCGAGATTCTTTCGCGATTTCTTGACAAGAACGGCATCAAGCACGAAGTGCTCAACGCCAAATTCCACGAAAAGGAAGCCCAGATTATCGCCCAGGCCGGCCGCCCGGGCGCGGTAACCATCGCCACCAACATGGCGGGCCGCGGCACCGACATCGTCCTCGGCGGCAAATGGGAAGCGGAAGTCGAAGCGCTGAAGTCGCCGGACGAGGCCGCCATTGCGCGCATCCGCGAAGACTGGCAACAACGCCACGACCAGGTGGTGGAAGCGGGCGGGCTGCATATCGTCGGCACCGAACGCCACGAGTCGCGCCGCATAGACAACCAACTCAGAGGCCGCGCCGGCCGCCAGGGAGATCCGGGGCACTCGCGTTTCTATTTGTCGATGGAAGACGACCTGATGCGCATTTTCGCCGGCGAAGGCGTGAAGAACTTCATGCGCCGCCTCGGCATGCAGCATGGCGAGGCGATCGAGGCGGGCATGGTTACGCGCTCGATAGAAAAAGCCCAGCGCAAAGTGGAAGGACGCAATTTCGACATCAGAAAGCAATTGCTTGAATATGACAATGTCGCCAATGACCAGCGCGCGATCATTTATCGCCAGCGCGATGATTTGATCACCAACGAGGACGTCTCCGGCTTGCTCGACGGCATGCGCGGGGAAGTGGTGGGCAAAATCGTCGACCGTTTCATTCCTCCGCAAAGCATTCCCGAACAATGGGACATCGAAGGTCTGGAGCAGGCCATCGAATCCGATTTCCGTTCCAACCTCCCCGTCGGCGAATGGCTGGACCAGGACGAAGCGCTGCGCGAACACGAGCTCAAGGACAAGATTGAAGCCGCGTTGAAAGAGGAATACGGCAACAAATGCGCCGCCGTTGGGGAAAAGATGCGTTTGTTCGAGAAACAGCTCATGTTGCAGATTCTCGACGCCTTGTGGAAAGAACACCTGGCCACCATGGATCATCTGCGCCAGGGCATTTTCCTGCGCAGTTACGGCGGCAAGAATCCGCGCCAGGAATACAAGCGCGAAGCCTTTTCGCTGTTCCAGGATTTGCTGGAGAATTTCCAGTTCGACGTCGTCAAGATGTTGAGCAAGGTGACGATTCGCCAGGAAGATGAGGCGGCCGCCATTGAGCGGCGGCGGCAGCAGGAGGCGGCGCGCGAACGCATGAGTTTCCAGCATCAGAGTGTCTCCGCCCTCGGCGCCGCGGCGGCGGCGCAGCAGCAACCGCCGCGGCAACGGCCGGCGGCGCAACAAGCCCAGCCGGGGCAAGCGCAATTGCAGCCCCAGCCCTTCGTTCGCGAGCTGCCCAAGGTGGGCCGCAACGCGCCCTGTCCTTGCGGTTCCGGCAAGAAATACAAGTTTTGCCATGGACGCATCCGCTGACGGCAACCAGGCCGCCGAAGCTGTCGCCGGCATCGCCGGGGTGCGGCTGGCCGCCGCCGGCGCCAACATTCGTTATCGCGACCGACTCGATCTGGTTGCGGTGGAACTCGCCCCTGGCAGCGAGACCGCCGCGGTATTCACGCGCAACGCCTTCCGCGCCGCGCCGGTGACGATTGCGCGGCGCCACCTGGCGGCTTCACCCCCGCGTTACTTGTTGATCAATGCCGGCAACGCCAATGCCGGCACCGGCGCGGCGGGGGAAGATGCGGCGCTCGCCTGTTGCCGGGCCTTGGCGGGCCAGTGCGATGTGAACCCGGAACAGGTATTGCCGTTCTCAACCGGCGTCATCGGCGAGCCGCTGCCGGTGGAGCGCGTGGTCGGCGCCTTGCCGGAATTGCTGGCAAGACTTGACGCGCGCGCCTGGCTTGACGCGGCGCGGGGCATTCTCACCACCGACACGCGCCCGAAATTCGCCAGCGCCGAGCTCGACTTCGGCGGCGAAAGCGTGCGCATCGCCGGCATCGCCAAAGGCGCGGGCATGATCCGGCCCGACATGGCGACCATGCTGGCTTTCGTGTTCACCGATGCGCGCTTGCGCCGCGACCAGCTCGATGGGCTGTTGCGCGAGCAAGTGGAGCACAGTTTCCATCGTATTACCGTCGATGGCGACACCTCCACCAACGACGCTTGCCTGCTCTGCGCCAGCGGCGCCGGCATGGCGCTGGAAGCAAGCGACGGCGCGCCCTGGGAGCGCTTCCGTTCGGCCCTGGCGGGAGTGTTTCGGCAACTGGCCCAGGCGATCATCCGCGACGCCGAAGGGGCACGAAAGTTCATTGCCGTGCGCGTGCGCGAAGGCGGCAGCGTGGACGAATGTTTGCGGGTGGCCTGGGCGGTGGCCCACTCGCCTTTGGTGAAAACCGCCTGTTACGCCGCGGATCCCAATTGGGGACGCATTTTGGCGGCGGTGGGCAGGGCGGGTCTCGCGGAGCTGGACTTGTCGGGTGTGGGAATTTGCCTTGGCGACGTGCCGGTGGTCACGGGCGGCGCGCCGGATCCAAATTACACCGAAACGGCGGGCCTGGCCGCCATGGCCGGCGGCGAGATTGAGATTGACATTCGGCTCGGCCGCGGCGACTGCGCCGAAACCGTCTGGACTTCCGACCTGAGCCTGGACTACGTGCGCATCAATGCCGAATATCGCACCTGAAGTGGTCGCGGCCGCTTCCCCGCCGGTGCATGTGATGGTGGCGGTGATTTGCAACCATCGCGATGAAGTGCTCGTCGCCCTGCGCAAGGCAAGCAGCCATCAAGGCGGACTTTGGGAATTTCCCGGCGGCAAACGCGAGCCGGGCGAGCCTTCGCTGCAAGCGCTGCACCGGGAGATTTTCGAAGAGACCGGCGTGCGGCCGCTGGCAAGCCACCCTTTCTGCCAGGTGGAGCATCATTACAGCGACAAGCACGTGCTGCTCGATGTGCGGCTGGTCAGCCGCCACGCCGGCGCGCCCTGGGGCAGGGAAGGGCAGCCCATCGAATGGCGCCCGCGGCGCGAATTGTCCAGCGCCGACTTTCCCGCCGCCAACACGCGCATTGTGCGATTGCTGAGCTTGCCCGAGTCGATTGTTGTCACGCCGGAAATGACCAGCGAGCGCGAGTTCCTCGCTTTGATGCGCCGCCTGATCGACGCCGGCCGCGAACTGGTCCAGGTGCGCCAGCCGGGCCTGCCGCCGGCGCGTTACCGGGATTGGTTTCGCAAGGCCATGGAACTTGCCGCGGGAAGCCGCACCCGGCTGTTGTTCAACCAATCCCCCGAATATTTTGAGCCCGCGTGGCGCTGTGGCGGATTTCACGCAAGCGGCCGGGTGCTGGCGCAACTCGAAGCGCGTCCGGTTCCCGGCGGGCAATGGTTCAGCGCCTCCTGCCATGCATTGCCGGAACTGCTGCGGGCGCAAAGCCTCGGCGCGGATTTCGTATTGCTGTCGCCGGTTGCGGCCACGGAAAAATACCATCCGGCGCGGCGCCTGGGCTGGAGCGGTTTCCGCCGCCTGGCGGACCAGGTTGCGCTGCCGGTGTACGCCCTGGGCGGGATGCGTCCGGCCCAGGCGCGGGCGGCCCGGGCCCACGGCGCATTCGGCGTCGCCGGAATCCGCGCGTTCATGCCCTGAGTTGGAAACCGCAGCCGTGGAACCACCCATTTCAAGCTTGGGCCAGCATTGCGGCGACTAGGGGCGTACTCGGGGCGGCTGCGGCCAAGCCGGATTATTGCAGCGGTTCGGAATCGGGTTTGTCGCCGGGGGCGGCGGGTTCGCCCGCGATCCGGTAGTTTTCCGCGGCCCATTCACCAAGATCGATGAGCCGGCAACGCTCGCCGCAAAATGGCCGCGAAGCGTTCTTGCGGCTCCAGGCCACCGGCTTGCCGCAGGTCGGGCAGCGAACTTGATCTCTGGTTTCAGTCATGGTTTGCCGCCAGTTGCAAATAGCGCTCGTGAAGTTCCCCCACGCGCGCGTTCAGCGCTTGCGCCGGGCCCTGATTGTCAATCACATCATCCGCGGCCTCCAGGCGCCGTTCGCGGCTGGATTGGGCGTCGATGATGGCCTCGATGGTGGCGCGGCCGCCCGGATCCTGTGAATGGTCGCGGATCAGGCCGCGCCGCAATTGTACCTGCCGCGGAACATCGACCACCAGCAAGCGGTCGATCAACCCGCGCTGGGAAGTCTCCAGCAGCAAAGGCGAAACCAGCATGCGGTAGGCGCCGCCGCAGGCGGCCAGTTTCCGCCGAATGCGCTGTTCGATCAAGGGATGCAGCAATGCTTCCAGCCATTTGCGTTCCGCCTGGTCGGCGAAAACCAGTTTGCGCAGGGCGGGGCGGTCGAGCCCGCCTTCGGCGGTCAATATCGCCTCGCCATGGCGCGCGCGGATCGCCTCCAGCGCCGCGCTGGGCGGTTCGACCACTTCCCGCGCCACCAGGTCGGCATCGACGATGTCCACGCCAAGTTCGGCGAACAAGGCGGAAACCGTGCTCTTGCCGCTGGCAAAACCGCCCGTCAATCCCACGGTGAACATCGGCGAAGCCTCCTCAACCCAGCCAGGCGGCCATCTGCTCCGGCCCCAGCAACAAGGTGGCGATACCGGCGAAAACCAGAAAAGGCCCGAACGGCAGCGGCTTCGACCAAGCCCGGCCGCGCAGCAGAATCAGCCCCAGACCCCAGAGCGCACCGGATATCGAGGAAAGAAACACGATAAAAGGCAGCGCCATCCAACCCAGCCAAGCGCCCATGGCGGCGAGCAGCTTGAAATCGCCGGGGGCCATGCCTTCCCTGCCGGTGAGCAGGCGGTAGCCGTGGTGGACCGCGGCGAACAGCAGATAGCCCCCCGCCGCGCCAATCACCGCGTCGCCGGCGCCCACGCCGAGCAAAGCCGGGAAACAGGCGTTCAGCAGCAGTCCCAGCCACAGCAGCGGCAGGGTCAAATCGTCGGGCAGCAGCAGATGTTCGAGGTCGATCAGCGCCAGGGCGGCCAACGCGTAAACGAATGGCAGCAGCGCCAGCGTGCGCGCTTCGACCCCGAAAACCAGCACCAGCAAGCCGCCGAGCAACCCGCAGCCCAACTCCACCAGCGGGTAACGCGGCGAAATCGGCCGCCGGCAGTTCGCGCATTTGCCGCGCAGCAGCAGGTAGCTGAACAAGGGGACCAATTCCCAGGCCCGGAGTCGGTGGCCGCAATGGGGGCAATGGGAGCCGGGCCAAAGCAGATTGAAGGTTTCGGATTCAGTATTGGTGTTGGCGTCGCGTTCAGCGGAATGCGCGGGCAATTCCGATGCCAAGCCCGCGTGAAGGCGGTATTCGATGCGCCAACGCCGGCGCAACATGATCGGCAGGCGGTGGGCCACGACGTTGACGAAACTGCCGACGATCATGCCGCCGGGAATGAACAGGAACAGGGCCGCCAGCGGAGAACTTGAGAGCAATTGCGCGATTTCCATGCACTTGCCGCGATCAGAGCACCGCGCCAAGGCGGAAGATAGGCAGATACATGGCGATCATCAAGCCACCAACGAGAAGACCCAGCAGCGCCATTATAAAGGGCTCAAGCAAGGCCGTTAAGCGGTCGATCCGGCCTTCGACGTCTTCCTCGAAGAAACTTGCGCATTTGTCCAGCATGCCGTCGAGGGCGCCGGTTTCCTCGCCGATGCCAACCAGTTGCACAAGCATGGCGGGGAAGTGGTTCACGCGCCGAATCGCCGCCGCCAGCGATTGGCCGTTGCGCACATCCTCGCCAATGGCGCGGGCGGCGTTGGCGTACACCGCATTGCCGGTGGCGCCGGCGACCGACTCCAGCGCATCGGTCATCGGCAATCCCGCCCGCAACAGCGTCGCCAGGGTGCGCGCGAAGCGGGCCACGGCTGCGTGGCGCAAAAGCGTGCCCAGCAGCGGCAGCCGCAGCAACAGCCTTTGCCGCAGCAAGGCGAGCCGCGGCGAGTGCCGCGGCGCATAGATGGCGCCTGCCACCGCCGCCGCCGCCGCAGTGGCGCCATGGGGCCAGTACACAAGGGCGAGGTCGGACAGGCGCAACACCATGCGGGTGAAACGCGGCAATTCGGCATCGAGTCCGGCGAAAGTCTCGGCAAAAGTGGGAACAACCCGGGTCAGCAGCAGGACGGTGACGATGCAGGCGACAGCCACCACGGCGGCCGGATAAGTCAGCGCCTTGCGCACGCGGGATTTCAGTTTTTCCGATTTTTCCCGGTAGCCCGCCAGCCGGTCGAGCATGGTTTCCAGGGTGCCCGAAGACTCGCCCGCGGCGATCAGGCTGCAATACAGCGTGTCGAAATGGCGCGGGTGGCGCGCCAGGGCGTCGGCCAGGCCGAGGCCGCCGGCGACATCCTCGCGCAGGCGCAGAATCACGCCGCGCAGCGCGGCCTTGTCCGATCCGGCGGCGAGGATGTTCAGCGCCTGCACCAGCGGAATCGCGGACCTGACCATGGTCGCCAATTGTCTGGTGAACAGGGCGATATCCGCCGCCGTGGCGGGTTTGGCGCCGGCCCGGAACCACGATGGCGGCTTGCGCCGAAGCCGCTGCGGCCGGATTCCGCGGCGCCGCAGCAGGGCTTTCGCCAGCGCCGGGCTGGCGGCGGCGATTTCGCCCTGGGCCGGTTTGCCGTGACGGTCTTCGCCTTGCCAGATGAATTCGGTGGTCGTTTGCATTGGGGTGTGCTTCCCGCGCTCAAATCGCGTGTTCGCCGAAAATTCCCTGAACGATCCCGGGCCGGCTATGTCCCATACCGGTGCTAGAGCACACGCGTCACTTCCTCAAGACTGGTCAGCCCCGCCGCGACCTTGTCAAGCGCCGCGCGGCGCAGGTCGCCGTGCCCTTCCTTGCGCGCCTGCGCGGCGATTTGCAACGAATCGGCGCCGGCCATGATGATGTCCGCCAACGTCGGGCTCAGCGGCAACAGCTCGTACACCCCGACCCGGCCCCGGTAGCCGTTCTTGCATTGGTCGCAGCCGCCGGCGCCGAACAATTGCAGGTTGTCGATTTCGCCGCTGTCAAAACCGGCCTTGCGCAAAGCTTCACGCGGCAGCCGCAGCGGCCGGCGGCATTGCGCGCACAGTTTGCGCAGCAAGCGCTGGGCGATGATCAGGCGCAGCGAAGTCGCCAGGTTGAATGGCGGCACACCCATGTTGCGCAAGCGGTTCAAGGTTTCACCGGCGCTGTTGGTGTGCAATGTGGAAAGCACAAGATGGCCGGTCTGGGCGGCTTTCACGGCGATTTCCGCGGTTTCCAGGTCGCGGATTTCCCCCACCATGAGCACATCCGGGTCCTGCCGCAGGAAGGCGCGCAGCGCCATGGCGAAATCGAGCCCGATGCGATTGTTGACGGCAAGCTGGTTCACGCCATCGAGATTGATCTCCACCGGATCCTCCACCGTGGCGATATTGCGTTCCGGCTGGTTCAACACGCGCAGGCCGGCATATAAGGTAACGGTCTTGCCGCTGCCGGTGGGGCCGGTCACCAAAATCATGCCCTGACTCGATGACAGCGCCTGCAGATATTGCTCGCGCTGGGTGTCGGTCAGTCCCAGGCCGTCCAAATCGATGGGTTCGCCGCCCCCGTCCAGCACGCGCAGCACCAGTTTTTCGCCCCAAAGCGTGGGCAGGCTGTTGACGCGAAAGTCGATGCCGCCCTCATCCGCCGTGCGCAAGCGGATTCTGCCGTCCTGCGGCAGGCGCCGTTCCGAAATGTCCATTTGCGCCATGATTTTCAAGCGCGAAGCGATGCGCCGCGCGATGTTGACCGGTGGCCGGGTGATCTCGTGCAAGATGCCGTCGATGCGGAAGCGGACGCGGCAGGCGGATTCATAAGGTTCGAAGTGGATATCCGAAGCGCCCGCTTGCAAGGCGTCAAACAAAACCCGGTTCACCAGCCGCGCGATGGGCGTCTCGTCGGCGCCCGGCGTTTCCCCCGCGAGCGCGGCCGCCGGCTCCGCCTCGGCCTGCAATTCATCGAGTCCGAGTTCGTCGAGCAGGCCGTCGCCCCGGCTTTGCAAGCGCAAGGCCCGATCGAGCTTTTCCGCTTCCACGACCACGGGCTGCACCGTCAGGCCGGTGTGGAACTTGATCTCATCCAGCGCGCTCATCGCCGCCGAATCCGCCAGGGCGAGCAGCAAGCGTCCGTTGTGGCGCATCAGCGGCAACACCCGGCGCCGCTGAATCAGCTTGCGGTCGATCAAGCCGCGTTCCAGCCGCTGCGGATCGAACGCGTCCAGGTCCAGCAGCGGCGCGCCCAGCGCGCAAGCGGTCTCCGCCGCGCCGGGCGGGACCGCTGGCGCGGAGCTTTCCCCATTCATGTTCAGCACAGTCCGCTGGTCAGGCAACTGCCGCTTTCGGCCCAGTTCACCGGTGCGCTTACGCCGCCGGCGCTCAAGGTGTAGGTGACTCCGCTCAAATTGGAGCCTTCCTCGGTTCGCCAGGTCATGGTGATGACGCCGTCGGTCACCGCGGCGCCATGGGTGGTGGCGCTCGCCTCGACGTTGGCGGGAATGCCCAGGGCGCCGCCGTCGAGTTCATCCAGCGATGCCGGCGCCCGTGTCTGGATCGCCAGTTCCACCGCTGTCTTCAATGGCGTGACCGCGAGCACGAGTTCGGAAAACGCCGCGCGGTCGGAGTAGTTGCGATAGGCGGGCAGGGCAACCGCCGCCAAAATGCCGATAATCGCGACGACGATCATCAGTTCGATCAGGGTAAAACCTCTTTCAGTGTGATGCATAACTGCTGTCTCCAGGTGAATGAGACAAAAGCGTAGAAAGGTTTCGCGAAAAAAGAGAAAAAACGGGGGAAAAAATTTCCGGGCAACGATGCTCCCATCGCGGGTTGTGCCGCTTTGCGCGAAGCGCGGTCGCGGCAGCAGCCAAGTCTGGCCCCTTCCCGGGGAGATTCAGCGACTGCGCGTGGAATGACGCAAACCCCCAAAACAGCGGCCAAACTTGCGTGAAGGAGTTTGCTGGGGTAAGGTTCGGGGCGGTTCCGACGATTGGTCGGGCGAGTGATTCTGCGGGTTGCAATGGCCCAAGGCGGAGGGTTGCGATGCAAACAGCTTTTCGTGTGATGGCGCTCGCGCTGTGCCTGCTCGGCGGGCAATGGTCGCTGGCGCAGCAAAAGACCGTAAAAGACGGCGTATTCACCCAGGCCCAGGTGGATGCCGGCAAGCCCGTCTACGACAATGTCTGCCGCACCTGCCACGACATGCGCTTTTACCGCGATTCGCTGCGGTCCTGGAACAATCAGCCCTTGCTTTGGTTCTGGGAGTCGATCCTGGGCACGATGCCGGCGGACAATCCCGGTTCCCTGATGTTTGAGGAATACACCGACGTCGTGGCCTACATCCTCGCCGAGCAAGGCTTCCCCGTCGGCGAGACCCCCCTCGACCCCGACAACGGCATGGACCAGATCCACATCGTGCAGCCCTGACGCCGCGCCGGGCCGGGCGCCCGGAATGACACTGCGCTCAGGAAGCGCCTTGCTCGCGCATTGAGTCGATGGAGTCCGCCGCGCCGGTCTGGTACAGCAGCGCGCGCTTGCGCAGAAAGCGGCTCATGCCCGATGGGCCCATGCGCGAGCCTCCCAGGCCGGACAGGCGAAAGGAATTTTTTTCGACATCGTTGACCGCGGCGGTCAAGCTGGCGTCGTTGATGCTGACGCCGCCAACGTCGAGGCGCGCGGCAATAGCTTCGGCTTGCTCCCGGTCGCCGGCGAACACCGCGGCGGACAAACCGTATTCGGAATCATTGGCCAGCGCGACGGCTTCCTCGATGGTGTCGAAGGGCGAGACGGTAACCACCGGTCCGAAGGTTTCCTCGCGCATGATGCGCATTTCCCCGCTCACTTCGCTCACCACAGTCGGCCGGCACCACTTGCCGCCCCCGTGTTGTTCGATCGCGCCGCCGCAATGAATACGCGCTCCGCGCTCGCGGGCGTCGGCAAAATGTTCTTCCAGTTTCCCGGCCAGGTCGGCGCTGATCAGCGGGCCGATATGCCCTTCCTCCAAGCTCGCGTCATTGAGCGTGATCCGCTCCGCGGCCGCCACAAGTTGGCGCAGGAATTCCTCAAAATGCTCCCGCGCGACATAGGCGCGTTCCAGCGATTGGCAGGCTTGGCCGGAAGCGCCGAACGCGCTGCGCGCGATGGCGCGCACGGCGTTGTCCAGATCGGCGCCGGCGGCGACGATTGCCGGATCCTTGCCGCCGAGTTCAAGAAAGGCGGGGATAAACGCCCGCGCCGCGCCAAGGGCCACCTTGCGCCCGGTTTCAACACTGCCGGTAAAGCAGACCGCGTCCACCGCTTCGATCAGGCCGGCGCCGGCACCACCATCGCCGGTGACAAACTGAAACACTTCCTCCAGCGCGGGCACCGCGGCGATGCTTTCGCGCAAGGGCGCGACGAAGCGCGAGGTGACTTCGCTTGGTTTGACGATCACCGCGCATCCGGCGAGCAGGGCGGGAATGGCGTCGAGGGAAGACAGCGCCAGCGGAAAATTCCACGGGCTGATCACGCCCACCAGAGGATACGGCACATGCACATGGCGCCAATCGACGGCCGGCGCCATCCGCGAGCGCCCCGCGCCGCCTTGCAGAATCGCCGGCGCCTGTTGCAACCAATAGTCGATCAGGTTGATCGGCTTTTGCACTTCAAATTGGGAAATCAGCCGGCGCCCGGTATCCGCGGTCAGGGCCTGGCAGATTCCGGCGCGGCGCCGGTTGAGTTGTTCGCGCCAGGCCAGCAGCACTTGCGCGCGATGCGCTAGCCCCGCTTCGCGCCATGGTCCCTGGGCTTGACGCATGGTTTCGGCGAGGGCGCGGATTTGTGCCGCACTCCAATTCTCGATCTCGCAATCGATGCGGCCGCTGCGGGGGTTTCTGGCCGGAATCGCTTTCATGCCGCCAGGTATCCCTTCGGCAGCCCCGCGTCGGGAGTGAATCCGAACAATTCGACTTCTTCGGGCAGGCCCGCCTTGACCAGTTCGCGCACGGCAATCAGCGCGGCCAGGTCGATCCCGGTCGAAAGGCCCATGGATTCGAGCAGGAAAACCAGATCCTCGGTGACGATATTGCCGCTCGCCCCGGGCGCGAACGGACAGCCGCCGATGCCGCCGAGGGAGCTGTCCAGCGTGTCGATGCCGATTTCCACCGCCATCAAAGCGTTCGCCAGCCCTTGGCCGCGGGTATTGTGCAAATGCACGCCGCGGAGCTTTTCGCGGCCGCAATGTTGCCAAATGCCCAGCACGAGTCGCTTGAGTTGCTGCGGATTGCCGTAGCCGGTGGTGTCGGACAAGCTGACTTCATCGACGCCAAGCTCAACCAGCCGCTCGGCCCAGGCGATCACCCGGGCTTCCGGGACCGGGCCTTCCAGGGTGCAGCCGAATGCGGTGGACAAACTGACTTCGAAGTGCGGCCGCCGCGGCGCCGGCAGGTTTTGCAGATATTCCACGCAAGCGCCGATTTCCGCGATCACCTGGGTGTGGTCCCGGTTCAGGTTTTTCCGCGAGTGCGTTTCACTCACGGAGAACGGCAAGGTCACCTTGTGGGCGCCGTTGGCCACCGCGTCGCGCAGGCCGCGCAGGTTCGGCGCGAGAACCGCCACGCACAAATCTTGCAACCCGGCGGCGTAACGCACCACCGCCGCGGTGTCGGCCAATTGCGGCAGCAAGGCGGCGGGAACAAAGGAACCGACTTCCATCTCGCGGCAGCCGGCGGCGTGCTGCGCGGCGATCCAGGCCTGTTTGACGCGCGTCGGCATGATCGCTTGAATGCTTTGCAGCCCGTCCCGCAAACCCACTTCGCTGATCAGAATATCCGCCGCCATACCGAAAAATCCCGCCTGATTCCGCAATAAAACCCGCAAAAGAACTATTGTTATAACAACATGACAAATATACCATTGGCGGACCTTTATTCAAACAGGAGATTGCAGGTGGAGGCAAATGCGCCCGAGCAGCGATGAACTGCCCTTGACGGGCATCCGCGTGATCGAATTCACGCATATGGTTATGGGTCCCGCCGCGGGCATGGTGCTGGCGGACCTCGGCGCGGAAGTATTCAAGATCGAACCATTGGGCGGCGACAAGACGCGCCGTTTGCAAGGCTCGGGCGCCGGCTACTTTCCCATGTACAACCGCAACAAGAAAAGCCTTTGCGTTGATTTGAAAAGCGGCCGCGGCCGCGAGCTCGCGCAAACCCTGGTGGCGGGGGCCGACGTTTTGATCGAAAATTTCCGCCCCGGCGCGATGGATAAACTGGGTTTTGGCTGGGAAGCGATGCATGCGGCCAATCCACGGCTGATCTATTGTTCCCTGAAGGGCTTCCTTTCCGGCCCCTATGAAAACCGCACCGCCCTCGACGAGGTCACCCAGATGATGGGCGGCCTGGCCTATATGACCGGATTGCCCGGGCGGCCCATGCGCGCCGGGGCTTCGGTGATCGATGTCGCCGGCGGCATGTTTGGCGTTATTGGCGTGCTTGCCGCGCTGCAACGGCGTCAGCGCAGCGGCCGCGGCGAACTGGTCACCGGCTCGCTGTTTGAAACCACCGCCTTTCTGGTTGGCCAGCACATGGCGCAACAGGCGGTAACCGGGGAGCCCGCCCTGCCCATGTCGATCCGCAGCTCGGCCTGGGCCATTTACGATATTTTCACCTGCGCCGAAGGCGAACAGGTTTTCGTCGGCGTGGTCAGCGACAGCCAATGGCGGCGCTTTTGCGGGGAATTCTCGCTCACCGAGTTCGCCAACGATGCATCGCTCGCGCACAACAACGACCGCGTGCGGCAGCGGGAGCGCATCATGCCCCGGATCGAGCAAATGTTCGCGGCAATGAATGGGGAGGAAATGCTGCGGCGGCTCGACCGCTCCGGGGTCGCTTTCGCCCGGGTCTGCAAACCCTCGGACCTGTTTTCGGACCCGCACCTGAATGCCCATGAGGGCTTGTTGCCGGTGCGATTGCGCGATGGCGGGCGGGCGGGCGAAACCGCGCGCCTGCCGGCATTGCCCATTGAATGGACCGGCCGCCGCTTTGGTTTGCGGCACGAATTGCCGGCCGCCGGCGAGCAGGGCGGGGAAATCCTCGCGGCGGCGGGCCTGACGCCGGACGAGATCGAACAGCTCGCGCGCGACGGACTGGTGCAATTGCCGCCGGGCTGAGTCAATCGCCGGAATGCCGATAGACCCAGGGTCGGCGGGTAAAGTCCGCCTTCTCGAACGCGGCGATCGCGGGCGCCATGCGCAAGGTGGCGGCGATGCTGTCGAGTCCTTCCAGCAGCAGGGCGCGGCGGGCGGATTCGACGTGGAATTCGATCTCCCGTCCGTCGCGCCAGCGCAGCCGCTGTGCCGCCAGATCAATCTCCAGCAAGTGCTTGCGGGGGTCGACCCGCACCCAATCGGCCAGGCGCTGAATCGCGTCCGCTTCGAGTTCAATCGCCAAAATGCCGTTCAAGGCGCAATTGTTGAAAAAGATGCCGCCGAAGGATGGCGCGATGATTGCTTTGATGCCGAATTCCTTCAAGGCCCAGACCGCGTGTTCGCGGGAGGAACCGCAGCCGAAATTGTCGCCGGCAAGCAGGATGCTCGCGCCTTGGTAGCGCGGCCGGTTGAGGACGAAATCGGGGTCCGCCTCCCGCCGCTCCGCCGCGCGGTAGCGCCAGCCCGCGAACAGCGCCTCGCCAAGCCCCTCTTTCGACACGCGCCGGATTTCCCGCGAAGGAATAATGGCGTCGGTGTCGATATTGGCGCGCAGCAGGGGCGCCGCCACGCCGCGATGGAACACTTGCGCGCCGACTTTCATGCGGGGTTTTCCGCGGCGCTGATATAGCCGCGGCAGGCGGAGGCCGCCACGGTCAACGGGCTGCCGAGATGGGTGCGCGCGCCGGGACCCTGGCGGCCCTGGAAATTGCGGTTGGTGGAGGAGATCACCCGCTGGCCGGCGAAGGATTCGCCGCCGGCATGGAAGCAAAGCGAACAGCCGGCCTCGCGCCATTCGAATCCCGCCGCGCGGAATATCGCATCCAGTCCTTCCGCTTCCGCCGCGCGCTTGATCGCGCCGGAGCCGGGCACGCACAGCGCGCGCACCCAGGGCGCGATTTTTCGACCGCGCAAATAGTCGGCGGCGCCGCGCAGGTCGTCGAGGCGGTTGTTGGTGCAGGAGCCGATGAATGCCGCGTCGACGCGGATCGAGCGGATCGGCGTGCCGGGCGCCAGGTCCATGTAATCCAGCGCCGCGCGCGCGGCCTGGGATTCCCGATGTGTGTCGAAATCGCGCGGGTCGGGCACCGAACCGTCGATGGCGGCGAGTTGTTCGGGATTGGTGCCCCAGGTGACCGCCGCGGAGATCCGCGCGCTGTCGACCTCAAGTTCCCGGTCGAACTGGGCGGCCAGGTCGCTGCGCAAGCCCCGCCAATGGTCTCCGGCCAGTTCCGCCATGGCGCCCCGCGGGGCCAGGGGAGTGTTTGAAACATAGTCTATAGTGCGTTCATCGGGGGCGATCATGCCGGTAAAAGCGCCCATCTCCACGGCCATATTGCAAATCGTAAAGCGCCCATCCATACCCAGCGCGTCGATGGCGGGGCCGGCGAATTCCACCGCGTAGCCGCGCGCGGCGCGGCTGCCGAAGCGGGCGATCAAATGCAGGATCATGTCCTTGGCGGAGACTCCCGGCGCGGTCCCACCGGAAAAATTGACGCGCATCGCGCGCGGGCGCGCGACCCGCAAGCTGCCCGTTGCCAGCGCGTGTTCGGCTTCGGTGGAACCGATGCCCCAGGCCAGCGCGCCCAGCGCGCCGAGGGTGCAGGTGTGGCTGTCGGGGCAAACCGCGCTCATTCCAGGCAAAACAATGCCGTTTTCGGCGGCGATCACATGGACGATGCCCTGGCGCGGATCATCGATGTCGAACAACTGGATGCCCGCTTTGACCGCGCTCGCGCGGGTCGCTTCGATGAACTCGCGGCCGTGGGGCACCAGGGTATCGTCGCCGCGCCCGGGCCGGGTGTCGACGATATGGTCCATGGTGCAATAGACCCGCTCCGGCGCGCGCACCGGGCGGCCGGCCTGTTCGAGGCCGCGCAGGGCGATGCTGCCGGTGCGCTCATGTAGAAAAATCCGGTCGATGCAAAGCAGGCTCTCGCGCTCGCCGAGGCTGGCGATTTCGTGCAAGGACCATAACTTGTCGAACAGGGTGGCTGGCATTTCGGCTCAGGCTTTCTTGGCTTGGCTTGCCCGGCTGGGCTTGCGCGGGAAATTCCCGCTGCCTATAATCGACTACGCATTAGACATATTGATCTAACAATAGTACAAACTATACTACAAATGAGCGCAGACGCGGAATTCAAGGCGGTCGACGCCGTCGTCAATATCTGGACGGCGGAGGCGCTGTCCCATCGGCCCGGCTGGACCGACGAATTCTTCATCGGCAAGGTCAAGGGCAAGCATGGCAGCGGCGGCATCAGTCTGCAGCAGATGCTGGCGGAAATGGACGAGGCGGGCATCGGCCATGGCTTGCTGATCGCGGCGAAGTCGGGTCGGCAGGGCTTGCCGGGCTGTTACCACATGCCGCCGGAAGTGGTGGCGGAGGCGGTGGCGCAATATCCCCAGCGATTCTCCGGCCTGGTCGGCATCGACCCGTTTACCGGCATGGACGGGGTGAGGGAGTTGGAGCGCTGCGTGCGCGAGTTGGGATTCGTCGGTGCCCACTTGTACCCCCACTGGTTCGACCTGGCGCCGAACGAGGCGCGCTACTATCCGTTTTACGCCAAGTGCATCGAGCTGGATATTCCGATCCAGATGCAAGTCGGCCAGTCGCTGATTTATTCCAAAGCCCACCGCTGCCGCTCCGTCGGCCGGCCGATCTATCTGGACGACATCGCCTGCGATTTGCCGGAACTGAAACTAATCGGTTCCCATGTCGGCATTCCCTGGCACGACGAAATGATCGCGATGGCCTGGAAGCACGAAAACGTGTTTATTTCCACCGACGCCCACTCGCCGAAGTACTGGCCGCCCTCGATCGTGCGCTACATCAATTCCTACGGCCAGAACAAAGTCCTCTTCGGCACCGATTTTCCGGTGCTGCGTTTCGGCCGCACCATGGCGGAAATCGACGCGCTGGGGCTCAAGCCCGAAGTGCGGCGCAAATTCCTGCGCGATAACGCCATCGCGCTGTACGGCCTGGCGGAGACCCGACCATGAGCGCGCCGCTGGCCAACATCCGCGTGGTCGAGATGACCAGCGTCGTGCTCGGCCCCTACGCCTGTCAAATGCTGGGCGACCTGGGCGCCGATGTCATCAAGATCGAACCGCCGGCGGGCGACACCAACCGCAATCTCGGCCCCTACCGCGCCAACAGCGACATGGCCTCGCTGTTCCTGACCTGCAACCGCAACAAGCGTTCGGTGGCGCTGGACCTGAAATCCGAAGCCGGCCGCGACGCCGCCACCCGCATCATCCGCAAGGCTGACGTGCTGATCCACAATTTTCGCCCGCGGGCGATGGACCGGCTCAAGCTCGGCTACGGCAATGTGCGCGAAATCAATCCGCGCATTATCTATTGCGCCACCTACGGCTACAGCAAGCGCGGCCCCTACGGCGACAAGGGCGCCCTTGATGATTCCATCCAGGCGGCCAGCGGCATCGCCGTCTTGCAAAGCATGGTGGAAGGCGAGCCGCGCTACCTGCCGACCATTGTCGCCGACAAGACCACGGCGCTGTTCGTGGTCCAAGCCGTGCTCGCCGCCCTGTTCCACCGCGAGCGCAGCGGGGAAGGCCAGGAAATTGAAGTGCCCATGTTCGAGTCCATGGTGTCTTTCGTCATGACCGAACATCTTTGGGGCCAGACTTTCGAGCCACCCATGGGCAAGGCCGGCTATGTGCGGCTGATGGCCAAACACCGCCGTCCCTACCGCGCCAAAGACGGCCGCTATCTCGCCGTGCTGCCGTATTGGGACAATCATTGGCGCACGTTTTGCGAAATCGCGGGCAGGCCCGAACTGGTGGCGGACCCGAGATTCGACAGCATGGGCTCGCGGCTGGCCAATATCAACGAATCCTACCGCGTCACCGGCGAGATTATCGCCGGCCGCGACCGCGCCGAATGGGTGGAATTGCTCGGCGACACCAATGTGCCGATGATGGTGGTCAACTCCCTCGATGAATTGATCGAAGACCCGCATCTGCGCCAAACCGGATTTTGGCACGAAATGGAACACCCAACCGAAGGCCGGCTGCGCATGAGCAGTCCACCGATGAATTTCAGCCTCACCCCCGCGCGAATCGACAGCCCGCCGCCCCGGCTCGGCGAGCACAGCGTCGAGGTGCTTGCGGAAGCGGGCCTGGCGCGGTCGGAAATCGACGCCATGCTGGCGGCCGGAACCACGGCCGCGCCATCCTGACCAACCTGGAGAGAACGCAATGACTTTTAAAACCGAATCCATTCAACACCAGGCCAGCCCCGAACAACAGACCTGGGTCGAACAGGAGCTGGCCGAACAGGAGCAGCGCTACGCCGCCATCGAACGGGAAATGGAAGCCCTGGAGCCGACGCGGCGCAAATGGTACCGGGAGTTTTTCGACCGCCTGACTTCGCTCGGTTTCAACCAGGATGGCGACAACAAGGTGCGCATCGCTCCCAAGGACCTGCCCGCGCAACCCGAGGGCAAGAAAGACCAGGTCGTATGGAAGTGGGGCATCGACGGCGAATAAATCCCAATCGAGGCGGCACCGCCGCCGCGAATCGCGCAAGATCGCAGCAAGATTGCAGCAGGAGACCAGACATGGCAAGACCACACATTGAACCGTTTTGCGACCGGGATGTTCACTTCAAGAACATGACCCTGCCCGGTTTTTCGCCCGGCATGCGCTACAAGATGCTCAGTATCGACACCGATACCGGCGCTTGCAGCATGACCGTGCAACTCGACGGCGGCTATCGCCAACCGCCGGGTTTTTCCTGGACCGAACGCGAGTTGATGATCATCGAGGGCGAGTTGCGCGTCGGCGACCGCACCTGCCGCAAGGGCCATTATTTCTACATCCCGCCCGGCTACTCGATGCCGGAAATCGCCACCGACGGTGGTTGCCTGCTGTTGATGATGTACAACACCGCGGCGCCCAGCCACGAAGAAGCCACCGAGCACCATCCGCTGGCCCAGGTCGATCTGTACCACGATGTCGATTCCTACATGGACATCTCCTGGCAGCCGGGCAATCTGGTCAGCCCTTCGGTGGCGCCGGGCTGCATGATCAAGTTGCTCAATTTCAACCCGATCTCCTACGCGATGACTTTCCTGTATTGCATGACGCCGGCATTCTTCCAGGACAATATCTCCTATCACGATTGCGCCGAAGAGGCCTATCATTTGTGGGGAACCTCGTGGATGATGCAATTCGGCAATCTGCCCACCGGCGGCTATTTCTGGCGCCCGGCCTACATCAACCACGGCGCTTTCGCCTCCGAGTTCGGCTGCATCGCCATCGGCCGGGTCGATTCGAAATTGTTCAACCACTTCCATTACAATCCCTGGACGACGCCGAAGGAAAACGCCGAACGCTCGGCGGCGCGTCTCTATCAGCGCGACCCGCTGCTCTACCGCTGGATGGTCAGCCACCACCACAACCATCCACACGGCCCGGAAGATTTCGACCGGACCATGCAGCGCCAGGGCGAGAAAGCGCCGCCGCTGCGGGATCACGCCAGGGAGGGTCATTTGCAGGACCATTGGCACGGGGTGCACCGGCATGAACACAATCCGCACGATCATGAACACTGAAGCTTCGTCGGCCCGCGGGCGCTTGACCGCGCGGGGACTGCTGGTTGCGCTGCTGTTGCTGGCCCCGCTTGGCGCCTCGGCCGAGGATCTGGCGCATTTCCTCGGCTGGTTCGCCGGCGAATGGGACAACAACGAGCAGGTTTGGCAGCAGGGCGAAGACGGCATCGCGGTGGAAGACCGCCACGAGCACATTCACCACATATTCCTGCCTGTTGCGGCGCCCGCCATTGGTGAACACACTTTTTTCATCAAGCAGTATCTCGGCCGCGATTATGAGGATGTCTACCGCCAGCGCCTGTACAGCTTCCACCTCAACGAGGAACGCGGCGCCATTGAATTGGCGATTCACAGTTTCAACGAGGAGCAACGCTACCGCTACGCCGACCGCGACCCCTCCCTGCTCGCCGATTTGACGCCGGCCGATTTGCGCAACGTGCCCGGCTGCAATGTCTATTGGCGCTTCGAAGGCGACCACTACATCGGCGAAATGGACGAAGGCGCCTGCTTCTACTTCTCCGAGGCCATGGGCAAAAACATCTACATCACAGACACTTTGCGCTTGAGCGCGGAGGAGATCTGGATTGGCGACAAGGCCTATGACGAGGACGGCAACCTCTTGTTCGGCAGGGAGGAACCCCATCGCAACCGCAAGGTCAGGCAATTCGACGGCTGGGGCGCCGTGCGCCTCGGCGCGTTCGCGCCCGAAGCCGAAAACGCCGACGAAATGCTGCTTGTGCCCGACCTGCGCTTGCACAACGAAGGGCAAATTGTGCCGCTGGTCACCGCCGAAGGAGACGCCACCGGTTACAGCGTCGAACTGGCGCGCTTGACCTACCAGAACACCCGCGTGGCGGTGCTCAAGCTTGGCATCCTCGATTCCGCCACGGGGGAAACCGTCGCCTATTCCTGGGCCAACCCCGGCGCCGGCAGGATCGGCATCAATCTGGGCTGGTTGCAAGTCGGGATGACCGCCGAAGAGATTTCGCAAAGCGCCGACTAGGCCCGCCTTCCGAGGTTCCCGCGGCTCGCTGGCGCCCCCTGGCCATTCCGCGCGCAGTCGCAGAATCTCCCTGGGCGCGGCGTGGCCCCGATACGATGCAAAATCGACAAGTCATTCTCGCCAGCCGCCCCGACGGCGTTCCCAGCCGGGCGCATTTCGAACTGCGCGAAGCGCCGCCGCCGGCCTTGCCGCCCGGCGGCGTGCTGTGCCGCACGCGCTATCTCTCGCTGGACCCCTACATGCGCAGCCAGATCGCGGGCCGCCATCCTTCCGGCACGGTGCGGCCGGGAGAGGTCATGCGCGGCGAGACCGTCAGTGAAATCCTTCAGTCGGACGCGCCCGACCTGGCGAAGGGAAGCCTGGTGCGCTGCATGGGCGGCTGGCAGGAATACTCGGCCCACGCTGTCGCCGAAGTCCATCCGCTGGGCGCGGAAATCGAACCCGCTTCCTACGCCTTGTCGATTCTCGGCATGACCGGTTTGACGGCCTGGGCCGGCATGATTTGGCAGGCCAATGTGCAAGCCGGCGAGCGCGTGCTGATTCCCGCGGTGACGGGCGCCGTTGGTTCGGCGGCGGCCCAGTTTTGCGCCCTGCGCGGCGCCACGGTGATCGGTATCGCCGGTTCGGCGCAAAAATGCCGCTTCGCCGAGCAATCGCTTGGCGTTGCCACTTGCATCGATCGCAGCGTGGAGGACATCGACGCCGGATTGGCGCGGCTTTGCCCCGAGGGCATTGATGTGTATTTCGACTTGATTGGCGGCGCGCTGTTGCAAACCGCCTGCGCGCAGCTGGCGAACTACGGCCGCATAGTGCTGTGCGGTCTGATGGCCGAATACAATCAAGCCACGCGCGCCCCCGGGCCGCCCCCGGGCTTGCTGATCGGCAAACGCGCCGTGCTCAGCGGCCTGGTCGTTTACGACTATGAACCGCGGCGCGGGGAATACCTGCATGCGGTGCTGCCGCTGCTGCGCGCGGGCAAAATCCGCCAGCGCGAGGACATCGGACGCGGCCTGCAATCCGCCCCGGAAGCCTTCTGCCGGCTCATGCGCGGTCAAAATTTCGGCAAGCCGATTATCGCGTTTTGATGCGGCCCGGTAGCTAATCCGCGCGCGTTCGAGTGCTCGCTGCCATGCGCCGCCATGCGCTTCCACGCGCTTTCACAAGCTGCCAAGCGCTTTTACGCGCTGGCGCCGTGAGCCGCCGAATGCGCCGAGGCCGGTCCTTGCATTCGGCGGCGTGGCAAAGCCGAGCCCGTGCAGTTTTGGTCAAGCCAAATTCTGCTACTGGTATGACCCGGAATCCAGTCAGGCCGCCGAGCGCTGCGCCGCCGCGGCCGCCGCCGCCGAAAACGTCGGCGCCACCGGCGCCGGCAGATTCGTCTCCCGCTCGCAGCGGGCGCGGATTTCCTCGATCCCCGGCCCCAGATTGAACAACGGCAAATCCGCCGGCCGCGCCGCGGCCATTTCCGCGCGCAGCGCTTCCGTCGCCGCCGTATCGACGGCGCCGGCGTCGTCGATCACCACGCCGTAGCGGCGCGCGCCGTTGGCGGACACCAAGCGCCGCGCGACATCGGCGCGCACCAGTTCCGGGTCGCGCTGGAGCGGGTCGCCCCAGCCACCGCCGCCCCAGGTGTTGAAATAAAGCAGGTCGCCTTTGCTTACCTTGACGCCTTCAACTTTGGCCGGCAGCCATTCCTCGCTGCCGTCGGTTCGCACCAGGCGCTTGGTCGAGCGCATGCCGGTTTCGCCGCCGAGCACGCCGTAGGGGTAGGTCAGCCAGCGCTCATCGTGGATGCCGATGTGGCCGTCGCAAAGGAAGCGGTAGGCGATGCTGAGACCATTGCCGCCGCGATGCAGGCCGGCGCCGCCGGAGTCGGGAATGGTTTCGTAGCGCTCGATGCGCAGCGGGAAGTACGACTCGATGAACTCGTTCGGCACATTGGTGAAACCCGGCCACAGCGAATGGCCGTCGGGGCCGTCGCCGATGGGACGGCCGGGAATGCCGCCGAAACCGATCTGGAACAGTTGGAACCACTCGCCCTTGTCGTCGTAGCCGGAGTAGAACAGGTGCGGCGAATCGGAGAAACCGGCGGCATTGAGCATTTGTTCCGGCGCGCCCATGCCAAGCAGGGCGCCCAGCACGTCGAAAATTCTGCCCAGGGCGTGGGTTCGGCCCGAAAGGGCCGCCGGGAACCGCGGTTTGAGCAAGGTGCCTTCGGGTATGCGCACATCGACCAGGTCGTAAAAGCCGTCGTTGAAGACGATTTGCGGGTCAACCACATTGATCGTGAACGAGCCGAAAAACATTTTGAACATGTCTTCGTTGAGAAAGAAGTTCACCGAGCTCTGGGCCTGGGGGTCGGTGCCGTCGAAATCGAAAATCGCCACCGAGCCTTCGCGCCACATCTTGCATTTGATGCGGTAGGGCCCCATGCCCATGCCGTCGTCGCAAATGTAATCTTCAAACTCCCGCGGCTCCTCGGGGATGAAAGCCTCGATGATGAATTTCATCGCGTCGTAATTGCGCTGCAGCATGATTTCCATGGTTGAAAACAGCACATCGTCGCCGAAACGCTCGGCAAGATCGACGCAGCGCCTAGCCGCGGTGTTGCACGCCGCCACCAGGGCGTTGAGGTCGAAGCGGTTCCATTCCTTGGTGCGGACATTGTGCAAAATCAACTCGAGCATGTCGGACTGCAATTCGCCCTTGCGGTACAACTTGATCGGTGGAATGCGAATGCCCTCCTGGTAAATCGAGGTCGCTTCGATGGGGATCGAGCCCGGCACCATGCCGCCATTGTCGGACATGTGGCCGAACATGGCGGACCAGGCGATGTGGCGGCCGTCCTTGAACACCGGCACCAGCACAACCCAGTCCGGCAAATGCGACACCGCGGCGTTGCACATGTAAGGGTCGTTGGTGAGGATGACGTCGCCTTCCTCGATGCTGGCGTCGTAGGCTTGCAGGAACGGCCCGATAAAGGAGCCGAACTGGCCAACGACCATCTTGCCGTCGATATTGGCAATCATCGGAAAGCAGTCGCCCTGTTCGCGGATTCCCGGCGACATCGCGGTGCGGAACAGCACCGCGTCCATTTCGACTCGGGCGTTCTTGAGGGCGTTTTCGATCAGGTCGACGGTTACGCCGTCAACATCGATTCGCTCAAGGGGCGTATGGTTGGTCTGGACGATTTTTGCGGGCATGTTGGCTTGCTCCTATGTTTGCGGCGTAATTAGCAGGTTGCCGACCGCGTCAACCCGCGCTTCGTGGCCCGGCAGCACCACCGTCGTCGAATCCATCTCGATGACGATGGCCGGCCCCGGCACCAGCAGACCTTCGTGCAATTTGCCGCGGTCATAAATGTTCACTTCGTGCCACGCGCCGTCGTAATAGTACCGGCTGTCGTGGATGATGCAATCTTCCAGCGAGGTGCCTTCCTCTCCGACCCTGAAATCGGCGATGGGCGCCGCCTTGGCCTTGGCCACCGCCCGGATCATGAGAATTTCGTGGCCTTCGCCCAGCTTGAAGGTGAAAAGCTGCTCGTGTTCCTTGTCGAACTGGTCCACCAGCAGGCTCAGGCCATGTTCGCGCAATTCCGCCTCGTCGAAATTGACGGTGATCTGGAAGGCTTGGCCGGCATAGCGCAAATCGGCCTGGTAGCTTACCTCGTGATCGCTTTCCGGGATGCCGTCGGCGATCAGCGACTGGCCGGCGCGCTCGCGCAGCTCGTGCAAGTCGGACAGCAATTGCGCGTCGGTGAGATCGGCCGCCATGGTCAGGTAGGTGCGCGCCGCCTCGTCCTGGATTTGGGTGGTGGCGTCGCCGTAGGCGCACAGCACACCCGGCCCCGGCGGAATGATCACCGGCCAGGCCTGGGTGAGAATGCCGAGGGCGTTGGCGTGCAAGGGTCCGGCGCCGCCAAAACCCACCAGGGCGAAATCCCTTGGATCGTAGCCCTGTTCAACCGAGACCAGGCGCAAGGCGCCGAACATCGATTCATTGACGATCTTGATGATGCCTTCCGCCGCCGCCATCAGGTCGATACCCACGGCGTCGGCGGTTTTTTGCACCGCCGCGATGGAGGCATCGCGATTGATGCGCATGTCGCCGCCGAGCTGCACGTCGGAGGGCAGGTAGCCCAGCACCACATTGGCGTCGCACACCGTGGGTTCCTCGCCGCCTTTCATGTAGCAGGCCGGCCCGGGCACGGCCCCGGCCGATTCGGGCCCCACACGCAGGGCCTTGGTCAGTTCCGGCACGAAGGCGATCGAGCCGCCGCCGGCCCCCACGGTGCGCACATCCACCGAAGGCGCGCGCACGCGCACGTCGCCGACGATAGTCTCGCGCCGCACCCGGGCGCGGGCGTTCTGGATCAGGGCGACGTCGGTGGAAGTGCCGCCCATGTCGAAGCTGAGGATATTGTCAAAGCCGGCGCGTTGGCAGAAGTAAATCGCGCCGGACACGCCGCCGGCCGGCCCCGACATCAACATGTTGACCGGGGATTCCGCCGAAGCCCGGGCCGAGGCGAGGCCGCCATCGGAACGCAGAATCGACAATTGCACCTCGTCTCCCATCAACTCGCGCAGGGAGTTTTGCAGGTTCTCGACATAGCGCGCGACTTCCGGGCGCACATAGGAGTTCACCACCGTGGTTTCGGTGCGCTCGTATTCCTGCATTTCCGGCACCACTTCGCTGGAAATGGAAATCGGCGTGTCGGGGAATACTTCGCGCGCCACTTCCCGCGCGCGCCGCTCGTGCTCGCCATTCACGTAAGCATTGACGAAACAGATGGTGAGGGCTTCGATGCCGCCTTTCGCCGCCAGCCCGCGCAGGGACTCGCGCAGGCGCGCCTCATCCAGCGGGGTGACGATTTCGCCGTCGGCGCCGATGCGTTCCGCGGTGCCGATGGTCAATTCCAGCGGCGCCAGCAGCGGTTTCTTGATGTAGGTGACCCAACCGCCGAGGCCGCCGGGGCAATACGAACGCGCCACGTGCAAGGTGTCTTCGAAGCCCGCGGTCGTGACCAGGCCGACCCGGGCTCCGCGGCCGGTGAGCACCGCGTTGGTGGCCACCGTGGTGCCGTGCATCACCCAGCGGGTCTGGCGCGGGTCGATGGCGGATTCCTTGCAAATCTTGTTGATGCCGTTGAGCACGCCGAGGGACGAATCCTCCGGCGTGGAAGGCACTTTCGCGGTGTGGGTTTCTCCGGTCTCCTCGTTTACCAGCAAGAGATCGGTGAATGTTCCCCCCACGTCAACGCCGAGTCGATAGCTCATTGGGAGTTCTCCTTAGTGTGCGAATTTTGGAAATTGGTGTGCGATTTTTTTGCCAAATGCCCCCGCAGCCATTCCCGCGCCCGCCCGCCGGGGGCGGTTCCGGTCAATTCCGTGGCCAAATCCGAGGCCGCCAGCAGGCGGCCGGCGTCGATGCCCGTTTCCAGGCCCATCTGGTGCAGCAACACCACCACATCTTCGGTGGCGACATTACCGCTGGCGCCGGGGGCGAAAGGGCAGCCGCCAAGGCCGCCGATGGAGCTGTCGAACCAGCGGATGCCGGCTTGCAGCCCGGCGTACACATTGGCCAGCGCCATCGCCCGGGTATCGTGGAAATGGCAACCGAAAACTCCGGGCCCGTGGCGCTCGGCCAGCGGTGCGAGCAAATCGCCGACTTGCCCCGGGTCCGCCGCGCCGATGGTGTCGGCCAGCACCAGGCGATGAATGCCGGCGTCGATGAAGCGGGCGGCGATTTTGTTGACCACGGCGGGGTCGATCGCGCCTTCGAAAGGGCAGGCGAAACTCACCGCGACGATTACAATCACCTCGATGCCGTCGGCGCGGGCCAGGTCGATAATCTTCCATGCGGCGCGCTCGGCATCGGCCATGCTCATGCGCGCATTGCGTTGGGCCATGGTTTCGCTGGCATAGACCACCATGGTGACCGACTCGGCGCCGGCTTCGCGGGCGAGTTCGTAGCCTTTCAGATTGGGGATGAGAAAACTGTAATTCGCCGGCCCGTCCAACGCCAAATCCGCAAGCAAGAGTCCCGAATCCGCCATCGCCGGCACCGCCTTGGGCGAGACGAAACTGCCGGCCTCGATGCGGGTAATGCCGCTGGCGGCAAGCGCCTGGATCAGGCGCAGGCGCTCGCCAATGGGCAATAGGCGGCTCTGGCTTTGCAAGCCGTCGCGCGGCCCCACTTCATTGATCGTGACCCGGTCGCTCATCAGCCAATCACTCCTTCGGCGCGCAGTTCCGCCAGTTCGGCGGCTTCGATATGCAGCTGCCCGCCGAGCACTTCGTCGGTATGTTGCCCGAGCCGCGGCGCGGCGCGGTAGGCTTCGGTTGCGCTGCGCGACAGTTTGATCGGATTGCCGGGGCCGCGGGTGGCGCCGCCGTCGGGATGGCCAAGTTCGACCACCATGTCCCGGTGCAGCACTTGCGGGTCGGACAGCGCCTGCTCGAAATTGTTGACCGGCGCGCAGGGAATGCGTTGTTGCTCCAGCCGCCGCAGCCAATTGGCGCAAGTATCGCCGGAAAGCACTTCATTGACTCTTTTGTTGATGAATTCGCGGTCGCGCCAGCGGCCCGGCTGGGTATCGTACTCGGGTTTGTCCAGATCCGGCGCGTCAAGCACTTGCTTCAGGTTTTGCCAGAAGTTGTCGGTAATCACCGCGATCACGATAAATCCGTCGGCGCAGCCGAAAGTGTCGTAAGGCACATGCACGAAGTGGGAATTGCCGATGGGGTGCGGATTCTCGCCGGACAGGAAATACATGGTCGCCATGTAATTGAGCATGGAAATCTGGCAATCGAGCATAGAGATGTCCACTTCCTGGCCGCGGCCGCTGCGCTCGCGTTCGCACAAGGCGGCGAGCACGCCCATTACGCCGAACATGCCGCCGCCGAGGTCCCCGATGGGAATGCCGGCGCGCACGGGATGTTGCCGGTCCGGGCCGGTGATGGACATGCCGCCTCCCGTGGCCTGGGCCACCTGGTCGAATGCGGGCCGCTTGCTGCCCGGCCCGCTGGCGCCGAATCCGGTCACGGTGCAAGAAACAATACGCGGATTGACCCGGGCCAGATTCGCGTAATCGATGCGCAAGCGCTCCGGCACGCCGGCGCCGAAATTGCTGATGACGACATCGGAGAGTTTCACCAAATCGTAAAACAGCGCCAGCCCGCGCTCCTGTTTCAGGTCGATGGCGATGCTTTTCTTGTTCCGGTTGAGGGTAATGAAATAGGCGCCCATGCCCTTCAGCGAGTATTTTGGATCATTGGCGAGCAGCTTGCGCGTGCCTTCGCCGGCGGGCGGTTCGACCTTGATCGTCTCCGCGCCGAGGTCGGCGAGGATCATGCTGGCATAGGGACCGGACAGCATGTGGGTCAAATCGAGTATGCGGATTCCTTCGAGCGCGCCCGGCATGGTTTTCAATTCCCGATTTCCAATTCAGTGAGTTCGTAACGGTTTTGCATGTAACCGCCGGCGACGGCGAGCAGGAAGATGTAGTTTCCGTCCGCCGTGCACCACAGGTCGTAGGGCGGATGCTCTTCGGGCAAGCCTTCGGCGGTGTCGGTGACCTGAAAATGCCATGCGGCGAAACGTCCCGCCGCGACTTCGAGCGTTTCCTCGCCCAGGAACACCAGCGAAAGCCCCATCTTGAACAACTCCGGGCCGGTGGCGCCGCGATGGTCGGGCGAGGTCAGGTACAGTTCGGGGATGAATTGCTTGCCGGCGCCCTGGTTCAAATCGTAGTTGCGCATCAGCAGGGCGTCGCCGGCGATGGGGTGGGCTTGCAGCCAGGGCACGCGGGCGGCGGTTTCCACCGCCTGGCTGACGCGGCCATTGCCGCGCTGGAACGCCTCGCAAGTCGCGCGGCCGTCCTCGAATCGGATCCAGCCACTGCCTTCATAACGTCCGCCGACACTGAGCCGCACATGGCATTCGAGCGGACTGCTGTCCTTCCGGCGCATTGCCAGCATCACATCGCGCACCACATCGGGTTCGTCGTCGATTTCGCTATGGGCGAGCAACACATCGACGCCATCA
This sequence comes from uncultured Pseudohongiella sp., assembly GCA_965221015.1. Taxonomy (GTDB): domain Bacteria; phylum Pseudomonadota; class Gammaproteobacteria; order Pseudomonadales; family Pseudohongiellaceae; genus UBA9145. The sequence goes on along the minus strand of OZ244859.1, from coordinate 2,280,584 downwards.
CTCTGTTGGTTGAGCAAAAACCACTCGCGACCGCGCTCGGCGCCCTGGCGTTCCGCTTGCAGGCTCGTGTAGCGGATGCTTCCGCGAATTGATCGATGGCGTTTGCTCATGAATGGAACCAGCTCGCTTGATTGCAACCGGGCGGCGAATGGGCGACGATGGCGGTTGCCGAATCGGCGGTTTTTCCGCGGGCCGCCGTCTTGGTTGGCCAACCCCGCATCGGGGATCGAAAACCGGTTCCCGCCGGCAACGCATTGTCTCGGCCAAGCTTTATTGTAATAATGTTATACCTATAGGGCAAACTCCCGATTTTTGTCAAGCTTTGCAAGACTTTTCGGGAAACGACAGCAACGACGGCAACGAAAGAAAACACAGAAACGATGGAAACGACAGACCGCACCGCGAAGCAACTCTATCTGGAAATCAAGGCCAATCCGCGCCCGCGCTTCGGCTTCGGCGAAAAGGCGGTGCTGGTCAATATTGACCTGCAAAAGGTCTACACCCGGCCCGACCTTTTCGTCACCGCCTACGAAACCGACCCAAGGCAGAAAGAGTACGTCAACCAGCTCAGCGCGGGTTTCCGCCGCGCCGGCTGGCCCGTGGTCTGGACCTACGTGGCCTACATGGATTCGGGCGAGGATTGCGGCATTTGGGGCACCCGCACCGACACCCCCGATTCCCTGCAAAACATCAAGCACGGCTCGGTGCGCGCCGAATTCGACGACCGGCTGGAAATCGACCGCGAGCGCGATGTGATCTATTGCAAGAAAATGCCTTCGGCATTTTTCGAGACGCAATTGCAGTCGCTGTGCGTCTGGCACCGGGTCGACACCGTGGTGCTGACCGGCGGCTCGACCTCCGGTTGCATCCGCGCCAGCGCCGTCGATTCCCTGTCCCGGGGTTATCGCACCATCGTTCCCGAAGAATGCGTCGCCGACAAGCACGAAAGCGTGCATTACGCCAACCTGATGGACCTGGCGCTGAAATACGCCGATGTGATTCCGGTCGCCGAAGCGCGGGACTGGCTGGACGGCCTGCCTGCGGCGAAGTAAGACCGCGCCAGCGTTTCATGAAAGCGGACCTGCAACTTTACGATTATTGGCCCTACCGCGGGCGGCCGCGCATCGTTTGGCCGGGCGGCGCCAGACTCGCGTTCTGGGTGGCCCCGAACATCGAATTCTACGAATTCGACCCGCCCGTCAATCCCCAGCGCAAACCTTGGCCGCGGCCATTCCCCGATGTCGGCGGCTATTCCATCCGCGATTGGGGCAACCGCGTCGGCCACGAGCGGCAAATGCGCCTGCTCGAGCGCTACGGCGTGCGCGGTTCGGTATCGCTTTCCGCGGCGCTGTGCGAGCACCATCCGGAAATCATCGCCGCCTGCGCCGAGCGCGATTGGGAATTTTTCAGCCACGGCATCTACAACACCCGCTACACCTATGGCCTGTCCGAGGCGCAGGAGCGGGAAATGATTCTCGACGCCATGGACACCATCGAACGGCACAGCGGACAACGCCCCGCGGGCTACCTGGCGCCGGCGCTGTCGCATTCCGAACACACCATGGACCTGTTCGCCGAAGCCGGCGGCCTATACACCTGCGACCTGTTTCACGACGACCAGCCCACGCCGGTGCGCGTGCGCGGCGGCCAGCGCTTTATCTCGATTCCCTACTCGCTGGAGATGAACGACACCATCGCCTATGTCGTCAACCGCATCGAGCCCCGGCGCTATGGCCAAATGCTGCAAGACAATTTCGACCGCCTCTACGCCGAAGGGCAGAACAGCGGCACGGTGATGTGCATCCCCACGCACAATTACCAGGTCAGTTGCCCGCACCGCTTGTACGCCTTCGAACAGGCGCTGGAATACATCACCGGGCACAGCGACGTGTGGGTGACGACGGGGCGCGAAATTGCCGCGTACTTCCTCGAGCACTATTACGATGCCGCGCTGGCGGACATCCGCGCCAGGCGGGACTGAAGCCATGGCGCTTGTTGGCAAGCCTCCGCGTAAACGCATGCAGCTTGAAGCAGTCCCGGCACGCTGCCGCGACGCCGCGTCGACGAATATCCGCCGCAACCAGGGCCGCAAACATGACGCTTGACGCGAAGTTTCTCGATTATCCCCACCGCCGCCGCGGCATGGACCATGACCGCTACCCATGGTCGCAATTGCACCAGCGCCAGCCCGTCAATTGGCCCGGCGGCGCGCGGCTGGCCTTGTGGGTCAATGTTTGCGTGCAATTCTTCCCGCTGAACCAGCGCGGCGTGCCATTCGCCACCCCCGGCGGCATGACCATGCCGTACCCGGACCTGCGCCATTTCAGCTTGCGCGATTATGGCAACCGCGTCGGCATATTCCGCGTGCTCGACGCCTTCGACCGGCACCGTCTCAAGCCGAGTTTCGCCGTCAACGGCGCCATGGCGGAACGGGCGCCGTATTTGATTTCAGTCTTGCGCGAGCGCGGCGACGAAATCGTCGCCCACGGCTGGGACATGGACAGCTTGCACCATGGCGGTCTATCCCCGGAAGAAGAATCGGAATTGATCCGCCGCAGCCTGGACAGCCTGCGGCAAGCGACGGGGCAGCCCGTGCGCGGCTGGCTCAGCCCGGCGCGCAACGAAAGCCCGCGCACACCGGACCTGCTCGCGGAGCAGGGTCTGGAATGGTTCGCCGACTGGGTCAACGACGACATGCCCTACCGCTTCCGCACCGAGGCGGGCGCGCTGTGGGCCATGCCGCTGGCGAATGAACTCGAAGACCGCTTCGTGATCATGCAAAACCTGCATTCCGAGGATTCCTGGGTGGAGCAAGTCTGCGACGCCTGCGATTTTCTGCTGCGGGAGGCGTCGGACACCGCAGGCGGCCGCATGCTGTCCTTGAACCTGCACCCCTGGCTGCTCGGCCAACCGCACCGCATCGGCCGATTGGAACGCGCGCTCGAATACATCACCTCACAACCCGGCGTCTGGCCAGCACCCCCAAGCGAAATCCTCGCCGCCTTCACCGCGCCCGAAATTCCGCAATCGACCGCAAACTGATCCAGCAAGCAGCGCCAAACCGATTCCCGGCTCCCATGTACCTCACGTCATTCTGAGCGGAGCGAAGCGGAGTCGCAGAATCTCCCAACCATTGCGTCAACCCATGGAGATTCCGCGACTACGTGCGGAATGACGGGAACCCTGGCGCAAGTTTGTCGGCTGCGCCGACCGGGTACTTGCGTTCTGTTGGATTGTGCTCGCCATCCCTGGCGCGAGTCTTGTGGCTTCGACTACCCCCAGTCTCGCCATCCATGGCGAGCCGTTCGGCCCTCGAAAAGCTGCGCTTTTCGTCGGCTGCGCCGACCGGGCCTCACCCGGCGGGCCCGATCGAAGCCACAATGTGGGCTTTTTGGGGATTTGTAGCTACTTCAATCTAGTCCGATCAGGGCTTAGCTACACAAACTTGGTTGCGCCGAAAAACGCGACCGTGGCGATGCCGATCCAATAGACATAGGCCAGACGCTTGCCAAAGCGCAGCGAATTCTCCAGCTTGCCCTCCGCCAGCGCGTTCGGTCCCGCCGCAAGCACCCGGAACAGTTCGGTCCATTCGCGCATGATGTAGCGCAATTGCAGGCCGATAATCAGCAGCAGGCCGTAAATCAGCACTTTCCAGGAAAACCATTGCTGCCCGGTTCCCGCCGAAAACGGCCCATAACCCAACAGTGAAAGCGCGGCGCTGATGAGCAAGGCGGGAATCACCAGATAGCGGATGCGCTCGTCCCAGATCGTCAGTTGCACGCCGCGGTCGGTTTCGCGATACACGAAAGCGGCCCAGCACAGCCCCAGCCAGCCGGCGAAAAAGACCCACATCAGCCACAGCCAGGCGCCGTCATAAGGCTGCACGCCCCAAAGCGTGCCCATGTGCAGGCCAAGCGGCAGCAGCAGGATGATGCCGGTGCGCGCCAGAATGTCGATGCGGTAGGCGGTTTCCATATGCCGCCGCCGCTCTTCCATCGACAATTCGCGGTTGACCACATGCCGCGAAGTTTGGAACACCCCCCATTCGCCACCCAGCCAATAGACCATGGCGAGAATGTGCAGCCAGCGCAGCACCGCGAGTTCGGTAATCATATTGCTTTCCCCCTGTTTGAATCATTGTGCCGTTGGCAACGGCGATGGCTTTCCGGCAATTCCCCGCGATTGCCCGAATTCGGTTGTGCTCCCCGGTTCACACCGCGGCGCCGGCCGCGACCGCGGTTGCCGGCGCGGGCTGCCGCACCTGGGTGAGCGCAACCAGCGCCACCAGGATCAGCCCGGCGAAAATCAGGAACGGCAATTCGTAGGTCCCGGTGGCGTCGTAAATCACACCGGTGAGCCAGATGCCCAGGCCGCCGCCGCTGGCGTCGAGCACGGTGATCGTGCCCAGAATCTTGCCGGCGTCGCGGGTGCCGAATATATTCATCACGGTGAGTTGGATCATGGTGTACACACCGCCCCAACCCAGGCCGAAGGCGGTCACCGCGACCCAGATCAACGCCACGTCCATACGTATCAGAATCAGCGAACCGATCAACATCACCAGCAGGTTGCCGTAAAACACCTTTCGCTTGTCGAAATAATCCGCCGCCAGGCCAAACACGAATTTCCCCACCAAAGCGCAGAAAAAGAACAAGGTGATGGCATTGGTCGCCACCTGGGCGCTGAAGTCGGCATCGGTCATGTAGACGAAAATATGCGCCTGGGTGCCAAGCACGGTGTAAAACGTCGCCATGGCGATTATCGCCAGCGCCCAGAACGAGCGGCTGCGCAAGGCGTCCGCAAAGGCCATGCCGGTGTCCGGGTCGGCGGCCGCCGCCGTATCCGCGGCCAGTCCTTCGGAGGCTTGCGGTTTGTCTTTCACCAGCAGCCAGGTGACCACCAGCATGACCGCGGGAAACAGGCTGCCCCAGGCAAAGGCGCTGCGCCAGTCGAGCGCTTCGATCATGGCGGTGCCATATTGCGGAAACACCATGCCGCCGAGGCTGGTCCCCATCAACGCGATGCCGATGGCGGTGCCCCGGTAGCGCACGAACCATTTCGAAACCAGAATGACCGCCGCGTTCAGGCCGCAAACGACGAGCACGAGCGCGAACAGGGCGTGGACCAGATACAGCCCGGCCAAGCTGTCCAGCCGGGAGTAGGCGAAATTGCCCAGAATCAGCAAAACCCAGCCCACCAGCATGCAGCGGCGCACGCCGTAGCGGTCGATCAGCACGCCGATGAACGGCGCGAACAGGCCGGCGAGCAGCAAGGTGATCATGTCCCGGAACTTGATCTCGCCCAGCGACCAGCCGAATTCGTCGATAAACGCGCGGTCGAACACCGACAGCCCGGAAATCGTCTGCCCGTTGCTCACCATCAGCGCAATGCCGGCGAAGATCGCGATAAACCAAGGGTACAGGCTGCTTTTGCTGTTGCTCTCGCTCATGCCGGCCATCGCGACACTCTCCGCAGTCAAAGATTTGACCTAATGTAATATCATTAAGCGTAACATGCAATCGCGGCGCTTCTGGTTCGGCCATTCTGTCATTCCGCGCGCAGCGAAGCGGAGTCGCGGAATCTCATTGGCATTGCGAAAATCGGTGGTTGTGGTTCGGCCATTCTGTCATTCCGCGCGCAGCGAAGCGGAGTCGCGGAATCTCATTGGCATTGCGAAAATCGGTGGTTGTGGTTGCCCGGCGCGGGAAGCTTGTTTTGGCGGAACATTGATATATCATTATATCTATCTATAACTTTTCCCCACCGGGAAGGTGAGCGCCGTGAACGCCTTGGAGTTCTTGAGCGACGAGTCCAGATTCAGGGAACTCGACAAATCTTCCCCGACGCCGCTGTACTTCCAGTTGTACAGCCTGCTGAAGACGCTGATTCTCGATGGCACCTTGCCCTACGGCAGCCGCATGCCCACCGAGGAGGTGCTGGCGAGCCTGTTCAAGGTGTCCCGGATCACCGCCAAGCGGGCGATGGACGACTTGTCCGGCGAGGGCCTGCTCGCCCGCAGCCGGGGCAAGGGCACCCACGTCATCTACCAATATTCGCCGCGCCCGGTGAAAGCGCCGCTGGTGGGGATGTTGCAGGAAATCGAGACCATGGCGCGCAACAGCCGCGCCCGGATCATCCGTTGCAACTGGCAGGAACCGCCCCAGGCGGTGCGCGACGAATTGGGCCTGGCCGCCGGTGAAAAAGCCCTGCATCTATTGCGGGTGCGGCGCCGCGACCAGCTCGAATTCGGCTATTACACGAGTTGGACCGCAGGCGTTGAAATGCCCGCGGACCCGTCGATTTTCGAAACCACCCCAAGGCTGTCCTATTTTCGCGAGAAAGGCCTTGAAGTGACCCACGTAAAACAAACGCTGAGCGCCGAAAACGCCGACGCCGAGGCGGCCAAGGCGCTCGGCGTGGTGGAAGGCAGCGCCTTGTTGAGCCTGATTCGGCGCTCCTACAACAAGAGCGCCGAGGGCGAGCGCATGCACGACTATCTGCGCGTGCTCTACAACCCGGAACATTTCCGCTACGAAATGGACCTCGAAGTGGACTGAACCCGCGCAGCGCGGAATGATGTGGGGGGAACCGGTCATCCCGCGCGCAGCCGCGGGATCTCATCCGTCAATGGGAACCGCCGATCAGCGCCCCCGTTCGAGAATGCGCCGCCGCGCCGGAATATTGAGCATCGCGGTCTTGCCGCGCTCCCGGCGCAGCGCGGCGATGTCGATTTCGGCGAAACCGCACATGGTCTCGCCGAACGCCGCTTCCGCCAGCAGGCCGCCTTGGTAATCGACCACCTGGGAATGCCCATCGGTGGAATCTTCCGGGAATCCGGGCCCGGCGATGCCGGCGCTGTTGGCGGACACGACATACACCTGGTTCTCAAAGGCGCGGGCGCGTTTGGCGATGTTTTTCGGCGTGGTTTTGAGGCTGCCCTGCTCGCTGGAGGAATGGCAGATCACCTCGGCGCCGCGGCGGCCGAATTCCGCGCTGATTTCCGGGTACAGAATTTCCTCCGAAGCGACGCAGGCGAGCCGGCCGATTTCGGTATCCGCGACGGGGTACAAGGCATCCTCGCCATAAATTTCCAGATAGCGCTCAAGCACATCATAGGGCGTTGGCGCGAACATCGAAATTTGGCGCCGGTAACGCAGCACCAGTTTGCCCGCCGGATCCATGATGAAGCTGCACTGGAAATGCAGGTCGGGAAAATGTTCGTCGATTTCGTAGGCGTTGCCGGCGAGGAAAACGCCATTAGCCCGGGCCGACTCGCCCAGCAGTTGGTATTCCGGGCCGTCGGGATGCAGGCAAGCTTTGGCGCGCCAATCGGCGGGTGCTTCGCCGCGGGGGTAGCCAGTCAGAAAATATTCCGGCAGCACCACCAGTCTGGTGTCGTCGCCGCTGTAGGTTTTGATGAACAGGCGGCTGCCGCGGATGAGGCCGTCGCAGCGTTCAATGCTGGCGCGAATCCGCGCCCTGGCCTCATCCGCGCCGCGGCAGTCGTTCACCGCGTGGCAGCGCATTTGCAGCGCCAGCGCGGCATAGGGCGCGGGCGCGCCGTTCACCTCAGCTCCTCGCGCTCGCGGCCGGCAAGCAGCATCACGCGAAACTCCCCGGCGCCTTCGCGCAGTTTGCGCGCTTCGGCATATTCCGGCGAGTGCCAGAAGCGTCGCGCGCTCGCCATGTCCGGCCAGCGGTGCACCACCAGGCGCACTTCGCCCCAGTCGCCTTCGAGCGCTTCGGCTTCGCCGCCGAGCACGATGTATTCGCCGCCGAAGCGGTCCACGAGTTCCGGCACTTGCCGCGCGTAGGCGGCGAATTTTTCGCGGTCGGTGATCACCGCCTCAACAACCAGATAAGCAGTCATGGCCGAATTTTACTCCTTATTGCAGCCGCCAGTTTGTTACAGCTGCCGGCATTTTTTGGCCGCTTGCATTTTACAGCCGCCGGCGCTTTCGAGCCGTCGACGCCCCCGCGCCGGTGTTTCGCGGCTCGTCTCAAGGTCTTGCCGGGCAGGTTGGCATCTCGCGCGGTTTACCGGCGCGGCAAGGCAATCGCCTGTAATTCGCGGCTTTCGCCGCCGCGGCGCAATGATCCACGGCGGCAAAAAGTTATATTGACATAACTTTATACCATGTGATACGGTCGAAGCGAATGAGCAAAGCTGCGCCAGGTCCGACTTGCCATGCCGTGATCTGCACCGACCGGCTCCAGGAAACCGTGTCGGCCTGGTGCGGCCACCTGCGCCAGCGCGTGCATTCGCGGGCAAGGCTTGACGCCGTTCAGGCGCGCGGCTGGGGCGCGCCGGCGCTGGCTGGCGCCAGGCTGGTGTGGCTCGCGAACGCGCTTGGCGAACCTTGGCTTTGCGTGCTGGAGGATGAAAGCGCCCAGCCGCTTGACGCCTTTGCCCACAGCGGCTGGCTGTCGCTGGAAGTGGCGGTGCGGCATGTGGACGCCTTGTTCGAGACCCTGCGCGGTTCGCCGTTCGAGATTCTCGGTGAACCGGCCGACCTGGATGTCAGCCCCGCCGTCCGGGCGATGCAAGTGCGCGGCCCGGCGGGGGAGGTGGCGTACTTGACCGAAGTGCGCGCGGAGGTGCCGGGTTTTGACCTGGCGCGGGCGCGCTGCGATGTGGACCGCTTGTTCATCCCGGTGTTGCTGGCCGCAAGCCGGGACCAGGCGCTGAAGACCTGGGATTGTTTCCCGGAGTTGGCGGCGCTGCGGCTGGAGACGCGCATCACGGTGATCAACCGGGCGCGGGGTTTGCCGGTCGAGACCCGGCATCCCATTGCGACCTTGCAATTGGCCGGCGGCAACCTGGTCGAAATTGATGAACTCGACGGCTTGGCCAAGCGTCCCGCGGCTGCCGGAAAATTGCCGCCGGGACTGGCCATGATCGGCGTGGAAGTGCATGATTTGACTGGACTGGGCTTGCCCGAGCCGACGTATGGTCTGACGCAAGGTCCATTCGCCGGCCGCCGGGCGGCGCTGGTCCGGGGCGGGGCCGGCGAGTTGATCGAATTTATCGAAGTTAACGAAAAAAGCACTTCCGGGAAACCAGCGTGAACCTGTATGGTTGCCGGGAAAATCCGGACCGTATCGAACCGGAAGCAGCCGGTACTTGTCCAAGGTCAATTGCAAGAATGAATTGCAAGAATGAATTGCAAGAAACAAACGCAGGAAACAAACGCAAGAATCATACGAACAAAGTTAGGCAAGAAAGAAACAGGAGCAAAACCATGACTGAATTTCCGCGCCCCATGGCCCGGCACCTGCTGTCCGCGCTCGCTTTGCTGTTCGCGCCGCTGGCGTTCGCCGCCGAACTCGACCCGGCGACCGCCGAGGGCAATATCGCCATCAACCGCAAAATCCACTGTTCGATGGAAGACGCCTCGCCCCAGGTCTATCAATGGTTCGGCCGCGCCTATTCCCGTGTGCCCGGCGAGCCCGACCGGCATTTGTTCAATCTGGACGGCATGAACATCCGCCAATGCGTGGGCATCGACGACCCGGAACGGGGGCCGGGTTACCGCATGGTTTCCCGCGAACTGATGCTGTATCTGGACCCGCAAAGCAACGAAGTGCTGCGCAGCTTCGAAAATCCCTGGACCGGCGCGCAAAACGACGTCATCCATGTCGCCAATGATCCGGTCAACGGCCGGCCGACTTTCGCCCGCAGCGCCGAAGGCGAGGATATTCCTTTCGACTTGCAGGACATCAACGGCAATTGGCTGATGCGAATCGAAGTGCCCTTGTTTTACACCAATCCCATGGGCGGCGATTACCAGAATTATGTAGGGGGAACGTACCACGCCACTGAAATATTCGATTTCAATGGCGATACCGGGGAGTTGCTGGACGCTGACTCCCCGGTGGCGTACCCGGTGGTGTCCTGGGTGCGACTCGCACCCTGGCTGCCATGGATGGAAATGGGCAACCGCGTGGGCATGATGTATTTCAACGCCATGGGCCGCAAGCTGGAGAACTTCGAGCAGCTTTCGGCGACGATGCAAGCCGAGATCGCCGAAAACTATCCGGCTTATGTGGCGCCGCCCGCGTTGGACGACACCAGGCCCAACGAAACTTCCTGGACTTTCATGAAGAAAATCATAGATGGAGCGGAACAATGAGCATGCGCCTCGCAGTCCTGCTGACGGCTTGTCTGACGATCGGTCTGACAACAACCGCCGCTATTGCCGACACCGTGCCCGACGACCAGCGGGTGCCCATCGACCTGCGCCGCACGACGCTGGTTGTGCGCGACATCGAGCGCTCGCTGGAGTTTTACCGCGACGCCCTGGGCATGGCGGTGATTTACGACAACCTGATCCTGACGCCCCGCGACGCCGACGGCATCGAAGACGCCGAACGCGCCTTGCGCCTGGTGATGGTGCGCGCCAACGACGACTACATCGGCATCGTCGGCCTGCTGCAATACTACAAGCCGGCCAAGGAAACCGTTGACCTGACAGGCACCTCGTTCATGGAAGGCACGGCGGTGCTGCTGTTCAACGTCGAAGACCTGGAAGGCAGCTTCGCCCGCGCCCGCGCCGTGGACGGAGTCGTCGTCATCGACGAACCGATGCCGGTGTCCTACCCGTCCTACGACGGCGAAGGGGTAATCGACGTGATCGTCAGCACCTTGCAGGACCCGGACGGCTTCACCATCGAACTGAACCAGTTGCAGTCCGAATTGCGCTAGGAAAGTTCGGGCTTGGGGTTGGCGGCGAGGCGGCATTTATTCGCCAGCGTTGCGGGCTGTGCCAGCGCTTTCCAACGCCAGTTCCTCCACCTGGGCGCGAATCGCGGCCAGGCGTTGTTCCATCGCCGGGCCGCAATGCACCATGCGGATATTCTCCGGCCACTGGAATTGGTCGTAGCGGTCGCTGTAGCGGCGCAAAATGCTGCCTTGCCAGCGGATCACGCGCACCGGCACGGTGAGCGGCAGCAGCCGGTTCGCGTCCTCGTTTCGCAAGGCCGCCCGGTAGGCGCGGGCGTAATCGGGGCCGGCGCGCAAATGGTCCAGCAGCATGGCCTGCAACATCGCCGGCGCCACCGCGCCGGGCTCGCCGATGCGATGGTCCTCGTCTTGCTGGTACCAGGGAAACCACTGCCACAGCGCGTTGACCATCTCCCAGGCGGCTTGCAAGTGCGAGCCATCGGCGCGCGGGCCGAGATCGGGAAAGTATCGCGCCGACATGGCCGCGCGCTCGGCGGGGCTGAAATGCGCGGCATTGTCGAGCACGAGAAAGCGTGTGCGATCCGGCCAGGCGCGGGCGAATTCAATGGCGATCTGGGCCCCCGTCGCCGAGCCGTAGATGCCAAAGCGTTCATGCCCCAGCGCTTCGCTGAACTGCTTGAGCCAGGCGACATAGCCACTCAAGTCTTCGGTCGGCTCGGCCAGGGCGTCCGAGGCGCCGTAGCCCGGCGTGTCGGGCGCGATGGCCGCCACGCCCTCGGGCAGGCAATCGATCATCGGCTCGAGAAAGGCCGAGGACAGCGGCGAAGGGTGCAACAGCAAAAGCGGCAGACCTGCGCCCCGGTGGCGGTAATGCGTCTGCCCGCCTTCGGGCAGTTCCACATAGGCGCGTTTGCTCACAGGCCCAGCGCTCCCGGGTTCATTCTCCGCTTCGGGTCGAGTTCGCGCTTCAATGCCGCGATCAAGCGCCAGTTGGCGTCCTGCAGCGCCTCGCGGTAGCGGTAGGACTTTCCAAGCTGCAAATGCGCCGCCCCGAGTTCGGCGAACAGCGCGATCAACGCTTGCCGGATTTCGGTTACCGCGGCCCGCGCCGCCGGGTTTTCCGCAAAGCCGCGAATCTTGCGCAGATTCCCCGGCTCCACGCTGCGCCGATGCACTTCCTCCAGCGCGTCGGGCCAGAAAAACACCGGCTCCAGCACGCTGCAATTGCCGCCCACCGTTGCCAGCAAGTAACCCACGCCGATGCCATGTTCGTTCATGACGTCTTCGCGGCTGGCGAACAACTCCGTCACCGCGTCCATGGCGGCGACCGCCCGGGAATGCGGAAATATGCCGTGCACCGGCACCCAGCGTTCGCCTTCGGGGCCGATGATATTGTTCACCGGGCCGAAAGGATTGGCCCGCAACACCTTGGGAATCGTCGCCGGCAGTTCGCGTCCGCCGCTGTCGGCGGCGATGCGCCGCGCGATTTTCAGTCGTTCTTCCGCGGCTGCGCTGCTTCTGTCTTCCACCATGACGTTGAAAGACCACGCCACATCTTTCATGAAGCCGCGGCCGCCGGCGGCGATGCGCGCGGCTTCGCTGAGAGCCTTGCCAACACCGTCGGCGGACTTCATCACGCCAAGCAGGCGTTTCGCGTCCGCGGCCAGGCTTTCCCGGCGCATGCGCTGGGCTTGCAGGAAGGGGTCGAAGCCGAAACATTCCATGGCCAGGTCCCGGCGCGAAATCTCCGCCATGGCCGCGAGCATGGCCGGGTAGTCGGCAAAGGCGAAAGCGCCGAACGCGCGGCCTTCCACTTCCGGCACCAGGCGCAAACTGGCCGCGGCCTTGATGCCCAGAGCGCCGCAGTCGCCGCAAAAAAAGCCGGTAAGGTCCGGGCCGTGGTAGCGGAAAAAGGGGCCGGCATTGCGTTGGCCGGCGGAGCCGGTTTCGAGCAGGCTGCCGTCGGCGAGGACTACCCGCAGCGACAGGGCCGATTCCGCGGCCGAGCCATAATGCCCCGAACCCCAAAAAATGCTGTTCTGGGACAAGCTGCCGCCCACCGTGGCGTAAATGCCGGACAATGTCCCCCAATAGGGTGTGCGCAATCCGGTTCCGGCCAGCGCTTCGCGCAGTTCGCGCCAACTGGTGCCCGCCTGCACGGTGACGTACATATCCTCGCGGTTGATTTCCAGCACCTGGTTCAGGCCGCCCATGTCGATCAGCACGCTGTCGGCCTCGGCGGGCACGTAGCCGCCGCTGTAGGACATGCCGCCGCCGCGGGCGATCAGCGCGCAGCCGGCGCCGGCGGCTTCGGACACCGCGACGCGCAATTGTTCGATAGAGGCGGGGCGCAATACCAGCCCGGCGGGCAGTTCGCGGCTGAAGATATCCTGCGCCAGGTAGTCGCGGCTTGCGGCATCGCGAATCACCGCCTCCGGGCCAAGCCGCGCCGTCAGCCGATTGATCAGGGACTCGTCAATCACCAGCGATTCTCGCCATGTCCAGGAGTTTCCGCGAAAAATGGCAGAGCAGCCATTGTGACTGGCGCTTCGAACAGAGTGACGAATATTGAACCAGTCATCCCGCGCGCAGTCGCGGGATCTCCCCGCCGATTTGGGAAATTCCGGTCAATCACGCCGCCAGGGCTGACAGGACTTCGGCGGCGGCGCGCTCGCCGGATTCGAAAGCGCCTTCCATGCCGGAGAATTCCGACGCGGTATGCTCGCCGGCGAAAAATACCCGTCCGTGGGGCTGCCGCAGCGCTTCGAAGTAGCGTCCGATTTGCCCCGGCGCCCAGGCTGGCCAGCTTCCGCCGCTGAATCGGTCGGCGCCCCAGCGCACCAGCCCGCGCAGCTGCAAATTGCCACTCGCGCCGGGAAAGGCGCGGCTGATGTCCGCCAGGATGCGCTCGCCGGCTTCGGCGGCGGGCAGGGCGTCATAGCGGTCGCAGGCATCGCCGTTGACCCAGGCGGTGGCGAGGATGCGCTCGCTATCCCCGATCCGCCGCGCGAACAACCTGCCGAATTCGGCGTTGGACCAGATCGAGCCGGGAATGCCACTCGCTTGCCACGCTTCACCCGAGGCCTCGAAGTAGGCCTGGGTCACCTTGTTGAACGCCAATGTTGCGATGGCCTCGGCTTGCCGTGCTGGCGGGGCGGGGCTGAACGCGACGCTGCGCAAAGCGGGCACAGGCAAGCTGAGCACCGCCGCATCGGCTTCGATTTCCAGGCCGCTGGCGCAAAGCAGGCGCACGCCAGCGTCGGTTTGCGCCAGTTCGGTCAAGGTTTCTTGCAATAGTACCGGTTGCGCGAGCGCCTCCGCCATCGCTTGCGGCAGCCGCAAGTTGCCGCCGGCCACTTCCAACAGGGACGCGCCCTCGGCGGCGCCGCGCTGGAAGCCGGCGACCACTCGGTACAAACTGAGCAGGGAAGTGTCCGCAAAGCGGTTGCCATAGCCGTTGTTGGCGTCGAGCAAGGCAAGGCCGGCGGCATCGAGCCCGCGGCCGCGGAACCATCCGCTGGCGGAAACATCATGCGCCACCATCTCCGGGGAATGCCAATCGGACGTTTGCCGGTAGGGCGGTTCGCTGAGCAGGGAACTGGTAAGCCGGTCCGGTGTGATGGCGCGCAGTTCTTCCGGGAAGGGATTGTGCGGCGATTGCGGCCAGCTTTGCCGGGTTTCGCTTGCACCATTGATCAGGTACGAGGTGGGCAAGGCGCCGCTGGGGCCGGAAGCTTCCAGCGCCACGCCGAGTTGTTCCGCCGCGGCAAGCAGCCGCCGGTAGTTGGAGCCGATTTGACTGCCGCCGGCCTCGGGCCGGCCCGGCACATCTTCCAGGGTGAGCACACGCCCGCCGACGCGGTCGCGGCCTTCAATCACGCTGACCGAAAATCCCGCCTCTTGCAGCAGCAGGGCCGTGTGCAGTCCGGCAAGCCCCGCGCCGACCACCACAACCCGCCTTCGCTGGGCGCCCGCCGGCAGCGGCAGGCTGGCGATGGCGAGCGCAGCCGCGCCGGCGAGGAATCGCCGGCGCGGAATCAGGACGCCATCACGTCTTTGCATCGGAATTACGCTTTCCAACCTCGCTTAGAAATCATAACTCAACTCAAGTCCGATTTGCCGTTCGCGCCGCGGCAGCGCGAAGAAGGCGCGCGGGATGCCGCGGTCCGCGCTTGGCGGCGCCACGTTGAGCGAAGCGAAAGTCAAATAAGGCACTTGCAGCCAGCGGGTGGCGAGAATCGCGGAATCCTCATCGGTCAAATTGCGGCCAAGCAATGCCAGGCTCCAGTTGTCGCCTTCCACACCAATGCGCGCGCCGACCAAGGTCGCCGCGCCGGTGAAGGCCGACTGGTGCAACTGGGTGTAGCGCTTGGATTCGTAGCTGACATTGATGTTGCCGATGAAATTCAGGCCGCTGCTCATCGGCCGCGAGAAATCGATGAAGGCGCTGGCCTGGTGCTTCGAGCCCATGGGGAACTGGTTCCCCGCCACCGAACAGTCGCCCATGCCGTTGGGATTGAATGAGGTGGCCGGGTCGCCGGTGAATCGGCCGCCGCCGCTGGTCAGGGACCACTGGAATTCGTCGCAGCCGCTGGTGAACTCGGAATCCGCCAGGGCGTAGGTGACGCCGGCCCGGGTGAAGTCGCCCAGTTGCGCCAGCAGGTCCACTTCCACGCCGCGAACCTCGCCGTCGGCCTGGTTGGTGACGATGGAGTTGAGCGCGCCGGAAGGATCGGCAACCGGCGTGGTGAGCTGGTACTTGCTGATATCCGACCAGAACGCCGCCAGATTCAATTGCGCGCGGCCATCGAACAAGGAGGATTTCAGTCCGACTTCCAGATTTTTCGATTCTTCCTCGTCGTAGGACGGACGACCGGTATCGGCGCCGTCAGAGCCGTTCAAACCACCGGGCTTGATGCCTTCGGAGTAAATGCCGTACAGCATGCTGTTGTCGCTAAGGCGATAGTCCAAGGTGATTCGCGGCGCGACGCTGGTGAAACTCTTAACGCCGCTGAAATCGATCATGTTGTTGGCATTGATGTCTTCCTGGGATTTTTCCTCGTCGGCGTATCGCAATTCGATGGTGGCGCTGGCGCGGTCCGAGAAGTCCCAGCCAACAGAGCCGAACACGGCGAAGTTGGTGATGTAGTTATCGACGCCATCGGGGGTGAATCCGCCCGGGACAATGTCGTAGGCGTCTTCTTCCAGGTCGTAGCTGAAAACGCCGGCGCTCCAACGCACCGCGGCATCGGCGGCGGAATCGATCCGGGCTTCATAAACGGTTTCGGTATAGTCCGAACCACCGGTATTCGCGAAAAACGCTTCCGAACCAAGGAAGAAATTGACGGGTCCGTGGTCGGAGTCCGATCCGGTCTTGGCTTCTTCGTCGCGCCGTGAAACCTGGAATGTCAGGGTATTGCCCGAGTCGAGTTCATACACCGCGGACATCGCATACACGTTCAACTCGCGCTCGACGCCGCTGAACGCGGTGCCTTGGGCGGTTGAATAGACATTGCCGAAAAAGGTGCTGCCGGGATTGATGCCGGGAATCACGTTGGGCACGCCGTCGGCGTCCGGGCCGTCATTGAGGGCGATGGGCCGCGATGTGATTTCGCCGCAAAAATACTGGTTTCTGTTGGTGCTTTCGACCAGCGGCCAAAATGCCAGCGAGCGAAATCCGGGATAGCAGTTGTTATCCGTTGCGGACTGCAGGAAGAAGGGCCGGGTGCCGTCTTCGTCTTCCTGGTACTGGAAGCGGCCGGTAACCGACAAGGCTTCGTTCGGGGTCCAATCCAAAGTGACATTGAAGGAGTCGCTTTGCTCCTGGCCCACCGGCTGATTGGTCACTTCGTTGATCCATTGGCCGTCGAATTCATAATGGCGCACCGCGGCCTGGATGCCGAGCACACCTTCGACCAGTTGGCCGCCGATGCTGCCGACAAGCTCCTGCTCGCCGTCACCGAGGCCGCGCACCCGCGCCCGGCCGGTAAACTCCTGGTCTGGCCGGCGGGTGATGAAATTGATCGCCCCGGAGTAGGTGTTGCGCCCGTAGAGCGCGCTTTGCGGGCCCTTGATCACTTCGACGCGTTCCAGGTTCGACATGTCGATCGACTGGATGTCGCCGGCGTAGTACATGCCGTCGACGAAATAGGCCACACCGCTTTCCACGCCGAATTGCACCCGGGCCAGGATGTTGCCCTGGCCGCGAATCACCGGCCGTTCGGTGGAGCGGCCGAAAGCGCTGGAGAAGCTCAGGCCCGGCGTGAAGCGGGCGATGTCGGACACGCTGTTGATGTCGAGCTGTTCGATCGAAGTGGTGGTGAACGCGGAAACCGTCACCGGCGCCTCGTTCAGGCTTTCTTCGACCTTGCGCGCGGTCACGGTGATTTCCTCGATCAGACTGTCCTGGGCGAATAGCGGCGCGCTCATTACCAGCCCCATCAAGGTCGCGACCAGTTTTGGCAGACGAATCTTGGGAGTGTTGCTCATGGCATGGATCCTCGCGAAAATAGCGTTTTCGATTGCAGGTTCGATTGCTTGGTTTGTTCTCGGCCTTGCATGTGGACTCGATTGTCACACAAAAAATTATAAAAGTATATTATTATAACGATAGTCCAAATGGTAGCCCGAAAACACGGCGGACACGCAAGGCGGAAGCAGCGCCAAATGCCGCGACACAAACCGCCGCAAGCAAGGGCTGAAGCGATTCCCGACACAGCGGAGGACAATCAAAATTGGATGAATTGCCGCGGGTACACAGCATCGTCAAGCGCACCACCCTGATCGTCCGGGACATGGCGGCCAGTGTGCGCTGGTACCAGCACGTGCTTGGCATGTCGGTCTGGCTCGACACCGAATACGTGCTTTCCGGCGAAGGCATCGCCGCCGGTTCGCCCGGCGACCGGACGCATCTTGTTATTATGCGGGCCGACCACGACAAAATCGGCATGATCGGCTTGTTGCAATGGCTGGATCCACCCCTGCCAGCGCCGGAGATCGAGTATTCTGTCGGTTACGGCACGCCGGTATTCGTCGTCGAAACCGATGACGCGGCCGAACTTGCGCGCCGTGCGGAAGAACTTGGCACGCGGGTCAAGACCCGCGTACGCCATTTCACGGTAACCGGTGCCGGCGGCCAGATTCGTCATCTCAAGGGAACCGCCCTGCACGACCCGGACGGCCACTTTTTCGAATGCAACCAGGTGCTGCGGATCGAGCAGCCGCCGGAATCCGGCAGGTCATCAAAATGAGCATCCGTTTTCAACGCGCCAATTTTCTGGTTTCAAACATCGAAGCCGCCTTGCGTTTTTACGTCGATGTGCTGGGCATGGAAGTTGCCTTCCACAGACCCCACCGCGACGAGAGCTATTCCCATGTCGTGTTTGAACTCGACCGTTCGAAGCCTGTCGGCTTCATCTGCCTCAGCACGCCCACGGAGCCGCGGGTGATGGGCCTGACCGAAGTTGCCGGACTTCAGCGGCTGCCGGTGCCGCGGCGTTCAACCATCGTGCTGCACGTCGACGATCCCGACGCTGTAATCGCCCGCGCCCGGGCCGGGGGCTACGAGGTATTCCCCGAACAGGAACTCATTACCCACGATGGACGCCGGGGCCGGGAGATCGGTTTGCTTGACGCGGACGGCAATCTAGTGGTGATCTATCGCATTACCGCACCGGCGCCCGGCTAACCGTACCATCGGTATAGGAGGCGAATGGAAATACCGCCAAGCAAGACACATCCAATGGAGTTTCCAGCACCCTCGCGCGCCTGGTTGCTGGTATCGTTGTTGACCGTCGCCTATGTGGTCTCCTTCGTCGACCGCTACATCCTCAGCTTGCTGATCGATCCCATCAAGGCCGATCTCGGTTTGAGCGATTTTCAGATCGGCATCCTGCTCGGCCCCGCTTTCGGCATTTTCTACGCGACCATTGGTCTGCCCCTCGGCTATCTCGCCGACCGCTCGCGCCGGACCTGGATCGTGGCCGCCGGCATTTCGATTTGGACGCTGGCCACCGCGGCTTCCGGGCTGGCGCGCAATTTCGCCCAAATGTTCGTCGCGCGGCTTTCGGTCGGCATTGGCGAGGCGGCGCTCAGTCCCTGTGCAATGTCGCTGATCGCCGACTCGTTTCCCGAAGATCGGCGCGGCAAGCCCATTGCGCTGTATTCAAGCGCCTTGTCTCTCGGAGCGGCGCTCGCGGCCTTGCTCGGCGCCGCGGTATTGACCTGGACGAACACGACGGGAGACCTGAGCCTGCCGCTGATCGGCGAATTGACGCCCTGGCGCGTCGCATTTCTCGTCGCCGGCCTCCCGGGACTGCTTCTGGCCATCCCGTTCCTGGTGATGCGCGAGCCGGCGCGAATCAGTATTTCACCCGGCCGTCAACAAAAGCATCTCGGCCATATGTTCCGCCACGTTTACCGCCATATCGCAACCTATGGATGCTTCGTGACGATTTTCTGCTATATGACCATTGTGGCGTACAGCCAAGGTTGGCTGGCGGTCATGTTTGACCGCACTTTCGGATGGCCGGTGGAAGTGTTCGCGCTGTACGACGGCTTGCTGTTGATCGTCATCGGGCCGCTTTCGGTGATGTTCGCCGGCTGGCTGGCGGATTACCACACCAAGCGCGGCGCCGCGGACGCGCCGATGCGGATCGCCATTCTCGGATTGTTTCTGTCGGTGCCGCCGGCGGCTATCGGGCCCTTGCTCGGCAATGACATCGCCGCTTTCCTGGTGGTTTCGGCCGCTACGATCGGCGCCGCGTTCATTTCCGCCGTCGGCATAACCGCCTTGCTGAAAATCATTCCATCCGGCATCCGCGCCCAGATCATCGCCTTGTATTACATGACGATCAGTCTGGCCGGACTGTTTCTGGGACCGAGCCTGGTCGGGCTTTTGAACGATATGGTGTTCGGCGCGGACGGCGTGCGCTACAGCGTCGCGGCGATTCCGCTCATTTTCGGCCTGCCGGTGATGCTGCTGGCGCCGGTGACGCTGAAACTCTACCGCCGCGCCTTGCAAGACCCCGCATTCCGCGACGAGTTGGCCTCCGAAAATTCGTGAGCAATCCCAAGGAGATTCCGCGCTTGCGCGCGGAATGACGGCAAACCCCGCGTCATTCTGCGCGCAGCGAAGCGAAGTCGCAGAATCTCCATACGATGGCGCCAATTCAGGGAGATTCCGCGACTGCGCGCGGAATGACAGGCTTCGCCGGGCAAACTCTACTTAGTAATTCCGCGCGGAGCGTTTCTTACTCCGCGCAGTTTTCCAGCACTTCGTCCATGGCGTTGCGGTCGCGGTTGGCGATGAACAGTTCGTACTTGGCCGCGATGGCGTCCCAAAGCCGCACATATTCGCATTGGAATTCTTCCCGCGGCAGGAAGCGGCTCGGGCCGCGGTCGCGCTTGCGGCCCGCTTCGCGGCGTTCCACCATCAGGATATTCAACGGATCGTTGGCGAATTGCAGCTTGGTCATGGGCGACCAGCGGTCGCCGCCGTGGGTGTGGGCGTACATCAGCGGAATCACATGCTCAACATCGAGTTGCATCGCCACCTCATAAACCTCGCCCGTGTATTCATCGACCCATTGCCCGGTGCGAACGATGCAATTGCGCGGATTGGTGAATCGCACCGGAACCTGGCTGGTGAGAATCAACACTTCCTGGCGCGTGGATTGGCAGTCGCCATCGAAATCGAGTTCGAAATTCCAGTCGTCGGTGTTGAAGAAGCGTTCCCGGTACTGGCGGTTGGTCGTCATGCGCTCGTTGCGAAAGCGGTTGAAAGTGTCCGGGTACACACAGCCCCGCATGTGGCAATGGTAGGAGTTGCCGTAATAGTGGCCGCCGTTTTGGTCGAGATTGCCGATGTGCGCCGATGCGGTCGGCAGCAACAAGACCGCCAAGGCGGCCAGGATCTGATGCGCGCGTTTCATGTCGCCTCCGGGCCGGGCCGCGGTCAGTCGAGCAGGAAGGACAGGTCCGCGGCGCGGCAATGTTTGGTCAATATGCCCAGTGAGATATAGTCTACGCCAGTTTCGGCGTATTCCGAAAGCGCCGCTTCCTCAATACCGCCGGAAGCTTCGAGTTTGCAGCGGCCGCCGGCGATTGCGACAGCCTCGCGCAACCGCTCCGGGCTGAAGTTGTCCAGCAGCGCGTAGTCCGCGCCGGCGGCAAGCGCCTGGCGCAGCTCTTCCAGGTCGCGGACTTCGATCCGCACCGGTTTCGCCGGCAGCCGTTGCCTGGCGCGGCCAATGGCCTCGGCAACCCCGCCGCTGGCGCGAATGTGGTTTTCCTTGATCAAAAATTCGTCGTACAGGCCCATGCGGTGGTTGTCGCAACCGCCGATGCGCACCGCGTATTTCTGCGCGCCGCGCAGGCCCGGCAAAGTCTTGCGGGTATCCAGCAGGCGGCAGGGGGTATGCGCCACCTTGGCCGCCAGTTGCCGGCTGCGGGCGGCGATGCCGCAGAGCAATTGCAGGAAATTGAGCGCGGTGCGCTCGGCTGTGAGCAAGGTCCGGCAATTGCCGCGAATCGTGTACAAAGTGGCGCCGGCGGGAACCTCCGCGCCTTCCTCGAACCGCCATTCGGCGCGTAGTTCCGCGTCAAGCTGCCGGTAAACTTCATCCACCCAGGGCCGTCCGCAGAGCACGCCGGCTTCGCGGCTGATGACGCGGCCCGTCGCGACCGCGTTTTCATCGAGCAAGGCGGCGGTGATGTCGCCGCCGCCAATATCCTCGGCCAGCGCCCGATTTACCTGCTCACCAACGTCCGAAGGAATTCCCGGCAAAGCCCACCTCGACCAGATTCCGCGACCGCGCGCGAAATACTGCGCAACTCAAGGAGATTCCGCGACTACGCGCGGAATGACATTGCAAACCAATCCACGTAAGCCCCCCCGCCATTTTTCCGCGCGGCGAAGCCCACACCCGTCATTCTGCGCGCAGCGAAACCCACACCTGTCATTCTGCGCGCAGCGAAGCGGAGTCGCAGAATCTCCATCGCGAATCTGGATTCAATTCAAACCATCGGCCGCGGGCTGGCGCAAGGTGAGTTGCGACCCGCGCTGGGAAAACTCGATGCGCTGCAAGGCGCTCATGCCCAGCAGAATCGTATCGCCACCCATGCTCGGCGTGATGCTCGCCGCCAGATTGCGCAGCACGATGTTGCCGATGACGAGTTCGTCGATTTCGGTTGCGTACACCGTCACCACGCCATTCGCCGTCGACGCGCGTCCGGGATAGCCCCGGGTCAGTCCCGCCGCGCGCGCCACGTGGTCGGGAATCGCGACATCCGTGGCGCCCGTGTCGAGCAGAAAGGTCACCGGCAAGTCATTGATTTCACCACCTGCGACATAATGCCCCTGGCGGTTGCGTTCGAGCACCACCTCGCGGGCGCCATCCGGCCCAACCAGGCCTTGCAGGTTTCGGTTCGGATTGCTCTGGCCTTCAAGCAAGGCGTCGAACAGACTGGTCAGCACCAGCAAACCCAGGGCGAAGGCGAAAATCATCATGCCAACGCCCATGCGCCGGCCTGGAGGTCTGGGATGCGGATCAAGGTCCATGGCCGCGATTATCCGTCAAAATTTCCGCCAATTCATCTTGCCGACCCGCATCCCCCGCCGCGGATGCTGCTTCTCCGTCAGCGAGCCAGTGCGCGGTTTGCCGATCAGTCACTATCATGGATTAGCCGGCTAGCGGTTGTCGGCTGCACTGGCCTCGAATTCCGCCATGCGGGAGCGGACGTAAGCGACCCTTTCGCTTGTGGGCGGATGACTGGACAAATAGTCCGGCAGCGAAAGCAGGATCGGGCGGTCCGAATCATTCCCATTGGCATCTTGTTCGTTCGAATTGCCGTCCGCCGCTTCCGGCTGGCCAAGATGATAGGCCTCCAGTTTCTGCAATATGCTTGCCAAGGCCATGGGCGATAAGCCGGCTTCGATCAGCCGGTCCACCGCGAAGGCGTCCGCTTCCTGCTCGAATCCCCTGGAATAGGCCGCCAAGCCGATCGAAAGCGGCAGATTCACCAGCATTTCGCCCACCGTGCCGGCATCCCCCGTCAATACGGTCAACAGCACCAGCCAGGCCGCTCCGCGGAACAGATTCTGCTCCACATGGCGCAGCTGGGAATGGCCGAGCTCGTGAAGGTAGACCGCCAATAGTTCCTCATCGTTATCGGCCAGTTCCACCAGGTCGTCGGAGAACGCCACCATGGTGGCGCCCAAAGACACGGCGTTGGCGCCAACGTCTCGCGCATCCCGGAATTCAATATTGCGAATGCTGCCGTGGGAATTGAAATATTGCCGAAGTTCGCGCTGCCGTTCTGAAGGGAGCTTCGAGGGTCTCAAGTACACATCCAATTGCGAAATTATCGCTGCCGACATTTGCGCGCTGGCATCTTCCGAAACGACCAAAGCAAGCCGTCCGGCCAGCGCCGGCACACCCCAGACGCCAAGGCTGGCCAGTAATGCGACCGTCAGCGCCGCTGCCGCCACCACCGCCGGCAGATGTTTCTCCATGCGCTCGGACAGGCTCGCGGGCAAGACCATGGCGCCGCGGAATACTTCCATGCCGGCATGGTCCAAAGTGGCGAAACTTTCTTTTTCACCCAGTTTCAAACGCAGCGGCGCACCCGGAACCGGGCTGGGGATGGACAGCGATTCGCGGTCGAGCACAATTTGCCGACCATTGTCAGTCTCGATTTTTGCCCCCACTGGGGACCAAAGCAAGCTGGCGTCGGTGCCCTTGCTGTGCACTCCGTCGTAATAAGTCCCCCGCACCGCGTTCAAATGCCAATCCCCAGGTCGAAGGCTTCACCGAACTCTTCGCCGCGGGCCGACAAATGGTCGCGCTCGCTGGCAGTGAATGATTCCAAATCGCGCGATTCCACCCGCATGTTGGACAGCAGATAGCGTGCGCGTCGAACCGCGGCCCAAGGGTAGAAGGCCCCCAGCGTGACGATTGTCAAAAGCGTGTTCGTCAGAATCACACCGACATACTCGATGTTTATGCTATTGCCCAGGCGGTTTCCGCCAACTTGAAGGTTGTTGAACACCAGCCGGTAGGTCAGCGCTTGACTCAAAGAAAAAACAAAAACGTAAGTGATCAAATAGATTGGGAAAACGCCGAGCATGGATGCCAACTCAAGTTGATCATCTGGATCTTCGACTCCAAACATCGCCACCACGTCTTCCAAAGCCACTATGCTTATGACCATAAGCACGATGGACACCAGTACAGCAAAGAAGACCGCCACCGCAATCTTGTAAAATCCACCGGCAGTGGCTGACGAGCTTGAGCGGGTCGAGCCAAAGCGGTAATGGTTGTACTGGAACTGATTGATCTTGTAGAACGCGTAGGGCATGCCGAGGCCCAGCGTGGCGATGCCAAAAAAGGGCCAGAACAAATGCGCGGGGTAAGCTTGACGAATCTTGCCGTCGAAGCCGAATCGCACGCCGCGCCAAGCCGAATTCAATGTGTTGAAACGCAGCGACTGCACCACGATGATGGGAATCAACGCTACTAGCAGCAAGAAGGTAAGAGCGCTCACTTCCAGACTGATCAGGCCGGAAAAGTAGTAAATAAGAAGCAACACCAATGCGATCAGCCTGCCCTTGAGGATATCGATGGGGTCGGCGAGGTATTCGAAGCGGTCGCCGGCGAGCTCAGTATTGCCGTAGAAATATCTTTTCTTCCGCACCTTGGCCCAGGCGGAATATATGCCCACGGTCAGGATTGTGAATAGCAAATTGACGATCCAGATGCGGAAGTACTCCGAGCCCGTGCCGTGAAAAATGAATTCTTGCGTCTTTGGAGGACTCGCTTCGGGCTGGATAGCGGTCGTGGCGGCCGCCTCATTGCTGCCGGAATTCTCGGAATCATTCATAATGCGCTCCCTGCTGGCCGGGCCTGCCCTGAACTGTGGTGGATTCGATGCGGGGAGCGTAACACAGCGCGAATGGAACACAAATCAATCGCGCGCCGGGTGAGGCCCGTTCGGCGCAGCCGACAAGAAGCGCAGCTTCTTGAGGGCCGAACGCCCCGACAGGATGTCGGGGCTGGGGTCAATCGAAGCCGAAATCTCCGCGCCAGGGAAGGCAAGCACACTCCGTCAGGATTCCGGAGCGGACTCCCCCCTTGAGGGGGAGTCAAAACTGCGAAGCAGTTTTGGTGGGGGGTTGCCCTCGACCAGCACCAGCCAAGACGAGACACGAATAGCCGCAAGGCAGCGTAACACGCAGACAGACAACCAGGTAAACCAATGAGCAAATTCGGCATCGGGCAGCCGGTAACACGATTCGAAGATCGGCGTTTTCTCACCGGCGCGGGCACTTACATCGACGATGAGACACTGCCGCAACAAACCGTCGGCGTCTTCCTGCGTTCGCCTTACGCCCACGCCCGCATCAAGGAGATCGATTCCTCCGCGGCCCTTGGCATCGAAGGCGTGCTCGGCGTTTTCACCGGCGCCGACTTGCGCGCCGCCGGTGTCGGCGACCTGCCGTGCATGGCGGACGCGCCCAATGCGGACGGCTCGCCTTGTTTCAAACCGCCGCGGCCGGCCCTGGCGATAGACCGCGTGCGCCATGTCGGCGAAGCCATCGCTCTGGTCGTCGCCGAAACCCGCGCCCAAGCGCTGGACGCACTCGAAGCAATTTATATCGATTTCGAGGAATTGCCCGCGGTAGTCTCCGCTGGCGCCGCCTTGCGCGAAGACGCGCCCCGCCTGTGGGACGCGGCGCCGCGCAACCGCTGTTTCGACTGGCATGCCGGTGACGAGGATGCCACTGCTGCGGCCCTGGCCGGGTCCGCGCATCGGGTTGAACTGGAATTGATCAACAACCGCCTGGCGCCGAGTTCGATGGAACCGCGCGGCGCGATTGCTTCCTTTGAAGACGGCCGCCTGGTGCTGCGCGTGTCCTGCCAAGGCGTGCATTACATCAAGCGGATTTTGCTCAGCGGCGTGTTCGATTGCGGCCCGGAAGATATCCGCGTGATCTGCCGGGATGTGGGCGGCGGCTTCGGCGCCAAGATTTTTTGCTATCCGGAATACGTCGCCGCGCTGCACGCGGCGCGAACGCTTGGCCGGCCGGTGAAATGGATTGCGGACCGCGGCGAAGCCTTCCTCAGCGACAGCCACGGCCGCGACCACCTTACGCGGCTCGAAGCCGGCTTTGACGAAGAGCTGCGTTTCACCGCCTTGCGCGTATCGACCTTGGCCAACCTGGGCTCGAGTTTGTCCCCTTTTTCGCCCTTTGTCGCCACCGCCGCCGGCGTTCCCATGTTGACCGGCTGCTACCAGGTGCCCTGCGCCCATGCCCGCGTGCAAGGCGTATTCACCAATACCGCGCCGGTCGATGCCTACCGCGGCGCCGGCAGGCCCGAGGCGATCTACGCCATCGAGCGCCTGCTGGACGTGACGGCGCGCCGGCTTGGCGTCACGCCGGTGGAAATCCGCCGCCGCAACCTGATTCCCGCCAACGAGATTCCCTACCACAGCGTTTTGGGCTCGCACTACGACAGCGGCGAGTTCGGGCAAATTCTCGACCGCGCGCTGGAGTGTGCCGATTGGAACGGATTTGAAGCGCGCCGCGCGCAAGCGCTGGAAAGAGGCAAATTGCGCGGCATCGGCTTGGCCAGCTATATCGAGCGCTGCTCCGGCGGCGCGCCGGAACAGGCGCGGCTGATTGTCGCCGCCGACGGCGGTATCGAGCTGCATATTGGCACTTTATCCAACGGCCAGGGCCACGAGACCGCGTTCCGCCAGATTCTCTGCGAACAGCTCGCGGTCGATCCCGAGAGCATCACCGTGGTGCAAGGCGACACCGACGTCATACCCCGCGGCGGCGGCACGGCGGGCTCGCGTTCGGTGCCCGTGGGCGGCGCGGCGATTGCCGCTTGCGCGCGAAAATTGATCACGGTCGCGAAAGCGAAAGCGGCCCAGTTCCTCGAAGCGGCGCCGGCGGATATCCGTTTCGAGGCCGGCCGCTTTCATATCGCCGGCACCGACCGCAGCCTAGCCTTCGCCGAAGTCGCCGCGCGCGCCGCCCAGGCCAGCGGTGGCCCCGCTTTCGACGAAAGCGATGAATTCGCGCCCGGCCAGGCAACCTATCCCAACGGCGTCCACGTTGTTGAAGTGGAAATTGACCGCGACACCGGCGCGCTCGATGTTGCGCGCTACACCGTGGTGGACGATTTCGGCAAGGTCATCAATCCCAATCTACTGCTCGGGCAAGTGCATGGCGGCATCGCCCAGGGCCTCGGCCAGGCCTTGCTGGAAAATTGCCATTACGACCCGGATTCCGGCCAGTTGCTAAGCGCGAGTTTCATGGATTACGCCATGCCCCGGGCCGACGACTGCCCCGATATCGACTTCTCGCTCCGCCTGGTGCCCTGCCGGACCAATCCGCTTGGCATAAAAGGCGCGGGCGAGGCCGGCGCCATCGGCGCCCCGCCGGCCATCGTAAACGCCGTCGTCGACGCCCTGCGCGATTTCGCCATAGACCACATCGACATGCCAACCACCCCCCATTCCCTCTGGAAAATCATCCACGCCCCACAAACACTCCCCCCTTGAGGGGGAGTCAAAACCGCGCTAGCGGTTTTGGTGGGGGGTAACAAACCGAATACATGGTTTACAACTCCCCCAAATACCGCGCGTAATACAAAGGCCACACAAAATGTGGCCCTTCGTCGCTGGAATCGCCGGGTGCCCCGATCAACTTGACGGTTCTGGCCGGCGCATAACGATCCACATAGGAACGAAGACTGCGCGCACGGGTTCGTGCGGCGCTTTTCACTTCAACGGGAATGATCGCGCCGTCACCGCATTTGTGCAGGAATTCGATTTCGGCATTGGCCGTCGCCCAGGAGTATGTCGGATAGCGGACCCGCGCCCGCAGTTCGTTCTGCACAAAATTTTCCGCGATGAATCCTTTATAGAACGTTTGTTGGGCGAGTTGTTCCGCATAATCCAGTTCGAGCATGTGGCCAAGCAGACCGATGTCGAACAAGTACAATTTGAATCTGTTTTCCTTGGCCAAGGCACTGAGCGGCGTAACTGGCCGCGCCTCGATCGGATAACATTTCGACGCGAGATTGGCTTTTTCCAGCCAGCTTATGGGGCCGCGCAAATCGGCATAGCGCTTTTTCTGTTCGATTACGCCGTTGAATCGGAAGCGTTTTACCGAACCGTCGAGAACCTGGGACAATTGCCGGGGAATGTTCTCGAAGACCGACTCGATATGCCGGGCGTCCTCCTTGCCGGAATACTTTCCGAAATCCCGTTTGTATCCGGCCAACAGGTCCCGGTGGATGCTTTGCACCCGCAGAATTCGTTCGAGTTTTGAGTTTTCATGGTCGAACCACGCATCGACGGCTTCCGGCATGCCGCCGACGAAATAGTAGTCGAGCAACAGGGGCCAAAGCGCATCGTGCACCGCCTTGCCCCTCGACCGCGCCCTGAACGCGTCCGCCGCGGGCCGATTTCCCGAAGCCAGCACAAATTCTTCGAAACACATTGGGTGCAATTGCAGCAACTCCACCTTGCCGACGGGAAACGAATCGAGCAAGCCGATGTTCGACCCGGTCGCGCAAACAAAGGCCCCGGGCAGCCGCTCGGCGAAATATTTCAACGAGTCCACGGCCCGTTGACATTCGCCCACTTCATCGAAAATGATCAGGTCGGATTCCGGGTTGATCGAAACTCCGCGCAGTATCTCGATATTGCCGATGATTCGATACGGATCCAGACTATCCTCGAAGACACCGGCAAGGCGGGGTTCGGTGAGAAAGTCGAGCTTGTGCACCGCCGAAAAATGTTCGGCCCCCAACCGCTCCACAAGCCAGGACTTGCCGACTTGTCTGGCACCGTCCACCAGAACAGGTTTCCGTCGCGGGCGGTCTTTCCAGCGCAGCAATTGATTCGTGGCCAGCCTTTCCATTCACCGATTCCAGCCAGGTGCTTTGGAGGAATTATACGCCCGATCCACTACCTTTACACTTTTATGTTGATAAAAGTGCGTGAAAACCGCACTTTTAGGTTGATAAAAATGCAATATGCAACACTTTTTGCAAGATACTTCGGGGAAAGCATGGTTCTACTCTTCCGCCGCGAGGCGCCAGGCAAGTCAATTCGAATTGCGGCGCGCCGCCCGCTTTGCTAATTTTTGGAACGACCCGCCCACAGCCCCCGGACGCAAAATGTGACCGACGAATCCAGCAAGAAAAATGGCGAAAAGTTCAGCCGCCGCTCGATGCTCGGGCTGGTTGGCGGAGTCGTGGCCGCGCCGGAGTTGCTGGCGCAGCCGCCGAACCGCATGCGGCCCCAGGCCGGCGATGAACTCGTATTCGACGAAGGCCCCATGCAAGGCGAAGTCGTGCGCCCGGAATTGCTGGAATTGAACGCCAAGCCCATTTCCGCCATGGCGCGGGATCCGGCCTCCGGTGTCGTTCGCAACGGTTCCCGGCTCAACCGGGTCATGCTCGCGCGAATCGAAGCGCAGCGCTTGACGCCCCGCTTTCAAGCCAATGCCGCGGACGGCATCGTCGCGTATTCGGCCGTTTGCACGCATACCGGCTGCGATGTATTCAATTGGGACGCGGAACAATTGCGCATGGCCTGCCCTTGCCACGAATCCCAGTTCGACATCTACGACGGCGGCCGCGTGGTGGGCGGCCCGGCGCCGCGGCCACTGGCCATGTTGCCGCTGGAAATCGTTAACGATACGGTGCGCGTCGCCGGACCATTCCGCGGCCGGGTGGGATTTCAGCAGGCTTTCTGACGAAAGCCGCTCTTGCCGCGGGTTCATCGCGCGGGCTTGCGGTCGTCGATTGCAGCCGGGGGTGCAGCCGCGCCGCTTCGCGCCGGGGGGGAGGGGTGCGGTTTTGGAAAAGTTTTTGGACGGAGGTCGATCATGCTCGGACTTAACTTTCGCTGTCTCGCAAGCGCAAGCCTTTGCGCTTGCGCGCTCGCCGGCCTGGCGTCGGCCCAGGACCTGCCGCCGTACCGGCTGGTCACCGACGACCGCCTGCGGAACCCCGAGGCGGACAACTGGCTTATGTACCGCGGAACCTACGACTCGCACGGTTACAGCGCCCTCGACCAGATCGACTCGGACAATGCCGCCGAGCTGGAACTCGTTTGGAGTTTCACCACCGGCCTGCGCGAAGGCCACCAGGCGCCGCCCATCGTCAACAACGGCTACATGTATGTGACGACGCCGCAAAACCACGTCCTCGCGCTGAACGCCGCCACCGGCGAACTGCTTTGGCGCTACGTGCGCTTTCTGCCCGACGACCTGCAACAAATGCATCCCACCAACCGCGGCGTCGCCTTGTACGGCGACCGGGTCTACATGGCCACGGTCGACGCCTATCTCGTCAGCCTCAACGCCTTGACCGGCGATGTGATCTGGGAAGTGCCGGTGGAGGATTACTACAACGGTTATTACATGACGCTCGCCCCGCTGGCGGTGAACGGCAAAATCATGGTGGGCGTCTCCGGGGGCGAATGGGGCATCCGCGGATTCGTCGCCGCCTATGACGCCATGTCCGGGGAAGAAGTTTGGAAAACCTACACCATCCCGGCCCCCGGCGAACCCGGCTCGGAATCCTGGCCCGGCGATTCCTGGCAAACCGGCGGCGTGCCGGTCTGGATCACAGGATCCTACGACCCGGCGCTGAATCTGACGTATTGGGGCACGGGCAACGGCGGCCCCTGGACCGGCGACACCCGCCCCGGCGACAATTTGTATGCGACTTCGGTAATCGCCCTTGACGCCGACAGCGGCGCCTTGCGCGCGCATCATCAATACCATTGGAACGATTCCTGGGACTGGGACGAGGTTTCCGCGCCGCTGCTGATCGACTTCCAGCGCGACGGACGCGAAATCAGCGGCCTGGTGCATCCCGGCCGCAACGGCTACCTGTGGTTTCTCGAACGCGGCGCCGACACGATCGGTTTTGTCGACGCCGGACCCTATGTCTATCAGGATGTGTTCACCAGCCTCGATCCGGTCACCGGCCGGCCCGAATACGACATGAGCAAGAAGCCCGGCATCGATTTCCAGGCCGATTTCTGTCCTTCGCTCTGGGGCGGCAAGGACTGGCCGCCGGCGGCTTTCGACCCGGCTTCGCGCCTGCTGTTCATCCCAGCCAATGAAAACGTTTGTTCCTCAATGGTGGGGGAAGAAGCCCAATACCAGGCCGGACGCACATTCATGGGCCGGGGCCAGGCGGACAACGGCGGCTTTTTCATCCGCGAGGGCACCGAACACATCGGCGAATTGCAGGCCTGGAATGTGGATACCGGCGAAGAAGTCTGGACCGCGACTTTCGCCAGCCACAACTGGGGACCGGTGCTCGCCACCGCCGGCAATCTGGTGTTCATGGGGGGCACCAACGACCGCTATTTCCGCGCATTCGACGCCGCCACCGGCGAGATCCTCTGGCGCTACCCGACGAGTTCGGGAATCACCGGCGTGCCCTCCAGCTTCGCCATCGAAGGCCGGCAATACATCGCCGTGCAAAGCGGCTGGGGCGTCGATGCCCAACGCGAGCAAAACTCGATCAACCGCGTGCGCGGAACCAACTTTTACGTGCCCCAAGGCGGTTCAATTCTGGTCTTCGCCTTGCCCGACAACTAGCAAACGCCATTCTTGCGCTGCGGGGCGGGGCACACCTCACCCGAATCGCCGCATGGAATCCGCTTAGTAGGCGAGGCATGCGTCGCTCCCGCGCAGGCTGCGCCGACCGGTCCTCACCCATCGGGCGGCGGAGGACGCAGCCACTTCTCGGCGGTGGCGGGCTCGGCCTCAAGGCTGCGCAGAAAGGCGTCAAGCTGGCGCAGTTCCCTGCTGGACAAGTCGAGTGGCTTGGCCTCGTTGTCGCCCAGCATGGCCGTTGGTGCTTCGTCGTAATGTCGCAGCACATCTCCCAAGCTCGCGAATTGCCCCGTGTGCATGTAAGGCGCGGTCAGCGAAACATTGCGCAGACTTGGCGTTTTGTGCGCGCCGACCAGCTCGCTGTCATCCCTGGCGAAGCGCAATTCGGCGCATTGATTCGGCCCCGCGTCGCTGAATTCGCCAAGGCAATTGAAGGGGTCCTCGCGCGCCAGCCGGATACCGTCAAAGCGGCCTATGGACGGCATTCGCCCGGCCAAGGGCAAAATGGCGGTGTTGTGGAATTCGTGATTGGTGAACAATGGGCCGTTGTGGCAATTGACGCATTGCGCCTTGTCGATGAACAGCGCCAGGCCCGCGGTCTCCTCGCGGCTGAGCAAGTCTCCCTGGCGCGTGGCGCGAATTTGCCTGAGCGCGTCGGCATAGTCGTCGAAACGCGATCTGCCCGGCAGCAGTTTGCGTTGATACGCCGCCAGCGCCTTGCCGGCATTGGCGAAGGCCGTCGAAATTCCGCGTTGCAGGTCAGGTTCCAGCTTGCGCCAGGCAGCTTGCTGCGCATCTCCGCCAAGGGGCGAAGCGGAGTTCGGCAGGCGCGCCGGGTCGGGCAGGGCACCGAAAATCTCCTCGTACAGGGTCTTGTATTCCGAGTCGGTGACGAGGAGGTGAACCACTGCGCCGCGGCCCGCGCCTTGCTCGAAATGCGTCTCCAGCGGCGCCAGCGCCTGGGCCCATTGGCTGTCGCGGCGGCCGTCCCAGTAAAACCAGGGGCTGTGGGCGACCCCCAACAGTCCGGGCGTGTGGCGCTGCCCGAGGCCGGTTCCCACGGCAATCGGCAGGCCATCGGTAAAGGAGAGTTCGGGCCGATGGCAAGTCGCGCAAGATACAGCGCCATTGCTGCTCAGCCTTGGGTCGAAAAACAAACGGTGGCCAAGTTCCGCCGCGCGCTCATCGTCCGCCGCGGCATTGCTTGGGTCGCCCGCCAGCGGCGGCAGGGCGCTCAGCGAAAGCGAAGCGATCAGGCTCGCTTCGGACTCGGTCCAGCTATCGGGCAAGGGCCGTGGCGCCAGCAGCCATAGCAAGGCTGCGGCGGCGGGCAAAAACAGAATGGCGGCTTTGCGCTTGCTCACAATGCGAATTCGAGACTGGCGCTATCGGCATCCCCGTTAAGCCTGATGGAAAATTCCATCAGCCAGCGCCCCGGCATGTGGAAGCGCACTCCCTGCAACAGATAGATGCCGGGCGCAATCTCGCCAGTGACCGCGGGCTGGGTGGGCAGGCCATGGTCATGCTCCGGCATGCCGCCTTGCACGAGGATTTCCGCGCCGGAAACCGGCGCGCCCGCGGCATCGCTCAAGCGCAACCGCCAACTGTGCATGCGGTTGATTTGCACGGGTGAAACTTCACTGTGGACCGCAAGCTGCTTGCCGCCTTCGGTGGCGATAATGAAATCGGCCCGCGCCTCGTTCCCGTCCTCTGCCCAAACCGGAGCCGAGCACAATCCGGTCGCCAACAGCAGCACCAGCGCAATATAAATCCGGCGAACCATCAATTCACCTGTAATTCAGCCAAAGACAAAGCTTCCGCAACTGTATCCGGTCAAAAGCGAAGCTCCCCTCAACTGATATTCGATCTGAAACGAGGCTGCCCCCAACAGTCCTTCGCTGATAGGCGAGGTATTCCATGACTGTTATTCGGTCAACGACGAAGCCGCCCTCAACTGTCATCCGGTCAAAGGCGAAGCTTCCCCCTTATCAGTCATTCTGCGCGCAGCGAAGCGGAGTCGCAGAATCTCGAACCAATCGCTCCAACCCATCAAGACTGAGCGGCTTCGCGAGGGAACTACCTCCAGCAGCGCCCCCCTCGCGGCGAATTTTAGCAAATCCGCCCTGGCGCCCTCATTCCGCCTTGGTGTGCGCCATCACTTCAAACAAGCCGACAATCATGCGTTGATGATCAAAGATCTGGTCGAAGGGAACTTCCAACTGGTCGGGATGCATGCGCGGGTCCTGGCGAACCTTCGCCATGCCTTCATCCCGGACTTCCTTCGATTCCCATACGATCCAGGAAAAGCAAACAGTTTCATCCTCGCGCAGTTCCACCGCCCGGGGGAACGAGGTTTGTTTGCCAATGGGCACATCCGCGCCCCAGCAATCGACATATTCCAGCGCGCCATGCTCCAGGAACACATTGGCCGCCCGTTTCGCGGCATTCAGAAATGCTTGCTTGTTTTTGTTGGGGACGGGGGTGATGAAGCCATCTACATATCTCATGAGTTTACCTACGCTAAATTGGTGGATTCTGTTGGATTGTGCTTGCCATCCCTGGCGCGAGGGCTTCGGCTTCGAGCACCCCCGGTCTCGCCATCCATGGCGAGCCGTTCGGCCCTCGAAAAGCTTCGCTTTTCGTCGGCTTCGCCGACCGGGCCTCACCCATCTACATATTTCATGAGTTTACCTACGCTAAATTGGTGGATTCTGTTGGATTGTGCTTGCCATCCCTGGCGCGAGGGCTTCGGCTTCGAGCACCCCCGGTCTCGCCATCCATGGCGAGCCGTTCGGCCCTCGAAAAGCTTCGCTTTTCGTCGGCTTCGCCGACCGGGCCTCACCCCTTGAGGGGGGAGTCAAAACTGCGCAGCAGTTTTGGTGGGGGGTCAAACCCGCCGCCACCAAACTACCGCTAGGCACCCACCAGCGCCGGCAAGCGCTCGATAAACCAGTACGTGGCAATCGCGCCCAGCCCATAAGCCAGGCCGCGTTCAACACTGAACATCATACTGCGGCTCGCGCGCTGAATCGTGTAATGCGCCGCCAGCAGCACACAAATGAATCCCACTTGGCCCAACTCAACACCGATGTTGAAAAACAGCAGCGCAAGCGGAATGTCCGCGTCGCTGAGGCCCAGCTCCCCCAGAGCTCCGGCGAAACCAAAACCGTGCAACAGCCCGAACAGGAATGCAACCAGCCACGGCCGGCGATGCACCAGCGTCTCCTCTCCGCGCTGGCCCATGATGACTTCCCGCGCGAGAAAAGCGATTGAAAGCGCGATCAACACCTCCACCGGCGCGCCAGGCACTGGAAAAACGCCCAGCACGGCGCAGGCCAAAGTGATGCTGTGGGCGATGGTGAACGCGGTAACCGTTTGCACCAGCTTCCAAAAACCCCGCATGAGCAGCAACAGGCCCAGCACGAACAGCAAATGATCGATGCCGAACAGAATATGTTCGGCGCCGATGATGAGATATCGCCCGGCCAGCGTGGTCCAGGAACCGGCACCGGCCTTGAGTTCGGTCAGCGGCACGGCAACTTCAACGCCGTCGCCGGGCACATAGGCGATGACGCCATCGCCCTCGATCCAGTTGGCGATGACGAGCACCCCGGACAGCCCCCATGGGAAGACCAGGCTGTCGTCGACGTTCAATTGCGGCTCGCAGGAGAAGCGATAGGCGAAAGGCGCGGGCGGCAGGCCCTCGCATCTTTCCGGCAGAATCCGTTCAATATTGAACAGCGGCGGCACCTGGGCGTCGACCACCGAAAGCCGATACGCGCCCGGTTCGGTTTCCTGCAAAATCACCCGGGCCATGCCAGTGATGTTGATATCGTGGGCGAACACCGGCACGGCCGGCATCGACAGCAAAATGCAGGCGAGCCATTTGCGCATGAGCTCAGTCATTGACGACTTCGACATGACAGCCCCAACATCCCGCTGCCGGGCGCGTGCGGCGAGCCCCCGGAAAATTCGGTCCTTGAAGACGCCCGCCCCGCCGTTCCGGTTTCAGGGCCATGGGCGGATGCGCGGCGCGTTCGGCGGAATCAGTCATTGATGACGATGACATAATCGTCCCACAGCCGGTCGACTTCGATTTGCAGCAGCCGGTCTTCTTCGGTGGCGATCCAGTCGAGCCGCACCCGGTCGATAATTTCCCCAAAATCGGCCAGCTCCGCTTCATCCCGCGCGATCACCCGCAGCCAATGCTGGCCGCGATTGCTGACATAAGGCCCGACCCAATCGTTAATTTGCGCGGCGAACACCTGCTCCGAGAACGCCTCGCTGAAAATATTCATAAGGTCGAGACGGCTCACCCGCGGCAGTGGCGAGTCCGTGCCAGGCTCAAGCGCCAGAATTTCTTCCGCCTCCGCGCCGGCGGCAAGCAAGGCGAGCGCTTCCTGCGCCGGGTCGTCGCGGCTGTCGAACACCAGTTCGACCACGTCGACAGTTTCCAGGGTCGTGTAACGGTCGCGGTTGGCATCGTAGTACGCGCGCAGTTCCGCATCGCTCGGCTGGATGACGTCGCCGGAAAGCACGTGGCGCATTTTCTGCGCGAGCATGTCGTGGATGCGCGCGTCGTTGTCGAGTTCGAGCCGGACCGCCTCACGCACCAGGATCTGCTCCTCGATATGCAGCGCGGTGATTTGCTCGCGCTCCTCCTCGGTCACTTCCCTGCCCGTGGCAAGCTCCCGCATGAAAATTCGGGCGTCGATATCCCCCTGGCTGACTTCCAACAGTTCGCCGCCGCCAAGGCTGGACAGGCCATAAACCCCGAACAGCAAGCCCGCCAGCACGACGAAATGCGTCATCGGCTCCCGCAGCAGCTTGTTCATTGTCGATGGATCAGAGCGGTTATCAGTCATAAAATCGTTCGCCGATTTTTGCGTCACGCAGAGTTTCTATATAGTTAGACCCCGATGCAAGTGCCTGCCGGCTTCGATTGCGCAGCGCAACGCGTCGAATGGCGTTGAGAATCCGCACAATGTGAGTCGCCGACGGCGGGCGGGCGGTTCAGCGGGCGTGCGAGCCAGGATGGCGAGCTCGAAGCCTACAGGGGTGGAGGCAAGCGTTTATGAAGCGCAGCTTCATGCGCAGCCGGAACGACGCCAAGCTATGCTTGGCGGCTGGACCGTATTCACGGCGTCCGCTGAACCGCCCGCCCGCCGTCGGCGACGGATCGAAGCCACAAGTCCCGATGAGATTCTGCGTCTCCGCTTCGCTGCGCGCAGAATGACGGGAGGAGGAGTGCTTCGCTGCGCGCAGAATGACGTTGCGAGGAAAATATGGAACGACTGA
This sequence comes from uncultured Pseudohongiella sp., assembly GCA_965221015.1. Classification (GTDB taxonomy): domain Bacteria; phylum Pseudomonadota; class Gammaproteobacteria; order Pseudomonadales; family Pseudohongiellaceae; genus UBA9145. The sequence goes on along the minus strand of OZ244859.1, from coordinate 2,243,943 downwards.
ACGATGAATATCTGGCGTCCTGCCCCCGCGACCGCGGTCTGATCCTGCGCGGCCACAGCATGACCCGGATCGAGACTTTCGTCGATGCGGCCTTCGCCTTCGCCCTAACCTTGCTCGTGATCAGCATCGACGAAATTCCCCGCAGCCCCGCCCAGCTCGTGGAAACCGCGCGCGACATTCCCGCCTTTCTCATCAGCGCGCTGTTCATCGGTCAATTGTGGCTCGTGCACGTCGGCTGGAGCCGCATTTTCGGATTGCAAGACCGCGTAACCGTGATTCTCAGCCTCGCCGTCGTTATGCTGGTGCTGGTCTTCGTGTATCCGCTGAAACTCATGCTCCAATCCGGCATTTTCTACTTCTCCGGCGGCTCGCTGGGAGCGAACATCATGGTCGATGACGGCGAATGGACCGATCTCCACGTCTCCAACATGTTTCTGTTCTCGGCCTTTGGCGTGCTGTGCCTTGCGCTCATAGTCATCGCGCTGTATCTGAATGGATTGCGCCACCGGGAACCCCTGCGCCTGAATAAACACGAGATTCACCTGAGTTGGAAGCGGATCGTGATGGCCGCCGTGGTGGGTCTTACCGCGCTGGCCTGCGCCGTGGCCGCGACATCCTTCACCGGCGCGCTCCTGCCTTGGGCGGGGTTGGGCTACTTTAGCCTGTGCCTCAGCCTGCCGCTGACCGCATTTCTGTACAAACGGCTGCGCCCGCCGCCCATCCCAGATGCGCCTGAAGAATAAATCCGATCAAGTCGCGTGTGTGCTTCCGCGCAATGATTTCTTGACAAGGATATATTCCTTGCTAAAGTAAGGACATGAGCAAGGTCACCAGCAAATTTCAAGTAACCGTCCCCAAAGCGCTGGCTGTCAAGTATGGCATCCAACCCGGAGACGACATCCGCTTCGAAGAAGCCGGAGAAGTCATACGCGTGCTTCCTCCCCGCGCGCTGGATACGAATGGAATTCTCGCGCTCAAAGTCCGATTGCGTTTGTTCGATGCCGCTACCGAACGCCAGCGACTTCGTCGGCGCCCCGCAAGCGGCAAACCCGAAAGCACGAGATCATGGACCAGAGAAGAGCTTTACCAGCGTGGCGCATCAAGTTCTGATTGATACCAATGTTTTGGTGTACAGATTCGATTCGAGATTTTCCGAAAAGCAGGAAATCGCAACCGCGCTGTTGCGCAAAGGACTGCTCGACGGCACCGCCCGGATTCCCCATCAGGCGATCATTGAATTTGTCGCCGCCACCACACGCGGCGGTGAGGAAAACCGATTGCTGGAACCACTGGACGCCCGCCGCGAAGCCGAGGAATTGATGACACAATTCCCTGTCCTGTACCCCGATCAAAATGTACTCCGGACCGCAATGCGGGGCGCGGCGGCCTATCAGCTTTCCTGGTTCGATGCGCACCTCTGGGCCTACGCGGAAGCGTATGGCGTTCCTGAATTGATATCGGAGGATTTTCAAGACGGCCGCATGTATGGCGGTGTCCTGGTGCGGAATCCATTTTCGACGCAACTAGCATAGCCTTGGGCTGCGCCTGTACACAAAAATCGGGCATCTGTATAATGCCCGCTTTGCGGGTGTTGCCATCTCATGTTGCGTATTGCTGAAGAAGCTCTCACGTTCGACGACGTTCTGCTGCTGCCCGCCCACTCGACCATTCTGCCCGCCAAAGCCAAGCTCGAAACGCGCTTGAGCCGCGCGATTCCACTCAATATTCCGCTGATTTCCGCCGCCATGGACACGGTCACCGAGTCCAGGCTCGCCATCGCCATGGCCCAGGAAGGCGGGCTTGGCGTCATCCACAAGAACATGAGCATCGAGCGCCAGGCGCGCGAGGTGCGGCTGGTGAAAAAGTACGAAAGCGGCGTCGTGCGGGACCCCATCACCATCCCCGTCCATGCCACCGTGCGCGACCTGGTGGACCTGATGCGGGAGAACAATATCTCCGGCATGCCCGTGGTAGACGGCAGCGCGCTGGTGGGCATCGTCACCAGCCGCGACGTGCGTTTCGAAACCAACATGGACGCCAGGGTGGACAACATCATGACGCCGCGGGAAAGACTGGTCACCGTGGGCGAGGACTACCAACTCGAAGAAGTCAAAGCCCTGCTGCACCGGCACCGCATCGAGAAAGTACTGGTGGTCAATGGCGGTTTCGAACTGCGCGGCTTGATCACCTTGAAAGACATTCGCAAATCCGAAGATTTCCCCAATGCCTGCAAGGACGAACTCGGCCGCCTGCGGGCCGCCGCGGCGGTGGGCGTGGGCGGCGAGAACAACGAGCGCGTGCAGGCCATCGTTGAAGCTGGCGTCGATGTGATCGTGGTCGATACCGCCCATGGGCACTCCCAGGGTGTGCTCGACCAGGTCAGGAAAACCAAGGCGCGCTATCCCGAAATCTCCGTGGTCGGCGGCAATATCGCCACCGCCGAAGCCGCGCGCGACCTGGTCGAGGCCGGCGCCGACGCGGTAAAAGTTGGTATCGGCCCAGGCTCGATTTGCACCACGCGCATCGTCACCGGAGTCGGCGTGCCGCAGCTCACCGCGGTCGCCAACGTGGTCGCGGCCCTGCGCGACACCGATGTCTGCGTCATCTCCGACGGCGGCGTGCGCTACTCCGGCGACATCGCCAAAGTGCTCGCCGCCGGCGCCCATGTGGTCATGGTGGGTTCGCTGTTGGCGGGCTCGGAAGAAGCGCCCGGAGAAGTTGAGCTGTACCAGGGCAGAAGCTACAAGACTTACCGCGGCATGGGCTCCCTCGGCGCGATGTCGTCATCCCAGGGCTCCAGCGACCGCTATTTCCAGGAAGCCGACGCGGGCGCCGAGAAACTGGTCCCCGAAGGCATCGAAGGCCGCGTGCCCTACAAAGGCCCCATGTCCGCCATCGTGCACCAGTTGATGGGCGGCTTGCGCTCGAGCATGGGTTACACCGGCTGCGGCGACATCGAAAGCTTGCGCACCGACACCCGCTTCGTCAAGATCACCGCCGCCGGCATTTCCGAATCCCATGTGCACGATGTCAGCATCACCAAGGAAGCTCCCAATTACCAAGTCTACTGACCCTCCCGGCGCGGCGCCCGCCACCGATATCCACGCGCAAAAAATCCTGGTGCTGGACTTCGGCTCCCAATACACCCAGTTGATCGCCCGCCGCGTGCGCGAGGCTGGCGTGTACTGCGAAATCCACGATTACGACCTGAGCGAAGCCGCCGCCCGCGCTTTTGCCCCAAAAGGCATTATTCTCTCCGGCGGGCCGGAATCCGCCGACGCCGCCGCCGCGCCGCGGCCGCCGGCCTACCTCTACGAATTGGGCGTGCCCGTGCTTGGCATTTGCTACGGCCTGCAAATCATGGCCGAGCATTTCGGCGGCAAGGTGGAAGCTTCGGACAAGTCCGAGTTCGGTTTCGCCCAGGTCGCCCTTCAAGCGCCTTGCCGTTTGCTGCAAGGCATTGAAGACCGCATTGGCCCGGACGCCAAGCCGCAACTTGACGTTTGGATGAGCCACGGCGACAAGGTGGTCGCCGCGCCAGCCGGATTTTCCGTCGCCGCCGCCACGGAAAGCGCGCCGATTGCGGCGCTGGCCAACGACGAACGCGGTTGGTACGGCCTGCAATTTCACCCGGAAGTCACCCACACCGCCAGTGGCCAGCGCATCATGGAGCGTTTTGTGCACGAAATCTGCGGCTGCGACCCGCTTTGGACTCCCGGCAACATCATCAAGGATGCGGTGGCGGAAGTCAGAGAAAAAGTCGGCGCCGGCCAGGTGCTGCTCGGACTGTCGGGCGGCGTCGATTCGGCGGTGGTCGCGGCGCTTTTGCATCGCGCCATCGGCGACCAGCTCTGGTGCGTGTTCGTCGACAATGGCTTGCTGCGCATGGGCGAAGGCGACCAGGTGATGGCCACTTTTTCCGCCAGTATGGGAATCCAGGTGATTCGGGCCAATGCGGCCGATCTTTTTCTCAAGCGTTTGCAAGGCGTGACCGAACCCGAAGCCAAACGCCGCATTATCGGCAACACTTTCATCGAAGTATTCGAGCAAGAAGCGGAGCGGCTGCCGGATGTGCGCTGGCTGGCGCAAGGCACCATTTATCCCGATGTGATTGAGTCGGCGGGCTCGCAAACGGGCAAGGCGCGGGTGATCAAATCGCATCACAATGTGGGTGGGCTTCCGGCAACGATGAAACTCAAACTGCTCGAACCCTTGCGCGAATTGTTCAAGGATGAAGTGCGCAAACTCGGCCTCGAACTCGGCCTGCCGCGGGAGATGGTTTACCGCCACCCGTTCCCGGGGCCGGGCCTGGGCGTTCGCGTTATCGGCGAAGTTCGCAAGGAATATTGCGACATTTTGCGCCGCGCCGATGCGATTTTTATCGAAGAATTGCGCAGCGCTAAAGCCTACGACAAAGTCAGCCAGGCTTTTGCCGTGTTTATGCCAGTGAAGTCGGTGGGTGTGGTGGGCGACGCGCGCCGTTACGCCTGGGTTATCGGCTTGCGCGCGGTGGAAACCGTCGACTTCATGACGGCGCGCTGGGCGCGGCTCGACGTCGAACTGCTGGAGACGGTATCCAGCCGAATCATGAACGAGATCGCGGAAGTATCGCGGGTGACTTACGATATTTCAAGCAAGCCACCCGCGACCATCGAATGGGAGTAAGCCGGTTCCCGAAACTGCGATGGCAACCGGCCTTTGCGCCAAAATGGCGGCTGGTCAATCGGTTTTTTCGTTGCGCATCGCGACAAAGCCCGAACGGCCTTTGCCTTTCGCCCTGCGCACGGTGTAACCGTAGCGGCCAAGGTTGAACGAGCGGTCATCCTCCATTCCCGACAGCGCTTCGACAATCCGCTCTGCCACGGGGTCCGCTTTGGGTGCGGGAGGCGTTTCCTCCGCCAGCCACCTGGCGAACGCGTCTTCGGCAATGGTATTGCCGAGCGACTTGCGCAATGCGTTCAACTTCCTGATATTGCCTTTGCTCAACGAACTTTCGTCGATAGCCATCGAATCCTCCTGTAGGTTGCCATAAACGCCGGAAAACCAAACTCCGGAAACAAAATACGGCATGGGTGGTAAAAAAGAGCGGCAAGCATACGCGAGTTGTTCGAAACCTTCAAGCGGTATATCAGGCAAGAGAAGCGCGGCAAACATTTTGCCAAATGCATTCCTAATAGACGCGAAACCGGAACAAGATGGCGGTCTCTTTGGCCAAAATATGGCCTAAAGATTGCATAATCGTTTGCATGATGCTTCGCATGAAGGTTTGCACAAGGGTTTGCATGATGCTTTGCAATACGGAAACCGAATCCGCCGCAGACTTTGCATGGTGAAGTCCGCCTCGCAAGCACTCAACGAAAACGGCTGGAGTGTCGCGAAGAGATCCTGCGACTTCGCGCAGGATGACGGTGTTTCAACATTCCGCGCGAAGCCGCAGAATCCCACATTCCACGTCACGTCATTCTGCGCGCAGTCGCAGGATCTCATCGAGATCACGCGCTCCACTTGTTTGGCATGGCAAATCCAGTACACTTGGCGGCTGCGCGATGGATGGGGGAGGGGTTCCAGTCTTGAATCAATACTTAAAATTCGCCGCGGCGATTATTCCAGCGTTGCCGGCCATAGCCTGGCCCGCCGACGAGCTGGCGAAAACACAGCATCTTCTCCCCTTGGTGGTTGACGGAGAGGGTTGGCAAACGCGAATTCTCGCCACCAACGTCTCAGCCTCGGCCGGCAACTGCCAACTCACGCTCAGCGCCACGCTCGACCGCGACCGCTTCGCGGCCTTCGGAGATTTCGTCCTCAACGGCAACACACTCAATTTCAATCTTGCGGCCGACGGCGGCCTGCTCATCGTGCTCAGCGAAGGCGCCGGCGCCCTCAACCTGGGCTACGCCAAGCTCGAATGTTCCGAGCCCGTGGTGGCCCAAAGCGTCCTCTCGCTGACCGCCGTGGGCCAAACCATTGCAATGACTTTCCTGCCTTCCGCGCAAAGCGGCGCCAGCTTTCAGTTTCCCACTCTGGACCATGCCAGCGAAGTCGCGATTCTGGTCATCAATGACACCGAGTCCGAGGCCAATTGCCGGCTTGGCATCACTGACGCGGGCGGTGCCACGCTGGACTCCATCGACTACCCGGCGGCGGCGGAATCGATCACGCTGCGCTTTCTGGCCGAGGAATTCGATTTGCCCAACGGATTTTCCGGCGGCGGCGCGCGGCTCGATTGCGACGAAGTCGTCAACGCCGCCAGCATGCAACTAAGCGGCGGCGCCTTCACCGCGCTGCCCCCCGCCGTGCTCGACACTGAAACCGTCACCGTTGCGCCACCGATGCCCGCAACGAACGAAAACATCGAAAACCCGACGCTGACCGTCGCCAACAACGAACCTGTCACGCCCGAAGGCGGGCTGCGGCTGGTGTGGCAAGACGAATTCGACGGCACCCGGCTGGACCCGCAAAGCTGGTTTTTCGAAACCGGCGACGGCAGCCAATACGGCATCCCCGGCTGGGGCAACAGCGAACTGCAATGGTATTTGCCGAACAGCGCGCAAATCGAAAACGGCAACCTGGTCATCACCGCGCGCCGCGAAGCCCGCGGCGGCTTGCAATACACCTCAGCCCGCATCAATACCCGCGACCGCTTCGCCTTCCGCTACGGCCGCATAGAAGCGCGCATGAAGCTGCCGGCGGGGCAGGGCATGTGGCCCGCGTTCTGGCTCATGCCCCAGGAAGAATATTACGGCGGCTGGGCCGCATCCGGCGAGATCGACATCATGGAGGCGGTCAATCTTGGCGGCAGCGGCGGCAACGCCGTCACCGGCACCTTGCATTACGGCGGCGCCTGGCCCAACAACACCTCCTTCGGCAATCGGCATATCGTCGCAACCGATGCAACGCAGCAATTCCACGTCTACGCCCTGGAATGGGACGAGCGGGAAATGCGCTGGTATGTGGACGACACCTTGTACGCCACCCAGCGCGACTGGTACACCACCGCCGCGCCGTTCCCGGCGCCCTTCGACCGTTCCTTCTATATCGTTCTGAATGTCGCCGTGGGCGGACGCTTCCCAGGCCCGCCCAACGCGGCGACGGTTTTTCCGGTGAGCATGGAAGTCGACTACGTGCGGGTCTATTCGGGCGAGCCCTGAGATGTGGGCGCCGCTGGCTGTTAAACAGGTTCCGCGCACCGCCTGGAGTTCCCCCGAGCCGCTCAATCCGCGGCCCCGGCTTGCCACTTTTTCGCTGATGTGCGCCGGGCTGGTGCTGCTTGGCGTTGGCGAGGCCCTGCTCATCGCCTCCGGCGCCGGCGTCAGCCCCTGGACCGTGCTTGCCCAGGGAGTATCCCGCCAGACCGGCATCGGCATCGGCTGGGCGACATTCTCCATCAGTGCCGTCGTGCTCCTGCTCTGGATCCCATTGAAAGAGATTCCCGGCATCGGCACCATCATGAACGCCATCATCGTCGCCGCCGCCATGGGCGGCTCGCTGCCATTTATGCCGCAGCCGGAGATGCCGCTGCTGCGCTTGCTGGAAGTAATCGTCGGAATATTGCTGTTCGGTTTCGGCAGCGGTCTGTATCTCATCGCCAACCTCGGCCCCGGCCCCCGCGATGGCCTGATGACCGCCATGCAGCGCCTCAGCGGACGCCCCATCGCCTTGGTGCGCGGCGTGCTGGAAGTCTCCGTGGTCGCCGTCGGCTGGCTCCTGGGCGGCACAGTGGGATTGGGTACCGTGCTGTTCGCCCTGCTGATCGGCCCCGCCGTCGCCGCCAGCATGCACTGGATAGCGCGGCTCTCCGCCGCTCCAAAACCCACCCCGGAACAAGCCCTGTGACAGAAGCAGACGACGCGCACCACATGCGCGCGGCGCTCGCGCTGGCGCGACAGGCGGAGTCGGAAGACGAGGTTCCCGTCGGCGCCGTGCTGGTCTGCGATGGCGAAATCATCGGCCGCGGACACAACCGCCCAGTCGGCGCCCGGGACCCCACCGCCCACGCCGAAATCGAAGCCCTGCGGCAAGCCGCCGCCAAGCGCGGCAACTACCGCCTGCCCGGCGCTTGCCTCTACGTCACCATAGAACCCTGCGCCATGTGCGTCGGCGCCATGATCCACGCCCGCATCGCGCGGCTCGTTTTCGGCGCCCGCGAGCCCCGTGCCGGCGCCGTGCTCAGCCGCGAGTCGCTGGCGGAAAAAACCTGGCTCAACCACCGCATCGAAGTCGTCGAAGGCATCCTGGCCGAAGAAAGCGCCACCCTGCTACGCACCTTCTTCACCCGCAAAAGAACCAAATAAACCCCAGTAACACTCCCCCCTTGAGGGGGAGTCAAAACTGCGATAGCAGTTTTGGTGGGGGGTAACCCAGGGACGGCAAGCACTCCCTAGCCAAATCCCGTATCATTGCGCCCACATCAACGTTCACCCCGCATTGCCAACCGATCCGGGAATTCTCAAATGCAGGTGCTGTTCGGGGGCACAGCGCTCTCACCATTCAAAACCGAAAATCTGCTTAGCGCACTGCGCCTCGTCAACCCCAATCTCGAATCCATCTCCGCCCGCTTCGTCCACTTCGTCGAACACAGCATTTCATCCGAATCCGACTGGCAAAAACTGGAAGTGCTGCTGCGCTACGGCGCGCCCTGGCCGGCAAATGGGGCCACAGACCCAAACCCGACAAGCTGCCTCGTCGTACCCAGACCCGGCACCATCCCCCCCTGGTCAAGCAAAGCCACCGACATTCTGCGCAACTGCGGACTATCCCACCTCGGCCGCATCGAGCGCGGCATCATCTACTTTTTCGGAGCCGAGGCCGTCAAACCGGAATGGACCGCCCTGATCCACGACCGCATGACCCAGGCCGTACTGCCGGACACCCGCGAAGCCGCCCGCCTGTTCCAACACCAAGCCCCAAGCCCCATGGTTTCGGTCGACATCCTCGGCGGCGGCCGCGAATCCCTGCTGCGCGCAAACGAGGAAATGGCGCTGGCGCTGGCCCCCGATGAAATCGACTATCTTTGCGAGAACTTCGCCGCGCTCGGCCGCAACCCCACCGACGTCGAGCTGATGATGTTCGCCCAGGCCAACTCAGAGCACTGCCGCCACAAAATTTTCAACGCCTCCTGGACCATTGACGGCGAGCCCAGGCAACATTCCCTGTTCGACATGATCCGCCACACCCACCGCGCGTCCCCCGCTGGTGTGCTGTCCGCCTACAAGGACAACGCCGCGGTGATGGAAGGCCACCCAGCCCAGCGCTTTTTCCCCGAACCAAAGTCGCGCCGCTACGCCGCCACACTTGAACCCGCCCACATCCTCATGAAAGTGGAAACCCACAACCACCCCACCGCCATCGCGCCATTCCCCGGCGCGTCAACCGGCTCCGGCGGCGAGATTCGCGACGAAGGCGCCACCGGAACCGGCGCCAAACCCAAAGCGGGGCTGACCGGCTTCAGCGTTTCCAACCTGCGCATTCCCGATTTTCCCCAGCCCTGGGAGGAAGACTTCGGCAAGCCCGGCCAAATCGCATCCGCGCTGGAAATCATGCTCGAAGGACCCATCGGCGGCGCGGCCTTCAACAACGAATACGGCCGGCCCGCGCTGTGCGGCTATTTCCGCAGTTTCGAAGAGCGCGTCGAAGGCGAATTGCGCGGCTACCACAAGCCCATCATGATCGCCGGCGGCCTAGGCAACATCCGCGCGCAACACGTGCAAAAGGGCGCGGTGGGCCCCGGCGCAAAACTGGTCGTGCTCGGCGGCCCGGCCATGCTCATCGGCCTCGGCGGCGGCGCGGCTTCCTCGATGGCTTCCGGCGCAGCCAGCGAGGAGCTCGACTTCGCCTCGGTGCAACGCGACAACCCGGAAATGCAGCGCCGCTGCCAGGAAGTGATCGACGCCTGCTGGCAACTCGGCGGCGAGAATCCAATCCGCTTCATCCACGACGTCGGCGCGGGCGGGCTCGCCAACGCGCTGCCGGAACTGGTCAAAGACGCCGGCACCGGCGGCGACTTTTCGCTGCGGGCGATTCCCAGCGCCGAATCGAGCCTGTCGCCGCTGGAAATCTGGTGCAACGAAGCCCAGGAACGCTATGTGCTCGCCATCGACGCCGGCGACCTGGCGAGATTCGAACGCATCTGCGCCCGCGAGCGCTGCCCCTTCGCGGTCGTCGGCGAGGCCACCGCCGAAAAACGGCTCTCGCTGAGCGACGCCCACTTCGATAACCGCCCCATCGACCTGCCGCTGGAGCTATTGTTCGGCAAACCGCCGGCGATGCACCGCGAAGCGCTTTCCCCGCCGCCGCAAACGGCTGAATTCGATACCGGCGGCATCGCCTTGGCGGACGCCATCGACCGTGTGCTCGCCGTGCCAACCGTGGCGAGCAAGGCTTTTCTCATCACCATCGGCGACCGCAGCATCACCGGCCAAGTGTGCCGCGACCAGATGGTCGGCCCCTGGCAGACGCCCGTGGCCGACGCCGCGGTCACTTGCAATTCCTACAGCGGCCACGCCGGCGAAGCCATGGCCATGGGCGAGTGCGCGCCGCTGGCCTTGCTCGACGCGCCGGCATCGGGCCGCATGGCCATCACTGAGGCGCTCACCAATATCGCCTGCGCCGACATCGCCGCCATCGGCGACATCAAACTCTCCGCCAACTGGATGGTCGCCGCCGGCCACGGCCACGAGGACGCGCGGCTTTACGCCACCGTGGAGGCCGTCGCCCGCGAGTTCTGCCCGCAACTTGGCATTTGCATCCCGGTGGGCAAGGATTCCATGTCGATGCGCACGGTTTGGCGCGAGGGCCTGGGGCGGGAAGGCAACCTTGAGCGGGCTGGAAGTGCCGAGCCAACCGAAAGCCTCGAGCAAACCGTGAGCGCAGAACGCACCGGTGGCGCAGAAAGCACCGGCAGCGTGGAGTGCGCCGAGAATTCAGCGCGCACAGGCTTCGCGGAGTCCTCTGAAAGCACAGAACGCGAAATGACCGCGCCCCTCTCGCTGGTAATCAGCGCCTTCGCGCCCGTGGCCAATGTGCGCCGCACCTGGACGCCGCAAATCCGCACCGATTGCGGCCCAAGCCGGCTGCTCCTGCTCGACCTCGGCGGCGGCCGCAACCGGCTTGGCGGCTCCGCGCTCGGCCAAGCCTACCGCCGCATCGCCGGCGCGCCGCCGGATGTGGACAGCCCGGCAAGCCTGCGCGCCTTGTTCGCATTCCTCGCCGAATGCCGCGCCCGCGACCTGGCGCTCGCCTATCACGACCGTTCCGACGGCGGGCTGCTCACCACCGCGCTGGAAATGGCCTTCGCCGCCCGCTGCGGGCTGGAACTCGAAACACCGCCGGGCAGCGACCCGCTCGCCTACTGGTTCAACGAGGAAATCGGCGCCGTGCTGCAAGTGCGCGACGACCGCCTGCCGGCCTTGCGCGAATTGGCCGACGAACATGGCATAAGTGGGCTGCTTTGCGAAATCGGCAAGCCCGCCGCCCATGGCGACGTGCTGATTCGCCAGGGCACGGATGAGATCCTGCGCCGCCCGCGCAGCGACTTGCAGCGCCGCTGGGCGGCAACCAGCTATCACATGCAGCGCCTGCGCGACAACGCCGACTGCGCACAACAGGAATACGACGCCCTGCTCGACGAAAACGACCCAGGCATCCAGTTCCTGCCCAGCTTCGACCCCCAGCAAGACATCACCGCGCCCTACGTCAATGTGGGCCGGCGGCCGCGGGTGGCGGTCCTGCGCGAGCAAGGCGTCAACGGCCAGATGGAAATGGCGGCGGCATTCGACCGCGCCCGCTTCGACGCCATCGACGTGCATATGACCGACCTGGCCGGCGGCGACGCCAAACTGGCGCACTTCGACGCCCTGGCCGCCTGTGGCGGCTTCTCCTTCGGCGACGTGCTCGGCGCCGGCGGCGGCTGGGCCAAATCGATCCTCTGCAACGAGCCCTTGCGAAAGCAGTTTGAAGATTTTTTCCACAATCCCGCCACCTTGACCCTCGGCGTCTGCAACGGCTGCCAAATGCTCGCCCTGCTGGCCGAATTGATTCCCGGCAGCGATCATTGGCCCAGCTTCGAGCGCAACCTCTCCGAGCAATTCGAAGCGCGCCTCAGCATGGTGCGCGTGGAGCCAAGCCCCTCGGCATTCTTCGCCGGCATGGCCGGCAGCCGCTTTCCCCTCGCCGTCGCCCACGGGGAGGGGCGCGCGAGTTTAGCTGAGAAGGCCGCCAGCGCCGCGCTCGGCGCGCGGGTGCCCCTGCGTTACGTGGACAATAGAGGCGAGCCGGCCCACAGCTACCCCGCCAACCCCAACGGCTCAACCAACGCCATCGCCGCCGTGTGCAACGAAGACGGCCGCGTTACCATACTCATGCCGCACCCCGAGCGCGTCTTCCGCGCCTGCCAAAACTCCTGGCACCCCAAGGACTGGGGCGAAGACGCGCCCGCGATGCGCATGTTCCGCAATGCACGGGTGTGGTTTGACTAAATCAGATTGGATTGACCAAATATGAGCGGCAACGACCTATACAAAATCGAATTCTACGTCCCCGAATCCCACCTGGAAGCGGTGAAAACCGCCATGTTCGCCGCCGGCGCCGGCCGCGTCGGCGACTACGACAGTTGCGCCTGGCAAACCCGCGGCCAAGGCCAGTTCCGCCCACTCGATGGCGCTTCGCCCTACCTGGGCCAAAAAGGCGCGGTGGAAGCCGTGACCGAATACAAGGTGGAGATGGTTTGCGGTGCCGAACAGGCCGCCGCGGTTTTGGCGGCCATGAAGCAAGCACATCCCTATGAGGAAGTCGCGCATAGTGTGGTGCGGTGTGAGAGGGTTTAGTTCTAAGCCTTGATTCAGATGTATAGATACACCGAACAGAACAGATGCTAAATCCTTGCACTTGCGAACAAACGCAGATTCGAACATGTTCGCGTATTCGGCCACCCAGTTTGTGACAACGTCAATCAGGACAGCAATGTTGATGCTCTCGTCGATTTGCTTTTTTACGCGAAGGGGCTACCCTTGGGTGTCATTTTAATGAATGTATTCAGAGGGCTAGTTCGAAACGTAGACGAGATGCCCGAACGGGATATACACCACACTTTAGAGTTGGAGTACTTAGAGCGGCCATCCTGCTGTGATCCCAATTTGCCACTAATACTTTGGAAGGGGAATTATAAATGCGTTTATTCGAAGTAACAAAAAACGACCTATCGCCATTGACCTCCACAAATTTTCAGCAAGAAAAATTATTGGAACGGCAAGATTTGCAGCGGCTTCTCAAGAATAAAATCGAAGTGATTGATCCCGATATATTAGTTATTGCAGAGGAATTTGGAGACTGGGAAGAAAGTGGCAGACGTATTGATCTGCTGGCAGTCGACAAGGATGCCAACCTCGTTGTTATTGAACTAAAGAGAACCGAGGATGGCGGGCATATGGAATTGCAGGCTATTCGCTATGCAGCGATGGTCTCAAATATGACGTGGGATCATGCTAGCGCGACATATAAAAATTTTCTGGAAAGTAACAAGATTGAGGGAGATTCAGAGGAAAAAATGCGCAATTTTTTTGATGGGGAGATTCCGCAAGAAGATGACTTTAATCAGAATTGCCGAATAGTTCTGGCATCAGGAAACTTTTCCAAAGAGATTACAACATCTGTCCTTTGGTTAAATGATCGCGGACTTGATATTCGATGTGTGCGTTTATCTTTGCACAAAATTAGAGAACAACTTGTATTGAGTTCGGATCAAATTATTCCGCTTCCAGAAGCAGAAAGCTATCAAATTGAGGTGCGGCAAAAACGACAAAAAGAACGCCAATCAAGAAGAGATAAGAAAGATAAATCCCTGATCAGTATTTCATACGATGATGTATTATATGAAGATCGGTTCAAAAAGTCAGATATTGGCTATTTCACCATAAAACTTCTAGAAGAAAAAAATCGCATAAATAAAGAAATTCTGGAATATTTAAAGGAAGACACTTCATGTAGGCTTCGATTGCTTAAAACTAGGGAAGAGATGACGTACTCGGAAAAAGAATATAAAAAGTACCGTATCGATAGAGGCCCTGAACTGATTTATAATTCGCAGCAATTTTATGTGGTAAGGAACTGGGGCATACAAAGCACGAAAAAATTCATCAAAAAAATGGAAGACAAATTCCCAGAAATTACATACTCAATTTTTGAAGAATAGTGATTGTTAACACTTTATTTTAAACTTATAAGGGTTGAAGGCAGTTGCGCTCATTGTAGACCAATTGTTTGCGAACAATGATAGTTTGCCGCTTTTCCTGCGTCGGGTGTCGTATGAAATATTCTTTAGTTTGTAAATACAGATAGCAGGAAAATTTTAGGAGCCTTCTGTCAAAAACCTCTTTATTTTATCGAAAACAATAATAAAGTTTTTGAAATCCGAATCGGTACCGTTGTTACACAACCAGGTGCATAAGTTTCTCTTTTGTGAGGTAGAAATTTCCCATTTTTCCGGTACCGATATGCTTTGACCCTCCTCTAATTTATTGTGTTTATCAGCAATATTTATGAAAGCTTTATTTTCGTTCATCGCCCTTTGAAGAGTCTCTTTGGAGAATAAATTCTCAATTCCTTTTTCAATTGGATTATTACAACAAACTGGCACTGAGAATCTATAATATCTATTTCCTATGTTTTTCTCTGGCTTGTTTTTTTCTGGCTTACTAATATCGCAATCATACACAAACACCAGTTTGTTCAAATTTTTATGTGCGAAACTTTGATCAAGATTTTTCCAATAATTATTCATCGTACCATGGCCGTTGCCACTATGAAATTCAACATTTTCTAGCAAATCAGTTTCGCCAAGCGCATTGGCGGCAGCCGTTGCATAATCCACATCAGTATCTCCTTCGAAAACTATTAGAGGTTTATTTGAGGAGATGATAGCGGTACGTACTGATTCTTCGAATGCAGTAGTGCTTTTGAAAATCTCATAGGCATTTTTGAATTCCGAAAAAGTCTCTGGGTGAATTTTGGAGCCATTCGGCAGCTGATAAATTGATACTCCATTTTCTCCAAATGTTCTTTCCATCCCCATAACAAAAAGAGGAGAATGAGTTGTAAAAATAAATTGAACATTCGGAAACATCCCAATGAGTTTCGGTAGAATTTCGAACTGATGTACTGCATGGAGATGTGTGTCAACCTCGTCAATAATGGCTAATCCTCTAATGGAAGCCAATTCTTTGTAGGTTTCACCACATAGATCAAAATCCCTCATTATTGATAAAAATAAGTTTAGAATAGATGTTTGACCGGTGGAGAGTTGGAACAAGTTTGGCACCAGAATATTTTCGTTTTCTTTGAGACTAATATTTCTGTTATTTCGAAGCCCCAACCCAAATGACAGATTATCATTTCCCAAAACCTTTCTTGCAATTAGTGCAGCGTTTTCTAACAATTGTGTCGCGCCGCCTTCATGCGAAAGAAATGGTGTGACTCGAACATTATCCTGATTTACCAAGTGACTCGAATCATCTCGCATGAACTTTAATTTTGCTTCAATAACTGATCTATCGTAAATTACATCCAATAGCCAGTTTTTGTTTGCTTGGAGTGGCGCGTAATTTATGATATTTCTTTCGGTGTAGTCTTGTACTTTTTTGGGGTTTGAATAATTTACTTTCGATCTCAAGTTATCCAAATTTAACCAAGCAGGTTCTTCGAATCGATTTGCTGGAAAGTAAAGTATGCAGTTACTTCTAACCATAAGTTGCAAGGCAGAATTTTCTTTGTCGAAGTTATAGTAAATATGATCTGAACTATCTCCTGCCATACGATCTCGGGCGCAATTCAGGTCATGATTTCCGTTTTCATCATTCAGCGCAGTATTTTCATTTTTTGTTTTACGGGAATGTATTTCTTCAACATAAAGAGATTGCTCAAAATCCACCCGGCTAAAATAGTATTCTTTGTTGTTTTGAATGTAAAGTGGGCTTCTAATCTTGTAGGCTCTTTCGTTGTCAACTTCAGGCGCGTCGGGGAAAACATTTTCTTTCGCAATTGTTAATGCATTTACTAGATGAGACAATAATAGACTTTTACCAGAACCGTTCTCTCCTACCAACAAAATAGGATTCGGTCTCTGGCCCAAGAAATCAAAAGAGATGTCTAGATTTTCTATCGGTCCATAGTTTAATATCTGTATTCGTTTTATGTACATTTTATTTCCAAAAAGCTAATGCGGAAGATTTCGTTTTGTTTTGTCACGCCGCCCACCTCGCCGCCAAAACCTCCGCCTGCTGCAACACAGTCTGCACCGCAGCATCCTGCAAATCCGGCGGGTACCCGTGCTTCCGCAGTATACGCTTAACCAGAATCCGCATTCGCGCCCGCGAAGGCTCGCGGTGTTGCCAGTCCACGGAAGCGTTGCCTTTCAGTTTATTCAACAACTCCTGCGCGATCACTCGCAGGTGGTCGTTGCCCATAACTACCACCGCGCTCTCATTCTGCGCCAAGGCGTCATAAAACGCGATTTCCTCTTGGCTCAGCCCTTCCTCCTCGCCACGCTGGCGGGCCGCGCTGATATCTTTGGCCAGCGTAATCAGTTCCTGAAGCACTTCCGCCGTGGTAATAGCGTTACTGTGGTAGCGGGCAACGGCTTCCTCCAGCCGCTCTGAAAAGGCGCGGGTCTCGACCACATTGACGCGGCCGCGGGAGCGTAGTTCACCGTTGATCAGTTTGCGCAGCGCTTCCATGGCGAGGTTCTTCTTCTCCATGCCCTGAATTTCGGCAAGAAATTCGTCGGATAGGATGGAGATGTTGGGCGATTCCAGGCCGGCGGCTTGCAGAATGTCGATGATTTCGGTGGAAACTACGGCGCGGCTCACGATCTGCCGCACGGCGAGGTCCCGCTCGGCGGATGACTTGCCCGTGCCGGCTGCACGCTTGATCAGCGCCGCGCGCACTGACTGGAAGAAGCCCACCTCAACGCGGATTGCGCGCGCCGCGTCGCTGGCACTGGCGAGGGCGGTGGCCTTGGTGAGCGCCAGTACTGCGTCGCTGAAGCGTCGGTGCGCGCGCTTCTTGCCGTCCTTGGTCGTTTCCCGGGCCGCCTCGCGTTGTTGCATGGCTAGAACCCATTCCATGGCGCTTGCCAGCAAAGCGAGGACTTCTTGCGACGAGCCGGCCAGGCCCTTGCGATAGTCGAAACCATGGAACATGGCGCGCACGATCTCGAACTTCTCCATCATCACGGCGACGGCTTCGGCCTCGTCAATGCCCGCGTGTTTTTGGTCGCTTTCCGAATACTGGCCGAGCGCGGATTTCAGGTTTTGCGCGATGCCGATGTAGTCGACGATGAGGCCGCCCGGTTTGTCGCGAAACACGCGGTTGACGCGGGCGATGGCTTGCATCAGGCCGTGGCCGCGCATGGGTTTGTCAACGTACATGGTGTGCAAGCTGGGCGCGTCGAAGCCGGTTAGCCACATGTCCCGCACGATCACCAGCTTCAGCGCGTCTGCCGGGTCTTTGATCCGTTTTGCGAGCAATTCCCGGCGAGGCTTGCCGCCAATGTGCTGTTGCCAGTTCCGTGGGTCTGACGCCGCGCCGGTCATGACGATCTTGATCGTGCCGCCGTCGTCTTGGTCGCTGTGCCAGTCGGGACGCAACTTGACGATTTCGTCATAGAGGGCGACGCAAATGCGGCGGCTCATGCATACGATCATGGCTTTTCCGTCCAGACTGACGATGCGGTTTTCGTAATGTTCAACCAGGTCTTGGGCCACAAGCCGCAAGCGTTTCTCCGCGCCGACAACGGCTTCCACATTGGCCCATTTGCGCTTGAGCCGTTCCTGTTCGCTTTCGGCTTCGTCTTCGGTGAGTTCCTCGACTTCATCATCCAGCTTCGGCATTTCGTCTTCGCGCAGTTCGATGCGGGCAAGCCGGCTTTCGTAGTAAATTGGCACGGTTGCGCCGTCTTCCACGCCGCGGTTGATGTCATAAACGTCGATGTAGTTGCCGAACACCGCCGGCGTGTTTACATCTTCCTTTTCGATGGGTGTGCCGGTGAAGCCGATGAACGAGGCGTTGGGCAGGGCGTCGCGCAGGTATTTGGCGAAGCCGTAAGAGACTTCTCCGGTCTTGCGCGCCACCTTCGCTCGCAGGCCGTATTGGCTGCGGTGGGCTTCGTCGGCGATGACGATGACGTTGCTGCGGTCTGTAAGAATTGGATAGTCGGTATCGCCTGAATCGGGCGTAAATTTCTGGATGGTTGTGAAAATGACGCCGCCCGATGGACGGGTCAGTACCTTTCGCAAATCTTCTCGGCTCTCGGCCTGGCGCGGGGTCTGTCGCAGCAGGTCGCGGCACATGGAGAAGGTGGCGAACAATTGGTCGTCGAGGTCGTTGCGGTCAGTGATGACAACTATTGTCGGGTTTCGCATCGTCGGGTGGGTGATGATGCGCCCGGCGTAAAACGCCATAAGCAGGCTCTTGCCGGAGCCTTGGGTGTGCCAAATTACGCCGATGCGCTTGTCGCCTTTTTCTTGGGAGGCAACCGATGGCAAGCCGTAGTCGGCTGGATCTTCGCGGAATTCCGAGGTTTGGTCAGGCACTGCGCGCAGCGTGGAAGCCACCGCCCGGCGCACGGCATGGAATTGATGATAGCCGGCGATGATCTTGTCCAAACTTGAACCCGAGTCGCCAATCACCGTGAAATCTCTTATCAGCGCCAAGAAGCGAGTTTGCTCAAACACGCCGCGAATAATAGTTTCGAGTTCTGGCTGGCCCTTTTGAACGATGGTAACGCCGTCCACGGTGCGCCAGCGCATGAAGCGTTCTTGTTTAGCCGTAAGCGAGCCAATGCGCGCGTCGATCCCGTCCGAGGTCATGAGCATGGCGTTGGTGCGGAACAGGGAAGGAATTTGCTCTTTGTATGTTTGAAGTTGGTTGTACGCGCCTTCCAGCGTGGCGCTTTCGTCGCCGGGGTTCTTCAATTCGATTACCGCCAGTGGAAGGCCGTTGACGAATAGCACAACGTCCGGCCGGCGATTGATTTGCCCTTCGATTACGGTGAATTGGTTTACTGCGAGCCAGTCGTTGGCTGCGGGGTTGTCGAAGTCGATCAGCCGGGCTGTATCGCTTCCGATGGTGCCGTCGTCTCTGGTGACTTCGACGGGTACGCCCTCGATCAAGTAACGGTGCAGGCGCCGGTTTTCCTCAATGAGCGAGGGGGTTTCGGCTTGGCTTAGCTTACGCGGTACATCTTCGAGTGCTTCGGCGGGTAAATGCGGATTCAGGCGCGCGAGTGCATCGCGCAGGCGGGTGTTGAGAAGCACTTCGCCGTAGCTCCCGCGCTCCGGTGCCAATCCTTCCGGGCCGATGTTCGGCCCGTGCAATACCGAATAGCCCAACTCGGAGAGCCACGCGAGGGCCGCGTCTTCCACCGCGTTTTCGGTGATGGCACTCATAGGGCGAGGACCGCCCGCTGATTTGTGTAAAACTTGCGTCGATTCACTTCACTTGCCGCGTTGCCGATGCCGGATTCACTGAATCGCGAATCTATGTCGAATGGGAGAAGCATCACAACTTCGCCGTTGACGTCACTTTTCTGACTCCAATGAAATATGGCAGCGATGTATCACATCCATCCGGCGCAAAGCAAACACCGCCTCCAACACTCCCCCCTTGAGGGGGAGTCAAAACTGCGAAGCAGTTTTGGTGGGGGGTGGTCCGGGCCGGGCACCAGTTGGCTTCCGCAGTCGAAGTTGCATTCGAGCTACTTGGAAATCCTTGATGGTTGCCAGCGCTGCTGACTTTCGTTTTAAATTACTGAGAATTCCCCGGTAGTTGCCGCCACCGCCGACCTTCAATTTGAACTCGTGCAAAATTTGCAAAGGTTGAGCCGCGCTCGACTTGCCCGCCAGGAAAGCGTTGCCCACATGTCGGGCGATCACCGACCGATCACGGTCGAACAACTCAGCCATCTTCCGCTGCGTGAGCTAGACCGTATCTTGTTCAAGGCGCGCGTCCACCCGAACGTTGCCGCCGGAGCTTGAATAAACGGCAATCTCGCCGCCGGGATTGGATTGAATGGTTGTAGTTGCTTCCGTTGCTCTGGGATCAATTGTGGGCCGAGTCATAGTAACTCCTTGCGGGCACCGAGAATCAAAGTTTATTCACGGACCGGCATTCGTGGCTGAGGCCCGGCATGTGAACAATCCAACAACTAGTAGCAGCTCAGCACTCAAGAACAGGATTAACAGGCACCCGGATCACGAGCGCTCTCCCGCCACGCTCGCTAACGCGGCCTTCAGAACCTGAAAGCACAGTTTTGCAGTATGTTCATCCGGCGTGAAACCCGACTTCAATTGTTCATTGGGGTGGATGTAGTTTCGAAAGTCCCGTAAACCATGACTAAACTTCTTGATGTCAGGTTGCAGATTACCAATCTCGCAAGCAACGTCTATTAACTGTGTCAGACTCCACTCATGAAAGTGTTTGGGTGAACCGTTTGAGGCCTTTGGTGTAGCATTCGCCCGGTTATATTTCTCGGGAGACTGCTGGGCGACGCCAAGCAAAACAGCTTCCAAAACGCTGCCACAAAGAAAGATTACCGACAGATATGCACCTGCGGTGAGCGCCACGCGAGCCTCATCTAGCCGTTCTTGCACTATTTTAGCCACTTGATCTTTTATTGGGATGTTCTGAATGTTCGGTGTTTCGAACTCTTGGGCTAAAAAATCACTATCAGTCGTATCCGAGTGGCGGGCAACGGAGTAGCCGCATAATCTACGAACAATATCTCGTGCCTTTATCAGCAGATTAGTATCAATTTCTATACCATTTAATTCACAGTTTACCTCATGTAACTCCAACATCTCGGCCAATATTTTTCCAACAAGATTATCAGATTCCAATACCCAAAATGCGCGAAGCTTTTTTGCTTTAGAAGTGCCAAACTTTTTGTACCTATTTCCGTGTATATCGACATTATACCGATCGAAAAATTCTCCAAATGTACGGTCTGTGTAGTCAAGAACGTACCCGTCTCTCATCTCAAGCAGTTGTTCCAAGTAACGCTTGTCAATTTCTGTCAAAGAACTCATGCCTTGGTCTCCATAGCTTCGCCAGAACTGTACAATTGGAATTCGCCAGACATCAGCTTTGGGAGTAGCAGGTCCCTCGTCTGCTTCAGTATTCGGGATTCTCTGCGAATCGAAAGCAATTGACTCATTATCGGATTCGATAACCCATCAAACAAGGCAAGCAGTTTTGGTGTTGCGGAGAGTACCTCACAATCAAGTAGAGATTTTGGGGGAACGCGTTGGTGGCTTTTTGATGTGCCCGTTACCCTAGCTGTCATCTCCGCTCTAAAACTCGGGGATTTGAATAGACAATAGAGAACACTACTTGTCACAGGCAGCGTAGGAGTTAGGGCGAGGAACTCAGTGGATGCAATTTGAGGTAAGTCTCCATAGGGATTGGGAAGCCACACCCTTTCTATATCGGGATTAAGCTTAGAAAGTAGCACTGCTCCCTGTGGCACAATCGTTTTGTTGCTCCTGATAGATCCACCCAATTCTACAAGTGGCTCGTTCCCCGAATCGAAAGCCGGGATGCTGTAATGCTCGAAAAGACGATCAGAATGTCTAGCAGGCGATAAGGTGGCGCGGCTATGTTGTGCCAAGTCGCCAAGTGAGTAAATCGACCACCCCACTGGCTTTCCCTCATCATCCAACTCATCGGGAAACAGTTCAGAAATGCTCGGGTCAATACGATCCAAATACGCCCGGGCACGCTCCGGTGTCCATTCACTCCCCCCTTGAGGGGGAGTCGACGCCGAAGGCGTCGGAGGGGGGAAACCCTCGAATTCCGTCAATCCCACCGCCGCACCCCCCACCGGCTCGTCACCGAGCTGACGCCCTTGTCTCGCCGACTCCCCCTCAAGGGGGGAGTGGACATCGGCATCGAGCGCGTTTTGGATTGTTTCGAGTACGCCGTCGCGGTTTTCGAAGATTTCGTTGTTCCAGAATCTTAGAACGCGAAAGCCATTGTTGCGCAGGTATGTGTCGCGTTGCTCGTCGTAGTTGTGCTGTTCGCTGTGTTGGCCGCCGTCGAGTTCGATGACGAGTTTTCTGGGCATGCAGGCGAAATCGGCGATGTAAGGGCCGATTGGTTGTTGGCGGCGGAATTTGTGGCCGCCGAGTTGTTTGTTGCGCAGGTGACGCCAGAGCAGGCGCTCGGGGTTGGTTTGGTTTTGGCGCAGGGAGTGGGCGTTGTTTAGGGTTTGTTGGGAGTAGTGGCGGGGTGGTTCGGCGACTGAGGTGGTATTGGGGTGGGATCCCCCCTCCGACGCCTTCGGCGTCGACTCCCCCTCAAGGGGGGAGTGAAAATCGTGCGGGGTTGCGGGGTGGTGCGATGGGTTTGGCATCTCCATTTGCTCGGCGGCTTGTTTGAGTGCGGCCTTGGCGCGGGTGGGGGCGAAATCGACGAACCATTCCTTGAAAATCGCGCGGGCCATGGCCTCCAGGGTTTCGTTCATGCGGCGGTTTAGTTCGATTTTGTCGTCGAGGTTCGACAGGAATCGTGAAACAGGTGTACGTATGTCGTCAGGCGGCATTGGGATCGGAAGATCAGCGAGGTCTCGGAGATTGAATGTCGCCTGAACTGTCGTGTTTGCATGGGACTGAATGTAGTCTTGAGCAGGCTGATTTCGCAAAGCAAAATTCACCCAGCGCTTATCAACGTTAGTCTTAAGCGGTATGACGCCTATTGCGCGGGCTACGTTCCAACCTTCCAATTCACTCGGAACTATTGCGCACAATCCAATGGTGCCAACGAGCGTTAAGAGCAATTCACCCCCTTGCAGGCGTGAACGTTCGTATTTTTCTTCAATTGAAGGATCTATTTTTAGTATTTCTTGTGTATCAATGGTACCCTCTCTTATGTTGTTAACCCGAACAATAGGTATACCGATTTCCCGCGATTTTCCGGGTTGAACGACACCGTAGCAAATCGATCTATTCGGATCAACGAAGGATCTCAAGGGATATTCAGGCCAGTTACTCACGCGCGTCAAACTCTTGTAATCCGAAGTACTGGCCGTCCAACAGTCTTTGCAACTCCGCGAACCGACTCGGCGATGCCTTCCCGGTCAAGGTCGGTGAGCGCAGGGTTTCCGCTCTGATAGTTTTCGTGTTGTTGTCGCAATCGCTGGAGCGAAAGCCGGAGTTTGGTGTAGTCAATCATGTCTTGCCTTGCCCTTTGTTGGGGCTCAGTTCGATGAACGCCTGAGTACGAGCGCTTGGACTTTACGGGTGGGATCAGCGATACTCGGAGGCGCGTCTCCTGGGTCGTCATGCCCTGCTTCCCACCGCTTGGACTTGGCACCGCATGGGTGCGCATCTTCTAGGTCGCCGTGCTGTCCTTCCCAGTCGTGTTTGCCGGTGTCCAAGGCGATAGGGATTACGGCAAGACAGTCGGCATCCAGGTCGTCGTAGCCTTGCTCGTATCCATTGACGACCACCCGAAGGTCAGCGGGGTAAGTCTTCAGTAATTCAATAAGCTCCGCGGTGGTCATCGGTATTCTCCATCTGTCGCTTACCTATCGACACTTTGGCCCCGCCGCTTCAGCATTCCACTCAATTCGCGCTGGGTCGCCGAGGACCCCTTGCCCATCATTCGTGGTCTCGCGGTCCCGGCAATTTTTTTGTGTGACACTTTTGTTCCTCAAAATTGCTAGACTAACAAAAACGGTGGTAAATGTATACACAAAGTGTGTAGTGCAACACGAGTGTTACTCAAAAGACCTCCTGGCCTTCGGCAATGTTCAGTAAGTCGGCATACACGAATAGCGCCGGTCGTTTCCCGCTTGCCTTGCGGATGGTTTTCACGACTCCGGCTTGGGCTAGCCGCGTAAGCACCCTGCGCGCAGTCATGTTTACTGGAATGCCAGCGCCATCCAGAAAGTCTGTGCTGGTGAAGGCGGGGCTTTGAAAAATCCAGTCCAAAGCGTGGATGGCGTAGCGTGACCCAGTCAAATCGGATACACGGCGTTTCATGTCTTCATATAGTGTCAGGATGGCTTGGGCCTTGGCCAGATCATCCTCCGCCTGGGTTCTGATCGCTTCAAGGAAGAAGCGGCACCAGCCGGTCCAGTCGTCGTCGCGGGATACTGCGAGCAAGGCGTCGTAGTAGGTTTCGCGGCGTGCCTCCAGGGATGCACTAACATAGAATCTGGGACTGCGGATGAGGCCGGATTGCCAGAGAAACAAAGGCACGAGCATGCGGCCGAGGCGGCCGTTGCCGTCCAGGAAAGGGTGCAGCGCCTCGAATTCCGCGTGCAGGATGGCTAGCTGCACCAGTTTGTCCGGCGCGTCGGCGTGGATGTAGCGCTCCCACTTGGACATGGCGTCCGGCAAAGCGTCGGCGCCGATGGGCACATAAGTTGCTTGCTCGATCGTGCAGTTGGGTCGTCCAATCCAATTGGGAGTGCGCCGAAATTCTCCTGGCCTCTTGCCATGGCCGCGGACGCCTTCCATCAAAATGGCATGGGATTCCCGAATTACTCGAATCGACAATGGAATCTGTTCCATCATTTCTTCCGCGCGCCATAATGCGTTGCGGTAATTCAGCACTTCCTGAATATCGTCACGGCGGGCTGCCGAATCGGGTATCTGTCCGGCTTCAAACCCCAGTACATCGCCTAGAGTTGCCTGCGTGCCTTCAATGCGCGAAGACATCACTGCTTCCTGCAAGGTGAGTGGCGCGAGCAGAAGATTCGGGTTTGGTATGCTGGCAAGCATTGCGTCATATCGGGCCACCGCAGCCACTGCGGGGCCGGCCACCGAAATCAGCTCGCGCCATCGCAGCCGATCCTCCGGTGGAAAGGCGCCGGCCTGGTAGTGCACTGCGGCCATCAATTGCTCCTTGATCCGAGTAGTACCAATTTCGCTGAAATTCTCAGGATCGGCTCCAGTCTTCGAGTTTTAACCCCGACACGCGCTGAAACTCGCGGATGTTGTTGGTGACGAGAACGGCTTCCTCGGCCAACGCGTGACAGGCGACCCAGAGGTCGTTGGCGCTTATCGGCGTTCTGGCACCCCCTAACTTCGTAAATTGTCGCGCATAAAAAGCGCAAAGTCGCTCATTTGCCGCAAATTGCACGGGGACCTGGCGGATGAGGCGTTTTAGATCACGCAGCACCTGATTTTTCGCTGTGCTTCGCTCCGCCCCTTTGAGCAATTCGGCGTAAGTGAAGAAAGACATGCCGATTTGGCTGTCTTGGCCGATTCTGTTCACGCGTTCGGCTATGGCCGGCGGCCTGTTTTTCATCAGAAAGATGATGATGTTCGTATCTAGCAGGTATTTCACAGGTCTTCCCGGTCTTGGGGTTCCTGCTGGTTTTCGCGGTCTTCTTCCAGAATCTCGATAAATTCGCCCTCGAACAGCGCGAGGGCGTCCAGCAGTGCCGCTCCGCGGTCTTCCGGGATGGCGTGAATTACGAGGTCACCGTCGGTATTGCGCGAAATCTCGACGCGCGACGTATCGAGCCTGAATTCGCGCGGAATGCGCACCGCCTGGCTGTTTCCGTTGGTGAAAACTCGGCTGGGGATGGTGGTCATTGTTTTTACCCTGGTGTGTACATATTCGTGAATACTAATTTTTCTCGTGAGCCAGGGCAAGACCGGTTTCCACTCCCCCCTTGAGGGGGAGTCAAAACTGCGATAGCAGTTTTGGTGGGGGGTACGATTCGAAGTCCCTGTGCATGAATTTCGCACCACTGCATTTCGCTATGTGGGTTGGGGCAATAATCCAGCCGCCGGGGCGTGGCCTGACTTGCGGTGCCGCCCTTTCCCCCCTCCGACGCCTTCGGCGTCGACTCCCCGATTTTGGCGATGTCTTCGTCGGAGAATTCCTTGCGTTTGCGGTCCACCATGTGGCCGAGCTTGCGCGCGTCGATGAAAAGGATTTCGCCGCGCCGGTCTCGCTGGCCCTGGCCGGGGTTCTTGTTTCGGGCGAGAAACCAGAGGCAGGCAGGAATTTGCGTCGAGTAGAAAAGCTGGCCGGGCAGGGCGATCATGCAGTCCACCGCGTCGGCTTCGATCATGGCGCGGCGGATGTCCCCTTCGCCGGACTGCGCCGCAGACATGGAGCCGTTGGCAAGCACAACGCCAGCGGTGCCGTTCGGGGCGAGGTGGTGATGGATATGCTGAAGCCAGCCGTAGTTGGCGTTGCCGGCGGGTGGAACGCCGAAAGTCCAGCGGGCGTCCTCTCGCAGGCGCTCGCCGCCCCAGTCCGAGGTGTTGAATGGGGGATTGGCCAAGATGTAGTCGGCCCTGAGGTCAGGCAATTCGTCCTTGTGGAAACTGCCCTCGTTGTTCCAGCGGATGTCGGCGTCGATGCCGCGCACGGCAAGGTTCATCTTGGCGAGCCGCCAGGTTGTGTAATTGCTTTCCTGCCCGTAGATGGCGATATCGCCTATGCGTCCGCCGTGTTCTTCGACAAAACGCTCGGATTGCACGAACATGCCGCCGGAGCCGCAGCAAGGGTCGTAGACGCGGCCTTTGTAGGGTTCGAGCATTTCGACCAGCAGTCGGACAACGGAGCGGGGGGTGTAGAACTCGCCGCCACGTTTGCCTTCGGCGCCGGCGAACCCGCCAAGGAAATATTCGTAAACGCGCCCCAGAATGTCGCGGGAGCGGTCCGCTTCCTCGGCCATACCTATGCCGCTTACCAGGTCGATCAATTCGCCGAGCATGAGCTTGTTCAGTGCCGGGCGGGCGTATTCTTTCGGCAGCACGCCTTTGAGCGAGGCGTTGCTGGTCTCGATAGCCAGCATGGCGTCGTCGATGTCTTTGCCAATGGACGGCTGTTTCGCCATGGCTTGCAGGCGGGACCAGCGGGCGGCTTTCGGAACCCAGAAGACGTTTTCGGCGAGGTATTCTTCTGGGTCTTCGGCGTCGGCGAAGTCGTCCTCTAGCAATTCGGACCGTTTTGCTTCGAAGGCGTCGGATATGTATTTTAGGAAGATAAGGCCGAGGACGACATGTTTGTAGTCGGAAGGCTCCATGTTGCCGCGCAACTTGTCCGCGGCGGCCCAGAGTTTAGACTCGAATCCAAGATTGGCCCCGTTGTTGTTCGCTTGCTTTGCCATGGTTTCCCTGCCCAGAAATTTCCAACCCAGCCGAAGTTTACCTAGCCGTCTACATTAGCGCCACGAACCATGGTCGAAGCCAGCGCCACGAAGTATGCGCGACGCAAGTGGCGACGGCTCCCACTCCCCCCTTGAGGGGGAGTCAAAACTGCGGGTACAGACCGGAAACATCCTTTACAAAACAAACCGGAAACATAGTTTACATTTCTCCCCCCGAATTGGAGTTGGAGGATGTGGACGATGCCTTGGAAGGAGTCGAGTGTTTTGGATGAGCGGTTGAGGTTTGTGGTGGACTATCTCGAGGGCGGTTGGACGAAGAAGGCGCTTTGCGACTTCTTCGGGATCAGCCGCCCGACGGGCGACAAGTGGCTTGCGCGCTATTTGGCGGAGGGTCCGGGAGGCTTGGAGGAGCGTTCGAGGCGCCCGCTCCACCATCCGTGGACGACGTCGCCGGAGGTGGTGGAGCGGATTGTGGCGGTCAAGCAGAGGCACCAAAGTTTTGGACCGAAGAAGGTGATGGATTTGTTGAGGCGGAACCATCCGGAAGCGATGTGGCCGTCGGACAGCACGGCGGGCGAGATCTTGAAGCGGCACGGTCTGGTCAAGAGCCGCCGATTGCGCCGGCGCGTGCCGGCGGATCCGCTGGCGCTGTGGGACGGCGAGGTGCCCGGCGACGTGTGGAGCGTGGATTTCAAGGGTCATATCGGTCTTGGGGATGGGACGAGATGCCACCCGCTGACGTTGGCGGACAACGTGAGCCGGATGGTGACGGTGTGCCGGGCGCTGGGTCCGACGAACACGGAGGCGGTGCTTCCCTGGATGGAATGGGCGTTTCGCGTGTACGGTCTGCCGCTTTGCATTCGTTCGGACAACGGGCCGCCGTTCGCGTCGACGGGAGCCGGCGGGCTGACGCGGCTGTCGCTGTGGCTGGTGAAACTCGGCGTTCGGCCGCAGCGGATCCGGCCTGGCAAGCCGCAGGAGAATGGTCGGCACGAGCGCATGCACCGGTCGCTGAAGGCGGCGGTCGGCAAGCCGGCGGGGACGTTGGCGGAACAGCAGCGGGTGTTCGACCGGTTCGTCGAGGAATACAACTGGGCGCGCTCGCACGAGGCGTTGGGCAGGCGAACGCCGGGCAGCGTGCACCAGGCGTCGCCGCGGCCGTTTCCCGAACGGCTGCCGGAAGTGGGCTACGACGAAGGCGTCGAGGTGCGCCGGGTGCGGAAAAGCGGCGAGATCAAGTGGCGCGGCAATCTGCTGTATCTGTCGAGCGTGTTGCCCGGCGAACCGGTGGGGTTGACGCCGCTCGGCGGGGCAGATGGTCACTGGGAGGTTCGCTTCGGCTTTCATCTGCTTGGCGTGCTGGACGAGCGGTTGGGAAAAATCCGGTCGGTGGACGGTTGGCACCGCGGCGCGCCCGGCGTCCAATCCAATGAAGTGGGTGGGCAATGAGGTCGCCCGCGTCCGGCCCGGCGCCTGGGGCGGCCTTCGGTCGCTCCGCTCCCTGCGTCCGCCCCAGGCGCCGGGCCGGACGCGATAGTGCTCTGAATGCACACCGACGTGAGCTGGATCTCCGGCAATTTTGGGGGGGAGTAAATGTAAACGATGTATCCGGTCTAAAATGTAAACCATGTTCCCTTTGCACATGCGAAGCAGTTTTTGGTGGGGGGTATCCCACTCCCCCCTTGAGGGGGAGTCAAAACTGCGAAGCAGTTTTGGTGGGGGGTATCCGACTCCCCCCTTGAGGGGGAGTCAAAACTGCAAAGCAGTTTTGGTGGGGGGTCCAACCCGCGACCCCATCCCAAAATTAATGGCTTAGCAATAAATCGCCGCGTTGCAGAGATTTCCTTGCTCCGCCAGACGTGCGGCGCTAACCTCCCTCCCAACAAAACCCGCCACGCCTCGGATGGAGAGCAATCTCCGCACTGCGCACCCCGGCGGGTTACTTTTTTGGGGTGTGTTTGTGTCGAAAGACGCTATGCGGCTCCCTTTCCCCCCTCCGACGCCTTCGGCGTCGACTCCCCCTCAAGGGGGGAGTGAAAATCGGTGCGGGCCTTCGGCGTCGACTCCCCCTCAAGGGGGGAGTGAAAATCGGTGCAAACCGGAAACAACGTTTACACCGTGAACCGGATACATGGATTACACGGTAAACCGGAAACATCGTTTACACGGCAAACCGGGAACATGGTTTACACGGCAAACCGGAAACATGGTTTACATGTGTTCCCTCGTTGCGGAATTCGGGAGCTAGCCTGAAGGCGCTTCCGGCGCATCGCTTTTGCTAATCAGCTTTACGGTGAGTTCTTGGCCGTTGCGGGTAACGTCGAACATTCGCACGGGGAAATTTTGCCCGCGCAGGTCCTCGAAATAGTGCTCCAAGGTGATTTTGATGACGGGGAAGGCGATTTCGTTCCAGGGGATTTCTGGTTCGGTGAAGAGGCGGACTTGCAGGGTTTCCTCGGTGAAGCCGAGGTCCATTTCCTCGATGCTGGCGCGAAACAGCAGGTAGACTTGGTTGATTTGGGGCAGGTTGAACAGCGTGTACAGCGGGCTTGGCCCCAGCGCGATGCGCGCGCCGGCTTCCTCCATGGTCTCGCGGGCGGCGCCGGCGTGGGTGGATTCGCCGTTTTCGAGGAAACCCGCCGGCAGCGTCCATTTGCCGTGGCGCGGTTCGATGCCGCGTTTGCAAAGCAGTATCCGGCCATCGTCGCTAACGGGAATCGTGCCGACCACATTGCGCGGGTTCTGATAGAAGACGATGTCGCAGGCGGGGCAGTAATGGCGCTGGCGGTCATCGCCCGGGGGAACGACCTGGCTCACCGGCCCGGCGCAATGCTGGCAGAATTTCATGCGCGTTGGATTTCGCGGTGCGGGCTGCGGTTGCGGAATGTCATGCGGGATGGTTCATCTTCCGATTCGGCGCAATGCTAACAGAACTTCATGGGCGCATGGTTCCGCAGCATGAACGATAGCCTTTCAATGAGTTGCGAGGGGCTATCCCCACCTCAGGCGCGCTTGATTTCGCAGTGCAGGCGGAAGCTTTTGGAGGTCATGTAGGATTCGATTTCGCGCAGGCGTTTTTCCAGGTCGCGAAAGGTGGCGGCGCAGTTTCCCTTCTCGCCGCGCTTGCCGTTGGATCCGTTCCCGGAATTGTGGCCAACATCGGGTCCGGCACTGCGACCGGAATCGCGACCGGAATCGCCCGGCGGCCCGTCATCAACCGCCGCCGCGCGGCGCTCGGCGCGGCTGCCGCGGCCGCGACGGCGCCGGCGGCGATTGCGCCGGCGTTCGAGGCGTTCTTCTTCGAGGAAGGGGTCCGGGTCCAGCAGGAAGATGCTGACGATGTAGCCCAGGAAGGTGAACGGGCCCAACATGAACAAAGAGAGCACGGTCAAAAGGCGAATCCAGAAAGGGCTGACTTCGAGGTAATCCGCGATTCCCGCGCAAACGCCCGCCAGTTTCTTGTCCCTTGTGTTGCGGTAGATCGGCTTGCGGTAGTTCAGGTTGCGGAAATGTTCCGAGGCGCCGGCCGGGTCGAGATTGTCCCAGGTGCGGTCGCGGAATATGTCGCGGTCCATGCAAAACCACATCACGAAATAACCGAAGAAAAGCGTTGGCCAGAACAGCACGCTGACCACGAAGATCGTTCGCACCACGGCGGCCGGGATGTCCAGCCAGTCCGCGATGCCGCTGCACACGCCAAGCCAGACGGCGTTGCTTTTCTTCAGGCGCAAGCTAGCTTGCCTGCTCATGGTGTTCCCTCCAGTTGGGGACCTCGGCGTCCAGAATCGACTCGAGCACGTCGATGCGCTCGGTCAACGAGTCGGCCATCGCCGACAGCCGTTCGAGGTCGTGGTTGTCTCCTTCGCGCTCCTGGTGCCGGCGCCGTTGTTTGCCGCCGCCCCGGGTGATTCCGAGCTTGATCCAGTAGGTGATGAATCCGAAGATCATCCCCACCAGCGCGATGACGAATGTGAAGGCGTTCATATCCTTGACCTATTTGCTTTTCAGGCGATCTTTCAATTCCCGCAGTTCCTGGTCGATGTTCTCTTCGCGCGCGAGTTCATCGAATTCGGCCTGCAAGCCCTTGTGCTCCACGCTTTCGCTGTCGATTTGGCCCTCCATCTGGTCGATCTTGCGCTCGTAATACTCGAATTTGTCCATGGCGTTGTCAATCGCCTGGTTGCTGAGCTGCTTGCGCACATCGCGCCGGGTGCTGGTGGCGCGGGTGCGCATGACGATGGTTTTCTGCCGCGCCCGGGCGTCGTTCAGCTTGTCCTGCAATTGATTGATTTCGCCGTCGAGCTTGTCCAGCGTTTCGTCCAGCTTGAACAGGTCGGCTTCGGTGGCTTCCACCCGGGCTTGAATCGCGGTTTTCTCCAGCAGGGCCGCCCGCGCCAAGTCCTCGCGCTCCTTGGACAGCGCCAACTCGGCCTTGTACTCCCAGTCCTCGGCCTGGGCGCGCAGTTGCTCCAGCCGGCGGGTGAGGGTTTTCTTCTCCGCCATCACCCGGGCCGTGCTCGAACGCACTTCGACCAGGGTGTCTTCCATCTCCTGAATCACCATGCGAATCATCTTCTCCGGGTTCTCGGCCTTGTCGAGCAAGGCGCTGATGTTGGAATTGATGATGTCGGACAATCTTGAAAAAATGCTCATGTCTACTTGCTCCTTTCGGTTACCGCTGGAAACCCGCCATGGGTTTCGTCGTCTTGACCTGTTACCAGCAGGACCCGTGCCAACTTTGCCGTAAATTCGCAAGGTATTGAAAATACGGCAAAAAAAGTTGGCAGCGAAATTCGCCCTCTAATGAAAATGGCCAAAAATCCCAACATGTGGTAGTTTGCGCCAGCATCATTTGCCATCCGTTCGGCGGGGGAAAACATGGATCGCGGAACGCCCTTGCGCATGATTGGCGAGGCGGCAAGTTTCCTTGAAATGCAGGAACATGTCTCGCTGGTGGCGCCGCTGAACAAGCCGGTGCTGGTGGTTGGCGAACGCGGCACCGGCAAGGAACTGGTGGCCACCCGCTTGCATCATTTGTCCCGCCGCTGGGAAAGCGCTTTCCTCAAACTGAATTGCGCGGCGCTGAGCGAGACCTTGCTCGAAGCGCAATTGTTCGGCCACGAGGCCGGCGCTTTCACCGGCGCCGGCAAGCTGCGGCGCGGGCTGTTCGAGCGCGCCGACGAAGGCACGCTGTTCCTCGACGAGCTTGCCAACACCAGCATGGCGGTGCAGGAGAAGATCCTGCGGGTGATCGAATACGGCGAATTCGAACGCCTCGGCGGCAGCGAGACCTTGCGCGCGGATGTGCGCCTGATCGCCGCCACGAACGAAGACCTGCCGGCCCTGGCCAAGCGCGGCAAATTCCGCGACGACCTGCTGGACCGGCTCGCCTTCGACGTCATCACCTTACCGCCCCTGCGCGAGCGGCCGGAAGACATTCCCATCCTCGCCCAGCATTTCGCCGTCGGCATGGTGAAAGAGATGGGTGGTGAGTTTTTCGCCGGCTTCAACCGCAAGGTGCAAGCCGCCTTGCTGAGCTATCCCTGGCCCGGCAATGTGCGCGAGTTGAAAAATGTGGTTGAGCGCGCGGTGTACCAGCACGGCGATAAGCCGGTGAAGGAACTCGTGTTCGACCCTTTCGCCTCGCCCTGGCGGCCGGCCGCGGCTGTGGCCAAAGCCGGCGGGGAAGCGGATGGGGAGGGAGAAGGGGGTAAGGATGGCCCCGCGCCCGCCGCGGCCGGCGATGTGGCGCTTGCCGCCGCGCCATCGGGGCCGCTCGACTTTCGCAGCCACATGCGGGACTACGAAAGCCAACTATTGCGCCAGGCCCTGCAACAAAACCAGTTCAACCAGCGCAAAACCGCCGAATTCCTGCAACTCAGCTACGACCAACTCCGCGGCTACCTGCGCAAATACGACCTAACCGCAACCGAACCCCGCCCGGCGAAGTAAGTAAATGCGAATTCCTGTCGCGGGTTTCCAATGAAATTTGGAAATCACGAAATATGTCGGTAAAGTGCGTGGAGTTAATTGGTACTTGTGTATGCAATTCCAAGAGTTGCTGCAAAACGAGATTTTTTCTGCAACGCTAATAGCCGACACGCTGCGGACCACGAAGGCTGAAATAGCGGACACCCTGGGCTTGGCGCAGGACGCGTTTTCGCGCCGTTCCCGACTGGGCGCGAAGAAAACCCAGATGCGATTGCGCCAGATGTTGGAAATTCTGCATCGTGTCGAACAAGCGGCCGGTTCTCCACTGGCGGCTTATGCCTGGTTTCGGGCGGAACCTTGGCTGACTTTCAGTGCCCAAATCGGGGGCGGGAGATGCTGTCGGGATGGATTCCCGCATCGCAAGCTTTGGCTGATCGATTGATGGCCGATGGTTTTGTTGGCATGCGGGTTGCCAGTTTCGCGGCGCACGCGAGCGACACGGACAACAACCTTGTGTTGTGGCAATGGAGTGACAGCGCGCCTGCCAAAGTCCTGCTGATAGACGATGGTGGCCGCCTCGCGGGCGGCTGGCAATCATCACCGTAGCGCTCCCAAGCGCGGAACAATACTCCCGCCATGTCATTTCCCGCCCTCAGTTCATCATGGCCTCGTAGACCACGCGTTGGGCGATGTTGGCGTCGAAGGGTGCCGGCGGGCCGCCGCGCTTTTGTTCCATGTAGATCATGTAGAAGTCGTTTGCCGGGTCGACGATGAATATCGTGCCGCCGATGCCGCGCCAGCCGAAGTTGTGGGGGCCGCCGGGGTCGTCGCTGGTGGGTTGCAGGTGGAAACCGAGGCCCCAGTCGCCCACATCGCCGAAGAAAAAGAATTCCCGGGACACTTCACCGCCGATTTTCGGCTCCAGCATTTGCGCCAGCGTCGCTTCCTCGATGATGCGCGCGCCGCGGTATTCGCCGCCGTTCAGCAGCATTTCCGCGAAGCGGACGTAGTCCTCGGTGGTGGAATTGAGGCCGCCGCCGCCGGAGAGCATGCGCCGCGGCACGGTGTTGTCGGGCATGGCGCCGTGAATCGCTTCGGCCACGCGGCGGGCGTTGCGCAGCGGCACTACGAATGAGGTTTCGTCCATGCCGAGCGGGTCGAAGATGCGTTCGTTGAGAACCAGGTCCAGGCTCTTGCCGTCAACGACTTCGAGCAACGCGCCGAGGACGTCGGTGGAATGGCCGTAATGCCAAACGGTTCCCGGTTCGAAGAACAGCGGCAGGCCACCGATGCGGGCGGCGAATTCCCGGTTGTCAAAGTCGCCGTTCAACTCCCGGCCGTACATCTGGCCGAGTTCGCTGTTGGGGGAGAAAAACGCCTGGATCAGCCCCGATTCGTGGGTCAGCAGGTTCTCCACCGTCATGGCGTTCTCCACCGGGCGCAAATCTCCCGTCTCGCGGTCCATCACTTGCGCATCGGCGAATTCCGGGATGAATTTCGAAACCGGATCGTCGAGCGCCATCAGCCCGTCTTCCACCATGGTCATGATCGCCACGCTGACGATGGGTTTGGTCATGGAAAAAATTCGGAATATCGAATCCTGGTTCACCGGCTTCGGATTTTCCGGCGACAGCAGCCCGACGGACTCTAGCACGCCGACCCCTTCGCCATTGCCGACCAGCAGCAGCGCCCCATTGAGAAAATCGCCGTCAACCGCGGCCTGCATTTGCGCCTTGATCTCTTCAATTTCGGATTGGTCGATGCCGAAATTGGTCGAGTGAATGCGCTGGATGGAAGAGTCCGCCAGCGCCAGCGAAGCGGGCAGCAACAGCACTGCGGCGGCGGCAATAAGCCCGCGCCCGGATCGAATCAGATTCATGGCAAAAGCCTCGCGTTAAGTTGAATGAGGGCTGAAAGGTAACGCAGCCCCGCACCGCGTTCAAGCATCCGCGACCGTTCATCCAAAACACTCGACTCCTTCCACGGCATCGTCCACATCTTCCAACTCCAATTCGGGGGGAGAAATGTAAACTATGTTTCCGGTTTGTTTTGTAAAGGATGTTTCCGGTCTGTACCCAACAGATACTCCCCCCTTGAGGGGGAGTCAAAACTGCGAAAGCAGTTTTGGTGGGTGAGGCCCGGTCGGCGCAGCCGACGAAAAGCGGAGCTTTTCGAGGGCCGAACGGCTCGCCATGGATGGCGAGACTGGGGGTAATCGAAGCCAATAGCCTCGCGCCAGGGACGGCAAGCACACCCCACCAGAACGCCCATGCATACTCCCCCCTTGAGGGGGAGTCAAAACTGCGAAAGCAGTTTTGGTGGGGGGTTAACCCACAGGCTCGAACACAAGCTCCGGAACGATGACTTCCCATTCGCCGTCGCAGCGGATGCCGTCGTGGTATTCCGGCTCCGATTGTTCCCTGTTCCAGCGCACAACGGCGAACACTTGAGCCCGGCGGCAGCGCCTGTTTACGGGATGCTCGAATTTGGCTGACAGCCGGCCGACGCGGCTTCCCGATTCATTGAACAACTCCCAGCGCTTCGCGCCTGAATCCGCCGCGCGCAATTCGAGCGCATCGCCGGCCGCCAAGGCGCGTATCGCCCCATGCACGCCGTTGCGTTGGGGGTGCCTGCCGGCGTAGCCCAGGTCAATCATCTCAAGGCCCGGAGTCAGGTACTCGGCGTCCAGCGCGCGCGGCACCTTTGGCTGCTCGCTTGCCGGCATTTCGCGGATGGTGTTTTCCTCGATTTTCGGCGCTTTGCGCCGCAACACATCAGGCACACGGCTGAGTTCATCGGCGAATGGCTGGCGCCCTTCCTCCATGCGCGTCAAAGACAGCGTTTGCCGCGCCCGCGTCATGGCGACGTAAAACAGGCGGCGCGCGGCGTCCCGGTCTTCGTTCTTGCCGCGTTTGTCCCAGCCGCCGTCGAGCACGATGACATGGTCGAACTCCAGACCTTTGGCGCTGTGGGCCGTGACCAGCAACAGCCCCTGCTGGCGACGGCGGAAATCGCGCCCCCATTCGGCCAGCCATTCGATGAAGTGATCGACCGGGGTTTCGCCTGCGCCGGTTTCCTCGGCATACTCAACCACGGCCTCTTGCAACAGCTCGACCCAACGGCCTTGCGTCTGTTTGGCCAACCAGTGTTTTATTGAATTGGCATCGACGATGCGCGGATTGCGCTCCCGCGCCCACGCGAGCAATGCCTGGGTTTCCCGCAAGCGCCAGAACTCGCGGAATGGCTGTTTGCCAATTTGTGCTTTGATGCCCATGAGTTCGCAGGCCGCCCGCACCGGGTCTAGATACTTCCATTCCCGGGCGATCACCGCGCAGCGGCTCCAGTTCCAGTCCGGCCCGGCCAATTCGGCGAGGCGGTTCAATTCGCCCACGGCGGTTTGCGCTTGCGCGGCGGTGTCGCCGCAATCGAGTATTTGCACGCGGCCGCTCGCCACCGGGTCGCGTTCCCGCCAGACGCCGCCCTTGGGCTCGCCGCGGCGGGCGGAATCGACGTGAATCGGATGATCCGGCTTCATGCGGCTGCGCGCGGGCGCTATCAACGCATTCGCCGCATCGATGATGTGCGCGCTGGAGCGGTAATTTTGGACGAGGAATTCCCGCCTGGCGCCGTAGTCCGATTGAAAACGACGGATGTACTCGACCGATGCGCCGGCGAATGCGTAAATGTTCTGGTCGTCATCGCCCACGGCGAACAGGCTCAGGCGATCCTGCTCTTCTTTCAACGTGCGGCCGGACAAGGCGGAGATCAGGGCGTATTCTTCCGGGCCGATGTCCTGGTATTCATCCACCAAAATCCAGCGGAAGCCGGCGAGCAGGCGTTGCCGGTTTTCGTCGAGTTCCTCCGCCGGCAAGTCCTCGCCTTGCAGCAGCGCCGTTGCCTGCCGCAACACTTCGTCGAAGCTGTCGTCGTTGGGTTTGGCCCGGCTGGAGTCGCCGCTGCGCTTGCTGAAACTTGCGCCAAGCAAGCGCATGGCGAGGCCGTGGCAAGTCATCACGGTCACTCCATTGGCGTCGTCTTCAACCAAGTCCCGCAGGCGACGCCGAATTTCCACCGCCGCATGGCGGTTGTAGGCGAGCGCGATGATGCTGTGCGGCCGCTCGCGCCGCGCCCGCAACAGCCAGGCGATGCGGTGCACCAGCACCCGGGTTTTGCCGGAACCCGGGCCGGCGAGCACCAGCAGATTGGTTTGTTCGCGCGGGTCGGTGACGATTCGCTCCTGCACTTTGTTGCCGAGGCTTTCGACGATTTCGCGCCAGGAGCGGGCCGTCAATTGCCGGCTGATTTCGGCGTCCCGGCCTGGCAGCCAGCGCGCGAGAAATGTTTCCTGGTCGAGCTCGAAATAGTCCATCGCCAAGGCGAGGGCGTTGGTGATTTCCCCAATTCCCCTTTGGGCATATTCCTCCATCACGTGGATTTGCAACATTCTGTCTTCGTAATGCAGCTTGAGCGGCTCGAAATCGCTTGTTCCGAAACCGCGTTTCCAATCGCCGCCGAGCTGGATGGTCATTGCGGGCCGGAAGACCGCGAGACCTTTGTTTAGGCGAATGACATCCAGTTCGTGCAGCCACAGCAACGCGCGTTCCATGAGTTTTCGCGGATTTTTCACCAGCGCTTTCAGTTCCAGATCGGATTCGATCGCATGCTGCAAGGCGCCGAATGTGGTTTCGGCGAGCAAATCGACTCCCTGGCTGCCTTCGCCCAATCGGGACAGCAAATGTTGCAGCAGGCAGTGGGCGCCCGCGCGGCGCCGCTCCGCGGTTTCCCGCAGCGCGCTCCAATCGCGGTTCAATGTCAGCGTGATGGTCTCCCGGTCCCGGCGGCGGGCGAGGGTAATGCTGCCCTGGTGCGCGCTTTCATCTTTGCCGTCGCCCGCCAGCCCCCGCAACACTTGCGTCACCCGCTCCGGCAGCGCGCTTTCATGGCCGAGGTCTTTCAGCCGCTGGGTGGCGGTGCGCAGGTGCAAGCTTTCCGAATCTCCTTTTTGCAAATCAGGCGCGAGTTCGCGCAATTCATCGATCAGCGAGCTTTCCATGGCGATGGCGTCGTCGAATCGTTTGGCCGAGGCGTTTGGCACTCCCCGATGCACGTAGGCGGTCACGGCGGTGTCGTTGTTGGCGACGCCGAGGCTCTCGAGATCCTGAAGCGCCTTTCTGACGCCTTCCGGACTCAATCCCGTGACATGCATGAGTTCGTCGGTGGTGATGCCTTCCACCGGATTGGCGTCGATCAATCTTTCGACAATGCGCAGCAATTGCTGGCGGTAGCTGTCAATTTCGATGCGCTTTTCGATTCGCTTTTTTGCTTCCGCGATCGAACTCACACGCAGCGAGGAGGGGAAAACGCTTACGAAATTCTCTTCCCGGGTGAGCAATTGCGCTTCTTCCAGCCAGGACACGGCGGTGCGCACCCGGGTGTCGTCGGTCAGTTCATCGCGCTCGAAGGCGGCTTCGTCGTCTTCCTGAAGAATTTCGCCGGACGTTGCGATCACCTCGCCCCGCTTTTTCTTGCGCTTGTCGAAGTTGCGCAAGGCGCGCAGGATGCCGTGGATTTCGTGCCGGGCCAGCCGCGAACGCGCCGACA
Organism: uncultured Pseudohongiella sp.; assembly: GCA_965221015.1. GTDB lineage: Bacteria > Pseudomonadota > Gammaproteobacteria > Pseudomonadales > Pseudohongiellaceae > UBA9145. The sequence continues at coordinate 2,205,287 of OZ244859.1, read as the reverse complement.
AACCAAATTGTCGCTCCACGTCTTCCGGCGTGTAGAGCAGGATGCAGCGCGCCGTCATCTGGTCGCGGCCGGCCCTGCCGGCTTCTTGCAGGTAGTTCTCCAGCGACCCGGGAATGTCGGCGTGAATGACGAGGCGCACGTCGGGTTTGTCGATTCCCATGCCAAAAGCGTTGGTGGCGACGATTACCCGCAGTTGGCCTGTGCTGAATGCCTCCTGCACCGATTTTTTGGTCTCCGGCAGCAGGCCGGCGTGGAAGAAACCCGCGGCGACTTTGTGTTCCCGCAAGAATTCGGCGATTTCTTCGGTGCGCTTTCTGGTGGCGCAATAGATGATCGCGCCGCCGGGCGTCTCCGCGGGCAAGTCCGATTCCAATAGTTGGTTGATATGGCCGTATTTTTCGCTGGCCGTGGTGCGCACGACCACAAACTGAAGATTCTCGCGCCGGGCGCCGCCGTCAAACAATTGCAGTGAGATATCGAGCTTGTCCTGGAAATATTTGCGGATTTCGTCAATGACTTCCGGCTTGGCTGTCGCGGTCAAGCACAAAACCGGCGCTTGGAAGCCTGCCTGGGATTCGGTCATTTTGCGGATGAATCTGGCGATGTAGCGGTAATCGGGGCGGAAATCGTGGCCCCAGCGCGACAGGCAATGGGCCTCGTCCAGCACCCATAATCCGACTTCGCGTTGTTCCAGTGTTTGGCGCACGACTTTGCTGCGCAATTGTTCCGGCGAGATCAGGACGATGCCGGCATCGCCCAGGCGCACGCGGTCCAGCGCGGCGCCGCGCTCGGGCAGGGACAGCATGCCATTGACGGTTGTGCTGGAATCGATGCCAAGCTTTGCCAGCCCGGCCACCTGGTCCGCCATCAGCGCCACCAGCGGCGAAATGACGACGGTCAGCGCCCCGGTCTTGTCGTAACGGGACAAGGCGGGAATCTGGTAGCAAAGCGATTTTCCGGTTCCTGTCGGCAAGATGCCAAGCACAGGTTCACCGGCAAGGACCGCTTCGACAATGGCCTGCTGCATTGGTTTGCCCGCGGCGTCCTTGGGTTCGGGCCGAAAGTCGTCGAAACCAAACCAGCGCTTGAGTTCCTTGCGCGCGTCATGCCGTTCCCGGCACCAGGCGCAATTTGCATCGGCGCAGGCGGTATCGCGCAGTTGGCGGACGAGTTCGCCGGCGGCGGGGAATTCGTGCCGCACCCAGGGCGGCATCACCGAGTTTTCGCCGGCGACCGACAGCCAGGCCAGCGCGTAGGCGAGCGGCCAGGCGTTTTCGCCAGGGCGGGCAAGCAGGGCTTTGGCTTGTGTCGCGCAGCAGTTGCCGCCGAGGCGTGCCGCGATGGCGGCTTTCGCTTCGGAATCGGAGGGGCGCGGGGCGCCGCCACGAACGGCGCTGAAAAAGGCGTCGAATCCTTGCGCGGAAGCAGAGAACGGGGGCTTGTTGCGCGCCGCCTTCGAGTGGTTGTCCTGTGATTTGCCGTCGCTTTGGGTGGGTGTCCCATCGCTGGGGTGGGTGTCCCATGGCTTGAGTGGGTGTCCCATGGCTTGAGTGGGTGTCCCATGTTTGTCTTTCGAGTGGGTTTCCTGTGGTTTGCCGTCGCCTTGGGTGGGTGTCCCATCGCTGGGGTGGGTGTCCCATGGCTTGGGTGGGTGTCCCATTGCTGAGGTGGGTGTCCCATGGTTGGGGTGGGTGTCCCATGGGTGGGATGGTTGGGTGGTGAGCCAGTGCCAGGACGTTAGGAGGTTGGGGTCGGCTTGTTGCAGGTTTTGGTGTTGTTCTTCGAGAACTTGCAGGCAGTAGCGGCAATCGAGTTGTGGGTCGTTCAATTGGCCGCGGTGCAGCTCCGCGTCTTTGTAGTGTTTGACCAGTTTGTGATAGGGGTTGCGGGGGTAGGCGAGGGGGTTGAGGCGCAAGGTGTCGAGGATGGGTAAATTCAACAGTTGCAGATCAGGTGCCTCCGCCCGCAAGAAACCGAGGTCCCAAGCGATCAAATTGTGCCCCACCAAGTAGTCGCAGTCCCCGGCGAAGGCGTCGAGTTCACGCCAGGTTGACGGTCCGATTCCGCCGCCGAATTTGCGATGAAAAGCCTTGCCGGTGTGCGATTGCACTGCGGCCAGCGCTTTGATGCGGCGGTCTTTGCCGTCGACTTCAAGGTCGAGCGCGAGAAATTTGATTGCTGAAGCCGCCATCAACGCAGTGAATTCCCGTTTTTGCTACGGATTGCTCTTTTCTTGTTCTAGTAGCGGCTTTTCCACGCCAAATTCAATGGCTTGCGGGCATTCTAACCGAATGGGCAAATTCGATTAAAATCAGCCGATGGCACCCACCATCCGACAGCTCAGATACCTCGTTGCGGTGGCCGAACACCGGCACTTCAGCAAGGCGGCGGAAGCCTGTTTTGTCACCCAGTCCACCTTGAGCACGGCGGTGCGGGAACTGGAGCAGCAGCTGGGCATTGCGATTTTCGAGCGCAACCGCAAATCGGTGCTGATCACGCCCGCGGGCGGGAAACTGCTGGCCAAAGCGCAAACCATTCTTGGCGAAGTGCAGGATTTTGTCAGCCTTGCCAAGGCTGAAAGCGGCTCGCTGACCGGGGAAATCCGGCTCGGCGTGATTCCCACCATCGGCCCTTTCCTGCTGCCGAAAATGCTGCGCGAATTGCGTCGCGGCTATGCTGATTTGCGCCTCTATCTCAGGGAGGAAATCAGCGCGCGTTTGGCCGGCATGTTGACCGGAGGCCAGCTCGATATCGTCATGCTCGCCTTTCCCTATCCTCTGCGCGATGTGGAAAGCGTGACCCTGTTCGAAGACGAATTCCTGCTTTGCCTGCCGCCGGGACACGCGTTCGAGAAACAGCAGTCGGTGCGGCAACAGCAATTGCACGGGGAAGCGTTGCTGTTGCTCGAAGAAGGGCACTGCCTGCGCGACCACGCCCTGGAAGCTTGCGAGTTGCAATCGGCCCAGACCAACCTCGTCTATCAGGGCACGAGCTTGCACACCCTCGCGCAAATGGTCGCCAATGGCCTTGGCTTGACCTTGCTGCCGGAAATGGCGGTGGCGGGCGATGTGCTTGGCGATACCAAATTGCAAGTGCGCCGCTTCCAGGCGGAGAAAGTGTGCCGGCGCATCGGCATGGCCTGGCGCAAATCCGACCCGCGACGGGAGGATTACCGCGCACTCGCCGATTTTGTCGCCAATCGCTGCGCGCCGGCAAAGGCCGCCGCCGCCGATGCGCGCAACAAAAAGTCGAAGCGCGGCAAAACGGCTGCGGGTCGCGCGGCCGCGAACGCCGCGGGCATCCAGGGCCCATGAGCGAAGGCGCGCTGCAACTGCAACTTTGGCAGTTGCGAATCGACGATATCAGCGCCGCGGATCTGCGCCGCGGCCTGTCCTGGCTCAGCCGCGGGGAACTTGAATATTTTCGCGGCTGCGCCTCCGCGGTGCGCAAGCGGCAATTCGCGCTCGGGCGCTTGTTGCTGCGCGGCGCGCTGTCCCATCTGGAAACCAGCCACGCGCCCGGCCAATGGCGTTTTGCCGAAGGTGCCCGCGGCAGACCGTCGCTGGTTCCCGAACAGCCTTTCATCGGCTTCAATCTGGCGCATTCGAACAACCGCGTGATCCTCGTAACCGGACCCTTGCAGGTATTGGGTATCGACCTGGAGAATGGTCGAAAAAAGCGCGAAGTCGAACGGCTTGCGCGGCGCTGGTTCCATCCGCCCGAACTGGCGGAATTGATGCGGCTCGACCCAAGCGCAAGACAAACCTGGTTCTACCGGCTTTGGACCTTGAAAGAGGCATGGAGCAAGGCGAACGGCGACAGCTTGGCGGCGGCGATGGCGCGCCTGACCATTGCCGGCGTAGACAATGAACGTTTTGCTGCGCTGGTGGACGGCGAAGAGGCGCCGGATTGGCAATTGCTGCGGCTTTGCGTCGCGCCGGGGTTTCATTGCGCCCTGGCTTGCCGCAGCGAGTCGCCAATCAGCTTGACAACGCGCCGCATGTCGGGCCTGGCGCGGTTCGAGGCCGGCGAAATCCGAATTGCGGGCAGCTCGCGAAGCGCCGCCTGAACGCCGGGCCGGGCGCTGCCGCCGCCATTTCGGCCGCCGCTTCACTCGCCCAAATCGGCCAGCAGTTGCAGCACCCGCTCTTGCAACAGTGCATCCCAGGCGTTGGCTACCGGCAAACTGCGGGCGTTGCGCAGCAAGGCGCCGGCGCGGCCCGCATAGCGCCGTTCGTCCAGCAGCAGCAGCGAGTAGCCAGCTTCGAGTTGCACGATCTTCAGTTCGGGGCCGTAAGCCAATGCCAGGTCAATGTGTTCCAGCGCGCTGCGCCGCGAGGCGCCAAACAGCAGGCGTGCGACGAAACCCGCCTGGTGCAGGGCCTCGGCATGCCACAGCGCGATGCCGAGATGCGCCAGGGCGGATTCGGGTTCGAGTTCCGCCGCCGTCTCGACCGCCTCGCGCACACGCCCAACATAGCGGTTGCCAAGCACTTCAATGACGCTGACAACTTGGGCGTAGCGGCCCATCGCGTGGGCCAATTGCAGGTGCGCCTGGACGTTTTGCGGGTCGAGTTGGACCGCTTCCAGGCCGTATTGCGTGGCCCTGGCGAAGATGTCTTCCCGTTCCCCATCGCTGGCGATGTGATAGCCGTAGATCGCCAGCGCATCCGCGGCCAGCGCGTACCCCGCGGCGCTGTTTCCGGCGGCGGCCAGTTCGGCGGCTTCGATGAAATCGCCCCGGTCCCGGGCGCTGCGGGCGGCTTCCAGGCTTTGCGCATGAAAGGCATTGCCAGCCAGACAAACCGCGATGGCGGCGCAAACGCGCGCAAGGCGGGCGAACCTGAACCCATGGTTCAGGCTAGCCAAGCACATACTCCAGCACCAGCCTGGAGCCGTAGTACCCAATCACCAGCAACACGTAGCCGGTCAAGGTGCCGCGCACCATGGTGGTGCCGCGCCAGCGCAGCCGGTAGTGCCCCGTGAGCAGGAACGCAAACAGCAGCCAGGAAAGCACGGTGAAAAAACTTTTGTGGATGATGCCGTCAATGCTCCAGACGTCATCAATGAAAAATACCCCGGCGATAATCGCCAGGCTGAGCAAGGCTTGACCGGCCCAAAGCAGCTCCAGCAGGAAAGCTTCCATGTCCTGCAGCGGCGGCAGCCTGCCGATCAAACCGCCGAATTGACCGCGTTTGAGCTGGGCGTTCTGCCAGCGCAATACGACCGCTTGCAGCGCGGCGATGGTAAGGCAGCCGTAGGCCAGCACCGCCAGCAATACGTGACTCGCGGTGCCCGGGCTGATGCTGGCGGCGGGCAAACGGCTGTCGTCCGCCAGCGACAGCGCAATGGCCGCGACCGCCAGCGGAAACAGTCCCAAAAACAGAGTTTCCAGCCGCTTGCGCAGGCTGAATTCAATAGCCAGCACCGAGATTGCCAGCGAGATCAGCGTGGTGGTCTGGGTGACGCCGAACAGGTAACCGTCGCCTTGGCGCACGATGCCCCAGGCGCTGACGGCGTGAAGGAGCACGGCCGCGAAGCCGCAAAGCAGCACCAGCGGGCGACCGTCGCCACCCGTGCGCAAGCGCCGCGCTTGCAGCACGCAGGCCAGAAGGTAGAAGCCCGCGGCGAGGATTCCCGTGGCAAAGCTGAGTTCCGACATTTCCCTGGCGCCTCGCAGCATCGACGCGCGGAAGTTTCGCACATATGCCATGCCGATTGCAGCGCTTTTGCCCGCGGGCGAGAAAATAGCGCGGCGATTTCCGGCGCCCGCCAGCCGGCCTCGGGGCCGCATCGGCAATCCCGGCGCTTGCAACGAGATCCTGCGACTTCGCGCAGGATGACTGCGCCACCTCCCTGTCATTCTGTGCGAAGACCGCACCCTCCCCTGTCATTATGCGCGAAGACCGCGCCCCCCTTGTCATTCTGCGCGAAGACCGTGCCCCCCTGGTCATTCTGCGCGAAGCGAAGCGCAGTCGCAGAATCTCCCGGGCATGGAGGGAATAGCTGCAGCGATACCAGCGCTGATGTCCGGCTGGGCCGGGTTCGCTATACTGGCGCTTTTCAGTCGCGGCCCAGCCATGTTCGAAAATCTCACCCAACGCCTCTCCGCCACTTTCCGCAAACTGGGCGGCAAGACAACGCTAAGCGAAACTCAGGTCGAGTCCGCCTTGCGCGATGTGCGCCGGGCGCTGATCGAAGCCGATGTGGCATTGCCGGTGGTGCGCGAATTCATTGAACAGGTGCGCGCCCGGGCCACCGGCCGGGAGATTTCCGCCAGCCTGACGCCGGCGCAATCCCTCGTCAAAATCGTCCAGTCCGAACTGGAATCAGTGATGGGTTCCGGCGACGCCGCGCTGGAACTGCGCGCCGCGCCGCCCGCGGTCATTTTGCTGGCGGGCTTGCAAGGCGCCGGCAAGACCACCACGGTGGCCAAGTTGGCTTCCTGGCTCAAGCGCGAACAAAACAAAAGCGCTCTCATCGCCAGCGCCGATGTGTATCGTCCCGCGGCCATCGCGCAACTGCAAACCCTGGCCGCCCAGGTTGAGGTGGATTTTTTCGCCGGCGACGGCAGCTGCGACGCGCTGGCCATCGCCAAGGCGGCATTGCGGGAAGCGAAAAAACGATTTGCGGACGTGCTCATTGTCGACACCGCCGGCCGACTCGCCGTCGACGAGGAAATGATGCGCGAAATTGGCCAATTGCACCAGGCGCTGCAGCCGGCGGAGACGCTGTTCGTGGTGGACGCCATGACCGGCCAGGATGCCGCGGCCACCGCCCGCGCCTTCGGCGAAGCGCTGCCGCTGACCGGTGTGGTGCTGACCAAGGCCGACGGCGACGCCAGGGGCGGGGCGGCCTTGTCGGTGCGCCATGTCACGGGCAAACCGATCAAATTCATCGGCACCGGCGAGAAAACCGAAGCGCTGGAGCCGTTCCATCCGCAACGCATCGCCTCGCGCATTCTCGGCATGGGCGATGTGATGTCGCTGATCGAACAGGCCGAGCGCCGCATCGACAGCGGCAAAGCCGCGCGCATGGCGCGCAAGGTCAAGCAGGGCAGGGGCTTCGACCTTGACGACATGCGCGACCAATTGCGCCAGATGCGCGACATGGGCGGCGTCGCCGGAATCATGGACAAGCTGCCCGGCATGGGCGCCATGCCCGCCGCCGCCAAAATGCTGGACGACAGCCAATTGCGGCGCATGGAAGCGGTGATCGATTCCATGACCCCGCGCGAACGCGGCAATCCGGCGATTCTCAACGGTTCCCGCAAGCGCCGCATTTTGCGCGGCGCGGGGGCGAAAATCCAGGATCTCAACCGCCTCCTGAAACAACACAAAATGATGCAAAAAACCGCCCGTAAAATGAAAGGCGGCAATTTGCGCAAACTGATGCAGCAACTGCCGGGTGCCGGTGGCGGCGGATTTCCCGGCGGCGGCGGAATGCCCGGCGGTGGCAATTTCCCGCGTTTCTAAGCGAAGCGCATGCGGACCGCAGGTCATTTCCAGCTTTTCTCACCCGCCGAATTGCCTTAGAATAGCCGCTTTTTTGTCCGGGTCGGCGCGCGCCATCGCGTCGCCGCGTTCCCGGCGAACAGATTTTGACAGGAACTGATTATGGTAACGATCCGTCTGGCGCGTGGCGGGGCGAAGAAAAAGCCGTTCTACCACATCACCGTCGCCGACGCGCGGGCACCGCGCGACGGCCGGTTCATAGAACGCATCGGCTTTTTCAATCCGGTGGCCGCCGAGGGGGAAGAGGACCTGCGGTTCGACCTCGAGCGCATGGCGTACTGGCAGTCGCAAGGCGCGCAGGTTACGCCAAGAGTTGCCAGCCTGGCCCTGCGCGCGCAGCAACAGCGGGAAGAAGCGCAGGCGGCAAGCGGCGCAAGCTGAATCGCGGCGCCATGGCGCGGGATGTCGAGTGGGACCCCTCCCGCATCGCCATGGGCAGGGTCGGGCGAACCCACGGCCTGAAGGGCTGGGTTAAATTGCATTCCTGGACCAGCCCGGCGCACAACATACTCGCGTTTGAACACTTGCTGGTTGCATCCGAAATAGGACTCGAGCGGCTGCGCATCGACGACAGCCGCTGGCAAGGTGCCAGCTTGCTGGTGCATTTCGCCGGTTACGACGCCCCGGAGACCGCCCGCGGGCTCACCGGCCGCGAGGTTGCGGTGGAAGCCTCGCAATTGGCCGCGCTGGATGCCGGCGAATATTACTGGCACCAGCTGCGGGGCTTGCGCGTGAGCAATCTGGCTGGCGAGTGTTTCGGATGTGTGGACCACTTGCTGGAAACCGGCGCCCACGACGTGCTGGTGGTGAAACCCGATGCCGACAGCATCGACCGGCGCCAGCGCCTGATCCCTTTTGTCTGGGATGCCGTGGTGCGGCGGGTGGATCTGGAAGCCGGAACGATCGAAGTCGATTGGGGCGCCGATTACCTGGAGCCGTGACATGCGGGTCGAAGTCGTCACGCTGTTTCCGGAGATGTTCTCGGCCCTGGCCGAATATGGCGTCACGGGCAGGGCGGTGGCGCGGGGACTGCTGCGGTTGGCGTACTGGAACCCGCGGGATTACGCCCCGGACCGGCATCGCACGGTGGACGACCGGCCCTTTGGCGGCGGCCCCGGCATGTTGATGAAAACCGCGCCGTTGCTGGATTGCCTGGCGGCGGCGAAAGGCAGGGACGGCGGCAGGGTGGTCTACCTCTCGCCCCAGGGGCGGCGGCTCGACCACGACCTGGTCGCGCGGTTGGCGGCGCTGCCGAAACTGGTGCTGCTTTGCGGCCGTTACCAGGGAATCGACCAGCGCGTCATAGAAAGCGCCGTGGATGAGGAAGTGTCGCTGGGTGACTTTGTCATCAGCGGCGGCGAATTGGCGGCGATGGTGCTGGTCGATGCCATGATCCGGCTTTTGCCCGGCGCCCTGGGCGACGGCGACAGCGCCGAGAACGACAGTTTCGCCGACGGCTTGCTGCTGGGGCCGGAATACACCCGGCCCAGGGAAATTGCCGGCGCACAAGTGCCGGATGTGTTGCTGAGCGGCGACCACGCGGCGATCAATCGCTGGCGTCTGCGGCAAAAGCTCGGCGCGACCTGGCGCAAACGGCCGGACCTGCTCGCCGCGCGCGAGCTGACAGACGAGGAACAGCGGCTGCTGGACGAATACCGCGCCAGCGAATTCGAGAGCGAGAACGAGCAAGAGCGAAAGCAAGAGAAAGAGCAGGAAAGCAAACAAGCGCGCGATAGCTGAGCAACCAGCGCCGGCCGGAGCAAAACCCGCCGCGCGGCCCCGCCGCCCGAGGAGCGAACACGATGAGCAAGAACAGGATTATTGAACAAATTGAAAACGAGCAAATGGGCAAGGAATTGCCCGCATTCGGTCCCGGCGACACCATCGCCGTGCAGGTTCGGATCAAGGAAGGCGAGCGCGAGCGCTTGCAGACCTTCGAAGGCGTGGTCATCGGCGTACGCAAGCGCGGCCTGAATTCGGCCTTCACCGTGCGCAAAATCTCCCACGGCGTTGGCGTTGAGCGCACTTTCCAAACCTACAGCCCGCTGGTCGCCGGCGTGAAGGTCAAGCGCCGCGGCGATGTCCGCCAGGCCAAGCTCTACTACCTGCGCAATCTCAGCGGCCGCGCCGCGCGAATCGCCGAAAAGCTCGACAAAAAGCCACAATCCGCGTCCTGAGCGGGTGCCAGGGTCCGCGGGCGGGCGCGGCTTTGCGCGTCGTAGAGGCGGAGCGTCACAGGGATGTGTTACGCGACGCCGATTCGATTCCCGGCTATCCAGTCATTCTGCGCGGAGCGAAGCGAAGTCGCAGAATCTCCAATTGGATTCTGATGGATTGTGCTTGCCATCCCTGGCGCAAGGATTTCAGCTTCGACTACCCCCAGTCTCGCCATCCATGGCGAGCCGTTCGGCCCTCAGAAAGCTGCGCTTTCTGTCGGCTTCGCCGACCGGGCCTCACCCGCGGACCCGATCGAAGCCACTAAATCCAAAAAGTTTCGATTGGTTCCAATGCCGTGTCCGGTTTATCATGAGACTTTGCTCCGGAGGTGACCGAGTCATGCGACTTTTCGGCAAACTTTCCGCCTGGGCGCTGCCGCTGTGCGGCTTGCTTCTGCTGCAGCCCGCCTTCGCCCAAAACGACTCCCTGCGCGACCGCTTGCGTGAATCCATCGAACTCGCCTCGGGCGGCCGCCTCGAAATCCTCAACATCAAGCCCACGCCGCTGGCGACGATCTATGAAGTGGAATTGAACACCGGGGAATTGCTCTACGCCGATGCCGCCGGCGCCTACCTTTTTGCCGGCGACCTGTATCAAACCACGCCCGACGGCCTGCTCAATCTCAGCGCGGGCACCCGCCAGCAAGCCACCTTGCGCAAAGTGGCCGCCGTGCCCGACAACCAAGCGATCATTTTCGAGCCGCCCGGCGAGGTGAAAGCGAACCTGACCGTGTTCACCGATGTCGATTGCGGCTACTGCCGGCAATTGCACAACGAGCGCGGGCAATTGCTCGAGTACGGCATCCGCATCCGCTACCTGGCCTACCCGCGAGGCGGCGAAAACGCGACTTCCTACGAAAAGATGATCTCGGTGTGGTGTTCGGAAGACCGCCACCGCTCGCTGACCCAGGCCAAGAACGGCCAAAACCTCCCCACGCGCGACTGCGACTCGCCGGTGATGGCGCATTACGACTTGGGCAATCAGCTCAACATCCAAGGCACGCCCGCCCTGGTATTGCCCGACGGGCGGCTGATTCCCGGGTACATGGAAGCGCCGCGGCTGGCGGCGATGCTCGGCATCGAATAAGTCGCCCGCCAGCGCTTCCAGTATAATCCGCGCTTGGTTTCGCGGCGCGCCAGCCTTCGTTCATGCAAAAACCCGACAAGCAAGCTCCCGTCAAGGTGGCGATTTGTGGTCTTGGCACCGTCGGCGGCGGCAGCCTGCGCCTGCTGCGCGACCACGCCGAAGAGATTGCCCGACGCGCCGGCTGCGCGATCAGGCTCGCCCGCGTCGCCACGCGCAGGCCCGAGGCCGCCAGGCGGGATGCCAAGCTCGACGCCGAAATCGCCCTTGGCGATGATTGCCTGGCCGCCGCCCGCGATCCCGATGTGCGCATCGTGGTCGAAACCATGGGCGGATTCCACCCCGCCTTCGAATTGGTCAGCGAAGCCCTGGCCAACGGCAAGCAAGTGGTAACCGCCAACAAGGCCTTGATCGCCGAGCGCGGCAACGAACTGTTCGAAATCGCCGCGCGGGCCGGCACCACGCTGGCCTTCGAAAGCAGTGTTGCCGGCGGCATTCCCATCATCAAGGCCCTGCGCGAGGGGCTCGCCGCCAACCGCATCGAATGGATGGCGGGAATCATCAACGGCACCGGCAATTTCATCCTAACGGAAATGGCCGCCGGCGGCCGGTCGTTCGCTGATGTGCTCGCCCAGGCCCAGCATCTCGGCTACGCCGAGGCGGACCCGAGTTTCGACGTCGACGGCATCGACGCCGCCCACAAGCTCACGATCATGGCGGCGATCGCTTTCGGCATGCCCTTGCAATTCGATGCGGTGTACACCGAGGGAATCGGCGCGTTGCTGCCGGAGGATCTGGCGTACGCGAAAGAATTGGGCTATCGCGTCAAACATCTCGGCATCGCCAGGCGCGCCGGGCAAGCGGTGGAAATGCGCGTGCACCCGGCGCTGGTCAGCGAGCGCTGGTTGCTGTCGCGGGTGGACGGCGTTGACAACGCCGTTGCCGTCAAGGGCCACGCTTCGGGCATCACCATGTACCAGGGGCCGGGCGCCGGCGCCGACGCCACCGCCTCGGCGGTGGTGGCGGACATCATCGACATCGCGCGCCAATTGCGCGCCGGCAGCGCGCAGCCGCTGGTGCCACCTTTGCATTACCACGGCGCCGCCCGCGCGCTTGCCGTCGTTTCCATCGAAGAGACGAAGTCCGAATGTTACTTGCGCATCCCCGTGCGCGACCGCATGGGCGTGATGGCCCGAATCACCGCCGCGCTCGAACGCCACGCCATCAGCATCGAGGCGGTGATTCAAAAGGAAGTCCATGGCGGCAACGTGCCCATCGTCCTGCTGACCCATGCCACACCCGAGGCGGTCATGAACGCGGCGCTGGCCGAACTCGCCACCCTGCCGGATGTGGTTGATAGCATCAGCCGAATTCGGGTGGCGCCTTTTCCCTCTGGTGAATGACCCATGGAATACCTCAGCACCCGCGGCGCCGAAGCCCGGCATGATTTCACCGATGTGCTGCTGACCGGGCTCGCCCCGGACGGGGGGCTGTTCATTCCGGTCGAATTGCCGCGCCTGAGCCATGCCGAATTCGCGCAATGGCGCGATTTGCCCTATGCGGAGCTCGCCTGGCGCATCGCTTCGCTGTTCACCGGCGGCGCATTTTCAGAACAGGAGCTGCGGCGGATCATCGAGCAAAGTTATGCCGGCTTCGCCCATGCCGAGGTCGCGCCGCTCACTGCGCTGGGGCAAGACGAATACTTGCTTGAGCTGTTTCACGGTCCAACCCTGGCTTTCAAGGACTTCGCCATGCAAGTGCTGGGGCGGATGCTCGATCACGCGTTGCGGCGACAGGGCCGGCGCGCGCTGATTCTCGGCGCCACATCGGGCGACACCGGGTCCGCGGCGCTGGAAGCCTGCCGCCACTCCGACCAGGTGGACATTTGCATATTGCATCCCCATGGCAAGGTGTCCGAAGTGCAACGCAAGCAGATGACGACGGTGGCGGGGGAGAATGTGCTGAACCTGGCGGTGGAGGGCAATTTCGACGACTGCCAGCGCCTGGTCAAGGCCGCTTTCGCCGATCAGTCCTTTCTCGCCCCGGGCGCGCGGTTGGTGGCGGTGAATTCGATCAACTGGGCGCGCATCGTCATGCAAATCGTGTATTACTTCCACGCCGGCCTGCGGCTTGGCGCGTTGGAGCGGCCGGTTTCCTTCTCCGTGCCAACCGGGAACTTCGGCGACGTCTACGCCGGCTATCTGGCGCGGGAAATGGGCTTGCCCATCGATCGGCTGATCGTCGCCACCAATCGCAACGACATCTTGCACCGTCTCATCAGCCGCAACGAGTATTCCATCGCCGAGCTGCGGCATACCTATTCGCCGAGCATGGACATTCTCGTGGCCAGCAATTTCGAGCGCTATCTGTTTAAGTTGTTCGCCGGTGACAGCGCCGCCACGACCCGCTTCCTCAATGCCGCCGCGACCGGCGGGGCAAATTTGCCCGAACCAAGCTGGTGCGCCATGCGCGGGGTTTTCGACAGCGCCTGCGTCGATGACGCGGCAACCTGCGAAACCATCGCCGAGGTCTGGCGCGACCATGCCGTGCTGTTGGACCCCCACAGCGCGGTCGGTGTCCGCGCCGCCCGCGTTTGCCGCCAGGGCGGCGAAGGGCAATCCCCGGTGATTTGTCTGGCGACCGCGCATCCGGCCAAGTTCGCCGAGGCGGTTGGCGCCGCCGGTTTGCCGGCGCCGGAATTGCCGGACCGGCTGCAACGCCAGTTCCGCCGCCAGGAGCGTTATCGCGTGGTCGAGAACGATTTGGCCGCGCTCGGCTCGATCCTCCGCGGTTTGGCGGCTTGAAACGCGCGGTGCTGGTGCGGCGCAAGGCGGCGCGGTCCGCCCCGGAAGGCGATCTGCATCCACTGCTGCGCCGCGTCTACAGCCATCGCGGCGTGGCCAGCGCGGACGAGATGGCGTTGCGTCTCGCCGACCTGGCCCCGCCCGATTCGCTGAAAGGCATCGACCAGGCTGTGGAGCTGTTGCTGCAAGCTTTGCGCGGGCAATGGAAAATCCTGCTGGTGGGGGATTATGACGCCGATGGCGCCACCAGTTGCGCGCTGGCGCTGGACGCCTTGCACGGCTTCGGCTTCGACCAGCTCGACTTTATCGTGCCGAACCGCTTTGAATACGGCTACGGTTTGACCCCGGCCATCGTCGAGCTGGCCGCCGCCCGCGAACCCGATTTGCTGATCACGGTCGACAACGGCATCTCCAGCATTGAAGGCGTGGCAGCCGCCGCCCGCGCCGGCATGCGCACCTTGATCACCGATCACCATCTCCCGGCGGCGACTTTGCCCGCGGCCGACGCCATCGTCAATCCCAACCAGCCCGGTTGCGGGTTTCCGGCCAAAAACACCGCCGGTGTCGGCGTGATTTTCTACGTGATGCTCGCGCTGCGCCGCCGCCTGCGCGAAATTAACTGGTTCGCCGAAGCCGGATTGCCCGAACCGAACCTGGCGGAAACGCTCGACCTGGTGGCGCTTGGCACCATCGCCGATGTGGTTTCCCTGGATCGCAACAATCGCATTCTGGTCGGCGAAGGGCTGCGGCGGATTCGCGCCGGTCGGGCCCGCCCTGGGATTCGCGCCCTGCTCAAGATAGCGGGACGCGGCCACGCCAACGCCGCCGCCGCCGATCTGGCCTTTGGCGTCGCGCCCCGGTTGAACGCCGCGGGACGCCTCAGCGACATGTCCACCGGCATCGAATGCCTGTTGGCGGAAGACGAGAAATCCGCCGGGGAACTCGCCCGGATTCTGGATGAAATCAACCGCGAGCGGCGCGAAATCCAGGCGCGGATGGATGAACAGGCCGCGGCGATGGTGGCCGAGTTGGCGGCCGAGGCTGCCGAGTTGCGCCATCCCGGTTTGGATGCCGGAGATGGGCCGGCGCAGGCTGCGCGGGCCGCCGAATCCCCGCCGCTATTGCCCGCCGGATTGTGCTTTTACCAGCCCGGCTGGCACCAGGGCGTGATTGGCATTGTCGCCTCGCGCATCAAGGACCGCTTGCATCGGCCGGTGATCGCCTTCGCCCCCAGCGACGCCGATTCCCCCGGCGAACTGAAAGGTTCCGGCCGTTCCATCGGCGGTTTCCACATGCGCGACGCCCTGGACAGCATCGCCAGCCGTCACCCCGGCCTGGTGACGCGCTTCGGCGGTCACGCCATGGCCGCGGGCCTGAGCTTGCAAGCGGACCGATTCGAGGAGTTTCGCGCCGCCTTCGCCGTCGAAGCCGAGCGCTGGCTCGCCCCCGAGCAATTGCAAGCGAAGTTGTACAGCGACGGGCCACTGGAGCCGCAATGGATCAGCCTCGAAGTCGCCCAGATGTTGCGCAACGCCGGGCCCTGGGGCAAGGATTTCGCCGAGCCGGTGTTCGATGGCCGTTTTCGATTGCGGCGGCAACAGCCGATTCGGGACAAGCACTTGCGCATGACCCTGAGCCCGCTGCAGGATGCCGGAGTGCGGGTGGAAGCCATCGCCTTCAACGTCGAGCAATGGCCGGACCCGGAGGCGACGGAAATCAATCTTGCCTTCCGTCTCGAAGTCAACGAATTCCGCGGCGAACGCAATCCGCAATTGGTGGTGGAGCAGTTCCTGCCCGAAAGTATTCCGGAATGAAGCCGACAAATGGCACGGTTTGCGGTGTTTTCATGGCGGGGCTTTATCGCTTTTTCTGGCTTGCGCGATAAATAAAATGCGAAAAAGCCCCGCGATTCGCGTACAATCGGTTGCCGCGATTGTGGCCAACGGCAATCGTTCAACGACATCCGGTTACCATCAAACGACAGGCTGGCGACCCATGCCGAAATTGATCCAGCGACTTTCCACCCTGCTTGCGTTTGGGCTGGCCAGCCTGGGCCTTCAGGCCCAGGTGTTTGTCAGCGAACAGATCGAAGTGGAACTGGTCGCCGAATCCGCCACCGCGGTGCCGGGCGAACTCCTGTGGCTTGGCATCCGGCTCGACCCGATCGAGAATTGGCATACCTACTGGAAGTTCGGCGGCGACAGCGGCGAGGCCACCAGCGCCGGCGACTGGCAATTGCCGGACGGCATGTCGCCGGACGACATTGGCGCGATTGTCTGGCCGATTCCGGAATGGACGCCTTTCCCCGATTCCGACCTGGTGACCTTCACCTACGGCCACGAAGTCATCTTGCCGCTGCCGGTTTCGATCCCGTCGGACTTCTCCGGCGACACATTCGCCGCCGAAACCACAATCGACTGGCAAGTCTGCGAAGTGATTTGCATTCCCGGCAGCGCGCGCTTCGCCATCTCCCTGCCGGTTGCGGAATCGCCAGCCGTCGACGAGCGCTGGCGCGAGGGCTTCGCCAGCGCCCGCGCCAACACCCCGATTGCGCGCGACGGCCACGATCTGGTTGCGCGGTTCCACGACCACGACGGCAAGCTCGGCGTCATGGTGGAGGCGCCCGATGCGCGCTTTGCCGAAGCCGACGAAGCCTGGTTTTTCCCGACCCGCGGCAGAGTCATGCGCTACGCGCCGTTCCGCGACGTGATGCTGGAAGATTCGCGCATACAAATCACCTCCGAACAACACAACCGCTACCCAGCCGATTTGACCGAACTCGACGGCCTGCTCGCCTGGGTCGACGACGATGGCGCGTTGCGCGGCTACGATGTGCGCGCGAGCCGAACCAGTGTCGCCTGGGACCACAGCATCGAAGTGGAACTGATCGCCGAAACCCGCAACATCGTTCCCGGCGAAACCCTCTGGCTCGGGCTGCGGCTCGACCCGGCGGAACATTGGCACACCTATTGGAAAATGGGCGGCGACAGCGGCGAGCCCACCAGCCTCAACGAATGGCAAGCGCCGCCGGGCACCGAAATCGGCCCATTGCAATTTCCGGCGCCGAGTTGGCTGCCGTTCTACGACACCGATCTGGTCAATTTCGGCTACGAAGAGCAAGTGCTGCATCCCATCGCGGTGACCATACCGGCGAATTACCAGGGCGATTCGGTGGAACTGTCCACCTTGGCCTACTGGAACGTGTGCGACCTGATCTGCATCCCAGGCGAGCAGCGCCTGGGAATCCGCTTGCCCGTGGGCGACACGCCGGAAATCGACCAGGCCAATGCGGGGCTGTTTGCCGGCGCCCGCGAGCGCCTGCCAATCACCGGGCACGATATCGGCTCCCTGCTCGCGGTGGCGGGGGAGCGCGTGAGCCTTGGCTTTGAATCGGCTTCGCTCGATTTCGACGCTGTCTCCGACGCCTGGTTTTTCCCCGAGCAGCGCCGCGTGATCAAGCCGGGGCCCCTGCGCGATGTTTCGGTGCAGGGCAATCTGTTGCAAATCACCCACCAGCAGCCGCGCCGGATGCTGGACGATCTGGACGGCGCGGTGTTCGGCACCCTGGTGCTTGAAAACGCGGCCGGCGAGCGCAGCGCCTACGATTTTGTCGATCCCGCCGGCATCGCCAGCGCGCAGGTGCTGGCGCCGCTCGCGCAAACCCCGGCGGGTTCCGGCGGCGGCGAAGGACTTGGCGCCTTGCCGCTGTACCTGCTGGGCGCCTTGCTGGGCGGCATGATTCTCAACCTGATGCCTTGCGTGTTCCCGGTGCTGTCGCTGAAAGCCCTCAGTTTCGTCGCCGCTTCGGGCGAAAGCGCGCGCAGGCAGCGCAACGAAGGACTGGCCTACACCGCCGGCATTCTGGTCTCGTTCGTCCTGCTCGCCTCGATCCTGATCGCCTTGCGCGCGGCGGGAGAGCAGGTGGGCTGGGCGTTCCAGTTCCAGCAGCCCTGGTTCCTGGCTTTTATCGTGTATCTGTTCTTCACGCTGGGTCTGAGCCTTTCCGGCGTGTTCGAAATCGGCACCGGCCTGATGGGCGTCGGCAACAGTCTCACCACGCAAAAAGGCTACAAGGGCTCGTTCTTCACCGGCGTGCTGGCAACCATTGTGGCAACGCCCTGCACCGCGCCGTTCATGGGCCCCGCGCTCGGTTTCGCCCTGACCCAGCCCTGGCTGCTGGCGATGTTCGTTTTCCTCGCGCTTGGCCTGGGCATGGCGCTGCCGATTCTGGTGCTCTCCTTCCTGCCCGCATTGACCCGCTTCCTGCCGCGGCCGGGCCCTTGGATGAACACTTTCAAGCAATTTATGGCCTTTCCGCTGTATGCCTCGGCCGCCTTCTTCCTCTGGGTGCTCGGCAACCAGGTTGGCGTGCTCGGCATGTCGCTGGTGCTCGGCGCATGCATACTGCTGGCGCTGTCGGCCTGGCTGTACCAGCGCCGCCACGTCGTGGGGCCGATCATGCGCGGCGCAAACCTGGCGGTGGGGCTGGGCAGCCTGTTGTTGGCGGGCTATCTGACGCAAACGCCTTTCCTGCAACCCATGGCCCGCGCGGATGCCGAATTGGCCGGGGAGGCCAGCGCCGATTTCGAACCTTTCAGCAGCGTCCGCCTGGCCGAGTACCGCGCCGGCGGCACGCCGGTGTTCGTCAACATGACCGCGGACTGGTGCATCACCTGCCTGGTCAACGAGCAAAGCAGCCTGGGCACCGAACGCGTGCGGCAGTCCATGGAAGAAAACAACATCGTCTACATGAAAGGCGACTGGACCAATGAAGACCCCGAGATCACCGCCGTGCTGGAAGAATTCCGGCGACCCTCGGTGCCTTTGTATGTGCTGTATCCCGGGGACCCGTCAGGCGAACCAGTGATTCTTCCGCAGATTTTGACGCCGGCGATGCTCGATGACGCTTTCCGTGCAATCTGAAGCCGAAGGACAGCAAGCGGAGCCGGAACCATGACCAAGACCGCGCGAATTTTTCTGCTGCCCCTGCTGTTCGCGCTGGCATCCCAAGGCTCGGCACAGCCAGTCGACTTCAGCGCCGCCGCCGCCAGCGCCGAGAATCTGCCGCGGCTGCGCAGCTTGCTTATTCAACACAACGGCGAACTGGTCTTCGAGAACTACTACAACGGCGCCGGCGCGAGCCGGCCCGCGAACATGAAGTCGGCGTCGAAAAGCGTGATTTCCGCATTGGTCGGGATTGCCATCGAGGAGGGCTTCATTGAATCGGTGGACAGCAAGCTCGCGGATTTCCTGCCGGAGTATTTCAACAGTGCGGACTACGCCGACAAACGCCAGATCACGGTGGAAAACCTGCTCACCATGCAGTCGGGCCTTGAGACCACGAGCAATCGCAATTATGGCCGCTGGGTCGCAAGCCGGGACTGGGTGCGGTTCGCCATCGATCAGCCACTCGTGGCACAGCCCGGCACCGACATGTTGTACAGCACCGGCAGCACGCATTTGCTGTCCGCCATACTTACCCGCGCCACCGGCATGGACGCCAAGCGTTTCGCGGAGCGCTACCTGACCCGTCCCATGGGCTTCTCCCTGGCTTATTGGCCGCGGGACCCGCAAGGCATTTACTTTGGCGGCAACGATATGGAAATGACGCCGCGGCAAATGCTCGCCTTCGGTTCACTCTATCTCAACAACGGCAAACATGGGGACACCCAGGTCGTGCCCGAAGCCTGGGTGGCCGATTCCCACAAACCCCGCGCCCGCTCACCGCGCGGCCAGGGGCGCCACTATGGCTACGGCTGGTGGCTGCGCGACCTGGCCGGCATGCAGGTGCCCGTGGCCTGGGGCTACGGCGGCCAGCTCATTTTCGTGGTCGACTCACTCGACCTCGTTGTGGTCGCCACTTCGGACAGCAATCCCGGCCCGACGCGGCGGGGCCATCTGCGCCGCATTTACGATCTGGTGGAAGACCACATCCTGATGCCGCTGCGTTTCACTTCCCGCCCCGGCTCCTGAGCGCCAGGCCCGTGCCGGCCTCGGGGCCGGCACGCGCAACAGCGCCGCGGCAGCCGCAACGCATCGCGCTTGACAATCAGCCCCGCGCATCGCCGTCGCGGACAGGAATCTGAATTTATTCGATGCCGACGAGAATGGCGGAGATGTTGTCTTTGCCGCCGTTGCGGTTGGCGCTGTCGACCAGGCGCGCGATGCAACGTTCCGGGTCCGCGCCTTGGGCGTTGAGAATATCGGTGATTTCCCAATCGGCGACCATGTTCCAGAGTCCATCGGAGCAAAGCAGCAGCAAGTCGCCGCTGCGCAATTCGTGTTCGATGCGGTCGATCTCGACCACGTCGTGAACCCCCAGCGCCCGGGTGAGAATATGATCGATGTGGCGCAACGAGAAACCATTGTTCGGCATCGCGCCTTTGGCGAGCAGATCGTTCAACAGGGTGTGATCGCTGGATAATTGCGCCAGCTTCCTGTCGCGCAGCAAATACAGGCGCGAGTCGCCGACACAGCCGGCGAGCATGCGTCCCCCGTCGATGCGCGCGGCGATCAAGGTCGTGCTCATGCCGTTGTGGCACTTGTTCGCGTTGGCGGCGCGGAAAATCCGCTGGTTGGCCGCATCGATGGCCCGCAGCAGTTCCCCGAAAGCATCCCCGTCATCGGCGCCCGGCAATCGGTCCGGCCGCAGCTCCGTCAGAATCGAGGTGACCGCCATACACGAAGCGACTTCCCCCGAAGCGCGCCCGCCAAGGCCGTCCGCGAGCACCGCCAGCGCGGCGTCCTCGTCAAAGCCGATGAAATCCTCGTTGTGCTCGCGCAGCAGACCCGTATCGGTCTTGCCGACGATACGCAATTTGAATCGCTCTCCCATGCCCCAAAGTGTAGCGCAAGCCACCCCGACTTTCCCACCCGCCGCCACCATCCCCCCACCGCGCCACGCCAGTCGGCTGGCCGAACGACATCCCAGGGATGGCAAGTCTGGGCATAGTCGAAGTCACCAAAGCCGCGGAGCTCGCACACTGTGAGTCGCCGTCGGGTGGCGGTGGGTTCAGCGGCCGTGCGAGCCAGGATGGCGAGCCCGGAGCCTACATGTATGGTCCGCCCCGCGTTTGCAAGTGTGAAGTTTGGGGATGGGGAAGACAAGAATCGGTTGCAGACATGTATCCGGCCTCTGTGTCGGAGCGCTTCGCTCCGGGGCCCTGAGGGGTTCCGCACATGCGCGCCTTATCAAGGATGCGGTCTCGAAGACCACTGTAGGTCGCAGGCTCTGCGCATGTCGGTCCGACCAGTCTCGCCATCACTTTCACTTCACGCTTCGCAACCGTGGGCGCATCGAGCCGCCCGTCTGGAAGCTTTTCTCCTTATCAACAATATCGAAGTTGCATTGCCGCGCCGCCCGTCACGCGGCCTTGCCGAGGTGATCGAAGTCGAACGCCGACCCGTTCGCCAGCACCGCCCAGGCGGTGCGCGCGTTCTTGTTCGCCAGGGCCACCGCCGCGATGTTCCGGCCGCGCCGCCCCTCGACCGACGTGGCCCACTCGCTGCGCCGGTCTTCGCGCCGCGCCGCCCATCGCAGCGCCGCCCGGGCGCCGTGTATCAGCAGACAGCGCACGTAGCGGTCGCCGCGCTTGCTGATGCCGAGCAGCCGCGTGCGCCCGCCCGTCGAATGCTGCCGCGGCACCAGGCCCAGCCAGGCCGCGAGCTCGCGGCCGTTGCGGAACGACGAGGCGTCCCCCACCGCCGCCGCCAGCGCCGTGGCCGTCAACGGGCCGATGCCGGGAATCTCCCGCAGCCGCCGGCACGCCGGATCCACGGCGGCGTGCGCCTGGATCTCGGCCTCGAACCGCTTCACGCGCCCGTCCAGATAACGCAGTTCCCCGCCGAGATCGCGCAACAGCGCCCGGCCCTTGGGCGGCAACTCGTTCTCCGCGTCCTCCAGCACCTCCGGCAATCGCCGCAGCAACGCCCCGATGCCCTTTTCGGACTCGATCCCGTACTCCAGCAGGAAACCATGCAACTGGTTCGCCTGCGACGTTCGGTCCCGCACCGCCAGCCGACGCGCCCGGTGCAACTGCTGCATGTGCTGTTGCTCCACCGACTTCAGCCCGACCGCGCGCATCTCCGGCCGGCTCGACGCCTCGGCGATCCCGTCCGCGTCGTTCGCGTCGTTCTTGTTGCGGTGCATGTACGGCGCCACCTTGTGCGGGCTCATCAGCATCGCCCGGTGGCCAAGGCTTTGCGCCAGCCGGCCCCAGTGGTGCGCGCTGGCGCACGCTTCCATCGCCACCACGCAGCCCGCCGGCAGCAGCGCCAGGTACGAATGCAGTTGCGCGCGCCGGAACCGCTTGCGCTCCAGCACCTGTCCATCCGCGTCCATCGCGGTCACGTGGAAAATCTTCTTGGCCAAATCAATGCCCACCCGTGTAATATCAGTCATGGTCCGCTCCGTTGTTGGAAAACCCTGAGTCATTTTGGCCTTCGAGGCCGTAGAAATGAAGCGGGGCGGACCATCCCATCAGGGATGTATTCACGGCGTCCGCTGAACCCACCGCCACCCGACGGCGACGGTTCGAAGCCACTTCCCCCCGAAGCCACTTCCTCTCAAACCCACTCCCCCCGAAACATTTTTCAAAAGCCCAAAGCCAAGTATGGTACCCTTTGGCGTTTGTGAGTCGGACGCTACCCGCGCGGGTTTCCAAAGGAATTTTCTGGCAATGAAATTACCAAACTACCTGGCCATCGTGCTGCTGGTGGTGGTTTTCTTTTACGTGCTCATCGTCGGCGAATCCCTGTTGCTGCCGCTGGTGATCGCCGTGGCGCTCTGGTACCTGATCAACACCCTGGCGGCGACATTGGGCCGACTCTCCATCGGGCGTTTCTCAATTCCCAGCCCCATCTGTTTGATCCTCTCCGTGCTGGCATTTCTCGCCGCCATCTGGGCCGTGGTGAATTTTCTCAGCGCCTCATTCGGCGGCGTCATGGACATGGCGCCGATCTACCAGGAAAACCTGATCCGCCGGCTCGAATCCCTGTCGCTGCCATTCCTGGACGCCGTTGATTTTCAAGGCGAAAACATTGGCCAACTGATCAGCGACTGGATCGACCTGCCAACTATTGCCACTTCGCTCGCCGGTTCGGCCGCCGGCATCCTCGCCAGCAGCAGCTTGATCCTGATTTATGTCGGCTTTCTGTTTTTCGAGCAAGGCCAATTCCGCAACAAAATCAGCGCGCTCGTTTCCGACGCCGCCAAGGAAAAGGAAGTCAGCGGAATTTTCGACCGCATCCGCGACGACATCCAGAAATATATCACCATCAAGATGTTCACCAGCACCTTGACCGGCGTGCTCAGCTACGGCCTGCTGCTGTTGATGGGTGTGGATTTCGCCGGCATCTGGGGGCTGCTGATTTTTCTGCTCAATTTTATTCCCACCATCGGCTCCATAATCGCCACCATGTTTCCGGCGATGATCGCCCTGGCCCAATCAGACGGCTATTTCCTGTTTTTTTTGGTGCTCGGCGGAATCGGCGCCTTCCAAATGCTCATCGGCAATGTGATCGAACCGCGGCTGATGGGCAGTTCATTCAATCTCAGCCCCATCGTGATCCTGCTCAACCTGGCCTTGTGGGGCACCATTTGGGGAATTCCCGGCGCGTTCCTGTGTGTGCCGTTCCTGATCATTTTCACCATCATCATGAGCCATTTCCCGAAAACCCGGCCCATTGCGATCATTCTTTCCAGCGACGGCGACCTGCGCGTGCCCCTGGAGGAAGCGATGGAAACGTTTTCCTTTTCCGGCACCAGCCCCGGCGGTGGAGCGCCTATGCTGGGTTCGGGCGATGAGGGAAACCAGCACAAGAACGGCCAATAAAGCCGCAACAGGCGCCCCGCCATGAAAAGCGCAGACATTCGCAAGAATTTTCTTGACTATTTCGCCGGGCGCGGCCACAAGGTCTTGCCAAGCAGCCCCCTTGTGCCCGGCAATGACCCCACCCTGCTGTTCACCAACTCCGGCATGGTGCAGTTCAAGGATGTATTCCTCGGCCGCGAGTCGCGGCCCTACCGGCGGGCGGTGACTTCGCAGCGCTGCCTGCGCGCCGGCGGCAAGCACAACGATCTTGAAAACGTCGGCTACACCGCGCGCCACCATACCTTTTTCGAGATGCTGGGCAATTTCTCCTTCGGCGATTATTTCAAGCGCGAGGCAATCGAGTACGCTTGGGAGTTTCTCACCGTCAAGCTGGGCCTGCCGCAGGAAAAGCTGTGGGTGACGGTGTTTCAAGACGACGACGAAGCCGCGGCCATCTGGCTGGACGAAATCGGGGTGGACCCCGGGCGCTTTTCACGCATGGGCGAGAAAGACAATTTCTGGGCCATGGGCGACACCGGCCCTTGCGGGCCCTGTTCGGAAGTTTTTTTCGATCACGGCCCGGAAGTCGCCGGCGGACCCCCCGGATCGGCCGATGAAGATGGCGACCGCTATGTCGAAATCTGGAATCTGGTTTTCATGCAGTTCGAGCGCCGGGAAGACGGTTCGCTGGAAGCCTTGCCGCGGCCTTCGGTGGACACCGGCGCCGGACTCGAGCGCCTCGCGGCGGTGATGCAAGGCGTGCACAGCAATTACGATATAGACCTGTTTCAGTCCCTGCTCGGCGACATCCGGCGAATCACCGGCGTGAACGTGCTGGAAGACCCTTCGCTGCGCGTGATCGCCGATCATATCCGTTCCTGCTGTTTTCTCGCCGTCGATGGTGTGCTGCCCGCCAACGAAGGCCGCGGCTACGTGTTGCGGCGCATTGTCCGCCGCGCGATTCGCCATGGCCACCGGCTCGGCGTCAGCGGGCTGTTTTTCCACAAATTGGTGCGCCCGCTGACCGCCATCATGGGCGCGGCCTATCCGGAACTGGCCAAGGATCAAGCCCGCGTCGAGGCCGTGTTGCTGGAAGAGGAGCGGCAGTTCGCCCGCACCCTGGAAAACGGCATGGCGATGCTGGAGAAAGCCATCGCGGCGCTCGACGGCGAACAGATTTCCGGCGAAACCGTTTTTCGGCTGTACGACACCTACGGCTTCCCGGTGGACCTCACCGCCGACATCGCCCGCGAGCGCGGCCTGACGATAGACGCCGACGGTTTCGCCCAGGCGATGGAAAACCAGCGCGAACAGGCCCGCGCCGCCAGCAATTTTGCCGCCGAGGATCTGCTCGATATCGATCCGGGCCAGGCAACCGAATTCATCGGCTATGAACAACTATCCGGCAGCGCGACCGTAATCGGCATGTTTTCCGTTGCCGACCGGCAGCCCATCGATGAGTTGCGCGATGAGCGGGAAGCGCGCCTGCTGCTGGATGTCAGTCCGTTCTATGGCGAATCCGGCGGCCAGGTGGGCGACAGCGGAGTATTGGAAAACGACGCCATGCGGTTCGAAGTCAGCGATACCCAAAAGCAGGGGGAAACGCTGGTGCACATTGGCAGGCTCAAGCGCGGCGTGCTGCGCAGCGGCGACCGGGTGGAGGCGCGGGTTGCCGCGCAAGAACGCGATGCGATCACCTTGAACCACTCGGCGACCCATCTCATGAACGCGGCCCTGCGCAATATTCTCGGCGACCATGTCACCCAGCAAGGCTCGCTCGTGGACCGGGACCGCTTGCGCTTCGACTTTTCCCATTCGGCGCCGGTGGATGCGGAACAACTGCGGGAAATCGAACAGCAAGTGAACGCGGAGATTTTGCGCAATTCCCCGGTAAGCAAGCAGATCATGCCCATCGCGGAAGCCCGCGAACGCGGCGCCATCGCCATGTTCGGCGAGAAATACGGCGAAGAAGTCCGCGTGGTGAGCATGGGTGGTGAATATTCGGTGGAGTTTTGCGGTGGCTGCCATGTGGACCGCACCGGCGATATCGGCCTGTTCAAGATCATCTCCGAATCCGGCATCGCCGCCGGCGTGCGCAGGATCGAAGCGGTGACCGGATGGCGCGCCTTGCAGCGGGTGCGCCGCAAGGAACAAATCCTCAGCGATGTGTGCCGCGTCGTGAAGTCCACCCCGGAAGAGCTGGTTGAGCGCGTGGAGCAGTTGGCGAAAGCCAACCGCGCGCTGGAAAAACAGCTCGAACAACTGAAGGCGAAATTGGCCACCGGCGTTCGCGGCGACCTCGCCGAGCAAGCGCGCGACGTGGCGGGGGTCAAGCTGCTGGCCACCCGGGTGGACGGGCTCGACGCGAAAGCCATGCGCGAAGCCGTGGACCGGCTCAAGAACCGGTTCGGCCGATGTGTGGTGGTGCTGGCCGCGAGCGAGGGCGAGAAAGTCAGTCTCGTCGCCGGCGTCAGCAAGGATTTGACCGATTCGGTGCAGGCGGGCGCGCTGGCCAATATGGTTGCCGGCCAGCTCGGCGGCAAGGGCGGCGGCCGCCCCGACCTGGCCATGGCCGGCGGCAAAGGCGTGGCCGCATTGCCCGGCGCGCTCGCCAGTGTGGCGCCCTGGCTGGAACAACAACTGACGGACGCCGACTGATGCCGCCCTTGCCCTTGTTCCGCGCGCGCTCGCGGAATCCCGCCGGGCGTGGCGCCGATTTCGCCGGGCGCGACACCAATCCCGCGAACCTTCCGCGCCCGCGCTTCGCCGCGCGTGGTATGACCCATGGCGCAAATCGCGTGGAACTGCCCTGATGTCCCTTTTCGTGCAGAAATTCGGTGGTACTTCGGTCGCTTCGGTGGAGCGTATCGAGTCCGTGGCGGAAAAAGTGGCGCGCTTTCGCGACTCGGGCCACGACATCGTGGTGGTGCTGTCCGCCATGGCCGGGGAAACCAACCGGCTGCTGGCGCTGGCGCGGGAAGTCATGCCGGAGCCGCCGGCGCGGGAGCTGGACGTATTGTTGTCCACCGGCGAACAGGTAAGCATTTCGCTGCTGTGCATGGCGCTTGAGCGCCGCGGCTGCCCCGCGCGCTCCTTCACCGGTGGCCAGGTGCGCATCTTGACCGACGGCAGCCATACCAGGGCGCGGATCCGCGAAGTCGACGCCAGCAGAATCCACGCCCAACTCGAGCGGGGCAATGTGGTCGTGGTGGCGGGCTTCCAGGGCGTTACCGACGCCGGTTGCATCACCACCCTCGGCCGCGGCGGCTCCGATACCACCGCCGTCGCGCTGGCGGCCGCGCTGGAAGCCGACGAATGCCAGATCTATACCGACGTCCAGGGGGTCTACACCACCGACCCGCGCATGGTCGACGGCGCGCGGTTGTTGCGGCATATTACTTTCGAGGAAATGCTCGAACTCGCCAGCCTCGGCGCCAAGGTGCTGCAGATCCGGTCGGTGGAGTTCGCCGGCAAATACAAGGTTCCACTGCGGGTGCTTTCGACTTTCGAAGAAGGCCCCGGAACGCTGATTACGCTGGAGGGAGATGAAATGGAAACACCCGCCATCGCCGGCGTCGCATCCGAGCGCGATGAGGCGAAATTGACCGTGAAAGGCGTGCCCGACCGGCCCGGCATCGCCTACAAGGTGATTGGCCCGGTCAGCGAGCAGGGCATTGAAGTTGATGTGATCGTGCAGAACGCGGCGGCGGACGGCAGCAACGACATCTCGTTCACCGTCAAGCGCGAAGACGCCGAGCGCAGTCTGCGGATTCTGGAACAGGTGCGGCCTTCGCTGCCGGCCGAGTCGGTGGAGCTTGACACCCGCATCGCCAAGGTCTCGCTGGTCGGCGTCGGCATGCGCTCCCACGCCGGCATCGCGAGCCGCATGTTCAAGGCCCTGGCCGAAGAAAACATCAACATCCAGATCATCACCACATCGGAAATCAAGATTTCGGTTGTGATCGAGGAAAAGTACCTGGAACTGGCCGTGCGCGCCCTGCATGGCGCTTTCGAACTTGAAAAACACCCTCCCGAGGCGCCAGCGTAGGCGCGGCATGCCCGGCGGGCTGGCCAAAAAAATCCGCAAAAGTTTGCAAACACCGAATTCAGGCGGCTACTATAAGCCTGTAAGCGGTAGAGGCGCTATTTTGATGGATTGATTGGGGAACCTGGACCGGGGCCCCACTGGGAGAAGTGCGATGCTGATACTGACACGCCGAATCGGCGAGACACTGATGGTGGGGGACGACGTAACTGTTACCGTGCTGGGCGTCAAGGGCAACCAGGTGAGAATCGGAATCAATGCCCCCAAGCACGTGGCCGTTCACCGCGAGGAAATTTATCAGCGCATTCAGCGCGAACGCGAAAAGGAACATTCGTCCCAGCCTTCCGAAAACGAGTGAGCCCGCCGACGCCTGCGCTTCTCCCCTTCACCCGCCCGCGGGCTGGAACTGCGGCCGCTGGCCCAGGCTCGCATTCGTGACCTGTTCGCCGCGAAACAATCTGGGGTAGTAGTAGTTTCTCAATTCGGCGTGAAAGTCGCGCACATGCTGCTCATAGGCCAGCGCCGCCGCCATATTCGTGCCGGCGATGGCTTGCAGGGCGCGTTCGGCCAGCGCCGGTGGAGACAGCCAGGCGAGGGTTCCGGCCATGCGGTCCCGCCCGATGCGGCCTTCGCGGTAAGCCGATGACAGCGGCTCCGCGACTTGGTCGCCAACTTGCTGGAAGGCGTAATACCATTTCCATTCAAAAGGCTGGCTGACTTCCGTGTAATCCGCCCATTCGGGATGGCGCTCGATGAAGGGCTCCATCGTGGCGGACTTTGGCAAGTCCCAAGCGTCGTTGACCGCCTCTCTTTGGGTTAGCAAGATGTCGCCGCCGTCCGGCAAGGGCACGGCGGCTTCCACCGAGAGTTTCACCGCGGCGGGAACGATCACGGCGAGCGCGAGCCAGGCGCCGACCAGCGCCGTCAGGTTGACCGGGCTGCTCCAGACGAAGCGGTCCACCAGGGCGCACACGCCCCACCAGAACGCGATGTGCGCTAGCACCACAAAGCTGGCCTGAACCAGCGCCGCCGCGCCGGACCCGGCGGCGGAGCCGCCGACCCAAAGCGGCCCAAGCAGGCACAGCGTCAATGCGCCGACGCGCAGGCCCGCCCGCGCGAGCCAGGGGCTGCCCTGGGTTGCCGCCGTCGCGCTGAGCAATTCATAACGGCCCGCGCCGCGCTCGGCGGAGCGCAGATCATGCAAAAGCAGAATCAGCAGCAGCGGGCTCAAAATACTTGCAACGAAAGCGAAATCGAAACGGCCAATCAGGGCAAAGTCCGGATTTTCCGCGTCAGTCTCGTAAATCTGCCCTTCCACCGCCAGCGCGCGGATATTGTGCTTCCAGGGAGAAATGTCGCGCTGCCCCAGCGCGGCGAAAGCGAAGTTCGACGGCGCGTCATAAGTCAGGTGGAAGGTGTAGTACGCCACATCGCCCCAGTCGCTTTGGTAAAGCGCGCCCACGGCCTCCCGCTCGCTGCGGTCGATTGCGATCAACTCGCTCAACTCAGCGCGTTGCGCGGCGATTTCCCTTTGGCCAAGAAACACCGACACGATGGCCACCAGCAGCGTGATTCCCAACCAGAGCAAAGCCGCCCGGTCGCTTGCCAGAAACCGGGTTTCCCGGATCAGTCCGGTCACGGTTGCATCCTTCGCGCGGCATGGACGCCGCCGCCAGTCAACAGCAGCAGCCAGGCGGAGAGCATGCCCAGCGGCGCGCCGGCCCGGGCCAGGCGTTCATCGGCGGGCGCGGGCTGGAAGGAAAATTCATCGAGCACGGCCCAGTTTTGCGCCGACATGCGGGTGCGCCGGTTGGATTCTTCATCGATGCTGCGGTTGATGTCGTCGCGGTAGGAAAGTTGTTCGACGTGGACCCGATTCAGGCTCTGCACAAAATCGAATCGCACCGCCTCGGCTTCGCGCAAGAACCGGTGGTGTGTCGCCAGATCGGTCCCTGCCAGCGCGCGGGAGCCGGCGGCCACGGCCACCACCGGCGACAGCCAGCCGAAAGTCTCGGCGAATCGCGCCTGGCGCGCTTCCAGCGCCATGCGCTCATTGGCGTGCCGGTTCATCACCTCGGTCAGGTCGGCTTCCGCGACTTCGGCGACGACGCCGCGGAAATTGACCGGCAAGTCTTCCACTCGATCAACATCGTACTGCGCCAGCAGATTCGCCTGCAGCAGCCGGAAAGCGGGGTCGCCGGCATTGTGGCCGTCGCCAACCTCACGCAATTCGGCTTGCATGCGCAGGTCGCTTTGCAGTTTTCCCGGCGCCGGCATGGCCGAACTGGCGGCTTCCACGGCGATGCGCGGAATCATCAAAGCACTGGCGAGCCAAAATAGCGCCAAAATACCGAGGGAAAGCGCGCGCGAGCGGACCAAGGCCGAAACCAGCAGGATCAAAGCGCACCAGAGCAGCAGATAGAGTGCATACAATCCGAGGATGCCGGCGCCCGCCAGCAAGGAACCGCCACGGCCAAGCGCCGCGGCCGACACCGCGGCCAATGGCAAGAGCAGCGCCAGCGCGACGCCGGCCAGGGCAATCCATTTGCCCGCGTACAAATCGGTTCCGGTCACGCCCTGGGCCAGCAGCGGCGCGAGGGTGTTCTGCTCGCGCTCGCGAATGAACACCCCGTGGCCGATGGCGATCAACAGCAAGGGCACGAACAACTGATAGACCAAAGCCGCGGTCAGTCCTGCAATGCCGCCTAGATCGGCGTTTGTCCCGGCATCGGCGAACATCGCCGAGTTCTGCCGGTGGCCTTCCAGGAAAATCGACTGCCCGGTGA
Source organism: uncultured Pseudohongiella sp. (assembly GCA_965221015.1). GTDB lineage: Bacteria > Pseudomonadota > Gammaproteobacteria > Pseudomonadales > Pseudohongiellaceae > UBA9145. Next base: position 2,175,026 of record OZ244859.1, on the reverse strand, counting down.
CCGAATCGACGCCGGGATCGATCATGGCGAAAGGTGGCGGCGCGCGGAAAACGTAGTGCCCGTAATGCACCATTCGGTGCGGATGGCGGTCCGGCTGGGAGAGGAAAGTCTCTTCCGCCAGCGCTTGCTGCGCCGAGCGTTGCCGCTGTTCTTCGCTCATCCGCACCGAAGTTGCGATGCTGGTGGCCGCCAGCAAGAGCGCGAAAATCAGCAGAACGGACAGCGCCAGCCGCGATCTCAGCCACAGCCGCGACTCTTCCCGGGCGATTGCGAAGATGTTTCCCATGTTCACTCCCGCGCGCTTTGCGCAAAGGCGTTGTGCACCGCTTCGGTGTCGATGCGATCCGAACCGGGCGGCCGGTCGAAGGCGCCCACCAATTCGCCATTCTGCAGCAGTTCAATGCGGTCGGCCACGTGGCAGGCGCCGTAAACATCGTGGGTGACCAGCAGTATCGTTCGGCCAGCTTGCGCCAGGTCCCGGGCCAGCCGGTTGAATTCGTCGATCGCCACCGGGTCGAGGCCGGAAGTGGGCTCATCCAGCAGCAAGATGGGCGCATCCCGCAAGATGGCCAGCGCGATTGCGACCTTTTGCCGCATCCCCTTGGAGTAGGTTTGCATGCGCTGGCTTCGCGCCTCGGCTTGCAGCGCCACCCGGTCCAGCGCGTCGTCGAGCGCTTTCCGGTCAAAATCGCTTCCGGCCAGTGAAAGGAAATAGCGCAGATTCTCATAAGCGCTGAGGTGGCCATACAAGGCGGCCGCCTCGGGCAGGTAGGCGATGGCTTTGCGCACGGCGGCCAAATTTTCTCCCACTTCGCAGCCCCGCACTTGCACGCTGCCCGCGGCCGGTGGCAGAAATCCGAGAAAAGTGAGCAAGGTCGTGGACTTGCCGGCGCCATTGCCGCCGAGCAGGGCATGCACTTCGCCGCGCTCGATCTGGAACGAGACGTCCCGCACCACTTGCCTGCCCGAGCGCGACACGCTCAGGGAGTGGGCCGCCAGCATGGGCGCGCCGTTGGCGTTGTAAGTTTGTGATTCGGTTTGCTCTTGCATGGGCTGTGCCGTTCGCCTCAGGTTTTTGTTTGCGCTGAAACGGCGGCGATACTAGCACGAGTCGGGGAAAATTTTCGCCGATGCTTCAAGCCTGGGGCGGTTCCGCGGTGTCGAAACTGATCATCCAGCGGACCCCGAACTTGTCCGTGAAGCTGCCGAAATACGCGCCCCAAAACTGGTCCTGCATGGGGAAGTGGCCGCTTCCGCCGGCGGAAAGCTTGGCGAACAAATCATCGCATTGCTCCCTGCTGTCGGCCGAGACCGAGAGCGCGAAGTTGTCGCCCATCTTCGGCGGCGGGCCGAACGCCCGCGACGCGTCGCTGCCCATGAGCACGCTGCCGCCGATCGGCAGCGACATGTGCATGATGCGTTCCCGCTCGTCTTCGGGAATGTTCAAATCCGGCGGGCCGTCCGCAAAGCGAAGCACGGATAGGAATTCGCCGCCAAAAATGCCACGGTAGAATTCGAACGCTTCGCGGCAATCGCCTTCGAAAGTCAAATAGGTTTCCAGATGCATGGGACTCTCCCGCGCGACCGCGCTGGTTCGGGCAAAGTTGCCGCCAAGCGGAATCGCGCGAACCCCAATCCCGGGGCGCGGCGGGCTTGTGCGGTTCGGTGGAGCAATGGCGGAGAGAGAGGGATTCGAACCCTCGATAGGGGTTAACCTATACGCCCTTAGCAGGGGCGCGCCTTCAGCCACTCGGCCATCTCTCCCCAAGCCGGCAATGGTAGCACACGCAAACCGGATTTCACCCAAACCGGCCTGATTGATCGCGCCGCCAAGCCTTTTCAGAAAGGCAGGCTCCAATTGAAACATGGACCGCAGCGTTGGCTGACTGCGGCCCAGATTCTATTGCAATTTTTTGTATAAATTCCTGCCGCGTCAAAGGGCTTTGATTCTGCAATAGACTGCCCGCGGGTGAAGAACATTAATTTCGAACTTGGGAGAACTCAAGGGTCGTTCCGGTAGATTCCGGCGCTCGCCGCGACGCGGAGGATTCCTGAACCATTGCCGATTTCGAGGAAAAAATGAAATTTTCAATCACGCAAGCAATTTTACCCAGCTCTCGCAAATGCCGCCGACGCAGCATCTTTTTCGTCTTCGGTCTGGTTCTGCTGTGTTCCGGCCTGACGCTTTCAAGTGGTTCAGCGAACGCTCAAGTTGCAACCACCGAAACTATTGAACAGGTTGTTGTGACGGGCTCTCGAATCACGCGCAGGGATTTCGTGTCCCCGAGCCCATTGGTCACAACCGAAATGGAGGATGTTTCCACCTCGGGCAAAGCCACCATCGACGATTTTCTCAGGAACCTGCCGCAATTCGGACCCGGCACCGGCGACTTCAGCAATGACAGCAACGGCGGCACCGCGGGACGCGCGACTTTGAACCTGAGAAACCTTGGGTCGAAACGCAACCTTGTCATCATGGACGGCCGTCGCCTGATGTCCTCGGGAACGGATGGGGCGATCGATATCAACACGATTCCATCGCTCGCCATCGGCAACATTGAAGTGATCACCGGCGGCGCATCCGCCACTTACGGCTCCGACGCGCTCTCTGGCGTGGTGAATTTCAGGACCCGCACGGATCTCGACGGGTTTGAAATCGATGCGCAGGGTTCCTCGCTGGAAGACGCGGGGGAGGACAACTACCGGTTGGGCGTGGCGTATGGTGCGGACTACGCCGAAGGCAGAGGCAACCTGCTGCTGACCGCCGAGTTCAACGAACGGGGAGGCGTGCGCTATCGCGAGCGGGAATTCTTCAACATCAACCCGCAGCACAGCACGTTTATCGTGCACGGCCACACCCGCATAGGACGCAATATCTGGTCGGTCAACGACGATGGCACGGTGTTCGATGCGGGAGACATAGACCATCCGGACCGGCCTTTCACCGGCCAGGCTGAACTTCCGCTTCTGATCAGGGACGACGATTTGCGAACCCACGGCCAATATCAGAATTGGATTCAAGTGCCCCTTGAGCAGTTGAATATCTTCGCCAAAACAGATTATGAACTGGAAAACGGTGTCACGGCCTACGGTCATGTGCTGAGCTCGTCATCGACCGCGCTGAACGAGGGCGCCGCGCCCAATTCGGCCGGCATTTGGGGCGTGACCATACCGCAGGACAATTACTACCTGCAGCAGATACCTTTCATCGCCGATCGGGTGGGACCGGAAGGCATCCTCAACAACCAAAGACGATTCTTCCAGGCTGGCGGCCGGGTTTACGAGACCAACAACGATGTTCTGCAAGTGCTGGGTGGACTGCGGGGAGAATTCGCGGACCGGGATCTCAACTGGGACATCCATTGGTCCTTTGGAAGCACAAACACGGAGGACCGCACCACATCGGGTTCGGTGAGTTTCGCGGCGGTGCAGGACATAATCGATTCAACCGACCCGGCAACCGGTGCATCGCCACTTTGCTCCGGGGGATTCAACCCCTTTGGCGGAACCACGCCCTTGTCGCCAAACTGCCTGGATTTTGTCTCACGCACACCCGTGAACGAAACCACGCTTGAGCAAACGGTTCTGGAGGGCGTCATCGAAGGCAAGCTCGCCGACATGCCCGCGGGCGAAGCGCGATTCGCCTTGACCGGGCACTATCGTGAAAACACCTACGAATACAATCCCGATGCCGATATCGCCGCAGGCAATTTGGCGAACTTGGCGAGCGCTGGATTTACGAAGGGGGATATCGAGGCGCTGGAGATCGCGGGCGAGGTGCGGCTGCCGCTGATATCCGATTCCGCGGCGGTCCAGTCCATGAACCTGACGCTGGGTTTGCGTCTTGCGGATTACGACCCGGCCGGCTCAAACGAGACCTACAAAGCTGAAATCGACGCCCAATTGACCGACAACTTCATGCTGCGGGGCGGCTTTCAGCACGCGGTGCGGGCACCGAATGTCGAGGAATTTTTCAGAGCCAGCCTGTTGCGCGTGCAGCCGTTTCTCGATCCTTGCAGCTCGAGATACCGGGGCGTCAGCGTGGACCGCGGAGCCGAGCTGGGACTTTGCGCGGTGCAAGGCGCGGACCCGGGTTACACGCAGGGCGGCTCTTCCGCGCCGACCATCACCAACGGCAACCCGGCGCTCACACCCGAAGCGGCCGATACATTCACCTTGGGCGCGGTCTATGAATTCGAACTGGGCGAATCCGAAGTGCAGTTGAGTCTGGATTACTACAACATCGAGGTGGACGACGCGATCGAAACCTTGTTCGCCCAACAAGTGATGACCAAATGTTTCAACCTGGATGGGACATCCAACCCCGGCTATGACAACAATTACTTCCCTTGCCAGCAAATCAGCCGCCCGATTTTCGCGCCCGAAACGACGGCATTCGACCTGGACCCGGTCAATCAGCCCGTGTTGAATCTGGGGGGTATCAAGACCGCCGGCATCGACCTTGCGGCGGGCGTTGATGTCCCGGTTGAAGCGCTGGCCTGGGGTGGCGGCCCCGGACGTGTTTCCGTGCAGACAGGCGTTACGTTCTTGAACCAACATGAAATCCAGGCGTTTTCCGACGAACAGTTCGTTGACTTTGCCGGCGTTGTCAGTGGCAACGTGGCTTATCCGGAGACCAAGGCCTTTACCACACTCACCGTAGAGTCGGGCCTGTTGCAATTCACCGCGATGTGGCAACACATTGCGGAAATGAGCGACATTTCCGCCGCCGGCGGCGTGGCCTCGACCATCGCGGGCGCGGATGCCTATGATTACCTCGATTTGACCGCGCTCTTGACGATCAGCGAGCAGCTTGAGATTTACGCCGGAATCAACAACGTGTTCGATGAAGACCCGCCCCAAATCGGAGGCGAAGCGGTCGGCAGCACTTTCTCCGGCACCAATCAAGGCGTGTACGACGCGATCGGCCGCGCCACCTATCTTGGTGTGAGAACCAGATTTTGATACTTGGAGGGCAATCGTCATGTTCAATGTCCATTTGCCGCCGCTTTTGGCGGCTCTGGTCGTCTTGCAATGGGGATCCGCGCTGGCGGCATCCCCCGAGGTATTCATACAAAATCCTGACACTACGATTCCCGAAGTAAGCGATGAGCCCGTTTTGCAGCTGCACGTGACATTGTCTGACAAACTGGAAGTGGGTCAGACCGACAGCGGTGAAAGATTCATCGTTCCCATTACCGGAGGCAGCTTCTATGGCGACGGCATCAAAGGCGAAGTCATGCCCGGCGGCGCCGATTGGCAATTGATCCGAACGGACGGCGTGCAGGAGATTGTGGCGCGCTACACCATCAGAACCGATGACGGACAAATCATCTTCGTTGACAACCAAGGCATCAGCTTTGCGGAAAATGAGGACAGATATCGTTTTACCGCGCCCAGATTCCATGCGCCCCAGGGCCGCTACGATTGGCTGAACAAGGGTATTTTTGTGGGCACCATCACTTCCATAGCGGAACCGAGGGCCGTGATCATCCGCGTCTATCGCGTGAGGCAAGCGCAAGAAATGTAGTTTGCCGGCTTATTCCGCTGCCAGGCGCGCTTCGCCGCGCAGGCACTCGGCGCTTTCCCCGTTGGCGATCCAAAGATCGGTTCGGCCCGCCGCATCGGGTTCCCGGCCGCACAAGCGGAACGGTTCGGTGTCAAAGATTGGTTGCGTTACGCGAAACGCGTATTCCAGCAGCGGCCTGCCGGGAAACCGGCGCAACAATTCGTCTATCAGCAGGGTTGCCAGCAAGGGTCCGTGCACCAGCAGGCCGGGATAGCCTTCCACCTCGCGCGCGTAGTCGCGGTCGTAATGAATCCGGTGCGCGTTGAACGTGAGGGCGGAGTAGCGGAACAGGGTAATGGCGTCGGCCCGGCATTCGCGTTCGAAATCGGCATCCGGTGGTGCGGGCTTGGGTACGGCCGCCGACGCGGGAGCGTGGGCGCTGCGCGCTTCGCGATAGACAATGTCGTGCCGCTCGCTGAAGGCGAGGCCCGCGGGGTTTTCGTACTCGTGGCCCACTTCAACAAATGCCAGCCGGCCGCTGCGGCCTTGTTTGAATTTGATGTCGTTGATGCGCGAACGACGGGTGGCGGTTGCGCCGATTCGCAGCGGATGATGGAAGCGAAATTGGCTCCCGGCCCACATGCGCCGCGGCAAGTCGATGGGCGGCAGGAATCCGCCTCTTTTGGCGTGTCCGTCCGCGGCGAGACCGCTTTGCGGCGTTGCGTCCAGGAAATAGAACCAGTGCCACAGCGGAGGCAAGGGCGAGCCCTGGCTGGACGGCGTTTGCGCGCGGTCGAGCAGGGCGGCGAAGCCGCGCAGCGGATTCGGGCCGAGGCTTTCGGTTCGGGTTTCGGTCTTGCCGAGCCAGGCGTCAAAATTGGCCGCGGTCTCTGTCATAATGCCATCGCCCTCCCGAGATCGAATCGACGGAAAACCGGGCGGAAAATAGCAGGAATCCCCGCGCATGTCCGGCAAGTATTTTGAAGAACTGGAAATCGGCATGGTGTTCGAGCATGTGCCGCACCGCACGCTGACCGAAGCGGACAATCTGCTGTTTTGCGCGATGACCCACAATCCGCAGCCGCTGCACATCGACGCCGAATTCGCCGCTTCATCGCAGCACGGCCAGCGCCTGTTCAACAGCCTGTTCACGCTCGGCCTCGTGATTGGCCTTTCCGTCGGCGACACCACACTCGGCACCACCATCGGCAATCTCGGCATGGAACGGGTCGAATTTCCCGCCCCCGTTTTCATCGGCGACACGATTCGCGCGTCGACGCGCATCACCAACAAGCGCCCATCGAAGACCAAGGCCGACCGCGGCATCGTCTGGTTCGAGCATATCGGCCGCAACCAGCGCGATGAAATCGTCTGTCATTGCCTGCGCAAAGGCATGATGTTGCGCCAGCCGAGCGAGAACGAAGCGCCAATGCCATGATCGACAGGTTGGGCCGAAACCTGGTGGCGAGACAATATCCCGCGCGATTTGATTACAATGCCAAGTTTGCCGGCCAATTGCCGCGGTCGGCAAGGATGGCGAATGTCCGCAGATCCCGCGAATGCGAAAACATCGACCGCGCGCCGGCGCAGCATTCATTTTGTGCCCGGCGGCACTGCGCGCATGTTCGAGAAATCGCTGGGACTGCCCGCGGACGCCTTGATTCTCGACCTTGAAGATTCTGTGTTGCCCGAAAACAAGGACGCCGCGCGGGAAGCGGTATGCGACTGGCTGCGGCAAGCGGACTTCGGCGGCAGGCAGAAACTGGTGCGCATCAATCCGCTCGCCTCGCCCTGGTGTGAAGCCGACATTGCCGACGTGGTCGCCGCCGAACCCGACGGCCTGGTTGTGCCGAAAGTGGCCAACGCGGGCGATGTGCGAACCGTCAGCGACCTGGTCGGGGAGCATGAGCGGCGCATGGGCTTGGCGCCGGGCACGGTCAAATTGCTGCTGATCGGGACCGAAACCCCGGAAGCGGCCTTCCATTTGCGGGACATGGCCGCCCACCCGCGCGTCGACGGCATGACCTGGGGTTCGGAGGATCTTTCCGCCGAACTCGGCGCTTCGGACATCCGCGACGCATCCGGCGAATATCTCGACGTGTTCCGCCTTGTCCGCTCGCTTTGCCTGCTGGCTGCCGCGGCCGCGGGCAAGCAGCCGATCGACACGATTCACGCCGATATCCGCGACTTGGAAGCCCTGCGCGAAGAATGCCGACGCGCTTCGGCGATGGGATTCACCGGCAAATTGACCATCCACCCCGACCAGATCGAAATTGTCAACGAAATGTTCAGCCCAAGCCCGGCGCAAATCGCCAGTGCCCGGGAACTGCTGGCCACCGCGGAGGAGCAGGGGCGCCTGGGGCGCATGGCATTTCGATTTGAAGGCCGCATGGTCGATGCGCCGCATCTGAAACGCGCGCGGAGGATTCTGGCGCGGGCCGGCGAGACGGCTTCAAGCTCAGATGCGGTGGAAACTCCTTCGACGAATTCCAAAATTCTCCCGTAGGGCCTAGCATGCCACGCCCCTGCACACGAACCGCCGGCAATTCTATCTTGTGCGGACGAATTCAATCGGCGGAAACACTCTATGCATAAGTGGGACACCCATCGTGGAATCTCTCGAAGAAAATGATGAACAGCGCTTGATTCGCGAGTCGGTTGCGAACCTTTGCAGCCGTTTCCCGGACGAATATTGGGAGGAACGCGACCGGCTCGGCGAGTTCCCCACAGAGTTTTACGATCGCGTTGCCGAGGCCGGCTGGATCGGCACCGCGATTCCGCGGCGCTGGGGAGGGGCCGGCCGCGGTATCCGCGACGCCGCCATCGTGCTGGAGGAGATCGCCGCATCCGGCGCCGCCATGAATGGCGCCTCGCCGGTGCATTTGTCGATGTTCGGTGTGCATCCCCTGGTCCGGCACGGCTCGGACGCCATGCGCGAAAAATATCTGCCCGATGTCGCCAGCGGCGCGCTGCAGGTGGCTTTTGGCGTCACCGAGCCCGACGCCGGCACCGACACCACCTCCATCCGCACTTTCGCCCGCCGCGAAGGCGATGGATACATCGTGCGCGGACGCAAGGTCTGGACCACCAAAGCCACCCATTGCCAGCGCGTCGTGCTGCTCGTGCGCACCACGCCCAGGGAAGAAGTCGAACGCAGGACCGACGGCATGACGCTGCTGTTCGCCGAATTGCAGCGGCCCGAAGTGCGTATATCGCCGATCGCCAAGCTTGGCCGCAATGCCGTGACGACCTGCGAGGTTGTGTATGACGATCTGCCGGTGGCGGTCTCCGACCGCATCGGCGAGGAAGGCAAGGGCTTTCAGCACTTGCTCGATGGGCTCAATGCGGAACGCATCCTGGTCGCATCGGAAGCGGTGGGTATCGGCCGCGCCGCCTTGCGCCGGGCGGTGGGTTACGCCAACGAGCGCACTGTGTTCGACCGCCCCATCGGCAAAAACCAGGGAATCGCCTTTCCGCTGGCCCAGGCGCGCACGCAACTTGAAGCCGCCGCGCTGATGGTGGCCAAGGCGTCCTGGCTGATCGACCACGACCAGCCCTGCGGCAAGGAGGCGAACATGGCCAAATGGCTGGCGGCCGAAGCCGGTTTCAACGCCGCCGACGTGGCGCTGCAAACCCATGGCGGCTTCGGTTACGCCCGGGAATACCACGTCGAGCGTTATTGGCGCGAGGCCCGGCTGATGAAACTCGCGCCGATTACCCAGGAAATGGTCCTGAACTATGTCGCCGAGCATGTGCTAGGCTTGCCGCGCAGTTACTGAGCCGGTTCGAATGTATCCGCGCCTTCTTTCGAAAGAATCCCGCAGTGCTTTGGCCGGCACGCCCTGCCGCATGCGCACGGGAACGCAATGATTCCGCGCAAAGCGGATTTGGACGCAAGCTTCTCAATGACCACCGACATTGTCGCGAACATCAAACAAGGCCCCATGCGGCCGGTGCAAGTCCTCGCCGTGACGATTTGCGTGGTGATCAACATGATCGACGGATTCGATGTGTTGGTGATGGCTTTCACCGCGCCCAGCATCGCCGCCGAGTGGTCGCTCGAACCTCAATCCATTGGCATTTTGCTTAGCGCCGGCCTGTTCGGGATGTCCGCGGGCTCCCTGTTTCTGGCCCCGCTGGCGGATCGCATCGGCCGCCGCAACAACATCCTGATTTGCCTGGCGATCATCAGCGCGGGAATGCTCGCATCCGCTTTCACCAACTCCGTGCCCCAACTCGCCGCCGCCAGAATCTTCACCGGCATCGGCATCGGCGGCGTTTTGGCGAGCCTCACCACGATCACAGCCGAATATTCCTCGCACAAGCGCCAGGGTTTCGCCATCAGCATGGTGCAGTCGGGCTATCCAGTTGGAGCGACGATTGGCGGGGCCATCGCCGCTTTCCTGATCGTCGCCCATGGCTGGCGTTCGGTTTACCTGTTCGGCGCGGCCTGTACGCTGGTGATGATTCCGCTGGTGCTGCGCCACCTGCCGGAATCGCTCGAATTCCTCATCGAACGAAAGCCCCGCAACGCGCTTGATAAAGTGAATCGGCTGCTTGGCCAACTCGACATGGCGCCGGTCGCCGAGCTGCCGCAAACGCGGCGTCCAAGCGAAACCGGCAATACCGGTGTGCTGGAACTGTTTTCCGCGCCGCTGCGCACTTCGACCTTGCTGCTCTGGTGCGCGTTTTTCATGGTGATGTTGAGCTTCTATTTCGTGCTGAGCTGGACACCCACCTTGCTCACCGATGCCGGACTGCGTGCCGAACAAGGCATTTCCGGCGGCGTGTTGATGAACATCGGCGGCATCGTCGGCGGAGTGACGCTGGGCTACCTCACCGCTCACTTTTCCGGTCACCGCCTGACCGCACTCTACATGCTGCTATGCGCGGTTTTCATGACCCTGTTCGGTCTATTGGACGGCAACCTCGGCGCGATGCTCGTGCTCGGTTTCGTAATCGGCTACTTCATCTTCGGTTCGATCATCGGCGTCTACAGCATCGCCCCGGACCTCTACGGCACGGCGGTGCGCAACACCGGCGTGGGCTGGGCCATCGGCGTCGGCCGCTTCGGCGGCATCATCGGCCCGTCGGCGGCCGGTCTTCTGCTCGCCCAAGGCTGGACCGGCGCCCAGTGCTTTTTCGCTTTCGGCCTTCCCATGCTGATCGCCATGGCGGCGGTGTTGCTTCTCAAAGCGCGGCAAAAAGCGATTCAAGATCGACATATTAAATAAAAAAATTCAATAATTTAACATACTGAATTCACTGTTATACTCGCTCACACAATGCAAGAAGACATGAAGTCTTCCGCGCTTTTTGGGAGTTGCACTTGTGAGGGCAAAAAGCTTCGCTGGACTGTCCTGTTTCCTTTTTACGGCTTTTGCTATTGCCCAGAGCGGAGACGATGCCGTCTTGTACGAAAGGGCATGCGCGACTTGTCACGGCATGGATGGCCGCGGGCGCCCCGTCGCCGACCGGGGCTTCGACCTTGAACTGCCCGACTTTACCGATTGCGAGTTCGCCTCCCGCGAACCCGACCCAGACTGGTTCGCCGTCATTCACGAAGGCGGTCCGGTGCGCGCATTCGACCGCATGATGCCGGCATTCGGCGATGCGCTGACAGATACGGAAATCTTCGCGATTCTGCGGCACGTTCGCACATTTTGCACCAGCGACGACTGGCCCAGAGGTGAATTCAACGTCCCCAAACCGCTGTTCACCGAGAAAGCCTTTCCCGAGGATGAAACCGTGTACAACTTGCGGATGGACACGGACGACAGCGACGCGGTGACTTTCGAATTGCTGTATGAAAAACGATTCGGACCCAGGGGAATGGTTGAAATCAAGCTGCCGGTGAGCCGACGCAATTCGTTGCTTGACGGGGATACCGAAACGGGATTCGAGGACATTGCGATCGGTTACAAGTACGCGCTTCACCACGATTTGAGCAGCGGCAGCGCCTTCAGCGTGGGTGCCGAGATTATTTTACCCATCGGCGAGGAAGAGCATGGTTTCGGCTCGGGTTCAACAATATTCGAACCTTACCTGGCTTATGTTCAGCTATTGCCCGGTGACGCTTTCCTGCAGGCCCAGGCATTGGGAGAGTTCGCGATCGACGGCCCGAAGCCGGATGAGTTGGCGGTTCGGGCGGTGCTGGGCAAGACCTTCACCGAGGGCGAATGGGGCCGCGCCTGGAGCCCGATGCTGGAATTGCTGGCATCCCGGGAATTGGCATCCGGCGCCGAACTGTCCTACGACTTTGTGCCGCAGGTGCAGGTGGCGTTGAACACGCGCCAACATATTCTGCTCAATCTGGGAGTGCGCGTGCCGGCGCACAACAAGGGAAACCGCGAACCGCAATTCGTGATGTACCTGCTTTGGGATTGGTTTGACGGAGGATTTCTCGATGGCTGGTAGCCGGACCCGACACGCGCCGCACACAATATTGACATTGCTCGGAGTATGGCTCGTTCTAATGCCGGCCATCGGTGCCGCCCAGACCGTCGACCACAGCACTTTCGCGACTTCGGACCAATGTATCGCCTGCCACAGCGACCTGTTGGACTCAAACGGAAACAATGTGTCCATCGGCCACTTGTGGCGCGGCTCCATGATGGCGCATTCGGCCCTCGATCCCTACTGGCAGGCGGCGGTGCGGCGCGAAGTCATCGACCACCCACAAGCCCAGGCCGAGATCGAAGATACTTGCTCGACTTGCCACATGCCCATGGCCCGAACGCTCGCCAGGGCGGACGGCGGACTTGGCAAGATTTTCGAATGGCTGGATGCCGCGCGCCGCGGCGAGGAGTCCGCAAAACTTGCGCTGGACGGCGTATCTTGCACGACTTGCCATCAGATCCAGCCGGACAATTTCGGCGAAGAAGCGAGTTTTGATGGCGGTTTCGTGATTCGTTCCGGGTCCGAGCCGCGCGTCTTTGGTCCCTTTGAAGTCGATGACGGCCTGCGTCGTGTCATGCAATCCGCCTCATCGTTCGTTCCGGAAGCGTCCAACCATGTGCAGCAATCCGAGTTGTGCGCCACCTGCCACACTTTGTTCACGGCGAGTCTCGACAGCGCGGGCCGAACGACTTCCCGTTTTCCAGAACAAACGCCCTATCTCGAATGGCGGCACAGCGATTTCGCGGCGGCGAGGAGTTGCCAGGATTGCCACATGCCCGAAGTCGATTCGGCGCCGATATCCTCGGTGCTTGGCGAGCCGCGGGAAAATTTCTCGCAGCATGTGTTTCGGGGAGGCAACGAGTTCATGTTGAGGCTGCTCGACCTGTATCGGGATGAATTGATGGTCACCGCGCCTTCCGGCGATATCCAACGCGCCGCGGCGGCCACCCGCGAACATCTGCAGACTTCCACAGCACGCCTGGAAGTGCTCGATGTCAGCCGCCAAGGCGATGATTTTCTGATCGAAATCGAGGTAAGCAATCTCGCGGGTCACAAGCTGCCGACGGCTTATCCTTCACGCAGGGCGTGGATTCATCTCCTGGTTCACGCCGACGATGGCGATGTGCTGTTCGAATCGGGCGCCATGGAGCGCGACGGCAGCATCGCGGGCAATGACAACGATGCCGACGCGAGCGCTTACGAACCGCACTACGAATTGATCGACGATCCCGGCCAGGTGCAGATTTACGAGCCGATCATTCTCGATGGCTCCGGGGGAATCACAACAGGATTGTTGCGCGCCGTTTCCTACGCCAAGGACAACCGCATGCTGCCCACCGGTTTCGACAAGGAGAGCGCGGAAGACGCGGTCAAGGTCCATGGATTGGCACTGGAGGACGGAGACTTCCAGGGAGGTGCGGACCGCATACGGTACCGGGTAACGGTTCCGCCGGAGACACAAGGGATTGAGATACGGGCGCGGCTCATGTTCCAGACCATCGGATATCGATGGGCGAGAAACCTGGCTTCGTACGATTCCGGCGAAACCCGGCGATTCGCGGGCTACTACGATGCCAACGCCGACACTTCGGCAACCATCTTGGCGGAAACCTCGCGCGTTTCAGGGCAATAAGCGATCCATCGCGGCTTCCGCCCCGACTGATTCCGAAATTGATGCTCAGGTGCCGCGTCGATAGAGCGGAACGATCAGGCGCCGGTAGGCGAGCGCCAGGCCGGTCCAAACCATCAGCAGGCTGGTGAGGCTGACAATCCCCGCTATGGTTTGGCCGGGCAGGCCGAAGGCTTCTCCGGTATGGGCGTAACGGATCCATGCCACGATGGTTTGCGCAAGCGGGCGCTGGGCATAGGAATAGGAGTCGAGCACGTCGCCGGAGTATCGATCCACCACGAAAGTGGTTTCCTGTTGCGGCGCCCGGCCTGAGCCATAGTCCAACGATACCAGGGCCGTGGGTCCCGAAATGGGCAATGGAATTTCCATGAAATTCCAACCGCCGCCAAGTGTTTCGCCCAGCCTTCTCAATTCGTCCAAACCCATCGGTTCGGCATTCGGCACCGCCGTATTGATTGGGCCTGCTTCATTCGCCGCAGCACCGGTTCGCTCAGTTCCCACCACCAAGCCTTGGAACCAGGCCGAGACGGAAGGGTAGGAGATAAACACTCCGCTCATTACCACGACAAAAAGCGGCGCGAGCGACCAGAATCCGAACACATGATGCCAATTGAAATCGCGCGCTTTGCCCTTCAAGTCGGAGCGGAATACGAGCACCTTGCGAAAGGCCCGCCATTTGAGTCGGCGGGGAAACCAGAGATACAGGCCCGACACCAGCAGAAACGCGAACACCGCATTGCTGAAAGCGACAATCGTCTGTCCTCTCGCCTGGGCTTCGTCGGAAAGATTGAACCAACGATGAAACCGTGTGACCGCGGCAAAAAATCCGTGACTTGCCTCATGCGCGTCCATGAGTTCGCCCGTGAACTGATTTACCAGGTAGGGAGTTCGAACGACATCGACCGAGTAAGGCGCCTCGGGATCAACCGGAATGCGCACCAGACTCAGCGGTCTTGGAATCTGCGATTGGGCGCGCTCCACCATCAAGCCAAGGTCGATCGGTTCCCGCTCAGGGCCGTTGTATTCGAAATTGCTCGCATCGACCCAGTTCAGAATCTGCTTTTCGTAGGCAAGAATGATGCCGGTTAGCGACAGCATCGCCACAATCAGGCCGACGCATACGCCACAGCCAAGGTGAATCCAGAAAAGTGTTTTACGAAACATCGCTCAATTGGCCAATTCATTATTCCCGATTTACGAACGGGTGCGGCTCTCCCGCTTCTCTCACGGCCAGTTCACGCAAGCGGCCGGTCGAATTGTCCCGGGCGGGTTGATTGAACTTCGGACGCCCCGGCCACCATCGAATTTTGGATTCAACGTTGCTGGCTCATCCGCTCCCAGAATTCGTCGAGTCTTCCTTCCAGTTCGAGTCCTCGATAAAAGGGAAAGGAATCGCAATCGTATTCGAGAATTTGCGTGTCCGGCGTCCTGCGCCATTGGCGATGGCGCGTTACGGGGCGCCGATAGTGGTCCGGATCGTGCAAGGTCAGTTCGCCGTGCATGATCTGGCCATCTTCACTGAGGTACATGCGTTCGATAATCCTGGCGTTTGCGGAAATCGGCTGGCCGAACAGTCCGGTGTAAGCGGGCTTGAGCCGGGTGGTTTCCACAATCAGGGCGCCGCCGTCCCAATGTCCGGTGGAGTAGCCCATGGCGGTTGTCGGCATGTTGTCGGGAACATCGCGGCCGTCGAGAAAAATTCTCCGCACTTCGCGAAAGCTCTCGTAAAGAATGGTCAGCTGTTGTTCGTTCTGCAAAATCTCCAGCGGATAGGGCCAACCGGAAATGCGCGAAAGGCCGGGAGAAATGCATCGCAAGGATGGATCGTCGAGGTAGTGATAGTTATCCACCGAGGCCTGCGCCAGTTCCGTATAGTCCAAATGCACTTTTTGCATGCCGGACGATGTCCGCGACCAGATGCCGCTGAAATCAACCGGCGCCGGTGGCCGGGCCGCCGCGGGTTCCCGGCGCTCGGCCCGCCAGGTTCCGGCGGAACCGTCGTGGGCGGCGGTCACGGTACCTGTCATGACCTCGCCGTCGAAGGTGCCGGTGAATTGTCTGCTCAGCAGCCTGCCCGCGGAATTGCGATAGTCGACCAGCATTTCCAGTCGACCTTCGGTCAACGAGAACTTGATGGGACCACCGTCGACATAGGCCTTCAATTCGCCCCGGTCGCGTTCGACAGCGAGTATCCCAAGCCGACCGCCGTCATGATTCAGGGACATCGACCAGACGCCTTCAATTTGTGCGAAACAGGCGCCAGAAAACAAAAACGAAAGTGTGAAAGCGGAAATTCCCAATTCAGTTTTCATTTCGCTCTAGTTCCCCGCGTTCAAAGTAAAGACCTCTCCGTCTTCGAGCGTCATCCGGTTGATCCACAGCTTGCGCGAACCCGCCAGCCCGAGGTTGCCCTCAAGCACCAGTTTGTCGCCGACACTGACGGTATCCCGCAACCAGCCGGCGCGCAGCAGGCTGCTGATGGCATGGGTCTGGGCGTCCCAGATTTCCTCCTCGCCGTCCTCGTTCACCACGGCGACGAATACCCGGGTATGCGGGTTGACGTAATGCACTTCGACAACTTCCCCTTCCTTGGTTCCGCGCAATTCGTAGGAGAATTCCGCCGCGAAACTGTGATGGGCCTTGGCGCTGTTCGTAATCGACGTTATGCCAACAATGGCGCATGCGACGGTCAATGTCCCCACGGCACCTTGGAAACGAAGTTCCCGCATGGCGCGATTTGGACTCGATAGAAATTTGCGCATGGGTTCGTTGCCTCTCAGCGAGCTTGATTGAAAGAGTGGAACATATGGCACCAGCCGCTTCCGCGGCGCTTTATTCCAATTCAAACAGTGCGGTTTCCGCGGCCAGCCGTTCGGCTTGGGCCATGGCGCAGTTGTGCAGCGTGTCCAGCGAAGCGAGCACGAATTGCCGATTTACGAACGGGTTCGGCTCTCCCGCTTCTCTCTCGGCCAGTTCGCGCATGCGGCCGGTCGAATTGTCCCGGGCTGGGTGGTTGGACAGCAGAACCGAAATGTCTTCCTCCTCGGCAAGGCTGCGGTATGCCGCCGCCGACTGGGCATATCGGCGCAGTCGCGCCTCGTCGCGGCCAAAGTTGAAACCCGTGCCGCCCCAAAGCATGGCGCGGTGGGCTTCGCCGTTCTCGAATACGGTAAACACGGGAGAAATGGTTCCCATGGTGTGGCCGGGCGAAAGTTTCATGACAACGCTGGCGTTGCCGGCGGTCAGGATTTCGCCGTCGGACACGGAGACGTCCCTTTGCGGAGGCAATCCGAATCGCGGGTGCTCGGGCAAGGTTGCGGCCAGTTGCCAGTCTTGCCCGCTCATGACAAAGCGGGGCGCGAATCTTTCGCTCAGGTATTGATGGCCGCCAAAATGATCGCCATGGGCGTGGGTGACCACCACGTATCGCACCTTTTCGGGATCGATTCCCAATGCTTCCATTCCAGCCACTATCGATTTCTCGGCCTCTTCATTGCTGCGCATCGCGTCAAGCAATATATAGCCCTCCGCGTCGCCGACGACCCAGGCCGAAGTGCTGTTGTCACCCACGAAAAACAGATTGTCGAATACTTTCATCGGCTCCGGCGCCGGCTGGTTGCGGCCGCCCCTGGCCATTCGCGGGGCTTCGAGACCGGGTGGAATGGGCAGGGAATTCTCGGGAACCGGCGCGAACGAGCCGCCTCCCGGCACCGTCGGATTCACGTTGCGAAAACTCATGTCCAGGGCGCAGAGATTGCCGAATCCCGGCGAAGCCTCGGACGCCCTGATTCCCGCCTCGGCATAGGCCACGGCGTTGGCCCAATGATCTTCCACATGCTGGGCCGAAGTCGCCGGGCTGAAAGCGGCGGCGGCCAGCGCGGCGCAAACCGCGCCCTGATGGATCCGGTTGAACGATTTGAAATGGGTCATGATTGCGACTCCAATTGTGACGTTCCCGCGATATTGTTCAGTGTGTGAGAGTAGCAAGGAATGCGTATTGAATTTGAAATCAAGGAATTAATTAAAAAAACAACATAATCGCACTAGGTCGAGTAGCGTTCGAGGTTGGTTTTCAGCAGCTTGACCATCAGCTCCCGATACCTGTCCTCGGCGCCTCGCACCCAGGCCGCGGCGAGGGGCAATTCCTTGACGGCATCACCACTCCCGGTCACCAGCGGCCGGTACACCACACCGCTGACCGCGATGCGGCCGGTCCAGTGGGGAACAAGGGCGGCGCCGATTTCCGCGCCGACCATATTTACGATTGTCTGTTTTTCTTCGGCCTGCTGGGCGATGATCGGTTGCCGACCTTCGTTGAGAAAAAGGCGCATCGTCAAATTGTAGCTGTGGGGACGGGTGCGCGGAGAGGGGACGATCAGCGGCACATCGAACAGGTCCGAGATTCGCAATTGTTTTTTCCCCGCGAGCGCGTGGCTGTCGGGCAATGCCACCACGGTGGCTTCATCGAGCAGAAATTCGAATGCAATCGCGGACTTGGGGCTGAAGGGCGGACGCACGATGGCGAGGTCGAGAGCACCGGACAGAATCTTGGGCAGCAAACGCACGGTTTTGTCTTCGACGAGAACGACCTCGATATCGGGTTCGACTTCATGAAAATCGTGCAGCAACTGGGGAATCAGCCCTGTCGACGCGCTGTCGATCGCTCCGATGCGGAACACGCGTTCGTGGACCGCCGCCATGTCCCGCACACGTTCCTTCAATGCCTGTTCGTGGGAAAGCAATTCCCTGGCTTCGGTTATAAGCAGCTGTCCGCTCCGGGTCAGCGCGACATTGCGCGTCGTGCGGGTGAAAAGCCGCACGCCCAGCTCTTCTTCGAGCAGGCGAATGTTGCGGCCGAGGGCGGACGGGTGGATATCGAGCTGCTGGGCGGCGCGGCCAAAGTGCAGTTGTTCGGCAACCGATATGAAACACTCAAGCAGTTTCGAATCCACGGTGGCGGGTGATTATCCTAATCTTTTATATAAACAATTCACTCGTTACGCTAGGCAAGTTGCGTAAAATAGTCAAGCAGAAATCAGGCACGCGAAAATGCGACGCACAGGCGGTCGCGGCGGAGCCGGAGCCAACCCGCATGTCTCAAGCAGCCACATTCGAAACGGGCGTCATCCGCAAGCTGACAATCCGCATCGTCCCTTTCATCATGCTGCTGTATTTCATCGCCTATCTCGACCGGGTTAACATCGGCTTCGCCGCGTTGACGATGAATCAGGACATCCAATTGTCCAACGCGGCATATGGACTCGGCGCCGGCCTGTTCTTCATCGGTTATTTCCTTTTCGAAGTGCCGTCCAATCTGATTTTGCACCGGATCGGCGCGCGCATCTGGATTGCCAGAATCATGTTCACCTGGGGCGTGATATCCGCGCTGATGGCGGTGGTGCAGGGCCCGATCAGTTTTTATATTTTGCGCTTCCTGCTCGGCGCCGCCGAGGCCGGTTTTTTCCCTGGAATCATCTTGTATCTAAGTTACTGGTTCCCGGCGCGAAACCGCGCCGCGATCACCGCTATGTTCATGGCCGCGGTGCCGATTTCAACGGCTTTGGGTTCGCCGATCTCGGGCGCGCTGCTGCTGATGGACGGCATTGGCGGTCTGCGCGGCTGGCAGTGGCTGTTCATTATCGAGGCCTTGCCGGCGATTCTGTTGAGCTTTGTCGTGCTCAGGTTCCTCACCGACAGGCCCGAGAAAGCCGACTGGCTGCAGCCCAACGAGAAAAAATGGCTTATCGAAAAGCTCGCTGAAGAGACCCGCTCCATCAAGGAATCCCATACCCTGCTGCAAACTCTGTCGAATCCCAAAGTGCTGACACTTTCGCTGGTCTATTTCGGCACCTCGGCCGGACTCTATACGATCGGCATCTGGGCGCCGCAGATCATTGCGGCACAGGGCGTGGGACCCTTGGCCACGGGATTTTTGAATGCGATTCCCGCTGTGTTCGCGGTGATTTGCATGGTGTTCTGGGCCAGACATTCCGATCGAGTCAACGAGCGGCGCTGGCACGTGGCGATCGCCTGTTTGCTGGCGGCCGCGGGTTTGTTGCTGGCCGCGGCGGGCACGAGCTTGATTTCAGTGATTTTCGCGCTGATTTTGGTCAACATCGGAGTGAGTTCGTCGAAGCCGCCGCTGTGGAGCATACCTACGCAATTCCTGACCGGTTCGGCCGCGGCGGCGGGCATTGCGACCATCAACTCGATCGGGAATCTTGGTGGTTTCGCCGGCCCGACCCTGATCGGCTGGCTCAGGGACGCCACCGGCGGATTTGAAGCGGGGTTGATCAGCGTCGCCGCCTTGCTGACGATTTCGGCGCTGCTTGTCATACTCAGCGTCAGACCGGGGAAGTCCGGCAATGCGCTACCGCATGGCGAGGGAAAGCTCGAGCCCGCTTTGCAAACCTCAAGCGAGGAAATTTGAAATGCGAACGATTCGAATCGCCACCATACCCGCAGACGGAATCGGCATCGAAGTCATCGCGGCAACGAAAGAAGTGCTGTCCGCCCTGCAATCCCAGGTGGCCGCGCTGCGATTCGATTTCACCGATTTTGATTGGGGCTCGGCTTACTACAAGCGGCACGGCGGGATGATGCCTGATGACGGGCTCGATCAATTGCGGCCGTTCGACGCCATACTGTTCGGTTCGGTTGGCGCGCCCGATGTGCCGGATCACATCACCTTGTGGGGGCTGCGCATCGCGATTTGCCAGGGATTCGATCAATACGCCAATGTTCGCCCGAGCCGCATTTTTCCCGGTATCAACTCGCCGCTGCGCAATTGTGGGCGGGAAGACCTGAATTGGGTCATCGTGCGCGAGAATACCGAAGGGGAATACTCGGGTCAGGGCGGCCGTTCCCATCGCGGTTATCCGGAGGAGGTTGCCACCGAGGTTTCGGTTTTCACGCGGGCCGGTGTCGAGCGCATCATGCGGTTTTCGTTCCGGCTGGCGCAATCAAGACCCCGGAAACTCCTGACCGTGGTGACAAAATCCAACGCCCAGCGATTCGGCATGGTGCTGTGGGACGAAATTGCCGAAGAAGTCTCCCGGGAATTTCCGGACGTGTCATGGGACAAAATGCTGGTGGACGCGATGACGGTCAGGATGACCTTGCAGCCGGAATCGCTGGATACGATCGTCGCCACCAACCTGCACGCAGACATTCTTTCGGACCTCGCCGGGGCGTTGTCGGGCAGCCTGGGCATGGCGCCGACGGCGAACCTCGATCCCGAACGGCGCTTTCCGTCGATGTTTGAACCGATTCACGGCTCCGCGTTCGATATCACCGGCAAAGGTATCGCCAATCCGATCGCCAGTTTCTGGTGCGCGGTTCAAATGTTGGAACATTTGGGAGAGAGGGAAGCGGCCCGCAAGCTGTTGACCGCCATCGAGCAGACCACCGACGCCGGCTATTTGACCCCCGATGTGGGCGGCAAGGCCACTACCCGGGAAGTCACGGATTCGGTCATCGACTGCCTGGTCCACAAGAACCGTCGTCAACCAGCCATTGCGCGAATCGGCAAATCGGTATGAAGGAGAATTTCATGAAACCGCTCAATCGAAAATTGTTGCTTCTGGCTTGCATCCCGCTGCTATTCGGCGCAATGTTGCCGGCCAGCGCCCAGGTCAGGGTCGAGCAGAACGTGATTTACGGCATGTATTCCGGCCTTGGCTTGATGATGGATGTTTTCCATCCCGCCGATGCCAACGGCTACGGTATTGTTTTCATTTCCGGCAGCGGCTGGACGCGCGAACTCAGCCTCGACGCCACCCCGCTCACCCGCACCGGGCAGGAGGAAATCTACGCCCGGCCGCTTGCCGAGGCCGGTTACACGGTATTCAACGTCAACCACCGCGCGGCGCCGCGGTTCCGCCATCCGGCGCCGCTCGAGGACGTGCAAAGGGCGGTCCGCTTTATCCGCCACAATGCGCGGCAATACGGCATCGACCCTGATCGTATCGGCGCCATGGGCGGCTCTTCGGGCGCCCATCTCGTCGCGATGCTTGGCGTTATGGATGGCGGGGGCGACCTCGAAGATCCAAGCCCGATCAATCGGGAGAGCGCGAAAGTGCAGACCGTGGTGACGCGAGCGGCGCCGCTCGACCTGCGCAACGACCCGGATGCGCCGCTGTTTGGATTTCGCGGCAACGCGGCGGGGGAAGGCACCGAAGAGTCCCGCCAGTTGCGCGATGCGTCTCCCATCGTCTATGTCACTCCCGACGACCCGCCTTTTCTCCTGATCCACGGCGACGCGGACCCCGTCGTGCCCTACGAGCGATCGGTGGAAATGCGCGCGGCGCTGGCCGAAGTTGGCATTGACGCCGAGTTGATCACAATCGAAGGCGGCGGACACGGGCCCCGCTTCGAATCCACCGTGGTGGTGGACGGCAGACCCGTCCGGCGCGCGCCCGAGCAGGCCCCGGATTACATCGGCGCCATGATCGACTGGTTCGACAATTATCTCCCCGCCAACTGAGAACACACGGAATGTCCGATTTCAGCGAGTTGCAATTTTGCAAAGTTGCCATCGAGTCCGGAGTCGCCATGGTCACCCTGGCGCGGCCGCCGGTGAACGCCCAGCATCGGGAATCGCGTCTTGAGTTGATTTCGATATTCGACCGCCTCGGCTTGCGCGACGATGTGCGCGCCATCGTGCTGACCGGCGAAGGCAAGTGCTTTTCCGCCGGCGCCGATTTGAAGGAACGCGAATTGATCGAATCGAGACCCGGGGGATTCGCCGAACACAACCGGATCGTGCGCGCCTCGTTCGACGTTGTGATCGAATGTCCCAAGCCCGTGGTCGGCGCGATCAACGGCGCCGCCATCGGCGCGGGCTGCGTGCTCGCCACGGTCTGCGACATCGTCATCGTGTCGGAAAACTCGTTTTATGCGATGACCGAAGTCAATTTCGGCATGGCCGGAGGCGTGCGCCATCTATTGCGCGCGTTCAGCCCGACCGACGCCAGGTTGATGATTTACACCGCGCGCAGAATTCCCGGGCCGGAGCTTTACCGCATGAACGCCGCGTCGCAATGCGTGCCCGCGGAACAACTGTTGCCTACCGCCAGGGGAATTGCCGAAGAAATCGCCTCCAAGCACGCGGAGGCGGTTATGGCGGCGAAACGGTCGTTCCAATTTTGCGAGGAGATGACATTGCGCAACGGCTACCGCTTCGAACAAACCCAGACCGCGGCGCTCGCGCAACTCGCTGAAACCAAGGAAAATTTCGAAGCATTTTCCCGCGGCGGAGCCGGCAAGGACTGAGAATGCTCAGCGCGCCGCTGGTTCGCGGTTCGACAGGGCAAATCCGGCAGCCATTTTGTAGCGCAAGGCGATTTCTTCGCGCTCGGTTAGCGGAATTACGCTTTCGATATCTTCGAATCCTTCCGGGGCCCGTTCTTCCGCGATTTGCATAACTTGCTCCGGCCCGTTTTGGCGATTCATCAGCACGATGTTCGCCGTGGCCGGGCGCCGCTCTTCTTCGTAAGCCTGGAAGGCGTCGCGCACATCGCGCCGGCGCTCGAGTTCCTTGGCGAGTTTTTCGGCATCGAGGATGCCCTGGGAAGCGCCGTTGGAGCCAATGGGATACATGGGATGGGCCGCATCGCCAATCAGGGTCATGCGCCCATGGCTCCAGCGCGGAAGCGGGTTCCGGTCGGAAAGCGGGAATTCATACACCGCATCGCAAGCGTCGATCAGGGCGGGAATATCGACCCAGGAAAACCGCCAGCCGGAAAACGGTTCCCGAAAAACTTCCGCCGAAACCCGCCGGTTCCAATCCTGCCGGCCGGGTTCTTTGTCGGGCATCGACAATTCTGCGATCCAGTTGACAAGCGAAAGGCTTTCACCAAGATTGGCGATGGGGTAGGCGACGAATTTGCAGTCCTGGTGGCCGGCCATGAACATCGTGCGGCCATCGAGAAACGGTCTCGCGCGCGTGATGCCGCGCCACAGGATGCGGCCGCCGTAAATCGGCCCGCCTTCATCGGGATACAGTTTTTTCCGGGCGCTCGAATGGATTCCATCCGCGGCGATGAGGCAGAGTCCGCGCACATCGTGGGTTGTTCCGGCCTGGTCTTTGAAACGGACGCGAATCCGCGCGTTCTGGTCTTCCCAATCGGTCAGCGTCATGCCGGTTTGCACACTCGCATCGCCGAGCTCGGTGCGCACCATTTCAAGCAGCGCGAATTGCAGCTTACCCCGATGAATCGAGTATTGCGGGTGCGGGTAGCCCGCCGCGGTTCCCCTGGGTTCGCCCCAGATAAGTTGGCCGAATTTGTTGTAATAGTGCAACGCGCTTGTTCGCACGGAGTTTTGTTCCAATGTATGCGCCATGCCAAGCCCGTGCAGGATTCGTGCCGAATGCGGCAGCAAATTGATGCCGACGCCGAGCGGCTTGAGTTCGTCAACCGACTCAAATACGCGCACGTTCCAGCCTTTGCGGTGCAGCATCAGGGCGAGCACGAGACCCACCGGCCCCGCGCCGGCAATAATTACCGGATGTTGATTTGACATGTTTCCGCCCGATGAGGCCAGACGCGCCTCGCTTTGGCATTGAATGCCGCGACCATGGCTGGCCGCTCGGCTCAAAAACTATACAAATAAATTAAATAATCAATCGCACTTGTGCCGCTTAGCCCTTGCAGGATAATTAACCGACGCCATCGCGCGCGGCCGGTCGTCCCGGCGCTTCCAATCCAGCGCATTCAGGGGAGTTTCAATGAACAGAAAAATTACTTCAACCGCTTCCATCCTGCTTGCTCTCGCGGTTTCGCATTCTTTGCACGCCCAACAGGGAGACATCGAGGAGATTACCGTGGTCGGCACCGGCACTTCGATCCGGGGCGTGGCGCCGGTGGGTGCGAATGTGATCAGCATCGAACATGAGGACTTGTTGAACACCACATCGGTCGATACGACTTCTTTCATTCGCGACTTGCCGCAGGGTTCCGGCCTCGCCGTGCAGGAAGTCCAAAATGTGGGCGGCAATGTCGGATTCGCCCAGGGCGTCAATCTGCGTGGTCTCGGCAACAATGCGACTTTGGTGCTTTTCGATGGTCATCGGCTAGTCGGGCAGGGTGTCACATCGCAATTTGCCGATCCGAACCAACTGCCGATCGCGGCGATCGAACGAGTCGAAGTGGTTACCGACGCGGCCTCGGCGGTATATGGCACCGACGCCATCGCCGGAGTAGTCAATTTCATCTTGCGCGACGATTTCGAAGGAGTTGAAGTCAATGCCCGCTACACCGACTCGCTCTACCAAGCGGCGACCATCGACTTGCTCGCGGGATTCAATTGGGAAGGCGGCAATTTTTGGGTGGGTGCCATGTTCGAAGACAGGGGCACTTTTCGCCGCAGCGAACGTCCTTATCTGCTGGAGAACCTATCCCAATACGGCGGCAACGACGGGCGGATAAGTGGACTGAATGTTCGGCCGGGACCGACACCGAACATCATAGCCAACGGTACCGTGTATGGCGTGCCGGCAACCGGCGGCCGGGTGCCCACAGCTGAGGAAGTGTTGGCTCTGGAAGGCCAATACTCGATTTCGGACCTTGGCGAGGAGCAGGATTACTGGCCCGAACGCGAGCGACTCGCCGTCTCATTCAGGGCGCGCCAGGACATTCTAGACAATCGCGGGCAATTGACATTGACAGGAATTTACAGCTTGCGCGAAAGCTGGGTTCAGCAATTCAATACATCCCGCACGTCGACGGTAAGACGTGGCACGCCTTACTGGATCGACGGGCTGACCAGCGCGAGCAGCTATCGCATGGCCTACAGTTACTTCCACAACAATCAAGGCCCGGGTTCGGTCGAAGTGCTGAATTCGCCGGTGGAAGACGCGTTCAACGTCTATCTCGATTTCAGCTACGACTTGACCGACGATTGGCAGTTCTCGGCCAATTACACCCATGGCAAGAACGACGGCTGCGGACGCTGCGGCAAGCGCATGAATTCCAGGGTTGCCGACGCGGGTTACAACGATGCCAGCGCGTCCGCCACCGCGAACTCGAATATTTTCAATCCATTCGCGCAAGGCCCCCAAACCGAGTTTTTGAATCTTGTATTCGGTCCGCAGGATCAGCAAACCAACTTCAATCTCGACCGCGCTTCGCTGAAATTCGAAGGCGGCCTATTCGAGACTGCGGGTGGACAAAGCCGCATCGCATTTGGCGTGGACCGGGAGGAAACCGAACAAGTACTCTTTCTGAATGGAGTGGGCCGCACCAACCCGCCGGCACCGTTTGTGCTGCGCGACACCGAGTCCGACCGTGAAGTGAATTCCGCCTACGTGGAATTGTATTTGCCGATAGTGGGCCCAGCCAATGCGCGGCCCGGATTGGAAGTGCTGAATCTGAGCCTTGCCATTCGGCACGACGATTACAGCGATGCCGGCGCGACCACAAATCCCCGTATCGCGGCCACCTACGAACCGAATGAAATTTTGTCGTTCAGGGCCAGCTGGGGCGAAGCGTTCCGGGCGCCGACGCTGGTGGAAACCAATCCGGGTGTGCTCGAACAAATCAGGCGGCGCGAGTATCAAAACGGCGCCAACGATCCCAATCTACCAGTCTTCAACGAGCTGACCGGCACAACGCCGGTGATCGACCGCATCGGCAATACGCCCGGACTGCAGCCGGAAACCGCGGAAATGTGGACCCTGGGTCTTGATATCACGCCGGAAGCCGTCGATGGATTGAGAATATCAACCACGTATTACAATGTTTCCTACGAGGGGCGCATCTCGGCGTTGCCAAACCAGGCCGCCGCCATCGCCACTCCCGAAAACCGCCAACTATACGATCCATTCATTACCATCGCGCCGCAACCCGATACCTGCGTCAACGGCGATTTCTCCACGTACAATCCATTATATTTCCCTTATGTGAACAGCCCCAACCTGTTCGACAACAGGGCTGTTGACGATTGCACACTCGGCGGCATCATTCTCGGCGGCACGCGCAATCTCGGCACGACAAACCAGAGTGGCATGGATTTGCTTGTCGATTACGATTGGTTTACCGAATTCGGCGATTGGTCCGCGGCGCTGAACCTGTCGAGGATTCTCGACCTCGAACAAAGCCTGTTGCCGGCGGGCGAATTGACCGAACAACTCGATACAATCGGCTTCCAAAACAGCACCCGGGCAACCGCGCGACTTGGCTGGAGACAGGACCGCTGGAGTGCGGCCCTGGATGCAACATACATTGGTTCCTATCTGAACGACCTGCCGATCACGGTGAACCGGGTAAGACTGCCGGAGGAAACCATCGATCCATGGATTACGCTGGGCGCGAACATTGTCTATGCCGTTCCCATCAGCGAAGCCGCGACTTGGCTGAGCGGAACCCGAATCGGCTTGAGCATAGACAATCTAACAGACGAGGATCCGCCAATTGTGCTTTACGGGACCACCGCGGTCGATTTTGCCAACGCCAATCCATTCGGCAGAATCATGTCCTTGACTGTTCAGAAGCAATTCTGACAATCGCCGCGACACCGGGAAATTCACTTGGTCAAGTGCGGCGATTGCCGGCGGGAACGATTTGCGCTGAAATTTCGCGCAAGTCCGCATGGCCGGGCACAATCCAGTCAAAATTCGAAGTCGCGTAACGAAGGAGGTTTCCGGTGAAAAGACGACAAATGATTGCAGGTTCACTCGGCGCGTTGCTCGCCGGCAGGTTCGGCGCGCTGAGCGCGGCGAGCAATGGGGAATTGTTCGTGCCGCCGCAATCCTGCAAAGAAAGCTTGCGCCTTACCCAAGGGCCGTACCTGACCCAAAGTCCGCTTCGCTCCGATGTCAGGGCTGGACGGGCCGGCGTTCCACTCCGGCTCAGGCTCAAAGTGCTCGACCACTACTATTGCACACCCGTCGAAGGGGCTCTCGTCGAACTTTGGGGTTGCGACGCCGAAGGAATCTATTCCAACGTTGAAAACATCATTTTCGACTACGAAACCACCGAGCGCAGCGGGATTGCCCAGGACACACGGGGCATGGATTTCCTGCGCGGCCACCAGTTCACGGACGGCAACGGGGAAGTCGAGTTTCTGACCAACATCCCCGGCTGGTACGCGGGCCGTCTTCCCCACATCCATGTGCGAACCGTGGCGGCGCGGGAATGGACCGCGCTCGACACCCAGTTGTTCATTCCCCGGGACATAGAGCGCCGCGTGTTCGCATCGGGCGCCTACGCCAGCCACGGGCAAAACCCGTGGACCGTGGACCGGGATCTGGTCGTCAAGGGAGATCAGGCCATTGTTGACCAGTTGACCATCGCCATGGAGGAAGAAGGCGAAGGTTTCGCGGGCGAATTCACCATCTCGATGACCGCCTGATGCCCGCGCCCATGTCCACGCCAAGACCCATTCTTGCAATCTATTCGTTGGCGTTGGCCCTGCTGGCGATCAACGCCACTGGCGCGGACGCGCAGGTTGCCGATGCGACGCTGGACGATTCGGCGGTCCAGGCGCGGGTGAAGATATTCGGGTCCGAGAATGTTGACCCGGTCACGGGCGCCACGCCGCGGGACAAGGTCATATTCTCGTGGCTGTCGAATTCCACATTCGCGGCCTCCATCGAAGGCCGTGTGGTTCTGCTGGACTCTTTTGTGACCAGGCTGGAAGTCGAGCCGGGTCGCACGCCGGTGGTCATCGGCGACATGGTCGGACTGCGGCCGGAAGCGATTTTGCTCGGCCATGGCCATGGCGACCACGCCAATAATGCGGCTTATATCGCCGGCAAGACCGGTGCCGTGATTTATGCGTCCGAGGAAACCTGCGGCGTCATGCGCAGGGACTTCGAGCGGATTGCCAACGATCCACTGATCCAAAACGATCCGGTTGCGAGATTCGACGAAACCGCCTCGCTGGAATGCGTCGATGTCACTACGGCCGGATCCGTGCCGGGGACCGAAGTTGTGACCTTGCCGGTGCTGGAACCGCAGGCTTGCGTGATTGCATTCCGCCATCTGCATTCGGTCGCGGTTCCTCCAGACGAAAGCTTTCCGCCGACGCCCGTCCGGATCATCGTCGACCCGCGCGACGCGGAGTTGTTTCCGCGCGGTACGCCAATCACGCCGCAAGCGGAGCCGCTTCCGGGGCAAATGGACCTGACGACTTTCGGCAATCCCGGCGGCGCCGTCAGTATTTTTTACAGTTTCGCGCTGCGCGGCGGCGACAACAA
This sequence comes from uncultured Pseudohongiella sp., assembly GCA_965221015.1. Classification (GTDB taxonomy): domain Bacteria; phylum Pseudomonadota; class Gammaproteobacteria; order Pseudomonadales; family Pseudohongiellaceae; genus UBA9145. The sequence continues at coordinate 2,146,289 of OZ244859.1, read as the reverse complement.
CTTCACTTTCGTCTGGCACAACACCGCGGGCGCGCTCAAGGAAGGCATAGGCCGGGATTGGGACGGCGTTCCGGAAGACGGCGAGCGGATCATTGAAATACTGGAATCGCTTCCACCCACCGACCTGCAAATGGGAACGGCTTCCAGCGGCAACTTCAACAACAATGGACTGCGCGACCTGATCATGTATCAGGCAGCATTGCAGCCGCGTATCTACATTCCGAATCACATTACTTCCGGCAGCGCCACGCGGGAAGCTTCGTCGCTTTCCGTTTACGCCGGTTACATTGAGCAATTGCAACTGATGGGCAGGCCGCGGGAGGAATGGCCGGAAATTCGCTGGCTTATCGACCCCACGGACTACCTCAAGCCCATTGTTTTCGATTCGACCAGTTCCGCCTGGGCCAATCCTCTGAAACAGGAAAGGATGAGTCGGTTCTGCGCCGCGCGCTAACTGGATCGATCCGTGATCGGAAACGCGACAATGCCACTACCCGAATTGCTGCGGAAATTCACCTGCGTGCTGGCCGTGACCGTGGGACTGAACGCCTCCGCCCAGATCGAACCGCGGCCCATTCAAATTTTCCCGGGGCAGCAAAGCTGGATCGATGTGCCGGAACAGGCGGCCGCGACCGAGGGGCTGCTCGATGTCGGCGGGGCCAGAATCTGGTATTGGGATACGGGCGGGCAAGGCGAACCCGTGGTCCTGGTGCATCCCTTCAGCGGCAGCGCCTTGATTTGGGGCTACCAGCAACCCGTGCTGGCGCAAGCGGGTTATCGCGTAATCGCATATTCCCGGCGCGGCCACTATGGTTCGGATGTGGGTGCGGAGGAAAATCCGGGCACCGGCGCCGGCGACCTGTTGCAACTGGTCGACCATCTGGAACTCGACAAGTTTCACCTTGTCGGTTTCGCCGCGGGGGCCGATGTGCTTCCGGATTTCGCCGTTTCCCATTCCGACCGGCTGTTGAGCCTTACCATCGGCTGCACGATCGGTGTGCCGGGCGACCCCGCCTACCGCGCTTCGGACGATACGCTGCTGCCTGCGGAGTTCAGGGCGCTGCCCGCGTGGCTGAAAGAACTCAGTCCAGCCTATCGCGCGGCCAATCCCGAAGGAACCGAAGCATGGCGCCGGCTGGAGGCGATTTCAAAGACGCGGCGGGTGCCCGTACCGGCCATGAACGACGTCACGCCGGCGCGGATTGCCGAAATCGATGTGCCGGTCTTGCTTTTGACCGGCGATTCGGACCTGTACATGCCTCCCCATCGATTGCGCGAATACGCCAAGTATTGGACCAACCCCGAAGTGGCGATCTTCCGCGAAGCCGGCCATTCGGTCTATTGGGAGCAACCGGAGGGATTCAATCGCCTGCTGCTGGATTTTCTGGGGCGCAGTTCCACGCCCGCGCAACAGCGGCCTCCGGGGCCCGCCGCGGACGATATGCCCGCGGTGGATGTCCGCGTGGTGCCCGCGCAATACTCGTGGCGGCCGGAGCCCGAACAGGCGCCGGCCGACGAAGGCTACGTCGATGTCGGGGGCGTGCGTCTATGGTATTGGGATACGGGCGGTGAAGGAGAAGCTGTGATGCTGATGCATCCCTATACGGGCAGCGCCGCCATTTGGGGCTATCAGCAGCCTGTCCTCGTCGAGGCGGGTTACCGCGTAATCGCATATTCAAGGCGGGGGCATTACCGGTCGGATGCCGGACCGCCGGAAAATCCCGGCAATTCTGTCGACGACCTCCATGCATTGGTGGAGCATTTGGGTCTGAGCAGATTTCATCTGGTTGGCAGCGCGGCGGGCGGCTTCATCGTTCCAGATTATGCCGCCAGCTATCCGGACAATCTCATCAGCATGATTATCGCCACGAGCACCGGAGGTGCCGTCGACCCTGAATATACCGCCACTTTCTTCCGGATCCGCACGCCGGAAATCGTTGAATTGCCCCATTGGTTAAAGGAATTGGGGCCTTCGTACCGGGCGGCTTATCCGGCGGGCGTGGAACGCTGGCGGGAATTGGAACAGTTGTCCGTACACCGCTTGATGCGGCCTCCAGCCAAGAATCGTTTGACCTGGGAAGCATATGAAAGCCTGCGGGTTCCGGCGCTGCTGATCGGCGCGGATGCGGATTTGTATATGCCCCCTCCCATGCTGCGCGAATTGGGCGGCCACTTGCGTGAATCCGAAATCGTGATCATTCAGGACTCCGGCCATTCGGCCTATTGGGAGCAATACGAAGCCTTCAATTCGGTGATGCTGGAATTCCTGCGCCGCCACCGGGAGAATTGAGCGGTCCGCCGGCTCACAGGGAGAGATTCTTATGGCTGTCAATCAGAACAGTGACGCCGGCGCCGGGGAACTCGACCGGGCCTACGGCAAGATCATTCGCCGCATTGTTCCCTTTCTTGTCATTGGCTATATCGCCGCCTATCTGGACCGGTCCAACATCGGATTCGCCCGCGTCCAGATGTTGGGGGATCTCGGCTTCAGCGAACTTGTGTACGGCATTGGCGCCGGATTGTTTTACCTCGGCTACAGCGCTTTTGAGATTCCCAGCAACCTGCTCCTGAAGCGAATCGGCGCGCGGTTGACTTTTGCCCGGATCATGATTCTCTGGGGCACGATTTCCGCGTGTTTCGCCTTTATCACAACGTCATTTCAATTCAACTTGCTGCGTTTCCTGCTGGGTGCCGCCGAAGCCGGATTTTTCCCCGGCGTGCTGCTGTATATCACTTTCTGGGTGCCCAGTTACCGCCGCGCCCGCATTACCGCCATGTTCATGTCGGCGATCGTGATTTCGGGATTGATTGGCGGTCCGCTGGCGGGACTGATCATGGGCTATATGGATGGAATCGGCGGCCTGCGCGGCTGGCAGTGGCTGTTTATCGTCGAAGGATTGCCTTCCGTGGCGCTGGGCCTGACCGCCCTGGTTTGGCTGACGGATACACCCGCCACGAGCAAATGGCTGACGAACCGCGAGAAAGAGATCGTGCTGGCGGACTTGGAGCGGGATGAGGAAAGCCGGCGCAAGAGCAATGTAAAAGTAAGCCACAATCTGCTCGACGCCTTGAAAGACTGGCGGCTGTACATACTCGGATTCATGTCCATTGCCCTGATTTCCGGAATCGGCGGCTTGTCGTTCTGGTTGCCTGCGATTCTGCAGGATTCGGGCATCGACAATGTGGTGATGCTCGGCTTTCTCGCTGGAATTCCCTATCTGATCGCCCTGGTCGTGCAACAATGGGTGGCCCACCATTCGGACAAAACGCGGGAGCGCCGGTTGCATGTTTCGATTTGCGCATTGGTTTGCGGCTTGTCCTGGGTCTTGTTGCCGGCACTGGCCGATCAAACCTGGCTGGCGTTGTTGCTGCTGACGCTGGCCTGCGCGGGCGCTTTTGGCGCAACGGGGCCATTCTGGTCGATGCCGGCGGGATTTTTGGGGAGTTCGGCCGCGGCCGGAGGTATCGCGCTGGTGACAACTTTCGGCGGCATTTCGGGATTCATCAGCCCGATCATCGTCGGCTGGGCGGCGGATGCGACCGGTTCGCTGGCCGCCGGACAATATTATTACGGCAGCTTGTATTTGATCGCGGCCGTGGCAATCTTCTTTGGCACACGCCAGTCGCGCCAAGCGTCGAGGACCTGACTTGAAACTGCATTGGTCTCCCAGATCCCCCTATGTCCGCAAGGTCATGATCGCCGCCCATGAAACCGGCCTTACCGCGAAAATCCAGGCCATTCGATCCAACGCGGCGCGCAGCCGAATCAACCCCGACATTCTCAAGGATTCACCGGTGGGCCGCATTCCGGTGCTGGTGCTGGATGACGCCACGGTGCTGACTGGATCGTTCGCGATTTGCGACTATCTCGATTCGTTGCACGGCGGGCGCAAGCTGATTCCATCGCATGGCGATTCCCGATGGCGCGAACTGGAACTGCACGGCATCGCCGACGGGATGCTGGATCTCTTGCTGACTTGGCGCGGGGAGAAAACGAGGTCCGAGGCCTTGCGCGACGCCGCCCTGTGTGATTCCTGTGCCGTTCGGGTCCGGCATGGGTTGGAATGGCTCGACGACCGGGCCGGAAAATTCCGCAGCGAAGATTACGGCGTGGGGCAAATTACCGCGGGTATTGTTCTTGATTATCTGGACTTTCGCTTTCCCGAGATCGATTGGCGCCGGTCGAACGGGAATCTGCGCGAATGGCACAAGGTTTTCAGCGAAAGACCTTCCAGCAAAGCGACGGAGATTGTTGATGACGAGCAAGCCTGAAACCCGAAGCGGGCCGCTTTCCCATGTGCGGGTGCTCGACCTGAGCAGAATCATGGCGGGGCCTTGGGCAAGCCAGATTCTCGCGGATCTGGGGGCCGATGTGATCAAGGTCGAGCGGCCCGGCGTCGGCGACGATACCCGCGCCTGGGGCCCGCCTTTTTTGCGGGACCGGAATGGCGACGCCACCCGCGATTCCGGATATTTTCTGTGTGTGAATCGGGGGAAGCGTTCCATCACAGTCAATATCGCCACCGCGGCGGGGCAGGGCATTGTTCGAAAACTGGCCGGAGAGTGCGACATCCTGCTGGAAAACTACAAGCTTGGCGCCCTGGCGCGGTACGGCCTGGCTTGGGAAGACCTGAAAGCCGAAAACCCCGGTCTGATCTATGCTTCGGTTACGGGCTTTGGTCAAGATGGCCCAAAAGCGCCCCGGGCCGCCTATGACTTCATGATCCAGGCCATGGGTGGATTGATGAGTGTCACCGGAGAGTCGGACGAAAAGCCCGGGGGAGGTCCGCAGAAAGTTGGCGTTCCCATTGTTGATTTGATGACGGGGATGTACACCGCGGTGGCCGTGCTTGCCGCCCTCGCGCGGCGCGCGGAAACCGGGCGGGGTGAATACATCGACCTGGCGATGCTGGATGTGCAGTTGGCGTTCCTCGCGAACCAGGCCATGAATTACATGATTTCGGGCAAAGCGCCGAAACGCGGCGGAAACAGCCATCCCAACATCCAGCCGCAGAACGTGTATCCCTGCCGCGACGGCTTCATCGCCATCGCCGTGGGCAACGACGGTCAATTCGTCAAATTCGCCGAACAGCTTGGGCGGGCGGAGTTGGGAATCGACGAGCGTTTCCGCCTCAATGCCGACCGGGTGACCAATCTGGCCGCCTTGAACGAAATCATCATCGACGCGCTGGCCGGCGACGGAATGGCGGCATGGGTTGCCCGGTTCGAGTCCGCGGGCGTCCCCTGCGGTCCGATCAACACCGTGCCCGACCTGTTTGAAGACCCCCAAGTGAAACATCGCGGCATGTTGCGCGAACTCGATCATCCGCTGGCGGGAAAAGTGCCCCAAGTCGTCAGTCCCATGAATTTTCGCAACGAGCCGTTGACGTTTGACCGGCCACCGCCACTGCTGGGTCAGCATACGGAGGAAGTGTTGGCTTCGCTGGGATACTCCCGGTCCGAAATGGAAGCCTTGCGAGGCGGAAATGTCATTTGAATCCGCGCGGGGCGGGAACGGCGGGCGGCGGATTGCCATGATTGATCCGCAGCGCTTGAGCGATTCCCAGCAACTGGTATACGACAAGATTGTCGCCGGCGCGCGGGGCAGTGTGGTGGGCCCCCTGCGCGTGGCCTTGCATTCGCCGGAACTTGCCGACCGCTGGTCTGCCTTGGGGGAATTCCTGCGTTTCAACTCATCGCTGCCGAAAACCGAGAGCGAATTGGCCATTATCGTCACCGGCCGCTATTGGAATTCCCAGGTCGAATGGTCCATTCACGCAGGCATTGCGCTCGAATGCGGTGTTCCGCAAGACGTGGTCGAAGCCATTCGCCGCGGCCGGGCGCCCGTGTTCGAAGATCGTGTCCAGGCGCTGGTGTACGAATTCACAAGAAGCTTGCTCGAGTTCGGCCAAGTGGAAGATGCCGTGTATCAGGCGCTTTATCAATTGAAAGATGAGAAATACCTTGTCGAATTGACCGCGCTGGTGGGTTATTACAGCCTGGTGGCCATGACGCTGAACGTGCATCGGGTACCATTGCCGGAAAACCTCTCCGCGCCTGCCTTGGACCCACGACCGAGTGGAACTTTTGGCCATCCGACCCGCTTGCCGGCCTGCAATCCGGCGCTAGCCAACACGGAGGAAAGCTGAAATGATGGATGCGGTTCCCGCCGTTGTGCCCGCGCATCGCGCGCGCACGCGAATCGCGAATATTTGCGATACGCACAATCACATATTCGGCCCATTCGACAGATTCCCTTTGCAACACCCGCCGGAGTTCGCCATGCCCCTGGCGCCCATCGAGGCTTACCTCGATATGCTCGACCGGAGCGGCGTGGGCCGCGGAGTGCTTGTGCAGCCGACGCAGCAGGATTGTGACAACAACGACCTGTTGCGCGCGCTGGCCGCGGCGGGAAACCAGCTGCGCGCGGTGGGCGCATTGCGCGCGTCCGCAAGCGATGAACTTTTTGCGGAAATGGATCGCGCGGGCGTGCGCGCGCTCCGTTTCGTCGAAGCGCCGATGCCCGACGGCTCTCCCCGGCCCGGAGCGGTGGAGTTCGCCGAGATATCAAAATTGGCTTCGCGCATGGCGGCCCTCGGCTGGGCGGTCGATGTTTGGGCAAGCCTGCCGCGGTTGATCGCCAATCTCGACCAAATCCTGCAAAGCGATATGCCGGTGATTTTTGAGCATATGGGGATGTTCGATGTCGGCGAGGGATTGCGCGGGAAGAATTTTCAGACCATGCTCGCGCTCGTTCGCGAAGGGCGCATCCATGTCAAGTTGGCCGTCTGCCGCTGCTCATCCCAGGCGCCCGGCTATGCGGATCTGCGACCATTTCATGACGCGCTGGTGGAAGCAAATCCGGATCAACTCGTCTGGGGCTCGGATTGGCCTTTCATCCGCATGGCGGGCTCCGAACCCGACCCGGCGGATTTGCTCGATTTGTTTTGCGACTGGACCCACGACACCGCGTTGCAGCACAAGATTCTGGTGGACAACCCGGCGCGTCTCTATCGGTTCCCTGAATGCGAATAGCTGGAATTGCCCTCCCATGATTTCGTTTCGCGCGGCGCGCAGTCGCGAATTCTCCGCGGGAAACTCCAGAGCTAAAAGACCGCTACAAAAAATCGAGCGCCCGCTCCGGCGCCATGAATCGATGGCCGAGCGCCTCCGCCACGGCTTCATACGCGACGTGGCCGCGGCACACATTGACGCCTTGCCGCAGATGCGCATCTTGCTCCAGCGTCCGCTTGACACCGCCGCCCGCCAGTTTGCGCACGTAGGGCAATGTGGCCCGGCACAGCGCTTTGGTGGAAGTAATCGGCACCGCTCCGGGAATATTGGCGACGCAATAGTGCACGACGCCATGCTGGATGAAGGTCGGCTCATCGTGGGTGGTCGGCCGGGAAGTCTCCGCGCAGCCGCCCTGGTCGATGCAGACATCGGCCAGCACCGCGCCCGGCTTCATCTTCATAACCAGGGATTCGGAAATCAGCGCTTGCAGCTTGCCGCCGGGGACGAGCAGGGCACCGACCACGAGGTCGGATTCGGTCACCACGCGCTCAATGTTTTCCGGCGTTGAATCAAAACATTCCAGCGCACTTCCAAGCGTTTCGCGCAACTGCGTCCGCCGCGCGGGATGTTTTTCCACAACGGCGACCCGGGCGCCGAGGCCGAGGGCAATGCGCGCCGCGTTGCCGCCCACGGTGCCGCCGCCAATCACCGCGACGCGGCCCGCTTCCACACCGGTGGCGCCACTGAGCAGCAGTCCCATGCCGCCCTGGCGTTTTTGCAGGAAGCCGGCCGCCGCCAGCACCGCCATGCGCCCGGCGATTTCCGACATGGGAATCAGCAGCGGCAGGCGGCCGTTGTCGTCGGTCACGGTTTCGAAGGCGATGCAAAGCGCTTCGCTGGCGATCAAGTCGTCGGTCTGCTCCGGGTCCGAGGCCAGATGCAAATAGCCGAACAGCGTATGCCGCGGCCGCAGCAGGGCGCGTTCGGCGCGGTTGGGTTCCTTCACCTTGACAATTAGATCGACCGCATCGAAAAGTTCGGCGGTGTCGGCCGCGATGCGCGCGCCCACCCGCGTATAATCGGCGTCGCTTTCGCCAATGCCGGCCCCGGCGCCGGATTCGATCCAGACTTCATGGCCGTCGGCGACGAGCGCGGCGACGGACTCGACATCGAGCCCGACCCGGTACTCATGGTTCTTGCTTTCTTTCGGCGCTCCCACACGCATGATGTTCCCCCCGATTGGAATGCCTTGAAAAATTCGTTCCCATTGCAAGCGAAGCTTGGCGCCGGTCCAGCAGCGGGCACAGCCCCTGTTGCAACCGCCAAGTGTCGCAGCCGCCAGCTTCCAGCCGGGAAGCGCTACCGCATCTCAACATACATGGCGTTGCGCCGGTGCCGGATGTTCCGGTTTGCGCCGGAAAACTCGACGGCGAATGCGTGCCGCGGTGAAGCTGTTGCCGAGGCGGAGCCTGCCATCGAATCGATGGCGGCCGACTCTCTTCCAGCGACTGAACGGCGGTTCCCTGTGCCAACGATTTCGGTTATAACGGCGAAGGTGGCAGGCGCGAATTATAAGACCTCAATGGGGGAATGAAAATGCGATGCAAGCTGGTTGGCTGTACCACCTTGGCCTTGGCGTGCCTGTTCCATCCGCATCCGGGTGGGGCGCAAGACGCCGCGGAGCCGGTCGCGTCCGATTCTCAACGCATCGCGCCGTTCCAGGTTTTTGACAATCTTTACTACGTTGGCGCGCGCGATGTTTCGGCCTGGCTGCTGGAATCCGACCAGGGACTGATCCTGTTTGATTCGATGAACCATGAGCGGGTTGATTACGCCATCGACGGCATCCGGGAGTTGGGTTTTGACCCGGACGACATCCGCTACCTCATCGTAAGTCACGCCCATCCCTATCACGTCGGCGGCGCCCGGCGCTTGCAACAGGAATTTGGCGTGGTGGTGCTGATGACCGAGGCCGATTGGCGCATCACCGAAACCGAGCCGGAATCCCTCGCGTATCCACCGCCCATGCGGCACCTTTCCCCCGGCAATGGGGACAACCTCAACCTTGGCCGCACCCGCGTGCAATTCCTGCACACGCCCGGCCGAACTGCCGGCGGCTTAAGCACCGTGTTTACCGTGTACGACAGCGGCTATCCCCACACCGCCATACTGTTCGGCGCCGGCGAACCGGAATTCGGCGAGCCGGACCGGCTGCGCGCTTTCATCGATGCTGTCGACCGTTTGCGGGCAATGTCCGATGTTGAAGTGCATGTCCCCATCCGCCCGGACGCCGGCGACGTGTTCGCGAGACTTGAAGGCTTGCAACAGCGCCGGGACGGCGACCCGCATCCGTTTGTCGACCCGGAAAGCTGGCAAGCCGGACTTGATCTGCTGCGCCGCGAAGCCCAGGCCCGGCTCGACTCCGAAGCCAACTAATCCGGTTCCTCTGCGTGTGGTGCATGTGGGACACCCACCTTGCATGAGGGACACCCATCCTGCATGTGGGACACCCACCCCTGCATGAGGGACACCCACCCTGCATGGGGGACACCCACCCTGCATGGGGGACACCCACCCTGCGTGGGGGACACCCACCCTGCGTGTGGGACACCCACCCTGCGTGTGGGACACCCACTTACATCTTTGGTCCGCAGATCCCGGCGTGCGGCCAGCGGGAGCAGGAATTTGCTCGCCGCCAAGACTTGCATATCTTAAATATATCTATATCATATCTTCATGATATCACTAACGAGGATCAAGCCATGATTAAGGAAATTACCCGCAAGGCACTGCCGGGCATTCCTGTTTTGCTGTGTCTTTTGCTTGCCATTTTGGTTGCCGGCACGGTGCTGGTGTTCAGCATCGCCAATGTTTCAATCGCTTCGACAATCCTGTCCGCATTGGCGCTTCCCCTGCTTTTGTTCCTGTTGTTCGGCCTGTTCATGGTCAACCCGAATGAAGCCAGGGTGCTGCAATTGTTCGGCCGCTATGTCGGTACGGTGCATGAGGAGGGACTGCAATGGGCGAACCCGTTCTTCTCGAAAGGCAAGATTTCGGTGCGGGTGCGCAATTTCGAAACCGAACGCTCGAAGGTAAATGACGCGGACGGCAATCCCATAGAAATCGCCGTGGTCGTAGTTTGGAAGGTCGTTGATACAGCCGAAGCGACTTTCGAGGTAGACGATTTCGAAAATTTCATGCGCGTGCAAAGCGATTCCGCCGTGCGCAATCTGGCCACCCAATATCCCTATGACAGCCGGGACGACAAGGTGGTCTCCTTGCGCGGCAACACCGAGGACATCGCCGAGCAATTGAAAACCGAAATTCAAGGCCGCTTGAACCAGGCCGGGCTTGAAGTGCTCGAAGCGCGCATCACCCACTTGGCCTATGCGCCGGAAATCGCTTCGGCCATGCTTCAGCGGCAGCAGGCCGGCGCCATCATCGAGGCACGTGAGCAAATTGTCCAAGGCGCGGTCAGCATCGTGCATAAGGCCCTCGATGGTCTGGCCGAGCGCGACGTGGTGGAACTTGACGAGGAACGCAAGGCGGCGATGGTGAGCAACTTGCTCGTGGTGCTCTGCGGTGAAAAGGGTACCCAGCCGGTGCTCAATACCGGTTCGTTGTATCAGTAGGGAGGACACCGTCTCGCATCAGTGAGAATCGGGCATATGAAGCGAAAGAGCTTCCTGCTGCGGGTGGAACCCGAGTTGCACGCGGCGCTGAACCGCTGGGCCGCCGATGAATTGCGCAGCGTCAACGCGCAAGTCGAATTTATTCTGCGCCGCGCGCTGCAACAGGCCGGTCGTTACCCACCCGCGAAGGAAACAAGCGCTGACGGTAATGTCCCTGCTTCGACAGAGGTGCCGCGGAAGGCGCCGAACTAACCGCAAATGCCGCAAGCAAGCACTGCAACACGCGCATCTGGGAAGCGGGAGGTGCAGTCGCAGCCGAGAGAGGCGCGCGAGCGGGTTATTCGATTCGCCAGCGGGCGAACGTGCGGCGGGCTTCGCTGAGCTGCTCGGGACTCATGCGGCCTTCCAATTCTTCGAGCAAGTCGCCGGCTTCCGGGTGCTCGTAAAATACAGCCCAAGCAGTCCAAGCGTGAGCCAGCACCGGATCCCGGTCGACATGGTCGCCATCGCGATACATCAGCGCCAGTGTGTGTGCCGCGGCGGCGCTTCCGGCTCGGGCGGCGAACGCGTACCATTCCACCGCCTTGTCACGGTCGCGCTCCACGCCGTTGCCGAAGTAATACAGACTGCCGAGGTTGAGCTGGGCGGCGGCATGGCCTTGCAGCGCCGCGGCTTCGGTCCATCGGAAGGCCTGGGCGTAATCTTGCTCCACGCCTCGACCGGTGAAGTACAAGATGCCCAGATTGTATTGCGCCAGATCCAAGCCGTTCTCGGCCGCGATCGAAAACTCCCGAAAGGCGGTGTCGTAATCGCCGGAAAGCGCGGCGGTCACGCCATCTTCATAGTCGCCAAGTGCGGCGTGAGGTGGCAGCGCGACCCCCGCCACCAGCAACACAGCGTATACAAGCCGTCTGTTGGAATTGTTCCACCCCATGGTCACGCGCCAACCGCTTTGCCAATGGTTGGTGATTGTACAGCTTCCAAGCGCGCGGGTTTATATCCTCTTGCGACGGGTACCGTGATGTCGCCCTGACATGCCGTTCCGGTTTCTTGTAAAATCCTCCTTTCGTTGCCGCGGCGACTCACGCGGCACCGACACGGTCACGCACCCGTAGCTCAGCTGGATAGAGTACCTGGCTACGAACCAGGCGGTCAGAGGTTCGAATCCTCTCGGGTGCGCCATTCCCATCGTTCGATTTATCAACCATTTCTCCAATTGCGCGGCAAAATCGACCGGAGCAAAAGTTCACGGTGGAGCAAAAGCCGCTCTCGGCGTTATCATCCCACCGGATGAACAGCAAGAGTCAGATACTTGTCCGAAATCGGCGGGTGGCCGGATGGCGTGAATGGGTTGCACTGCCCGAACTTGGCATCAACAGTATCAAGGCCAAGCTGGACACCGGCGCCAAGACATCGGCATTGCACGCTTGGGACCAGAAATTGTTCGAACGCGACGGACGCACCTGGGTCCGCTTCAACGCCCATCCGCTGCAGCGCAACGACGAGATTGTGTTGGCCTGCCAGGCACCGTTGACCGACAGCCGCCTCGTCACCAATTCCGGTGGTACCGGTGAAATGCGCAATGTAATCCAGACTTCGCTTGAAGTCGGCGGCGAGTCTTGGCCTATTGAACTAACCTTGACCAATCGCGATGAAATGGGCTTCCGCCTGCTGATAGGCCGACAAGCCATGCGCGGACACTTTGTTGTGGATCCAAAATTTTCGTTCCGATTGGGTGTTAGACTGTAGTGGTTCCGATTTCGGCTCCGCAATGGCCAGGGAGTGTTTTGCATGAAAATCGCGTTGCTGGCGAGAAATCCCAATTTGTATTCCCACAAGCGGCTGGTCGAAGTTGCCGAAGAAAGAGGGCACGAGATCACTGTAATCAACACCACTCAGTGCTACGTAAACATCACCGCCCATCGTCCGACCGTCATGCATGCCGGCAAGCCGCTGCCCCGTTTTGACGCCATCATCCCCCGCATTGGCGCTTCCGTCACTTTCTATGGACTGGCGATTTTGCGCCAATTCGAAACGATGGGTGTCTGGACCTTGAATGAATCGGTGGCCATCGGTCGGTCGCGGGACAAACTGCGCTCATTGCAGATATTGTCGCGCAAAGGGCTTGGGCTGCCGATTACGGGTTTTGCCAATACAGCGAAACAGGCGGAGGAAATCATCAGGATGGTGAATGGCCCGCCTGTTGTCATCAAATTGCTCGAAGGCACCCAAGGCATCGGCGTGGTGCTTGGCGAAACCATGTCCTCGGCCAAAAGTGTGATCGAGGCGTTCCGCGGCGCCAAAGTCAATATCCTGGTGCAAGAGTTCATCAAGGAAGCCGGCGGCGCCGACATACGCGCCTTCGTAATCGGCAAGCGCGTGGTTGGCGCCATCATGCGGCAGGGCGCCGCGGATGACTTCCGCTCGAATTTGCACCAGGGCGGCTCGGCGCAGAAAATTCGCATTACCCCCGAAGAACGCTCCAGCGCCGTTCGCGCCGCGTCCGCCATGGGCTTGAACGTGGCCGGAGTAGACTTCCTGCGCTCCAATCATGGTCCAGTCATCATGGAAGTCAATTCCAGTCCCGGCCTGGAAGGTATCGAACGCGCGACGGGAGAAGACATCGCGGGTAAGATCATCAAATTCATCGAAGACAATCCCAGAACCCCAAACACCCGTACCAGGGGCACAGGTTGATTCATGTTTGGGCTGCCCCCCAGATCGTCGCGCATTGTCCGCATCGGGGGAGCGGAATACGGCCCCGGAACCAGAGTTCAGATCAATCTGCCCATCGCCGATTTATCGACGAAAGTGCCGATTTCAATGCCCGTTCACGTAGTCAATGGTTCAAGAGTGGGTCCGCGACTGTTCGTATCCGCCGCGATTCACGGCGATGAAATTGTAGGCGTTGAAATCATTCGCAGACTGATGAAAATGCGCGAGTTGAGCAAGCTGCGCGGCGCACTGATAGCCGCGCCAATCGTCAATGTGCCCGGATTCCTGAATTTAAGCCGCTATTTGCCCGACCGGCGCGATCTAAATCGTTCTTTTCCCGGCACAGCAACCGGATCGCTCGCCAGCAGGATCGCAAAATTGTTCTTGGAGGAGGTTGTGGCGGATTCGGATTTTGGGATTGACTTGCACACCGCCAGCATTCACCGCGTAAACTATCCGCAGATTCGGGTCAATGTTGAAGATGCCGGCGCCGAGCGTTTGGCCAGGGCATTTGGCGTGCCGCTTATCCTCAACGCTGGTTATCGGGAAGGCAGCCTGCGTTCGGCGGCGGCGGAACACGGTGTGCCCGTCGCCGTGTACGAGGCCGGTGAAGCTTTGCGGTTTGACGAGGCCTGCATTCGAGCTGGGGTAAACGGTTTGGCCCGGGTGCTGCGCGAACTTGGAATGCTGCCTCAGCGTGCCGCGCGCGGGATCAAACGCGAACCGCACATTTTGCGCTCGAGCCGCTGGATGCGGGCGCCATGCAGTGGCATATTGAGAACCAACGAAGCAGTTGGGGCGAATGTCGGCAAGGGTCAAGTTCTTGGGGTAATCTCTGATCCACTGGGCGAGACGGAAACCGACCTGGTTGCACCCACCGAGGGTGTGGTTATCGGTCGCAGCAACCTGCCGCTCGTCCACGAGGGTGACGCATTGTTCAACATCGCGCTAACCGAAGGCACGCAAATTGTCGCCCGAGCCTTGGACGATTTCGATCCTCTCGAGGAATACGAAACCGGCGCCACGGCGGGACTGGCGCAATCCGAAGCAATGATCGTGTGAACGCCGAAATGAATGAATACTCGTTCCAAATGTTCAAGTATGCCAATTGCAAGGCCTCAATTCTGGGCTGCGCTTGGTTGGCATGCCTGTTTGCAAGCAGCCTGTCCGCCGCCAATGAGGGCAGCATCGCGTTTGTCGGCGCCACTATTATTGACGGCACCGCTGCGCCGCCTTTGGGCAATGGTGTGCTCGTGGTCACCGACGGCCGTGTGCGCGCAATCGGGCCGGCTTCGGAGGTGGGCATTCCCGCTGGCGCCGAGCGCATCGACGTAAGCGGCAAAACGATCATGCCGGGCATGATCAACACACATGGGCATGTCGGCGATACCCTCGGCTTGGAAAGCGGGCATTACAACCGCGAGAATGTGCTGGATCAGCTTGGCCTTTATGCGCGTTACGGAATAACCACCGTGGCAAGCCTCGGCGGCGACGAAGCGCCGGGGTTCCTGGTGCGAAATGAACAATTTCATGCCGGACTCGACCGGGCGCGGCTCTTTGTCGCCGGCAGTGTTGTCAACGGCGAGACATTGCCGGAAATCCGCCGTCAATTGAACGCCAACGCCGACCTTGGCGCCGACTTCATCAAAACCCGCATCGATTCCGAACTGGGTCAATTGCCAACCCTGGCGCCATCGGTGTTCCAGTCATTGATGGATCTCGCCGCGGGCCGCAGGCTGCCGGTGGCGGTGCATATCTACTATCTGGAAGATGCGCGCATGGTGCTCGAGGCCGGCGCCGAAATCATCGCCCATTCGGTGCGCGACCGCGAAGTCGACCGGGAGTTCATCGAGTTGCTGATGGAAAACGATGCCTGTTACATCCCAACGATGATGCGCGACGTCTCGACTTTCGTATACGAGTCCGAACCCGGTTTTTTCTCCGATCCGTTTTTTCTCGCCGAGGCCGACCCGACGGTGATTGCCGCGTTGCGCACGCCGGAGTATCGCTCGCAGATTCAAACCAGCGCGGCCGCGCAGCAATACAAGGCGGATTTGCCGAATGCGCTGGTCAACGTGGGTTTGCTGTACGAGGCGGGCGCGCGCGTCGCCATGGGCACCGACAGCGGCCCGCCGGCGCGGTTCCAGGGCTACTTCGAACACGAAGAATTGCGGATGATGGTGGATGCCGGCATGAGTCCACTCGACGCGGTTCGATCCGCCACCGGTGTGGCGGCGGATTGCATCGGTCACAGCGACATCGGCACCCTTGAACCCGGCAACTGGGCCGATTTCATCGTGCTCGACGCCAATCCCGCCGATGACATTGACAACACCCGCCGCATCGATAGTGTCTGGATCGCCGGCAACCGCGTTCCGCGCTGAAACCACCCCCGTCATCAATCCGCGCTCTGGGATTGTTGTTGGGACACCCATCAAAATATTGGGACATCCACCGCTTTGGCCAAATGGCATTCAGTGGACGCAAATTGAAGAATGGCTCAAGAAATTTGAATCAATTTCGGAATTGAAGGGCGCTGGAATTACCAAGCGTGCAGGAGCGAAGCTGCCCGTCCAGGCATCATTTTCGCAATGACCGACTACTATGCCGCTTTGGTTTTCGCTACAGGCCTACGCTCCCGGGCCGCCAGTTTGTCCAAGCCGTTGAACATGATAATCGCGTCCTGCTGAATCTCCAGCGCCAGCATCCGCCACTGCACCTTCTTCAACTTCAAGTTCGACAGGGCGGAGGGCGCCTCCCTGGATATGAGGCCCTGTTTGTCCACACGCGCAATCTTCCCTGTCCATTCCACAAGTTCGACATAGTCTTCCAGCGAAAGCGGCAACTCTTGCGCTTTCGGGCTGCATCTCGACATCGTCCGGAACGGCATCAGACCGGGAGCCGTGAGTGCCTTGGATTTGGTTTCTTTGGGTGCAGTGTATTCCGACGCCGCCGCTCGGATGCGCGTTTGGATGGAAGTGAACGCCGATTCGTCCAGGGTTTCGCACAAGCCCGCGCGCACCGGATTCAAATCGACGTATGTCATGCACGACAATAAGGCTGCCTCGTCCAGTAGCGCCCGGGATTTGAATCTCCCTTCCCAGAACCTGCCGGTGCATTCGTCTTCCTCGTTAGCCCGCTTGGCGATGTATTCGTTTAGACAGCGCATGAACCAGCTGATACTGGTCAAACGTTCGCGCCAGGTTACCACGAGCAGGTCAAGTTGTCGGAATTCCGCGTCCGACTCCAATTCCCCGCGCAGGTATTGCTGCGCCAATGGATGGCCGCCGTACAGGCGCGTCCAGCGTTGGATAACTTCATCCCGGCTCCATTCGCGGGCGCGGGCGGGATTCACGTGAAGAACCACATGGTAATGGTTGCTCATCACCGCGTAGGCGGCGATGTCGATGGCGAACACTTCGCCGAGCAGTTTCAGACGATCCACCAGCCAAGGTTTGCGGTGATCGAAATTCTTGCCGGAATAGCGGTCGTCGCCGCACAGGAAGGCCCGCCGCACACAGCGGGACACGCAATGGTAATTCGGCGTGTCGTCGAGTGAGACGATTTCGGAACGGGGTCGAGTCATGCTGAATCTCCAAGTGGGTGAGTGGCTTGCGGTAGGTATAGGAAAGAATTTCCGAAACGCAAAATTTTCAGCGCATTTTTTTCCAAATCTTTGCTCTTTTTCTTCTGAGGTACTTGGGATTGACACTGAACGGTACAAAGGGTGTCCCAATTCAACAATGGGTGTCCCATCGCCATGTTACAGAGGGTGTCCCATCGATACGTCCCATCGATACGATTCAACGATGGGTGTCCCACTGCTATGTTGGGTGTCCTATCCGAAATTTTGGGACTCGAATTTTCCCGCGCAGGCGGTGCCGCGCCGCGCCAGCGGCCAATCAGTTGACGCGGCGGCTTGGCGGTTCAAGGCATCCGAGATTGGAGCCGAACCTCAGGGGCAGGGATCCTCCCCCTGCACCGGCGTTGCGCCAGAGGGCAGGAAGCGGCAGGGGTCGGCGTTCTCGAGAATCAGCCTGGCTCCGGTGCGGATCAGGGCATTGGTGCCCGGCGCCTGGAAGAATTGGTAGCCGTCGCGGCTCGTCATCCAGGCTGAAGGTCCGCCCAGAAATTTGCCGGCGCCGTTCGTTTGCTCCACCACCCGGTCCACCAGCGCTTCGTATTCCGGGTCGCCCTGGCGCCGGCCGCTGAAACTGCCGAGATCGGAACTGGCGACGAAGACCACGTCAACGCCTTCAACCGCGGCGATTTCATCGGCGGCTGCCACGCCTTCCAGGGTTTCGATCATGGCGATGACCATGATGTTCTCGTTCGCCGTTTGGCGATAGCCGCCGCCCCAAATCGCGCCATACTGTCCACCTCCCTGGCTACGCCGGCCTTGCGGCGGGAATTTGGCAAAACGCACGGCGTTTTCCATTTTCTCGGCGGTGTCCACCATGGGCACGATGATGCCGAGGGCGCCGATGTCGGTGGCCTTCTGAATATCCCCCTCGGTGGCGTCGGGGACGCGGATGAAGGGAATCGCCGGGGCGTCGCGGCAGGCGAAAATCATGCGCGCGGCATCGGTGTAATTCAGATGACTGTGTTGCATCTCAATCCAGATGAAGTCGAAACCCGCGTCGGCCATGGCGCAATAGATTTCCGGATCCGCCGTGGACACGGTGCCGCCAAGGACTAGCCCGCCGGCTTCGAGCTTGGCTTTGACGGTGTTGTACAGCCCGCCGTCCTGGGCCGTGGCGGAAGTGGTGCAAACCAGGGCCGCGAACGCGGCCAACAAACCATGTAGCGGACGTAAGGTTTTCATTTCGTTCACCTCGCTATGAACTGCGGCAGGGCCGCGTCAGCTTTCGGATATCATCGGCGCCCTCGCCGCGCCGGACGCCCTCGCGGCAAGCTGCTGTTGCCGCCTTTTTTCCCCCCGCAAACGCAATGCCTCTCGATTGCTGTCGTCCACCCTGGCGTATTCATCGCGCCAGTCGTCGCCGCCGCGCCAGCCGAGGCTGCTGCGCCAAGTTGTATTCGGACCCTCGGCTTCACCAAGCAACTTCAGCCCCCGACGCACAATGCTGATCTGGCTGAGTGCATCGCCGGGGGCGCCGCAGGGATTGCCCAGCGGGAAATCCGTATGCAAGTAGCGCGCGACACCGCAATGTTCCACCACATCCAGCGCACTGCCGATAATCACTGTGGGAATACCATTCGCTTCCAGAAGCCGGCTGACCAGACTCACGGTCTGGTGGCAGACAGGTCACAGGGGAACGAGCATCGCCACTTCGACATGGTCTTCACGGCATAGCTCAAGGATTCGCGGCGCGTCCTTCTCGCTCGTGTTGCGCTTGCTGTATTCGGTCGGCACCGAGTAGAAGCGTTCGGCCAGGTTTCCAAACACGCCGGACCGCGCCATATCGCGCAGATGGTCGAGCGGGAGGAAGCTGCCGAGGTCGCGTGTGTGGGTGACGGACTTTTGCCAGGACAGCTCGTCCGTATACATAGCGTTCGGCGATGGCGTCGTTGTCGAAGCGTATACCTGCCGTTTGGCGCGGCCCCCGGTCGTGTCCGGCATGGCGGTTGTGATCAATCCAAGTCGGCATTCGCGCAGGGGTTTCGGTAGTGGCGAGAAGGGCGTTTCTTTGTGGTGGGCCCACACATAATCCTTCTCGTATCCCTGGGCTCGATAGAAATCCCGGGTGCGCCGCATATAGGGCACGTCGTATTTTTGCGCCACGCAATACTCCCGCTTTCTTAAAGAAGGCAATCGAGCGGCAGAATAACCCTTTAACTGCTTCAGGAAAAGCGGCCCATGTTGGAGACCGAACTTTATCATCCGGTGAAAAGCTTCCTTGAATCGCAAGGATATACCGTCAAGGCGGAAGTGAATGCCTGCGATGTGGTTGCGTTGCGCGGCAACGAGGCGCCGCTGATCGTCGAGTTGAAAACGAGTTTTTCCCTGGCGCTGGTGCTGCAGGGAATCGAGCGCCAGCGGCTCAGCGACAATGTGTATCTCGCCGTGCCGCCATTCGCCGGGCGCGGCGCCCGGCGCAAGGAGGCCGTCGCCCTGTGCCGGCGGCTTGGCCTTGGATTGTTGGCCGTGCGCCCCGGAGAATCAAGCTTCGTTGAAGCGCTGCTCGACCCGGCGGAATACCGCCCGCGCAAGCGCAAGCCGGCGCTCGGCAGACTCTTGCGCGAGTTCCAGCTTCGCGTCGGCGACCCCAACACCGGTGGCTCGTCACGCCGCACAATCATCACCGCCTACCGCCAAGACGCCCTGCGCTGCGCCGCCTATCTCGACCAAAACGGTCCTTCCCGCGCGGCCAGCGTGGCCACCGCCACCGGCGTGGCCAAAGCCGGCCAAATCTTCCTGAAGGACTACTACGGTTGGTTCGAACGGGCGGCCGAAACACCCCGCGGCGTTTACCACCTGACCCCAAAAGGTCGCCTTGCGGTTACCGGCCTTTCCAAATAGCAGGGTTTTTTCGCAACCATCCTTCCCGTGCTACGCTTTGCCCCGAGTTCTAGCCAAGATTTTTTGAGGATTCCCCATGACCAGATACTTGCCGCCTTTGGCATTGGCGCTGCTGTTGGTGGCCAACATCGCGCAGGCGCAACAAGGAGACGAAAGTATGAATTCGCAATCTCCGGTGGCGGGCGTCAGCAGCCGCTTAATTGAAAGCAATGGCATACGCATGCGCATTTTCGAGGCTGGCGATGCCGGGCCGGTGGTGCTGCTGGCCCATGGCTGGCCCGAGTCCTGGTACAACTGGCGGCATCAATTGACCGCGCTCGCCGAAGCCGGCTACCGCGCGGTGGCGCCTGATATGCGCGGCTACGGCGAAACCGACGCGCCGCCCGATGTCGAAGACTACGACATCATTGACCTGACCGACGATATGGTCGGTATCCTCGACGCGCTTGGCGAAGAAAGCGCGGTGATTGTGGGGCACGATTGGGGCGCCATTGTCGCCTGGCATGCCGTAGTGCGTTATCCCGAACGCTTCGACGGCCTGGTTGCCATGAGCGTGCCCTATGGCGGCACGGCGCAGCGCTCGCCGCTGGAAGGCTGGCGCGAAACTTTTGGCGATAACTTCTACTACATTCTCTACCACAACGAGCCCGGCGGTGTGGCGGAGGCGGAATACGACAGCGACCCACACGGCTTGATCAGCCGCTTGTATCTGTCGCCAAACTCGCCCCGTGAAGCGCCGCAAATTACTGATCCACTTCGTTCGGCCGGAGGCTGGATCGGTCGTCTCGGCGCGCCGCTGGGATTGCCGGACTGGCTGCGCCAGGAAGACCTCGACTATGTCGTCGGCCAATTGGCCCAGGCGGGGTTTCGCGGCGGTGTGAATTACTACCGCAATTTCCACCGCAATTGGGAGATCAGCCGCGAATACGCCAGCGACCGGGTGACCGTGCCGACGATCTTCATCGCCGGTGCCAGAGACGTCGTGATTGGCGGGGCAAACGCCGAGCAATTGACTGCGATGATGTCGCGGGTGACCGACGACTTGCGCGGCGTGGTGTTGATTCCCGAAATCGGCCACTGGGTGCAACAGGAAGCGCCGGAGGAAACAAACGCGGCCATGCTGGAGTTTTTGCAAGGACTGAATTTGTAATCCTTGGTGCGCAATGCGCGCCCCGCGCGTTCGAATCAACCGCGCGTCGCCCCGCGCAGCCAAACGATTTCCCAGCAGATGTCCTTTCTGCCGGCGGCATCCGCGCGGCGCGCCACCCGCTCCACAACGAGTCCGGCGGCGCGGGCCAGCAAAGTGAGTTCCGCGGCATCCGCGGTGGCCATTGGACGTTCCAAAGACAGTGGACCCTGGCGCAAGCTGAACATCAAGCCGCCGCCGGGTCGCAGCAACGAGGCCAGGGTTTGAAACGCGCGCCCCCGGTCGGCGGGCGGCACATGCATCCAGATGGCGCTGAGCCAGATCAGGTCAAAGTCCGCCCCGCTGCCGCGCACCGCGCGCAAATCGGGCAATAGATCATCGATCCAAACAATAGCGGCTGAGCTGTGCAGCTTCATGCCGGCTTGGCGCAGCGGCCGCGAAGGCTCCACCGCGAAAACATCGTGACCTTGCCGCGCGAACCATGCCGCGTCGCGACCAGTACCCGCGCCCACATCCAATATCGCGGCGGTCGCGGGAGGCAACAGATCGAGTGTCGCTGCATGGATGTGCTCGAAAGCGAGACTTTCGTAATCCGGCACAATCTCGTCCGCGAGCTGGTTGTAGGCGGCGAGGACTTCCTCGACTGTGAAGCCGCTCACCCGGCTTCAGCCAAGCAGCGCACTGATTCCGGCTACGGCCCGGTCGACGTGGACCGGGGTGTTGTATACCCCGGGACAAAGCCGCAAGCCGCCGGTGGGCGCGCCGGCAATGCCATGCTCGGCATAGAGGCGATTGACGATTTCAGCGCGCCGCGCCGGCTCGATTTTGGCGATGCAGACGCCGTGGCTGAATTCCCGCGCCATCGGCGTCAACAATTCCAGCCCCGCATCGACCATGCCGCGCTTGAGTTCTTGCGCGAGTTGCGCAATGCGCTGCTCGATGCGCGCGGGGCCGATCAAGTCGTGCAGGGCCGCGGCAACGCCCAACCCGGCGAGCGCCGCGTCATCGCGTTGACCAAGGGATTCGAACTTGCGCGCGCCGACCAGCTCGGTTTCCGGGCCGCCTCCCCAGCCCGGCGCCACCACGGAAGGCCAGATTTCGCCGATGCGCGAGCGGCGCACATACAGCAAGCCGACTTCTTTAGGCCCCATGTACCACTTGTGGGCGCTGGCGGCATAGGAATCGACTTCCAATTCACCAAGGTCCAGGTCCATCGCGCCCCAGGTCTGAGCGCCGTCGAGATGCACATAGATGCCGCGCTCATGGGCCAGGCGCGTAAGCTCCTTTACTGGCAAGCGGATGCCACTGACGTTTGAAACATGGGTAATCGCCAGCGCCGCCGTATTGTCGCGAAATTCGTCGCTGAAGGCGGCGACCAGCTCGCCTGCCGATTGCGGTGCCTCGGGTGTGCGCACCTTGCGCACTTCCAAGCCGTAGCGCGCGGCGCGAACTTCCCACGCCACATTGTTGGTGGCGTGGTTCTGATCCCAGACCAGGATTTCGGCGCCAGCCGGCAAGGGCAGGCCGCCATTGATGATGTTGTTGGCCTCCGAGGTATTGCGCACCAGCGCCACTTCGTCCGCCGGGACGCGCAATTGCGCGGCAATCCGGGCGCGGGTTTGTTCGAGCAAGTCGACGAATTTGCGCCGATTTTCGAACGAGCAATCGCGATTGATGTCGGCGGTCAACGTGGCGACATTTTCCGCCACGGCCCGAAATGAAGGACACAGGTTGGCCGCGTTCATCGGCACAGCGCCTTCGGTGAAGGAGAACAGCGCACGGACCATCTCCCAGTAGGATTCATCCTGTCCGGGCGCGGCGAGTTGCCGTTGCGCCTCGGCGGTCGAAACCGCGCCGGCGGCTAGCATCAGCGCGCCAGTGCTCCACAGGAATTCGCGTCGTGTCTGTGATTTGTTCATAGTGGCTGTCCTATTGCTGTAGTGGGTGTCCCATATCGATGGTGGGTGTCCCATTTCGAATTTGTGGTGGGTGTCCCATATCGATGGTGGGTGTCCCATTTCGAATTTAGATTACGCGTTCCGCGCGCAGGGCGTTGATTTCGTGTTCGCCATAGCCGAGTTCGCCCATGATCGCATCGGTATGTTCGCCGAGAGTGGGTGGCCGCCGGCGGATCTCGCCGGGCGTTTCCGACAACTCCACCGGTGTCTTCATCAGCGGGGCTGAACCCGCAAGCCCCGGATACTCCACGGCTTGGAAAATTCCCCGCGCGGCGATATGCGGGTCTTCCAAAACTTCCCGCGGCGACAGCACCGGCCCGGCCGGCAAGCGCGCTTGTTCCATCGCCGACAGCACTTCCTCGCTGCTGCGTTCCGCGCACCAGCGCGCCAGCCGTTCGCTGATGATCTCGCCGTGGTCGCCGCGCGATATGTCGTCCTTGAACCGCGGGTCCTCGAGCCAGTGCGTCTCGCCCATCAAGTCGGCCCAGCGCTTGAACAGCGGCCCGCCAATCGATTGCACGAGCACCCAGCCGTCTTTTGTGCGGAAAGTGTCCGCCGGCGCCGCGGTCTGGGCGCGGTTGAGGCTGGCGACGCGGTCCGCGTCGATCGCATGCTGCTCGATCAAAGTTCCGTTCATGAAGGTCAGGGCGGTATTGAACAGCGAGCCTTCAACAATCTGCCCCTTGCCGGTCTTCATCCGTTCGAAAAGCGCCGCCATGGTGCCAAAGGCCGCCAGGCTCGCGGTGCCGAAGTCGACCCAGGGCGCCCAGGCGCGCACCGGTTGCTCCGGCGTGCCGGTGAGATACATGCAGCCGGACATGGCCTGGCCGAGACCGTCGAAGCCCACCCGGTTCGCGTAGGGGCCGCCTTGGCCAAAAGCGGAAATCATGGTCAGAATGATGTCGGGCTTGGTCGCGCGCAAGCTGTCGTAGTCCAGACCCATGGCGCGCAAGGTATCCGGCGGCAGATTGGCGACCACCACATCGGCGGTGGCCACAAGCTTTGTCACGATTTCGCGGCCTTGCGGCTTCATGGGATTGAGCGTCATGGACTGCTTGTTGCGCGCGATCTGCAAAAACAGCGCGCCGTCGCCGCCTTCCGTCACCGGCGACAGATAGCGGTCTTCCGAACCATCAACTTTCTCAATGCGGATGACTTCCGCGCCCATATCCCCGAGCAGCGTGGCGCAAAACGGCCCGGCGATGTAACGGCCGAAATCGAGCACGCGGATGCCATGCAGAATCTTGCTCATGTGAATCGTCTACCCACTGGACTGGCGTGAAATCGCCCGGTGCTTATCGAAGCGGCCACGACGCATGGAAACCAATCCACCCACCGTTCGCGTCAAGGCACCATGGGCATAATCGAACATTGCCCGATTGGCCGCAAGCGGCGCAGTGGTCAAACTTCGTCCTGTGGCGATTATAGTTCGATCCGGGGCGCTCGGCGCCGCGGAAGAAACCATGGGTCTTGTGCTTCAATGCAAGTGGCCGCTGCGCGCCAGCGGCGCGACATTGGTTCGCTAATCAAACAAAGCTTGCGCCATAGTACAGCAGGTGAAATAGGGTCTTGCGAGAGCGGCATCGAAATCGTCCAGAATTCGCGCGCGGATGCCGCGTTGGAACCCGGCGAAGCGCTGGACTTGGTGGTTCGGCAGGTGCGCCGGCAACGCCGGGTCGGATGCGCGTGGCGTGGCCCGCGCGCTTGATCTACAATTTGGAGAAATCTCTGGCTTGGGTGAATCCGATGAAACTTCCGTCGCGGCTGCTGCTGGTTTTCTTCTTCCTGCTTCCGCTCAGCGCCCAGGCGGCCGAGCATCCCGGCTATGTGGTGGACCCGGAGCGGCGCACCACCGGCATCGGCAAGTTTTATATGGGCCGGGAAATTTCCTTTGTTATGGGCCATCTGGCGGCGGACTGGCTGAACCGCCCGAGCCGCATCCAGGAAGAGATGCCGGACGCGGTGGTTGAAAACATGAATCTCGCACCCGATGCGGTGGTTGCCGATATTGGCGCCGGCTCCGGCTATTTCTCTTTCCGCATCGCCGAGCGGGTGCCGGATGGCGAGGTGCTCGCGGTGGACATTCAGCGGGAGATGCTCGATTTGATCGAGCGGCAGCAAGCCGGGGGCAGGGGTGGGAATATCCGCACAATCCTCGGCGCCATCGACGACCCGCGCCTGCCGGAAAACTCCGTCGACGCCGCCATCATGGTCGACGCCTACCACGAATTTTCCCATCCCTTTGAAATGATCGACGGCATTTATCGCGCGCTGAAACCCGGCGGCCGGATTTTCCTGCTCGAATACCGCGGCGAAGACGCGTCGGTGCCAATCCGGCCGCTGCATAAAATGACCGAAGCGCAGGTCAAGCTCGAAATGGCTGTGTTTGGGCTGGAGTGGACCGAAACACTCGATTTCCTGCCCTGGCAGCATATGATGATTTTCACCAAGGTGGAAGGTTTGTAGGCCGTCGGCCGCCGCATGCGCCGGCGCGGTCCCGCCAAAGAGAATACGCGGATGAACAGTGGAATTTCGGGCTTGTGGTCCGGCAAGCCGGCGGCACCCGCGACGGTCCTGTTCGGCCTGCTGCTCGGCGCCTGCGCCGAGGACAGCGGTCGGGACTGGCCGCAATTCGTCGATGCCGCCGGCGGCTATGAAACCGCGCCACTTGCGAAAGACGTTGTCGTGGTCAAGCTGGTGCAGAACCTCGTGCGCAACATGGAAGACTACGACGACCCCGCGCAAGGTCTGGCCGAAAACCTGCAAAGCATGGAATTCTGGATCGAAACCGCCTGCGCCAGCGGCGGCCAACCGGATTTCATATTGTTCAACGAATTCCCGCTGACCGGATATTCGCGCGCGTCCCGGGACGAGAAAATCGAATACACCATCGAGATTCCAGGACCGGAGACCGAGCGACTTGGAGAGCTTGCCCGGGCCTGCGACAGCTATATCATTTTCGGCAGCTATGCCAGGGACGCGCAATGGCCCGGGCATATTCTCAGCATCAATACCGTGATCGACCGCGGGGGCGAAGTTGCCGCCAAATTTTGGAAAACCCGCAACATCAAGCGCTTCGGCACCGACCCGGGCGAGATTCCCACCACCACCGTGGAAAGCGTCCACGACCGCTATCTGGCCATGTATGGCGCGGAGCAGTTGATACCGGTGCTGCGCACGGAATACGGCAATATCGCCGTGAGCACCGTGCAACTCGACCCCTTCGTGTTCGCGGCGTTCGCCATGCGCGGGGTGGAAATCATGTTCCGCACCGCCACGCTGTTTTCGGAAACCGACGTGCGCGCCATCGCCCGCTACAACAACATGTATTCGGCCATGAGCAACATTGTTTTCCCAAGCGACAGCCCGGCGGCCGCCATGGGCGGAAACTCGCTCATCGTTGCTCCCAACGGCGACATCCTGGCGCAAGCGTCGGGCAATGTGGAAGCTGTGATTGAAGCGGAAATTCCCATCGCGGCGTTCCGCGCCGGCCGCGGCATCCACCGCTACCCGCTGGAGTTGCTGGCGCCGGTATTTTCCCAGTACCAGGGAGAAATCCCCCTCAACCACATGGATTTGCCGGTGGAGCAACTGCCGCAAACCAGGCTGGACATGCAAGCGCTGCTCGACCGCGTCAGCCGCTGGATCGAGAACTAGCCCAACTCACAACAACTTGCGCAAGTTGCCATAACCACTGCGGCTGATGGGCAATTCACGCTGGTTGCGCAGCACGGCAAGGCGGGTGTCCTTGCTTTCCGATTCGATGCGCGCGAGAAAATTGATGTTGAGCAGGTACGAGCGGTGGATGCGGCAAAACTGGCGCGGGTCGAGCTTTTTCTGCAACCGGCTGAGGCGGTCGAGTTTGATATGGGTGCCCTCCGCGGTGTGAATCGCCACGTAGTCGTCCGCCGCTTCAATAAAAATCACCGCATCAACCGGCAGCACATGCACCTCGCTGCCGTCGCGCACCAGGATGCGCCGCAGCAATTCTTTCTCGCGCACCGGGTCCGCCAGCAGGCTTTGCAGCCGCGAAGGTTGTTCGAGGCCGACCCGGGCGACCACTTTTTCCACCGCTTGGGCAAGCCGTTCCGGGTCCACCGGCTTCAACAGGTAATCCACCGCATTCGCTTCAAAGGCCTGCACCGCGTATTGATCGAAGGCGGTGACGAAAATCACGAACGGAATCTGTTCCTGGATCAACTCGAGCACGTCGAAGCCGTCGAGCTTGGGCATTTGCACGTCGAGGAAAAGCAGTTGCGGTTGTTGCTCATTGATCGCCTTGACAGCTTGCAGGCCGTTTTCGCAAAGGCCGACCACCTCGATTTCCGGGTGCCGGGCGAGGGCGTTTTGCATGGCTTGCCGCGCGTGGGGCTCGTCGTCGACGATCAGGCAGGATATCGCTTCGGGCTTAGCCATGAGAATTACGATGCGGCCGCGGCGGGCTGCGAAAATGGCAGGCAGATGCGGGCGATGAACAGATTGCCATCGCGGCGTGTGTGCAAGCTGGCTTTATCGCCGTAACGGTTCTTCAGGCGCTGGCGCAGGCTGATCAGGCCGATGCCGGTGCCTTGGCGCTTGTGGCCGAGGTCGTCCACCGGATTGCTGATTTCGATGCGCAACATGCCATGGTTGGATTCGGCGCTCAGGCTCAGGCAACCGCCTTCAATGCAACTGTCGATACCATGCTTGATGGCGTTTTCCACCAGCGGAAACAGCATCAGCGAAGGCACCGGCGTGTCCAGCAATTCCTGCGCCGCCTCGATTTCGGTGCGCAGCCGCTCACCAAAGCGCTCGCGCGCGATGTCCAGGTAGTTTCGCACATGTTCGAGCTCGGTGCCCAGCGTGGCCGTGGGGCGATCGCCATAGCTAATGCTGTAGCGCAGAAAATCCGCCAGCCGCAGGCAAAGGTGCCGGGCTTGCGCGGGGTCCGTTTCGGCGATGCTGGCGAGCACGTTCAGCGCATTGAACAGGAAATGCGGATGAATGGTGGCGCGCAGCGCGCGCAATTCGGCCTTGCTGATCAGCAACTCCTGCTGCAAGGTTTGTTGCTCCAGGTCGCGGCCCCGGCGCAGGGCGATGAACAGGTAGTGCAGGAGCACGAAAAACTCGAACTGGCCGGCGAACACCAGCAGGTTCGGAAACAAGCCCGCGGAGTAATAGTCCAGCCAGGGCGAGGAGGGATCCAGCGAATCGAGGGCCAGCGCGTAACCGCGCCCGAGCAGCGCCCAGATCAGCGCGGTCAGCATCAGCACCAGCGCCTGGATGCCGACGACCCGGGTCCAGTCTCCCGTGTCCAGCGGCAGGCTGCGGCAAATGTAGTAGTTGGGAATCAGAAACAACAGCCATAGCAAATAGCTTGGCGCGAACAGGAGCAGCCCCGCCCCGGTTGGGATGTCGGCTATGCCGCTGACCAGCGCCGACAACGCGGCGCTGAACAGGCACCAGCCAATCAGCATCGCGACAATGCGATTGGGTGTCCTGAACAGGGGGTACATGAAGTGCTCGCAAGAACCGGCCGGTTCAGTTACGGATTTCGCCTCCGCCGAGCAGCGCAAGTCCGCTGACCACCAGGGTTTTCGAAGGCAGATTCAACTCCTCGGCCAGGTCCCGCGTGCGGTTGCTGAACCCGCCAATGATACACATCGCGTCGTTCTTCTCCACTTTCCAATGGGCGGGCACGGTGATCTGGATTCCGCCCATGATGCAATACACGTCCAATTGCATCGAGTCGCCTTCGATGTCCGCATCGGTGAAATCGATCTCGTAACCACCCCAGATCGCCATCACTTCGCCGCCCTTGAGGTGTTTGGAGTGATATTGCAATTCGCCGCCACCCATGAAAGCGAACAGCTTGATCTGCTGTTCGTCCGGTTCAAGATCCTCGTTGCTGGTGTTGAGGTGGCGGGGCAGCAGATTGCGCGGATTGATGAGGAAAAAGGCCACGGCAAGCAAGATCGCGGGCGTTAGCATGGCGCCGAAGGACAGGCCAAACAGTCCAATGTGGGAAACCACCAACAGCGCGCCGAACAGCACCAGCAACCAGG
This sequence comes from uncultured Pseudohongiella sp., assembly GCA_965221015.1. Lineage (GTDB taxonomy): Bacteria > Pseudomonadota > Gammaproteobacteria > Pseudomonadales > Pseudohongiellaceae > UBA9145. Next base: position 2,117,295 of record OZ244859.1, on the reverse strand, counting down.
CCATCAGCGGTGCCGCGGATCCGCCCGACCGCGCGACCCAAACAATTCCCGTGAGTGTGATCAGGTAGGGCAGCGCATTGAAAATGAGTTGGAAAACCGCGGCAATCAGGTCGCGCAGGCCGATGAAACTGAGCAGGCCGGTATTGGCAAGGATCAAAAGTCCGGCAACCGCAACCAATACATAGGCGACGGTTTTCCGGCTTTGCGAAGCTGCGGGCTGATTCATCGATTGCCTCCCCGGCGGCCGCTGGCGCAATCTGCTGCGCGGCATTGGTGCAAGCCTACCGGCAGCGCCGCGCGTTGGAAGCGGTGAATCGGCGAACGCGCGCATTTTCTCGGTAAACCGCGCCAAGCCTGCGCCGCGGCCGCACTTCGCCATTTACCGAGTCTGCAACGCGATTCGGGGAAAATCGGGTGTGCCGCGCCGGCGGCGACAGTAGTATGCGCATCGACCGTATGAAGGTATGCATCCGACGGGGAATGTGCGGCGCGGCAGTGTTGATGGGGCGCCGATGCGGTTTCGATTAACCAGGTAACTTTCCATCACAGGAGGACGTTTGCGCAAATGGGGGATTCAGTCATGCATTATCGATATCACCACTTTTACTTGCCCATCGCGCGATTTCTCAGTCGACTTTCTCCGGCCGGGAAAGCGGCGCTCGCCATCGCCCAGGTCCTGCTCCTCGGCGCCTTGCTGGCCCTGGAACTGGCAAGTTTCGCCGGAGTTTTGTGACAGGTCTTGCCGCGCAACCCGCGGCGCGCGGCGGCTGGCCCAATTGATACACGGCGGCAACAAACCCGGTTTAGAATAGACTCACCGTCAATTGGCCCCGGAGCTGCGAAATGCAAATCCAGCAACTGCGCCGCCGCCTCTCGCGGCGGCGATTTCTCGCCCACTGCACCCGACTCTACGCCGCCCTGGCGCTTGGCGCCCTGCCGGCGCTCGCCCACGGCGCCGCGCGCCGCGTCAATCAATTGGCGCAGGACCCATTCTATCTCGGCGTGGCGTCCGGCGATCCCGGGCCGGATTCGGTCATTCTCTGGACCCGGCTCGACCCAGGCGTGCTGCGGCGCGCAGGGTTGGAAACGGAAGTGCTGGCCGTCGATTATGAGATTTCCGCCGACGCCGGATTCTCCCGCATTGATCACCGCGGCAGCGTGGCGGCTTCCCCCGAACTGGGACATTCCGCCCATGCCGATGTGCGCGGGCTTCGGCCCGGCGCCGAGTACTTTTATCGCTGGCGCATCGGCGGCATCGTCAGCGCCGTCGGCCGCACCCGCACCGCCGCCGCGGCGGCCGATGAAATCGATCAATTCCGCTTCGCCTTCGCATCCTGCCAGCAATACGAGCACGGCTTTTACACCGCCTATCGGCATATGGCGGATGAACAATTCGATTTGATCGCGCATTTGGGCGATTACATCTACGAAAGCTCTTGGGGAGAGAACCTCGTGCGCCGCCACGAAGGGCCGGAAATTCACAATCTGGCCGACTATCGCGCCAGGTACGAGACCTACCGATCCGACCCCGACCTGCAAGCGGCGCACGCTTCGGCGCCTTGGGCGGTCACCTGGGATGATCACGAAGTCGACAACAATTACGCGGCGGAAATCGCCGAGGACGAGCAAAGCGTCGAGCAACTCCTGGCGCGCCGCGCCGCCGGCTACCAGGCCTGGTACGAATTCATGCCGGTGCGCTTGCCGGTGGGCCGGCAAGGTCCCGATATGCCGATTCACCGCCGCTTGCGCTTTGGCAAGTTGCTCGAATTCAGCGTGCTCGACACGCGCCAGTATCGCAGCGACCAGGCCTGTGGCGATGGCCGCCAGCCCAGTTGCGCCGAACACCGCGACCCCGCGCGCACATTGCTCGGCCAGGCCCAGAAGGAATGGCTGCTCGGCAGTCTTGCCAACGCCGACGCGCGCTGGAACGTGCTGGCGCAGCAGATTATTATGGCCAGCCTGCGATCGCTTGGCGAAAACGGCGAACAACTTTGGCCCATGGATGTCTGGGACGGTTATCCCTTCGAGCGGCAACAATTGCTGCGGGCGCTGGCCGAGACAGGCACGCCGAATCCAGTCGTGATCACCGGCGATATCCATTCCCACTGGGCGGCGGAATTGCTGCTGGATTTTGACGACCCGGCCTCGCCCGTGGTCGGCACGGAATTCGTCGGCAGCTCGATCAGCTCCGGCGGCGATGGCGAAGACAGCAATGCCTATGGCGCCGCGCTGCTGGACAACAACCCCCATGTGAAGTTCTACAACGCCCAGCGCGGCTATGTCGCCAATACCGTCACGCCCGCGCAGTGGCGCGCGGATTACAAGGTGCTGCCCAGAGTGACCGTGCCCGGCGCGCCGATTTCCGTTCGCCGGGCTTATGTGGTGGAAGACGGCGACCCGCGCCTGCGTCAAGCTTGATTGGGAACCGCGGTCATGCTCCGCCGCTGCCGCAAGCGGGCGTGCCCGCGCGGTTCAATGCAAAATCTGGGCGGATTTGATTTCCGCGTAGACCTCGCTACCCGGGGCAAGCAGTAGGCCCGCCGCCGATTTACGGGAAATTCGCGCCAGCAAGCGCGTATTGCCACCGATCCGCAGATGCACCATGCACATGGCTTCCCCTGGCGTATCCTCGATGCGTTCCACCTTGGCGGGCAGTCGGTTGAGGATGCTCGAATATCCTTCCGGCGCGTGACTCAGGCTGACGTCGCGGGCAAGAATGCGCAGTCGCGCCGCCTCGCCCGGCGCCAGCCCCGGGTCCGCAATCAGCATCCGGCCATCGGCAAACTCCGCTTCCGCGAGCTGCCAGAAAGAATCGCGGTCGACGATGCTGGCTTCCAGCACCACGCCGCTTTCGCCCGCCGTGTTGGCGGGCAAGCGCTGGCCCGCCATCAGTTCGGCCACACTGCCTTGCGCAATGCATTCGCCGCGCGCCAGCACAAGCACGTGGCTGGCAAGCCTGGCAACTTCGTCGGGGGAGTGGGTCACGTAGACAATGGGGCAGTTCAACTGTTCCGGCAGGTCTTGCAAGTAGGGGAGCAGCGCCTGCTTGCGCGCCACGTCGAGCGCCGACAGGGGTTCGTCGAGCAACAACAGTCGCGGCTCGCCGGACAGGGCCCGGGCCAGCGCCACGCGCTGGCGTTCGCCGCCGGACAACTGGCGCGGAAGCTTGTCGAGCAAATGTTCGATGCCCAGCAAGGAAACCGCGGCGGCGATTGCGGCGTCGGAAGCGGCTTCGCGCGCGCCGCGACCGTACTGCAAATTCCGCCGCGCGCTGAGATGTGGCAACAGGCTGCTGTCCTGGAATACGTAACCCAGCCGGCGCCGGTGCGTCGGCAGGAAGCGGGATTCGTCCTGCCAAATCTCGCCGGCGACGCTCAGCCGCGCGGATTGCGGACGGTCGAGCCCCGCCAGGCAACGCAGCAAGGTGGTCTTGCCCGAGCCGGAGGTGCCGAACACGCAAGTGATTCCCCGTGGCGGAATCTTCTCATCGATATCCAGCGTGAAGCGGTCACCCGCGGGCTGCGCCATCGAATGCAGAATGCGCGCGCGCACGACCCTAACCTTCGAATCTCATGCCGGGAATCGCGCGGCGTCCGAGGGAGCCGTATACCACCAGCAGCACAATAAAGGAAAAAACCACCATGGCCCCCGCCAGCCAGTGCGCTTCGCCGAACCGCAGCGCCTCGACCTGTTCGTAGATTTGCACCGAAACCACTCGGGTCTGGCCGGGAATATTGCCGCCGATCATCAGCACCACGCCGAATTCCCCTATGGTGTGGGCGAATCCGAGGATGGAACCGCTGATGAAACCCGGGCGCGCCAGGGGAATCGCCACGGTCAGGAATCTGCGCCAGGGTCCCGCGCCAAAGGTCGCGGCCACCTCCAGCGGTCCATCGCCCATGGCCTGGAACGAGTTTTGAATCGGTTGCACAACAAAGGGCAGGGAGTAGAGAATCGAACCAAGCACAAGACCTTCGAAAGTGAAGGCCAGACTGCCGATTCCCAAGGTTCCGGTGATTTGACCGATGGGTCCGGCCGGCGCCATGGCGAGCAACAAATAGAAGCCGAGCACCGTCGGCGGAAGCACCAGCGGCAGGGCAACGATGGCCGCCACCGGGCCGCGCAGCGGCGAGCGTGTGCGCGCGAGCCACCAGGCCAGCGGCGTGCCAAGCAACAGCAGCAACAAGGTGGCGGTAGTCGCCAGGCGCAGCGTCAGCCAGATCGCTTGCAGGTTTTCCGGCGAAAACATCATCGGCGCGCGTTCCTTGAGCAAAATCTTTGCGGCAACAAACCGGGAGCGCGCGGGGCTGGTGGCAAAATCATCCTTCGCCGGCGTCCACGCTGTAGCCGAATTCCGCAATGATGCGCCGCGCCGCGGGGCCGCGCAGGTATTGCAGAAAGGCCGCCGCGGCGGCGTTTTCTTCATTCAGCAGCACGGCGAATTGGCGGATCGGGGCATGCAGCCGCGTTGGCACGAGCCAGCCGGAACCGCGCTGGATGTCGCCATCTTTCGCCACTTGCGAAAGCGCCACGAAGCCAAGCGGCGCATTGCCCGTGGCGACGAACTGGAACGCTTGGGAGATGTTTTCGCCGAGGATCAAATTTTCGGACAGTTGTTCGTCCAGCCCGAGATTTTCGATCACTTCGCGGGCGGCGAGGCCGTAGGGAGCAAGCCTCGGATTCGCCATGGCAATCTTGCCGTCCCCATGGGCGCGCAAGGTGTCAACGGTTATCGGCACTTCCGATTGCGCGCTCCAAAGCACCAGCCGCCCGGTGGCGTAGGCCCGCAAGCTGTCCTCCGCGGCAAGCCCCTGCTCGGCCAGCAGGTACGGTTTTTCATAGTCGGCGGAAAGCAAGGCGTCAAACGGTGCGCCGTTCCTGATTTGAGAATAAAACCTTGCCGAGGAGCCGAATACCAACTCGATTCGGTGTGTTTGCGCGCGTTCAAAGTGCTCCACCAGCAATTCCGCCGGGGCTGAGAAATTCGCCGCGACCGCGACTCTCGCCTCCGCCGCGGTTGCGGGCGCCACCTGCGCGAACAGTTGCGCGAACAGCAGCGCGAGCGGCAGCAATAGGCGGACAGGCATTGCACTCTCTCTCGGCGAACCGCGACTGCCCGCGCGGCGCGGTCCGATCCGGTGGTGCGCGGCAGATGGGCGGGATGTCGCTTTATAACCCGCGGGCTTGACAGGGGGCAAGCGTGAAGCTCCCGCGCGCCATGCGGCTGTGCCCGTCGGAAATGCGCGGCTTGCGTCGCGCATCGGCGGCTCGTGGGCTGGATGGCGCGAGCTTCGAACTTGCCGCTTCAGGCCGGCCCCGGGGTCCGGTAACGGTCCACAAAGCGGCGCAGGATTTGCTGCGCTTCGGGCGTATGTTCGGTGCGTATTCGCGCGGCCAGTTCCTTGGCGGTTTCCGGTGGGAAATAGCCGTGATGCTTATACGCCTCGATCCGAACACCAAAGCCTTCATAATCCCCTTCCGGGTGGAACTGGGTGGCGTAAACGTTGCTGCCGACGCGAAACATCTGCACCTGGCAAAACGCGCCGGCGGCGAGCAGGGTACTGCCGGGAGGCACGGCGTCACAGGCTTCCTTATGGCCCACCAGCACCCGAAACCTTGGCGGCAGCCCGGCCAGCAACGGGTCCTCGCGACCGGCTTCGGTGATTTCGACATCGATCGCCCCAACCTCTTCAGCGTACTTGCCGGAGATTTCCGCGCCAAGATGTTGGCCCAGCAAGCCGTTGCCCGAGCAACAGCCGAGAAACGGGAAATCGCCGCTGGTCACCTGGTCGAGCAAACGGCTGAAGAAGTCTTCGATGGCGAACTGCAATTCCGATTTCCGCCGCGCCGGTGTGCTGAGGTCGAACGGGCTGCCGCCAACAATGATCGCGGCGAAGTCCCCCAGGTTGATTTTCGGGTCCGGCTGCTGTTCGAGCCGGATGCGGCGGAATTCGGCGGGGGCAATACCGCCGTATTGACAGATCTTCCGCAACTCGCTGTCCGCGGTTTCATCCTCGGGGCGCAGTTGCAATATCAGGAATGGTTTGAACATGGCCGGGCACGCATTTTTCCAACTGCGGCATTGTCTTGGTTTTTCCCGCCAAGTCAATTCGCAATCCCGCTTCCCTCATGGGACACCCACCTCCACCATGGGACACCCACCTCCGCCATGGGACACCCACCTCGGCAATCGCGGCCGCAAGGTGCTCCCCGCGTCTTGGCCAAGGATGCAAGTGCGAGGCCGGATGAATTATCATTCCGTCATGATTCGTTTCACCGCCCTGGTTTTTGCCTTGTTGCTGCCGCTGGCCGCCCCGGCGCAACAGCAGAGTTTTGAAGACTGGCTGGCGGAATTGCGGGCCGAGGCGCTTGCGTTGGGAATCGGCAACGAAACACTCGGCGCGCTGGATGGCATCGAGCCGATTTCGCGCGTGCTCGAACTCGACCGCTCGCAGCCGGAGTTCGCGCAGACATTTACCCGCTACACTGAATTGCGCGTTACAACCGCCCAAGTCGCCCGCGGGCGGGCGTTGTTGCGCGAACACGCGGACTTGCTCGGCGAAGTGCAAACGCGCTACGGCATTCAACCGCACTATCTGGTTGCCTTTTGGGCGATCGAGAGCAATTTCGGCAGCGCCACCGGGGGATTTCCGGTACTCCAGGCGCTGGCAACGCTGGCTTGGGACCCGCGCCGGGCACAGTTTTTCCGCGAACAATTGTTGACCGCGCTGCGGATAATCGACGACGGCCATATTGCCGCCGAACGCATGACCGGCTCCTGGGCCGGCGCCATGGGGCAGCTGCAATTCCTGCCCACGGTATTCCGCAACTACGCGGTGGACGGAGACGGGGACAACCGCGCGGACATCTGGAACAGTCTGCCCGACGTGTTCCATTCGGCGGCCAACTTCATCAGTCAATCGGGTTGGCGCGGCGACGAACGCTGGGGCAGGGAGGTGCTGCTGCCGGAAGGATTCGACTATTCGCTCGTCGGCAGGCGCAATCTGAAACCGCTCGCGGAGTGGCGCGAGTTGGGGTTGCGAACGGTCTCCGGCGAGCCGCTACCGCTGGCGGACATGCGTGCCGCCGTGGTATTGCCCGCCGGCGCCTCCGGCCCGGCTTTCCTCACCTACAACAACTTTCGCGTCACCATGCTGTACAACCCTTCCGAGTTTTACGCCATCACCGTCGGCCATTTGGCCGACCGCTTCATCGGCGGCCCCGCCATCGCGCGCATGCCGGCCAACGAGACCGCGCTCAGCACCGCGGAGGTGGAAGAATTGCAGACCTTGCTCAATCGCCTTGGACACGACTCCGGCGAGCCCGACGGCCGCATCGGCCCGCAAACCAGAGCCGCGGTTCGCGCGTATCAATTGCAGCGCGGACTGATCGCCGACGGTCATGCCTCGAAGGAACTGCTTGACCAATTGCGCGAGTGAACCTTTGCCATCGCGGCATGATCCGCCGCGAACAAGCACTTGAATCCGGATGAATCAAACAATTTCCGAACCGGCCTTGCGCCGCTACAGCCGCATGGCGCTGATTACCATTGCCGCGGTGTATTTTCTGATTCTGGTGGGCGCGAGCGTGCGCGCCTCCGGGGCCGGCATGGGCTGCCCCGATTGGCCGACCTGTTTCGGCCGCTGGATTCCGCCCTTGCACGAAGCGCAATTGCCCGCCAACTATCAGGAAATCTACGCCGACCTCGGTTACGCCGAGACGCGTTTCAACGCGGTCAAGACCTGGACGGAATATGTCAACAGGCTCGTCGGCGTCACCATTGGCCTGCTGATTCTGCTGACCGCCGTTCGTTCCTGGTCCTGCCGCGACCATGACCGCTGGATTCCACGGGCCTCCATCGCCGCTTTCGCCATGGTGGCCTTCCAGGGCTGGCTCGGCGCGCGCGTCGTTGGCTCCAATTTGCAGCCGGGCATGATTACGCTGCACATGCTCATGGCGCTCGCCATAGTGGGCGTGCTTTTGTTCGCCTTTTTTCGCGCCAACCGGGAGATCATGGCGCGGCAACCGATCAACCATATCGACCCGCGTTTCGCCGCCGCGCTTTACCTCGCGCTCGGCTGCACCGTGTTGCAAGTGACGCTTGGCGCCCAAGTGCGGGAAATGACGGACTTCATCAGCCGTTCGCTGGGCGAGGACTCGCGTTCCAACTGGATTCAGGCGATGCCATGGTTTTTCTACGTGCACCGGAGTTTTTCCGCCCTGGTGCTGCTGGCCAATGCCTGGCTGCTGTTCCTCCTCGCGCGGTCATTGGGATGGTCGCATTTGCTCAGCCGGCTTGCCGCGGCCATGCTCGCCGTGGTGGCGGCGGCTATCCTGTCCGGGGCCACCCTGGGCCACCTTGGGATGCCGGCATTCGTTCAGCCCGCGCATCTGCTGGCCGCTTCATTGCTGTTTGGATTGCAATTCCTGATCTGGATGGGCTATCGTCAGGCTCGATTGTCAAATTTCCGCGGAAGTGAAGCCCATTAGCAATCGCCCCGTGCAAGCTGCCGCCCTGACACTCTGCGCAATATTGTGCGCGGCCGGCCCGCTTTTGGCCCAAAGCGCGGATGACGGCGATGCCGCGGAAGAGAGCACAGTCAGCTACCCGGCGTCTTACTTCAGCCAGTTCAATCCGGTTTCGGTTGACGACATGTTGTCGCGCATTCCGGGAATCGAACTCGTGCTCGACACCAGCCGCGGCGGATTCGAAAATTTCAACCGGCAGGACCGCGGACTCGGCGGCAGCGCCCAAATTCTCATCGACGGCAAACGGCTGGCGGGGAAGGTCAATGAAGCGCGGGAACAACTGGCGCGCATTGCCGCCGAAGAAGTCGAGCACATCGAGATCATCCGCGGCACATCCAGCGGACTCGACGTGCAAAATGTGGGGCAGGTGGTCAATATCGTGCTGCAAAGCGCGGCGGCGCGTTCAAGTATCGCCGCCCAGGCGGGCATGCAGCGCTATCGCGACGGCAATGTCGAGCCGGAAGCCACGGTCTCGCTCACCGGCCAGCGCGAAAACCTGAACTATCTGCTCAGCGTGAGTTCGCAAAGCTTTTATCGCGCCGAGGAAAGCCTCGAAGTCAGCACCCACGGCGGCGGCGCTCTCAACGAGATCATCACATTCGACCGGGTCGCGGACCAGAACGCGTACCGCTTCAATTCGAATTTGACCTACGATCTCGGCAGCGCCGACCGCATCGCCCTGAATGCGCTTTACAACCGCAACGACCCGCCGAGTTCGCTGTTGCGCAGCATCACCAATTACAATGGTGCCGCGCCGCTGACCAGCTGGGAGCGGGAAGACGTGCCCGCGACCCAGTCCAACTGGGAAATCGGCGGCGATTTCGAACACATTTTCCTCGATGGCTCGCGCTATAAAATTCTCTTCATCGTCAACGACCGCGACAACGAGACTTTGCGCGAGCGCTGGGCATTCGATGCGCCCGGCGAGGAAGAGCGCAAAAATCTCTATCTCCAAAACGCCAGCAGCTACCAGGAAAAGATCGTGCGCACGTCCTACACCTGGAGCTTCGGCGAAGGGCAGGGGCTCGAACTCGGCGTCGAGGGCGCGCGCACCACGCAGGACACTTCGCTGAAACTCGGCCGCCCGCTGAACGGACCAGCCGACCCGGAAGTCGGCGGGCTGGTGCGGGTGCCGGTGGGCAATGCGGTTTCCACGGTGGAGGAAGATCGCATCGAGACTTTCGCGGTGCACAATTGGCGGCTGAATCCGCGCATGCGCCTGGAATCCTCGCTGATCGGCGAATTCTCGGAAATCGCCCAGAGCGGCGACGTCTACAACTCCCGCGATTTCCAGTTTCTAAAACCGAAAGTCGATTTCCGATTCGACATCAATCCCTCGCTGCAATTGCAGGCCTCGGTCGAAAAAGTCGTATCCCAACTCAGCTTCGCCGACTTTTCCGCCAACACCAATCAACGCGACGAAGACCAGGACACTCTGGCCGGCAATCCGCAGCTGGAGCAGGAGCAAAGCTGGCAATACAACCTGAACCTGGATTACCGCTTGCCCAACGATGGCGGCGTGCTCAGCTCGCGACTGTTCTACTACGACGTCAACCACGCTATCGGTCGCATTGAATTGATTGCGCCCGACGGCCAAATCGCTTCAACCAATGGCAATGTCGGCGACGGCGGCGTGCTCGGATTCAATTTCGACGCCAGTATCCGTTTCGGCTTTCTCGGTCTGCCCGGGGCGCTGGCGACATTTGGCTTGTTGTTGCAGGACTCGGCGATTGACGACCCGCTGATCGGTTTCGAGCGCAAAGTTGTTCCCTATGACCGCGGCAGCTTTCGCGTCGGAATGCGCCATGATGTTTCCCGGCTCGGGTTGAATTACGGTTTCGACTATCGCGACCGCATCGACGGCAACCGCACGCTGTTCGATATCGACAATGTGCTCTACCTCAACTCGCAAAGCGATCTGACGGTTTTCGTCGAAAAGAGCGGCCTCGCCGGCCTGACCGTGCGGCTGGAAGCGCGCAACCTTCGCGACCACGTCGATCGTCGCACGCGCCTGCGCTATTTCGGCTATTTGCGCGACCAAATGTTGCGCGAGACGGAAAACTTTGCCGTGACCCCCGGACTGCAGTTTGCCTTGTCCGTGCGGGGCAATTTCTGATCCGTTTCCGAACCGCCCGCGACTCGCAAGGGACGCGAAGCGGTCGCTTCAGATGGTGATTTCCAAACTAAGAAACCCCCAGCGCGTGTTTCTGCGCGCAAATCCTTCGGCCTTGTAGAAAATCGCCCCCGTATCGAGCCGCAGATTGCCGGGAACAAGATCCCATCCGATGCGGAGTTCCAGATGTTGACCGAGATAGCTGTCGACATCCTCGCCAACATCGTGGCGCAGCCTGGTCCGACCCCAAGTGTCGTATTTTTCCGCCAGCCAAAAATGGCGGTAGGAGGCCATAACGCTCAGATCCGGCCGCGGGTTGGCAAACAGGCGGATGCCGGGAGTGACCAGGTTGGCGCGGCTGAAGGGCTGGTACATCCCCACCAGGCCAAATTCGAAAGTCGTGACACCGAACAACGAGTCGAATCGGCCGTACTCGCCGTCGAGGGGGTTTTCATCGCCGCTGGCATAGTCAAATTCAAGCACCGCCCGCAGCGAATTGGGGAAACTGTAGCCCACCGCCGCGTAGTGGAATGCTGCGCGATGATCCAGCGCAGTCTGGTCTCCGGGTGCCGCCGTGGCGTGGCTGTCCCCGAATTGCAGCAACGATTCGAGCTCGAAATCGAATTCGCCGCTGGCGGCGGGTTTGCGCAGGCGCGCGCCGACGCTGTGGATGCGACGATTTTGCGTAGCGACGCCGGGCGTATCTTTCTCGCGCAAATTGAAGTAATACAAATCGGTCTCAAATGGCGCGCCCGACGGCGGCAGCGTGTAATTGGCGGCATAAAATTGCTGGGCGCTGCTCGATTCATCCATGACCCGTTTGTTGTCGAGCAAGCCGATCCGATCCGATGGCAGCCGGCGAATCACTTGGGAACCGAACAGGCGCACGACCGCCCCGTTTTCCAGCGGCTGAATCCATTCCAATCCATCGAAGGTGTTGATGGCGTTGCGCAGACGGTTGCGGGCGAGAAAGCGGCGGCTGCCCCAGTCGGTGGCGAGCCGGCCGACCCGGACGCTTCCCTCGTTGGGCGTGTCGAAAGTCAAAGTCGCCTGCAATAACTCAAGCGTGTTGAACGCGCTGTTGGTGACGAAGGCGTCGTCGTCGGCGAGTTGCTGGCGCGCGTCATAGAACTCAAGTTGCGCTTCGACGCCGCCACGCCGATAGCGGGTGTCCAAAATGGTTCGCTGCACAATCATGCCGTCGTCGCGGCTCGAGCCCGCGAGCGGGTTGTTGGTGATGGACTCGAAGCGGCTCATATGCACGAGGCCGACGCTGAAACCATCCGCCGGGGCGAGGGCTTCCTGAAGCCGCCAAGGCGCTTCGCCGGCTACCGCCATGCTGGCGGCTGCGCCGAACAGAACGCAGGCGAACAAGGCTTTGAGGCTGACTGCTGACATCTTGCGGACCTTCTTCGATGGCTGGGAAATTCGGCAGCGCGAAATGGTACTTCAGTTAACAGGCCTTTGTGAACCTTGCGAAATTCCGCCGCTGCGCGCTTTGATCGCGATCCAAATTCGCGAAATGCAACAATTGATTTCAGCTTGCCTGGAAGCGGTGGATTTTGTCGAAAGCGGGGGTTAGTCTTGCCGCCTGATGTGGCAATCCGAATCAGCCGCTTCGGGCCGCATTGTCCAGGAAGCCTTGACCAGTGGAGGATCCGCGGGTGCTGAACGAATTCATCTACAACATCGCCATTTGGCTCGACGACACCCGTTGGAGCACCATGCTCCATGAGTCGTATTACATGTACAACTGGGTGGAGAGCACCCATGTGCTGACCTTGATGCTCAGCCTTGGCATGTTGTACCTGATCGACCTGCGCATGTTGGGCCTGGCTCTGCCTGACGTGCCCGCGCGCCACATCGCCGAGCGGTTGAATCTGCCGATGCTGGTGGGATTTTCAGTCATGATCGCAACCGGCCTGTTGCTGTTCTACGCCGTGCCCGTGCGCAGCTCGCAAAGCATCTGGCTGCGCATTAAACTTGTGCTGATGGTGGGATTGCTGATCAACGCCATTTTGTTTCAGCGGAAATTGAAGGCGGCGGGAGCCGAGTGGGACAACCAGCGGCGGGCGCCGCGCAATCTTCGCATTGGCGCGATGCTATCGCTGGGCGGTTGGGCGATCGTTGTCATGTGTGGCCGCTTCATCGCCTACGACTGGTTTGATTGCATCTACAATGACTCGCCGTTCGTTGCCTTCGTCGCCGGATGCGTCGACGGCCAAACCCGTTTCTAGCGCGAACAAAACACGCAGGAACGAAAAGGGGGAAAGAAAACATGCCCGCAACGCTGCTGGGACCTTACACGAGAACGATATTGGTGGTGGCGGTGCTCGCGGTCACGCTGGGCTTCGCATTGTCGAGCGCGCGGGTGGAAGTGCACGGCAGTCTGCTGCCGGTGTTCGAATGGATGGAAACCACCTGGTTCGGTTTTGTCGGCAAGACCTGGGGTGGGGCCTTCGCCACGATCCAGGCTGGGCATTTGCTTGGGCTGGCCTTGCTCGGCGGCGCGGTGCTGGTCGCCGATAGCCGGCTGCTGGGCATTTTTCTCACCGACACGGACCAGACGGTCATCACCGCCCGCTGCAACCGCATATTCAATATCGCCTTGGCAAGCCTGGTCGCCACCGGTATTTTCATGGCCTGCGGCGTCGCCGTGAAAATCTATTATTTGCCGGTCTACTGGTACAAGATGCTGGCGCTTTGCGCCGGAGCGGCCTTTCACTATCTGGTGCGGCAGCCCCTGATCGAACGCGCCCCGGGCGAGGTCAACCCATGGTTGATCAAATTGACGGCGGCGGCGTCCATCATGATCTGGTTCACGGTGGCGGCCACCGGCCGCTGGATCGGCTTCAGCGGCTGAGGGGAGTGGTGTCATGAGCGAACGCGAACAGGCCGAAGCCCGCGAAAAAGCGAAACTCCTGGACGAACAACTCGCCGCCCTGATCGCCGGCGGCAGCGTTGCCGTTTTCTTCATCTGGTACTGGATCGGCCAGATCCAATCCGTCCTGGAACTGCTTCGATTGGCCTATGGGTGAGTCCGAACAATCGACTTACGAAATCTGGCTTGCGGCGCTGGACAATACTTTTCGCGAATTGATCGAGGCCGCGGCCGCTTTTGTGCCGGGACTGATCGGCGCTGTGCTGATCCTTTCCGCCGGCTGGCTGTTCGCGCTGCTGCTGCGCAAGCTCATATTCCGCTTCGGTGTGGGACTTGACCGCGTGTTCGCCGCGGTTCGGGATCGGCTGGGTTTGGTCCAGGCGGATCTGCGCTGGCCGATTTCAAGGGTGCTGGGCCATTGCGCCTACTGGCTGGTGATGGTGTTTTTTCTCGCCGCGGCGACCGACGTGCTTGGCTTGCCGGGTCTGGTTGATGTTTTCACCCAAATTCTTCTGAACCTGCCGCTATTGCTGTTCTGGGCGGCAATCGCGTACGCGCTGTATGTGGCAAGCGGCATAGCCGGCGGCGCCGTCACCGCCCTTGCCCAATCGGCGGGGCTGGCCCAAGCGGCCCTGCTAGGCCGCGTTGCCAAGTACATTTCCGTGATCTTCGCGGGCATTATTGTTGCGGGTCAGGTCGGCGTCGATGTGACGTTGCTGGTCAATGTCGTCACCATCCTCGTGGCTGTGTTGTTCGGAGGTTTGGCCGTTGCCTTTGGCATCGGCGCCGGTGGCGTTACCGGCAATATGATCGCGGCGCATTACGTGCGACGGAATTTCCGTGTGGGTCAACGCGTTGTCATTGGCGACTTCAGCGGTGAGATTCTCGAAATTACTCCGTCGGCTGTGATACTCGAAACCGAGGATGGGCGTGCCTCGGTGCCGGCGCGGCTATTCAACGAACAGGCCTCGCTGTTGCTTGATCAGGAAACGGGAGACTGAAGTGCTTGGCCTGCTGGCGGAGACCTGCATCGCACGCCATCCCGCGGAAGCCGCCAGCGTACTCGAACTCGCGTCTCCCGCCGCCGCGGCGGATGTGATTGGCCCGCTGCCCGCGGCGGCCGCTTCGGGCGTACTGGCGGCCATGAGTCCGCGACCCGCGGCGGAAGTTCTGAACGCGCTTTCGCCCGCGGACTCGGCGCAGTTGCTCGACGGGCTGGGAGTCGAGCGGGCCGCCGTGCTGCTGCGTTTGTTGGATCCCTCCGTGCGGGACCGGATTATTGGCGGTCTGCCAACAAGAATGTCGATGCCGCTGCGACTGGTTTTGCGGTTTCCCGCCGGCAGCGTGGGCACTCTGATTGATCCGAATGTGGCCACGGTGCACGCTGAAACCAGCATTGGAGAAGCCGGCGAACTGTCGCGGCGCAATCCCAAATTGTTGCGCAAGTATTTGTATGTTCTTGACCACCAGCAGCACCTCATCGGTGTGGCGGATTCCCGCGACCTGTTGCTGCTGGATTCCAAATTGCCGATCCGAAAATGCGCGCGGGAAAAACCGCAATCGCTGCGCGCGCGGACCAGTTTGCGCGAGGCGAACATGGCGCCGGGCTGGGAACGATACCAGCTACTGCCAGTCATTGACGTCAAGGGTGTTTTCCTCGGCGTGTTGCGGCGCAGCCGCTTGCTGGAGGCGCTTGCCGAGGAAGCGAAGCCGAAAACCGGGGAAGGCCTTGCCGACCTGGCATTGGAACTGGCCGATTTGTATTGGCGAACCGCGGCGGAGTTGCTGACTTCGCTCCTGGGCGGTGGTCAGAGGCGATGACCGAAGGTTGCCCGGTTGAATAATCATGCCAGCTGCTAGCCTGGATACGGCCGATGCGGTCAACCAACGGTTGGAGCGCGAGTTTCTTTCCCGCCACGGTGCGGCGGCGGCGGGAATGATTGAATTGCTCGATCCGGCGGAACAACTGCAAGTGGTTTCAAGACACCCGGTTGACGTGATGGTTCCAGTCTGGGAGCGCCTGAACAGTGGGCCTGGCGGCAGTATGCTCGCCGCGCTTCCGGAAGCCGATCTCGCTGAATCCTTGCGCGCGCTGGAGCCGTCCCAGATTGCGCGACTGTTGGGAAGCTTGCCTGCGGAAGAGCAATCGCGGCTGCTCGATTTGGCCGAAGAACGCTTGGCGGAAGAAGTGCGCCTTTTTCTGGACTACCCGCCCGACAGCGCAGGCGCCATGATGGATTCCGATGCGGGAGCGTTTTTCAATGAAGCTGTGGTTTCGGATGTGCTGGCGCGTCTGCGCCGGGACCGCCGGACGGGGCAAACAGGCTATTTCGTGGTGGATGGGGAAAATCGGCTCGCTGGGAGGGTGGACATGCGAGATATCGCCTTGGCGAATCCCGAAGAAAAGCTCTCCGCCATTGCTCGCGCGCCGGCGGCTTTGGCGCAAGCCATGACTTCGCGCGGGGAAGTGCTGGAAATCATGGACCGTCACCATCTCAGCGAACTTCCGGTAATCGATTCCGAAAGCAAACTGGCGGGAGTGATTCGTCAGCCCGCTCTCGTCGAGGCCGAGCGGGAGGCGGCTGTCGTCGACATGCAGACCATGGTTGGCGTCGGCAAGGACGAACGGGCGACCTCGCCGGTGCTTTTCGCGGTTCGCAAGCGACTGCCCTGGCTGCAAGTGAACTTGTTGACCGCTTTCCTGGCGGCCGCAGTCGTCGGATTGTTTGAAAGCACTATCGCGCGCTTCACCGCCTTGGCGGTGCTTTTGCCGGTTGTGGCGGGCCAATCAGGCAATTCGGGCGCGCAAGCGCTCGCAGTCACCATGCGCGGTCTCGCCTTGCGCGAAATTCGTGTGACGCAATGGCGCCGGTCCGTGCTCAAGGAGTCTGGTGTCGGACTTTTCAACGGCGTGGCGGTGGCTTTGACTACCGCGGCGGGCGTGTACTTGTGGAGCCATTCAGCCGGTCTTGCCGCGATCATCGCCATTTCCATGGTGCTTTCGATGGTAATCGCAGGCATCGCCGGCGCCGGCATACCGATCTTGCTCACCAAGTTCGGTCAGGACCCGGCGCAGTCTTCATCCATATTGCTGACCACTGTTACCGATATCGTTGCTTTTTTCAGCTTCCTCGGCATTGCGACGTTGCTGGCGGGGCTGATCTAGCAGCATCCAAACCGACCACAAGGCACCGCACAAGCACCCCAATGGGGCACTCCCGCCCGAACAAGATATCCACTTCAGGCGGCAGCGCCAACTTCACGGCGTCAGCACCACGGCGACGCCATCCCGGCGCGGGTCTGCCGCCGCCCGCCATTCATCCCCCAGTTTGCCGACTGCGTGGATGCCGCCGAAATAGGCGTTTCGGCCTTCTATTGCAAGGTCTGCGCTTGGTTCGCGGTAGTCGAGACCGAGCGACTCAAGCTGCGGCAACCAGTTCGGATTCTCGAGGTTAAGGCTGCCGCTTCCGCTGACGTGAATGCGCGGCGCGGCGAGGGGGACATCGAGGCTCGCGGGGCTCTCCGCGTAGGCGGCGATCACCTGCGCCACGGCGGAGATGATGCGGGCGCTGCCCGGACTGCCGAGCACCAGCACGGTCTCGCCACCGCGGGTGACAATGGCGGGGCTCATGGACGAGTAGGCGGGTTTGCCGGGCGCGATGGCATAGGGATGGGCGGAATCGTCAAAAGTGAAATCGTCCATGTACGAGTTGTACAGGAAACCGAGTTCCGGGGCGGCCACCCGAACGCCGTAATAGGCGTTGATGCTGGTGGTTGCGGAGATGGCGAAGCCGTCGCCGTCAATCAGCGAGAAATGGGTGGTTTCGCCGCCATCGCTTTGCCGCGCGTTCCTATCGGTGTTCAGCGGTCGTGCAAGCAGGCCGGCGATGTATTCGCCGCTCAGCTTCCGCTCCAAAAATGCCTTGTAATCCTCGAAATCTTCCACCGGAAATTCCAAGCGGTCGCGCTGGGCGAGATAAATTGAGCGTGTCAGCGCCAGGCGTCGGGCGTCGATGGTCCAGCCGTCGATAAATTGATGTTTGAACAACTTCAGGGTCTGCATCATGACCCAGCCGCCGGCGGGAGGCGGAAATGAATGAACCCGCAAACCCCGAAAATCGGCGCTGACCGGCCTCACCGGCACGGGGTCGGCAACCCGCGCGAGGTCCGACTTTCGAATCCAGCCGCCATTGGCGATCATATCGCGCTCGATCAGGTCGGCGATTTCGCCGCGATAGAAGACATCGGCTCCGCCCGCCGCGATCCGCTCCAGGGTCGCGGCGAGTCGCGGTTGGCGGATCAGCGCGCCTTGTTCGATTTCGCCATCAGTCCGCATGTGGGCGGCGGCCAGGAAATCCGCCAGGTCGCTTTTGTGTCGCGCGAACACTTTTTGGCGGAATTCGCCTTGGACAAAGCCATCCCGCGCGAAGCCCAGCGCGGGTTCGATCAATTCGCGCCAGGTGATGTTGCCGCTGCCGTACTCGCGCCAAAGATATTCCAGTGACTTTAACCAGGTGGGCACGGTGCTGCGCTGATATGGGTTCATTTCGCCGCGACGTATTCCGGCATCGGTGAGGGCTGGCGCGAAAGAACTGCCGTTCAAAGCGGCGACATCGTCTTCGCCGCGCCGGATCAAAAACTGTATCTGTCCGCCGAGGCCGCTCATGGCCGGTTCCGTGACACCGAGGGTGAAGGCAATGGCGACCGCGGCATCGGCGGCGTTGCCGCCCCGGCGCAGAATCTCGGCGCCAGCCATCGTGGCTTCGGGGCTGGCGCTGCTGATGGCGGCCTGCGCCGCGGCGGTGCGCGCGCCGACGGCTGCGCAAGCCGCCAAGACTGTTAAACCAAGCCAGCGAACAACATGCATGACGGCAATAACCTTGCTTGCAAGCGATCAGCCGATTAGGAACCGATTGCGCGCGCCGGTCAACCACAAAATGCTGTAACGGGAGCCGATTCTGTGCCAATATCGCGAATTTCAAAAATACGCGCGCTTGAGAGCGCAAGGGAGAAAGAACCATGTCACGATTCACCAAATGCGCGTTGGCGGCGGCAATCGCCGCGCAAGCGGGCGCCGCCTTGGCGCAGGATGAAGTGGAAATTGAGGAAATCCTCGTAGTCGGATCGCAAATCAGAGGGGCGCAGATTACCGAAGCCCTGCCAGTTTCAATCATCAGCGCGGAAGACATCGAGGCTTTCGGTGCCCAGTCCGGAGATGAACTGCTCGAATTCATCGCCGAGCAGGGGCAGAATTATTTCAGCGAGTCAGAAAACATTTCCGGAGGCGTAAACTCGGCGCGCGGTGACATCGGCGCCTTCAATCTGCGCAATCTCGGCACCGGCAATACCCTCGTGCTGCTCAACGGTCGCCGCATGGTCAATTCCGCAGCCTACCAAACCGAGGAAGTAGGCGGCAGTTTCGTGCCGGTGAATTCGGTGAATTCACAATCCGTGTCTGGAATCACAGTGCGTCAACTTGAAGTATTGAAAGATGGTGCCTCCGCGATTTACGGAGCGGATGCGGTGGCCGGAGTAGTCAACTATGTATTGCGCAACGACTTCGACGGATTGCGAATCAGCACGCGTTTTGACGATTATGAAAGCATCCCACGCAAGGATGAACGTCTTACGATTGAATGGGGCGATATTTTGAACGACGGCGCCACCCGAGTCGGCGTATTCACGACTTACTTTGCCCGTGGCCGCGTCAATTCCCAAGACGACCCGCGTTGGGCGAACTCCGACTTTCGCGACCGGGCGGAAGCAATCGATCCCGCCTTCGCCACCACGGTATTTCGCAACAACAGCGCCAACTCCAATTTCGGTCAGTATGATGTGCGTCCTAGCGTGTCTGGCACAAGTCTGCGCAACAATGTCACAGATTCATCCGGCGAATTCGAGACCTACCCCACGGGCGACGATCGCTGTCAGTACGCGATTAACGATCAAGTATGCGGCGCCGTCGACGGTCAGGGCACCTACCGATACAACCTGAACAGCAACCGCGATTTGTATTCCGATCTGGAACGACTGAACACTTTTGCCTACCTCGAACACGATTTTGACAACGGCATGCAAGCGTTCAGCGAATTCACCTGGTACTGGTCCGACACCAACACCATACGGCATCCGTCCACCAGACTCTCTGCCGTCGCAAAATTCCGCATGGCGGCGGACGCGTATTACAACCCGCTGGGTCCCTGCGGTTCACCAAACCGGCTTCCCGACAGCATCATCGGGGACAACGTGAGTTGCGATGGTCTTGAAATCGAACTCGACAATTATCGCTTTGCGCAAGTTCCCCGCATCGTGGACGTGGACGGCGACACCTATCGATTTGTCGGTGGCCTGCGTGGTTCCGCGGGCGAGTGGGACTGGGAAGGCGCTTTCCTGTGGTCAATGTCCCAGCGCCTAGACGTTACCGGCACTCGCATATCCAACACCTTGATGACCGAAGCACTGAACGATACGACTTCAGCCGGATACAATCCTTTCGCGCCTATTGCCGGCAGCAATATAGAACGAACGCTGGTTAACGTCGAGCGACGAAATGAGCAGGAATTGACCATGGTCGATTTCAAGCTTTCCAACAGTGAATTGTTCGAACTACCTGCCGGCCCGGTGGGTGTTCTGGCGGGAATCGAATTGCGCGACGAGAGTTTTTTCGATGATCGAGACCCGAGGCTGGACGGCCAAATCGTATTCACCGATGTTTCAGGCAACACCTTCCCATTCATTTCCGATGTCGCCAACTCGAGCCCCACATCGGACAGTTCTGGCGACCGGCAAGTCACTTCGCTGTTTGGTGAGCTCCTGATTCCGGTTTTAGAGAATCTGGACATGCAGGCGGCGATTCGCTACGAAGACTTTTCCGACGTCGGCAACACCACGGTGGGCAAGTTGGCGGCGGGTTACCGCGTTATCGATCAAGTGCTGTTGCGGGCCTCGTGGTCGGAAGCTTTTAGAGCGCCAAATCTGGTTACCATCAACGAAGCACTCGTTGTGCGTAGTAACACAAGGGACGATTACTCCTGTTACTACCTCGATCCCACCGAGGCGGAGCTTGATTGCCGTTACGGCATACAGCGATCCGCCCAGGGCAGCCGTCAGTTGATGCCGGAATCCTCCACCAACACTTCATTCGGTGTGGTTATCGAGCCGTTCGACGGCTTGACAGTGACTTACGACCGCTGGGAAATCGAAAAGAAAGACACGATCGGCTTGTTCGGTGAAGAAAACCACATCGCCCTGGATCTACTGCTGCGCTTGCGCTCAAGCGGCAATTGCGCATCAGTGCAATCCAATCCCGCGGTCATTCGATCCGACGAAATCTTGCCGGAGTACGTGCCATTTTTCGCGTCTTCCGGGCTTTGCCCCTTCGGTGAGGTTGTGCAAGTCGATGATCGCTACGCAAATCTCGACACGCGCACGGTGGCCGGTCACGACATCGCCGTGTATTTTGAATACGACACGGAAATTGGCGATTTCAGTTTTCGTTACACCGGTTCCTGGCTTGACGAATATGAGCAAGGCGCCGGCGGCGACTCCGCTGTGCTGGTGGAGGCCAAGGAATCCGGTGAGTTGCCCGATTCCGTGCCCGTTGTCGGCTTTGCCAATCTGGTGGGTCAGGATGGCAGACCGGAGCGCAAGGACAGCTTTCGTTTGCGTTGGGACTACGACGACTGGGGTGCGTCGGTGACCGGCTTGCGGTACGACGAATTTGTGCAAAATCTGAGCGATGGTCGCGTTTGGCCAATTCCTGCGATGGAAACCTACAATTTCAGCGTTGACTACGATCTCGACATAATTGATGTTGCCAGCAGGATTCGATTGGGCATCAACAACATAACCGACGAGCGGGCGCCGCTGGCCGACGATTCCTTCGGCTATTTCGCCGACCAACATCGCGATCTGGGGCGATACTATTATCTGGAACTGCGTTTTGATTTTAGAGACTAGCCCCGACTGTTGATTTTGGGTCTAAAGTTCGAGGGGGAGCAGGCGGTATGGAAAAGGCAATCGCTGGATTGCTTGGGTGGTTTTTGCTTTTCCAGCCGCACTGGACACTGGCCCAGGGCGGTGCGAGTTCCCAACCCATCATCCGCTACGACAGCATCCAACACCCGGTGGTCGCGCCGGGTGGGATGGTGGTGAGCCAGAACGGGTTGGCGAGCGAGGTCGGGCGCGACATCCTGCTGGCGGGCGGCAATGCCGTCGATGCCGCCGTCGCCATGGGTTTCGCCCTCGCGGTCACTTTGCCGCGGGCGGGAAACCTCGGCGGCAGTGGTTTCATGCTCGTGCACATGGAGGGAAATGGTGGTTCGGAGACGGTGGCGGCGCTGGATTTCCGTTCCACGGCGCCGGCCGCCGCCGGCAGCGATGCGTTCCGCGGCGCGGACGGTGAAATCGATTGGGATGCGTTGACATTCGGCCCCCGCGCCGCCGGTGTGCCGGGAACCGTCGCCGGGTTGGAGCGGGCCTGGCAAGAATTCGGCGTTTTGCCTTGGCGCGAAGTGCTCGCGCCAGCCATCGAGCTGGCCGAGAACGGCATCGAAGTCAGCAACGATCTGGCCTATGCCCTGAACGGGGCGCTGCCGGTGATGAGCCGCTTTCCCAGCAGTTTGGAAGCCTACGCCAAGGAAGACGGCGCGGCCTATGCCGCCGGCGAATTGCTGGTGCAGCCGGATCTGGCCTGGTCGCTGCGGCAGATTCGCGACCATGGCGCGGATGCTTTCTATCGCGGCGCCATCGCGGAAAAAATCGCGGCCCACATGGAACAGGCCGGCGGCTTCATCAGCCAGGCGGATTTGGCCGCGTATGAAGTGCAAACGCGCGAGCCCATTGCCACGCAGTACCGCGGCTACCGCGTGGTGACCATGCCGCCAAGCAGCGTTGGCGGTTTGGCGCTGCTGCAAATGCTCAATGTGCTCGGCCATTTCGACCTGGCGCGGCTGCCCCAGGGCTCGGCCGCGAGCATGCACGTGCTGGCGGAAACCATGAAGCAGGCCAACGCCAACCGGCGCGAGGGCATCGGCGACACCGACTTTGTCGATGTGCCGATTGCGGGCATGCTGAGCGAAGCCATCGCCAGCGAGATGGCGGCGCGGATCGATCCGGACCGGGCCACGCCGGTGGCGCGAATCTCGCCCATGGACGCGGGTGCTTTCGAAAGCCGGGACACGACGCATCTGTCCGTGGTGGACGGTGCCGGCAACGCGGTTTCGCTGACCTACACCCTGGGCTATTCCTTTGGTTCCGGCCTGGTCGTTCCCGGCACCGGCATCATCCTCGACAACCAGATGCGCAATTTCTCGATTCGTGAGCCGGACATCCACGCCAACCGCATCGAAGCGGGCAAGCGCGTGGTTTCTACCATGACGCCGACGCTGGTGTTTGACCCGGACGGTGCGCTTTTTCTGGTCACCGGCACGCCCGGTGGCAGCCGCATTCACAACGTCATCCTGCAACTGATCGTAAACACCGTGGACTACGGCATGAACATCGCCGAAGCGACCCACGCGCCGCGCATCTACCAAGCCTGGCGCGAGCCCGAACTTGGCGTAGAGCGCGGCATTGGCGCCGACAGCCTGCGACTGCTTGAAGCCATGGACCACGAGATTGAAGTGCAGCAAACCATGGGCAGCACACAGTCCATTGTGCTGCGCGACGGATTGTTGCGCGGCGCCGCCGACCCGCGCAGGCCCGGCGCCGTCGCGTTGGGCATCGACTGAAGACGCTTGCGCCCAGTGCGACGCCTGCATCTGGCGCGGCGGCGAATTCGCCTGGATATCACGTTCGATAGCGGGCTCCATAGCGGGCCCGGATGGGGAACGAAGACAATGAACGTTGCAACCCGGCTAATCTTACTTACCTTAGTGGCCGCTTTGGCGTCGCCGGCCGCGCGCTTGTCGGCGCAAACACCGGAAGTGCCGGCACCGGTGGAGAATTCAGCGCCCCCGCCCGCAGCCGGATTGGCCCAGCCGGAATTGCGGGGCGGGGCGATTATCCAGCTGGCCCATGCGGCCGCCGGCGGGGAGACTTTTGTTGCGCCCGGCACACTGTTTCTTTCCGGTTACAACGTGATTTATGACGGGCGCGGTGGCAGCCGGGTGTGGGACCAGTACGCCATGTGGCGGGTTTTCGCGGAGGAAAAGGCCGACGCCCACGCGGCCAACGGCAAGGTCAGAATCGAAGCCTGGAGCGGCGGCGAACTTGCCATGTTGCTGAGTTTCGACGGCCAGGCGACTTACGACCAGTCCGGGCGCATGGCGGACCAGTCCGCCAACGCGATGTGGAGCAACAATTTCGGATTCGGCGCCATCCGCAACGCGCTTGACGCCGGCTGGACGCAAGTGCGCCGCAGCGACCGCACAATAGACGGCAAGCGCGCCTATATGGTCGAGCTGACCGACCCAAGCGGCGGCAAGACGCTGTTCGGCTTCGATCAGGGCTCGTTTGACATTCTGTATGTCGGCTTCGACACACCGCGCGGCTGGCACGAGCGGCGCTACTCCCAATACTTCGCCAAGCCGGGCGTCAACTGGCGCCAAGCGGGCCGCGTTCGCCTTTTCTACAACGGCGTAAAGGCGAACGAAGCCGTCTGGACCGATTTCGAGATCGGCGCGCCCATCGCGGATGAAGTTTTTGTCGTTGGCGGAGCTCCCAAGGCGCCGACCTTCTGACGGGAAGCGCCGCCGCCGCGCCAGCCGTGTTTGACGCTACCGCATCGGGTTACCGCTCCGGGCTATTGCATCGGCGAGAAGTCGGTGGCCAGCATATACTTGCGTTCGATGCCGGCGAGAATCTGGCCATTGGCGTTGGAGGCTTCGGCCACCTCGGCCCATTCCGGATCCTGGATGAAGGCGCCCCAGGAGGCGTCGGCGGCTTCCTGGCTGTCGTGGGCGATGATGTAGACCAGGGTGTCATCGCGCTCTTCTTCGCTGGTGGGCGTCCAGTAGCCGATGTTTTCCATGCCGTGCTTTTCAAAAATGCGCATGGTGTGGTCGCGGAAGCGGGCATTCAAATTGTCCAGATTGCCCGGCGTGGACTTGTATATGCGCAATTCATAGAGCTTGCCGCTTTGGGCGGAACTGGTGGCGAAAATGCCGGCGCCAACGCCAATGGCCAGCGACAGCAGGGAAATTCCCGCGGTTTTCAGATAGTTGCTCACGATGCTCTCCTTAAATTCCGGCAGCGCCGGGTTGGAAGGTGATTTGGCTGTGGCTTCCCATTCATTGCGAGGAAGCCCCGGCAGTATAATCAATGGACCTTTCCAATGCGAACCGCGCTTACGTTAGAATTCGGCCGGGGGCTTTAGTAAAATCGCCGCGACCTGAATACACAAGGCGCCAACAGATGGAGAACATGCTCAGCCAGGGAATGCCGCTGGCGCTTTTCGGTATTGGCATCGTGTTCGCTTTCCTCTGCCTGCTCGTGCTCGCCACCTGGGCCATGTCGGTGCTGACCGAACGTTGGCTCCCAATCCATGGCAAGGCTGCCACGCAAACCGCGCGAAGCGCGCCGACAGCCGCGCAAATGGCCGCCATCATCGCCGCCCTGAGCTTGCACCGGCAAAGGCGGGACGCGGGCCATTCGACGCAAGTCAATCTTTCACGGAATCACCCATGAACGAACAAACCGGGCCCCTGGGTATCACCGAAGTCGTGCTCAGGGACGCCCACCAATCGCTGATCGCCACGCGCATGCGCATTGAAGACATGTTGCCGATCGCGGACAAGCTCGACCAGGTGGGCTTTTGGGCGCTTGAATCCTGGGGCGGCGCCACTTTCGATGCCTGCATCCGCTTTCTGGGCGAGGACCCCTGGGAGCGGATCCGCCGCTTCAAGGCGGCCATGCCCAACACCCGGCAGCAGATGCTGTTCCGCGGCCAGACCATACTCGGTTATCGGCATTACGCCGACGATATCGTGCGCAAATTCGTTGAACGCGCGGCGGTCAACGGCGTCGACGTGTTTCGCGTGTTCGACGCGCTCAACGACATGCGCAATCTGGAAACCGCCATCGCCGCCGTGCGCGAACAGGGCAAACACGCCCAGGGCACCATGGCGTACACCACCAGTCCCGTGCACACCCTCGATACCTGGCTCGACATGGCGCGCAATATCGAAAGCATGGGCGCCGATTCACTGTGCATCAAGGACATGGCCGGCCTGCTTGAACCGTATGAAGCCTTTGAGCTGATTTCCCGGCTCAAGCATACCGTGGCCATTCCCATCCACATCCAGTGCCACGCCACCACCGGCTTGTCCACTGCCACCTATTTGAAAGCCATTGAAGCCGGCATCGACAATATAGACACGGCGATTTCATCGATGAGCCTCACCTACGGTCATTCGCCCACCGAAACCATGGTTTCCATGCTCAAGGGTACGCCGCGCTATCCCGGGCTTGATCTGAAACTGCTGGAGGAGATTGCCGCGTACTTCCGCGAGGCGCGCAAGAAATATGAGAAATTCGAGGGTTCGCTGAAGGGCGTGGATTCCCGCATTCTGGTCTCGCAAGTCCCCGGCGGCATGTTGTCGAACCTTGAAAATCAGTTGCGCGAGCAAAACGCGCTGGACCGGCTCGACGAGGTGCTCGAGGAAATTCCCCGGGTGCGGGCGGATCTCGGTTTTCCGCCGCTGGTTACGCCGGTGTCCCAGATCGTTGTGACGCAATCCGTCTTCAATGTGCTAAGCGGCGAGAGCTACAGCAATATCGCCAAGGAAACCGCGGGTCTGCTGCGCGGCGAGTACGGCGCGACGCCGGTGCCGGTGAATCCCGACCTGCAAGCCAAGGTGCTCGATGGCGACGAGCCCACCCGATGCCGGCCGGCGGACTTGCTGGAACCCGAATTCGAGAAACAGCGCGATGAACTGCGCGGCAGCGCCCGCCGCGACGGCTTTGTGCTGGTCGATGAAGTGGACGACACGCTGACTTTCGCGCTGTTTCCCCAAGCGGGATTGCGCTTTCTCAAGAATCGCCACAATCCGGCGGTGTTTGAACCCCCACCCAGCGCCGAGCGGGAAATGGCACCCGCGGAAGGCGCCGCCGGTGTCTACACGGTGGAGGTGGGTGGACAACAATTTGTGGTCAAGGTTGCCGAAGGCGAGCAAATTGGCGAAATCGCACCCGCCGCCAGCAATGCCGGCCGGGAGCAGGCGCAAGCGGTCAAGGCGCCACTGGCCGGCACCGTGGTGCGGGTCATGGTTGGCGTTGGCGAAAGCGTCAATGCCGGCGATGTGCTGCTGGTGCTTGAAGCGATGAAAATGGAAGCCGAAGTCCAGGCGCCGGCCGCCGGCACGGTGGCCGCCATCCGCGTGCGCGGCGGCGACTCGGTGCAACTGGGGCAAGTGCTGGCCTTGCTGCGGGAGTAGACGGGCGATGGAGCAGTGGCGCTCGTTATGGCAGGGCACTGGACTGTACCAGTTGCATTGGCCGCAAGCGGCGATGATTCTGATTTGCCTGGCCTTGCTGTATCTGGCGATACGCAAGAAATTCGAACCGCTGTTGTTGTTGCCGATCGCCTTTGGCGGACTGCTGGCGAATATTCCCGGCGCGGAAATCGCCACCGGCGAGGGCATTCTGCGGCAGTTGTACGAAATTGGCCTTGCCACCTCGATGTTTCCGTTGCTGATCTTCATGGGGGTGGGCGCGCTGACCGATTTTGGCCCGTTGCTCGCCAATCCGCGAACCATGTTGCTGGGGGCGGCGGCCCAGATTGGCATTTTCGCCACCTTGCTTGGCGCCTTGTTGCTGGCCGACCTCGGCTGGTTTGATTTCAGCCTGCAACAGGCCGCGGCCATCGCCATCATTGGCGGCGCCGACGGTCCCACTTCGCTTTATATCGCCAGTGTGCTCGCCCCGGAACTGCTCGGCCCGGTTGCCGTCGCGGCGTATTCCTACATGGCCTTGGTGCCATTGATTCAGCCGCCCATCGCGCGGGCGCTGACGTCGCCGCGGGAACGCCTCATCCGCATGAGCGAACAACGCGAAGTGCGCCAGGTGGAGAAAATATTTTTCCCTTTGTTGCTGCTGTTGCTTACCGCCCTGCTGGTGCCCGCGGCGGCGCCGCTGCTTGGCATGTTTTGTTTTGGCAATTTGATGCGCGAATCGGGCGTGGTCAAGCGGCTTTCCGACACCACCCAAAATGCGCTGGTCAACATCGTAACCATTTTGCTCGGGCTCGCCGTGGGTTCGCGGCTGGCGGCGGATCAGTTCTTGCTGCCCGCAACCCTGGGCATTTTGTTGCTCGGCCTGTTCGCCTTCGCCACGGGAACCGCTGCCGGCGTGCTTATGGCAAAACTGATGAACCGGTTTATGCGCAATCCGATCAATCCGTTGATCGGCGCCGCCGGCGTTTCCGCTGTGCCCATGGCGGCGCGCACGGCCCATCGTTTGGGGGAACAGGCCGACCCGGACAACTTCCTGCTCATGCACGCCATGGGCCCCAACGTGGCCGGCGTCATCGGCTCCGCCATCGCCGCCGGCATCCTGATCCATTTCGCAGGCTGATCACTTGGCTTGGCACCCGGCATGGGACACCCACCCCCGGCATGGGACACCCACCCCCGGCATGGGACACCCACCCCCGGCATGGGACACCCACTCCCGGCATGGGACACCCACCTCTGACATGGGACACCCACCTCTGACATGGGACACCCACCCAACAAGTGACACCCGCTTGGCATGTGCCGCCAACCTGGTGGTCTAAGGAAGAGTCGACGCCGAAAGCGCCGGTGCGCCCTATTCGGAGAATATTCTTTGGTCCATGGATTGCGCGGGCGCGTGTTCTCCGGTGCCGCCGACCGCCTTGGCGGGCACGCCGACCACCGTGGTATGGGGTGGTACATCCCTGAGCACAACGCTGCCGGCGCCGATCCTGGCGCCTTCGCCAATCGTGATATTGCCGAGCACCTTGGCACCCGCCGCCACCAGCACGCCGGACCTGATTTTTGGATGGCGGTCGCCCTGCTCGTTGCCGGTGCCGCCAAGCGTTACCTGTTGGAGAATGGATACATTGTCGTCAATCACTGAAGTTTCGCCGACGACAATGCCGGTGGCGTGATCGAACATAATGCCCTTACCCATGACGCAGGCCGGGTGTATGTCGACGCTGAACACTTCCGAATTGCGGCTCTGCATGAATTGCGCCAGATCCTTGCGCTCGTTTCGCCACAGAAAGTGCGCCAGCCGATGCGCCTGGATCGCTTGGAATCCCTTGAGATACAAAGTCACCGGCAGGAATGTATCAACCGCGGGGTCGCGTTCGTAGACAGCGAGAATGTCTCTGGCGGCGCAATCGATGATTCTTGGCGAAGCGCTGTACGCCTCCCGAAACAACTCGCGCACCGTCACCGCGGGCATAACATTGTCGGCCAGCTTATTGGCGAGAATGAAGGACAAAGAAGAAGGCAGATCCTTGTGGTTCAGCACGCAAGCGTAGACATAGCTTGCCAGCAAGGGTTCCTTGCGCACCACTTCCTCAGCTTCCGAGCGTAGCTTGCGCCATAGATCGCCGGTCATCGAAATTCTCATGCCAACTGCTGAAAGGCGCTCAATTATAAGAACTGGCGACCGGGATTCAACGAGACTGGAGCGGGGCGCGGGATTTGCATCTAGCGCGACCTCGTCATTGCCGGTATGCGCGGAAGTTGTAGTACCATTCGCGAATGCCGAATGAAGCTGGAGCCGCGATTTGGAAACGCAACGTTTGAAATGGCCGGTTTTATCGATGCTGATGATCGCCGCGGCATCGGCATTCGCCGCTGAAGACTACGGGCTGAGCGAACAACACCGGTTCTGGCTTGAATTGGAGGCCGCCGACCAGACCTATGCCGACCGGGCGCTGGAGATTGGCAGGCACCAGGCGTTTCTTGAATTTTTGGGCCAAGGTTCGGTTGTATTTCGGGACGGGCCGGTGAATGCGCTTGAGTTGTATTCATCGGAATCCTTCAGCGGCGCAGAGATCAGTTGGGAAGCCCATTATATTGATGTGTCGCGGGCGGGGGACCTCGGCCTTTCCGCCGGCCCCTTGGTGATCATCAACCCCGGCGTCGAGCCCGATCAGGATTTTTTCGGTCACCTGATTTCCATCTGGCGCAAACAGGGCATCCGTTGGGAACTCATGGCCGATCTGGCTGTACTGATTCCCGGTCACCTGAGCATGGACGTGTATCCCGATTTTGAAGATACGCGGCCGGTGCTGGAAGAAACGGCGCCCCATCAGGTGGCTTTATCGGATCCCAATCCTATGGAAACCCTGGTCGAATCGGACCTGACGTTTGGACGTTCCATCAATTTTCGCGGAGGACGCCGCGCACTGCTGCGCTGGGGCATGGAAAACTCCCGCGTCTACCTGCCCGGCATGGCGCCCGCGGTCGGTGCCGAGGATGCCAGTTCGGTGTACGGTGCGTTCCTCGATGCGCAACTCCAGGCTACGGTCCCCATCATACTGAACCATGTTGGCGGATTTCTCGCGGCTTCCCAGGAGTTGGGATATACCTATGGCACGATGCAAGAGGAAGGCGCCAGCGAAGAAACGGGCTTTCGCGCCAACTATCTGCGACTGTGGCGGCTGACCGCGGCCGGACAGTGGCGCATCGCGGTCGAGGTTCTGTCGCCCTATTGATTCAGGGGTTTTCCAGCAAAACCTCGCGCCGGCCATAGTCTGTTTCAACTCCGCCGCTGTTGATGATTCTGATCCAAAGTTCGTGCCGGCCGTTGTTGAACACCGCGGTGTCTATGTTGGATTGGAAACCGAGATTTGGTCGATTTGGGTCACTGCGTAAATTCTCCGCCTCGACAACATCCGGCCGCGGCAGGCCGTAATCGAGTTCCGCGATGACAGCGCCATCAAGCAGTAGCAATACGCGTTCCACGCCCAAGTCTTCGTTGTAGGCCCAGCCGCCGATTGCCACCGTACCGGATATTCTCGCCCCGGGCGGGGGTTGGTCAATCCAGGCCCGGGGCGGATAGGGGCAGGGGAAGGCCGCCGGCGCGTTGGGGTCGGCCGCCACTTGGCCGCCATAGAAACTGAATTGCTTGTCACCATCAAAGAGCTTGAATTGCCCCAAGGCTTCCAGTGAATTGGCCAGTTCGCAAGCGCGGCGGATGGTTTCATGTTTGTCCACGACACTCAGATTCGAGTCTTCGGTGATGAACAGCAATGGGATGCCCCCGTGTTGGCGGACGAATTCGCCGGTTTTCCGCCAGCGCTCGAGTTGGCCTCGGCGACCGTCGCGGACGGCTTTGTTCCGGTCAAGCGTGTACGCGTTTTGCACAATGCCCGCGTACTCCAGTTGAGCCGCTGTGTAGTAATTGTCGGCGACCACTGCCGGCACCTGCACGAATTCGTCTTGCAGCAACCGCCCGCTGAAGTCGGCAAATTCCCGCCAACCAGCCATTTTCTCGGAAAGTACGCCGCTGCCCAGCAATGGTTGCAATTGCGCTTGCCACGATTGGCTGCCAATGCCGGCCAGGGCGAGCAAACTGCCGGCGAATCCGAGCGCGGGGATGGAATGCGCCGCCAGTCGCGCGCGGCTCCCACGCCAATGCCGCGCCAGCCGCCGGCTGAATCTGCGCAGTGCTTCGGGCGCATACACAAGCAGCGGAAAGTATCCCGGCAGGGGCCAGTGGGCGGTGGTGCTGCCGGAATCCGCCCAGGGCGCGAGCGCGGCATAGACCAGCAGATGCGGCAGTGCGAAACACAGCAGTAGGCCGAACTGGGAATCGCTGGGTGTGGGTGTCCCATTGGGTTTGGGGTGGGTGTCCCATTGGGTTTGCCATTGGGTTTCCTCAGAGGTGGGTGTCCCATTGGTTTCCTCGGAGGTGGGTGTCCCATCGGGTTTGGCGGAGGTGGGTGTCCCATTGGGGTTTTCAGGGGTGGGTGTCCCATTGGGGTTTTGGGTGAGCATCAGCCAGGCGCTGTACAGGAGGAGGGCGTACAGGGGTGGGCTGACCAGGAGAATTTGCGTGGGGACTTGCAACAGGCCGGCGGGGTCGAAGCGCCAGGGGTGGCGTTCGATGAAATGGAAACTTGCGCTGTCCAGGTTTCCCGGCAGATTGGCCCACAACATGGGCAACAGCCCAAGCGCCGCGATTCCCGCGCCAAGCCAGAATCCCGGGTTCCGCCACAGGTCGCGCCGCCGCCAAAGCAGATACAGCGCAGCGCCGGCGGGAAAAAGCAGAAAGCGGTAATGCGTGCACAGGCCCAAGGCCATGAAAACCCCGGCGCCCAGCCAACAGCGGTTTCCGCCGCCGCGCAAGGCGCGGTCGAGAAAACCGAGGCTGAGCAGGCCGCACAGCAGCATGGGTACATCGGGAACAGCGAGCAAGCCGAGCATTCCACCCAAGGGAACGCAAAGACTCAGCAAAGCCGCCCCCAAGGCGTCCCCGCGGCCGACGAACGGCAGCGAGACCCAATACACAATCCAGGGCAAAAGACTGCCAAGGAAAAGAAACAGGGCGCGGGTTGCGAGCGGGTTGCCGGGGTCGATAGCGCTGCCCAGTCCCGCCAGCAGCGCGGTGACGAAAGGCAAGTCGCCGTAAGCCGGCGCCGGCATGGTCGAAGCGAGCCAGTAGAAAACTTCGTCGCTGTACAGGTCCAGCCGCCAGGCGAGCCAGATTTTCAACAGCAGCAACAGGCCCCAGGCCACGGCCAGCAGCCGCGCATCAGCCAGCAAGTCCCCCGCTTCGATTCGTTCCGCCCGCGCGCGCAATGAAGTTCCCGGCCCCGCCTGTGACGCTCGACGGCCATATTCTAGCGGAAAGCCGCGGGACCGTTTGCGCGCCCGAAAGCTTGTTGAGAGCAAGTTGCAATCGCGGAAAAAAATCAATCTCAAATACTGTTGACACTCATTCTCATTTGTATTTCAATAGCGGCAACGAGAGGAAGCCGCTTCATGTACGTTTGCATTTGCCGTCAGATCACTGAAGACCAGATACGGGATCTGTGCCACAGCACGGGGGGCAACGCCAGTTTCGCCGATGTGCGCAGCCAGCTCGGCGTCGGGCTCGAATGCGGCAAGTGCGGCAATCACGCCCGCAGCGTGCTCCGTGAATACCGCCAATCCGCCAATTTCGACCCCAGCCTCGCCACCGCCATCGCAGTGTAAACGCCATCTCCCACGGGCTGGCGCGGTAATGCGAATAAAAGCAATTCGTATTTATTTTCATCCTCAAATCAACAGGTTACGCTGAACCTGGCTTGACTTGCGGAGGTACTTGGGCGAAGCTTGCGCTGACATTCCAAGGAGGAATTTTCGATGAAGTCAGACCCCACCGTAATCAAGCATTTGAACAAGGCCCTGGCCAACGAGTTGATCGCCATCAACCAGTATTTTCTGCACTCCCGCATGTTCGAGGATTGGGGGCTGCACAAACTGGCGCAAAAGGAATATAAGGAATCGATTGACGAAATGAAACACGCCGACGCCCTGATCAAGCGCATCCTGTTTCTGGAAGGCTTGGCCAACCTGCAAAACCTCGGCAAACTGTTGATCGGCGAGAACACCCGCGAAATACTTCAGTGCGACCTCAAACTTGAAATGCAAGCATGCCCGGACCTGCGGGAAGGCATCGCTTATTGCGAGTCGGTTGGCGATTTCGTCAGCCGGGATTTGCTCAGCGGGATTCTCGACAACGAAGAAGAGCACGTCGATTGGTTGGAAACCCAATTGCAACTGATCGACCGCGTGGGCCTGGAAAACTATCAGCAGTCGATGATGTAAGCTTTTGGCGGCGGCGCGTTAAGCATTATCGTCCAACGGAAACGGCCCGGGGAATGGCTCCGCATGTATGCCTGCATCGACCTGGGCTCCAATAGTTTCCACCTGCTCATTGGTGAATGGAACCGCGGCCGCATCCGCATCGTCGAGCGGTGCAGCGAAAAAGTGCAACTGGGCGAGGATGTGGTCGTCACGGGGCAAATCTCCGATGCCGCCTTTCAGCGCGGCATCGCCTGTCTGGAAAGATTCCGCGCGCTGATGCGCAAATATCCATTGCGGCAATATTGGGCGCTCGGCACCAATGCCTTCCGCCTCGCGCGCAACACGCCGCAATTTCTTTCCGCCGCCAGGGATCTTGGCATCCGAATTTATGTCATCAGCGGTGTGCAGGAAGCGGTGCTGATCTACGCGGGCGTCATCAGCTCGCTGCCGCTGAACGATGAAAAGCGGTTGGTGGTCGACATCGGCGGCGGCAGCACCGAACTCATCGTTGGCCAAAGGCACGAGCGCATCATTACCGAGTCGCTGCCGGTGGGCACCGTCGCCTGGCGCGACCGCTTTTTCACCGGGGGCGGCGGCGACGCGAAAGCGCTGGCGAAAAAGATGGACGCCGGTCTCGAAGCCGCGATTTCGGTCTTCAGCGCATCCGCGCCCGCGGTGGCCCGCGCCGGCTGGGACCGCGCCCACGCCTCCTCGGGTACGGTGAAGATGCTCAAGTACATCTGCGAAAACCAGGGCTATGGCGAAAACCGCATTACCGCGACGGCATTGCGGGAACTGCGGCAAAAGCTCGCCGCCGGTATCGCCGAAGACGGCCCACTGCCGGGTTTGAAGGTAGAGCGCCGGGAATTGCTATTGCCGGGCTGGTGCGTCGCCAGCGCCCTGATGCGGGTGTTTCGCATCGAAGTGTTGCAATTCAGCGCGACTTCCCTGCGCGAGGGCATGCTCGACTTCCTCGCGCGCAACGAAAAAACCATGCCGATCATGCGCGCGAGCCATTTGCCCAACGTCAACCGGTTGCAATCGAATTGAACAAGGGTTGATTTGCCGCGACCGCGCGGGCGCCGCATTCGAGCGGAAACTTCCCCAACCTAACCGAGCTTTTGCAGCAACTTTTGCTGCACTCCGGTTGCGCCGGCTTGCCAAACCGCCGGTGTGTATTCGCCGTCGGCCTGCATTTCCCAACTTTGCACGCGGTCATTCAGGTACAAGTCGAGCTCTTCCACGACGCGTTTGGCCAATTTTGGATTCAGAATCGGAAAACACACTTCGATGCGGTTGGAAAGGTTGCGCTCCATCCAGTCGGCGCTGGAACAATACACGCCGGGCTCGGAGTTCTGGAAAACGTAAACCCTGGAATGCTCCAGAAAGCGACCGACGACGGAAACCACGCGGATGTTTTCGCTGATCCGGGGCAGACCGGGACGCAGGCAGCAAATGCCGCGCACATTCAATTCAATCTTCACCCCCGCGCGGGAAGCGGAATACAGCGCCTTGATGATCTGCGGGTCGGTCAGCGAGTTCATCTTCGCCTTGATTGAGGCGGGTTTGCCTTCCCGGGCCGCGCGTTTTTCGTTGTCGATCATTTTCAGCAGCGCCTTGCGCATTCGGAATGGGGCGTGAATCAACAGTTTGGGCTGAATCTTTTTGCCCATTCCGGTGATTTGCTGGAAAACCTTGTGCACATCGGCGCAAATCGTCTCTTCCGCGGTCAACAGGCTGTAGTCGGTGTAAACCAGCGAGTTCTTGCGGTGATAATTGCCGGTGCCAAGGTGCGCGTAACGCTTCAAGCGGCCCTCTTCCCGCCGCACGAAAAGCAGCATCTTGGCGTGCGTTTTGTGCCCGAGCACGCCATACACCACAACCGCGCCGGCCTCCTGCAAAATACTGGCGAACTGGATGTTCTCCTCTTCGTCAAAACGGGCGCGCAGCTCGATCACCACGGTGACCTCCGTGCCCTTGCGCGCGGCCTGGGCCAGCGCCTCCACCAGTTCCGACGACTCGTTGGTGCGATACAGGGTCTGCTTGATGGACAGCACCTGCGGGTCCTCGGCCGCTTCCCGCACCCAGCGGATGATCGGCAGGAAAGACTGGAACGGATGCAGCAGCAGTTGGTCTTCCTTTTTCACCGCGTCGAAAATGTTCTTGCGCGCATCCGCCAGCGCCGTCGGCAGGCCCGGCGCAAATTCCGGGAAACGCAGGTCGGGCCGGTCCAGCATGCCGAACAGCGCCACCAACCGTTGCAGGTTGACCGGCCCGTCGAGTTCGAACAGTTCGCTGCGGGCGAGTTCAAACCGGTCCAGCAAAAAACTCGACAGCCGCTCGGGGCAGCCGCTGTCCACTTCGAGCTTGGTTGCCGCGCCGAACCGGCGGCTGTGCAACTTGTTCTGCAGCGCGGCCGCCACATCCTCGATTTCGACATTCGACATTTCCAGGTCGGCGTTTCGCGTCACCCGGAATTGGTGGCAGGCGGTCACCTCCATGCCTGGAAAAAACTCCCCGACAAATTCGTGAATGATCGAGGAAAGGAAAACAAAAACATCTCCTTCCGCAACGATTTCCCGCGGCACCTTGATCAGGCGTGGCAGGGAACGCGGGGCGGGAACGATGGCCAGCCCGCTTTCGCGACCGAAAGCGTCCTTGCCTTCCAGCGAAAGAATGAAGTTCAGGCTCTTGTTGACCAGGCGCGGAAATGGATGCGCCGGGTCCAGCCCCAGCGGGCTGATAACGGGCAGCACTTCGCTGTTGAAATAGGCATAGGCCCAACTCGCCAGTCTGTCATCCCAATCCTGTCTCCGCACAAAATGGATGTTTTCCGCGGCCATCGAGGGGAAAAGGTCCTCATTCAAAATTCGATATTGCTCATTGAGCGCGGCGCGCACCTGCTCGTGAATCTCGCGCAGGATTTGTTCCGGGTATTTTCCGTCCGGGTCGGGTTTGCGCATGTCGTATTGCAAGCGCTTTTTCAGCCCGGACACGCGGATTTCGAAGAATTCATCGAGATTGGAGCTGAAGATCAGCAGGAACATCAAGCGCTCAAGCAAGGGATGCTCGCGGTTGTTCGCCTGGGAAAGCACCCGCAGGTTGAACTTCAGGTAGCTGAGCTCGCGGTTCTCGAAATACGCGCCGCGGCTGAGGTCGATATCATCGCCCTTGCCGAGATCGTCGGTATGCGAATTGTCGTGCGCCTCGCTTGGGAGCTCGGCCTTCTCGGGCACGAGCTGCAAGGCCGAAACTCCTTCCGCGGCAGTCATGTGGGTTCTCGAATCCAGCGGGAAACTGCGCAGATACTAGCACTTGCCGTACACTATATGAACCGGGACGCCACCGCCGGGAGCGGGTAGCTTGAAATATGCATCTTCATTGCTCTTGCTGTGCCTTTGCCTGCTTGCCGCGCGGGCGGCGCCGGGCGCGGAGGCCTTGCCGGAGTATCGGGCCGTCAGCGGCGTTTCGGGAACCTTGACCGCAACCGGCTCGGACACAGTCGCCAACCTCACCACCTTGTGGGCGGAAGAATTCAAGCGGGTGTACCCGAATGTCAATATCCAGATTCGGGCCAGCGGCTCCTCCTCCGCGCCGACGGCGCTGAATGAAATCACCGCCAATATCGGTTTGATGAGCCGCCGCATGCGGCGCAATGAAATCGACTCTTTCACCTTGCGTTACGGTTATCCGCCCACCGCGATACCGGTGGCGCTCGATGCGCTCGCAATTCTAGTGCACCGGGACAATCCGCTGCCGCGCATCGCGCTGGAGGAGATTGACGCGGTGTTCTCGATCACCTTGCGCTGCGGCGCGGCGAACCCCGTTCGCGATTGGCGTCAACTTGGCTTGCCGACGCCTTGGGCGGAGCGCGGCATTGTCGCTTTCGGCCGCGATTCAGCGTCCGGCACCCACGGCTATTTCAAATCGGCCGCCTTGTGCCAGGGCGACTTTCATCCCCGGGTGAATGAACTGTCGGGTTCCGGCGCCGTGGTGCAAGCCGTTGGCGCGAGTTGGAACGGCATCGGCTATGCGAGCATCGCTTTCGTTACCTCGAGTGTGCGCGTTGTGCCCGTTGCCTTCAGGCAGCAGGGCGGGCAACGCCTTGCCATGCCGGCGCAGGCTGTAAGCGGCGAATATCCGTTCAGCCGTTATCTGTTGTTCTATGTCAATCAGCCGGCGGGTGGCGCATTGCCGCCGCTGGAGCGCGAGTTTATCCGCTTGGTGCTTTCCCGCGACGGTCAGGAGATAGTGTCCCGCAGCGGCCACATTCCGCTGCCGGCGGAACTCGCCAACGCAACCCTCACCGCGTTGGCCACACCATAGGCCGCTGCCCGAATGCCAAAACGAACCCGAACCAATCGAAAGCAAAACAAGTCCGGGCCGCAATCGCCAATGTCGGCCGGGACGGAATCCGACCCCTCGCGGGTTTCGGAGGAAGAACGCTTGCGCCCCGCCGCCCGCCGCCGTTTGCTGGATCGAATGGCAAGGACCATCGTTTCCATCGGTGGTCTGGCAACAATATGCGCGGTGCTGACCATCGTCATTTATCTGGTTTACGAAGTGCTGCCCCTGTTCCGGGGCGCCGACATTGGTGCGGAATCGGTATTCCCGGAACTCGTCTCCGGCACTCCGCGATTGCTCGACGTGGACGGGGAAGCCGGCGTAGTTCTGCGCGTGGACGCCGAAGGCGGGGCGGTATTCCACCGGCTCGCCGATGGCGCGGTGCTCGCCAGGGAAATGCTGCGCGGCATCTCCGGCGGCGCCTTGACGGCGATAGCCGGGGATTCCGCCGGCAGCGGCTATTTCGCCGCGGGCTTCGACGATGGCAGCGTGATTATCGCCAATTGGCGCGCGGCCACAGGGCCGGCAAGCGATGCGGCCTCTCCCGGCCTGGTTTTCCCTTTTGGCGCGCAATTTGTGCAAATGTTCGAAGGCGAAGCGGTGACCGCGCTGGCTTTGCGCATGGATCAAGGCCGCCTCGGTCTTGCGGGGCTTTCGGCGGGCGGCGGCCTGGTCTGGCGCGAAATGCAATCGGCCGACCCGGCTGCGGGTGGCGCGCCGATGGCGTCGTCAACAAATCCATTCAGCATGAGGATGGAAGCGTCCTTCGCCGGAAGCGCTTGGCGAAGCATTTTGCTGCCGCAAGATCCGCGTTGGCTGTGGCTTGTTTCCGGCTCCGGGGCGTTGAGCCTGGTCGAGACGGATGGGCGGGGCGGGGGGCGCATCGCGCAAACCGTGGCCCTGGTCGAGCAGCCGCGCAGCCTGACTGATTTGCGGTTGCTGGCGGGAGGCGTGTCGTTGTTGGCCGCGGACGACGGCGGCAACGTTGGCCAATGGTTCATGGTGCGCGGCAGCGGCCCGGAGAGCATGCGCAGAGCGCGCGAGTTTTCCCTGTTCGACGGGCCGGTTGCGGCGCTGGAAGTGGACCGCAACCGGCGCGCATTCGTGGCCCAAAGCGAAAACGGCGCGCTGGCGTTGGTCAATGTCACCGCGGAAACCATTGCGCAAGCGGGCACCGCGCGACGCGCCCCGCCGGCCCCGGCGGCGCGCATGGCTGCTCTCTCCGCCACCGGCGACCTGCTCCTGATCGAGGACGAGACGGGAGGATTCAGTCTGCGGCGGCTGCAAAATCCCTTCCCGGAATTCTCCCTTTCCGCCCTCTGGCGCCCCACTTGGTATGAAAACTACAGCGAGCCGGCGCCGATCTGGCAGACCGCATCGGCCGACGATACTTTCGAGCCCAAATTCTCCCTGGCGCCGCTGACTTTCGGCACCTTGAAAGCGGCCTTGTTCGCCATGTTGTTTGCGGCGCCGCTGGCCGTTTGCGCGGCGGTGTACACCGGTTATTTCATGACCCCGGCCCTGCGCCGCGGTATCAAACCGCTGATCGAACTCATCGAAGCGCTGCCCACGGTGGTGATCGGTTTCCTCGCCGCGCTGTGGCTGGCGCCGTTGGTGGATGCGCATCTTGCCGCCATCGCGTTGGGACTGTTGCTGCTGCCAATGTCCGCGTTGCTGGCCGGCGTGGCGCTGAGGCGGTTGCCGACGCCCTACGCCACCTGGCTCAGGGAAGGCTGGCGGCCCATGGCGCTGGTGCCGGTGCTGCTGCTGACGGGTTGGGCCTGCGCGCTGCTTGCGCCGGTGCTGGAAAGCGCGCTGCCGGGCGCCAGCCTCGGGCAATGGCTGACATCGCGCTGGGGAGTGGATTATGTCTCGCGCAACGCGATGATTGTCGGCGTCGCGATGGGCTTTGCGGTGATTCCCGCGATTTATTCCATCGCCGAGGAGTCTGTTTTCAACGTGCCGCGGCATTTGAATTATGGCGCGCTGGCCTTGGGCGCGAACCGATGGCAGGCGCTGGTCTGGCTGGTCTTGCCGGCGGCGGCCCCGGGCATCATCAGCGCGCTGATGATTGGTTTCGGGCGGGCGCTGGGCGAAACCATGATTGTGTTGATGGCCACCGGCAATACACCGGTGATGGATATGAACCTGTTCGAAGGGATGCGCACCTTGGCCGCGAGCCTCGCCATTGAAATTCCGGAATCGGAAGTCGGCAGCACGCATTACCGGATTCTGTTTCTCGCCTCGCTGATCCTGCTGCTGTTCAGCTTTTTGATCAATTCCATCGCCGAACTTGTCAGGCAGGGGTTGCGCAAAAGGTACCGGATGATATGAGTCGTTTACTCGTCAATTGGTTCCGCCGCGGCGCGCCCTGGGTCTGGCTCAGCGCCGGCGCCGTGGCCGCCTGCCTGATCATGCTTTTCGGTCTGGTGTTCTTGCTCGGGGTGAAAGGCCTGGGTCACTCTTGGCCGGTACCGGTGCTGCAGGGAAAGTACCAGGCCCTCGATCCACCGCGGCTCGTAATCGGCGAAATACACGCCACCGAAACCGTCGCTGTGGAACGACTGGGTTTGCTTGCCGCCAATTTGCCCATCGCCGCCGCCACCGCCGAACGCCACTTGCTGAAACTCGGCAATCGCGATATCACCGGCGAGGATTTCGCCTGGGTGCTGCCGGCCTTGCTGGACGAGGTAGAGTATCCGCCGGACTTGATCACTTTGGAGCGCCGCGAATGGGGCAATTTCTACGGCTATTTGGAAGCGGTTCTGCAAGATGGCGAGACTATCTCCCAAACCGCGGCGCGAACCACGGTGCAAACCGCGGCGACAGACGACTCCAACTGGCTCTGGACGGCATTGCAAGCGCGCCTTGAGCGGGCGGCGCAACTGCGGCGCGAGATTCAGGCCATTGAACGTTCCAGTCTGGCCGAGATCAATCTGGCCATGGAGCGCTTGCGATTGGAGGAACGGCGGCTGCGGCTTGCGGGCGATGATACGGAGCAAAACCTGCGCCAGATCGAAAACCAGCGCGCGGAATACGATGGGCAATACGCCGAAATCAGGCTGCGGCTGCTGGAGTTGAACCGCCAGATACAGCGCGACACGGCGATTTTCCGCATCGCCGACGGCAGCTCGGTGGAGTTGCCGGTGGCCGACATCCTGCGCGCCTATCGGCCTAACGCGATGGGTTGGTTGCCGTCCGCGGGGGTGTACCTGGAGCGGCTGTTCGCTTTTCTCACCACCGACCCCCGCGAATCCAATACCGAAGGCGGCCTGCTGCCGGCGATTTACGGCACCGCCATGATGGTGTTGCTGATGTCGGTTTTTGTCACGCCGCTTGGCGTGGTCGCCGCGGTGTACTTGAGCGAATACGCGCCGCGCGGTTGGCTGACCCGCATCATCCGGGTTTCCGTAAACAACCTGGCCGCCGTGCCATCCATAGTCTACGGTTTGTTCGGGCTGGGATTTTTCATCTATCTGGCGGGGGGAGAAATCGACCAGCTTTTCTTTCCCGAGTCGCTGCCGGCGCCAACTTTCGGCACCCCGGGCCTGCTGTGGGCTTCGCTGACGTTGGCCTTGCTGACTTTGCCGGTGGTGATTGTCGCCACCGAAGAAGGTCTCGCGAACGTTCCGGCCTCCTTGCGCGAAGGAAGCCTGGCATTGGGGGCAACCAAGTTTGAAACCTTGTGGCGGGTGATTTTGCCTTTGGCCAGGCCGTCGATGCTGACCGGCCTGATTCTGGCGGTTGCCCGGGCCGCCGGCGAAGTCGCCCCGTTGATGCTGGTGGGCGTGGTCAAGCTGGCGCCCGCCTTGCCGCTCGACAATGAATTTCCCTATTTGCATCTGGAGCAGCAATTCATGCATCTTGGCTATTATGTCTATGACCTCGCCATGCAAAGCCCCAATGTGGAGGCGGCCATGCCCCAAGCCTACGCCACCGCGTTCTTGCTGGTGGCGGTGGTTTCGGCATTGAATCTGGGCGCGGTCGTCCTGCGCGCCCGCTTGCGCGAGAGATATCGCGCGCTCGATGCGCAGGTCTGGTCGTGACCGCCGCTTATGAATGAACCGGCTCCAGATCTGAATATAGCCCCGGACAGCCTCGAGCTGCCCGAACCCTGCCTTGAGGTGCGCAATTTGAACCTGCGTTACGTCGGCAGAAAGCACGCCTTGCGCAAAATCCGTCTGACCGTG
The DNA here is from genome assembly GCA_965221015.1 of uncultured Pseudohongiella sp. GTDB lineage: Bacteria > Pseudomonadota > Gammaproteobacteria > Pseudomonadales > Pseudohongiellaceae > UBA9145. The sequence continues at coordinate 2,075,526 of OZ244859.1, read as the reverse complement.
CCGCGGCAGCGGGTCACGGCCTTGATCGGGCCAAGCGGCTGCGGCAAGACCAGTTTGTTGCGCTGCTTCAACCGGCTCAACGATTTGTTGGATGATTGTGTCATTACCGGGCGCATCCGGCTGGAAGGGAAGAACATTTATTCGCCGAAAATCGACGTGACCGAATTGCGCCGGCGTGTGGGCATGGTGTTTCAGAAACCGAACCCGTTTCCGAAGTCGATTTTCGAAAATGTCGCATTCGGCTTGCGGATTCGCGGCATCAATTCGCGACGCCGGCTGGAGGAGATTGTCGAGGAGTCGTTGACGGCGGCGGCGCTGTGGGATGAAGTGAAAGATCGCTTGCACGAAAGCGCCCTGGAACTTTCCGGCGGCCAGCAGCAGCGGCTGGTGATCGCGCGCACGCTGGCGGTGGAGCCCGATGTGCTCCTGCTCGACGAATCGGCCTCGGCGCTGGACCCGATTTCAACCCTGAAAATCGAGGAATTGATCACCGAACTGAAGAAGGACTACACAATAGTCATAGTGACGCACAATCTGCAACAGGCGGCGAGGGTATCCGATTACACGGCCTTCATGTACATGGGCAACCTGGTGGAATTCGACACCACCGCCCGCATCTTCACCAACCCCGTCCAACGCCAAACCGAAGACTATATTACTGGTAGGTATGGGTGAGGCCCTCAGAAAGCGCAGCTTTCTGAGGGCCGAACGGCTCGCCATGGATGGCGAGACTGGGGCTAATCGAAGCCGAAAAACTCGCGCCAGGGACGGCATGCACTACCTACCCGAAGTCACCTATCATGAGATAAACCCCGTCGGCGCAACCAACAAAAGGCACCACACCACAATGGAAGACCCCGGCTCCCACATCTCCCGCCAGTTCAGCCAGGAACTGGAAAAGGTGCGCACGCGCATGTTGCGCATGGGCGGACAAGTGGAAAAAAGCTTCACCGACGCCTTGCGGGCGGTGGCCGAGCACGACAGCCAACTCGCCTCGAAAGTGATCGAGCAAGACGAGGCCATCGACCGCATGGAACGGGAAATCGACATCGAGTGCAGTTTGATTATCGCCCGGCGCCAACCCGCCGCCGGCGACCTGCGCCTGGTCCTGGCCATTATCAAGGCGGTGCGGGATCTGGAGCGGATTGGCGACGAAGCGGTGCGCATCGCCCGTTCCGCGTTGCAACTCGCCGAAGAAGGCGAAGATCCGGTCCATCTCGGCGAATTCCATCAAATGGGCGACCGCGTGCTGAGCATGGTCAAGCAGGCGCTGGACGCTTTCGCGCGCATGGACGCCGAATCCGCGGCGGAAATCGCCGGCGAGGACGCGGAAGTCGACAGCGACTACCACAATGCGATCCGCGCCATGATCACCCATATGATGCAACACTCAGACAGCGTCAGCGCGGTGCTGAGAGTGCTCTGGGCCTTTCGCGCCCTGGAGCGCATTGGCGATCACGCCAAGAACATCTCCGAACACGTCGCCTATATGGTGTACGGGGCCAATCTCGGGCGCGGCATCCCCTTGCCGAAAAAGTGAGACGGTGGCGCGGACCCGGCATTCGCGCGGCGGTGGTTTCAGCCTTGCAAGGCTTTCAATGCAAGCTGATGCGGGGCGGCTGGTCCGGAAAGGGCGCCTGGGCCGGCGTCCGGGGCAGATCCGGCCCAATCAGGCGTTCGGCGGGAAAGCGGCAGCTGAAAACGCTGCCATGCCCCGGTTCGCTGCTGATGTGCAGGTCCGCGTCGTGGCGCATCAGAATATGTTTGACGATGGCGAGGCCAAGTCCGGTGCCGCCGGTGTCGGAAGAGCGGCTGACATCCACGCGGTAAAAGCGCTCGGTGATTCGGGGCAAATGTTGCGCCTCGACACCCATGCCGTTGTCGATCACGCGGATCTCAAAATGCTCGCCTTCGCCGATGTATTCCGCCTCGACCCGGATGGCGCCCTGGTCCGGCGTGTATTTGGCCGCGTTCTGCACCAGATTGGACAAGGCGCTGTACAACTCGGAACGGTCGCCGACGATTTCCAGTTCCGCGTCGCAGGCGACGGTGAAGACATGGCCGCGGGATTGATACACCCGCTCCGTATCCTGCTCGACTTCGCGAATCAGTGAAAGCAAGTTGAAGGGCTTTTGTTTCCGGCGTTTCACCGCCTTGGTTTCCAGCGCCGTCAGCATCAGCAAGTCGCGGACGATGTTTTCCATGCGCGTGGATTGCTGCAACATTTGCTTGAGCGGCTTGCGCCATTTTTCATCCAGCTCCCGCGCATTGTCCATGATGGTTTCCAGGTAACCCTTGATCACGGTGATGGGCGTGCCAAGCTCATGGGAAACATTGCCGACGAAATCCTCCCGCATCAGCTCCATGCGGTGCAGCCTCGTCACATCGCGCACGATCATCAGCCTTTCCTGTTCTCCGAACAGGGCGATTTCAAACTCCAGCGTGCGCGAGTTGTCGCCCGGCGCCGGCAGTTTCAGCGGCTCGCTGTAATCGGCGTCGTGGAAATAGCGCGCGAAGCGGGGGTCGCGAACCAAATTGGTCACGGGGTGGCCCTGGTCCCGGGGGTATTGGAACGAGAGCAAGCGGGAACTGGCCAGATTCCACCAGACCAGATTGCCTTGCCCGTCGGTCATGGTGATGGCGATTTCCAGCGCCTCCGAAGATTGCTGGGCCTTGCGGATGATGCTTTCCAGGTAGGCGCGGGTTTTCTGCTCCTGGCGGCCGAGCTTGTAGATGCCGTCGAAGACTTCCCCCCACAGGCCGAACGATTCCGGTGGTTCGGCTTGCGTGGCGGACGGATTGCCCCGCAGCCAACTGCGCAGACGCCACAATTGCAGGTAGTTCAGCGCCAGATAGCCAGCCAAACCGAGCAAAATCGCAAGCGGAATGTTGCCGGCGAACCAGCCGCACAAGGTGGTGGCGGCCAGCACCAGCGACAGCCGCAGTATCTCCGCGCGCCAGTAATGCAAGAAGTGGAATCCGCAATCAGAAACTTTCCCCAAGCCTTATTCTAGTCCCCACCGGACTGGACCGCCAGTGGCGGCCCCGTTGACTTCGGCGACGGGACGTTGCGGCTTCGCGCGCCGCGGAATGACAGAAAACCGACAGAATCCTGTCGCGAATATGAGCATTTGGGATTAACTGCCGAATGTGCCTATAATTCATTGCGCGGCTCCGTCGCGGGCCGTAAATTTGTCGTCAAGGTACAACGCGGACGGAGCTTTGCCGCCGCAAAGGGAGAGGGGGAGATGAAATTGGGTAAATCCTTGTTCAGGTTGTCGCGAAGCGCGCTGTTTGCGGCAGTTGCGGCAGTTGCGGCGGGCGCCAGCCTTGCTCTGGCGCAGGATCCGGTGTTCTACATCTCTCCAGGTGTGCATGTGTGGACACTTGATGAGGAAACCTCGCTCGAATCTCCGGAATGGGGTTTCAGTTTTGACCTCGGAATTGATTTCGACCGTCACTGGAGCGCCGAATTTGGCTTTCAGCGGGGCGACCCCGATGACGTCGAAGCGCCGACAGAGGCCGACTTGGCCGCCTGGCAAATCAACCTGCGCTACACGCTGGGTCAAGCCGGGGACCGACTGCGTCCCTTCGTCAGCGGCGGTTTCGGCAATCTCGATATTGATGATGAAAGCGACAGTTTGTTCAATTTTGGTGTCGGGTTGGAGTACGAACTGACCACGCGGATGCTGGTCCGCGCCGGAGTCAGGAGTTACAACTACCTCGGCCGCGATATCGGTGACGGCGATGCCGGCTTCAATGTGGGCCTGGTGTATTATCTCGCCGAGCGCACGCCGACCCCCGCGCCAAGCGAACCGGTGGCGGTCGCGCCGACGCCGCAGCCCGACGGCGACGAAGATGGCGACGGCGTGCCCGATTCCGCCGATGATTGCCCCAACACGCCGACCAACTACGCGGTGGACGCCAATGGCTGTCCGATCCTGATCGAAGAAATCGCTCGCTTCGAGTTGCAAGTGAATTTCGATTTCGACGAGTTCACCATTCGCGAGAATGAGATTGCCGAAATTGGCGAATTGGCCGAGTTCCTGAACGAGTACGAAGACGTCGTGTTGGAACTGGAGGGCCACACCGACAGCATCGGAACCGAACTTTACAATCTCGACCTTTCCGAGCGCCGCGCCAACGCCGTGCGCGACATGCTGATCGAGGATTTCGGCATCGAACCGGGGCGCGTCACGGCGCAAGGTTTTGGCGAGCAACTGCCGGTGGCCGACAACGAAACCGAGGAAGGCCGCGAAGCCAACCGCCGGGTGGTGGCGGTGGTTATGGAAACCTTGCAGCGCTACGAAGAACGTTGATTTCGCCGCGGCATCGCCGCGGCTGTTCCAGGCTGACCGGCGCGGCGGCCACGCCCGCCGGTTGGCCGTTTCGCTTTCCCCGCGCGAACTCCCGATGCCTGGGCGGCCACCGGCCCGGCTAAATTTCACCGCGCCGCCCTGCCCAGTTTGCCACCGTGAACGGCCTCGGGCCGGCCCAATCCAATGCGCCGCCAAATCACGCATTTCCGGCAAATCTTTCTACACTTTCCCCACGACCTGAAATTTGTTGGCCGAATGTGAAAGGCCAACGCGGAAAAGTCGATCATCTTTTCTATTGATGGACTCGCCGCCGGTTGCTCCCGGCGGCGCGGGGGAGCTATTCCTATGCACGAAAGCAGACTGGCCGACGCGGCGAGCGAGGATTCGCCGGAATCCGAACGGCGGCCTTCCCAAGCTGAATCCCCGCCGGGGGAGGGAGCCGGCAAAGTGGAGTACGCGCGCGCGGCGGCCAAGGTTCCACTGACCGACGCCACGCAATTGTACCTTTCCGAAATTGGCTACAAACCGCTGCTGACCGCTGAGCAGGAGGTGGAATATGCGCGCGCGGCGCTGCGCGGAAATGAAGACGGCCGCAACCGCATGGTCGAAGGCAACCTGCGGCTGGTGGTGAAGATCGCGGCGCGCTATCGCAGCCGCGGCCTGCCTTTTCTGGACCTGATCGAGGAAGGCAATCTGGGGCTGATCCATGCGGTGGAAAAATTCGACCCGGAGCGGGGCTTTCGGTTCTCGACTTATGCCTCCTGGTGGATTCGCGAAGGCATTGAACGCGGATTGATGTTTCAGACGCGAACCATCCGCTTGCCGGCGCACGTCGCCAGGGAACTGAATGTGGTCAAACGCGCTCAACGGGAATTCGCCGCGGTCCGCTTCCGCGAGCCCACAGCCGAGGAGATTGCCCAGCGCACCGGCAGGGGCCTGGCGAGGGTGAAGTGGATCATGGCTTTGAACGCCGGAATTTATTCGCTGGATGCTCCGGTGTCGTATGAGGATGGCCGGCCCGTGTTGGAATTTTTCTCCGACAATACCGAGCCCGAACCGGGCGAGAACCACACTCGGGTGCAGTTGCGCGAGCGCTTGTCCGCCTGGATGCGGGAATTGCAGCCGAGGCAGCGCGCTGTGTTGCTGCGGCGTTACGGCCTCGAAGGCCACGATTGCGAAAGCCTGGAACAGGTGGGCCTGGAAGTGGGATTGAGCCGGGAACGAACGCGGCAAGTGCAAACCCTTGCCTTGCGCAATCTCAAGCGCTTGATCGCCCGGGACGGGCTCGCTTCCGATGTGTTGCGCTGGTACGCGCAGAACTGAGCGCTGCTTGTTCGGCCGGCGCGAAAGAAGGCGCGCTGTCGCGTCGCGCCCGCTTTGCCGCCATTGCGCGCGGCCGCGAAGTCTTCACGGGCGGGTGCGAGATGCAAGGAAATTCCGCGACTCCGCTTGCCTGCGCGCCGAATGCCACAAAAGCCGAATCGCGCGGTGTTCAGGCGCTTAATCGGCTGGGTCGGGGATGTTGTCTTCGACGGTGAGGGGGTTGAGGTAGCCGCCGTCGGTGATGCCGGACTTGCGCATGGCGATGCCGGTGAGACACTCCTGCACGATGCGGCTGGAATTCATGATGGTGGTGTAGCCGGGGTCAACAAGCGGATTGAGTTCGACCAGTTCGAAGCCGACGAGATTGTTCTCGGTGCAAAGCGCGCGCACCAGCGGGAACACCTCGCGCGGCGTCAGTCCCGCCGGCTCCGGCGTGCCGGTGCCCGGCGTGTAGGCCGGGTCGAGCACATCGATATCGAAGGAGATGTACAAATGCTCGGGGCCATCGTTGGCTTCGGCGAGGATGCGCTCCATCACCGCGGGCCAGCCGTCGCGCTCGATCTCCGCCATGGTGTGGTAGCGCATGTTGTTCTCGCGCATCCATTCGAAACCTTCCTCCCCCGGCCAATAGCCGCGCAGGCCGACCTGGATGTAATTTCGGCCGAGGACATGGCCTTCCTCCACCAGGCGGGAGACGGGCTGGGCGTGGGAGATCAAATGCCCGCCGTAACCTCCCGTGGCCGCGTCGTAATGGGCGTCGAAATGAATCACGCCAACATTCTCCTTGCCATACACATCGGCGACGCCGGCAACATCGGGATACGCCAGCGAATGATCGCCGCCTATGACGATGGGAATCGCGCCGGTTTCGGCGATCTCGCGCACCATGGCGCGCACGTAGGGCATGCTGCGCGCCACGCTGAAGCGGTCGATGGGTGCGTTGCCGTAATCGACGGCGTTCAATTCCTCTTGCCAGGCAACTCCCGTATGCATATGGGGCCGGCCGCCAACGTCGAACATGCCGTGGCTGTAGCGCAAAGCGTCGGGACCTTGGCCCGCGCCGCGAAAACCGACGCCCATGTCGATCGCCGCGCCCAGCACGGCCACATCGACTTCGCCGGCGATCAGGTCTTGCGGGGTGATGGCGATCGGCAACTGGAAAAAGGTTTGCACACCGAAGGCGTAGAGCCGGCCCGGATAAAAGGGCCCCGGTTCGCGTTCCGGGTCGTCGTCCGTGTCGCGCAACTGGCTCCAACGGTCGAAGCTGGGATCCTCGGAATTCATCGGGATCAACCCGTCTTCGCGTTCGAACACACTGGGCGTGAAATCCTGGGCGATGACGAAAATCACCGGCAAAGCCAGAAATCCGGCAAAAACGATTTTTTCCCAGCTTGATCTGGACAGTTTTGGCATAGGCGCTACAGGCGGTATGTGCCTCCAACGAAGATCATGCGACCGCGCGGCGTGGCCGGAAAAGCGTTTTCCGAGATAAACGGAGACGTCTGGGTCAGGTTGTTGATGCCGCCGTAAACGGTCAATTCGTCGTTGATTTCATAACGGGCGTTGACATCGTGGATCCAGGTCTCGTCGAGCAGTACCGAGGGGCCGAACAAGGTCTCGTAGGTTTCCACTTCAATTCTCGGTGTACCAAGCAACATCTCCCCGAGATACTGGGACTGCCAACCGACGCTAAGCCCACCCCAGGTCCAGCCAAGGTAGATGTTGCCCGTGCGTTCGGGTTGGTAGATTTCACCCAATCCAGGGTCGATTTCCGTCAAATTGGCTGGATTGGTATAGAAATCCAGTTTCCCCATCTCCGTGGCGCTAAGCGAAGCCCGGAAACCATGCGCGCCAATATCGAAGTTGTAAGTAGCGGAGAGGTCGACTCCGTCAGCTTCGATTTTTGCAAAGTTGATATAAATTCTGCGGAAGAAATTGAAGCCGCCCGCCTGCGCCGAATTCACGTCCGTGTTCCTGCCGATCAATTCACAAAAGGCCTCATTCAGCGAGTTGCCTTGGTAACAACCGTCGGCAATATCCTGCACTTCCAAGAACTGTATTCCATCTTCTATCTCAACGTCCCAGTAGTCCATTGTGAAGCTGAAACCGGGAAGGAATGAGGGTGTGAAGACGAAGCCGTAAGTTAACGTATCGGCTGTTTCCTCTGTCAGATCGCGGTTGCCGCTTCTCACACCGGTAAAACGAGCCGACAACGGATCCGTCCAGACATAATTTCCATCGGCATCGAAAGGATCGAGTCCAAAACTCTGGAAATCCGCCACGCAGTTGGCTTGCGTGTTTGCGCCCCTTGTCGGATCAGCCTCGACAAGCGCGGTTATGTTAACAATATCGCAGGGGTCGGCGGGGCGTGCCGTATCGCCGACTTCCGGGCCGAACAGTTCGGTGATGTTTGGCGCGCGGACTGCTTGAGACAAGCTGCCGCGAAAGGCGACGTCTTCGATGGGCGCCCATACCAGGTTCAGTTTCCAAGATTCGGTATCGCCGACGGTGGAATAACTTGACAGGCGTCCAGCCACATCCAGAGTCAACTCCCGGAAGCCCGGCGTATTCGCCAGTAGCGGCATTGACAATTCAAGAAACACATCGGTGGCGTCATACTCACCATATTCATTATCGACAATAATTGAAGGATCAAAGCTTAGCGAGCCGTTGCTGGAGACATCACTGATCAATGTGCCCGCGGGATAGGGCGAACCGGGAGGTATAACGCCGCGCTGCCATGGTCCAAACCGGGCATCAGACGTTTCTTCCCGGTATTCGGCGCCTGCGGCGAAGCCGACCGGTCCGCCGGGCAACTCAAACCATTCCGAGCTGTCGCCAACCACGGAAGCGGAGAACACCAGTTGATCGAGTGTGATTTCGTCCCTGGAGGTGTATGACACCCAGTCAATGGCTTCTTGGCTCGCTCCAGGCCTGCCTGCCCAGATATTCAGTGGCACACATTCACCGCTGCCGGGTGAATAAGAGTAATAGCCGTCGTCCCATCTGGGAATTCCAAAAGGCGTATTTTGGGCCGGCGCTGTTGGATCCACGTCGGCGCGGCAGGCGGGTTGGCCCGTGGCCGGGTCGGTTACCGCGTCAATGGCCGCGAAGAAGCGGTCGATGATAATCTGGCCGGTCGAAGTCGTCTCCGAGTTGTAGCGACCGTAATTGGCGCTGATTTCATAGGACCAGCCGTTGTCGAGCTCGCCTTCAAGGCCGGCAACAAAGCGGACGGTGTCCCGGGAGGTTACGGTCCGCGAATCGAAATGCAGCGGATCGACCGTCAAGCTGACACCTCCGGTCTGTTCCGCAATCGGGCGGATGAACTCGGGCAGAAAGGGATTGTCCGGCGCGCCCAACAAAAGATCCCAGAATGAAGTCGGGCGACTGTGCGACGGCGCCTCCTGGATGACATACTTCAATTCGGCGAAAACCGTGTCGGTTTCGGTCACATCGTAGTGCGTGAACAAATTCAGCGAAATTTTTTCGTCGGCGGAAACGATATCTTCCTGGTCCGGCGTATACACGTTGAAGGAATCGCCAAAGAAGCCGTTGAAACTGCTGGCAATGGTGCCGTCGTTGATCGGCCGGATGGTGCCGTCTTCCTGAATATTCCAGCAGCCGCCGGCGGCGCCGAAGGAGGCGCGGGCGAAGGAAGAGTTGTAGCCGGTAAACGAATCGAGGCAATCGGGCGTGCCGTTGCCGTCGAGATCGATCGGAGTTTCCGGGTCGAATCCGCCCCAAGTGAACGCTTGGCCGGGGATGATGTAGCCGTAACCCGAAGTGATGGTGAAGTTGGAACCCAATCTGGCGCCTCGGGCCGGCGCATTGGCGGCGCGGTTGATCAGCGCCGTCTCGGCGGCGGTCAGATTCGGCGCAACGCCGAATTCGTCGGTATAGCTCGCGATGAAATCTTCGGCGCTGGTGGGAATGCCAAGGCCATAATGGTAAAGCCCGGTAGTGGCGTAATCGTAATAGGTGGCGAAATTGGGTGTGTTGGGGCCGATATCGCCTTTCTGGAAACGCAGGTCCGGGTTGGCCCAGTCGCTGGCGGAGTCGTTCAGGTAGCCGTCGCCGCGCTCGCCCATGGTGAGGCCGGCGTCTTCGCGCACATCGGCGGAGAAGGTGATATTGCCGCGGCCGTTAGCAAAGTTTTCACCGTAGACCAGTGAAAAAACGGCTTGTTGCGCATCGCTGTATTCGGACGATGCGTAGCGCGCGTTGATTTCCAAGCCTTCGTAATCGTCCCGCAGGATGAAATTCACCACCCCGGTGACGGCGTCGGCGCCGTAAACGGCCGATGCGCCGCCGGTGAGCACTTCCACCCGTTCGACCAGGGCCGACGGGATTGAGCCGATGTCCACCGACGCGGAGCCTTGCAGTCCGCCAACATGGCGGCGACCGTCAACCAGCGTCAATGTGCGGCTCTGTCCCAGTCCACGCAAGTTCAACCGTTGACTGCCGGCATTGGATTGTTCCGCCGTCAGGGACGAGAGCAGCGCCGGGATGTCATTTACGACATCGGATAGGGAAAACTCGCCCGAAGCGGCGATATCTTCCGCGGTGAGCGACTGCACCGGCAAAGCGCCGACCAGGTTGGCGTCGCGGGCAATGCGCGAACCGGTGACAATCACCTCTTCGATGACGTCCTGCTGGGCCGACGCCTGTTGGCAAAACGGAACCATGGCGGCGGCGAGCATCAACACCGCCGGTCGGCGGTTGAATGGAATTTGAACTTTCATTGATTTCCCCTGTGACAGCTAAACGGACTTGCGCGGATGTTGTTTTTATAACCCGCCGATTATATGCGCTTTGATCTTATCTGCAAAATGGCCAACAGAATGCCAAATTCAAAAAAACTGTTGATCGGATGCTGATATGGTGTTATGGTCACGTACAACACCATAGCAGGCGGTAAACGCTAGACACCGGGCGCGAACCTTGCGAGTCAACTGGAACAACAGCGAACCCATTTATCGGCAACTGCGCGACCGCGTCGCCGAGCGCATCATCGACGGCGTTTGGGCCGAAGGCGAGGCGCTGCCATCGGTGCGCAAGATTTCCCACGAGCTGCGCATCAATCCCATCACCGTTTCCCGCGCCTACCAAATGCTGGTCGATGAGCAATTGCTCGAAACGCGGCGCGGGTTGGGCATGTATGTCGCCGCCGGCGCGCGGGAACGGCTGCGCGCGCTCGAGCGGGAGCGTTTTCTGAACAAGCAATGGCCGGCCGTGTTGGAGCGCATCCACCGGCTGGGATTGCGCATGGCCGACTTGCCCGGCGTGGCCGGCAAGCCGCCAGGCGCCCGCAAAGCGAAAAAAGGCCCATGACACTGACAGTTTGGCGCCATCAACAACCGGTCAACGAACCTCATCGGAACAGTCAATTCAAATCAGGTAGCGATTCATGCAAAACGTAGTTGCGGCCAAGGCGCTGACAAAAACCTACGGCAGTCAAAAGGCCCTCGACGGGGTTGATCTCGCCATTTCCGCCGGTTCGATCAACGGCCTGATCGGCCCCAATGGCGCCGGCAAAACCACGACCCTGAAAGCCCTGCTCGGACTGATCGACGTCGGCGGGGAGCTTGAAGTGGCCGGCATGGACCCGCGCGCATCCAGACACGAGCTCATGCGCGAAGTCTGCTTCATCGCCGACGTTGGCGTCCTGCCCGGCTGGATGACCAGCAAGCGCCTGCTCGACTATGTGGAAGCGGTGCATCCCGGTTTCGACCGCTCGCGGGCCGAGCGGCTGCTCGCCGACACCGACATTCCCGCGGACAAACGCATCCGGGCGCTGTCGAAAGGCATGATCACGCAATTGCACCTGTCCGTGGTCATGGCCATCGACGCCAGCCTGCTCGTGCTCGATGAGCCCACGATCGGCCTCGACATCATGTACCGCAAAACGTTTTACGACCGCCTGCTCAACGACTATTACGACGGCAGCCGCACCATCATTATCAGCACCCATCAAGTCGAGGAAATCGAGCATTTGCTCACGCACCTGATATTCATCGACCGCGGCAAAATCGCACTCGACATGTCCGTAACGGACATGGCCGAGCAATACATCGAAGTCGCCGTGGACCCGGCCCAACGCGAACAGGCGCTGAACCTCAAACCCATACACCAGCGCGAACTGCTCGGCCAACTCGTGTGCCTGTACGCCGGTGTGCCGCGCGAGCGGGTGGAAGGCCTGGGCAAGCCGCGCACACCGGCCGTCGCCGACCTGTTCGTGGCCAAACTCAAACCGGAGACCAACCATGGAAACTGAACTGCGCCGCTTCGGCGCGCTGCTGCGCAAGGAACTGCAGGAACATCGCAACCTGTTCGTGATCACGCCGGCGGTTGACGGATTATTCTTCCTGCTGCTTGGTTACCTCATACTGCTGGCCCTGCCGGAGAGCATGGAACAGGCGCTGGCCATGCGGGCGACCACCCTGGTGGCCGACCTGCCCATGCAAGCGGCCGTCATCATCCCCGTGCTGCTTTCCTACGCTTTCGTTCCGGTGCTTTTTCTGATCTCCATCATTTACCTCAGCGCCTGCCTCTATCAGGACCGCAAAGACCGCAGCTTCCTGTTCTGGCAGTCGATGCCCGTCGCCGACTGGCAAACCGTGCTTTCGAGGGTCGTCATCACCATCTTCGCCGTCCCCGCGATTACCGCGGTGTTTCTCTTCATCTTCCTGCTGGTGGCCCTGTTTTGGCTCCAGACCACCGCCTGGCAATTCGATTTGCCCCTCGGCGTCGGCAAAACCCTGCTGCTCGCGCTCGACGGCACCTTGCTGTTTTGCTTCTTCGCCTGGTTGAACGGCTTGCTGCTGCTGCCCTTCGTCGGCTGGTTCCTGCTGTTTTCCGCCTATGCCCGGCGCGTTCCCTTCCTTTGGGTGATGGCCAGCTTTATTTTGCTCGCCATTCTGGAGGCATACCTGTTCGAATCCTTCCACTTCGGCAACTGGCTGACATGGAACGCCGCCGCCGCCGTGTTCGGCTGGTCCGACATCCCCGCAACCTTGTTCAGCTACGACATGCTGGTGTCGCTCGCGCTGGGAAGCATTTTGCTCGCCGGCGCCACACTGATGCACCGCTTTAACGACTAGAAAACAACCAACAGACGAGTCCCGCCATGAAAAAATACATCATGCACAACCGCCACACCCTGCTCGCCAGCGTAATCCTCGCGTTCTTCCTGCTGGCGTTCATCGAAGCTACCGTGAGCGGCCGCGAGCTGTTCAATTTCGAAATCGACAACAGCTTCCTCCAATTCAAAGTCGACAACGAAACAGATTTCGACAACCTCGAAATCCTCGAAGACTTCGGCATCAACGTAAACGTCGACTTCTAACCCCCCACCCAAAGCAACGAAGTCACCCACATACAGTAAGTTGCCGTAGCGCGCCGCGCCGAAGCCACAATCCCGAAGAGATTCTGCGACTCCGCTCCGCTCCGCGCAGAATGACATGGGAGGGCTGCACACTGTGAGTTGTCTTGGGGCGGCGCGCCGAAGCCGCAATCCCGACGAGATTCTGCGACTCCGCTCCGCTCCGCGCAGAATGACGTGGGAGGGCTGCACACTGTGAGTCGCCGTTGGTTGGGGGTCTGCACACTGTGAGTCGCCGTTGGCGGGCAGGGGGTTCAGCGGGCGTGCGAGGCATGGGTGAGGCCCGGTCGGCGCAGCCGACAGAAAGCGAAGCTTTCTGAGGGCCGAACGACTGGCCATGGATGGCCAGGCTGGGGGTGGTCGAAGCCGGTAAACTCGCGCCAGGGATGGCATGCACAATCTCCAAGAATGCACGAACCCGGTCGGCGCAGCCGACAGAAAGCGAAGCTTTCTGAGGGGCGAGGCCAAGCGTTCATGAAGCGCAGCTTCATGCGCAGGCCGAGCGACGCCTAGCTGCGCTCGGCGGCTGGACGAACGACTGGCCATGGATGGCCAGGCCGGGGGTAGTCGAAGCCAAGAAACTCGCGCCAGGGACGGCAAGCAAAAATCTCCAAGAATGCAAGAATCCGGACTGCAATGCCAACAAGGGCGGTTCGGTTCCGCACAACGTGAGTCGCCGTTGGCGGGCAGGGGGTTCAGCGGGCGTGCGAGGCAGGATGCCGAGCCCGAAGCCTACATGGATGTATTCACGGCGTCCGCTGAACCCCCTGCCCGCCAACGGCGACGGATCGAAGCCACAAACCAAATCCAACAGCGACGTATCGAAGCCACAAACTCTCTAACAACCGTCCCCCTGTGCTAGCATGCGCCCTTGCAAAACGCACTCCAAGGACCCGCAACCCCATGACAACCAACACCCGCATCGTCCTCGCCCGCAGACCCGAAGGCGAACCAACCGACGACTGCTTCCGCGTCGAAACCCTCGAGCTGCCCGAACTCCAAGACAACCAGATTTTAATCAAAGTCCACTGGCTCTCCCTCGACCCCTACATGCGCCCGCGCATGAACGACATGAAATCCTACGCCAAACCCCTGCAAATCGGCGATGTCATGACCGGGGAGTCAACCGGAGTCGTGCTCGAATCGAAATCCGACAAATTTCGGCCCGGCGACACCGTCGCCGCCCATCTCGGCTGGCAGTCCCACATTGTGGCCGACGCCGACCACCCCGCCCTCATGCCCGTTGACCTCGCCAACGGCACATTGTCCGCCCACCTCGGCGTGGTCGGCATGCCCGGCCGAACCGCATATTTCGGGTTGCGCGAAGTCGGCAAGCCCCAAGCCGGGGAAACCCTCGTCGTGGCCGCCGCATCCGGCGCCGTGGGCTCCGTGGTCGGCCAAATGGCGAAAATTCTCGGCCTGCGCGCCGTGGGCGTCGCGGGTGGCCCCGACAAATGCCGCTTCGTGCGCGAAGAACTCGGCTTCGACGCCTGCATCGACTACAAGACTGAAAATTTTGCCGAAAAACTCAAAGCCGCCTGCCCAACCGGCGTCGACATCTACTTCGAAAACGTCGGCGGCGCCGTAACCAAGGCCGTCGCCGGCCTGCTCAACCCCGGTGCCCGGGTGCCGATTTGCGGATACATTTCGAACTACAACGACGCCAATCTCGAACAGTCAGAAACTCCATTCCACATTCTCAAACGCTTGGCGCCCGTTCCCGAGCACCGTTTCTTCCTCGTCACCGAATGGCAGGCGCAATGGGTCGAGGCGACCCGCCAACTTGGCCAATGGATCCAGCAAGGCAAACTCAAGTACCGAGAAAGCGTCGGCGAGGGCCTGGAAAACGCGCCGGAGTACTTCCGCGGCATGCTCAAGGGCCGCAATTTCGGCAAGCAACTGGTCAAGGTGGCGGACTGAACGACATGGCCGACCCAGCGCCGCCAGACTTTACCGTAAACAGCCTGTTTGACCTGAGCGGCAAAACCGCCCTAGTCACCGGCGGCAGCAGCGGCATCGGCCTGGAAATGGCGAGAGGCCTGCTGCAAAACGGCGCGCGTGTAATCATCGCTTCGCGTTCGCGCAAGAAACTTGATCAAGCGCTGACCGAAGTCGGGGACTACCCGACAGTGGAAGCGTTCGAATTCGACATTACCCAAGCCGAAGACCGGCTGCGGCTTGCAGGCGAAGTGGAAAAGCGATTCGGTTCGCTGGATTTGCTGATCAACAACGCGGGCACCAACTGGGGCGCAAAACTCGCCGATTACCCCGACGCCGGCTTCGCCAAAGTGATGGACACCAATGTCAACGCCCAGTTCGCCCTCACGCGCGACCTCGCGCCGCTGCTGGCCGCGGCGGGCAATGCCGAAACGCCCGCGCGAATCATTAATATCGGCTCTATGGACGGTCTTCATGTGCCCATCGTGCAGCGGGTGCCCACTTTCGCCTATTCGGCGAGCAAGGCCGCGCTGCATCATCTCACCCGAGCGCTGGCAGTGGAACTTGGCCCAAGAGACATTACCGTGAACGCCATCGCCCCCGGGTTTTTCGCCTCGCGCATGACCCGCCACGTGTTCGAGCACTATCTGGCCGACATCGAAGCGGATTGTCCGCTCCGGCGCATCGGCAGGCCGGAGGAAATCGTCGGCATCGTGGTCTACCTGGCGTCACGGGCAGGCTCCTACACCACCGGCGCGGTCATCCCCGTCGATGGCGGCACTTCCGTTTCCAAAGGACGAAGGGACTGGATGGACGAGAATTGAAACAGCCTTTTGATTGGCGAACGGGGAGCGCGGCTTACAATCACAATTGAAACCAGAGAACATTCATGAGCTTATTTGATCTGACAGACAAGGTGGCGCTGATTACCGGTTCAAGCCGCGGCATCGGCAAGGCCATCGCCCTGCGCTATGCCGAACATGGCGCGAAAGTGGTGGTTTCCAGCCGCAACCTCGACGCCTGCGAGGAAGTCGCCACGGAAATCTGCAACAGTGGCGGCGAAGCGGTGGCCATCGCCTGCAACATCAACCACAAGGAGCAATTGCAGGCCCTCGCCGACGACACCCGCGAACATTTTGGCCGCATCGACATACTGGTCTGCAACGCGGCGCTGAATCCGCATTTCGGCCCTTCCCAAGAGATCCCCGACGAAGCGTTCGACAAGGTGATGCACGCCAACATTGGCAGCATCCACCGGCTCTGCCGCATGGTGATTCCCGGCATGGCGGAGAATGGCGGCGGCTCGGTCATCATCGTGTCTTCCATCGCCGGATTGCGCGGCAGCAACGTGCTGGGCGCCTATGCGATTTCAAAAGCCGCCGACATGCAAATCGCGCGCAATCTCGCGTTGGAATGGGGGCCGAGCAACGTGCGCGTGAACTGTATTGCCCCCGGGCTTGTGCGCACCGAATTCGCCCGCGCCCTGTGGGAGAATCCCGACATTTACAAGTCTACGGTGAAGCGGTATCCCTTGCGGCGCATCGGCGAGCCCGACGAGATTGCCGGCGCGGCGGTCTATTTCGCATCCAGCGCGGGCAGTTTCACCACCGGGCAAACTTTGGTCGTCGATGGCGGCGGCACCGCCTGAGAGTGAAGGCTGGCGTTTTCGATGCGCGGCTTCGAGCGCGGCCCGCACGGCATCAATTGTTGGCCGGCGACACAGCCGCGGGCTGACGCACGCCCAATACCAGCGACAATAACTGGGAACAAGTACGGAGAGCAATTGCGATGAACTTGGGTTTATCCGAAGAACTGACCGAAATACGCGAAAAAATCCGCCGTTTTGTCGACGAAAAGGTGGAGCCGGTGGAAGCGGAATACCTGGCCGAGATCAACGTCGGCGACCGCTGGTCCCACACAGCGCGGCAGGATGAAATTCTCAATGGCCTGAAACAGGAAGCGCGCAAGCAGGGTCTGTGGAATTTTTTCCTGCCGGAAAGCCAGGGAGGGGCGGGCATCAGCAATCTCGAATACGCCCACCTGGCGGAAATCATGGGCCGCAGTCGATTGGCCTCGGAGTCGATGAATTGCAGCGCGCCCGACACCGGCAATATGGAAGTGCTCGAACGCTTCGGCTCGGAAGAGCAGAAGAAGCAATGGCTGGAACCCTTGCTGGCGGGCGAAATTCGCTCGGCCTTCGCCATGACCGAACCCAATGTCGCTTCTTCCGACGCCACCAACATCTCGACCAGCGCCGTGCTCGACGGCGGCGAATGGGTGATCAACGGCGAAAAATTCTATATCTCGGGCGCCGGCGACGCCCGCTGCAAGATCATGATCGTCATGGTGGTTACCGACCCGGGCGCTCCGCGGCACAACCGCCAATCCCAGATCCTGGTGCCGAAGGACACACCGGGCGTGGAAATCGTGCGGCCAATGTGCGTATTCGGGCATGACGACGCGCCCCACGGCCACATGCATATCAAGTTTCACAATGTGCGGGTGCCGGAAAGCAATATCATTTTGGGCCGCGGCAGGGGTTTCGAGATTTCCCAGGGCCGGCTTGGTCCGGGCCGGATTCATCATTGCATGCGCTCGATCGGCGCGGCGGAGAAGGCGCTCGACCTGATGTGCAAGCGCGCGGTCAGCCGCGAGGCTTTCGGCAAGCCGCTGGCGGAGCTCGGCGGCAACTACGATGTGATCGCCGACAGCCGCATCGAGATTGAAATGTGCCGTCTGCTGGTGCTGCGCGCGGCTTGGCTGATGGACAGCATCGGCAACCGGGCCGCCCGCGACGCGATATCCCAGATCAAGGTGGCGGTGCCGAACATGTCGCTGCGGGTGATCGACCGCGCGATGCAAATTCACGGCGCCGCGGGTGTTTCGCAGGATTTTCCGCTGGCATCTCTGTGGACGGCGCAGCGGACTTTGCGGTTGGCGGATGGTCCCGATGAGGTGCATCGGCGTGTGATCGCTCGAAAGGAGTTGGCGAAGTATCGGTGAGATTCTGGCTTCGATCCGTCGCCGTTGGCTGGTGGAGTGTTCAGCGGACGCCGTAAATACATCCCTGATGGGATGGTCCGCCCCGCTTCATTTCTACGGCCTCGAAGGCCAAAATGACTCAGGGTTTTCCAACAACGGAGCGGACCATGACTGATATTACACGGGTGGGCATTGATTTGGCCAAGAAGATTTTCCACGTGACCGCGATGGACGCGGATGGACAGGTGCTGGAGCGCAAGCGGTTCCGGCGCGCGCAACTGCATTCGTACCTGGCGCTGCTGCCGGCGGGCTGCGTGGTGGCGATGGAAGCATGCGCCAGCGCGCACCACTGGGGCCGGCTGGCGCAAAGCCTTGGCCACCGGGCGATGCTGATGAGCCCGCACAAGGTGGCGCCGTACATGCACCGCAACAAGAACGACGCGAACGACGCGGACGGGATCGCCGAGGCGTCGAGCCGGCCGGAGATGCGCGCGGTCGGGCTGAAGTCGGTGGAGCAACAGCACATGCAGCAGTTGCACCGGGCGCGTCGGCTGGCGGTGCGGGACCGAACGTCGCAGGCGAACCAGTTGCATGGTTTCCTGCTGGAGTACGGGATCGAGTCCGAAAAGGGCATCGGGGCGTTGCTGCGGCGATTGCCGGAGGTGCTGGAGGACGCGGAGAACGAGTTGCCGCCCAAGGGCCGGGCGCTGTTGCGCGATCTCGGCGGGGAACTGCGTTATCTGGACGGGCGCGTGAAGCGGTTCGAGGCCGAGATCCAGGCGCACGCCGCCGCGGATCCGGCGTGCCGGCGGCTGCGGGAGATTCCCGGCATCGGCCCGTTGACGGCCACGGCGCTGGCGGCGGCGGTGGGGGACGCCTCGTCGTTCCGCAACGGCCGCGAGCTCGCGGCCTGGCTGGGCCTGGTGCCGCGGCAGCATTCGACGGGCGGGCGCACGCGGCTGCTCGGCATCAGCAAGCGCGGCGACCGCTACGTGCGCTGTCTGCTGATACACGGCGCCCGGGCGGCGCTGCGATGGGCGGCGCGGCGCGAAGACCGGCGCAGCGAGTGGGCCACGTCGGTCGAGGGGCGGCGCGGCCGGAACATCGCGGCGGTGGCCCTGGCGAACAAGAACGCGCGCACCGCCTGGGCGGTGCTGGCGAACGGGTCGGCGTTCAACTTCGATCACCTCGGCAAGGCCGCGTGACGGGCGGCGCGGCAATGCAACTTCGATATTGTTGATAAGGAGAAAAGCTTCCAGACGGGCGGCTCGATGCGCCCACGGTTGCGAAGCGTGAAGTGAAAGTGATGGCGAGACTGGTCGGACCGACATGCGCAGAGCCTGCGACCTACAGTGGTCTTCGAGACCGCATCCTTGATAAGGCGCGCATGTGCGGAACCCCTCAGGGCCCCGGAGCGAAGCGCTCCGACACAGAGGCCGGATACATGTCTGCAACCGATTCTTGTCTTCCCCATCCCCAAACTTCACACTTGCAAACGCGGGGCGGACCATACATGTAGGCTTCGCGGTCGGCATCCATGCCTCACACGCCCGCTGAACACTCCACCAGCCAACGGCGACTCACAGCGTGCGAAGTCACGGAGTCTTCATGGGGATTCTGGTGGGTTGTGCATGACATCCATGGCTTGGATTCAGTGGCTTCGACCACCCCCCGCCACCCGACGGCGACTCACGTCTTGCGACGCCTCGGGGTCTGGGAGGTGGTGAATGCCGGAATCGGTTGGGGTGGTTATTCCGACGTTTGATCGGGCGCGTACGTTGGGGCGGGCGCTGGATTCGGTGTTTTCCCAGACATTGCCTTTGACGCAGGTTATTGTGGTGGATGATGGTTCGGGTGACGCCACCGCGGAATTGGTGGCGGGCTATCCGGAAGTTTTGTATTTGCGGCAAGAGAACCGCGGCGTGAGCGCGGCGCGCAATCTCGGAATTCGCCATTGTGACTGCGAATGGGTCGCCTTGCTCGACTCGGACGACGAATGGTTGCCGGAAAAACTCGAACGTCAGTTCGCGGCCTTGGGGGAACAGCCCGGCCACCGGCTGATTCATTGCGACGAGATCTGGATTCGCAATGGTCGCAGGGTGAATCCGGCGCGGCGGCATCGCAAGCGGGGCGGGTGGATATTCGAGCATTGCCTGCCGCTGTGCGCGATTTCACCTTCCGCCGCGATTATCGAAAAGAGTCTGCTGGCGGAAGTGGGTGGATTCAAGGAACAACTTCCCGCCTGCGAGGATTATGATTTGTGGTTGCGGGTTTGCAGCCGCTTTCCTGTGCTTTATGTCGACCAGCCTTTGTTGCGAAAGTACGGCGGGCACAACGACCAGCTTTCGCGTCGGCATTGGGGGATGGATCGATTCCGGGTGAGCGCCTTGCTTGATTTGCTCGCGGAGGGTGGGTTGGATGAAACTCAACGGCAGCTGGCGCTGAAAACTCTTCGCGGGAAGTGCGAGATACTCATCAATGGCGCCCGCAAACGCGGCAATATGCAACTTGCCGAAGAATACGAGGCGATTCGAGCGAGAGCCTGCGACTTCGCGCAGGATGACGGGCTCTTTGGTCGCTGAATCTCCGCGGGTAAATTCTCAACATGAATGGAGCAGTCAATCTGGTCGTGGCGCATCCGCTGGAGGCGAAAGCGCTGATTGAATGGTTCAATTTGGAGGAAATCGAGCCGCGTGGCAAATTTCGCTGTTATGGGAATAAGCAAGAAATTGCTTTGGTAATTTGCGGCGTCGGTGTACGAAACGCCGCGGATGCCGTGGATTGGATGCATGGCCGTCAAGCTCCGGGAATGCGCGCCTGGCTGAACCTGGGCATTGCCGGACATCGCAACGCCGCGCTGGGAGAAGGCTTTTTGATCCACCGCATCGAAGACCGCAATGCCGGGCAGTTCCATTGGCCGCCCGTGGCCAATCCTGGTCAGCCAAGCTGCCCTCTGATAACTGTGGATGCTCCCGAATCCGCATATCCGCAGGACTGCGCTTACGACATGGAGGCGGCGGGCTTCTTCGCCGCCGCCGCGGGCTTGGTGCCGTCGGACCTGGTTTCGGTATTCAAGATCATTTCGGACAATCGCGCGCAGCCGGTTGCCGAACTCGACCTAAACCGGGTTCCCGAACTGATTCGGCATCAAGAGTCCGCGATTCGCCAATTGGTGGCCCATCTCCGCTCGCGCAGCGCGGCTTTTGCCGATTGGCACGCGCTGCCCGCGGAATACGAAACCCTGCTCAACAAACACCGGTTCAGCGCAACCCGCCGCGCCGCTTTGGCCCGCTTGTGCCGCCGTTTCCGCGCCTTGGGAAGACAGCGCCGGCTCGGCGAGTTGGCTCGGCGGAGCTTCCCCGGCGCGGCGGCGTTGATGCAAGCGTTGGAGTCGGAATTGTCCGATGCGCAATCCGCCGAAATTGTCGAAGCCGATGGTTAAGGTTGGCCGGAAAATCGACCGGCGTGACGCTGCTTTGGCGCGGCAGTTCCGGTCGCGGCAATCCCCATTGCGCCAACTTCGCCAGCCGCGACTGAGGTGAGGTTGTGTTTTCCGCGGTCTATTTCGAATCCGAAGTGCGCGATCATCCGCGCGCCAAGGCGATTCTTGCGCGTTTTGCCGACCTGCCCCAAATTGAATGCGAACGTTTTGGGAAGATTTTCAATCGCAAGAGCCAAAACTTCCGCTTGCAAAAGCAATATCCGGCCTTGATTCTGGCGCGTAAACATGGCCGCAAGGTGCTGCCGGCGCCGGCCGGATACGGATTCGACGCCGACCGCAGCCACTACTTCTCCCATATGCTGAATTGCATCTACGACTGCCGCTATTGTTTCCTGCAAGGCATGTTTCGTTCGGCACACTGTGTGCTGTTCGTCAATTACGAGGACTTCGCCGAATCAATCCTACGGCAAATCGCCGAAAGCGGCGGCAGGCAAGTGTTTTACAGCGGCTACGATTGCGACAGCCTCGCGCTGGACCCCGTAAGCAAATTCGCCGAATTTATAGTGCCGTTTTTCGCCCAGTTGCCCGAGGCCACGCTCGAACTGCGCACCAAAAGCACGCAAATCTCCGGCCTGTTGCGATTGCCGCCAACGGCGAATTGCGTCACCGCCATGAGTTTCACCACGGAGGATTGCGCGAAGCGTTTGGAACATGGTGTTCCATCGATCGCCAAACGCGTTGCCGCGCTGGCACGCTTGCAGCAAGCCGGCTGGCCCGTCGCGGTTCGCTTCGAGCCGCTGCTGCCCGAAGCGGACCCGAATGCCTATGCGCACTTGTTCGAACTCGTATTCAGCCGCCTCGACGCCAGCCGTTTGCATTCCACCAGCACCGGCCTGTTTCGCATGCCCGCAAGTTACTTCCGCAACACCCTCAAACTGTATCCCGATGAGCCACTGTTCGCCCGCGAAACCCAAACCCAAAACGGTGTCGTCTCCCTGAAACAACCCGACCAGGAAACCTGGCTCGCCGAGCTGGAGCAAACGCTGTTTCGCCACATCGACCCGGCAAGTTACTATCGCTGCGCCAACTAAGGAAATTCCGACCCAGCCGGCGCATAGTCGCGGTACAGAACCAACATGCCAACGGTTCACATGTAGGCGCGAGGCATGCCTTGCCCGAAACATCGTGCACAGTCCGCGACCGCGGGTGACGCATGCGTCGCCACTTTTTTGATCAGGGATTTCTCAAGAGGGCTCTGCGCAGCGCAAGAGGCCTCGGGCGGGAGACACCATGAAACTTGCACCGCTTGGAGAAAATCGCCCAATAGGGTCGCACAATGTAAGTCGCCGTCCGACAGCGACGGAACGAAGCCACGAACAATATCGTTGAATAGGCAAGAATGAAATGAACGATGTTAGCGCGAAGCCCCTCGTGGTAATTTCCGGATCAAATTCGGGCATCGGCCTCGCCATGGCCCGCGAAATGCTGGAACGGCAATACGCCGTGCTGGGTCTCGTGCAAGATAGCGCCAAAATCCCTTTGCAACATGCCGGCTACCGCCAGGAACAGGTGGACCTGTCCGATACAGACTGGCTGCATTCCCGCATCACCGAGATACTGCGCGGCCTTGACGACCCCGTCCGCGCCCTCGTGAACAATGCCGGCATCGGCCGCATGGGTTTTCTCGAGCAACTGTCGGTCGAGGATATGCGGGCGGTCATAAACACCAATTTTCTTTCCCACGCCATCGTCACAAAAGCTTTCCTGCCTATGCTCAAGCGCCAGGGCCGCGGCGACATCGTTTTTGTGGGCTCGGAGTCCGCGTTGCGCGGAACGCGGCAAGGCAGCATTTATTGCGCCAGCAAATTCGCCATTCGCGGTTTCGCCCAGGCCTTGCGCGAGGAATGCGGCAAATCCGGCGTGCGCGTGAGTTTGATCAATCCCGGCGCGGTGCGCACGCCGTTCTTTGACGATTTGCATTTTGAGCCGGGGGAGGGCGCAGACAATGCCATCGCACCGGAAGATGTCGCCAGCGTGCTCGCCCTGCTGCTCGAAGCGCGGCCCGGCACGGTGCTTGAGGAAATCAACCTTTCGCCGCTGCAACCGGTGTGGCGCAGAAAGTAACCAGGATTCCACCGCAATGTCATTCCGCGCGCAGTCGCGGAATCTCCTTGGGGTGGCGCATTCGGCGGGAGATTCTGCGACTCCGCTTCGCTCCGCGCAGAATGACAATTGGGGAAACCCGCGCGGAATGACAATTGGGGAAATCCGCGCGGAATCTCCTTGGGCTCCACCTTCGCAGTCTTGGTTGCTGCGACAATTTGACGCACAGCGGCGGCGGGCGGAATGGCGCAACAGTCTGCGATAATCGGCATTCACAAAATCCACGGGCATAGCCCGCGCAGAAGGGTCTGAACATGCGATTTACGTCGATTTTCCGTTTGCCGGCGCTGCTCGCCGCATTGATCATCCCGCTGGCGGCTTACGCCCATACCCCGCTGAAGTCTTCCTCGCCCGCGGCCGATTCCACCGTGGCGCAGGCAAGCGCCATCGAAGTCGAATTCAACGGTCCCGTGCGGCTCGTGCGTTTGCAGGTCTTCCATGGCGAAGTTGAAGTGGCAACCGAATTCAGCGTGAACCCAGAGCCGCTGGCGGCTTACCGGATTGAAGCGCCGAACATTCCCACTGGTCAAATCACTGTGCAATGGGCCGCCATCAGTGCCGACGGCCATACGCTGACCGACACATTCAGCTTCACGGTCGATCCGAACGCGGCCGGCATCGCCGGAAACTGATTTGCGGCCCGCGCTGGGCAAGGAAAAGGCCTATGCCCGGCACGGCTTGGGACCTTGCGCTGCAACTGGGCAAATTGTTGCAATATCCCGGCATCGCCAGCTTGGCCGGCGGCACGGTTTGCCTATTGTTCTACCGCGATGGCCGCAGACAGACGGTGGTCGCGATCACCACCTACATCGGCCTGTGTTGCCTGATCGGCTTCAACGCCGCCCTGCTCAGCTTCCTGTTCCAGGTGGGAGCAAGCAGCGGTGGTGGCCTGGCGGGTATGTTCGACCTCGACATGGCGCGTTTGCTGCTGAGCTTTGAAGTCGGCGATGCGAGCTTGCTGCGCCTGAGCGGATTTCTGTTGCCGGTGGTCGCCTGCGGCCTGTTCGCCGCCCGGCTTGGCGATCGACCTCCCACGGAAAAGCAATTCCATGCGCTCGCCGCGGCCCACGCGCTTTCACTGCTGTTGTTGCTGGCAAGCTTCACCGTGGTTGGCCATATCGCCGTACTTTTCCCACTGGCCCAAATCTCGATTGTCCTGCATATGCTCGCCGCGGGCCTATGGATCGGCTCTTTGCCGCCTTTGCTTTGGCTCTGCCTGAGCGGCGGCGGGGAAAGCCTCGCCACGACGATGAAGCGCTTTGGCGATATGGCAAGCTATTGTCTGTTGCTGTTGTTCGCGGCCGGCGTGATTCTGGTGCTGGCCCTGTTTCACACCCCCGGCGAGCTGATTTCCACGGCATACGGGCTGACCTTGATGATCAAGCTGGGATTGGTGGGCCTGTTGCTGCTGGTGGCCGCGGGCAACCGCTTTCTGCTGGTGCCGCGCATGTTGGCGGGCGCCGACGCCGGCAGGCTGACCGGCGCGATCAAGGCGGAAATTTGTATCGCGGCGGCGATTCTTATCGTTACCAGTTATCTGGCCACGACGGTGGGGCCGCCGTCCATGCCGATGTGAGGGAGGCTGTGCGGCAGGAATGTTGACCGGAATCCCAGCCACCCGACTCCGTTGCGGCCTTTCGACGGTCTCCCTGAACGGAAGTTTGCCAGCAATGAATCAGGTCAGGTCGATTTCCGAGGCTGGGGCTTGATCGGCTCGATCCGGTTCCTCCACCAGCACGGAGACCGTCCAGGTGGTCAAATCGAACTGCATCAATTGCCTGGAAGCGCTGCCGCCGTACATTGCTTCCGTGGCGATGGCGCTGTGGCGGGCGAACAGCAGGGCGTCCCCCGCCGGAGACCAGACCAAATTGGACAGCGGCGCGTGGCTGGCGTAAAGCGCGACGGGTTCCGCACCGCCGCGCAAGTCTCCAAGCCAGATGGTTGAGCCGGATGTGTCGTGGCGAATAAACGCGAAGCGGCCACCGTCGCTTGATAGCACCGGCGCTTCGTGCCGGACGCCCCCGAGTCCGCCGCCGGCGCTGCTTGCCGGTATGTATTCACGGCCGAAATCCGCCACCGCGATATCGGATTGCCGGGGAGCAATTTGACCGCCGCCTCTTTCCGTCAACCAGCTTCCGGCCAAAATTGTCAGCGCCAGCGCTGAAACCGCGAACGCCGGCCAAGGTACAGAGAAGGGCACAGCAAAGGGTGCAGAAAGGGGTGCGGCAAAGCGGGCAAGAAGCGACCGCTCCTCAGCTTTCGTGTCGCCATTCGCGCCCGCATTCGGCGCTGGCTCGGCGACCAGTCGATAGCCTTTCTTGGGCACGGTTTCAATCCTGAGCGTGGCGCCGCCGACGCCGCGCAACTGCTTGCGCAAACCGGAAACCGCCCGCGTCAGTGAATTTTCCGTCACGACCACGCGCGGCCACAGCGCGGTGGTCAATTCCTCCCTGCTCAAGGTTTGGCCGGGATGGGCCGCAAGCAAGCACAACAAATGCATCAGCCGCGGTTCAAGCTTCCGTTGCTCGCCGCCGCCATGAAAAATCCGGTTGCAAGCCGGCTCAATACGCCAGCCGCCGATGACAAAATCACCGCGCGTCGGCTCGGAAACCCGCTGTAATTGCATGACACTCGCTCCGCTCCCGCAACCCATCCGGCTACTCAGACCTATTAGACGCTCAAATCACCGGATTGGTTGCAAAACCTTTCCCGAAAAATGCGGCCGGTTTGAGATTTTCCAAGCGCAAAGTATACGTGGCGCGCGGGCGGGGCGGGGACTGGGCAGGAATTCTGGATATTTTTTTCACATTTTCGTCAGGCAATTTATCCCGGCGAGCCCCAATATAGCCCGCTGAACCGCCGGGAAACGGCGGAGCTCGCATTCGGTTTGATTTTGCAGTGAGGAGTGTAGCGATGATTGAGCGAAGCAAATCCATTTCAGCGCCCATCCCCCTTGGCTGGGGCTTTGCCTTGGCGGCGATACTTGCGCTGGCCATTGTCGGCCAGGCCCGGGCCGCGGAAGAGAGTATGGCCGCGCGGGGGCTGCCCACGCTTGCGCCCATGCTGGAGCGGATCAATGGCGCCGTGGTGGAAATCGCCACCACAAGGGAAGTTGCCACGCAGCGGCAGTTTTCCTTTCCCGGCAACGAACTGCCGGAAGGCATGCGGCGGTTCTTCGAAAACCTGCCGGAGTTCGATTTCGGCGATGGCCGGAGAATGTTGCCCCGGGGCGCTGGCTCGGGGGTAATCGTCAATGCCGCCGAGGGCTTGGTGATCACCAACCACCATGTGATTGACGATGCCGCAACAATTACCGTGCGCCTGAGCGATGGGCGCAGCGACGAGGCCGAATTGCTGGGCAGCGACGCCTACACCGATCTCGCGCTGTTGCGCATCGACCTGGATGATCTGGTTGAAATCGCATTCGCCGAGATTGAGACCGTCCGGGTGGGGGACTTTGTGGTTGCGCTCGGCAATCCTTTCGGAATCGGGCAGACCGCGACTTCCGGCATTGTCAGCGCGCTCGGCAGGGCCGGTTTGAACAGAAACAATTACGAAGATTTCATCCAGACCGATGCGGCGATCAACGTCGGCAATTCCGGCGGCGCCTTGATTGATCTGGAAGGCAACCTGGTCGGCATCAACACCGCCATCATCAGCGGCAGCGGCGGCGGCAACAACGGCATTGGTTTCGCGGTGCCGGTGGATATGGTGCAAACGGTCATGGCGCATCTTGAGCGCGACGGCGAAGTCAGACGCGGTTTGCTCGGCGTTTCCATCAACGATGTTACGCCGGAACTTTCCGAAGCGCTTGGGCTGGAGACGAATTCCGGCGCGGTGGTGATGGCGGTCTCCCCGGAAAGCGGCGCCGAGGCTGCGGGAATTGAGGTTTCCGACGTGATTGTCGCGTTGAACGGCGAGCCCGTGGGCAACGCCAGGGAACTGCGCAACATGGTTGGATTGATGCTGCAAGGCGATGAAGTGGAAGTCGCGCTGCTGCGCGACGGCCGCCGCATGGAACTCGATGCGGTTATCGGCAACGCCGCGGGTCAGGCTGTGGCCGCGACCAGTCCAAGCCGCGAACCGCAAAACACCGGTTTCCGCGGCGCCTTGCTGCGCGATGCGGACAGTAACCTTTTTGGCGTTGCGGGCGTAGAAGTTACAGAGGTTCGGGAAGGCAGCGCCGCGTGGTCGGCGGGTGTTCGTACAGGCGACGTCATCGTAGCTGTCAATCGTCGACCGGTCGCTTCGCTGGCGGACTTCAACGAGCAAATAGAGGCCGCCGGCAATCTCATCGGGATCACTGTAATGCGGGAAGGAAGAGAGATGCTTCTTTTGATGCGCTAGTCCGGAATCCCATTCCCCGGACTCGCGCGATTTTTCCGCAAACCGCGGCAATCCAGCTTCGGATCTTCCCTGATCCATCCCCTCCTTCGCTGGATGTCGCTCGCAGTGTCCCATTTTGGGGCCGGCCTGTGCAACAGGCCGGCCCATTTTTTTGGTCCATCCGCGAAGGGGCGCCGCGCACCAATTCTTGGCGGTTCGATTTACGATCGCCGCGCGGGCCGCGTCTTGGCGCACCGGCGGCGGCCCAAATCGTTGCAAACCAGCACTGAGCCGGTTTTGCGCGGATGGATTTAGCACGGAAATGCTGTACATTGCGCACTCCGCGCATGGCAAGGAAAGAAGGTATGAATCCGTTTATCGAGTTGTTGAAATCGCATCGTTCCATCCGCAAGTTCACCGACCAGCCGATCGCGCCGGAGTTGTTCGCGGAACTGGTTCGCGCCGGTCAGGGGGCGGCTACTTCAAGCTTTCTGCAAGGCGCCACCATTGTTCGCGTTGGCGACAGGGATAAGCGGGAGCGAATCGCGCAACTGGCGGGCAATCAGCCCTATGTCGCCAGCGCCGCCGAGTTCATGGTGTTTTGCGCCGATTTGAAGCGCGCCGGCAACTGGTGCCGGGAATACGGCAAAGCTTTTGCCGGCGATTTCACGGAACATTTCATCATCGCCACGGTTGATGTGGCGCTGATGGCGCAAAGCATGGTGGGCGCCGCCGAATCCGCAGGGCTCGGCATTTGCTACATCGGCGGCATCCGCAACAATCCGGGGCCGGTGAGCGAGCTGCTCGAATTGCCCAAGGGGGTGTATCCGGTGTTCGGGCTTTGCCTGGGTTACCCGGCCCAGAACCCGGAAGTCAAGCCGCGGCTGCCGATGTCGGTGATTGTGAAGCAGGACCGGTACAACGAGGAGGGCGACCGGGAAGCGATCGAGGCGTACGACGAGCGGGTGCGCGAGTATTACGCGACGCGAACTGGCGGCGGCCATGGCATAAGCTGGTCGCAGCAGGTGGCGAGTTTGCTTTCAGAAAAATCCCGCCCGCATATGCGCGGCTTCCTTGCGGAGCAGGGGTTTACCTTCAAGTAACCGGGCTATGGATCGATGCCGATGCGATAGGCGCCGGTTTCGGGTAACACTTCTTCCAGGTCGCTAACCAGCGAGTCAATGAATTCCGAAGGTGGAATCGCGCCGTCGCCGAAGGCGAATTTGAATTCGCCGTTGAGCAGCCGGGCGCGCTGGTCGTCGGTGACGGACCAGCGCGCGATGTAGTAGTCGGCTGGCGGCAATTCGAATGGAATCGGGTAGACAAAGCTTTGCCCGACGCGCTCAGGGTCGTAGATGAAACCGATATTGACCCATTCTTCGTTCGAGGTGTAGAGCGCCAGTTTCAGCAGGCGCACATCAACCCGGAAACTCATGGTGATCATGCGCGGCGGGTCGGACAGAACGGAGTCGTCCGGTGGAAAAGTCACTCCGGGTGACAGCACGCCATGGGAATGCTGGGCAAAGGCGAGCCCGGCGGGGGCCGTCAACGCGAGACTGAGAAGAATTGCGCGGAGCATGGGGGGATTTTAATAGAAAGCGGGGAAATATGGGCACCGGCTGACAGCGACTTGCGCACTGCGGGTCCATTGCGTCATTCTGCGCGGAGCGGAGCGGAGTCGCAGAATCTTTTTGGGGTTCACTTAGTTCGGTTTTGGTTGGAAGTAGACCATGGTTTGGCGGGAGAGGGCGGCGAGCCTGCCGTCTTCGCTGAAGATGGTGCCGGATTGCTGGGTGTAGCCGTTGGCGGCCCATTCAATGTCGAACTTCAGTTGGAACCAGCGGGTGGCGATTTGTTCCGGCGGGGTGACGAATTCCAGCGACCAGGACAGTGAACTCGATGGCGTGCGGGTGTCGGTGAAGCGGTTCAGCAGCACGGGCGGGGGAATGTCGGCGACGGCGACGACCGCTTCGTCGCGAAATCCGGTCAATTCGCCGCGGTGGGCGGCCCAGATTCTGATGGAGTTTTTGGCATCGCCGGAATAGGGCGTTCCGCCGTCCATCCAGCGGCCTTCGTAGAATCTGAGGAAGCCGGGCATGCGTTTGGGATCTTGCTCGCGCAGCGGCGTGTCCGGCTCGGGCCGGTCCGCCGTGAAGCCATGATCAATTTCGATTGCGAGCCCCGCCCGCGGTTTGCCATACGCCGCCAGCGCTTGCAGGCAGACTTGGCCGTTTTGGATGATTTCGGCGCTGGCCTGGGTGACGTTGCCGCCTTCGCGCAGCACGCGGGTGTCCACTTTCGACTCGCCGGGCTGCAGGGGGCCGACAAAGGAAACCATCAACGACCGCAGCGAGCGCTCCGCGGCCACTTCCTTGCGCATGGCCGTCACCGCCAGCGCGGCCGCGACGCCGCCGAAAACCGACCGGCCCTGGGACCAGTGCTCCGATACCTTGGCCCGGTTTTCGGGATGGTCCCGCAAGGCGCCCAAAATTTCCGCCAGATCGCTTTTCATAAAGCTTCCTTTTTCCTTTGCCGGTGGGGAATGCTATGCTTTTGCGGGGCTTGGCGAAGTGCCCTTCGCGTTCAATTCAACAGTTTTTGTCAACAGTTTTCGGCCATGCCATGACGAAATCCGGTCTGCGCGGCAACATTCGCGAATGCCTGGCCAGCGCGCTGCTGTTGTTGGCGGCGGGCACCGCCTGCGCGCAAGTCAACCCGGTTTCCTGGCCGCCGCGGGATGTGGACGGGCTTGCCGCCAACACCACCACCGCGCCGGTGAACGACGCCGTGCTGGACATTGCCCCGGACGAGTTGAGCCTGGTGTTTCCCGACGATGTGCGTCTGGTCAAGCTCACCTTGCGCGACGAATCCCGCGCCTGGGTTGAAATCAATTTCCGCTACAACCCCAGGCCCCGGCGCAGTTACATATGGAAATTGCCCGAACTGCCCCAAGCCGTGTATTACACCGCCGACTGGGCGATTCTTTCGGCGCGGGAGCAGTTGATCCGCGGCAGTTTCAGCTTTGCTTTCGGGCCCGGCGCGCGGGCGCCGTCGTTGATTCGGGAAGCGGAGGAATTGTTCCTGCAAGAGCGCGCGGGAACCGATCCCGATACCCGCTACGTCGCGCCACCCCGCACGCGCATCATTATCAACCGGGACCCGCCCCGTTTCGACCCGCCATTCACCATCGATTTGGAAACCGACCCTGAAACCGAGCAACCTTGCTGACCATCCAGCAGGCGCGCAGCATCTGTAGCCGCTTGCGACGCCCTTTTGGGATCGCCAATCCCCTCGGCTACTCGGTGACGTTTACGGTGATGTACTGGTCGTGGTACAGGCCGCCATCGTCCGCCCGCGCCCAAAGAATCCAGGTTCCCGGCGTGTCGAAAGTGGCGCTGGCCTCGTAAATTCCGTCCTCTGGTATGGGTGGCGGCAGCCAGAGCGGCCCCCAGGGCGAATTGGCCGATGCGCGGGTGTCTTCCCAGGGCTTGGGCAAGGGTGGGTCGAACGTCACCGTGCCACCTTCCGGGCCGCGATACTTGTTCCAGGACAGGAACAAGCCGTTCACCTTGCCAACGGTTACGCGGCTGGGTGGACGCAACATACGCTCCAGCGCTTCTTCGCTGGTTACCGTCGAGTCGCGCCTGCGAACCGGCAGGCCATCGTCGGTTACCAGGGTGCGCAGTTCAATGGCTTCGCCGACCTGCGCCTGGCGAATGGCGTCGCCGAGCACTTCAACCACGGGCGGCACATTGGCGCGGGATTCGGGGCTGCTCGTGCCCGCGCCAAGCGAGCCGGTTTCGGAGGCGATCACCATATTGTCCACCAGGTAATCCTGGCGCAAGGTGGCGTAGGCGCTGCGGGTTTCCCCGTTATGGGTGAGGGTCCAGACGAGTTCGCGGTCGCCCCAGTCCGCCGGCACAACCACTTCGAAATGCCAGCGGTTGCGGCGCGGCAGGAAATGCGTGGGTTGGCCGCGGTCGGCTTCGCCGGGCGAGAAGAAATTGTTCTCGCCGACAGGGATATCGGGAGTCTCGGCCCAGTTTTCGTTCATGTATCCGAACATAAAACTGAAGGTGCCGTCCGCGTTGGGCCGCCAGCCTTCATAGGCGGGTTCAACATGCCGCCCTATCTGGTAGCTGGGCTGGGCTTGGCCGGCGGCGTCGATTGAAACGCTTAGAAGAACGGCCAGGCAGAACCAACTGCCTGGCCGTGCGACGGATTGTGGTTTCATGATTCTCGGATCAAGGCGCTGCGGTTTCGCTTTCGACGTCATCGCTGATCGGCGCAACCAGCGGCGCCAGACACAGCGGACAGCCGATCACGTGATCATTGGGGCCCAGATTGAGCGTTTCGCGACGCTCAGCCATCGCTTCATGAAACTGCTCGTCGGTCATCGTGACGCGGATGCCGAGGTCGATGAACATGTTGGTCACCGAGCGGTTGCCCGAGCCTTGCCAGTTGCGCGGGTCGGGAACATTGGGATTGCTTTCGGTGTTGTTCATGTAACCGACGATGTGCAGGATGGTGCCTTTGGGCAGCAGCGGAGCGGCGTGGTCGGCATAGGGATAGCCGCGCACCCAGTTGTGGTCGTAGCCAACGCAGGACAGGGTTTCCACGGTATAGCCCCAAATGGCCTCGAGACACATGCGCTCGCCCGGGGCGTGCAGATGCGGTTCGAAGGTGATGATCTTGGTGTGTTGGTCCAGCACCGTGTAGGCGTGCAATTCCTGGTCCTTCTCGTTGCCCGCGATGCTGATGTCCACGCCGTTGCCCAAGCCGATGAAAGTGTTCTGGTACTTGGGCTGATAGTCACGGGGATGGAAGCGGAAGCCGATTTCCAAATGGCCCGTGGTGTCGCGGCCGTTGGAATGCAAATGCACCGAATCGGAGACCACCCAGGAGCCGGCTTGCAGCAATCTGCCGGCGTCTTCGTCGAAGATGTCGGCGTTGCGGCCAACTTCATGCACCGGCCAGGGCAGCGCCGGTCCCGGCAGGCGTTCGCCGTTTTCGTCGAACTTCGCGGTACCCCAGATCATGTGGTGGAAAATATAGCGTCCGCCCACGGTTTCGCGTCCGGTGCCAACCTGGTTGTTGACGTCGTTGACTTCAACGATCTCCACCGACTTCACGTAACGGTCTTCCTCCAGCCCGGTGGGCGCCGATTCAATCTCGCCCCACCAGTCCGGCGTGCCGGCCAATTTGGTGACATCGGCCATGCGCACGATCAGGTCGGGTTCGCCGGCGCGCCATTTGACGCTGTCGTCGAATTCCAGCGGCGCGGGCGCGTCCGCCGGGTCGCCCTGTTGCGCGCCGCCGCGGGCCCAGGCGGAGATGGCCGCGATATCCTCATCGCTCAGGGAAGGATCATCCTTGAATTCCTGGATGCCGATGTTCTTCTCGACATACCAGGGCGGCATCGCGCCAGCGCGGTCGCGCAGGCCGGTTTTGTATTCAATCAGTCCCGCGAAAGGCGCCACTTGTTCATAGGTCACCAGCGGCATCGG
The DNA here is from genome assembly GCA_965221015.1 of uncultured Pseudohongiella sp. Taxonomy (GTDB): domain Bacteria; phylum Pseudomonadota; class Gammaproteobacteria; order Pseudomonadales; family Pseudohongiellaceae; genus UBA9145. The sequence continues at coordinate 2,042,142 of OZ244859.1, read as the reverse complement.
GCCGGCGCCGCCAACGCGGTGGCAGTTTTGGCAACTGCGTTGCAGGATGGGTTCAATATCCTTGTGGAAGGTAACTTCATTCGACTGCGCCGCGGCGCCGGTGGCGGTCAAGGCCAGCGCGGCCAGTGACAGCCCTTGAATTGGCAAACTGTTTTTTAGCAACCTAAGCATGAGATCTCTCCCCTCGGCTGACGAGCCATTTCCTCAAATACTGTAACGGCAATTCAGGGCGGAAGGTTACCACGAAACCGCGCCCGAATGAAAAGAAATCCCAAGCGTCCGGCGTTGCCGGGTTTGCCCGGGAATTCCGCGACCGGGCTTCGTTTCGCGCGCGATGACAGCGGCGGATTGATCAGCCCGACTCGCGCAGCAGGGACCAGAGATTGGAGCTTGCCAGCAAGCTGACCAGGAACACCGCGAAAGCCGCGGCGAACCATTGCAGGGCATAGGAGAGGTTTTGCGTATAGCCGGCGGTGTCGGCGCTAACCGCCGGCCAGTGCCGCACGAACACGCCGGGCTGGTCTTCGGTGAGCCTGACGGTGAAAGGAAACAATTCTTCCCCGAACACGCCGGCCAGCACATCGAGCTCGAGCCAACGCACACGCAAAGGCCAATTTTCCGGGTCGATTTGGCTGGGCAGCACCCTGGCGTCGCTCGGCGGCACGTGAATCTGGGCGCTGGTGCTCACAGGGCCTTCAACCGGGCGCAGGTTCAGGTTTTCGGCATCGACGGCGATACCGTTGATCCAGCCGCGCTCGACCAGGACCAGTTCACCCGTCGCCGCGAGCCGAAACGGGGTGACCACGCCATAGCCGATCTGGCCGTCGAAGAATTCGGCCAAAACCAGAATGCCGCGGTCATTTTCATATTCGCCGGTCAAGGTGACATGCCGGTTCGGCAATTCCGGGTTGGCGGGATGCAAGTGCCCGCGCGGAATCTCCTCGATGGGCGGCGCGGTCAGCGAAAGTTGCGCTTCCAGTTCGCGCTGGGCGTCGACCTTTTCACCGGCGCGCTCGAGTTGCCACCAACTCAGGCGCAGCAGGCCGGCGATGCTCATCACCACCGCGGCGAAAACGATCCAATGAATGCGGATGTGGAAAGCGCCGAGTGCGTATTCGCGGCTCAATTGCATGAACTCGTTCCCGTTTTGGTGCCTGTGTATTTTCCCATCCAGTTGCCTGGTTGGCCATCCGCTTGACTGGCTGTGCGTTTGGCCAAGATAGAGATGGCCGCTAGCGGTTGGCGACTTCCGGCGCCGCGCGGGCTTCCAGCGCCGAGGCCAGCGCGACCAGCAAGGTCTGCGCCAGCACAACATACGGCGCCAGCGGTTCGACGCGGTGGATTTGCGGGTCGCGAACCATCAAGTTCAGGCTTGAATTGCGCGCCAAAGGGTCGCTTGGGCTGTTGCTTATGGCCAGCACCGGCACGCCGCGCCGATGCGCCTCCGGCACGGTCTCCAATTGCGCCCGGGAGTAGTCGGACAAGCCGATAACGACGAGCAAGTCCAATTCGCCAAGGCTGGCAACCTGCTGCGGCAGCATCCCCGCCATCGTATCGAGCAATTGGCAGCGGCATCCCAGCTTGGTCAGCCCTTGCGTCAAACAGGCCGCCACGGGAAAGGCCTGGCGCTGGCCCAGCACATGAATGAACCGCGCGCGTTCCAGCATGTTCACCGCTTGGCGCAATTTGTCCGCCGCGAGTTCGTGGCGCATCTGGTTGATGGCCAGAATCGAGCTGTCGGCGAATGTGTTCAGCATCGTTTTCGGGTCGCCCGCGTCGGATTCGCGCAAGGCGGCACGATGTTCGTTCACCTGGTCGCGAAACTTGTCCGCGGTTTCGGTCAAGCGCGCGCGGTACACCTGTTGCAATTCGGTGAAGCCGGAGAAGTCAAACCATTTGGCGAAACGCACAAGACTGGACGGCTGCACACCGATTTCCCCCGCGGTTTGCGCGACGGTCTGCAGGGCGAAACGGTCCGGGTCGGCCAGCGCGTACTCCGCGATTCGTTGCAGGTGCGGACTGAGCGTATCGAATTGGCGTTGAATTTCTCCCTGCAGCCATTCGAAACGCTGGGACGCGGACAGTTGATTCATTGTGCCGGGAAGATGCAGCGGTTAAAGCCAGAAAGCGGCAGGATGGTGACAGCATTGCCGCGCAATTTCAATCCGCCCTGTGTGGGAATGAATGTTCAAAACTTACGGACAAATAGAAAATTTGTTACATTGTCAACCAATCCATACATTTCCCAAGGTCTGCGGTGGCGGCCAGGAATCAGGCGCGAGTGGAATCTCCGGCTACAAAACCCGCAAAACTCGCCGGCAAGCCGGGCGAAGACGAAGTCACCGGGATATTGGACGCGATTGCGCGGACTTCGACAAGATCGCTTCAATCGCTCAAGTCTGCGCTGGCCCCGCACAGCTTGCAACGCGCCGCCAATCTGCTCAAGGTCGCTGGAAACATTTGCGCGGTGGGGGTTGACGACGCGTTCCCGGTTGCCGCGCTGCTCGCCAACGGTTTGCGGGAGCGCGGCCGCGAATGCGAGTTGTTCGCGCCGCGCGCCGGGGACGCGAACCAGGATTTTCCCGTTCTGGGCGCAAACGATTTGCTGGTTCTGATCCACGACGCGGCGGGAAAGTTGCCCGCGGCGATGCTGGCGGACGCCCGCGCGCGCCGGGTTCCGATTCTCGCCATCACGGAATTGACCCTGGCTCCGGCACCGGGATGCCGCGATGTTCACTTGCCGGTGCCCACAGCCAAGGTGCTTGGCGTAACCGCGCTGGCCGGGCACATGGCCGTGGCGCAATCGCTGTTGATCGCGCTTGATCTAATGTGCGCCGAGACGGATTGACTGTGCTAGTATTTTCGGCTCGCGCACAGCCGATTCACAGCACGGGAGATTCGCATGACATTGCCCCGCACGCTTATCGAAACCTGCCGGATTTGCCTTTTGCTCGGCTGCCTTGCCGGCACCGTGGCGGCGCAAACCGCCGACAACGACGGCATACCCCGCACCGCCGACGGCCGGCCGGACTTTAATGGCATCTGGCAGGCGATCGGTTCGGCGCATTACGACATCGAACCCCATGCCGCGGATTTCGGCCCCCTGCCGGAAACCGGCGCGATTGGCGCCATCCCGGCGGGGCTTGGCGTCGTGGTGGGTGGGGAGATTCCCTACACGCCGGAAGCGCGCGCCCAGCAGCAGGCCAACCAGGCGGATTGGCTGGCGCTGGACCCGGTGGTCAAATGTTATATGCCCGGCATCCCCCGCTCCAATTATCTGCCGTTTCCGTTCCAGATCATCCAGTCGCCGGATCACGTGGTTTTCGCCTACGAGTTCGCCAGCGCGAGCCGCATCGGCTATGTCGACCAACCCGATTTCGAAGCGCCAATCTACACCTGGATGGGCCACAACCTGGTCACTTTCGAAGGCGACACCATGGTCATCGAAGTCACCGACCAGGTGCCGGACACCTGGTTCGACCACGCCGGCAACCACCACACCGAAGGCCTGCGCGTGACCGAGCGCTGGTCCCATATGAGCCGCGACGTGCTGCTGTACGAGGCGACCATGGAAGACCCGGCGGTCTACACCGAGCCGTGGACAATTCGCATGCCGCTGTACCGTCGCCTCGACGAAAATATGCAATTGCTCGAATTCAAATGCGTCGAGTTCACGGAAGAATTGCTTTACGGCCACCTGCGCCGGCAGCCGGAAGAAGCGGAGAATTAATTGCTTTCCAGTGGATTAAATCCAACGGCGACTGCCTCATTGCGAGTCGATAGGCTGTATTTCCTGCGCGGCTAGTCGCTTTCCGCCGCGGCTCGTTCCCGCAAAAGCGGGTCGCTGACGCCTTCGATGCCGGCTAGGGCCAGTATCGTCAGCAGCACGGTCTGCGGGCCGAGATGCGATTCGTCGGGAGCAAACCACTCATCCGGGGAATGGGCGCCGCCGCCGTCGCCACCACCGGCGATGGTGATGGCGGGAATGCCCAGCGACATCGGCAAGTTCGCATCGGTGCTGGAAATGCCAAGCTCCCGCATGGGGATGGCGTTGGTTTCGAAAGCCAGCGCGGCGGCTTGCACCACGGGGCTGTTAGGCGGCGTAAAACCGGTTGGGCGGTCGCCGATGAGCACGAATTCGACGGATATGTCATCGCTCGCCCAGCGCGCGTTCTCTTCCGCCACCGCCGCGAGGGCCAGGTTCTTGGCCTGGGCTTCGAGAAAAGCGAGTTCCTCGCTGTCGTTCGAGCGCATGTCGATGGCGAACACCGCGTCGGCGGCAATCGAATTCACCGAAGTGCCGCCCGCGACGGTGCCGACGGTGAATGTCGTTTTCGGACTGGCTGGCGTGCGCAGTTCGGCGATGTGGGCGATGGCCCGCCCCATGGCGTGGGTGGCGCTGGCAACGCCAAAAGCGCCGAAGGAATGCCCGCCGGGGCCGCTGAAGCGGAATTCGAAGCGGCGCGAGCCGGTGCCGCCGGTGGTGATGCGGTTCATGCGCACGCCATCGACGGAAATGTATCCATCGATTTCCGGGTGGTCGCGGAAAATCGCTTTGATGCCGCGCAAATCGCCGCGGCCCTCCTCGCCGACATTGCCGGCGAACATGATGTCGGCGCCGGTCTCGATGCCGCTTTCGTTGAGCACCTCGACCACCGCCAACAACACCGCCAGGCCACGGGCGTCATCGCCGATGCCCGGCGCGTAATACCTGCCGTCGCGAAATTCCACGCTGGTGTCCACCTCGGGCGGAAACACGGTGTCCAGATGCGCGGAAATGAGCAAGGTGGGGCCGTCCCCCGAACCCCGGCGCATGCCAATGGCGTTGCCTTCGCTGTCCATCCAGGCCTCGGACAGGCCCCGCGAGCGCAATTGCTCAAGGTAGTCGGCCGCGCGCTCGTCTTCCATGAATGGCGGTGCGGGTATCTCGGTGATGCGAATCTGCTCCTCGACGGTGGCGGCCTCGCGCAATTCGAGCTGTTCCAGGGCGACGGCCACCCGCGCATCCGCGCGCACCGCCTGGAATGCCTCCCGCAGCGCCGGATCGATGGGAACGAGGCCTTGTCCCGTCTGGGCCTGCCCGGCCCACGGCAACAAACCCGCCAATAGCAGGCACCATAATCTGTTCAAAACACTCTCCAATCACTACCGCAACCGCCCCATTGTAGCCTATCGCGGAATACTTCCAAGGTAGCTTGGAGTCAAACGAGAGATGCGCTTTGTGGGGCGCGAGTGGAACTTTCCGGAGGTAGTACATAATGAAGCGGTCGACGTTTTTCGGACCGAATTTAACTTGGCGACTGCGATATCGTCGCCTTTCTTGTAGTCGAAGGAACGGTACTCCCGTAGAAACGGACTTCGCGGGCGGAATTAGCGCCGAACACGTCCGTGGCGATCTTGGCTTTGGTGGGGCGGAAGCAGCAACAGGTTGATGTGGGGGCGGTATTCGCGGCGGGATAGGCAGTAGCTTTTCCCCTGTCCCGCTGCGACAAATCCAAGTTTCGCGAGTACATTCGCCGAAGCGAGGTTCCCCCGCATGTGGCGCGCGACGATGTTGCGTATTCCCAAGGTTTCAACCGCGCACCCGAGCAAGGCTTCGCCAGCTTCGGTGGCGTATCCGAAGCCCCAGCGTGATTCGCACAACCAAAAACCCAAGGTGTGGTTGTCTTGATCTGGCGATAGGGCGATGCCGCCGATCAAGACGTCGTTTTCGCAAATTGAAAAATTCAGCTCGGCCGCGCCGCCCGAACGAAGCCACTCATCGGCGTGTTGCTCGGTGTAGGGATAAGGTACCCGCGAGAGCCACTTGGCAACCGCCCAATTGCCGAGGCCGGCGATCAATTGGGGCTTGTCGGTTACGCGGGGCTTCCGCAGGAGCAGCCTTTCGGTCTTGATTACAAGCATGGAATCCGCCTGAACAGCATTCTGCGGGAACATCGAATTAGACCACTAAGGGAGGGAAACCAGGAAGTTTAATGCGCTAAATGTCCACCCAGCGAATCATTCGCCGGATTCGGACTCCCCGGGCCGCTCCGCGCTCCAGGTGACGACAATCGGCCGCGCGGCGTGGTGGTACACGCCGGGTTCGGCTTCCGAAGAATAGGCGATCCAGAAGGAAATGGTGTCACCGTCCTTCAGGCCCAGCATGTCGCCGGTCAGGGCATTGACGTAAATGTGATCAAGGCCGGCAAAATAACGATCCCAGTCCTCTTCGGTGAATTTGTCGGTGTCGCGGCGTTCGTAATCGGTCCGCCCGATCACCGCGAAATCGTCCGCCCAGCCGAGTTCTTCGAAGGCGATGGCCGCGGGAAGGTCGCCACCGTCCCAGGGTGCCCAGGAGCCGTCTTCATGACGGGCGAAAAAGGCGCCGCCGAACTCGGCGATCATGTGAATCTCGCCCGGGCAATCGGCGTGGGCCGGGTCGAAAACGATAGTGCCGTAAACGTGGATTTCGTCGTGCAGCCACAGAGATTCGGAAGCGGAAAATCCAGCGTCGTTGGAGCCGTAGCCGACGAAATGCGCCCAGGAGCCGCGCTCAGCGGTGCTCGCCGCCGAAAGGTAGGAACCGCACCGTTCGAAATCGCGGAACAGTACAGCGGCGCCGCAGATGTCGTCTTCGGACAGTTTCAGGTGCGACCAACTGGTGCCGATCATTCGGGAAGCGATAACAGAACCGTGACCCAGACCGATGGCGTGCCCAATTTCGTGCTGCGAAGTGATTGTGAATGTGGCTTCATGCCATATGCCGTCGCGCATCTCATCCGCCATGCGCATGAACAGATTTGCGTCGCTGAGACCGGGTTCATCTGGAATCTCATCGTAGTAAATAAATTTCGGATCGGGTTCCCAGCCGGAACCGTTCCAAAGGTAACCGCCGTGATTGGGAATCACGTTTGCGTAACCGGCCCAAGGCACATCAGGCCCGCCGGTGCAGCCTTCCAGGCTGTGAAAGCGCACCGCTAGCGGCTCGGCGTAGTAGCGGAGACCTCCAGCGCGGTGGCTGGTTTTATCGCAACCGTCGGTGAGATTAATCGCCTCCCACCCCATCGACAGAACGGAATTCTCGTTCCATTCGGAAACGGCGTCACCAAACAATTCCGTGTAGGCGAACTTGTTGACGTTGACGCCGGGTAGATCGACGCGCCACACCATCTCCCGGTCATAGACGGTGACAGGATGCCACAGCTCGAACGCGCAAACCGGCAGCGCCGGCAGAAAGCCGACGAACCAGAGAAAGCCGTGCTTACAATTTGTTCGAGCCATGGTTGCCTCCACGGGTGGAGCCAGAACCCGACACAAATTTGGGCCGCAATCCCTTAAAAGTCAACGGACGTGGTGCCGAAAGTGGCTGTGCCCAGTCGGAGCCGACTGGGGCGGCAGCCGGGATTTGAGGCGAAGAAGACGGTTATCAAACCTCATTGGCAATACTGGTAATTGACTTGGGTCAAAACGCATGACGCCCTTCGGCAGTTGGTTGGGGTGCCGCCGATGGCGCTGCTGGGCGGGGAGCAGCGTTGACCGAACGGATTACTCGGCCTTTGACGCGGGTCGCCGTCGAGCTGCTCGCAATAGCTGCCGTGGACCGGGGTGGATTCGCTTCTCCTTTGAAACTGCCAGATTTCAATTCGCGTGGCTGTGCCCGTGGCCGTCCGGTTTTGGGTTGGACAATGAGATTGGCTGTTTTTTTCGGTTCGGGACTGTAGAAACGATTGACCGGATGGAATTGTGCAGGATGCGGGTGCCCAGTCGTTGTAGTCGCACGGAGGTGGAGGGGGTGGACAATTTTTGGTGCCCGTGGCGTTCCGCTCCTGCGGTTGCATCCGGTTCGGCGCGGTGGATGAATATACCCAGCGCGTCTGGGTGAAGGATTCGCCGGCGCAAACGGTCGAGGGATACGGCAGCCAGTTCGTGGGATCCGTTCCCCAGGCTGGCCGGCTTTTTCTCGCGCAAGGGATGGGCTGTCCCGGCAACGGATCGCTGTACTGGGTGAATTGCGTGCCCACGACGTAATCGTCGGGGTCCGGATACCAGGGACCGTACTGGCATTTGCAAATTTTGGTTCCCGTCGCCTGGCGGGTTTGCACTTCGGTGCGGGTGGGGGATGTGGTGGAGTAAACCAGGCGCGTTTGGTTGAGTATGACTCCTTCGCAATAGTCGTCCGTGTCTGGCGTCCAGTCTGTCGGTTGCGTGCCCCAGCCGTCGCGCGATTCTCTTTTGCAATGCGCCGGCTCGCCGGGCAACGGATCGCGGAATTGATCGAACTGTGTGCCGACCGTGTAGTTGGAGGCGGATGGATGCCAGCCGCCGTACCGGCATACGCAAATTTTGGTGCCGGTCGCGTCGCGAGTTTCCCCGGTGGTGTTCCCTGGCGAGCCAATACTGTATACCAAGCGCGATTGTTCGAAACTTTGCCCTGAGCAGACGGTATTGGGATTCGGGGTCCACGATGTCGGCCCGGTGCCCTGGATGATGCGCGTCAAATCCGGGCAGTTCACAGGATCGTCCAGGGAGGCCGTTCTGCGCTGTTCTTTGTTTTCCGTCACCAGCCAGGTGTTCCGGGCCGGCGCCCACGAGCCGTAACCGCAATCCCAGGACTCCCGGGTCCCGGTGCGTTCCCGCGAGTAGGGGCCGGGACAGGAGGCCGGCCCCGAGGTCAGCGAGCGGGTCTGCGTGAACGTCACGCCCTTGTCCACGGTGCTCCGCAGGGGGCGCCAGGAACTGTATTCGCACTGTTCCCCGACCACCGTGGCCGTGCGCGTTTGGGTCTGCTCGGCGCAGTCGCAAACAGGCACGTTATCGCTGGCTGGGCCTGGCGAGCAGGAGCGTTGTTCGGTGTAGGTCGCACCCGGCGCCGAGGGGATGTCGCCCACGGCGGACCAGGACGTCCAGGTCTCGGAGGCCTCGCACACCGCGGCGTAGCTTGAGCGCCTTGGGCTGTTGAACTGGTCCGGGCCGGTGTTGCGCCACATGTCTTCGCTATGGAGCAGGATCACCATCGCCTGGGAGGTGTTTTCGGTGTTGGTGAAGCGGTAGCAGTTGCCGCCGGGCGAGGGCCGGCTGCAAATCTCGGTGTCCGAAGTCTGCGCCGGCACCAGCACCACCAGCGGGTCGCTGCCCTGGCGGTGCTGGTCCTGGAAGCGCGCCGTGTCGCCGTTGCGGGTTTCCGGATCAGGCCAGTCGCCCTGGCCGAAGGCGGGAAAGGCAACCAGTACGAGCGCGCCGGCCGCGATGAAGCAAAACAAAACCCGAACAAACGCGGCGGCATCGGCCGCAACCGTTACGCGTTCACTGTTCATGGGTGATCCTCCATATCTGGTGCGAAACGCGGTGCGGCGAAAGTTGAAGATGCTGAATTTTCGCGCGCCGAATCATTCGCCGGATTCGTACTTCTCGGGCGCAGTCCGGAGCCAAAACCATGTTGGGCCGCAAAGCCCGGAAAGTCAACGGACACAGCGCAAAATGCGCCGGTGTCCAAAGCCAGGCCGCGATGGGTATTGGGAAGCTGATGATCGGCGGTAGTGACTGCGGGCAGCCGAAGCGTTCAAGACGGGTTGGAAGACGCAGCGGCGGCGGCTTTCACCCGAGAGGCTTCGCGTTTGAGTCGCCTGGCTTCGACGCGCCCAGCGTCAACGGCGTCGTAGAAGGTGGCGACGTGCCGCTTGCTGACCTCGATGAATCGGTGGATCGCATTTAGCGCCGGTTTCTGGATTCTCGTTTTCACGTGAAGACCCGGGCTGACGCCTTCGGGCAGCAACGCCTCGTCCACCCGGACGCAACGGACGGCGACGTGGGCGGCGACGAAAAGCTCGTCGTAAATTTTCAAAAGCCTTACAGCGCGCCATATTTCGGCGGACCTGTTGTGTCTAGACGAACACGGCGACTCGGCAAAATCAGCTACTTGCGTGATGTCATCGCCGAGCTCAAGATTCGGGCGCGACTTCAGATTCGGATGCCGCTTTTTTCGCTTTTTTCGCTTTTTTCGCTTTTTTCGCTTTTTCCTTTTCAGCTTTGCGCCAGAGCCGCTTGGCTTCGACTCTGCCTTCTTCTATGACGTCGTAAAATGCGGAGACGTTCGCCTTAGAATCTTCGAAGTAGCGGCGAATGGCTCTCAACGCGGGTATGCTAATGTTCTCATTCACGTACGTGCGCGGGCTGACATCCTCTGGAAGCTTCGTCTCGTCCACCAGGGCGCAGCGCACGGCAACGAGTGCGGTGATGAACAATTCGTCGTAGATTTTAAGCAGACGCACGGCGCGCCAAGCTTCGGAAGTGTGGAAAGAGATCACGAATGTTTCCGGCTCGTCCTCGGGCATTTCGGGCTTCTCGCCATTGATGAGGATCGCGGGAAGGACGGTGTTGTGCAAATGCTCGAGCCGCGATTTGCAATCGGCGTAGTTTGACTTGATCGCCGCAATCGCTTCCCGGTGAGCGGCCTTGTGAGATTCCTGTTTGATGTTTTCACGGGCGGATTCGAATCGCCGCACGTACCGGTCCCATCTTTCGATTGACGGACTCTTGGCAAGCACTTTCTTTGCTGGCCCCAACTTGTGGCTCAGCAAGATCGCGGCGCTGACCGAGCGCAACTCGATCTTCATGTGAGGATGGTTGAATTTATAGAGGTTATCTGCGCTCATTTTCTGCACTCCAGAAAAAACCGGCGCCCGAGGACGCCGGTTCTTGTTTGGACTAATCGAACATCCGAAAACGGATGCGATCTCACCTGAGACTTGCGCCTCTTATGGACAGACCGCATTAAGGCAAATGCCTTAATGCGGTCTCCTGTAGTCGGGCCAATTACCCGTTCCCCATTCAGAGTGTGCCAGAGGCACACTCGAAAGGGTAGGTGCAGCTACAACCGCCACGGGACGCGGCGCAAATGCATCGCGTCCCGATAATGCAGCACTGGCAGCGCAGCTGGTGGACGTAAGTGCTTTCGCTCTTACTCCTCATGATCTCGTCCTCGAGATCAATAATAATATTGTCGGCGGGGTCGCCCCCGCCCGCCTCATCGCTTAAGTAATGAGGCGGCCGTTTTGCAGCCATATCATTCTCCTGATGTCGACCGTGGCCGACGGATGATTCTGGCTGCTCGGGGCCGCGCCCCCGGGACAGCCAGGGGACACGACCTATTGCCACCCAAAGGCGGCAGGTCATACTTTGGTGGAGTCACTTGATATCGCGGATCGTGACTCCTGTGTTTCGAGCCAGTGAAGCGTAATCGCTTCTTTCTGGTGCTGTCAATGCCAAATTAAAGCGGCCTCAAGTAGCTACTGACGTGTTCCCAAGTGCCCTTTTCGGTGGTGAACTCGAAAAAGCATGATTTGCGTGCTGTTTAACGTGACCGGCCGTAATGCAAAGCTGTTGGCGACGGCTGGTTGGGCGCGTTCGACCGGGTGGATTGGGGAAAGAGTTCCGCAGGCCAACGTGGACGGTAGCTGCACACTTTGAATTGAATCACGGTGGTACCATGGCGCAGCCGGTTAAGCGGTGCGCTCCCGCGAGTAGGGGCCGGGACAGGAGGCCGGCCCCGAGGTCAGCGAGCGTGTCTGCGTGAACGTCACGCCCTTGTCCACGGTGCTCCGCAGGGGGCGCCAGGCGCTGTATTCGCACTGTTCGCCGACCACCGTCGCCGTGCGCGTGTGGGTCTGCTCGGCGCAGTCGCACACCGGCACGTCGTCACTGGCCGGGCCGGGCGCGCAGGAGCGCTGTTCGGTGTAGGTCGCACCCGGCGCCGAGGGGATGTCGCCCACGGCGGACCACGACGTCCAGGTCTCGGAGGCCTCGCACACCGCGGCGTAGTCCGAGCGCTTCGCGCTGTTGAACTGGTCCGGGCCGGTGTTGCGCCACATGTCTTCGCTGTGGAGCAGGGTCACCATCGCCTGGGAGGTGTTTTCGGTGTTGGTGAAGCGGTAGCAGTTGCCGCCGGGCGAGGGCCGGCTGCAAATCTCGGTGTCCGAAGTCTGCGCCGGAACCAGCACCACCAGCGGGTCGCTGCCCTGGCGGTGCTGGTCCTGGAAACGCGCCGTGTCGCCGTTGCGGGTTTCCGGGTCGGGCCAGTCGCCCTGGCCGAAGGCGGGAATGGCAACCAGCGCGAGCGCGCCGGCCGCTAAAGGCAAAACGGAATCCAAAGATACTTGGAGGCTCGGCCACCACCGTTATGTGTTCACAAATCATGGTGGATCCTCCACGTCTGGTGCGTGGTACGGGGCGGCGAAAGTTGAACACGATGAACGTTCGCGCACCGAATCATTCGCCGGACTCAGGCTCCCCGGGCCGCTCCGCGCTCCAGGTGACGACAATCGGCCGCGCGGCGTGGTGGTACACGCCGGGTTCGGCTTCCGAAGAATAGGCGATCCAGAAGGAAATGGTGTCACCGTCCTTCAGGCCCAGCATGTCGCCGGTCAGGGCATTGACGTAAATGTGATCAAGGCCGGCAAAATAACGATCCCAGTCCTCTTCGGTGAATTTGTCGGTGTCGCGGCGTTCGTAATCGGTCCGCCCGATCACCGCGAAATCGTCCGCCCAGCCGAGTTCTTCGAAGGCGATGGCCGCGGGCAGGTCGCCGCCGTCCCAGGGTGCCCAGGAGCCGTCTTCGTGGCGCGCGAAAAAGGCGCCGCCGAACTCGGCGACCATGTGAACCTCGCCTGCCGAATCGGCGTGGGCCGGGTCGAAAACGATAGTGCCGTAAACGTGGATTTCGTCGTGGAGCCACAGGGTTTCGGAGGCGGATGATCCCGCGTCACTGGAGCCGTAGCCGACGAAATGCGCCCAGGAACCGCGCTCGGCGGTGCTCGCCGCCGAAAGGTAGGAACCGCACCGTTCGAAATCGCGGAACAGTACAGCGGCGCCGCAGATGTCGTCTTCTGTCAAAATAGCGTGGGTTGGCGTGCCTACTTTCATCTGGGATTCCAGTATTGAGCTGTGTCCGAGACCGATGGCGTGGCCGATTTCGTGAATCGTGACACTTAGAAAAACAGTTTCACGCCATACGCCACTAGGCATATTGGCAGCTGTCCGAACAAAAAGATTGGCGTCGCTGATTCCCGGGCTTTCCGGAATTTCATCGAAGTAGACGTATCTTGGATTGGGCTCCCATCCGGAACCATTCCAGAGGTAACCGCCATGATTGGGAATGATGGCGGCGTAGCCGGCCCATAGGCCATCAGGGCCGCCGGTGCAGCTTTCGAGGCTGTGGAATCGCACCGCGAGCGGTTCCGCAAAATATCGGAGACCGCCTACACGGTGGCCGGATAAATCGCAACCATCAGTGAGATCGACTGCTTCCCATCCCATCGAAAGAACAGAATTCCCGTTCCATTCGGTAACGGCGTCCCCGAAAAGTTCGGTGTAGGGAAATCCATTGACGTTGACGCCGGGGAGATCCACGCGCCAAACCAGTTCGCGGTCGTAGACGGTAACGGGATACAAAAGCTCGAACGCGCAAACCGGCAGCGCCGGCAGAAATCCGACGAACCAGAGAAAGCAGAGCTTACAATTGGTTCGAGCCATGGTTGCCTCCGGGAGTCGAGCCCCGAACCAAATCCATGTTGGGTCGGAACTCCAGAAAAGTCAACGCACACGGCACCGAGCGCACCCGCATCCAGTAGACTGGCTCACAACAGAATAGTTGAGTAAAGACAAAGCCTACGAGGGGGGCAACAAAGACCTCATCTCAAGAAAGCATGAAACCATATAGCAAGCTAATTCGCTTCCGGCGGTATAAGGTGGCGAACCGCGCGAGCAAGGTTGCCCCCAAGGAATGTTGTCGTCGCCGGGAATATTGTTGGAGCAATAGGAGCCGTGTACGGGGAGCGATTCTTCATAATTGGTGTAGCGCCAGATTTCGACCCAAACACCGTCGCCGGGAATAATCCGGGATAGGTCGGTGCAATGAGAGCCGCCGGTGTTTTCAGTTCGCGTTTGATAAACCGACTGGCCGACCGGCTTACTCCAAGACACGGGAGTCCAATCGTTATTGTAATCGCACGGCGTTTGTGGGGGAATACATACTTTGGTGCCCGTGGCGTCCCGCTCTTCCTGTTCCATGTGATTTGGCGCGCTGGAAGAATACACCCAGCGCCGCTGTTTAAACGTTTCGCCGTCGCAAACGGTCGAGGGAAGTGGAAGCCAAGCCGTCGGAATCGTTCCCCATGCATCCTGGCTCCGCGTCGTGCAATGGGCGGGCTGTCCCTCCGCCGGGTCGCTGTATTGCGTGAACTTCGTGCCGACGCTGTACTCGGATGGGGAAGGCGCCCAGGGGGTCCACGAGTCGCAATTGCATTCTTTGGTGCCGGTCGCTTCTCTCTCATCCAATTCGCGCCGGTCCGCGGCGCTGGAGGAATACACATAGCGCGATTGCGTGAATGTCACTCCCTCGCAATAGGTGTTGGTGCCGGGCGTCCAGGATGTCGGATTTGTGCCCCACGCTTCGCGGCCATCCGTTGCGCAATGCGCCGGCTCGCCGGGCAACGGATCGCGGAATTGATCGAATTGCGTGCCGACCGTGTAGTTGGAGGCGGATGGATACCAGTCGCCGTACCGGCATACGCAATTTTTTGTTCCCGTGGCATCGCGCGTGCGCTTCGCCTTGTTGCCGGGAGAGCCCGCGCTGTACACCCAACGCGATTGCTCGAATGTTTCTCCAGAGCAGACCGAGCCGGGCTCGGGCGTCCAGGGCGTCGCATCGGTGCCTTGAATGATGCGCGTCAACTCCGGGCAGTTCACCGGATCGTCCAGGGAGGCCGTTCTGCGCTGTTCTTTGTTTTCCGTCACCAGCCAGGTGCTCCGGGCCGGCGCCCACGAGCCGTAACCGCAATCCCAGGACTCCCGGGTCCCGGTGCGCTCCCGCGAGTAGGGGCCGGGACAGGAGGCCGGCCCCGAGGTCAGCGAGCGGGTCTGCGTGAACGTCACGCCCTTGTCCACGGTGCTCCGCAGGGGGCGCCAGGCACTGTATTCGCACTGTTCCCCGACCACCGTGGCAGTGCGCGTCTGGGTCTGCTCGGCGCAGTCGCACACCGGCACGTTGTCGCTGGCCGGGCCGGGCGAGCAGGAGCGTTGTTCGGTGTAGGTCGAACCCGGGGTGGCGGGGATGTCGCCCACGGCGGACCACGACGTCCAGGTCTCGGAGGCCTCGCACACCGCGGCGTAGTCCGAGCGCTTCGCGCTGTTGAACTGGTCCGGGCCGGTGTTGCGCCACATGTCTTCGCTGTGGAGCAGGATCACCATCGCCTGGGACGTGTTTTCGGTATTGGTGAAGCGGTAGCAGTTGCCGCCCGGCGAGGGCCGGCTGCAAATTTCGGTGTCCGAAGTCTGCGCCGGCACCAGCACCACCAGCGGGTCGCTTCCCTGGCGGTGCTGGTCCTGGAAACGCGCCGTGTCGCCGTTGCGGGTTTCCGGATCGGGCCAGTCGCCCTGGCCGAAGGCGGGAACGGCAACCAGTGCGAGCGCGCCGACCGCTATGAGGCAAATCGAAATCCAAAGATACTTGGAGGCCTCGGCCGCGACCGTTGCGTGTTTACTTTTCATGGGTGATCCTCCATTTGACGCGAAGCGGGAGGCGGCGGAGGATGTTGCGGTTCGAAGAATCATCAGCGCTCCCGAAAGCTTAGTTGTTGACCCGGAAATCGTCCGCGGCCAGTGTCGTTATGACCGCGCTCGGGGCGGTGAGGTTGCCAATCTCGCTCAACTCGATCTGGAAGCCCTCGTCTCCGACTAGAGCTGAACCGGCGCGGACCTGGCCGGCGCCGATGATGTCTCCGCCCCCAAAATCCACCACGACCGGCTCGCTCGTGCGGTCTTCAATCGTGTCGAAATCGAAGGTGAGCACGCCCGTCATTTGTCGGGTGGCGTCGCGGTCGAGCAGGGCAAGGTGTTCACCGTCGACGCCGGGCGCGGACCAGGACACATCGACGCGCGGTCCGCCGGGCGCGGCGGCGTCCACGGCGCCGATGCCCCCAAAAGCGGCCGCGAGCAGATTGGCTTGAGCAATGTTTGGCACCGCGGCGGAAACTATGATTAGGGTGTCTTCGGGACGAACCTCGATGTCAAGGCCGAATCCGCCGCGGTCGGCGCCTTCGGGAAGAAAGTCGGCGTCGATCATTTCCTCGAGGTCGGCCGGCCAGCAGTCCTCCCGCTCAGCCATGCAGTCCGCCTCGCCCGCGTCCACTTGGAACATGTAATAGGTTTTTGCGGCCTGCGCGACCTCGCTGATCTGACCGGCCAAGGCGGTGCGCAGAGTTGCCAAGCGCGCCCGCTCAAGAACGGGCTGGGCCAGCACAAGCGCCAGGCCGGAAAACCCGAGCACCAGCAGGAAGCCGAGCAGGGCGTTGCCGCGCTGCGCGTCCGGCGGCGCAAGATCAAAAGCAGAGAGCCTGTGCTTCATTGTCGTTCTCCCCGGCGACGTTGACCGCCATGTTGGGCAGGATGCCAACCCGCCCGCGCGGTATCGGGATTACAAGCCGCCCCGGCTCCTCGATCTGGCCGCCGAAGACTGCGCGTATGGCGCCGTGTATGGCGCGCCCATCCCCGCCGCCTTCTTCGTCTTCGTCCACAATCACCACCATTGACGCCGATCCGTTCGGGCCGGCCAAGTAGGACCAGTCGAAAAGGTCCAAGGCCGGATCGCCGTTAGGAAAGACGTCGGTTTCCGTCAGCACCTCTTCCATCGGCCGTTCGTCGCCGTCCGCCATGCCGCAGTTAAGCGCGCGGTAGGCGGCGAGTCCGTCGCGCAACGACCAAGCCGCCAGACGGAGGGTGTTTTCCTCCGAAAACCGCTCGAAACGCTCAAGGGTCCAAGCCGCGGCGGCGCCGGAAAGCGCCAGCGACAGCAAAAGTGGGGCGATTTGCACGTGGTCACTCCACCGTGGCGGTCAGCACGCCGGCCGCCGTACAGGCCACCGGGTTGGCGGCGACCAGGCCCTGATGCTCGTCTATCCTTTGCAGTATGTAGTTGCATGATGCCGCATCGGGGGCAGTGTATGTGAGTTGCCAGTTGCCTGCGGCTACAGCCACCCCTATATCGATCCCAAAAACGTTGGCCTCGTCGTCGATGGATGTTTCCGCTATCAGGTCGGTTTCGTCGAGGCCGGTATAATCAAAGCCCCGGGTAATACCGATCATGTGCATCGAGTTGAGCCAGGAAATTACCTCATCAACGGCGGCTTGGTTCATCATTTCGCCCCCCCCTTCTCCCCCCTGGGCGATCATGTATATGCCGGCGGCACCTCCGATGGCCAGCGCGATCAGCGCGCCGACGAGGTAGTTCGCGCCAATCTGACGGCGCGGCACGCCGCGCAGGCGCGGATCGTTGTATACGGCGTCCGCGCGTTCAGGGGCCGAATCTTGCGGTTTCTGGTGAATGTTCATCATGGTTTACTCCGGTGTGTCGAATCTCAAATACCTGTTGCGTCCAGCAAATTCAGCCCGCTCCCCATGAGCAGGCCCATGGCCAAGACGATGATGATGCCGTTGGCCGCGTTCAGGAAAATGGTGGCGAAGAACCGCGCGCTTTTCAAGCCAATGCGGGTTTTGCCCTCGAGTTGGTCCACCACGGCGGCCGCGGCGGCGTGGTGCTCCTCCAGCGTGCCGGTGGGGGTGAGGCCCCGAAAAAGGCGCAACTCGGGATCGGGCAGGAGCGAAGTTTGCGCCAGTGCGTCTCGCAGCGTGGAGCCGCCGGCCATCGCCGAGCGGACGATGCCAAACTGGTGGCGGTGGTGCCTGTCGCGGGAGAACGCCGCGGCGATTTCCGCCATCAGCACGGGCATGTTCAATTGCCGGCCGCCGGCGGCGGCGCTGCCGGTGAGGATGCGGAAAGTGGTAAGCCAGGCGATGGCGTGGGCGGCGTCGTGGAAGCGGAAGAAACCGCGCCGCGCCAAAGGCTCGCGCAGGGGGACGTCGCCGCCGCGGACGGCGAGGTAGAGGAGGGCGGCGCCGGCGCCCCCCGCCGCGAGAAGGACCGCGTTCTCCACGATAAAGGCGCCGAGGGCGTACAGTTCGGTGCCGGAAAGATCGATGAAGGCGGCGGAGATTTCAGGGTTGAAGATGTATAGCGAGGCGGTCACTCCAAGCAGAAGCAGCAGGATGGCCCAGTTCGCCCAAAGCTCGAAGACGGTTTCGCGCCAGAAAGGCACAGGCTCTTCCGCCGCCAGCATGTGGTCGATGAAATCGGTTTCGCTGTTGTGGCGCTGCGCCAGGGTGAGCATGGCCGCGCGTTCCTGGCCGAAATAGTCGCCGAAGTTTTCCGCAAAGTACTCGGCGCGCTGGTCCGTCGCCCGCCGCGCGAGCTCGCGCACGTGGCGGCTGGGATCGGTTTGCATTTCGGAAAATATGGCGCTGCGGGTGCGGCCATTGCGCAGTTGGGCCGATAGCACGGTCAGGAAGATGTCCTGTTCCGGGCGGTCGAACAGCAGCCAGCGCGTGAACGCCATGCGGGCGGTGTACAACACACTAAACACGTCGCCTCCCCGGAGGGAGTTGGGAAACCGCCGCCGGCGCGGCGCTGTGCCAGCTCAGATTCGCCGGAGTGAAGCGGCCGATTTCGCCCTCCACGGACAAAGGATCGACCTCGCCGCGCAAGACGCGCTGGGCGGCGTGCTGATGGATGGAAAGAATTTTGTTTTCCTTCGCGTAGGCGTACCAGGGCTTGGGATCGCCGTCGCGCAGGATCGCCCGTGCCAGCGGCATGACGTCGTTGCTGAATTCCACTGCCTCGGCGGCGAGTGTGCGCGCGACGATGCCTGTGTGATTGCATGCCGTGCAGCCGGAGCGGTTGCGGTAGCGCACGCCGGAGACATCCTCGTTCGGGAACAGCATGCGCCAGCGCGCTGGCGCGTTCGCCTTTTCCTGCGGCGGTTCCTCCAATACGCAAGCCGGGCACAGCCGCGACAGCAGGCGCTGGGAGACGAAGCCGCGCAGGAAGCCGGGCGTGAGTATGTCGTCGGCGGGGATACCGAATCGCAGCAACCGTTCGAAGGAGGTCACGAAATCCGTCGTGTGCATGGTTGTGATGACCATTTTGCCCTGGCTAACCAGTTGCAGCGCGGCTTTGGCGGTGAGGCCGTCGCGCATCTCCGTGAGTGCCAGCAGGTCCGTGTCCTGGCGCACCGAGGAGCTGAGGATTTCGTCCAAGTGCCCTTCCTTGCCGTCTTTGTGGCTTTCGCGCAACTCGATGTGGGTGACGTGGGGCAGGGTGGTTTCGATGGGGTCGCCAATCTCGATGATGTTCATCTCCTGCGGCATTTGGCTCAGGATCGCCGACTGGGTGGAGGATTTGCCCGAGTTGGTTGGGCCGTTGATCGAAATCAGGCCGCTGCGGCATTCGGTCAGGGTGCGCAGCACACGCAGGTGCGCTGCGCTGTAGCCGCTGTCCTCCAGCGGCCGGACGTGTTCCGGATCGCGCAAGCGCGCGACAAATTTGATGCCGCGCACTTCCGGCGTTTCCGTCATGCGCACCATCCACAGTTTTCCGCTGGCGGCGTGGCGGTGATAGTAGCTGGCGTTGTTGATGCCGTCCTCGGCGCGCTGCACCCGCTCGTGCAAGTTCCAGATTGCGCGCAGCAGTTTGTCGCCGGTTTTGTAGTCCCAAACGTCCCTGCGCGTCAGGACGCCGTTGATTCGGAACCTTACGTCGGTTTTCGCGGTCTGCCGGTTGGTGGCGATGTGCAGGTCGCTGGCATCGGCATCAATGGCGCTGTCGATGAGCTGGGCGACGATCTCCGAAGGCTCGATGTCGGGCAGATCGGAAACGGCCGCCTCTGGCGCGCCGGAGACGGCCGCGGACAGACTGTCCCAGTTGGCCGTGGGCAGCGCGATGAATTTCGGCGCGACACCGGATTCGTCGTCGTTCCTGACCAAGCCGCCCACTTCGAGCAACGCCCGGCGGAATGACGGATCGTTTTCGAGGGCGGACATGCGGTAGAACACGCGGTTGCGCGAATCGACGAAAATGTCCAGGCAACGCTCGTCAATGAAATCGAGCACGGCCGCGCGGGACGTCGGCTCTACGCTCGACAAATCGAGGTTTTCGGGAGCCTTCACCGAGCGCCTCCCGGGCCGTTCTCCCAGTGCCAGCGCAAGCGCTTCTCGACGCCGTTGTGGTTGACCACGATGCGGTGGACGGGGTTGTCCTCCGCGCCCTCGCGGAACACTCCGACCAAAGTGACGGGTTCGCCGTTGGGGTCCTCCACCGTGTCGCCCGGCCACAGGATGTGACGCCGGCGCTGCATTTGGATGATCGCTTTTTCGGTCTGCCCCCATTCGGTCTCAATCTGGCCCGACACAGGGATGATCTCAAAATCGGTTGGGCCAGCCGGTTGCGGCGCGGCGGGGGACGCGGCGGGCGCACCTCCGGGGGCGGGAATCAAGCCAGGGGCGTATTCGGACAGCGCAGCGGCGATCACGGTTTCGATCATGGCTTCCAGTCCCTCTTCCATTCCGTTCGGGCCAAGGGCGGAACTGGAACCGGCGCCACCGTCCAAATCGGCGAACAGCGCTGAGAGCCGTTGCGCCGTCGGGCTTCCCTCGGGCTGGACCTGGTAAAGCAGCGTCAGCACGGCCTCGTCCAAGCCGGCGGCGTGGATTTCGCGGGCCAGCCCGGCGAGGTCAAGCGCCATTGATGCCAACGCCCGGTCGCCGGCGATGGCCAAGCGAGCGTCGGTGGTGCGCGGAAGGCCGAGCATCGGTGTGGTGTCTGGCAAGATGGCTGTTTCCGGTTCGGGCAGGGCCAAACCAACGGGGGAGGGGGGTTCTCCAGCCGTGTCTGGAACAGGGAGGACCAGAGCGTCCGGATCGATGCCGGGAAGCAATTCGTCCACCTCGCCGGGGTCGGGCGCGAACGGGTCGAATGGGGCGGGTGCCGGAGTTTCCAGCGTGTCTTCGTTCGCCTCCGGCGCGAACAATCCCTCGCCGGGTGGGAACCCGTCTGAACCGGATGCAGGCGCGAAGTCTGCGTCTTCGCCGGGCTCGGCGTTGATGATGCGCAGGGCTTCCAGCAAGTCTTCAGGATCGGCCGGCGCGGCCGGATCCTGTCCGAACGCGGCGGAGCAGGCGAGCATGGCGCAGAGCGCAAACGTCGGCGGCAATCCGCGTGTAAGAGGTGTCTGATGATTCATTCGTCCTCTCCGTCAGGCAAACCTGACAGTTGCAGGGTAATGCGGGAACGCGAGGGAAGCAAGCCTTCGCCGTATTCCAGCGAAAATTCCGAAACCGCGGCGGCGCGCCCGCGCAGCGCCTCGGATAGCGCGCGCAAGGGCGGCGCGCCCGGTTCCTCGCGGGACAAGGTGAAGCGCCCGTTGAGCCGGCGTGCGCCGAATTCCGGTTCGGACATGGAGAATTCCCAGCCGGTTTCCTCGACTGCGGCCTGCAGCGCGATCAGGTTGTCGGCCCAAGGTCGCAGGTTGAACGTCGAAGGCGCGAGTTCCGGTGGCGGCGACGTTACGCGCCAGCCGGCGGCGTCGAAGGCTACCGCGAGGTTGGCCGCCGCCGCCGCGTCCACCAGTTCACGCAAGACCGGAGAGGGGGGCAGCGCGCCCTCCACAGTGAGCCCGTCACCGGCAAAATGGAATTCGCGGATGAATTTGTCGGCAAAGAATGACAATTCGGGGATAACGCGCTCGATGTACAGCAGCTGGTGGTGCGCCAGGTCCGCGCCCGCCGGTGGGCCGAGCGGGGCGATGGCGGCCACTGGCGGCGGCTCGTCGCCCCCGCGCGGCAGCAGCGCCCACAGCGCCAAGAAAAAGAAAACCGCCACCGCACCAGCCCAAGCCAGCGTCGCGGGAGCTGGGATTCCCGC
This sequence comes from uncultured Pseudohongiella sp., assembly GCA_965221015.1. Taxonomy (GTDB): domain Bacteria; phylum Pseudomonadota; class Gammaproteobacteria; order Pseudomonadales; family Pseudohongiellaceae; genus UBA9145. The sequence goes on along the minus strand of OZ244859.1, from coordinate 2,020,355 downwards.
CCGGATCAGGGACGCGGCGCGGGAGCGGAACGCGTAGAGTTCGAGGTCAGCGGCGGATAGTGGTGGAATATCCCCGGAAGGCGCGAGATTGTAGGTGTTCTCTCCCGCGCCGAGAATGAGAACCCCGTCTCGGGACAGTTCCTCCTGCAGCGCTTCGGTGCTCAGCAGGACCTCGCTGCCGTGCTCCAGCGCGCCGATTTCGCGCGACCAGCGCGCACTCCACACCGCGTTGTCCAGCGGCACGATCACGGTGTCGGGCGCCTCGCTCGGCGGTGCGTCGGCGAGAACGTCCTCGACCAGCAGAGCCAGGCTCGAACCCGCAAAGGGACTGGCGAAAACCTGCCCGCCCACGACCAGCGCGCGGTTGGCGTTGCGCGACGCGCAGAACGCGGCGGCTTCGCGCCCGCGGGCGAACCGACTGCCAGGTGCCAGAGTCCGGTAGGGGGCGTTCAGCACCAGGCTTACCGGCTTGCCGCCGATGGAATCTTCGACCCGCCGCAGAACCGTTTCCCCGCTTCCGGCCATGTCCGTTGCTCCTACAACACCCGCGCGGTGACGGCGATCACGGTTTGCGTTTCCGTATTGTCCGACAGCCGCGAGCCGCCGAGCAGGCCAAAGGCTCGGTTCGCGCTTTCGTCGCTGACGGACGTTTTGGTGACGTTCGCGATCAGGCGCGTTTCGCCGTCGCCGATCGAGAATGGGAATATCCGGTGCTGGGCGTCGGTGACCGGCAGGGCGCCGGACACCGCCGATTCGCCGGTGCCGAACTCGAAGGCGTCAAATCGCACGAGTTGGCTCAGGCTGAAGCCGAGGCGGATGTTGATGCGTTCGCCGGCGATGCTCGCCAACACATTGAGCGCGACGCCGGTGTTGAGTTGCGAAGTTTCAATCTGTGGGCCGAGGGTGGAGAATGCCCCGCCAACCTGGTTGTTGGTCGATATTTCACTGACATAGGGCAATACCCTTTCGTCGGAGATTGCCACCGGAGCGTTGTGAGTGACTTCCAGGCGCTCGTGCAGGCGCACCGACGTGGAGCCCTGGGTTTCCATCAGCCGCAGCAGGAGGTTGCTCGTGTCGAAGGAATTGCCCTCCATGGAATCGACGCGGAGTGTGATGCCGTTGGGGTCGGAAATGTCGAATTCCGGGCTGGTTAGGGTTAAGTTGGCCGCGGTGGCGGCGTCGCGCAGCAGGCTGAAATCCACCGAGCGCTGGTTGCTGTCGGTGAAGGCGAGTTCGAACACGGTGATCGTCAGCACTGCCCGGCGGTTGGCGGCGGCGTTGTGCGCCTCAATAAAGTCAACCGCCCGGGCGTGGATTGACGGTGGCGCGGTGATTGTCACCAAGTTTGCCGCCGCCGAGACGCGGTAGGAGGCGTTGGCGCCGGTCGCGCCCAGGTCGGGCGCGGCGTCCAGAGCTTCGCCGCCCTCCGGGTTCTCCGGTGTTTCGAGCAGGCTTTGTGCAAGCGGCTGAGGTGCGGGTAAGGCTAGGATTTGGGCCAATGTCGAGGCGAAATCCTGGATCGCGTCCAAATCGAGCGTGCGGGTGTTTTCAAGTCGGTCTCCCCCTTGACCGCCGGCGCCCGTGGCCGCTCCGAGGCCGCCAAGGCTTCCGCCGCCGATGTTCTGCGCCTGGTCGAGCGCCCGCGCCGGAAGTACGGCGCGCAAGCCTCCCGGAAGGGAGGCGATGGGATAATGCCGCGTCGGAAAGTCCTCGACCACGACAACGGCGCCGTCAAGGCGCCAAGACCAGTCCGCCTGGACGGCGATGTGATCCAGATGTTCGGATACTGTGCGCGAACCGGACGGTGGCACAACTAAAACATCGGGCACGGCGCGGGTCAATTCCCAGCGCAGCGAACGGCCCGAGAGCAGGTTCTCCACCGCGTCGCGCGGTGGCGACTGGTAAGTGCCTTCGACCAGCAGTCCGAGCCAAGGCGCGGTGCGGGGCACGAGAATCGGTTCGGGAAGCTGTTCCGGCTCGGGCGCCTCTGACGCCGCCTCGACCTGTTCGAGCAGCGCCGAAAGTTCCTCTACCAGCGGTCGTCCGGCAGTGTCGATCGGCGCGGCGGGATCGGTGGCGCAGGCGCCGAGAATCAAGGCGGTAAAAAGGGCTGCCGCGGCGAATTTGTTTCCTGTGTTAAGCCAAACAACACGGCGGACGGGTAAACGGGAAAAACTCATGGCGCGATGCTCCTAACGTCGACCGCGCCGTTCTCCGGGTCGCGGGACAGTTCGAGGCCGTAGTGGGTGGTCAGCCAATCCGACAGGCGGTCCAATGGCGGATCGCCGAATTCCACTCGGCGCTCCAAATGGAAATCGTAAATATTCTCGGCATCGCCGGGGAACCAGTGCAGCAAGGGCGCGCCGCATTGCTCCAGCGCCCGGGCGATGGAAAGTCGCAGGTTGCCGCGTTCCAGCGCGAAGGGTCCCGGACAGTCCAACGGTTCCGCGAATACGGCGGAAGCGGCCCCGTACGTGGCTCCGGCCAACACCGGTTCGGTGCGCGGCGCGAGCGGGGACGGAAGCGGAAGCAGCAGATTGTGGAACATCGGCGGTGCGACGGGATGCGCGAAACGGATCGACATGGGGGACGGGCCGGCCGGGTGAATTTCAGGATCGAACGGCGCCGCGCAAGCTGACAGAGCGGCGCAAAGGCAGGCGGCGGCGGTGCGCAACGCGTTCACGGCGCGAGCCTCACGCGGCGGCCGGCCACCGGCCAGTGCAGCGGGTTGCGGACTTGGCCAGGTTCGGGTTCGGGCGCCCGGGCGAAGCTGACCAGGCGGTTGACGTGGTCGATGACGATAACGCCCCCCGGGTGTAGGGCACCATTGACGAGGGTTTCAGCCGGCAACGTGTCCCAGGCGAATATGCCTGGATGCACCGGCCAACGCGCAATGGTGGCGGCGTTCGGGGCCGACGGTGCGTCGAGCACCAGCGTGTAGCCGAGCCGCAAGGCCAGACTGGAAACCAGTTCGCCGGCAGTTTGGTGCGCGGCGAATTCGCGGGTGCGAACCGGAACGCTGAAGGGGAGTGCGGCGAAGCCGGTGGATACGGCGGGCGGGCGATCAGATGCCGGTATTTGGGCGCAGGACGCCAGCGCGGTGCAGAAGGCCGCGGCGGCCGCGACACGAAGGACTGCTGTGGCGCTCATCGGAAGACCTCCGAACCCAACGGACCGGGTGGATTGGCCGCCGGCGGCAGGAAAAGGGGCTGATCGAGCAACAGGTGGAAGCGGGTGCCGGGTGCCAGGGTGTTGCGTGGCGAAAGCTGCGAATAACGGCGCGCCAGCGGTTGGAAACTCTGGCTTATGTCCTGGGTGGCGGCGCGGGTGGCGTCGTCGCGCGAGGATTGCGCCTCGCCGTTGTCAAGCGCCAGCGCTGGACCGATGGAGAGAATCGCGAATGCGGTCGCACCAAGGGTCCGGGGCCAGAAGCGCGAATCGTGTTCGCCGGTCAGTCCGGGGCGTCCGCCACGGTCCAGCGCGCCGCTACCGAGGGCGACGGTTTCGCCGCTGGGCAGCGTCAGTGAGCGGGCTACCAAGGCAACCCGCCGACGCAGGATACCGTTTGGGTCGTTGAATTGGGCGACGGCACCGATCAGGACCGAGCCGCGCGGCACCGCGGTAGAGCCGTCTGGAAAGGGCACATCGCGGGCGACCGCGGCGGTCCAAATGGCGTTGCCGAAATCGGAGTCGACGGAGGTGCGAAGAATTGAGGGAAGCAAGGTGCCCGGTGGGAGTGCGACGTATTCCTCTGGCGGTGGTTCCGGTGCATCGGCCTCCGGGGCGGATTCGGACAGTAGTCCGTCCCGCATACCCTCAAGACGCGCGATGGCAAGTTCCGTAGTAGTCGGAGAATCCACCGCCGTAGAGGATTCGGAACTGTCCTCGGATTCGCTGGATTCGGGCCGCGGCGAAGCGAGAACCACCACATTTTGCGCCATGGATTGCGACAAAGCTTCGTCGATGGCGCCCTGTTCCTCCGCGGTTCGCGCGATCGGCAGGCCGGTTTGAAGCAGGGCGGAGAATTCCTCCGGCGCGAAGAATGATCCGGCCGATTCCGAAAAATCCGCCGACGGCAGGTCCGGTTCGAGTGCGACAGGCTCCGGTTCTGCGGGCGCGAACAAGCTCGGCGGATCGAATTCTTCAGGCAGATCGACTCGCGCCGGTGCGGCCGGCGCGGCAGCTGGGGCTGTATCGATCAACGGGTCGGCCCCGCCGTCGAAAAAGCTGCGTATGATCGAAAAAACAACAGCAGCGAACAGCGCGAAGGCCAGCGCTGCGAGTAGCAGCGGGTTGCGGCCGCCAGGTCGTTCGTCGGTTTCCTCGCGCTGCCTGATCGCATCGGACTGAGTCATCGCGGCAGGGACCTCTCAATCAAGGCGCGGGGTGGCGGATCGCCGGCGCCCGCGGAAAGGCGCAGCGTGTTGAAGACGCCTAACACTGTGTACATTTGCGTGATGGGATCCCAGGAGGTTTGGACGATTTCCGGCTCCCCACCGTAGACGCCCTCGACTGCCAGCAGATCCACCGGTGCGCCCGGGCGGATGCGGATGTAGGTGTTGACGCCATCGTCGTGGACAGAAAGCACGGCTTCGGCAATACGCGCGGATTCGGGGGATTCGTTGTCGGCACGCCAGCCGTAGCCGCCGTAAACGGAAGCGTTGGCGGTGGACAACGCATTCTCGGCGTGCTGGCGCAGGCGCGAGAGTTCCTCCTCATAATGGGCCGAAAGTTCTGCGAGGGCGCGGTCGGCGGCGTCGCGATCGCGATCCTCTGGGGAACGCCAGCCGGATAGCTCGCGCAAGGTGCGCGAAGCGGCTGGCGTGCGGATTCGGGCGCAGGTGTAGCCGGGGCGTGGATCGCGCAGCAGAACAAAATCCCAGGCCGCGAGCGAATCGTCCAGCACGCTCAGCGAAGTGCTGGCGGCTTCGGGGGTGTTGCTGCGGCTGCGCAGCCAGACGTGGGGGCTGCCGGGTTCGTAGGCTGCCTCCCAGAACGCCGTGCCGCCGAGACTGACAGTGAGGATGGGAAAGGGCATTTCGAGGCGCAGTTCAGCGAAGGGCGCCACCGACAATCGGACGATTTCGCCGGGCAAAACTTCGGGTTCGAGGCAACGGGCACCGGATGCGGAAACGCCGAGCGCGTCGGTGTCCGCACCACCGCGGCGGGCGGCCTCGGAGAAGACGCCGAAATCGAGGTTGGGATCGGCTAGAAGGACTTCGATGAGGTCGGGATCGTAAAGGTCGATGTCCCCGGAATTCGGAGTTGTGACGTCCTGGGCCGCGGCTGCCGCGGTCAAAAGGCAAGCCACGCAAAGCGCGTTCAAACGCAATGTTGTCCAAGTTTCAAAGGCGCTGAAATTCAATTTATTACGCACAGTTAGAGCACCGCCGTCGAGGGATTCGCGGACTTCACCGAAAGGCGCACAAATCCCATCGGGAACCCGCGCGAACGTGGAAAGCTTAACGCACTTAACAATCCCGCAGAGCGGAATCGGGACGGGCAGACGATCACGGCGAAGGACCTCCCAGGTCGTCCTCGACGCCGTAGCTAAGTATCGTCAGCCCAATCGGGTTGACGTCAAGGATGCGCAGCCCCATGTCTCCCGAGCCGCCAGCCGCGGCGATTTTGGCGCGGTCCAGCATCCAGGTCACGGGCACAAGCTTGGGTTCGGAGCGAATCAGGCCGCCGCTGGAGCGGGAGCGGGTCTCGAAATTGAAATAGAGCACGCTGCGGTAGACACGGCCTGTGCCGTCGAGCAGGTCGAGGGTTTCCGCCGATTCGACGTGCTGCATGCCGCGGAAGACCGGTTCGACGATGGGGCAAGCGCCGCACTCGGCGTATTCGCGAAGCACGGTTTGAGCGCGAAATTCGTTGAGGAATTTGGACAGTTCGACATCGCCCATGAAAAGTGCGGCGACGTTGAAGTCGGCGCGCATGGTCTGTGGGTGCTGGCGGAAACGCGTTTCGACGGCCTTTTTGAGCAATGATTCGACCGTGTTCTGAAACAGTCGGACTGGAGCGTCCTCGTCGAAGAATTCCACCTGGAAATTTCCGTTCGGATCGAGTTTGACGAAGGCGACGCGGAAATCCGCCTCGCGGCCGGCGTAGACGGTGGCGAGAAATGCGAAAAAAGCCGCGGCCGCAAATCCGAGCAGCGCAAGCAGCATGAACTGGTTGGCCCGCGCGGCGTGGACCGCCCAAGGGTCGGTGGTGGCTGGCGGGGCGGCAGAGGTTCTGGTGTTGCGGCGTTTGAGCATGGTCAGGCGGCCCTCGAAAACTCGCGCAGGGTTTTCTCGACGCCGGCGACGAGGCCGAGTTCGGCGCAGTGGCGCGCCCTCGCTTCGGCGACGTGTGGCGTGGAGTCCAGCAGGCAGTGGGTGAAGGCGTCGTTGTCCAAAGAGATGTTTTTGGCGACGCGACGCTCGCGCTGGACCACGAACAGTTCGCGCCGCGGCGTGAGCGCGCGCACGCCGGCGATCTCTCCGGGCGAAAGCGAGAGGGCCTCCGACAAGAGCCCCTCGGGGGCGTCTGGCCAGGCGCCGAACAGCAAGGTGCCAGCGGCGGAGCGCAGCGCCTCCCATTGCGGCAGTGCCGCGAACTCCTCCACCGATTGCGACCACAGAGAGACGTGGACAAGGAATTTGTTCCAGGTGCGCGCCCCCCGCGTGATCCAGGCCTGGAACTCCGGGTCGGATAGCGGCGCGTGGGCCTCGTCGATGTCGAGGAATTTGGGCATCGAGCGCGCGGATTCGTCCTCGAAGACGCGGCCGAGGCGGAAAAAGATTTCGGAGTAGGCGATGCCCAAGATGTCTTCGGAATCCTTGATATCGCACAAATTGAAAACCACAAAGCGCGCGTCGGAATGCGCCGCGTCCCTTTCGGCGTCCGCCAGCGCCGCGAAGGCGCCGTCCTTCGGTCGCCCGGCGCCGGGGTCCGCGCGCAGGAAGCGCGACAGTGGCTGGGATAGCTTGCGCGGCAGCTGGGCCGCGAAATGGCTCAGGGTGCGCATGGGCGGATCGAGCGAGAGGCAGGCGTCCACGGCGCGCTCGGCGGTCTTGCGCGCGTCGGCGTCGTCCAGCGCGCCCGCCGCGCCGCCGGCGGCGTACATGCGCGCGAGTTGGCGCAAGAAATGGTCGCGCCAAGGTGCGTCGTCCGCCCCGCGCGCGGCGTGGAACAGGTTGAAGGCCGGTTCATTCGCGCCGAATCGGAAGTACGCTCCATCGTCGCCGAGCAGGCGGGCGAGCGGCTCAGTGCCCGCGTCGACGTCGACGGCGAAGTAGCGCCCGCCGTATTTGACGGAGGAGAGGGCAAGCGAGTTCTTGGCGTAGGTTTTGCCGCTGCGGGTGGGGCCAATGCCGATGGCCAGGCAGCGCCCGCCCACATTTGGGTGGTAGTGGAAGGCGCTGCCGTCCGCCGAGGCAAAGACCCCGAGTGGCTCCTCGCCGCCCGGCACTTCGGGGACGCCGGCCGCGGGGCGGTGAATGAGGCACAGCGCCGCGTTTTGGTCGCTGTTGGTGATCGTGGCGCGCCCGCCGGCCCGGGGTCCCGACGGCCATGCCGCGGCCCAGGCCGCCAGACGGTTGGATTCTTCCCAGACCAACTTGCAGCGCCTCGCGTCGAAGGCGGACTGGATCGCGCCGCAGCGCGCGCGCAGGGTTTCCGCGTCGCGTGCCCAAGTCATGATGTGACCGGAGCTGCGCGTCCAAAAGGTGCGCATGGCGTCGGCCCGGTCCAACTCGCCGGCTTTTTCGGCTGTTCTGGCCGCCGGTTCCTCCTGTTCGCCGCGCCGGCCCGCTACTGCGGCTGCTATCAAGCGACCCACGTCCATCGCGTCGCGCTGGATTTCGCGTTTCTTGCGCTCGAACAGCAGCGCGCTTTGCACCGGTGTAAATCGCTGCCAGCGCAGGGTGAGGATATGGGGGAAGGGCAGCAGCGCAATAGATTCCGGCGCGTTCAATGTCCAGTGGCCCGGCTCGCAATCGCCAAAGGCGGTTAGCGCCGCGATGCGGACGTGGGAAGCGGCTTCGGCGCCGTCGAAACGGATCGTCGCCAGCCCGCCGAGCCAGCCCGCGCTTATGTCCCCGTTCGGTAGCCAACTCCCGATCGGAACGCCCCGGGGCGCGATGCTGGCTGAGATCGCGCCGCGTTCGGACGGCATCCGGCAAAGGAACGCGAGGATATCAAGCATCTCGCCGCCGTCCAGCCGCCGCGCCCCGCAGATGGCATCCCAGCGCGCCGCCGCGCGGTCCACCGCGTCGCCCAGTGACCGGCGCGCGGACTCAAACGCCGCGCGTGACACTTCGAGTGATTTGCCTGCTGACAGCGCGGCGGCGAGCTCGGCCCGCCCCGCCGCGGAAAACGGCGCCCGGGAAAGCGCCGAGACCAGCGACTGAAAGCGGCCCATTGCAGAAAGCTCCGGGATGTCCATGGCGAGGAATTGCACTAGCCGTGTCGAAAGAAATCCCCGTTCTGCGAGATGCTTCTCGCGGGAAATGCGCAGCCTTTCGGCCAATTCGCCGCGCCGCGGCCGCAGTGAGAGGGGTTCGGCGTCGCGCCGAATTTGGTATTGGGAGACGGAAACGCTGGCGGGTAGCGCGGAGAACACGCTTTCCGCCGCGCGCGCCGCGCGCAGCCGTGCGCCGTCGTCCAGCGAGGCGGGATCGATGCCGTCTATTTCGACAGCGGCGACCAATTCGCCGCGTCGTGTCAGCAGGAAGCCGCCGGCGGCGGCGTCGATGCCCAGTATCTCGTTGACGTCGCGCATAAGGTCACAAGTTTGTCAAGTAAGTGAGCCAGCTCACTATGTTGAGCAGGGCTATGCCGGCGACGAACACGCGGATGCCCATGCCGACGGCTTCGCCGGCGCGCGGGGCGATCACCCAGACGAAAAGTAGTCCGACCATGGCGATGAACACGATGACCATCGCGACAGGTCCGCTGATGAATTCGCCCCAGGTGTTGAAAAAGCTCACGATCTCATTAAAGGTTCCGATCTCGGAGGAGCCCTCGCCGAAAATATCCGGGGCCTCGCCGGCGGAAACGGTGCCTACGCGCGCGAGTAGAAGGGCGGCGAAGGCGAATTTGAAGGCGGGCGGGCTGAGCGGGAATTTCATGGCAAATCTCCTGGGTCGATAACGCGAACCGGACCGCGGTCGGGTACGCAAGGGCTGTAGCGCGCGGGCGCGCCGAGGTTGCGGATGGCGATCTCGAGCGCCTTCGGATCGTCGCGGTGCAACATGCGCAGCACCGCGGCAGTGAAAACGAAGAAGATTAGGGCCGGCAGAAAACCGGAATCAAAGGCGAAAAATATGGAAAAACCGCACAGCGCCAGAAAAAACGGCATCGGTATGCCGAGGGCCGAGTCGTGACTGACGAACACGGTGATTTCGGACAGGTTGTCGAGAAACCGGCGGTCCGCCGGGGACAGGTCGTCCCGTTGGTGCGGGTTGGTTCGCATGAGCTTATCGAGTCACTCCGCAAGATACAGTATTTCCGGTTCGGGCCTTTCGGAGCGGAATTGGGCGATCTCGCGCACATACCGGCCTCGTCCCGGCGTGTTGGTACACGATACCACAAAGTCTATATTGCCGCGCAAGGCTTTGGCGACAATCTCCCAGCCCGTGTTGGGCGTGGCCTCGGAAACAAGGTCCGTCAAGCGGATCATGGTGTCCGCGCAGTCGTTGGCATGGAGCGTGGTCATTACTCCGCGCAGGCCCGTGTTTAGGGCCGTGCGCAGCGCGGCGGCGGCGGAGGCTTCGCGCAACTCGCCGAGCACCATGGCGCCCGGCGACATGCGCAGCGAATTGACGATCAGCGTCCGCATATCCACGTCGGAATCGCGGGAGGCCGCTTCCAGGCAGACCATGTTCGGATGCTGCTCCCGCGAAAGCCGCAGCTCGGCTGTGTCCTCTATGACCAGCAACCGTATCTCAGGTGGAATTTCACCGCAAAGGACTTTCAGCAGCGTAGTCTTGCCGGAATCCACGCAACCGGAAATTAATATGTTGGCGCGTTTGCGGGTTTGTTCGCGCAAAAATTCCAGCATGTCAACGCGCAGCGCGCGGAACGAGACCAGATCCTCCCCGGTGAGGGCTGTTTCGGGAAAAACCCGTATCGAAAGGCAGGGCCGCTCGGAAACCGGCGGCAGCACGGCGTTGATCCGGGTGCCGTCGGGAAGCCGGGCATCGAGCAGGGGCCGGCGCGGATCAATATCCTGCTGCAGGCTGGCCGCGAGAGTGTGGATCGCATTGGCGAGTTCCTCCTCGTCGCGCCAGGAACCGCCGTAGCGGTGGGTTGCGCCGCGTTTATCGAAAAAAACCTCGTCCCATGCGTTGACGTGGATGTTGGTGACTGCGCCGTCGCGCAAAAGTTCCTCAATGGGTTCGAAATAGACCTTGAGCAAGTCCGCGGTGGCGGTCATTTTCCAGGTTCCTCTTTCGGATACGACACGAAGGCGAAAACTTCGCTGAGCTCGGAATCGCGTTGCCAAGGTGGGAATTCCAGCGCAGTGGCTGGCCCCGTCTGTACGACCGCGCGCGGCACGGGAACGCACCGGATTTCGTGGGAGAAAGTCTCGCGGTACGCGGCCAGCGGGTTGCGGCCTGGAATTGCTTCCCGGCGCCAAAGAGCGTTTATCGTTGGAAAGTGCCCGAACAACCATAGGCGAGAACCCTTGACGCGAAAGGTATACAGCCTTGAGCGGCAAGTCATCTCGAAACCGGGAGCTATCGCTTTCACCCGTGAAAGTCTAGCGCAAAATCATGGCGCGGTGCGCTAGGTGGGCCTTTGGGGATGATTTCTGCGGGAAATGTGGGATGATTGGGTATAACGGTGCGCGAACGGTGCGAGATCACGCGCGCCGCATATGTGGGACGAGCGGGTGGACGCCGCTGGCGCGCCACGAAGCCATTTCGAGAGAGTTTCAAACACATTGGGAGAGGCTATGGAGGAGGTTTTTTTGCGCGCGGCGAACGCATATTGGACCACGGCGAACTCCGCCGGCATGGGACTGTCGGTGGCGGTCATGGGGATGTTTTCGGGAAGCGCGGGGCTATGGCCGCTCGACCTGAAGGACATCCGCGACGCGCGTGGCTGGGACGTGCTGATGACCAGGGCGCGAAGACTGGTGCTGCTGGGAATTTTCCTGGCCTTCGCAGGGCCGTGGGTACTGCGGGCGGGAATGTGCCTCGACGAATCCGGAGTTTACGCCGGTGCCTGCGCGGTGCTGCGCAGGGAAACCGGGGCGCTTTCATTCGCCACCGGTGTAAATCTCGCTACAGGCTGGGTGGCGGGTTGGCTCGGCATGTTTCTTTGGCAGCGCTATGTTGGCACATGGATCAGCCACTGGCGGCGGGATTTCCGCCAGCGCGTCGCAAACGAGAAATTGAGCGATATCCGCGATGTCGCCGGCAAGGTGCGGGCGGTGGAATTTGATCCCTCCAAACATTATGACCCCAAGGGAACGAAGTTGTTCGTCGGGCGGGACGAGTCCGGCGGGGCGGTTTATGTCGAGGCGGAGAAGTTTCGGAAGACGCATATGGAAGTTATCGGGCCGACAGGCAGCGGCAAGGGTGTGGCGGTCGGTGTTTTGCTGGATCAGGCGATTCGCTGGAACGCGGTGCGGGGGTCGAAAAAGCACGTCGTGATAGCCATCATGCCCAAACAGGACCTGTGGCTCCCGCATGTCATGGAGCGCGCGGCGCGGGAATCTGGCTGCCGTTTTGTCTTTTTCGACATGTCGACACGGGCGCGGGGTGGAGGGTGGGCGCCTTTCGCTTCTGGTAACGAGGAAATGCGGCGGACGCGAATTATGAGCCTGCTGGGCATGCAAGCCACAGGCGGCCTCGACGATTTTTACAAGTTGGGTGAAAAGGCGCTTATCGATCAGGTGCTGGCGCATGGCCCTGTTTCATTGCCGGGTTTGCGCAAGGCGCTGAAGCGGCCGAAGACAGACAGCGAGGGACGCGTGCTAAGGGACCAGCCGAAGGCGGTGCGGGCAATCGACACACTGGGAGACATCGCGCGGTTTGACACCTTCACCGTTCCGCACACCGAGGCCGGACTGAAGATAGAGGACATCCTTCGGTCGCCGGAGCCTACCGTCGTTTATGTGAATTCGTCGATGACCAACGAGCAAATCAAGCAAATGACTTCGCTGATGGTGATGGAGATCACCCAGGTGGGAATGTGGCTGCGAAGCGAGTTGGACGCGCGGACGACCCATGTCACGCTGTTCGTCGACGAGCTGCGGGAGCTGGTCAGCGACGAGTTTGACAAGGCGCTGGCAACGGTGAGCATGTTCGACATCAACATCATATCGGCCTATCAAAGCCCGTCCGACGTGGAGAAGCTGCGCGACATGCGCTTGAACGCCAAGGCAATCGCGGATTCGATACACACCAACAGCCAGCTCAAACTGCTTTACAGGATCGGAGAAGAACGTGGGGCGCAGTGGGCGGCGGGGCTAACAGGGAAACAGTACAAAAACGTTAGCGTCAGGGAGGAGGTGGACGTGGGCAATTTCGCAGCCGAACGTTGGGGGGACCGGTATTTCATCGAGAAAAAAGAGGAGTACTTTTACACGCCAAATCTATTCCAGAGCTTGCGGCCCCGGGTGGGTGTTTTGATTGATCCAGGCGAGCGGGCCAGATTGCTATTCACTTCGCCAGTGCGCGTGGAGAGGCGACTCGATTTTTTTCGGGTATCTGAGGCGAAAGCCGAAGAGGCGCCGGAAAGCGCGGCGATGGAGACGGAGCTGGAGCCGGAGGAAACCTACTCAGGGGATATTGAAAGCGGCGGGTTGAGAAAGAAGGCAAAACGGCGCGCGATGGAAAGTGCGGAACTTCTGGTGCGGCGGATGGAGCCGGGCGAGAAATTGGAAGCTTTGACGGAAGAACACACGGAGAACAGCGACGAAGGGCGCGACGGAGAACGAGACGGAACAGCGGACAAAGCCGGACGGAACATTCCTGCAAGTAAATCGGGGCGCAAAGTTCCGCCAAGGGCTTATTCCGGTCCCAGTATCAAGCGCTTGGTGCCGAAAAGTGCGGAATTGCAGGATCGAGGACGCGTCGGCGGAATGGGGGAACGTTTGAAGTCCGCGGCGTCAACGGCGGTGGCCAGGAAGGGAACGGAGTCGGTCGCGGTCCGGAAAGGATCGGGTTCGCCGGAATTGGGCGGGGAAGCACGGAAAGCGTTGGAGAAGGAGAAAGAAAAAACGCAACTGGCGCAGAACGAAAAACTGACCGAAACCGCTCAGCTGGAAACCGGGGAAGGATTCGAGCACGCGGAAGGTACTGGCGCCGAGCAACCGACGGACGAGCCCGCGGCAGCGCGCCGGCCGGAAACGATGTCCGATCCGGCAGGTTTGCCCTGAGCGTTGCACGGCATGCCTATGGAGCTTCGGCGGCCGCATCGTGGCAGGAATGGTTGTCGCGGGCAATCAACCGCTGTTGGTTAGCCAGCATAACCGTGGCATATTTTTTGGCTGCCCCAACGCGAACGGCGCAACGATGCGCACACCATGCAAATTGTAGTAACGGCGCGGAGGCTGGCGGACCGAGCGAAGTTGTGGGATATTGGGCGTAAAGTGAAAGTCAGGAGAGGCTTATGAACAAGTTGTCCAAGGCGGCGGCGGCCGTACTTTTGATTGCGACTTCGGCCGGAGCGTCTGCGCAATTGTTGGTGCACGACGCCGCTGCGTTTATGCGAAACATCGATTACCAGCTGGAGCGGCTGAAGGCTTTCGCCGAGGCCGAGGATTTGCAAACAGATCAGTTGGAAGAAATGGAAGACATGCTGGATGTTGCGAGGCAAAATCTGGCGTTGATAACGGCCGGTGGACGACATTTGGAGAGTCTCGAGTACTATGTGGAAAACGGGGACCTGCTGGATATCTACTGGCAGGCGCGCAGGATGCGGCAGTTTCTCGAAAGTGCGGGGGTGCTCAACGGCCAGAGCGAGGAGAGTGTCGAAACCGTCATGCGCGAAGAGTATGGATTGGGGCCCATGCCGCCCTTTGAGGAGATGTTCGAGGAGGACACAGAGGCTAACCGATCATACTACGAGCGGATGCGCCGCCAGCGCGAGCGGGTCATGAACGGAATGGCGGGTGTTGGGGCGTCGGCAGGGCTCGGCTCGGAGCGCAACGCGCAGATCGACGCGCTGGGGGAGGAATTGAACAGGGTTGTGGACGACACGCGGGATGGCGAGAGCGAGGGTACGATGGTGGCGACTGCGCAACTCACCGCGTTGCAGTTGAACGTGCTGCTGCGTCAGAATGAACGGATCATTGCGTTGCTGGAGGCAGGTGGTGAGGCGGACGTGGAGGCCGGACTTGAGGCGCTGCAGGAACAGCAAGCGCGGCTCGATGAGGCGCGAGAGCGGCGCGAATGGGTTGATCGCGAAGTCGACCGGGCGGTAGAGATATTGGAGCCGCGCGGCTACCGGATGACCTTCGGCGGCGGGAACTGATCGGCATGGGCCGAGGGGGAAAAATTTGGATCGTCCTAGTTCTGACCGCGCTGCTCGCGGCGGTGACGCCCGCGCCCGCCTGGGCGCAGCCGGCAGAGGAACCGGCGGGGGAGACCGTCGAGGAGGAGTCGTGGTTTGTGACCATGGCGAACATGCTGAACACGGTCGACGGTGTGCTCCTGTCGCAAATTCCGGAACTGATACGCAGCGTGTACGGGTCGGATCTGTATCAATGGCTGTGGAAACTACTATTTTCTTTTTTCGCGATGTTGCTGGCGGTTAGGGCGCTGGCGGTATACATGCTTGAGGGAGAAGTAGAGAAGCTGCTTGGCACGGCGATGTTCATCACGTTCCTGTGGCTGGTGATAAGCGAGATAGACAATATCGTCGGTTTCGCATGGGACGGCCAAGCGGCGCTGGGAAGGTCGATCGTCGCGACGATGTTCAGCCAAGAAAGTGACGGGTCGAAGGCGATTTTCCTGCAGATCGGAAATGTATGGAAGCGGTGGGACGCGCAATTCAACGATATCGAACTGAGCTGGAATCTGCTGAGATTTATCAGTGAATTTATCATGGCGATTCTGGACGATTTATGGGAATTACTCTCGAATGGCGCACTGACGCTTGTGTTGTTGGTGCTGGGATTGCTGGCCTATATAATCGATATTTGGGCACATGTCGGTTTCGCGGTGGTGGCCATATTTGGGCAGCTACTGTTGCCGTTCATGATGTTCCGACCGCTGGAGGGTCTTGCCTCGGGCTGGATTAACGGATTGGCCGCCACGCTTCTGTACGCACTGGTGGCGTCGGTTGTAGTGTCGTTCTGCGGCTGGGGGTTCGATCAAATCGATCAGTCGGGCCTAGGGACCGTGGGGGAACGCGACGCCGATCTGCTTTTCTTTTCGGAGGGGATATTGCTCGCCGTTTGGGCGGTGGTCTCCATCGCGGCTTTCCTCAGTGTCGGAAAGATCGCGGGCTCGCTTGGGGGCGGGGGCGCCGCTGGCGCCGCGGGCTTGGGTCAGGCCGCGATGGGAATTCGGAAGTTGATGACGGGGGGTTTTTAGGCGGGAAAGGTGCCGCAGTTTCGAAGCGTAGCCGGGTTTGAGGATCCGGCGGAATTCTTCTTGCATTCTCGGCTGCGCGCTTGAGTTGTCGGGCTTCTGCGAGTTCTTCGCCCACGGTGTCGTAGAAGGCGGCGACGTGCCGCTTGATGTCCTTGATGAAGCGGCGGACCGCCTTGAGCGCGAGTTCCGGATTCTCGTTTAGCCGTAAAGTCGCGGGCTGACGCCTTCGGACAGCTTGGACTCCTATAGCCGAGCGCAGCGGACGGTTACGTAGGCGGCGATGAACAGTTTGTCGTGTATTTTCAGCAACCGCACAGCACGTCACATTTTGGCGGAACTGTTGAGCCTAGACGAACAAGGCGACTCGGTAAGATTAGTTGCTTGCGTGATTTTATCGTCGAACTTAAGCATCGGGCGCGTCTTCAGAATCGGATGCGGTTTTTTTCGCTTTATCCTTTTCAGCTTTGCGCCAGAGCCGCTTGGCTTCGGCTCTGCCTTCTTCTATGACGTCATAAAATGCGGAGACGTTCGCCTTAGAATCTTCGAAGTAGCGGCGAATGGCTTTCAACGCGGGTCTACTAATGTTCTCACTGACGTACGTGCGCGGGCTGACATCCTCTGGAAGCTTCGTTTCGTCCACCAGGGCGCAGCGCACGGCAACGAGTGCGGCGATGAACAATTCGTCGTAAATTTTAAGCAGACGCACGGCGCGCCAAGCCTCGGAAGTCTGGAATGAGATCACGAATGTTTCCGGATCGTCCTCTGGCATTTCGGGCATTTTGCCATCAATTAGAACCGCGGGAAGTACAGTGTCGCGCAAATGCTCGAGCCGTGATTGGCAATTGGCGTAGTGCGACCGGATCGCCGCAACCGCTTCCCTATGAGCGACCTTGTGCGATTCCAGGTTGATGTTCTCACGGGCGAATTCGAATCGCCGCGCGAACATATCCCATTTCTCGATCGTCGGACTCTTACTCGACATAACTTCCGACGCTGCGAACTTGTGGCTCAGTAACATCGCAGCACTTACAGAGCGCAGCTCGATCTTCATGTGAGGATGGGTGATTCTGGGGAGGGATTCTGCGTTCATATTCTGCGTTCCAAAAGAAAACCGGCGCCCGCAGACGCCGGTTTTTTGTTTAGGCTTTCTTCGCCCAAGTAGTGAGACCGCATTATAGACATCGTCTCAAATTGGTCTATTTGGCAGACTCGAGTCCGAAGACCCGTTGTCCGCCTTCACGGCTTGCTAGAGTGTGCCAGAGGCACACTCATACGGGAAATCGCATACGCAACTTCCCAAGGACGAGATGCACACGCATCTCGTCCCCAGAATGCAGCACTCGCATGCTGCATTCTGGGGAAGGCAAGGGTTTTCGCCGTCGCCGATCTTTCGTAGGTCTTCTTGGACCTCCGCGGCGTCGGCGGGGTCTTCCCCCGCCCAGTAATCATATTGGCTTTTACTGGCAGCCATTGCTTCCTCCTTGCCGACCGGGGCCGGCGAGTTTGATGATGGCTGCCATCGGGGACGCGCCCCCGGGACAACCGGGAACGCGACCGAGTGCCGTCCAGGACGGCGGGTCTCTATTGTGGAATCACTTGGAATCGCTGCGCGTTTCGTGACTCCTGTGGTACGAACGACTGCAGTATAGTAACGCCTGCGTGTGGTTGTCAATGCCAAATTCAAGCGACCAATAGTACCAAGGGAGATGTACCGAACTGCCTTTTGTGAGGTGAACCGGGAAAAGCATCATTTACCTACTCTTTTTGGATGGCCGGTCGTGCTGTAATGCTGGCGGCGGCTAGCTGGGCGCGTTCGACCGGATGGATTGGGGAAAGAGTTCGGTAGGCCAACGCGGCCGGTAGCTACACACTTCGAATTGAATCACGGCGGTATCCTGGCGCAGCCGGTTAAGCGGTGCGGTGGCGACGACCGGATCAACAAAGATGTAGTCCCAGCCCGCGAAGCCCCGATTCAAGTGATTATCTTGGCGCTTTTATCACAGTGCGCCTTGACCAGTTGGAAGGTAAGGTTGGCGCCGCCACTTCCAGGCCGATGGATCAGCCGGCCTGTGCGCAATAGGCAGGAAGTCGCAACTTATCCGCCCAGGTCGATGGCGGCACCGAATACCGCGTTTCGCTTGCCGCGCCAAATTTGGACAGGCCCGCGAAGAATTGAAGGATACGCTTTTTTGCTGCAGCCCAAGCTGCCCCCAGTTCAACGGCTGTGTCGAACGCGCCAGCGAACCCACCCGCCTCGAATTCTGGAAAGGGTACTACAAGTAGTTTATCGTCCAAGCTTTGAACTAGGCGCTGGAAATTGCCAACGTTTTCAGCATCAGATCAAACCAGACCGGTCTGTCAGCATTATGACGGTTGAAGAGCATCTTCAACAGACCAAGGGCAGCCCCTCTTTGTCTCACATGCACTGAACCCGCACTGTTGGTCGTCCAGACCGCGCGGTGTTATACTCGCCACTCATCCCGCGCTTAGTGCGCGGAAATTTCGCCGGAGGCCCTGGGCCTCCGGCCCCGGGTCTCCTTCAACTTTGAAGGAGACAATTATGAGCGAATCCATCGCCGCCCCCACGCCGGGTGGTCTGAGGTGGGTGGCCGAAGTCATCGAGCGCGAGCTCGACCGGCGCCGGTCCCCCGTTTCCGGCCGAAAGGCCGGGAAGGCATTGATGGCGCTGAAAAACTTTCCAGCGCCAGTCATGGAGAACGCCGGCTGCGGATTTCCCGCCGCCGCGGTCTCCAAACACCGGGCACAGCACCCGCACTGGGTGCTTGTCTATTTTTTTGCCAGGTTGGGGCCTTTCTGCCTGGCAAAATGGAGAAAACGACCGGCCTCGCAGGTTTACGCTGCGGCCGGTTCGCGATTCGCCCGTGATCTGGGATTCCTTGAGTTCGATGATTTCCTGATCTGGGCGTCTCTGTCCCCGGACTGGGGCCGCGAGCGCCAGGATGCGCTCCGCGGGTTCGCCCCGCTGCGCGACTTCGTTCGCGCCTGCAGGGAAGTAGCAAATGTGCTGGCGATCCAGCCAATCAACGCGCGTCCCGCGCGCTGGTTCAGGGTCGCCAAGTACAATGCGGAAAGGGCGATCTGGGAGCCGCTTACCTTTCGCAGGTGGCGGAATCCGGCTAACGCGGCGAAGTATATCGCCGCCGAACACGCCCGCAGGCCGCGCGCACTGTCGCGTGGGGATCTTGCCCACGCGACACAAGTTTCGATCGCGGATATCGTCGCGGTCGATGACAGCTTCCATCCGCGTCCGCTCACGCGGGAGGAAAGGAAGCAGATTCCCTGACAAAGGGGGGCGCTAGCCCCCCTTTTCTCGTCCGCCGCCTCCTTTCCTGCCATTCCTGACACCGCAGTCGACGTGGTTGATGAAACGTCGAGAATTTGGAAATGAAATTCTTGAAGGGATTAAGGAAATCAAGCGATTCCAGAATGGGTAAATTGAGCTGAAGACAAGCAGGCTGAGACCGCAATCGGATGCGGCGGGAGATTCTGCGACTCCGCTTCGCTCCGCGCAGAATGACACTGGGGTGGGGTGGGGGGCACGATTCGCAGTACGGAAACAGAGAAGAACAAATTAGAGAAGAAGGAAACAGAGAAAAAAGATTCAGAGAAGAACGAAACAAACAAAACGGAAACAAACAAAGCGGAAACAAACAAAGCGGAAGCAAACAAAGCGGAAACGAACAAACAAGCGATCAAGGCGGGCGCGGGGCGAGGGTGCGGTCGATGATGGAGGCGATGGTGCTTACAACAAGCAGCCAGCAGAGCAGGGATGCCGCCTGGAGGAGAAGATTGGGCAGGGGGTCGATGTCGAGCAGTCGGGCGGCGGCGATGAGCAGTGGCGGGACGAAATAAAGGATGCCGTTCCAGCGTCCGAGGAAGCTCATGCGCAGGGATTTGCGCCGATGCAGGTAGCGCGAATCCAGCACGTATTGCAGGAATGCGGCGGCGACCAGTGGCGGCAGCAGCCAGGTCGTCAAGCCAGCGCTGGCCGAGGCGGCGAGGCAAACCGTGACGAACAGGCAGTCGGTGGCGTGATCGAAATACTGGCCCCGCGCCGAGGCCGTGCCGCGCGCCCGCGCGAGCTTGCCGTCGAGGAAATCGCTGGCGATGGCCAAGCAGAGGATGACTGCCAGGATGGACGGCGGCAACAGGTTTTCAACGGCGATTCCCGCCGCTGCCGGAAACACGAGCACCAGCCGCAGACTGGTGAGGAGATTGGCCATGTTCAGCCGAACAGGTCGCGCTGGGCCTTGCGCCAGAACAACAGGCCGATGATGGCGTTGAAAAGGATGAAGAAATTGTGCTGCACGAGTCCGAACGCCGCCATCTGGCCTTCATTTTCGGGGAAGAGGATGACCCAGAACGTGATGGCGGCGGCGCGCATGGGAGTTGGCACCGTTGCCGCGAAGAAAATCACCGGCAGATAGGGCAGCAGCATCAGGAAGGAAGCGTCCACGCCGAACAGGTTCAGCGCCACGGTGTACACCACCACGGCGGCCAGCAAGGCGGGTGAGCGCAGCAGGAAGAAATAGAAATAATGGCGCGCGTCGGCCTGTTTGAAGGCGTTGAGAATGCGCCGCTCGCGCAATTTCAGGCCGGGCAATATCCAGCCCCGGAAATAGGCCAGCCAAAGCAGCCAGAACAGCGCGCCGCCGATGGCGATCCAGGGTATCAGGCTGAACACGTCCGGCAATCCTTCGCTGCCGAAGCTGTAGCCGATGGTGGCCCAAATCAGCAGGTAGAACAGCTCGCAGAACATGATGAAAAGCATCACCGAGCCAACTTCCCAGCCGGGGACGCCGTGGCGCCGGTTGAGATACCAGGCCATTGCGCCTTTGCCGACCTGTTCGTTGAAAATGGAAATGATGTAGGCGCTCGCCCGCACCGGAAGAATGTCGCGATAGCGGATGCGCGCGATGAACCAGTTCAGGGCCCGGCTTGCGACCAGGGTGTCGATGGCGAAGTAGAACAGCGAATAGGCCATCATCAACAGCAGCCAGTAGCCCCAGCTTACGTTGGCGAAAACACCGCCCATGTACTCCGCCAGGCTGAGACCTTCCCGGGCGGCGGCGCCGGCGATGCGGAAGTACAAGTAAGTGAAACAGCCGATGGTGATGAGCAGGAAAATGCCACGTCCCAGGCGGCCGCCGGCTTTTGGCCGGGAGCTTCCAGTATTGCCGTTTTCGGTTTCAACAATCATTTCGGCGCTGTCTCCTTGAGTTTGGCGAGGGTGTCGGCGAGAGGGGTCAATGCTATGCCAAGGTCCTGGTCGGCGTTTGCGTGAACAGCTTCGTCGGTTGTGATCACGTCGATCACCGCCGGGGTGATTCCTCCGCGCAGGCGGCTGGTGAGCGCCGCGCCGAGTTTCGCAATCCAGATGGGAACGCCGCCCAAGCGCACATTTTGTCCAAGCAGTTCGGCCGCGCGCAGGACGAGTTCGCGGTAGGCGATCCGTTCCGGCCCGGCAAGTTCGTAAACGCCCGCTTTGGGTGTGCGGCAGGCGGATAGAATCGCCGCGCACAAATCATCCACATCAAGCGGTTGCAAGATGTAGCCGCCGCCGCCAAGCAAGCTGGCTTTGCCGCGCCGCACGGTTGCGAGCAGCGCGTCGGCGCCGGCGCTGCCCGGCCCAAGCAAAATGGGAGTGCGGATGATGACGCCCGCGGGCGCCTCACCAGTGGAGATTTCCTCCGCCTCGCCCTTGGAGCGGAAATAGGGATTGGCGCTGTCGGGCGATGCGCCGAGCACACTGATGAAGACCAGCGAATGCAACACGCCGCGCCGGGCGGCTTTCGCCACGCTCGCGGTGGCTTCGACATTGGCTTCGCGATAGCCCGTGTTCTTGGCTGGAATCAAAATTCCGGCCAGGTGCACCACGCTGTCGCATCCTTCCAGCAAAGCGTCCAGGCTGTCCGGGTCTTGATAGGAAATGACGCGCGGTGAAATCAATTCGTGGCGGGGCAGGGAACGCAAGGCGCGCTCGGAGCGCACGCCGGCGTGGACGGTGATGCCTTCCACCGCCGCTCGTTCGAGCAGCCGCAAGCCGACGCTGCTGTTTGCTCCAGTTACGGCGATTTTCATGGTTTTAAACCGCCACCCGACGGCGACTCACGTTGTGCGGAAACAACAATGCCTTGCACGAAACGCGGCGAAGTGGAACCGGGGAATCGCTGCGGCACATTGCCGAAACCGGGATGGCTGCAAAATCGCTCATGCGACTGTCGCAACCGCGCGCTTCGGGCGTTGGTGGCGGCCCGCGGGGTCGAGGGTGACGGCTTGCAGTTCAGGGGCGGCGAAGGCGCGTTGCGCTTGTTTGGGCCGCGCGTTGTCGTACAAAGTTGTGCGCATCCGGGGCTTGCGGCCAATTCCGCGAATGGCTGCTTCGATGGCCGGCGCGGGCCATTCCTGGCCGTGTTCGGCGCCGGCGGCGCGGGTGATGCTTTCGTTCATCAAGCTGCCGCCGAGATCGTTGGCGCCGGCGGCAAGGGCCAGCAACACGCCTTCGCGGCCCATCTTGACCCAGGAAGCCTGGATGTTGTCGACTCGGCCATGCAACACCAGCCGCGGCACGGCGTGCATGAGCAGGGCTTCGCGAAAACTCGGGCCGGCGCGGGACAACCCCTTCAGATACATCGGCGCCTCCTGGGCGACGTAGGGCAGGGGCACAAACTCGGTAAAACCGCCGCTGCGCTGTTGCAGTTCGCGCAGCGCCAGCAAATGCGCGGCCCAATGTTCGGGCGCATCGACATGGCCGAACATGATGGTGGCGGTGCTGCGCAGGCCGACTTCATGGGCTGTGGCCATCACTTCGAGCCATTGCGCGGTATTGATTTTGTCCGCGCAAATGATGCGCCGCACATCATCGTGGAGGATTTCGGCGGCGGTGCCCGGCAGGGTGTCTAGTCCGGCGGATTTCAGTTCGCGCAGAAACTGTTTCAGGCCGATGCCAAGCGTTTGCGCGCCTTGCCAGACTTCGAGGGGCGAGAAGGCGTGGATATGGATGTCCGGGGCGGCGGCGCGGACGGTGGACAGAATGTCGAGATAGGTCTGCCCGGTGTAATCGGGATGGATGCCGCCTTGCATGCAAACTTCGCTCGCGCCCCGCAGCCAGGCTTCGCGCGCGCGGCGGGCGAGCTCGGCGGCCGAGATGTCGTAGGGCCGCCCGCGCAAATTTTCGCTCATTTTGCCTTTGGAGAAAGCGCAAAACCGGCAGCGGAAATAGCATACGTTGGTGTAGTTGATGTTGCGGTTGACGACGTAGCTCACCGTGTCGCCGGAAACTGCCTCGCGCAGCGCGTCGGCGCTTCGCACGATGTGCGAGAAATCCGGGCCGCGCGCGCGGAACAGCCGGGCGACCTGCTCCGGCCCGGCTTCGCGCCCTTCGAGGCATTGGTCGACGATGGCGCGTATTTCCGGCGCGACCGCCTCGCGCGCGGGCTTCTCGCGCATCAGCGCTGGTTCGAGCGTGGGCAGCTTGCCGGGATGTCCGGAAGACCAATGGTCGCGCTTGGCGAAGCCCTCGGCATCGCTGTGCCTGAGCGCCGCGGGGGCAACTTTCGCGTCAAGCCAGCGATCGGGGCGGCGGGCGTACTCCGGGTAGATCGTCAGGCGCTGTTCCAGGAAAGCGCCCGCCTGGCGCGTTTGCGCGGCGAGCTCGTCGAGATGGGGCCAGGGCGCTTCGGGGTTGACGTGGTCCGGGGTTACGGGCGAAACGCCGCCCCAGTCGTTGATGCCCGCGGCCACGAGTTGTTCCAGCGCGCCGGGGCTGAGATTCGGCGGCGCCTGGATGTTCATGTCGGAGCCGAAAATCAGCCGCGCCACGGCTATGGTCCAGACCAGCTCTTCGAGACCGGGTTCCGGCGCCCGCGCCATTTTGGTGTTGGGCTTGGCGCGGAAGTTCTGGATAATGACTTCCTGGATATGGCCGTGGCGCTCGTGCAGGGCCCTGATCGCGAGCAGCGATTCGATGCGTTCGCGGCGGGTTTCGCCGATGCCGATCAATATGCCGGTGGTGAAGGGAACGGCGGCCTGACCGGCCAGTTCCGTGGTTTCAAGTCTAACCGCGGGAACTTTGTCGGGGGAGCCGTAATGGGGCATGCCGGGCTCGCACAAGCGCGGCGAGGCGGATTCGAGCATCATGCCCATGGAGGCGCTGACGGGCCGCAGCCTGGCGATTTCTTCCGCGGTCATATTGCCGGCGTTGATGTGGGGCAGCAGGCCGGTTTCCCGCAGCACGGTTTCGGCGACTTCGGCCAGGTAGTGCAAGGTACTGTCAAAGCCCATTTCGGCCAATGCGTCCCGCGCCGCCTGGTAGCGCAGTTCGGGTTTTTCGCCCAGCGTGAACAGTGCTTCCTGGCAGCCGAATTCGGCGCCTTGGCGGCAAATTTCCAGCACTTTATCGACGCTGAGATAAGCTGCCTGGACTTTGCGCGGCACGGTGGCGAAGGTGCAATAGTGGCAGACGTCGCGGCACAGATGGGTCAGCGGAATAAAGACTTTGCGCGAATAGGTGATGAGGCCGGCAAGGCGCCGGTCGCGAATTGTTCGCGCCTTGGCGGCCAATGCGGCGGTGTCGCGATTGTCGGCGAGTTGCAGCGCTTCTGCTTCGGAAATCATCACGCTGCGCAGTGTACGGGATTAGGTGAGTGGGCAACAAGCGTTGCGGTTGGAGGTGGATCGCCGGTGTCTTCGCTTACCGTCATTCTGCGCGGAGCGAAGCGGAGTCGCAGAATCTTCTTGGGTGCGTTTTTTTGGCATGTGGCTTTGATCCGTCGCCGTCGGCTGGCGGGGGGTTCAGCGGACGCCGTGAATACGTCCCTGTGTGTGGATTCTTGGAGATTTTGCAAGCCATCCATGGCGCGGCTTCAGTGGCTTCGACTACCCCCAGCCTGGCCATCCATGGCCAGTCGTTCGGCCCTCAAGAAGCTGCGCTTCTTGTCGGCTGCGCCGACCGGGCCTCACCCATGCCTCGCACGCCCGCCGCACTCCCCGCCAGCCGACAGCGACTCACATCGTGCAGGACCGAAAATCGTCAATTGTCGATTGTGTTGTTGTTGCCTTGGCCGATTGTGGGGGAGGGGGCGAAGGCTTCGCCGCGGTCGTGGGCTTGTTGTTTGGCGCGGCTGTCGGGGATGATGTCGTCCAGGCGGTCGAGGCGGTTGGGTTCGACGTACCAGGCTTCGGGGAAGTCGGCGGCGCGGGTGCCGCCTTCCATGCGCCTGACGCTGCCGCTCGCCCTGCGCTGGGTGTAGGGAACGGCATTGCGCCCCTGGTTGTCGGCGAGGCCTTCGTAGAGCGCCTGGCGCAGTTCGATCTTGGCGTCGAGATAGGCGGGATCGTTGATGAGGTTGCGCATCTCGTCGGGGTCTTCGGCGAGGTTGTAAAGTTCTTCCAGGTCGTAAATTCCGTGGTACTGGATGTATTTCAGGTTGCCGCGGGTGATCGAGAAGGTGCCGGGCGTCATCGGGAAAGTCCATTCCCAATAGTATTCGTAGATGAAATCGTCCGGGCGCCATTCGGTCTCGGGTGTTTCGCCCCGGATCAGGCGCCAGGCGCTGTGGCCCTCAAAATGTTCCGGTTGCTCGATGCCGGCGAGGTCGAGCAAAGTTGGCGCGAAGTCGAGGTTGCGGATGCGGCCGCGATTCACCGACCCCGCCGGGATTGTGCCGGGCTGGTAGGCGATGAACGGGATGAGCACTGAAGCTTGGTAGGCGTTGCGCTTGTCGATCAGGCCATGGTCGCCGAACAGGAAGCCGTTGTCCGAAGTGAAAATGACCAGCGTGTCCTGTTCGAGACCATTCTCGCGCAGGTACGCGAGAATCCGGCCGACGCTGTCGTCGACGGCGGACAGCGTGGCGAAGTAAAAACGCAAGTACTCGGTAAAGGGCATGTCGGAGTTGTAGGCGAAATCGATTCCATGCCAGGTGTTGCGCTGGTTGTGCACCCACATCGGCTTGCCGGCGCCATTTTCCGGCGAGAACTGCGCGCTTGCGGGCAGGTCGAAGGTCACGTTGTCGTATAGTCCTTCGTGGCGCGCCGCGGGCAGCGGGTCGGAATGCACGGCCTTGTGGCTGAGATAAAGGAAGAAAGGTTTGCCTTCGTCGCGTTCGGATTCGAGCCAGTCGAGGGCGAAGTCGGTCAATTCGTCGGTGATATAGCCTTGTTGCTCGACTTGTTCGCCGTCGACATTGAGCAGGGAAACTTGACCCGGTCGCCCCGACCAGGGGTAGTAATTGCCTTGGCCGGCGAAGCTGACCCATTTGTCGAAACCCGGGCGCGGCGCGTCGGTGGCGGCGCCCATGTGCCATTTGCCGAAGTAGCCGGTTTGGTATCCCGCTTGTTGCAGGTAGGCCGGGAAGAAAGTGAGGCCTTCTTCGCTGGTGTCGTTGTTGTCGACGATGCCGTGGTTGCGCGTGGTCATGCCGGTGAGGATGGTCGCGCGGCTCGGGCTGCAAAGCGAAGTGGTGACGACGGTGTTGGGGAAGTACGTCCCGCCGCGGGCCAGGGCGTCGATATTGGGCGTGTCGAGTTGGTCGTTGAGGAAGCCCAGGCCGTCGAAACGCAGGTCGTCGAGCAGGATGAAGATGACGTTGGGCTGCGGGGGCTGTGATTGGCCGAGTCCGTATGGCATGGCGAGCGCGGCGACTACAATCGTGCCGAACCAAAGTGCAAACCTTGTCGAGCCGCGACGGGTGGATTTCATTACAGGTCTCCTTCAGCTAGCGACCGCGCAAATGGCTGGAGATTCCGCGACTCCGCTTCGCTGCGCGCGGAATGACGGAATTCCGCAGGCATCCCGCACCAATGCATTTTACCTTTCCCCGCCCGGTGCGAGTCCCCACATTGTGCGAGTTCCCACCCGGTGCGAGTCCCCGCCCGTTGTCATTCTGCGCGCAGTCGCAGAATCTCTCGAATCGCCAAGGACTTGGCAATTTGCAATGCAATTGGTTTGTTAATTTTCTTCGGGCATGGTGTCGTACACCAGCCGAAAACCGACGTTGCTGGAACCCAGGCCCGGGTCCGCGCCCTGGCGCGCGGCGGGGCGGTAGCGCATGCAGTAATTGGGTGCGCAAAGAAAACTGCCGCCTTTCATCACCCGGCTTGGCAGCCCCGGGTTGAATGGATCGTAGGCATCGTTTTCGTTCGGTCCGCGAGGGTTGTGGGTGTCCTCCGGGTCGTGGCCTGGGCGGTAAAAGTCGGCGGTGACCTCCCAAACATTGCCCACCATGTCATACAGCCCAAAGGCGTTCGGTTCGAAACAGCCGACCGGGGCGATGTGCGCGAAACCGTCCGCTGCGGCGTTTTGCGTCGGAAACGCGCCCTGCCAGGTGTTTGCCGCGCCGGGGTCGGGTTGGCCGGTTCCCGCGCGCCCGCCGGCCCCTGCGGCATATTCCCATTCGGCTTCGGTGGGAAGGCGGCCGCCTTTCCACCGCGCGTAGGCGAACATGTCGTCCCAACCCAGATGAACCACCGGCTGCTCCGGCCGCGCATCCGGTCCGTCCGGGCCATGGGGTTTCTTCCAGTTGGCGCCGGGCAGATAACCCCACCAGGTGTTGAAGTCCCGAGACGGTGTCTCGGGCGGCGTGAATACCGCCGAGCCGGGCAGCAGCAATTCCGCCGGGATTTGTTCCACCGGCACGCCAAACAAGGCTGGATCGATAGGTTTTTCGGCGATGGTGACATGCCCCGTGGCCGCCACAAACTCGGCAAACTGGCCATTGCTGACCTCGTGCGGATCGATCCAAAACCCGTCCACCGTGGTCTCGCGCACGGGTCCTTCTTCGGCGTAAACGCGCTCGTCGCCCATCAGGAAAGTGCCGCCGGACAGTCTTACCGGAGTCGACGCCGGCATGGGGCAGGATTCAGCCGCTTCAGCCGCAGCACTTTTCATCGACCCACCGATGCCAAGAGCGATCAGCAGCGCGCTGATAGCGCAGTGGCAGAAAATCAAGCGGTGCTTATTCATGGGAACTCTTCATGCGTTCTTGTACAAGTTTTCGGCAATTATTACCTAAATCGGCGCGCCCACAAACTTTGAGCGAAGCACTCATAGCATATACGGATAGTATGTCAGCGGCACTGGCTCGTGGGGCTAGCACCGAGGGAGCGCGGCGGTGACTGAAAGGGGCCCGGCGCAAGCCGGGAATGGATTCAGTCAGCGCCGGAAAGCGACCGGTGCTAAACACGCGCACTTCCCGCGCAAACAACCCGGCAGCGGCGACTGAAAGGGGCCCGGCGCAAGCCGGGAATGGATTCAGTCAGCGCCGGAAAGCGACCGGTGCTCAACATTTGCACATCCCCGGCAAACATCCCAACAGCAGCGACCGAAATGGGCCCGGCGCAAGCCGGGAATGGTTTCAGTCGGCGCCGGAAAGCGACCGGTGCTCAACAAGCGCACATCCCCCGCAATCAGTCAAACTGCGGACCCAGCGGCGCGCCTTCGGCAGCGCCCAGCGTCTCCGGCGAGGTCGCCATCGGGTCCGTCACCGCTTCCATTTCCCTGGCCAGTTGCATCAGCCGCTCGAACACGCCCGGATAGCGGTTGCCAATATCGTAGCTTTCCGTCGGGTCGGTTTCGAGGTCGAACAATTTGGGCCCGGCGAAGCTGCGGAAGGCTATGGGTCCGTTGCGGTACCAGGTCTTGAGCACGAGCTTGAAGCGGCCGTCGCTGAGCGCGGCGAGATCGTTGTAATCGAAGAAATAGAGCACATCGTGGGGGCTTCCCGCGCCTTGGGTCCACATATTCAAAATGTCCCTGCCGTCGATGGCGCGGTCCGCCGGCACCTCTCCGCCCGCAAGCCGGGCGAAGGTGGGCAGCAGGTCAATCGCCATCGCCATGTCGTCATTGACCAGTCCGGCGGGAATCCGCGCCGGCCAGCGCGCCAGGAACGGCACGCGAAAGCCGCCTTCATACGTCTCGCCCTTGCGCGCGCGCAGCGGCCCGGAACTGCCCTGGAACCAGGGACCATTGTCGCTGGTGAAAATGACCAGCGTGTTTTCGGCAATGTCCTGTTCCTCCAGCGCATCGAGGATTTGGCCCACGGAATCATCGATGGTGAGCACGGTATCGCCGTAATCGCCGGCCATGCTGCGTCCGATGTTGCGGCTTGCCGGCACGGCGGGAAAATGCGGATGGCTGTGGGCGTAATAGAGAAAGAAGGGTGAACCGGAATGCGCGCGGATGAAGCGCACAGCTTCTTCACTGTATTGGTCGCTCAATCTGGATTGGTCGATGTTTTCCTCGATCATTTCGGTGCCGCGATACAAATCAAACGGCGCCATGTCGTTGGAGTAGGCAACCCCCAGAAAACTGTCGAAACCCTGGCTCGTGGGCCAATATTCGAGCCGGTGGCCGAGATGCCATTTGCCGATCATGCCGGTGGCGTAACCAGTTTCCTTGAGCATTTCGGCGATGGTGATCTCGTCAGGCGACATGCCCCAGGTCGAATGCGGCCGGGTGACAAATTGCATGCCGGAGCGCGGCGCGTAGCGGCCGGTCAACAAGCCGGCGCGGCTGGGAGTGCAAATGTTGGAGGCGGCATACCAGCGCGTCATGATGACGCCTTCTTCTCCCAGCCGGTCTATATTGGGCGTGTGGATAGCCGTGGCGCCGAATGCGGACACGTCGCCATAGCCCAGGTCGTCGACAAATATGACGATGATATTCGGCCGCGGCGGCGTTGTCTCGTTCTGGGCCGCCGTGGCCAGCGGCAAATACAGCGCAATCGTTGCAAGCAGGGCGGCGATGCGGTGACAGGGCTTTTTCAGCGGGTTGTTCTTCATCCTTCGACTCCCAAGACTTCACTTTCACTGTAACCGTAACGAACGGCTTTCGCTTCGAGCGTCTGCCCCGGCCGCAATTCCACCGGGCCCGTGTACAGTTGCCACGGGCCATCGTCGATTCGGTAGCCGATCGACGCGCCGTTTGTCGCAGAGTACAAAGCGACGCGCCCGGCGGCAAGCTCGGCGACGGGGGCGGCGGTTGCCGGGCGCTCCAGCCCCGGCCACATGCGCTCGACCATCGCCAATTCGCCGTCCCGCGACCAATCGGGCGTGCGCGCATCGAAGCGCGCCATGGCCGCCCGCATCCGGTCGAGTTGCGCCGCGTGGTCCGCGTTGCCAGCGAGATTGTTGAGTTCGTAAGGATCGGTTTGCAAATCGTAGAGTTCTTCTTCGGGCCGGTTGGCGGTGAAATACTGCGCAAGTTCGGGCGGCAATTCACCAGCCGCTTCCAAACGCCAGAGTTCCCCCATGGAGCGCAACATGTTCCGATAGGCAAGGGGGCGGAAGAAGGGCTGTTCGTTGCGGTGGTTGCGAATGTACTTCCAGCGATGGCCGCGCACCGCGCGCTGGTAGTCGGGCACTTCGTCGTGCCGGTCCATGGCGGCGTGGACAAAGCCGCGTTCCGGGCCTGCGCCTGCGCCGAGGAAGACGCGGCCCGCCATCCATTTGGGCACCTCGACGCCGGCAAGATTGAGCACGCTCGGCGCAATGTCCACAAAGCTCACCAGTTCGCTGTTGCGGGTCCCCGCGCCGCGGCCGTCAGGCCAGCGCAGCAGGAATGGCACATGCAGCCCGCTGTCGTACAGCGAGCGCTTGGCCCGCGGCAAACCATCGCCGTGGTCGGCGGTGACGATGACGATGGTGCTCTCGGCCAGCCCGTCCTGTTCGAGTTCGGCAAGCAGGGCGGCGACGGTTTGTTCGGTGTGAAAGATGTTGTCGAGCATCTGGGCGTATTCGGCGCGCACCGGTTCGGTGTCCGGCAGGAAGGGTGGCAATTCGAGGGTGGCGGGGTCGTGCGCCGGCTCGCGTCCCGCGCGTTCCCGCCGCAAATTCTCCAGCGTTGCCGGCGTGATGGGATGAACCTCGGGATCGAGGTCAAGCGGAAAATTGCGGCTTTCGTGGGTTTGCACAAGATTGACCATGGCGAAAAACGGCTGGTCTTCGCCGCGTCCGCGCCAGGGATGCGCCGCGTTGGTCTCATCCCAGATCGTGAAAGGTCCGCCGGCAATGCGCAAATCGAGCTGGTAATCGGTCTTGCCGTTGTTGCTGGTGTAATAGCCCGCCGCGCGCAGCAATTCGGGATAGGCTTTCACGTAGGGAGGCGGCACCGCGGTGTAGGGCAGGCGCGAGCCGTCGGGCAGAATCACGCCTTGCTGGGCGCGCATTTGCTGGGCGCCGATCGATTGCTGGTGCATGCCCGTAAGCAGCGCCGCCCGGCTCGGGCTGCATACGCCGGCCGTGGTGAAGACTTGTTCGTACAGCACCGATTGCGCGGCGAACTCATCAAGCACCGGCGTGCGCGCCTGGGCATCGCCGTAGGCGCCGATATGCGGGCTCATATCCTCGAAGACGATGAGCAGGAAATTGGGCCGATCGGCGGCGGGGGTTTCTTGCGCGGCGGCTTGGACGATCCAGGGCGTGAACAGTATCGCCAGCCAAAGCGCGTGGATTTTCGATGAATTTTTCAGCATTTCCGCTCCGGCGCGGGCGAGGACCGCCCCGTCCGCCCCTGAATTGCGCTTTGACAATCCGCAAATAGGGACATGCAGTATACTCAATGGCCCTTTCACCACGAAACCAGATCAAGGACTTCCCGAATGAGCGAGCCAGCGGGTGGATTCGAACCCAAACCCATGAAAATCAGCGTGCTCACGGCCGCGTTGCAGGAGCTGACGCCGCGCGAGTTGCGCGATGCGGACCCGGACCTGGCGGTGGAGGAATGGCTGGCGTTTTCGCGCGACATCGGCTCGCCTTTCATCCAGCTCTCGGCGGCGCTGCATCCCAGCGTCAGCGATGTGCCGGCCGAGGCGATGCTTGATCCGGTTGCGAACACGCTCGACCTGCGCGCGCCGTTTAACGGAAAGCGTGCCGAGCGCGTCAAGGCCGCGATGAAAGACACGGGCGTGGGGCTTTCGGACCTGGCCTATTTCGACAATATGCTTGTTGCCGACAACGCGGCCCGCCGCGCCAAGCACGAATTCATGCTGCGCGTTTTCGACGCGGCGGTTTTGCTGGAAACCGACGCGGTATGCGGCTTCGTCGGGCGCAACTACGATCTCGAGATGGATCCGAATCTCGATATGTTCGAGCGCGAATTCATCCCGCTGTTGAAAGAGGCGAAAGCGCGGGGGCTCACGTTTCGCGTCGAACAATGTCCCATGCCCGGCTGGACGCCTCTCGACCGCTGGCACAACAATATCGCCTATGCGCCGGGGCCCTGGATCGCCTTGCATCGCATTTGCGAAAAGCACGGCGTCGGCGACCAGTTCCGCGTGCATTACGACCCTTCGCACTCGGTGCTGATGGGTCAGGACACGCGCTCGATGTTCCAGTACCTGAAGGACGAGGGTTATGGCTTTTTGATCGATGGTTTCCACGTCAAGGGGCAGGTGGTTGATTCGAAAGGCGTCTCGGCCTGGGGTTACGGCGGCCAGACCATGCAGCGGGGCGATTGGACCGGCGGCGCGCAATCCGCCAACCCCGCCGACCAGGCCAACGCCTGGAAGAAGCAAGTCGCGATTTGCGAGCACGAACTGCCCGGCACGGCGCGGCACGACCCGCTGGCCTATCTGCAAAACCGCACGGTGGATTGGCTTGACCACCAACTCGCGGCGCGGGAACTGCTCGACATCGACCCGGCCGAGATCTATCTCGTCGTCGAACATGAATACCCGCCGGCGCGCATTCAGGACAAAGACAAACTGGCGCCGATTCTCGCCGGTTCGGTGGCCTTCACCAAAGCCATCGACGAAGCCGCGGCGGCGATGTACGCGCTGCAGCACGAAGTCATGGCAGCCCAGGGAATTCCCGTGCAAGGCGTGGGCCGCGAGGCCTATCGCTCATGAGAAAGCTCAGGGCGGGTATCGTCGGCGGCGGGCAGGGCGCATTCATCGGCGCAGTGCATCGAATCGCCGCGGAACTCGACAACGAAGCACGGGTGGTCGCCGGCGCCATGTCTTCCAATCCGGAGAAGGCGAAGGCGAGCGCCGAGGCCTGGCATCTCGACCGGTTCTACGATTCCTTTGAGACGATGGCCGCCGCCGAGGCGGAGCGCGAAGACGGTATCGACTTCGTCATTGTCGCAACGCCGAACCATTTGCATTTGCCGGTGGCGAAGGCTTTTCTCAACGCGGGAATACACGTGGTCTGTGACAAGCCGCTCGCGGCGAACCTGGATCAGGCGCGCGAGCTCGAGGATATCGTCAACAGGAGCGGCAAGCTGTTTGCCCTGACCCACGCCTATGCCGGCTATCCGATGGTGCGCGAGGCGCGGGATTTCATCGCCGACGGGCGGCTCGGCGAATTGCGCAAGGTGCAGGTCGAGTACAACCAGGATTGGCTCATGGAGCCTCTTGAGCGGCAAGGCAACAAGCAGGCCGAATGGCGCACGGATCCGGCGCGGGCCGGCATCAGTTGCTGCGTGGGCGACATTGGCACCCACGCCAAGCATCTGGTCGAGTTTGTATGCGGCAGGAAAGTGCAATCGGTTTGCGCCGAGTTGACGAGTTTTGTCGATGGCCGCAAGCTGGACGACGACGCCAGCATGCTGCTGCGGCTCGAAGGCGGTGCCCGGGGCACGCTGGTTTGTTCGCAGATCGCCTGCGGCGAGGAGAACGGGCTCAACATCCGCCTCTACGGCAGCAAGGCCGGACTGGAATGGCATCAAATGGAGCCGAACACGCTGCAAGTCAAACCCGCCGGCAAAGGCTGGCAGCGCCACCGCACCGGGGGTGGCTATCTTGGCGCCGCCGCGGCGCGGGCGGCGCGGGTGCCCGCTGGCCATCCCGAGGGCTATCTTGAGGCCTTCGCCAATATCTATCGCGATTTCATGGCCGATGTGCGCCGCGTCAAGGCGGGAAAGGCGGCGTTGTGCGATTATCCCGGTGTTGAAGACGGCATCCGCGGCATGCGTTTCGTGCAGGCGGCCGTGGAGAGTTCGAAGCGGGGGGCGATATGGATCGAATTGTAGCGGAGTGGGCCGACGCCGCGCCCCACCAGCAGAACTCCCGCGCGGTATTGACTTCCTCTCAGGCCCACAGGGCGGCTTCGACCGGGTCCGCGGGCGGGCGGTGCTTTGCGCTAAATCCCGGCTCGACTTCCTGTCGAGCCGGGAATCGAATCGGCGTCGCTTTGCGCATCCCTGCGCCGCTCCGCCTCTACGACGCGCAAAGCACCGCCCGCCCGCGGACCCGGTCGAAGCCGCTTCGCATTCGGAGCGGGCATATGGCTGCAAAATTTTGTTCCGTGGAAGAGACGGGTGTTCGGCGCGCGCGTTGGTGGCAATACGCGGGGCGAATGATTGCCGCTCTATTGGTTTTCGCCGTGTTGCCGGCATTCGCGGCTGAGGATTCCGGTCGCGTTTTGTTCGTTTATGGCGGATGGGAGGGGCACGAGCCGGTGGCGTACCGCGATTTGCTTGTGCCCTGGTTGCGCGGGGAGGGCTTCGAAGTGATCGTTTCCGATTCCCTCGAACCTTATGCCGACGCAGAACTGATGCAAGACATTGATCTTGTCGTGCAAATCTGGACCATGGGCACGATCACCGCGGACCAATTGAACGGTCTGCTGGGCGCGGTGGAGAACGGCATGGGAATCGCCGGCTGGCACGGCGGCCTCGGCGATTCGTTCCGGCTCGCCCAGCGCTACGAATACATGATCGGCGGCCAGTGGGTGGAGCATCCCGGCAATGATGGCATTCCCTACCGCGTCAACATCACCGATCACGAGGATCCAATCACCGCGGGTCTAAGCGATTTCGACGTGGTCTCTGAGCAGTACTATATGCACGTCGATCCCAACAACAAAGTGCTCGCGACGACCACATTCAACGGCGACCACGACTACTGGGTCAAGGACGCGGTGATTCCCGTCGCCTGGAAGCGGCAATACGGCCAGGGCCGGGTGTTCTACACCTCGCTCGGCCACAATGCCGACGTGTACGAAATCCCCGAAGCGCTGACGATCCTGCAACGCGGCATTCTCTGGGCCAGCCGCAGCAAATTTGAAGAGACGCCGAATTTGATCTCGCCGCGCTATCCATCGCGTTAGGGAGAGGCCGATTCATTCAGCGCTGCCGGGCGGCATGGGGATGCGCCGTAAAATTGGGTGGGGCAAGTGGTGGCGCTCTAAAGCGAATCACAATCCCGGTTTGGTGTTGCGATGAAGAATCCGGGAAAGGAAACCGCGAGAAAATTTTTCGGCACAACAAGCTGGGCAATGAAGAGGAGCCAAGCATGCAACGCAGAAGGTTTTTGCAAATGGGCGGCGCGGCGCTGCTCGGCGGCGGTGTTTTGTCCGCCTGTGGAGGAGACGCCATGAACAGCGGACGCTTGGGCGTGCAATTGTTCACGCTCCGCAACGAGCTGCAAGCCGATGCCCGGCGGGTGCTCGCCGACATCGCGGCGATCGGCTACCGGGAGATTGAATTGTTCGGTTTTGGCGAACAGGCCATGGCGGCCAATCCGCTGTTCGGCCTCTCCGCGCGGGAGTTTCGTTCCGCCATGGACGAGCATGGCCTGAGTGCGCCGGTCGCCCACATCGACGGCAACGCGATGAACATCGCCGAACTCGCTGACCTCACGCAAGAACTCGGCACGCGCCACCTGGTGGTTGCCATGGCGCCGGAATTCGTTTCCTTCGAAAACGGCGAGTTCCAAATGCTTGGCGTGACGGGACGCGGGCAAATCGACGGCATCGCCGAGCGGCTCAACCGCCAGGGGGAACTGGCGCGGGCGGCGGGCATCGGTTTCGGCTACCACAATCACGACATGGAATTCACCCGGCTCGAGGATGACAATGCCTTTGACTACCTGTTCGCGCAAACCGACGCGGAACTGGTCAAAATCGAGCTCGATATCGGCTGGGCCATCGTCGCCGGGGTCGATCCCATCGATATTCTCGCGCGCTATGGCGACCGGGTGATTGCCGTCCACCTGAAAGACTACGATCCTTCGCGCGCACCAGGCGCTGATCCCGCGATTTTCCCAGTGCCAACCCAGGCGCAACTCGTCGAACCCGGCGCCGGCCCCACCGATTTCGGACCGATTCTCGCCAGGCTCGATGAAACCGGCGTGCAACACCGCTTTGTCGAAATCGACGCCTCCCCCGACCCACTTGCGGCCATCGCCAATGGCCACGCGTATCTCGCCAATCGCTAGACACGCGCCAGAATGTGCCGATGCGAAGATTCTTAACAATCCCCTTGCTGCTAGCCGGATTCGCGCTGGCCCAAGCGAGCCCCCGGCTGGTTGTGCTGACCGATATAGGCAACGAACCAGACGACCAGATGTCGCTGGTGCGGCTGCTGCTGTACGCCAATGAGATTGACATCGAAGGGCTTGTGGCGGTGACATCGACTTGGAAGAGGACTGAAGTAACTCCCGCCATGATCGCCGAAGTGGTCGATGCCTACGGAGAAGTCGTGTCGAACCTTGCGCAACACGCCGAAGGCTGGCCGGCGGCCGAAGACTTGCGCGCGCTGATCCGATCCGGCGCCGCCGTGTACGGTCTTGCGGGAATCAATCCCGGGGAACCTTCCGCCGGTGCGCGCCTGCTCGTGGAAGCAGGCCTGCGGGAGGAGGAACGCCCACTTTGGATTGCGCTATGGGGTGGCGCCAACACGTTGGCGGAGGCCCTGGTTTTCGCGCGGCAAAGTTTGAACGAGACAGATTACGACCGATTGCTTGCGCGACTGCGGGTGTATTCCATCAGCGACCAAGATGATGCCGGACCGTGGATCCGCCGCGAATTTCCCAATCTTTTCTACATCGTTTCGCCCTCCTCCGAGAATGGCGGTGACTATGCGCGGGCAACTTGGACTGGAATCGCGGGAGATGTGTATTACCGCAACGGCGCCGGCGCCGACTTCAGCACCGTCAGCAACGAATGGCTTGATGCGAACATCCGTTCCAAAGGACCCCTTGGCGCGCGCTACCCCGAATATCTGTTCATCATGGAGGGTGACACGCCGTCGTTTCTTGGCTTGATCCCCAATGGCCTGCAATCGGGCGACCATCCGAATTGGGGCGGTTGGGGCGGACGCTATCTGCTGCGCATTCCCGCGGGCGAAACACGACCGGTATGGACCCAAGGCGGCGACAGTTTTCCCCGCATCACTTCGGCGGACGAAGTCAATGGGCAAGTATCTGATCAAGCGACGATCTGGCGCTGGCGCGAGGCCTTCCAGCACGATTTCGCGGCGCGCATGGATTGGACCGTTGCGGCGTACGTCGACGCCAACCATCCGCCCAGGGTCGTGGTCAACGGCACGGAAGGCATTGACCCTCTGTATCAGGTCCTGAACGAAGACGAAACGCTCGAACTCGATGCGGGCATGAGCACGGATCCGGACGGCGATTCACTGAATTTTCGCTTCATTCCCTATCGCGAAGCGGGTTCAACGGTCAGACGCCGCCGCCGGAATTCTTCGTCGAGGAAACCGGGCTCGGAAAGGCCAGTGTTCGTGTTGCCAAGCGCTGCGCCAGTGCCTGGTTTGAGGCGCTCGATTGTCCGGAGCAAAACGAGGGCCACATCGTTATCGCGGTAACCGACGACGGCGAGCCGGCATTGACGCGCTATCGTCGTATCGTCATCACCGCAGCCGGGCGGGAAGGATGAATTGGGGGCAAGCATGGCAGTGGCTGCGGGTCGCCATTTCCTATGCCGAATTTTCCAAAAAAAAAAAAGCAGAAAAAACTTGCATTCCGGCTTAGATTTAAATAAAACTGCACGCGTTTTTGACAGCATTGTCATTACTTCCGATGGCTGACGCTTGAGCGTCCATTGATCCATCCAATTTATCCGGCAAAAATTTCAACAAAGCACCCACAAGGGGAGAGGCGAATATGGGCATGAGCGGGAAAACCCGAATTTCGGCGGCGGTGTCTTCCGCCGTATGCGCGCTGGCGGCGGGTCCGGCGGTGGCGCAGGAGCAGGTTATCGAAGAGATTGTCACCATTGGTATTCGCGGTGGTTTGCAGCAATCGATGGACGTGAAGCGCAATTCCAACGGCGTGGTCGACGCGATCTCGGCCGAGGACATCGGCAAGTTTCCCGACACCAATCTTGCCGAATCGATGCAGCGCATCACCGGCGTTTCGATCAACCGCGTCAACGGCGAAGGTTCCGAAGTTACCGTGCGCGGATTCGGCGCCGGCTTCAATCTCGTCACACTCAATGGCCGGCAGCTTCCCGCGGCGAATGTGAACACCATCACCGGCGGCGCCGGAGGCGGCGCGGGCGCGCAAGGCAACTCGCGCTCCTTCGACTTCTCCACGCTGGCGTCCGAAGGCGTCAGCGGCATCCAGGTGTACAAGACCGGCCGCGCCAATTCGCCTTCCGGAGGTATAGGCGCAACGCTCAACATCCAGACGCTGAAACCGCTTGAAGCCACACCGCAGGCTTCGCTTGGCGGAAAAGTCGTCAACGACACCGGCGGCGACGATTTGACCGGAGAAATGAGCGGTTTGATCAACTGGCGCAATGAAGACAGCACTTTCGGCGTGTCCGCATTCGGTTCGTGGCAGGAACGGGACCTGACCGGCCGTTCCGTCGGCGCGGGCGGCTTCCAAATGGGAACCTACAACCCGGCCAACACGACCTTCGGCACTCCGGTGCAAGTCAATGAACCTTCCCCCGGCCAGTTGTTCGCTTATCCCAACAATGTCAGCCTCGGCCATCACAACATCCAGCGCGAGCGCGTCAACGGCATGTTGACCATGCAATTCGCGCCTTCCGACCGCTTGATGATCACCGCCGACGCCCTGTACACATCGACCTCGCTCGAAAATTCGGGCATTACCGATGGCATTTGGTACAGCCGCCAGTTCGAAACTGTCGAATTCGACGGCAACCCGGTGGTGACTTCGCCGGTGTTGATCACCGAATACATCGGCGACGGAGTCGGCAAGGACTTCTTCTACGCCAACTGGGGCATGGCCACCGTGGATGAAATGCAGTCCTACGGGCTGAATCTAGACTATGAAGTCAATGACGGCATGACGCTGAATCTTGATTACGCCACTTCGAGTTCGACGGCGGGCGGCGATGGGCCGCAGGGCAAAAACAGCTGGCGCTTCAACGTCGCCGGCGCGGTTGCCGGCTGGCAGGCGGCGTATTACGGCACCGGCTTGCCCAATGTGGCGGTCAACATCACCGACGGCGCCGGCGACGGCGACGGCATTTTCGAGATCGGCGATGTCGGCTCCCAAGCCGCGCTGACCAACGATTCGATCCAGGAAGCCGACATCGACCAATTCCAGGCCAACCTCAACTGGGACGTTACCGACAGCATCAATGTGGATTTCGGCGTTGGCTATATGGAAACCGAAATGCATCAGGCGCAGACCTCCACCCTCGATTTTCTCGGCGGTTGGGGTGTGGGCAACACCGGAGACGTGCCCCAGGGATTGATCGCGGAAACTTGCACCGTGTGCGAATTTGGCGATTTGAATTTCCCGGGAGTCCCCGGTGTGCAAAGCCTTGCGCCGGCGGGCGCGAGCTTGATCGGCCTTGGTGAAGTTTCCTGGCGCGGCGATGCCTTCACATTCTTCAACGGCATGGCGGCCGCGGGCGATTACGGAGCGTTCGGCCCCGACAACTTGACCCGTTCAGGTTTCGACGACAACATCATCGGCGAGGACATCTTCTCCGTGTATGCGCAAGCGGTCATGGACGGATTTATCGGCGAAATGCCGACCACGACGGTGCTGGGCGTGCGCTATGAATCCACCGACGTCAGCTCGCGAACACTGCAAAACGTCGTCAATTCCTATACTTGGGAATCGGACAACGACTTTCGCGCCGTGTTCGGCGATGCGATTGAACCGTTGACCGAAACGTACAGTTACAGCCATGTGCTGCCCAATCTGGACTTTTCCGTCGATATCACCGACCAATGGAAACTGCGCGCTTCGCTGAGCAAGACGCTTGCGCGGCCCCAGTACAACAATCTCTACATCAAAACCGCTTCCAACAATCCGCCCACGCCGACGCTGCTCGGCGGCGTCGCGACGGGAAGCAAGGGCAATGTGGCGCTTGACCCGCTAGAGTCGAACAATTTCGACCTGTCGTTGGAGTATTACTATGGCGAGTCGAGCTACGTCTCGATCGGCTACTACGACAAGTCGGTGTCGAACTTTATCGGAACCGAGCAGGTGCCGCAGAATTTGTTTGGAATCACCGACGTAACATCCGGCGCCCCCGGCACGCTTTCAGCGCGGGCGGTTGAGGCCTTGAACGCGGGTGGTTTCGCGGTCAACGAGCAAAACCTGTTCACCATGGCGGCGATTTTGGACAATCCGCAGGATTTCCCCAACGGCGCGGCCGACTACATCGATCCGACCCAGCCGGGCGGTTCCGAATTCGCATTCGACGTGCTCACCACCTACGACATCTTCACCGCGCCCGGTGATCCGTTGATGATCTTCGAGGTGCAGCAGCCGGTGAACAACGAGACCGCGAACCTGGATGGCTTCGAAGTCGCCGTGCAGCACTTCTTCGGCGAAAGCGGATTCGGGTTGCAAGCCAACGCCACCATCGTGCAAGGCGATGTTGGATTCGACAATGGCGGCGACCCGACCATCGACCAGTTCGCCCTCGAAGGCCTGTCGGACTCGGCGAACCTGGTGTTCATCTACGAGCTCGACCGGATCGCGGCGCGGGTGGCATACAACTGGCGCGACGCCTTTCTCGACAGCACCAATGTGAGCAACCGCATGCCGCGGTATATCGACGGCTACGAGCAATTGGACTTCCACGTCTCGTACCGGGTATCCGATCAGCTGACGGTATCGCTTGACGGTCTCAACATCACCGAGGAAGGCCAGCGCGCCTACGGGCGCACCGAGAACCTGCTCTGGTACGCAACCGAGGCGGACGCGCGCTACGTGTTGTCGGCGCGTTACAATTTCTAACGACAGCGCTTGCGACAAAGCCGGTTGCCGGTTTGCCGGCAACCGGCCTTTCTCAATTCCGCCGCGCGTGACGCATTCTTGTTCCTGAATGCGGCCCGCGGCGGTCGCTTTCGGCCCCATTTCCCGCGCTTCCTGTTAAGATTCCCCGGTTCCTTGGCGAGGGACACGCAATGGCGAACAAAATTCTGAACAACGTCGACCACAAGGATTTGAAAGTCGATATCCGGCCCCAAGCTTCCGACCGCGTCAACCGCGCGCGGGTGCTGAGCAGCGAATACGCCGACCTGCACAAGATTTTCCCGATACTTTTCACCCGGGAGCCGGAGTCCGGCGAGTGGATGGGTCACGCGATTCTCGGTTTTGAAAAAGACGAGAATTTGTTTCTTGACGAAGATGGCTGGCGCAGCGATTTTCTGCCCGCGGCCCTGGCGCGGGGGCCATTCTCCATCGGCTATGCGAACCCCGGAACAAACGATGCCGGCGGCGATTCGCCCGCGCCAATGATCATGGTCGACGAGGACGATCCCCGCTGCGGGGCGGAAGCGGGCGAAGCGGTCTTTCTCGAGTTCGGCGGCGAGTCGCCCTATCTCGAGCACATCAAGAAAGTGCTTGGCACCATCGACAACGGACTCAAGGCGGACGAGACATTTTTTGCACTGCTGAACGAGTTGGAGCTGCTCGAACCTGTGGCCATCAATGTCACGCTCAGCCAACAGAAACAGGTCAGCTTCAAGAACTATCACACGATCAACAAGGACAAGCTTGCGGGCCTCGATGGCGAAGCCCTCGTCAAGCTCAACAGCGGCGGCTTTCTCGGCCTGATCTACTTCGCGAGCTCTTCCCTCGGCAACTTCCAGAAACTGATCGAAATGAAAAACGCCGCGCTGGATGCGGTATGAGGGCGTTGCGCGTGATGAAAAATGCCGCAACCCATATCCAGGCCATCGAAGGCGTCAAGCCCGACCAAATCCCTTTCGAATCCTTGTTTGCCGCCGGCGAACCCGTGCTGATGCCA
Source organism: uncultured Pseudohongiella sp. (assembly GCA_965221015.1). GTDB lineage: Bacteria > Pseudomonadota > Gammaproteobacteria > Pseudomonadales > Pseudohongiellaceae > UBA9145. Next base: position 1,978,866 of record OZ244859.1, on the reverse strand, counting down.
GGTCTGGTGAAGGACTGGCCTCTAACACGGGCGGGGCGGCGGTCCGCTGAAGAGGCCATGGGCTTGATGCGGGAACACTACAGCGGCAAACCTGTGGTTGTTTACGTCGGCGCGCCGGAAATCCGGGGCAGATTCGGCTACGACGAATCCTGCACCATGTTCAACTTTCAATCGCGGTCGATGGGTATTCCCGAAGTTTTCGACCGCATTGCAGCGGGATTCGGCAGCGAAGAGCATCCCTTCTATTACATCAACTCGCTGATGTACGACGATGGATTTCCAAATCTTCGCGAAAGCAACGACATACGACTCAACCACCCGATTTTCGACCAGTGCCAAACCGTCGCCAAAACCTGGATTGGCACCGAATCCAGGGCGTCGGCGCATTTCGACATACCCGCGAACATCGTTTGCTGCGCGGTGGGAAGACGGCGGTTTACGCTTTTTCCCCCAGAGCAGATTCATAACCTTTACCCTGGGCCGCTCAACCTCACACCCGGAGGGCAGGTGATCACCATGGTCGACCTGCGCGAACCCGACCTGGAGAAATATCCCTTGTTCGAGCGGGCCCTCGCCGCGGCAATCGTGGTCAAACTGGAACCCGGCGACGCGCTGTACTATCCCAGCATGTGGTGGCACGAGGTGGAAGCGCTGGACCCTTTCAATGTCATGATCAATTACTGGTGGAGCAGCGCGCCGCGCTATATGGGCAATCCAATGGACGCTTTGATGCACGCCATGCTCGGCTTGCGCGACCGGCCCGACGCGGTAAAGCAGGCCTGGCGCGAACTGTTTGACTATTATGTGTTCGGTTCTCCCGAAAAAACGCGCGCGCACCTTCCCGGGGCCTGTCACGGCGCCCTGGCCGAAATGGACGAGAATTTGGCCAGGCGGCTGCGGGCCTTGCTGCAGCAAAACCTGAATCGTTAGACCCAAAACCCATGGAACAAGCCGCCAAGACGAAACTCGTTATCGCCGGAGGCGGCACCGCCGGCTGGCTCGCGGCCTACAGTCTTGTGAAGCGCCTGGGGAAGTTGCTCGATATCACGCTGGTCGAATCGGACCAAATCCTCACCGTCGGTGTTGGCGAAGCGACGGTGCCGACCATGCGAACCTTCCACCACTTGATCGAACTCGACGAACAGGAGTTCATGAAAGCGACCCAAGCGACCTTCAAGCTCGGTATCAAGTTTGAGAATTGGGCCAACATCAGCGACCAATACATCCACTCTTTCGGGACCATCGGAGAGCGTTCCTGGATGGCGGAATTCCACGAATTCTGGCTGGAGGCGCGGGATTTGGGATTCGGCGGCTCGCTGGTGGACTACTGCCTGGAATGGAAAGCCGCCTGGCAGCACAAGTTCGCGACCAAGGTCAACAACACCCAGGTGAATTACGCTTTCCACCTCGATGCGACGGCATACGCGCATTATTTGCGCCAAAAAGCCGAAGCGCTTGGCGTGCAGCGCGTCGAAGGCAAAATCGCCGGTGCCGATATCGATTCGGCAAATGGAAATTTGACGCGATTGCGGCTCGAAAGCGGCGCCGTTGTCGATGGCGAGGTGTTCATTGACTGCACGGGTTTTCGGTCATTGCTGCTGGGTCAATATCTCGGCGTCGAATTCGAGGATTGGAGCCACTGGCTGTTCTCCAATCGCGCGATCGCGCTGCAAACCGAGCATCATGAACCGCCGCCGCCTTATACGCGGGCCATCGCCCACCCCCATGGCTGGCAATGGTGGATTCCGCTGCAAAAGCGCGTCGGCACCGGCATTGTGTATTGCGACCGTTTTGTTTCGGACGAAGACGCGAGGCAAACGCTGTACAACAATCTGCCGGGGGACGTAATCACCGAACTCAAATGGCTGCGCTTCACCGCCGGCCGCAGGCGGCGGGCCTGGTGCAAGAATTGTATCGGCGTCGGGCTTTCCAGCGGTTTTCTCGAACCGCTGGAATCAACCAGCATCCATTTGATTACCACGGCGATCACCCGGCTCATGCGCCTGTTCCCGTTTTCGGGCAATTTCGACGCCCAGGCCGAGCGCTTCAATGAAGAAACCCGGGTCGAACTCGAAGCGGTTCGCGATTTCATCATTCTGCATTACAAACTGACCCGGCGAAAAGATACCGCGTTCTGGAATGCCTGCCGCACCCTGGACATCCCCGACAGCCTCGCCCACCGCATGGAGATTTTCGCGCAAAACGGCTATGTCTGGTCGGACCCGGTTGGATTGTTCCGCGTCGATTCCTGGGTGCAGGTGATGATGGGGCAGGGTCTGGACCCGAAGCGGCACCACGGCGCGAGCCGGTTGCTGCCCGCCGAGCGGTTGCGGCAACAATTGCGGGCGATCGAGCAGGCCGTCGAGAAAAACCTGCAAGCCCTGCCAAGCCATGCGGATTTTATTGAAAAGTATTGCGGATAATCAGGAAAAGCGCCTTGGCCGGCGGCTCGGTCACGCTGCTGTAAAAGAAGCTGTCCTTGATTTCCTCGATCTTGAAGTGCGGCGAAAGCAGGCCCAGAATTTCATTCTTTTCAAAGTGATACGGCATTTGGATGAGTTTGTCCGCGAACTTGTCGTAGTTGACGAATCGCGTTTCCTCTTTGCTCATGGTTTTCAGCAACAGCAAACCATCCCGCCGGAGAACCCGTTGTATGTTTGCCACATATTCATAATGGTTGAACATGCAAATGGAGTGGTAGCAACCGCGGTCGAGCACGAGGTCGAATCGGTTTTCCGCCAGGTTTGAAGCGGAAATATCATCAAGCAGAAACTCGATTGACAGGCCTTGTTCCCCGTCCAGCGCCAATTTGGCCTGTTGGATGGCGGTCTCGGATATGTCGGTGCCGACCAGCCGGTGGCCCTTGCGGGCGAGCGCTATCGCCTGTGAGCCGCTGCAAGTGCCAAGGTCGAGAATGTCGAGTTGACGCAGTTTCCGGCTGCGAAAGAATTCTTCCACGTCGGGATCAAGCCGGTCGTTGAACCAGGGCCATTGATTCTCGCCATGGACGGCATACATCGCATGGTTTTTCTTTTCCCACTTTTCCCGGTTCCAGGACTTGAGCTGTTGCTTGATGTCCATGACCGCGGTAAGTGTGCGCTCAAGCGTGGTCGGCCCAGATCTTCTCTCCCGGTGCGTAATCGGCGCAAGGGTCGAATCGTCCCGGGGTCTCCATGTAGCGCATGGCCTGGGTGTAGCCGATTTCCGAAGTGAAGTAACCGAGCAGGGCCAATTCCTTCATCATGCGGAAATAGTGCGCTGGCGCGTCAATTGGCTTGGCCAGCATGTATTCATGCTGTTCGGCGTCGAGGGTTTCGAGCAGGGCGAGCCGCCCGGCGGGGTCGATTGCTGCGAAATCCGCGCCCGAGGATTCGAGGCTTGCCGCATCGATCGCAGCCAGCCCTTCGCGGAAAATCGCCTGGTCGGCTTCGTAGTAGGTGTTCGCCACCATCAGCGCCATGAAGGCGCCGACGCCGGCGGCCTTGGCGCCGGGAGTTTCGGTTTCCGGCAGAATCGTTTCGGCGATTTCATCGAGCAGGGCGATTTCATCGGCGCTGAACAACGCGTTCGCCGGATCCAGCGGAAATTCCTCGGCCGCGCAGGATGCGAGCATGGCCGACTGGCCCACGAGCGCGGCGCCGCCGAGCATGGTGCTGACGCGGAAGATTGCCTCGCGGCGGGTCAGCGTTGCAGGATTTCCGGAATGGTTTGTCATGTTTTCATTCTCCGCTACAGATTGCCGCGGTTGAGTTCGTTGACGGCGTGGTCCGCCGCCCTTGCCGTCAGCGCCATATAAGTGAGCGAGGGATTGACGCAGCCGGCGGAAGTCATGCAAGAGCCGTCGGTGACGAACACGTTGGGCGCGTCCCAGACCTGGTTCCAGCGGTTGAGCACCGAGGTCGCCGGATCGTTGCCCATGCGCGCCGTGCCCATCTCGTGGATTCCCATGCCGGGGGCGTACTCGGCGTCGTAGGTGGACACATTGGTCGCGCCGCCGGCTTCCAACATCTCCGCCATATCGTTGGCCATGTCGATCCGCATCAGCCGCTCGTTTTCGCCGGTGGCGCAGTCGATCTCCAGCACCGGCAAGCCCCATTTGTCGGTTCTGCTGGCGTCCAGGCCGATGCGGTTGTCGCGGGAAGGCATCATTTCGCCGAAAGCCGTGCCGCCGATTCGCCAATCGCCGGGTTCGGCCATGCGGTCCTTGAATTGCCCGCCGATGCCAAGCTCCGCAACCGCCCGCTGCCAGCCGAGCCGGCTGGCGCCGCCCTGGTAGCCGAAGCCGCGCAGGTAGTCGCGCCGGTCTCCGAACAGGTTGCGGTAGCGCGGGATGTAGAAGCCTGTCGGCCGGCGGCCGAAATAGTATTTGTCGTTCAAGGAAGCGTCGGCAAGCGTGCCTTCGGCGCCGACGCGGAAATGATGGTCCATGAGATTGCGGCCAAGCTCGCCGCTGCTGCTGCCAAGCCCATCGGGCCAGACTTCGGTCGCCGAGCGCATGAGCAACCAGGTCGAGTTCAATGTCGAAGCGCAGACGAACACCACCCGGGCGCTGAATTCGGTCGTCCTTTCGGTAAGCGCGTCCATCACCCGCACCCCGCTTGCGCGCTGGCGGTCGCGGTCGTAGACAATTTCGGTGACGATGGTGTTCGGCATCAGGGTTAGCCGCCCGGTCGCCATCGCCGCGGGCAAGGTCGAAGACTGGGTGCTGAAATAGGCGCCGTAAGGGCAGCCAAGCCAGCAGGCGTTGCGGTATTGGCAGGGCGCGCGTCCGGGCTTTGCCGCGGTCAGGTTGGCGGGGCGCCCGGGGATGATGCGGCGGTTGCCGTCAAAGGCGTTGCGCAGCCGGCTGGCGACGAATTCCTCGCCGCAATTCAGCGGCATCGGCGGCTGGAACTGGCCGTCGGGAAGCTGCGGCAGATTTTCAATCGAGCCGGAGATGCCCGCGAACGATTCCACATGATCGTACCAGGGCGCGATATCCGCATAGCGGATGGGCCAATCGACGGCGATTCCCTCGCGGGCGTTCGCTTCAAAGTCGAAATCGCTCCAGCGGTAGCTTTGCCGCCCCCAGGTCAAGGAGCGGCCGCCGACATGATAGCCGCGGTACCAGTCGAAACGCTTGATTTCCGTGTAGGGCGAATCCTGGTCGGAGGCCCACCAATCCAGGTTCTTTTCATTCAGCGGATAGTCGCGCCGCAGCACCGGGTAGGCTTCCTCCATCGCAACGGTGCGGCCGCCGCGGTGCGGATACTCCCAGGGCGCCTTGCGCGCATTGACGTAATCGCTGATGTGCTCCACGTTTTTGCCGCGCTCGAGCAGCAACACGCGCAGGCCTTTTTCGGTGAGTTCCTTGGCCGCCCAGCCGCCGGATATTCCGGAGCCCACCACGACCGCGTCGTACGTATTTTCAGCCATGTTTTCGTCCCCATTGCGACCCGCCAAGTCTATCGACTTGATTCCCATCTGACCAGCGTTGTCATTGCGCTTGCATCGTTCGGGCCATTGCAGGAAACTCTTGCCGGACACTACCGCCCCAAGGGAGCCATGCAATGTTGAGTGCGATCGGCACGCGCCTGAGCGCGATGATGTTTCTGCAATTTTTTATCTGGGGCGCGTGGTATGTGACCATCGGCAATTATATGGCGGCCCAGGGAATGGCGGACCTGACCCATTGGCCGTACACCGTAAACCCCGTGGCGGCGATTATCGCGCCGTTTTTCCTTGGCCTGGTGGCCGACCGGTATTTCGCCACGGAAAAAGTGCTTGGCGCGCTGCATATCGCCGGTGGGCTGGTCATGTTTCTCGTGCCTCAGACCAGCGCTTCGCCGGTGTTGTTTGTCTCGCTGCTGCTGCTGTACAACCTGTGCTACATGCCAACCCTTGGGCTGGCCAATTCGCTGGCTTTCCACCACATCGAAAGCCAGGAAAAGCAGTTTCCGCTGATTCGCGTGTTTGGCACCATTGGCTGGATTGTCGCGGGGCTGTTCATCGGTTTCGTGCTTGGACAGTTCAGCGGGGATGAATTGCCCGACCGCACGGCGCTGCCGCTGTACACCACGGCGCTTGCGAGCCTGGTTCTCGGCGTGTACAGCTTCTCGCTGCCGCACACGCCGCCGCCGGCCGCCGGTGAAAAAGTCTCGCTCGGCTCGATTGTCGGCGCCGACGCCTTGCGCCAGTTGGGTGGCCGCTCGTTCTACATTTTCATCGCCTGTTCGTTTCTGATTTGCATTCCGCTCGCGGCGTATTACAACTTCGCGCCGATATTCGTCGCCAACGCCGTGTATGACCAAGGCGCGAGCAACGCCGTGGTCAATGTGCTTCCCAATCCTTCTTCGCTGATGTCCCTCGGACAAATGTCCGAGGCCGCTTTCATGTTGCTGATGCCGCTGATGTTCGCGCGCTACGGCGTGAAATGGATGCTGACCATCGGCATGGCCGCGTGGGTGCTGCGCTACGCGCTGTTCGCCCTCGGCGCGCCGGACGCGGTGTTCTGGACTGTGGCGGTCGGTATTTTGCTGCACGGGATTTGCTATGACTTTTTCTTTGTCACCGGGCAGATTTATGTCGATAAACGTTCCTCGCCCGCGGTGCGGGGGCAGGCCCAGGGGTTTCTCGTTCTCGTCACTTATGGGCTCGGCATGTTCATCGGCGCGCAAGTCGCCGGAACGCTGTTCAACGCTTTCCTTGGCGACGCCGGCGTTTTGAGTCTGGCGCAGTGGCGGGATTTCTGGCTCATCCCCGCCGCGTTCGCCGTTGCCGTGCTGTTGTTGTTTGTTTTCAGCTTCAAGGAGGAATAACCGGGTCCACAGGTCTCGAGATACCTCATGGCCAATCGCCAATCGCTGGAGATCATTATGAAGCACACGAAAATATGCTGGGTTTGTGCCGGCGCTGCGCTGTTGTTCGCTTGGAACGGGATTGCCGCGGCGCAGGCGCCGCGGGCTGACACCGCAAATGGCGTGGTGGAAGGTGTTTACAACTCGGGCATCAGCGAGTTCAAGGGAATACCGTTCGGCGCGCCGCCGCTGGGCGATCTGCGCTGGCGCGAACCGCAACCGGTGGAATCCTGGGATGGTGTGCGGCGGACCAACGGCTTCGGCCCGCGCTGCATGCAGTTTCCGATCTTCGGCGACATGAATTTCCGCTCGGACGAAATGAGCGAGGATTGCCTGTATTTGAATGTCTGGACGCCGGATGCCTCGGAAGATGCAATGCTGCCGGTTCTGGTCTACTTCTTCGGCGGCGGCTTCGTCGCCGGCGACGGCTCCGAACCGCGCTATGACGGTGAAAGCATGGCGCGGCGCGGCATCGTCGCGGTCACCGTGAGCTACCGGCTTGGCGTTTTCGGCTTTTTCGCCCACGAGGAATTGAGCGCCGAGTCGGGTTACGGCGGCTCTGGCAATTACGGTCTGCTTGACCAGGTCGCGGCGCTGCGTTGGGTGAGAGAAAACATCAACGCATTTGGCGGAGATCCGGCCAGGGTGACCATCGCCGGCGAGTCCGCGGGCTCGATTTCGGTGAGCGGGCACGTGATGTCGCCATTGTCCCAAGACCTGATTGCCGGCGCCATTGGCGAAAGCGGCTCTCTGCTGGGTACTTTGCGCGCGCGGGAACTCGCCGAGGCCGAAGCCAATGGCGCGGAATTCGCCGACCAGCTCGGCGCGGTCGATCTCGCGGCGTTGCGGGCGATTCCGCAACAGCAACTGCTGCAAGCGACCGCGCGCGGCGGAGACGCGTCGTTCGGCAACCTGTTCAGTTTCCCGGTTGCCATCGACGGCTACTTCTTCCCGCGGTCCCCGGACGAAATTTACGCGGCGGGGGAAATCGCCGACGTGCCCCTGCTGTATGGTTGGAATTCCCAGGAAATGGGCTATCAAGTCCTGTTTGGCGACAGGGAACTGAACAGCGAGAATTTCGCCGCCATCCTGGAGGAACAATTCGGTTCCCGCGCCGCCGAAGCGGCAGAGTTGTACCGCGGCGAGACTGAAACCGAACTCGCCTGGGCGGCAACCGATCTGGCGGGAGACCGTTTCATCTCCTATTCAACCTGGAAGTGGGGGGAAGCCCACAGCGCGGTCAGTTCGCAGCCGGCATTCCGCTACCACTACGCCCGGCCGCGGCCCGCAATGCGCCCCGAGTTCGCCAACGCAATCCCCGGGCTGGCCGGCGGCATCATCGAAGCGGACGAAAATTCCGAGCCCGATGCGCCGGTCGTGCAAGGCGCCGTGCATTCCGCCGAAATCGAATACGCCATGGGCAATTTGCCCACCAACCGCGTGTACGACTGGCAGCCGGAAGATTATCGGGTATCCGCGGTGATGCAGGGATTTTTCGAAAACTTCGTCAAGACCGGCAACCCGAACGGGCTGGGATTGCCGCATTGGCCCGCGCTGAACAGCGGCCCCGACCGCGCGACGATGATCATCGACGCCCACTCCAGGGCGGAAAACTCCACCAGGAGAGATCGTTACCTGTTCCTGGACAGCTTGGGCAATCCTTGAGCAATTTCCAAAGTATTTTGGCGGTGGGAAGTTTAGTCGGATGTTATGCTGACTTTCGGGTATAGGTAATGGTGAGAACACTCATGCCGAATTTCAGTGATTCAATGCGCGTCGAACTCGCGGCCTGTTTTTTGGGGCTGGTATTGATTTCCTGTTCCGCGTTGGCCCAGGAAGCTGTCTTGATCAGCAATGCCCGGCTCGTGGTTGGGGATGGGTCGGTCATCGAGAATGGTTCGCTGCTTCTTGAAGGCGGCGTGATTTCCGCGGTGGGGGAGGGCTTGATCGACGCGCCGGGTGGCGTTCGCGCAATCGACGGCAGCGGCAAGACTGTCATTCCCGCCTTGATCGACGGGCACGCGCATCTCGGCTATGAGGGCGCGGGAGATTGGGGTGGCCACAATTACACGCCGGAAACCTTGCGCGACAATCTTGAGCAATATGCCTGGTACGGTTTCGCCGCGGCCTTTTCGGCGGGTTCGGATCCCGATGCGATGGCGCTGGAATTCCAGCGCAATCAGAGCCGGGCCTATCCCGATGCGGCGCGCCTGTTGTTCGCCGCGGGCATGGGGCCCGACGGGCAGGGGCCCAACGATACATTCCTGGTGGAAGTGGCCGCGGTGGAGGAACGCACCGGGCAGACCATTCTGCGCGGCCTTTCCAACCCGCAACAAGCTGCCATGCGCGCGCGCGAAGTGGCGGATTTGGGCATAGACTTCATCAAAATCTGGGTGGACGACCGCGGCGGCAGCCAGGCGAAACTGGCGCCCGAGTTGTATCGGCCGCTGATGGCGGAAAGCGCGCGCTTGGGCGTGAAAGTCTTCGTGCATCACCAATTCCCCGAAGACATGCCGGATTTGCTGGAGGCGGGGGCGGACGGTTTTCTGCATGGCAGGCTCACCGATGCCTTGACCGCCGAGATTGCGCAACAAACCGCCGCCGCCGGCGCCTTCGTCATCCCCAATCTTGGGCTTGGCGAATTGCGGCGCGAGGCGATCGGCGCCGATCCTTTTCTGCGCGCGGTGATGCCGGCCGAAGCGGCGGATGCGCTGGCCGGCGCCGGCAGGCAGAGCAGCATTGAACGCGACCCGGGGCAGGAGGCAAGTTTGCGTGCGAGTCTCGCGCGCTTGCTCGATGCCGGCGTGGATATCGTGCTGGGGACCGACGCCGGCCCCTTGCCCGGGCATCCATTTGGTTACAGCGGTCATCGCGAACTGGAAATTTACATCCGGCTTGGCATGACGCCGATGCAGGCGCTGGTGGCCGCCACCAGCGCCGCCGCGCGGCATCTGGGTTTGGACGATTTGGGCCTGCTCGCGCCCGGCCACAGCGCGAGCCTGGTTGTTCTTTCCGAAAATCCGCTGGAAGACATCCGCAATACGCGCAATATCGAGCGCGTATTTCTCTCTGGACGCGAGATCGATCGCCAGGCGATAGCCAGCCGCTTGACGGAGTTGTAGTAACGATCTGTCTTCCCGTCATTCTGCGCGCAGCGAAGCGTAGTCGCAGAATCTCCTTGTTTCGCCGAGATTCTGCGACTTCGCGCAGAATGACAGTTTTACATTCAGAATTCGCAGCCGGTTCTTGGGATTGGCAGGCGCAAGCTGGCTTCGAGGTCGTCGAGCAATTGTCTGTCTTCCCGTCATTCTGCGCGCAGCGAAGCGTAGTCGCAGAATCTCCTTGTTTCGCTGAGATTCTGCGACTTCGCGCAGAATGACGGTTTTACAATCAGAATTCGCAGCCGGTTCTTGGGATTGGCAGGCGCAAGGTGGCTTCGAGGTCGTCGAGCAATTGCCGGGAGGCTTCGATTTGCCCGGCGGCGGCGATGGCGCTTGCTTCGGCGCAGCCAAGCCAAAGCCGGGTGAAGCCGCCGACACCGGCGCGCAGGCTCGGCAAGCCCCGGCGATTGCCAGGTTCGGCGTGGCTTTCGGCGCCCAATTGCACGATGAAGTCGCCACCGGTGCCTTGCCAAGCGGATTTTGACGGCAGGAATCGCTCGATCGGGTCATCCAGGTGCAGATTGAATACGAGCGGGGCGCCGGGTTGCGGCAAGGACGTATGCCGCAGACATGCCGCGAGATCGTTGATGCGCGCCTGCCACCAGGCTTCGGCTTCGGCGCCCTTGCGCCATTGCCCGCCCTCGCTGGTGCCGCTTTCGCGCAAGGGCCGGGCGATAATATCCTGCAAGTGAATTCCCGCCGGCTCGAGCAGCTTGACGCGGTAGGCCTGATCGCCAAAGCTGCGCAGCAGGGCGAGCAATTCTTGCAACTGTTCCGGCTCGCGCCAGGCGATGGCGATGATCTCGTAGGGGCCGTTTTCGTCTTTCATTTCACCCCAAAAGAAATGCGTCAGTTCGCCATTGCCGTCGCGGTAGCCAAGGCCGAGCGGGCTTTCGGTCCAACCCATGTCGGCCCTGGTGTGGGCCTCGCCCAGAATCCGCACGCCGCCGTGGCGCAGCGCGCGCTCGCGCATCGCCGCATGCACATCGCCGCTGTGCTCGCTTGTGATGCGGCATGGAGTCCGCGCCGAAGCTTCGACGGTGAGCATCGACGGGTCTATGCTCCAGCGCAGTTCGGACGGTCCATTGCCGAATCCGAGACGGGTGTAAAATCCTTGCTCGAACATGCCAAGGGCCGAGACCAGCCTGCCCGCCTCGGCATCCTGTTGCACCAGCGCCGCGGTGGCGCGGGAAGCGAGCCCCGCGCGGCGGCCGCGCGGGCTCGTGGTGACCGCGGCGACAATCCCAAGCGGGATGTCTTTGCTTAGGTGGCGGATCGAAGCGGGGCTGGAAATCGTGACGCATTCCGCCTCGCCGTCGAGTTCGCCCACCAGCGCTCGCGAACCGTCCAGCATGCCGCGCAAGTGCGCCGCGTCATCTTCGTCGCCGCGATCAATCCAGCGCGTCTCTTCCCAAATGCGGATTACCGCCTGCTCGTCGCGGTTCTTGTCATAGGTTCGAATCGTCATGGTCAAATCCTGTGGCGCCTGGAAATCAGCTCTGGTTCAGCCTGCTTTGCACCATCGCTGTTTCCCGCCCGGAAACGCCGGTTTCGGCGGCGATTTCCGGCCAGGCCGCGACAGCCGCGCGCACTTGCCCGGCGCAGCGGGCCACCGAGGTCTTGCTCAAGCCAAACAACTTTCCCAGCCGCGCAATTTCGGCAGCCGTTGGCGGATTCGGCTGGTATCCGAACCCGGCGGCATGATACTCGCCGAAGGCAAGCGAAGGAACCAAGTCGCAATAGGCGATTCTAATGGCACATACTATTTTGCCCGGAAAGATTTCGGGTTTCCCGCGACAAGCGCGGTCAGGCTCGATGGGGGCGGAAATTTATGCCGCAAATCCATCCGCCGCCGAGGACGAGGGCGAGGATGCCGGTGTTGGCGGGAGACAGGGGATTGCCGTCGATTCCGAACAAGGCGGTGAAACTGATGCCAAGCCCCACCAGCGCCGCGCCCGGCAACTGGCGCCAGAGGGAAGGTATAGGCGCTTTGGCTTGGCGCGACATGCGCTCCAGCGGTGAGAGAGCGAGCGCGACGGGCAGCAGCAGCAGGGCGGGCACCGCCAGCCAGGGAATGCGCAGCCACCACCAGCCGGCGCCGCCCGGCTCAAAGCCCAGGCCAAATCCGCCGGCGAGCCAGGATGCGCCGAGCAGCAAAAGCAACACGCTCATGTGCCAGAGATACACGGTCATGATCATGCTGTTGATCAACACCGTGACGCTCCACAAGCGCAGATTGCCGAGCAAGCGCCGCATGGGCTGTTCGAGGGCGAGCAGCACGCCGAACTGGACCAAACCCAATGCCGCCAGCGTTGCCTTGGGCGGCAACGAATTGCTGGGGCCTTCGCCGGGCGAGCCCGCCATGGCGACCGGGTACGGCCCCCAAATCACCACCAGCAGCAGAGCGGCCAGCGCCAGCGCGGCGATGCTCAACAAGCGCGCCGGACTGCCCTGGCGGCCGTCGCGCCAGGCGAAACCGAGGTGGTGCATCGCCAGCCAGACCCAAAAATAGTTGCTCCAGCCCGGCAGTTGCCAATCGAATCCGAAAAAGGCGAGGTCGCAGGCCGCCGCCATTCCCAAATACGCCAGCAAGGACCCATATCCCCAGCGCCGCCAGGCGGCGTGGCTCGGCGGCGCCAGAATCACGATCATGGTGTAAATGGCGAGAAACCAGGTGGGCAGCAAAGCCGCCCGGGTGATGAATTGAATCGATTCGGCGCTCCTGCCGAAGGCGAACAGCAATATCGCAACCAGAGCCCAGACCAGCACCAGCAGCAAGGTCGGCCGCAAAAGCCGGTGCAGGCGGCCCGCCAGCCATTCGCCGTAGCCAATCCCCCGGGTCTCCGCCGAGGCCAGCGAAACCGCGTTGGCGTAGCCGCCCACCATGAAGAACACCGGCATGACCTGAAAAATCCACGTCAGCCAATGCGTCCAGGGCACGATTTCCAGGGCCAGCAGCGGCGCGTAGTTGCCGGTTTGCGGGTCGACAAAGGCGCCGGTGATCAGCCAGTGGCCTGAAATGACAAACAGGATGGAAAACGCCCGCAGAAAATCGACGTAGCGATTTCTTTCCGCGGGCGTGTTCGCTGCAAGTTCGAGCGTTTGGTCCCAGATTTTCAATCGCGCAGGCCGAAAGTGAAGACCACGTTGCCCGAAGCGATGGTGACGAACTGCTCGCCGTCCACTTCATAGGTCATGGGCGCGGCGTGGACTCTGCGGCTGAGCGAGACGTTCCACAGTTCCTCGCCGGTTGCGGCGTCAAGGGCGAAGAAGTAGCCGTCGGCGCTGCCGCTGAACAGCAAACCGCCCGCGGTGGTGGTGATGCCCGCCGAGGACCGCGGCATGATCGGGAATTCCCAGGCGATGTCGATGGTGGTGGGGTCGATCGCGCGAATCGAACTGTGGAAGGCGTCCATGGGCTGGGTGTAACGGCCGCCGCCGCCGGTATAGCGCTCGCCTTCCTCGTAATCTTCGTCGCGTTTGAAAAATTCCTGTTCGCCGTCGAAGGAGGTGACATAGAACAGTCCGGTGTCGGGGCTGTAGGCCGGCGAATACCAGTTTGTCGCGCCGACAATCGGCGGCGACACCATCACGCCCTCGTAGGTTGGCGCCATGCCGGGCACGCGGATCGGCCGGCCCACCGCATCCAGCCCCGAAGCCCAGGTGACCGTGGCGAAAGTGTCGCCTTGCAGGAATTCGCCGGTGGCGCGGTCCAGGTTGTAGAAAAAGCCGTTGCGATTCGCCCAAAGCATTTGTTTGCGCATCTCGCCGTCCATTTCAATATCGGCGAGGATGGGGATTTGTATCGCATCGTAGTCGTGCACATCGTGGGGCGTGAACTGGAAATACCATTCGATTTCGCCGGTGTCGCCGTTGAGCGCGAGCACGGCGTCCGAATACAGGTTGTCGCCCAGGCGCACGTCGCCGTTCCAGTCCGGGCCGGGATTGCCGGTGCCCCAGTAAATCTGGTTCAGTTCCGCGTCGTAGGAACCGGTGATCCAGGTGGCCGAACCGCCGGTGGCCCAGGAATCGCCCAGCCAGGTGTCGTTGCCGAACTCGCCGGGGCCGGGGATCGTGTAGGTGCGCCAGATCAATTCGCCGGTTTCCGGATCGTAGGCGTCAATGAAGCCGCGGATGCCAAATTCGCCGCCGGCGATACCGGTGACGACTTTGTCCTTGACGATCAGCGGGGCGGCGGTCTTGCTGTAGCCGGAAGAATATTCGGCGACTTCGGTGTTCCAGAGCAGGTTGCCGGTGCGGGCGTCGATCGCCACCAGATGCGCATCCAGCGTGCTCATGAACAGGGTTTCGCCGAGAATCGCCACGCCGCGGTTGTTGCGCCCGCAGCAGATGCGCAGGTCTTCCGGCAGTTCATGGTCGTAGCGCCAGTAAACGCCGCCGGTGCGGGCGTCCACCGCGGTGACGTTGCTTGGGGCTTCGGTGATGAACATGATGCCGTCCACCACCAGCGGCACGGTCTCGGCGCGGTCGATCACGGGAATCTGGTAGGCCCACTTCATTTCCAGTTCGGTGACGTTTTCGGTATTGATCTGATCGAGCCGGCTGTGGCGTTTGCTGTCGAGGGTGCCGGAATACATCAGCCAGTTCTCCGGCTCGTCGACCGCGTTGACGAGCCGCTCCCAGGTGATGGGTGTGAATGCCGGCGTGATGACGGTTTGGAATTGCTGTTCCTGGGCATGGGCCAATGCGCCGGGAAGCAGAATCGCAAGCAGCGCATATAACTTGGAAAGGCGTTTCATGGTCAGATTTCCTCCCTTCGCAAAGAGAACAGGAAGGCCACAAGGTCGTCCAGTTCGCTCTCCGACAATGATTGGGCATAGCTGGGCATCGTGGATTCTTCGATTCGCTCGTAGGACTGCAGGTCGTCCTTGTGGAAGGACCACAGGTTCTCGTCGTCGTCCATGATGCGCACGGAAAAACTGTCCTCGTTCATGCGATAGCCTTCGCGGGTCACGCCGTCGGGGCCGGTGACGCGCAATCGCCACCAGCGCGGGGCGACATCTTCCTGGGGGTTGATCATGTCCGCCAGCAGGTCATCGGGTGTGCGGTTTTCGCCAATGCGGGACAGGTCGGGGCCGAAACGCGCGCCGCGGCCGCCAACCATGTGGCAGTCGGCGCAGTCGCTGCCGTTCCAGAACAGGTCGCCGCCGGCTTCGGCATCGCCCGCCAGCACCACCGAACCCGGGTCGTAGCGCAGCGAGTCGAGATAGGCCACCAGTTGCCAGACTTGGGAATCCGGCACATTGTCCGGCACCGGCAACATGGCGGTGCCGGGAATGCCGTCGCGGATGGTGTTGAAGATGGCGACATCGGTGCTGGCCCGGGTCAGCCGGCCGGTCAGATCCGGCCCCCCGGCCTCGTCGTTGCCGGTGGCGTCGAAACCGTGGCAGCGCCCGCATTGCCGCTCGAAGTAGCGCTCTCCCAGCCGCACATCGACGGCGGTGTTGTACAAATTGCCGGCGTCTTCGGCCTGCGCAAGGGGGGTAAACAGCATCGAGAGCGCGCAGAGGGCACTTGCCGGCAGCCAGCGAACGCGGAAATCAGGTAACGTGCTCATGGCGGTATCCCTTGTTCGATCTTGGCCAAGTGTAGCACCTGAAAGCTGAGTTGCAATTGAAGCAAGCAATTCAAATGGTCGATTTCAACAGTATTTGAATCTCGTCATATGTTGTGTATATTGCTACACAACGGGGGAGTGGCATGGAGCGCAACAGCGGCAAACTGATTCGCAGGCTGCGGTCGGAGGGTTGGCTGCACGTATCCACGAGAGGCAGCCACTGGCAGTTTAAACATCCTTCCGGAATAGGAAGAGTGACGGTGCCGCATCCAAAGAAGGATATTCCCCGGGGAACGGTCGTGTCCATCTATCGACAAGCTGGCTGGAAAATTTAAGGCGGCAGGAATCATGCGTTACGTCAGTTTTATTCACCGGGACGATACGGGCTATGGGGTCAGTTTTCCAGATTTTCCCGGTTGTGTGGCGGTTGGAGATACGTTGGACGATGCTGTGCGGCAAGGATGCCAAGCCTTGGCGTTTCATGTGGAAGGGCTCGCTGAAGACGGAGAGCCAATTCCCGGCCCGCGTTCAATCGATTCCATAATGAGCGACCCGGAACTCGCGGACTGGCGCAAGAGCGCGGATGTTGTGCTGGTTCCACTGTTGCGGGACTTTGGAACTTCGCGCAGGGTAAATATCTCGCTCGACCGTGGATTGCTGGAGGCAATCGATGACGAAGCCAGAATGCGGCGCATGACTCGCTCGGCCTTCCTCGCGACCGCGGCCCGCCGAGAGATTGAAGCCACCTGAATTGCGCGTCATCGGCAGGCGCGGGCTGCGGCTCCCGCATCCATCCGCAACTGCTTTTCCGACTCAAACGATATGTCCCACCCAGCGGCCGGCGAGGACGACGCCGGCCCAGAGGAAGAGGGAAAGGCTGCCGATGATTTTCAGTTGCAGCCTAGACGCGCCCGCGTCGTCGCGGTGGTCGCCATGCTCGCCAAAGTCGAGGTGGTGGTAGATTCGAAAATGGAACCAGGCCATGTTGGCGCCCGCCAGGGCGAGCAGGATCATCTTCCATTGAAAGGCGGGATTGAGCACATGGGAGGCGGCGCGGGTGATGAACATGCCGAGGCCGGTGATCGTGGCGATGACGAAAGCGCCCCAGGTCCAGGGAATCAGCTCCCGCGCCAAGGCGCGAATCGGATAGCGCAGCGCGGCCAGGCCAAGCAAACGCAGGTCGACGAAAAGAATCGAGCCGACCACCATGGCGATGGTGATGACATGGATCGATTCGATGAAGGGGAACAACCAAGTGCCGCCGATTTCCCAGCTCAGCGGCCAGTTTTCGACTTCAATCCAGAAAGGGTCCCTGAGGAACTCGTCGATCATGCCGGGCAGCCCCCCAATGCAATGAATTCAGCCACGCGCTTTGCCTTGCGTCGACCGGCCGGAGATTCCTCAACTTCGCTTCGCCGCGCGCGGCGTGACGGCTTGAATTCCGGTTCGTCTGCTTGGCGCATGGGAAGGGATGCTGGTGATGTTTGTGGTTTCATGCCGGAAAGTAAAGGTACTCGGCGTAAGCGATCCAGCGCCCCGCCATGGCGACCATGATCCACATGCCGAGGGAAGCCAGAGCCGCCGCTTTCACTTTGACCGCGGCCGCGCCGTTGGCGGCGAGGAAATCCTCGCGCCGGCTCCAAAAATGGATCAGCAGTGTCAGCAGAACCGCCGCGAACAGAAAACTCGCCTTCCAGCCGAAAACCGGGTTGTTGAAATAGCGCAGGGGCCGGGCGAGCACGAAAAACGAACCGGAAAACAGGTTCACGGCCAGCGCGCACCATAGCCAGGGCAAGACCCGCCGCGCCATTTCCGGCAGTTGTTGCGAAGGCACCGCGAGCCCGAGAATGCGCAAGTCGAGCATGACAATGGAAGCCATCACCGCGGCGATGCCGAGGATGTGCACACTTTGGATGATCGGCGGAAATCCCGGCACATTGCTCAACACCCAAAGCGCCCCGGCCTGGGTCGGCTGGCCGTCGAGAAATTGGCCGATGGCGATCATGAATTCCGGCAATTGCAATTTCCTTGATCATGCGGGTTTCGCCCGCGGGAATCGCCCGGCACCCTCACAACACCCGCTGCGGCGTCATCCATTCAGTCAAGCGGCGCATGATCGGTAACCGCGCCGGCCGAGGCGGATGCGACCACCGCGGCGTATTTCGCCAATACGCCGCGCCGGTAGCGCGGGGCGGGTCGCCGCCACTTGGCGAGGCGCGCGTCGATTTCCGCGGCGTCCAGCGCGAGACTGACCGTGCGCTCGCGGGCATCGATAACGATCGGGTCGCCGTCGCGGACGATGGCGAGCGGACCGCCGGAGCAGGCTTCGGGAGTAATATGACCGACCACAAAACCGTGGGAGCCGCCGGAGAATCTGCCATCGGTGATCAGCGCGACATCGGCGCCGAGGCCGCGGCCCATGATCGCCGAAGTGGGGGATAGCATTTCGCGCATGCCGGGCGCGCCGCGCGGGCCCTCAAAACGAATGACGACGACATCCCCAGCCACCACTTCACCGGCGAGAATACCCCGCAAGCTGTCTTCTTCGGAATCGTAGACCCTGGCCCGGCCGGAAAAGCGGTCGCCTTCCTTGCCCGTGAGCTTGGCCACGGCGCCATCGGGAGCAAGATTGCCGCGCAGGACGACAAGATGCGATTCCGGCTTGATCGGATTATCCAGGTCGCGCACGATCTTTTGGCCTTCTGGATAATCTTCAACCCCGGCCAGATTCTCCGCAACGCTGCGGCCGGTAACCGTCAGGCAGGAGCCGTCGAGCATGCCCGCATCCAGCATGCGCTTCATCAGCGGCTGAATGCCACCGATGGCGATCAGTTCCGACATCAGGAAGTTGCCGCTCGGTCGCAGGTCGGCGAGCACCGGCGCGTCGCGGCCAATGCGGCTGAAATCGTCCAGCGCGAGTTCGACGCCCACGCTGTGGGCCATGGCGAGCAGATGCAACACCGCGTTGGTGGAACCGCCGAGCGCGATCACCACCTTGATGGCGTTCTCAAAGGCGGCCCGGGTCATGATGTCCGCGGGTTTGATGTCGCGTTCGATCAGGTTCAGAATCGCCGCTCCGGCGCGTTCACAGTCGGTTTGTTTGGCTGCGGAGACCGCGTCCTGGGCGGAACTGTTGGGCAGGCTCATGCCGAGGGCTTCAATGGCGGAGGCCATGGTGTTGGCGGTGTACATGCCGCCGCAGGAGCCGGGGCCGGGAATCGCGGTGTCTTCGATTTGCTTCAATTCGATATCCGAAACCTTGCCCGCGGCGTGGCCGCCCACGGCTTCGAATACCGACACCACATCGGTGCGGCCCGGCCCGGGCTGGATGGTGCCGCCGTAAATGAACAGCGACGGCCGGTTCAACCGCGCCATGCCCATGACCAGGCCCGGCATGTTTTTGTCGCAGCCGCCGATGCCGATGATGCCGTCATGCCCCATGCAGCCCGAGACGGTCTCGACGCTGTCGGCGATTACCTCGCGGGACACCAGCGAATATTTCATGCCTTCGGTGCCCATGGAGATGCCGTCGGACACTGTGATCACGTTGTAAATCACGCCTTTGCCGCCGGCGCTGTCAGCAGCTTTGTTGGCGATTCGGGCGAGCTTGTCGATGTGCATGTTGCACGGCGTGACCATGCTCCAGGTCGAGGCGATGCCCACCTGGGGCTTGGCGAAATCCGCGTCGCTGAAACCGACCGCGCGCAACATGGCGCGGCTTGGCGCCTGTTCGACGCCGTCGGTGACTATGCTGGAATGTTTGCGTGGAAATTTGTCCGTCATGATCGCCCCCGGCCCTGTGGGTGCGGCAACGCGCCGCTCCGCGCCTTGGACGGCACTATACACCAGAGCCGGGGCATCCGCCCGCGGGTTTCCTTGGCGGTATTTCCGCCGCGGGTGTCTTTCACCGAACGGCGAAGCGGGGCATTTATTCGGGCGCGACCGACGCCAACAACAACATTCGCATCGGAATCAACGAATCATGCGAGGGAAAACTTGCGGGAAAATCGCAAAATCGCTTTTCCGCGCTTGCCAGATGTTATACAAAAGCCCAATGTCCACTAGGCAATGCGGGCCTGACTGCCGCCCCGGGAGAAAATCGATGAACAAAACCAACTTGGCAATGCTGTTGTCGACCATTCTGCTTCTCGCGTCCTTCGGCAGCGCGGCCCAGGAAGCCGCAACCAGCCTCAACGGCATTTGGCAAAACACCGATGCGGAAGATTTGGCCTTTCTCACCATCATCCACAAAGACGACGGCTCCCTCGCCATCATCAGCACGAATTATGTTTCGATTCTGGGCATCGTCGAAGGCTACCAGTCCGGCGCATCGCTGGGCCAGGCGGACACATCGGCGCTGGGTGAAAACATTGGCAGCGCGATGAGTTACCCGCCGGTGTTTCTCGGCGCGGACCTGAGCTTCACCATTCACCGTCCGGCGGCGGATGAGTTGCTGATTGAATTGACCGAATGCAGTCTTCCCGCGGACAGCTCGGTGAACTGCGATCAAATCTACGACAATTTCCCCTTGAACGAGAGGGTTCGCCATATCAGGGCATTTTGACAACAAAGTCTGATGGAAATCGCGCGGCGCGCCTGCAACCCGTCGCCGCGGGGCGCCGTCGCCGGGCTGCGGACAAACGGTTGTGCTGAAACATCGGGCGGACAGGAGAAAACAACATGCGAAGACTTACCTGGAGCGGGATGCTTGCGCTGGGATGGCTAACGCTTCTGCCAACGGCGGCGCCGGCGCAAGACGCGGTGGCGAATGCCGATGGCGCGGTTGCCGAGGCGGTGGATTATGCGGACATCGACAACTGGTTGTGCCACCCAGAGAACGAAATCGATGTTTGCGACCACGATGTCAGCGCGAGCATCGTAGGCGCCGATGGTTCGGTCGAAATCGAAGCCTGGCCCACAGCCGCCGCGCCGGAGGTGGACTGCTTCTACGTGTATCCGACCACTTCGCTCGATGCCGCCACGTTTGCCGACTTGCACCCCGGCCGCCACGAAGAACTGATTACAGTCTTCACCCAGTTCGCGCGCTTCAAGTCGGTTTGCCGCTTGTTCGCGCCGATTTACCGGCAGATCACCATCTCCGGCCTGCTCACCAACGCCGGCAACCTGGCCGACAATGTGCAACAGAATTATCTCGATGTGGCGAACGCATTCCGGCACTATCTGGCGCAGCACAACAATGGCCGCGGTTTCGTGCTGGTGGGCCATTCCCAGGGCACCAGCCTGCTTACCGAACTGATCCGCAACGAGATTGACGGACAAGCGTTGCAAGACCAGCTCGTCTCGGCGATTCTGGCGGGCAATTCCGTGGTGGTGCCCAAAGGCGGCGTGGTTGGCGGCAGTTTCAATGCCGTTCCGCTTTGCGAAACAGCCGAGCAGATTGGCTGTGTGATCAGTTACGCCAGTTATCGCGACGATGTTCCGCCCGGCAACGAAGGGCTGTTCATGTTCGGCCGCGCGCCGGACGAGCAATCCGAAATCGCCTGTTTCAATCCGGCGAATCCCGGCGGGGAAGGCGAACTCGACGCGTATCTCTCCAACATCGGCGAGATTTTTCAAGGCGTCGCGCCAATGCCTGTGTGGACCTCCACACAGCCGGAAATCGGCACGCCGTTCGTGAAATTGCCTGGACTGTTGCGCGCCCGCTGCGTCAATGACGGCACCTTCCATTACCTGGAAGTGCGTGTCGCCGGCGACCCGTCGGACCCGCGCACCAACGACATACGCGGCGATGTCGTGCTCAACGGCGTCATGAGCCCGCCCTGGGGCTTGCATCTGGTCGACATTGCGCTGGCCATGGGAGATTTGATCTCGATTGTTCAGACCCAGGCCGGGATTTACGCGGAGAACCGTTGACAGCGCGCCCGCGGGAGGCGGCGAAAGCTCAAATTCTGCCAAACCTACGAGGCGTGCCGGGCATCAACCTTGAGCACTTTCAAGGTGTTGGTTCCGCCTTGGACATCTTGCAGGTCGCCCTTGGAGAGGATGAGCACATCGCCTTGGGCGACGGCGCCGATGCTGGTTAGAAAATCGACAACCGCCTCGTTGATGCGCGCGTAATCGTACCCATTGGTGTCGAACAGCCGGGGATGCACTCCGCGGTACAGCGCGGCCCGCGACAGTGTGCGCGGATTGTTGCCGAGGGCGTAGATGGGCAGGCGCGAGCGGCTGCGGGACATCAGCTTCGGGGTGTTCCCGCTTGAGGTCAGACAGGCCACCGCGCGCACATCCGCCAGATGCTCGGCCGCGGTCATCGCCGCCAGGGCGATGGATTCGTCGATGGCTTCGCAGTCGTGGTCGAGGCTCATCTGCGGCGCCGCGAACGGTGTTGACTCCGCGCCCAGAATCACGCGCACCATGGAATGCACGGTTTCCACGGGGTATTTCCCCGTTGCGGTTTCCGCGGACAACATCACCGCATCGGTGCCATCAAGCACGGCGTTTGAAACGTCCATGATTTCGGCGCGGGTGGGGTGGGCATGTTCGACCATGGATTCCATCATCTGGGTCGCGGTGATCACGCAGCGATTCAACTCCCGCGAGCGCCGGATGATGTGCTTTTGCATGCCCATCAAGGCCGCTTCGCCAATTTCCACCGCCAGGTCGCCCCGCGCCACCATGACCGCGTCGCTGGCCCGGATAATCGCATCGAGATTGGCATCCGAGGCCACCGCCTCGGCTTTTTCGATTTTGGCAACGATGGCGCAATTCGACGCCTGTTCCCGTATCAGCGCGCGCACGTTTTTCAAGTCATCGGCTGAACTGGTGAAAGAGACGGCGATAAAATCCACACCTTGATTACAGGCGAATTTGAGATCTTCCACGTCCCGCGCGGTCGGCGTTGTGGCGGAAAGCCCCCCGCCGCGCAAGTTGATTCCCTTGCCGCCACGCACCTCGCCGCCCACGGCAACGACGCAATTGACCCGCGCCCCCGCGACACCGGTTACTTCCAGTTCGAGCGAGTCGTCACCCAGGATAAGCACATCTCCGGGACTGACCTGGTCGGCCAGCGCGCGGAAACCGGTTGAGGCTTCCCCGCGGTTGCCGCCATCCTCCGGCAGCGTCGGGTCGATGGAAAACGGATCACCTGGCGCCAACTCGAACGCGCTTTCCCCGGCGAAACCACCCAGGCGGATCTTGGGTCCTTGCAGGTCGGCAAGGATCGCCACATGGCGGCCCATCTTGCGCGTGGCCGCGCGGATGGCGGCGATTCTCGCTGCGTGTTCCCGATGCGAGCCATAGGAGAAATTCAACCGAAACACGTCAACGCCGGCCGCGGTGAGCGCTTCGATTTTTTGATCGCTGGCGGGTCCCAGCGTGGCTACGATCTTGGTGGCGCGCGGGGAAGGGGGATTTTCGCTGGCAATACTCACGGAAACGTCCTGTAAGTTACTTCAGGTTTCGCGGCGCGCAATGATACCAGCCTCAACAATTTCCAACAGCGGATGTCCCGCTCGGGGCGGCAATGCTAAACTTTGTCCGGGCGCTGGAAGGCCAGTGCTTAACAGACAACGCAATCCAAATTTTCCCAGAGCGAGATTACCCCATGGCGATTTCATACACCTATTTTGACAGCCCCATCGGTCAATTGTTGCTGGCCGGCGAGGGCGGCTGTTTGCATACGCTCGGCTTTCCCGGCGGCAAAACCAGACGCCGCCACCAGCCCGGCTGGGTCGCGGACAGCAAGCCTTTCGCGCCGGCGATTGAACAATTGCGCGCCTACTTCGCCGGTGAACTTACCCGCTTCGAGCTGCGTCTGGCGCCGCAAGGAACCAGTTTCCAGCGCAAGGTCTGGTCCGCCTTGCAAGAAATTCCCTACGCCGAGACGCGCAGTTATGGCGAATTGGCCGCCACAGTGGGCAACAGCAAGGCCTCGCGCGCCGTTGGCGCCGCCAACGGGCGCAATCCGATTCCGGTGATCATTCCCTGTCAT
Organism: uncultured Pseudohongiella sp.; assembly: GCA_965221015.1. GTDB lineage: Bacteria > Pseudomonadota > Gammaproteobacteria > Pseudomonadales > Pseudohongiellaceae > UBA9145. Next base: position 1,955,340 of record OZ244859.1, on the reverse strand, counting down.
CGCGTGGTCGGCAGCGACGGCAGCCTGACCGGATTCGGCGGCGGCCTCGACACCAAGCGAAGCCTGCTCGAATTGGAACGGCGCAATGTCGGCTCGGGCGCGCGGGGCGGCTAAAACTCCCTCCCATGCTCAGCAGCCAACAAAACATCATTTCCCGGGTCGCGGCCTGGCTCGATGCGGGCAAGCCGGTCTGGCTGTCGACCATCCTCAAAACCTGGGGGTCCTCGCCGCGCCCACCCGGCGCCATGCTGGCCTGCACTTTGGACGGCGAGCTGGCCGGTTCGATTTCCGGCGGTTGCATTGAAGAGGATTTTCTGGAGCAACTGCAAAATGGCGGCTTGAAAAAGCAATACGATGCCGAGGGCAAGCCATTCCGGATAAAGTACGGAATCACCGAGGAAGAGCAGGCGCGGCTGAAACTGCCTTGCGGCGGCCAATTGCACGTGCTGCTCGAATATCTCGAAAACAACGAGGCCAACCGCGCCGTTTTCGCGCGTCTGGCCAACGACCTCGGCACGCACCACCCGGTTTGCCGCGTGGTTGATTTACGCAGCGGCGAAGTGAACGCCCGGGCTGGCAGCGAAGCAACGACCGTGCAAATCGATGATGCCACCCTGGTGCACAGTCTCAGCCCGATGTACCGGCTGTTGCTGCTCGGCGCCGGAGATGTGGCGCGTTTCGTCGCCGAAATGGCGCTGGCGCTTGAATATGAAGTGACCTTGTGCGATCCGCGCCCGCAATACCTGGACAACTGGGAACTTGCCGGTGTGCGGACGACTTCGCGCTTGCCCGACGATGTGGTCAGGGAGAGTTTCAGCAATCCCTACAGTGGCGTGATCGCCCTGGCCCATGACCCCAGGGTGGATGATATGGCTTTGATGGAAGCGCTGAAAACCGATGCCTTTTATGTCGGCGCCATGGGTTCGGACCGGACCTCCGCCGCGCGCCGCAAGCGCTTGCCGGAACTGGGGCTGACCGAACGGGAAATCGACCGCCTGCACGCGCCGATCGGCTTCCCGATCCACTCCAAGACGCCGGCGGAAATCGCCATATCCATCATGGCCCAAGTCACCGCCGTGCGCCACGGGCGCGAGCCGGAGCTTGGCTGAGGGATTCAGCCTGGCTTGACGCGAACGGGAGCGGGGCACAGCCCGCCCCCGTTTGGGAAGAACGGCGGAAGTATCGCCGCTGCCGCGGTATTTTCCGTCTTGACGCGCCCCTCCCTAGGCGAGCACTTGACGGAAAACGTCCATCGCGATCGCCATTTCCTCGCGGCTGCCAAGGGAAATGCGCGAATGGGTTTGTTCCAGCGGCGAGAAGTCCCGGCCCACCAATACATTGTGCTCCAGGCAGGCGGAACGGAATTGGGCCGCCGGCATGCGCAGGTTGACGAAAATGTGGTTGGTGTTCGAGTCGGGTGTCTCGTAGCCCAGGCTGCGGAAGAATGCGATGACTTCGTCGCGAATCTCGGCGTTTTCCCGCACTTCCCAAGCCATGTGCTCGCTGTCTTCCAGCGCCGTCAGGGCGGCGAGCGCCCCCAGCATGTTGACATCGCCCATGCCCCAGGCGTCGCGGATCTTTTGCAGGGTTTGCGGTTGCGCCACGGCAAAACCGATGCGCATTCCCGCCAGGCCGTGGGCCTTGGAGAAAGACCGTGTGATGAACACATTTTCGAATTCCATCGCCAGCGGCACAGCGGTTTCCATCGCCCCGGGGCGCGCGTAGTAAATATAGGCCTCGTCGATGTGGATATGTGTGTCTGGATTTTCCTCCATGACGCGGCGCACGAATGCTTCCACCTGCTGCGGGCTGCGCACCGTGCCGGTGGGATTGTTCGGGTTGCACAGGTAGAGCAGGCCGGCGCCATTCGCGTTGTCCGCGAGTTGGTCCAGATCGATGGCGAGTTCGCGGTCGAGCGGCAGTTCCACGAAGCGCGCGCCAATCTGGCGCGCCGTGCCCAGGCTGGTGGTGTAGGTCGGAAGTGGCGTCACCAGGGACTTCTCCGCATCGCAAAAAGCGCGCACCGAGCCTTGCAGCAAAGGTGTGGATCCTGTCGCCAGCAGAATGTTTTCCCGCGCCACGCCGTAATGGTCCGCCAGAGCTTGTTGCAGCTCGCCGACATAATCCGGCGCATAGCCGCGGCCGACGCGCTTGGTGGTGTGGCTGCGAATCGCTTCGATGGTTTTCGGTCCCGGCCCGCGCGCGCTTTCATTCTGGTTCAATTGAATGATGCCGTTGTCGAACACGCCGCTGGCAACCGCCTCGCGGGTCTGGGCATGGCTTTTTCTGCCCAGCAGGGCGCTTCCGGACAATGCGCCAACCGCGGCGCCGATGGCAATGGTTCCAAATCCACGTCGAGTAGTTTTCATTCATTCCTCCCGCGGCCCCATGGGGGCATGGTGGTGGGTTTGATGAGATTGCTGGCAACAGCCGCATCATAACGCCGGATTGGGCGGCGCGCCAAGCGATTTGTGTTCGATTTCCCCCTTCGGGCCAATCTTTTGATTGATTTAGCATCGCGCCTGATTTATAACCGTCAGTCGTGCGGCGGAATTCGGGCAAGAGAGAGCCAGCGCCGCTTAGCGACCGCGCCCGCGCGCGGGCAAGAGCCAACCCGACATTACATTACAAGACCTTAGAGGGGCGCCCCATGTCCAACGTCCACAAATTCGACCGCAGATCGTTCCTGAAACAGGCCGGCGTCGCCGCCGTGGCCGGTTCGCTGGGAACGGCGACCAGTGTCAAGGCCCAGGAGAACGGCGCCGGCCGCTCCGCCGGCGCGGGCTACAATTTTGATGAAATCTACAACCGCATCGGCACCGATTGCAGCAAATGGGACGCCCAGATCGAGCGCTGGGGTGAGCAACTCCGCATCCCCATGGGCGTGGCCGACATGGATTTCCGCGTCGCGCCCTGCGTCACCGAGGCCTTGCAAGAGCGCATCAGCCACGAAGTCTACGGCTACATGGCGACGCCCGATTCCTACCACGACTCGATTATCAACTGGAACGAACGCCGCTACGGCACTGTGATCGAGCGCGACATGCTGCTTGATTCGCCGGCGCTGCTGCCGGGCCTGCTCGCCGCGCTGCGCGCTTTCAACCCTCCCGGGGCCAAGGTTGTAATGCAAACGCCAGGGTACAACGGCTTTTTCGGGACCATCCGCAAAGGCTTCGTCATCGAAGAGAATCCGTTGCGCGAGGTCGATGGCGTTTATGAGATGGATTTCGACGATCTCGACCGCAAGCTGGCCCAGGACGATGTGCACACCTTCATCTTGTGCAACCCCCACAACCCGGTCGGCAATTGCTGGGACCGCGCCACGCTTACCGAACTCGGCGAGCTGTGCGCGCGCCACAATGTCATCGTGCTGTCCGACGAGATCCATTGCGATTTCGTCAATGCCGGCCACGAATATGTGCCCTACGCCAATCTCGCCGACGAGCTTGTGATGAACAGCGTGACCTTCAAGTCCGCGAGCAAGTCGTTCAACCTGGCGGCGTTCAAGAACGCCTACCTGTTCTCCCACAATCCCGAGCTGATGTCGCGCATCCGCGCCGTCGGCGACAACGCCACGGTCAACTCGCTGGGCATCATCGCCTCCCAGGCGGCCTTGGAAGAAGGCGATGACTGGATGGACGCCGTGGGCGTCTATCTGTCCGACAATGCGGCTTACGCATCCAGCTTCATCAACGAGCAAATTCCGCACATGAGCTGCAATCAGCCGGAAGGCACCTATCTGGCCTGGCTCAATGTGGAACCGCTGATCGAGCGCATCGGCGCGGTGGAAACCGCGGCGGCGGAAACCGCGGCGCGCGGCCCCGACCAGGACGAAGTCACGCCCGAGGCCATCGTCGAGCGCTATCTGATCGAAACCGCGGGCGTCAAGCTCAATCCCGGCTCATCCTACTGGGGCGCCGGCCGCATGCGCATGAACCTCGGCCTCGCCCGCCCCCTGCTCGAAGAAGCCCTAAACCGAATAGAAACCGCCGCCCGGCAGGCTTGATAGACAACCGGGATGAGCAGTGCGCAGACATATATTCAATGAATTTGTAAACACATATTCAATGAATTTGCGAACACATATTTGATGGATTAGCGGACGCGTTTTCGATTTTTGCGGCGAAACGTTAAGGGCTGGCGGGGGATTGGGGTGCCGCGGGTTCGTGCACTCTTGATGGTTCGGAGGGAGCCGGCGCGGCCCACCACAGGTCGCCAAGCTTGAAAGGTGCCGCGCTGAATGGCGGCGGCGCCACTTCGGCTTCGCCCTGCACGGATTCGACCAGGCGCCAGCGACCGTCGCGCAGCGCATGCACTGCAAGCGTCCGCGCTTCCGGATCAACGAACCAGAGATGGCCCACAGCTTCGCGGGCGTACAGGTCCATTTTCGCGACCTGATCGAGGGCGCGGGTGGAAGGCGAGAGAATTTCGCAGACCCAATCGGGGACCAGGGTGAAATACGCGGCCGCCGGAGGTGCTGACATCCTTTCCCTCCTCCAACCGGCGAGATCGGGTACCACGATATCCTTGCCCAGATGCAGTTCGGGCTCGAAAAGAATCAACCAGCCCCCCGCGCCGTTGCCGCCGCCACGCCCATAGGTTTGGGTAAGTGCGGAGCCCAGGCTGGTATGCGCATACGCGTGAACGAGTGCGGGCCGCGGATGCGTGTGCAGCACTCCGTCGATGATCTCGGCGACCAAATGTTGCGGCGCGTCGAGAACATCCTGGTAACTCGCCCGGCGCGGCGCATCCGCCGATGGTTTTTTCTCCGTTTTGACCATGGCTTTTCCCAGTCGTTGGCAAGGACATGGCAAATGGTAGTACGACTATCGCCACCGCGCCAACAAATGGGAAAATCTCTTTGATTCGCAAGTCAAGGGGCGAGTTGCGGCCAGGGGGCGGCGGTTTCGAGCTGCTTGGCGAGTTGCAACAGGCGCAGGTCGGCGCCCCAGGCGGCGCTGAACATGACGCCGACGGGTAAGCCTTCGGCGCCGCGGTGCAAGGGCACGGACATGGACGGCTGGCCGGTGCCGTTGTAGAGCGCGGTAAAGCCGCTGTATTGGCGAAAGCGCGCAACGTATTCGCGCTGGTCCTCGCTGTTCATGTCGAGCCAGCCGAGTTTTGCCGGGGTTTTCGCCAGCACCGGCGAGATGATGACGTCGATCTGCTCATGGACCGCGGCCATTTGCAACTCGGCCTTGCGCAGCAGGTCCCGCGCCGCCAGATATTCCATGGCGGTGACCTCGGCGCCGCGTTGCGCCATGAAGCGGGTTGAACGTTCCACCGGGGCTTCATCCAACGCGACCTTGTGGTAGCGCAGGCCGCGCACGATGGAGCGGTAGGTGTGGGCGCAAACCAGCTGGCCCATGGCGGAATTCAGCGACTCGTAATCCAGCGGATGGCTGAAGGGCGTTACGTCGTGGCCGAGGGATTCGCACAAGGCCGCCGCCGCGCGCACCGCCGCGACGCATTCGCCGTCCAGGGTTTCACCGGTGGGGTGGGTGTCCTGGATGCCGATGCGCAGGCTTGGGCAGGGTTCGTCCAGCGCCGCCAGAAAATTCGCAGGCGAATCGGGCCGGGCAAACAGGTTTTGCGTCGCCGGCAGTGTGATCAGGTCTAGCAAGGCGGCGCTGTCGCGCACGGTTCGGGAAACCACATGTTCCACCGCCATGCCGCTCCAATTTTCCGAAAGCACCGTGCCCGCCTCGGTCAATCCGCGGCTCGGCTTGAGGCCGAACAAGCCGCAGCAACTGGCCGGGATGCGGATCGAACCGCCGCCATCCGAGGCCTGGGCCACCGGCACAATGCCGGCCGCCACCGCCGCCGCCGCGCCACCGCTTGAACCGCCGGTGGAATAGCCGGTGTTCCAGGGATTGCGGGTCGGGCCATTGGCAACCGGTTCGGTGGTCAAGGTCAGGCCGAATTCCGGCGTGTTGGTCTTGCCCATAATGGTCAAACCGGCGGTTTCGTATAATGCGACGCCGGGCGAGGAGGCTCTGGCGACATAGCTGCCGAACATTTCGCTGCCATAGCTGGTCGCCACGCCTTTCAGGTCGCTGAGGTCCTTGAGCAGAAAGGGAATGCCGGCGAGTGGTGCGGGACTCGCCGCGGCCGCATCGAGTTTGCGGGCCTGGTCGAGCGCCCGCTGATACAGCGGCAGGTTGATCGCGTTCAGGTCGGGATTGCGGCGTTCGGCCCGGGCGATGGCGGATTCATTCAATTCGGCGCGGCTGAAATCTCCACGCGCCAATCCTTGCGCCATGTCCTGGGCGTCCATGGCAAGGTAATCGCTTTCAGTCAGCACAATGCTTCCCCCTTTGCAGTATTGCCGGTGCGGTTGCCGCCCGCCTCAATCGAATCGCCGCCCAGTGTACCAGCCGGCCCGCTGCACTTGTTGCGGGACCTTCTCCACAACGTCCAACACCAGAGCGAACAGCGCCATGCGCACCAGTACGCCGTTGTCGGTCTGCCGGAAAATCGCCAGATTGGGATGTTGGTTCAGGTCTTCGTCCAACTCGTTCGCTTCCGCGCGGCTGTCTCTGGGCAGGGGATGCATGATCACCGTTTTGGGTTGGCAATGGCGCGTATAGATTGCCTGGTTGAGGCGGAAGCGGCCCCGATACACGTCGGCTTCCAGCCGGCTGGTGAAGCGTTCTTCCTGGATGCGGGTGAGGTACACGGTGTCGTTGTCGTGCAGCCCGGCGGCCATGTCTTCGGTTTGGCGGACGGTGTGGCCGGCGGCGCGCAGGTCGGCAACGATATCGGCGGGCATGCGCAATTGCCGGGGCGAGATCAGATTGAAAGTGATTCCGCGATACAGCTGCAGCAACTTGGAAAGCGAGTGCACCGTGCGGCCGTGTTTCAGATCGCCCACCATGCCGATATGCATGCCGTCGATGCCGCGCTGTCTTGATTGCAGTTCCTTGCGGATGGTGTACAAATCGAGCAAGGCTTGGGAGGGGTGTTCGTTGACGCCGTCGCCGCCGTTTATTACCGGCACCCGGCTCGCCTTGGCGAATTCGGCGACGGACCCCGCCCTGGGGTGGCGCATCGCGATAATATCGCTGTAGCCGCTGATGACGCGGGCGGTATCATACAGCGACTCGCCCTTGGTGATGGAAGAAGCGCCGATGCCGGTGGTTTCGCGCACATGTCCGCCGAGCATGTTGAAGGCGCAGCCAAAACTGACCCGGGTGCGCGTGCTCGGTTCAAAGAACATGTTGCCGAGGATCGCGCCATCCAGCGCCTTGCTCACTTGTTTTCGCTGCGCGAAAGGTTCCATACTGTCGGCCACGTCGAAAATCCGTTCGACATCGTCCCGCTGGAACTGTTGCACGCTGATGATATGGGCGCCGCGAAAATCCATGGAAGTCTTTTGGAAAGGGTGCCTTCAAGCGGTCTCCGGCTGCCTGCATACTACAACATATCACCGAACATGAGCACTACATCCGCCAGACGGCGACGGTCCGAAGCCGCGTGCGTGGATACCGCGGCGCGATGACGGAAAACTCCATCTACTGGTACGATTTTGAGAGTTTCGGCAGCGACCCGCGCCGCTGCCGCGCGGCGCAGTTCGCGGGTTTGCGCACCGATGAAAATCTCCATCCAATCGGCGAGCCGCTGGTGCTGTTTTGCAAACCCGCGGGCGATTTTTTGCCGAATCCGATGTCCTGCCTGATCACGGGGATCACGCCGCGGCAAGCGCTTGCGGAAGGCGTCTGCGAAGCCGAGTTCATCGGTCGCATCAAACAGGAATTCAGCACGCCCGGCACTTGTGTCGCCGGGTACAACAACATCCGTTTTGACGATGAGCTGACCCGGCAATTGCTTTACCGCAATTTTCTCGACCCTTACGAGCACGAGTGGCGCAACGGCAACTCGCGTTGGGACATCATCGACATAGTGCGGCTTTGCGCGGCAACCCGGCCGCAAGGCTTGAACTGGCCGAAAAACGAAGAGGGAACAACCACGTTCAAATTGTCGGAACTCAGCCGCGTCAACGACATTGAACACGAGCACGCCCACGACGCCCTGTCCGATGTGCGGGCGACCATCGCCCTGGCTCGGCTGGTCCGGGAGAAGCAGCCGCGGCTGTACCAATACGCCTATGATCTGCGCCGCAAGGACAAGGTTGGCGCGTTGATCAATTTGGCCACGCGCAAACCGTTCCTGCATGTATCCGGCAGGTATCCGTCGCGGCTCGGGTGTTTGGCCCTGGTCATACCGGTGGGTGCGCATCCGCGCAACACCAACGGCGTGATCGTTTACGACTTGCGCATCGATCCGCGGCAATGGGATGGGCTTTCGGACCGGCAGCTTGCCGCGCAACTGTTCACGCCGCGCGATCAACTGGAAGGCGAACGCCTGCCGCTGAAGATCATCAGCAAGAATCGCTGTCCGGTGGTGGCCCCCGCGGCTGTGCTGCCCGAGGAAAGGCGGGCCGAGTTCGGCCTCGATTCGGAGGCGTGCCGTGCACATTGGCAGTATCTTATGGAGCATCCCGGCTTGATGAAGCAGTTTTGCGATCTGTTTCGAGCCGACGATGCCGGCGACCAGGAGCAAGACCCGGACTTCATGATTTATCAAGGCGGTTTTTTCAACGACCACGACAGGGCGCAGATGGACACTTTGCGCGGAATCGAACCCGCCGATTTGGGCCGGGTCGATTTCCCCTTCCGGGACCGCCGCCTGCCGCAGATGCTGTTCCGCTACCGGGCGCGAAATTATCCGGAAACTCTGAATGACGCGGAAAGCGCCCAATGGCGCGGGTTCTGCCGTTCCCGGCTGGAGGACCCGGCCGCTGTTGCCGAGTTCGATCAATTGCTGGAACAGGTCCGCGCCAGCGATGCGCCGCATGGCGCGCGGATTGTCGCCGAGCTGGAAGAGTATTCGGCCGCGATTCGCGCCGCTGTTGCATAGCGCGGCTCCGAGGCCATACTATGCCGGCAAAGGAATTTCCCCACCCGATTCCCAACCCCGGCATGGATACAGGCAAGCACAGCGGCGAGCGGCAACAGGACAAGTTCTCCCGCATCAGACCCTACCTCGATGAAGAGATCAGGCCTGTGCTTGAGCGCTTGCTGGAGGATCGGGAGTTCCTTGACAGCATGGCGGCCTTCGGCAATCGCCGGCTCGCGCGCTGGCTTCCCGGCATCTTGCGCCAACTGGTGAAGAAGCGCCTGCGGCGCCTGATCGCGCCGGTCCACGATGTGGCGGGCATGCAACTGGTGGTGGAGTCCTACATGGACAAGGCCACCCGCGCGACGACTTGGGGCCTGAGTCAGCAAGGACTGGAAAATCTGCAGTCCGGCCAAGCGTATGTGTTCGTCAGCAATCACCGTGACATTGTCATGGACCCTGCCTTTACGAATTTGCTGCTGCATCGGGCCGATTGCACGACTTTGCAGATCGGCGTGGGCGACAATCTGCTGGTAAAACCCTTTGTTGCCGACCTGATGCGCTTGAACAAGAGTTTTATCGTGCACCGCTCGCTGAAGGGCCGCGAGATGCTGCGCGCCTTGCGATTGCTTTCGGAATACATCCACCACTGCGTCGAGCAATCGGAAAATGTCTGGATCGCGCAGCGCGAGGGCCGCGCCAAAGATGGCATCGACCGCACGGACCCCGCGCTGGTGAAAATGTTGGCCATGGGCGCCAAAGGCATGCGCCTGGGCGCAAGCCTTGCCAAGCTGCGCATCGTGCCGCTGGCGATTTCCTACGAATTCGATCCCTGCGACGTTTTCAAGGCGGAGGAATTGCACCAGTTGCGCGAGTCCGGCGCATTCACCCGTACCTCAGCCGGTGACTTGCGTCACATCGCCGCCGGCATGACCGGGTTCAAGGGCAGGGTGCACGTCGCCTTCGGCGAACGCTTGCGCTGCGAGTCCGACGATGCGGAGGAAGTGGCCGCGGCGATTGACCACCAAATCATCCGCAACTACCGGCTCTACGAGACCAATTACCGCGCCCTGGAGATATTGCTCGCCGAAGGCGAACTGTGCTCGCCGGCGCTCGCCGAAGTGGTGGCGAAACGCGAGGTCGATCATCGATCCCGCGCGCTGTTCGAGCGCAGGCTGGCCGCGGTCGCGCGGGAATTGCGCAAGTTCTATCTGTTTGGTTACGCCAACCCGGTGATCAGCCGCTATGCGCGCGACGCGCTCGCGAGTTAATTCGTTGGCGCAGATGGCGCAAACGTCGCCACAAATCTTCGCGCGCCTGCCTGCGCAGCGGCCCGTCGCAGGTCAACGCCAGTTCGGCCGCGCGCAAATCCGCCGCCAGTTGTTTGCGGTCGGGTTGGCGTTTGCCAAAATGGCTGGCCAATTGCCGCAACTGCAATTCCATGCGCAGGTCCTGGTCCGCTTGCGGCGATGCCATGCCGACGAGGATTTCCAGTTGCACGCAAGCGCGGCGTTGCCGCCGCTCGCATTCCTCCGCCTCGGCGTTAAGTTCGGTGGCGGATTTGAATTGCGAGATTGCTCGCAATCTGCGCGATAAGGCTTCGGCGCAAGCCGCGTCGATGTCGGGCATTGGCTCCTGAACCTTCCCGCGCGCCGCCGCCCGGTGCTCGCTGAACTCTGGCTCGGTGGATGCTTCCAACAGCTTGACTTCCCATTGCGTCAGCATTTCCGCCTGCGGTTTTAGTTGTGCGAGCAGGGCTTCATGGTTTCGTTCCGCCGCGGGGCGGGCGCGTTCCTGTTGCTTTTTTCGATGCTCGCGCAAAGCCGCGGACAGCTTTTCAAGCGCGGCGGCAAAGTCCGCGCGCAAAGTTTTTTCCACGGCAAATTCCGCCGGTCCGATTCGCTTCCATTCCGATTGCAGATTGCGCGACTGCGCGGCGGCCGCTTCGAGATCTTCCTGTTGCGCAAGCTCGGTCAGCTGCGCCAGGCAATGCTGTTTGCGTTGGGTATTCTCCGCCATGGCGCGTTTGCGCAGGCTGGTCAGTTGTTTCAACAGGCTATGGTAGCGCTGCCGCAGCGGCTTGATTTTCGTGGGCTCCACCGGGGCGTGTTGTTTCCAGGATGCGTCGCATTCCCTGATCAGTTGATTCAGTTTTAGAATGTGAACCGGCTGCCCTTCGATTCGCGAGAGCTGTTGTTCCAGTTTTGCGCACAATTCGGTGCGGACTTCCAGGTTGCGCGCCATGCGCAATTTGCGCTCCCGGAAATAGGCAACACAGGGTGCGCGGGCTTGGTCGGACAGCCGTTTGAATTCGCGCCAGAGTTTTGCGTTTTGGTCGGAATCGCCCAGGTTTTTCCATTGCTCGTGCAAGTGCTGGATGTGCCGGCTCAGTTCGGCTGGCGGCAGGCCGGCCGCGGGAAGACCGGCCATTTCTTCGATGAGTTCCTGTTTCCGGCGGGCGGCCGCGTAATTGCGCCACCCGCGCAAGGCCAGCAGTGGAGCTTTGCAGGCCTCGGCTTCGCGCTGCATGGATTGCCGGAATTGGCCGGTGCATTGCCCGATGCTGGTCTGAATCCGGTTCCACTGCGAGAAAGCTTCCCGCGAGCGGCCGGCATCCAGCGCCTCGCGCAGCAATGCCAACCGGTTTTGCATCTCTTCTTGCAATTGGCGCTGATAGCGCCGGTTCTTTTCCAGCAATTTCCGCAACGTCAGCCACTGCGGACAACTCTTGTCCGCTTTCCCCAAGCGAACAAATCCGCGCCGCAACGCAAGCAATTCCTTGCCTTGCTTGTGGCTCAATCGCGCCAGTTGCCGGGTCAGGTCGGCGGCGGCGGCGCAATCGGCCTCGTCCGCGGCTTGCGGGACGGCCCGCGCGGGGGGAGCTTGTTCGACTTCGCGAACAGGGGAGAATTGTTCAGGATCCAGCCCGCTAGGTGCGGGACTTTCGGTCGCCTTCATGGCCGCATCCGCAAACTTTTGTGGCGAACCGCGCCAGTGTAGCAAAAAGCTCAGCAAAACAAGGAACTGGCGCAGCGGGGCAAAGGCTGCCCGCCGCTCACTCCCAATTGCAAGGCGTGGCGGCGAGGCCCGGGCGGGCGCCCGAGCGGTTTTCCGGCCGATGGGATTGGACCGCGGTGCTATACTTTTTTCAAGCCTTGCTTCAATTCAAGCGTTGCTTGTTCAAGCGTTTTTGGCCTGGAAGGCGTTCCGGTGGATATCCTCAAACAGCAGATTCAGTCGGATTATCGGCGGATTCTTCATGCGCGCGGTTTTCGGCCCCGGGCGGGGCAACGCCGAATGATCGCCGAAGTATTCAACGCGCTGGCGAAAACCGGCGAAGGGGGGGAAGGGCCCGTATGCGTGGTGGAAGCGGGAACCGGCACCGGCAAAACGCTGGCCTATTTGCTGGCGGGGCTGGCCCTGGCCAGGGAAAAAGAGCTGAAACTAGTCATCGCCACGGCCACGATCGCCTTGCAGGAACAATTGGTCAACAAGGATATTCCGCAGCTGCTGCAGGACACGGATTTGCGCTTCGGTTTCGCCTTGGCCAAAGGCCGGGGCCGTTACCTGTGCCGGCTGAAACTGGAAAAATTGTTGCGCGGGGATCATAGCCACGCCGCCCTGCGCGACATGTTTGACGAACCGCCGCAGGCGGATTCCGGCGCCGACCCGCAACTTTGGGAAGAGATGCGGGGCGAGCTCGAACAAGGCCGCTGGCATGGCGACCGCGACGATTGGCCGGAGCCACTTTCGCAGCAGCGTTGGCAGCCGCTTACGGTGCAGCGGGGAGAATGTCTCGGTTCGCGCTGCCGGCTGTTCAGCAAGTGTTGCTACTACAATGCCCGCCGCGAGCTGGAGCAGGCCGATTGCATCGTCGCCAACCAGGATCTTGTGCTCTCCGACCTGGCGCTGGGTGGCGGCGTGGTGCTGCCGGCGCCGGAGCAATGCATATACATCTTCGACGAGGCGCACCATCTGGCGGAGAAAAGCAACCGCCGTTTCGCCCATTCGATCTGGTTGCGCGCCGAGATTGGCTGGCTGGAGCAGTGCCGCAATTTGATCAAAAGCATGGCCGAAGATCAGGTGCTGGAAGCTTCGGCGGTGAAAGATTTCAACTCGCTGCTGCCCGAGCTGGTTGAGAAAATGCAATTCGCCCGGCAATTGCTGCTGGAGGTGAAAAATCCGGATGGCGACAGCTACCGCGACCGCCTGACCCAAACCTTCCCGCTGGGCGAAGTGCCCGGTGAATTGCGCGAATTGGCGGCAAGCTTGGCGAAACTGTTTGCGCAATTGGAAAACCGGCTGGAAAAAGTGCGCGAAACGCTGAATGGAGATTTGACCGAGGAAGATGGCGTTTCGGCGGACCGGGAGGTCTCCGAATCCGCCGAACTATGGTTTCCCGTCGTTGGCAACCTGTATGACCGCGCTTTGACCAACCACGCGCTGTGGCACAGTTATGCGATCGGCAACGAGGCGGGCAAAGCGCCCTGGGCGCGCTGGCTAAGCTTTGACAAGAATGATCCCGAGGCCGACATTGGCATCTCCGCCAGTCCCGTGCTGGCGGCCGAAAACTTGCGCGAAAATCTGTGGGAACGCTGCGCCGGCGCCGTGTTGACTTCGGCAACCTTGTCGGCGCTGGGCGAGTTTTCCATGTTGAAAATGCGGTCCGGGCTGCCCGATGCGGCCAATTTTCTGAGCATTCCCAGCCCGTTCCGATTTGCCGAGGCGGCCAGCCTGGAAGTGCCGAAAATGGGCTGCGAACCGAAAGACACGCAAAGCCATACCGATTGCATTATCCGCTCCCTGCCCCGCCTGCTGGCGCCGAAGGCGGGCGCGCTCATGCTGTTTTCAAGCCGCGTCCAGATGCACGATGTGCTGGCGGGGCTGCCGGCGGAATGGCGCAAGCGCGTGCTTTGCCAGGACGATTATCAAAAATTCGATTTGTTGCGCAAACACCGCGCGCGTATCGACAAAGGCGAAGGCAGCGTGATTTTCGGGTTGGCGAGTTTCGCCGAAGGCGTCGATTTGCCCGGCGACTATTGCACCCATGTGCTGATCGCCAAAATTCCCTTCGCCGTGCCCAGCGACCCGGTGGAACAAACCCTCGCCGACTGGTTCGACCGGGAAATGGGAAACTCTTTCATGGGCCTGTCCTTGCCCCAGGCCGCTTTCCGCCTGAAGCAGGCCTGTGGACGTTTGCTGCGCAATGAGCAAGACAGCGGCCGCATTACCTTGTTCGACGAACGCTTGGCGCGCAAATTTTATGGCAAGGCCCTGCTTGAGTCCTTGCCGCCATTCCGCCGCGAATTGCTGCGGCAAGATATTTCCCTGCCGCAAAGCTGAAATGGCGGAATGCGGCGGCGCCAGCCGAGGGCACCGGCTCCGCTGGGTGACGTCAATTGGTGTCCGCTTTCAGGAGCCGCGCGTAAAAAACAGGCCGGCGGCAAGGCCAAGCAGGCCGAAAATGGCCATCGACAGTGGAACGCCGCCGATAAAGCGGCCAAGACCGAGGCCGACAATCAGGCCCGCGGTCAGGCAAAGCGCCAGTGTCCCCTGTTTGGCCCGTTTTTTCGTTTTTTTCGACATGTTGGCTCTCCGGCGTTCAATTCACCCGGCGCACAGAATAAATCAGCCGCCCTGACGAGGCCCCGGATGAGAAATTCTCCAGTGGGTCGACGGTGGTGGTTCCGATGCGGTCGGCGGCGGCCATGCCTTCCACCACATGCCCGATCACCGTGTATTTTCCATTCAATTGTGGCGCATCGCGCAGCAGGATGAAGAACTCCGGGCCGTTGTCGTCCGGGCCCCGGTTCGCCAGCGCCAACACAGCGCGGGTCAAACCGCGCCCGGGGCGCTGGCTCTGGTAGCGGTAGCCAAGACTCGCGTAAGCGTCTTTCACGCTCATGTTGCGCAGGATGGACAGGATTTCGTTCTCGCGGGCGGCGACCTGTCGGTCACTGTCGATGCCGAGGCGCAGATACAGGGGCCGCAACAGGGTCTGTTCGAAATCGGCCTTGTCCGCGATTCCGAGCAGCGGATTGAATGCGCCGTTTTCATACAGCACGGGTTCGAGGTCGAGGCCGAGCGCGTCGGCGTTGATCTCGTCGCGCAGAATCGCGTGTTCCACCCCACCCATGTGCAGGGCCGGGCTGCCGGCCTGGATCAGGTATCCCTCGATTACGCGGTGGAAGCGCATGCCATCAAAATATCCCCGCTGGCCCGCGAGCGGTGCCGGCTCTTGCGAGCCGGGCGGCTGTGCCAATGCGAGGAAATTCGCCACGTTCAAGGGCGCTTCGTCCGGCAGCAGTTCAACGTAGATTGGCCCGGATTCGGTATTGATGAGCAGGAGTGGATTGGCCACGTTCTCCATCGCCGCCGCGGCCGAAACCGCGTCGGCCCTGGCCATGGCGCAGGCGAGCAGCAAGAGCAGGAAAACGGAGATGCGGCGCATGTCGGCGGCTCGAAACAAATCTGGCCTAGATTGTAGAAATTGCACCACGCGCGGGCAAGCGCGCGGGCAAACGCGCGGGGGATGTATGGGCCGGTCGCGCTCTGCAATGGTTGAACCTTCAGTCCCCGGCCCGCGGCGCGGCGCCGGATGGGCCGGAGCGAAAGCGGCTCAAGTCGGCGGGTGTGTCGATATCCATGAATATGGCTGGATCTTCGACCGCGATTTCCTCCACATCGGTTGGATGTCCCGCAATAATCTCGCGGCCGCCGCGTTCGCCGTCCAGTTCGGCCAATTCGGCAAAGAAGCGGCGCCCAAACCCCACCGGATTGCCGCGGCGGCCGTCTTGCGTGGGAATGACGATATTGGCCGGAGTCAATTGCTCCGCCAGCAAACGATAAGTGCTCGCTTGCACAAAAGGCATGTCGGCCAGACAAATCAAGCATCCGTCCCAGGCCGGAAGCCGTGAAATCCCCCAGGCGAGACTCGCGCCCATGCCTTGGTCCGCGCCTTCGCACAGGGTGACGGGCCACTTCGCCAGTTTCAGCCCGGAATCGGGGCGGGTGACGATGAGGATTTGTTCAAAAGTGGTGGCGATGGCGTCGAGGGTATGTTCGACCATCGGCCGGCCATCCGCCAATGGCGCGTCCAGCTTGCTGTCGCCGTAGCGCCTGGAAAAGCCGGCAGCCAATACCAGGGCGCCAAAGTTGGGTTTCACGGGATATGTGGCTTCCGCCTGCTGTTACGCGGGCGGGTCTGAGTTAGTGGATGACGCGATCGGCCTTGCGGGAGAAATTGCGGCGAGATATTCCGATTTCGACGTCGAAGCCGTCCGCTTTCCCTTCCCGCGGCGGCGTCTTTGCCGGAATGCGGCTTGCATTGCCGGCCGCGGCCAAGTTGTTTCCGGATTCCGTGCTGGGTTCCGCTTCGTTATGCGCTTTGTTCTGCAGTTCGGCGCGGCGCAGCTGCCTGCCCAAATGGCGCTTCAGCCGGTCGATCACTTCGGACATGACATCGATGGTTTGGCTGAGTTGGTCCAGGGTAAGCATGGCCTGTTCGGTGCTGTTGGGTAACGGTTTGTCCTTGCTCATACAAAGCGGTCCTCGTTCGGGCGGCGCGGTGCCAACTAGTCCCAGCTCAGCGCGCCGCCGGTCTGGTATTCGATCACCCGGGTTTCAAAAAAGTTTTTCTCCTTGCGCAGGTCCATGATTTCGGACATCCACGGAAAGGGATTGCCGACGCCGCGGAATTGCTCTTGCAGCCCGATTTGCACCAGTCTTCGATTGGCGATGAATTGCAGGTATTCCTCCATCGTCACCGCGTTCATGCCAAGAACGCCGCGGGGCATGGTGTCTCTGGCGTATTCGATTTCGAGTTGGGTGGCTTGCAGAATCATTTGTGTTGCCTGCTCGCGCATTTCCGGGGTCCACAGGTGCGGATTTTCCAGGCGAATCTGGTTGATCATGTCGATGCCGAAGTTCAGGTGCATCGATTCATCGCGCAAAATGTACTGGAATTGCTCCGATGTGCCGGTCATTTTGTTGCGCCGTCCCATGGACAGGATCTGGGTGAACCCGCAGTAGAAGAAAATGCCTTCCATGCAGCAATAAAAGGCGATCAGGTTCTTTAGCAGTTCCTGGTCGTTTTCCACGGTGCCAGTGCGGAAGCCGGGGTCCGCCAGCGCTTGGGTATAGGCCAGCCCCCAGGATGCTTTTTTCGCCACCGAGGGCACTTCGTGATACATGTTGAAGATTTCGCCTTCGTCCATGCCCAGGGATTCGATGCAGTATTGGTAGGCGTGGGTGTGGATGGCTTCCTCGAAGGCTTGCCGCAGGATGTATTGGCGGCATTCGGGGTTGGTGATCAGCCGGTAGATCGCCAGCACCAGATTGTTGGCCACCAGCGAATCGGCGGTGGAGAAAAAGCCCAGATTGCGTTTGACGATCAAGCGTTCGTCGGCGGTTAGCCCGTCGGGATTTTTCCACAGGGCGATATCCGCGTTCATGTTGATTTCCTGCGGCATCCAGTGGTTGGCGCAACCGTCCAGGTATTTTTGCCAGGCCCAGTCGTATTTGAAGGGGACGAGCTGGTTCAGGTCGGCGCGGCAATTGATCATGCGCTTGTCGTCGACGGCGACCCGGGAGGCGGTGCCTTCGAGTTCTTGCAGGCCGGCGCTGACATCGAGATCTTCCAGATCGCGGATCGCCTGTTGCAAGGCGTCGTCGTTGCGGCTGCGGGTGGCCGCATCCAGGTTGGAAGCGGCGGTCGTGTCCGCCGCAATGGGGGCCGGCGCTGGCGCTGGTGCCGGCGCCGATGTCACCGGCGGCGGTTCGACGGCTGGCGGCTTCGGCGCGGGGCTTGCGTTTTCGTTGAATTCATCCCAAGACAACATGTAGCTTTCTCCTGACTTTCAGTTAATGCGGTTGATTCAATTTTTCCAGTTTTCCGGATTTTGCCGGCCTGATCGAATGGCGTTCGATGCGGGAGCTGCGCCGGTTTTTGGCCGGGCTTACTGGCAGGCCTCGCAATCGGGATCGTCCAGCGCGCAGGCCGCGGGTGCTTCGCCGGCGCCGTTGGCCACCTTGTTCAGACTGTTGTCGTCGATGGTGGACTTTTCCGTGCTGGTTGCCGCCAGCGCGCGCAGGTAATAGGTCGTTTTCAATCCCCGCAGCCAAGCCATGCGGTAGGTGATGTCGAGTTTCTTGCCGCTGGCGTTGGCGATGTACAAATTCAGCGATTGCGCCTGGTCGATCCATTTTTGCCGGCGGCTGGCGGCATCCACCAGCCAACGCGGTTCAATCTCGAAAGCGGTGGCGTAAACCTGTTTGATTCGCTCCGGCACCCGGTCGATCTTGCGCACGCTGCCTTCGTAGTACTTCAGGTCGTTGACCATGACGCTGTCCCAAAGGTCGAGTTGCTTCAGTTCTTCAACCAGCCAGGGATTGACCACGGTGAACTCGCCGGAAAGGTTCGATTTCACGTACAGGTTTTGGTAGGTGGGCTCAATCGATTGCGAAACCCCGCAGATGTTGGCGATGGTGGCGGTGGGCGCTATCGCCAGCACATTGGAATTGCGCATGCCGCTGCGCCGGATGCGCTCGCGCAAGGCGTCCCAGTCGAGCGTCTGGCTCAGGTCGACATCCAGATAGCTTTCGCCGCGCTGTTCCCCGAGCAGGCGCAGGGAATCGATGGGCAATATGCCGCGGTCCCACAGCGAGCCTTCGTAGGATGAATAGCGGCCGCGTTCCTCGGCCAGCTTCGAGGACGCCTCGATCGCGTGGTAACTGATGGTCTCCATCATGTTGTCGGCGAATTCGACCGCGGCATCCGAGGCGTAAGCGATGCGCTGCTTGTAGAGCGCGTCCTGGAATCCCATGATGCCCATGCCCACCGGACGGTGGCGCAGGTTGGACGTGCGCGCCTGTTCCACCGAGTAGTAATTGATGTCGATGACATTGTCCAGCATGCGCACGGCCGTGGTGACGGTGTGACGGATCTTGGCCGTGTCGAGGCCGTTGGCCCCAACGTGGTTGACCAGGTTCACCGAACCGAGGTTGCAAACCGCTATTTCGTCGCGGGAGGTGTTCAAGGTGATCTCGGTGCAAAGATTGGACGAATGCACGGTGCCGCAATGTTGTTGCGGCGAGCGGATGTTGCAACTGTCCTTGAAAGTCATCCAGGGATGGCCGGTTTCGAACAGCATCGACAACATCTTGCGCCACAGCACGGCGGCCTTGACGGTTTTGTGGATTTCCATCTCGCCGGCTTCGGCCCGGCGTTCGTATTCGAGATAGGCCGCTTCGAATTCGGCGCCGTATTTCTCGTGCAGGTCGGGCACGTTGTTGGGCGAAAACAGGGTCCATTTTTCGTCGTTGAAGACGCGCTTCATGAACAGGTCCGGGATCCAGTTGGCGGTGTTCATGTCATGGGCGCGGCGGCGGTCGTCGCCGGTGTTCTTGCGCAACTCGAGAAATTCCTCGATGTCGAGGTGCCAGGTTTCGAGGTAGGAGCAGACCGCGCCCTTGCGCTTGCCGCCCTGGTTGACCGCCACGGCGGTGTCGTTGACCACTTTCAGGAATGGCACCACGCCCTGGGATTTGCCGTTGGTGCCCTTGATGTGGGCGCCCATGGCGCGCACCTGGGTCCAATCGTTGCCGAGGCCGCCGGCCCATTTCGACAACATGGCGTTGTCTTTTATCGCCGAATAAATCCCTTCCAGGTCGTCTGAAACCGTAGTCAGGAAGCAGGAGGAAAGTTGCGGCTTCAAGGTGCCCGAGTTGAACAACTGCGGCGTGGACACCATGTAATCGAAGCTTGAGATCAGGTCGTAAAACTCGATCGCGCGGGCTTCCCGGTCGTCCTCGCGCACGGCCAGGCCCATCGCCACGCGCATGAAAAACACTTGGGGCAATTCAAAGCGAACGTCATTGCTGTGAATGAAATAGCGGTCGTACAGCGTTTGCAGGCCGAGATAGGTGAATTGCAGGTCGCGCTCGGCCTGCAGGGCCCCGCCGAGCCGCGCCAGGTCGAATTCCAGCAATTCGGGCGCCAGCAGGCCAAGCTCCACCCCTTTTTGGACATATCGGGTCAGGGCCGCGGGGTAGCGGGTGTGCATCTCAGCCTGGGTGGCGTTGTCGGCGATGCCGAGAAATTTCAGCGCTTCCGAGCGCACCGAGTCGAGCAGCAGACGCGCGGTGACTTGGGAGTAGTTCGGATCTTTCTCCACCATGGCGCGGGCGGTCATGACCAACGATGTGCGCAGGTCGTCCAGCTTGACCCCTGGATACAGGTTGCGCAGGGTTTCCTCGTAAATGGCGTCGGCGGAAACATCGTTCAGTCCCGCGCAGGCCTCGGCAATGATGGTGTGCAGCCGGGCCGTGTCGAGCGGCGCCTGCTGGCCATCATCCAGGGTTACCGCGATGCCGCGGGCCTGGGGCTTTTCCCGTTCGTGCTTTTGCTCGCGCGCTTTCGCGCGCTCCTCCCGGTAAATCACGTATCTGCGGGCAACCTTGTGTTCCCCGGTGCGCATCAGCGCGAGCTCCACCTGATCCTGGATATCCTCGATATGAATGGTTCCGCCCGAGGGCATGCGGCGCGCGAATATCGCGCTGATGCGGCTGGTCATTCTCGCGACAGATTCGTGAATGCGCGACGAAGCCGCGGCGTGCCCGCCCTCCACCGCGAGGTAGGCCTTGGTGATGGCCACCGAAATCTTGGAATCGTCGTAGGCGACAACAGCGCCGTTGCGTTTGATTACCCGCAATTGGCCGGGGGCGGTTGCGACCGGATTCGATTCTCCCAGGGCCACCGGGTTCGATTCTTCCATGGCCGCCGGGTCGGCGACGCTTGCCGCCGGCAGGCGGGTCGGGTCAGATTGCATTGTTCACTCCTTCAAAAACACACGCGAAACCACATCATGTAGTGTGTAGCGGCACATCCAGGCGCAAATATAGTGGATTAACATCAATACACCGGCGCGCCACAGCAAAATAATTGTTTTCGGGCTATAAGCCACCATATATAGGCGGACGCGTTCGATAAAACCACAACATGATGTAATTGTAAAGGATTAAGCTGGGAATCTTTTGTGCAAAGCCTGTGTATAACCGAATGCGTCTTCCACAGCGGGAAAAGCGCACGGACTGCCCGCCATGCGATGCTCGGCCAAGCGCTTCCGCGCGTGTGCGCATTCGCTGCTTGACCTGGCCTCGAACGTCAATCGGCGAGCAGGAATTCCAGCAGGGCTTTTTTGGTGTGCAGGCGGTTTTCGGCTTCGTCCCAGACCACGGCGTCCTCGCGCTCGAGCAATTCGGCGCTGACTTCCTCGCCGCGATGGGCGGGCAAACAGTGCATGAACAGCGCGTCCGGGGCGGCCTCGGCCATGAGTTCGCAATTGACCTGGAAGCCGGCGAAAACGAGGTTGCGCTCGCCGCTTTCCTGCTCCTGGCCCATGCTGGCCCAAACATCGGTCACGACCAATTGGGCGTCGCGAACGGCCGCGGCGGGCTCGCGCAGCAACGAGACCCGATCCTTGTTCGCCTGCAGCAATTCCGAATTTGGTTCGAAACCTTGCGGGCAACCGATGCGCAATTCGAAATCGAAAGCCCGGGCCGCGTTGATATACGACTGGCAGACATTGTTGCCGTCGCCGACCCAGGCCACGGTGGCGCCGGCGATGGCGCCGCGGTGTTCCTGGTAGGTTTGGATGTCCGCGAGCAATTGGCAGGGATGGAAGTCGTTGCTGAGGGCGTTGATCACCGGCACGCGGGAGTATGCGGCGAATCGTTCCAGCCGGGCGTGTTCAAAAGTGCGGATGGCAACGCAATCGACCATGCGCGAGACGACGCGGGCGGTATCTTCGATGGGCTCGCCGCGGCCGAGTTGGGCGTCGCCGGTGGCGAGGAACAGGCTGGCGCCGTCCATTTGCGTCATGGCGGTCTCGAACGCGACCCGTGTCCGCGTCGAGGCTTTTTCGAAGATCATTCCGAGTGTCTTGCGCCGCTGGCTGCCGGCAAGCTCGGGCTGCGCCTTGAGTGTCATGGCGCGCCGCACGATGCCGCGCAGCGCCGACGGCGGCAGATCATTCAAGGTCAGAAAATGGCGCATATCGCTGCCCGGGGCGAAGTTCGGCGACAGAGCCCATGAGACTCCTGGCGGGAAAGCGGCGGAGTCTAGCCAAAATGCAGACCGCGGGCAAATGCCGCGCGAGCATGAGCTGCCGATGCGACACCCACCTGGCCGATGGGACACCCACCTGGCCGATGGGACACCCACCTGGCCGATGGGACACCCACCTGGCCGATGGGACACCCACCTGGCCGATGGGACACCCACCCTTCGCGTAGCCAATGGGACACCCACCCCTCGCGCAACAATGGGAAACTGACTCGTCGGGTAGCGGGGGATTGGAGTGGTAAACTCGCCGGTTGGAGACGAAATCTTTCTTTCGGGTTTGGATGCAAGATGAATGTGGTCGAGTTGAATCTGTTCGCCAGCCGCGTTGCCGCCATCTGCGACGAAATGGGCGTGGTGCTGCGGCGGGCGGCGTTTTCACCCAATATCAAGGACCGGCTCGATTTTTCCTGCGCGCTGTTCGACGCCGAAGGGCGGCTGTACGCCCAGGCGGCGCACATTCCCGTGCATCTTGGCAGCATGGCCTATGCCATGCGCGGCGTCGTGCGCCGGTTTGATTGGGCCGAGGGCGATATGCTGGTGTTCAACGATCCTTACCTGGGCGGCACCCACCTGCCGGACGTCACACTTGTGGCGCCGGTGTTCCATGGCGGCGAAATAGCCGGTTTCGCCGCCAACCGCGCCCATCACGCCGACATCGGCTGCGACACGCCGGGCTCGATGCCTTTGTCGGAAACGCTGGGCGAAGAAGGCCAGGTGATTTCGCCCACTTTGCTTTTCCGCGCCGGCGAACTGCGCGAGGATCTGCGGCTGCCTGGTTCGGAAAATGGCCTTGGCGGCGATTTCGCCGCCCAGGCCGGCGCCAACCAGGTCGGAGTCGCAAGGCTGGAAGCTCTGCTGCGGGCGATCGGTTTGGCGGCGTATCGGCAAGGCATCGTCCAGTTGAACGACTATGCCGAAAGAATCGCCCGCTCGTCGCTCGCCGAGTTTGCCGAAGGAGAATACCGGTTTCGCGATTATCTGGACGACGATGGTTTCAGCGACCGGCCGGTCCCGCTGGAAGTCTCGTTGCGTTTGCGCGCCGCCGCCGCGGAGCTTGATTTCTCCGCCAGCGCCGATCAGGTGCGCGGCAATCTGAATTGCCCGGAGCCGGTGGTGGCCGCCGCCGCATTCTATTGCTTTCGTTGCCTTTTCCCGGCGCATGTGCCTGTTTGCGACGGACTGTTTCGGTCGATCCGGCTGATTGCAAGGCCAGGTTCGGTGCTCAACGCAAACCCGCCGGCGGCGGTGGCCGCGGGCAACGTGGAAACCTCAATGCGGTTGGTGGACCTGATTTTCGGCGCCTTGGCCCAGGCGTTGCCGGAGCGGATACCGGCGGCGAGCCAGGGCACGATGAACAATGTCGCCATGGGCGATGTCGACCAGCGGTCGGGCGCGCGCTGGGACTATTACGAAACGCTGGCGGGCGGCATGGGCGCTGGGCCGAACGGCCCCGGCGCGGACGCGCGCCACAGCCATATGACGAACACCTTGAACACGCCGGTGGAAAGCCTCGAAATGCACTATCCGCTGCGAGTGCTGCGCTATGCCCTGCGCCCCGGCAGCGGCGGCGGCGGGCGGCATGCCGGGGGCAGGGGATTGGTGCGCGAGTATCAATTCCTGGCGCCGGCGAGTCTGAGCCTGCTTGGCGAACGCCGGCGCATTCCGCCTTGGGGCTTGCAAGGCGGCGAACCCGGCAAGACCGGCGAGAACCGCCTCAACGGCCGGCCGTTGCCGGCAAAGTGCAGTTTGCGCGTAGCCCCCGGCGACCGCCTGGAAATACAAACCCCCGGCGGCGGCGGATTTGCGCGAGTGTGAGGGCGGTCGCTCCAGCCCATAAGATGCGAGGCTTTGTGCTGGCCGAAGCGCGCGCCCGCCGCCCGGCAGGGCCGCCGCGATGACAAAATCGGGATCAAGCAGTAAACTTGGCGCTTGTCTTAAGCCGGAGTGGATTTATCCATGAGCATCGAACAAACGATCAAAGACCAGATCGCCGAAAACAACATTTTGTTGTACATGAAAGGTAGCCCGCAAATGCCACAATGCGGCTTTTCGGCCCAGGTCACCCAGGTGCTGATGCAATGTGGGAAGCGTTTCGCCTATGTCGACGTGCTCGGCAATCCGGAAATCCGCGCCAATCTGCCCAAAGTTTCCAATTGGCCCACCTTTCCGCAGTTGTTCGTCGACGGCGAGCTGGTTGGCGGCTGCGACATTGTCACCGAAATGCACGAAAACGGCGAATTGAAGCCGATGCTGGAGAAAGCGGCAAGCGATTGATCCAATTCCGGGTTGGCGGCGCTCAGCCGCCAAACTTGCTCCACAGGTTGACGATGCGGCAAAACAGTTCGGCGGTTTTTTCGGCGTCGTAGGCGGCGCTGTGGGCCGCCGCCGCGTCAAAGCCGATGGCGGCTTCCTCGCAGGCGCGCGCCAACACGGTTTGACCATAGGCCAGGCCCGCAAGCGTGGCGGTATCGAACACGCTGAACAGGTGGAAGGGATTGCGCTTCAGCTTTTGGCGCTGCGCCGCGGCATAGACGAAACCATGGTCGAAATGGGCGTTGTGGCCGACCAATATGGCGCGTGTGCAATCTTGGCTCTTGACGGCCTTTCGCACGAGCTTGAACAGGTCGCGGAAGGCTTCTTGCTCCGAAATCGCATTTCGCGCGGGGTCGTCGGGATCGATGCCGGTGAATTCAAGGGCCGATTGGTGGACCTTGCCGCCTTCGAATGGAGCGACGCGATGGAAACAGCGTCCGTCCACTCTCAACAAGCCGTCGCCGTCCATGGCCAAGGTCACCGCGGCGACTTCCAGAATCGCGTCGGTGGCGGCGTTGAAACCACCGGTCTCGACATCGACAACCACGGGCAGGTAGCCGCGAAACCGGCTTTTCATCAACACGCGGCCATCCCCTTCCATCAGGTTGTTTTGCGCGAGTGCGGGATGCGGCGATGTCGTCATGGCGTATCCCGCCGCGTCGATGATCCGTTGCCGGCGGCCAGTTTCCAGTGGATGGTTTCATCGGCCCGCACCGGGACCACTTCCGCATCGCCAAAGTTGTAGCGCGCTGGCACTTGCCAGCTTTCGCGCAGCAGTTCTATGTGTGTTGTGTTGCGCGGCATGCCATAAAAGTCCGGCCCATGAAAA
Source organism: uncultured Pseudohongiella sp. (assembly GCA_965221015.1). Classification (GTDB taxonomy): domain Bacteria; phylum Pseudomonadota; class Gammaproteobacteria; order Pseudomonadales; family Pseudohongiellaceae; genus UBA9145. The sequence continues at coordinate 1,930,177 of OZ244859.1, read as the reverse complement.
GCGGCGAAGGCTTCCAGCCGGTCCAGCGCGTCTTCATGCTCGAACACCTCGGCATACAACTCGAGCGCGGCGGGGGCCGTGTATACGCCGGCGCAGCCGCAGGCGCTTTCCTTTTCGCCAACCGCGTGGGGCGCCGAATCGGTGCCAAGGAAAAAGCGCGGGTTGCCGCTGGTGGCGGCGGCCCGCAACGCTTCCCGATGTGTGTCGCGCTTGAGTATGGGCAGGCAGTACAAATGCGGGCGGATGCCTCCCGCAAGCATATCGCCGCGCTGATAAAGCAGGTGGTGGACGGTAATCGTCGCGGCGATGCGCGCTGGCGATTCGGCCACGAATTGGGCGGCTTCCCTGGTGGTGATGTGCTCGAGCACCATGCGCAGGCGCGGGAAGCGCTCGGTCAGCGGTTGCAGGATTTGGTCGATGAATATGGCCTCCCGGTCGAAGATGTCGACCGCGGCGTCGTTGACTTCGCCGTGCAGCAGCAGCGGCAGGTCAAGCTGTTCCATGCGCTCAAGCTGAGGATAAACCTTCTCGATGGCGGTGACGCCGGATTCGGAATTGGTGGTAGCGCCGGCGGGGTAGTACTTCACCGCGGCAAGCCAGTGCGTGCGCGCGGCCTTTTCGATTTCGGCCAAGGCCAGATTGTCGGTTAGATACAAAGTCATCAGTGGCTCAAAATCGCCGCCGCGGGGGATGGCGTTGAGAATCCTGGCGCGATAAGCCCCGGCGGCGGCGACGGTGGTAACCGGAGGCTTCAAATTGGGCATCACGATGGCGCGGCGGAAGCAGCGCGCGCTGTGGGGAACCGTGTTGGCGAGCGCGGCGCGGTCGCGCAAATGCAAGTGCCAGTCGTCGGGGCGGACCAGCTTGATCGAATTGCGGTGCATGCCGTCATCGCTAGGGCGGGTTTGGCGAATTGTAGCAAAGTGGCAAAGCAGGACGCGGGGCTTTGCTAGAATGCGGGCTTTGCAAACGGTGGAGAGAGCGCATGTCCCGGATCGGGAAGGTGGTGCTGGCCTATTCGGGCGGGTTGGATACTTCGGTAATCGCGAAATGGCTGCAACAAACCTACGATTGCGAAGTGGTCACATTCACCGCCGACATCGGCCAGGGCGAAGAGGTGGAGCCGGCCCGCGCCAAGGCCGCGGCGATGGGCATCCGGGAAATCTACATCGAGGATTTGCGCGAGGAGTTCGTTGCCGGGTATGTCAACCCGATGTTTCGCGCCAACGCCTTGTACGAAGGCGAATACTTGCTTGGCACTTCCATCGCGCGGCCCCTGATCGCCAAACGGCTGGTTGAAATCGCCCGCGAAACCGGCGCCGACGCCATTGCCCATGGCGCCACGGGCAAAGGCAATGACCAGGTCCGTTTTGAATTGGGCGCCTATGCGCTCAGCCCCGGTATTAGAATCATCGCCCCCTGGCGCGAGTGGGATTTGAATTCCCGCGAGCGCCTGCTGGCTTACTGCGAAAATCACGGCATTCCGGTGGAAATGAAGCGGGGGGCCGAGTCGCCTTATTCCATGGATGCCAACCTGTTGCATATTTCCTACGAAGGCGGCGAACTCGAAGACCCATGGGCCGAGCCCGCCGAGGCCATGTGGCAGCGCAGCGTCGCGCCTGAACAGGCGCCCGATCAAGCTGTCGAAATCGAACTCGACTATCGCCGCGGCGATATTGTTGCCGTGAACGGCGAGGTGATGAGTCCCGCGCGCGTGCTGGAGACCCTCAACCGAATCGCCGGCGCCCATGGTGTCGGCCGCGCCGATATTGTCGAGAATCGCTTTGTCGGCATGAAATCCCGGGGTTGCTACGAAACCCCCGGCGGCACGGTGATGCTCAAGGCCCATCGCGCAATCGAGTCAATCACGCTGGACCGTGAGTTGGCGCATTTGAAAGATGAACTTATGCCGCGCTACGCCAGCCTGGTGTACAACGGCTACTGGTTTTCGCCGGAGCGGCGGGCTTTGCAGGCTTTGATCGACGATTCGCAGCAATACGTGAATGGCAAAGTAAAGTTGAAGCTTTACAAAGGCAACGTAGTCATCGTTGGCAGACAATCCGAAGATTCACTGTTCGATGCGGAAATCGCGACGTTTGAGGAGGATGCCGGCGCTTTTGACCAGGCCGATGCGGGTGGCTTCATCCAACTGAATGCCTTGCGCTTGCGCATCGCCGCGGGCAAAGGCAGGAAGTAGGCCGGCGGCAACTGTTTCCGTTTGTGTTGTCGTTTCGCGGGCGGTCGCGGAGTCTTGATTACGAGGGCGCGGTTTCGGAAGAGATTCCGCGACTTCGCTTCGCGCGGAATGATAAAAGGCGCGCTTCGCGCCGCGCAAAATTAGCCCTACGACAAATTCTTGTCCTCGAATTCGCACAAGTCGGCGATGGGGCAGTCGCCGCATCGGGGTTTGCGCGCCACGCACACGTAGCGACCGTGCAAGATTAGCCAATGGTGCGCGTCGAGCAGAAACTCCTCGGGCACCAGGCGCAACAATTCCTGTTCCACCGCCAGCACATTGGGCCCCGGCGCTATGCCGGTGCGATTGGCAACGCGGAAAATATGCGTGTCCACCGCCATGGCCGGTTGCCGAAAAGCGGTGTTGAGCACCACATTGGCGGTTTTTCGTCCAACCCCGGGCAGCGCTTCAAGCGCCTCGCGCTGCCGCGGCACTTGCGAGCCGTGTTCCGCCATCAGAATGCGGCAGGTGGCGATAACGTTCCTGGCCTTGGTGTTGAACAGCCCAATGGTGCGGATATGGCGCTTCAAGCCCTCTTCCCCGAGGGCGACCATCGCCTCGGGGGTGTTCGCCACCGGGAACAGCCTGGCGGTGGCCTGATTGACGCTGACGTCAGTTGCCTGGGCGGACAGTATCACGGCGATCAACAACTCGAAATTCGACTTGAAGTTCAGTTCCGTGGTGGGCTTTGGATTGAGCGCGCGCAGACGGGTGAAAATCTCGCGTCTTTCGCTTGCTTTCATAAACGCTTTCGGCGCGCCGCCACCCGCGCCACGGCGGCGGCGATCTCGCGTTTGGCCGCGGCGCGGGAAAAACCGCGCTCGCCCGACCGCGGCCACAAGATGGGGTCCGGGTTCGCCAGGCGGAAATCATGGTATTGCTCGCGCTGTTGCCGATGCCGCAACTGGTTCGCGTCGAGCTTTTCCAGCGCTTGCGCGAGCGGGCGCATTTCGATGCAATCGGTGGGGCAGGGTGCCAGGCAAAGTTCGCAGCCGGTGCATTCAGCGACGATTACGGTATGCATCATGCCTGGTGCGCCGAGAATCGCATCCACCGGGCACACCGGCAGGCATTTGGCGCAGCCGATGCATTCGGCTTCGCGGATAAAGGCCGTGGCTTGCGCCGGCTCAGGGTTGCCGGGAGGCGCGTGATTCATCAATAAGGCCGCTGGAGTGCGCGGAGGGAATCCGGTAGCGCGCCAGAATCTGCTGTTCCGAAGCCATGGCCTGTTCGTGGTCGATCACCATCTGGTAACCGTTTTCGTTGCGGAAGACCGCGAAAGGACTTTCATTGCCGCGCAACATGGTGACGAAATGGTCAAAATCGCGGATCGATTCATCATTGACGGTGTGCACCACCCAGTTGCGCCAATCGTGATAGCCGAGATTGACGTCGGCGGCCATGACCTGCAAGGCCACCACGAGTTCCCAGCGGTCGAGCGAGGCCCATTCGTTGCGCGCTTCCAGCAAGGCGATGGGCGCCGAGCGGCTCCAGTCATTGCCCCAACGCTTGATCAGGTTCATGTTCAGCGGCACGAACAGCACACCGCCGTAAAGAAAATACTCGGGAATTTGGTCGAATTGCTCGCCGTTGACCAGGCTGTAGTGTTCCCTGGCGCCGTCGGCTACGAGACTTGCGCTTTGCCGCTGGCCCTGGCGGGAAAAAGTCAGGGAAATCGTATCGCCGACATGGTACTGATCCAGGGCGTATTTGTAGTTGGTCAAAATTTCGTTATCGATTTCGATGCTGCCGTCGTCCGCAATCTCGTATCCATCCACTGCGGTGATCACGTCGTTGACCGCCAACACGCCATCGGCCGGAGAGTCCTCGAAAACCTTGATCACGATAACGCCGCGCTGGTCTTCGCTCAGGCCCCAAGCCGCTTTCGCCGCCGGACTTTCCAGCGTCTGGGTGCGGAAGCCCAGGTCGGGGAACCCGTCCCAGACCTCGTCTTCGCTGTCTTTCAACACGTGGCGGATCACGCTCGGCGGGATGAAGTAGCCCAGATTTTCGCTGCGGCCGCCGGAATTGGACTGCATCACTATGCCGACAATTTGCTGATCGACGATTACCGGCCCGCCGCTGTTGCCGGGGTTGATGGCGGCGTCGATCTGGCCCGCCAGGAGGTAACTCGAGGCATGGGCGTAAACTTGGTGTTCCACCCGCGACAGCACGCCCTTGGTGATGCTCAGGCTTTGTCCGCCCATGGGAAAACCGAACACCGAGACTTCGTCGCGCAAGTTGGGCAGGTCGCCGATCCGCAGGGGTTGCAGGCCGTCGTAGAAGGCTTCATCTTCGACGGTGATCAACGCCAGATCGGCTTCGTGGGACACGAACAGCACCCGCGCCTGGAAGCGTTCCGGGTCATTGTGCTTTTGCGCCTGCACGTAGCTGGCGTCGGCGATAACATGGGCATTGGTGAGGATGCGCTTGTCATCGATCAGCACGCCGGAGCCGGAGGATTGCCGCGGGTTCAGCAGCCGCCAGGGCACAAAATAGTCCGGCGCCGCCTGGGTGGTGTAGATCTTGATGATCGAATCTTCGACCTCGCCAATCTCCGCCGGCTGCGCCGCCACGCCGCCGCAGGCCAGCAGCAGCGCGCAGACCGGGGCGCCTATAATGTTCTTGGGGGATAGTTTTCGCACGCTGATTTGGGATTGCCGCTTTGCATTCGAATGCCGAGTATCGGCCCTGCCGCGGGGTGCTGTCAATTCTGGGTTGTTGGCTTCGATTCGCCGCAGCCGTGGTGGCGGGGTATAGCGGACGCTGTGAATACATCCTTGTACGCTTCGGGCTCGGCATCCTGCCTCGCACGCCCGCTATACCCCGCCACCACGGCTGCGGCTAACGCAGTGCCAGCCGCGCAGCACAGCTTGGTGGCGTTTTATCCTCAAGAAGCTGTGCTTCTTGTCGGTTGCGCTGGCCGGGCTTCATTTTGTCTCGCATACCGGTCGAACTCCTGGTGCGGATTTGTGGTCAGCTGATTCGCATGCCTGGTTTGGCGCCGGAGTCGGGGTGCAACAGCCAGATATCTTTTCCGCCGGGGCCGGCGGCGAGGATCATGCCTTCGGAGGTGCCGAACTTCATTTTGCGGGGTTTCAGGTTGGCGACCACGACGAGCAGTTTGTCTGTTAGCTGTTCGGGCTGGTAAGCACTGCGGATGCCGGCGAACACGGTGCGTTCGACGGATTCGCCGGCAGCGTTGCTGCCGAGGTCCAGGCGCAGGCGCAGCAGTTTGTCGGCGCCTTCGACGAACGCCGCTTCGATTACTTTGGCAACGCGAAGGTCTACTTTGGCAAAAGCGTCGATGTCGATTTCCGCGGCGAATTCCTCGATGGCATCCGGGCTGGCGGCATCATTGCCGCCATTCTCCGCCTCGCTCCAGCTTTGCCGCGATTCATCGATCATGGCCTGGACCGCGACCGGTTCGATCCGTTTCATGAGCGGCTGGAAGCGGTTGATGCGGTGGTCGAGCAGCAAGCGGTCGAAGTCACCCCAGGTCAGCGCTTCGATCGCCAAAAATTGTTCCGCCTTGGCCGCCATTTCCGGCAGCACCGGTTTCAGGTAACCGGCCAGCAGGCGAAATGCGTTGATGCCGGTGGTGCAAATCTGCTGCAGTTGCGGCGATTGCTTGTCCGTCTTGGCGATTTCCCAGGGTTTGCGTTCGTTCAGATATTGATTGCAACGGTCGGCCAGGGCCATGACTTCGCGCACGGCCTTGCCATATTCCAGGCGTTCGAACTGATCGGCGATGGCGGGCGCGGCCTGCTGAATCTGGTCCAGCAGCGGTTTGTTGTCCAACTCGCCGGCAAGCATCCCGTCGAAGTTTTTGCCGATGAATCCGGCGCAGCGGCTGGCGATATTGACCAGTTTGCCGACCAGGTCCGAATTCACGCGCTGGGTGAAATCGGCGAGATTCAGGTCGAGATCGTCGATTCCGGGGCCGAGTTTCGCCGCCAGGTAGTAGCGCAGGTATTCTGGATGCAGGTGGTTGAGATAGGTGCCCGCATTGATGAAGGTGCCGCGGGATTTGGACATTTTGGTGCCGTCCACGGTGAGAAAGCCATGCACGTGGACCGCGTCCGGCTTGCGGTAGCCGGCGCTGGCCAGCATCGCCGGCCAGAAAAGAGTATGGAAGTTGACGATATCCTTGCCGATGAAATGATGCAGTTCGGTGTCGGCCCCGGGCCGCCACCAAGCGTCGAAATCCAGTCCTTCCCGCCGGCAATAGTTCAGGAAACTCGCCATGTAGCCGATGGGCGCGTCCAGCCAGACGTAGAAATACTTGCCGGGGTGCCCGGGTATTTCGAAACCGAAGTAAGGCGCGTCGCGGCTGATGTCCCAGTCCTGCAAGCCTTCCTTGAGCCATTCGTCGAGTTTATTGGCGACGGCGGTGCGCACCGCGCCACTTTGGATCCATTCGCCGAGCATCGCCGTGAATGCCGAGACTGTGAAGAAGAAATGTTCCGATTCGCGCTCCACCGGCGTGGCTCCGGAAAGGACCGATTTCGGCTCGATCAATTCCGTGGGGCTGTAGGTTGAGCCGCAAACTTCGCAGTTGTCGCCGTATTGTCCCTTGGCCCGGCAACGCGGGCAGCTGCCAACGATATAGCGGTCGGCGAGAAACAGCTTTTTCTCGGGGTCGAACAATTGGCGGATTTTGCGCCGGGCGATATGGCCGTTGCGCTCGAGGGCCAGATAGATCGATTCGGACAATTCGCGGTTTTCTTCCGAATGGGTGGTGTGGAAATTGTCAAAGCCAATCAGGAAGCCCGCATAGTCGCGCCGGTGTTCGCCATTGACCCGTTCGATCAACGCTTCGGGGCTGATGCCCTGGTCTTCGGCGCTGAGCATGATGGCGGTGCCATGGGCGTCGTCCGCGCATACGTAAATGCATTGGTGGCCGCGCATTTTCTGAAGGCGCACCCAGACGTCGGTCTGGATCGCCTCCATGATATGGCCAAGATGGACGTCGCCATTGGCGTAGGGCAGGGCGCTGGTGACGAGAATTTTGCGCTGGCTCACAGTGTTTTCCTTGCCGAATTGGCCCGTCCGCCCGGCTGGCGCGACGCGCCGGAATCATACTGCAACAGCCGGTCGAATTCACCCGCCGGGCGGGATGCGCGGCAACCGGAATGGTTCTATCATGCGCATGCGCCGCCCGGCGCGCTCAAGGGCCGGACCATCCGAACCGCGGCCAAGGGACAAGTGCATGACAATCAAATCGGACCGCTGGATCAAGCGGATGGCGAGAGACCACGGGATGATTGCGCCGTTCGAGCCGGAACTCGTGCGGACCGCCGAGAAGGGCCGCCGCGTGATTTCCTATGGCACGTCGAGCTATGGTTACGATGTTCGCTGCGCCCAGGAGTTCAAGATTTTCACCAATGTGCACACCACCACGGTGGTGGACCCGAAAGAATTCAACGAAAGCAGTTTCGTCAGCGTCGACCGGGACTTCTGCATCATCCCGCCGAATTCCTTCGCCCTGGCCCGCACCATGGAGTATTTCCGCATACCCGCCAATGTGCTAACGATTTGTCTCGGCAAATCCACTTATGCCCGGTGCGGCATAATCGTCAACGTGACCCCGCTGGAACCGGAATGGGAAGGACATGTGACCTTGGAGTTCTCCAACACCACGCCATTGCCGGCCAAAATCTACGCGGGCGAAGGCGCCGCGCAAATGCTGTTTTTCGAAAGTGATGAACGCTGCGAGACGACATACCGCGAACGCGGCGGCAAGTACATGGGTCAACTGGGTGTTACGCTGCCCAAGGCTTGACCAGCGCGGCAGCCATCAGCCGCGCTGACGGGAAATTGACACTCGCCACGGAATCGTCAAGAAACTGACTCCGCGGAGAACCCCGCCGAATTTTCTTTCGCCCTGCAAGTTACTGAATTTAATCAACTTTTCCTGATAGCGCCAACACCTAAACCGAGTTGGAACGGTTTTTGCTGCTACTGGTTCACAGGTGCTTTCCGCCTAGCGACGCGGGCGAGGGCGAACCAGAATCGGCGGCTATTCCTTACATCGACAGTTTGCCGAAGAAGTTTAGCCCGACTACTCGAAGCGGTCGCACAAGGCGAAAACCGCGGGAAAGTTTCCAGGCAGCCGCACTCGAGGCAATATGGATTCGGCGAAAAACTACGTAGCGGAAGAATCCCGGGACAGGGAGTGGGCTCGGGAAACCGTGGAAAAACACGCGCCGCTGGTCAACCGCATCGCGCGGCATCTGCTTGCGCGAATGCCCGCCAACGTGCAATTCGACGACTTGGTGCAATCCGGCATGATCGGCCTGCTCGACGCGGCAAGGAAATACGACCAGAGCAAAGGCGCCAGTTTCGAAACCTATGCCGGCATCCGCATTCAAGGGGCGATGCTCGATGAAGTGCGCAAGGGCGATTGGACGCCGCGTTCGGTGCATCGCAAATCCCGCGATGTGGCGAAAGCGATCCAGCGTATCGAGTCCCGCACCGGGCGCCACGCCACCGACAAGGAAATTGCCGCCGAGCTAAAAACCGATCTAGGTGCCTATTTCCACATCCTGCAAGACGCCGCCGGCACGCGCCTGTTCAGTTTTGATGAAATCAGCGAAGGCGCCGACCCGGTGCTCGAATCGCTTGACAGCGACCAGCCCGATCCCTTGCAAAACCTGCAGCAAAGCCGATTTCAACAAGACCTGGCGAAAGCCATCGATGGCCTGCCGGCCAGGGAAAAACTCGTGCTTGCGTTGTATTACGACGAAGAGCTCAACCTGAAGGAAATTGGTGAGATCATTGGAGTCAGCGAATCCCGCGTCAGCCAGATTCACAGCCTGGCGGCATTGCGGCTGCGCTCCCGGTTGTCGGAATGGATTGAACCTTGAGCTTGGGCCGCGGCGGTTCCGCTCCGCTATAATCCCGCCCAGTTTGCTGCCGCCGGAACCGCGATCCGTGAGCGAAAATCCCGAGGATTCCCCTCCCTTGCTCGAAGTCCGCGCGCTAAGCTGCGAGCGGGAAGAGCGGCTTTTGTTCCGCAAACTCGAATTCGCGCTCGACGCGGGGCAAGTGTTGCAGGTCAAGGGCGGAAACGGCAGTGGCAAGACCACATTGCTGCGCATCATTTGCGGACTGCACGATGCGTATGAGGGTGAATTGCGCTGGCGCGGCCTGCCGCTGCCCCAATACCGGGATCAATTCCACGCCGGGCTGTTGTACATCGGTCACCGGGTGGCGGTGAACCAGGCGCTGACGCCGCTGGAAAATCTGCGTTGGAGTTGCCGATTGCGCGCGCCGGTAGACGATGACGGCATACGCGGCGCGCTGGCGCAACTCGGTCTGGCCGGCTGCGAAGAGACCGCTTGCGGCTCGTTGTCGGCGGGGCAGCAGCAAAGGGTTTCCCTTGCCAGATTGCTCTTGGGCAGGGCCGAGTTGTGGATTCTCGACGAACCTTTCACGACCCTTGACGCGGCGGGAATCGAATTGCTCGAAGGCTTGGTCGCGCGCCACGCCGAGGCCGGCGGCGCGGTGCTGATCACCACCCATCACAAACTTGCGCTGCCGCGCATGCGCGCTTTGACGCTGGGAATCGCGCGATGAACCGCGGGGATGCGGCGGCTCCGCCGCGGGCCAGCGCCGGCGCCGCTTTCCGCGCCACCTTGAAGCGCGATTTGCTGGTCAGCCTGAAGCGGCGCAACGATTTCGTCAATCCATTCATGTTTTTCGTAATCGTGGTTTCGCTGTTTCCCATTGGCGTCAGCCCGGAAAGCGCGATGTTGCGGCAGATTTCCGCCGGTGTGGTCTGGATTTCGGTGCTGCTGGCCTCGATGTTGTCGATGGACAGCTTGTACCGTTCGGATTATGAAGACGGCTCGCTGGAGCAATTGTTGCTCGCCTCGCAACCGCTGTATTTGCTCGTTTTCGCGAAAAACATCGCCCACTGGCTGGTCAGCGGACTGCCGGTAATCGTGGTGTCTCCGTTACTGGCGTACATGCTGGCCTTGCCGACGGAAGCTTTCCCAACCCTGGTGATTTCGTTGTTGCTGGGCACTCCGGTGGTTGGCATGCTTGGTTCGATTGCGGTGGCCTTGACCATTGGGCTGGGCAGCCGCGGCCTGATTCTCGCCGTCATCACCGTGCCCATGAGCGTGCCGGTGCTGATTTTTGGCACTTTGGCGGTACAGAATTCCCTGGCGGGCGGTTCGCCGCTGGGCTATCTGGCCTTGCTCGGCGCCATGCTCGCGGCCACGCTGAGTCTGGCGCCCATGGCAACGGCGGCGGCCTTGCGCATATCCTTGAATTGACCGCCGCCAACCCTTATTTCCCTGTTGGCGGCGGCAACCGTCGAGTCGGGCGCAAAGGGTGACAGATTGTGTTCCCGCCGCCGCCGCGGTGACGGCATCAGTTACAATGGGGCGCTCTGTCGATACGCGACGACGCGCCGCGCGAGGTGGCAATGGCTGGCGAATGGCAATGGTTTCATCGGCTTGGATCGCCGAAATGGTTCTATGAAAAAACCAGCCGCTGGCTGCCGTGGCTGGTTGGCGCCATGGCGCTCACGCTCGCCGTGGGCGTGGTTTGGGCGCTGCTGTTTCTGCCGCCGGACTATCAACAGGGCCATACCTCGCGCATTCTGGTGGTGCACGTCGCCGTGGCGGGCACCTCGCTTTCGTTTTTTCCCTTGATGGCGGTTGCCGGCACGGTAACCCTGGTCTGGCGCATCAAACTCGCCGACATGGTGGCCAAGAACGCCGCGCCGCTGGGCGCCTGGTTTTCCTTTGTCACCCTGGCGTCGGGCTCCATCTGGGGCAGTGTGAGTTGGGGCACCTGGTGGGAATGGACCGACAGCCGGCTGGTATCGATGCTGTTCCAATTGTTCCTCCTGCTCGGTGTGATATCCCTGCGCGCCGCCATTGAAAACGCCGAAACGGCCGCCCGGGCCTGCGCCTTGCTTTCCATTGTCGGCTGCATCAATGTGGTGATCATCAAATACTCGGTGGATTGGTGGAATACGCTGCATCAGCCTTCCAGCCCGATTTCCATGGAAGTGGGCTCGCCCAATGGACCGGAATTCTGGGTTGCCACGGCGGTGATGATCGTTGCCGTTTATCTGTTTCTGACCGTGAACCTGATATTGACGACGCGCAATGAAATCCTGCTGCGGGAAAACAAGGCGCACTGGGTGCGGGAACTGGTGGCGCAATCGCGCTGAGCTGCGGGCGGCTGCGCCAAGGTGGGATGAGCATGTTTGATGGGATACAATTCGGCAGCTTGAGCGAATTTTTCGCCATGGGTGGCTACGCTTTCAATGTGTGGTCGGTCTATGCGCTGTTCGCCATATTCCTGTTCGCCAATTTGGCCTTGCCGCTGCGTCGGCGGCGGCTGATCTTGCGCGAACAAAAACGAAGGCTGGCCGGTTCGGAAGCCGAAGACGGCCATGCCGCGAGTGCGGCCGACAGCGCCGGTTGGGAAGTCAGCGTGGCGGGAGACGAAAAATGATGAAACCCCATCGCCGCAAACGTTTGGGCGCGGTATTGTTCATTGCCTTCGGGCTGAGCGCGGCGACGGCCCTGACGCTGTTCGCCCTGAGCCAGAACATCAACATGTTCTATACGCCCACCGAGGTGGCCAACGGCGAGGTCGCCGCGGGCACCATGTTCCGCATCGGCGGAATGGTCAAGAACGGTTCGGTGGCGCAGCAAGAGGAAAGCCTGGCGGTGCGATTCGTCACCACCGACTTTGCCCACGAAGTGCCCATCGAATACGAAGGCATTTTGCCCGACCTGTTCCGCGACGGTCAGGGCATTGTCGCCGAAGGCAGGCTGGATGCGGCGGGTGTGTTCCAGGCCAGCCGCGTGCTGGCGAAGCACGATGAGAATTACATGTCGCCGGAGGTGAAGGCCGCGTTGGAGCAGTCCGGCGCCAGCCTGGAGAACCACAATTTCAGGGAATTGCCGGAGAATTGAATGATCCCCGAACTGGGTCAATTCTGCCTGATTCTGGCGTTCTGCCTGAGCGTGCTGCTGGGCGTGATGCCCTTGGCGGGTGCCGCTTCCGGCAACACCTTGTGGATGAACATGGGCCGCCCCCTGAGCGCCGGCCTGTTCGTGTTTCTCGGCATTTGCCTATTCATTCTGGCCCGCGCCTTCGTGGTGGACGATTTTTCGGTTCGCGTGGTCGCCGCGCAATCGAATTCCCTGCTGCCGATGCACTACAAGGTCACCGCGCTTTGGGGCGGGCATGAAGGCAGTTTTCTGCTTTGGACCTTTATGCTGGCGGGCTGGATTCTGGCCGTGGGCGTGTTCAGCGGCAGTATGCCCCGGGAATTTGTCGCCCGCGTGCTTGGCATTCTCGGCCTGCTCTGCGCGAGTTACATCCTGTTCATGCTCGCCACTTCTAATCCCTTCGCGCGCATGGTGCCGGTGCCGCCGAACGACGGCGCGGACTTGAACTCCGCCTTGCAGGACATCGGCTTCATTTTGCACCCACCCACCTTGTACATGGGCTATGTGGGCTATTCCGTGGTGTTCGCCTTCGCCATTGCCGCCCTGCTCAGCGGCCGCCTCGACGCCGCCTGGGCGCGCTGGTCGCGCCCCTGGGCCAATGTGGCCTGGGCAATCCTGACGATCGGCATCGCATTGGGCAGTTGGTGGGCCTATTACGAGCTTGGCTGGGGCGGCTGGTGGGCCTGGGACCCGGTCGAGAATCCGCCGCTGATCACCTGGTTGTTCGGCACCGCCCTGATCCATTCGCTGGCGGTCACCGAAAAACGGCGCGTGTTCAAGAACTGGACGATTCTGCTGGCGATACTCGCTTTCGGCGGCAGCCTGCTGGGCACTTTCATCACCCGGTCGGGACTGCTTACTTCGGTGCACGCCTTCGCCAGCGATCCTTCGCGCGGCGTTTTTATCCTTGGCATTCTCGGCGCATTCGTTGGTGGCGCCTTGCTGCTGTACGCCCTGCGCGCGCCGCTGATCAAAAGCGAGTTCGGTTTCGGCTCCCTGTCCCGGGAAGTTTTCCTGCTCGCCAACAATGTCATTCTGGTCGTTGCCGCGGCTTCGGTTTTTCTCGGCACTTTGTTTCCGATGTTTTACCAGGCGCTGACGGGGGATCTGATCTCGATAGGACCTCCATACTTCAACACCATCTTCGTGCCGTTGATGATTTTGCTGGTGGTGCTTCTTGGCATCGGGCCGGTGAGCCGCTGGAAGCGGACTTCCGGCGACTGGCTGCTTGGGCGGCTGGGCAAACTGGCGATCGCCAGCTTTTTGCTCGGCGTGGTGCTGCCCTTGATTGTGTTGCTGGAAGTTTCGATTCCCGCCACCATCGCGGTGGCGCTGGCGGTTTGGATTACGCTCACAATCGCGCGGGACATATTGCAAAAAAGCGCCAACAAGGCCAGCCGTTGGCAAGGGCTGCGCGCCCTGCGCTACGGTTATTACGGCATGCAGTGCGCGCATTTCGGTGTTGCCGTGATGCTGGTTGGTGTTGCGCTCACCAGCTATTTCAGTTCCGAACGCAGTGTTTTGCTCAGCGCGGGCGACTCGGTGGAACTGGGCGGCTACTCGTTCCTGTTCGCCGGCAGCGAACGGCTCGCCGGGCCGAACTACGATGCCAATCGCGCAACCGTGCTGGTCAGCCGCGAGGGCGAGCCGGTGGCGGACCTGTATCCGGAACTGCGCGTCTATTTGGCCAGTGGCGCGCCTTCCACGGAAATGGCCATCGATGCGAGCCTGTGGCGCGACCTGTTCGTAACACCGGGCGAAATCCGCGACAACGGCGCCTGGACTATGACCGTCTACGTGAAACCATTTGTGCGCTGGATTTGGCTGGGAGCGATTTTTATGGCCATTGGCGCGACAGTTGCCGCCGCCGACCGCCGCTATCGCAAACTGGCGCGCGCCGGCGCGCGGGCGGCGCCCGGACCGGATGGCGCCAAGGGGCGGCCCGGCGGCCTGCGGCCCGCCGCCGATGGAGGTGGCGCATGAGGAAATTGCTCTTGTTTGCGCCCGTTGCCGGTTTTCTGCTGTTGGGCGTCGCGCTGTGGCGCGGGCTGTACCTGGACCCCACCGAGTTGCCTTCGGTGCTGATCGACAAGCCGATGCCCGGTTTCGCCATGTCCACCGTGGATGGAACGCCGGTAAGCAATGCGGATTTGCCGGGGCGGATTTTTCTGCTCAATGTCTGGGGCAGTTACTGTTTGCCTTGCCTGGTTGAGCATCCGACCTTCATGCGGCTGTCGGAGGAGGGCGAATTCCCCGTGATTGGCGTAAATTACCGCGACCGCCAGCCGCTGGCCCTGGATTGGCTGGAAGTCAACGGCGATCCCTTCGAGTACAGCATTCTCGATGAAGAAGGCCGGTTCGGTATCGACTTGGGTGTGTACGGCGCCCCGGAGACCTTTCTCGTCGACAGCGGCGGGGTGATTCGCTACCGCCACGTGGGCGTGCTGGATGAAGAAGTCTGGCATAGGGATTTTGTTCCCGCGATCACCGAATTGCGCGGCGCGACCGTTCCTTGAGCGGCGCTCCGCCAAAGCCTGCCCCCTCCATGACCGCGCCCCGTATCGCACTGCTCTCCGGCTTCCTGCTTTGCTTGCTGCTGGCGCCGGTGCCGGGCTTTTCCCAGGTTGACACATTCGTTTTCGAGAATGATACGCAGCAGGAGAGATTTCGCCGGCTGTCGAACGAATTTCGCTGCCCCATGTGCCAGAACGCCAATCTGACCGGTTCCACCGGAGGCGTCGCCGAAGACCTGCGCCGGGAGATTCACCGCATGATCCTGGCGGGCGACAGCGATGCCGAGATCGAACAATTCATGTTCGAACGCTACGGGGATTTCATTTTTTATCGCCCGCGGCTGCGGGCCAACACGGTGTTGCTGTGGTTCGGACCTTTGCTGTTCCTTTCGCTTGGCGCGTACGCCGGCTGGCGCATTCTGCGCCGGGCGGGCGGCAGGCAACAGGCGCCGGCGGCGGAGCTGGGTACCGCGGAGCAGGATCGACTACGGCGCTTGTTGGGCGATGAATGATTTCAACAGCCTGTTCTGGTTGCTTTGCGCCGGCTTGCTGCTGTTGGCCGCGGCGTTCATCTTCTTGCCGTGGCTGAACGCGCGGCGCCGCGCCGACGAGGCCGGCGGTGCCGCCGCCTACCGTGTGCAAGCCAACATCACACTGTACCGCGAGCGCGAAAGGGAACTCCGGGCTGAGCATGCCGCCGGCGAACTGGCGCGGGAAGAACTGGACGCCTTGCTGGTCGAGTTGCAGCAAAGCCTGTTGACCGATGTGGAAGACGTCGAGCCGCGACGCCAATCAAATCGCGTTGAAAACGATGGCGGGGAGGCGGGCGGCCGCGCGCCGGCATGGCTGTTGCCGCTGGCGCTGTTCGTTTTGCTGCCATTGGCCGCCGTGCTCATGTACCGGCAATGGGGCCAGCTTGACGAGGTGGCGTTGATGGATCAATTCCAGCGCACAGTGCAGAACGAGAATGATGTGGAAACCGCGCGCGAACTCGTGCTGAGCCTGGGCCGGGTGGTTCAGGAGGATCCGGAGCGTCCCTGGGCCTGGTATTTCCTCGGCGAGAATTTCTCCACCCTGGGCATGTTCGATGTCGCCAATTCCGCCTATCGGCAGGCCGCCGAACGCTTGCGCGAAGATGACGAGAAGGCCCTGGCGATGGGACGGGTCGCGCTGACGGCCTATATTCTCCAGCAATTGGACATCACACCCGAAGTGCGCGAGTTGATCGATGCCA
The DNA here is from genome assembly GCA_965221015.1 of uncultured Pseudohongiella sp. GTDB lineage: Bacteria > Pseudomonadota > Gammaproteobacteria > Pseudomonadales > Pseudohongiellaceae > UBA9145. The sequence continues at coordinate 1,914,208 of OZ244859.1, read as the reverse complement.
CGCTCGCGCTCAATCCCGACGAGCCCAACGTTTTGCAACTGCTGGCCTCCGACGCCGAACAAAACGGCGACTTCGACGCCGCCATCGGCTATTGGCGCCGGCTGTCGCAATTGAATCCCGAATCCCAAACAGCGCGGGAAAGCATTGCCAGCCTGCAACGCCTGCGCGCCGGCGAAGCCGGAGCCGATGCCGGGCCTTCCATCGACGTATCGGTTGCCATCGCCGACGAATTGTCGCCGAACCCACAATTGCGCGTGTTCGTCACGGCGCGCAACGCCGCCATGGAAGGCATGCCGCCCCTGGCCGTTGCCGCATTCACCGTGGCCGACTTGCCAACCAGCATCCGCCTTGACGACAGCCTGGCGGTGGGGCCGTTCAATCTTTCCTCGGCCACTTCGGTCTATGTCAGCGCCCTGGTCTCGCAATCCGGCACCGCCAACCGCGCCCCGGGCGACTTTTTCGCCGAAACCGACCCCTTCCCACTGGAAAATCCACCCCAGCCGCTGGAACTGCTTATCTCCGAAATCGTTCCCTGAATAGGTAATGGAATCGATTCGGATGGAACAATTCATCACCATTGCCATTGCCCATTTGCTGGCGGTTGCGTCGCCGGGGCCGGATTTTGCCGTCGTGCTGAAGCAAAGCGTGAACGGTGGCGTGCGCACGGGCGTGTGGACCAGCGCCGGCGTGGGCGCGGGAATATTTCTGCATGTGACGTATTGCGTGTTGGGAGTCGCCTTGCTGTTGTCCCAGGTGGATTGGCTGTTCGTGGCGGTGAAACTGGCGGCCGCGGCTTACCTGGCTTGGTTGGGGGCGCAGGCGATTTGGCATGCTTTGCGCTCGGCGGATGTCGCGCAAGTGGGGGCCGGAGCGGAACTTGCGCCAATGAAAGCGTTTTCCATCGGCTTCCTCACCAACGGCCTGAATCCGAAGGCAACCTTGTTCTTTCTCGCGCTGTGGACCGTGGTCATCAGTCCGCAAACGCCGGTGGCAATCCAGGCGCTGTATGGCGTGTATCTGGCGCTGGCCACTTTTGCCTGGTTCGCCATGCTGTCGCGTTTGCTGGGACGACAGCGGGTGCGCGCGCTGCTGCTGCGCAGCGGCAAGTGGTTCGAAGTGGGCATGGGCGCCGTATTGCTGTTTCTCGCCGCGCAGATCGCCGTTTCCGCCTGAGTGCTCGTCCAGCCCCCAGGCCGCGCCAGGGCGCACTGCGGCAAATCAATTGAGCACGCGGTAGCCGCGTCCGGACAGGCAATTGCCAAGCACCCGCTGCCGTTCGTTCAAGGCTCTGGCGGCACCTTTGACCGAACCCGCCACGGCGCCGACTCCCGCCAGGCGTTCGGCTTTATCGGAATTGCCCACCGACGCGCCCACGGCGGCGCCGGCGACGGCGCCGGTTGTGGCCGCAACGGCCACCTGCTGGCCAAGCTTTACCTGGTCGGCGTAGCGTTGGCAGTCCCACAGGTCGGCCTGGTAGGCGGCCACATTGACACCTTGCATGTCGACGATGGGCTGTCGCCCGGTGAGTTGGTCGACGGAACCGCAAGCCGCGGCGACGCAGGCGAGCAGGATCGCACTGGTGAGATTGCGCATTTTGATACCTCCATTAGGTTTGTGCGGCAGGGCTCTCTGCCGGTAACCGCCATTGAAAGGCAGGCAAGGTGAATGAGAACTGAATTGGCTGACAGTTGTGGTTGGCATCGGTACAATGAGCCGCTTATGCAGGCCATCGGCGCGTGACTCCGGGCCGAATCCGATCACGCGTCAGAGGCGAAAGTAACGACAGTAACCAAAGCAACAGGAAATCCGCAATGAACATGATCAAGCAGCTAACGGCATTTTCCACCTTGTCCGGGCTTTTGTTCGCCGCCGGGGCGATTTCCGCGCAGGAAGCGGGCAGGCCGGACCTTGAAGGCGTCTGGACCAATGCTTCGCGCACACCGCTGTCAAGGCCCCAGGGAATTGATCGGCTGGTGGTCAGCGCCGAGGAGGCGAGCCGGATTGTCGCCGAGATGTCGATTGCCGGTATTTCCGCCGAAAACATCGAAGCCGGCCCGGCGATCGACCCGGAAACCGGCGCGCCGCCCGCCGGCGCCGAGGACTTCGGCCTGCGCGGCTACAATCTGTTCTGGGTCGACCCCGGTTCGACCTTGGCCTATGTCAAGGGCGAATTCCGCACTTCCCTGATCGTCGACCCACCCAGCGGACGCATTCCACGGCTTGAAACACCCCTGGTCGACCTGGGCCGGAACAATTACGGCTATCGTTACCTGACCGGCATCGGCGACGCCAGCGGGCCGGAAGCGATTCCCATCTCGGAGCGCTGCCTGATCGGTTTCGGCAATACCGCCGGGCCCGGCATGATGGGCACCTTGTACAACAGCAGCTACCAGTTTGTGCAAACCGACGACTATGTCGTCATTTCTGTCGAAATGGCCCACGACGCGCGCATCATTCCGATTTTCGATTCCGCCGAAGCGGCCAGGTCCAATCTGCGGCCGGCGCCGCACCAGCCCTGGTTTGGCGATTCCCGCGGCTGGTATGAGGAAGATGCCCTGGTGGTGGAAACGGTCAACATCAACCCCTTGCAGATTTCCGAAAGTTCGGTGCCGATTTCAAGCGATGGCCGCATCATCGAACGCTTCACGCGCTATTCCGACACGGAGATCGTCTACACTTTCACGGTCGAGGACGAAAACCTCTACATGCAGCCTTGGACCGCCGAATTGAGCTATCACGCCATGGACGGAAACTTGTACGAATACGCTTGCCACGAAGGCAACTACTCCATGGCGGGCATTCTTGCTGGGGCCCGCATCCAGGAAGTGGAAGCGGAGCTGGGCGCGGGCTCGGAGGAGTAAATTCGGCGCGAAGCAAAATCATGACCAGTTCCACGGCGCAGCCTGACGGCCTGATCGACAAGTTCGGCCGGCGGGTGGACTACATCCGCCTGTCGGTGACGGACCGCTGCGATTTCCGCTGCGTCTATTGCATGACGGAAGAAATGCAATTTGTCCCGCGCCGGCAGGTGCTGACGCTGGAAGAGTTGCATACGGTCGCGCGCGCATTCACCGAACTTGGCGTGAGCCGCATCCGCCTCACCGGCGGCGAGCCCTTGGTGCGTTCCAACGTCATGCATCTGGTTCAGCGTCTTGGCCAATTGCCCGGCCTGAATGAGTTGCTGCTCACCACCAACGGCAATCAGTTGGTCAAATACGCCGAACCTTTGAAAGCCGCCGGCGTGAAGCGCATCAATATCAGCCTCGACAGCTTGAACGCCGAGCGGTTCCGGCGCATCTCCCGGGTCGGAAAACTCGAACAAGTGCTTGCCGGGATCGACGCCGCCATCGCTGCGGGATTCGAGCGTCTGCGCATCAACTCGGTCATCATGCGCGGCTACAACGACGACGAAGTGCTGCCGCTGGTGGATTTTGCGTTGCACCGCGGCCTCGATATCGCATTCATCGAGGAAATGCCGCTTGGCGAAGCTTCCGACCATGATCGCGAAGAGACGACCTGCGGCAACGACTGGGTTCGGGAACAAATCGAACGCCGCTACACACTGCTCGACAGCGCCGTCAAAACCGCCGGGCCTTCGCGTTACGCGCAAGTGGTCGGCAGCAAATCGCGCATCGGCTTCATCTCTCCGGTGACCCACAATTTCTGCGCCGATTGCAACCGCGTGCGCATCACCGTCGAAGGTCGCCTGCTGCTTTGCCTCGGCAACGAACATTCGATGGATCTGCGCGCGATTTTGCGCGACGGAGAACAAGACTTCGAGGATTTGAAGACCGCCATCGTCGCGGCCATGGATCTGAAGCCGGAGCGGCATTATTTCTACGACAAGGAACACGCCCAGCCGGTTCGGCTCATGAACATGACTGGCGGCTAGGGGCCATGTCCGCGGCAACCCCCCTCAATCTGGCTGTGGTCACGGTTTCCGATACGCGCACCGCGGAAACCGACACCTCCGGCGCGCTGCTTGCGGAAAAACTGCTGGCCGAAGGCCACAAGCTGCATTCGCGCCATATCGTCAAAGACGATGTCTATCAATTGCGCGCGCTGGTTTCAAACCTGATCGCCGACCCGGAAGTGCGGGGCGTGCTGACCACAGGAGGCACCGGCTTCACCGCCCGGGACAACACGCGCAAGGCGCTGATGCCGTTGTTCGATGTCGAAATCGAAGGTTTCGGCGAATTGTTCAGGCAAATCTCATTTACCGAAATCGGCACTTCCACGGTGCAATCGCGGGCCTTCGGCGGGCTCGCCAACCACACGGTCATCTTCTGCCTGCCCGGTTCCACCGGCGCCTGCCGCACCGGCTGGGACCATATCATCCGCGAGCAACTCGACAGCGCCCACAAACCCTGCAATTTCGCCGAACGAATCCGGCTTCAGCCCACTTCCTAGTCGTCTTCGTATTCAATTTCGTCAGCGTGCAAGGTGTTCGCGTCTGTCCGGTTTCCTTCGACTTCCACCAATCTGCCCACGGCAAGCTGGCCGGGGCCGCCGTATTCCCAGCGCGTCGACGCATCGTGAACCACCAGCAAAGTTCCGATATAAAACGACTGCTCATCCACGATTTGGGTAATCCTGCCTTCAATTTCGAAATAGCCGCCTGGATAGGGATAGTCGTCGTAATCCCGGTAGTCGTCGTCCCAATCGTCATCGTCCCAATCGCGTGGGTCCCGCAATCCCCAATATTGTCCGCTTCCCAGGTAGTAGTCTTCGTAGATGTCGTCGTCGTCGCCGTAGAAGCCGTCCCGGTCGTAATCTGTGTCCCAGAAGCCGTCGCGGTTGATATCCCAGGACACTGGACCGTCCGCGAAATACAGCGCTTCGCCGCCAAGCAATCCGCCCAGGCCGTTGTACCAGTCCCCGAGATTGGCGGGGTTGCCGTCTTTGCGCACGGCGACAAGCGCCACCTGGTAACTGCCCGGAAGCACCAGTTCGTCTGAAATATCCTCGGCGTAGAACAGCCTGCGGGAATTAAAGCTTTGGTAATCCGTGATTCTGTCGAAGGAGACGCCGCCATCGGGCGAGAAAATCGCCAGGTAAATGCCCACGGACCGGCTTTGCAGAAATTCCTTGTCGCCCCGGATTATGATCCGAATGTCAACGGTATCGCCGGCATAGTAGATATGCTGACGCGATTCGATGCTGCCGTGGATGTAGCCGAGATCATTGCCCAAGCGATAATCGTCGTCGCTGGAAGCGATCGCGGCGGCGCTGGTCCAAAGCAGAAAAAAGAAGAGTGATCGGAATGCAATATTCATTTCTCTTACTCCCAATTGGACTTTCAATCATTCTATTTGGGCTTGACCCCAAAAGGAAGGAAAAGAAGGCAGGCAAACACGAAGCCCCGGCACCAGCCGGACAAAAAAATGCCGGGCCGCGATTGGCCCGGCAAACGGTCAAAACGAAGGGCTTGGGGAAAGTCCTTCGAATGGAGGGTCACACCGCCGCAAAAACGATCAGCGCGGGAAGGGCCAGGGCGGCCGCAACCAGCGCCAAACTGACAACGGTAGCCTCCACAACCGGCAAAAACCTGACAGTAACGTCGCGCATTTCCAAACTCCCGAATCAAACTTCCAAACGTCGAATGCACCGCGTTACGAAAACGTTGCGAATGGTAACACATTCTTGGCAAAAAGTAACGCTTGGCTTCAATGTGGTAACACATTTCGCTTTTTCAATAGCAATTCGGAAAAATAATTTCCCATGAAAATAATGACCCTCAATTGCAACGGTGTGCGCGCGGCGGAGAAAAAGGGCTTTTTCCGCTGGCTGGCGCAACGCGACGTGGACTTGGTCTGCCTGCAGGAGACCAAGGCGCAGGAGGCGCAATTGATCGAACTCGAGCGCAAGGCCGGCAAGCCCGTCTTTCACCCCGCGGGCTTTCATTGCCACTACTTCGACGCCGAAAAAAAGGGCTATTCCGGCACGGCGGTTTTCTCCCGCGCGCAACCGCGGGCCGTGAGGCGCGGCTTCGGTTTCCCCATGGCGGACAGCGAGGGCCGCTATTTGCAAGTCGATTTCGAAGGGCTGAGTGTTGTATCGCTGTACCTGCCCTCGGGTTCGGCGGGGGAGGAGCGGCAGCGGCGAAAGTTCGCATTCATGGACGCCTTCATGGCGCATATGCGGGCGCTGCGCGAGCATGACCGCGAGTACATCATCTGCGGCGACTGGAACATCTGCCACAAAGCGATCGACTTGAAGAACTGGCGGTCGAACCAGAAAAATTCAGGGTTTTTGCCCGAAGAACGCGCGTGGCTTGACACCTTGTACGACGAGGTGGGCTATGTGGACGCGTTTCGCCAAGTCAACCAGCAGGCGGAACAATACACCTGGTGGTCCCAGCGCGGTGCGGCCCGGGCCAAGAACGTCGGCTGGCGGCTGGACCTGCAGGTGGTCACCCCGGGACTTGCGGACAAGGTAAAATCGGCGCGGATCGTCGACGGCATCGAGCGGCAAAGCGAGAACTTTTCCGACCACGCGCCATTGACGCTGGAGTATGATTTGACGGGGCTTTGATTTGGCGCGCGGCAGCCTGGCGCATCGCGGTGGGTCCTGTCGGGCGCCTGGGGATCGGGTGATGATGTTTCTCAGCGGGAAAAAATTCGCAGCAAGCGCATTCTGCCTGATTGCCTTGCTTGCGGGGCTGGCCGCGCCCGCCGCGGCCCAGAATCTGTTTGCGGTAATCGACACCAGCAAAGGCGTGATGCGTGTGGAATTGAATCATCGCGCGGCGCCGACAACGGTGGCCAATTTCGCCAATTTGGCAATGCGCGGGTTCTATGACGGCTTGAGCTTCCATCGCGTCGAGCGGAACTTCATGGCCCAGGGCGGCGACCCGCTCGGCAACGGCACGGGCGGCCCCGGCTACCGCTTCGCCGGTGAATTGATCCTAAAGCACAATCAGCCGGGGATTATTTCCATGGCGAATTCCGGGCCGGGCACCGACGGCAGCCAGTTTTTCCTGACCCATCTCGCCACGCCGCATCTGGACGGCTTGCATTCGGTTTTCGGCCGGATTGTGGAAGGCGCGCAAATCGTGCGTCGAATAGAACGGCGCGACTTGATTAATTCCATCACCATCGAAGGCGATCCAACGCCGGTTTTCGCCCGCCGCCGGGCGCAACTTGCGGAATGGAACGCGATTCTGGACCGGGTATTCCCGGGGTTGAAAGCCGCGCCGGAATTTTAGCGGCTGCCCCTAACAACCGCTGCTTTTCACAACCGCTGCTTTTCACAACCGCTGCTTTTCACAACCGCTGCTTTTCACATCCGCTGCTCTTCACAGCCGCTGCTCTTCACAGCCGCGGCGCTCTCATTCCCGCGCGGTATCGGCTTCGGCGGTCTCGGTGGGCTGTTCGGGGGTTTCCATGTATTTTGCCAGTATGGGCATCTGGCCGGCCACGAACAGCAGCGTAATGACCAGATTGCCAAACACCTTGAACTGGATCCACGCGGCTTCGCTGAGTAGATAGGCCACGGCCAGATTGATGGCGCCGAGCAGGACGAAATAGACGATCCAAACATTGTTCAACCGCAGCCACATGTCCCTGGGCATTTCCACAGCGTGGCCGAGCATGTGCTGCAGCGCCGGTTTGCCGCCGATGTAGCGCGAGCCGAGAAAAATCGCGGCAAAAATCCAGTTGACCAGGGGCGCCTTCCATTTCAGGAAATTCACATCGCGCAGGAGGAAGGTGGGAATGCAAAACACCACCACGGCGCACAAGGTGATCCACTCAAACTTGTCGAGGCGCTTGTAGGCCACGAACAAAGCGCCGTAAACGATCACCGAAGTGGCCAGCAGCACCTCCGCGGCGCTGTAGATGCCGCCGATACTGTGGCTGAAGCCGGCAATGTTGAGCGGTCTTTCGTCCATCGCCCAGACGATGAAAAAGGCCAACAAGGGTATGTATGCCGCGACTTGCTTCATAGGGGTCTCGTCCCGCCCAGCTCCTTTCAGCGGCCCATGGTAATGCAATCGATCCGGCTTGTCTTGGTTTCGACATACGGTGTTTCAGCAAATTCGCGCGGAACGCGCTTCGGGACCGCGGCAAACGGATTTTTTGCCAGCACGGGAGAAGCTGCGCAAAAATCTTGTCAACCTATTGTCTGGCGTGTACTGTAATTCGAGATCAACTGCGGAGGGCGTCAACATGTTTGACACAAATGCTTGGAACCGCCTTGTTCGAATGTCTTTGCTGTGGCTGGCGCCGGCGCTGACGGCGCCGCTCGCGCTGGCCCAGCAAGCCGACGATATTCCCCGTTTGGCCAGCGGTCATCCCGACTTGCAGGGTACTTGGGATTTCCGCACCATCACACCATTGCAGCGGCCGCGGGAGTTCGCCGACCAGGAGGTATTGAGCGCCGAACAGGCCGCCGAATTCGAGCTCGCCAGACAGGAACAACTCGACCGCGACAATTTCACCGACACCACCACAACCGGCGACTACAACCAGTTCTGGTATGACCGGGGCACCGAAATACTTGGCTCCAACCGCACGTCCTTGATTACCTATCCCGCCGACGGCCGCATCCCGGAATTGACCGAGCAGGCCCAAGCGCGCAACGAGGCGCGGCGCGAAGCCGCAACCTTGAACCACGGCATCGAAGTCAGGCCATTGTCCGAGCGTTGCATCATGGGTTTCAATTCCGGCCCGCCGATGCTGCCGAGCGCGTACAACAACAATGTGCAACTGGTCCAGACCGGCGATCATGTGCTCATCCACAACGAGATGGTCCACAACGCGCGCATCGTGAAAATGAACACCAGCGAGTACCGCCAGTCGCCGCGGGACTGGGAAGGCGATTCCATCGGCTATTGGGACGGCGATACCCTGGTGGTGGAAACGCGCTATTTCGCGCGCGCCACGTCTTTCGGCAATTCCAGTGAAAACATGGAATTGACGGAGAAATTCTGGCTCATCGACGCCGACACCCTCGGCTACGAATTCACCATCAGCGACCCCACCACCTGGACTGATTCCTGGACCGCGATGTTCCCGATGCGCAGGGCCGCGGAGCCGATCTACGAATACGCCTGTCACGAGGGCAACTACAGCATGGCGGCGATTATGGCCGGCTGGCGCACCCAGGAAGTTCTCGCCGAGTTCAATAGCGAAGACTGACGCGCGACCGCAGCCCGCTTAGCGCATGCGCGCGAATTTTCGCCGCCACCAGAGCACCGGCCCGGTCAACACCATGACTATGGCGAGCACGGCGAGAAAATCGAGGAAGTAGCGGGCATGCTCGCTGATGAGCGTGCCGCTGTGGATGTCGAACATGAGCAGCATGAGGGGCGTCGCGTCGAGCGCCGGCAGGTTGAGGCGGGTTTGGCTCATCGCCGCGGGCGGCGCGCCCTGAAACAGCGACGCGCCGCTGATCACGTACCAGCTCTCGTCGCTCAAGGTGGCGTCCGAGGGCATTCCCACCAATCCCGGTATCATGCGCCATTCGTCCTCGGCCAGTGGTCGATAAAAGCTCGGCCCGCCCAGGCCGCCGGCGAACAGCTGGTCGTCGATCCGCTTCAAGCTCCACACGAACCCGGGTGCGACCGGGCTTCCCAACTCGCGCACCCAGTTGCGGCCATGGTCCAGCGAGGTGAGCACGCCGAGGCGGGTGCCGATGGAAAGCTTCGCCGCGTCGTCCGGATAGGCCACGACATGGGAGATTTCCTGTTTCAGCGAGCCGAAGTCATATACCGGCGGCAGCAAGTCCCGGGACACCGTATTGCGCACCAGCGTGGGCAGCAATTCGGCGCGGTGGTCCATGACAATGCCTGTCAACGAAAGGTAGATCACCGGAAAAATCGCCAGCAGCCCGAACAGCGGAGCGTGCAGGTTGTACAACCCGTTCTGCAGCGGGCGGCGGGCGCGGGACCGCTTGCGCCGAAACCACCATTGCATCACTCCGGTGACGGCAAGCAGCACGAAAAGCGCGGCGCCCAGATCATTCAGCAACAGATTCAAATCGCGGCGCAGGAAGGAGCGGCCCAGATGGGTGTCGAACAGGAAACGCGACCAGCTCACCCGCTCGGGCAAACCAGCGACCGCGGTTTGCTCAAGCTCCAGCGCATCGATAGCCATGGGGTTTGCCATCGAGATGCGCAAGATCCGGCTGCGCTCTTCCACCGCAACCAGCGTGTTCAACCGCGGCCCATTGTCGAGCGCGGTGAGACTGCGCCCCGCGAGCCCCTCCCGCCTTGCCTGAAGGGGCGGCTGGTCCGCTTCAAGCCGCCACAGCCCATCGTCGCTGGCTATCCAGATTCGCTCCCAGCCGAGCGCGGTGTCGGGCACAATCGCGTACACCATGGGAGAGCCCGTCATGCCTTCGAATCCCACAGGATTCCAGCTATTCGCGCCGTCGCCGCTGTGCCAGAGGCCAGCGGCGCCGCCGGCGAGCCATTGCCGCGAATCGGCGGGGTCGGCCTGCAGCAGCGTGACGTGTCGCGTCGCCAGCGTGGCAACTGTCTCTTCAGGCAGGATCGCGTTGGGTACGCCGAACTGCCACGCCCAGCGCCAGTCGTCCCGATGGTCGAGAATCAGTCCCGACAGGCCCAGTATCGCAAGCCAGACCGCGCCGAACAGGCCGAGCCATTTGTGGGCGGTGTAGATTTTTTTGCGCCAATTCATGCGGCAAGATTCGCGGCGGGCCAGAATTACCGGCGGCAAGATGAAACCGGTCGCCGGATGCTAGCACATGGCGCCGCGGGCTACTTGTCTTGCGCGGGGCGATGCCTTAGAATTCGCGGCCTTGAACCAACCGGCGGCTTCCGCCCCAAAACCGGGCAAGCAAGCTGGTAAGGCAAACCGTCAATAAGCTGGGAAAGTTTGATGTATGCGGTAATCGAAAGCGGTGGCAAACAGCATCGGGTCAGCGAAGGCGAAGTGCTGCGGCTGGAAAAACTCGACCATGAAGTCGGGGCCACGGTTATCTTCGACAAGGTGTTGATGATTGGCGCGGATGGTGAAGGTGCCGAAGTCCGCATCGGGCGGCCCTATTTGGAAGGCGGCTCCGTGCGTGCCGAAGTGCTGGACCAGGCGCGCGGAGAGAAAATCCGCATCGTCAAGTCGAATCGGCGCAAGCACCATCGCAAGCAGATGGGGCATCGCCAGTGGTACACCAAGGTGAAAATCACCGGTATCAGCGGCGGCGGCGAGTCATCTTCGGAAGGCTGATTGGGAAGGCATAGCCGACAGTGCGGCTGGAGGTAGGGATATGGCACACAAAAAAGCGGGCGGCAGCAGCAACAACGGCCGCGATTCAATATCCAAACGGCTTGGAGTGAAACTGTTCGGCGGCCAGGCCGTGAAAGCCGGCAACATCATCGTGCGCCAGCGCGGCACCAAATTCCATCCCGGTTACCAGGTTGGTTGCGGCAAGGACTATACGTTGTACGCGAAAGCGGACGGCTTTGTCGAGTTCACCGTCAAAGGTCCGCAAAAGCGCAAGTACGTCAATGTAGTAAACCCGGCCTGAGCGGTTTTAGACCCACGCCGCAAGGCCCAAGCCCCCCATTTCCTCCTTCTCGGAGACGTTCCATTCCTGCAGCGCGCCGGGCGTCCCGGCCCGCTTGCGTCAATCCGGAATTCTTGCAAAATCGGCGAGTTCGCGCGGTCGCGACTTGGCCGGACAGCCCGAAGCATGAGATGGCATCGTGAAATTTGTGGACGAGGCGGAAATCAGCGTCGAAGCCGGCAAGGGCGGCAATGGCTGTGCCAGCTTCCGCCGGGAGAAATACATCGAATTCGGTGGCCCCGATGGCGGTGATGGTGGCGCCGGCGGCAGCGTGTACCTGCGCGCCGACCCCGCGCTCAACACGCTGGTGGACTTTCGTTTCCAGCCCCGCTATCGGGCTGAATCCGGCGCGGCGGGAGCCGGCCGCAATCGCACCGGCGCCAGCGGCGCCGATTTGACGATCAAAGTGCCGCCGGGAACGAGCGTTTTCAATATCGATACCGGCGAGCTGCTGGCCGACCTGCGCGAGCCCGGCCGGCCGGTGCTGGTGGCCCAAGGCGGCCGAGCGGGATTTGGCAACACACGTTTCAAATCAAGCACCAACCGCGCGCCGCGCAAAACCACCGATGGCACACCCGGCGAGTCGCGCAAATTGCAATTGCAATTGAGCCTGGTTGCCGATGTCGGATTGCTGGGATTGCCGAACGCCGGCAAGAGCAGCTTGATCCGGAGCGTGTCCGCGGCAAAGCCGAAAGTTGCCGATTATCCCTACACAACCCTGATTCCCAACCTCGGCGTTGTCCGATTGGGCATGGACCGCAGTTTTGTCATGGCCGACATGCCCGGTCTGATCGCCGGCGCGGCGCAAGGCGCCGGTCTCGGCCTGCGCTTTCTGAAACATCTTTCCCGCGCGCGGCTGCTGTTGCATTTGGTGGAAGTGTTGCCGGCGGATGGCGGCGACCCGGTGGCGAACGCGCTGGGCCTGATTGCGGAACTGGAAAAATACAGTGCCAAGTTGGCCGGGCGCGAACGTTGGCTGGTTCTTTCCAAGGTTGACCTGGTCCCGCCCGCGGCGCTGGCCGCACTGGAAGCGGAATTGCGCAAGTCCTTGCCTTGGCGCGGACGGATACATCACATCTCTTCGGTTACGGGTGCGGGCTGCCGGCAGCTTTGCGAAGCGCTGATGCAAGCGATTCAGGCGCATCGGCTGCGGTTGCGCGAGGATGCGGACTACGCCCGCGAACAACTGCGACAGGAGCGGGAACTGGCGCTTGAGTCCGGGCGCGGCAAGCTGATGGATGGAAATCATGGGTGAAAGCATAAGCGCTTGCCGAACCTGGGTGGTCAAAATCGGCAGTTCCCTGTTGACCAACGATGGCCTTGGGCTCGATCGCGGCGCCATGGCGGGCTGGGCTTCCCAGGTCGTCGCCTTGCGCGCCCGGGGCCTGCGCTTGGTGCTGGTATCCTCGGGCGCGGTGGCGGAAGGCGCGACCCGGCTTGGGCTGAAGTCGGTGCCGCGCGAAGTGCGCTTGCAGGCGGCGGCGGCGGCGGTCGGCCAGATGGGTCTCATTCAAGCCTGGGAAAGCTGTTTCGGCGAACACGGCGTCCACGCCGCGCAGATTTTGCTCAGTCATGAAGACCTGTCCGACCGCACCCGCTATCTCAACGCGCGCTCGACATTGACATCCTTGCTCGATCTGGCGGCGGTGCCCGTGGTCAACGAAAACGACAGTGTCGCCACGGACGAATTGTGCCTGGGAGACAATGACAACCTGGCGGCGCTGGTAAGCAACTTGATCAACGCCGACGTAATGGTCGTCCTCACCGACCAGCAGGGGTTGTACAACGCCGACCCGCGCGGCAACGCCGGCGCAACGCTGGTGCGAACCGGTCGCGCCGGCGACCCGGCGCTTGAGCGTCTCGCCGGCACCGGCAGCCGCCTCGGGCGCGGCGGCATGATTACCAAACTATCGGCGGCGCGGTTGGCGGCGCGGTCGGGCACGCACACCATTATCGCCAGTGGCCGCGAGCCGGATTTGCTGTTGCGATTGCAGTCCGGCGAAGCAATCGGCACCTGCTTGCGCGCCGACCGCGAGCCGGTGACGGCGAAAAGACAATGGCTGGCAAGCCAATTGACGTTGAAAGGCTGGTTGACGCTGGACCCGGGCGCTGTCGCGGTCTTGCGCGGGCACGGCAGAAGTTTGCTGGCGGTGGGAATCACCGCCACCCAAGGGGTCTATCAGCGGGGTGAGGTGGTGGCCTGTCTCGACCCTTCCGGGCGCGAAATCGCCCGCGGCATGGTGAACTACAACCACAGCGAAGTGGCCCTTCTGCTGGGCCGGGAGAGCGGCCGCATCGCCGAATTGCTGGGCTACGCCGGCGAGGAAGAAATCATTCACCGGGACAATATGGTGCTGACCGAATAGGAAGCGGGTTTGCGGTCCGCGATTCGCCGCGGCCGCTATTGCAGGGCCTTGATTGCCGCGTTCAAGCGGCTTTTGTGACGCGCGGCCTTGTTCTTGTGGATGATGCCCTTGTCCGCCATGCGGTCGATCACGGGAACGGCGGCCGCGTAAGCCTCGCTGGCGGCTTTTTGATCTTTCGCGTCCAGCGCGGCGCGAACTTTCTTGATGCTTGTGCGAACCATGGAACGAAAAGACGCATTGTGTCGGCGCCGCTTTTCGTTTTGCCGGGCGCGCTTGCGCGCTTGGGGGGAATTTGCCAAGAAGTTTTCCTCCGCTCGATAACTTTGATTGGTTCCCACGGTGCCGGAAATGACGGGCCAGAACAATTCCGCCCGATTCGAACAGCCCCGAAAAAAGTGCGACACTATGCCGTTTTCACCCGCACCTGTCAACAATGCCGCGGGCCCGCCGGTCGTCCCCAGGGGCCGAACGCGGGTACGGCGCGGTTGGGGCGGGACGGAGTTCGGAACGCGCCAGCCAAATGGAGCAGAATGAAACCAGCCAGCCGGGCGTGGTGAGCCAGTCCGGCGCCGGCTCCGTCAACACGCGTCAGGAGACCGCCGACAATGACGGGCTGTTGAAGTCCAGCGGCGTCACGGGCTCGATGACCCTGGTGTCCCGCGTGCTGGGACTTGCGCGCGATATCGTCATCGCCCGCATGTTCGGCGTCGGCGACGGCGTGGACGCGTTTTTCCTGGCCAACAAGATTCCCAATTTCATGCGCCGCCTGTTCGCCGAAGGCGCGTTCAACCAGGCCTTCGTGCCGGTATTGTCGGAGTACCGCAGCCGTCGCAGCCACGCCGAAGTGCGCGACCTGGTCAACGCCGTGGCCGCCTCTCTTGGCGGGCTATTGGCCGCAATCACCGCGCTGGTCGTGGCCGCCGCGCCCTTGCTGGCCGCGGTGGTCGCCTATGGCTTCCTCGATGAGCCGCAGAAGTTCGCGACCTTTGTGCAAATGTTGCGCATCACCTTTCCCTATCTGCTGCTGATTTCGATGACGGCACTGTGCGGCGCGGTGCTGAACAGTTACGGCCGCTTCGCCGTGCCCGCGATTACGCCGGCGATGCTCAATCTTTCCCTGATCGGCTGTTCTTTGCTGCTCGCCCCCCACTTGACCGAGCCGGCCCTGGCCCTGGCCTGGGGGGTGTTGATCGCCGGATTCGCGCAGTTGCTGTTTCAATTGCCTTTTCTCGCCCGAATCCAGCTCTTGCCCGTGCCCCGTCCGCGCCGCGGCCACGATGGCGTGCGGCGCATCCGGCGATTGATGCTGCCGGCGCTGTTTGGCGTTTCGGTGAGTCAGATCAATCTGCTGTTCGATACCTTTATCGCCTCGCTGCTGGTCAACGGCAGCGTGTCCTGGCTGTATTACTCCGACCGGCTGATGGAGTTTCCCCTTGGCACATTCGGCATTGCCATCGCCATCGTGGTGCTGCCGAGCCTGTCGCGCAAACACGCCGATCAGTCCATGGACGATTTTGCCGCCACCCTCGATTGGGCCTTCCGGCTGGTCTGCCTGATCGCGTTGCCGGCGACCCTCGCGCTGGTCCTGATTTCCGAACCCTTGCTCGTTACCTTGTTCCAGAATGAGAATTTCACGGCCCTGGACGTGCAGCGCTCGGCCGCCAGCTTGAAAGCCTACGCGTTGGGCTTGACCGCGTTCATGGCGGTGAAGATTTTTGCGCCGGGCTACTATGCCCGGCAAAACACCCGCACGCCGGTGCGCATCGGCGTGATTGCCATGAGCGTGAATATGGCGCTGAATGTCGGCTTTTATCTCGCGGGTCTGGCCCATGTCGGCCTGGCGTTGGCGACAAGCCTGGCGGCGGTGTTGAACGCCGGCCTGCTGCTGCGCGGGCTGCGGCGCGAGGGGGTGTTCCAGTTTCAGCCGGGGTGGGGGCGCTTGTGGTGGCAAATGCTGGTGGCGAATGCCGCGATGATTCTGGTGCTATCGATACTGGCCGGACCATGGCGGGAATGGATGGAGTGGACCATTCTCGCCAAAGTGGGCCAGCTTGGGCTGTTGGTCCTCGCCGGTTTGACGGTGTATCTGCTCAGCTTGTATTTGTGCGGCTTGCGCTTGCGGCATTTGCTGCGTTGAACGCGGCCGGGGATGGAAAGAATGAAGCGGGTCTTCAGTTCGGAAAACGCCATTGACGTTTGGCAGATCAAGAATTTGCTGGAAGTGGCGGGAATCGAAGCCTTGGTGAAAAACGCCGATATGTATACCGCGTTCGGCGAAGTGCCCTTTGTGGAAAGCTGGCCCGAGGTATGGGTGGAAAAACCCGCGGATTATGAGCGGGCCTTGGATATTGTTGATGAATATCTGTATGGCGCGGACGATGACCGGCCCGATTGGCGCTGCTCGAATTGCCGCGAGCGAAACGACGCGGCGTTCGCGGTGTGCTGGAACTGCCAGACACCGGCGCGGAGCTTGCCGCCTTCAGACTCCGGCCCGCAATAGTTCGGCAAGGCTGCGCGCCAGGTAGCCGATATTCGCCTGGTTGATGCCGGCGATGTTGATGCGGCCGGATCTGACAAGATAGATGCTGTATTTTTCCACCAGCGCATCGGCTTGTTCCGCGGTGACGCCGAGGAAGGAAAACATGCCTTTCTCGCGCTGGATAAAACTGAAATCCCGCGCTATGCCGGCGGCGGCCAATTCCCGCGCGAGATCGGCGCGCAAGCCGTTGATTCGATCGCGCACTTCGGCCAGTTCCCGCTCCCAATCCGCGCGCAATTCGCTGTCTTCGAGAATCATCCGCACCACGGCGGCGCCATGATCCGGCGGCATGGAGTAATTTGCCCTGGCGGTGGCGGCGAGTTGGCTGGCGGCCGCTTGCGCCACCGAGCCGTTGCGGCAGATGAGCGACAGGGCGCCGGTGCGTTCGCGGTACAGCCCGAAGTTCTTCGAACAGGAGCTGACCACGATCAGCTCGGGCAGGGACTCGGCGAGCAGGCGCACACCGGCCACATCTTCCTCCAGACCGTCGCCCAAACCTTGGTAAGCCATGTCGATCAGTATGGTGAAACCCCGTTTCTCGCTCAAATCGCGCACCGCGCGCCATTGCTCCGGCGCGAGGTCGGCGCCGCAGGGGTTGTGGCAGCAGCCGTGCAGGAGCACGACATCCCCCGCCGCGGTCTTCGCCAGGCAATCGAGCATGGCGTCAAAACGCAAGGCGTGGGTGTCCAGGTCGTAGTAATCGTAGGTGGCGAGCCGAAGGCCCGCCGCGCCCAGCAATGGCCGGTGATTGGGCCAGGTGGGGTCGCTCACCCACACCGTGGCTTGCGGGTTCGCCCGGGCGATGAATTCGGCCGCCACGCGCAGGCCGCCGCAACCGCCGGGAGTCTGCAAGGTGACGCGGCGGTCCGCCAGGTTCCGCGTCAGCACATCGCCAAAATTCAACGCGGCGATGGCCTCATTGAAACCGACAGCGCCGCGGGGGCCCACATAGGCCTTGCTTTCTTGCTCGGCGAGCAGGATTTGCTCGGCGCGCTTGACGGCGCGCATGACGGGAGTGTTGCCTTGCGCATTTTTGTACACGCCGGCGCCGAGATCTATTTTGTTCGGATTCGGATCCGCCCGGTAAGCCGGCGTCAGCGCGAGGATGGGGTCGGGGGGCAGTGCTTTAAGTGAGTCAAACATCGTGGTCTCGCATTCTGTTGTGATAGGCCTTGAGCGTGTTTTGCAGCAGGGAGGCCCGGGTCATGGGTCCAACGCCGCCCGGCACCGGAGTGATCCAGGAACACTTTGGCGCCACCTGGTTGAAATCCACGTCGCCGGCGAGACGGAAACCCGACTTTTTCTCCGCGTCGGGAACCCGCGTGGTGCCGACATCGATCACCACGGCACCGGGCTTGACCATGTCGGCGCCGACAAAGCCGGCTTTGCCGATGGCCGCAATCAGAATATCGGCACGGGAGCAGATTTCCCGCAATTCCCGAGTGCGGCTGTGGGCGAGCGTCACGGTGCAATTGCCGGGCGCGGTGTTGCGCGAAAGCAGAATCGACATCGGTGTGCCGACAATATTGCTGCGGCCAAGCACCACGCAATGCCTGCCTTCGGTTTCGATGCCGTGGCGGGCGATCAATTCCATGACGCCGTTGGGAGTCGCCGAGACAAAGGCCGGCAAGCCGAGGCACATCAGGCCTACACTTTGCGGCCCAAAACCGTCCACATCTTTCGCCGCGTCGATCGCCAGCGTGATCCGGTGCTCGTCGATATGCGGCGGCAGCGGCAATTGCACGATGAATCCATCAATACGCTCGTTCGCGTTCAACTCAGCGACTTGGGCGAGCAAGGCATCCTCGCTGGTGTCCGCGGGCATTCGCAGCACAGTGGAATCAAAACCGATCTCGTCGCAATCCCTGACTTTGTTCGCCACATAGGTCTCGCTGGCGCCGTCATCACCCACCAGCACCGCCGCGAGATGCGGCGCGCGGCGGCCGGATGCGAGCAAAGCACGCACCTGTTCGCCGATTTCGCGGCGAATTTGTTCGGAACAGGCTTTTCCGTCCAATATCTGCACGGTTGTGATTGCGTTGCGTGATTCGACTTTGGCGGGAAACCGCCGCCGCGGACGCCACCGGTGGCTCCGGTCAGCGAAAAGTCGGCCATCATAAACGAGCGCCCCGTCTCTCTCAAGCGACCGGGCCGCAACAGCGGGGAACAAATAAAGTGTCCGGTTCTGGAACACGCGCGGACCGGTTGCACAGCAGCCCAGGTCGCGGATGGCGGGCACGGAAACACGCTTCCCGCTTGACCCAAGGCGGCGCTGGCGCAATCATCGGCATCCATGGGGAAGCCGGCGCCAATGGGAAAAGGAATTCGGCCACCGCCATCCGGCGTGTCGCGCGGCTTCGGCAAGGCTTGCGCTTGGCCTTGCGCTTGGCCTTGCGCTTGGCCTTGCGAAGGGAACAAGCCTTGCCGGAATGGGGGTGGCGGCTGATGGAAGTGCTGGTGGCGGTGCTGATCGTGGTGGTCGGCTCCTTTGTGCAAACGGCGATCGGATTCGGGCTTGCCGTGATCGCGGCGCCGCTGCTGTTTTTCCTGAATCCGGATTATGTGCCGGCGCCGATTACCATGGCGGCGCTTACCTTGTCATTGGCCAACGCCTGGCGTTTTCGGGCTGCGATTTCGCTGCGCGGCTTGCAATACGCAATTTTGGGCCGGGTGCCGGGCACCGTGGCCGGAGGGCTGCTGATTTTCTGGATCGACCAGCGCACGCTGGGCTTGTGGCTGGGGATATCGGTGCTGGTGGCGGTATGGCTCAGCCTTGGCCGCGTCGCTTTCCGGCCCACCCGGGGCGCCATGTGCGCGGCGGGATTCCTGTCGGGATTCATGGGGACGAGTTCGTCCATCGGGGGGCCGCCGATGGCGCTGGTCCTGCAGCATCAGACCGCGGATTTCATTCGCGCCAACATGGCGGCTTTTTTTATCGTCAGTTGCGTCATGAGTTTGTTCATGTTGAGCCTGGTCGATCGTTTCGAACAGCGGCATTTGCTGCTGTCGCTGCCTTTCCTGCCCGCCAGCTTGCTTGGCTACGCGCTCGCCATGCGTTCGGTGCATCTGATCACTTCGAAAATGTTGCGGCTGGGCTCGCTTGGCCTGTGCGCCATCGCCGGTTTGGCCGCGGTGATTTCCTATTGGATGTGATCCGGCCACTTTACACCCGTGCCCCGGATGGTAGACTTTCTTCCCCATTTTCCAAATTGAGGAAGTTGCAGTGAAAAAATTGATTGCAGCCGTTGTAGTTTGCGCATTCGCGCCTTTCGTGTACGCCGACAACGACGAGGCCACCGAAGTGATCGCCGGCGTGCTCATGACGCTCAACCATTTTCCATCGGACGACGACAAGGCCGCTTTGCAGGCGTTGATCGACGACGATGGTGTCGGGCCCGCCTTCAAGGCGGTGGCGAACGCCGTAATGGGCATCGAGCATTCGGCCAGCGAAGACGGCAAAGCCGCGCTGGCGCGCGTGCTCGAAGCCGATAATGCCGACCCGCGCGCCAAGTCATTGGCCGAAGTGGTGATGGACCTCAACCACGGCGCCAGCGACGAAGCCAAGGCGGCGGTGCAAGCCCTGCTGTGATGCCTCGTGGGCAAGCGCCGCCCAGGCGCCTGCCTGGATAGTCGCAGCGACAATCGGCAGCCCAGGCAAGCCCGGCGCAGGCGGTTTTGCATGCGCCGGGCCTTGCTGGTGGCTGAACCGTTTGCGCTCCCGCCGGCGAACTTGAAACCGGGCTGAATCCCGAAGCTCAGGTGTTGGCTGTTCTCAAGCCGCGCTTGTCCGCGTAAAACTTGCGGATTTCACCCATGTCATGCTCCAGGTCGCCACTGGGCTGATAGAAATCCGCAAATCCCGCCTCTTTCTTTCCCGCATCGACATAGCCCAACAGAATCGGCACCTTGGCGTTGCTGGCGATGTGGTAAAAGCCGGTTTTCCAGCGCTCCACCTTGCTGCGCGTGCCTTCCGGCGGCACCAGCACGATCAATTCGTCATTGCGTTCGTATTGGCGCACCGTTTCCCGCACCACATTGTGGGGCCGGCCGCGGTCGATGGGGATGCCGCCGAGCCATTTCATCAATCCCGCGAACGGGAAGGGGAACAAGGTGTGCTTGCCCATCCAGTAGACGCGCAACTTCAGTTTCAGCACCGCCATGATCATCAGCGGGAAATCCCAATTGCTCGTATGCGGCGCGCCAATCAGCACACAGCGTTGGCGTTCAAGCACGCGGCCGCGAATCTTCCAGCCGCTCAGCGCGAGCGCGAGTATGGAAATCCACCGCAACAGCGGCGTGATGACCGGCGTGGAGAAAACCGTCATGCGCATGGACTGTCCCTGTGGTCCGGCCATGCGCCTCAGGTCTCATCGCCGAACAGCCGCTTCAGTTCGGCGAGCGCTTCGTCCGCTTCGCGGGGAGCGGATGCCTTCGGCGCCTCCGGCGGCAACTCTTCGCCAAACAATTCGGCGAGCTGCCGTTCGGCGGCGCGCGACTCGCCTTGATCCTTGCGCTGGTAGGCGTTTTTGCCCGGCTTGAACCAGTCGCAAAAATTCGCGCGGTCCTTGTCGAGCACAAAATCGGCCCGGTGCTCGCGGCATGCGTCGGCCACCGCGGGATCGTAATGCCTGCAGGAATAACAGACATGCAGATCGGCTTTGCATTTGCCGCATTCCTCATAGCGGGAAAAGGGCAACAGCACATTCGGCATGAAGTGGCCGCATTTCCAGCAATTCATCCGGATGCCGCGGCCCGTCACGCCCGCCACTCCTGGAAATAATCGGCCGGATCTTCCTCGCGCAAGGTCTTGGAATGGCCGGCGGCCGAGCCAAGGTAAAGGAAACCGATAATTTTCTCGTTGCCGGCAAGTCCCAGTCCGTTCATCACATGCCGGTCATAAGCCATCGAACCTGTGCGCCACATCGCGCCGACACCTTGGGCGTGCGCCGCGTTCAACATGTTTTGCGCGGCCGCCCCCGCGGACAAATCCTGCTCTATGGCCGGCACCTTGGGATGCTCCAGATGCCGGGCGATCACGACGATGATCATCGGCGCCCGCAAGGTCTTGGCCCGCAGTCGATCTTGCTCCGCGGGCGCCATGTCCGCATCGGCAACAAGCGCGGCCTCGACGAACAGCCCACCGAGCTTTTCGCGCGCCGCGCCGCGAACGATCAGAAACCGCCACGGCCGCAACATGGCGTGATCGGCGGCCCGCAAGGCGGCGCGGCAGATATTTTCAAGCTGCTTCGGCGCGGGTTCCGGCTCGCCCAGGCGGGGAACCGAATGGCGGGTGAGCAGTGCTTCCAGTGCGTTCATGGCAGCGAAAGCATAAAACATTGCGGCAAAACGGGAAACCGGCAGCGGAGGATTTCCCGCCGACCGGCCCGCGGCATGGGTTGCGCTGGGCATTGATGGTATAATTGCCGCCGTCGCGGAAGCGGATCATCACATGAGTGCGCAAGCGCAATTAATCGCGGTCAGCAGTGGGGCGCCGGTCTACAACGCGGAAAAATCGCGTTTTTTCGGCACGGTGCGGCGCAAGAAACTGCGGCTGGCGTTTTCGTTCTACTCGCCGGACGGCAATGAAATCGCCATGCCGATCGCGAGCATGTCGGCTTATCTGAAGCGCGAGTTTCCCGACGTCGAAGTTCTGCTTGAACCGATCCTGATCCTGCGCGACGGCGATCATTACTCCCCGGCGAACTACGCTGGCCGCATCGAATCGCTCGATGTGAACCTGATCGCCTTTTCGGTCATGAGCCCCCATTGGTACCCCATGCAGCCCTGGTTTGCCGAGTTGAAGCGGCGCATGCCCGCGCTGCCGATCCTGATCGGCGGCTACCAGGCCATGCTTTCCCAGGAAGAGACCATCGGCAATGCCAACGTCGATTACATTTGTGTCGGCGATGGCGAGTACGCCATCGGCAATATTGTCCGGCACCTGCGGGGAGAACTTGGCCCGGTGGACGGCATGTGGGAAAAACTGGCGGACGGGGAAATTTTTCGCACCGAACCGCATCAAAATGGCGACCTTGCCGCTTTGCCGTTCCCGGATTACGAAATCTTCTCCCGCGACGGCAGCTTTGAAGGCGTCAATTCGTCAATCTTCGGCCCAAAAGGCAAACTCGTGCTGCCGGTGATGACGGGGCGCGGCTGCCCCTATCGTTGCACCTATTGCTGCAATACGCCCTTGTTAGAAAACTGGAAAACGAAAAAAACCTTTCTGCGCAAGTACGAACCCGAGGCCATGGTGGCCGAACTCGAGCGCTTGCGCGATACCTACAATGTGGGCTATTTCGAATTCTGGGACGAATTGTTCCTTTCCAATCTCAAGTTCGTGCGCGCATTTTTCAAGATCTACCAGGAACGCATCCGGTTGCCATTCTCGATCAATTCGCGGGTTGAGGTGATGAACGAGGAATTCTGCCGCACTGCGGCGGCGGCGGGTTGCCATACCATCTGGTTCGGCATCGAAAGCGGCGACGAGGAGTACCGCGGGCGCATGCTCGGCCGCAAGATGACCAATCAGCAGGTCATCGACGCCGCCGACAATTGCCGCAAGGCGGGTATTTTCCGGCTCACGTTCAATATTGTCGGCGCACCGCTGGAAAGCGCCGCCAATATGCGCGCGACGCTGGAACTGAACAAGCGCATCGCACCCGAATTCTTCTTCTTCTTCCCGTACATACCGCTGCGCGGCACGCCGCTGTACGACATCGCCGAAAAAGAAGGCCTGCTGATCAAACACAAAAAGAACCTGCACTACCTTTCCGCGGTGAACGACCGCAAGTTCACTTTGAACATGAAAGAGCGTCCAGAGCTGCTCACCCAGGAAGAGTACAACGAGATTTGCATGGAAATGCTCGCCTTCCAGGAGGCCAACAACCGCCTGAGCTACACCGAAGGCAACGCTATGGACGAACCGGCCACGGTGGAAGACAAAAGTTTTCAGCTTGTCGAAGATGCGCCGCCTGTCGCCGTGGCGCCGGAAGTCGCCGCCGGGGAGAATGCGCGGCAAAACGAGAAAAAGTCGCTGTTTTCCGAAGTGCGCGGCTTCTTCAGCCGCTAACCCGCTTTCAGGCCGTTTTTTCCCGCAAACGCGATTCGGCGGCGATCGCGCGATTGAAGGCCGCCAGCGAAATCAAACCCATCAGCAAATTGCCGGCCACGGCTCCGGCGAAAAATCCCCAAAGCCCGAAATAAACACTGCCGAGCCAGGCCAAGGGCACGTAGAACACAAAAAAGCGGGCGATACTCAACCACAGCGCGCTGAGCGGGTGATGCAAGGCGTTGAGCGAGGAGTTGGTTAAAATAACCACGCCTTGCATGCCGTAGCCGAGTGGCAATATCCACAGAAACAGCGTGATGGTGGAAATGACTTCCGGGTCGTCGGAAAAAACTTCGGCGATCAGTGGCGCCAGCAACGCCAGCACGCCGTAAATCAACAATTGCCAAACCAGCACGAAGCGGATTGCGATGCGGTACGCTTCGGCCACGCGGTCCACATGGCCGGCGCCGTAATTCTGGCTGATCAGCGGCGGCAGCGAAGTCGACATGGCGAGCACGAGCAAAGTGGCGATGGGCTCGATTCTGCCGCCAACGCCGAACGCCGCCACCGCGCTGTTGCCGTAGCCGGCGGCGATGGCGGTCATCACACCCGCCGCCAGCGGCGTCAACATATTCGCGCCCGCCGCCGGAATGCCGATGCGCAGCATCTCCCGGCCCGAAGTCGCCATGGTTTCGGAGGAGGGCAATTGCCTGCCGACCATTTCCAGCTTGAAAATCAGCAGCCAATACAAATAGGCGAAAGTCATTCCCCAAGCGATTACCGTCGCCCAGGCGGCGCCTTGAATGCCAAGGGCGGGGAAGGGGCCAAGCCCGAAAATCAGCAGTGGATCCAGCGCCGCATTGGCGAAACCGGAGAAAGCCATCAGCATGCTCGGTGTTCTGGTATTGCCGTTCGCGCGCAGGATGCTGTTGCCGGTCATCATGCAAACGATCATCAGGCTGCCGGGCAGCCACACCACCATGAATTCGCGAATCAGGGGAAGCAGTTCATCGCTCGCGCCGAGCAAGCGGAAAATTTCATCCAGAAACAACCAGCACAGCGAGACCAGCACGGCGGCCATGGTCAGCGAGATGTAATTGATCACGGTGGCGGCTTCTTTCGCGCGCCCGGCGTCGCCGCGGCCGATATGCTTGGCCACCACCGCGGACGCGCCGATGCCAAGGCCGATGGCCATGCTGAGGACCGTGAACCCAACCGGGAAAGTGAAACTGATGGCGGTCAGCGAGTCGGTGCCGAGAAAGCTGATGAAAAATGTGTCCACCAGATTGAAAGTGAACATCATCAACATGCCGATGATCATCGGCGTGGTCATGCGGATGAGAGAGTCCCGCACGGAACCTTCCACCAGCTTGTGTTGCTTGCCTTGCGCCACTTGATTTTCCCGAAAAGCCGCCCGGCAATATATCCTATTGCCGGGGCTTGTGCCCGTCAGGACGAAGCGGCGGCGCGCAGGCGCAGCAATTCGCGCAGCATGCGCGGATTGCCGAACAGAAATTCGTCGCTGGTGGCAATATCGGGATGGCCGGATTCGCCGGCGAGCACGCCGCCCGCCTCCCGCAGAATCAACCCGGCGGCCAGCACGCCGAAACCCCCTCGTTCGCCGCACCAGCCGCCTTGCAGCCGGCTCGCGGCCGTTTGCAAGATGTCGAAAACGGCGCAGCCGCTTTGTCGAAGCAGCGCTTGTTCCGCGTGCAGCCGCTGTTGCAGGCGCTGCAGCACGGGGTGCTTGTTTGACAAGGCATGCACAGCCAGAAACGCGCCTTTGGGGTGCGCCGCCGCTCCCACGCGCAGTCGATGACCATTCAATTGCGCCCCTTGGCCATGGCTGGCGCTGAATTCTTCATTGGTCTGGGGCAGCACCACGGCGGCGTGGCGCAAAGCGCCTTCCACGCGGCAGCCCACGGCAACACCGAAAGCGCTTAATCCGGCGGAAAAATTGCGGCTGCCCGCGAGTGGTTCAAGCAACCAGGCGACTGAATGGTCGGCACCGCCGAGAACGCCGGACAAGCGCGATTCAATTCGGTGGTGGGGATAGAATTTGCCGATCTGGTAGATCAGCGTGCGTTCCGAATCGCGATCCATGCTGGTGGCGAAAGCTGTTTCGGAATCATCCAGCACGCTAAGCCTGTCGAGCCGGTCCGCGCCATGGGCAAGATTGCGCGCCGCGGCGCGGGCCGCAATGAGGGCGACATTGAGCAGGGATTCCATGGTGTTCGCGGCTGGTGCGGGCGTCTGCGCCGGGGCGCGGATGATAGCAGAATCGCGCTCTTCGGCTGTTGTTTCGCGCGAAACCGCGCAATGGCCATGGCGTTGGGCCGCGGCGGGAATTGCTGCGACTGCGCTTCGCGCGGAATAACCGCTTCGATTGATGGGATAATCGCCGCTTTGGATGCGGCGGCGCGATTCGCGGGCGTTGCTTTGCGTATTCCGGGGAACCCCCCGGGTTTTGAATCAATTTGACCCAAGCTTATGAGTGAACCCGACTTCAGCAAGGTTTCGGTGGTGCTGGTGAATACCTCGCACCCGGGCAATATCGGCGCCAGCGCCCGGGCGATGAAAAACATGGGCTTGGAAAACCTTGTGCTGGTGCGGCCGAAGGAGTTTCCCAGCGGTGTTGCCATCGGCCGGGCCGCGGCGGCGGTGGATTTGTTGGAGCAAGCGCGGGTGGTGAATTCGCTGGATGAAGCCATCGCCGATTGCGGATTGGTGATTGGCGCCAGCGCGCGTTCGCGCAGCATTCCCTGGCCTTTGCTGACGCCGGAGCAATGCGCGCGGCGGGTCTTGGCCGAGACCGGCGGCAACCGCGCCGCCCTCGTGTTCGGTCGCGAGGATACAGGGCTTAGCAACGAGGAATTGCAGCTTTGCCATTACCACGTGCGCATTCCAAGCCACCCCGATTGCAGTTCACTGAACTTGGCCGCGGCGGTGCTGGTGGTCTGCTACGAGTTGTACAAAGCCGCATTATCCGCCGAGGAAGGCGAATTTGAGGAGTTGGAGCGCGATTGGGACCAGCAATTGGCCACCGGCGAGGCTTTTGCGCACTTTGTTGAACATTTGGAGCGGGTGCTGGTCGCGGTGGATTTTCACGACCCAAACAACCCGCGCCAGCTCATGCAGCGCTTGCGGCGCCTGTTTGGACGCATCCGCCTGGACGTGATGGAAATCAATATCCTGCGCGGGATGCTCACGCACATCGAAAAGAATCTGCGCAACCGCGGCTAGCAAGCGCCGGGCCGGTTCCCGTCAGGCGGCTTGTTCCACAGTCTTGGCCGCGGCGCTGATTCGCCAGGCGCAGCGGCGGTCGCCGGCCAGCAAATGGTCGGTTTGCTCCACGCTGGCTCCGGCGCCGAGCAAATTCTCGAACATGCGTTGTTCGGACTTGCAGAAATGCGGACATTTTTCGGCGCAAGCCTGGATCGGGCAATGGTTCTGCACCAACAGCCAGCCGTCGGGGAGCAGGCGCAGCCCGGCCATATAGCCGTCGGCGCTGCGCAGCGTGACCAAGTGTTCAATCTTCCGCGCCAAATCCTGGCCGGTATCGCCATCCGGCCCGCGCATCGCCGCCGAATAACGCCGTTCCACCACGCCGGCGCGCTCTTCGACCAAGCGCTCCAAGCCATTGTCGCCCCAGCACAGATTCGCGCTTTGAATCAATTCCCGCGCCAGCTCCGCGCCCGAATTGGGAAAACCGGCATGGCCTAGTTTGGTCAATTCCCAAAGCGAAAGCGGCCGCCCGCGATGCTGTTTTTCAGCCGGCAACTGCCGCACCAGTTTTAGCTCGCGCAGGTCGGCCAAATGGTGACGCACGCCCATGGTGGTCATTTCCAGTTGCCTGGCGAGCAATCGCACCGATTGCGGACCACGGGTTTTCAAGCTGTGTAGAATATGCCGCTGACTTTGGGAGAGTCGCATGGGTCTCGCCTCGCTCAATGCCTTTCACGCTTTATCGGTAAGCGAGGCAAAAGGTTTACTTGCGCGTCCGCAGCGAGGGAATGTAAAGGCGATGATTATCGCAAGCATAAACTTTGCCAACAGTTGGAAATGACGGAAGCATGATGCTCAACTGGCCTTTGCTGACAGTGTTTGTCGCCTATCTGGTGCTGATATTCGCGCTTGGCGTGGTCGCGTATCGCCGCACCCGCAATCTCGGCGATTACATCCTCGGTGGCCGCAGCCTGGGACCGCTGGTTACCGCGCTCAGTGTGGGCGCCTCCGATATGAGCGGCTGGTTGTTGCTGGGCCTTCCGGGGGCGATCTATCTGTCCGGTATCCGCGAGGTGTGGATCGGCGTGGGCTTGGTGATTGGCGCCTGGCTCAACTGGCTTTTGGTTGCGCGGCCACTGCGCGTGTACAGCCAGCAAGCCAACAATTCGCTGACCCTGCCGGACTTTTTCGCCAACCGGTTCCGCGCCAACGGCAATTTGCTGCGGGTCGCCTCGGCCTTGGTGATATTGCTGTTTTTCACGTTTTATGTCGCGGCCGGGCTCGTCGCCGGCGCCATTTTGTTCGAGAGCAGTTTTGGTCTCGATTACCATCTGGCGTTGATTGTCGGCGGCTGCATTATTGTCGCTTACACCTTGGCCGGCGGCTTTCTCGCCGTCGCCTGGACCGACGCCATCCAGGCCCTGTTGATGCTTGCCGCGTTGTTGCTTGCGCCGCTGATGGTCATTCACGCGGCGGGTGGTGTCGGCGCGGTGGGCGAACAAATGCTCGCGGTCAATCCGCAAAGCACGAGCTTGTTTGCCGGTTTGAGCGCCCTGGGCCTGGTTTCCCTGCTTGCCTGGGGCCTGGGCTACGTGGGGCAGCCGCATATTCTGGCGCGGTTCATGGCGGCGGAGGATCCCGAGCGGCTGCATAGCGCCCGGCGCACGGCGATGAGCTGGATGGTGCTGGTGCTGATCGGCTCGGTTTGCACTGGCCTGGCGGGGATGGCCTGGTTCGCCGGCGATCCGCTGGAGAATCCAGAGACGGTTTTTATCGCGCTCAGCCAAGCCTTGTTCAATCCCTGGCTCGCCGGAGTCATCACCGCGGCGATTCTGTCGGCGATCATGTCGACGATCGATTCGCAATTGCTGGTGTCGTCCAGTGTGGTGAGCAAGGATTTGTACCGCACATTCTTTCGTACGGGCGCATCCGACCGCGAGCTGGTGCTGGTGAGCCGGATCGCGGTGCTGGCGATCGCCCTCGCCGCCATGGTTATCGCCGCCGACCGCGACAGCCTGGTGCTGGAATTGGTGAGTTACGCCTGGGCGGGATTCGGCGCCGCTTTCGGGCCGGTGGTGTTGTTCGCGCTGTTCTGGCGCAGGACCACGGCGTTGGCCGCGCTGGCGGGCATGGTCACCGGTGCGGCAACCGTGGTGCTTTGGTCCAATCTTGACGGCGGGATTTTTGACTTGTACGAAATCGTGCCGGGTTTCGCATTGGGCTCGCTGGCAATTCTGGCGGTTGCCGCCTGGCGGCCGGAGCGGGAAGAATTTGTGCTGAACAGTTTCGACCGAGCCTGGCGCAGTTTGGCGGGTTCCGGCGCCGGCTGAAGGCCGCCCGGAAACCAAGAGGGCCAGGCACGTTCAAGGCGACGGTTCGAGCAGCATGTCGACATGGAAAATGCCCGCGTCCGCGTAGGGTGCCGAGACCGCGCGAAATCCCAGCGAGGCATAAAATTCTTCCAGATATTGTTGGGCGGCCAATGCGACCGTCGCGCCGGGCCAAAGCCGGCGGCAGTGGGCAAGGGCTTCGCCCATGAGCAAGCGCCCGAGGCCGCCGCCGCGATGCGATTGGCGCACTATGACGCGGCTGATTGAAGTTTCATTGGCCTTGGTGCCGGGGGCATTGATGCGGGCGTAGCAAACCAGCGCTTCGCCCAGCCATCCGCACAGGTGCAGCGCTTCGGCATCGAAACCATCAAGGTCCTGATAGGCGCAATCCTGCTCGACCACGAACACCTCGGCGCGCAATTGCAATATGGCGTAGAGGGATTTCTTGTCGACTTGATCGTACGGGGAGCAAATCCAGCGCGGTTTCGGCAAAGCGGGCCTCCCATGTTCGTTCGCAGAGATCCCGCGGCTTCGCGCGGGATGACTGTTTCCCAGCGGGCAAGATGGCATATACTTCCGGCCTGCCGTCCCCGTGGCACAACTGGATAGCGCGACGCCCTCCTAAGGCGTAGGTTGCAGGTTCGACCCCTGCCGGGGACACCATACGCGCTCGACCATCCGCTTTTGCCTATTTGAATTTGACCGCGGTGCCATAGCAGGCAAGGATGAGCATGCCGCCCTTGTTGCCGCTGAATTCGGAATAGTCGAATTCCACCGAAACCACCGCGTCCGCGCCCGCTTCGGCGGCTTCTTCGGCAATTTCCGCAAGGCAGGTTTCGCGGGCCTCGCGCAAGGCCTTTTGATGGGTCGCGCTGCGGCCGCCGACAATGTCGCGCAGGCCGCCCATGATGTCGCGGAATATATTGATTCCCAAAACGCATTCCGCACCGACGATGCCAAGGGATTCACCGATTTCGCGGCCGGGAAAATGGGAAGTGGTCACAATCCTGTTCACAGGTATGGCCATGATGCTGCTGTGCTCCTTTTGATGGAAAGCGGGACAAGCCTGGCGCCCGCGACGATGGTTTTCCAGCCGGTCAAGCTTTGGCCCCGGCATGGGGATAGGCGAGCGGCGCCGCGCGCAAGGGCGCCTCGGCGCGGCCGTTCAGGAACCAGGCCCCGCCCGCTGCAACCGTCTTGATATCGGCCACGGCCAAGGCCAGGCTTGCCGCGCTTTCGCGGTTGACGTGGGCCAGCACCGGTTCGCCTTTGCCGGGCTCGGTTTGGGCGGCGGCGCAGACGCGGCTGTCGGCGCTGAATTCGGCCTCGCCGCGAAACAGAAACAAGCGCTTCTTCGGCGTGCCGCGGAAATGCATGCGGGCGACGACTTCCTGGCCGGTGTAACAACCCTTGCTGAAATTGACCACCCCGGACAGGTCGTAATTGAGCAATTGCGGGGTGTATGCCTCGCTGCTCGCGGGCCGCACATGCACGTCGCCGGCTTCGATGGCGGCGGCCAGCCATTCGCGGCCGGGGTTCGGCAGCCATTCGCCAAACAACTCGCGCAACGGGGAAACCGCGGTCGCGTCCATGCACCACAGTTCCATGCGTTCGCCCGGGAGCCGCAGCAGGCACATCTGGCTGGAAACCACGCATTCGTGGGCTGTCATCGGCAGGCGCGGGAAAAGTTTGCTCAACGCGGCCTCGAAGCCGCCACCAATCAGTCCGAGCACGAGGGCGGGCTCGACCTGGCGCAATTCGACCTTGGAAAACACCGCGTAGCGCGCCAGCGTCTTGACGATGGTATCCGCCATTCCGCCGGCGGTCCGCAGCAGGCAGGCGTCGCCGTATTGCAGCAATTGGAAATCGGCGATGACGCGGCCTTTCAAATTGCAAATGGCGCCGGGCAATGAGCGGGTGTCCGACAGCAGTTGGACATCGCAACTGACCTGGCCTTGCAGAAAGACGCGCGCGTCCGGGCCTTCAATTTGAACAAATTCGTGATCCGTCAGCGCGCAGACCGACATCGACTCTTGCCGCCCGGCGCTTGCTCGGATGGTTTCCACGTCTGTCATTTGGTGCTTGTTTCCATTTTGTAGTCCGTTGCGCCCGTCGTGATGTTTTTCCCAAGCATCGCGGCGCGCACAGTGGCAGTGTAGCAGCACTTGAGGATTGCCGCCCCGTCCAGCCTCATCGCGGGGCGGGAAAACCGCCGGTGAAATCGCAATAGCGATGGCACAATGCTATTTTTCGCGCTCGATTGCGGGCGCAAGAACAAGTAAGAACCAGTGATGTGGAAATTCCAATGATGACGGAAGAAGGGGCGCCAGCCAGCGAGGCGCGGAAGATCTATTGGCGCAGCCGCCGCGGCATGCGCGAGCTGGACTTGTTGCTGGTGCCATTCGCCTTGCAAGCCTATGCCGGGCTGTCGCCGGCGGACCAGTCGCAGTATCGGCAGTTGTTGGAATGCGAGGACCAGGACTTGTACGCCTGGCTGATGCGGCGCGAGCCCGCGGCGGCCCGGCAAGCGATCATCGATCGGATTTTGGCCCACAATGCGGCGCAAGCGGAGCAAGTGGACTAAGCTTTGCCGCGTGCTGCAACTCAATCCCTCACCATCGCGCTTGCGCTGGCTGCTCGCGCTCGTCTTGTACGCGCTGGCGCTGGCGGCGCTGTTTCATTCCGGCGCGCCGGGCTGGCTGAAGTTTGGCCTGACTCCCGCGCTGGCCGTCGGATTATGGCGCGAAGGGCTGATTTTCCTCGGTCGCCGGGATGTTGCGCAATTGCGGCTCGGCGCGAATTCGGTTCAACTGCGGCTCGACGGGCAAGTGCTCGGGCTTGGGCCACTGAAACTGCGGCATTGTTCGGAGTGGCTCGTGATCATTGAATTCACTTGCCGCGGCGCGGCAACGGAGCGAAACAAATTCGTCCTCGTGCTGTTCCCGGATTCGCTGCCGGCGGATGAGTTGCGCCGCTTGCGCCGCTGGATCGGTTTCGAAGGCGCCGACCTGCTATGAAAGCGAAAAGTCCCCGCGCAGCAGATCAGCGTGTTGTGCCGGCCGCAGCACGGTATCGACCGCCTCCGGCAAGGTTTCCGGATAATCCAAATTGAAATGCAGCCCCCGGCTTTCCTTGCGCGCGCTGGCGCAGCGCAGCATCAAGCCCGCCACCAGCAGCAGATTGCGCAGTTCCAGCATGTCGCGGCTGATGCGGTAATGGCGAAAGTGCGCATGTATTTCTTCCCGCAGCAACGCCAGGCGCTTTTCGGCGCGGCCCAGGCGGGTGTCGCTGCGGACGATTCCGACAAAATCCCACATGCAACGGCGCAACTCGTCCCAGTTGTGGGAAACCAGGATGTCGTCGCCGGATTCGACGCGGTTTTCGGGCCATTCGGGCGCCGCCGCGCCGGTGGCGGGCTGTCGATTCTTGCGGCGGATCGATTCAGCCGCGCTGAATGCGATCACGAAACATTCCGACAGCGAGTTGCTGGCGATGCGATTGGCGCCATGCAGGCCGGAAAAGGTGGTTTCGCCAACCGCGTAGAGATTCTCGATGTCGGTTTCCCCGTCCTGGTTGATAACCACGCCGCCGCAGGTGTAATGCGCCGCCGGCACCACCGGAATCCGGTCGCGGGTGATGTCGATTCCGAGCTGGCGGCAGCGCTTGAAAATATTCGGAAAACGTTCGCGCACGAGATTCGCCGGCTGGTGCGAGATATTGAGAAAGACGCAATCTTCCCCGAGCCGCTTGGTTTCGTGGTCGATCGCCCGCGCCACGATATCGCGGGAGGCCAATTCGCCGCGCCGGTCGAATTTCTCCATGAAACGTGTGCCGTCGCGCAATTCGAGTCGGGCGCCTTCGCCGCGCATGGCCTCGGTAATCAGGAAGCTGCCGGCGTGTGGATGGAACAGGCAAGTCGGATGGAACTGGTTGAATTCCATGTTCGCGACCCGGCATCCGGCGCGCCAGGCCATGGCGATGCCGTCGCCGCTGGCGCTGTCGGGATTGGTGGTGTACAAGTAGGCCTTGCTGGCGCCACCGGTGGCCAGCACCACGAAGCCTGCCTCGATAACCGAGACCTTTCTGGTTGCGTCGTCGAGCACATACACCCCGGCGCAGCGGCGCGCGCCGCCCGCACCCGGTTCGTGAACGAACAAATCGAGGGCGGTGCGGCCCTCCATGAAATGGATGTTGGGGTTTTCGCTGGCGCGCCGGTGCAATGTTTGAAACACCGCCTTGCCCGTGGCGTCGGTGGCGTGAATGATGCGCCGGTGGCTGTGGGCGCCCTCCTGGGCGAGATGCAGCGAACTCAAGTCGATGTCGGCGCGTTTGCCGCCGCGCGGCGCGGCGGCGCCGGACCGGGTGCTGAAAGGCACGCCTTGTTGCAGCAGCCATTCCACCGCCGCCGCGCTGTTGCCAACCACATGTTCCACCATGGGCCGGTGGCACAGCCCGCCGCCCACGGCAATCGTGTCCTCGATATGCGAAGCGAGGCTGTCGCGGCTGTCCAGCACCGCGGCGATGCCGCCCTGGGCGTAGTAGGTCGCGCCCTGTTCCAGGCTCGCTTTGCTGAGCAGGGCAACCTTGGCGAAGGCGGCCGCGCGCAAGGCCAGCGTCAGCCCGGCGGCGCCGCCTCCGACGATCAGAATATCGAACCTGGGTGTTGACCTTGCGCTCATGCAATAGCCCGCAAGCTTGGCGCGCGCTCGCCTGGAGCGAATACAATGGGCGCGTACCTTATCACGAATGTTCGGATGGGATGGATTAAGGCGGGCCGCTGTGATGTTGTCGCGAACTTTTACCCGGTTTTGCTGTCCCAACTGCTGTCGTCTCGCGATTCGCAGTCATGCAAGCGGCTTTGGCCGCTGTTTCGGAAGCGAAGCGTTGGCGCCGCGGAATCTGGTCAAAGTCCTCCGGGAACGACTAAGGGGTGCGGATGTCCCGGGATACTGACCGGCAATTGGTGGACAGAGTGCTGGCCGGCGAAACCAATGCGTTCAACTTTTTGGTGTTGCGCTATCAGCATCGGGTTGCGGGATTGCTCGGCCGGTTTGTGCACAGTCCCCAGGAAGTGGAGGACATCAGCCAGGAAACCTTTGTCAAGGCATACCGCGCGCTCTCGCTGTTCCGGGGCGAAAGCTCGTTTTACACCTGGTTGTACCAGATTGCGGTAAACACGGCGAAAAACCACCTGGCGTCGCGCAACCGGCGTCTGATGGCGGCAAGCCTGGATGTGGAGACGGCGGAACAGTCCGAGCTGGCGCCGGCCCTGCGCGAAATCGCGGACCCGGAAAGCGAGCTGGAGATGGAGCATCTGAAAACGGTGATCCTCGCCGCGATCGATGAACTGCCGGAAGAATTGCGCACGGCGTTTACTTTGCGCGAATTCTCCGGCATGAGTTATGAGCAGATCACCCAAATTATGGATTGTCCGGTGGGTACGGTAAGATCGAGAATTTTCAGGGCCAGGGAAGCGATAGACAGGAAGATTCGCGAATTTTTGTAGTTGCGCCCCCGCGCAAGCACGAGAGGCGGAGTATGAAAGAATCCCGGCGGGAAACGCTTTCGGCGATGCTGGACAATGAAACCGACGAACTGGAATTGCGGCGGCTGTTGCGCCGCGCCGGCGAGGATGCGGAACTTGCGCAAGTCTGGCGACGCTACAATCTGGCGCAATCGCTGTTGCGGGATGTTCGCGTCGGCAAGCTGAGCGACAGCTTCGCAAGCGATCTGGACCGTCGCCTGGGCCGGGAAGCCGCACCGCGGCGCGGCGCGGCGGCTTGGCTCCCGAGCCGCGCGCTGCTGGGCAAGTTCGCCATCGCGGCGACCGTGGCGGTGGGATTTTTCTTTGCCTTTCGCGCCGGGCTTGGCGATGGTTCAGCCGGCCCGCGCATCGCCGGCGACGAGCCGGTACCGAGCGCCGCGGCCGCCCCGCCCGCGCAGATTGTCGAACTCGATAATGCGCCCGCGGTTCCGGTGGACCCGGAAGCAAGGCAGCGCTTGCTTGAATACATCGAAAGCATGCGCATCGAGCCGGAACAGGCCCCGTCGCTGGAGCCTATCGAGGATTCCCCATTGTTCCGCCTGGTCAACGACCTGCAAGACTGAGTTGCGCTTCACCTTCCGGTATTCTTTCCATGCGCCCATGCGCCCATGCGCCCACGCGCCCGCGCGCCGGCCCGCGCGCAACTTCGGCCTCGCCGGCTCCACCGGCACTGACAGCGCAAGCCCGATGCAGTAGACTTGCCGGCTGATTTTTCCGCGTCCCCGCCACCGTGACCGACCAGGCCCTGATCCGCAATTTTTCCATCATCGCCCATATCGATCACGGCAAATCGACTTTGGCGGACCGGTTCATTCAATTGTGCGGCGGTCTCAGCGAACGCGAGATGGCGGCCCAGGTGCTCGACACGCTCGATATCGAACGCGAACGCGGCATCACCATCAAGGCGCAAAGCGTCACCCTGTTTTTCGATGCGGCGGACGGTCGCCGTTACCAGCTCAACTTCATCGACACCCCCGGCCATGTCGATTTCAGCTACGAGGTTTCCCGCTCGCTGGCGGCTTGCGAGGGCGCGCTGCTTGTGGTCGACGCGTCCCAGGGCGTGGAAGCGCAATCCGTCGCCACTTGCTACACCGCGTTCGAGCAGGAAGTGGAAGTCATCCCGGTTTTGAACAAGATGGACCTGTCCCATGCCGAACCGGAACGGGTGCGCCGGGAGATCGAGGAAATCATCGGCATCGAAGCCGGACAGGCCCTGGGCGTCAGCGCCAAGACCGGTGAAGGCATCACCGGCGTGCTTGAACAAATCGTCGCGCTGGTGCCGCCGCCGGGCGGCTCGCGGGATGCGGAATTGCAGGCGCTCATTATCGACTCCTGGTTCGACAGTTATCTGGGTGTGGTCTCGCTGGTGCGGGTCATGAACGGCGGCATCCGCCCCGGCGACCGCATCATGGTCAAGACCCAGGGCAAGATTCAGGAAGTCGACCAGGTCGGCGTGTTCACGCCCAAACGCAACACCACCGCGGAGTTGCTCGCCGGCGAAGTAGGATTCATTTGCGCGAGCATTAAAGACATTCACGGCGCGCCGGTGGGGGACACCATCATTCGCGCGAAAACCCCCGACGTGCCCGCTTTGGCCGGTTTTCGCCGCATTTCGCCGCAAGTATTCGCCGGGCTGTACCCGATCGATTCGGACGATCTGGAAAGTTTCCGCGAGGCCCTGTCGAAACTTTCGCTGAATGACGCCTCGCTGCAATATCAGCCGGAAAACTCGCCCGCGCTCGGCTTCGGGTTTCGCTGCGGCTTTCTCGGCATGTTGCACATGGAAATCATCCAGGAGCGGCTCGAGCGCGAATATGGCTTGAATCTGATCACGACCGCGCCCACGGTGGCGTACCAGGTGGTGCGCAAGGATGGCGAGACGGTTCTCGTGGATAGTCCCGCGCAATTGCCGCCGCTCAATGCGATCGAAGAAATGCGCGAACCCGTGGTCGAAGTCAACATACTTACGCCGCAGCAACATCTTGGCGCGGTGATTGGACTGTGCGTGGAAAAGCGCGGCATCCAGAAAGACATGCAATTCGTTGGCCGCCAGGTTTCGCTGCGCTACGATTTGCCTATGAACGAGGTGGTGATGGATTTCTTCGACCGGCTCAAGTCGGTCAGCCGCGGCTATGCTTCCATGGACTACCATTTCAGCCGCTTCGAGTCGTCAAAACTGGCCCGATTGGATATTCTTATCAACGGCGAGCGGATCGACGCCCTGGCCTTGATCGTGTTCCGCGACCACGCCCGCGCCCGGGGCCGCGAACTGGTGGAGAAAATGCGCGGGCTGATTCCCCGGCAAATGTATGATGTGGCGATCCAGGCGGCCCTTGGCGGACAGATCATCGCCCGCTCGACGGTCAAGGCGATGCGCAAGAACGTAACCGCCAAGTGTTACGGCGGCGACATTACCCGCAAGAAAAAACTGCTGGAAAAACAAAAGGCCGGCAAGAAGCGCATGAAAAAGCTGGGCAACGTGGAAGTGCCCCAGGAAGCGTTTCTGGCGGTGTTGAAATCGGACTCGTAACGGGCAACCTATGAATATCGATTTTTCCCTCGTGCTGGTGATTCTGGTGGCCCTGGCCGGGCTGATCTGGCTGCTCGACCGCATCCTGCTCAAGCCCGGGCGCACCGCCCTCGGCGAGGAAATCCGCCAGCGCGGCGCCGGCTCCCGCTCGCGCAAAGCGGAAGAAATCGAAGCCGAAGTGTACGAGGCGACCCGGGCGCCGGTGGTGGTGGCCTACGCCAGGGATTTTTTCCCCGTGCTGCTGCTGGTGCTGGTGCTGCGCTCTTTCCTGTTCGAGCCGTTCCAGATTCCAACCGGATCGATGATTCCCACGCTGGAAATCGGCGATTTCATCCTGGTCAACAAGTACGCCTATGGATTGCGGCTGCCCGTGGTCGGCACCAAACTGGTGGAAATCGACCAGCCGCAACGCGGCGAAGTGATGGTTTTCATTCCACCCCATGAGGACCAGTACTACATCAAGCGCGTGATCGGCCTGCCCGGCGACTCCGTGCGCTATGAAGACGGCGAATTGTTCATCAACCGGGAACGCGTTTCGGCCAAACCGAGCGGGGCAACCACGATCAATTCCGCATTCGGGCCCGTGCCGGGAACCTTGTTCACCGAGGTCATCGGCGAGTTCGAACATAGCATCCAAACCAAAAACCAGACCTTCCGCAACCAGGCGCGCAGCCTGTGGGTGGTGCCGCCGGAGAGTTATTTCGTGATGGGCGACAATCGCGATGAAAGCAGCGACAGCCGGGTCTGGGGCGTGGTGCCCGAAGAGAACATCGTGGGCAAGGCGGTGGCGGTCTGGATGCACAAGGAACCGGGATGGAACCTGCCCACATTTTCCCGCGCCCACTGGATCCGCTAGCCGCCGGCGCGGCCGCGAGGCGATCACCGGCATGTCCATCGACCTTGACGAACTGCAACGGCGGACCGGCTATCGCTTCCGCGAGGAATCCCTGGCCCGGCAGGCGCTGACGCATCGCAGCGCGCGCAAGGAAAACAATGAAAGGCTTGAGTTTCTCGGCGACGCCTTGCTTGGCTTTCTGATTGCCGAATGGGCCTGGCGGGAACAACCGGATGCCAGCGAAGGCGAATTGACGCTCATGCGCACGGCCTTGGTCAATCGCCACATGCTTTTCGAGGTGGCGGTGGAGCGCGAAATCGGCGACATGCTCGAGCTAGGCGCCGGCGAAGCCAAAAGCGGCGGCCGGCAGCGGCAATCCATTCTCGCCGATGCCGTGGAAGCGCTCATCGCCGCGATTTATCTCGATGGCGGCATTCACGCTTGCCGCGACTTTGTCAGGCGCTGGTTTCCCGACCCCGGCAAGGTATGCCCGCAAAGCCTGCGCAAAGACAACAAAACCCGTTTGCAGGAACTGATGCAGGCCGAGAAACAGGTGTTGCCCGATTACCAGGTTGTGCGCGTCACCGGCAGCGGCCACAGCCAGCGCTTCGAAGTGCGCTGCAAGTTGCCTTTGCGCGATATCGCCACCATGGGCATCGGTTCCTCGCGCCGCGCGGCGGAGCAGGTCGCCGCCGGCGAGGCATTGGCCGCGCTGGGCCGCAAAGCGTGACCGCGGGCGCGACCCGCTGCGGTTACATCGCCATTGTCGGCAGGCCCAATGTTGGCAAGTCCACCTTGCTCAACCATCTGGTGAAACAAAAAATCAGCATCACTTCGCGCAAGCCTCAAACCACTCGCGAGCGGATTCTCGGCATCAGCACCTCAAACCGCGCCCAATGCCTCTACGTAGACACCCCGGGCCTGAACCGCGGTCACGGCAAGGCCATCAACCGCGCGATGAACGAGACCGTGCTGGCGGTGATTGACGAGGTGGATGTCATCATCTTCGTGATTGAAGGGCTGCATTGGCGTGAAGAGGACGAAACCGTGCTGGAAACATTGCGCGGCGCCCGCGCGCCGCTGCTGCTGGCGATCAACAAGATCGACCGGATCAAAGACAAAGCCAGGCTCTTGCCCCATATCGAGCATGTGGCGGCATTGCATGATTTTGCCGAAATCATCCCGATATCGGCCCTGGGCGGACACAATCTCGACGTGCTGGAGCGGAAAGCCGGCGAACTGCTTCCCGCCGGCCCTTTTTTGTTTCCTGCAGACCAGGTCACCGACATCAGCGAGCGTTTTCTCGCCGCCGAGTTGATTCGGGAAAAGATCACCCGCCAGCTTGGCGATGAACTGCCTTACGAGGTAAACGTCGAAATTGAAAAATTCACCCGCGAGAACGGTGTCTTGCACATCAACGGACTGATTGTTGTCGACCGCCGCGGCCAGAAACGCATACTCATCGGCAGCGGCGGCGACCGCCTCAAACAAATCGGCGCCGCCGCCCGCAAAGACATGGAACAAGCCTTCGCCAGCAAAGTAATGCTGGAACTGTGGGTGAGGCCCGGTCGGCGAAGCCGATAAAAAAGCAAAGCTTTTTTAAGGGCCGAACGGCTCGCCAGGGAAGGCGAGACTGGGGCCAATCGAAGCCGATATCCTCGCGCCAAGGACGGCAAGCACATTCCATCAGAATGCAAGTACCCGCTCGGCGCAGCCGATAAAAAAGCAAAGCTCTTTTAAGGGTCGAACGGCTCGCCATGAACCCAACCCACCTCCAACCAACCTGGCTACTCCACCGCCGCCCCTTCCGCAACACCAGCCTGCTGGTGGACCTCTTCTGCCAGGACCACGGCCGCATCACCGCTGTGGCCCGCGGCGCGCGCCGGGCCAAATCGCGCATGGGAGGTTTGCTACAGCCCTTCACACCCATGCGCGTTTCCTTCAGTGGCCGCGGCGACGTCAAAACCTTGACCGGCGCGGAAAGCGCGGGCAACGCGATGGCCCTAGTCGGCGAGCGCCTGTTCAGCGGCCTCTACATAAACGAACTGCTGAGCCGCCTGTTGCATGCTCACGTCGAGCACCCACGCTTGTTCGAGGCATACGGCAAATCAATCTCCGCTCTGGCGACCTCCGCGCCACTGGGAAAAATATTGCGCCGCTTCGAACTCGAATTGCTCGCCGACCTCGGCTACGCCGTCAACCTGGAAAGCGATTGCCGCGAACACAAACCGTTGGCGGCCGGCAAATCCTACCGGTACTTGCCTGAGATTGGCTTCGAGGAAGCGCCGGTGGACGCAGACGACGGCAAGCGGATTTTCTCTGGTGCCCATCTGCTCGCCCTCGGCCGCCTCGACCTCGAAGACCCCGAAACCGCCACCTCCGCCAAACGCCTGCTGCGCCAAGCCCTCGAAGTCCACCTGGGCGGCAAACCCTTGCACAGCCGAAAATTGTTTAAATAGACTGAAAACTGCCACAAGGATCAAGGTCATGACACGAACAAAAACTCACCCTGGCCTTTTTTGTTCATTCGCGAGAAGGGAGGCACCCGCATCATTTATCGTGTCGGAATACATATATTGTCTCCGTTCTTCAGATTTGCCCTGTTGGCGAATTCATCCGCTTTGCGGGGAACCGCCGTTTGACAGGAGCATTCGCTGGATGCGCAACTGGCGAATTCCGATTCGGATAGTGGGGTGTATACTGCCCATATGAATTCACAAAGTTTTCGCCCTCGTCGAACCTGGGCCTATGCCATGTTCGTGGCGGCGCTGCCCGCCATGATGTTTGTGTGGTTTCTTATGGAGCCTAGCGGCAGTGTGGTTGATGAGGTTTTGGAAAACGGGCCGACAGTAAGTCCAGAATTGGCGGCAGAGCCCAACCCGCTTCCCGAGGTCGAGCCCAACCCATCGCCAACCGCGACCGCTGTTTCGGCTGCAAGCGCAACGTCCTACGCTACCGAAGACGCCCCACCTCCGGTCGCGCCGTTCTGGCATCGCATTCCCGAGTCGTCCGCCGCGGAACTTCCAGCGGGCTACGAAGACGTGCCGACGCGCGTGTTGGTTCGCATTGATGTAAATCCGGCAAACTGGCAGGTTGGAGGCCGCGCATCGATCCCGATTCCACATGTAAACCGCGTCTACACGCCGACGATTGTTGAAGTAAAGGATCACGGCAATGGCGCGCAAACCTGGATTGCCGTGCTGGAAGGCCAGGTTCCCTGGCGCTTCACCATCACGCAAGGCGACCAGAGCCTGTTCGCGCACCTGCCCACGCCTGAAGGTACTTATGAGTTGATTGCAACGGGAGAACTCGGGTGGCTGATGCCTTCTGCAGACATGGCGCCGAGTGTGGACTACAGCGTGTCGGATATCGTCGTTCCCGAACATCCGATTGTGCGGGATACGGCAGCATTGAAGCCACGTCAATGACTGATATCAACACCACTGCGATGCGAAAACCCAATGGACTGGGCGCTGGCATCCTGATTGCAAGTCTGCTGGCGTTGTTCGGGCAATTCGCCGTTGGTCAAAGCGCATCCTTGGAGAGCGTGGCTATCGTCTGTCCGTGCACTTTCGAGTCAATCGACCGCGAAAACGCCGCGGCAAGCATTCGAGTGCGGAATTTTTCGGCGGAAGAAAGCCCGCGGTACATCGTGCAAGTGGTTCGGGAAATTTCCGATGGCCGCGGCTTAGCCCTCGTCGCATCGCCGGATCCGGATTTCTCCGGTTTCACCGTCGCGGCGAACAGCACCGGCAACTACTCGATTCCGTTGCAGTGGTTGAATACGGACGAATCCGTTGCCGCCGACGCGCGATTTTTGATTTTAATCGGGCTAGATATCGGCGCGGGCAACATCACCAGTTTCTGGCGGCCGCTGGATGGCGTCGGCATGCAAACCCCCGACGCAAGTCTGTTTGGCGCCACCGCGTGGACGATTCGCGAGTATATTGCCGACCGGGATGGTGACGGCATTGGCGACGAGGACGAACGGGTGCTGCGTACCGACCCGGACGATGAAAATTCGGCGCCGCACACTGCGACGATTGATGTGGTGGCATTGCACACACCGGATTTCAAAAACAGGTACTCATCTCCGGAAGTGCGAATTCAACACTGGATCGAAATCGCCAATGGCATCTACGAAGATAGCGGCGCTGGTATCGAATTTCGTTTGTCCAGCGTGGCCGAACTGGACGCGCGAAGCAATGATCTCGGATTTCAAGAGCTTTTGACCGAACTGTCCGACAGCGATACGCAAATTGGCAAGCAAGCCAACGATTTTCGCTTTTCGCTCGGCGCTGACGTGATCGTCGGATTTGTCGAGTCAGCCGAAACCAATTGCGGCATCGCATTCGGCGCTCCCATTGGCTATGGGTATCTGGCCGCACCCTATGTTTCCATCGTGGGCGGAGACTGTTCCGGCGCCACCTTGGCACATGAACTCGGCCACAACTTTGGTCTTGCTCATTCGTTCGAACAGGGTACTCGGGGCACGTTCCACTGGAGCCGCGGTCATTATGTCGATGAGCGATATTCGGGAGAACAGATTTCGAACGGAACGATGATGACATACGGGAGGACTTACAGGGATATTATTTCCGACCCGAACCGAAACTGCGGCAGAATGCCCTGTGGTGTGGACCGCAGCCTTTGGGCTGGCGCGGACGCTGTCGCAAGCTTGCGCGCGACGCGCTGGCAAGTCGCTAACTTTCTGGTTGCGCCGGGCACCGACAGCGATGGGGACGGCGTGCCCGACGACTTTGACGCCTTTCCCAACGACCCGAGCGAATGGTTCGACAGCGACGGCGATGGCATCGGTGAAAAGGCGGATACAGACGACGACATCGTCAACGACGATCATGGCGATTCGATCATTTATTCATCAGTCGCCGGCGTGCCTTCGGATTCAGCCGGCGTACTGTCCAAGGAGGACTCCGACTTCTTCCGTGTGACGGTTGTGGGTTCGGGCAAGCTGACGGTCTACACCAGCGGTTCAGTGGATACTTACGGTGATCTGTACAACTCTTACGGTCGCAATCTGGGGAGCAACGACGACAGTGGAGAGGGCAGAAATTTCCACATTGAGCGACAAGTCGACGGCGGTGTCTATCATGTTGGGATTCGAGGTTTCCGTCCCTTTATAACCG
Source organism: uncultured Pseudohongiella sp. (assembly GCA_965221015.1). Taxonomy (GTDB): domain Bacteria; phylum Pseudomonadota; class Gammaproteobacteria; order Pseudomonadales; family Pseudohongiellaceae; genus UBA9145. The sequence continues at coordinate 1,871,114 of OZ244859.1, read as the reverse complement.
GAAGCTACACTTTTCATGTTCGTTTTGCCTCTGATGACGAATCGGTTGTCGAACCTGTTGTCGAAGAATTGTTCGGGGCGCAACAGGTCATCACCGCGGATGTGGATAGGGCTCAATCGGTTCGAGCGGCGGATTTGGACGGTGACGGCGACTTGGACGTACTCTCAGCTTCCGCCGCCAGCGGGATTGCGTGGTACGAAAACAAGGGCGGGGGGATGTTTTCCGCAGCAAGGGGGATTGCGACGGAAATCTTCGCCGAAATGGCTCACGCTGCGGACCTGGATGGTGACGGCGACATGGATGTGCTTTCGGCATTGTTTCGAGACCAGGTTGCTTGGTACGAGAACCTGGGTGGTGGCGCATTTTCCACCCAGCGCACAATAACGACCGATGCGGATGGGGCAAGTGACGCATATGCGGCGGACCTGGATCGAGACGGCGATCTGGACGTGCTTTCGGCTTCAGGTTTTGACGACAAGATCGCGTGGTACGAAAATCTGGGCGGCGGCTCGTTCTCGGCGCAACGCGTCATCACCACGGAAACGGACTGGCCCGTAAGCGTTTTTGCGGTAGATCTGGACGGCGATGGTGATGCCGATGTTCTTTCAGCATCGCGAACTGACGACAAGGTTGCATGGTACGAGAATCTGGGCGGGGGCACGTTCTCAGTCCCGCACATCATCGCCACAGATGGGGCTAGAGATGTTTATGGCGCAGACTTGGACGGCGATGGCGATACCGATGTGCTCTCGACGGCGGAGCATAACCGCATCGTGTGGTATGAGAACCTGGGCGGCGGCGCGTTCTCGACTCGTCGGGAGGTAGCTGGATATGCGACCCAGGTTGGAAGCGTCTATGCTGCGGACCTGGATAATGACGGCGATATCGACTTGCTTTCAGCTTCATTTTACGATGACAAGATTGCGTGGTACGAAAACCAGGGCGGTGGCGAGTTTTCGATTCAGCACGTCATCACCACGGATGCCGAGTCGGCAACGGATGTATACGCGGCGGACCTGGATGGCGACGGTTTCACAGACGTGCTTTCGGCCGCATACAATGGCGACACGATAGCGTGGCACAAAAACCTGTTGATCGACCCTGACAACGGTCCCGGCAACGGCCCGGACTCGGCGACAACTATCGGTGCATCCTCCGATACCGTCGGCGAACTGACCGCCGGAGATTACGACCATTTCCGCATTAACGTCCCAGGTGAGGGCACGCTGACGGTCTATTCAAGCGGCTCAACGGACACCTACGGCTATTTGTACGACTCCGGCGGCAGATTGGCGAGCAACGACGACGGCGGAGAGGGCCTGAATTTCCGCATTCAACAGCAAGTCGCCAGTGGCGTCCATTACGTCGGCGTGCGGGGTTTCAGCGCCAACACAAGCGGCAGCTACACATTGCACGTCCGTTTCATCGAAAGCGCAGACAACACAATCGACAGTGACGGCGACGGCGTTCCCGATATCGACGATGCCTGCCTCTACAACCGCTATTTTTCCTGCATAGGCATTCCGGTCTCTGATACTGGCCCCGGAGTCTCCGGTATCGCCGCCGCCGATTTCGACGGCGACGGCGACGCCGATGTGCTGGCGGGATCCTTTGGTAACGGCTGGATAGGCTGGTTTGAAAATCTTGGCGGCGAGTTTTCCGATATCCGGCTCATCACGAATGATGCAGACGGCGCGGTTGCCGTTCACGCGGCGGATCTGGACGGGGACGGCGCACCAGACGCGCTTTCCGCCTCACTGAACGACAACAAAATCGCCTGGTATCAAAATTTGGACGGCGCAGGAGATTTTTCCGCCCAGACAGTTATTTCCGACGAGTCCCTGGAAGCCGTTTCCGTGGCAACCGCGGATTTGGACGGCGATGGCGACGAAGATGTCTTGTCCGCCTCCTTTGGGGACAACACAATTGCCTGGTACGAAAACCTCGGCCGCGCCGAGTTTTCCGAAGCCCGGATCATCACGACTGCGGCAGCGGGCGCATTTGATGTGTTTCCAGCAGACCTTGACAGCGATGGCGATGTTGATGTGCTGACAGCCGCGCTGCTTGGCAACAGCATCGCCTGGCATGAAAATCTGGGGGACGGCACTTTCTCTGGAAGGCGACTGATCTCCACGGCCACCATTGGCGCGTTCAGTGTGTTCGCCGCCGACATCGATGGCGACAACGATCTCGACGCGCTGTCCGCTTCCAGCGAAGACGACAAGATCGCCTGGTACGAGAATGAGGGTGCGGGCGAGTTTTCGGCGCAGCGGATCATTTCCGCCGATGCCGATTTCGCCACCGGCGTGTCCGCGGCGGACCTCGATGGAGACGGCGACACTGATATTCTCTCGGCATCGCTGGACGACGACAAGATCGCCTGGCACGAAAACCTTGGCAACGGCACCTTCGCGGATCCGAAACTCATCAACAGCGGGGCCGACGGCGCATTCGCCGTTCTGGCGGTGGACCTCGACGGCGACGGAGACCTCGACCTGTTGTCGTCCTCATTCCTCGACGGCAAGATTCTCTGGTACGAAAATCTGCTGCACCCAAGGCCCTGACTCAAGGCAAGTTTCCCTGACTTCATCATATTGCCGCATTCAGCTCGGCATTTTTCTATGATCCGGTGCACGTGATGGCGCAGTTGCATTGGACGCATCTGGCTACTGAATATTTCCGGAAGGCTTTAGAAAGTCTCCCCCGCAATCTCGCGGGGCGAATCGGTTACAATCATTGGCAAACTCGATGGAGGCAGATATGGCCGAGCAGTTTGCCGCACTCACCGACGACCACATTGCGTTTATCGCCCGTCAACCCGTGTTCTTTGTCGGCACCGGGGGCGCCGGCGGCCGGATCAATGTTTCGCCGAAAGGCATGGACACCTTGCGCGTGCTCGACCCGAACCGAGTCGTGTGGCTGAACTTGACTGGCAGCGGCAACGAGACCGCCGCCCACGTGCTGGAAAACCAGCGCATGACCTTGATGTTCTGCTCCTTCGAAAAGCAGCCGCTGATCCTGCGCCTGTATGGCAACGCCGCGATGACCTACCCGCGGGACGAAGCCCAATTCGCCCGCTACTCCGCCTTGTTCGATCATCAACCCGGCGCAAGGCAATTTTTCGAGCTCGATGTCGACCTCGTGCAAACCTCCTGCGGCTACGCCGTGCCGCGCTTCGAACCCGGCCAAGAACGCCCAACACTCGCCAAATGGGCCGCGCGCAAAGGCGAAGACGGCATCCGCCAATACTGGTCCGACAAAAACCGCACAAGCTTGGATGGCCAGCCGACAGGGATCTAACCAGGAAATCTAGTGTCTTTTGCTGACGTAAGGAATTGCCATGCGATTAACGCAATTGGAAATTGAAAACTTTAAGTGCATAGGTGAGCGTCAAACAATTGATTTTAAGCCTATTACTTTGCTTTTTGGTCCTAACAGTGCGGGGAAAAGTACTGTATTTCATGCGTTGTTGTATTTAAGAGATATTTTAAACGGAAACATCTCAAAGTTGGAAACACCGAATACACATGGAGGAGAATCAAGATCGAGCGGGTTTGAATCTTTGGTGCACCAACAAGATATACAAAAAATTATACGGATCAAAGCACGGGTAAAGCTTAATGAAAATTTCCATGACGAGATTTTTCCTGTAAATACATATGGCATCGATAGAAAAATTTCTATGGGGTTTGAGTTGGAGAATCTCCAGCTAAACTACATTATGGGAGAAAAGTTGTTCAATGGGTATGTAGAATGTGTAGGAGTTGCAATTGAAATTGCTTGGGATGGAGATGAGCCGATTATAAATAGAATAGATATAGAGCATAACAACATGCTCACTCTAAGCATCACTCCAAAAAAGTATGAAGGTTATCGATCAAACGAGACATTATCGGGAGTAAAATTGCCGAAAACGCCATTCCTATCTCCTGGCCATGAAATAAAAATAAATTTTGAGCACAAAATACTAAAACAACTAGATGAATCATTTCAGCAAGAAATGATTGACCTGAGGAGCAATAACGCTGAAAAAGTGATTGACTTTAATGAAAACACGAAAAATAGGATCAAACGTCAAAAAAAAATTTTATTGCACAATAGAATGATAGATGAAAAGATAAAGAATTATTTCACAAGTCCAGAAAATGTGTCTCCACTTGCAATAGAAATGCAAGAATTAATATTGGGCAAGGATTCTAAAGCGCCGATATTCGATTTGTATAATTTTGATATTTCTAAAATCTGCAATAGAATTGACTATTTGTTCGCGATGAATGACACGAGATTTATTCTTAGCACACACAAATGTTTCAAGTTCACAAATATTCCAGAAGATCAATTGCCCGAGGGAAGAAAGGCATGGGAAAGCCGGTGTTCACGATTTAATGCAATTCTTGTTGAATTGTTTTCGGGACCATTACAGGCAATAAATCAAGCAACTGAATCTTTGCTACACATTGATGCTTTACGTCAAATACCAACGTCTCACGCAGACTTTTTGACTGACAAAAACACAAAAGACTATTGGAAATTATTTAATAGGCTAAATGGACATTCGTTAGCGAGTTATGTTAACGATTGGCTAAACAAAGAGCCGTTTTGGATTAGATACAATATAGAATTAATCGATAGTAAAGTCATTAGCAGCTCCAGTGAGTTTAGCAAGCTATTAGAGCGAGAAAAATTTACAAAATCTGATTTTTTAAAGTTGAAAAAATTATTTAAGAATTCCCCATCAGGTGATCGCATAGTTAAGCTACGCGACACCGAATCCGATGTAATTCTTGATTTCGCAGATGTGGGAATTGGCGTGTCCCAGCTAATTCCCGTATTAGTGGCGGCTTGTTATGAAGATTTTGGTTTGGTAACAATAGAGCAACCTGAACTTCATGTGCATCCGGCTATTCAAATTGCGATGGGGGAATTGTTTTATTTTGCGGGATTGGAATTAAGAGAACTCGATCGTATCTTTTTAATTGAAGCTCATAGCGAACACTTGTTGTTACGAATTCTAAGGCGAATCCAACAGTCCAATAACAACATCTTGCCATCTGGCTATCCAAAAATTACTCCAAAAGATGTTTCAGTAATATATGTGAAGCACAACAAAAGGAGAAGCGAATACAAGCAACTCAGAATTGACGAAACGGGAGAATTCATTGATCAATGGCCAAATGGCTTTTTTGAAGAACGAGAAGAAGAATTGTTCTGATGCATTCTGAGTATGCCGTTGAACCCGATGCGGTCGCTGCCAATTGGGAGCGTTGTCGATATATTTCGGAGAAATTTGGATTTGATAAGGGAAGAGTATTGTCACTGTTTCCAAAAAATTGGTTGAAATTGGCAATTGAAGTCATTAACACGGTGGGTAGCGAAGGAGATATTAAGCCTTTAGAGAAAAAGCGAATTATAGAAATGCTGCGCAAACTTAAACGGGATTGCGCAATAGCATCGGGGAGAGACTACGACCCAGATTCCAAGCGAGGATGGCTTAGTAATGCCATAGGGCAACAATCCTCTAAACCTTTTCATGCAATCATCGCAACTGAAAATCCAGACAAATTGGACTATGTACTGATAGCTCAAGAATTAGATGAAATGCATGAGCGTATGAAAGCTGAACAAAATTGTTCTATTGCGCGAGATGTTGAATCTTTATTGAATGCGTTTTCGCTCTTGTTGCGCTCCAGTACCCAGATAGCTTTTGTCGATCCCTATTTCAGTCTTTTTGACGACGGATATAGATTGTTTCTTTCACGATGCCTCAATATGCTTGAACAGTCTAATTCAAATTGCATACGGGAAATAAGTATTCATTACCGATTCAGAGGGAAAATGCCCAGTATATCTGGTATAGAGAATGATGCAATCCGAATTTCAGAAATTCTTCCAAAAGATTTTGCACTGGATATCCACTGCTGGAAAACAAAAGAAAATGGCGAAGATTTTCATGATCGATTTTTGCTTACAAATAGAGGTGGTATGAGTATTGGAACAGGCTTCAAACCGAATGGGCCGAATAGCACCACGAATGTAAGTTTAATGAGTCATACAGGCGCGAAACTTAAATTGGAATCATTTATGCCAAATTCTTTGTCTTACGAATTGATTGATAGACCGCTAAGGATTTTTTCAAGTGGTGAGTCGACAAGAATCTAACCATCGGCAATATGACAGGAAATTTGAATGATTCTTGTGTTCAAAAGCGCTACCCATGAGGCTGTAGTCTGCCAGAACACTAACACGTTGCCCGCTTAAGTTCGTTCTAATCGAATAATCCGCCACTCCACAGCTCTCGCAGAAACCTGGTTGCGGGCAAGACGCGCACGTCGTCAATCAAGGCTTCCCGTTCGCCCAGATACACGCCAAAACACTGGGTTTTTCCTGCTCCCAAATGTGAACGCAACTTGCGCAGGCCGCGGTTGAATCGGCGCTCCCAGCGTTGGCTGGCCTTGATTTCGACGGCGAAATAACCCGTGGCGGTTTCCGCCAGCGCATCCACTTCGGCGCCATTATGGTCGCGCCAGAAGTGCAACGGGTAACGCAATCCCGAATAGGCCAGATAGGCGCGCAACTCGCCCAGGATGAGAGTTTCCAGCAGGCTGGCCTGTTCTTCGTCGCCGGGGGGGTAGGGCAGTCTGCCGGCTAGGGCGCGCGCGACGCCGCAGTCGAACAGAAAAAACTTGCTGTGGCGCACCTGCTTATTGGCCGCCTTCAGTTTCCAGGCGGGAAGCCAGTAGCCAATCAAAGTATCGACCAACAGGTCGAAATGGTTTCGAACCGAATTCCGGTCAACCCCGGCATCCCGTGCGATGGCGCTCACGTTTGTTAGTTGGCCGTTTTGTCTCGCCGCAACTTCCAGGAATCGGGCGAAGCCGGAGAAATTGCGCGTCAGCGCTTCGGCGCGAATCTCCTGGTCGAGGTAGGTTTCGGCATAACTGCGCAAGTAGTCGCGCGGTGCCGGTCCAGTTGCGGCGAGAGGCAGTCCACCTTGGGCGAGCGCCCGCGCAAGGTTGAAGTCTTCGCCCAGCTCGGCGGAGACCAAGGGAAACATTTCCGTTGTCAGCGCGCGCCCGGCCAACAGATTGGCGCCGCCCCGGCGCAGTTTTCTCGCGCTGGAGCCGGACAACACGAATCTGAGCCTTCGTGTTTCCATGAGCCGATGCGCTTCATCGAGCAGGGCGGGCACTTTCTGAATTTCGTCGATCACGACCCAGGCGCCGGGCTCAAGCATGTTCAATTCGTTGAACAGCGCACCGGGGTCCCTGCTCAAGCGGATGGATTCGCTCGTATCGAGCAGGTCGTAGCTGTGCGCTTGCGGGAAACGGGAGCGAATCCAAGTGGACTTTCCGATGCCCCGGGGGCCAAGAAGAAGAATCGACCCGCCGGGGTCCGGCAGCAATCTTGCGTACATAGACAGCAAATTTCCCGGAAAAATGCTAACTATATCTGCAAATTTGCCAAATTTCAGCTATCGCTTTGGAAATTCTTATTTTGGCGACGAGATTCTGCGACTTCGCGCAGAATGACTTTACCTTGCCATACCGCGTGGGGCGAAGCCTGTCGACAGAAAGCTCAGGTTCGGCTTCTGTAAGCCTTGTAGTCGAGGATGTCGTCCCAGTCCAGATTGCCCCACAGTTGCAGCAGGCGCAGCGGAACCATGGATTTTTCCGCAGCCTGTTAGCTCAGAGATTCAAAGCGATACTCAATTCGTCGTGTTCAAAAGCGCTGGCCATGCGCTCGCAGGCATTTTTTGAGAGTCCGACTGAAGCGGCGACACGGCGCCATTGCGAGACTGATTGCGCCACATCTTTGGCAATAGCTAGAGCAGCGTCAATATCAAGCGCGAAATGTTTGGCGACAGAGAGGGCGAGTTCTAAGGACGCTTCATTGTTTTCCATGTCGACCGCCGTCGATAAAAACTTCGGCTTCAAGTCGACCGGGGTTGGGTTCATATCGAATGCCGGCGACAGTCGCCACCCCAGCGCGGCGTCGCAGAGAAAGCCGTGATTGCGCAAATGGTCGTCTGTATTGGAGATGAGTATCGTGAAAACCACTCGCCGCCACAAAGCTTTGCGGTCGGCTATCGAAGCCGAGCCGTGTTGTCGCAGCGCGTCGGCAATTTCGAGGTAACTTCGTTGATCGCCATCTGCGGCTCCCAACATGCTCATCGCGGACAGATAGGGTACGCGCGAGTCTCCCTTTCGGTCGAAGCGGCGCAACACGAGTACCGGCTGTTTATTGACAAGCTCAATTCGCCATTGCGGCACAGAAATGCCGGCGTGTTCCGCTAAAGTCAGGGCTACCGCCTCCCAACGAACAATATCTATCTCGTCTTCGCGTTTGGGGAATTTTGCTATCGCAAGGCTGCCGTCGATATCGAGAACCGATGCCTTTGGACGCGCACCACCGAGCGATGAGCCTGGCGCCAGCAACAAAGTCAGCAGTTCCTCGTTGTCTTCATCAAGGGCGCGGTTACTCGCGGCTAGCAGTCGCGGCAATTCGATTAGTGGTGGCACCGGGTTGCTTTCGCGGTTCCAAAGGAATGGACCATCCAATGTATCGGTAAAACGCAGAGCGCCTTGTCTGGAGTAGTCGCTGACTCGAAGCAGGTAGTCGAGTTCGGTCAACGCTCGGGGCGCGCGTTCTTGCATGCGGGCATAACGACGTTCGGCGCGTCCCATGAGGACACGGCCCCAACGGTCGGGCGCCGAATCGCCCAGCGCACCGAACAGGGCGCGACCCGCGCCGGTGTGATGCGTACCAACGCCGAGCGATAAGGCCGGCTCCAGGGCGAACCGGTCGGGGTAGTTCAACCAAGTAGCATCGTATTGAAAACTGGCGCTTTCGCGGCCCCGGCGCAGCCGCGACCAAAGTCGTCCCACCAAGCGATTTTCGCGGCCAAGCGCCACATATACGAAGATTTCCCGGTCCATCGTCAGAGGCTCCCACCTCGGCGAGTGCGAATGCGCTTGGGCAGAAGTTCGTCTCCCAAATCGCGACCAACTTCATCATTGCGCAGGTCTGCCAGGGAAGCCAAGCGTTCTTCCAGCCCGAGGATAAACAGCAGCGTCGCCAAGGTGCCCGAAGAAACCCCAGGGTCGCCTTTTTCCACTTTGGAAAGTGTCGTGCGGCTGATTTCGGCGCGTTCCGCCATGATCCGGGTGGGGATGCGCCGGCGCCTGCGAGCGTCGCGCAAATCGGCGCCGAGCTTGCGCAACGCTCGCGCTGCGGGTATTGGAAGGGATTTTGTGGTATTCATTTAAAGTCCGTGTTTATTAACGCTAAATGAATTAAAGACAAATATTATAGACATTACCAAAACTCTATCCAAGACCTGAATACCTTTTGCGGAAACCGTAACAAGAGTTACAGTTGCGGCTCATGATAAAGAGCTTCAAGGACCGGACCACGCCGCAATTTCCAGAAATCGGGTGAAGCCGGCGAAATTGCGCGCCAGCGCTTCGTCGCCAATCTGATGGTCGAGATAGGTTTCGGCGTAGCTGCTCGAGACTGCGTTAGCCTGAATGCGGAGGCGCAAATGAAAAAGATGAAGAGCATCCTGGCCATTCTGCTCACGGTACTCGTGCTTCCCCAGGTCGGTCAGGCCCACCACTCTTTCGCCTTCTATGACATCCGAACCAAGATCGAGTTTTCGGGTGTGGTGGAAAGCTGGCGCTTCATCCGGCCCCATCCGATGCTGGTGCTGAAGGAGGACGGCGCGGAAGGACGTACTTGGCGCATCGAAGTCGCCACCAGGCAATGGCAGCGGCGGGGAATTCCCACCGATGCCATCCAGGCGGGGGATGTCCTGGAAGTCGTCGTCTGGCCGGCCAGGGACGGGTCGCCCGAAGGCGTCCTGAGCGCCTTCACCAATGACGGCGTGTACCGGCTCATCCACGAAGAAGTTCGACAGGGGTCCGCAAACGAGGCCGCCGAGGCCATCGAAGCCGATGAACCGCCCGAATCCGTGCTGGGAGGACTGGACGGGAACGACTGAGGGCGATACCCACAGATGCGAACCGGCTTGACGCTGTGCGGTCTGACTCCCGGCCGATCATGGGCTCGGCGAGTGATTCGGAATTGCAAACGGTGTTGGCAAATTTCCCGGAAAAATGCCAACTGCCTATGCGGATTTCCGAATATTCATCCACTATAGACGTATAGTCGGCGTTCACCAGCAATGCGCTACAATCGCCTGCGCTTTTGGTTCGGAGGTTCGCGCTTTGACTGACGACTCCAATGAATTTGCCACCGAGCCGGTGCCGCCTGGGCACCGGGTGGGCTGGCTTCGGGTCGGGTTGATCAGCGCCATGGTGGGCTTTTCCTTGCCGACTTTCGTGGCTGGAGTCGAAGTGTTTCAGGCCGCGCCGAACGACCGCGCGCTCGCCGCGGTGCTGACGGGTTGCGCGATGCTCGCTTTCATCGGTTCGCTGATGGGTTCGATCGGCGCGCGCGCGCATCTGAGTTCCTACATGCTGGCGCGCATCGCTTTCGGCGTGCGCGGCGCGGCGCTGGTCAATATCGCCTTTGCCATATCCCTGCTGGGCTGGTTCGGCGTCAATATCGACCTGTTCGGCGAGGCCTTGCTGCGTCTCGCGCGGGATCTGCTCGGCGTTTCCGCGCCGGCCTGGCTGATTGAGTTGATCGCCGGCGGCGTCATGACTTTCATGACGATTTATGGTTTTTCGGCGATCAACCGCTTTTCCATGTTGCTCGTACCGGTGATGATGGTGGTCACCGCGCTGCTGGTGAACACCGCGCTTGGCATCATGCCCGCCGGTGAAATCTTCGCCGCCGGCGGCCCGGGAGAGCTGTCCTTTGGCGATGCGGTCTCGGCCGTGGTGGGCGGTGTGATTGTCGGCGCCGTGATTCTACCCGACATCACGCGTTTCATCGCGCGCTGGCAAGGCGCGATATTCGCCGCGTTGCTGGCCTACCTGGTGGTCAACGCGCTGGCGATGAGCGCCGGCGGCGCGGCGGCCCATGTGCTGGCGAACGACAATCTGCTCGATGTGATGGTGCTCATGGGGCTGGGTTGGGGCGCTTTCGCCATCGTCATCGCGGGAAGCTGCGTGCTCAATGCGCTCAATCTGTACAGCGCTTCGCTCAGCGTCGAAGCGACGTTTCCGGCGCTGGAAAACCGGCTCTCGATTGTCCTGCTGGGTGTGGCCGGAACCGCCGCCGCCTTCCTCAATATTCTCGATTACTTCCTCAGTTTCCTGTTTTATCTCGCGATCGTTTTTGTGCCGGTCGCGGGCGTGGTGGTGGTCGATTATCTGTACGCGCGCAGAGCGGCCTATCACGAAGCGCTCTCCCTTGGGCAGCGGCGGTTGGCGCCGGCGGCGCTTGCCGCTTGGGCTTGCGGCGCCGTGGTGGCCTTGCTGGGCGCGGCGGAGTGGATTCGGCTAAGCGGCATCGCCGCCTTGGATGCGATGCTGGTTTCGGCGCTGGTGCATGGCGTGTTGAGCCGCATGTCTGGCCGCATGGCGCCGCGCGGCGCATCCAGCGGCAAGCCGGCGGCGGGCGGCTAGCGGCCCATGCTCAGAATCGGCATAGACGTCGGCGGCACCCACACCGATGCGGTATTGCTGGATGGTGACGAGATTGTCGCGGCAACCAAATCGCTCACCAGCCGCGACGTGACCTCCGGAATTCTCGATGCGCTCGAGACCATCCTCGCCCAGGACAAAAGCATCGAGCAGCGCGTCAGCGCGGTAATGCTGGGCACAACCCAGTTCACCAACGCAGTCATCGAACGGCGCGAACTCACCGATGTCGCAGCCATCCGCATCGGCCTGCCTTCGGGGCGGGGCATTCCGCCGCAAACCGGCTGGCCCGAAGACATCGCCGATTGCCTCGGCGGCCATGTGTATCTCTTGCAAGGTGGCTACCTGTACGACGGCTGGCCGCTGGCGCAACTTGACGACCGGGAAATCAACGCGGTGATAGCCGACCTCAAGTCAAAACGCATCGAGGCAGTGGCGATTTCCTCCGTGTTCTCGCCAATGAATCCCGAGCCCGAACGGCAACTCGCCGAACGCATTCGCGCCGCATTGCCGGGAATCCGCATCACCGAGTCCCACAGCATCGGCCGGCTCGGCATTCTGGAGCGCGAAAACGCCGCCATGCTCAACGCGGGCTTGCTCGGCTTCGCCGACCGTGTGGTCAATTCTTTCGTTGCCGCGATACGCGAGCGCGGCCTGAACTGCCGATTTTTCATCAGCCAGAACGATGGCACCTTGATGGACGCGGAATTCGCGCGGCGCTTTCCGGCCCTGACTTTCGCCTCGGGACCGACCAACTCGCTGCGCGGCGCGAGCAAGTTGACTGGATTGAATGACGCCATCGTGATTGATATCGGCGGCACCACCTCGGATTTCGGCGTGCTGCGGGACGGCTTTCCCCGCGAATCGAATATCGTGATTGAAGTTGGCGGTGTGCGCACGAATTTCCGCATGCCCGATATTTTGTCGATCGGCCTGGGCGGGGGCAGCCTGGTGGCCGCGGACGGCGGCAGCGTGGGGCCGCGTTCGGTGGGCCGCGAGCTGGTCAACAAAGGACTGATTTTTGGCGGCGAAACCTTGACCGCCACCGATATTGTGGTGGCCGCGGGAGATGCGGATATCGGCAATGCGGAGAATACGCGACACTTGCGACCGGAAACCATCGCCGCCGCCAAAAGCGAAATCGCCCGCATGCTCAACGCGGGGATCGAGAAAATGAAACCGAGCAGCGAACCGTTGCCCGTGGTGCTCGTTGGCGGCGGGGCGATACTTGCCACGGAAAAACCGCTTGCGGCGTCGAATTTGCTGCGGCCCGAACATGCCGGCGTGGCGAATGCCATCGGCGCGGCTATCGCGCAAATCGGCGGCGAAGCCGAGCGCATGATCTCCTACGACAAAATTCCCCGAAAAGAGGCGATTCGGCGGATGACCGGGGAAGCCACCACTGTCGCCCTCAGTGCGGGGGCGGCAGCCGCCAGCATCCGCGTGGCCGATGTCGAAGAAACCAGCATTTCCTACATGCCGGGCAATACGGTCCGGGTTCGGGTCAAGGTTGTCGGCGAAATCGCCGGCGCGGAGCAGACTTCGGCCAGGGAAGGGGCGGCATGAAACTTGGAGTTGAAGATTTGGCCGATCTGTCGACCGGCGCGGTTTTTCTCGCCACGGGCGGCGGCGGCGATCCTTACGTGGCGTACCTCGCCACAAAAAAAGCGCTGGCCGAACATGGCCCGGTGGAGTTGATTTCGGTAAACGATCTTGCCGATGACGCTTTCGTCGCCGCCGTCGGCGGCGTTGGAGCGCCGACGGTCAGCCTGGAATTGCTGCCGTCCATCGACGATCCGGGGAAAGCTTTGGACACGTTCGAATCCCATGTCGGGCGCAAATTGGACGCCATTGTTTCCTTCGAAATCGGCGGCGGCAATTCATTGATTCCGCTGCTCGCCGCCGCCGGCCGCGGCATTCCGGTGGTGGACGGCGACGGCATGGGCCGCGCGCTGCCGGAAGCGCAAATGATGACCTATCCCATCGCCGGCATTCCGTCAACGCCCGCGGTAGCGCTCGATTACGCGGGCAACACCGCAACGTTTTCCACCGACTCCACGGCAACTTACGAACGCCATATTCGCAATTTGGCCCAGGCCATGGGCGGCATGATCACCACCGTCGAGCACCCGATGACGGGGAAACAGCTAAAATCCTCCATCGTGCCGGGAACGGTCTCCTTTTCCATCGAAATTGGCAGGATATTGCGTGAACATCGCGGCCATATCCAACGCATTCTCGCGCCGTTGCGCAGCGCATTTGCAAACTCGCTGTATGGCGGGCTTTTCCATATTTTCACCGGGAAAGTGGTGGATTGTTCCAGCGCAATTGTTGGTGGTTACGATATTGGCCATGCCGTGGTCGAAGCCTTCGACGGGTCCGGCCCGCCGCTGCGGATCGACATCAAAAACGAGTTCCTGCTGGCGAAAATTGGCGAACAAGTTGTCGCTTCGGTCCCCGATTTGATTACCGTGCTCGACTACGAGACCTCGACGCCGATCAACGCCGAACGCCTGCGTTACGGGCAGCGGGTCAGCGTAGTCGGTGTCGGCTGCCCGGCGTTCTATCGCTCGCCCGCGGCGATGGCGGTGGTCGCCCCCCGCTGTTTTGGTTTCGATTGCGACTTTGCGCCGCTGGAAGACCTTGCCCGGCATCATCAGGTCCCGCCGCAGTAGGCCCAGGCCCATTCGCATTGGAATCCCAAGGAGATTCCGCGACTGCGCGCGGAATGACGGCAAATTGAGTTATGCGGGGCGGAAATATACTGTCATTCTGCGCGAAGCGAAGCGGAGTCGCAGAATCTCTTTGGAGCTGCTCGCGACTGCGCGCGCTCTTTTATCCCCGAGGCAAAATCGCTAGACTGCTCGGCCCCAAGCGCCAATCCTGAAATATGCAATATCCCACGATAGAAAGCCTGATCGGCAACACGCCGCTGGTGCGTTTGCAGCGGCTGCCGGGCCAGACCAGCAATCACGTGCTGATGAAGCTCGAAGGCGACAATCCGGCCGGTTCGGTCAAGGACCGTCCGGCCCTGAGCATGATCCAGCACGCCGAAGCGCGGGGCGATATCGCGCCGGGCGACGCCCTGGTGGAGGCGACCAGCGGCAATACCGGCATCGCCCTGGCCATGGCCGCGGCGATCAAGGGGTATCGCATGAAACTCATCATGCCGGCCAATATGAGCGATGAGCGCAAGAGCGCGATGTCCGCCTATGGCGCGGAACTGATCCTGGTCAGCGAAGAGGAGGGCATGGAAGGCGCCCGCGACCTGGCCATCGAAATGAACCGGCGCGGCGAAGGCAAATTGCTGGACCAGTTCGCCAACCCCGACAATCCGCTGGCGCATTTCGAGAAAACCGGCGAAGAAATCTGGCGCGACACGAACGGAACGGTCACCCATTTCATTAGTTCCATGGGCACCACCGGCACCATCATGGGTGTTTCGCGCTATCTCAAGCAACAGAACCCGTCGGTCGAGATTATCGGCTTGCAGCCAAGCGATTGCTCGCGCATTCCCGGAATCCGGCGCTGGCCCGAAGAATATTTGCCCAAGATTTTCGATCGCAGCCGGGTTGACCGCATCGTCGATGTCAGCCAACGCGACGCCGAAATAATGATGCGCCGCCTCGCCGCCGAAGAAGGCATATTTTGCGGCGTCTCTTCCGGCGGCGCGGCTCATGCCGCCCTGGAACTCTCCCGGGCTGTCGAAAACGCCACTATTGTCGCCATCATCTGCGACCGCGGCGACCGTTACCTCTCCACCGGCGTGTTCAACGCGGAAGCCGAATAATGCCCGCCGCTTGCGCCAAAACCATGCCCGAAGGCGCGTTGCCCGGCGGCATTTGACAATGACCTTGGCCCTGGAAGCGGCGCGCCCGCGCTGCGCGGTATTTCCCGTCTGCGGCGGCTGCGGCTTGCAGGATGTCGAACCCAATGCGCAATTGGCGCAAAAGGCCGAAACGCTGCGGCAACACTTGCGCGAGCTTGCGAACATCGAACCTGGCAGCTACCAGATGCTGCCGCCGGTGACCGGGCCGCACTGGAATTACCGCCGCAAGGCGCGCTTGGCGGTGCGCATGGTGCGCCGCAAGGGCGGGGTCTTGGTGGGCTTCCGCGAGCGGCGCAAAAACTATGTCACCGACATGCATGCCTGCGAAGTGCTCGCGCCGGGGCTGGCGGAACTGATTCGCCCCTTGCGCGTTTTGCTTAATGGATTGGCGGCCCGGGAGACTATCCCACAAATCGAAGCCGCCGTGGGCGAGACTGACGCCGAGAGTTTTCGTCCCGTGGTTGCCCTGGTGCTGCGGCATTTGCGGCCGCTGGCCGCGGCGGACGCGATGCGGCTGCGCGAATTTGCCGCGCACTGGAACCTTCACCTGTATTTGCAGCCGGCGGGGGTCGACAGCGTGCGGCGCCTGTATCCCGACCAGGGGCCGGATGAGCTGTATTACCACTTGCCCGAATTCAATTTGCGGATGGCATTTCACCCGATGGACTTTTTGCAGGTCAACGCCGCCGTCAACCGGCGCGCGGCGCGGCTGGTAACCGACCTGCTCGCGCTTGCCCCGGAAGATCATGTCCTGGACCTGTTTTGCGGCTTGGGCAATTTCAGCTTGCCGCTGGCCCGCGGCTGCGCCTCGGTAACAGGCGTTGAAGGCGGCAAGGATATGGTGGCGCGGGCCGAACACAACGCCCGCGCCAACGGTTTGAACAACGTCAGCTTCTTCGCCGCCGACTTGCAAGGCTGGAATCTGGAAGCGCCCTGGGCGCTGCGCCGCTACCAAAAAGTCCTGCTCGACCCGCCGCGCAGCGGCGCGCTGGAGACGATTCCCCTGGTCAAGAAAGTTGGCGCCCGCCGGCTGGTTTATGTTTCGTGCAATCCAAAATCCTTTGCCAGGGACGCATTGGAGTTGACCCGCGGCGGTTTTTATTTGAAATCCGCGGGGGTTATGGATATGTTCCCGCATACCTCGCATGTCGAATCGGTGGCCCTGTTCGAATGCGCGACAATTCGTTATCAGGGCCGGCCGGCAACATGAATGAGGAAAATGAATCAAGAACAACAAGTGCAAGACCAGCCCATGGAAAGGCTGCTCGAGTTGATGTCGATGCTGCGGGACCGGGAATTTGGCTGCCCCTGGGACCTGAAGCAGACTTTCGAGTCGCTGGTGCCGCACACCATCGAGGAAGCCCATGAAGTGGCCGAGGCAATCGCGCGCGGCGACCGCGGCGACTTGCGCGACGAATTGGGCGATTTGCTGTTCCAGGTGGTGTTTTACGCGCAACTGTCCCGGGAGGAGGGAGGTTTCGAGTTCCAGGATGTGGCCGACGCGGTGACCGAGAAGTTGCTGCGGCGCCATCCCCATGTTTTCCCCGATGGCCGGATCGAAAGTTTTGGCTGCGAGCAGCAACTCAGCGCCAACGAAGTTCTGGACAATTGGGAAGCGATCAAGCGCTCCGAAAGGGCGGAAAAAGAAGCCGCGAACGAGAACGGCGACGCGCCCCGCAGTGTGCTGGACGGATTGCCCAAGTCGCTGCCGGCGCTGGAAAAAGCGCGCAAACTGCAACAGCGCACGGCCGCGGTGGGCTTCGACTGGCGCGAAACCGGGCCAGTAATCGACAAACTGAAAGAGGAACTCGCCGAATTCGAGCGCGCCCAGGCGGCGCAAGATTCCGCGGGCATGCGCGAAGAACTCGGCGATATGCTGTTCGCCATCGTCAATCTTTCGCGCCATTGCCAACTCGACTGCGAGTCGGCTTTGCGTGAATCGAACCGGCGTTTCGAAGCGCGCTTTCGCGATTTGGAACAGCTTGCCGCGGAACGCGGCTGGGCTTTGCCCGAGCGGGACTTGCGCGAACTCGATTCTCTGTGGACACTGGCCAAATCCCGCCTGCGCGGCAAAACGAGCGGTGACTGAACTTGAAAATCATTTTGTTGGGCGCGCCAGGCGCCGGAAAAGGTACCCAGGCCCGGTTTGTTTCGGAAAAGTTCGGCATACCGAAGATTGCCACCGGCGATATGCTGCGCGCCGCGGTGCGTGAGAAGTCCGCGCTCGGTCGCCAGGTCGAAGAGGTCATGGCCAAGGGCGCATTGGTCAGCGATGAACTCATTGTCGCGCTGGTGCTCGAACGCCTCGCCAGGGACGATTGCGCCGCCGGGTTTTTGTTCGACGGCTTCCCCCGCACCATACCCCAGGCGCGCGCCACTATCGGCGCGGGCGTGGAAATCGACATAGTTCTCAACATCGCGGTCAGCGACGACGAGATTGTGCGCAGGCTCGGCGGCAGGCGCACGCATCCGGCCTCTGGCAGGGTGTATCACATTGAACACAATCCACCCCAGGTGGAAAACCGCGATGACGAAACCGGAGAAGCGCTGATTCAACGCGAAGACGACAAGGAGGAAACCGTGCGCGAACGACTGAAGGTATATCACCATCAAACCGAACCGCTGGTTGCCTTCTATCGCGGGCTCGCGGCGGAAGGCCTGCCCTTGCGCGTGCTCAATGTGGACGGCGGCGCGCCGGTAACCGAAATTCGCGACACCATTTTCCGCCTGCTGGCCTGAGCGCCGGGTGCCCGCGGCAAGCGTGATCGCAACTCGAACCATAACGCGGTTGGAACAGCGCGGTTGCCGGTTTTGCCACCGGGTGGATGGATTGGAATAGAGCCGCAAGGGAGCCGCCGCGCATGACGTCCATCCTGATCCTGAATACCGCATGGGAAAGCAGCCGCGCGCTGGTTTGGCGCGAAGGCGCGCTTTTCAGCCGCCATGCGCGGGTGGACAAACAATCGGCCCAGACCATTTTGCAACTCGCCATGGATGCGCTGGACGAAGCCGGCCTGAACCGCGCGGACGCGGTGGCTGTGCTGGCCGGCCCCGGAGGTTTTACCGGCACCCGCATTGGCGTTGCGGCCGCCCAGGGCTTGTGCGCCGCATGGGACGCGCCGGGGTTGCCGATGTCGACGCTGGCGTTGAACGCCGCGGCGGCTATGCGGCAACATCCGGCGCAGGCCATTTTGGTGGGATTGCGGGCGCCCGCGGAATCATTGTTTTTCGCGTGTTACCAGGATTCCGCGGACGGTCTGGTGTTGCGCGGCGACGAGCAGGCCGGCGCCTTGGCCGACCTGCGCCTGGATGCGGCGCTGGCGCGGGACTGGCTCGCCGTGGGAGATGGCTGGCCGCGGGCCGGGGCCATCGAGAAGCATTTCGGCATTCGCCTGCGCGGCGGGCCGGTGAAGCTGCCCGTGGCCGATGTCGACCTGGCGACACTCGCCCACGCCATGTGGCGGCGCAAGCAATTCACCAGCGCCGATTGCCTGCGGCCAAACTATGTTGCCGCGCCGCCCCGCTTTCGTGAACAAGCCGCAAGTGACTGATCCGGGACTGCTTCAGGTTGCCGTGTTGGCCCTGATTCAGGGCTTGACCGAATTTCTGCCGGTTTCCTCCTCCGCCCACCTGCTGCTGCCTTCGATTTTGTTCGCATGGCCCGACCAGGGGCTGGCCTTCGACGTCGCTGTGCACAGTGGCAGCCTGGTGGCGGTAATTTGGTACTTCCGCCGCCAACTTGCGGGCATGGTTTTCGACGGATTGCGTTTTGGTCCACGCCACGAAAGCGGCAGTTTGCTTTACCTGGTGGCTTTTGCAACCTTGCCCGTGGGTTTGGCCGGGTTTTTGTTGCGGGATGTGGTCGAAACTTATGCCCGCGCGCTGCCCGTGGTCGCAAGCAGCTCCATCGTTTTTGGACTATTGCTTGGCTACGCAGACTGGCGCGGCCGCGGCGGCAGGGGAATGGAATCCATCGGCTGGAGAACCGCGCTGCTGATTGGTCTGGCGCAGATGCTGGCATTGATTCCGGGCACATCACGATCCGGCGTCACCATGACCGCGGCCTTGCTCTGCCGGCTCGACCGCGAGTCGGCGGCGCGTTTTTCCTTTCTGCTCGCCGTTCCGGTCATGCTTGCCAGCGGCGCGCTGGAGGCGGTCGATTTGATCCTGGAACCGCCGCCGGCGCGGCAATTGTGGCTGCTCGGTTTTGCCGCCGCGCTGTCGGCGCTGGTCGCCTGGCTGAGCATTCACTGGTTTCTGCGCTGGATCAGCCGGATCAGCTTTCAGCCTTTTGTGATTTACCGCGTTGGGCTGGGGCTGTTGCTGCTGTTGCATGCTTCCATGATGCGTTGATAAATCCGCGCGAGTGCGCCGAGATCTTCAACGACGACATTTTCATTGACCCGGTGGATGCTTTCGTTGCAGGGGCCGAATTCGACCACCTGCGCCCCTGTGGGCGCAATGAATCTGCCGTCCGAAGTGCCGCCGCTGGTGCTGCGCTCGGGATTTATGCCAAGTTCATGCCGGATGCAGGCGGCGACCACATCGGTGAATTCCGCGCTCTCGTTGAGAAATGGCTGGCCCGATTCATGCCAGTCGATGCTGTGGTCCAGGCCCGACTCGCGCAGCAATTGGGCAACCCGCGCGCGAATTTCGTCGGCGCTGATTTCGGTGGAATAGCGCAAGTTGAATTTAACTTCCAGCGCGCCGGGAATCACGTTGTCGGCCCCGGTGCCGGCATTGATGTTGGATAGTTGCAAACAGGTCGGAGGAAAGGACTCGTTGCCCTGGTCCCATTCGATGGCGAGCAGGCGCGACAGCGCCGGCAAGGCTTCGTGGATGGGATTGATCGACTTTTGCGGATAAGCCACGTGCCCTTGCAAGCCGCCAACCGTCAGCAAGCCGTTGATGGAGCCGCGGCGGCCGATCTTGATGGTGTCGCCCAGGCGCTCGACACAGGATGGTTCGCCCACCAGGCAATAATCGATTTGTTCCCCGCGCCGTCGCAGTTCCGCCATCACCTTGGCGGTTCCATCCACGGCTTCGCCTTCTTCATCGCTGGTAATGAGAAAGCCGAGGCGGCAGCGCAAGTCGTTGTTCGCCAGAAAGGCCTCGGCGGCGGTAATCATGGCCGCCACCGCGCCTTTCATGTCCGCCGCGCCGCGGCCGTAGAGCCGGCCGGCGCGAACTTCGGGCGCGAACGGGTCGCTGTGCCATTGCCGCAGCGGGCCGGGTGGCACCACATCGGTATGGCCGGCGAACACGAGCAGGGGTCCGGCATCGCCGCGCACCGCCCAGAGGTTGGTCACCGCGCCGAATTGCATTGTTTCGCAGCAAAATCCGACCGCCTGCAAGCGTTCGCGCAGCAATTCCTGGCAGCCGGCATCTTCCGGGGTGACCGAGCGCCGGCGAATCAATTCGGCGGTGAGTTCCCGCGTCTCGTTAATGAAATCAGTTGCTTGCATGAAGTTCTTCATTCAAGGCCACTTGCATTTTGCGGGGCAGGCATTCGATGGCGCCGGAGATCGAATTGCGCCGGAAAAGCTGGTTCGCCAAGCCGGAAAGTTCCCGCGCCTTGCAAGTTCTCAGCGTTTTGCCGTCGGCGTCGAGCTGGCGCACCACGGCGCCGGCTGTCAGGTACAGTCCCGCTTCGACGATGCAGCCGTCGGCCAGGGACATGCCGATGCCGGCATTGGCGCCGATCAGGCAATTGCGGCCAACAGAGACGATTTCCGTGCCGCCGCCGGACAAGGTGCCCATGGTGCTGGAGCTGCCGCCAAGATCGCTGTTTTCACCCACCACGACACCGGCCGAAATGCGGCCTTCAATCATGGCGCGGGCTTCGGTGCCGGCGTTGAAATTAATGAAACCTTCATGCATGACCGTGGTGCCTTCGCCTACATGGGCGCCGAGCCGGATGCGGGCGCTGTCGGCCAGCCGCACGCCGGATGGCACCACGTAGTCCGTCATCTTGGGAAACTTGTCCACCGAATGAACCATCAAGGTTTCGCCCTGTTTGCGCGCCGCCAGTTGCATGCCGGGCAGGTCCGCCAAACTGACCGGCCCGCGGCTGGTCCAGGCGAGATTGTGCAAGACCGCGAAAATGCCTTCGAGGTTTTGTTCATGGGGCTTGGCCAAGCGGTGGGACAGCAAATGCAGCTTGAGAAAAGCTTCCGCCACCGAGGCGGGCGCGGATTGCCAGTGCGTGAGGCAAAGCACCAGCGGCTGACGGCAGTCCCGCAACTGCGCGGCCAACCCGGCTTGCTCCGTTTGGCCCAACGCCTGCGCGGTGGCCTGGAACGCCTGCAAGGCTTTTCCATCCAGCAGTCGATGGCCGCTTGCGCCGGGTTTCAGTCCGCACAGGTCGGCCAGCTTTCGAGCCCAATCGTCGCCGGGGTTGACCGCGGGCAACGGGTAATAAGTCTCGATCAGTTCCTGTGCGGAATTGCGGCTGGCAATACCAAGGCCGAAGCCGATCACTGCGGTTGCTCCCTTTGGCGCTTGCGCGGGAGCGGCGATTGTAGCCGAAATTTCACACCTCGGGCTTGGTGCGGATGTTTGCGCGCAGAGCGCGGCTAGCGGCGGGCGGCAAGCTTTTCGGCGATGCGGGTCTTGATGCGCTCTTGCAAATCCCGGGCGAAGGATGCGTCAAGCAACGGATTGCCATGCTTGTCGGCAATGAAGAACAAGTCTTCGACGCGTTCCCCGAGGGTGGCAATCCGCGCGTCTTTCAAGCTGATGCCGAACTCGGCGAACACCTGGCCGACGCAGGCGAGAATGCCGGGCTGGTCGGGGCAGTTGATTTCGAGGGTGGAATGGTCCTTGTCCGGTGCGTTGATCAAGGTTGTGCTGACATGATGGCCGAAGCTTTTTTTCCTGCGGCTGGGATGAAACTCCGGGCCGGGAATCAGGCTGCCCGGATTGTCGAGATGACGCAGCAGCATGGCGCGGATTTCCGCCACCCGGCGCGGATTGTTGCCAACCGGGTTGCCGTTGGCTTCGAGCACGGTGTAGGTGTTCGCGCATTGGCCGCTGTCCAAGGTGAAAATGCGGGCGCTTTGCACATTCAGTTTCAAACGCTCGAAGGCCACGGTGCTGTTGGCGAACAGGTAATCCGCATCCCGCGCATAAGTGAAAACCAGCGTTGCGCCTTCGGCGGCGTCCGCCGACATTTCGCGCAGGGAAACCAGCGCTTTCCCGCTGCCGTGCTCGAGGATCGCGCGGGTATGCCAGCAAACGTTGTCGACCGACTCGCGCACGAAATATTCATCGTTCATTTGCCGCCAGACCGAGTCGATTCGCGCGTCGCTCAAACCGTCCGCGCGCAGCCGCAAGGCGGCGGATTGTTTCTTGTCGGCAATGCGCTCGCCGCGGTCGCGCGGATTTTCCAGTCCCAGGCGCAGGGCGCGCCGCGCGTTGAGATACAAATTGCGCAACAAGGTGGCGCGCCAGGAGTTCCACAATTCCGGGTTGGTCGCCCTGATGTCGGTGACGGTCAGCACGTAGAGGTAGTCAAGGTGCAACTTGTCGCCGACGGCGCGGGCGAATTGTCGAATCACTTCCGGGTCGTCGATGTCCTTGCGCTGGGCGGTCATCGACATCAGCAAATGATTTTCCACCAGCCAGGACACCAGCTTGGCGTCCCAGGCGCTGAGCCGGTGCCGGCGGCAGAAATTTTCCGCGTCGGTCTTGCCCAGCAATGAATGGTCGCCGCCGCGGCCCTTGGCGATGTCGTGATACAGGCCGGCGATGTAAAGCAGGGCCACTTTCGGCAAGTGCTTGTAGATTTGCACGACGAAAGGGTACTCGGATTCGGCCTCGGGCAGCGCCAGCCCGCGCATGTTTTGCACGACTTGCAAACTGTGGGCGTCCACCGTGTAAATGTGGAAGAGATCGTGTTGCATCTGGCCCATGATCTTGCCGAATTCGGGCAGATAGCGGCCGAGGATGCCGTAGCGCGCCATGCGCCGCAGTTGGCTCACGAGCTGATGGGGCGAGCGCAACAGCTCCATGAACAGGCTGACATTGCGAATATCGTTCCGATAATTGCGATCGATCAATTTGCGGTGTTCGCGCAGCAAGCGGATGGTCGAGGCCCGTATGCCTTCGATTTGCGGATTGTTCGCGAGCAGCACGAACACCTCCAGCAAGGCGGAAGGCGCGTTGCGGAACACCGACTCCGAGCGCGCTTCGAGGTAGCCGTTGCGAACCCGAAAGCGGCGGTTCAGGTCGATGATGGATTCGCGCTTGTCGCCGCGCAGGATCGCTTCATCCAGATGTTGCAGCAGCATGTCGTTGAGGCCGCGCAGGTTGCCCACGGCGCGGTAGTACTGTTTCATCAGTTTTTCAACGCCAAGGCTTTCCTTGTCGTCGCGGTGGTCGAACATCGCCGCCAGGGCGCGCTGCATGTCGAAGCGCAAGCGGTCTTCGCGGCGGCCTTCGAGCATGTGCATGCCGTAGCGCAGTTTCCACAGAAAATGAAGGCCGCGCATCAAGGTGATGTGCTCGGACCAGGTCAGAAAACCGAGCTTCATCATGTCGCCGAAGGAATTGGCGCCGTAATGCCGCTGCGCCACCCAGGCTATGGTTTGAATATCGCGCAAGCCGCCGGGGGAGGTCTTGATGTTGGGCTCGAGGGCATAATCGATGTGGTGGTATTTTTCGTGCCTGGAGCTTTGTTCCTCCAGTTTGGCGCGAAGGAATTTCCGTGTCGGCCAAATGGCGCCGGGGCCGGTTGCGGCGCGCATTTCTTCGCGCAATTCCTCCGGCCCGGCCAGCGTGCGCGATTCCATCAGCGTTGTGGCGATGGTGAGATCGTCCCGCGCCGCGCTTTTGCATTGGCGGATCGAGCGCACGCTTTGGCCGATGTCCAGGCCAATATCCCAAAGCAGGGCGGTGAAGCGGGCGATCTGATCCCGATACGCCTGATGACCCGAGGCCCGCGTCAGAATCAGCAAATCCACGTCGGAATGCGGCAGCAGTTCGCCGCGGCCGTAACCCCCCACCGCCAGCAGGCTGATGTTCTCCCGGTCCGGCCAGTCCTGGCGTTCCCAAATGGTGGTCAGCAACTGGTCGACCAGCCAGGCCCGCGCCGCGACGATTTCGCCGATGCGGCAATTCGCCAGATAGTATTGGTCGAGCCGTTCGCCGGCGGCGGCGAGCGCCGAACGGATCAGCGCGACTTCGTCGCCGCCGGCATTGAGTTCGGCTTTCAGCGCCGCCACATCGAGCAAGGCCCGCCGGGAAACCGCGCGGTCCTTGGCCGGCGCCTTGCGCCGCGTGGTGTTGGCGCTGGTCATTTTTCCTCGTCGCGCAAGGTAAGCACTTCGCAGCCGTCGTCGAGAATGGCGATGGTGTGTTCCCATTGCGCCGACAGGCGGCGGTCGCGGGTGGTGACGGTCCAGCCGTCCTTGCTGGAAAGCCGGGTGTGGCGCGTTCCGGCGTTGAGCATCGGTTCGATGGTGAAGGCCATGCCCGGTTTGAGCGCGACTCCGGTGCCGGGCGCGCCATAGTGTAGCACCTGCGGGTCCTCGTGAAAACCGCGGCCGATGCCATGGCCGCAATATTCGCGCACAATGCCGAAATGGTTCGCTTCGCCATGCTGCTGAATCACATGGCCGATATCGCCAAGCCGATTGCCGGGCAGGGCCGCCTCGATGCCCATGAGCAGGCATTCCCGGGTTACTTGCACCAGCCGCCGGGCGTGCTCCGCCACTTCGCCGACAAAGAACATTTTGCTGGTGTCGCCGTGGTATCCGTCTTTGATGACGGTGATATCGATATTGATGATGTCGCCGTTTTTCAGGAATTTGTCGTCGCTGGGAATGCCATGGCAAACGACGTGGTTGACCGACGTACAGATCGACTTGGGAAAACCCTTGTAATTCAGCGGCGCCGGGACCGCCCGCTGCTTTTCGACAATATGCTGGTGGCAGATTCGGTCGAGTTCGCCGGTGGAAACGCCGGGCTTCACATGCTCGCCGATCATTTCCAGCACTTCCGCGGCAAGCCGGCCGGCCACGCGCATTTTTTCGATCTCGGCGGGCGATTTCAGATGAATGGGCATGAATCCGCCAATCAGGCGACGCAAAAACTGTATCGGGCATTGTAAAGCAAGCGCCGCCATTCAGCGACTGCCCCGGCCGCTTCCGACAGGTTCGTTGCCTGCCGCAACGGGGCGTATTCGGCTTGACTGAAGCCCGCGGTTTTTTTTAGAATGCCCCGCTTTCCGCGCAGGCATCGGTCGGCCGGACAAGTCCCCTTCGTCTAGAGGCCTAGGACACCGGGTTTTCATCCCGGCAACAGGGGTTCGAAACCCCTAGGGGACGCCAAATTCGAAAACCCGGCGCCAGCCGGGTTTTTTGCGCCCGCTGCGGGAGCGACCCTTTTCGCGACAAATTTGCCCGATGACTGTAGCCATTTCCGTCAACGACCTGCAAAAGGTGTACGCCAGCGGCGTCGCCGCTTTGAAGGGCGTGACGCTGGAAGTGGAGCAGGGGGATTTCTTCGCCTTGCTCGGCCCCAACGGCGCCGGCAAATCCACTTTCATCGGCATTTTGTCCACCTTGGTTACGCGGACCGGGGGCGAGGTGCGGATTTTCGGGCGGGATGTCGATACGCACATCTACCAGGCCAAGCTCGACCTTGGCGTGGTGCCCCAGGAGATCAACTTCAGCCAGTTCGAGAAAGTGGCCGACATCGTCATGACCCAGGCGGGCTATTACGGCCTCCCGCGCAAGCTGGCCGCGCAGCGCACGGAAAAATACCTGCGGCAATTGGGCCTGTGGGACAAGCGCGATGTCCGCTCGCGGCTGCTGTCCGGCGGCATGAAGCGCCGCATGATGATCGCCCGGGCGCTCGTGCACGAGCCGCGCTTGCTGATCCTCGATGAACCCACCGCCGGGGTCGATATCGAATTGCGCCGCTCGATGTGGGACTTCTTGCGCGGGATCAATCGCGCCGGCACCACCATCGTCCTCACCACCCACTATCTGGAAGAGGCGGAGCAACTGTGCCGCAATATCGCCATCATCGACGAAGGCAATATCATCGAAAACACCAGCATGAAGAAACTGCTGCTGGAGCTTGACACCCACGCCTACATTCTCGATGCGGAGGCGGATTTCGACGCCGACCTTCGCCATGAAGAACCCGGCCTCGCGCTGCGCAAAGTGGATTCGCACAGCATTGAAGCGGTCCTTTCCGGCGGCCGGGACATCAACAGCGCGATCGCCGTGCTCGACCGGCTTGGCATCCGCATCCTCAGCATGCGCAACAAGGCCAACCGTCTCGAACAATTGTTCCTCTCGCGCCTGCGCGCGGGCGAGTCCGGAGGCAAGGGATGAAAGCCAACCACAAGCTGGTTGCCCTGGAGACGATTGTCATCAAGGAAGTGCGGCGTTTCATGCGCATCTGGTCCCAGACCATGCTGCCGCCGGTGATCACCATATCGCTGTACTTCGTGATCTTCGGCAACCTGGTCGGCAGCCGCATCGGAGAAATGGGCGGCTTCCGCTACATGGAATTCATCGTGCCCGGGTTGATCATGATGGCCGTGATCCAGAATTCCTACTCCAACGTCGTATCGTCCTTTTTCAGCCAGAAATTCCAGCGCAGCGTGGAAGAACTGCTGGTGGCGCCCATCCCGAACTACATCATTCTTTCCGGCTTTGTCGCCGGCGGCATGGCGCGCGGCCTTTGCGTTGGCTTGATCGTGACGCTGGTTTCCCTGCTGTTCGCGGAACTGCGGTTGTACAGCCCGCTGATCACGATTGCCGTTGTGGTGTGCACCTCGCTGGTTTTCTCCCTGGGCGGATTCATCAACGCGGTGTTCGCCAACAACTTCGACGACATATCCATCATACCGACGTTCGTGCTGACCCCGCTGATCTATCTCGGCGGCGTGTTCTATTCGATCGAGTTGCTGCCGCCATTCTGGCAACTGGTTTCCCAGTTGAACCCGATCTTTTACATGGTGAACACCTTTCGCTATGGCATTCTTGGCGAATCGGACATCAACGTGGTCTGGGCCTTCGCCATGCTGATCCTGTTCATCGTGCTGCTGTTCGGCGCCTGTATTTGGCTGCTGCGCAAGGGCACCGGCATTCGGAGTTGAGCCATGGCCGGAAATCCGCTCGGCCGGCGCGTTGCGGCGCCGGATCGATACAGCCCCGAGCTGCTGCACCCCATCCCCCGGGAATCCACCGCGGCCAAGCCGGCCTCGGCAATGACCGGGCTCGACCACTGGCGCGCCTATGAATTGTCCTGGCTTGACGGCGATGGCAAGCCGGGAGTTTATTTCGGTGAAATGATCTTTCCCGCGGACTCGCCGAACATGGTCGAGTCCAAGTCCTTGAAACTGTATCTTGCCGGCCTAAACCAGGAACGATTCGAGGATTCGGATCAGGCCGCCGAGCGAATTTGCCAAGACTTGGCGAATTGCTGCGGAGCGGACCCGCAAGTGCGCATCTGGGGCCTGACCAACTATCCCGACAATTGCCGGCTGGCCGAATACGAACTGATCGACCACTGGCCTGTTGCGGCAAGCGGGAGCGGCCCCGATGCCAGTTTGTTGGCCATTTCGCCCAATGCGGTGGCGGAGAAAAAACTGCGCACGGAATTGTTCCGTTCACTCTGCCCGGTGACCGGACAGCCGGACTGGGCGAGTGTCGCCATATGCTACAGCGGCCGGGAAATAGCGGAGGCGGGCCTGCTTTCCTATTTGTTCGGTTTTCGCGAACATGCGGCCTGGCATGAACGATGCGCGGAACAGGCGTTTCATGACATCATGCACGCCTGCGCGCCCGATGAAATGCGCCTGTCGATGCATTTCCTGCGCCGCGGCGGCCTCGAAATCAATGTTTACCGCGGCACCGCGCCGGTGACCACGGAAGACTTGCTCGGCCGCGACGCGAGGCAATAGCGCTTGCGGCATTTGCGGGAGCCGCAGGCTGAGCAATAGGCTTGTGCGGCGGGCGTGGCAAACGCGCAATCTCAACTCGCGCAGGAAACGAGCGTGGGCAAGGGCAAAGCCGGCGCTCAAGGGAGGCAGCCCGCGAATCCAAAGCAAAACTTCGGTGAGATGTCCGAGTGGTCGAAGGAGCACGCCTGGAAAGTGTGTATGTCGAAAGGCATCGAGGGTTCGAATCCCTCTCTCACCGCCAATTCAAAACCCCGGCTCTCGAACATCTCGATTGCCGATTCTCCCGCCATACCGCCGCATCACAAGACGCCATCTCAACAAGGCGGCATTTTGAGTCTTCCGGTGTAATTCCATGCAACACAAATCTGACAGAGGAAGTAGGGCTCCCAGCCAATGGCCCGCCAACGTTCCAGAATCCGCTCGAAAAGATCCCAGCGGTCAGCGAGTGGTTTCTGATTGATGTGGTTGCATGTGTATTTTGGATGGTTCATGGTTTCGCTCCGTTGCGTTGTTTTCGCCATGAACGCTTCCTCTCCCTCAGTTATCAAGTCGAATACTCAGATTGGGCGGGCATCGCCAGGAATGGGTGTAAATGGGCGAAATAACGGAGGCATGCCGAAAATGGGTGTAAATGGGTGTACTATTGGTTCATGCTGAGAACCGACACACTTCAGATCACCCCAGAGATCCTGAGCCTCATCGCCAGGATCGACGAGTTCAAAGGCGCTTGGCGCGCCCTGGGTACACTTGCGCCCGATCGCCTGGCGGCCCTTCGCCATGTGGCGACCATTGAGAGCATCGGTTCCTCCACCCGGATCGAGGGCAGCAAGCTGTCCGACCGCGAGGTGGAACGGCTGCTGTCAAACCTGGAGATACAGTCATTCGACACCCGCGACGAGCAGGAGGTGGCCGGCTATGCCGAGGTGATGGATCAGGTGTTCTCGTCCTGGCAGGACATCCCGTTTACCGAAAACCACATCAAGCAGTTGCATCAGATGCTTTTGCGCTACAGCGAGAAAGACACACGGCATCGCGGCAACTATAAGACCCACTCGAACAGTGTCGCCGCCTTCGACGAGAACGGTGCCCAGATCGGTATCGTGTTTCAGACAGCCACCCCGTTCGACACGCCCCGCCTGATGACGGAACTGGTGGACTGGTTGAACCGGGAGCGCGAAGCCGGCCAACTGCATCCACTGCTGATCACCGCCATCTGCATCGTGGTGTTTCTGGAGATTCATCCCTTCCAGGATGGCAACGGGCGGCTTTCCCGTGTACTGACCACACTATTGCTGTTGCAAGCGGGCTATGCCTACGTGCCATACAGTTCGCTGGAAAGCGTGGTCGAGCAGAGCAAAGAGGCCTACTACCTGGCGCTGCGCCAGACGCAGGGAACGATCCGAACCGAGGCGCCGGACTGGCGGCCCTGGCTGGTGTTCTTCCTTCGTTCACTGACCAAGCAGGTTGCGCGCCTAGAGAAGAAGGTCGAGCGCGAGAAGATCGTCATGGCGGCGCTGCCGGAGCTGTCGCTGCAGATTGTCGAGTTCGCCCGCGAGCATGGCCGTGTCACTATGAGTGAAGTCATCAAGCTGACGGGCGCCAGTCGCAATACCTTGAAGCAGCACTTTCGGGCACTGGTCGAGCGCGGCACCCTGAATCAACACGGCAGTGGTCGTGGGGTCTGGTACGACCTGCGGTAATCCTGCAGACAACCCGCAGCCAGCGAAAACGCTGGACTCGCGCCATCCGCGCTCGCCTCAATGATTGGGTCGGCGTAAACCCGACGCGCTGTACCTTGGGTGGGGACCGTCAATCATCGCGGGTGACGGCCTCGAGCTGAAGCAGGGCGCCGTTTTCCTCGTCGAGGAGAATGTAAAGGTAGCCGTCGGGGCCTTGGGCGACGCCTGTGACGCGGGAATGCAAGGATTGCAACAGGCTTTCGCGGCGGATTTCCTGGCCGCGGCTGTTGAAGACCACCCGTTCGAGGTGGCCCGTGCCGGGGATGCGGCCTTCCATCATTGAACCCACCAGCATATTGCCTTGCCATTGCGGCAGTTTGTCGCCGGAGTAGAAAATCATCGACGCCGGCGCGATGGAAGGCCACCAGATGACTTCCGGGTCCTCGAAACGGGGGTCCCACGGGCGGTCTGAGACCCGGTCGCCGCGATATTGGCGGCTGTGGGAGACGATGGGCCAGCCATAGTTCGCGCCGGGCACGATAATGTTCGCTTCATCGCCGCCCTGGGGGCCGTTTTCCGTCGCCCATAGTTCTCCGGTTTCGGGATGGTAGGAAAGGCCGATGATGTTGCGGTGGCCCACGCTATAGACTTCGGGCAGATATTCGCCGCCGGTGAGAAAAGGATTGTCCTCCGGGACCGAACCATCGTCGTTCAGGCGCAGCAATTTGCCGAAATGCACGGCCGGGTCCTGGGCGTAATCGCCATAGCCCGCGTAAACGTAAGCGCCACCGATTGACATCAGCAGCTTTCCTTCGGGCGTGAACAACAACTGCGAGGCGGCGATGCCCCGGTCAAGCCCCTTGGCCGAGAAAATTTCCTCGACCTGCGTGAGCGTGTCCTCGACGATGCGGGCCCGCAGCAGCGCAACGGTTTGCTCGGGTTCGCCGTCCACAATAATGGGCTTGGTGTAGGTCAAATACACAATGCTGTCGTCATCGGGATGCACTGCCACCGCCATCAGGCCGGCCCGGAACACATCCGAATAGACCTCGGGCAAGCCGGCCAGGTCATCCCGCAGCAATCGACCATCCCGCACCACCCGCAATTTCCCCGTGTAGCGCTCGGTGATCAGAATGTCGCCATTGCCGCGGAAAGCCATATCGAAAGGATTCGCCAAACCCGTCGCCAGCGGCGTCACCAGCACCTGGTCAATTTCGTGGGTCTGTACCGTAAACGGTTGCGTCGGCGTAATCTGCCCCGCAAACGGCGTCCCCTGGCCCAAACCAACCGCCGCCTTACCCAGCCCGAACACCAGCATGGAGACGCTGGCCACCCACCGAATTCTCGACATTGCCCACACTCCGAATCGCGCTCCAATCAAGCATAAACCTTGCTTCCAACCCAAGTCCACGCATTTCAGCCATTGCAAGAATGGTGGAGATTCTGCGACTCCGCTTCGCTGCGCGCAGAATGACGTGTGGGGCCGACGGAGACGGATCGAAGCCACCCATCCGCCCGGCGTGTTAGTATTCCACGTGGTAACTCTTGCCGGTCCCCGCGCAATGACAGGTTGTGAACCCCGCCAGGCCCGGAAGGGAGCAACGGTAGCAGCTCAGGCATGTGCCGTGGTGTGGCTGGCAAGGGCTACCACTCGAAGCGGAAGTTTGGCTTGCCCCCGACAGCAAGGCCACATGTTTCCCTCGCTTTCTTCCCATGCGCCCGCCCGCCGGGCCGACTACGGACAGGCATGAGCTACCAGGTACTCGCCAGAAAATGGCGGCCCAGCAATTTTGGCCAGGTCGCCGGACAGCAGCACGTCCTCAAGACCTTGACCAACGCGCTCGACCAGCAGCGCCTGCATCACGCCTACCTGTTCACCGGCACGCGGGGAACCGGCAAAACCACCCTGGCCCGGATTCTGGCCAAATGCCTCAACTGCGAGCGCGGCATTGGCCCAAAACCCTGCGGCGAATGCCGCGCCTGCGTCGAAATCGGCCAAGGCAGCTTTCTCGATTTGTACGAGATTGACGCCGCCTCGCGCACCAAGGTTGAAGATACCCGGGAATTGCTGGAAAACGTGCAATACGCGCCCGCCGGCGCCCGATTCAAGATTTACCTTATCGACGAAGTTCACATGCTTTCCACCCACAGCTTCAACGCCTTGCTGAAAACACTCGAAGAACCGCCGGAGCACGTGAAATTCCTGTTCGCCACCACCGATCCGCAAAAATTGCCGGTAACCATTCTTTCCCGCTGCCTGCAATTCAACCTGAAAAACCTGGGCCCCGCGGCCATAGTGGAATACCTCAAGCCCATGCTCGCCGACGAGAAGGTCGAATGCGAGGAGGACGCGCTATGGCAGATCGCCGGGGCGGCGGCCGGCAGCATGCGCGACGCCCTGACTCTGCTCGACCAGGCCATAGCCTTCTGCCAAGGCAAAATCAGCGCGGAAGCAGTGGTGGAAATGCTTGGCATACCGCCCCAGCGGCAGGTTTTCGAGCTGTTGCGGGCGATGGCTTCAGGGGACCTGCGCGCGGTGTTGGAAACATCGGAAAAACTTGCCGGCCAGGTGCCGGATTACGCCCAAACCCTGGATCGGCTGCTATCCACATTGCACCGTCTGGCCGTGGCGCAAGCAATTCCCGAAGCCATCGACAACCATCTCGGCGACCGTCAGGAAGTTCTTGATCTGGCTCGGGAATTCAGTGCCGAGGACTTGCAGCTGTTTTATCAGATTGGCGGCAAGGGCAGGGACGAGATGAACCTGCCGGGGGACATGCGCGCGGCATTCGAGATGATTTTGCTGCGCATGCTGGTGTTTGCTCCCGCGCCGGCGCCGCCCGCGGCGCGGCGCGAATCCGGCGACTCCGGCGGCGCGTCAGAAAGTGGGACGGAAGCACCCGTCTCCGGCGCTGGCGAAACTCCGCAAAAACCGGCGGCGGCGGATGAAAGGGCGGCTGCGGTTTCCGACAAGCCGGTCAACGCCGAAACAGAGGCCGAACCCGAACCCAAACTCGAACCCAAACCCGAACCCGGGCGGTCATCCCAGCGCGCGGAAGAAAAGCCAAGCCGCACGGCAATCCACGGCAACGGCGCCAGCGCGGCGGCGCCAGCGCCAGAGCGGCACCCGCTCAGCCTGGTTGCCGAATTTGAGCAGGATCCGAATGTGCGCGAATTGCTGCGGAACTTTTCCGGCAAAGTCATCAGGGAAAGCGTCACCGCAACGCGAGGTCAAAGTGAAAAATGACAGATTTCAATGAGTTGATGAAACACGCCAAACAAGTCAAGGAGCAGATGGAGCAGGCCAAAAAAGAACTGGCCGCCACCGAGCACCTTGGCCAGGCCGGCGCCGGCGCGGTCAAAGTCCGCATGAATGGCGGTTTCGATGCCATCGCGGTGGAAATTGACGATGCTGTATGGCGCGACGACAAGGAAATCCTGCAGGATCTGATCTGCGCGGCGATCAACGACGCCACGCGCAAAATCGAACAGGAAAACCAGCAAGCCCTGCGCGGCATGGCTGGCTTTGCCGGGCTGCCGCGGGGATTCAAGTTTCCATTCTAGGCCTTTCATGAGTTCGAGCGCATTGATCGAAGAGCTGATCGAAGCTTTCCGCTGCCTGCCGGGAGTGGGTCAAAAGTCCGCGCAACGCATGACCATGCATCTGCTCGAGCGCAATCGGCAAGGCGGCCGGCGATTGAGCGAGGTGCTGGCGGACGCGCTGGAACGGGTCGGCAATTGCCGGCAATGCCGCAATCTTTCCGAGCAGCCTGTTTGCGGAATTTGCGCGAATCCCGCGCGGGACCGCAAATTGTGCTGCGTGGTTGAATCGCCGGCGGACGTGTTGGCGATCGAACAAGCGGGAACCTACCGCGGGCTGTATTTTGTGCTGATGGGGCACTTGTCGCCGATTGACGGCATCGGTCCGGAACAGCTCGGCATTGGATTGCTCGTTCAACGGGCGCTGGAGCAAGGCTTTGAAGAGTTGATCCTGGCTTGCAACGCCACCGTCGAAGGCGACGCGACCGCGTGGTACATCGCGGAGCAGTTGCGCGGGGCGGAGGTGGCGGTGTCGAGAATCGCCCATGGCGTTCCCGTGGGCGGCGAACTGGAATTCGCCGACGGCGGCACGCTGGCGCACGCCTTTTCCGGCCGCAGGGACATGAAGCGCGACTGATTGCATGAGCGGCGCCGACTCCCAATACGAATACGTCAAGGACCAGGCGCGGTTTGCCGAATTGTGCGCGCTTTGGGGTGAATTGCCCGCGATTGGCGTCGATACCGAATTTGTCCGCACGCGAACGTTTTACCCCAAGGCGGGCCTGCTGCAATTCGGCGTTGATTCGGACTGTTTCCTGGTCGATCCACTTTCGCTCGCCGACTGGACACCCTTCCGGCGCTTGCTGGATAGCACAACCGTGATCATCCATGCCGCCGGGGAAGACCTGAGGTTGCTGTACCACTTGCTGGCGGCGGAGCCCGCGAAGCTGTTCGACACCCAGCTCGCGGCGGCGTTTCTGGGTGTCGGATTCAGCCTGAGCTACCGCGATCTGGCGGCCAGGTTTTGCGACGTGGAACTACCCAAATCGGAAACCCGCTCGGACTGGCTGCGGCGGCCGCTGAGCGCGTCCCAATTGCGCTATGCGGCCAATGACGTGCGCTACCTGCCCGCATTGCACAAGCAGCTGGAAGCGCGCTTGCGCGCGCGGAATGTGTATGCCTGGTTTGAAGAGGATTGCCGGCGCATGCTGGGCGTGGCGCGGCGCGAAGAGGACCCGCAGTCCTGGTTGAACCAATATCTGCAAGTCAATCATCATCAGGCATTGAGCGACCGCGGCCTGAGCTTGCTGCGGGAATTGTGCTACTGGCGCGAGGCGCAAATCCGGGCCAGAAACCTGCCGCGCAACTGGCTGGTGGAAGATCGCGATCTGCTCGCCCTGGCTTCGCATTTGCAGCGCCGCGACGAAATTACGCCGCGGCTGATTCGCGCCGCAACCGGCGTCAGCCCGAAATTCGCCGGCAGGTATGCGGATGTTCTTTCCAAAGAGTTGCCAAGAGCGCCGGAGCGACCGCCGCCGCGCCGCAATGAAAGATTTGCCGCGGCCGCCGCGGCCCAACGCGATACATTGCGCGAATGCCAGCGCTTGGTGAAAGCCGAAGCGGAACGCATCGGAATGAGCCCGGAGTTGTTGTGCGCGAAAAAGCAGTTGCGAAAATTGGTGCAATCCCATGCCGCCACCGGGCGCATTCACTGGCCGAACGCGCTGGACGGCTGGCGCCGCACGCTGCTTGCGCCGCTGCTGGACGCCTTGCTGCCCGCGGGCGCGGGGAACGGCCCGGGCAACGTGCTATGATGCGAAGCGGTGGCCGGCACACCACCACTTGAGCAAAGACGCCGCTATGGCCGGTGAATCGACATACATCACGACCTGGTTGATCTACCTGGCGTCCAGCGTTGTTTTTCTGCTTGTTTTGTGGAAATTCACCGCGCTGATCGGACGCCTTCCCCGCTGGTTCCTGCGCATTTTCGTCGCGACGCTGATATACACGCCGGTGCTTCCCCGCAGCGACGAAGAGACCGCCGTGCCCGCCTTGATGGTGGCGGCGATGGATGCCATCGCCTTTGGCCCGGCGGCGGCGGCGCGCGGGCTGGCCGCCTTGGCGACGGGCATGATCGTCGCCTTTGCCGGTGCCATAATCGTATCGCTGGGCCTGTTCATCGTCAGAAGGAAATTGCGCTCATGACGCTGATTCGCAACGAGCATCTGATTCAAAGCGTGGCGGACGCGCTGCAATTCATTTCCTATTACCACCCGCCGGATTTCATCGCCGCCCTGCATGAAGCCTGGCGGCGCGAACAGTCTCCCGCCGCCCGCGACGCCCTGGCTCAGATCCTGGTCAATTCGCGCTTGTGCGCCGAAGGCAAGCGTCCGATTTGCCAGGATACGGGAATTGTCACCGTGTTTCTGGAGATCGGCATGGACGTGCGCTGGGAAGGCGGCATGTCGGT
Organism: uncultured Pseudohongiella sp.; assembly: GCA_965221015.1. Taxonomy (GTDB): domain Bacteria; phylum Pseudomonadota; class Gammaproteobacteria; order Pseudomonadales; family Pseudohongiellaceae; genus UBA9145. Next base: position 1,835,125 of record OZ244859.1, on the reverse strand, counting down.
CGCGGATATGGTCAACGAAGGCGTGCGCCGGGCCTACTTGCTGCCGGACAATGTGTTGCGCGCCTCGATTCTCGCCGACCCCATCGGCGAGCGCAAAAACACGGGAGACAATACGCCGGCGGTCATTCACATGCGCGTGGTGCACGGCGCCGCCGTTCACGTGCGCCTGGCGGCCAAAGGCGGCGGCTCGGAAAACAAGGCGCGCATGGCCATGCTCAATCCCAGCGACAATCTGGCGGATTGGGTGGTGGAAACCTTGCCGGGAATGGGAGCGGGCTGGTGTCCGCCTGGAATGCTGGGCATCGGCGTCGGCGGCACCGCCGAACAGGCGGTTCTGCTGGCCAAGGAGTCCTTGATGGGCGCTATCGACATTCACGATTTGCGCCGGCGCGGGCCGCGCAACCGCAAGGAGGAATTGCGCCTGGAAATTGTCGACCGGGCCAATCGGCTGGGAATCGGCGCGCAGGGATTGGGCGGTCTCACCACCGTGCTCGATGCGAAAATTCTCGACTATCCCACCCATGCGGCGTCTCTGCCCGTTGCCATGATTCCAAATTGCGCGGCGACGCGGCACGCCCATTTCAGCCTCGACGGCGGCGGCGTGGCCGAATTGCGTCCACCTTCGCTGGACCAATGGCCGGTGCTCGACTGGGACGCCGGCGCGGGTTCGCGCCGGGTGAATTTGAATGCGGTCACCCGGGAGGAGATCGCCAGTTGGCGCCCGGGCGACACTTTGCTGCTTTCCGGGGTGTTGCTTACCGGCCGCGACGCCGCCCATCGAAGATTGCTGAACATGCTCGATGCCGGCGAACCGCTGCCCGCCGGGGTCGATTTCAGGAACCGTTTTATCTATTACGTGGGGCCGGTGGACCCGGTGCGCAATGAAGTGATCGGCCCGGCGGGACCCACCACAGCCACGCGCATGGACAAATTCACCGACCGCCTGCTCGCCCAAACCGGCCTGCTTGGCATGATCGGCAAGGCCGAGCGGGGGCCTGTCGGCGTGGAAGCGATCCGCAAGCACAAGGCGGTGTACCTGATTGCTGTGGGCGGTGCCGCCTACCTGGTTTCGAAAGCCATTCGTTCGGCGCGCGTTGTCGCTTTTGAAGATCTGGGCATGGAGGCGATTCATGAATTCGACGTCGAAGACATGCCGGTGACCGTCGCCGTCGATTGCGACGGCGAATCGGTCCATGAAACGGGGCCGGCTCATTGGCGCGGCCGGATCGCGCGGGAACAAGTAATCGAAGTGCGGGGTTAGCCACCTTGAGCAGCCTGGCGGACTACGAGCGGGAGATCGGCGCATTGCACCGGGCGCTTGGAATCAGCGCCGAATATCGGCGTTGCAGCCCGATGCCGCCGCAAATCGTGCCCGAGCGGCTGGTGGCGACCGAGGCGGACTGTTTTGGCCGCCCGCAGCGACTGCATCCCGTGGCGTTTCGCGCCTGGACGGAGATGAAACAGGCCGCGGCGGCGGCGGGAATCGAACTGTTGCTCGTCTCCGCCTTTCGCAGCCCGCGCTACCAGCACGATCTGATTGCCCGCAAGCTTGCGCGGGGTCAGTCGCTGGAGCAGATTCTGGCGGTCAACGCGGCGCCGGGCTACAGCGAGCACCACACCGGCCGGGCGGTGGATGTCGGCACGCTCGATTGCGAGCATCTCGATGTCGAGTTCGAAAACACCGCCGCATTTCGCTGGTTGGCGGGCAATGCCGCGCGGCACAGCTTTTTCATGAGCTATCCCCGCGGCAACGAGTTGGGCATCGCCTACGAGCCCTGGCACTGGTGTTACCGGGATTACCGGGATTCGCCCGCCAGATAATCGCGAATCGCTTCAACCGCGGCCTGCTGATGCGCATGGAAGTGGGTGCCGACCGCGGCTTCCGCGTTGCCATGGGCGGCAATCACCAGGTTGTGTTCGGGAAATACGCGAATCAACTGCCCAAAAATACCTCGGGCGGCATAGCTGCCGTCGTCGAACAACCACCAAAGAAAGCCATAGCCCGGATTGCCTTGCGACGGTCGGGTGGAGTCGTCGATCCAGTTTTCCGGCAACACTCCGGTACCGTCGGGAAGGCTTCCGCCACGCATCGCGAACAGTCCGAGCCGCGCGTAATCGCGCAAGGAAGCGCTGATGCAGCAGCCGCCAAGTTCGCCGCCGCCGCTGCGTCCCAACACCCACCAAGCGTCGCTTTCCATGCCGAAAGGCTGCCAGATCTTGTGGACCAGGTAGGTTGCGGCGTTGTTGCCGATCGCGGCGCGCAGAATCTCACCGACAAGGTTGGTCTCCCCGGTGTTGTAATTGAAAATCGTGCCGGGCGCATGCTCGTTCGGCAATTCGGCCAGATACCGCGCCAGTCCCATGCCATTCGCCGCGCCCGCTCTGGCGACATCGGAGGCGGGGTCGGCATAGTCTTCGTTCCAGCGCACGCCGGACGCCATGTTCAGCACATTGCGAATGCTGGCGTCGGCGTAGGCGGTGCCGCGCAGCCGCGGCAGGTAATCAACCACGGGCTGGTCGACGCTTTCGATAAAGCCGTCTTTGATGGCTGCGCCGATCAACAGGGAAGTGACGGATTTGGTCACGGAAAAAGACACCCAGACGCTGTCCTGGCCATGCCCATCGGCATACTCTTCCAGCAGTATGTTGTCGTCCTGGACCACAATGAGACCCATGTGGGCCGGGTCCGCCAGGTAGTCGGCCAAGCGCTGGTTCGCGCCATCCACGGTGTAAGCGAGATGGTGCAGTTCGCGGGGTGTTTCCGCCAGCGGATAAACAGTGGCGCCCGCTTCGATGAGGCGGCTGGGCGACAGGCTGGCCATGTTGCCGAAAGCGACGCGGCGCTCCTGCTGGGACAGGAACAGCACACCCGTTTGCGTCTCAGGCCCGGCATTTCCCCCAGGCGCATCACCCGGCGCCGGGTCCGCGGTCTGGGCCGCGACCTGGGCTTGCTGGCAAAGCAGAGCCAGGAAGACGAAGGCAAGTCTGAACATGGTTTTCTCCCGCCAAAAACGGCCAGTTTGCCATATTTGGCCCGCGCGCATAAGTGCTGAGCGGCACGGGTTGAATCGCGGCGCGTTCGGGCTTGCGCTTTTATGACTTCAGGGTTTATGCTGGAAGCCTGTCGACGAAGGAACCGGGATGCGAGCAAGATTTCTTCCCGCCGCACGAATCAGCACTGGGCTTCAGGATTGGGCCAGTTCCCGCCGGTCAGATCAGCAACGCCATCCCGATTTTTCAGCCATACAGCATCTTAAGGCGGAGCCACTCGTGCCTGGTTCCCTGTTTTTGCGTCCAATTTTCTTCCATTCTCCAGCAACCGAGGAGCGCGTGATTCATGAACAACGATTTCCAGATCTTTTTTCACAACATTGAACAAACCGAAGCCCTGCGGGACGCGGTGCGCAAACGCATCGCCAAGCTGGAGCGATTTTGCGAACGAATCATCAGCGGCAGGGTGGTGCTCGATTCGCCCCACAACCACCGCCACAAAGGCAAGGTTTATTCGGTGGGTCTGGAGATTCACACGCCGCAGAAAGAAGTCAGGGTCAATCAGGGGCAACACGACAATCCGGCGCACGAGGACTTGTACGTGGCGATCCGGGATGCGTTCAACGCCGCCGAACGGCAGTTGAAGTCCGTCGACAAGAGCCACCGCAACGGCGGTCCGCAGTACTGAGGCGTCGCCGTCGAGTCAGCGCTTCGGCGTCGCATTGGCATGCAACCGGCGGCGCGGTTTTCCAATTCGCGCTTGATTCTCGCGCGTTTGAACGGGAGGCTTGAATAGCAACGTGGACGAGCATCAGCAAAGTGAAATCGAAGCGGCCACTTTCCGCCGCTTGCTGCAACACCTGCGTGGGCAAAACCAACTGCAGAACATCGAGTTGATGAGCCTGGCCGGCTTTTGCCGCAATTGCCTGTGCAAGTGGTACAAGGCGGAAGCCGCGGCGCGCGGTGTCGAAGTCGAATACGAAGATGCCCGCGAGATGGTATACGGCATGCCGTACCAGCAATGGAAAGACGCGCATCAAACCGAAGCCACCGCCGAGCAATTGCGCGCCTACGAGAGGCATCAGGCGCAACAGGATTAAGCTGCGCGGCCGCCGCAATTGAAGTCGATACCACAGCCGCGGTGGCAGCCGCCAAACAGGCTCGGCGCGCGCCCGCGCCACTCTTGCGGACGCTCAGCTTTTCGCCGTTGGCAGCCGGACGCCGACGCCGAGCAGGCGCACGGGTTTGCCGCCGCGCTCGAAACCGGTCGCCAACAAGCCGCGGAAGTTTTCCATGGCCGGCGCGTCGGAAATCATTTCCACCGTGGTTTGGCTGAAGTCGTGAAATTTGATTTTGACGACTTGCTTGCGGATTTGCGGCGGCTCCGGCATGCGGTCCAGCCGCTGGCGCAGGTTTTCAACCAGGCGGGGCAATTCCCGCAGACAGGCCGCCAGGTCGGGCAGGTCGCTGGCGAAGGTCGTTTCCACACTCACCGACTTGCGCACCCGGTGCACTTCAACCCGGCGCCGGTCGATTCCGCGGCATTGTTCGTACATTCTTTGGCCGAATCGGCCGAAATCGCGCCGCAATTCCTCGTGGGAGAGGGTTTGCAAATCACCGCAGGAGGCAATGCCGCGGCGGCGCAGTTTCTCGGCGGTGACCTTGCCAACGCCATGCAAGCGTGAAACCGGCAATTGGGCCATGAATTCGGGAATTTGCCTGGCGCTGATCACAAACTGGCCGTCGGGCTTGTTCCAGTCGCTGGCGATCTTGGCGAGCAATTTGTTGGGCGCGATCCCGGCGGAGACGCCGATGCCGATTTCCCGGCGCGCGGCGGCGCGTATCGCTTGCGCGATGCGCACCGCATCGCCGCCGAATTCGGCGCAGCCGGACACATCGAGGTAGGCCTCATCCAATGACAGCGGTTCGATAATTTGCGTGTAGCGGCGGAAAATCTCATGCACCTGGCGCGACGCCCGGCGGTACTTTTCCATGTCCGGGCGGATGATGATGAGTTGGGGGCAACGTCTTCGCGCAGTGGCGGAAGCCATGGCTGAATGGATGCCGAACTTGCGCGCCACATAGTTGCAGGTCGCAACTACGCCGCGTTGCTCGGGAAGCCCCCCAACCGCCACCGGCTTGCCCGCCAGCGCGGGATTGTCGCGTTCCTCGATGGAAGCGTAGAAACTGTCGCAATCGCAATGAATGATGGATAGCGCCGTGGCCATTGCGGCTGGCGGCCGTCGCCCCTCAGGTCTGCCGCCGCTCGAAATGCCGCATGAATTCGGCCAGCGCGCGGCAGCCTTCCACCGGCATCGCGTTGTAGATCGACGCGCGGGCGCCGCCGACGTTGCGGTGCCCTTTCAGGGCGTACAGCCCGTTGGCTTGCGCTTCGTCCAGAAAATTCTTCAGCAAAGCATCTTCGGCCAAGGTGAAAGTCACATTCATATGCGAGCGATGCGGCGCCTGCGCGGTGCCGCGGTAGAAGTCGCTGCCGTCGATGACTTCGTACAAGATCGCGGCCTTGTCGGCGTTGCGTTGTTCGATGGCGCCGACACCGCCTTCGTCGCGCAACCATTCCAGCACCAGCTTCATCATATACATGGCGAAGGTATTGATAGTGTTGGCCAGCGATAGTTTGTCGGCGCAAGCGCGATAATTGAGCAGGCCGGGCGTTTCCGGCAGGGCATGGTCGAGCAGGTCTTCGCGGATGATCACCAGCGCGAGTCCGGAAGGCCCGAGGTTCTTCTGCAAAGAAGCGAAAATCACGCCGAAACGCTCGATGTCGAGTTCGCGGGAGAGAAATTCCGACGTCATGTCGGCGACCAGGGGTATCGAGCCGGTGTCGGGGAACGCGTTCCAGCGGGTGCCGTAGATGGTGTTGTTGCTGGTGATGTGAACGTAGGACGAGTCTTCATCCAGCGTTTTCGGGTCGAAATCGGGGATTCGGTCAAAATTGCTTGCCGCGCTGTTGCGGGACGAATCAATTTCGCCATAGCGCGCCGCTTCGGTGGCCGCAAGTTTGGCGAAATTTCCGGTTACCGCATAGGCTGCCTTGCGCGCGGGATTGCGCGCGATCAGGTTCAGCGGCACCGCCGAGAATTGCATTTGGGCGCCGCCGTGCATGTACAGGATTTGGTAGTTTTCAGGAATCCGCGCCAATTCGCGCAGCAATGCGCTGGCGGCTTCAACAATGTCCATGAAATCGCGGGAACGGTGGCTGATCTCTATTACCGAGGCGCCGATGCCTTGATAGTCGAGAAACTCGTCGCGCGCCCGGTGCATGACCGAGTCGGGCAGCATCGCCGGTCCGGCGCCAAAATTGTACACGCGGCTTGTCATCGCAATCGCATTTCCGGTTCAGATTTTCGTTTCAGGTATTTGTTTCGGTTTTCGGCCTAAATGGCGGTTACCTTGATCACGTGCTCGATACCGCGCATGGCGTCCAACATCGGCTCGGAGGCAGCTTGTTCGAGGTCGATCAGATTGTAGGCCACATCGCCCCGGCTTTTGTTGAGCATGTCCATTACGTTGATGTTCTGGTCGGCAAGGATCGAAGTGATCTGGCCGAGCATCCGCGGAACATTCAGATTGGCAATCGCCAGCCGCGTGCCCGGGGCGGCATTCGGCACCCGCTCGAGTTGCGAGTCGGGGAAATTCACCGAATTGCGGATATTGCCGTTCTCCAGAAAATCGCGCAATTGATTTACCGCCATCACGGCGCAGTTCTCTTCCGCTTCGCGTGTGCTGGCGCCGATGTGGGGCATGAAAATCACATCGTCCCGGCCGAGCATGTCCGGGTGGGGGAAGTCGCTGACGTATTTGGCCAGCCGGCCGCTATCGAGAGCGCCCAGCAAGGCTGCTTCGTCGACAATTTCCGCGCGGGCGAAATTGAGCAGGCAGACGCCGGGCTTTGCCGCCGTGAAGAATTCCGCGTTCACCAGGCCGCGGGTGGAATCCAGCACCGGCAGATGCAAGCTGATGAAATCCGAATTGGCGGCGAGCGCCTGGGGGCTGTCCATGCGCGTCACCTGCCGCGGCAGCCGCCAAGCGGCGTCAACCGAAATTGCCGGGTCATAGCCCAATACGCGCATATCCAATTTGATTGCCATTTCCGCAACGCGGGAGCCAATCGCGCCAAGGCCGACCACGCCAAGGGTCTTGCCGGCGATTTCGATGCCCTTGAACTGTTTCTTGCTTTGCTCGATCAGCCGGGAATAGCTGGCGCGATCATGGTCGCCGCGATTCTCTTCGGCGAAACGGATTCCTTGCACGATGCCGCGGGATGCCAGCAAGAGCCCGCACAGCACGAGTTCTTTCACGGCATTGGCGTTCGCGCCGGGGGTGTTGAAAACGACCACTCCCGCCTCGGTGCAGGCGGGCACCGGAACGTTGTTGGTGCCGGCGCCGGCGCGGGCGATGGCGCGCAGGCTGCCGTTGACCGCGCTTGCATCCAGCTTGTGGCTGCGCAGCAGGATCGCGTCCGGCGCCGCAATCGACTCTCCCACCTGGTACGCGTCGTCCGGGAACAATTCCAATCCCTTGCTCGAAATCGAGTTGTATGTCCGAATCCTGTGCATTTGCTATCCCATTTCCCGCCATGTCGGTGTTGGCGCTGTTTCGCAGCGGCGCGATTATGCCGCTTATCCAAGGCAAAAACCAGCGCGGCCCAAAGCCCCGGCCGCCGCCAATGGGGCATGGCGCGGCGAGGCCGGGCATCGCAGTGGCAAGTTTGTCATAATGACGGGGCGCCCGTGGATGGCGCGTGATGCAAAGGCATTTTTCCGCGCGGGGCGGTTGATTTACATGCAGGCGAGTCTGGCTGGCGTTCCCGAACGAATCGCTGAAAGCCGCGTGCCGGTCTGGCGCATTCTTGGCCGCAATCCCGGCCCCATGACCGGCCCCGGCACCAACAGCTACCTGGTTGGCGAATCACGGCTTTGCCTGATCGATCCCGGCCCCCGCGACGGCACCCAGCTGGACAGCTTCCTTGCCGCCATCGACGGGCGCAAGCTGGAATACATCCTCGCCACCCACACCCACGGCGATCATTCCCCGGCGGCTGTGGAGTTGCGGCGCGAAACCGGCGCCGAACTGGTGGGGCTGCCAGCCCCCGAACACGGCCACCATGACAGGGAGTTCAAACCCGAGCGCGAATGGCGCCACGATGACCAGCTGGACTGCGGCGAATACCGCATCCGCTTGCTGCACACACCGGGGCACGTGTCCAACCACCTGTGCTATTTGCTTTGCGGGGAGCAGTTGCTGTTCACCGGCGATCACATTCTGCAAGGCACGACTTCGGTGATTCTGCCCCCGGACGGCAATATGAGCGACTACCTGGAAAGTCTGACGCAATTGCGGCAAATGCCGCTGCGCTATCTCGCGCCGGGGCACGGCAATCTGATTCACGACCCCGGGGCGGAAATCGACAAATTGATCAAACACCGGCTGGGCCGGGAAGCCAAGATCGCCAGCGGATTGCCCACACAGGGTTCGTGCACCCTGGACGAACTGGTGCTGGTGGTCTATGACGATGTGGACAAGTCGATGCACCGCTGGGCGAAGCGGACCATGCTCGCCCATCTTGAAAAACTCGAGCGGGAGGGCCGCGCGCGAAGGGAAGGGGAGCAATGGAGCCAAGCCTGAATGCGGCCGGCGCGATCGAGCGCGACAAAATTCCGGTCGGCATCAGCAGTTGCCTGCTGGGAGAAAGGGTGCGCTATGACGGCGGGCACAAACATCATTCGTACATCGCCCGCACCTTGTCCAGCTATTTCGAATTCCACCCGTTCTGCCCGGAGCTCGACATCGGGCTGGGTATTCCGCGCAAGCCCATCCGTTTGCAACGCCGCGAAGATGGCGCAATCCGCTGCGTCCAGGTGGACGACCACACGGTTGACCACACCGATGCCTTGCGCGACAGCCTGGGCCGGCGCGGCGATTGGGCGCGGCGGCTGTGCGGCTACATTCTCAAAAAAGACTCGCCAAGTTGCGGCATGGAGCGGGTGCGGGTTTGGCGCGGCGACATGCCTTCCCGGGAAGGCAGGGGTGTCTTCGCCGAAGCCCTGTTGCGGGAACTGCCCTGGCTGCCGGTGGAGGAGGAGGGGCGCCTGGGAGATTCGGTCCTGCGCGAGAATTTCATCCAGCGCGTGTTTGTGATGCGGCGCTGGTTCGAGCTGCGGGACGGGGGATTGAGCGTGGCCGCGCTGACGCGTTTCCATGCGCGCCACAAACTGATCATCATGAGCCATGACCCGGCGCGCTATCTGGAATTGGGCAGGCTGCTGGCCGATGCCAGGAAGTCCGACCTCACCCGCGTGGCCGAGGATTACCTGCACCGGCTCATGGCGTTGCTGAAACTCACCGCGACCCGGGGCAAACACGTCAATGTGCTGCAACACATCATGGGCTATCTGAAAAAAAGCCTGGCGGCGGACGACAAACAGGAACTCGGACAAGTCATCGAAGACTATCGGCTGGGCCTGGTGCCATTGATTGTGCCCATCACCTTGCTCAACCACTTCTTCCGCAAACATCCGCATCCCTACATTGCGGACTCCTGGTACATGAAGCCCTATCCGGCGGAACTTATTTTGCGCAACGAGCTGTAAGCGGCCTATCCGGTTGCGGCCGCGCGTTCAGGCGCCTTGCCCCGCCAGCGCCGGCGCGATGCGAAAGTTGAGAAAGCCGTAGACGATGGCGATCAGCGGGCAAATCATGTTGAAAAAGCAAAAGGGGAAATAGGCGAGGGTGGCGACGCCCAAGGTGCCGCTCATGTAGGCGCCGCAAGTGTTCCACGGCACCAGCGGCGATGTGATCGTGCCGGAGTCCTCCAGCGTGCGGGAAAGGTTTTTCACGTCCAGGCCCCGTTTTTGATATTCGAGCTTGTACATCCGGCCGGGCAGCACGATGGAGATGTACTGGTCCGAAGTGATGATGTTGGCGCCAATGCAGGTGAGGATGGTGGTGGCGATCAGGCTGCCGGTGCCGTGCACGAAAGACAACGCGTAATCCACCAATCTTTGCAACAGGCCCACGCATTCCATGGAAGCGCCGAAAATCATGGCGCAAAGAATCAGCCAAATCGTATTGAGCATGGAAATCATGCCGCCGCGGGACATGAGGTCGTCCAGCGCCGCGTTGCCGCTTTGCAGCACGAAGCCGTCGTAAAAGGTCGTCCAGACTCCCTGGACCAAGGCGAGAAACAGATTGGGCGCGGTGCCGGGCAGGCTGAGTATGGCGTCGCGCTGAAACAGCAAAGCCAGCGCGACGCCGAACATGGCGCCGGCCAGAATCGTCGGAATCGGCGGCAACTTGCGGTTCGCCATCGCCAGCAGCGCGAGCACGGGCAACAACATCAGGGGCGAGATGTGAAAGTTTTCACTTAACAAATTCAGCGTGATGGCGAGATTGTCCGCGCTGTCGCCGCTTTCCACATTGAGGCCGATCAGCGCGTACAGCAGCAAGGCGATGAGTATGCTTGGCACCGCGGTCCAGGTCATGTGGCCGATATGGCTGAACAAATCGGTTCCGGCAACCGCCGGCGCGAGGTTGGTGGTCTCGGACAAGGGCGACATCTTGTCACCGAAGTAGGCCCCGGAAATGATCGCGCCGGCGGTGATGGCCGGTGATAGCCCAAGACCCGCGCCGGCGCCGATCAGCGCGATGCCAACGGTGCCGGCCACGGTCCAGGAACTGCCGATGCTGAGGGCGATCAAAGCGCAGATGAGACAGGAGGCAAAGTAGAAGACCGAAGGATCTAGGATCAACAGGCTGTAATAGATCATGCTGGGCACGGTGCCGCTGATGATCCAACTGCCGATGAGCAATCCCACGCAAAGCAGGATCAAAATCGGTTTCAGGGAAATGGAAATGCCGGCGATGATCGCCTTTTCCATGGCTTGCCAGCCGATACCGTTGCGCCAGCCGACCATCGCGGCAACGGCGGCGCCAAACAGCAGGGCAATCTGGTTGGGGCCGGAACTGGCGTCTTCACCGTACAAAAACACCGAAAACGACAACAGCGCGACCAGGGTCAGCACCGGCAGCAGCGCCTGCAGAACCGACGGCGTCCTCCGCCGCCCCGCACCGTCGCCCGAATTATCCGAATCCTTCATGAGCAATTCCAATTCCGAGCGCCAAGCATACTGGCACAGCCTTGCTTAAGTCTATCGACGATTTTTGCTTCGATCCGCCCCCGTCGGGCGGGGGGAAATTCAACGGACGCCGTGAATACATCCTTGATGGGATGGTCCGCCCCGCTTCATTTCTACGGCCTCGAAGGCCAAAATGACTCAGGGTTTTCCAACAACGGAGCGGACCATGACTGATATTACACGGGTGGGCATTGATTTGGCCAAGAAGATTTTCCACGTGACCGCGATGGACGCGGATGGACAGGTGCTGGAGCGCAAGCGGTTCCGGCGCGCGCAACTGCATTCGTACCTGGCGCTGCTGCCGGCGGGCTGCGTGGTGGCGATGGAAGCATGCGCCAGCGCGCACCACTGGGGCCGGCTGGCGCAAAGCCTTGGCCACCGGGCGATGCTGATGAGCCCGCACAAGGTGGCGCCGTACATGCACCGCAACAAGAACGACGCGAACGACGCGGACGGGATCGCCGAGGCGTCGAGCCGGCCGGAGATGCGCGCGGTCGGGCTGAAGTCGGTGGAGCAACAGCACATGCAGCAGTTGCACCGGGCGCGTCGGCTGGCGGTGCGGGACCGAACGTCGCAGGCGAACCAGTTGCATGGTTTCCTGCTGGAGTACGGGATCGAGTCCGAAAAGGGCATCGGGGCGTTGCTGCGGCGATTGCCGGAGGTGCTGGAGGACGCGGAGAACGAGTTGCCGCCCAAGGGCCGGGCGCTGTTGCGCGATCTCGGCGGGGAACTGCGTTATCTGGACGGGCGCGTGAAGCGGTTCGAGGCCGAGATCCAGGCGCACGCCGCCGCGGATCCGGCGTGCCGGCGGCTGCGGGAGATTCCCGGCATCGGCCCGTTGACGGCCACGGCGCTGGCGGCGGCGGTGGGGGACGCCTCGTCGTTCCGCAACGGCCGCGAGCTCGCGGCCTGGCTGGGCCTGGTGCCGCGGCAGCATTCGACGGGCGGGCGCACGCGGCTGCTCGGCATCAGCAAGCGCGGCGACCGCTACGTGCGCTGTCTGCTGATACACGGCGCCCGGGCGGCGCTGCGATGGGCGGCGCGGCGCGAAGACCGGCGCAGCGAGTGGGCCACGTCGGTCGAGGGGCGGCGCGGCCGGAACATCGCGGCGGTGGCCCTGGCGAACAAGAACGCGCGCACCGCCTGGGCGGTGCTGGCGAACGGGTCGGCGTTCAACTTCGATCACCTCGGCAAGGCCGCGTGACGGGCGGCGCGGCAATGCAACTTCGATATTGTTGATAAGGAGAAAAGCTTCCAGACGGGCGGCTCGATGCGCCCACGGTTGCGAAGCGTGAAGTGAAAGTGATGGCGAGACTGGTCGGACCGACATGCGCAGAGCCTGCGACCTACAGTGGTCTTCGAGACCGCATCCTTGATAAGGCGCGCATGTGCGGAACCCCTCAGGGCCCCGGAGCGAAGCGCTCCGACACAGAGGCCGGATACATGTCTGCAACCGATTCTTGTCTTCCCCATCCCCAAACTTCACACTTGCAAACGCGGGGCGGACCATACATGTAGGCTTCGAGCTCGGCATCCTGCCTCGCACGCCCGTTGTATTTCCCCCCGCCCGACGGAGGCTTACTGCGTCCGCTGAACCCTCAACAGCCCAATGGCGACGGTTCGAAGCCACAAACCGACGCACAAGCTATAATCCGAAGCTTGCAAATAAAGACAGATTGTCAAATGAGCGATATCGCGCAATACGTGCGGGAATTGGGACAGCGGGCGCGGGTGGCCGGCGCGGCTATTGCCCGGGCCGGCACCGCGGAAAAGAATCGCGCCCTGCTTGCAACCGCGGCGGCGATCGATGCCGGGCGCGATGAATTGACGCGCGCGAATGCCGAAGACTTGCGGCGCGGCGCTGAAAAAGGCCTCGCGGCGCCATTGATGGATCGCCTGGAACTAACGCCAAAACGCATTGACGGCATGATCGAAGGCTTGCGGCAAGTGGCCGCGCTGGATGATCCTGTTGGCGAAGTGAGCGGACTGAAGTACCGCCCCACGGGAATCCAGGTCGGGCGCATGCGTGTGCCGCTGGGTGTGATTGGCATTATCTACGAGTCGCGGCCGAATGTTACCTGCGAGGCGGCGAGCCTGTGCCTGAAGTCGGGCAATGCGGCCATATTGCGCGGCGGTTCCGAAGCCCTGCATTCGAACCAGGCCATCGCCGCCTGTATCGGCAAGGGCTTGGCCGAGGCCGGACTTGATCCCTATGTCATCCAGGTGCTCGACCGCCCGGACCGGGAAGCCGTGGGCTGCCTGATCACCATGCCGGAATTCGTCGATGTGATCGTGCCCAGGGGCGGCAAGGGACTGATCGAGCGCATCAGCCGGGAGTCGCGCGTGCCGGTGATCAAACATCTTGACGGCAATTGCCACTTGTATGTCGATGACAAGGCGGATCTCGCCAAGTCCGTCAGCGTCGCCGTGAACGCCAAAACCCAGCGCTATGGCACCTGCTGCACGCTCGAATCCCTGCTCGTGGCGCGTCCGGTGGCCGCGGAGTTCCTGCCCGCCGTGGCGCGGATTTTGGGCGAATCCGGCGTCGAGTTGCGCGGCTGTGTCGAGACCCGCGGCATCGTTGCCGAAGCCCTGGCCGCCACCGAGGAAGACTGGCTGACCGAATATCTCGCGCCAATACTGTCGATCCGGGTGGTGGACGGGCTCGACCAGGCGATCGAACACATCAACCGCTACGGCTCGCGGCACACCGACTCCATCATGACCGAAGACCACCACCGCGCGCGGCGCTTTCTCAGGGAAGTCGATTCAAGCTCGGTTATGGTGAACGCATCGACCCGGTTCGCCGACGGTTTTGAATATGGCCTCGGTGCCGAAATCGGGATTTCCACCGACAAATTGCACGCCCGCGGCCCGGTCGGGCTTGAAGGGCTCACCTCGCAGAAGTTCGTCGTGCTTGGAGATGGCCATATCAGGCAATGAACGGGCGCGTCGGTGTTTTTGGCGGCATGTTCGACCCGGTGCACGAGGGGCACATGGCGGTTGCGCGCCACGCCCGGGACTTGCTCGGCCTCGACCGCTTGCTGCTGGTTCCCTGCAACCGCCCGAGCCATCGCGCGGCGCCGGTTTGCGGCGCGCACCATCGGCTGGCGATGTTGCGATTGGCCAGCGCTGATGAAGATCGAATCGAAGCAGACCCCATCGAAATTGAACTGGGAGGCGTTTCCCGCAGCGCCCGCACCCTGGAATGCTTGCGCCAGCGCCTGCCACGCGCCGTGTTCGTGCTGGTGCTGGGCTTGGACGCGTATCTCGGATTGCCTGGTTGGCGCAATCCGGCGCGCTTGTTCGAACTTGCCCACATGCTGGTCATCATGCGGGGCAAGCAGCCGATGAATTACGATACGGCGGGCAAATTCGGTGGCGCCATAAGCACTGGGCCGGAACAACTTTTCCAGCGCCGCCATGGCAATGTGTTGCTGACGCGACAGGTGCGGCTCGAAATTTCCTCATCGGCGGCGCGCGAACAGCTCGCGCTGGGCAAGACCGCGCCGCTGGCCGCCGCGGTGCGGGAATACATCCGCCAAAATGGACTCTATCGCGCGCAATGCTCATGACGGAATCGGATTCAGGCAGCAAACAATTGGCTGGGCGCGTCGCCGACATCTTGCGGGATCGCAAGGGCCAGTCGATTTCCTGCATCGATGTTCAAAAACTGACAACCATTACCGACTATATGATCATGGCGACGGGGACTTCGCGCACGCACACCCGCGCGCTTGCCGAAGAAATCGTCGAGAAAATGAATCAGCAGGGACAGCGGGTCGCGGGCGTGGAAGGGCTGCCGGCGGCGGAGTGGGTGCTGGTGGATCTGGGGGATGTGGTCGTGCACATCATGCTGGCCCCGATCCGCGCCCTGTACGACCTGGAGGAGTTATGGAGCCTGCGGCCGGCGGATGAGACCGGCCATTCGCCGTAACACCGTGAAATATCAGCAAACTTTTTGCAAAATATAGCAAGCGCGCGGCAAGCGTGTAGAATGGAATCTTGAACCGACGATTGCCACGCAATAATGATTCGCGCCGGTCGTGCGGTGCCCCTGGGGCCATCGCAACCGATGCGGGAGACGCGGCATGAGCGCAAAATGGCAGTTCCGCGACCTAGAGGCCGAGCGCCGCATGTTCAACCAGCGCGTGGCGCTGGCCTGCTCGCTGGTTTTCCTGATGCTGGTCGCGCTGGTTGCCAAACTGGTCAACCTGCAAGTCGTTCAGCACGAATACTTCTCCGCGCGCTCGGATGGCAACCGCTTGTATCTGCAAGCGGTGGCGCCGAAACGGGGCCTGATCTACGACCGCTCGGGGGTCTTGCTGGCGGACAATCGCTCCGTCTACAACCTCAGCCTGGTGCCGGAGGAAGTGGGCGATCTGCCGGCCACGCTGGAATTCCTCTCCACGCTGGTTGAACTCAGTGAAGATGACATCGCCAACTTCAACAGCCAGTTGCGGCGCAGCCGGGTGCCTTTTTCTTCGGTGCCGCTGCGCTATGTGCTGAGCGAGGAGGAAAAATCCCGGGTGGCGGTCAACGGCCACCGGCTGCCGGGCGTGAACATGGCGCCGCAATTCATGCGCCACTACCCCTTCGAAGCGCTTACCGCGCATCCCGTGGGTTATGTTGCCCACATCGACCAACAGGATCTGGATGCGCTGGACGAAACCGAACGCGAAAACTACGGCGGCACCACCCATTTCGGCAAAACCGGCGTGGAACGCACCTACGAGCATCTACTCCATGGCCGGGTGGGCTATGAAACGGTGGAGAAAAACAACCGCGGCAGGGTGATGCGTTTGCTGGAACGCACCGAAGCGATTGCCGGCAGCGATATCGCGCTGCATCTGGACCACCGCTTGCAGCAGGTTGCCCAAGCGGCGCTGGGAGACTATCGCGGCGCCGTGGTCGCCATTGAGCCGGCAAGCGGCGGCATCCTGGCCATGGTGAGCAAACCGGCGTTCGACCCCAACCTGTTTGTCACCGGCATCAGCGGCGAGGATTACAACGCCCTGGTCAGCGACCGGCGCAACACACCGCTGTTCGACCGCAGCGTCAGTCCCTACCCGCCGGGTTCCACGGTAAAGCCGGTTCTGGGTTTGGCGGGACTGCATCACGGCTTCGTTGATTACGATTTCACCATTGACGACCCGGGCTACTTCGAATTGCCGGGAGTATCCTATCGCTGGAACAATTACACCATGCGCACGGCCATTGGCGGCGGCCATGGCATAACCGATTTGCGCAAGGCGATCTACCAGTCCAGCGACACCTTCTTCTATGATCTCGGCAACCGCATGGGAATCGATCTTATCCATGATTTCGCTTCCCGGTTCGGCTTGGGCGCCAACCTTGCCCTGGACGTACCCTACGCCCGCACGGGCCTGTTGCCGTCACGGGAATGGAAGCTGGAACAACAAGGAACCCCCTGGTTCCCCGGCGACACAGTCAACATTTCCATCGGCCAGGGCTATATGCTTGCCACGCCGCTGCAGCTCGCCACCGCCGCCTCGGTGATCGCCAATGAAGGCCGCATGGTCAGGCCGCGCATGCTGAAAAGCATTGATGGCCAAACCCACGGATTCGAAGACGAATTTGCCGCGGCCGATGTCGAGCTGGAGGATCCGGATTATTGGCGCTACATGCGCGACGCCATGACCATGGTCGTGCACCGCCCCTTTTCCAATGTGTTCCGGGACTACGGCACCGCCTATGAAGCCATCGCCTTGGACGACCCGGACATGAACTACAAGATCGCCGGCAAAACCGGCACCGCGCAGGTTGTGGGCATCAGCCAGAATGTTCGCACCAGCGCCGAGATACAAGTGTCCGATCAACACAGGGATCATGCCCTGTTCATCGCTTTCGCGCCCGCGGACCACCCGCGCATCAAGCCGCGCATCGCGCTTGCGGTTTTTGTCGAGAATGGCGAACACGGCAGCACCGTGGCCGGACCCGTCGCGAAGCGGGTTACCGATGCCTGGCTGCTCGACATTCTCGCCCTCGACCTGACGGTGCAGCCCGAGCCAAAGCCGGACCCGGAATACACGCCGAGCCCTGCGCAATCGCTGCCCGAGCTTGCCGCGAACGATGAATAGCCACGATTTCACGGCTGCGACTTCGGCGGTGGAGAGCCATACCGGCAACCGCGGCATGGGAGGTCTCGCCGCCCTCAAAATCGATTTGCCCCTGCTCGCGCTGGTGCTGCTGCTTTGCGGTGCCGGCATAGCCGCCTTGTACAGCGCTTCGGATGGCGACCTGGCGCTGATCCGCCGCCAGGCGGTCATTGCCGGACTGGGCGTCGCGGTGATGCTGCTCATTGCCCAAATCGACCTGCGCCTGATCCGCCGCGCGATGATTTATGCGTACTTCGCGGGACTGGGCTTGCTTGGGCTCGTGCTGGCGATTGGCGTGGAGGCCAATGGCGCGCGCAGTTGGCTTGATCTGCCGGGCCTGCCCAGTTTCCAGCCTTCGGAACTGATGAAGTTCATCGTGCCGGGCGTGCTCGCCTGGTATTTGGGCAATCGGCGCTTGCCGCCCGGTTTTTGGCGAATTCTGGTCTGCGGCTTGCTGGTGCTGCTCCCCACCGCGATGATTGTGATGCAAAACG
This sequence comes from uncultured Pseudohongiella sp., assembly GCA_965221015.1. Lineage (GTDB taxonomy): Bacteria > Pseudomonadota > Gammaproteobacteria > Pseudomonadales > Pseudohongiellaceae > UBA9145. The sequence continues at coordinate 1,817,362 of OZ244859.1, read as the reverse complement.
ACATGGGAACCGCCATGCTGGTGGCAATGACCGGTTGCTGCGTGCTTTTGCTGGCCGGCATCAGCCTGAAGCTGGTGGCCGCCGGTGGATTGCTGGTGGCGCTGGCCTCGCCGCTTTGGTATGTGTTTTTGGCCCTGGAGCACCAGAAAAACCGGATTCTGAGTTTTATCGACCCGTACACCGATCCCGGAGGGGCGGGCTACAACATCATCCAGTCGCAAATCGCCATCGGATCCGGCGGCATCTTTGGCAAGGGCTTTGGCGCGGGCGACCAGTCCAGGCTCGATTTCATTCCCGAGTCGAACACCGATTTCATATTCGCCGTGATCGCCGAAGAGACGGGGCTGGTGGGCGCGCTCGCGCTGGCCGGCCTGTACACCTTGCTGCTGGCGCGGGGTTTGTGGATCGCCGTCAATGCCCGCGACAATTTCGCGCGATTGCTGGCCGGCGGCATCGTGTTGATCGTGTTCCTGAATGTGTATGTGAACATGGCCATGGTGGTCGGACTGCTGCCGGTTATCGGTTTGCCTTTGCCCTTGATCAGTCGCGGCGGCACGGCGGTAATCGCCTTTTTCGCCGCTTTCGGCCTGCTGATGGCGGTGGAAGCGCAAACGCGCAATCCACGGGCGCGGCTAAGCTGAATTTTGCCAGCCACCGTCTTCAGGCGCTTTGCGCGCTTTTGACTAAAACCCGCGCAAATTCGGACGTTATTCTGGAAACCAACCGCGAATAAAGCCGATCATGCCCGCATTGCAAACCAGTCCCGCTGTTGCCGTTCCTTTGTTGCTGGCCCTGCTTGGCGCGCTGCTGGCGGCGTGCGCTTCCACGCCGCCGGATAGCTCCGGCCGATATTCCATCGCCGAGGACCGGGCGCCGACGCGGCGGATCGACCCGGATTCGATTGAGCCCGTCGTTCCCGAACCCGTGGTGCGAACCAGCGCCGGCAACCGCAGCCCCTATACCGTGTTGGGCCGCAGCTATACAGTTTTGCCCACGGAGGAGGGTTATTCGGCGCGGGGAATCGCTTCCTGGTACGGCGAGAAATTCCATGGCCACAAGACCTCCAACGGCGAAGTGTTCGATATGTACCAATTGACCGCCGCGCACAGAAACCTGCCGATTCCAAGTTACCTGCGGGTGGTCAACCTGGACAACAACCGCAGCATCGTTGTCAGAGTCAATGACCGGGGCCCCTTCCACAACGACCGCATTATCGACCTGTCCTATGCCGCGGCGGTGAAGCTGGGTTTTGCCGACCGCGGCACCGCCAGAGTGCAACTGGAAGCGGTCACAGCCGCGGCATCGCGCGGCTCCGGCATTGCGGCCCGCTCAAGCGCGCCAGGGCCGGAAGCGGCTGGCGCGATTGGCGCCGGTGCCGCGGCGCGGGCGGGGCAGTCCGGGCCAACAGCCGGCGTCGAACGCCTGGCCGCGGAACTCGCCCGTTCCGCTCAAGCGCCCGCGGCGGCGGACGCCGGAATTTATCTGCAGGTGGGGGCGTTTTCCGCGTCCGCGGCGGCGGAAGAGGTTTCCCACCGGGTGCGCGCGCTTACCAACAGTCCGGTTTTCATCCGCCAGCGCGAAGAGCCGGGTCGTGGCACATTGCACCAGGTCCGCGTGGGTCCCATTCACGGGCCCGAAGAGGTCCGGCGATTGACCTTGTTGCTGGTTGCCGCAGAACTGGGAAGCCCTTACACTGTGCGGGAGTAGCCGTTGTCGAAACCCCGCCGATCCCGATTGAAAATCGCCATGTCAGAGACTGAAGCTTTCGCAACCCAAATGATCCGTTCCGCCAAGCGTCCGCTGCTGCCGGCCTTGCTGCTCGCCGCGCTGTTCCATGTTGCGGGCGCCGCCGCCCAGCCCATCATCCCCAGGCCGCCCGAGATCGCGGCCAGCAGCTACATCCTCATGGACGCCGCAACCGGCCATGTGATTCTGGAAAACAATGCCACCGAGGCTTTGCCGCCGGCCAGCTTGACCAAAATCATGACCGCGTATATCGCGATGGAAGAGGTTTTGAACGGCAATTTGGACCTGGAAGAGGAGGTCTACATCAGCGAGCGGGCCTGGCGCATGGGCGGCTCGAAAATGTTCGTCGCGGTCGACTCCAGGGTCAGCGTTATCGATTTGCTGCGGGGCATCATCGTGCAATCGGGCAACGACGCCAGTGTCGCCATAGCCGAGCACATCGCCGGCGGCGAAGACGCGTTCGCCGACATGATGAATCAGTACGCCGAAGTGCTGGGGCTGGAACAGTCGTTTTTCATGAACTCCAGCGGGCTCGACAACGATGAACAATACAACCTGATGTCGGCGCGGGACCTGGCGCTGCTGTCCCGCGCCACAATCATCAATCACGCCGAGTTCTACCCCATGTACGCCGAGCGGGAATTCACCTACAACGATATCCGCCAGCCCAACCGCAACACCCTGCTTTTTCGCGACAACTACGTGGACGGCCTGAAGACCGGGTGGACGGACCGCGCCGGCTATTGCCTGGCTTCATCGGCGGAACGCGACGGCATGCGTCTGGTGGCTGTGGTCATGGGCACCGAAAGCGAAAACGCCAGAGCCGTGGAAACCCAAAAAATGCTGTCCTACGGTTTTCGCTATTTCGAAACCGTCAGGGTCAACCAGGCCGGCCAGGCGTTGGCCAGTGTCCCGATCTGGTCCGGTGCGCAGGACTCGCTTGAGTTGGGATTGAACGAGGAATTGTTCGCCACCATCCAACGAGGCCGCGGCGAAGAACTCGAAGCCGTGGTGAATGTGGACGAAGTGATTTACGCGCCGGTGGAAGCCGGGCAGGTGATGGGCACGGTGGACATCACTTTGGACGGCGAAATTTTGCACAGCGGCGAAATCCTTGCCTTGCATGATGTCGCCCGCGGCAGCCTGATGCAGCGGATGACCGATTGGTTCAGCCTCAGATTCGCCGAATTGCTCGCCAATTGACCATGGCCGGGGGCATCAAGGCCGCGGGCGGCAAGCCCGTAGACGCCGGATTGGACTGCGCGCGGGAATCGGTTCCCGTCGTGCGCGATTTTGGCTTGGCCGATTATGTTCCGGTTTGGCGGCGCATGATGCGCTTCGCCGCGCTTGCCGGGCCGCAAACCCGCGAAGAACTCTGGCTGCTCAGCCACCATCCGGTTTTCACGCTGGGCCAGATCGGTAAACGCGAGCACCTGCTGGACCCGGGCGGAATTGCGGTAGTCCAGTGCGACCGGGGAGGGCAGGTCACCTATCATGGTCCCGGTCAATTGGTGGTTTACCCGTTGCTCGATGTGCGCCGCCGCGGCATGGGCATAAAGCAGCTGGTCGGGTTGATCGAGCTGGCGCTGGTCAAAACCCTGGACGAGTTGGGAATCGCCGCCGCAACGCGCCCCGGCGCGCCGGGCGTTTATGTGGCGGAGGCGAAGATCGCGGCGCTCGGCTTGCGGATCAAGCGGGGCTGGAGTTACCACGGTCTCAGTTTGAACGTGGACATGGATCTCGCTCCGTTCAGCCGCATCAACCCCTGCGGATTTCGCGGCCTGCAGGTGACCCAGGTCGCGGATATTCTCGACCCGCAAGTCGGGCAATCCAAACTGATGAAGCGCGTGAAAACGATTTTGGTGGAGCAAATGTTGCGACAAATCGAATGGTTCCCGATGCGGCCAGAGCGCAATTCGGCTGGAGTGCGCGCGCATGCCTGAAAGAAAACGCAGAAATGTGCTGATTGAAGGGGAAAAACTTCGCGGCGCCGACAAGTTGCGAAGAATTCCTGTGAAAGTGGTGCCAACTGCGGAATTGCCCGCGAAGCCGCCTTGGCTGCGGGTGCGGATCCCGGCATCGCCGCGCGTCGCCGAGCTGCGCCGGAAGCTGCGCGGCCACAAACTGGCCTCGGTCTGCGAAGAAGCTTCCTGCCCGAACCTGGGAGAATGCTTCAGCAATGGCACGGCGACGTTCATGATCATGGGCGATATCTGCACGCGGCGTTGCCCATTTTGCGATGTGGCCCACGGCAAACCGCGCCCGCTGGACCCCGGGGAACCGCTCGAATTGGCTACGGCGATCCGCGATCTGGGCCTGCGCTATGTCGTCATCACTTCGGTGGACCGGGATGATTTGAAAGACAGCGGCGCGGGGCATTTTGCCGCATGCATCCGCGAAACCCGGCGCATGAACCCCGGCACCACTGTGGAAATTCTCGTTCCCGACTTTCGCGGCCGCATGGATATCGCGCTGCAAGTGCTGGAAACGGCGCCGCCGGACGTTTTCAATCACAATCTGGAATCGGTCCCGCGTTTGTATCGCAAGGTCAGGCCGGGAGCGGACTATCGCTGGTCCCTGCAATTGTTGCGGCGCTTCGGCGGCGCGCATCCCCATGTGCCCACCAAGTCCGGTTTGATGCTCGGCTTGGGAGAATCCATCGAGGAAGTGCGCGCGGTGATGCGGGATTTGCGCGAACATGATGTGGATATGCTGACCCTTGGCCAATATTTGCAGCCAAGCCGCCATCATCTACCGGTGGATCGATTTGTGCATCCCGGCGAATTCGACGAATTGCGGGAATATGGCGAATCGCTTGGTTTCCGCCATGTCGCAAGCGGGCCATTGGTGCGTTCTTCCTACCACGCCGACGAGCAGGCAAAGCTGCTGCGCAGCGCCTGAGGCATGAAATCGCCGACTTTCGCGCTGGCCTGCGTTTTGCTGGCGCTGGCGCTGGCCGCGGCGTACCTGTTGTTCGAAAACATTTTTTGGATGGGCCGGCAGGCCTTGTGGTTGCGCGCTGTGCTGTGGCTCGCGCCGCCAACCATCGCGGCCGCGGCGCTCTGGATCGTCTTGCGGACGCGCTCCCCGGCCATAGCGCGCCTTTGGCTCGTGCTGGTATTCGCCGCATGGCCGCTTGGCATCGCCGCTTTCCTGCTTTGGCCGTCGCATCGCGTCGAACCCGCGCTAAGCGCCGAAATCCTGGACCGGGTCCTGCTCAGCGACGGCTCTCCCGGCGCATTGGTGGAGTTTGGCTTTGTCTACCCCATTTTCACGCCCATGGTCAGCTTGCGCAACAATGGTGCTTACAGCCGCGAATTCGACGTGTACCTGCGCTGGATGGACGAGAATGAACCATCGGCGATGTTTCGCGCGGTGCGCGCGGGAGTGCCGCCGCAACCGCCCAGCGTCGAGGCGAGCGCCAGCGCCATGTTTGGCGCCAACGCGCGTTATTTGCTGCCGCCCTTGCGACTGGCGCCGGGGCAACAAGCCGAGGGCCGATTGGTTTTCATTATCGCGGCGCCCGATGAAGGCGCCGCATTCATGAACGCGATCATCCAGCCCGGCCCAGCGCGGTTCCAATTGTTCGCCAACGATAATGGCGAGTTGCTGCCGATGTAGATTTGGAGCGGTGACGGATGCTGTGTCAGAATGCCGCCGTTTGCTGGTCTGTGCTGGCGGGTGGCTTTCTCCTTTGCCGGCTTGGAAAATGGGTGCCGTGGCTTTCGATCTGATAACCAACGAGGCTCGCAGATGAAGATTTTGAACCAGACGCTTGCATGTGGGACATTTTTGTTGCTCTTTGCAGGCCAGGCCGCACCCCAGCAGTCATGGCAGGCGCCGCGCACCGAACATGGCGCGCCCGACCTGCAAGGATTCTGGACTTCGGCCAGCATCACAACGCTGGAACGGGACCCCGCGCTGGGCGAGAAACTGGTGGTTACGGCGGAAGAAGCGCGAGCGCTGGAGAGCGCCAACTTGCTGAACCAGGTGACCGAACTCGACAACGCGCCCAGCGACCCCGATCGTCCGCCACCGACGGACGGCAATACCGATGCGGGCTACAACGCGTTCTGGATTGACCCTGGAACCCGGCTGGCGCGGGTGGGGGGTGAGTATCGCACTTCGTTTATTGTCGAACCCGCCGACGGCAGAATTCCCTACACCGAGGCGGCTGGCCTGGCTTTCCTGGGCTACCGCGAACAAAGCGGATACGATGGCCCCGAACAACGCCCGCTGGGCGAGCGCTGCATGGTCGGCTTTGGTTCCACCGGCGGCCCGCCCATGCTGCCGGTGCTGTACAACAATACTTATCAAATCGTGCAAAACGAAAACTACGTCATGATCCTGGTGGAAATGAATCACGACGCCCGCATCATCCGGCTCGACGGCGAGCCGTTGAATGACGGCTTCGCGCCGTGGCTGGGCGACTCCATCGGACACTGGGACGGCGATACCCTGGTGGTGGAAACGACCAATTTCCATCCCCAGCAAAGTTTTCGCTTCGCCATCAAGCATACACGCTGTATTTGCCGCCGACGGCCCGAGTCGTCGAACGCTTCACCCGCGTCGCCGAAGACGAAATGCTGTACGAGTTCAGCGTGGAAGACGAATCCGCATACAGCAGCCCCTGGCGCGCCGAGATACCTTTCCGCGCGGGCGATCAAATTTACGAGTACGCCTGCCACGAAGGCAATTACGCCTTGCCCGGAATACTCGCCGGCGCGCGGCAAGAAGAAGTGGACCGCAATTGAATGCCAATGACGCGCCCGGCCTGACGGCCGGCGACAACGGCGCGACCACGGGCCGCGGCGAATTCAGTTCGCGCTTCGGCTTTCTCATGGCGGCAGCGGGTTCCGCCGTGGGCCTGGGCAACATTTGGGGTTTTCCAACAAATGCCGCATCCAACGGCGGCGCCGCCTTTCTTTTCACCTACCTGGTGCTGGCTTTCGCGCTGGCCTATCCGGCGCTGATGGCGGAACTGATCATTGGCCGCCACGCCAAGGCCAATTCAATCAAAGCGTTGCAAAGCATTTCCCGCGGGCCGAATACGCGCCGACTGGCCTTTGCCGTCGGTGCCCTTGGCATCCTCACGGTGAGTTTTATTCTCAGTTTCTACGCGATTGTCAGCGGCTGGATGATGGCTTTTTTCCTGGATGCGCTCGCGCGGCTGGCGGGTTTGTCGCAGACGGCCGCCTGGTTGACCACGGACAGCGAATCGCGCAATTCCGTCTTTGTGCTGGTGTTCATGGCGCTGACGGTGCATATCATCCGCGCCGGCGTAAAGAACGGCATCGAACGCTGGGCCTCGTTGCTGATGCCGATGTTGATTCTGATCCTGCTGCTGCTGATCGTGTATGTGCTGAGCTTGCCGGGTGCTTTGGACGGCTTGCGCGCTTACCTGGTGCCGGATTTTTCCCAGTTGGCCAATCCGCGCTTGCTGGTCGACGCCATGGGCCAGGCGTTCTTCTCGCTTTCGCTGGGAGTGGGGACCATGCTGATTTACGGTTCCTATATCAGCAAGCGGGAAAACCTGCCGGTCACCGGCAGTCTGGTGGCTTTGCTCGACATTGGCATCGCGGTGATCGCGGGCATGCTCATTTTGCCGGCGATGTACGTGGCGCTTGCCGGCGGCACGGAGATTTTCAATCCCGACGGCAGCCTCGTGGCGGGGCCTGCTTTGATCGTGTCGGTGCTGCCGCAATTGTTCGACGCCATGGGCGCGGTGGGCACCTTGGTTGCGCTGGCGTTCTTTTTGTTGATGACGATCGCCTCGCTGACTTCTTCGATTTCGATGCTTGAGGTTCCTGTGGCGTTCGCGGTTGAATATTGGCGCATGAATCGGGGTTGGGCGGCTTTGCTGGTGGGCGCGGTTGTCAGCTGCGTTTCGCTGGTGATTGTTTTCAATTTCGACCCGCTGTTCGATCTTGTGGTGAGTCACACCACGGAGTTGAGCCAGCCGCTGCTGGGATTCTTTTTCTGCATTTTTGTGGGTTGGATTTGGCGGCGGGATGCGGTGCTCGCGGAGATTCGCCAGGGGGCGCCGGAGGCGGAAGCGGGGTGGTTCTGGAAAATTTGGCCGGTTTATGTGAAGTTTGTTTGTCCGGCGGCGATTCTTTTGGTTTATTTGGGGTAGGCTTCGAAAAATAGCTTCGAATCGTCGCTGCCGGGTCCGGGTGTTTGGTTCGGCGGACGCCGTGAATACGTCCATGTAGGCTTCGGGCTCGCCATCCTGGCTCGCACGCCCGCCGAACCAAACACCCGGACCCGGCAGCGACTTGCACCGTGCGGATGTATGGGCTGTGGAAGTGCGGCGGATGCCGAGAATACGTTCGTGCAGGCTTCGGGCTCGCCGGTCCAGCCGCCAAGCACAGCTTGGCGTCGTTCCGCCCTCAAAAAGCTTTCGCTTTTTGTCAGCTTCGCTGAACGGGCTTCACCCTGGCTCGCACGCCCGCCGCACCAAACACCCGGACCCGGCAGCGACTTGCGCCGTGTGGATGTATGGGCTGTGGGAGTGCGGCGGACGCCGTGAATACGTTCGTGCAGGCTTCGGGCTCGCGATCCCGATTCGCGCGTCCGCCGCACAGCCCGCGACCCAACGGCGACTTGCGATGTGCAAATGCACAGGAGAATGGCGATCATGAGAAACATTGTTGACGGTGGTTTTTCGCGGCGTCGGTTTTTGGCGGGGTCGCTGGTGGTTGCGGCTGGTGCGGCGGGTCCGGGGCGGATGGCCCTTGCGCAGAATGATGGACCTGTGGGGCGAGTGCGGGCGCTGACGTTCGACGTGTTTGGCACGGTCGTGGATTGGCGCTCGTCGATTGCCAGGGAAGGGCAGTTGTTGGCAGGCGGCAGGGATTTCGATGTCGATTGGCATGAGTTCGCCGATCAATGGCGCGCGGGGTACGGACCGATGATGAACCGCGTGCGCAGTGGAGAATTGCCCTGGACGAAGATTGATGATTTGCACCGGATGATTCTGGATGAATTGATCGGGGAATATCGGCTGGGGGAACTGAGCGAAGCGGAGCGGGTCCATTTCAATTTGGCCTGGCACAGGCTTTCGCCTTGGCCGGACGCGGTGGCGGGATTGAACCGGTTGAAGACGCGATTTGTAATCACGACCTTGTCCAACGGCAATGTGGCGCTTCTGACAAATATGGCGAAGAATGCGGGCCTGCCCTGGGATGCGATTCTTTCGGCCGAGTTGGCGCAGCGCTACAAGCCGGACGCGGAGGTCTACCGCAAGGCGGCGGATTTGCTGGGGCTCGCGCCGGAGGAAGTGATGATGGTTGCCGCCCATCCGGGAGATCTGCGCGCGGCGGCCGCCGTGGGTATGCGCACGGCCTATGTGCCGCGGCCGCTGGAGCGGGGGCCGGATCGCCCGTTCACGCCGGATGCGAGCGGCGACTTTGATGTCACCGCCAGCGACTTTCTTGATCTCGCGCGTCGGCTGGGTGCTTGAGCATCGCAGACGAACGGTTGGGAAATGGTAGACTTTGCATGTCAAACCAAGGTGCCAGACAATGAACGATATCCATAAAACTTTTGGGGCGCTTGCGCTGTTGGCCGCGTTGGCGGCGTGTTCCGGCGAAGAACAGACGGCGGTGCCGGAAATGGAAGGGGAAGCTGAACCGGCGCCGGCGCCGGCGGCGGATGTGGTGGTTGAGAATCCATTTTTCAGCGAAAGTCCACATGATTTCAGTTTCCCGCCATTCGACGAAATCGCGAATGCGCATTATCGGCCCGCTTTCGAACGCGGCATGGCTGAGCAGATCGCGGAAGTCGAAGCCATAGCGACGCAGCAAGCGGCGCCGGACTTCGAGAACACGATTGTCGCGCTCGAGCTGAGCGGGCAATTGCTCGATCGCGTGTCATCGGTCTTTTTCGCGCTCTCCAGCGCCCACACCAATGACGATATCCTGGCCCTGCAACAGCAACTCGCGCCGGAACTGGCCGCCCACTACGATTCGATTCTGCTCAATCGGGACCTGTTCGCGCGGATCGAAAGTTTGTATGAAAACCGGGACGCGCTGGAGCTGGACCCGGAATCCCGCCGCCTGCTCGAGCGCACCCGGATCGATTTCATCCGCGCCGGGGCGGCCTTGAGCGAGGATCAACAGCAGCAACTGCGGGACATGAATGCCCGCATCGCGTTGCTGCAAACCCAGTTCAGCCAAAACGTCCTCAACGAAGTGAATGCTTTGGCGATTGTTGTCGACTCCCGCGAGGAATTGACCGGGCTCGATGAAGCACTGATTACCGCGGCCGAGAATGAAGCGCAATCGCGGGACTTGCCGGGCCAGTTTGTGCTGCCTTTGCTCAACACCAGCGGCCAACCGGCGCTGGCCAGCTTGCAAAACCGCGATTTGCGCCAACGCATTCTGGAAACCTCGCTGTCGCGTGGCTCGCGCGGCGGCGAATACGACAATCTGGAGACGCTGGTCGAAGTGCTGCGTTTGCGCGCCGAGCGGGCGCAGCTGCTGGGTTATGAAAACCACGCCGCCTACGTTCTTGAAGACGAAACCGCCGGTTCGGTTGAAGCGGTGAATCAACGCCTGGCCGAGCTTGCACCGCCCACTGTTGCCAACGCCACGCGGGAAGCGGCTGATCTGCAACAGATGATTGTGGACGCCGGTGAGGATTTCGAGTTGGCGGCCTGGGATTGGGCTTATTACACCGAGATTTTGCGCGCCGAGCGCTTTGATTTCGACGAAAGCCAGTTGCGCCCCTATTTTGAACTGGACAATGTGTTGCTGCGCGGCGTTTTCTTCGCCTCGGAACAACTTTTCGGCGTCAGTTTCGAAGAACGCTTCGATTTGCCGGTGTACCAGGAAGACGTCAGGGTGTTTGAAGTTTTCGATGTCACCGGTGAAACGCTGGGTTTGTTCATCGCCGACTTTTACGCCCGCTCCAACAAGCGCGGCGGCGCGTGGATGAATGCCTATGTGTCCCAATCGCATTTGCTTGGCACTCGTCCGGTGGTCGGCAATCATCTGAATATCACCAAGCCGGCGGCGGGCGAACCGACCTTGCTCACCTTCGATGAGGTGAACACGATGTTCCACGAATTCGGCCACGCCTTGCATGGCTTGTTTTCCGATGTGCGCTATCCCAGTTTATCCGGCACCCGCGTGCCGCGGGATTTCGTCGAATATCCTTCCCAGGTCTTCGAGATGTGGGCGGTTTGGCCGGAAGTGCTGGAAAGTTACGCGGTGCATTACGAGACGGGTGAGGCGATGCCGCGGGAGTTGCTCGACAAGGTGCTGTCAACGCAACAATTCAATCAAGGATTCGCGACGGCGGAATATCTGGCCGCCTCGATTGTGGACCAGGCGCTGCATCAACTGGCACCGGAAGAAGTGCCGGGCGCGGCCGAAGTCATGCAATTCGAGGCGGATGTGCTGGAACGGGCCGGTCTTGGCATGGAGGAGATTCCGCCGCGTTATCGCGTGCCGTATTTTTCCCATATCATGGGTGGATATTCCGCTGGCTATTATTCTTACATCTGGAGTGAGGTGCTCGATGCGGATTCGGTGGAATGGTTCCGCGAGAACAATGGCCTGACGCGGGACAATGGGGTGCATTTCCGCAGAACCTTGCTGTCGCGGGGCGGCTCGGAGGATGCCATGACCTTGTTCCGCGATTTTCGCGGCCGGGACGCGGACATCAACGCCCTGCTGGAGCGCCGCGGCCTAAACTAGGCTGTATTGTGTAGGTTGCGATGCGTCGCCGTCGGGCGGTGGGTGGTTCAGCGGACGCCGTGAATACGTCCCTGTAGGCTTCGGGCTCGGCATCGTGCCTCGCACGCCCGCTGAACCACCCACCGCCCGACGGCGACTCGCGCAGTGCGCAACCTCCGATTCGTCTTTTCAGTGGAGTTGAAGCCTTAACTTGTCATTCTGCGCGGAGCGAAGCGGAGTCGCAGAATCTCGTGGGAATCCTGACAGGTTGTGCTTGCCATCCCTTTGAATGGAGTTGAAGCCTTGCGCCGACCGGGTCTCAGTTGCTGAGGCGGAGCAGGAGGTGGCTTAGTTCGTCCCAGGGGTTGGCCTTGCGCAGGCCTTTGACGGCGTGGTCGATGCCTTCGCATTGTGCGAGCATTTGCCGGGTATCGCTGGCGGACAGGCGCTGCAGGGCTTGGGATACGATGGGTTTGCGGCTTTGCCACACTCCGGCGCTGGACATCGCTTGACCCATTTCGCGCCCTTGGTCGACCAGTTCACCGATTTCCAGCAATTGCCTCAACTGCCGGCTCAGCACGGCCAGAATGAGCAGGGGGAAGACGCCTTCGGCGCGCAGGCCGCCGAGAACGCGCAAGGCGCGCGCGGCATCACCGCGCAGCGCGGCATCGGCCAGTTTGCCAAGATCGTAGCGGGAACTGTCGGCGACCTGGCGCAGCACTTCCCGTTCGGTCAATTCGCGCGGCGAGTCGGATTCGCCGCCGTACAGCAAGGCGAGTTTTTCGACTTCCTGCTTCGCCGCCAGCAGGTTTCCTTCCACCCGGTCGCTCAATATCCGCAAGGCGGCATCGTCCATGGCAATGCCCGCTTGCGCCAACCGACGCCGCAGCCATTGCGGCAACCTGGCCCGGTCAATGGGCCAGATTTGCACCAAAATCAGCCGGTTTTCCAGTTGCTTGAACCATTTGCTTGACAATACGGATGATTCTATCTTCGGGCTGGTGATCAGCACCCGGTAGTCTTCCGGTGTCCGCTCAAGGTAGTTGGCGATTGCTTCGCGGCCGCTGTTGTCGAGTTTTGCGCCATGCAAGCGCAATTCGAGGAGTTTGCGTTCGGCGAAAAGCGAGGTGGCATCGAGTTGGTACAGGAAATCATCCCAATCGAAGCCTTGTTCCACATGCAACAGTTCGCGGGAATCGAACCCAGCCGCGCGCCAATGTCCGCGCACCGCATCGGCGGCTTCCTGCAATTGCAGAATTTCATCGCCCGCCACCCAGCACAGCGCCGCTTCTTGCCGCTTGAGTGTGGCGCCGAGTTGATCGGCGCGGATTTTCATCGTTCGATGGTCTCCAGCCGGCGCATGAGCCGATCAATGAGTTCGAAGCGCATTTCCTCCCGCAACAGATCGGCTTCTCCGCGGTTGCCAACAATGTTGCGCGTGTCCTGGTAATAGGTTCGGCTTACCGACAGGGTTTCGCGATCGATCAACACGTTTTCCGCGTCGCGGAGGCTCACCTCAACCGCAAGTTGCAAGCTGATCTGGGCGGCCCGCGCTTGCACGCCGGTGCTGGCCGGCCGGCCGGAAAAGCGTTCCGGCCCCAAGGCAAGCACGGCGCCGCTGGTTGGCGCGAGCCGGTAACCGGCGGTTTCCAGGCTGCGGCGCAAGATTCGCTCAAGCGCCGGCTCGGAGTCTGGCATTCGCAGTTGCAATTGGGACAGTCGCCCGCGCCCGGTGCGCGCTCCCCGCAAGGTGTAGCCACAGCCCGGCAGCGCGGGCAGCAAGGCGGGCCAAAGTTTCAGCAGTCGGCGCCGGGTGACCACGAATCAACCGGTAACCACATTCACCAGCCTGCCGGGCACCACGATCACCCGCCGGACGCCGGTGTCGGCGGTGAATTTGCGCACAGAGTCGTTTTCCAGGACCATTTCGCGCAAGCGTTCTTCCGGCAGGTTCGCCGGCACTTGCAGCCGGTCGCGCAACTTGCCGTTCACTTGCAAAACGATCAGTTTCTGTTCTTTTTCCAGCGCTTTCGCGTCCAGCTCAGGCCAGGCCGCGTCCATCACGGTTCCCGCATGGCCCAGAAAGTTCCACGCCGCATGGCAAAAGTGGGGGACTATGGGCGCCAGCATGAGAATCGACATTTCCAATGCTTCCTGGATGTAGCAGTCGTCGTCGGGCTCCGACTCCGACGCTCGCTGGATGAAGCGGGTCAGGGCATTGAGCAATTCCATCACGGCCGCGATCGCCGTATTGAAGGCATAGCGATCTTCGTAGTCCCGGCCCACTTTGGCCAAGGTTTCGTGGGTTTTCCTGCGCAGGTCCCTTTGTTCGGAAGTTGGCGTCAGAGTTGAAAAATCGGGCAGTTCGCAAGGAATATGGCCATGCACGATTTTCCAGAGCCGCTTGAGGAAACGGAAACAGCCCTCAACGCCGCCATCCGACCATTCCACCGATTGTTCCGGCGGCGCCCCGAACAAGCCGAACATGCGCACGGTATCGGCACCATACTTGTCGATCAAGTGCATCGGGTCGACGGTGTTGCCTTTCGATTTGGACATTTTGACGCCGTCTTTCAGCACCATGCCCTGGGTCAGCAGCCTGGTAAACGGCTCGCCGGAATCGACCAAGCCTTCATTTCGCATCAACTTGTAGAAAAAGCGCGCATAGAGCAGGTGCAAAATCGCGTGTTCGATACCGCCAATGTATTGATCCACCGGCAGCCAGTAGCGGGCGCGTTCGTCGAGCATGGCGCCGTTCTGGTCAACACAGGTGTATCGCGCGTAATACCAGGAAGATTCCATGAAGGTGTCGAAGGTGTCGGTTTCGCGTTTGGCCGCCGCGCCGCATTGCGGACATTCGGTGTCGACGAATTCCGACAAACCGGACAAGGGGGAGCCGTGACCGGTGAAATCCACTTTCTCCGGCAGCCGCACCGGCAGATTTTCATCCGGCACCGGAACCGGACCACAAGCCGGGCAGTTGATGATTGGAATCGGGGCTCCCCAATAGCGCTGCCGGGAAACAAGCCAGTCGCGCAAGCGGAAGTTCACCGTGCGCCGGCCCTTGCAGGCGGATTCCAGATGTTCGGCAATCGCCTTGCGGGAATCGGCAAAATCCATGCCGTCGAATTGCCTGGAATTGATCAGCACGCCGTATTCGACGAAGGCTTGCCGGCTCAGGTCGCATTCCCGCTCCGGCTCCGCCGGGCGGATGACCTGGCGAATCTCAAGCCCATATTTGGTGGCGAATTCCCAGTCGCGCTGATCGTGGGCCGGCACCGACATGACCGCCCCCGCGCCGTAACTCATCAACACGAAATTAGCCACATAAATCGGCAGGGACTCGCCGGTCAGCGGGTGCGAGGCGGTGAGCCCGGTATCCATGCCGCGCTTTTCCATGGTCATCAGGTCCGCTTCGGCAACGCTTGTGCCCGTCAATTCCGCCAGAAACCGGCGCAATTCGGGGTTTTCGGCCGCCGCGGCCTGGGCCAGCGGATGTTGCGGCGCCAGCGACAAGCTGGTGACGCCGAACAACGTGTCCGGGCGGGTTGTGAACACCTTGATCTTGCGCAATGCGGCATCGGCTTCGCCGTCCACCTCGAATTCCACTTCGACGCCTTCGGAGCGGCCGATCCAGTTGCGCTGCATGATGCGCACGGCGTCGGGCCAGCCATCGAGCGTTTCCAGGTCGTCGAGCAATTCCTGGGCAAAATCGGAAATGCGGAAAAACCATTGCGGAATCCGGCGCCGTTCGACAGGCGCTCCCGAGCGCCAGCCCTTGCCGTCGACGACTTGCTCGTTGGCGAGCACGGTCTGGTCCACCGGATCCCAGTTCACCTCGGCTTCCGCCTTGTAAATCAGGTCTTTGCGGAACAGCCGGGTGAAAAACCACTGTTCCCAACGATAATAGTCCGGGTGGCAGGTTGCCAATTCGCGCCGCCAGTCGTAGGCGTAGCCGAGCCGCATCAATTGCTCGCGCATGTAATCGATATTGGCGTAGGTCCATTCGGCGGGATTGGTGTTGTTCTGGATCGCCGAGTTTTCCGCCGGCAGGCCGAAAGCGTCCCAGCCCATGGGCTGCAGCACGTTTTTCCCCTTCATGCGGTGAAAGCGGGAGATGGCGTCGCCGATGGAATAATTGCGCACATGCCCCACATGCAGATGGCCGCTGGGGTAGGGCAACATGCAAAGACAGTAGAACTTTTCCCGGTCCGGGTCTTCGCTGGCGCGAAAACTGTCGTGCTCGCGCCAGTATTGCTGCGCCTCTTTTTCCACCTTTTCCGGGTGGTAGGGAGTTTCGACTTTTTCCATGTTGGGTCCGACTTTTTCCAGATCAGGAATGTTGTTCTTCGTTTAGCTTGTCCGGGTTCGTGCTTTCGTGATTGGCGCCGTCCGGATTTGTGCTGTCCGGCCCGCCCGCGCCATTGCCGGAACGGCTGACCTTGAGCAATTGGATATGCCGGTTGTCGGCGTCCAGCACCGTGATCAGGTAGGGGCCGATGCGGGTGCTTTCCCCCGGCGCCGGTATGCGGCCGAACGATTGCAGCAAAATGCCGCCGATGGTGTTGTATTCCTGATCGTCGAGTTCGGTGGCGAAATGTTCGTTGAAGTCGCCAATGGGAGTCAAAGCCTTCACCTCATGGCTGTGCTCATCGATTTTCTTGATCTGGCTGTCGTCTTCAATATCGGTCTCGTCCTGGATTTCGCCAACGATTTGTTCGAGAGCGTCCTCGATGGTGACGATGCCGCTGACGCTGCCATAGTCGTCGACGACGATCGCCATGTGGCTGCGGCGCTCGCGAAATTCTTTCAAAAGCACATTGACCCGGCGTGATTCGGGCACAAACGTCGCCGGCCGCACGATTTTTTTCAAATTGAAATTCTCCGGCATGCCTTTCAGGCACATGGGGAGCAAATCCTTGGCGAGCAGGATGCCGATGATGTTGTCGACGTCTTCCTCGATGACCGGAAACCGCGAATGGGTGGCGCCCGCCACAATCTCCACAGCCTCCCGCGCCGGCATGCTGGTGGTGAGGATCACCGCCTGGGAGCGGGGAATCATGATGTCCCGCACTTGCATGCTGGAGACCTGCAAAGCGCCTTCGATAATGCCGAGCGCGTCCGCGTCCAACAGCCGATCCTGTTCGGCGTTGCGCAAAAGGTCCAGCAAACTGCGGGTGTCGGTGGGTTCGTCGGAAAAGACTTGTGCGATTTTATCGATCCAAGAACGGCGTCTCAGATCGATGCTAGTCTGGTCGTCAGACATGTCTTGCCATAGCTCCTTTGCCAAAGCCTGATACTACGATACTGGATAGGGGTCGGGGATTCCAAGATTTCGCAAAATTTCCGTTTCCATTTTTTCCATGGCTTCCGCTTCCGTGTCGATTTCATGGTCGTAACCGAGCAGGTGCAGGCAGCCGTGCACCAGCAAATGCGCCCAATGATGCTCAAGGGCTTTGCCCTGCGCGCGCGCTTCGCGCTGCGCGAGTTCGCTGCAGACAACGATATCGCCCAATGGCTCGCTGCCAAGAAGCTCGCCCAGGCTTGCCGGAATCGCGCTCGGAAAGGCAAGCACATTGGTGGGACTGCCGCGTTTGCGGTAGCGCAGATTCAAGGCTTGCGATTCATCGCGGTTGACAAAACGGAGACTCACCGCGGTCGCTCCCCCGCGACGGGCCGCGGACAGGGCCTGCCCGATCCAGCGCCGGCAAAGCTTGTGGTTCGGCACCCAGTGGCCCGTGGAATGATCCGAAATCTCAATGTTCACTTTCATTGCGCGCGCCGGCTTCCCGCTCGCGGATGGCGGCGACCCGGGACTGGTCGAAACGTTCGTAAGCTTCGACGATGCTTTGCACAAGCCGGTGCCGCACGACATCGTCGGCGGTGAACCAGACAAAGCCAATGCCTTCCACATCGCGCAGGACGCCCGTGACCTGCATCAGACCGGAACGCGTTCCCGCAGGCAAATCAATCTGGGTAACGTCGCCGGTGACCACGACCCGGGAATTGACGCCGATGCGGGTCAGGAACATTTTCATCTGGGCCGTGGTGGCATTCTGGCTTTCGTCGAGAATGATAAAAGACTCGTTCAAGGTTCTGCCGCGCATATAGGCCAAAGGCGCTATCTCAATCACGCCTTTCTCGATCAACCGGTTGACTTTCTCGAAACCGAGCATTTCGTTCAAGGCGTCGTACAAAGGCCGCAGATAGGGGTCGATTTTCTGGTTTAGATCGCCGGGCAGAAAGCCCAGCTTCTCGCCGGCTTCCACCGCTGGACGCACAAGCACGATGCGGCTGATGCGCTCGCGCATCAGCGCTTGCACCGCGCAGGCCACCGCGAGATAGGTTTTGCCGGTGCCCGCCGGACCAATGGCGAAGTTCAGGTCTTGCCGCTCGATACCGGCGACGTAGGCGGCCTGGCGCTTGCCGCGCGGTTTGATCGAGCGCCGCGGCGTTTGAATGATAGCGCCGGCGCCGCCCACCGCCGGCGGCGGATCGGCGATTTCCCGCATAGCCAGGTTGATGGTCCCGGCGGTGAGCAATTCGCCATGTTCGGTGGCCTGATACAGCGAGTTGAGCAGTCGGCTGCCATGGTTCACCGCGGATTGGCTGCCCGATAGTTGAAACCAGTTGCCGCGCTGGCGGATCGTTAGCGACAGCATTTTTTCAATCTGGCGGATGTGTTCGTTGAATTGCCCGCATAGGTTCGACAATCGCCGGCTGTCGTCGGGGTTGAGTTTCAGGTCGAGTGTATGGGTGTTCATGCCGCGCCTGGTTTCAGCACAATTCGCCCAACAGCGAATTGGGCATCGCATCGGTGATTTTGACCACAACAAAATTGCCCGTCAGCGACGGGTCGTCGCAGGGGAAATTGACCACGCGATTGTTTTCGGTGCGTCCCTGCAGGTCCGCCGGACTTTTCTTTGACACCCCGTTGACCAGAATGGTTTGCCGCGTGCCGACCATGGATTCGCTGATCGCCCGCGCCTGCTCCGCGAGTTGCGCTTGCAGCACCGCCAGCCGGTGCTTCTTTTCCCGTTCCGGGGTGTTGTCCGGCAATTGCGCCGCCGGCGTGCCCGGCCTTGCGCTGTAAACAAAGCTGAAGGAGGTGTCGAAGCCCAATTCGATGACCAGATTCATGGTGTCTTCAAAATCGCGCTGGGTTTCACCCGGGTAGCCAACGATGAAGTCCGAAGACAAGCTGATTTCCGGCCTGGCCGCGCGGATGCGGCGCACCAGGGATTTGTATTCAAGTACGGTATAGCCCCGTTTCATCGACGCGAGCACGCGGTCGGAGCCGCTTTGCACCGGCAAATGCAGGTGGCCCGCGAGTTCCTTCACCTCGCCATAGACCTTTACCAGCGCGTCGTTGAACTCGGCGGGATGCGAGGTCGTGAAACGGATTCGGCCGATGCCGTCGACGCAGGCGGCGTAGCGGATCAGCAAGGCGAGATCGACAGTCCGCCCATCGTGCGACAGGCCCCGGTAGGCGTTCACATTCTGTCCCAGCAAATTGATTTCGCGCACGCCCTGCCGCGCCAGATGATCCGCCTCGGCGATTACGTCATCGAACGGTCTGCTGACTTCTTCGCCCCGGGTATAAGGCACGACGCAAAAACTGCAATATTTGCTGCATCCTTCCATGATGGTGAGCCCGGCACAGCAGGAGTCTGCGCTGGGCTGGGGCAGATGATCGAACTTCTCGATTTCGGGAAAACTGACATCGACCACCGCCGCGCCGCGCTCCGAATCGCTTAGCAGTTGCGGCAACTTGTGCAAGGTTTGCGGGCCGAAAACCACGTCGACATAAGGCGCGCGCCGGCTGATCGCGGCGCCTTCCTGACTTGCCACGCAGCCGCCCACGGCAATTTTCAGATCCGGATTGCGCTGTTTCAGGCCGCGCCAACGGCCAAGTTGATGAAACACTTTCTCTTGCGCCTTTTCCCGAATCGAACAGGTATTCAGCACGAGGATGTCGGCCTGTTCCGGCGTGTCGACGAGTTCGGCATTGCCCGACTCGCGCAGCAGATCCAGCATGCGCGCCGAGTCATACTCGTTCATCTGGCAACCGTGGGTTTTGATATGCACCCGGGTGGGCGCGGGCGCATCCGCTGAGCGTTCGCCGGCGTTCGGCGTGTCCAAGCTTTGCATAGGTTGGAGGAGAAAAGTAAACGTGGGCCGATTATAGCGCAGTTATCGCGCCCGGCGCGGCATTTTCGGGCGCTCCCGCAACCGCCGCGCCGTGGCGGACCCTCGGGATCGACGGCGGAAAAGGAATCTTCGGCCTTACTTGAATTTTCTCGAACCGGCCTGATATTCGCGGTACTCTCGCACGGTACTCCCCAGGTAAGGCGTCATGACATCATCCCGCGAAATCTACAAGGTCACATTTCTCAACAAGGGCAAGGTGTATGAACTGTTTGTCCGGCAGGTCTATCAAAGCGACCTGTATGGATTCATCGAGGTGGAGGAATACGTGTTCGACGAAGCCACCCAGGTTGTCGTCGACCCGAGCGTGGAAAAACTCAAGAACGAATTCGCGGGCGTGCGCCGCAGCTTCATTCCGATACAGTCCGTGATTCGAATCGACGAGGTGGAGAAAAGCGGCGTCAGCAAGATTTCCAGCGGCGACAATATCACGCCGCTGCCGGTGACTTACATCGGCGGCAAGTCCGACCACGTCAAAAGCGATTGAAACGCTCCCGGCGGCGGCGCAATGCCGCGGGCCGACTCAATCCGCGGCCAGCGCTTCCTGGACGGCGCGTTCGATTTCCTCCATGTCTCCCGCGCGAAAGCCCATGTGGACCAGCCTGATATTGCCGTCACGTCCGATCAGAAACGAAGTCGGCATGCCGAAAACGTTGTACAACTCCATCATATCGCCACTGGGATCGGCCGGAATGGGGAAGTCGAGCGGCGTGTCGGCGAGGAAATCGAGACCGTCTTCGATGGGATCGTCGACATTGATGCCGATCAATTCAAGACCCTGGTCCCGATAACGGTGGTACAACGCATTGTACTGGGGCAGGGAAATCAGACAGGGAGCGCACCAGGAAGCCCAGAAATCGATATAAACCACCTTGCCCGCCAAATCGGCCAAGCGAATCTCGGGCTGATCCTCATGGATCGAAGGCAGGCTGAAATCCGGCGCCGGCTCGCCTTCTTCGGCGGCGAGGGCGGCTGCGCTCCCGATCAGAAAAACGAACAGCAAGCTGGGAGCCGCAAACCAGTTTCTATGGATTGGCAAGTTCATGAGTTGGATCCTGTTGACCGCCGCCCGGGGCAATGCGGCAAGTATAACTCTCCCGCGCCATTGCGCGGAAACCGCGTTCAAGCCTTCGCGCCCGCCGCGTGCCGCTTCAGCCCAAAATTTTCACATCATGGGCTTGTTCGCCTTTTTCACCCATGATGGTGCCGAATTCGACTTTTTGGCCTTCCAGCAGCACGCGGTGGCCATGGCCGCGTATGGAGCGAAAGTGGACAAAAATGTCGCCGCCGTCGGCGCGGCTGATAAAACCAAATCCCTTGTTGGCGTTGAACCATTTGACAACGCCGGTTTCGCGATTGGCGGATTTGACGGAACCGGTTCCCGGTCGCGCCGCCGTTGCGCTCCATTGGGCAGTGGCGAGAAAAAAAACAAGCAGGGAAGCGGCAATAAGCGGAAAATTGCCCAGCGTGAGCTGAAAACCCTGCATCGAAAGCAACAACAATGGTATTCCCGCCAGCACTGCCATGGTGATTCCGATAGGCAGGGGACGATTAAACATGGGATTCTCGTTATTTGCAGTGATATATGCAAAAAATACACCAGCCGCCGGAGTTTGGAAACCTTATGTGTCTCCGGCGGCGGTTCGATGCCGGGCGGGACCGCCGCCGCGCCGGCATCCGGCAAGGCTTCGCTGGAGCCCGCGGCGGTGCAGCCTGTGCAATGACGCTTTGGCGCTTTCGGGGATTTTCAGGTCCATGTTATGATCTGGGCAAGCCCTGTTTCCAGGGTCGCGTTCTCTCAACATCCGCATGGGTCGCGGAAGGTTGGCCGAATTGAAATCGCCAGGATTGTTGCCAATTGGCCTGGGCTTGTTGCTGGCGAGCCTGATCGCCGCGCAGCAAGCCAATGGGCAGCCGCCCTTGCCGCAACCGGACGACGACGCCAACCGGAACTCGCTCTCACCCCGCATCCGCACCGGCGTGGTGCCGGTTCGGCTGCAAATCAATGAATTGCAGGCGGTCAATCTCGCGCGGCAACATTTTGCCGGCACAGTTTTGCGGATCAGTCTCGTTGGCGAGCTGGGCCAGCGCCGCTATGAGATTCGCATGGAAAACGAAGGCAAGGTGTTTACCGTTACTGTCGATGCAAGCAACGGCAAGGTCAGCGGCGGCAGTTGAGCCATTGAAACCAGCGCCTTGGTGAGCAAAACAGAATCGCGCCTGGTTTGACCAGACACCCGGAATACTGTCCCGATGCGCCTGCTGGTTGTCGAAGACGAAGATTTGCTCAGACAGCAACTGGAAAACAGCTTGCGCGATGTGGGCTATGTGGTCGATTCTGCGCGCGACGGTCGCGAAGGTTTGTATTACGCAACCGAGATCGAATACGACGCCGCGATCATCGACCTGGGTTTGCCCTTGATCGACGGTATCTCGCTGATTCGGCAAACGCGGGACTTGGGCAGGCGCTTTCCCATTCTCATCCTTACCGCGCGCAGCGACTGGCGCGACAAGGTGACCGGCCTCGATGCCGGCGCCGACGACTACGTGCTGAAACCTTTCCGCATGGAGGAGATTTTCGCGCGCCTCAAGGCCCTTTTGCGGCGGGCGGCGGGATTCAGCAAACCGCGGTTGCAATTCGGTCCCATTGCGCTGGACACCGTCGCCCAACGGGTGAGCAAGAACGATGCCCAGGTGGACTTGACCGGCGCCGAGTACAAATTGCTCGAGTATCTGATGTTGCATCCTGGCCAAGTGTTGTCGAAATCGAAACTTACCGAACACCTTTACCACGACGACCACCAGCGGGACAGCAATGTGCTTGAAGTATTCATTCGCAGGCTGCGGCAAAAGCTCGACCCGGACCAAAGCCTGAATCCCATCAAAACCCTCAGGGGCCAGGGGTATTGCTTCGCGCTCGATGAGTCGGAACATGGCGCTGACGCGGAACTCGGGTAAATACTCCCTGCAAAACCGCCTGCTGCTGGCTTTCAGCATTTTATTGTTTGTTTTTCTCGGATTGACGGGCATCGTGCTGGACCGGGCCTTCCGCGACAGCATTGAAGCGGGCGCCGCCGAGCGCCTGCGCGGGCAAATCTACCTGATACTGGGCGAGGTGGAGCTGGCCGACGGCGAGTTCTATTTTCTCGAACAATTGCCCGAGCCCCGATTCAGCCAACCCGATTCGGGACTGTACGGTTTCATCAGCCAGCGGGCGCTGGGCGAGCTTTGGCGCAGCGATTCGGCGCGAACCTTGCAGCTGACCGAACCCGACATCCTGATGCGGGCCATTGGCGAAGGCGAATCGCGCTTTTTCGCAACGGTCTCCAGCCGGGGCGAGGAACTGTTCGTGTTCCAGTACGGAATCCTGTGGGAGAACGGCATCACCGAATACTGCTTCACGGTTATGGAGAATTCGACGCCGTACTACCTGGAAATCCGCAACTTCCGCAACGACCTCTGGTCCTGGCTCGGCGGCGTCGCCGCCTTGCTGCTGATCATGCAATACCTGTTGCTGCGCTGGGGACTGTTGCCGCTGCAAAGCATGGCGCGCGATTTGAAACAAATCGAGGAAGGCCGCAAGGACCGGCTCGACCGGCAATACCCCAGCGAGCTGCAAGGCGTCACCGCGAACCTGAACATGCTGATCGAAAGCGAACGCAAACAACAGCAACGCTACCGCACCACCTTGGGCGACCTCGCCCACAGCTTGAAAACGCCGCTGGCGGTGATAGCCGGGGCCATGCGCAATCTGTCCGGGTCCAGGGCGGAGCAGGGCCTCGTCGCCGGCACGCTGCAAACCGTGGACGAACAACTCGGCCGCATGAACCAGATTGTGACCTGGCAATTGCAAAGGGCGGTGCGCACCGCCTACAGCAGTTCGCTTGGCAGGACGGTGGGCGTCGCCGCGGTGCTCGCCAAGGTCTTGAGCGCGCAAAAAAAGGTCTACGCGGACAAGGCCATGGAAGTCAGCAACCACTGCCCGCCCGGGGCCTCCTTCCACGGCGATGAGCGCGACCTGATGGAGATTCTGGGCAATGTGCTCGACAATGCCTTCAAGTATGGCGAGAGCAAGCTTTGCATCGAAGTCGCGCAGCCCGCGGCCGGGCATTTGCGCATCGTGGTGGAAGACGACGGCCCCGGAATACCGGAAGGGCAGCAGAGCTTTGTGCTGCGGCGCGGCGCCCGCGCGGACAGCTTGTCGGTTGGCGCTGGAATCGGGCTTGCGGTGGTGAAGGACATTGTTTCCAGCTACCGGGGCGAAATTGGCATCGGCGCAAGCGGCATGGGCGGCGCCCGTGTGCAACTTGACCTGTTTGCGTCGCGCGCGGCGGTGGCGGAATAAGTATCCCCCCAATCAGACCAGCAAGCCCCCGGCGACCGCCGCCAGTGTCAGCACAAACAACAACTTGCGCAAGCTTGCCTGGGAAATGTTCAGCGCGACCCGAACCGCGAGCCAGGCGCCGGCCATGCTGCCGGCGGCCAGCGCCAGGCCGGGCAGCCAATTGACCTTGTCATGAACAATAAACACCAGCAAGGCGACCGAGGTAAAAACCAGCGAGCAGCTCAATTTCAGCGCATTGGCGCGCAACAAGTCATAACGCAGTCCGGCGGTCAGCGCCGCCAGCAAGATAAAACCGACCCCGGCTTGCGCGAATCCACCATAGACGCCGCCACCGAACAAACCCCACCACGCCAGCTTGCTTTCGGTGGGCGAACGCGTCGGCGTGCCCGGAGCGGGCGCCAGCACTTCCGGTTTCAGCAGCATGACCAGCGCCATGACCAGAATGCAGCCGAGCAGCGCCGGCTTGAGGTAGGCATTCGGCAATGCCACGGCCAGCATCGCGCCGGCAAGTCCCCCGCTGAGGGTGGGGACGAAAATCGGAATCAGCGCGGCGCGGTCAAGGGCCCGATGCCTGTCCAGCGCGCCCACGCCGACCAGGCATTGCAACCAGATGCTCACCCGATTGGTGGCATTGGCCACATCGGCCGGCAAACCGAGCATCATCAGCACCGGCAAAGTGAGATTCGAACCGCCGCCGGCAATGGTATTGATGCCGCCGGCAAGCAATCCAGCCAGGCAAAGCAGGGCAATTGCGCCCGAATCAAGCAAGTTTTCCAAAATGTTCCTATATTTTTTGAGGCGACCGCGGCATGCGGCAGCTTATAGGCAACAGCGGATGGAATCCAGCAACCCAAAACTCAGCTTCCGGGCCGGCGGATCGAGCCTGATCGAGGTGCTCGTGGCGCTGGCGGTATTGTCCCTCGGGCTCGCGGGCGCCGCCGCCACGCAGATGGCCATTTTGCAACATGTGCGCGAAGTGGTTCACCAATCGCGCGCGGCGCTGCACGGCGCCGACATGGCGGAATGGTTGCGCGCCACAGTGGGGGTGGGGGAGTCCGCCGATATGGTGATCGAGCGCTGGCGCGGACAAGTCGAATCTTCCCTGCCCGCGGGCAGGGCGGTCGTTTGTATCGACAGCACGCCGCGGGATGGTGCCGCGGACGCTCCCGCCTGCGATGGGGCGGGAACGGCATGGGCAATCAAGATCTGGTGGGATGACAATCATGACGGACATCCGGAAAGCGCGCGTTTCGACACATTGCGGCTTTGAGTTCCGCGCGCGCAAACCGCCTCCAGAGCGCGCCGCGCAGGGCTGGAGCCTGGTTGAATTGCTGGTGGCGAGCGCGATCGGCATGTCGCTGGTGACACTGGCCTTGCGCGCCTTTCTCGCCGGCAGCGGTCTGTGGGCGGAGGCGAACGCGGAGTTGCGCTTGCAAGCGGGAGCGCGCTACGCCTTCCATGTGATTGCCGCCAACGCGCGCTTGGCCGGATTTCCCGGCTGCCTGGGTGAAACGGCGGAATTTTCGCCTTTGAGCGTGGCCTGGTCCGGTCCCGTCTCATTCCAGGCGGTGGAAGGCTGGGATGAGAACCGTCCGCATCCCGCCAATGATTTGGTGGCCGCCGGCGACGTGGTCGCATTCTGGTGGTCCACGGCGGGCTGCGGCGCCGATGCGCCGCCGCAGTTGCTGCCGCCGGACGCGGCTTCGGCGGCGGGGCTGCGCGGCGGCCTGTTCCATATCGGCCGGCGGGGAGGTTCCGCGGCAAGCCCGCCCGCCTTGTTCATGCGCGAATTGTCCAGCGTCAACACCAACAACGCTGTTGTGGAATTGGTCGAAGGCGTTGAATCGATGCGGGTGTTCTATCTAACCGGCGGCAATGGCGCGGAAATGCCCGCCCATGCTGTGCAGGACTGGCAAGCTGTGCGCGGCGTTCGCGTCGAACTGGATTTGCGCGGACTGCTTGTGCAAGACCTGGGACGCACATTCAGCCGCTTGTTTTGGCTGCGCAACCACGCGCCGGGATCGGCGGAATTTCCCCTGCCGGCGGCGGTTAGCGAAACCGCCACGGATGCGCTTGCTGCTGGCTTCGAAGGAGGTGGACCGTGAAAGGGCAGCAAGGCGCAATTCTGGCGCTTTGTCTGGTTTTTCTTGCCTTGCTGGCGTTGATGGCGGCGGCGGGAATGGAGTCGGCGCTGCTGCATGAGCGGGCCGCAACCAATATGCGCTGGCAGCGGGACGGTTTCGAGGCGGCCGAAGCCGCCGTGCGCCAGGCCGAAACGGATATTGCGGGATATTGCCCGAGCCATGATCCAGACGCCGGGGCCACCGCGGCGGCACTGTGGCCGCAACAGGCAAGTTTTGCATCGCAATGGTGGGAGGAACACGGCGAAGAAGCGCAGTTTGCCGCCGGCAGCATCGAGTCCGCGCGGTTTTTTGTCGAAACCTGGTTGACGGCGGCGCCGGCACAACACACCACCGTGCCTTTGTATTACCGCGTCACGGCCCGCGGCGCCGGCGCTTCCGCGGCGGCCTTCAGCATTGTGCAGGTCGTGGGCGTGGCGCACTGCGCCGCCGCGGGGCCGGTGGCCAGGCATCGGCTGTCCTGGCGGCAGTTGCGCTGAGCGGCGCGGCGTTTCAGGCAGTTCCAATTCGCGGCATGCAGTCGTTCAAACCAAGGAGAACAATGCAATGAAAACTGGCGCGGCGCGGGGATTCACCTTGCCCGAAACATTGTTGACGCTGGCTATTGTGGGAGTGCTGGCGGCGCTGGCGCTGCCGGCCTATCGCGATCATCTGCTGCGGTCGGCAAGGTCGGAAGCGAGACTGGAACTGATGGAAGTGGCGGCGGAACTGGAAAGGTACCATTCACGCCACGGTCGCTATATCGATGACGCGCGGCCTTTGTGGGGGCCGGAACAAGCCGGGCGGCGCAGGCTGACCCGGCAAGAACAGTACGAAATTGAAGTGCAAGCCTGCCCCGAAAACGATTTGCGCACATGTTTCGTCGCCGTGGCCTGGCCCAGGGGCGCGCAATCGCGCGACATTTGCGGCGCACTGCGTTTGTCGAGCGATGGGGCGAGGGACGCCCAAGGCGCCGCGGAGGAGGATTGCTGGCGCTGAGCTTGAGTGCAATCCACGCGGACCGGGTCAATCGCAGGCGATCGGTTCGCCATTGGCGCCTTCCGCCACACCATCACCATCGCCATCGGTGGCCTCGCGGGCTCTGCCGGCGGCATTGACGATCAATTGCCGCGCCTGGCGCGCATCGCCGTTCGCCGGACACCAGGTGAAATTGCCATTCTGATTGCGGGTAAAGCCCATCGCGGTCATTTGCAGAAAAGGCCGATTGCCGAAGGAGCGCCAGCGCACGCTGCCTGTTGCCGGGGGAAAGCGGAAAATCCGCACGAGCGCGTCTGCTGTGTCCGGCACCCGATCGCCATCGGCGTCGGCGAACACGATCATGCCGTCTTGCCAGCGCCCGCCGCAGGTCTCGCCGTCCAGCGAGCGGCACAAGGTGGCGATGCCGCCGCTGCCGATGGCGCTGGCGCGGGCGAACTCGATCGCGTCGCGCAATACGCCGATTGCCTGGTCGCCCCGCCGTTGGTCTATAATTCCGCCCAGCGATGGCGCTGTCGCCGCGACGATGGTCAACAGCAAGGCGAGCGCCAGCAGCAGTTCCAGCAATGTCATTCCGGCGTTTCGAATCATTCTCCACCTGCGTAAGTCATTTTGTGGGTCCGATTGTTGGTCCGAGTATGAAGACCGGGTTGGAAGTCTAGAAAAACTTCGCTGCGTTGCGGCAATTTTGGGGGAAATTTCATGCGCGCAAAGGTCGTGATGGCGCAATTGAATCTTCGCGTCGGCGATATCGACGGCAATGCGGAGCTTGTCATAGCCAATGCGCGCCGCGCCCGGGCGGAATATGGGGCGGACCTGGTGGTGTTTCCGGAATTGACCTTGACCGGATACCCGCCCGAGGATCTATTGTTGCGCCCAAGCCTCGGCAAGCGCATCGATCGCGCGCTCGCCCGAATCGCCGGCGCCGACATCGACTGCGCGATTGCGCTCGGTTATCCGGAAATGACCCCGGCGGGCCTGTTCAACGCCCTTGGCGTATTCCAGCGGGGCGAGCGGGTCGCCACTTACCACAAGCAGGAATTGCCGAATTATCAGGTCTTTGACGAACAGCGCTATTTCCGCGCCGGAGAGCAACCATGCCTGGTGGAGCTGTTCGGCGCGAAAGTCGCTTTCACGATTTGCGAGGATTTGTGGGTCGAAGAGCCCGTCATGCAAGCGAGCCAAGCCGGCGCCGCGCTGCTGATCAATCTCAACGCTTCCCCGTTCCACGCCGGCAAAACCGAAGACCGCAAGGCCTTGCTTGCCCGCAGATGCAAAGCCGGCCGCTTCCCCATTATTTATGTGAATCTCGTCGGCGGGCAGGACGAACTTGTGTTCGACGGCGCCTCGATGGCGGTCGCCGCGGACGGCCGCCCGCGCGTGCTGGCGCCGGCCTTCAGCGAAGGCCTGTGCCCGGTGGACGTCCTGGTCAATGAACAAGACGGCGGTTGCGAATTGGCCGAAGGCGCAATACAAGCGCAAGCGCCCATCGAGGTGGAAAATCAAATCTACCAGGCGCTGGTGCTTGGCCTGCGCGACTACGTGGAAAAAAACGCGTTTTCCGGCGTGGTTTTGGGATTGTCGGGCGGTATCGATTCAGCGCTCAGCCTGGCGGTGGCGGTGGACGCATTGGGCGCCGGGCGCGTGCATGCGATGATGATGCCTTTCAAGCACACCTCGGAATTGAGCAAGCGCGCCGCCGCCCGTCAGGCCCGCTTGCTTGGTGTGGAATACCGGATGATCCCCATTGACGGGATTTACCATGCTTTTTTGGCCGCCTTGCGGGAAGAATTCGCCGGCACGGCGCTGGATGTCAGCGAACAGAACATACAAGCGCGTTGCCGGGGCGTTTTGTTGATGGCGATATCCAACAAGAAGGGCTTGCTGGTTTTGACCACGGGCAACAAAAGTGAACTTGCGGTGGGTTACGCCACCTTGTACGGCGACATGGCGGGCGGTTTCGATGTGTTGAAGGACGTCTACAAGACCATGGTCTACCGCCTTGCGGAATATCGCAACTCCCAGGCCGGCGCGGCGCTTGAAGTGATACCGCGCGAGGTGATTGAACGCGAACCTTCGGCCGAACTGGCGGCGGACCAGGTTGACAGCGATTCTCTGCCGCCCTACGACGTGCTGGACGCGATTCTGGAGCGCTATATCGAACGCGACTGGAGCGTGAACCGGATTGTCGGCGACGGCTTCGACGCGAAAATGGTGTCTTTGGTGGCGGGCATGGTCGACCGCAACGAGTACAAGCGGCGCCAGGGGCCGCCGGGAGTGCGGCTGACGCGGAAGGCCTTCGGCCGCGACCGCCGCTATCCCATCACCAATGCCTGGCCCCCTGGGGACTAGCGCTCAGTACAGGGGCGCAAAAGGCAATCGCGGCTTCCTGGCGCAGCTGTTCAGTCGAAAATGCCGAAACTGATGCGGCTGAGCAGTGAGCGGTCTTCTTCCTCGGGGGCCTCCTGGCTGTCGATGATCTGCTGACTGCCGGACATCGGCGGCCGCGAGGTTGGCGCCAGCGGCGGGTCGCCGCGATTGTCGCCAAGCAGCCCGAATGAAATCGTGTACAGCAGCGACGGATCGGAAATCTCGGTGCGGATGATGAATTCGCCGTCGTTGTCGATCGAAGGATGCTCCGGGTAGTTCTCCCGCAGCAGGGCGAGCGAAGTGTCGGCCAGATCGTTCAAGCCCAGGCGCAGATAGCATTCGACCATGATCGCCACCGCGTCGGCCACCGCCGGCGTGCCCTGGAAGTTTTCCACCACATACTGGGCGCGGCGCTGGGCGGCGATATAGGCGCGCCGCTCCACATAGTAATTCGCCACATGCACCTCATATGCGGCGAGATTGTTGCGCAGGAAGATCATTCGCGATCTTGCGTCTGCGGCGTATGGGCTGTCGGGATACAGCGCCAGCAGCTGCGCGAAATCGTTGAACGACTCCTCGCTGCGGCCCGGATCGCGCTTGGTCGGATCGATGGGCACAAAACGGTCGATGAAACTGCTGTTGTCGTCGAAGGACGACAGGCCAAGCATGTAATAGGCGTAGTCGATATTGTCGCTGTCGGGGTGGAGGCGGATGAAACGTTGCGCGGCGGCCCGCGCGGCTTCGCGGTCGCCGCTGCGATAATAGGCGTAGACGATTTCGATCTGGGCCTGTTCGGCGAATCGCCCGAATGGAAAACGCGATTCCAGCGCCTCGTAGGTGGCGATGGAGCCGCGGAAATTCTGGTTGGTGAGTTGGTCGAGCGCGCGCTGGTAAAACTGCTCTTCGGAGCTGATCCCGGCGAATTCGTCCTCGTTTTCCTCGAACCACGCGCAGGATGCCAGCAGGGCGCAAGTCAGCGGCAAGGAAAATTTGGATAATTTGAGGAAGCTGGTCATGAAACTTTTCCGTGGCGAAGCGAGGTATCCACGGGATTTTAACGCCTTCGCCCACATCGGTCCAAAACCTGTGGCGGATCGCGACCGAAGTGGCGGGCGATGGGAGAATATGCCAACCTGCGGGCAGCATGATTTGGACGGGCCAATGGGGGAAATCAGAATTCTGCGCGAGGCGATCGTTGGCGAATCGCTGGCGGGCCTGCGGCTGGACCGGGCGGCGGCGGAATTGTTCGCCGAATTTTCGCGTTCTCGTCTGCAAACGTGGATAAAAAGCGGCAACTTGACGGTAAATTCCCGGATCATGAAGCAAAAGGAAATTTTGCGGGTCGGCGATGTTGTCGCCATCGATGCCAAGCTGGTGGCGGAAGAGGCATTCAGCGCCGAAGCCATGGCCCTGGATGTTCGGTATCGGGATGAGGACATATTGATTCTGAACAAACCGAGCAAGCTGGTGGTGCATCCGGCGGCGGGCCATCGCCAAGGCACCTTGCTCAACGGCTTGCTGCACGCTTTCCCGGAATTGGCCCATTTGCCGCGGGCCGGCATCATCCATCGATTGGACAAGGACACCACCGGCTTGTTGCTGATCGCGCGCTCGCTGCGCGCGCACACGGGCCTGGTCCGAATGTTGCGGGAACGCCGCATCGAACGCGTGTACCAAGCGCTCGCGCAAGGCGTGGTGACAGCGGGCGGGACGGTGGACCAACCCGTTGGACGCCATCCGACCCAGCGCACGCGCATGGCCGTCGTCGCCGGCGGCAAACCCGCGCGCACGCATTATCGAGTGCTGGAACGGTTTCGCGCGCATACGCTGCTCGAGGTGGCGCTGGAAACCGGCCGCACCCATCAGATACGCGTGCATATGGCCTGGCTCGGCCATCCGCTGTTGGGCGATCGCGCCTACGGCGGCAGACCAAAACCACCGCCGGATTGCGCGCCCGCGCTACGCTCGGATTTGGCCGGGTTCGAGCGTCAGGCCCTGCATGCCAGCCGACTCTCTCTGGAGCATCCGCAAGAGCGGAAAAAAATCAACATTGACATCGAATTGCCAGAGGATATGCAAAATTTGCTCGAACTTCTTCGGCAAGATTTGAAGTCCCGGGAAGCGACGCATGCCGAAGCTTGATCTGCTCCGTCCCGATTGGCCCGCGCCAGCCATGGTGCTTGCCGCGGCCACCACCAGAGACGGCGGTTGCAGCAAAGGCGATTACGCCGGGTTGAACATGGCCCTGCATGTCGGCGATCGGGAAAGCGATGTGCTGCGCAATCGCGCGCTCGCCGCTGAAGCGTTCGCGCCCAACGCGGAATTCCAGTGGCTGCGGCAGGTTCACGGCAACCAGCCGGCCATTGTGTTCCAGGCGGGCGCGGCGCCGGAGGCGGACAGCCTGATCAGCAGCTCCCCCGGCATTGTGCTATGTGTGCTCAGCGCGGATTGTTTGCCGATCTTCCTTTGCAATCGCGCCTGCGACGAAGTGGGCATCATCCACGCCGGCTGGCGCGGCCTGAGCGCGGGAATCATTGAAAACACCCTGGCGGCGATGCGCAGCGAACCGGAAGACCTGCTGGTCTGGCTCGGTCCCGCCATCCTCTCATGCCATTACGAAGTGGGCGAAGACCTGCGCGCGGCCTTACTCGATTGCGCCGCAAACGCCAGGGAACGCGAGCAGTTCAAAGCCGCGTTCACTTCCGGCGCGAAACCGGGCAAGTACTTTGCCAGCCTGACCCAAATCGCCCGCATCAAACTGCGCCGTCTCGGCGCAGCTTCCATCCATGGCGGAGACCACTGCACCTGCTCCGACGCGGAGCGTTTCTATTCCCACCGCCGCGACGGCCCTTGCGGCCGCATGGCAAACATGATCTGCCTCAATTCCGCCTGCTGACAATCCGCTAAGCCAAGCTGTGGCGTCAATCCGCCGCCGCCGGGCCGGATGGCGGCTCCTGCACTGCGGAACCGATGACCAATCTGCTTGAATTGAAGCGAGACAGGCCGCATTTACTAACCTGTAAACATGGCAAGACCTGTAAACATGGCAAGACGAGGTTGTAGGTTCCATGCGGGCAGACAAATTTACCGGGAAGTTGCAGGCGGCGCTGGCCGACGCGCAATCGCTCGCGCTGGCGAATCGCCACAACAACATTGAACCCGCGCATCTGTTGCTCGCCCTGATTGACCAGCAGGGCGGTTCGGTGCGCGCCTTGCTCGCGCAGACCGGCTTCAACGTCGGTGAATTGCGCTCGGGGCTCGACCGGATTGTGCGGGATTTGCCGCGCGTGAAGGAACATGATGGCCAGCTTGCGGTTTCCCCTGAACTGGCGAAACTGTTGAATCGGGCGGAAACCCTGGCCGCCGACCAGGGCGACAATTTCATCGCCAGCGAAGTCATCCTGCTGGCGGCGATGAAAGATGCCGGGGCGGTGGGGAAGCTGTTCCAGTCAAGTGGAGTCAGTCCCCAGGCGTTGGAGACCGCCATCGCCAATTTGCGCGGCGGCGAAACCGTGTCAGACGCCGAAGCCGAAGAAAGCCGCCAGGCGCTGGAAAAATACTGCGTCGATCTCACCGGGCGCGCGCGCAGGGGAGAACTCGACCCCGTCATCGGCCGCGACAGCGAGATTCGGCGGGCGATCCAGGTGTTGCAGCGCCGCACCAAGAACAATCCGGTGCTGATTGGCGAGCCGGGCGTGGGCAAGACCGCCATCGTCGAAGGGCTGGCCCAGCGCATCGTCAATGGCGAGGTGCCGGAAGGATTGAAGAACAAGAGCGTTCTCGCCCTGGACATGGGCGCCCTTATCGCCGGCGCCAAGTTCCGCGGCGAATTCGAGGAGCGATTGAAAGGCGTGCTCAAGGAAATCGCCAAACGCGAAGGCTCGGTTATATTGTTTATCGATGAATTGCACACCCTGGTGGGCGCCGGCAAGGCGGAAGGCGCGATGGACGCCGGCAACATGCTCAAGCCGGCGCTGGCGCGGGGTGAGCTGCATTGCGTTGGCGCCACCACGCTGAATGAATACATGCAATACATTGAAAAAGACGCCGCGCTTGAGCGCCGCTTCCAGAAAGTGCTCGTGGACGAACCAAACGAAGAGGACACCATCGCGATTTTGCG
This sequence comes from uncultured Pseudohongiella sp., assembly GCA_965221015.1. Classification (GTDB taxonomy): domain Bacteria; phylum Pseudomonadota; class Gammaproteobacteria; order Pseudomonadales; family Pseudohongiellaceae; genus UBA9145. Next base: position 1,783,774 of record OZ244859.1, on the reverse strand, counting down.
CGGCCTGAAAGAGCGCTATGAAGTGCATCATGGCGTGGAAATCTCGGATTCGGCCATAATCGCCGCCGCGCGGCTGTCCCAGCGCTATGTTTCCGACCGCCAGCTTCCGGACAAGGCGATCGATCTTGTCGATGAAGCCGCGAGCATGATTCGCATGGAAATCGATTCCAAGCCGGAAGAGATGGACCGGCTCGACCGCCGCCTGATTCAATTGAAGATTGAACGGGAGGCGCTGAAAAAGGACAAGGACGCCGGGGCGAAAGAACGCCGGGACAAGCTGAACGGGGAAATCGCCAGCCTGGAAAGGGAATACGCCGACCTGGAGGAAATCTGGAAGGCCGAAAAAGCCAGTTTGCAAGGCGCCCAATCGATCAAATCCAGCTTGGAAAAGGCCAGAATCGACCTCGAAACCGCCCAGCGCGCCGGCGATCTTGCGCGAATGTCCGAAATCCAGTACGGCGTCATTCCATCGCTGGAGAAGAAACTGGAAGAGGCCGCCCAAGGTGCGGTTTCGGACCGCAAGCTCATGCGCAACCGGGTGACCGACGAGGAAATCGCCGATATTCTCTCCCGCGCCACTGGGATCCCGGTCAGCAAGATGCTGCAAAGCGCCCGCGAGCGCCTGCTGGGCATGGAGGAGGCCCTGCGCCGGCGCGTGGTGGGGCAATCCGAGGCGATATCCGCGGTTGCCCATGCCGTGCGCAGGTCGCGTTCGGGTTTGTCGGACCCGAATCGTCCCAATGGTTCCTTCCTGTTTCTTGGTCCCACCGGCGTGGGCAAAACCGAACTGTGCAAGGCCCTGGCCGAATTTCTGTTTGACACCGAGGCGGCCATGGTGCGCATTGACATGTCTGAATTCATGGAACAGCACTCCGTCGCCCGATTGATTGGCGCGCCGCCGGGCTATGTCGGCTACGAGCAGGGCGGTTATCTCACCGAAGCCGTCCGCAGACGGCCTTATTCGGTGTTGTTGCTCGACGAGGTCGAAAAAGCCCACCCGGAAGTCTTCAACGTATTGCTGCAGGTGTTGGACGATGGGCGATTGACCGACGGCCACGGCCGCACCGTCGATTTCCGCAACACCGTGATCATCATGACTTCAAATCTGGGCTCGGACCGCATTCAGCAACTGATGGCGGATTCGGTGCCGGACAGCGACACCCATGAAACCGTGAAACAGGCCGTGTTGCACTCTGTGGTGCGCCATTTTTCGCCGGAATTTGTCAACCGCATCGACGAAATTGTGGTTTTCCATCCCCTTGGCAAGGAAGAGATTCGCTCCATCGCGCAATTGCAAATTGACTTGCTCAATCGGCGCCTTGCCGAGAACAATCTTCAAATCCGTGTTTCGCCGCCGCTGCTGGATTTCATCGCCGAGGCGGGGTTCGATCCGGTGTACGGCGCCAGGCCGCTCCGGCGCGCGATTCAGAACCGCATCGAGAATCCGCTGGCGCAACAGGTGCTGGCGGGAGCGTTCGGTCCAGGTGCCGAGATCGATATCGACCTCGGCACCGATGGCGAGCCCGAATTTCGCGTCGCCGCCGCGGGCGCGGAGGCGGATTTCGCCGCCGCCTGAGCCAAGTCGCGCTTGACTTTTCCGCTGCGAATGGGAGAATGCGCTTCGCTTTGCGGAACATAGCAACAAGCTCGCGCAAAATCAGGCGCATCCGCGGGCCAGCCATTTCCGACGAAACCTACCCGCGTCAAAAGGCTGGTCCAGCATCCGGCGGCCATACGGCAAGCCGCCGCCAATCCATTCAACTTGTCCTGCACGGAGCGGGCGGGAAAACCGATGCGGTTTTCCGCTTGTCGGCCATTGCAAGTTGAATGGCGACACCATGTTGGACGCCGATGGCGCGGAGAAAATTGATGGAATGGGCGGTAAAACAAGCAGGCGGTGAGCGGGAAATGAGCGGCGAAACAGAACAGCGGGCGGAACTGCTTTCCGGCGGCGAAATGCTGATCCGGGCGTTGCGCGACGAAGGCGTGGATATCATTTTCGGTTACCCCGGTGGGGCCGTGTTGCACATTTACGACGCGATATTCCACCAGGACGAGGTGGAGCACATTCTCGTTCGCCACGAACAGGCCGCCACCCACGCCGCGGATGGTTACGCCCGCGCCACCGGCAAGCCCGGCGTGGTGCTCGTGACCTCCGGCCCCGGCGCCACCAACGCGATAACCGGAATCGCCACCGCCTACATGGACTCGGTGCCCATGATTGTGATCTCCGGCCAGGTGGATAGCCGTATGCTCGGCACCGACAGTTTCCAGGAAACCGATATGGTCGGTATTTCCCGGCCCATCGTGAAACATAGTTTCATGGCCCGCAATGCCGAAGAAATCCCCACGCTGGTCAAGAAAGCCTTTCACATCGCGACCACCGGGCGCCAGGGGCCGGTGGTGATCGACATTCCCAAGGATGCCACCGACCCGCGCGTAAAAGCGCCCTACGTCTATCCGGACGAGGTCCACATGCGTTCCTACTCGGTGCCGGAGAAAGGCCATCCGGGCCAGATTCGCAAGGCCGTGGACACTTTGCTGCAAGCCAAGCGGCCGATGCTGTACAGCGGCGGCGGCGTCATCCAGGGTGAAGGCGCCGAGGCATTGACGCGGCTCGCCAGGCTGCTGGGTTATCCCATCACCAATACCTTGATGGGGCTTGGCGCCTATCCCGCTTCCGACCCCCAGTTCCTTGGCATGCTGGGCATGCATGGCACTTATGAAGCCAACATGGCGATGCATTATTGCGATGTGCTGCTTTGCGCGGGCGCGCGTTTCGATGACCGCGTGACCAATTCCGACCCCAGCAAATTCTGCCCCGACGCAACCATATTGCATATCGACATCGACCCGGCGTCGATTTCGAAGATAGTGAACGCCGACATCCCAATCGTCGGGCCTGTGGCCTCGGTGCTTGAGGACATGGTCGCGGAAATCGAGCGAAGAAAGGCCACTCCCGACGCCGAAACGCTGAAGATCTGGTGGGACCAGATCGACCGCTGGCGCGAGAAGGATTCGCTGCGCATTCCGGAGCCGGAAAACGGTTTGATCAAGCCCCAGCAGGTCGTCAAGCTGATGCATGAGCTGACCGGCGGCGACGCCTTTGTTTCCTCCGACGTGGGCCAGCACCAGATGTTCGCCGCCCAATACTACGGCTTCGACAAACCCCGGCGCTGGATCAACTCCGGCGGGCTTGGCACCATGGGCTTCGGCTTCCCCGCCGCCATGGGGGCGCAATTCGCCTTCCCGGACGCGGTTTCGGTTTGCATCACCGGGGAGGGCAGTTTTCTGATGAACATGCAGGAATTCGCCACTTGCATGCAATACCGCCTGCCGATCAAAATCATCTGCCTCAACAACCAGGCGCTGGGCATGGTGAAGCAATGGCAGGACATGCAATACGGCGGCCGCTACAGCCACAGCACCTACGCCGAATCGCTGCCCGATTTCGTCAAACTGGCGGAATCCTTCGGCCATGTCGGCATCCGCATCGAACACGACGGCGAATTGCGCGAGAAGTTGAGCGAATGTTTTTCCCTCAAGGACCGGCTGGTGTTCGTCGATGTTCTGGTCGACCCGGATGAGCATGTCTATCCGATGGCGATCAAGGGCGGCGCCATGAAGGACATGGTTTTGAGCAAGACGGAGAGAACCTGATGCGGCGCATTATTTCCATTTTGATGGAGAACGAGCCGGGGGCGCTGTCGCGGGTTGTGGGCCTGTTTTCCCAGCGCAATTACAACATCGATTCGCTGACCGTCGCGCCCACCGAAGACCAGTCGCTCTCCAGGCTGACCTTGATCACCACCGGCGACGATGCCCGTCTTGAGCAGGTGACCAAGCATTTGAACCGGATTGTGGACGTCGTCAAACTCATCGACCTTACCGGCGGCGCCCACATCGAGCGCGAGTTGATGCTGATCAAACTGAAGGCAAGCGGCGCCCAGCGCGCCGAAGTCCTGCGCGTGGCCGAGATTTTCCGCGGCCATGTGGTCGACCAGACCAGCACCAGCTATTCGATTCAACTCACCGGAACCAGCGAAAAGCTCGACGGCTTCCTCGCCGCCGTCAGCGATTGCAAAGTTCTCGAAGTCGCCCGCACCGGCGTCACCGGCATCTCCCGCGGCACCAAAGTGCTGGCCCTCTAGCCAACTCCCCCGTTTGCCACTCCGCGCGAATGCGTCGTCGTTCCTTCACTCATTCCGCGCACAGTTGAGGAATCTTCAGGGAACTGTGCAGTGGCAAGGAGATTCTGCGACTCCGCTTCGCTCCGCGCAGAATGACGGAGCGGGGTTGCTTCGCAGACAGCTTGGTGGGGGAAGTGGTACGTCAATCCAGACGAATCGGCCCAAGCCATAAATCCGCGCGAATTGACCCATTTTCGGGATTGCCCATCGAGTGGCTTATTGTTGTCATCCCGCGCGCAGCGGTCCGCTTCCGTCATTCCGCGCGGAGCGGTCCGCTTCCGTCATTCTGCGCGGAGCGAAGCGGAGTCGCAGAATCTCCCCATTCCACGGCAAGATCCGTCCAATCTGGATTACTTTTTTCTATTAACTCAATCTTCCACTGCCTGTTTCGATTCTTGATTTTCTTCTCAAGACTGATTGCTGCGTAAAAGTCCTCGCCCTGCATGTACCAAACCAATCGGGTCACATTGTATTTGCTGGTGAATCCCCCAGGCAGTCCATGCCTGTGCTGATATATCCGCCGTTCCAAATTGCCAGTGACGCCGACGTATAGTGTGCCGCGCTTCCGGTTGGTCAGAATGTAGACGTATGCTGTCTCTGTCACGCTTCCAGCCTTCGCACCACCGTTCTAGGCTGCACGGGAATGCGACTCCGCTCGCCTTGTGAAATGTTTCAAGCATCCGTCACGCGGTGTGGATCGGCCCGTTTTATCACTCCGTGTGCGGTGTGGCGAATTTTACGGTGATCAAACCGCCTTTTTCATTGCGGTCATGTGGCCGCGCAGCTTGCGGCCGATGACTTCGATGGGGTGGGCGCGAATTTTTTCGTCGACGGCGATAAGTTCCTGGTTGTCGACGCCGGAGTCGGCGAGTTGCAAGCCGCGGCCGATAACATCGGTGTCGATGCGCGTCATGAATTCGGCCAGCAAGGGCACGCATTCGTGGGAGAAGAGGTAACAGCCGTACTCGGCGGTGTCGGAAATAACCTTGTTCATTTCATACAGCTTCTTGCGGCCGATCAAGTTGGCGATGAGGGGAACTTCATGCAAGGACTCGTAATAGGCGGATTCCTCGACGATGCCGCAGGCCGTCATCGTCTCGAAAGCGAGTTCAACGCCGGCTTTGATCATCGCGGCCATCAGAATGCCCTTGTCGTAGTATTCCTGCTCTGAAATCTCCATCTCTCCGGCGCTGGAGTTTTCGAATGCCGTTTGCGCGGTTTGTTCGCGCCACGTTAGCAATTTGCGGTCCCCGTCGCGCCAATCCGCCATCATGCCCGCGGAAAAATCGCCGGTCATGATGTCGTCCATGTGCTTGCGGAACAACGGCGTCATGATTGCTTTCAACTCGTCCGCCAATTCATCCGCGATCAGCTTCGCCGGATTCGACAGGCGGTTCATCATATTGGTGATGCCGCCCTGCTTGAGCCCTTCGGCGATCACTTCCCAGCCATGTTGCACCAGTTTCGACGCATAGCCCTCGTCCACGCCGCCGGCCACCATTTTGTCGAAACAGAGCAGGGAGCCGGTCTGCAGCATGCCGCAAAGAATCGTTTGCTCGCCCATGAGGTCCGATTTGACTTCGGCCACGAAGGAAGACTCCAACACGCCGGCACGATGGCCGCCGGTCGCCGCGGCATAAGCCTTGGCAATTTCCAGCCCGTTGCCGCGGGGGTCGTTTTCCGGGTGCACGGCAATCAGCGTCGGTACGCCAAATCCGCGCAAATACTCCTCGCGCACCTCGGTGCCGGGGCATTTTGGCGCAACCATGATGACTGTAAGGTCCGGCCGAATCCGCACGCCTTCCTCGACTATGTTGAACCCATGGGAATAGGCGAGGCAGGCGTTTTCTTTCATCAAGGGCATGACTCCCTCGACCACCGAAGAATGCTGCTTGTCGGGTGCCAGATTGAGCACCAGGTCGGCGCTTGGAATCAGTTCGTCGAAAGTGCCGGTCGCAAATCCGTTGCCCGTGGCGTTGCGCCAGGAGGCGCGCTGCTCAGTAATGGCTTCCGCACGCAGGGCAAAGGCGATGTCGAGGCCGCTGTCGCGCATGTTCAAGCCCTGGTTAAGCCCCTGGGCGCCGCAGCCGACGATCACCACCCGCTTTCCGGCAAGCTTCTCCACACCGCCGTGAAACTCCGAACGATCCATAAAACGGCACTTTCCAAGTTGTTGCAATTGAAGGCGCAAGGGTAAAGAGTTAAAGTAGTTCATCAATTTTTCCATGCAGGGGCGGGGGCGTGGTTCGGCAAAAGTGGCGGGATGATATAGCATCCGCCGAGCCGGGTAAATTGCGTGGTATTCGCCCGCCGAACCCGGCGACGGATCGGAGCCACCAAAACCGCGGCGACGCAAAACGGCGTAATCTTGGAAACGTAAAATTTAGCGCACCAATGAACAAACAACAGCCAACAGACGAATCCGAAAGCATACTCCCCATCGACGAGCACGAGGAGATTGTTTCCGAAGGCGGCAGGCAAGTCCGAATACGCGGTGTCTATCTGCTCCCGAACATCCTCACCCTGGGCGCGCTTTTTGCAGGATTCTACGCCGTGATCGCCGGCATGTCGGGCGATTTCAACGAGGCCGGCTGGGCCATACTAATCGCCGGCGTGCTCGACGGACTCGACGGCCGCATCGCGCGGCTTACCCGCAGCCAAAGCGCTTTCGGCGCCGAATTCGACAGTCTATCCGACATGGTCTCCTTCGGTATGGCGCCGGCGCTGATCATGTTCAGCTGGGCCTTCGAGCCGCTTGGCCGCGTCGGCTGGGCGGCGAGCTTTTTTTACATGGCCTGCGCCGCCTTGCGCCTGGCGCGGTTCAATGTGCAACTTGGCACCGTCGACAAACGCTTTTTCCTCGGACTGCAAAGCCCCGTGGCCGCGGGATTGATCACTTTCATCCCCTGGGTGGGATACAAGTATCAAATCGAAGTAACCGCCGCGGTCGCCTATCCGGCGGCGGCGATCATGGTTTTGGTTGGTTTGCTGATGATTTCCAACTATCGCTACTTTAGCTTCAAAGTGTTGAACGTAAAGGGCACCGTGCCATATATGGTGCTACTATTGACCTTGGCCTTGCTGGTGGTGGTGGCGCAGAATCCACAAGAATTGCTGCTGGCGATGTGTGTGATCTATGCCGCTTCGGGCCCCGCCGCATGGTTCTACCGCATCCGCGGCAAACTGGCCGGGCGCCGCTCCCGCGGGGAAAAACCCTCCGCGACCGAAGTCGCTGGCGATGGCGATGGAGAAAAACCAAAGACCAATTGACGGGACTAGATTGACTCCGCGCATCATGCAAACTGAATCGGGTAAGCAACCATGCTGATCAAAAAGCCTTCGGACATCCCGCCCTCGGAAATCACGCCGGAAAGCGTTTACCGCCGGCGCCGCGAATTCATGCGCGACGGCGCAACCTTGCTTGCCGGCGCCGCCTTGCTGCCTTCTCTGGCCCGCGCGCAACAAGGCGACGCCTTGAAAGCGGCGGCGCCCCCGGGGCTTGCGCGAACGCCGCCGGCCGCATGGTGGGAAGGAAAGTTCGCGGACATTCGGCCGGCGCCCGCCGAGGAGCCGCTGTTTACCGCGGAGGCCCTGACGCCCTACCAGGACGTAACCCGCTACAACAACTTTTACGAATTCGGCATGGACAAGTCGGACCCGTCCAACCGTTCCAGCGCCTTTCAAACCGACCCTTGGTCGATCCGCATCGAAGGCGAAGTCGCCAGGCCCGGCACCTATCATTTGGAGGATATTCTCAAGCCCCACGCGCTGGAGGAACGGGTCTACCGGCTGCGCTGCGTGGAAGCCTGGTCGATGGTGATTCCCTGGATCGGTTTTCCGCTGGCCGATCTGATCCAACGCTTCGAACCCACTTCGAAGGCGAATTATGTGGAATTCGAAACCGTGATTCAGGAAGACACGATGCCGGGCATCCGTTCGCCTTTCGCCATCGTCGACTGGCCCTACCGCGAAGGCTTGCGCATGGATGAAGCCATGAACGTGCTGACCTTTCTCGCCGTGGGACTGTACGGCAGCTACCTGCCGGCCCAGAACGGTGCGCCCATTCGCCTCGTGGTGCCTTGGAAATACGGCTTCAAGAGCATCAAATCGATCGTGCGCATGAACTTTCGCGAAACCCAACCGAATACCACCTGGAACGACTTGCAAGCGAATGAATACGGCTTTTACGCCAACGTCAATCCCGCGGTGCATCATCCGCGCTGGCGCCAGGATATGGAACGCAGGCTGCCCCAGACGCTGTTCAGCCGCCGGGTGATTCCAACCCGCTTGTTCAACGGCTACGAAGAACAGGTGGCGCATTTGTACAAGGACATGGATCTCGCGCGCTACTATTAACCGCGCGACCGCAAACCGGATGGCCCCGCATCCCGCGAGAACCGGGTGGTTGAAGCCCGCCGTTTTCGGCGCCTCGCTGATTCCGCTGGCGTGGCTGATCTGGCTCGCCTTAGGCAATGACCTTGGACCCGACCCGGCGCAGGAGCTCGCGATCCGCACCGGCGAATGGACCTTGCGTTTCCTGCTGCTGACCCTTTCCCTCACGCCCCTGCGCCAGATCACCGGCCAGATCGCCTTTGTCCGCATCCGCCGCATGGTGGGGCTGTACGCCTTGTTCTACGCGACGATTCATTTCAGCGTCTGGATGTCCTTGCTGCTGGCATTCCGCTGGTTTGCGATCGGGGAGGAATTGCTGCAGCGGCCCTACATCAGCATTGGCTTTCTTGCCTTGCTGATTCTGATCGCTTTGGGCCTTACCTCGCCCATGGCGGTCGCGCGGCGCATGGGTCGGAACTGGAAACGCCTGCATCGCATGATTTATCCCGCGGCGATACTGGCAATCATCCATCTGACCTGGATTCTCCGCACCGATGTTGGCGAAGCGGTCCTGTATGGATCGGTCCTCGCGCTGCTGCTGGGCTACCGCGTCTGGCATCGGTTGGGCAGAGCCCGGAAGCAAAGCGTCCGGCGCTAGTCTACAATGGTGCGCCTTATCAATTTGGCTCCAAATGCCAACCGGGACGAACCACCATGAATTTTGCCGGCACCGCCGAATATGTCGCCACCAGGGAATTGCGAATGGCAGTCAATGCGGCCATTCGCCTGCGCAAGCCATTGCTGATCAAGGGCGAGCCGGGCACCGGCAAGACCATGCTCGCCGAACAGATCGCCAAAGGGCTCGAACTACCCCTCATTCAATGGCACATCAAGTCCACCACCCGCGCGCAGCAAGGCCTGTACGAATACGACGCGGTATCGCGCCTGCGCGATTCGCAACTGGGCGAGGAAAAAGTCCACGATATCGGCAATTACATCATTCCAGGCAAAATCTGGCAGGCCTTCGACAGCGAGCGGCAATGTGTGCTGTTGATTGATGAAATCGACAAGGCCGATATCGAGTTTCCCAACGACCTGCTGCTCGAACTGGACAAAATGGAGTTTCACGTCTACGAAACTCAACAATTGATCAAAGCGCGGGAACGCCCGATTGTGGTGATCACCAGCAACAACGAGAAGGAATTGCCCGATGCGTTTTTGCGCCGCTGCTTTTTCCACTACATCAGTTTTCCCGATGCGGCCACGATGGAGAAAATCATCGATGTGCATTACCCGGACATCAGAAAAAAACTCGTGCGACAGGCGATGGAGGTCTTTTTCGACCTGCGCAAGGTGCCGGGACTGAAGAAAAAACCTTCCACATCGGAACTGCTCGATTGGCTGAAATTGCTCATGGCCGATGATATCCCCCCCGACATTCTCAAGGACCGGGACGCGGCAAGCGCGATTCCACCCTTGTACGGAGCGTTGCTGAAAAACGAACAGGACGTGCAACTGCTCGAAAAACTGGCCTTCATGCATCGTTCGGGCCGCTAGGGAAGCGCTGAGCTAATCCGGACCGGCGCCATGCTGATCAATTTTTTCATGTGTTTGAAGGAAAACCGGCTGCCGGTCTCGCTGACCGAGCTGTTTGCCCTGCTCGAATGTCTGGAGCAGAACCTGGCGTTTGCCAGCGTTGACGATTTTTACCACCTGGCGCGGCTGTGCATGGTCAAGGACGAAAAGCACTATGACCGTTTTGACCGCGCTTTTTCCCGCTATTTCGAAGACATCGAATCCAACGCGGAAGCTTTTGCGGACGCGGTCCCCGAGCAATGGCTGCGCAAACAGTTCGAAGCCTCGCTCAGCGAGGAAGAGAAAGCGAAACTGGAAAGCCTCGGCGGGCTTGAAAAACTGCTGGAAGAATTCAAAAAGCGTTTGCAAGAACAGCGCAAACGCCACGAAGGCGGCAGCAAATGGATCGGCACCGGCGGCACTTCTCCGTTCGGCGCCTACGGCTACCATCCCGAAGGCATACGCCTCGGGCAAGAAACGGGACGCAGCGGCAAGGCGGTGAAGGTCTGGGACCGCCGCGAATACCGCGACCTCGACGACAGCGTGGAAATTGGCACCCGCAACATCAAGCTCGCCTTGCGCAAATTGCGCAGATTCGCGCGCGAGGGCGCCGAGGAAGAACTCGACATGGACGAAACCATCTCGTCCACGGCCCGTGGGGGCGGGTTGCTTGACATCAAAATGGTGCCGGAACGGCACAATGCGGTGAAGGTGCTGCTGTTTTTCGATGTGGGTGGTTCAATGGACCCCCATGTAAAAATTTGCGAGGAGTTGTTTTCCGCGGCGCGCTCGGAGTTCAAGCATCTGGAATACTATTACTTCCACAATTTCCTCTACGAGTCGGTCTGGACCAAAGGCAGGCGCCGCCACGCCGAGACCGAGCCCACTTTCGACCTGATTCGCAAGTACCCCAAGGATTACAAAGTGATTTTCGTCGGCGACGCGACCATGGCGCCCTACGAAATCACCCACGCCGGCGGCAGTATCGAACATTACAACGAAGAACCCGGCGCCGTTTGGATGCGGCGGATGACCGATCATTTCGAACACCTGGTGTGGCTCAATCCGACGCCGCGGGACTATTGGGAGCACAGTTACTCGATTGGCCTGGTCAGGGAATTGGTGGACAAGCGCATGATGGCATTGACCTTGAATGGGCTGGAAGACGCAATGAGGACACTGCTGCACTGATTTCGAAAGGCCATTTGCAAAAGGTTGTTTAGAAGAGGCTGTGAAAATGGAAAAACTGCCCCCCGAATTGCGCCCCGAACAATACGCCTCGTTGCACGAGGTGATAGCCCACGCCAGCGCGAATCATGGTCCGCTGCCAGCTTTCAGTTGTTTCGGCCACAGCTTGAGCTATCGCGAAATCGATGACTTGAGCAGCCGCTTTGCCGGCTTTTTGCGCGGGCAACTGCAGTTGGCGCCCGGCGACCGCATCGCGATCCAACTTCCCAACATCTTGCAGTTTCCCGTGGCGGTGTATGCCGCGATCAAGGCGGATTTGGTCATCGTCACCACCAATCCGCTCTACACCGCGCCGGAAATGAAGCACCAGTTTGTGGATTCCGGCGCCAAGGCGGTGGTTGTTTTCGAGCCGTTTTGCGACAAATTGCAAAGCATAATCGAAGATACCGAAATCGAGCATGTGGTCATCGCCCGCGCCGGAGACCTGCTGCCCCGTCTCAAGGGAACGCTGCTCAATCTGGCAACGAAGCATTTGCGCAAAATGATTCCGGATTACGATTTGCCCGATGCGCATTTTTTCCAGCAAGCGTCAATCGCGCAGCCGATCGAATCCGCGGCGGTCCGCTCGGAACAAGACACGGCCCTGATTCTCTACACCGGCGGCACAACCGGTGTCGCCAAAGGCGCCATGCTCACCCATCGCAACCTGATCGCCAACCTGCTGCAGCTGCGTTCGCGCACTTCCCTGGTGATTGAAGATCAATCGGCGAATGTGGTTGCGCCATTGCCCCTCTACCACACCTACGCCTTCCAACTGCATCTGCTGACCATGGCCCATGCCGGCAGCCACAACATTCTGGTGCCGAATCCGCGCGATATCGGCGGCTTGATCAAGTTGCTGCGGCGCTACGAAGTGCATGGTTTCGCGGGCATCAACACTTTGTATCTGGCCTTGCTCCGGCACCCCCGGATCGGCCGGGTGGACTTCTCGAAATTCAAATTTTGCGGCGCCGGCGGCATGGCCATGTCGAGTTCCATCGCCGAGCAGTGGCAGGAACTCACCGGCTGCGAAATTCTCGAAGGATATGGTCTGACCGAGTGCGCGCCGGTGGTCGCGGTCAACATTCCCGGAGAAGTGCGGCGGGGCACCGTGGGAAGAGCCGTGCCCGAGACCGAATTGCGCGTGGTGGACGATCAAATGAATGAATTGCCCTGCGGCGCGGTGGGTGAATTGCAGGTGCGCGGTCCCCAGGTGATGGCCGGATACTACGGCCGCGAAGAGGCCACCCAGGATAGCATAGACCCCGATGGCTGGTTCAGCACCGGCGATTACGCCACCATCAGCGAAGATGGCTATATCAGCATTGTGGACCGCAAGAAAGACATGATTCTCGTATCCGGGTTCAATGTTTTCCCCAACGAAATCGAGGATTGGGTCAACCGCCATCCCCAAGTGCTGGAAAGCGCGGCCATTGGCGTGCCCGACGAGCGCAGCGGGGAAGCGGTGAAACTGTTCGTGGTCGCCGCCGGCGAAACTCCCGCGAAAGAGACGATTTTGTCCTGGTGCCGCCAGGGCCTTGCCGCCTACAAGATTCCGCGCCAGATAGAATTTGCCGGGGAACTGCCGAAATCCAACATCGGCAAGATTTTGCGGCGGGAATTGCGCGGGTGAAATGCGCGCGGGAGCGGCCTGTTGGCGCCGCGATCAAACTGCCCGCCGAACTCCCCATCAGCCGGCACGCGGGCGAAATTGAAAGTCTGCTCGCCGCCCACCAGGTAATCATCGTCGCCGGCGATACCGGCTCGGGCAAAACCACGCAATTGCCCAAGATTTGCCTGCGCGCAGGTCTGGCCGAAGGCGGCATGATCGGCCACACGCAGCCGCGGCGGCTGGCGGCGATGTCGGTCGCGGCGCGCATCGCCGCCGAAGTTGGTGTCGAGCGCGGCGCGGGCGTTGGCGTCCAGGTCCGCTTCGATCAACGGGTGCCCGCCAAGGCCTGGTTGAAGCTGATGACCGACGGCATTCTGCTGACGGAAATCCAGCGCGACCGCCTGCTGCGCAAATATCGCGTGCTGATCCTGGACGAAGCCCACGAACGCTCGCTGAACATCGACTTTTTGCTGGGCTACCTGAAAACCATCCTGCCGCGGCGCAAGAACCTGAAGCTGATCATCACTTCGGCAACCCTCGACGTGGAACGCATCGCGGCGCTGTTCGGACAGGCACCCATCGTGCGCGTCGCCGGGCGCACTTATCCTGTGGCGGTCCGCTATCGACCGCCATCGCAACTGGTTCCCGATGCGGCCGAAGAAGAACAGCAGATGGCCGCCATCGAACGGGCGCTTGGCGAACTCGCGGAGCTTGGCGGCGGCGACGCGCTGGTCTTTCTCAGCAGCGAAAAAGAAATTCGGGAAACGGCCGCCTATTTGCGCAAGCGCCGCCTGCCGAATACGGAAATCCTGCCGCTGTATTCGCGCCTGCGGGCGGCGGAGCAGAAGCGCATTTTCGCGCCCCACCGCGGCCGCCGGATCGTGCTTGCCACCAATGTGGCGGAAACTTCGCTGACCGTGCCCGGCATCCATTATGTGGTAGACACCGGATTTGCCCGTATCAGCCGCTACAGCGTGCGGCGCAAATTGCTGCGCCTGCCTGTGGAGCCGATTTCCCGCGCCAGCGCCGAGCAACGCAAGGGCCGTTGCGGCCGACTGGCCGAAGGCGTTTGCATCCGGCTCTACAGCGAGCGGGAATTCGCCGCCCGGCCCGAATTCACCGACCCGGAAATCCAGCGTTCGAACCTGGCTTCGGTGATCTTGCGGATGAGCGCGTTGCGGCTCGGCCGCCCCGAGGATTTTCCATTCCTCGACGCACCTGAGCGCAAGTCGATCAATGACGGGCGCAGGCTGTTGCGCGAGTTGGGGGCCACGGACGCAACCGACGCCTTGACCCGGGTGGGGCGCAAGCTCGCCGAACTTCCGCTGGACCCCCAATACGGGCGCATGTTGGTGACGGCTTCGGATCTGGGCAGCCTGCGGGAAATGCTGATTATCGTCAGTGCTTTGAGCCTTGGGGACTTGCGGGAGTCGGCAATGGGCGCAGCCGACGATGAAAAATGGAACGAGTTCGCCGATTCCGATTCGGACTTTCTCGGCTTGCTCAAACTCTGGAGCCGATGCGAATCGGAGCGGTTGCCGCAATCGCGCTTGCGCAAGTTTTGCGCGCGATACGGGCTGACCTTTCAGCGCGTGCGCGAATGGCGCGAGATTCATCGCCAATTGCGCACCGCCTGCCTGCGCCTTGGCCTGAAAATGAACCAGACGCAGGCGGGCTATGCCGCGATCCATCGCGCGCTGACCAGCGGTTCGCTCAACCAGGTGGCAAGGCATCACGAGGGCAGGGTCTACCTTGGCAGCAGAAACCGGAAGCTGGGCCTGGCGCCGTCCTCTTCGCTGGCGCGGAAAAAATCCACCTGGATCGTTACCAGCGAGTGGATCGAAACGGCGCGCACCTTCGCTTCGATGGCGGCCCGGATCAAACCGCAATGGGTAATCGAATTCGCCGGCGAGATGCTGCGAATGAGCTATGGCGAGCCCTATTGGAGCCAAAAGCGGCAACAGGTGATGGTGGACCAGACAATCCTGCTGCACGGTCTAGTCTTGCGCGAGGGAGTTGCGGTGGATTTCGCTCGATTGGATCAAGCGGCTGCCCGGGAAGTTTTCCTGGAGCAGGCGCTGGTCTGCGACCAAATCGACAGCAAGGCCGAATGCCTGCGCCGGAACCGGAGCTTTCTGGCCACGCTGCGCAAGCAGGAAGAGAAGTTTCGCCGCCCCCAGCTTGTTGTCAATGAGCGGGAAATGTTCCACTTCTATGAGCGGCGGCTGCCCGATTCAATTGGCTCCACCGCGGCCTTCGACCACTGGTTGGCCGAGGATCCGAAAGCGCGCAACCAGGCGCTCGATATGAAACAGGCCGGTTTGTTTCGCACCGAGGCCTTTGCCGATCTTCGGCGCCAGTTTCCCGACCGGGTCAACGTGCAAAACAATGTGTTGCCGGTGGATTACGCTTTCGAACCCGGCGCCAGGGGCGATGGGCCAAGTTTGCGCGTGCCCGCCGAACTGCTGGCGCAATTGACCCGCGCCGATTTGGATTGGGCCGTGCCGGGTCTGATCAGGGAGAAATGCATAGCCTTGATCCGTGCCCTGCCGAAGCGCAAACGCCGCAATTTCGTGCCGATTGCCGATTTTGTTGACCGCGCGCTGCCGCGGATGCGCCGCGCCGACGGCGAATTGATCGATTCGCTGCTCGCGCGGATGAATCAGACCGGCGCCGGCCGGGTGCGGCGCGAGGATTTGCTCGCCGCCGAATTGCCGCAACACTTGCGCACCCGGCTGCAAGTCCTGGATCCGCGGCAGCGTGTCTTGGCCGAAGGCGATGATCTGGCCGAACTGCGCAAGCGATTTGCGGGCCGCGCTTCACCGCCGCGGCCGCATTCGCACCCGCTCGAACGCGAGGGCATGCGCGATTGGGAAGTAGGGGATTTGCCGGAAAGCTTGCTGGTCGGCGACGATGTGCGGCTGGTCCGCTATCCCGCGCTGGTCGACAAGGGAGATTCGGTTGCCATCGTGCTGCTGGACAATCGGCTGCAAGCCGACGCGCAAACCCGGCACGGCCTGCTGCGCTTGTTCCTATTGCGCACCGCGGCGCGGCGCAACGCCTTGCGCAAACAGTTTCTGCGCTTCAGAAATGCCAACGCCGGCCGTATCGCGTTGACAAAAGGGCTGCAAGAAGTCGAGCGGGACGCCGTGGTAGCGTGTTACCGGGAAGCTTTTGGGCTGGGGCCGGGATTGGATTCAAATGCGGGCCCGGACCGGCGGATTCCGCGCAGCAAACCGGCGTTCGAGGAACGGCTGCGGGAGGGTTCTTCGCGCTTGCCCGCCCTGGCCGGCGAGCTGGAGCAATTGCTGGAGCGGATATTGCGGCAAGTTTGGGATATCCGCCGAGCCTTGTCGGAATTGGCGGCCAAGGCGGGGCAGGGTGCCGGCGCCCGCGCCGATATGCAAAAACAGCTCGAACACCTGTTTGTTCCCAATATGCTGCGCGAGACGGATATGGAATGGCTCAGGCAATTTCCGCGTTATCTGCAAGGCATCGCGCTGCGCTTGGAAAAAGCGCCATTTTTTGGCCCTTCGGATGAACAAAACACGCGGGAAGTGGCATACTATTGGGACAGGTTTGAACAGTTGCGCCAGTCTCAGGGGAACTCGCCGGCGTTGCAAAACTTGCGTTGGTCGCTGGAGGAGTTTCGGGTGTCGCTGTTTTGCCAGCGTTTGGGCACGAAATTTCCCATTTCGCGCAAACGCCTGGACAAGCTGCTGGCCAGCCCAAAATAGTGGGTGGGGCCAGGCAGCGAATAAGTGACCGCAACGATTTGTGCCAGCCCGCCGGATCATGCCGACAAGACGCCAATGCCGACCTCGAACCGCACACATTCCATTTCCCGCATACTGATTTGCGGCGCACTGGCCGTTTTGCTCGGCATCTCCACGTCACAGGCGCATGGGCGGACGGCCGAGCGCGACCCGTTTTACGACGTGAACCGGTTGATCTTTGGCTTCAACGAGTACCTGGACAAGCTGTTGCTGCGTCCGCTCGCGGTGGGATACGCCGATTACGTGCCTGCGCCGCTCCAGTCCGGCGTGACCAATTTTTTCGGCAATATCGACGACTTGAACACATTCACCAACAACTTGCTGCAATGGAAAATTCCCGAAGCCATGTCGGATTGCAGCCGCATCATCATCAACAGCACCGTGGGAATCGGCGGACTGATCGATGTGGCCAGCGAACTTGGCTTGCAGAAGCACCAGGAAGATTTCGGCCAGACCTTGGCGGTTTGGGGGGTTCCCTCCGGCCCCTATCTGGTTTTGCCCGTGTTCGGCGCAAGTTCGGCGCGGGACGCCTTCGGCTTGTTCGTGGATTCGCTGCTCAATCCGATTTATCAAGTCGACGATGAAGAACAGCGCGCGGCGACATTCGGTCTGGAACGGGTGGAATGGCGCACCGGCCTGCTGCCGCAGGAATCCCTGATCAGCGGCGACCGCTACCTGTTCCTGCGCGAGGCCTATGTCCAGCAACGCGAGTTCGAGATCAAGGACGGCGCGCTGGACGACCCGTTCGGCGACTTCTGAAAGCCGCGCCCGAACCGCGCCCCAGACTGCGCCAAAGCCGCGACATCGATATCCGGCCCGGTAGCGGCTGAATCAGCAAACCTGTTCCATCACTTGGCTGCCTGTTTGAGCTTCAATCCACCTCGCCGCCATGGGGCTGCGCCGCCGCCCGTTTTTTCTGCGCCAGCTTGGTGCGGATGAAATCGCTGTGGGAGACATAAATCAGGTCGCAGACCTTGCGGATGAGGTGGTCCTCATACTTGTTCAAATGCGAATCCGCCCAGGCAATGCGCCACATGTTCTCTATCAGGGCGCATTTCTCCGGGTAATCGTAATGTTCGTTGATGAGGCTGGTGAACTGATAGAGCGAAGTGGCGGCGCCCGATTCCCGCCGCGCAAGTTCGAGCAACTCCTCGACATCCTCGGCGTTGCGCCCGCCGCCGTCGCGCAGCACGCCGGCGATGGATTCGAATTCGCGCTCGTCCATTGAATGGTCGGCTTTGAGCACTTCGAACAGCAAGGCGGCGCCGGCCAATTCCAGACGCCGCGCTGGATCTTCCGATTCGGTTGCGGTTCCAGCAGGCGACGAGACAAACAAATTGCGCAACGTATCCAGCATATCTATATGATTTTGCTTTAAATTAAAGGCTCATCCCACCAAAGCCATCGCCTCGCGCAGCACCTCCAGCTTGGCGCCGCGGCGATTGCCGTGGATGCTCAAATGACGCCGGAAACGCTTGCCGCCGGGCTGCCCCCTGAATAGTCCCAGCATATGCCGGGTGATGCAATGCAGCGGGGTTCCCAGGCGCAGCTCCTTCTCCACATAAGGCAGGAAACCTTCAAGGTATTCCAGCCGGGTCTTTTCCCGCGGCGCTTCACCAAACAGGGTTTCATCGACTTTGCCCAACAGGAATGGATTGCCGTACGCCTCGCGGCCGAGCATGACGCCGTCAACCACGCGCAGCAGCGCAACAGCGGATTCAAGGGAATCGATGCCGCCGTTGAGGACGATTTCCAGTTCGGGAAAAGCCCGTTTCACCGCGAACACGCGCGCGTAATTCAAAGGGGGAATTTCCCGGTTTTGCTTTGGCGACAGCCCGTCGAGTATCGCGATGCGGGCGTGAATGATAAAGGTTTCACAGCCGGCCGCCGCGACCTGGCCAATAAAATCAAACAATTCGCCTTCACTGTCCCGCTCGTCGACACCAATCCGGCACTTTATGGTGACGGGCACATCCACAGCGGCTTTCATGGCGTCGACGCAGGCGGCGGTGCGCCCGGGATCCATCATCAGGCGCGCGCCAAAATCGCCGCCCTGTACTTTTTTGCTGGGGCAGCCCACATTCAGGTTGATTTCGCGATAGCCGGCCTGCTCGCCATGGCGCGCCGCCGCGGCCAGTTCGGCGGGGTCGCCGCCGCCGAGTTGCAGCGCCACGGGCTGCTCCTCCGGCGAGAAGCGCAGCAGCGACCGCGCGTCGCCGTGCAACAGGGCGCGGCAGCTCAACATTTCCGTATACAGCAGCGCGCGGCGCGAGAATTGGCGCAACAGCGCGCGATCATGACGATCGGTGCAATTCATCATGGGCGCCACGCAGAAGCGGTGGCAAAGCGGTGAGGTTTGCTTGGCGCTGGACATGGCGCGATTATTCCCATGGGGGACGATCAGTCAAGTTGTCGTTCGGCTTTAGGCCCATAAAGGGCCGGCAAAACGCGGGGTAAGAATCCGGGAAACCACGGCTTGGCGCTGATTGGGCCCGTTGCCGCGGCGAGCCTGCCTCGCCTTGCGGGAGTTTGGCATATAATCCGCGCTCGCCGCATTTCCCAAACCCGCAACATGTCCAGGATACGAACAAGAATCGCCCCTTCACCCACGGGTGACCCGCATCTCGGAACAGCTTATATCGCCTTGTTCAACCGTTGTTTCGCGCGGCGCCATGGCGGCAGCTTTATTTTGCGCATTGAAGATACCGACCGCGAACGCTACAGCGCGCGGTCCGAGCGTGAAATCCGCAAGGCGCTGCGTTGGCTTGGGCTGGATTGGGACGAAGGCCCGGACGCCGATGGCGGCGCGGGGCCGTACCGGCAAAGCGAGCGCCTTGCCATTTACCACGAACACATCCGGATTTTGCTGGAAAAATCTCTCGCTTTCCCTTGTTTCTGCGACGAACAGCGGCTGGCTGATTTGCGCCGCGAACAAATGCGGTTGAAACAGCAGCCTGGATACGACGGCCACTGTCTCAAATTGTCACCGGAGGAGGTCGCCGCCCGGCTGCGCAACGGGGAGCGCCACGTGGTCCGCTTGAATGTGCCGCGCACCGGCGAGTGCGTGTTCGAGGATTTGCTGCGCGGCGAGATCCGCATTCTATGGTCCCAGGTGGACATGTCGGTGTTGATCAAATCCGACGGCTGGCCAACCTACCATTTCGCCAATGTGGTGGATGACCATTTGATGGCGGTCAGCCACGTGATCCGCGGCGAAGAGTGGATCAGTTCGGTGCCCAAACATGTGCTGCTGTACGAATCCTTCGGTTGGGAAAAACCGGTGTTTTGCCATATGCCCCTGTTGCGCAATCCCGACCGGAGCAAACTCGGCAAACGCAAAAATCCAACCAGCCTCGGCCACTACCAGGCGATGGGATATCTGCCCCAGGCGCTGGTGAACTATCTTGGCACCATGGGCTGGAGCATGCCCGGCGGCGAGGAGAAATTCAGCCTGGCCGAAATGGAACAGCAAATCGACCTCGAACGGGTTTCCCTGGGAGGGCCGATTTTCGACCCGGAAAAGCTGGATTGGCTGAATGGCCGCTATTTGCGCGAAGACCTGGATGACCGGGAATTCGCCAATCAATTCGCGCGCTGGGCCTTTCGTCCCGAATTGGTGGAGCAGGTCGCGCCCCTGGTGCGGCAGCGGGTGAACCGCTACAGCGAAGTCGCCGCGCTTGCCGGATTCCTGTTGGCGGGAGAAGTGCCTGTTGCAACGGAGGATTTCGCCCACAAAAAACTGGACCCGGACGCCTGCCGCCGCATTCTGCTGTTCAGCCTATGGCGGCTGGAAAACTTGCCGGAGTGGAATCGCGAAGAGATTGAACAGCATTTGCGGCAACTCGCTTCGCAACTGGACTGCAAGATCAGGGATTTTCTGTTCCCATTGTTTGTCGCGGTCAGCGGGCGGGCGGTATCGCTGTCGGTAATCGACTCTATCGCCGTGCTGGGCCTGGATATGACCCGGGCGCGCTTGCGCGCGGCCATCGCCGCGCTCGGCGGCGTCTCCGGCAAGCAGCAGAAGAAACTGGAAAAGGAATATCAGGCGCTTGCCCGGCGTTTGACAGGCTAACGGCCTGCTCCTAGAATTGCCTTCCCCGAATTGGCCAAGGGACTGGCAAAACCACCACCTGATGGGGCCTTAGCTCAGCTGGGAGAGCGCAACGCTGGCAGCGTTGAGGTCACCGGTTCGATCCCGGTAGGCTCCACCAATCCAACAAGCTTGCGCAGCCGTTGCAGCCTTGGCCCTACACGGCCTCGGCGGCCGCGCGCCTGACTGGGTAATCGCGTTTTTCCGGTCCGAGATACAACTGCCGCGGTCGGCCGATGCGGTAGTTGCCACCGACCATTTCATTCCAGTTGGCCATCCAGCCCGGGGTGCGGCCGGTGGCGAATATCACCGTGAACATGCTGGTGGGAATGCCCAGCGCCTTGAGAATGATTCCAGAGTAGAAATCGACGTTGGGATAGAGCTTGCGCTCAATGAAATAATCGTCCTCGAGGGCGATCCGCTCCAGCCGGCGGGCAATCTTGAACAGCGTATTGTCCGCGGCCTCGCCAACCTCGTCGAGCACTTCGTGGCAGACTTTGCGCATCACCTTGGCGCGCGGGTCGAAATTCTTGTAGACGCGGTGGCCAAAGCCCATCAGCCGGTAGGAATCGTCAGGATCCTTGGCGCGCCGTATGAATTGGTCGATACGGGATTCCGACCCGATTTCGGTAAGCATTTGCAGCACGGCTTCATTGGCGCCGCCGTGGGCGGGCCCCCACAACGCGGCGACGCCGGCGGCGGCGCAGGAAAAGGGATTGGCGCCGGTGGAGCCCGCCAGCCGCACGGTGGAAGTCGAAGCGTTTTGTTCGTGATCGGCGTGCAGCAGGAAAATCAAATCGATCGCGCGGGCGAGCACGGGACTGATCGGTTTGTCCTCGCAGGGTGTGCCGAACATCATGTGCAGGAAATTCTCCGAAAAACTGAGCGAATTCTGCGGGTACATGAATGGCTGGCCAACGCCGTGCTTGTAGCACATCGCCGCCAGGGTCGGCATCTTGGCGATGATGCGGCTCGCCACCAGCATCCGGTGATCCGGGTCGGAAATATCCAGGGTGTCGTGGTAGAAGGCGGACAGGGCGCCAACCACGCTGACCAGCATCGACATGGGATGCGAAGTGCGTGGAAAGCCGTTGAAAAACTGATGGATCGATTGATCCACCATGGTGTGGTAGCAAATGTTGATTTCGTATTCGCGTTTCTGCCGCTCGTCGGGCAATTCGCCATGCAGCAGCAGGTAGCAGGTTTCCAAAAAGTCCGAATGCTCGGCCAGTTGCTCGATCGGATAGCCCCGGTAGAGCAGCACACCCGCGTCACCGTCGATATAGGTGATGTCCGAGTCGCAGGAGGCGGTCGACATGAAGCCGGGGTCGTAGGTTAGATAGCCGCTTTGAATGACGCCGCGCACGTCAATCACATCGGGGCCGAGATTGCTTTTGAAGATGGGCAATTCGACGGCTTCCGGATTGCCGTCGAGAATCAATCGCGCCACTCGGTCAGTCATGGACCTCTCCAGATCGCGGACGCGCGCAGCGGCGTTCGCATCGTAGTTGACAGCAGGATTTCAACGCAAAATATTCCGATGCCGCGCATCCGCGGCACACGCAATCTTAGAAACAGTGCCGCGCCCTTGTCAAACGGCGCAGCCTCGCGGAGCACCGTCAAAGCCGGACTGGCGAGCCATTTGGCCCGATTTTGCGGTGGCTTGGTGGTGGCGCCAAAACGCGGCGCCCGGCAACGCGGAATTTCGGCGCCGAAGCCTCCCTCGGGGCGCTGTTTTCGACAGCGAAACGGACACCGCCCGGAACCACCCGCGATTGCTACGCGCGCCCGCTGGGAATATACTCTCGCTGGCTAGGGAATCAGGCGAGCAACGCGAAAGTGAAATCCGACCGACCCGTCAATCTCAACCTGTTCAGTATCAAATGGCCGGTGACCGCGCTGGTTTCGATTACTCATCGAATCACGGGTATATTGCTGTTTCTGGCAACGGCGCCGCTGCTGTTCCTGCTTGATTTGTCGCTGGCCTCGGAAGAAGGATTCGCGCGCGCGCAGGCATTGCTGTCCAGCCCGCTGGCGGGCCTGGCCGCGTGGCTGGTCGTCGCCGCCTTGCTCTACCATCTGATCGCGGGCTGCCGCCATTTGCTGATGGACATGGGCATTGGCGAATCCTGGCGCGCGGGCAGCGCAACCGCCACCGCGGTCATCGCGCTATCGGTCGCCGGCGCGCTTGCGGCGGGAATTTGGTTATGGTGACCAGCGCCACCAGCCTGGGTCGTTCCGGGCTATCCGACTGGCTGATCCAGCGCGCCAGCGCGCTCGTGCTGCTGGCGTACACCTTCTGCGTGCTTGGCGCCATGCTGTTTGCGCCGGAGCTCGATCACGCGCGTTGGCGCGCCCTGTTCGATGGCCCGGCCATGCGGATTTTCAGCCTGATCGCATTGCTTTCGTTGTGCGCCCACGCCTGGGTCGGCATTTGGACGGTTACCACCGATTACCTGAACGAAGCACATTTGGGATGGGCCGGAAGTCTGATCCGGCTTTGCGCGCAAGCCGCCTGCGCCTTGCTCACGCTGATTTACCTGTTCTGGGGCGTACGAATTTTCTGGGGCGCGTGATGGATCAATTCAGAATAATCGCATTCGACGCGATCATCGTCGGCGGCGGTGGGGCCGGCCTGCGGGCGGCCTTGCAACTGGCGCAGTCGGGATTTCGCACGGCGGTGCTGTCCAAGGTTTTCCCAACCCGCTCGCACACGGTATCCGCCCAGGGCGGCATTACCTGTGCCATCGGCAGCGCCGACCCGGAAGATGATTGGCGCTGGCACATGTATGACACGGTCAAAGGCTCGGATTACATCGGCGACCAGGACGCCATCGAATACATGTGCATGGAAGGTCCACAAACGGTCTATGAACTCGAACATATGGGCCTGCCGTTTTCCCGCACCGCCAATGGCCGCATTTACCAGCGGCCCTTCGGCGGGCAGTCGAAAAATTTCGGCAAGGGCGGGCAGGCCGCGCGCACCTGCGCCGCCGCGGACCGCACCGGCCACGCGCTGCTGCACACCTTGTATCAGGCCAACATCAAGAACGGCACCGTGTTTCTAAACGAATGGTTCGTGCTTGATCTGGTCAAGAACCAGGATGGCGCGGTGACCGGAGCAACCGCCATCAACATCGCCGATGGCGAGGTGTGCTTCGTTCGGGCCGCCGCCACCGTGCTGGCGACGGGCGGCGCGGGCCGCATTTACGCTTCCACCACCAACGCGTTGACCAATACCGGCGATGGCGTGGGCATGTTCCTGCGCGCCGGTTTTCCCGCCCAGGACATGGAAATGTGGCAATTCCATCCCACCGGGATCCACGGCGCGGGCACGCTGGTGACCGAGGGCTGCCGCGGCGAAGGCGGTTATCTGATCAACAAGGATGGCGAGCGCTTCATGGAAAGATACGCGCCGAACGCGAAGGATCTCGCGGGCCGCGACGTGGTCGCCCGGGCCATGGTGCTGGAAGTGCTCGAAGGCAGGGGCTGCGGCGAACGCGGCGATCATGTCCTGCTCAAGCTTGACCACCTCGGCGCCGACGTGCTCAACAGCAAATTGCCGGGAATTTTGGAGTTGTCGCGCACTTTTGCCCATGTCGATCCAGTCGAGTCGCCAATTCCCGTGGTGCCCACCTGCCATTACATGATGGGCGGCATCCCCACCAATATTCATGGTCAGGCGCTGACCCGCGGCGCCGACGGCGCCGACGAGCCGGTGCCGGGCCTGTTCGCCGCGGGTGAAACCGCTTGCGTCTCGGTGCACGGCGCCAATCGACTGGGGGGCAACAGTTTGCTCGACCTGGTGGTGTTCGGGCGCGCAACCGGGAAACATATCGACGAGTGGTTGCAGCAAGGCGTGCAACTTCGCAACGCCGCGCGGGAGGATATCGAACACGCCACAGCGCGCTTGCGCCGGCTCGATGAATCCAACGGCGGCGAGCCCACGGCGATGCTGCGCAAGGAATTGCAGGAAATCATGCAATTGCACTTCGGCGTGTTCCGCAGCGGCGAGTTCATGCGCGAAGGCATCGCCAAACTGGAAGCCTTGGCGCCGCGCATCGCGGACGCCCGGCTCGAAGACAAGAGCGCCGCCTTCAACACCGCCCGCATCGAAGCGCTGGAGCTCGAAAACCTGTTCGCTGTGGCGGAAGCCACGGCCATCGCCGCCGAAGGACGCAATGAAAGCCGCGGCGCCCATGCGCGGGAAGATTGCCGCGAGCGGGACGATGAAAACTGGTTGTGCCACTCGCTGTATTTTCCGAGTGGGAAAAGCATTGGCAAACGCGCGGTAAATTTCCAGCCCCGGCTGGTGGCGCCGCTCGAACCCATGACCCGAAGCTATTGAAACAGCGCGAGCAAACGCCAACGCCGGCAATTCATTGAAAAAGGCCGCCCAGCCCGTGAAACCGAACACTGTATCCGTCAGCATCTACCGCTACTATCCGCAGCAGGGTGGCAAACCCGAGATGCAAGACTTCGAAGTCGAAGTGCCCCAGGGCCGCGACCTGATGGTGCTCGACGTGCTGGAGTTGGCCAAGGAAAAAGACCCGTCCATCGCCTACCGCCGCTCCTGCCGGGAAGGCGTTTGCGGTTCCGACGGCATGAACATCAATGGGGTCAACCGGCTGGCCTGCGTCACACCGGTATCCCGCGTGGCGGGGCCGGGGCGCAAACTGGTGCTGCGGCCCTTGCCGGGATTGCCCGTTATCCGCGACCTGGTCGTCGACATGGGCCAGTTCTACCGCCAGTTCGAGAAGGTCAAGCCCTACCTTATCAACGACGGACCGCCATCGGCGATCGAGCGCCTGCAATCTCCCGAAGACCGGGAAAAACTCGATGGCCTGTACGAATGCATTCTTTGCGCCTGCTGCAGCACAGCCTGCCCTTCATTTTGGTGGAACCCGGAAAAATTCATCGGGCCGGCCGGATTGTTGCAAGCTTACCGCTTTCTGGCCGATAGCAGAGATACCGCCACCGCCGAGCGGCTGGCCGAACTCGACGATCCATTCAGCGTGTTTCGCTGCCGGGGTATCATGAATTGTGTTGCGGTTTGCCCCAAAGGCTTGAATCCAACGCGGGCGATTGGTCATATCAGGTCCATGCTGTTACGGCAGGGCACATGAATCAGGTCCGGCCCCGGATGGCGAGCGGGGTGCCGGCGAGGTTTCCGTGATGCAGCAAAGCGTGATGGAGTTACTTTGGAGCACGGGTCATCTGTCCGGCACCAACGCGGATTATGTGGATGACCTGTACGAGAGCTTCCTCGCCAGTCCGGACTCGGTGCCCGAAGAATGGCGCGCTTTTTTCGATTCCCTGCCATCGAACGGCAACGGCGGCGCGGAGATTTCCCATTCGCGAATCCGCGAAGACTTCCGCGAACTGGGCAAGATCAGCCGCTACACCCAGGTTCTCAGCGACGACGCCATCGTCCATTCCGCCCACGAGAAGAAACAGGTTCAAGTCCTCGAGCTGATCAGTTCCTACCGCGAACGGGGGCACCAAAAGGCGGCCCTCGACCCGCTCGGGTTGATGAAAAGGCCACGCGTGCCGGACCTGGAGATCGAATTTCACGATCTCTCCCCCATCGATTACTCGACCATCTTCCGCAGCGGCGGATTGTTCACCAGCAAGTCCACCGATACGCTGCGCGGGCTGGTCAACACCCTGGAGCGGATTTATTGCGGTTCGATCGGCTACGAATATTCCCACATCGTCGCATTGGCCGAACAGCAATGGGTGCAGCAGATCATCGAAAGCACCGATGGCCACCTGCGCTTCAGAAATGAGGAAAAGAAACATCTGCTGGAGCGGCTAACCGCCGCCGAAGGCCTCGAAAAACACCTCGACGGCAAATATCCGGGAACCAAACGCTTCGGCCTGGAAGGCGGCGAAAGCCTGATTCCATTGCTCGACGAGGTGGTGCAGCGCGCGGGCGGTTACGGGATCAAGGAAGTCGTGCTGGGCATGGCGCATCGCGGCCGGTTGAACGTGCTCGTGAATATCCTCGGCAAGAATCCCTCCGACCTGTTCGACGAATTTGAAGGCAAGGCGGTGTACCAGAGTTCCGGCGACGTCAAATATCACCAGGGATTTTCTTCCAACATCATGACCAGCGGCGGTGAAGTGCACATGGCGCTGGCCTTCAATCCATCCCACCTGGAGATTGTGGCGCCGGTGGTGGAAGGTTCTGTTCGAGCGCGTCAGTCGCGTCGCGGGGACAAGCGGGGCGACCTGGTATTGCCGGTGCTCGTCCATGGCGATGCGGCATTCGCCGGACAGGGCGTGGTGATGGAAACCTTTCAGATGTCGCGCACCCGCGCTTTCGCCACCGGCGGCACGGTGCATGTCATCATCAACAATCAGGTGGGTTTCACCACCAACCGCCAGGAAGACGCGCGCTCCACCGACTATTGCACCGATGTGGCGAAAATGGTCCAGGCGCCGATTTTCCACGTCAACGCCGACGACCCGGAAGCCGTCCTCTTCGTAACCCGGCTGGCGCTCGATTTTCGCCGCCAATTCAAGAAAGATGTGGTGATAGACCTGATTTGCTACCGCCGCAAGGGACACAACGAAACCGACGAACCGGCGATCACCCAGCCGCTGATGTACGAGCGGATCCGCGCCCACAGAACCACCCGCGACCTGTACGCGGAAAAACTGGCCAGGGAGGATGTGGTGTCTCCGGCGGACTCCGCCGCGCTTGAAAGCAGTTACCGCGCCGCACTGGACACCGGCGAACATGTGGTCAAAAGCCTGGTCAAGGAACCTTCGGTGGAGCTTTTTGTGGACTGGAGTCCCTACCTTGGCCACGCCTGGAGCCCACATCACCAAACTTCCATGCCCCTGGCGAACCTGCAAGCGCTGGCGCGCAAGCTGGCGCAAAAGCCAGACCATTTCCGGCTCCACCGGCAAGTGGAGCGGCTGATGCAAGACCGGCAGCGCATGGCCGGGGGGGAATTGCCCGTCGACTGGGGATTCGCCGAAGCCCTCGCCTACGCCAGCATCCTGACCAGCGGCAACAAGGTCCGCATCACCGGCCAGGATTGCCGCCGCGGCACCTTTGCCCATCGCCACGCCGTGCTGCACGACCAGGAAAGCGGCGCCGAGTACATCCCCTTGCAGCAACTGGCCAAGGACCAGGGTTCCTTCACCATTTATGATTCGCTGCTCTCCGAAGAAGCCGTGCTCGCCTTCGAATACGGCTATGCGACCACCACGCCCAATGCGCTGGTCATCTGGGAGGCCCAATTCGGCGATTTCGCCAATTCCGCCCAAGTGGTGATTGATCAGTTCATCACCAGCGGCGAACACAAGTGGCAGCGCCTGTGCGGATTGACCATGCTGCTGCCCCATGGTTACGAAGGGCAGGGGCCCGAGCATTCCTCGGCGAGGCTGGAGCGCTTCCTGCAACTTTGCGCGGAACACAACATACAAGTGTGTTTGCCCACCAATTCGGCCCAGGTCTTCCACATGCTGCGCAAGCAGGTGCTGAGCCCGCTGCGCAAGCCGCTGGTGGTGATGTCGCCGAAAAGCCTGTTGCGGCGGCGCGAATGCGCCAGCAGTCTGGAGCAACTCGCCGAAGGCAGTTTCCAGGTGGTGCTCGACGACCCCGCCGCGCCCGATCCCGAAACCACCCGGAAGGTGGTGATTTGCAGCGGCAAGGTGTTTTACGACCTGGACGAAATGCGCCGCGCCGGCGGCATCGACAACATCGCCATTGTCCGGTTGGAGCAGTTGTACCCGTTCCCGCAAGAGGATTTCAGCCGCTGCCTCGCCCGCTACCGGAACATCGAGTCCATAGTCTGGTGCCAGGAGGAGCCCATGAACCAGGGCGCCTGGTACGCCAGCCAACACCATATGCGCCGCGCAATTGGCAAGCTGTATCCCGAGCTGTGGCTCGAGTACGCCGGCCGCGAAGCGTCGGCGGCCGCCGCGGCGGGTTATCTGGCGCTGCACTTGCGGCAGCAGGAAGCGTTTTTGCGCGACGCGCTCGATATCAAATCGGATTCGCCGCAAGAACCGTAACGGAAAAAATCATGACAGTAGAACTGAAAGCCCCAACCCTGCCGGAGTCGGTTCCCGACGGAACCATCGCTTCCTGGCACAGGAAAGCCGGAGAGACCGTCCGCAGGGACGAAGTGCTGGTGGACATCGAAACCGACAAGGTGGTGATCGAGGTGCCGGCGCCTTCCGATGGCGTGTTGAAGGAAATTTACAAGCAGGCCGGCGATGTCGTGGTCGGCAACGAGCCAATCGGCAGAATCGAGCAACAGGAGCCGGCGCAAACCGCCGAACCGGCCGCGAGCGCAGAAACTTCAAGGCAAACCGCCGCCGCGCAAGCGTCAAAGGCGGCCGCGGGCCCCGCCGCGCGGCGATTGATCGAGGAAAACCAGCTCGACCCGGATCAGATTCGGGGCAGTGGCAAGGGCGGACGCATTACCCGCGCGGATGTTTTGGAACAATTGCGCGCGCGCGATGCCGAAGCCGGGACCAATGCCGAAACCGAGGCGGCAACAGAGGCCAAACCCGAGCTTGCGCCGGCGTCGGAAGCCGACGCGCCTTTGCCCCGGTTTCTGGAAAACCGCAAGGAAGAGCGGGTGCCGATGAGCAGACTGCGCGCCCGGGTCGCGCAGCGTCTGCTTCAGGCCAGCAACAGCACGGCGATGCTGACCACTTTCAATGAAGTGAACATGAAGCCGGTAATGGATATCCGCAAACGGCACCAAGAGCGCTTCAAGGAAACCCACGACGGTGTCCGACTGGGATTCATGTCCTTTTTCGTGCGCGCGTCGGTGGAGGCCTTGAAACGCTTTCCCGCGGTCAACGCTTCCATCGACGGCCAGGATATTGTCTATCACGGTTACCAGGATATCGGCGTGGCGGTTGCTTCACCGCGGGGACTGGTGGTGCCGGTGCTGCGCGACGTCGACAATATGGGATTCGCCCGCATTGAAAAGCAAATTCTCAAGTTCGGCGAAAAGGCGCGCGAAGGCAGACTGACCATCGAAGACCTGGCCGGTGGAACTTTCACCATTTCCAACGGCGGCATTTTCGGCTCGTTGCTTTCCACGCCGATTCTCAACCCGCCGCAAACCGCGATTCTCGGCATGCACAAGATCGAAGAACGGCCCATGGTCGTTGACGGCGAGATTGGTATATTGCCTATGATGTACCTGGCCCTGTCCTACGATCATCGACTGATCGACGGCAAGGAGGCGGTGCAGTTCCTGTTGACGATCAAGGAATTGCTGGAGGACCCGACCCGCCTGGTGCTGGAAATCTGAGCGGGGCCCCGCAGTTCCGCGCCGCAGACGGCGAAAGTTTCACAGAGTTGATGGGAAGCGCTTAATCATGTCGCAGTCGAACACGAAGGATCCAACGAGTGGGAAAAAGTTTGACGTGGTGGTCGTCGGCTCGGGCCCGGCCGGCTATGTGGCGGCGATCC
Organism: uncultured Pseudohongiella sp.; assembly: GCA_965221015.1. Taxonomy (GTDB): domain Bacteria; phylum Pseudomonadota; class Gammaproteobacteria; order Pseudomonadales; family Pseudohongiellaceae; genus UBA9145. Next base: position 1,753,521 of record OZ244859.1, on the reverse strand, counting down.
GCTGCGCGCAACTTGGTCTTGCCACGGCCTGTGTCGAAAAATGGCTTTCCGACAAGAACGAGCCCATTTTCGGCGGCACCTGCCTGAACGTCGGCTGCATTCCTTCCAAGGCCTTGCTGGACAGCTCCCACAAGTACTATGAAATGCGCGAGCATTTCGGCGCGCATGGCATCGGCTTTGGCCGCGCCCGAATCGACATCGCCGCCATGATGGCGCGCAAGGACAAGGTTGTCGGCCAGCTCACCAAGGGCGTGGCCGGACTGTTCAAGGCCAACGGCGTCACCGCGGTCTCGGGCGTCGGCAGCTTGCTCGGCCCGGGCCGGGTGTCGGTTGCCGGCGCGGACGGCAAACAGCAGGAGTTGAATGCCGATTCGGTGATTCTCGCCACAGGGTCCGAACCGGCGGCGATTCCACCGGCCGCGGTCGATCAAGATGTGATTGTCGATTCCACCGGCGCGCTCGCTTTCGACGCGGTTCCCAAGCGCCTTGGCGTGATTGGCGCGGGTGTGATTGGGCTGGAGCTTGGCAGCGTTTGGAGCCGGCTTGGCAGTCAGGTGACCATTCTCGAGGCGCTGGATGATTTTCTCCCCGCGCTGGACCGGCAGACGGCGCGGGAAGCCCTGCGAATCCTCACCAGGCAGGGCTTGGACGTCAAATTTGGCACCAAAGTCGGCGGCAGCGAAGTGGCGGCGGACAAGCAAAGCGTCACAGTTTCATACCAGGGCCCGGAAGGTGACGGAGAGGCCGTTTTCGACAAACTGGTGGTCGCCGTGGGCCGGCGCCCCCTGAGCCTCGACCTGGCGGATCCGGCGGCGGGGCTTGCCATCGACCCACAGGGATTCGTCGAAGTTGACGAGGTCTGCGCCACCAGTCTGCCCGGCGTGTACGCCGTTGGCGACCTGGTCAGGGGACCCATGTTGGCGCACAAAGGCATGGAGGAGGGCGTCATGGTGGCGGAACGGCTGGCGGGCAAGAAAACCCAGGTCAATTACGAATTGGTGCCGTCGGTCATTTATACCCATCCGGAAATCGCCTGGGTCGGCAAGAATGAAGACGAAATGAAGCAGGCCGGCGTGGAATGCCGCACCGGCAACTTCTCATTCGCCGCCAGCGGACGCGCGCTGGCGGCCAACGACACCGACGGCTCGGTGAAACTGGTGGTGGAAAAGGCCAGCGACCGCATTGTCGGCTGCCAGGTCATCGGCGCCAGCGCGGCGGATCTGCTGCAACAAATCGTCATCGCCATGGAATTCAGCGCCAGCGCCGAAGACATCGGACTGACCATGTTTTCCCATCCGGCCCTGTCCGAAGTTGTGCACGAAGCGGCACTGGCGGTGTCCGGCCACGCCATCCACAAAGCGAACCGCAAACGCTGAGGCATCTTGGCCGCGAGCGCCGGGAACACAGGAAATTTCCCATGAATCTGCACGAATACCAGGCCAAACAGTTGTTTGCCGAATATGGGCTGCCGCTTTCGCGCGCGCTGGTGGTGGATGACGCGGCGGCCGCGGCAGCGGCCACCGAACAACTGGGCGGAGAGCGCTGGGTGTTGAAGGCTCAGGTCCACGCCGGTGGCCGGGGCAAGGCCGGCGGCGTCAAGGTGGTTGCCGATGCCGCCGAGGCGAAAGCCTTCGCCGAATATTGGCTCGGCCGCAATCTGGTCAGCTACCAGACCGGCGCGGGGGGCCAACCGGTGGGGAAGATTCTGGTGGAGGAGTGTGCCGACATCGAGCGCGAGCTTTATCTTGGCGCGGTGGTCGATCGCGCCTCGCGCCGCATCGTGTTCATGGCCTCCTCCGAGGGCGGTGTCGATATCGAACAAGTGGCCCGGGACACACCGGAGCAGATATTGCGCGCCGCCATTGATCCACTGACCGGCGCGCAGCCCTTCCAGGGCCGCCAACTCGCCTTCCGGCTTGGTCTTTCCGGGTCGCAAATCAAGCAATTCGTTGCCATCTTCCTCTCCCTCGCACGCCTGTTTCAGCAGCTCGATCTGTCGCTGCTGGAGATCAATCCGCTTGTGGTCACCAAATCCGGCGACTTGCTTTGCCTCGACGCCAAATTAAATATTGATGGCAACGCATTGTTCAGACAGCAAAAATTTCGTGAGATGCATGATCCATCGCAAGATGACGAACGCGAAGCCCATGCCGCGCGCTGGCAACTGAGTTATGTCGCCCTGGAGGGAAATATCGGGTGCATGGTGAATGGCGCCGGGCTGGCCATGGGCACCATGGACATCGTCGAGTTGCACGGCGGCAGCCCCGCCAATTTCCTCGACGTGGGCGGCGGCGCCACCGCCGAACGGGTTGCCGAGGCGTTCAAGATTATTCTTTCCGACGACAAGGTGCGCGCTGTGCTGGTCAATATTTTCGGCGGCATCGTGCGCTGCGACCTGATCGCGCAGGGCATAGTCGAAGCCGTGCGCGAGGTTGGCGTGACCTTGCCGGTGGTGGTTCGGTTGGAAGGCAACAGCGCCGCCCTCGGCCGCGAGTTGCTGGCCGCCAGCGGGCTCAGCATCATCGCCGCGGACAGTTTGCGCGAAGCGGCGCGCAAGGCCGTGGCGGCGGCGGGGGAGGCGGCATGAGCATTTTGATCAACGCCCAAACCCGGGTCATCTGCCAGGGCATCACCGGCGCCCAGGGCAGTTTCCACACCGAACAGGCGATTGCCTACGGCACCCGCGTCGTCGGCGGCGTTACGCCCGGCAAGGGCGGCCGCGGCCATCTGGGGGTTCCGGTGTTTGATACCGTAGCCGAGGCGGTGGAGGAAACCGGCGCCGAAGCCACGTCGATCTATGTGCCCGCGCCGTTTTGCCTGGATTCGATTTTGGAAGCCGTGGACGCCGGCATCGAACTTATCGTTTGCATCACCGAAGGCGTGCCCACACTCGACATGCTGCTGGCCAAAGCCAAATGCGACCAGGCAGGCGCGCGCCTGATCGGGCCCAATTGTCCCGGCGTGATTACGCCGGGGGAAAGCAAAATCGGAATCATGCCCGGCGAGATCCATCTGCCCGGCAAGGTGGGCATCGTCTCCCGTTCCGGCACCTTGACTTACGAGGCGGTGCGGCAAACCACGGATCACGGCTTCGGCCAGTCGTCCTGTGTCGGCATCGGCGGCGACCCGATTCCCGGGTCCAGTTTCATCGATATCCTGGCCTTGTTCGAGCAGGATCCGGCCACGGAAGCGATTGTCATGATTGGAGAAATCGGCGGCAGCGCGGAAGAGGAAGCGGCGGCTTTCATCGAATGCAAGCTGAGCAAACCGGTGGTGGCTTATATCGCAGGGGTAACCGCGCCGCCGGGCAAACGCATGGGTCATGCCGGGGCGATCATCGCCGGCGGCAAAGGCACGGCGGCCGAGAAATTCGCCGCGCTGGAAGCCGCCGGTGTCACCACGGTGCGCAGTCTGGCCGATATCGGTCAAGCGCTGTCGCGGGCTACGGGATGGAAATCCACCGCCGCGCCCGATGCGTAGTAAGCTAGTGGGCGGGTGGCCGGGCGGATGCGTTTTGGGATTGAAATTGGGGGTTCTACAGCTTCGCAAACTTGTGATAGTCTGTAGATCGTGTTCGGCAAGGGACAGCAGAAAAAGAACCCGCGGGCCAAGAAATTGACGCCGGCCCGAACGTAAAAACTGTCCGTGTGCCGCTTGGCGACCTGTTGGGCGCCAGTGGTCCGGGCTTGACATTAACGACGATAATTCAGGATGGCACATGAATAATTGCAAACGCGGCGGCGCTGCCTTGGCATTGCTGCTTTCGGCCTTGACGGGCTTCGTTCAGGCCCAGGAGCAGCCGGCGCAGAATGTTCCCGCGCCGCAAATTCTGGTCGACAGCAGCTTGATCGACCAAGCGATGAACGTCATCGGCGAGAAGTATCGCGAGTCGGCGGAGGTTCAACGCGAACTGACGCGGCTGGCGGACTCGGCCAGCTCCACTTTCGAGGAATTCAAGCGCGCCAACGATGCGCTGGAATCCCTGCTGGTGCTGAACGCCGGCTTCCGCAGGTCGATTTCCATCCAGGAGCAGAATATCGCCACCTTGGACGAATCCATCGCCTCGGTGGAAGAGGTGACGCGCAACATTCCCCTGTTGATGGAGAAAATGCTGGTTGGCCTGGAAGAGTTTATACGACTGGATTATCCGTTCCAGCTTGAGGAACGCCAGGCGCGCATCGACTTCGCCCGCGACGCCATCGACAATCCCGATGTGTCGATCGCCGAGAAGTTTCGCCAGGTGCTGGTGATGTACCAGACCGAGAACGCCTACGGCCGCACCATCGAAAGCTATGACGACACTATCGAGATCGACGGCGTGGAGCGCGATGTCAACGTCGTCCGCGTCGGCCGCGTCGCCTTGCTCGCCCAAACCACCGACCGTCAGGAAACCCGGGCCTGGGACAATCGCGCGCGGGCCTGGATGGAACTTTCGCCCGGCGAATATCGGACCGCGGTGCAACAAGCCCTTCGCGTTGCCGAACAACTTGACGCGCCGAGAATTATCGAACTGCCCGTGTTGGCTCCGGAGGATTCACAGTGAAGCAATCCAGCAATCTTACCCTTTTCCTTGCCGGCGGCGTATTGCTGGCCGCGGGCATGCAAGCGGCGGCCCAGGAGTCAGCCAACAACCTCAACGAATTGCTTGATCTGGTCGAACAGGACCGATTGGCGGAATCCGCGGAGTATCGCCAGAGGACGGAGGAGTTCGAGCAAAACGCCAACCGCCAGCAGGAGATACTCGACATCACCAATAATCGAATCGTCGAGCAGGAAAACCTGCAAAGCCAGTTGAGCGACCAGTTCGAACAGAACGAAATCACCATCAACGACAAGCGCGAGATTCTGCGCGACCGCCGCGGCGACTTGAACGAGCTGTTCGGCACCTTGCAGGGTGTTGCTGGAGATTTTCTCAGCACTTTCGAGAATTCGCTGATCAGCGCCCAGTATCCCGGCCGCTCCGAGGCGCTCGAAGGAATCATCGAGAAAGCGGGCAGCACCATCGCCCAGCTCGAAATCGAAGAGATGGAGCAATTCTGGCTGTTCATGCATCAGGAGTTGACGGAATCCGCCAATGTTGTGTCCTATGTCGGTGAGGTGGCTTTGCCGAACGGCGATACGGTGAGTCAGTCGATTACCCGAATCGGCGCCTTCAACGCCGTTTCCGATGGCCAGTACCTCAGTTATTCCGGCGACATTGGCCACTTGCAGGTTCTGCCGCGGCAGCCCGACTCCGAATTTGTCAGCGCGGCGCGGGATCTGGAAGGGGCCGAATCCGGCTTCGTCAAAGTCGGCATCGATCCCACCGGCGGCGTAGGGGGCCAAGTGCTGGCCAACCTGGTCAACTTCCCCACGGTCTACGAACAAGTGCGCGACAATTCGGGCATTATCGGATTCATCATCATTGGCGTTGGTATAGTCGGCATTCTGCTCGCATTCCTGCGTTTGCTTATCCTCAGCCTGGTTTCGCTGAAAGTGCGCGCGCAATTGCGCAGCGACAGCTTGAGCGAATCCAACCCCCTCGGCCGGGTGCTGAAAGTGGGCGAGTCGAACCCCAATGTCGATACCGAAACGCTGGAACTCAAGCTTGGCGAGGCGATCCTGCAAGAAACGCCGTCGCTGGAAAGCATGCTCACCGTGATCAAGATGATCGCCACCATCGCGCCGCTGGGCGGACTGCTTGGCACGGTGACCGGCATGATCGAAGTGTTCCAGCAGATCACGGTCTACGGCGCCGGCGACCCGACCATCATGGCGGGCGGCATCTCCCAGGCGCTGATGACCACGGTGCTGGGTATTGTTGTGGCCATCCCGACGATCTTCATGCACACCGTGGTGAAGAGCCGCGCGGACAATATCACGCACATTCTGGAGCAGCAGGCTACGGGAATGATCGCGCTGAAGGCCGAACGCGGGTCGGTGGCCTAAATTCTGATTGGGCGGAGGTTGATCGATCATGTACTTTTTTCTACTCGACATCTTCGACGCCATCGGCAGTTTCATGCAGCGGGGCGGTCCGGTTTTGAATGTGATCGCCTTGTTGCTGTTCATAAAATGGTCACTGGTGTTCGAGCGAATCTGGTACCTGAACACAACCCACAAAAACAATGTCAAAAACACGCTGGCGGAATGGAACGCCCGGCAGGACAAGAATTCCTGGGCCGCGCATCAGATACGGACGATGATGGTTTCCAAAATTTCCCTTGACGTGCGCAGCACGCTTCCCATAATCGAAGTACTGGTCACGATTTGTCCCTTGCTGGGGCTGATCGGCACCGTTACGGGAATGATCGAAGTGTTCTTTGTGATGGCGGTTACCGGCGGCGGCGACGCCAAGTCGATGGCCGGCGGCGTGTCCAAGGCGACGATTCCAACCATGGCCGGCATGGTCGGCGCCATATCTGGAATTTTCGCCTACAATTATTTGAAGGGCACAGTGGACCGGGACCTGGAATTGCTGGAAGACCATTTGCCACTTAGCGACTAAACGCGGCTGGGGCGATAGCAGGCAGCCTCCGGCGCCGCGACAAACAAAGCACAACGTGCGGGAACGGAAAGATGCGAACAGGCTTGATGAAAAGAGCGGAAAATGAGGAAGCGGGTGAAATCGATCTCACGCCGATGCTTGATGTCGTATTCATCTTGTTGATTTTCTTCATCGTGACCTCGGTATTTATCAAGGAAGCCGGTATCGACGTCACCAAACCGGAAGCGTCCACCGGATTGAGCCAATCGGGCGACCTCATCCTCATCGCCGTGGGTCCCCAGGGCGATATCTGGATTGACGGAGACCTGATCGACCCGCGTTTCATCCGGTCCCGCTTCGAGTTGCGCCTGGCCGATGCGCCGAATTCCTCGGTGGTCATCCAGGGGGACCGCAACGCGAACAACGAACAGGTTTTGCAAATCCTGCAAGCGGCCCGCGAGGCCAACATTGAAAACGTTTCGATTTCCACGGAGGCGTCGTAAACCATGATTTTCGTCAGATGGGGAATTGCGGTTGTCATGGCTGTCGGTATCACCGGCGGTCTGTTCTATTTCATGCAATATCTGATCGCCACGGGCGAACGGCTGTCCGAACCCGCCACGGTAATCCGGATTGTCGATGCGACCATGCCGGATATCGAACTCGATGTGATCGAGGAGATCGAGCGCCCCGAGCCGATCGAGGAAGTTGTCGATGAAGAATTGGATGTGCCGGACAAGCAAATCAATCTTGACGACGGACCTTCCATCGCCATCGCGCGGCAAAACATCGATATCGGTGATGGTCTCGATCTGACGCCGACCACCATCAGCGCCACCGACGGCGACTTTGTGCCGCTGGTGGCCATTGCGCCGCAATACCCCACGCGGGCGGCCCAGCGCGGCATTGAAGGTTGGTGCCAGGTCAGCTTCACCATCGACGGCATGGGCAATGTCATTGAAGACACCATCGTGGTGGTCGATGCCGAGCCGCCGAATATCTTCAACCGCGCCTCGGTGCGCGCCGTGGCCCGGTTCAAATACCAGCCCAGGGTCGTGGATGGCGTGGGCGTTGAAGTGCCGGGTATCCAATACGTGTTCCGTTACGAACTGGAAGAATAGTGATCGGGAAAATGGCGGGGACGAGCGCGATGAATGCCGCGATGAATGCAATGAACAAACTCTGTGGTGGCTTTCCGGTTTTGCTTTCCGGCTTTGTGCTGGCGCTGGGCTTGCTGCAACCGGGCGCTCCGGTGCTGGCCGGGGATGAGCCGCGGCCGCCCCCCGAGGCGCGCACCGCCGGAACTTTGGGCCCGCAGGTGATGCGCGCCATTTCCGAGATTCAGGAAATGATGACGCCCGAAGACCCGGAAGACCCGGTGGACCTTGCCGGCGCGAAAGAAGCGCTTGATGAATTGCGCGAGCGGCGCTGGGAGCGCATGAACGACTTCGAAAAGTCCACCTTGCTCAATTTCTACATCAATTACTACCTCGCCCAGGAAGATTTCACCGGCGCATTGCGCACCTTCGAGGAAATGCTCACGATTGAAGACCTGCGCCCGGACACCCGCTTGCGCACGCACCGGTCCTTGGGCCAGTTGTACATGGCCGAGGAAAATTGGTCGGCTTCCATCGAGAATTTGGAGATTTGGCGGGAACTTTCCCCCGAAGAAGACGAAGTCGTTTTCCGAAACCTTTCCTACTCGCATTATCAATTGGAAGATATGTTGCCGGCGCGGGATTACTGGCTCGATTACATGAACCTGGCGCTGGTCAACGGCAATGAACTCGAACGCGAAGACTACGCCTATCTCAACGGCGTGTATTTCACCTTGGAAAGTTTCCCGGAAGCGCTGGAACTGACCAAGACTATGATCATGAAATTCGACGATCCCACGGACTGGCAGAATCTGAGCGCGATTTACGCCAGCCTGGATCGGGAAGACGAACGGGTGCGGTCCCTGAATCTGACCTATTTGCGTGGATTGCTGGACGATGACACGCGTTTTCTCAACCTCGGCCAATCGATGGCGGGTATGGAAATTCCCTTGTCCGGACGCAAAATCCTCGATGATGGATTCGCCCAGGGATTGATTCCGGACGACCTGGAAAACAATACCACGCTCGCGCAAATGTCCATGCTTGGCGCCGAATACGAACAAGCCCTCGCGCCCGCCCTGCGCGCCGCGGAACTGGACGACACCGGCAACTCCCACGACACCCTCGGCTACCTCTACTACGTCCTCAACCGTTACGAAGACGCGGTGGAAGCCTTTCGCGAAGCGCTGGACCGGGGCGGGTTGAACGACCGCTCCGACACGCTGCTGTTCCTCGCCAGGTCGCTGCTGGAACTTGACGAGTTCCAGGCGGCGCTGGAAGCCACCGCGGACGCCCGTGAAGCGGCCGACGATGCCCAGGCCAGAACCGCGGCGGACAATTATCGCGAATTTATCCAGTCAACCCGGGAGCGCTACAACGTTATCGCCACCCGGCGCAATGACGCGATCGACTTTTACCAATCCTATCCCTCCCTCATCGATTGATTCAGCCTGATCCCGATCCATCGATCGATTGACGCTCGCGGCCGCAAAGCTTGAATTTCCGGCCGTAACCCCCATTGACAAATCCCAGCCGCCAGGCGGCACTCCGTTCTATTGCCAGAGGGATAACCATGGCCGAGACCGTCAACACCGAGACAACGAATACGCAACCAGCCACGTCAGAGACTCTGGGCTTCGAAACCGAAGCCAAACAATTGCTCCACTTGATGATCCACTCCTTGTACAGCAACAAGGAGGTCTTTTTGCGCGAGTTGATTTCCAACGCATCGGACGCCGCCGACAAGTTGCGCTTCGAAGCGCTTTCCAAGCCGGAATTGTTCGAAGACGAACCGGAGCTGAATGTGCGCGTGGAACTGGACCCGGACAACAAGACCATCAGCGTGGCGGACAACGGCATTGGCATGACGCGAGAGGAAGTCATCAACAACCTTGGCACCATCGCCCGCTCGGGCACCGCCCAATTTTTGCAATCGCTGACCGGCGATCAGCAAAAAGACTCCCAGCTGATCGGCCAGTTCGGCGTTGGTTTTTACTCCTCGTTTATCGTCGCCAGGGAGGTCGAGGTGCTGACGCGCAAGGCCGGCGCGGACAGCGCCGACGCCGTGCATTGGAAATCCAGCGGCGAAGCGGATTACACCATCTCCAGCGCGGAAAAGAAGCAGCGCGGCACCATGGTCATCTTGCATCTGAAAGAAGAAGCGAAAGAGTACCTCGAACCCCACCGGCTGCGCGGCATTGTCAAGAAATACGCCGATCACATCTCCATCCCTGTGTTGATGGAAGAGAGCAAATACGGGGAGTTCGAGCCGGAAGCGGAAGAAAATTCCGACGCGAAGCCCGCTGCGGCGGAGAAAAAATTCGAAGCGGTGAACGAAGGCAAGGCGATTTGGACGCGTTCGCGGCGCGAGATCAAGAAAAAAGAGTATCAGGAGTTCTTCAAGCACATCAGCCACAGCTTCGAAGACCCGCTGGACTGGAGCCACAATCACGTCGAAGGCAAACTGGAATACACCAGCCTGCTGTTTCTGCCGAAACAGGCGCCCTACGATCTCTGGAACCGGGACGGCGCGCGCGGGCTGAAGTTGTATGTGCAACGCGTCTTCATCATGGACGAGGCGGAGCAGTTCCTGCCTTTGTACTTGCGTTTCGTCAAAGGCATTCTCGACTCCAACGATTTCCCGCTCAATGTCTCCCGCGAAATTTTGCAGAACGACCCCAAGGTGGACAAGGTGCGCGCCGCCTTGACCAAGCGCGTGCTCGAGTTGATGTCGCGCTTGAAAAAGAAGGACGCCGACGCCTACGCCGGATTCTGGAAGGAATTTGGCCAAGCCTTGAAGGAGGGGCCGGCGGAGGACTATGCCAACCGCGAAAAAATCGCCTCATTGTTCCTGTTCAACAGCACCGAATCGGGCGGCGATGGGCAGGATCAAAGCTTGGAAGACTACGTGGCTCGAATGAAGGAAGGCCAGGACAAGATTTACTATCTTGTCGGCGATTCTCTCAAGGCCGCGCGCAACAGCCCCCATCTGGAGATTTTCCGCCGCAAGGGAATCGAAGTGCTGCTGCTGCACGACCGAATCGATGAATGGTTGATGGGCCATTTGCACGAATTCGACGGCAAATCCTTCCAGGACATCGCCCGCGGCGAACTGGATCTGGGCAAGCTGGGCGAAGAGGAAGCCGAAGTCGAACCAGCCCCGCGCGACGAGTTGCTGAAACGGCTCAAGAACAGCCTGGGCGATCAAGTCAAGGAAGTGCGAGCCTCGCGGCGGCTGACCGACTCGCCCGCCTGTCTCATCGTCGATGACAACGACATGGGCCTGCAAATGCGGCGCATCATGGAAGCTTCCGGGCAGAAACCGCCCGAGGTCAAGCCGATTTTCGAAATCAACCCGGACCATGCCTTGCTGCGGCGGCTGGAGCGGGAAGAAGACGAAGCAAGATTCGACGACCTGGCAACCATTCTGTTCGGACAGGCTTCGCTGGCCGAGGGCAGGGGACTCGAGGACCCGGCGCAGTTTTCCCATCGACTGAACAAACTGCTGCTCGAGTTGACCGAGGCCTGAGCGTGAATCGCATTCGGCCCGATTGAGTTCGCTTCGGTTCGAGCTGGATAAAGCCCGGGCAGCGATTGCATAAGTCCGGGCTGGGCTGGAGCTGGACAAGCCCGCTCGAAGGCGCCGAAGCCAGACCGGAATTTACATACGTTCGAGAGTGCGGATTCCCAGCAAGGCAAGACCTTGGCTTAAAGCCTGCTCGCTCAAGCGCGCCAGCGCCAGCCGTGAATCCCTTGCGGCGGGCTTCGCGCGAAGAATCGGGCAAGCTTCGTAGAAGCGCATAAAGCTGCCGGCGAGCTCGTACAAATAGTTGCAAAGCAGATTCGGGTAACACTCCGCCGCAACTTGAGCCACGACTTCAGGCAATTGCAAGGCTTTCAGCAGCAGGGCGCGCTCCTGGGGCGCCGAAAGCTGGGTCAATTCGCCGCCTTCCAGGCCATCCGGCCGTTTTCGCAGCAAGCTTTTGATGCGGGTGCAAGCGTACAGCAGGTAGGGCGCCGTATTGCCATCGAATGAGAGCATGGTGGTCCAGTCGAAGACGTAATCGCTGCCGCGGTTCTTGCTCAAGTCGGCATATTTCACCGCGGCGATCCCAATGCGTTCGGCGATCTGCCGCCGCTCGGCCTCGCCAAGTTCCGGGTTTTTCCCGCTGACCAGTTCCCAGGCCCGCGCCACCGCCTCATCGAGCAAATCGGCGAGTTTGACCGAGTCTCCGGAACGCGTCTTGTAGGGCTTGCCATCCTTGCCCATGATCGTGCCGTAGGCGATATGTTCCAGGGAAAGATCGCCAGAGACCATGCCCGCCGCCCGCGCCACCGCGAAAACTTGCTGAAAATGCAAGGATTGGCGCGCATCGACGACGTACAAGGCGCGCTGGGCGCGGAATTGAAATGCGCGCATTCGGATCGCCGCCAGATCGGTGGTGGAGTACAAATAACCGCCGTCGGACTTTTGCACGATCACCGGCAGCGGCTCGCCGTCCTTGCCCTTGAATTCGGGCAGAAAAACGCAGCGCGCGCCATCGGACAGCCGCAGCAGGTCCTTCTCTTCCAGTTCGCCGACGACTTGCGCCAAATCGTCGTTGTAGCGGCTTTCCGCATCGAGGTCGTCCAGCGTCAGGTCCACATCCAACCGGGCGTAAATCTGATGGCAATGCTTGAGGGATTCGTCGATAAAACCGCGCCAGGCGGCGATGTATTGCGGGTCGCCGCTTTGCAGTTTTACCACGCTCAATCGCGCCCGGTCGGCGAAGGCCGGGTCGGCGTCGAATTTTTCTTTCGCCGCCCGATAGAAATTCTCCAAATCTTCCAATTCGGCTTGCGGCGCGTCGGGCGAACCCTCCAGTTCCAGCAAATAGGCGATCAACATGCCGAACTGGGTGCCCCAGTCGCCCACATGATTTTGCCGAATTACTTTGTGTCCCAGGCGCTCCAGCACCCGCGCCAGGCAATCGCCAATCACCGTGCCGCGCAGGTGGCCGACATGCATCTCCTTGGCCAGATTCGGCGATGAATGATCAACCACGATCTTCAGCGGCTGGGGCGCCGGCGGAATCAGCGCTTGCGGTTGCCGCAAGACTTTCCTGCCTCGATCCAGCAATGCTTCGTCCTTCAAGCTGATGTTGAGAAAGCCGGGGCCGGCGACTTCAATTGAGTCGATCAAACCGGCGCTGTCACGCACCGCGGCGAGCGCCGTTTCGGCCAGTTCCCGGGGTTTGCGCCCACATTTTCCCGCCAGGGCCATCACCCCATTCGCTTGGTAGTCGCCAAATTCCGGGCGCGTCGCTTGAATCACGTTGGGCTCGCAGTCGGCGACGCCGGCAGCTTCGTTCAGGGCCTCGGCAACGATGCGGGATAGCTGGTTGCGGATGTTTTCCATGGATGATCGCGGCGCAGGGTTTTGCGGAGCCGGGATTGTACTGGTTTGCATCGCACAATTCCCTCAGGCAAAGCGCGGCAATATGGTGCGCGTACCCGCGGCATAGCGCTGCGGCACTGAACTATGCAGCCCAAGCCATTGAATTTGCGGCCAAAACAATACTCCGCCCCCGATTTGCGATAATGCGCATTTGCAAGAGTCGAAATTTTCGAGGAAAAAGGAAAACGGAATTTCCCGCCTTTCCCACATTGGGCCGCAAATTCGATGAGTGAATCCTTCAAGGCGCAAACGCTGCTGGTGCCCGAACGCGGGCATGGCCAGCGGCTCGACAATTTCCTGCTGCGCGAACTCAAGGGTTTGCCCAAATCGAGAGTCTATCGTTTGATCCGCACCGGACAAGTGCGGGTCAACCGTGGCCGCTGCAAGGCGGATCGGCGCCTCTGCCAGGGCGATCAAGTGCGCGTGCCGCCTTACACCGGCAGTCTTCCGGCTCGAACCGGGCCACCTTCCGCCGCATTCAGGCAACGGATCATGCGCAGCGTGCTGTTCGAGAACGAAACACTGCTGATTCTGAACAAACCCGCCGGCATGGCCGTGCATGGCGGCAGCGGCATCGCCGGCGGCCTGATTGAAGCCTTGCGCCAAATCCGTCCGGAGTGGTGCGAAGCGGAATTGGCCCATCGCCTTGACCGGGACACCTCGGGCTGCCTGGTCATCGCCAAACAAACCGATTTTCTGCGGCACATGCAAACCGAATTGCGCGCCGGCAAAGTGGCAAAAACCTATCTGGCCCTGGTCCATGGCGCCTGGCCGGACGAGCTGCGCAGCATCGACCTGCCTTTGCGCAAGAACGCGCTCGTCTCCGGCGAGCGCATCGTCCGCGCCGACGCCGGCGGCAAATCCGCCCGGACCTTGTTCAAGGTTCGCCAGCGCATGGCGAACGCAAGCTTGCTCGAAATCGGGCTGGAAACCGGTCGCACACACCAGATCCGTGTGCATTGCCAAACGGCCGGCCATCCCATCATCGGCGATCGAAAATATGGCGGCGAAACCGGCGCTTCCCACAAACAGCTTGCCCTGCACGCCTGGCGCATCGCGTTTCGCGCCGCGCCCGGCGCCGACTTGTCCCGCTTCGAGGCGCCTTGGGACGAGCATTTCAACCAGCTTCTGCAATCACTGCAAAGTCGCGCAGGCGATTAACAGGCGCCTCAAACCCGGTTTCAACCACCGCTTTCGCCAGCGCCCCGCAACCGGGGCCTTGCACCCGGCGCCGCGAAAAACGACCACTGTACAACCGGAAACATTGTTTGTTCGCTGAACTGCGTGTTTCAAACCGGACACTTTATTTGTTCTTTGATTATTTCTTTGCAACACGGCCGGGCGGCGCATTTTGACAGCGCAACCGCAACTGCCTATTATTGCGCGCCATCCATCCGCCAAGCCGAATGCGGGCCAAATTTCGGCGCGGCGACCGGCACCCGACAGGAGCAAGCATGGCCGTTCAACAAAACAAGGTAACGCGATCCAAGCGCAACAAGCGGCGCACCCACGATTCGCTGAAAACCCCGACGCTGACGTTGGATGAATACTCGGGCGAAATGCGCCGCCGGCACCATGTCAGCGCCGACGGCTTTTACAAAGGTCGCAAAGTCGTAGAGAACGAAGAGGATTGAACTCTCCGCGACGCATAGCCATCGATGCTATGGGCGGCGACCATGGCGTGGAGGTAACGGTTGCCGCGGCGGCGCGCATGCTCGGCCGACACAAGGATCTTGAATTTGTGCTGGTGGGCGACAGTGACCGCATCGAACCCTTGCTGTCGGAGTTGACCGCCGCCAAGCGGAAAAAAATTCAGATTTTGCATACCGACCTCGTGGTTGGCGATGAGGACCGGCCGGAATCGGTTTTGCGCGGCGCCAGACAAAGCTCGATGTTCCTTGCCGCCAACCTGGTCAAGACCGGCGATGCCCAAGCCATGGTCAGCGCGGGCAATTCCGGCGCCTTGCTGATGAGCGGGCGCCATCTGCTGAAAACGATTCCCGGTATTCAGCGGCCTGCCATGGTGGCGACTATTCCCGGCGCGAAGACGCAAAGCTTCTTGCTTGATGTCGGCGCCAATCCGGAATGCGACGCGCGGCACTTGTTTGAATTCGCGGTGATGGGGTCGGTGCTCGCCGAAAGCCTCAACCAAGCGCCCGCCAAGGTGGGGCTGCTGAATATCGGCGCGGAACAATACAAGGGCACCGAGGCCGTGCGCGAAGCGGCGGAAAAGCTGGAAAGTTGCCGGGCGATCAACTACATCGGCTTCATCGAAGCGAACGAGATTTACCAGGCCCAGGCGGATGTGGTGGTTTGCGACGGATTTGTCGGCAACGTCACGATCAAGGCCTCCGAAGGCGTCGCCAAGGTGATCCGCAATGTGCTGTACCAAAAGGCCGGGCCCGCGGTGTGGAATCGAATTTCACGATTTTTCTCTGCCTCGATCATCCATTCGCTGACGATGCAGATCAATCCGGAGCGATTCAATGGCGCCTGCCTGCTCGGACTGCAGGGAAGCATCGTCAAGAGTCACGGCAATGCTTCGGTGCTCGGGTTTTATCACGCGATATTGGAAGCCGCGAACGAAATTGATCACCAGGTGCCACGCTTGATCGCCAACAAAGTGGAAGCCATCATGGCCACGGCCTGATAGGTTCGGTGCTTCGCATTGGAATAACTCGAGTCAGGAAAAATG
The DNA here is from genome assembly GCA_965221015.1 of uncultured Pseudohongiella sp. Lineage (GTDB taxonomy): Bacteria > Pseudomonadota > Gammaproteobacteria > Pseudomonadales > Pseudohongiellaceae > UBA9145. The sequence goes on along the minus strand of OZ244859.1, from coordinate 1,737,826 downwards.
CAGGAATTCGCCATCGTGTTTCCCGGTCAGGGATCGCAAAAAACAGGCATGCTGTCCGCCTTGGCCGACGCGCACCCGATCATCCAAAACACCTTCGCCGAAGCCTCCGAAGCGCTCGGTTTCGACCTGTGGGACATCGTGCTGCATGATCGGGAGGGAACGCTGGACCAAACCCGCATCACACAGCCGGCCCTGCTCGCGGCGGGCATCGCCTTGTGGCGGTTGTGGCGGGAACAAGATGGGGCGTCGCCGGCCCTGCTGGCGGGCCACAGCCTGGGAGAATTCTCCGCCCTGGTGGCGGCGGATGTACTGGAATTCGGCGCCTGCGTGAATGTGGTGCACAAACGTGGACTTTTCATGCAGGAAGCAGTGCCCCAAGGGGCTGGCGCCATGGCCGCCATCATTGGCCTGGACAACGACAAGCTGGTGCGAATTTGCGCGGAGGCGGAATCGGCCGGGGAGGGCGCGGTTTCCGCCGCCAACTTCAATTCACCCGGGCAGGTTGTGATCGCGGGCAATGCCGCGGCGGTGCAACGGGCCATGGAACTTTGTTTGGCGGCGGGCGCGCGGCGGGCCTTGCCGGTTAAAATGTCGGTGCCGTCCCATTGCGCCTTGATGGAGCCCGCGCGACGCAAATTGGAACAGGAATTGGCGATGCTGGATTTCCGTCCGGCCCGGATTCCCGTGGTGCAAAATGTCAGCGCCGCGGCGCACAGCGACCCGGACGTGATTCGGGAGAATCTCGCCGCCCAGGTCTGCCGTCCGGTGCGTTGGATCGAATGTGTGGAAACCATGGGCCAGGCCGGCATCACCCGAATTCTCGAATGCGGCCCCGGCAAGGTCTTGAGCGGATTGATCAAACGCATTGCGCCGCAAATCGCTGGCTGGAACTGCGATGAGCCGGCAAATCTCGCCCGGGCGCTAACCGAAACCGTATGACAAATCGGGTATACTTGCCGCGCCTCGCGGCTCGGACCCTTCCCGGATGGTGCCGGCGCGGGCGATTCGGCATGCGCTGGCCCCGGTATGAGCGAATATGACGAGCAGCAGTAACAACGAATCGAAAGTGGCCCTGGTCACCGGCGCCAGCCGGGGTATCGGCAAGGCCATCGCGCTTGAGCTCGGCGGGCTGGGATTTATCGTCGCCGGCACGGCCACCAGCGAGGCGGGCGCGGCAGGCATTGCTTCGATGTTCGCGGAGCAGGGGATTGCCGGCGTCGGCTTGCGCGTCGACGTCGGTTCAAGCGAATCCGTAAACGAACTCATGCGCTCACTGCAGGAAGGACCGGGCGCGCCGGCGGTGCTGGTGAACAATGCCGGCATCACCCGCGACAATCTTCTGCTGCGGATGAAAGAGGAAGAATGGGATGAGGTGATCAACGTCAATCTCAATTCCATGTTCCGGGTCGCCAGGGCCTGCCTGAAACCAATGACGCGGGCGCGCTGGGGCAGGATTATCAATATCGGTTCGGTGGTCGGTTCGAGCGGCAATCCGGGCCAAAGCAATTATTGCGCCGCCAAGGCGGGGGTCGAAGGCTTCACCCGCGCATTGGCCCGGGAAATTGGCTCGCGGGGCATCACCGTAAACGCGGTGGCCCCCGGTTTCATCGAAACCGATATGACCGCCAATCTGCCCGAAAGCCAGGCGCGGGAAATGCTTGCACAGATTCCATTGCAGCGGCTCGGCCGCGCGGAGGAGGTGGCCGCGGTGGTCGGATTTCTCGCTTCCGACGGCGGGGCTTACATCACGGGCGAAACCGTGCATGTGAACGGAGGGATGTACCTGGCCTGATCGATGGCCTGCCACCCGGCATGCGGCGCCCGGCCAGGGCAAATTTTTTCACTTGAAGATTACATCAATGCGGAATTGGGGGTAAACTTGGCGCTCGACTTTGCACCGCGGAGCGGGTGCGGCCAGATTGAGGCGACTACAGCGCACTCGGGGTTGAAAGCACCTTGGGTCGAGGGTCCCTCTGGTTGAGAGTTCCTCTGGTTGATTGATGGCATCAGGAGCTAGGTAAAGATATGGCTAACAACGACGAACGCGATAAACGAATTGACGAACGTGTCAAGGAAATTGTCTGCGACCAACTCGGAGTCAAGGCGGAAGAAGTCAAGCCCTCGGCTTCCTTCGTGGAAGATCTCGGGGCGGACTCGCTGGACACGGTCGAATTGGTGATGGCCCTGGAAGAGGAGTTCGAAACCGAAATTCCCGACGAAGAAGCGGAAAAAATCACCACCGTCCAGTCCGCGTGCGATTACATCCGCAATCATCTGTAAGTATTTCCGCGATATCGGACCACAAACTACCCGGAGCAACTTCCGGGTAGTTTCTTTCTGTACCAACGCAAATCGGGGAGCGCGCATTGAACGGCAGAAGGGTCGTAGTGACGGGCATGGGCATGGTCAGCCCGGCCGGCAACTCGGTGGCCGCCAGTTGGGATGCGATTCTGAACGGGCGCAGCGGCATCGGTCCCATCGAAAACTTTGACGTCTCGAGTTTTTCCACCCGCTTCGGCGGTGTGGTCAAGGATTTCGATTGCGGCGAATACATGTCGCTGAAAGACGCGCGGCGCATGGACACCTTCATTCACTACGGCATCGCCGCCGGCGTGCAGGCGATCAACGAATCGGGGCTGCTGGATTGCGAATGGAATCCCGACCGCGCCGGCGCCGCCATCGGCTCGGGCATTGGCGGCATCGTCGCCATCGAACAAACCTCCCTGCAAATCCGCGACGACGGCCCGCGCAAGGTAAGTCCTTTCTTTGTGCCCGGCTCCATCATCAACATGATCGGCGGCAATCTGTCCATGCGTTTCGGCTTGAAGGGTCCCAATATCGCCGTATCCACGGCCTGCGCCACCGGCACGCACAATATCGGCCTGGCGGCCCAGATGATCAGCCTCGGCCAGGCCGAAATCATGCTGACGGGCGGCGCCGAAATGGCCACCTGCCCGGTGGGCCTCGGCGGTTTTTGCGCCGCCAGGGCGCTGTCCACGCGCAATGATGCGCCGCAGGCCGCCAGCCGCCCCTGGGACAGGAGCCGCGACGGTTTCGTGCTTGGCGATGGCGCCGGCGTGCTGGTGCTGGAAGAGCTGGAACACGCCAAATCGCGGGGTGCGCATATCCACGCCGAGTTGATCGGATTCGGCATGAGCGGCGACGCGCATCACGCCACGGCGCCGTCCCCCGGCGGAGCGGGTGCCGCATCTTGCATGCGCAACGCCTTGCGCGACGCGGGCCTGGCGCCCGAGCGCATTGACTATGTCAATGCCCACGGCACGTCCACCGCCGCCGGCGATGTGGCGGAAACCCAGGCCATCAAGGCGGTCTTCGGCGACCACGCGCGCGCCTTGAGCGTGAGCTCGAGCAAGTCGATGATCGGTCATCTACTTGGCGCAGCGGGTTCGGTGGAGGCGATCATCTCCATTCTGGCGCTCCGCGACAGGGTCGCGCCGCCCACCATCAACCTGGATGAGCCGGATGAAGATTGCGATCTCGACTACGTCCCCCACGTCAGCCGGGAACAGGACATCCGCACCGTATTGAGCAATTCCTTCGGATTCGGCGGCACCAATGCCTCGTTGATTTTCTCGCGGCTCGATTGACGGCGATTGCCGCTGTTCGCGCCACGGCGGTGGCAACGGCAAATTTCGTCGTGGCGGGGAGATTCCGTCACTTCGCGGGGAATGAGCGCATCCTCCGCAATGATGTCCGCCGACGGCGGCATTGAATTCGGCGTTGGATTGAAGGATTATGCCGCAACGAGCCAATTCCGAACGCCTCTCGATGATGGAACCGATTTCCCGCGGCCGGATCTTGACGACCGTCAAAGGATTGTTGATTTTCGCGCTGGTCGCATTGCTTTTCATGCTGCTGGCGCTGGCATGGATTCAGCGGCAATGGCTGCGGCCTTCGCCGGCCCTGGAGCGCGAACGAATTTTCCGAATCGAGGCCGGCACGCCTTTGGCGCGGCTGAGTCGGGAATTGCATGAAGAGGGAATCATCCCCAACCCCCGGCTGTTCAGCGCTGTGGCGCAATTGCAAGGGCTCGACCAATCCATCCGGCATGGCGAATACAGCTTGCCGGCGGGCGCGTCGCCGGCGGATTTGCTGCGCCTGTTTGTTGCGGGGCGGACCCGGCAGCACCGGGTGACCTTGATCGAAGGCTGGACTTTCGCCCAGGCGTTGGCGGAAATTCAAAGCGGCGAAGGCATAGCGCCCCGATTGCTGGGCATGACGCCCGGGGAAGTTGCGCGGGCAATGAATCTGGATCTCGCCTCGCCCGAAGGAATGATTTTCCCCGACACTTATTTCTACGCCGCCGGCGATACGGATTTGCAATTGTTGTTGCGCGCCAACGCCAGATTGCACGAAATCCTCGACCGCGAATGGCGCTCGCGCGATGCGGAACTGCCATTGGATTCACCGTACCAGGCGTTGATTCTCGCCTCGATTGTGGAAAAGGAAGCGAGCAATCGCGACGAGCTGGGGTTGATCGCCGGTGTTTTCCTGCGCCGCCTGCATCTGAACATGCGCTTGCAATCCGACCCAACGGTGATCTACGGGCTTGGCGAGCGTTTCGACGGCGATCTGCGCGGCGCCGATCTTGCCCAAACCACAGCCTTCAACACCTACCGCATCGACGGCCTGCCACCGACGCCCATCGCGCTGGCGGGCTTGGATTCCATTCGCGCCAGTTTACAGCCCACGGCGTCGGAATATTTGTATTTTGTCGGTATGAACAACGGCGACCACTATTTTTCCCGAACGCTCGCCGAACACAATGCAGCCGTCGATTGTTACCAACGCCGGAGGGAGACGGCGAACTGCGCGTTGCCGCAAAATTGATGCCGTCCCACGACAAAAGCTGCATGAAGCCCTGCAAAAATCCCAATTTCGGAAAATTCATCACCATTGAAGGCGTTGAAGGCGTCGGCAAAAGCAGCAATATCGCGGTGCTGGAAGAGCTGTTGCGCGCCCGCGGCATCGATTATGTCCGCACCCGGGAGCCCGGCGGCAGCGAATTCGCCGAGCGGATTCGCGCCTTGCTGCTCGACCAAGCCAATGGCGGAATGGCGGACACAGCGGAATTGCTGCTGATCTTCGCGGCGCGCGCCGACCATTTGCAAAAGCGCATCGCGCCCGCGCTGGCAGAGGGCAAATGGGTACTTTGCGACCGCTTCACCGATGCCACATTCGCCTATCAAGGCGGGGGCAGGGGGCTGCCCGGCGACACCATTGCGGCTTTGCAGTCCATAGTCCAGGGCGACTTGCGGCCGGATCTGACCATCATTTTCGACCTCGACCCCGCCATCGGACTGGAGCGGGTGCGCCAGCGCGGCGCGCTCGATCGAATCGAGCGGGAAGAGTTGGCGTTTCACCGCAAAGTGAGAAACACCTATCTGGAAATCGCCCGCAAGGAAGCAGCGCGTTGCGTGCTGATCGACGCCGGCTCGGAACCGCGGCAGGTGGCGCGGGCGCTGCGGGCGGCGGTTTGCGACAGATTGCCGGAATTGCGATGAATTTGTTCGCCCAGGAAGCGCGTCCACCCTGGCCGTGGCAGGAAGCGGCCTGGCGGCGGCTGTGCGAACAAAAACAGTCCGGCGTGCTGGCCCACGCCTATCTGCTCTTTGGCGACCGGGGCACCGGCAGGCTCGATTTTCTTTGGGAATTCGCCGCATTTCTACTTTGCGGAAACCCCTCCGCCGACCGCGCCTGCGGCCAGTGCCGCAGTTGCCGCGCCGGCGGCGCGGACCACCATCCCGACCTGTTGCGGATTTTGCCCGAGGAAGGAAAGAAAGACATTGGCGTCGAACAAATCCGCGAATTGACGGATTTCCTCAATCTCAACAGTTTTTCCGGTCAAGGGCGCATCGCCCTGATTCCCCAGGCCGAGCGGCTGACCTTGGCGGCATCGAACGCATTGCTGAAAACGCTGGAGGAACCCGCGGCCAATGCCAGATTGCTGTTGGCGGGGTACAGCGCGAACAGTTTGCTGCCAACGATTCGCAGCCGCTGCCAATTGCTGCGCCTGCCGGCCCCGGATTTCGCCACCGCCCTGGGCTGGCTGCGGGAAAATCTGGCCGACCGGGCTGGCGCAAAGGAAGACACCAGCGAAGACCGCTTGCGGGAATTGCTGCAAGCCTATGGCAATCGCCCGCAGGAGCTCGCCGCGGCGGTCCGCGCCGGCCAGGCCACCGGTTTCGTCGCCGTGCGCAAGCTGTTGCTGGCGCTTTCGCAATCGCGCATGGGTATTGTGCAGGCGGCCCGGGAGGCCGCGAAAATCGGCGATGCGGCCGTTTTTGAGCATTTGGACCGAATCTCGACTACATTAACCCAAGGAATGCTGCGCGGTGAATTGCGCGGCGGTGAAAACACCGCGCTGTGCGAGGCATTGCCCGGCGCGGACCAGACCGAGCGCTTGCGCAGGCTGATCGCGTTTCAAAAGCAAGTGGCCGCGGTCAGAAAACTGCTGGCGGGGCCGGGCAATCCCAATCCGCAACTGCTGCTGGAAAACATATTCCGCCTTTGGCGGGAACCGGACACGCGCCGCTGGCGCTGAACCAAACGAGGGGATTGCCGGATGGAAACTGTAAAGGGCAGGGTGCTGCCACTGATTGTCGAAAACCGCGAAAGCTTGCGTGCGATTTGGATGCCGTTCATTTTATCCGGCGCCCTGTTCGTGCCGGATGTGAAAGACGCCTTTCTCGGCGAGCGGATATTCCTGTTGTTGCTGCTGCCGGGAGACCAGCAAAGGATCGGCGCCGCCGGCCGGGTGGTCTGGATCAATTCCGCGGCGACTGCCGCGCGGCAGGGCATAGGAATACGCCTGGAAGGCGGCGATGGCGCCGCAAAGGCGAAAATCGAGGAGTGCCTCGCCGGTCTCGGCCAGGAAGGCGGTCGGGAACTATTTTTGTAAACCGCGGCGTTGGCTCATCGCCAAAACGGAAATCGGTACACGCCAATGGAAAATTACGATTTTGACCTGTTCGTGATTGGCGCCGGTTCGGCGGGAATTCGCGCCAGCCGGGTGGCGGCGGACCTGGGCGCCCGCGTCGCTGTTGCCGAAGAACGCTATCTTGGCGGCACTTGCGTCAATGTGGGCTGCGTGCCGAAAAAACTGTTCAGCTACGCCGCGCATTATGCCGCCGACTGGCAAGACAGCCGCGGTTTCGGCTGGGATCCAGGCGAACCGCGCTTTGATTGGCCACGCCTGCTGGCAAACAAGAACCGCGAGATACAACGCTTGAACGGGATTTACGAAACTATCCTCACAAGCCGCAATATCCGCATTTTCAATGCCCGGGCGAGGCTGGCCGGGCCGAATTGCATCGAAGTGGGAGGCGAGCGCCTCCGCGCCCGCTACATCTTGCTCGCCGTGGGTGGATGGCCATGGAAAAATCCGTTTCCCGGCAATGAGTTGGCAATCACTTCCAATGAGATTTTCGAAATGCCGAAGTTGCCCGAATCAACCCTGATTGTTGGCGGCGGCTATATCGCCAGCGAATTCGCCAGCATTCTGCATGGTTTCGGGGTCCAGGTTACTTTGGTGTATCGCGGCGAACAATTATTGCGCGGATTCGACCGGGACCTGCGCGAATTCATCACCGGCGCCATGGGAAGTTATTTGCGGCTGGAATTGAATCGGCAGATCGCCGCGGTCGAACGCGCGCGCGATGGAAAACTGCGGGTAGGCCTGGATTCGGGGGAAACCATCAAAGTCGAACAGGTGCTCGTCGCAACCGGACGCAGGCCGCTGACGGCGGACCTTGGCCTGGAGACCACCAACATCGCCACCGTTGCCGGCGGCGCCATCGCGGTTGACGCCAATTTCGAGACCAGTCAGGCCGGCATTTTCGCCGTTGGCGATGTCTTAGGCCGAACGGCATTGACTCCGACGGCGCTGGCCGAAGGACAAGTTGTGGCGCGCAGGCTGTTTGCCGGCCAACAAGCGGAAATGGATTATGAATACATTCCCAGCGCGGTCTTTTGCGAACCGAATATCGCCACCGTCGGCCGCGGCGAAAGCGAAGTCCAGGCCAGCGGCAGGCCGTACGATGTGTACCTGGCCAAACCGCGGCCACTGAAGCACACGCTGAGCGGACGCGATGAACGTTCCCTGATCAAATTGATCGTGGATCGGGAAACGCAAAAAGTCATTGGCCTGCACATGGTCGGGCCGGACGCCGGCGAAGTGGTTCAAGGATTTGCCGTGGCCATGAATTGCGGCGCCACCAAGGCCGACTTCGACCGCACCATTGGCATTCATCCCACTTTTGCCGAAGAATTCGTGACCTTGCGCGAACGCCGCACGGCCTGAATTGGCGCAAATTTCTTACCCAAGCTGTTGATTTCCGGTTATATTGCCTTAATCCTTAATGTCCGGTAATAAAGATTACCGGACATTAAATTGTATGTGAGAGTGAACAAGCAACTTGACGCATCGGCAAATGCGCAATGCCCCGCCACGTCGCCGCCAAGGAGTTTCACCGGCTCGCGGCTAAAGTTGGCGCCCGCCCGTTCCGATGATTAATGTCGAATCGCGACAAAACGGCGCGCTCGAAATTCATCGTCGAATTTCCGGCCGCCTCCAATTCAATCCAATCCTGAAACGGCGGATCATGACCAGCAAGACAAGCCCGATTCCGTTCTTCGATACGCTGGCGGAAATGCCGAATCCATACAAATCGCCGCTGCGCGATATTTCGCATTTGCTGAAAAATCCTCCGGACGATGCGTTGGCGGATTACCAATTCGCCAGCGAGTTCATTTTCAGTTACCGCGGCAGCCCCGACACCTTCAACACCTATCGCCGGGAAATCGAGCATTTCCTGCATTGGTGCTGGCTGGTGCGGAAAAAATCGCTGAAAGGCATTGCGCGTGAGGATTTCGAGGATTATGTGAATTTCGCGCGCAATCCGCCGCCGGGCTGGACCGGCACGCGCAACTGCGCCCGTTTTATAGTCAAAGACGGCGCGCGCGTGCCGAATCCCCTCTGGCGCCCTTACGTAAGCGGTGGCGGCGAGTACAGTTTGTCGCAACCCGCACTGCAATCGCTGTTCAGCGTGCTCAGCAGTTTTTTCAATTTTCTGATCCAGGAAAACCACGCCAGCGCCAATCCGGTTTTGCGCATGCGCCAGAAAAGCAAGTTTCTGCGCGGCCGCCAGGGCCAATCGCGAATCCGCCGCCTGTCGGCGATGCAATGGGATTTTGTCATTGAAGCGGCCACGCGGATGGCCGAGGAAAATCCGCCGGTCCATGAACGCACCTTGTTCATCATGACCGCGCTCTATGCGATGTATCTGCGCATTTCGGAATTGGTGGAAACACCCCGTTGGCAGCCGCAAATGGGCCATTTCCAGCTCGACCAGGAAGGCAATTGGTGGTTCCTGACGATTGGCAAAGGCAACAAGGAACGAGAAATTTCCGTCAGCGACGCCATGCTCGAAGCCCTCAAGCGCTACCGCCGCTCCCGCGGCCTGCCACCCCTCCCCGCTCCCGGCGAAGCCAGCCCGCTGATTCACCGCAATCGCGGCCGCGGCGGCATGACCAGCACGCGCCAGATCCGGCGCATTGCGCAAAGCTGCTTCGACCGCGCCATCGCGCGCCTGCGCGCGGAAGGCTGGAATGAGGAAGCCGACCGCCTCGGCGACGCCACGGTGCATTGGCTGCGGCACACGGGAATTTCGGAAGATGTCAAACATCGTCCGCGCGAGCACGTGCGCGACGACGCGGGCCATGGCTCCAGCGCGGTCACCGATCGCTACATCGACGTCGAACGCACCGAAAGGCATGCCTCGGCGCGCAAGAAGCGGATCCATTGAGCCGCCAGGACCAACGCGGGGCCGCTACGCAAGAGCAAGATAAATTGACGAGATTGCAAACAAGGGCTGGATTGACGGCGTTTTCCGGCTTAAGCTAGGGGCTCGACCATCAAGGTGCGCACAGCATATGAAAACAATCATCAAGGACCGCAACCGCCTGGCAATTTTTGCCCCGCACCTGTGGGCTTTTGTTCTCGGCGCGATACTGGCCAGTTTCAGCTTCGCCCAAGACCAAGCCCTGGACCAGACCCTGGAACAAACCCAGGACCGGGTGCAACAACCAACGCAGGCGGATGCGGCGGCGGCGGAGGATCTGGCGCAGCCTATTCCAACGATTGATGAATTGTACGCGCCGCTGTCGCCGGAGCCCATTTACGGCGCAACCGCGATGGAACTGATCGATGTGCTGCAAACCAAGCACTACCTGCCCATCGAAATCGACGATGACTTCTCGTCGCTGGTGTTCGACAACTATATCGACGCCCTCGACGCGGACCACCTCTATTTTCTGCGCGGCGATATCGATTTTCTCAGCAATTGGCGCTACACCATCGACGACCACCTGCGCGAAGGCAGCCTGGCGCCCGGCTTTGAGATCTACAACTTGTATTACAAGCGCATGCTGGAACGGCTGATCTACGCCATCAACCGCGTGGAAAACCACATTGGCGAGATGGATTTCACTTTGGATGAAGAGTTTGTCATCGACCGCGAAGAAGCACCCTTCGCCGAAACCATTGCCGAACTCGATGAGATCTGGCGCTTGCGCACAAAAAACAGCGTGCTGAGCCTGAAACTGGCGGGAGACAGCGACGAGGAAATCCGCGAGAAATTGTCCGACCGCTACCGCGGTCGACTGAACCGCGTGATTCAGACCAATGCCAAGGACGCCTTTCAAAGCTATCTGACCACGGTGGCGCGCGTTACCGACCCCCACACAGCCTATTTCTCGCCCATGGATTCGGAAACCTTCAACATGGGCCTGTCGCTTTCCCTGCGAGGGATCGGCGCGCGATTGAGCCGCGAAGACGAATACACAACCATCGTTGAATTGATCAAGGGCGGGCCGGCCGAGCGCGGCAACCAGCTCAGCGAGGGCGACCGCATCATCGGCATCGGCCAAGGGCCCGACGGCGAGATCCAGGACGTCGTCGGCATGCGGCTCGACGATGTGGTGGCCCAGATTCGCGGCGAGCAGGGAACCATCGTGCGGCTGAATGTGATTCCGGCCAACGCGGTCAATGAAACCAGCGCCACCATTGTCAACCTCACCCGCGACATCGTGCGTCTGGAAGAACAGTCGGCGAAGTCGGAAATCATCGAATTCCCCCACGCGGGAAGCGATTACAAGGTGGGTGTGATCCATCTGCCCACGTTTTATTTCGACTTCGAAGCCGCATCCCGCGGCGAGCGGGATTTCAAGAGCTCCACCCGGGATGTGCGCAACCTGATCGAAGAAATGAAGGCGGAGCATGTGGACGCGGTCATAGTCGATTTGCGCAACAATGGCGGCGGCAGCTTGAGCGAGGCCAACCAACTCGTGGGCCTGTTCATCGATACCGGCGCCACGGTGCAGGTGCGCTATTCCGGGCTTGGCAACGGCTATACGCGCTCCTTTGGCGACAACGACCCCGAAATCGCCTGGCAGGGCCCCCTGGCCGTGCTGGTCAATCGAAACAGCGCCTCGGCATCGGAGATCTTCGCCGGCGCGATTCAAGACTACCAGCGCGGCCTTGTGCTCGGCGGCCAAACTTTCGGTAAAGGCACGGTGCAGGAAATCGTTCCCATGGACTACGGCCAGGCCAAATTGACGCGCTCGAAGTTCTATCGCGTGTCCGGCGCGAGCACCCAGCATCGCGGCGTGATTCCCGATATCGAGTTCCCGGATCTGTTCCTGGCCTACGACCAGGTCGGCGAAAGCAGCCTGGACGGCGCCCTGCCCTGGGACACGGTGCGGCCAGTGGAATACCGCAACTATCACGCCATCAGGGAATTGCTGCCTGAACTGGAAACCCGCTACCAGCGGCGCGCGGCCCAGTCGCCGGACTTCATCTACCTCAACGACCAGATCGCGATTGCCCGGGAGCGGCAGGAACGCCAGGCTTGGCCCTTGAACGAAGCGCGGCTCAAGGCGCAGATGGAATCCGACCGCCGCCGCAACATCGAATCGGAAAACATGCGTCGCTTCCTCAAGGGCTTGCCGCTGCTGGACATTCTTGAAGACGAAGACGCCGGGGAAGAGGTTGCGGGCACCACAAGCGCGCAAGCCGGGGAACCGTCCGCGGCCGCGCCCGCGGACGAGGATTTGGCAACCGCCGCCAGCGATGAAAGTGACAGCGCCGAATTGGCGGCGCAGCCCGAGGCAGACGCCGAAACCGAAGACGAAGACGAGGAAAACGATCCCCTGCTTGAGGAAAGCGCCCGGATTTTGGCGGATTACATCGGTTTGAGCGAGCGGCAAATCAGCGCCGCCAGCGGTTTCTAGCCATCCCGGAGGATTGCCGCAGCCGTTGTGGCAAAGCTGCGCGCGCAAGGGGATTCTGGCGAAGGGGGAGAGATTCGAACTCTCGGAGGGCTCTCACCCTCGCTGGTTTTCAAGACCAGTGCATTAAACCGCTCTGCCACCCCTCCAGCGGACCGGAATCTTACTATAATTCCGCGGGGCGCAATATCCGCGCGCGCGCACGCCGTGTGGCGGAAACATTGATTTAGATAGCCGGGCGGGTATCATGGAAGCCATCCGCGGACGCTGCCGGCGCATATTGAAATTTGCGGCGGGCGACCTTATACATTGACGTGTCGAATCCGTTGCAACGGATGCGGGCCAATTTTTTGCTGTTTCCTTACGGAGGTAACGATGAATAGAAGTGGTGCTGGAATCGAGGTCGTTCAAGGCCGGGAGTCGGTTCTTGCGGTCAACAAAGTGCTGCGAAACACCTATGCCCTGCTGGCGCTGACGCTGACATTCAGCGCTTTCACGGCCATGCTGAGCACAAACGCGCCACCCGCTAATATCTGGATTTTTCTGATCGGCGCTTACGGGCTGTTGTTTCTGACCCATGCCCTGGCGAACAGCGCCTGGGGTTTGCTGTCGGTGTTCGGCTTCGCCGGCTTTATGGGTTATACCCTGGGTCCAGTCATTGGCTATTACCTTTCCGTCCCTGGCGGTTCCGATATCGTTATGACCGCCCTCGGCGGCACGGCATTCACCTTTTTCGGCCTGTCCGGCTGGGCGCTGACCTCGCGCAGGGATTTCTCGTTTCTGGCAAGTTTTATCATGGCCGGCTTTTGGGTGCTCATCGCCGCTATTGTGGTGAGTCTGTTCTGGCCGATGCCGGCGCTGCAACTGGCAATATCCGCGGCATTCATGCTGTTCGCCAGCGCGGTAATCCTGTTCCAGACCAGCGCGATCATCCATGGCGGGGAGCGCAATTACATTATCGCCACCATCACGCTGTTTGTTTCGATTTACAACCTGTTTATGAGCCTGCTGCACCTGCTTACCGCGTTTTCGGGTAATGACTGAGGCAGCGGCGCCGCAACCTTCGAGCCCCGCTTGCGCCGGGGCTCGAGCTTCGGCGAGCGCAAACTCCAGCGCGCATGATTTTCTCCATCCTCGTCCACGCCCCGCCCTATTCCAGTGAGGCTGCGGGCACGGCGCTGCGTTTCGCCGAGGCCGTGCTGCGGGCCGGCCACAAGATCCATCGCATATTTTTCTTCGCCGATGGGGTGCACAACGCCAACCGCTTGACAGTGGTTTCCCGGGACGAAAACAACCTGCAAGATCAATGGCGCGCATTCCTGCGGGAACACGCCATCGATGGCACCGTATGTGTCAGTTCCGCCATCAAACGCGGCATAATCGACGCCCGGGAAGCCGAACGGCACGAACTGGATGGCGACTCCATGCATCCCGAGTTTGCAATCGGCGGCCTGGGACAATGGGTCGACGCCTGCCTGCATTCGAACCGCGTGGTGTCTTTCGGCTGAACACGGTGAATCAAACCCCCAAACTGCTTTTTCTCGCCCGCAGCCCCCCCTACGGCTCGGCGCGGGCCCGGGCCCTGCTGGACATGGTGCTGGCGGCCGCCACCTTTGAGCAGGACATTGAGCTGATTTTTCTCGGCGACGGCGTATACCAATTGTTGCCGGACCAGGACGCCGGCCCGATCGGCGAAAAAACCCTTGGCAAACTCGTCGAAGCGCTTGCCTTGTACGGCATTGAGAATCCGCGGGTGGAAGCCGAAGCGCTGGCCGAACGCAATTTGACCGTGGACGAGCTGGTAATTGGCACAACAGCGCTGGACGCGGCGCGAATCCGCGAACGAATTGCGCAATCCGACATGGTGTTCAATTTGTAGGTTTGCCTTGGGTCGGTCCCATGGGTGGTTTGCATTGGCTGAACGATTTCATTCCGCGCTCCTGCTTGACAGCGAATCTTACGGATTTTCAATGAGTTGCCTGCATTTACTCAACAAGAGCCCAGCCCACGGCATGTTTGCGGGCTTGCTGAAGACCATCCAGGCCGGCGACAGCCTCTTGCTGCTGGAAGATGCTGTTTACCATCTGCGTCGGCCGGGCGAGTTGGCGCTGCTTCCCCCGGATTTGCCTGTGTATTTTCTGGCGCAAGATTTGCGCGCCAGGGGTCTTGGAGAAAAATTGCCGGCAATGGCCAGCCCGGTGGACTACGATGGTTTTGTCGAACTATGCGTGCGCCATGACAAGACCGTGAGTTGGTTTTGAAATCATGGGCGAAAATCTTTTCATCGAAGGCAGGCGCATCGCCCTCGACAAGGAAGGCTACTTGCGCGATTTGAGCGATTGGAACGAAACCGTTGCCGAGGCCATGGCGCGGCAACAGGCGATTGCGCTGCAGCCAGCGCATTGGGAAGTGCTGAATTTGCTGCGCGATTTTCATCGGCAACACCAGTTGTCCCCCGCCAGCCGCGCTTTGGTCAACCTGGTGAAAAGGGAGCTGGGCGCGGAAAAAGGACGCAGTATTTACCTGATGCGGCTGTTCCGGGGCGGCGCCTTCGCCAAAACCGCCAGCCGCATCGCGGGCCTGCCCAAACCGGACAACTGCTTGTAGTAGTTTGCCATCCCATGAAGATTCCGCGACTGCGCGCGGAATGACTGGCACATTCATGGCTTGGCGCGCGATGCTCTGCCTGTCATTCCGCGCGCAGCGAAGCGGAGTCGCGGAATCTCCCTGTCAATGCGCCATCCCATGGAGATTCCGCGACTGCCCGCGGAATGACTGGGCCAGTCAACTCTCCGCGCCTTGGTCAGTTGCTTCGTTTTGGTACCAGGCAAAACTTTCGCGCAATGCCACAACCTCGCCAATGATGATGATCGCCGGCGCCTGGATGCCCTGCTTGGCCGCGCGTTCGGGCAGGTTATGCAACTCGCCCGCGACGACTTGTTGCCGCCGGGTCGTGCCTTGGGAAACCACCGCCGCCGGAGTTTGCCGCGACATGCCATGGCTTTGCAATTGTCCGCAAACAATGGGCAGGCTCTTCAGCCCCATGTAAAACACCAGCGTCTGCAGCGGCCGGATCAGCGCCGCCCAATCCAGCGCGAGATTGTCTTCCTTGAGATGACCGGCGACAAATTGCACCGAATGCGCGTGGTCGCGATGGGTGAGCGGAATGCCGGCGTAGGCCGCGCATCCGGTGGCGGCGGTGATGCCTGGAACAATCTGGAAATTGATGCCGGCTTCGGCCATGCTCGCCAGTTCTTCGCCGCCGCGGCCAAAAATAAACGGGTCTCCGCCTTTCAAACGCATGACCTTGCGTCCTTGCCGGGCGTAACGGACCAGCATGTCGTTGATTGTGTATTGATCCACGGAATGCAAATCCGCACCTTTGCCGACGTGAATCAATTCCGCATCCGGCCGCGCCCGCGCGAGAACTTCCTTGCTCACCAGGCGGTCGTAGAGCACGATGTCGGCGCGATACAGCAAGCGCAAGGCGCGCAAGGTGAGCAAATCGGGGTCGCCGGGTCCGGCGCCGACCAGCCAGACCTCCCCCGCCGCTTGCCGTGAACCGTCGAGAATTCGCCCAATGGCGGTTTTTGCTTCCGCTTCCCGGCCCGCATACACCAGTTCCGGCACTTCGCTGTCCAATACGCATTCCCAAAACGCGGTGCGGTCGGAAAACCGCTCAATTCGCTTTTTCACCTCGTCGCGCATCGAGCCCAACAGCCTGGCGAGACGGTCGATACCGTCCGGCAACATCACTTCGTTCAATTCCTTAACGCCGCGGGTAAGAACCGGAGAGGTTCCCGAACTGGAAATGGCGACCACCACCGGCGAGCGGTCCACGATCGCCGGCATGTAGAACGTGCATAGCGCGGGCTGATCCACCACGTTTACCGGAATGTTCCTCTCCTTGGCCCATTGGCTCACATTCTCATTGGCAATCGGATCATCGGTTGCGGCGATGGCAAGTTGCACGTCTTCCAGATCGGCCATTTCAACTTCGCGCCGCAGCAACCGGCCGCCATGTTCGCGCAGCAGGGCCTGCATGGGCTCGCCAACTTTCGGCGCCACGACGCGCAAGCGCGCTTGCGCCCTGGCCAGCAGCCTGGCCTTGCGCCAGGCTACTTCGCCGCCACCCGCCACGAGGCATTCGCGCTGGCTGATGTTGAGGAAAATCGGCAGCGCTTTCATGGTTTGCACCAGCTTGCCAGTCGGGAGTTTGATTGATGCCCGGGATTATGCCTGTTCCGGTCTTGCCCGCAGTTTTTCCATACCGTTCAGATACGCTTGCAACTTCGCCGGCACCGCCACGCTGCCGTCGGCCTGCTGGTAATTTTCCAGCACCGCCACCAGGGTTCTGCCGATGGCAAGGCCGGAACCATTGAGCGTGTGCACGAATTCGGGTTTTCCGGTCGCCGGATTGCGCCAGCGCGCTTGCATGCGGCGCGCCTGGAATTCGTCGAAATTGCTGCAGGAGGAAATCTCCCGATAGCGCCCCTGGGAAGGCAGCCAGACTTCCAGGTCATAAGTGAAATTGGCGCTGAAACCGAGGTCGCCACCGCACAAGGCCACCTTGCGGTAAGGCAATTCGAGCAATTGCAGCACGCGCTCGGCGTGCCCGGTGAGTTCTTCCAGCGCCGCGGCGGAGTTCTCCGGCCGCGTGATTTGCACCAGCTCAACTTTTTCGAATTGGTGCTGGCGGATCATGCCCCGGGTATCGACGCCATAACCACCGGCCTCCTGGCGAAAGCAAGGTGTGTGGCACACCCAGCGCGCCGGCAACTCTTCGGCGTTCAAGATTTGCTCGCGCACCATATTGGTCACCGGCACTTCGGCGGTGGGAATCAGGTAGAAGTCCTGCCGCGTTTGCAACTTGAATTGGTCATCGGCGAACTTGGGCAATTGGCCGGTGCCGAGCAGGGAATCGGCGTTGACGATGAAAGGCACATTGATTTCGGTATAGCCATGCTCGCGGGTGTGCAGGTCGAGCATGAATTGCCCCAGGGCGCGATGCAACTGCGCCACACCGGCTTGCATGACAACAAAACGCGCTCCGGCGATGCGGCTGGCGGCGGTGAAATCCAGCGCCGCGCCGGGCCCGGCAGCCAGACCGGCACCGATTTCGACATGGTCGCGAACCTTGAAATCGAACGTCGGCAAGTCTCCCCAGGTTTGCACTAGGCGGTTGGCCGCCTCTGTGTCGCCTTCCGGAACTTCCGCCGCCGGGACATTGGGCACCGTGAGCAAGTATTCGCGAAATTCGTCCTGCAGCGCTTGCAATTGTTGCTGGGCTGCATCCAAACGCGATTTCAATTCGGCCATCGCTTGCAGAATTTGCGCTGGGTCCCTGCCCTCGCGTTTGGCGATGCCAATTTCTTTCGAACGACTGTTGCGCTCGTTGCGCATGGCTTCGGCGGCGAGCTGAATCGTTTTTCGCCGCGCGTCGAGTTGGTCGAGATAATCGACATCGAGCGTGAAATTCTTTTTCTTGAGCTGTTCCGCCAGCAAGTCGGCCTCGGAACGAATCCGTTTGGGGTCGAGCATTTCCGCAATTCTCCTGATCCGGCCTATTGGACTGCGCGGTTGTCGACGATTTCGATGCCTTCCGGCACCGCGAATACAAACAGGCTGTCTTCCAGGGGAGTATCCCGCCGCAAATTGGAAAACCGCCAAACCGTTTGCTGGCCGTTGCGGCTTTCCAGACGAATGAGGTCGAGCTCGTGACCCACAAACTCCAGCGCAATCGTCGCGTAGGGATTGTCCGCGGCCAGCGGAACCAATTCAAATCGTCTGCCCGCGCCGAGGTTTATCCGGCGCAAGCGATAAGTCTCCGCCAATCCCCCGGTTTCCCCTTGCAGCAATTGCGCGGCCAGCTCGGAGCGCCCACTATCCCAGTCCTCAATTACGACCTGCTCCAGGTCGGGCTGATAATTCCACAAGGTCTCCCCGTCGGTGACAATCAACTCCGGGAAAGGATCGAGCGTTTCCCAATAGAATCCGCCCGATTTGCGCAGCCGCAGCAAAATCCTGCTCTCCTCGAGCAGGCCGCCGCCGGATTCGAGAATCAACTGGCTGACATCCGCTGTCAGGGAAGTCATGCCGCCGAGCAACTCATCGAGTTCCGCCAGGGGATCCTGGGCCGAGGCGATCAGGCCGTGCGAAGCGAAGCAAACCAGCGCGGCGCGCGCGGCAAAGCCTTTGGCGATGGGTATCATGTCAAGCGTTTCAGTCGCGGGGGGCGGGTTGCGCCAGCACATCCCTGCCGCCATTGCTGTTCATGGCGGATACTACTCCCTGCTGTTCCATGGTTTCAATCATGCGCGCGGCGCGATTGTAGCCGATGCGCAATTTGCGCTGCACCGCGGAAATCGACGCCTTGCGGGATTCGGTGACGAAATGCACCGCCTGATCGTACAGCTCGTCAAGCTCGGCGCCGTCATCCCCGGCGCCGTCGGGCTGGAAATCGCTGTCGTTTCGATCAATGGTGACACCATCGACGTAAGCCGGCGCGCCACGCAGTTTCCATTCCGCCACCACGCGATGCACTTCCTCGTCGCTGACGAAAGCGCCGTGCACCCGGGTAGCCACGCCGCCCCCGGGCGGCAGGAACAACATGTCGCCATTGCCCAGCAATTGTTCGGCGCCGCCTTCGCCCAGAATCGTGCGCGAATCGACCTTGGATTGCACCATGAAAGAAAGGCGGGTGGGAATGTTCGCCTTGATCAGGCCGGTCAGCACGTCCACCGAAGGCCGCTGGGTCGCCAGGATCAGATGGATGCCGGCGGCGCGGGCCTTCTGCGCGATGCGCGCGACCAACTCCTCCACTTTTTTGCCAACCACCATCATCATGTCGGCCAATTCATCGACGATGACGACAATTTGCGGCATGGGTTCGAGCTCGGGCGCCTTTTGCTCGAGTTCGAGGCCAAGAGCGGAGTCCGCTTTCCAGTTCGGATCGAGCAAGGGCTTGCCGGCCTTGCGCGCCGCGCCAAGCTTGTTGTTGTAACCCGCCAGATTCCTCACTCCCAAGGCCGACAGCAAGGCGTAGCGCCGGTCCATTTCGGCCACACACCAGCGCAATCCGTTGGCGGCATCCTTCATGTCGGTGATCACCGGTGTGAGCAAGTGTGGAATCCCTTCGTACACCGACAGCTCCAGCATTTTCGGGTCGATCATAATCAGGCGCACCTGCTCCGGCGTCGATTTGAACAGCAGACTCAGAATCATCGCGTTGATGCCCACCGACTTGCCGGAGCCGGTGGTGCCAGCCACCAGCAAATGCGGCATCTTGCCCAAATCGACAATCACCGGCTTGCCGAGAATGTCGTGGCCGAGGGCGAGACTCAAATTCGAATCCGCGCGAGCGAATTCGGCGCCTTCCAGCACCTGGCCAAGCAAGATCATCTCGCGGTCGTCGTTGGGAATTTCAATGCCGATCACATCGCGGCCGGGAATGTGCTCCACCACGCGCACCGATTTCACCGCCAGCGAACGCGCCAAATCTTTCACCAATCCTGTGATCCGGTTGCCTTTTACGCCCGCCGCGGGTTGCACCTCGAAGCGCGTGATCACTGGGCCGGGCTTGATCGCGGTAACCGTGATTTCGATGCCGAAGTCGCGCAGTTTTTCCGTGAGCAGCCGCGACAGGGCATCAAGCGACTCGCTGGATTGCGCGCCGTTTCGCTCCAGCGGCCCCGGGTCGAGCAATGCGGTGGAGGGCAGTCGGCCTTTGGGGGATTTCGCCGCGCCGGCGGACTTGGCGGCGGTTGCCGCGCGTTCCGCGGCGGGGGCGGCCGCGGGCGGACGGGAAATCTTCGGCGCAACGCGTCTGGCGGCGGCTTTTCGTTGCGCAAGGGCATCGGCGCCGGGGCTATCTTTCGCGCGCAACTTGCGTTCGGCTAACGCGCGCTCCCGGCTGGCCCGAAATTTGCCCATCAGCGCCGGCAGCGAGCGCAAGGCAAGCGCGAGCCAGCGCCACAGCACCATGACGGCGTTGGCCCAGGATATGCTGAAGCACAAAGTCAGCCCGATCAGGAACAGCGCGAGGAACAGCAAACTGCTCCCGAACAAAGCCAGCGCGGGCTGACTCCAGCCAACCAGCAGTTCGCCAGCAACGCCGCCGGGTCCGCTGGGCAAGGCGGCGGCGGATTCCAGATGCAAGCTTGCCAATCCCGCCGCCGAAAGCAGAATCAGCGCCAATCCGCCCGCGCGCAGCAGCAGCATGCCGCGGATCGCGCCGCTTCCGGCAACCGCCGCAGCGCAGCGGTAAATCAGCCAGGCGGGGATGGTGTAAGCCAGGTATCCGAGCAGGAAAAGCAGCAAGTCCGCCAGCCAGGCGCCGTAAACGCCGGTGGCGTTGGCAATGCTTTCCCCGCCGCCGGTGGTGTTGAATCCGGGGTCCTGCGGCGAATGGCTGGCCAGCGCGGTGAGCAGAAAAATCGCGATCAGAAAGTTCACCACCAGCATGCCTTCCCGCAACATGCGCAGCAGGCGCGGGAGGTCGTCTTTCTGTGTGGTTTCGGAATTCATTGGCTTATGTATCGTCACGCCGCCGCCACATATGAGCAAGGCAAGGGCAAAATGCGCATAATAGCTTCCGCTGGGCGGCAACTGCGCCCATTGGTTGAGGAGAATGCGCGTGTCGAATGCGAATCATCAGCGGTTGATCATTATGGGGTCGGGACCCGCGGGCTATACCGCCGCGCTGTATGCGGCGCGGGCCAACCTCGCTCCCATGGTCATTACCGGCATGGAACAGGGCGGTCAACTGACCACCACCACCGATGTGGACAATTGGCCCGGAGATGTGGAAGGACTGCAAGGGCCGGAATTGATGGATCGCATGCGCCGCCACGTGGAACGTTTCGGCGCCCAGGTGGTTTTCGACCATATCCAGTCCGTCGATCTCGGGGGGCGGCCATTCCACTTGCAAGGCGAATCCGGCGAGTACGCTTGCGACGCCTTGATCATCGCCACCGGCGCTTCGGCGCGCTACCTGGGCCTGCCTTCGGAAAGCGAATATCTCGGCAAGGGCGTCAGCGCTTGCGCGACTTGCGACGGATTTTTCTACCGCGGCAAACCGGTTGCGGTGGTGGGCGGCGGCAATACCGCCGTGGAAGAAGCCTTGTATCTGGCCAATATCTGCTCCCGGGTCACCGTGGTGCACCGCCGCGACGCCTTGCGCGCGGAAAAAATCCTGCAACAACGGCTGTTCGACCTGGTCGCCGGGGGCAAGGTGGAAATGGCCTGGGACCATGAGCTTGCCGAAGTGCTCGGCGACGACATGGGCGTGACCGGAATCAACATCCGCCATGCGAAAACCGGCGCGGAGCGCAAACTGGATCTGGACGGCGTTTTCATCGCGATTGGCCATGACCCCAATTCCGGCATTTTCAAGGGTCAACTTGAGATGAACAACGGCTATGTGAAGATCAACTCGGGGCTGGGGGGCAATGCCACGGCCACTTCGGTGCCCGGGGTTTTCGCGGCCGGCGACATCGCCGATCAAGTCTACCGCCAAGCCGTCACCAGCGCCGGATTCGGTTGCATGGCGGCATTGGATGCGGAAAAGTTTCTTTCGGGTTGAAGTCCTCGCCATGCCATTGTATCGACTGCATCAAGCGGACCCGCGTTTTCCTCCGGTGGAGCGGGCCCTGACGCGTCCCAACGGCTTGCTGGCAATCGGTGGCGACTTGCGTCCGGAGCGCTTGCTCAACGCCTACCGCAATGGCATCTTTCCCTGGTTCGACTCGGGCCAGCCGATACTGTGGTGGTCGCCGGACCCGCGCCTGGTGTTGCAACTGGAAAATCTGCATGTTTCACGAAAAATGAAAAGCCTGCTGCGGCGTTGTTCCTGGCAATTCAGCATGGACCGCGCCTTTGCCGAAGTATTGAGGAACTGCGGCGCCGGCAGGATGACAACCACCTGGATCACTCCCGCCATGGAAAAAGCCTATTGCCGCTTGCATGAATTGGGCTACGCCCACTCGGTGGAAGTCTGGGACCGGGAACAGTTGATCGGCGGCTTGTACGGCGTCGCGCTTGGCAGGATGTTCTTTGGAGAGTCGATGTTTTCGCTGGAAGCGAATGCTTCCAAACTCGCCCTGGTGCGGCTGGTGCGGCAATTGCTGGTGTGGAAATTCCAGCTGATCGATTGCCAGGTCAGCAGCAGTCATTTGATGTCGCTCGGCGCCGCGGAAATCCCCCGCTGCCGCTTCCTGCGGCAAATGCACCGGCTGGTGCGCGAGCCGGCACCGCGGAAATGGGAATTCGACCCGCCCGCGCCGGGGCGGGATTGAACATGCGCCCCATCATCGCCCGCAAACCGCGGCTGTTCCGCACCGGCCCCCATGCTTGCGGCTACAAGCGGCGGCAACTGGCGGGCACCGTTTTTGTCGACCCTTCCCTGCCGATGGACCGGCGCTTGTACAGCCAGCTCAGTGAAGCGGGATTCCGCCGCAGCGGCGCCCATTTCTACCGGCCGGACTGCGTGAACTGCCGCGCCTGCATTCCCTTGCGCATTCCCGTTGCCGACTTCCGCCCGCGCCGGCGCCACAAGCGCGTCTGGAACGGCAATCGCGACCTGGAAGCGGTTGAAGACGCGATCATCGACGATGACGAAAGTTATGCCTTGTATCGGCGGTACATCGCCGCCCGCCACGGCGAAGGCGACATGTATCCGGCCACGCGCGAGCAGTACCATTCCTTTATTCGAACCGCCACCCCGGAGACCCTGTTCGTCAAGTTCCATCTCCACGGCGAACTGGCGGCCGTCAGCGTCGCCGACCTGCTCGAGCAGGGTCTTTCAGCGATATACACCTGGTTCGACCCGCGCCTCGCGCGCAGGTCCCTGGGCACGTATTCGATTCTTTGGCAGGTGCGCAGGACCTTGGCCGCGGGACTTCCCCATCTGTTTCTCGGCTACTGGATCAAGGATTGCCCGAAAATGGACTACAAGAAGGATTTCCGGCCCTTTGAATTGCTGCTGGACGGTGAATGGGTGCGCATTGAATGAGACTGGCGCCGCAGCCGGCGCTTGGCGCGAACTTTGCCAACATCGCGGAAATACGTCACAATGCGCCGCAATTCGGTAGCCGCGGAGCAGCGAATGGCCAAAGAAGACCAGATAGAGATTGAAGGCGAAGTGATCGACACGCTTCCCAACACCATGTTCAGGGTCAAGCTGAACAATGGGCATATCATCACCGCCCACATCTCGGGCAAAATGCGCAAGAACTACATTCGAATTCTCACCGGGGACCAGGTGAAAGTGGAACTTACACCTTACGACCTCTCGAAAGGAAGAATCACGTACCGCGCCCGGTGAGTGTGCCGGATAAGCCTCAAGCCCCGCCTCAACCCGGCTGTTTTTCCTCCCGCTCGCTGCGGCGACTGACTTCGATGCTGATCTCGCCCTCCTCTCCGGGGCCGGCGCTGACGTGGACATCGCCGCCGCCATCCGCCAGTTTGCCGAACAGGATGTCCTCGGCCAGTTCTTTCTTCAGTTTTTCCTGAATCAGCCTGGCCATCGGCCGCGCGCCCATGCTCTCGCTGTAGCCGTGGCGAACAAACCAGTCGATCGCCGAATCATCCACATGCAGTTGCACTTTCTTGGCATCAAGCTGCACCTGCAATTCGACCAGGAACTTGTCGACCACGGTGCGAATCGTCTGCGGCGACAGGGGGCCGAACTGAATCACCGCATCCAGCCGGTTGCGGAACTCGGGGGTGAAGGATTTCTTGATCGCCTCAAGGCCGTCGGTGGAATGATCCTGGGCGGTAAAGCCGATCGACGCCCGCGCCATTTCCCGCGCTCCCGCGTTGGTGGTCATGATCAGCACCACATTGCGGAAATCGGCATGCCGGCCATTGTTGTCGGTGAGAACGCCATGGTCCATCACCTGCAGCAACAGGTTGAACACGTCGGGATGGGCTTTTTCGATTTCGTCGAGCAACAGCACGCAATGGGGACTCTTGGTGACCGCTTCGGTGAGCAAGCCGCCCTGATCGAATCCAACGTAGCCGGGCGGCGCGCCGATCAGGCGCGAAACCGTATGCCGTTCCATGTATTCGGACATGTCGAAGCGCAGCAACTCGATGCCCATGATATTCGCCAGTTGCCTGGCAAGTTCGGTCTTGCCGACACCGGTCGGCCCGGCGAACATGAAACAGCCAATGGGCTTGCCGGACTCGTTCAGTCCCGCGCGCGACAATTTGATCGCGTTGGCCAAGGTGTCGATCGCCAGGTCCTGGCCAAATACCACCATCTTCAGATTGGCGTCCAGGTTCTTCAACGCCTCGATGTCGGAACTGGATACGGTCTTCGGTGGAATGCGCGCAATCGCGGCCACCATGCGCTCCATATCCGCCACTTGCAAAACCTTCTTGCGGCGCGACTGGGGCTGCAAGCGTTGATGGGCGCCGGCTTCGTCGATCAGGTCGATGGCTTTGTCCGGCATGAAGCGGTCGTTGATATAGCGCGAGGCCAACTCGGAAGCCGCGCGCAGGGATTTGTCGGTGTAGCGCAGCGAATGATGCTGTTCAAATCGGCTTTTCAGGCCTTTGAGAATGCGATAGGTGGTTTCCACATCGGGTTCTTCCACATCGATCTTCTGGAAACGCCGCGAAAGCGCGCGGTCCTTGTCGAAGATGCCCCGGTATTCCTGGTAGGTGGTTGAACCAATGCAGCGAAGATTGGGCGAAGTCAGCACCGGTTTGAGCAAATTGGAAGCATCCATGACACCGCCGGAGGCCGCGCCGGCGCCGATGATGGTGTGTATTTCGTCAATGAACAGCACCGCTTTCGGTTTTTTCGCCAATTCGCCAAGCAAGGCCTTGAATCGTTTTTCGAAATCGCCGCGGTATTTGGTGCCGGCGAGCAGTGTGCCCAAGTCGAGGGCGTAGATCTCACAATCGCGGAAGATCTCGGGCACGTCACCTTCGATAATCCTGCGCGCCAGGCCTTCCACCACAGCGGTCTTGCCCACGCCCGACTCTCCCGCCAGCAGCGGATTGTTCTTGCGGCGCCGGCAAAGCACCTGGATCACGCGGGCCACCTCGTCTTCGCGGCCGATCAAAGGATCGATCAAATTGCGTTCGGCCTGGTGATTGAGGTTGGTGGTGAAGCTTTCCAGCGGCGAAGCGCGGCGGCTCTCGGCGCCTTCGCCGCCTTGCCGCTCGCGCGAGGCTTCGCGCGTCTCGTCCTCGCCGGCCAGTTTGGTGATGCCGTGGGAGATGTAATTGATCACGTCGATGCGGGCGATATCCTGCCGACCCAGCGCATACACGGCGTGACTGTCCTTTTCGGCGAAGATCGCCACCAGCACATTGGCGCCGGTAACCTCGTTCTGACCCGAAGACTGGACATGGAAAACCGCGCGCTGGATCACCCGCTGGAAACCCAGGGTCGGCACGGTCTTGCGCTTGGTGTCGGTGTTCGACAACAGCGGAGTCATCGAATCAATATATTCCGTCAGCTCGCCGCGCAGGCGCTCGAGGTCGCAATCGCAGGCGCGCAGCACCGCGCAGGCGGCTTCATCGTCCAGCAGCGCGAGCAACAGGTGTTCAATCGTCATGAACTCGTGCCGCTTTTCGTTGGCGCCGCTGAAAGCCTCGTTCAGATTGCTTTCCAGATCCCTGCTCAACATGACTTATCGATCCACTTCCACCGAACACAGCAAGGGATGCTGGCTCTCACGGGAGTATTTGTTCACCTGACCGGCCTTCGATTCGGCGATATCCTTGCTGTACACCCCGCATACGCCCTTCCCTTCGGTATGCACCTTCAACATGATTTGGGTCGCCTTTTCCACATCGAGGTGGAAAAAGGTGCACAATACTTCGATGACGAAATCCATCGGGGTATAGTCGTCGTTCACCAACACCACCTTGTACAAGGGCGGCTGCGACAGTTTGGGTTTGCTGGCCTGGGCCAGCCGCTCTTTTTCCCGCAAGCCGCCCGCCTGGTCGGAATCCATATCGCGCGGTAGTTTGCTCATTGCCGGGTTTCTGCTCCAGGTTCCTTCTCCAGGCTCCGTTTCTGTCCGCCGGTGCGTTCGTTTGCGGGCCGTATCGGGTTTCCCGCCACCGTCGGAATTAGTGTACCGCAAAACGTGCACACCATCACTCGACGGCCGCGGCCTTCCCACAGGGTCGCAAAAATGCCGTCAAAACCACAAATCGCCGCGCTGTTGCGGCGCACTTTATCCGCTTTCGCCAGCGGACGCCCGAGCGTCGCCGGCGCGCCAGCGGCGCACGGCCTGGAGGTCGCTGTCGCGCACCCGCACCCATTCGGCGCCTTCGCGGGTGAGCTGTTTCTTCCACAACGGCGCCTCGCTTTTCAGGTAATCCATAATGAAATTCGCCGCCGCGAAGGTCTCGCCCCGGTGGCGGCCCGCCACACCGGCGAAGACGATCTGATCGCCCGGGCGCAATTCGCCGACCCGGTGCACCACGCGCACCGCGAGCAGGTCCCAGCGTTGCCGCGCCTTGGCCACGATATCGCCTATGCTTTTCTCGGTCATTCCCGGGTAATGCTCAAGCCGCAGCGCGCGGACTTCATCGCCGCTGTCCGCATCATAGAATTCGCGCACCAGGCCGGAAAAAGTCACCACCGCGCCGGCATCCGGCGCCGCGGCGCAAAGCCGGCGGTATTCCGCGCCAAGATCGAAATCTTCCGTTTGCACGCGCACCGAATGCATGTCAGCCGCCGCTCATCGGCGGAAAAAAAGCGA
Organism: uncultured Pseudohongiella sp.; assembly: GCA_965221015.1. Lineage (GTDB taxonomy): Bacteria > Pseudomonadota > Gammaproteobacteria > Pseudomonadales > Pseudohongiellaceae > UBA9145. Next base: position 1,710,788 of record OZ244859.1, on the reverse strand, counting down.
CTTCGTCGCCGTCCGCCAAAGCTTGCCCATTGCCCGCCATGACCTGGTTCACCGCCACCAGCACCTGCCCCTGCTCGGTCATCATGCGCGAGAATTCTTCGTCCGCCGCGCGCAAATGGCGGATCAGGTCCGCCACGGTGGCCACCCCGGCGGGCAATTCCAATTGCTCCCGGTCGCGGCCAAGGGCTTCGCGCACGGCGGCGAAATAGTGTACTTGCAACATCAGCCGCCCGCTCCGGAAGGTTTGCCCCCGGCGCGTTGGAAATGCCCGCTGCGGCCGCCGGATTTTTCCATCAGGCACAAACCTTCGATGCGCATTTCGCGGTCCACCGCTTTGCACATGTCGTACACCGTCAACGCGCTGACCGCGGCGGCGGTCAATGCTTCCATCTCGACCCCTGTGGCCGCGCGCACTTTGCAGGTGGCGGCGATTTCGAGCCGATTTTGCTCGAAATTCAAATTGAGTTCGATATCCACCGAACTGAGCATCAATGGATGGCACATCGGAATCAGCGTCGAGCAATTCTTGGCGGCCTGAATGCCCGCAATCCGCGCCACGGTCAACACATCGCCTTTCTTGTGGCCGCCGCCGGCGATAGCCGCCAGGGTTTCCGCCTTCATCCGCACCTGGGCGACCGCCACGGCCTTGCGCAAGCTGTCGGGCTTGCCGCCGATATCCACCATGCGCGCGTTGCCCGATTCGTCGAGATGGCTCAGTCCGCTCATCGTTCATACTCCTCAATCCGCTTGCCATTATCCATTTTTTCGCGATGTTTTTGGTCGCTTTCGCGGCACCGGGCGCGAAACCGCGCCGACTGCGCCGGTGCGCATTGCTGATACAATGCGCCAGCATGAAAACAGTGGCCTCAACAGGCCCGCGGGTGATCGTGGGCATGTCCGGCGGCGTCGACTCCTCCGTCGCCGCGGCCTTGCTGCAGCAGCAGGGATACCGCATTGAAGGGCTGTTCATGAAAAACTGGGAGGAAGACGACGGCAGCGAATATTGCAGCGCCGAAGTCGACCTGGCCGATGCGCGGGCGGTTTGCGATGTGCTGGGCATCGCCCTGCACGAGGCCAATTTTGCCGCCGAATACTGGGACGACGTTTTTCGCCACTTCCTGGCGGAATACCGGCTGGGGCGAACCCCAAACCCCGATGTGGTTTGCAACCGCGAAATCAAATTCAAGGCCTTTCTCGAATACGCGCTGGCGCTTGGCGCCGACCTCATCGCCACCGGCCATTATGCCCGCCGCGTGGAAAAAAACGGCCAGACCTGGCTCTGCAAAGCCGCCGACCGCGACAAAGACCAAAGTTATTTCCTTTGCGAGGTGAGCGAAGCCTGCCTTCGCCGCAGTCTTTTCCCGCTGGGCGGGTTGACCAAGCGGACAGTGCGCGAATTGGCGCTGGAGATGAAACTCCCGACCCATGACAAAAAAGACAGCACCGGCATCTGCTTCATCGGCGAACGCAAATTCGCCGACTTTCTCGCGCGCTATCTGCCTTCGCGGCCGGGCCCGATCATGACCGCGAGCGGGGTCGAAATCGGTCGCCACCGGGGATTGATGTATTACACGCTGGGCCAGCGCCAGGGGCTTGGCATCGGCGGCCTGCGCGATTTTCCCGAGGCGCCCTGGTACGTCGCGCGCAAGGATTTGGACAGCAACACATTGGTTGTGGTGCAAGGCGAAGACCACGATGAATTGCGCAGTAAGGGCCTGATCGCCGACATGCCCGCCTGGATCAACGCTGACACACCCAAGTTGCCCTTGCGTTGCAGCGCGAAAACGCGCTACCGGCAGGCGGATTTCGATTGCGAGATTGCAAACGCCGGTGGAGGCAAACTGCGGGCAAGCTTCAGTCATCCGCAAAAGGCGGTCACGCCGGGTCAATATGTGGTGTTCTACCAGCGGGAACGCTGCCTGGGGGGCGCGCCGATTGAATGCGGCTTACACTGACTTTTAGATAATTTTTCAATGCAATGGCCAAGGACCGCGCAGTCGGAATGTACCGCGGCCCGTGGCCGGGGATGCCCAATGAAACAGGAACCAAACCCGAAACAGCACTTCGCGCTGGCTTCATTGTCGCCGCTGGATGGACGTTATGGAGAAAAATGCGCCGAACTGGCGTCGATCTTCAGTGAATTCGGCCTAATGCGCTACCGCCTGCGAGTTGAAGTCGAGTGGTTGTTGAAACTCGCCGCCGAACCCGCCGTGGCCGAATGCCCGCCCTTGAGCGATGAGGCCCGAAAATACGTCCGCGCCATCGTCACCGATTTCTCCCCCACTGAAGCCGGGCGGATCAAGCAAATCGAGGCGACCACGCGTCATGATGTGAAGGCGGTGGAGTATTTCCTCCGGCAAAAGCTGTCCCTGAACGCCGAATTCCAGCCCCATCTGGAGTTTGTGCATTTCGCCTGCACCACATGGGATATCAACAATCTGGCTTATGCCCTGATGTTGCGCGACGGCCGCGGGATTTTGCTCGCTGTGATTGCCCGGTTGCTTGAAAAACTGGTTGCCATGAGCGGGCTATATGCGAACCAACCCATGCTGTCGCGAACCCACGGCCAAGCTGCCTCCCCCACCACCATGGGCAAGGAACTGGCCAATTTCGCCTGGCGGCTGCATTGCCAAGCGCGCAAATTCGGCGAAGTCGAACTGACCGGCAAGATCAATGGCGCGGTGGGCAACTACAACGCCCACGTCGCCGCCTATCCCGAACTCGATTGGCCCGCGCTGGCGCGGGACTTTGTGGAAAGTTTCGGCTTCGCCTGGAATCCCTACACGACGCAAATCGAACCTTATGATTCATTTGCCGAATATTGCGCGGCGCTGGGACGGCTCAACACCATCGCGCTGGACCTCGACCGCGACCTTTGGACCTATATTTCCTATGGCTACTTCCGGCAGAAACTGGTCGCCGGCGAAGTGGGCTCCTCCACCATGCCGCACAAGGTCAATCCCATCGATTTCGAGAATTCCGAAGGCAATGCCGGTTTGGCCAACGCCCTGTTGCGGCACATGACGGAAAAATTGCCCATCTCCCGCTTGCAACGGGACCTGAGCGACTCCACGGTCCTGCGCAATTTCGGCAGCGCGCTGGGCTATAGCATGCTCGCCTTTGACGCGACATTGTCCGGGCTCGGAAAACTGGAACTCGATGCCGAGGCGATCGATGCCGACATCGATCACTGCTGGGAAATTCTCGGCGAGGCGATCCAAACGGTGATGCGCCGCCACGGCGTGCCGGACCCCTACGAAAAACTGAAACATTTCACCCGCGGGCGAACAGTCGATGCGGACACGGTTCGCGCGTTTGTCGAGGAACAGGACTTGCCGGCGGCGGCCAAAACCGAACTGCTGCGGCTGACACCGCGAAGCTATCTCGGCAAGGCCGCAGCCCTGGCCGAAGCGATTGGCACTTATATGGATTAGCCGCCGTTAGTCCGGCAGCCCACGAACGCTGGCGAGGCGAAATTGATTTTTCATATCCTGATAGGAGTTTACGCAAGGATATTGTGGAAACGCTTCAATCACTTTGGCCGGCGCGCGAAACAGGATGCCGGCGTCCGCCTCCGCCAGCATCGTGGTGTCGTTGTAGGAATCGCCCGCCGCGATCACACGGAAATTGAGTGAATGCAAGGCCTTGACGCTTTGGCGCTTGTGGTCGCGCTGGCGCAATTTGTAGTTGTTGATGCGGCCGTTGGCGATTTCCAGGCGGTGGCAAAACAAGGTGGGGAAATCCAGCTGACGCATCAAGGGATGGGAGAATTCGTAAAACGTATCGGACAGAATGATGACCTGAAAGTGCGCCTTGAGCCAATCGAGAAAGTCCTTGGCGCCGGGCAAAGGCGCCATTTCGGCGATTACCTGCTGAATTTCATCCAATCCCAGAGAGTTTTCATCAAGCAGGCGCAGCCGCTGGCGCATGAGCACGTCATAATCGGGCACATCCCGGGTCGTCGCCCGCAAGGCGTCGATACCCGTGCGTTCCGCGACACCGATCCAGATTTCCGGCACCAGCACCCCTTCAAGATCCAAACAGGCGATTTCCACAGTTTTCCCACTCCCCGCCAAATGGCGCCCAATCTAGCAGATACCGGCACCGGCTTTCAAAACCGCGGCGGGGCTTTACGGCAAGAGGGAAATTGCCGAGAATCGGCGCACAGCAACCGAGCCCGCAGACGGTTCAATGCAGCGATTGGCGGCCCGTCGGCGCCGATTCGAAGTTGGCCGAAATGGATGATCACAGCCGATGCCAGCCCTTGCCGCCGAAATTGAAACCTTGAACGCGCGTTTCGCCCAGGCGCCGCCGCGGGAAATTCTCGCCTGCGCATTCGAAAAATGGCCAAACTGCGCACTGGCCTTCAGCGGCGCCGAAGACGTGTTGCTATTGCATTTGGCCAGCAAGTTGCGTCCCAATCCCCGGGTGTTTTGCATCGACACGGGCCGTTTGCATGGCGAGACCCACCGCTTTATCGAACGGGTGCGCGAAACCTACAGCCCGCAACTCGACATGCTGCACCCGGACCCCGGGAGTTTGCGCCGCCTGATTGCCGAAAAAGGCCTGTTCAGTTTTTACCGCGATGGCCATGCGGAATGTTGCGGCATCCGCAAAATTGAACCCATGCGCCGCTATCTCGCCGATTTTGACGCTTGGGTCAGTGGCATGCGCCGCGATCAGTCGCCCACGCGCGGCGCGATCGATGTATTTCAGATCGATGCCAGGTTTTCCCGCAAAGCCGCGCCGCTGGTGAAAATCAATCCGCTTGCGGGACAAACCTCAAGCCAGGTCTGGCGGCAAATCAGAGCGCTGGAAATCCCCTACAATCCCTTGCACGATCGTGGTTTCGCCAGTATCGGCTGCGAGCCATGCACGCGGCCGACCGGGCCCGGCCAACACGAACGCGAAGGTCGCTGGTGGTGGGAGGAAGCGATGCGCAAGGAATGCGGTTTGCACGGGGACTAGCATGGAATTCGCGGTTCTGATCCTGGCCGGTGCCGTGGTGGGCTTCGCCATCGGTGTCAGCGGCGTGGGCGGTGGCTCGCTGATGACACCCTTTCTGTTGATCATCGGCTATCCGGCGCCGGTTGCCATCGGCACGGACTTGTTCTACGCGGGCATCACCAAGCTGGGCGGGGCAATCTCGCACCACCGTCGGCGGCACGTGGACTGGCCGGTGGTCGCCCTGCTCGCCGCCGGCAGCGTCCCGGCGGCCATCGCGGTGCACGCGCTGCTGCTGGATGAGCAGTTCCAGAACTCCGCCCTGTTCGAGGAAGTGCTCACCCGCAGCCTCGGCGCGATGTTGATTGTCACTTGCCTGGTGTTGATTTTGCGCAACCGGCTGCCCAAGGTGCCACGGGAGCAACGGCGACAATCCCTCGTGCTTACCGTGCTCTCGGGCGCGTTGCTTGGCCTGTGTGTGACGCTGTCTTCGGTCGGCGCCGGCGCTTTCGGCGCCGCGGTGCTGTTGATGTTGCATTCGCGCCTGTCATCGGTGCGCATTGTCGGCACCGATATCGCCCACGCGGTGCCGCTGACCCTGATTGCCGGCCTTGGCTATCTCGGCGGCGGATTCATTGACTTCGCTCTGCTCGCCAGTCTTTTGCTGGGCTCGCTGCCGGCGATTCATTTCGGCTCGCGCGTGGGCCACCTGCTGCCCGAGCGCGGCCTGCGCATTGCCTTGATCCTAATTCTGGGCTGCCTTGGCGTCTACTACAGCATGCAATTCTGATTTCCGCCCCTCCTTTTTCCCCTAATTCCCTCAAGGGTTGAGCACGCCGTGGGGTACATGGCCGGTGGCGACGAGGTCACTGGCCGAATCGCAATACTCGCGGTGGTCGTCGAAGTAAATGTCGGCCTCGTAGGCTTGCAGAAAGTGCTCCTTGGGCAAACCGCCCAGAAAAAGCGATTCGTCTATGCGAATGTTCCAGGCGCGCAAAGTGCGCACCACACGCTCATGGGCCGGCGCCGAGCGGGCGGTGATCAGGCAGGTACTGATCGGCGACTCGCCGTCGGGAAAGGCCATTTGGATTTGCTGCAAAGCGGCGAGGAAAGGCTTGAATGGACCGCCTTCGAGCGGCTCGTGGGCGGCGAGAGACTCATTGCGGGTGAAACTTTCCAGCCCTTGTTCCTGGTAGATTTTTTCCGACGCATCGGAAAACAACACAGCGTCGCCGTCGAAAGCGATTTTCAGATGGTCTTCCGACCGCTTGTTGTGCCTTGACGGTACAATGGTCGCCGCGGCGACGCCGAGTTCCAGCGCCTGACGCACATCGGCGCCGTCCAGCGACAAAAACAAGCGGCTGCCAAAGGCCGGGATGTATCGATAGGGGCTGTTGCCGCCGCAAAACGCGGCGCGGGTAATCGAAAGATTGTAATGCTGGATGGAATGGAAAATCCGCAAGCCGGTATCGGCGCTGTTGCGGGAAAGGAGAATCACCTCGACCGCGGCGCGCCCCAGAATCTCATTGAGTTTCAGCAGTTTGTTGACCAAATTGAAAGCCACACCGGGCTTCAGGGGCTCGTTTTCGGCGGCGATCTGATGTTCCCGATAGGCCACCAATCCCTGCTCCTCGTAAATCCGGTGACTGTCGGCGAGATCAAACAGCGCGCGCGATGAAATCGCCACCACCAGCGGTTCGCTTGTTCTTTCCTGCTTGCTTGACACGGATTCAGTCGCTCTATTTCAATCGGGACGCGCTGGCGTGAAAAGTTCCGCCACCGCGGATTCCAGCAACGCCTTTTCGAACACGAAGGATAAAGGATACCGGATATATGGGTTTCTTGGCGGCAAGCAAGAAATTGCCCACGGGATTGATTCTATCCGGCGGCGGCGCCCGCGCCGCTTACCAGGTCGGTGTGTTGCGCGCGCTGGCCCGGATGCTCCCCGAGCGGGCGCCCAATCCTTTCGACATCATTTGCGGCACGTCCTCCGGCGCGCTCAACGCCTCCGTACTCGCCACCGAGACGGAAAGTCTGCAAGCCGCGGTCGGCGCGCTTTCGGAAATCTGGGGCAATATCGACAGCGAAAGCGTGTACGAACCCATGAGCGGCAATTTGTTTGTCAGCGTTTCGAATTTGATGCTATCGATCGTCTCCGGCGGCGGCGCGGGAAAGACCGCGGCCTTTCTCGACAATCAGCCCTTGCGCAGATTGCTCAAGCGCAAACTGGACCTGAACCGGATTCAACGCAATATCGACCGCGGCATGCTGGACGCCCTGGCTATCACCGCGTCCGCCTACGGCACCGGCACATCAGTTTCGTTCTTTCAGGGGGTCAAGGGTATCAGGGACTGGGACGCGCCGCATCGAATCGGCCGACGCTGCAAGCTTGCCACCAAACATTTGATGGCGTCCTGCGCCATACCGCTGCTGTTTCCGGCCGAGGCGATCCAGGGTCAGTACTATTGCGACGGCGCCGTGCGTCAGGTTTCACCGGCCAGCCCCGCCCTGCGCCTCGGCGCGCGGCGGCTGTTCGTGATTGGGGTAAGCGGCAACCGCAGCGGCGCCGCCAACGACGAAACCTTGCGCGAAGAACCCTCGAGTTACCAGGTGCTCGGCCACATCATGAATGGCGCATTTGTCGATACGCTGGAAAACGATCTCGACGTGCTTCGGCGCATGAAACGCATGACGCAAGGCCGCGGCGGCAAAGTGGACGCCAATGCCATTCGGCGGGGCGCCGCGGTCGAGTTCCTGGAAATCTCACCCAGTGAAAGAGTGAACCAGATGGCGCTTGAGCATTACCACGAAATGCCGCGGAGCATGGCGCGCTACATCAAGGGCAATGGGTCGGGCACCATGATCAGCCTGATTCTGTTCGAAAAAGGCTATTGCAACCGGCTGGCCGATCTCGGTTTCCGCGACGCCATGGCCAAGAAAACGGAGATCCTCAAATTCCTCGCGGCCTAGCAAACCCTCGAATCATTTGCAGCCGCCCAGGCCATCCCGCGCCAAACGGATGCCGGTGCCGGCTATGCCGCAATAGCCCCCTGGATTTTTAGCCAGGTATTGCTGGTGATAATCTTCAGCGTAAAAAAAGCAATCCAATGGCTTGATTTCTGTGGTTATTTTTGGAAAACTCCGCTCTGCAAGCAAAGCTTGGCAGCGCTCCAGGCTATGTTCGGCGCTTCGCGCCTGGGCGGCGGAATCAGTGTAAATTGCCGAGCGGTATTGTGTACCGCGGTCGTTGCCCTGGCGCATGCCCTGGGTGGGATCGTGGTTTTCCCAAAACACGGCAAGCAAGCTTTCGTAGGCGATGCGAAGCGGGTCGAACCAGACCAGCACCACTTCCGCGTGTCCGGTCATTCCGCCGCAGACGTCTTCATAGCTGGGGTTGGCGGTGATCCCGCCGGCATAACCGACCGCGGTGCTATGGACATCCGGCAATTGCCAGAACAGACGTTCGGCGCCCCAAAAGCAGCCCATGCCGAAAACCGCGCGCGCAATGCCGGCGGGCATCGGTTCGCAAATTCGTTTGCCATTTACGAAATGAACGGGATTGAACGCCATACCGCTGGGCCGGTCCGGGACCGCCTGCTCGGCCCGGGGCAAGGTTGTTTTGTTGCGTCTTAAGCCAAACACGCTGCTTTCTCCAATGTCACTGGCGGCCGTCGGTACTGATTGAAATACCCTCGCGCCGATTCCCCGGCCATTGAATCCAATGGCGCGATGACGCATGATAGCGCGCTCCAAGCGGCCCACAAAGACTGCCGGACCATGAGTTCCGCCCTGCTTGAAAATTACGGTACGCGCGACCTGGCGCTGTCCCATGGCGACGGCAGTTATGTGTATTGCGAAGGCGGCGGGAAGTATCTGGATTTCGCCATGGGCATCGCCGTCAACAGCCTCGGCCATTGCCATCCGCGATTGATCGAGGCGCTGTCGACGCAAGCCCGCACGCTCTGGCACAGTTCCAATCTGTTCCGAATTCCCGCCGCCGAGCGGCTCGCTGAAAAGCTGGTCGATTTATGTTTCGCGGACCGGGTGTTCTTTTGCAATTCCGGCGCCGAGGCGGTGGAATGCGGATTCAAAATGATGCGCCGTTACCATCATGCCCAAGACAGGCGCGGGCGCATGCGGATCATCGGCCTGGCCGATTCCTTTCACGGCCGCACGCTGGCGACGATCGCCGCGGCGGCGAACCCGGCCCATTGCGAAGGATTTCTCGCCGGTGATTCGGGCTTTGACCACGCCGCCTTCGGCGCCATCGAGTCGCTGGCGGCGACCATTGACGAAAACACCGCGGGTGTCATCCTTGAACCGGTCCAGGGCGAAGGCGGCATTCGCCCCGTGGATGCGGAGTACTTGCGGCAGGTCAGGCGCTTGTGCGACGAGCATGGAATTTTGTTGATGTTTGATGAGGTGCAATGCGGCAATGGGCGCACGGGAACCTATTTCGCACACCAGCAATTTGGCGTCGAACCCGACCTGCTCGCCACCGCCAAGGGGCTTGGCGGCGGCTTTCCCGTGGGCGCCTGTCTGGCGCGTGAAAAAGTTGCCGCGTGCATGGGCGCGGGCAGTCATGGCAGCACCTTCGGCGGCAATCCACTGGCAATGGCCGTCGCCGGCGCCGCCGTGGATGAAATCAGCCAAACGGATTTTCTTGCCCGGGTCCGCGCCAATGGCGCCTGGTTCATGCAAGCTTTGCGCGAATTGCAAGCAGTCCACCCGAAGTTGATCGCCCGCGTGCGCGGGCTGGGACTGATGATTGGCCTGTTTTTGCATATCGATGCGGGAGAATTCCTGGCGCGGCTGCGCGAAAAGGGACTGCTGGCGGTGAAAGGCGGCAACAACAGCATACGCTTGCTGCCGCCACTGAACGTAAGCCGCGATGAACTCGACCAGGCTTTGCGGCTGATCGGCCAAGTGTTGGCGGAAATGGAGCGCGAATCATGATGAAATTTGTCCGTTTGTTGCAATTCAGTGGCTTTGGCGCGCATTTGGCGGCGGTCACGGCGATTTTCACGCTGGGCAACGCCGTCCAGGCGGCGTCGGCGGAGGAAGCTATGTCGATCACTCCTTATCGGGTCGAGGTTCCCACGGCCGCGCTGGAAGATCTGCGCAACCGCCTGGCCAATACGCGGCTGCCCGACCAGATCCCCGGCACTTCCTGGGAATACGGCACCGAACGCGCCTATCTCGGAGAGCTGCTTGCCTATTGGATGAATGAATTCGACTGGCGCGCGCAGGAAGCGCGGATCAATGCTTTCGATCAGTTCACGACCGAAATCGACGACGTGAACATGCATTTCATCCACCAGCGCTCGGCCAACCCGGAGGCGATGCCGCTGCTGATCGTGCATGGCTGGCCCGGATCGATCAGCGAGTTTCTCGACATCATTCCACCTTTGGTGGACCCCGCCGCCCACGGCGGCGACATTGAAGACTCCTTTCATGTGATCGCGCCGTCCCTGCCCGGTTTCGGATTTTCCGGGATTCCCGCGGCGCGGGGCTACAACCCGGAGCGCATCGCCCTAATGCTGGCCAGCTTGATGGACCGGCTCGGCTACGAGACCTACGCCACAGCAGGCGGCGACTGGGGCGCGATTATCAACCGGCATCTGGCGAATCATTATCCAGAGCGGCTGATCGGCCTGCATTCGAACATGATCATCGCGCCGCCGCCGGCGGACGAAGAACTGCGCAACCGGGCGACGGCGGAAGAGCTTGCCCTGGTCGAATCGCGAACGGCCTATATGCGCAACGAGACCGGCTACCAGGCGATTCAAGGCACCAAACCGCAAACCCTGGGCTACGGCCTGACCGATTCCCCCGCCGGCGTCGCCGCCTGGATCGTGGAAAAATTCCACGGCTGGACCGACATGCCCCAGGGGCCGGACGGAGACCTCGACGATCATTTCTCCAAAGACGACCTGTTGACCAATATCTCGATCTACTGGTTCACCGGCACGATCACTTCATCCACCCGGATCTATTACGAGAACCGCAATACGCCGGCGGAAAAGCCCGTCGAATACATCAACGTGCCCACTGGAGTGGCGATCTTTCCGGCGGAAATCTATCTGGCGCCGCGGGCCTGGGTCGAAGCCGCCTACGACTTGCGCCATTGGACCGTTATGCCGCGCGGGGGACATTTCGCCGCGCTCGAGCAACCCGAGTTGTATCTCAACGACTTGCGGAGATTTTTTCGAACCCTGCGCTAAAGCCGGACGTTTCCAAAGGAGCGAAACATGACGACCGACACCATCAGCAACAACAGAACCGGCGGCATTCTCGGCTGGATCGAACGCGGCGGCAATCGCCTGCCGGACCCGGTGGTCATTTTTCTGTATTGCATCCTGGCGGTTATCGCCATCAGCGTGATCGCCGCCGCCATGGGCGCGTTCGCCTTGCATCCGACCCAGCTCGACGCGGCCGGCAACGCCGTGGTGATCCAGGCCGAAAGCCTGCTGTCGGCGGACAATATCCGCCGCCTGCTGGTCGAAATGCCAGTGACATTCACCAGTTTCCATCCGCTGGGCTATGTGTTGATCGTCATGCTCGGCGCCGGCGTCGCCGAACGTTCGGGACTGCTGGGCACAGCCATGAGCGCGGCGGTAAGCAATGTGCCAAAATTGCTGTTGACACCCGCGGTGGCCCTGGTTGGCATGCTCGGCAATCTCGCCGCGGACGCCGCCTACGTCGTGCTGATTCCTCTGGCGGGGGTGATTTTCGCCGCCGCGGGCAGACATCCCATCGCCGGCATCGCCGCCGCTTTCGCCGGCGTCTCCGGCGGTTTTTCCGCCAATCTGCTGCCGGGACAGCTCGACGCGCTGCTGTTCGGCATCACCGAAGCCGCCGCCGAAACCATATTGCCGAGCTGGGACGCGAATATCGCCGGCAACGCATTTTTCATTATCGCCATGACCCTGGTGTTCCTGCCGGTCATCTGGTACATCACCGACCGCGTCATCGAACCGCGGCTGGCGCCGCTGGGCGACGGCCCCATGGAAAGCGACAGCGCGGGCATCATCAAAGATCCGAATACCGGCATTTCGGATACGGAACGCGCCGGACTCAAGCGCGCCGGCTGGGCCATTTTGGGCGTGGTCGCGCTTTGGGTGCTGCTCTGCGTCGGGCCGGGCACACCCTTGATTGATGAATCCGCTCCCCCGGAAGCGCGCCTGAATCCGCTGTTCCAATCCCTGGTCGCCGGCTTTTTCATCATCTTCCTGGCGGCGGGCTGGGCCTACGGCGCGGCCGCGGGTACCGTCAAGAACCACCGCGAGCTGATCGCCATGATGCAAGGCGCCATGAGCGACATGGCCTATTACCTCGTGCTCTCATTCGCCGCGGCGCATTTCGTGGCGATGTTCAACTGGTCAAACCTGGGGCTGATTTTCGCGATTCACGGCGCGGCGGCGCTGGAAAGCGCGAACATGCCCGACACATTGCTCATGGCCGCGATCATCCTGTTTGGCGCGGTGCTCAATCTGTTCATCGGCTCGGCGAGCGCCAAGTGGGCTTTGCTCGCACCGGTGCTCGTGCCCATGCTTATGCTGGTGGAGATATCTCCCGAAATGAGCACCGCGGCGTATCGCGTCGGCGACAGCGCCACCAATATCATCACGCCGCTGATGCCCTATTTCCCGCTGGTGCTGGTGTTCGCGCAACGCTGGCAAAAGGAATTCGGCCTTGGCAGCCTGGTGGCGACGATGTTGCCCTACTCGGTGTTCCTGCTGCTCGCGGGATTGGTGCTGACTATTCTCTGGGTGTTCCTTGGCCTGCCGCTGGGTCCGGCCGCGCCCGTTTCGTTCACCATGCCCTGAGCAAGTGCTATGCTCGGGGGCTGACACAAAAAAGGTTCAAGCATGAAAAATTCACTGATCGCTTTCGGCCTGTTGTCAGGCTTGGCTATGCAGGCTTCCGCCCTCGCCCAGGAAATCGAGTATCCGGCCGCATTCGATGAACCCATGCCATTGCTTGAGGCGGCCATGGGAGACTTCCACTACCCGATTTCCTCGGAAAACGAATTGGCTCAGCGCTATTTCGACCAGGGATTCCAACTCATGTACGGTTTCGCCAAGATGGAAGCTGTGCGTTCCTTCCACGCCTCTTGGCGGGAAGATCCCGATTGCGCGATTTGCTATTGGGGCGAAGCCTGGGCCTGGGGTTCGTATCTCAACGGCGCCATGACCACCGCCGAGGCGCCGCGGGCGCTGGCGGCGGCGCGCATGGCGCTGGATAAGATCGATCACGCCAGTCCCAAGGAAGCCGACATGATCCGGGCGATCCAGGTACGTTATGTCGAGGACTACGACCCGCAAACCCGCCGCGAACAAGACGAACTGTACCGGGACGCCATGGCTGAACTGGCCGCGAAGTATCCCGACGACCTCGATATCGTCACGCTGTACGGCGATGCCCTGTTCCTGCTCGAAGAACGCCGCGGCTATCGCTCACTGGATAATCCCAACACCGTCCACCTGCACAACGTGCTGCTTTCGGTGCTCGACCGCAAGATCGACCATCCCGGCGCCTGCCACCTGCTCGTGCACGCCTCGGAATCCACTCCGACACCGGAATTGGCGGCCCCTTGCGCGCGTTACCTGGGCGACACGATTCCCGGATCGAGCCACATCAACCACATGCCCAGCCACACCTGGAATGAAATGGGCCTGTGGCATGATGCGGTGCGCGCCAACGCCAAGGCCTGGCTGTCGGACCAGAAAGCGGCCCACAACCTCGGCGTCTCCACCTATGCCACCCATAATCTGACCATGCTCTATTACGCCGGCGCCATGGGCGGCGAAAGCGCCGCGTCGCTGCAGGCCGCCCGCGACCTGGCGCGCTTGAACGGCAATACCGCCATGCTGACGCTCGCGCTGGTGCGCTTCGGCCGGTTCGAGGAGATCACCGAAGTCACCGAAGCGCCGGCGGGCGAAGTCAACCGGGCCATGTACGATTTCTCCCACGGCTACGCCGCGCTGAAGCTTGGCGATGTCGAGCGGGCCCGCGAAACTTTCGAAGAATTGCGCGAGCTCGCCGCCACCAGCACCTCCCGATTCCGCTTCCATGACGGCAAGGACATCATCGGCGCCATGGCCCACATCCTAGAAGGCGAAATCTTCTGGAGCGAAAACAACCGCGAAGCCGCCCTCGGCGCCTTCCAGCAAGCCGCGAGCTTCTACGACAATCTGAACTACGACGAACCCGAACCGCTGCCCTTCTCGCCCCGCCACTGGCTCGGCGCGCTCTACCTGGAAATGGAAGCCTTCGACAACGCCCTCGCCGAATACCGGCAAGACCTCAGCGAGCACCCGAACAACATTTGGGCGCTTTGGGGCGTGCAACAAGCCTTGCGCGCCCAAGGCCAAAGCGACCCCGAAATCGACGAAAAACTTGCCGGAGCATTCGAATACGCCGACATCTGGCTGCCGACAACAAAGTATTAAACTTCAGGCCGAGTTGCGGGCGGCGTTGATGTTGCCGAACATGCAGCGGACGATCATTTTCTCGTAGCGGGGGCGGTCGGCTTCCGCCAGGCTTTCGTCGTTGACCCGCATGAAGGCGAATTGCTGGATTACGAGCAGCGGCAGGACGATGCGCCGCCGCAATTCGATGCTCAGGCGGCTGGCGGGGTTGTCTTCCAGCAAGATTTGCTGGCCGGAGATTTGCAGCACCATTTCCCGGCTCAATTGGTACTCGTCGTGGATCAGGCGCCAGATGGCGCCGAACCTGGGATGCTCGGCCATGTAGGCCGTCAATGGGAAATTGGCCTTGCTCATGCTTTGCATGCTGTTGCCCACCAGGGTTCGAAAAAACCGGTTGCCCCGGTACAAGTCGCGCAAATCCTCAAGGTGGCCGTCATCCGCCAAGCGCTTCAAGGCTGTTCCCAGGCCGAAAAATCCCGGCACGTTTTGCCCGAGCTGGCCCCAGGCGCCAACAAAGGGTATGGCGCGCAAAGACTCGAAGTCCTCTTCGCCGGCGCCGCCGCGGCGCGGCGGCCGGCTGGCGATGTTCGACTGGCTGTAATAGGTCATTGTGCTCATTTGCCGCAAATAAGGCAGGAACTGCGGGTGCGCCTTGAATTGCTGGTAATGGGCGAAACTGATCTGCGACATTTTTTCAAGCAAGCCGCGCTGCCGCAAATCGAGTTCCTGTTCCGCCTGGTCGTACAAGTTGTTTTCCAGTCCCGCGGCGAGCAATTGGCGCAGGTTGTGCCGCGCGGCTTCCTGGGTGCCGTAATGGGAGCTGATGGTTTGACCTTGCACGGTTAGCTGGATCTGGTTGCTTTCGATGGAACGGCCCAGCGCGGCGTAAAACTGGAAAGTGCTGCCGCCGCCCCTGCCCGGCGGGCCGCCGCGGCCATCGAAGAACGCCACTTCAACGCCGGCGCCGCGCGAAACCCTTGTAATCGCCTCTTTGGACTTGAAAATCGCCCAGTTGGCGGTGACATAGCCGCCGTCTTTGGTGCCGTCGGAAAAGCCGAGCATGACGGTTTGGCGGTTTTCCCGGCGGCGCACGTGATCGCGGTAACGTGGGTGCGCGTACAAGGCGCCCATGATATCCCCCGCCTTGTCCAGGTCGGCGATGGTTTCAAACAGGGGCACGATATCGACCGAGGGCCGCGGCCAACCCATGCCGCGCAGCAGGGCGAGCACTTTGGCGACGTCAAGTGGACCCCGGCAATTGCTGATGATGTAGCGATGGCAGGCCAGTTCGCCATTCCCCGCTTGAATCTTGCGCATCAGGGCCAGCGATTCCAGCGTGTCGGCGACGATTGGCTCGGCGTTTTGCGGGCGTTGGATGTCCTGGTCGAAATGCAGCAGAAAATCGACTCTATCCGCATAAGGCAGCGCGTCGAAATCGGCGGGGAACAGTGCCGGATTATCCCGCATCACCTGGCGCAAGCTGGCCTCGAGCACGCGCGAGTCCTGGCGGATATCGAGGCTGGCGAAATGGAAGCCGAAGGTTTTCACCTTGAGCAGCAACGAATCCAGCAGGTTCAGATACAGCGATTGGAATTGGCCGCGGAGGATTTCACGAATTTTTTCCAGTTCCGTCACCAGGGCTTGCACCGACGGGTAAGCCGCGTTCAGTTCATTCACCCGTTCCCGGTACAAGCGTTTTTCAATCTCTTCGAGGCGTTCGTACACACCCGCGAAACTCAGCCTGCGTTTCAGTTTTCGAATATCCTTGTGGTAACAGGACAGCACCAAATCGCGCAATTTGGCCGCAACCCGGGCGGTTACCTCCGCGGTGACAAAGGGATTGCCGTCGCGGTCGCCCCCGGGCCAGAAGCCGACGCTGAGCAAATGCGGGTTCGGCGGATATTCGCCATCGAGTTGCTGGGCGAGCTGGGTGTGGATGCGGCCTATCGCCGGGTAAAAGATATTGCCCAGATACCAGCCGAGGTTCGCCGCTTCATCCAGCGGGGTCGGCTTTTCCTTGTTGAAAAAGGGCGTATTGCCGAGTTGCTGCAACAGATTGCGCGAACGGTTGATATCCTGCTTGCGGATGGCGTCGGTCAGGTCGGTGATGATTGCGAGCACGGTGCCGGGGTAGAACTGGGTCGGGTGGGCGGTCAAGGTTACCCTGGCGCGGAAACGGTCCAGCAGCGCCACCAGTTCATCTTGCAAATTGTCGGTGCGGGCGCGGGCGGCGAGACGGTGCAGTTGATTGCCTTGCACGGTATCGTGAATTTTCTCGAACGCGGCATCTTCCAGCGCATCCACCAGCACGATTTGGCGTTCAACGTACTGAATGACTTTGAACAGAAAGCTGGCCTGCCCTTCTTCGTCGAAATCGGGCCTGTGCGCGGCGAAAAAATCGCGAATGATGCTCTCCGGGTCGACGCCGGCGTCCAGCCCTTCGCGGCAAGCCTGTTCGAGCAGCGGCAGCAATACGCCCGCCTGCTGCACGGCGTCCAGCGGCAAAGTCAGAAACAGCCCGTTGAAGAGCTGGTAGTTCAACTCCACCAGGTTGCGGTAATCCTTATCGACCGATTGAATGGACATCAGTGTGTTTACGCCATATTCCGTGCCGCCCGCTTCCGGCCGTGCAAATCCAAGCTGGGATATGATGGCCGGCAACGCCGCGCGCATGATAACGCAAGCCAAGCGAGGCCTGAAATGAACAACAGGGGACTGGTCGTGAGCGCGTGGGCGCTGTGTATCGCGTGGCCCGGATCGATTTTCGCCGCATCGCAGTCGGCGGGAATGCCGACCGCCATCGGTTTCGGGCTGTCCGGACTGATTGCGCTGGTCGCCCTGGCCAGCGCCTACCTGCCGCTGACGGCATACCGCTACTGGCGCGGCGGCTGGCGCAAAGCGGCGCTCGCTCCCTTGCTGATCCTGCTGTTGTTGGCCGTTTGGATACTAGCCGGCCGCGCCGCGGACCCCGCCAGCCACCCCGCCTGGCAATTGAATATCTTCGCCTGGGCCATGGCCAATATGGTCTACATGGTCGCGGTGCTCACGATCAAGTCGATACTGGACAAGGCCGGGCGCTGAACAGCGCTCAGAAAGCGATCAGGCCAAGCAGGAAGAAAGCCGGCACCGCCAGCGCCGCGCAACTGAGCGCGTAAGGCAACTGGGTGCGCACATGGTCGATATGGTCGGTGGCGGAAGCCATCGAGGCCACCACCGTGGTGTCGCTGATCGGCGAGGCGTGATCGCCGAAGATCGAACCGGACAGCACCGCCGCGAGAAAATAGCCCGGGTTGATTTCCAGGGAAAGCGCGATTTGCATCGCCAGCGGAATCATGATGGCGAAAGTTCCCCAGCTGGAACCAATGGAAAACGCGATGAAGGCGGACAAAATGAACAGCAGCGGCAAAAGCAGCGAAAGCGGGATCGCCTCCCGCGCCAGTTGCGCCACATAGGTCCCGGTTCCCAGCAGATTCGCCACGTCTCCCAACGCAAGCGCGAACAGCAGAATCACCGCCACGGGCAGCAGCCCACCCGCTCCGCGCAGGAAAATGCGCATCAATTCGTCCACATTGCCGCGGCGGTCGACCAGCACCAGCGCCCAGCAGCAGGCGAGCGCGAGCAATACCGCCCACAGCACCGAGGTGGAACCCGAGCCGGCGCTGATATCGCCATCTCCGGTGATATAGAGCGAAATCGGCATGCTCAGCACCATGGCCGCGATGGGCGCGATCATGTAGCGCGCGCGGTCGGACTCGTCGGCGGCCTGGCGGCTGGCGAGAATCGCCGGGTCCACCATGGGGGTGGCGTTCGGCCACAGCAATTCGCCCCGCGCCGTGCGCGCCTCGGCCTTGCCCATGGGACCAAGATTCAGATTGCGCCAGATGGCGAACGCGCAAAATGCGATCGCCAACAGGGCGTAGAAATTGAGCGGAATCGCGGTGATGAAAACTTCGACTGGATTCTCGATCGCGGAAGAGGACAGCAGGCCCAGCACAATGGCGCCCCAGGCGTTGAGCGGAATCAGGATGCACACCGGCGCCGACGTCGAGTCGATGATGTAAGCGAGTTTTTCCCGGGAAATCCGGTAGTGATCGAACAAGGGTCGCGCAATCGCGCCGGCAACGAGCAAAGTGATGTTGGATTCGACGAAAACGACGATGCCGGTGAAATAGGCCAGCCATTTGGCGCGCCAGCCGTTGTTGACCCAGGCGCCGCTTTCGAGCAGGCGGATAAAGCCGCGCACGCCGCCCATTTGTTCGATGGTGGCGATCAGGCCGCCGATCACCAAAGTGAACAACAGTACGCGGGTATCGCCCGGGTCGGAAAAGACATTGACCACGCCGTCCAGGGCAAGCGGCAGGGCGCGCAAGGGATCGAGCGCATGCAGAAGGCAAAAGCCCGCCCAAATGCCCACGCCAAGGGAAATAACCACCTGGCGCGTGGCGATCGCCAGCAAAATCGCCAGCAGCGGCGGCAAAATCGACCATGCGCCCGGCGTGTATGCGTCCAATGCCCGGCTCCGCGGCGGTGAATGTCTGGCCTATTGCCCGAGATTGGCCATGGTGATGACAAAGGCCCGGATCGCTTCGGCATCGGTGTCGTCCAGCACCCCCGCCCAGGATGCCATGCCGGCGTCGGCCAATTCGCCTTCCATCACCACGGCGTGCCATGCCTCGGCATCGCCCAGCATTTCGCTCATGCGCAAGTCCGGGTAGGTGTCGAGCCGAATCGACACCGCGAAGGGGCCGTGGCACACGCTGCAATTGCGATTGTAGGCGGTTTCGCCCTGGGCGATGACTTCATTGGAGGCATCGGTCTGGGGCAATTCCATCGGCGACGCTTCCACCAGGGTGGAATCCGGCATTTCCGGCAAGGATGCGGCGCCGTCGAGGCGATACACCAGCAGGCGCGAATTGTTGCTGGAAAGATCCGTGGTGGAGACCGCCGCGCCCGGCCCTTCCGCGGGCAAGGTGGGCGAACCCACCAGTTGGGCGAGATATTGCTCGTCGCCGACGAGGTAGGTTGACGGCGCGGCCATCACGCCGGCCTGGGTGAAGCTGGTCCAAAGCCGTTCGCCGGTGGCGTCGTTGAAAGCCGACAATTCTCCCGCCCGGTTGCCTTGGAACACCAAGCCGCCAGCGGTCGCCAATACACCCGCGGCGCTGGACCCGCCCGGGTGCGTCACGCGCCAGACCTCCGCCTGCGACACCGGATCCCAGGCCTTGAGCAAGGCGGCGTTGGCCGGCGCATCGGTCAGACCCATCATGAAGGTTATGCCGCGGCCAAAGTCGATTCCGGTGTTCCAGCCGTCGGGGTCGATGACGAATTCCGCGTCGCTCACATAGCCGAGGGAGTTTTCGGTCACCGGAATGTAGACCAGATTGGTGCGCTGGCTGAACGCCATCGGGTACCAGTTGTGCCCGCCAAGCGGACCGGGCATTACCAGCGCGGGTTCGCCGGTTCGGTCGTATCGCGCCCCGGGCATTTCCACCGGCCGGCCGCTCTCGGGATCGATATGGCTGGCCCAGTTGACCGGCGTGTAGGGCTCGGCGGAAATAAATTCGCCGCTTGCCGCGTCAAGCACGTAAAAGAAGCCGTTTTTCGGCGCCTGCATGACGACCCGGCGCGGTTCGCCGCCGATTTCAAGATCTGCAAGCATGATGTGCTGGGTTGCCGTGTAATCCCAGGTTTCGCCCGGCACGGTCTGGTAATGCCAGCGGTACGCGCCATCGTCGGGGTCCAGCGCGACGATGGAGGTGAGAAAAAGATTGTCGCCGCCGTCGGGGCTGCGCAAGGTCTGGTTCCAGGGCGAACCGTTGCCGACGCCGATGTACAGCAGGTCGAGTTCGGCGTCGTAGGCCATGGAGTCCCATACCGTGCCGCCACCGCCGAGGTTCCACCATTCGCCGGTCCAGGTGTTCGCGGCCGCGGTCATCACGTCGCTTTCGTAGCCGTCCGCCGGATTGCCGGGGACGGTGTGGAAACGCCACACTTGCTCGCCGCTGGCGGCGTCATAGGCGGTCACATAGCCGCGCACGCCGTATTCGGCGCCGCCGTTGCCGATCATAACCAAGCCCTTGATGACCCGCGGCGCTCCGGTGATGGTGTACGGCAAAGCGGGGTCCGTGGTCATGGTTTCCCAGGCCAAAGTGCCGTCCCCGGCGTTGATCGCCACCAGGCGCCCGTCGATCGTGCCGACAAAGACCTTCCCATCCCACACCGCCACGCCGCGATTCACCACATCGCAGCAGGCGTCGCGCCCTTTCTCGCGGTCCACTTCCGGGTCGTACTTCCACAGCGGCTCGCCGCTGGCGGCGTCAAAGGCGTAAACCATGCTCCAGGCGGTTGACACATACAACGCGCCATCGACCACAATGGGGGTTGCCTCCTGGCCCCGGCTGGTATCGACTTCGGCGTACCAGGCCAGCCCCAGCCGCTGGACATTGTCCTGGTTGATCTGGTCCAGCGGGCTGTAACGTTGCTCGTCATAGGTCCTGCCATACGACATCCAGGCGCCGGGCTCGGCGTCGGCCGCGACCAGCCGCGCTTCATCGACGGCCGCGGCGTAATCCTGCGCCAGCACGGCGGATGAAACTGTCCAGGCGGCCATCAGCGCCGCCACCCGGGTTCCGCGGAAAATCAAAGTTCGAGTTTTCATCTTTTCGCTTTGTGGAAATGGGGATTGGGATATTTTCGCGCCAGCGCAAACTGGCCGGCAAATACTGTCACAAGTCCCCAGCGGAGTCTAATGCCGCTTTCACGGGCCGCGCCGGCGCGGTTTTGAAAAACAGTTCAGGCATGGTGTGCCGTGGCGCGCATGCGCCCGGCCGGCGTGTCGAATTTTCCTGAAACACTTTAGCAATGCCCCCCAAATATGGTATCAATACCGGATTCAATCACGCACTTGAAACAGGAGAAGCCATATGGACCGACGTTCATTTTTGAGCAATATGAGCGCGGCCTCGCTCGCCTCCATTGCCGGCGCCACGACGCTGACCGCCAAGGCCGATGCCCTCGAAGACGCCATGAGCGATGAATTGGACAAGCGCATCGCAACGCCCTGGATGTGCGACATCGAACCCACTCCGGATCCGATTCCCGGCGATACCCGGCCCTGGTACCAGCACAACGACCCGCGCTTGCCGGTAATGCCCGAAGCGCCGACGCTGATGGACTTCTACAAATTGCGTTTCGCACCCGCGAACCACGTCCTGCAGAGCGCGCGGCTGGCGCTGGTCAACGGCCTCGACGAAAAAATCGTGATGGCTTGCCTGCTGCACGACATTTGCGTTTCGAACCTGATCCGCACCGACCACGGCTACTGGTGCGCGCAAATGGTGGGGCCCTACGTGGACGAGGAAATCGCCTGGGCGATTGAGAAACACCAGGCGCTGCGATTCTTTCCGGACGAAAGCGTAGGCTACGAATACCCCGAGGCGTACATCCGCTTCTTCGGCGCCGACTACCGGCCCGAGCCCTATCTCGTGAAAGCCTGGGAAGAAGCCAAAAATCACAAATGGTACATGTCGTCCCGCCTGATCACGCTGAACGATCTTTATTCTTTCGAGGAAGGGGTCGTGGTCAATGTCGAGGATTTCACCGACATCATCGGCCGCAATTTCAAGCAGCCGAAAGAAGGCCTCGGCTTCGACGGCAGCCCCGTGGCCCACATGTGGCGCTCGATCATCTGGCCGAACAATTTTCTCTAGCGGCCAGTTCGGCCTGTCGCCGACATGCGCAAGCCCGCGGCCGAAGCCGGAGGCCAAGGCGAATTCGCGCCTTCCAATGCGGACGCAGGCTGTTCCGACTATCGGCTGTGCATGGCGGTTGAACAATTGGAGCAGTGCTGGCCGGCGATTCCCGACTGGCCGCTTTGCGACCGCTTTGGCCCCCTGTTCGCCGGATTCGAAATCAGCTTGGGGATTTTGCGGGATAGTCTGATTGATGCTTCCAGTCGCCGGCACATCAACAACGGCGAGAAATGCGAAGCCGTTTTCGCCTGCGTCAACGCGCAACTTCATTTGCTGACCGAACTGGTCGCCCAGGAAAGCGGGACGCGCCGTCCAGCGGGCGCAACACGCGCGGCAGCCAAATCCCGGTTCCCGCTCAAAGGGCTGACCGGGCCGGCATCCAGCGAATCCGCCTGGGGCGATGTGATGGCGGAACTACCGCGCATCCGCCACGGCGCGCGCTGGCGCGAAGTGCTTGCCGGGCAATACCAGGCGCTGGTGGATGCGCTCGGCTTCGAGCTTGGGCTCAATGGGCAAGCCGGCTTCGATTATGACCAATGGGTCCGGCCCGGGCGATTGCGACAATTGTCCATCCCGGAAAACGCCCGGCGGAACCTTGAACAAACCACGTTCATCCAGGTGCATCGGCTGGGCGAGTGCCTGCTGCAAGCGATGCGCGCGGAATTGGACGCGGTGGAACAGGCGCTGTACCGGGTGGATTATCTCGCCGCCGAAAGCCGGGTGCTGATGTCGGCGCGCTGCGCCGGTCTGCTCGATGCGGTTCTTGGCCTGCTCGGTGAATTGGAACAGGCCGAAGTGGCGCGTTTGCAAATCGGCCATGGAGCGCTTGATATATCCCTTTCCCCGCGCTGGCGCGACAATCTTGAGTTCATCCGGGATCATTGCTGGCTGCTGGTCCAGCAATTGCGCAACTATGGCCTGGACCCTTTCCTGGTGCTGCTCAATCCCGCGGAATATGTCGTTGAGCATCGATTGCTGCAAGCGTTTGATCGACTGGCGGCAACCATGCGGCGGGTGTCCGCCAACCACTTCCCGCGGCGGCGAAGCCTTGGCGACGGCCGGGACGCTCAACAAACTGCGCCGCTGCTGCCCGAACTTGCCGAGGCGTCGGCCAGGTTGGGTCTATGGATGCGTTTGAAACACGCGCGCGAAGCGGGAGCCGCCATCGGCGAACTGGAACGGCGGCATGAAGTTGCGGACAAGCGCAAGCATGAACCGCCGACCGCGGCGAGCAAGCGCTCGCGCATGATGCGCGGTGTTGACCGGTATTTTGAAACCCTGCGCGCCGGCGAGCTTGAAAACTGGCTGGACTTGTTCAGCGACCCACCCCACCTGGAGGACCCGCGGGGCGCGCGGCCCGCGCTGCGCAGAAGCGAGCTAGCGCATTACTTTCGCAATCTGCGCGATCTTGTGCCGCGCATAGACGCTTGCGACTATCGCATCATGAACGAGGGCGCGAATTCGCTGCAAGTGCAATGGACCATCGCTGGAGAAAGTTTTTTCGGCGGCATCGCCTTCAACGCAACCCGCGAACAAAGTTTTTACTTCGACCCCAATGGCCTGATTTGCTGGTCGGTTGCCGACTGGGACCCACAAGCCCTCGCCGACCAACTCGTGGAACAGCACCGCGAGGCAATGCTGGACGTTGCCGGTTGAACCGCCCAAATGCCGCGGCACGGTGGCCAATGAATCAGGCGCTTTGGCGCCACTCGGTGATTCGGAGCGGGAATCGCCACCCATCGGAAAATCTGGTGCCCGGGGCCGGAATCGAACCGGCATGATCGCATTGATCGAGGGATTTTAAGTCCCTTGTGTCTACCAGTTTCACCACCCGGGCGGGCAGCAGCGGGATGCGGACTGGATATTGTAAGTGCTCGCCCCGCAAATTTCTCCCGAATTCACTTGCGCCCCCAACACTTGGGAAGGTCATCGGTGAGCTCGTAATACGCGCCCTTGTCGCCGACGTGGATGTGCTCCACCGGCGCCAGACCGTCGGAGTTGTCCAGCGTCCCGGCCATGATGCTGATGTGGCTTCCGTCCTCGGGACGCCAGAACAGGCTCGAACCGCAGTGCCGGCAGAAACCGCGTTGCGCGCGCTCCGAGGAAGCAAACCAGGCCAGGCTCTCATCGGCGACGATTTCCAGCGCATCTTCGGCGGCGGCGGTTGCCGCGACGAAGTGTCCGCTGGTGCGCCGACATTGGCCGCAGTGGCAATAGATGATCGGCCGCAATGGCCCTGAAATCCGGTAGCGCACGCCCCCGCAAAGGCAGCCGCCCGTCCTTTCAAGCATGACACCTTCTCCCATCCGCCTGGCACAACGAGCTCGAACGATAGCAACTGCGGCGGTTTTCTGGAAACTTTGTCGTTGCCATCATCCAGCCGCCGCTACAGCAAAGCGGGCGCAGGCAGCAAACAGTCCGGGTCGTCGTTGCGGGCGTTGTTCACCCGGGTGCTCACGGCTTGGATGGTCAATTGGCCGGCTTGGGTATCGACAGGCGCCAGCGAGGCCGCGCGCAGCCAGCCGTCGAGTTGGCCGGAATGCAACAGCACCGGCATCCGGTGATGAATCGCCGCAAGGTCTTCGTTGGCGGCGGTGGTGATGATGGTGAAGGTCTCGACCGGTTCACCGACTTCGCGCCCGGCGAATCGCCCCCGTGCCGCGGCCGCTTCGGTGATGCGCCAGTGCTCCCATAATCCAGCGAGAAACAGGGGCGCTCCGTCCCGGTTTCGAATCAGCCAAGGCTGGCGCTCGCCACCGGCGCGGGTCCATTCGTAATATCCGGTTGCGGGAATCAGGCAGCGGCGTTCACGCCAGGCGTTGCGGAAGGAAGGTTTTTGCGCCGCGGTCTCGACGCGCGCGTTGATCAATTTGTACGCGATGCCCGCGTCCTTGGCCCAGAATGGGATCAAGCCCCAAGGAAGCATATCCAGCCGGGGACCGCCCTCCCCGGCCCGGATCACCGCCGCTTCCTGCCCCGGCGCGAGATTGTAGCGGGGCCGCAATTCCAGCGGCTCGCCAATCAGCCCCGCGATCTCATGCAATTCACGCCAAGTAATCGACTGCACAATGCGCCCGCACATGCGGCAAGCATAGCGCACTTTGCTTGCCCGGAAGCGGGGGCGGGTGAATTGGGAATTGGAGGCTGGGGTCGGAATCGAACCGGCGTACGCGGAGTTGCAGTCCGCTGCATGGCCACTCTGCCACCCAGCCTTGTTTTGAGCCAATCACCCGGCGCCGCGCGAAATCGGAGCTCCGGCGGTTCTCCACCCGAGATCCGCCAACGGCCGGAGGACGTTCCACCGACCGACTGGCGATGTGCCGCCGCATGGCCGCCACTTGGCGCAATCGGGGCGCAATTTCGCGGATCTTGCCGACTGTGGGATTGGAGCGGGAAACGAGACTCGAACTCGCGACCCCGACCTTGGCAAGGTCGTGCTCTACCAACTGAGCTATTCCCGCTTCAAGCAGGCGGCTTATTCTAAACGCAATCGAAATCCAGTCAAGTTTGCCCACCTCAGCGCAAGCTGTGCCAGGCGTGGCGAAAGTATTGCGCCATCGACCACAGGGCGATCAGCGCCGCCAGGTGAATCAATCCCGCGCCCAGCAGCCAAAGCGGGCGCGGCTCGCCGCCTTCACTAAGCAGCAGGGCGATGATGGCGAGCATTTGAATCGTCGCCTTGACTTTCCCCGCGAAAGCCACGGCGACACGTTTGCCCTTGCCCGCCGTCCATTCGCGCAAGGCCGAAACCATCAATTCGCGCACCACGATGATGGCAATCGGCGGCAGCAAAACCGGGTGCGTGGTCAATAGCACCAGGCAAACCACGACGATGAGCAACTTGTCCGCAACGGGGTCGAGAAAGGCGCCGAGTTCGGAAGTCTGGTTCAATTTGCGGGCTAGATATCCATCAAGCCAATCGGTCAGGCTTGCCACCGCGAAAACCGCGGCAGCGTATAGATGCGCCTGGGGCAGGCTCGAAACATACAGTCCGACGATTGGCGGAATCAGAATCACGCGCAGGAACGTTGTCAGATTAGCCAAATTCATCAATATGTTCCATGCAGATGCTTATAGATTACTTCAGCCATTTGCCGGCTGATGCCATTGACATCGGCGATCTGTGTTTCGCTGGCGCGGAACAATTGCCTGCGGCCGCCGAAATGGCGCAGCAATTGCCGCCGCCGAGCCGGTCCAATGCCCGGAATTCGTTCCAGAATTGAAGTTTTGCCCGCTTTCGCGCGTTTGCGCCGATGTCCGCCGATCGCGAATCGATGGGCTTCGTCGCGCACCTGCTGCAGCAAATGCAAGGCCGGAGACAACGCATCCAGATGGACTTCCCGGCGCTGTTCGCCTTGCCGCAAGATCAAAGTTTCCCGCCCGGGACGGCGACTGCCGCCCTTGGCGATGGCAAGCAGGGGAAGCTGGTCCAGGCCAAGTTCGCCAAACACCGCGGCCGCGCGCCCAAGTTGACCTTCGCCGCCGTCGATCAACGCCAGATCGGGCATTTTCGCTTGTTCGGCGAGCAGCCGGGTGAACCGTCTGCGCAACACTTGCTCCATCGCCGCGTAATCGTCGCCGGCTTTGACCGCGTTGATGTTGAATCGGCGATAGTCGTTCTTGACCGGCCCGCTTTCGTCGAAAACCACAGCCGAGGCAACCGTTTCCCGCCCCGAAGTATGGCTGATGTCGAAACATTCCAGCCGCGATGGAGCTTTGTCAAATCGCAAGGCCCGAGCCAGATAAAGCATGCGGCGGCGGATGTTGCGCTTGCTCGCAAGCAAGGTTTCGAGCGACTGACGCGCGTTTGTGGAGGCCATATCCAGCCATTTCGCGCGGTGGCTGCGCACTTTCGAGGCCAGTTTCACCTTGCGCTCGGCAACGTAGCACAAGGCGGCTTCGATTTTTTCCGCTTCCGCCGGCAGCTCGGCCACAATCAGCTCATTCGGAATCAGGCTGGATTTTCCCTCCGACAAATACACCCGGGAGATATACGCCGCCAGCACTTCGGTGGCGTTTTGCGCCAGTTTGAATTGGGGAAAGTGGCTTTTCGAGTCGATGATCCGGCCCGCCCTGACGTGAATCACGTGGACGCAGCTGTAGGGCTGGTCAAGCACCGCGGCGATGATATCCGAATTGCCGCCCTTGTTGGCCACCACCTGCTTCTCCTGGATGCGGCGCAAGGCGGCGATGCGGTCGCGTATGACCGCGGCTTGCTCGAATTGCTCGCGCTCCGCCGCGGCTTCCATGTCGCGGCCAAGTTCGTCAAACAGTTTCCCGCTCTTTCCCATCAGGAACAGTTTCGAATAATGCACCTGGGCGGCGTAATCCTCTTTCGAAACCAGGCCGACGCAGGGCGCGGTGCAACGTCGAATCTGGTGTTGCAGGCAAGGTCTGGTGCGGTTGCTGAAGTAACTGTCTTCGCATTGGCGAACCTGGAACACTTTCTGCAGCACATTGAGGCTGTCCCGGGTCGCATGGGCGCTGGGATATGGTCCATAAAACGTCCCTTTGCCGCGTCGGCTGCCGCGGTAGAACGCCAACCTGGGAAAGTCGTCATGCCCACTGAGCAAGATGTAGGGATAAGATTTGTCGTCGCGCAACTGGATATTGTAGGTGGGCCTGACTTGCTTGATCAGCGATTGTTCGAGCAACAGCGCCTCGGTTTCGCTGCCGGTGACGGTCACTTCGATGTCGGCCACTTTGTTCAGCATGGCCAGGCTTCGGGCATTCAGCGCCGAACCGCGGAAATAACTGCGCACACGGTTGCGAAGATTGGCCGCCTTGCCGATGTAGAGCACTTTGCCGGCGCTGTCGAGCATTTGGTACACCCCGGGTCCGCGGGTGAGACCGGCAATGAAGCTTTCATGATCGAAGCCGTTTTCTGCAATCATGGATGGTATGGGCAATGGTGCATGGCGGCTGGGCGCGGATTGGCGAAAAAGCTTAGCGAATGGCGCGGCAAGGCTCAACTTGCGCGGTTTCCGCTGCCGATTCGCTCAATGCCAATCGGCGCCGATGATGCGCACTTCCGGTTCAAGTTCAATGTCGAATTCGGCGCGGACGCGGGCGCGCATTTCCTTGGCGAGCAGATACAGCTCCCCACCGCTGGCGCCGCCCCGATTGACCAGGATCAGCGCGTGGCGTTCGAAAACGCCAACCGCGCCCTTGCGGTAACCCTTGTAGCCGCATTGCTCCAGCAACCAGCCGGCGGGCACTCGCAATCCTTCGCCGCGGCGATAGCAAGGCGGCGATGGAAAGCGGCTGCGCAGGCGCTCGAACTGCGGCGGCGTGAGCACGGGATTCTTGAAAAAACTGCCGGCGTTGCCCAGCAGGCCGGGGTCGGGAAGTTTGCGCCGCCGGATGCGGCACACCGCTTCGAAAACATCCCGCGGCGACGGCGCTGCGATGTGTTCGAGTTCTTGCGCCAGCGCCGGGTATGCAAGATTCGGCGCCGGCGCGCGCCGCAGCCGCAAGGTCAGCGAGCATACCACCCGGGGTCGCGTTTGGGGCTGTTTCAGCACACTGTCGCGATAGGAAAAGCCGCAATCCGCATGACTCATCGTGCGCCGAACGCCATCATTGTCGAACAATTCAAGTTCGACAAAAAAATTTTCCAGTTCAACGCCGTAAGCGCCAATATTCTGGACCGGCGCGGCGCCAACGCTGCCTGGAATCAGCGCCATGTTCTCCAGGCCGTACAATTCGTGCTTGAGACAGGTTTGCACCAGCTCATGCCAATTTTCGCCCGCGGCCACGCGCACTAGGCCGCTTTCCCGGTCGATTTCGACACCGCGATTGCGCATGAGCAGCACCATGCCGGGAAAATCGCCGGCGAACAGCACATTGCTGCCGCCACCAAGCAAGAGCGGCGGCAAAGATCGGGAATCGGCGATTTCCAGCGCCCGCGCAAGGTCTTCACTGTGCTGGATTCGCGCCAGGCAGGCCGCGCGCGCGGGGACCGCGAAGGAATTGAACGCTTGCAACTCCGCGTTGTTGACAAGTTTCATGTCGGGCTGGCGAAAGGCCTTCCGGCTTTGCGGCGGCGCGGAAAATCTCCGCGGACGGACAGCGTCCGGGACCGCGAAGACCGCGCGTTCATGAGGCGCCGCCGCGCGCCGCAAGAAACGCCGCGTTCGCTTCGAGGTCTTCGCGGGTGTCGATGCCCGGTGGAATGCGCGCGTCCGCAACGCCCACGTGCACTTTCTCACCTTGGCCCAGGGCGCGCAATTGTTCGAGCCGCTCGCTGCGCTCCAGCGCGGTTTGGGGCCAATGGATGAAACGATTCAGCAGTTCCACGCGATACGCGTAGATGCCGATATGGCGCATGGCGCCGGACGCGCCTTGGTGGGGAATCGGGCAGCGGCTGAAATAGAGCGCGAATCCGCGCAAATCGCGCACCACTTTCACCGCATTGGGGTCGGCAAACTCGCCGGGGCCGCTGACCGGCTCGCACAAGGTGGCGATGCCGGCTTCCCCGTGATGCGCCAGGTTGCGCGCGACCTGGTTGATCGCGGCAACCGGTATCAACGGCTCGTCGCCTTGCACGTTGACGACGATCTCATCCGCGCCGAGCCCCACAGCGGCGGCGGCTTCCTGGATGCGGTCGGTTCCCGTGGCATGGCTGGGGGCAGTCATCACCGCTTCAGCCCCAGCCGCTTCGCCCAAGCGCCGGATGCGTTCGTCGTCTGTGGCGACGATCACCCGCCGCGCCGCGCTGGCCAGGCACTGTTTGATCGTATGTTGCAAAACCGGTTTGCCCGCCAATTCCAGCAGCAATTTTCCCGGCAGGCGGCTGGCGGCGTAACGGGCGGGAATGATGACGGCAAATGTCACCGCGCCTTTTCCCGTTCGGCGAAGCTCAATTCCCGCGCTTCTTCGACGAGCATGATCGGCACGCCGTCACGAAGGGGAAACGCAAGTCCGTCAGCCACGCAAAGCAGTTCTCCGGCCTGGCGGTCATAGCGCAATTCGCCCTTGCAAATCGGACAGACGAGTATGGCGAGCAGTTTTTTGTCCACTTTCTGTTCTCTGCAACATGCCGCGGCGGGCGATTCAGGCCGGTGCCTGCTCGATTCTTTGCAGCAGGTCTTCGATCAATTCCGCCGGCAGCACCATGTCGGCGCGCAAGACCCAGAAATTGGCCTCGGCGAAGTGCCGGCATTTTACCGCATCCTTTTCGGTCATCACGACGGGTAGCCGTGGATCGATGCGCGGGCCGCGAAAGTCTTGCGGCCGGTAACGGTGGTGGTCTGGAAAATCGATGGGAACAATCGCGCAAGGCAGGCTTTCCAGCATGGCGTGGAAACGGCGCGGATTGCCAATGGCTGAAACCGCTTGCAGCGCGGTGGCCCCGGCGATCGGCGCACCGGCCAGGGGATATTTTTCGCCATTGACGAGATTCTCAAGGCAATGGGCTTCCATGCTTGCGTGATACACCGGCACCGGACCGGCCAAGGCCGCGACCGCGGCGCTTTGTTTTTCCCCGCCGGTTGGAGCATGCGGGCCGTTCGGGGGGGTGTTGACTACGATCAGGTCCACTTCGCGCAGCCGCTTCGCCGGTTCGCGCAGCGGTCCCGCGGGCAGGCACATGCCATTGCCCAAACGGCGCGCGCCGTCGACCACAACGACTTCGATGTCGCGATGCATCCGGTAATGCTGCAGGCCATCGTCGCTGAGCACCAGATCCACCTCGAAGTTGTCCAGCAAGTGCGCCAGCGCCGCGGGGCGGTCAGGGTCCACCACCACCGGGCAAGCGCTGCGCGTGGCGATCAGCACCGGCTCATCGCCGCAAAGTCCGGGGTCGGAATCGGCTTCCACCAGCAGCGGAAAGCGCTTGGCGGAAGCGCCATAACCGCGGCTGACGATACCCGGACGATATCCCCTCCCCTTCAATTCCCGCGCCAGGGCGATGAGCAGCGATGTCTTGCCCGCGCCGCCCACCGAGATATTGCCAATCACAATGACGGGTTGCTTGCCCGGACATCTCGCGGCGGCGCTTTGATACCAGCGCCGGCATGCCGCCAGCAACCGGTACAGCAGCGAAAGCGGCCACAGCGGATAGAGCCAGGCGTGGTTCTCGTACCAGGCGCGTTCGAGATATCTCATGCGCCGCCCCAACCTGGTTCAGGCATGTTCGATGTCGGAGAATTGCATCGCGCGCAACCTTTGGTAGTGGCCGTTTTGCGCCAGCAATTGGTCATGGCTTCCAGACTCGACCACGCGTCCCGCTTCCAGCACGACGATGCGGTCGGCGCTTTCGATCGTGGACAATCGATGGGCGATAACAAAGGTTGTGCGCCCCCGGGTCAGCCATTGCAGCGCTTCGCGAACGTGCTGCTCCGATTCGGAGTCGAGCGCCGAAGTGGCCTCGTCGAGGATGAGGATCGGCGCATCCTTGAGCAAGGCCCGGGCGATGGCGATGCGCTGGCGCTGACCGCCGGAAAGCAGCCCGGCGTCGTCGCCGACCGGGGTGTCGAGGCCGTTCTCGAGTTGGTCGATAAATTCCATGGCGTGGGCGTTGCGGGCGGCTTCCAGCAAGCGCTCCCGGTCAAAGCGCTCTTCACCATAGGCGATATTTTCCGCCACGGTGCCATTGAACAGCACGACATTTTGGCTCACCACGGCAATCTGGCCACGCAAATTGCGCAATTCATAATCCCGCAGCGAGACGCCGTCGAGCAGGATATCGCCGCTGTCATAGGAGTAAAACCGCGCAAGCAGCCGCGCCAGGGTGGATTTGCCGCTGCCCGAACGGCCCACCAGCGCTATGGTCTGGCCGGGCTCGGCGACAAGATTGATATCGCGCAGCGCCGGAACCTCGCCGTTGTAGGAAAAGTTCACGTTGCGAAATTCAACCCGGCCTTTGGCGCGGGAGGTCTGGAAGGTGCCGGTGTTGGGTTCGGGCGCCTCGTCCAACATCGAGAATACGCTTGCCGCGGCGGTCAGACCGCGTTGGATCACCGAATTCACTTGGGTGAGCTGGCGGATGGGCCGCGACAGCAGACCCGCGGTGGTGATGAAGGTGACAAAATCGCCGGGGGTTTTGTCGGTGAAGAATTCCGGCGACATCGCCAACCAGACCAGCACCGCCATCGCCACCGCGACGATACATTGCACCAGCGGAGTGCTGATTCCCAGCACCATGGCGATTTTCATGTTCTGAAGCCGGTTGCGTTCGCTCGCGCCATGCAATTTCCGGTTCACATAGGACTCGGCGTTGAACACGCGCACGACTTGATAGCCTTTGATGGTTTCCAGGGTGATCTGGGACACATCGCCCATGGAGTCTTGCAATTGCTTGCTGTAGCGGCGAAATCGCCGCGAAGCGGCCTGCACCACCAGCCCTACCGCGGGGGCGATGATCAGAAATACCAGGCCAAGCCGCCAATCGGTGTACAGCAGGTAGACCAGCAGTCCAATGACTATCAAGCCTTCGCGCACGAGAATGGCGAATGCGTTGCTGCTGGCCTCGGTTACCTGGGAGATGTCGTAGCTGAACTTGGAGACCAGTTTTCCCGGCTCCTTGTCGTCGAAAAACCGCGCCGGCAGCAAGATCAGCCTTTCGCCAAGTTGCGCGCGCAACCGGTGGGTGACATGGCTGGCGATATGCGCCATGGAATAACCGCTGAGAAAGCCGCCGAGGCCGCGCACCAGGGGAATGGCAAGACAATTCAACACCGCGAAACCGCGCAACGCCGCGGCATCTTGCGAAGCAACGGCGTCGGTCAGCCAGCCGAACCACCAGGCCAGCCAGGGCGTGGTCACGGCGAACAGGACAAAGCCGACCACGGCAAGGCAGATGGCGCCGGTGAACGGCGCGGCATAGCCGAGCAGGCGGCGGTACAAGGCGCTTGCCGAAGCCGCGCCGTCGGTTTTGCTTGCATGCATGTTATTCAACCCATTCCTGGTTTCCGCCGGGTCATTTTTCAGCGCCGCCTCAATCTGGAATCACGTCCCGGGTTGCGATGCGCAAGCTGGCGAAACCCGCGGCGCCGATTGCTTCCATGGCCGTCACAACGGCCTGGTGCCTGGCTTCGGCGGCGGCCGTCAACACCACGGGCAAGTCTTTGTCGCCGCCGGCCTCGCGTTCCAGGGCGGCGGTCAAAGTGCTCAAGCGGTTGTTGGCCAATGCCCGGCCGTTGATCCGGTAGTCGCCATCGCGGTCCACCAACACTTCGATCCGCGCCGCGGGCGCCGCCGGGCTTGGCGTATTGGCCTGGGGCAAATTGACCCGCATCCAATTTTCGCGTTGGAAGCTGGTGGTGACCATGAAAAAAATCAGCAACAGGAAAACAACATCGATCAGCGGCATGATATTGATCGCAAGCTCGTTTGGTTCCCTGCCCCGCCTGAATTTCAGCATTTGACCACCCAACCAGCCTTCAAACACCCTTGATCGTGATTTTGCGATCGCCATGCAGGATTTCCACCAGTTTCAGCGATTCGTGTTCCAGCTCCAGCACCAGCGCGTCCACCCGGCGGCGGAAATGGCGATGGAACAACAGCGAGGGGATGGCGACGGTCAATCCAGCCGCCGTGGTGATCAGCGCCTGGGAAATTCCACCGGCCAGCAAGCTGGCATCGCCGGTGCCTTGCAACATGATGTCGTCAAAAACCTCGATCATGCCAAACACCGTGCCGAGCAATCCGAGCAGGGGCGAGATCTGGGCAATCGTGCCCAAAGCATTCAAATAGCGCTCCAGTTCATGCACCACTTGCGCGCCGGTTTGCTCAATCGCCTTGCTCATCTCGGCTCGCCCGTGTTGGGCCGCGACGAGCCCCGAGGCGAGAATTTTCCCCAGCGGCGAAGCGCGCCGTATCCGGGTCAGTCGGTCGGCGTCCAATTGCTTGTTTTTCAGCCAGGTCCAGACTTGCGCGAGCAGGTAGGGGGGCGCGATACGCGACAGGCTCAAGCTCCAGAATCTTTCAATGACGATGGCGGCGGCGACCACCGAACTCAACAGAATCGGAAGCATCAGCCAGCCGCCGGCCGTGATCAGTTCGAACAATCCAGCATCCTCCCGCGCACCGGCCCCGCCGCCGTTTCGCACGCTCTCCCGATCGCATTGCCGCGCCAAGCCGGGAGTGGGGCCGGAAGTTGGGGCCATGGCCGGGGCGGCCAATCAACCGGCGCGATTGCAAGCGCCGCCGCGACCTGCTTGGGACGCAGAAAACGCGCCATGCGCTACTGTAGCACAGCGCTTGGCGGCACTGCGCCGCTTGCGCGCCAATAGCGGGGATGATCCGCGCGAAAGCTCCGCACACGCAAGCTGGCGCCCGCCTCGGGCAGTATGAAGCTGATCATGCCTTCCTCACTGGTGCTGCGCAGATTCGGCGTGAAAAACGCGGCCCGCTCCAGCACCAGTGGCGAAGGATGTCCGAAAGCGTTTCGATAACCCGCCGTGAACACGACATGGTCTGGGTCGGTCATTTTCAGGAACGGCCAGCTTGATGAGGTATTGCTGCCATGATGCGATGCGATCAACAGCTCGCTGCGCAACTTCCCGCGCAACAGCGCGGCCAGTTCCCGTTCCACTTCCGACTCGATATCGCCCGGCAACAAGGCGCCGAATCCTTTGCCGCTGATCTGCAACACGCAGGAATTGTTGTTGTCATTGCCGGGTGGGGAATGCGCAGCGCGCGGGTGCAGGAAGCGGAACTCGACTTCGTCCCAGCGCCAAGCGATAAAATCGCGGCAGAGGTGAAATGCGCCTGGCGCCCGCGCCACTTCGAAGCTGGCGTAGACGCGGTCCACCGGCAGGGATTCGGCGACAGCCGCGAATCCGCCGCTGTGATCATCATCGGCATGGCTGAGCACCAGCGCGTCGAGCTTGCCGATATCCATTCGCTCAAGCAGCGGCACCACGACGCGGTCTCCCATGCTCGCGTTGGGAGAAAAACTCGCTCCGGTATCGTACAGCAGCGTGTGGTTTCGCGTTCTTACGAGGACGGAAAGCCCTTGCCCCACATCGAGCACATCCAACCGCAACAAGTCCTGCCGGGATGCCTTGGCGGGTGCGAACAGCAAGGGCATCAGCAAGACCGGGGCCAGCGCGCGGCCGGGAAATCCCCGCGGCAACAGCGCCAATACGCTGCCGACGCCAAGCAGGGCCATGGTCGCCAGCGAAGGCGCGCCGCGCTCAAGGATCGCGAATTGCGAACCCAGCGCCAAGGCTTCCCGCAGACCCCACAAAAGCAGGCCCAGCAGCCAAGCCGCCAGATGCAAACACCATCCCGCCAGGGTCTCGCTGATGGCGAGCAAGCAAAGCGAGAGCAAACACAGGGGAACCACCACGAAACCAACCAGGGGAATGGCGGGCAAATTCACCAGCGGTCCCAGCAGGCTCACCTCGCCAAGCCAGAACAACAGGGGCACCAGCAAGCCCGCCGCCACCGCCAATTGCGGCCGCAGGCCGCCGCCGATCCAGGCGCTTGCGCCGGCCGCCCGCGAGCCGCGGGATTGAATCAGCAACAGCGAACCCACGGCGAGAAAACTGAGCCAGAAACCCATTCCCAGAAAACTCAATGGGTTCAAAGTCAGCACCACCGCCATTGCCAGCAGAAAGCGCAAGCTCATCGGCTGTTTGATGCGCAGCAGCGCGGCCAGCATGAATACCGAGGCCATGATCAAGGCGCGCTGCGCCGGCAAGCCAAAGCCGCTGATCAAGCCAT
Source organism: uncultured Pseudohongiella sp. (assembly GCA_965221015.1). Classification (GTDB taxonomy): domain Bacteria; phylum Pseudomonadota; class Gammaproteobacteria; order Pseudomonadales; family Pseudohongiellaceae; genus UBA9145. Next base: position 1,674,985 of record OZ244859.1, on the reverse strand, counting down.
AGGCCCAGGCCGCCGCCAACGCCGGCGGCAAGGCGATTTTTTGCGCCGGAGCGATCAGCAGCAACCACGGCAAACGTTTTGCCAAGAGCAAGGTCAAGCCCCAGGCGAGCAGGCTGATCAAACCGATATGCAGCCCGGAAATCACAAACAGATGATTGGTTCCGGTTTGCCGGAAAAGCTCCCAGTGCTCGTCCGTCAAACCGCTGTCGTCGCCTAGGGCCAACGCCACAATCACGCCCGCGCTGGTTGAATCCCCGGCCAGACGCAGGATTCCCGCTTTCAGCCGGGCGCGCAGCGCATCGAACCGCGCATTGCCCTCTTGCGGCAGGACTTGAACCAGCTCGCGCACATACCCCCGGCCGGCGATTCCGCGCTGGAACAGCCAGGCTTCGTAATCGAACACACCGGGATTGGCCAGTCCCCGGGGACGGTTCATTCTCACCTCGAGCGCATACCTTGCGCCAGCGAGTATTTCCTCCCCGCCGTAGTGGTTCAGCAATACCTTGCGCTGCTGAAATCCACTGTCGGAAGATTCGATTTGAAAGGCGAATTGCTGGATCTCGTCAAATCGACGCGGCAGACCGCGCACGATACCGCGCACCTGCATGTCGCGGCCTTCGAGTGCGGGCGGCAATTGCCGGTCAAGCCGGGCGCCGGCCCAAAGCAGATGCCAGCCGCAGCCAAGCATCGCCGCGGCGGCGAGACAGGCCAGCCTGGCTCCGACTCCGCGACGCTTGCCCGCCAGCCCGAAAAAGGCCAACGATAACAAGACGGTCGTGACGCCGGCCCAAACTTCCGGCCTCGGCGTCAAGCTGGCCAGCGACAACCCGCAAATATAGGCAATGATCCCGAGCCGCATGATTTCGCCTCCTTCCCCAAAGCGAAATATAGAAACGGTTGCCAGGATTGCGGTTTTTTTGTGGAAATTTACGGCTTATTCGGCGCGCAGGGCCAGCGCGGGCCGCACCGCGGCCGCGCGTCGCGCTGGGTAGACAGTGGCCAACAGCGAAAGCAACAAGACTCCGGCGCTGACGCTGAGGACGTCGCCGATTTGCAAACTGGAAGGGAGATAGTCCATGGGATAGACCTCGGCGTTAAGCAGCTCGATATCGAACCATGTTTCGATAACACGAGCCAGATCGCTGATGTACAGCGAGCCGGCGATGCCGGCCGACAAGCCGAGGGCGATGCCGGTCGCGCCAACCAGCGCGCCCTGCCACATGAAAATTCCGCCGATGACGCCCGGGTCGGCGCCCAATGCCCGCAACACTGCGATATCCGCGCGTTTATCGCGCACAATCATGATCAAGCTGACGACAAGATTGAAAGCCGCCACCGCAATCAACAGCCAAAGCAGAAAACCGATCAGATTGCGGGAAAAACGAATGTTCTCGTAGACCGCGCCAAACTGGCTGACCCAGGATTCGGCGGCGATTTCCGCTGGCAGCCGCGGGCTGAGCTCCCGCAACAGGGCATCGGCGCCCAACACATCGGCGGTTCGCAGCCAAAGCGCATTCTGCGGCGCGCGCAGCCGGAACAGAGCCCGGGCCGCTTCGCGGTTCAGCACCACCAGGCGGCTGTCGAGTTCCCGACTGCCCACCCGGAAAATGCCGCTGACTTCGAATTCGCGAGAGTTGACCGTGGGCGCCAGCGGGTTGACGATCAGCGCCGGCGCGTACAACCTGACCCGCCCGCCCACGCCGACTTGCAAGTCGCGCGCCAGGGTGTCGCCGAGAACAATCCCCCAGCGGGTCTGGCCAAGTCGGCCCAGGTCGCCTTCGAGCATAAAACGGTCCAGGACCGAATACTCCGATTCGAGTCCGGCATCCACTCCATTCGCCATCACGCCGCGGTTGCCGGCCTCGCTCGCCACCACCGCTTGCGTCTCGATCACCGGCGAGACCGAAGCAATGCCCGGATAGGCGGCGAGGGAGGCTTGCAGATCCCGCCATTGCGCCGAGGTTGGGCCGGCGTCCCCGCGCAGACTGATGTGCGGCACGATACCCAGCACGTTGCGCCGCATTTCGCGGTCGAAGCCGTTCATGATCGATAGCACCGTTAGCAGCAAGGCGATGCCCAGCGCCAGACCCAGTATGGAAATGGCGGACATGAAGGAAACCAGGCCGCCGCCGCGGTGGGCGCCGACATAGCGCAGGGCGATATGGCGCGACAGGGCCAGTGGCCGTTCAGGATTGGAGTTGGCCATCTTCCAGCACCAAAGTGCGTTGCATGGATTGGGCGAGCTGCCGGTCATGGGTCACAGTGACAAAACTGGTTGCCAGGGACTCGTTCAAGTCGAGCAGCAAGGCGCCAATTTCAAGGCCGGTGTGGAAATCCAGGTTGCCCGTGGGTTCATCGAGCAAAACGCAGCGGGGCTCGCCAACCAAGGCCCGGGCGATCGCCACCCGTTGCCGTTCGCCGCCGGACAACTCCGCGGGTCGATGCCGCTCGCGCTGGCCAAGGCCAACCCGCGCGAGCATCGCGGCCGCCCGGCGCCGGGCCTCGCGGCGGCCTTCGCCGCGAATCAGCAATGGCATGGAGACGTTCTCCAAAGCGCTGAACTCCGCCAACAAATGGTGAAACTGATAAACAAATCCCAGAAACCGGTTGCGCAAATAACCTCTTTCGCGCTCATTCAGCGCGCTCAGCTCGCGGCCGGCGATATACACGACACCGCTGCTTGGGGCATCCAGGCCGCCGAGCAGATTGAGCAATGTGGTTTTGCCGGAACCGGAACTGCCGATGATGGCGACTCGTTCGCCCTTGCCGATGCGCAAAGTGACAGCTTTCAGCGCCTCCACGCGCTGCGGACCCTGGGCATAGCTCTTGCCCAGGTTTTCGCAACGTATCACCGCTGTCCCGACATCCATTTCAGTTCCATTTTCTTCACGCTCCATAATTCATCACGCGGTATTTTTGCCAAAAACCCATTACTCGCAGCGCAACACTTCCGCCGGCCGCACCTGGCTTGCGCGCCAGGCGGGATACAAGGTCGCCGCCAGACTGATGGTCAAGGCGGCGACACAGATCAGCAATACTTCTCCGGGGTCCACCCGGGTTTGCAAATGCGAAAGCAGTTGCCATTCACCGCCCGCCGGCAACCGGTTCAGCCAGTTTTCCAGCGTCATGCTGATCGATGGAAGATTGGCGCCAAGCAGCACACCCAGCGCGGCGCCGCTTAAGGTGCCCGCCAAACCAGCAACCATGCCTTGGCAGATGAAAATGCCAAGCACCGACCAGCGATTCGCACCCATGGTGCGCAAGATCGCGATATCGGCGCTTTTGTCCGCCACCGCCATCACCAGCGTGGAAACGATATTCACCGCGCCCACTAGCACGATCATCAGCAACATGACCGTGGTGACCAGCTTTTCCATGCGCAAGGCGTTGAACAAGCTCGCCTGTTGCTCCTGCCAAGTGATGATTTCCACACCGGGCAAGCCGCCGAAGCTGGCTTCGGCGATTTCCCGGGCGCGCATGACGTCGGCAACTTTCAGCCGCAGCCGCGGCATGGCGCCCGGGTCCTCCCGCAGCAAGTCGCGCGCCCCGGAAAAATGCGCCAGCACGATATTGCCTTCCCCGTAAATCCCGAAATCCTCAAACCCCGAAACCGTCATGCCGCGGCTGTCGCCGAAGGACCGGGCGAGCAATCCAGCCAGGGAATACAGCGACACCTGTTCACCGGGAAACATGCCGAGCGATGCGGCCAGCCGCGCACTGACGATGATGCCGTCCGGTCGTTCGGCCATGGCCGCGAACAGATTGAAGCCGGTTTCGCTTTGGGTATCCAGCACCGCGGCTTCCAAATCCGGCGCCACACCGCGCAGGCGCACGAATTCGTCGCGGCCCTGGAAGCGCAGTACCGCATCCGCTTCGACAAATGGCGCCGCGGCAAGAATTTCCGGGTTTTCCCGCGCCCGCACCAGCATGGCGCGCCAGTCCAGTCCGCCAACCCGCGCCGCGATCGTGACCTGTGGAACCGATTTCAAAGCTTCCCCGCGCAACACGCCAATAGACCCGTTCATTACCGAAAGCGCGATGATCAGCACCATAACGCCCAGACCAATGCCGAGCATGGAGATAAAAGTAACGAACGACAACAGCAAATTGCCTTTGCGCGCCACCGAATAGCGCAGGCCGACATAGGCTGGAAAAATACTTGGCATGGCTGGCAAAGTTGCGGCGGAGTTTGCGCAAGCGCCCGTTCACAAGCGGTCGCGCGGCGCGCTTGCGCGGAAACCGGCGCCCATTGTAGAAAATCCCGAAGATCGTTTACAAGACAGCCACTTGGACTTGTAATGGCACACGGGATGCGCTAGCTTGAGGCACTTGATGAGCATCCGGCACAGGGAAAATTAGGGAAGAAAAAGACTTGGCGAAGGAACAGGATATGGGCAGGCTAAGCGCCGCCACCGCGGCGAGACGAAAAAGGTCGAACCGGCGCAAGTCGGCTATCCGCAAGAGATACACCAAAACCGAGCTGCATGAGGAAATCGCGGCCAATACCGGTCTGGGCCGCAAGGAAACGGCGGCGGTTCTCGACGAGTTGGGCTCGATCATTGAACGCCACGTTAGAAAGCGCGCCGCGGGAGAATTCATCTTGCCGGGCCTGCTCAAGATCACCACGGTGAAGAAAGCCGCCCGGCCGGCGCGAAAGAATGTGCCCAATCCATTCAAACCCGGAGAGCGAATGGATGTGCCGCGCAAACCCGCCTCGACCCGGGTCAGGGTTACCCCGCTGAAAAAGCTCAAGGATTTCGCATTGTAGACTCGACCCGGCTGCGCTCCGTCAAAGCTTCCGCCGCCAGTGCCTCCACCGTCGGTGCTTTTTCTGCGGATTCCGGGTCGGGCAACGCGGAAAATGCACCATGAAGGCCAGTCAATTTCTGCTCGCAACCACGAAAGAAACTCCCGCTGACGCCGAGACCGCAAGCCATCGGCTGATGTTGCGCGCCGGCATGATCCGCAAACACGCCGCCGGCATCTACAGTTTCCTGCCGCTTGGCGTGCGCGTGGTTCACAAAATCGCCCATATTGTGCGCGAGGAGATGGACCGCGCCGGGGGGCAGGAAATTCTCATGCCCATGGTGCAGCCGGCCGAACTGTGGCGGGAATCCGGACGCTGGCAGGACATGGGTCCGGAACTGGCGCGCTTTCAAGACCGCCACCAGCGCGATTTTTGCCTGGGCCCCACCCACGAGGAAGTCGTAACCGACATTGTTCGCAACGAATGCCACAGCTACCGCCAATTGCCGCTGCTGCTGTATCAGATCCAAACCAAGTTCCGCGACGAGCGGCGGCCCCGGTTCGGCGTCATGCGGGCGCGCGAATTCATCATGAAAGACGCCTACTCTTTTCACACCGACCAGGCCTCGCTCGAGCGCACCTATCAGGACATGCATCGGGCCTACACGCGAATCCTGCGCCGCCTGCAACTGGATTACCGCGCGGTGGCGGCGGATTCCGGCAATATCGGCGGCAGCACCTCCCATGAATTTCACGTGCCGGCGGAATCGGGCGAAGATGAAATCGTCTTTTCCACCGACGGCGATTACGCCGCCAATATCGAACTGGCGACCGCGCTGCCTCCCGCCGCCCAGCCGCGCGGGGCGCCCCTGGCCTGCGTGCCCACCCATACCGGGGACGCCACGACCATCGAGCAAGTTTGCGCCTTGCTCGAAGTCGAGCCGCGGCGATTGGTCAAGACACTGATTGTCCATGCCGCCGCGGAAGACGGCACACCGGGAGACGAACTCATCGCCCTGCTGTTGCGTGGCGACCATCAACTGAATGAAACACTCGCGCGGCAGCTTGAAGGTGTGGGGTCGCCCTTGCGTTTCGCCGGCGAGGAACGGATCAAGCAAAGGCTTGGCTGCGCGCCCGGCTGTATTGGGCCCGCGCATCCCTTTCCCATTCGCGTGATTGCCGACCACCACGTCGCGCAAATGGACAATTTCGTGTGTGGCGCGAATCGCGCCGAAAGCCATCTCGTCAATGCCAATTGGGAACGCGACTGCCGCTATGACGAAGTGGCCCATTTGCGCACCGTCGAGGAAGGCGACAACAGTCCCGACGGCAAAGGCACGCTGGTGATACGCCGCGGCATCGAAGTCGGGCACATTTTTCAACTGGGCACCAAGTACAGCGAGTCGCTGAACGCCAGCGTGCTCAACGAGCAAGGCAAGCCCACAGCCATGCACATGGGCTGCTACGGCATCGGTGTAACCCGGCTTGCCGCAGCCTGCATTGAACAACATCACGACGCGCGCGGCATTGTCTGGCCCGAAAGTGTGGCGCCTTTTCATCTGGTCATCGTCGAAATCGACGCGCACAAATCGCAACAGGTGCGGGAGCATTCCGCAAAGCTGTATCGGCAGGCCCTGGACGCCGGCATCGAAGTGCTGTTCGATGACCGGGACCGCAAGACCAGTCCCGGCGTCAAGTTCGCCGAATCCGAACTGATCGGCATTCCCCATCGGCTGGTGGTCTCGCCGAGGGCGCTGGCGGAAGGCGGCGTGGAACACACTTGCCGCCGCAGCGGCGAAAAATCCATACTCGAATCGGACGCGGCGCTTGCCAAGGTTGCGCGATGGCTGGCCGAATCCTGATCAAAGCGGGCCGGCGCGGTTGTTGAACCCGGCGCGCGGGGTGGAATTCGCGGCGAACCGCGGTTGCCATGGATTGCCGGGGGTTTTGTATACTTTTCGCTTTCGTAATGCCGAAAAACCGCGACACCGCTTGCCGCCAACATCAAGCGCGGCCGACGGGGCCGGCTGCCCAAGACGGAGACTGCAATGGACCGGATCCTTGTGTATCACAATCCCGATTGTTCGAAATCGCTGGCCACACTCGCGCTGCTGGAAGAAAACGAAACGCCGCACGATGTCATTCATTACCTGGAAACGCCGCCCGGCATGGATGAACTCAAAGGATTGCTGGCCAAATTGGGTTTGCGCATCCGCGACCTGTTGCGCAAGAACGAATCGGAATACGACGAGCTTGGAATCGCCGACGAAGATTTGAGCGAAGAAATCGTCTGCGATCTCGTCTGCCGCCATCCCATTCTGATCCAGCGTCCCATCGTCGTGAAAGGCGCCACGGCGATCATCGCCCGCCCACCCGAGGCCGTGCTCGCGCTGATAGGAGACGATGCGTGAACGCCCACATTTTGATTCTGTATTACACCCGCTTTGGCGCGACCGGGAAAATGGCCCAATTGATCGCCCGGGGTGTCGAACAATCGGCGGGTTTCGAAGCGCGGCTGCGGACGGTACCCCCGGTGTCGCCGACCACGGAACAGACCGAAGCCGAAGTTCCCGCCGCCGGCGCCGCATATTGCACGGAGTCCGACCTCAGGGACTGCGCCGGGCTGATCGTCGGCAGCCCCACCCGCTTTGGCAATATGGCGGCGGCGCTGAAATATTTTGTTGACGGCACGGGTTCAATCTGGAGTTCGGGCGACCTGATCAACAAACCCGTCGCGGCTTTCACCTCGACCTCCTCGCTGCACGGGGGCCAGGAAACGACCTTGCTGACGATGGCGCTGCCTTTCCTGCATCACGGCATGATCTTTTGCGGCATCCCCTACTCCGAGCCGGCCCTGCGCGGCACCCGAAGCGGCGGAACTCCCTATGGCGCCAGTCATTTCGCCCCCATGGACGGGCCCAATGAGATCAGCGATGAAGAAACCGACTTGTGCAAGGCGCTCGGTCGGCGCGTTGCCGAAATCGCCCGCAAACTGTTGTGAACGCGGCGCACTATGCCCGCTTGCTGGTGTTGGGCGCGGCTTACGCCTTGCTGACGCTGATTTACCTGCGCACGGGTTTGAGCCTGGACATGTTCGGCTTGGCGGGCCTGGTCGCCTGGGGCTTGCAGGCACTGCCCCTGCTTGCGCTGTTGCCCGGTTTGCATCGCAAGCGTCCGCGCACCTACGCCTGGTTGGGCTTCGCCATCCAGTTTTATTTCATTCACGGCGTCGTGCTCGCGTTCAGCCCCGCGCGATTCGCCTGGGGTCTGGCGCAATGCGCGCTTAGCATAGCCGTGTTTTGCGGACTGATCGCCTTTATCCGCGGCCACCGCCGCGCTTATGGGGCGCAAAGCTGAGCCCTACCAGTGCAAAATCTCCTTGATCAGCGGAATGGTGATGGGCCGCTGGCGTTGCATGGAACTTTCATCGAGCCGTTGCAAAATCTCCATCAGCGCATCCAATCTTCGTTCGGCGCGCACGCCGATAAAGTCCGCGACGCCGGCGGCGAGCCGCAGGCCGCGCTTGCGGGCGCGCAATTCGAAAGCTTGCAAGATGCCGGCATCGTTCAAGGGATGCAGCTTGAACACCAGCGCCTGGCGCAGTCGTGATGGAAGATCGGGCATTTCCCAAGGCAGGTCCGCGACGTTGGCCGATGCCGAGAGCAGCAGCCGGGAAGCGGTCGCGTTGACCTTGTCGATTAGCCGCACGAGGGCGATTTCCCATTCCGGAATGCCCGCGACACACTGGATATCGTCAATGCAAATCGTCGCCAAGCCATCCAGCCCTTCCAGTATTTCCGGCGCCAAGCGGTCTTTCTGGCGCAACGGCAGAAAGAAAGCCCCGCCGCCCTGCGCCTGATGGCAGCAGGCCTGCAGCAGATGCGTGCGGCCGGAGGCGGGCGGCCCCCAAATCAGCAGCGGCGAATCGCTGTTTTTGGGGTCCCGCAGCCAGGCAAGCAAGGGCAGATTTTCCGGCGACGGGACAAAATTGCCAAAGGTTGCCTCATCGGCCAGACCGACCGCCAGCGGCAGTTGACCTGTTTCGGGCGCGGCCATGATCAACGCATCCAGCGATAATGCAGCACGGGCGCGGCGGCGTTTTGGACCTCGCCCACCGGCAGCAAATCCCGGTCCAGCGCGATCAGATTGAACAGTTGCTCCGCGTTGCCGCGCATATCCAGCGAAAGCTCCAGCCGTTCGCCGTCCACCGCAACCACGTTTGCCGATTGCACCAGTCCGATTGCGCGAACGTATTCCAGCAAGGCCGTGTAATCGGAAAAACTGCGAATGCCGTCCACCCGCAAACGCGCCGACTGTTCGCCCTGGTCGTCCGGCGGCAGAGCGAAATTTCGCGCCAACTCGCTGGTGATGCGCGACAAGGGCCGCTCGAGATACGACGCCAGCTCGGTATCGAAACCATCGAAGATGGCAGCTTCTTCGCGGAACAGAAACTGCCACAGGCCAACAAGTTCGCCGGTGGCGGTGAACAGCAATCTTCCGGCGAGGATGCTGTCGGCGTCGTAACGATTGCTGGCCTCGCGAATCGCCAGTTCGTCCTGGGCCCAAATCGCGTCGACGGACAGATTGCGCCGATCTTCGATGTCCAGCAAGGGGAAAATGATCGGCAGGCCGCGCTCTTCGCTGAATTGGCGCATGTATTCGATGATTTCGGCGCCGGTTTCGGAATTCAGCAAGCTGCGTCGGCCCGTGGCGTCTTGCAAGGCCATCCAGACCAGCACGCTGGGCCGGTTGCTGCCCCACAGCGGAATGTCTTGCGCGACCAGCAACTGATTGATCAGCGGCGCGGAAAACTGCACGTCGAGGTAGCGCTGGGCCGCGAGCTGGCTCCCCGCTTCCGCCGAAGTGTAGGCAAAAGCTTGCACGAAGTCCCCCGCGTTGTCCGAAGCCGCGCGCACGGCGGCCGGTTCGAGCCAGCGCGAATCGCCGGTCAACTTCACGATCATGCGTCGAAAAGCAACCCGGTAGGCGCGGTCGCGCTCGGCAAGAGTCTCATTCTCCACCGCCACGCGCTGCTGATAGAGACCGTCGACCGGCAAACCCCGGGCCGCCGGCGTCAAAGCCAGCAAGGCAAGCGCCAATGCCCCGCCGAGCAGACCAATCAGCTTGTCCGCGAACACGCCTTTCATGCGGAAATGATACTGCAATTCCGCTACCATGGCGGCCATCTTCAAGCCAACACCCGCCATGAACGACAATTCTCCACCGACCGCCGGCGCATCCCTGGACTATCGTGCCGCGGGGGTTGATATCGACCTGGGCAATGCGCTGGTCCAACGCATCGCGCCCGTGGCCCGCTCCACCGCGAGACCGGAAGTACTCTCCGAACTCGGCGGCTTTGGCGCCCTGTGCGAAATTCCCGCCGGCTATCGCCAGCCGGTGCTGGTTTCGGCAACCGACGGCGTGGGCACGAAACTCAGGCTGGCGCTGTCGCTGGGCTCCCACAAAGGCGTGGGTATCGATCTGGTCGCCATGTCCGTCAACGACCTCATCGTTTGCGGTGCGGAACCACTGTTTTTCCTGGACTACTACGCCACCGGCAAATTGGACATCGAAGTGGCGGCGGCGGTGGTCGACGGCATCGCCGAAGGCTGCCGGCAGGCTGGTTGCGCGCTGATCGGCGGTGAAACCGCGGAAATGCCGGGCATGTATGCCGCCGGCGACTACGATCTGGCGGGCTTCGCTGTTGGTGTCGTGGAAAAGGAAGACATCATCGTTCCGCAACGCGTGCAACCGGGAGACCGGCTGCTTGGGCTCGCCTCCTCCGGCCCCCATTCCAATGGATATTCCCTGATTCGCAAGATCCTCGAAGTCTCGGGCGCCAAGCTGGAGCAAGACTTCCACGGGCGCAGCCTGGGCGAGGTCCTGCTGACTCCAACCCGGATCTATGTGCAAGCGGTTGCCGCCTTGAAGGAAAAAATTGCCATCCATGGCATGGCCCATATCACCGGCGGCGGCATCGCCGAAAATCTCGCCCGTGTGCTTCCCGCCGGGCTGGCGGCGCGAATCGAGCGCGGCGCCTGGCGGCGTCCGCAGATTTTCGATTGGCTGGCGGCCACCGGCAATGTCGGCGGAAAGGAAATGCTGCGCACTTTCAATTGCGGACTGGGCATGATTGTTTGCGTTGCCGCCGAGGACCTCGATGCGGCGCTGGAATTGCTGCGCGCGCGGGGGGAAGAGGCTTTCGCAATTGGTGAAATAGTGCCCCGGGACGCGCCAAAAGCCGCGGTCGAGATTGTGTGACGGAAACGGGGATGTCGTCGCGCGCTTGCGGGGTGGTCGTGTTGATTTCGGGCAATGGCTCGAATTTGCAAGCGCTCATCGACCAGTCTTCCGAGCAGGGATTTCAAGTCACGGCAGTGGTGTGCAATGAAGCCGAAGCTTATGGTTTGCGGCGCGCGGCGCGGGCGGGCATTCCGACCGCGGTCATAGAGCATGGCGATTTTCCGGACCGCCCCGCGTTCGACCTCGCCTTGCTGGAGGCAATCGACGCGTTCGCTCCCGACTTGATCGCGCTGGCCGGTTTCATGCGCATACTTGGCGGGGATTTCGTGCGCCGCCACAGCGGCCGCATCTTGAACATCCACCCTTCGCTGTTGCCGAAATACACTGGATTGCATACCCACCGGCGCGTGCTCGCCGCCGGTGAGCGCGAGCACGGGGTTTCGATTCACTTCGTCAACGAGGACCTCGACGGCGGCCCCCTGGTTGCGCGCAGCCGCATCGCAGTCGGCGCCGGCGATACCGAAACCAGCCTGGCGCAGCGGGTGCGGCGGCTGGAGCACGCGCTGTATCCCCGGGTCGCCGGCTGGTACGCCGCCGGGCGCTTGCGTCTGGGCGCGGATGGCGTCTACCTGGATGGCGCAAAATTGCCCGTCGGCGGAATCGAGGCGCCCGCCCCGCCGGAAATTGAATGAGCCGTCACCCCGCGGGAAAAAACCATCCCGGGCGCGGGCTTCGGGCCTCGCCGAGCTTCAATTCCGCCACCGGGGGCAGGTCCTCCATGCCTTGCCGAGCTAGGATTCCTGCCGCCGCCGCCGAGTGGAACCCAAGCCGTGCCGGCGCATTTTTTCGATCAAGGTGGTGCGCCGCAACCGCAATCTTTCCGCCGCGTTTTTGACCACGCCGCCGCTGTCCTTGAGCGCCCGCTCGATAAAATCCCGTTCCAGGTTCGCCAGATATTGTTTCAGATCCAGGCTGTGCACCGGCGCCATCGACGACGGCGCGCGCGCAGTGGAATCAAGCCGCGCGCCCGCCGCCGGCGAGCGCGCCGGGGCGGATGGCTCGCCGGCGCCGCGGATGTTTTCGGGCAATTGTTCACAGCCGATGATTCCGTGGGGATACATGATCGCCATCCGTTCCAGCAGATTGGCCAATTCGCGCACGTTGCCGGGCCAGCGGTAGCCGCACAAGGCCGTCACCGCCGCGGAATTGAATCGCACCGAACCTTTGCCCGCGGTTTCAAGATTTCGTATCAATTCGTTGAGCAGGATTGGGATGTCTTCCACTCTTTCGCGCAAGGGCGGCATTTCGATTGGAAAAACATTGATCCGGTAGTATAAATCCTCGCGGAACTGGCCCTGTGCGATCATGTCTTCGATGTTCCGGTGGGTGGCTGTCAGGATGCGCACATCGGTTTTGATCGCGCGGGTACCGCCGACTTTTTCGAAACTGCCCTCTTCCAGCACGCGCAGCAATTTGACTTGCATATTCAATGGCAAGTCGCCGATTTCGTCGAGAAACAATGTGCCGCCATGGGCGCGCTCGAATCGGCCCACCGTGGTGGCCACCGCACCGGTGAACGCGCCGCGTTCGTGGCCGAACAATTCGCTTTCCAGCAGTTCGCCGGGAATCGCGCCGCAATTCACCGGCACGAAGGGCTTGCTTTCCCGGCCCGAAATCCGATGCAGGTTGCGCGCCACCACCTCCTTGCCGGTGCCGGACTCGCCCGTGATCAAGACGTTGACTTCCGAGTCCGCCAAGCGTCCCACGACTTCGCGGATGCGCGCTATCGCCGGGCTGACGCCGATCAGACCTTGCACCGATGCCAATCCGCGGGAAATATCGGCATCCGCGGCGCGGGCGAGGTATTCATGGCACAGGCGCGCCTTGTGCAGCACGTCCACCAAGTCGCGAAAATTCTCCGTCGCGCCGGCTTCGGCAAACATGCGCGCGCGCAGGGAGGCGTCCGCAAACTCGGGAATATCCGCGAGCGCGAGCAAGACCACAGCCGCATGGGGCAAGCCGGACTCGATCCCGGCCAGCAAGCCGCGCAGGTCCGGATTCGCGCAAGGGCCCAGCAACACGGCTTCCACCGCTTCGCGGTCCGCCACCGCATCCGGCCAATCGCCGGAATTGGCCTCGATCACGGTTTCGCCGAGAAAGCCGAGTTTCAGCGCAAGCTCCTGCCTGGCGGGGTCGTCGTCGCTGATCAACAATACAGGGGATTTGCCGGAGGACATGAGCAGCAGGTCGCGCGCGGTGCGGGCGCCTAGTGTACACGATGCGCGGGGGCGTCCTATCCGCATTGGGCCGCGCAAACCATCCAACGTGGTCAACTTCGCGCCGGTCCTGCCGAAGTTTTATTACATCGGCACCGCGCCAGGTTCCAGGCCACAGGTTTCAGGCCACAGGTTTCAGGCCTCAGGTTTCAGGCCCAAGCAGGTCTTACGACAATCCCGCAACAAGGCAATGACCCAACACAGCGGCAATTCGGGCAACACAGTCCCTTTCATCAAACCCATCCGCAACCCGGCCCATGGCGGCGAGGCCGTTGACGGCGATGCGTTGGCCTGTGGCGAGCTGCCGGAATGGCGCGAGATTATCCGGCAACAACCTGACATCAATATCAGCAGAACCGTGCTAATGCACCGGCAACTCGAATCGGGCCGCTATCGCATCGACCCATCCCGCGTGGCGCGGCGCCTGCTGCGATTCGAACAAAATCTAAGGTAAACCGGCTGTGGGACAAGCCCGCGGCCACTGGATGCGCTCTGCGCCGGGAATAACATCAATTGGAACAGGACAATGGCGGTCGCAGCGCATCGAGCAAGGGTAAATCCTCCGCATCGTCCACATCCCAGGAAACCTCAAGCAAGTGATGCCGGATCCCCAGCCCGCGCACCCGATGCAAGGTTTGCCTCAATACTTCGGGTCCGCCCCAGTCCACTGCGTGAAATAGTTCCGCGCGGGCCTTGCGCAGACCGATCAGCACAAAACCACCATCCCGGGCGGGACCGATGACTACTTCGAAGCCTTGCGCGAGGGCTTGCAGCGCCTGTTCCAGATAATCTAGCGTCAGGGCCGGACAATCCGAGCCGACGATCAGCACCGATTCCACGGCGTCTTGCGCCAATTCCGTTGCGGCGGCGTGAATCATTCTGGCGCCCAAATCCGCGCCCCGCTGCAGGTGGATGTCTTGCGCATTGCACAAGGCGAGAAAATCTTCATGTTCGCGGTTGGACGTCACCCAAAGCCGATATTCCGCCAGCGGGCGTTGTTCAACCGTCGCCACGACGCGGCGCAGCATGGCCCGATACAGGCGCAAGGCGGCTTGTTCGCCAATTTGCGCCGCCAACCTGCGCTTGACCGCGCCAGCCTTCGGCTCCCGCGCGAATACCAGAATTCTGGCCGCGGCGAATTTGTGGCGGGGGGCGCCGCCGAAATGCTGCGGATAATACCTCGCCGCCAGACTGGCTGGAGAAACACCGCAAAAATACAGCCAGCGCAGCCACCACATTTGCAAGATCGTGCGCGCCACTCCGGCGGACTCCCAGCGCCGCGAAGAACTCAGCGTGGGCAAGTTGGATGGCCGCGGGCGCTCGAGTTTTCCCAAGGCTTTGCAAATGGCGATATCTTCCATCAGCGGAATGTCGGGAAAGCCCCCCGCGGCCCGAAAAAGTTCGGCGGACACAAACAGGGACTGATCGCCCGTGCAGATTCGGCTCAGGCGCGAGCGCCCATTGATGAGCGCGGCAATCAGCCGAAAAACCGGCAGCCGCCCGCTCAGGCGCAGTTTGAACCATCCCCAACCGTTTTGGCCGCGGGTGAGTAATTCTTCAACCAACCGCCGCGCTCCCGCTTGCAGTTTGTTGTCGGCGTGGAGAAACAGCAATATCTCGCCACTGGCGTGACGCGCGCCGAGATTCATTTGCCTCGCGCGGCCGGGCCGGCTGCGCAAAAGCTTGTCGCAATGCGGCGCCGCCCGCGTCCTGGTCGCATCGGTGCTGCCGCCGTCAACCACGATGACTTCGTGGCCCAGGCGGCGCAAGCACCGCAAGTCTTGCAAACAGGCATCTATTCCCGCCTCTTCGTTGAGCACGGGAACAATCACGCTGATTCGCATAGCCGGTTTTCCTCGCTGCGGATTCCGATTATCGCAAACATGTGATTTGTAACTTATTGTGAGATTGGCCTAAAATCCGCTAGCCGAAATCCGTGCGGGGCTACAATACGGCTGCTGCAAAAGGCTGGGTGCTTGGCTGCATCCTGTTGTGTTTCACTTGGTATTTTCCACAAAAGCAAGTCCGTGAACGCAGAAAATTATTACATCGTGGCTACGGCGCCGAACGATCCATCCTTGCAAGTAAAAATCTCCGGCCCCTATCTCACCCGGCAGGCCGCCAAGGCGGACCTTGCGGCCGCCATAGACGAGGCAATGGACATCGACCCTTGCGCCAAGCGTTACAACTACAGCATTTCCAAACTTGAAAGCCGCAAGCCCGGTGTGATTCAGCACATGGGTTCGCATTCCTGAACATTGAACCCCATGAGCCGGAAGGCAACAATCTCCTTGACCGAAGCCTTGCGCAGGCATCCCGCCGCGGCCGACCGTCTTCTGTGGGGCCGCGAGTCGAATCCCTTGACCCGGCGCGGATTTCTCCGCAACAGCGGTTTGCTGGCGATGACGGCGGCGCTGGGTTCGGCCATCCCTTTCGCCCGCAATATGCCGGCGGGCTTGATTCCGGCGGCTTTCGCCGCCGACAACGCCGACGGCGAAATTCCCGGCAAGGAAGGCCTCGTCATACTCAACGACCGCCCGTTGAACGCGGAAACCCCCGCGCACCTGCTGGATGATTCGGTAACCCCAAACCAATATATGTTCGTGCGCAACAACGGCCTGGTTCCGGATATGCTCGATGCGGAAGGCTGGACGCTTGAAGTTGGCGGCGAATCCTGCCTGCGGCCGCAAAGTTTCAGCATAGCCGACCTGCGCGCCAGATTCGAAACCGTCAGCCTGCAATTGCAACTCGAATGCGGCGGCAACGGCCGCAGCGAATTCGTTCCCGCCGCCAGCGGCAACCAGTGGACCACGGGCGCTGTGGGTTGTCCGCTGTTCACCGGCGTGCGATTGCGCGATGTGCTCAATTATTGCGGTGTGGCCGCCGATGCCGAGTATTGCGGCTATTATGGGGCGGACATCCATCCAAGCGGAAACCCGGAACTTGCGGCGATTTCCCGCGGCGTGCCCATGGCGAAGGCGCTTGAGCGCGAGTCCCTGATCGCCTGGCAAATGAACGGCGCCGAGCTTCCGCGCCACAACGGCTATCCACTGCGCCTGGTCTGTGGCGGGTGGCCGGGCTCGGTTTCGGGCAAATGGCTACAACGTATTGTGCTGCGCAATCGAGTGCACGACGGCGAAAAAATGGCCGCGCCTTCCTACATGGTTCCGCGCCTGCCGGTGGCGCCCGGCAGCCAGGTTCCCGACGCCGACATGCGCATCATAGAATCCATGCCGGTCAAGTCCCTGATAACCTACCCCCGCTCTGGAATCTCAATCGACCGCCGCGAGCGGTTGGACGTGCGCGGCCACGCCTGGGCCGGGGACAATGCGGTGAGCGCGGTGTTCCTGTCCATCGATTTTGGCGCCACTTGGCTGCCGACGGCTGTGCAAGCGCCGGCAAACCGCCTGGCTTGGCAGGACTGGGCTTCCTGGGTGCAGTTTCCAGAGCCCGGCTATTACGAAATCTGGGCGCGGGCCATGGATGACATCGGCCGTTCCCAGCCCATGGTCGTGCCCGGCTGGAATCCCCGAGGCTATCTCAACAACGCTTGCCACCGCATCGCGGTGCAAGTGCTTTAGCGGACCGCTAATGCGAAGTTTTCCCGTCAGGCACCGAATTGCCGCGGCAGCCGCGCTGGCGACGCTGGTGTTCGCCCGCTTTTCCGGAGCCGCGGAGCAAAGCGGGCCGGCGAACGGGTTCGTTGAGGACGGCGATTGGCAACTCGTGCAGGCCAATTGCACCGAATGCCATTCGGCCCTGCTGATCACCCAAAACGCCGGCAATCGCGCGGTTTGGCGCAGCCGCCTGCTGCGCATGCGGCAAAACCATGGCATGGATGAACTCGACAGCGCGGTGGAAGCGCGAATTCTCGACTACCTGACCGCGCATTATGGTCCGCGCAACAGCGCGCGACGGATGCCGCTGGCCGCGCATCTGCTGCCGGAAAATCCCTATTCCCAGCCCTGACACCATCCCGCGAAAGTCCGGCCCCGGCCCGGCTGACGGCAAAAACCAGTATAATTGTTCTCTTGCCTCACTTGCTTGGCCGCGAAGAGCGCCAACGCGAGTATCTTTCAAGGAGCGCTTACCGATGGCCGATTCATCCGCCGGAGACAAGCTGCGCCGGGCGCTGGCGCAGGAACAGCCTTTGCCAATCGTTGGCACCATCAACGCCTATTGCGCCAAGCTCGCCGAAGCGGCCGGTCACAAGGCGATCTATCTTTCCGGCGGCGGCGTGGCGGCGGCTTCCTGCGGCCTGCCGGACCTTGGCGTAACGGGCCTGAACGATGTGCTGGTGGATGTGGACCGCATTTGCAACGCCAGCGAGCTGCCCTTGCTGGTGGACATCGATACCGGTTGGGGGGGCGCGCTGAACATCGCCCGCGCCATCAAGGCGCTGGAAAAAGCCGGTGCCGCGGCGGTTCACATCGAGGACCAGGAGTTCGCGAAACGCTGTGGGCACCGGCCCAACAAAGCCATCGTCAGCCGCGCTGAAATGGTTGACCGTGTGAAAGCGGCGGTGGACGCGAAAACGCATGCTTCTTTCCTGATCATGGCCCGAACCGACGCCATCGCGGTGGAAGGCCTGGATGCGGCGCTGGAACGCGCCGTGGCCTGCGTCGAGGCCGGCGCCGATGCGATCTTTCCCGAAGCCGTGCTTGAACTTGAACAATATCGGCGCTTTGCCGAAGAGGTGCCGGTACCCATTCTGGCCAATATCACCGAATTCGGCCAAACCCCATTGTTCAGCCGCGGGCAATTGCGCGAGGCCGGCGTGGCGATGGCCTTGTATCCGCTGAGCGCGTTCCGCGCCATGAGCAATGCGGCCTTGCGGGTGTATCGCTCGCTGGCGCAAGACGGCCATCAGCAGGCCGTGCTTTCCAGTATGCAAACCCGGGAAGAATTGTACGAAGTGCTGGGTTACCACCAGTTCGAAAAGAAACTGGACCGTCTTTTCGCCGCTGACAGTGCGAAAGCTGTGAATCTGAATTGAGCTTAGCCTGTCCTTGGCCGCGCGCACCGAACTGGAGTAGAGCATGCCGGAAAGATCGAAAGAAGGCGCGGGCCTGCGCGGGCAGGTCGCCGGAGCCACCTCGCTGTGCACCGTGGGCGTGGCCGGCTCGGGCTTGAGTTACCGTGGCCACGAAATCGATGAGCTGGCGCGCAAGGCGAGCTTTGAAGAAGTCGCCTGGCTGCTGCTGCAAGGCGATTTGCCAACCCGGCGCGAACTCGAAGGTTTCACCGGCAAACTGAAGCGCTTGCGCGGCTTGCCCGCCGAGTTGCGTGAAGTGCTGGAACGCATCCCCGCCAACGCGCATCCAATGGATGTCATGCGCACCGCCTGCTCCATGCTGGGCAATCTCGAACCGGAGCAAGATTTCTCGCAACAAGACGCGGTGAGCGACCGCTTGCTGGCGGTTCTGCCATCGGTGATTTGTTACTGGTACGCGTGGAGCCATTTTGGCCGCCGCATCGAAACCGAGCTGGACAGTGATTCCATTGGCGGCCATTTCCTGCACATGTTGCGCGGTGAAGAAGCGGATGTATTGTCGCGCCAGGTAATGAACGTGTCGCTGATTCTGTACGCCGAACACGAATTCAACGCTTCTACGTTTACCGCGCGGGTGGTGGCGTCGACGCTGTCCGACATGCATAGTTGCATCGTCGCCGCCATCGGCGCCTTGCGCGGCCCCTTGCATGGCGGCGCCAACGAGGCGGCCATGGCCATGATCGAACGTTGGCAATCGCCTTCGGAAGCGGAAAGCGCGATTCTCGCCATGCTCGCGCGGAAAGAGAAAATCATGGGCTTCGGCCACGCGGTCTACCGCAAATCCGACCCGCGCACACCAATCATCAAGGACCTGGCGAAACAGCTGGCGCGGCAGGTTGGCGACAGCGTGCTGTACCCCGTTTCCCTGCGCTGCGAGGAGGTAATGTGGCGCGAAAAGCGGCTGTTCGCCAATGCCGATTTCTTCCATGCCAGCGCATATCACTTCATGGGCATACCAACCAAATTGTTCACGCCGATTTTCGTCATGTCGAGACTCACCGGCTGGGCCGCGCACGTGAAAGAACAGCGCGCGAACAATCGCATCATCCGCCCCAGCGCGGAATACACCGGGCCGGCGGGCGCGGAATGGGTGGACATCGACAAGCGCTGAGGCGGGCGCAAGATGCGCGCCCGGTCCCGGTTCGCAACTGTGTCCAATCCAGTCGAAAAATCACAAGCTATTTCGAGGCAAGCATGAGCGTAAGCGCCGATCTGAACACCCGGCCGGAACCCGATCAGGTTCTGGTCGATATCGCGGACTATGTCTGCGACTACCAAATCGACTCGCGGGAGGCGTTTGACACCGCCCGCAACTGTTTGATGGACAGCCTCGGCTGCGGATTGCTCGCCCTGCGCTATCCCGAATGCCGCAAATTGTTGGGACCCCAGGTGGAAGGCACCGTCGTGCCCGGCGGCGCGCGGGTGCCGGGCACGCAGTATCGGCTGGACCCCGTCAAAGCCGCCTGGGACATCGGCTGCATTATCCGCTGGCTCGATTACAACGACACTTGGCTGGCCGCCGAGTGGGGCCACCCTTCCGACAATCTCGGCGCCATTCTGGCGCTGGCGGATTATCTTTCCCAGCGCCGGGTTGCCGCGGGTCAAGCCCCGCTGTTGATGCGCGATGTGTTGGAGGCCATGATCAAGGCCCATGAGATCCAGGGCGTGCTGGCCCTGGAGAACAGTTTCAACCGCGTTGGCCTGTGTCATGTACTTCTGGTTCGCGTGGCTTCCACGGCGGTGGCGACCTGGATGCTCGGCGGCTCCAAACAGCAAGTAATCGACGCCCTTTCCCAGGCTTGGCTGGACGGCTCGAGTTTGCGCACCTACCGCCACGCGCCGAACACCGGCTCGCGAAAGTCCTGGGCGGCGGGCGACGCCAGCTCCCGGGGGGTACGACTCGCCGACCTCACATTGCGCGGCGAAAAGGGTTACCCGAGCGTTCTCAGCGCCCGCAACTGGGGATTTTACGATGTGAGCTTCAAAGGCAAAGAGTTCAAATTTTCAATGCCTTACACAAGCTATGTAATGGAAAATATATTGTTTAAAATTTCCTACCCGGCGGAATTTCACGCGCAGACCGCGGTCGAGGCCGCGCTGCAATTGCATCCCCTGGTGAAAGACCGACTGGGCGAGATTGACCGCGTCGCGATTCATACCCACGAGTCCGCCCTGCGCATCATCAGCAAGGTGGGGCCCTTGAGCAACCCCGCCGACCGCGACCATTGCCTGCAATACATGACCGCGGTCGCGCTCGGTTTCGGCGCGCTTCACGCCGACCATTACGAGGACGCATTCCACCAAGCCCACCCGCTGATTGATGAATTGCGCGAAAAGATGGAAATACACGAAGAACCGCGCTACACCAATGAATATCTCGAACCAAACAAGCGCTCCATCGCCAATTCGATCAAAATCTGGTTCAAGGACGGCAGTTGCACCGACCGCGTGGAAGTGGAATACCCGGTCGGACATCGGCGGCGGCGCGAAGAAGGCATTCCCTTGCTGGAGCATAAATTCCAGGAAAATCTGGCCACCTGTTTTCCCGCCTGGCGATGCAAAGAGATTTTTGCCTTGTGCAAGGACCAGTCGCGGCTGGAGCAAACCGCCGCCCACGACTTCATGGCCATGCTGGTGATTTGATGCGCGGGCGCTTTGGCCGGCGGCCGAACCGGAGTCTGGTTTGGCCTCGCTTCAACGCCAATTGCGGCATGCCCCGCAAGCGGCTTGAATTATTTCCGATCATTCCCATGTAGCCATTGCGGACGCTGAAGTCAGGTCCGCGCCGCCGCCAAGGCGGGCCAAACATATTGCTTGAATCAATGAGGATATGATCATGACCAGATTTGATTTTTCACCCCTGTACCGCACCACGGTCGGTTTCGACCACTTGTCGTCGCTGCTTGACGCGGTGAGCCGCAATGACGGCGCCGCCTCGGGCTATCCCCCTTACAACATCGAGTTGCTCGACAAGGACAGCTACCGCATCACCATGGCGGTGGCCGGTTTCAGCGAGGATGACCTGAATATCCAGGTCGAGAACGAGGAACTGACCATTCGCGGCCGCCAGGCCGAAGAGAAGCGGGAAAGGAATTTCCTCCATCAAGGCATCGGCGCGCGCCAGTTCGAGCGGCGCTTTCGACTTGCCGAGCACGTCAAGGTGCACAACGCCAAGTTGGAAAACGGCCTGTTGCACATTGAACTGGTGCGGGAAGTACCTGAAGCCATGCGGCCGAGGACCATCCCCATCGGCTCGGCCGAGGTGATTGACAACGATTCCCGCGCCAAGCTGAAGAAGGCCAGTTAATCCAGAATGTGACTGACCAGCCCACTGCGCAGCTTGGGCTCGAACCAGGTGGATTTGGGCGGCATCACGCCGCCCGAATCCGACACTTCCAGCAAACTTTCCATTGACGTCGGATACAAAGCGAATGCGGCGCTCCAGGCGCCGCTGTCGACTTTCCGCGCCAACTCCGCAAGCCCGCGAATGCCGCCGACAAAGTCGACCCGCTGGTCGGTGCGCTGATCCGCAATGCCAAGCAGCGGCTCAAACACCCATTCCTGCAACAAGGCGACGTCCAGCCGGTCGCTCGCCGATTTGTCCGCCAATGTGTTGAGCACGGATTCGCGTGGCCTCAGGCGCAACCAGTCACCGGCCAGATACAAGGCGAACTCGCGCGCTGTTCCGGGTTTCGCCGCGTTCGCGCTGTCCACTTTTTCAAGCACGAAATTACGCTCCAGTCGATGCAGGAAATCGGCCTTGGATAGTCCGTTGAGGTCGCGCACCACGCGGTTGTAGTCAAGAATGTTGACCCGGTCGTGGGGGAACAACACCACCAAAAACCAGTTCCGGGCGTCGCTGGCCCCTGTTTGGGGATGGGCCGTATCTGGCAACTCGCTGTACTGCGCGGCCGCCTCCGAGCGATGATGTCCATCGGCCACGTACAGCGCCGGCAATTCATCAAGGCCCGCTTGCAGCGCGCGCACCCGGTTCGCCTCGGACACCACCCAAAACACATGACGGATGCCGTCATCGGCGGTGAAATCATATTCCGGCTCGCCCGCCGCCGCTTCCTCAATCAGCGCGTCTACGGCTGGGTGCGACCGATAGGCCAGGAAAACCGGCCCCACCTGGGCACCCAGCGCGCGCATATGCGCCACGCGGTCGCGCACCTTGGGAGGGCGGGTCAATTCGTGCTTCTTGATCAACCCCTGCCGGTATGCCTCCAGCGAGGCAAGCGCCACCAGGCCGGTCTGGACATGGTCTCCCATAATCTGACGGTAAGCGTAATAGCTGTCGACCCGGTCCTTGACGAGGATGCCGGAATCGATGAAGCGCTTGAAATTTTCCCCGCCCCGCGCATAGACGGCGGGGTCGTGGGCATCAATGGCGGGGTCGACGTCGATCTCCGGTCGGTTGATGTGGAGGAAACTGCACTCGTTGCCCTGCGCCAGCGCAACCGCCTCTTCCCGGCTGAGAACGTCGTATGGGGGTGAGGCCACCCGCGCGGCGAGCTCCCGAGTTGGGCGCAAGCCTTTGAAAGGTTTAAGCAATTTCAATGTTGTTCGCCCTAAAATTTCAACGCGCCGATTGCAGTTGGCATGGCTGCCGTGCACCGTCTGCGGCGCATTGAACTTGCCTTGATGTGTCGTTAATGCAACCTTGGTTCGCTGCGGCCGGCGGCGCGATTATCGCACTTTTGTCCGTTGTTTATCGCGCAATTGCTATGCTTGTCCCGCGTTTTGGCCGCAAGTGCCGCGCTGCGCGCTTCGATGCGCTTCGATGCGCTTCGATGCGGTTCGATGCGGTTCGATGCGGTTCGATGCGGTTCGAGATTGCGGCGGCCCTGGGCTGGCGCTCAAAGCTGCGCCGCGCGCAGGTGGGTTTGCAAGGCCTTGTGGGCGATTTCCGCGGGGAATCCGCGGCTGTGCAAGTGGCGGTACAGGCGTTGATGTTCGCGGCTGCCGGCGACAAGGCGGCCGTCTGCTCCAAGCCGGGAAGCCAGTTGATGCGCCGCCAAGGCCAGCCAATCTTCGTCCGGCCTGGCCAGGCCGCGGAGGATGTCCTCGGCCACGCCTTTGGCTCGCAAGCTCGCGCCGATATGCAGCCAACCGTAGCCCCGCTCCATGCGCTTGCGCAAATAGGCTTCGGCAAATCGCCGGTCGCTTTGCAGGTTTTCATCCGCCAGCCGCGAAAGCACCGTTTCGATCAAGACGCGGTTCGCCCCGGGAAAGCGGTCCAGCAGCTTGGCGGCCAATTCTTCCCGGGAATGCTCCCGGCGCGCCAGGAAGTCCATGGCGCGCCGGCGCAAAGTTGTTGTCAACTCCCCGCTCACGCGATTCCCGGCGGAAGCGATACCGCCTCAGGATTTCCGCGAGTCGGCAAGCACCACAACATCGTCGTTCGTCACAGCGGATTCGGCTTCGGGAGGCGAGTCGCCATCGAGCGCAATTGCGCGAATCCTGGTTTCGATTTCCTCGGCAATCGCCGGATTTTCCTCAAGAAAGGAAGCGGCGTTGCGCTTGCCTTGGCCGATCTTTTCGCTTTGATAGGAATACCACGCGCCGGACTTGTCAATCAGGCCAAGCTTCACCCCAAGGTCGATCACTTCCCCAAGGTGGAATATGCCCGCGCCATACATGATTTGGAATTCGGCTTGGGTGAATGGAGGCGCGACTTTGTTTTTGACGACCTTGACCCGGGTTTCGTTGCCAATGACTTCGTCCCCTTCCCGGACCGTGCCGATCCTGCGAATGTCGAGCCGGACCGAAGAGTAGAATTTCAGCGCGTTGCCGCCGGTGGTGGTTTCCGGCGAACCGAACATGACCCCGATCTTGGTTCGAATCTGGTTGATGAAAATCACCAGGGTGTTGGAATTCTTGATATTGCCCGCCATTTTGCGCAGCGCCTGGGACATGAGCCGGGCTTGCAGGCCCATGTGGCTGTCTCCCATTTCGCCTTCGATCTCGGCCTTGGGGGTCAAGGCCGCCACCGAATCGATCACGACCACGTCGACCGCGCCGGAACGCACCACCATGTCGCAAATCTCCAGCGCCTGCTCGCCGGTGTCCGGCTGGCTGACCACCAGGTTTTCCACATCCACGCCCAATTTTTCCGCATAAATGGGATCAAGCGCGTGTTCGGCGTCGATAAACGCGCAACTTCCACCCGTGCGCTGGGCCATCGCGATCACTTGCAAGGTCAAGGTGGTTTTGCCGGAAGACTCGGGACCGTAGATTTCGACGATTCTGCCCCGCGGCAGACCGCCGATGCCCAGCGCGATGTCGAGCCCGAGCGAACCGGTGGATATCGCCGGAATCGCCTGGCGCTTGTTGTCGCCAAGACGCATCACGGAGCCCTTGCCGAATTGCCGCTCAATCTGGCCCAGCGCGGCGTTGAGCGCTTTTTGCTTGGCCGGGTCGGTTGCCGAATCTTTGCCCAAACCCTTGCCCAAACCCTTGCCCTGATCTTTCCTGCTGTCTTTGTTCATGATGTCACCTTCGAATCTGTGTAAAAAATGCCAACCGTTTGCGGTTGAATCCAAGCCTAGGCCAGTTTTTCGAAAATTGCATAATTTGCCGTGAATTGCGTAATTTGCCGTGAATTACGTGATTTGCCGTGAATTACGCGCTTTGCCGTTGCTTCATCCCAAATCATCCTTGGCAAAGGAATACCCTGCGATGAATTACTGTATATTTAATCAGTGTATTGGCCGCGTTGGCAAATACTTTAGAAATTTTTGGGGAAATTTTCCGCAGACCCGGTTTGCTCAAGCATTTCGCGCAGCCCTTCCAGCGCGGCGCGCACCGCGGCCTCGCGCACCGCGCTGCGATCACCGTCGAAAAGAAACTTTCGCGCGCGCCGCCGCCGCCCCCACTGCCAACCGATCCAAACCGTGCCCACGGGTTTTTCGGCGCTGCCGCCGTCGGGTCCGGCTATGCCGCTGACCGCCACCGCCACCTGGGCTTGGCTGTTGCCGATCGCGCCCGCGGTCATGGCCAGCACCGTTTCTTCGCTGACGGCCCCCGGCCCGCCAAGCTCGAGCAACCGCGCCGGAACCGCGAGCAGGCCTTGCTTCGCCGCATTGGAATAGGTTACGAAACCGCAGTCGAACCAGGCCGAACTGCCCGCCACCGCGGTTGCCGCCTGGGCCACCCAACCGCCAGTGCAGGATTCTGCGGTCGCCAGCCGCAAATCGCGCGCGAGCAAGTGTTCACCGACCCGGGCGGCCAAGGATTGCAATGATGATTGCCGGCTGATTCGCGAATGCATTTCCAGGCTCTGGCGCGGGCTGCCGCGTGGATGTTTGCGCGAGCTTTGGCCCAGCCGCTCGCGCGGGTTTGTCCACGGACTGGTTTGTGGGCTGCAGTGGGATTTCGGGCTGGTTCCAAGGTCGAAAATAGTGCCTCAACAGCGCTCGGCGGTCCACCGAATTGGCCAAAACAGGTAGAATCGCGAATCTCCCAATCCACCGGAATTTGCCCGCGCCTTGTCAGAATTCGCTCAACATACGCCGATGATGCGGCAGTATCTGCGGATCAAGGCCCAACATCGGGACTGTTTGCTGTTCTACCGCATGGGTGATTTCTACGAGCTGTTTTACAGCGACGCGCAAATCGCCGCCGAATTGCTCGATATCGCGCTCACCGCCCGCGGCAAATCCGCCGGCACGCCGATTCCCATGTGCGGTGTCCCCTTCCACTCCGCGGACCGTTATCTCTCGCGGCTGGTGGAAGCCGGAAAATCGGTGGCGATTTGCGAGCAGATTGGAGATCCCGCCTTGAGCAAGGGGCCCGTGCAACGCGAGGTCGTGCGCATCATCACACCGGGCACGATCAGCGACGAAGCATTGCTCGACGCGCGCCGCGACAACAGTTTGCTGGCGATCTGCGGCGCCGGCGGCAAGGGTTTCGGCCTGGCTGGAATCGACGTAAGCAGCGGCAGGTTTGTGCTGTCGGAAGTCGCCGACAAGGAAGCCTTGCTGAATGAACTGGAACGTTTGCGTCCGGCCGAAATTTTGCTGCCGGAAACCTTGTCGGAGCTGAACGACTTCCTGCGCCATCCAGCCCAGCGGCCGCGCCCCGAATGGGAATTCGAACTCGACGGCGCGGTGCGCGCCTTGTGTCTTCAGTTTGGCGTCAACGATTTGTCCGCCTTCGATTGCGACGCGATGGAATCGGCGCTGCGCGCCGCGGGCTGCCTGCTGCAATATCTGCGCGATACCCAACGCGCGGACTTGCCCCATGTGCAAGGTATGCGCGTTGAACGGCCGGGCGACAGCGTTATTCTCGATGCGGTCAGCCGCCGCAACCTGGAAATAGACGTCAATCTTGGCGGCGGCCGCGGCAATACCCTGCTTTCGGTAATCGATCGTTGCGCAACCCCCATGGGATCGAGATTGCTCGCGCGCTGGCTCAACCGGCCCCTGCGCGACCGGAAAACCTTGACCCGGCGCCAGGATACGGTAAGCGCCCTGCGCGAAAATTATGCCTATGAATCCCTCGGCAAGGCGCTGGCCGAGGTTGGGGATCTGGAGCGGGTCCTGGCCCGGATCGGTCTGCGTTCGGCGCGCCCGCGCGACCTGTCCAGATTGCGGCTGGCGCTGGAAGCCCTTCCCGGGCTGCAAGGCCAACTTGCTTCCCCGCAAAGCCCGCATTTGCGCGAGCTGGCGGCGCGTGTCGGCGAATTTCCCGCCGAGGCGGAATTTCTCGGCCGCGCGGTCAAGAAGGAACCGGCGCCTGTGGTGCGCGAGGGCGGCGTGATCGCCGAAGGATTCGACGATGAGCTCGACCGGTTGCGCAATTTGAGCGGCAACGCCGGCGAATACCTGGTCGAACTGGAACAGCGCGAACGGCGCCAGACCGGCCTCGGCAGTTTGAAGGTCGGCTTCAACCGCGTGCACGGCTATTACATCGAAGTCAGCAAGGGACAGGCGAACACCGCTCTGCCGGCCGAATACATGCGCCGGCAAACCCTGAAAAACGCCGAACGCTTCATCACCCCGGAGTTGAAGGAATTCGAGGACCAGATTCTCAGCGCGAAAAGCAAGGCCCTGGCGCGCGAAAAGGAGCTTTATGAGAGCATTCTCGACCAACTTGCCGATTCTTTGCCGGCCTTGCTCGCCTGCGCCGAAGCGCTGGCGGAGCTGGACGTGCTGAACAATTTCGCCGAGCGCGCAACCAGCCTCGAATACAGCCGCCCCGCGCTGCGCGACTCGCCGGGCATCGAAATCAGCGCCGGGCGGCATCCCGTGGTCGAGCAAGTGGCGGAACGGGAGTTTGTGGCCAACGATTTGCTGCTGGAAGATGAACGCAAAATGCTGATCATCACCGGGCCCAATATGGGCGGCAAATCGACTTATATGCGCCAGACCGCGCTGATCGTGCTGCTCGCGCTTTGCGGCAGTTGCGTGCCGGCGGCGCAAGCCGACATTGGACCGGTGGACCGCATTTTCACGCGCATCGGCTCCGCCGACGACCTCGCCGGCGGCCGTTCGACATTTATGGTGGAAATGATCGAGACCGCGACCATCCTGCACAATGCGACCGGGGAAAGCCTGGTGCTGATGGATGAGATCGGCCGCGGCACGAGCACTTTCGACGGGCTTTCCCTGGCTTGGGCGGCGGCGCTGCATATCGCCGAACAAATTGGCGCCTTCACCTTGTTCGCCACCCATTATTTCGAACTCACCGCCCTGGCCGACCAGTATCCCGCAATCATCAATGTGCATCTCGATGCCGCCGAACACGAGCAAGGCATTGTTTTGCTGCATTCGGTGAAACCCGGTCCGGCGAGCCGCAGCTATGGTCTGCAAGTCGCCCAACTTGCGGGCATTCCGGCCACGGTGGTCAGCCAGGCGCGGGAGAAGCTGCGGCAACTGGAACAGCGGCGGGAGCTTCCCGCTTCAGTTGCGGCGCGATCTGCTTTAGAATCGCCCATTGATTCGGGATTGGCACTTTTTGTGCCGGAAACCGGCGTTGGCGCGGGCGAACATCCGGCTCTCGATCATCTGCGGCGGCTGGACCCGGACAATGTCAGCGCCCGGGAAGCCTTGGGAATTCTTTACGAACTGAAGTCACAAATGACGGATTGATGGAAAGGAAGGACTTATGACCTTTGTTGTTGGCGAAAACTGCATTCGATGCAAGCATACCGACTGCGTCGAGGTTTGCCCCGTGGATTGCTTTTATGAAGGCCCGAATTTTCTCGTGATCCACCCCGACGAGTGCATCGACTGCGCCCTTTGCGAGCCGGAATGTCCCGTTGACGCGATTTACGCCGAAGACGAATTGCCCGAAGACCAGCAGCAATTTCTCGAACTGAACGCCGAACTCGCCGAGCAGTGGCCCAACATCACGGAAAAGAAGGAAGCGCTTCCCGACGCCGAACAATGGACCGACGTCGACAACAAACTGCAATACCTGGAACGCTAAGCCCCGCCAGCGCCCGACCCAGGCCCGGGGGCTGGTTTCTGGTGTCTGCTGTCTGACGCCTAGGGCAGCAAGCTGGTTGGATCCACGAAGGCGCCGTCGCGCTGCACATTGAAGTAGACCATGGGCGGCCCGGATTGCGCCGCTTCCAGCTCGACAATGGCCTGCCCCGCCGTCACCCGCTCGCCGGTCTCAACCAGCACCCGCCCCGATTGCGTATAGGCGCTGAGATAGCGGTCGCTGTGGCGGATAATCAGCAGCGTGCTCGAATCATCGCCGAAAGGGCGCGAGTAAACGACTTCGCCATCTTTCGCGGCGCGCACCGATTCCCCGGCGCCCGCCTCGATATCCAGACGGTTGTTGATTTCCGGGCGATAGGTGCTTGCGCCGCGGTCGGCGACGGGCCATTGCCAGCCGCCCGCTCCCGCCGCCGCTTGTCCCCCTGCCGCGGCCGGAGAAATGGATTGCGCCGCGGAGTCGCTCGCTTCTATGGGTCGACGTTGAATGCCGGCGGCGGCGGCACCCGCGCTCGTTGTGGCCGCCGTGTTGGCGGTTACCGGGGTCGCCGAGGCTGCGGTCCGCTCCGAATTGCCGAGAATCAGTTCCTGGTCCACATAAATCGTGTAGGGCGGCGACAAATTGTTCGCCGCAATCAACTCGCGGGAATCGATTCCGTAAAGGAAAGCGATGGCGTGCAAGGTGTCGCCCTCGCGCACGCGATGGATGCCGGGCCGCCCGCCGGCGCCGTCTTCTTCGCCGGGCAGGAAGGTTACCGGCCCGCTTTGACGAACGATTTCCGGTTCGGTACTGGCGAACTCCCTGCTTTGCTCGCGGATCGGCGCGCGTGGTGAATTGCAGGCGACAAGCAATGACAGCAACATCGGCCAGGCAAGCCGGGCAGCCTGTCGCGGTCGCGAGATTGCGCGTGGCGGTGAGTTCATCGTCAAACCGGCTCTGGCGGTGCGTCGAATGGCAAGTGAATTATAACGATGTATCGTCTGCCCTTCGGGAGGCTGAAGTGCCGCCACGCGATTCCGCCGGACTTTTGCTCCATGCCTGGCGGCGGTCACGCGCGCGGCCGGAAACGGCGCCGCGCCGCAACTGTCAGGCACAGGCCCGCCGCCAAGGCCGCCAAACAGAGCAAGACCATGGGTTCGCGACCACTCAACTCCAGATGCTCAGCCGGCCAAACCGGCCGATTGCCGAGGAATTGCGCGGCGGAGTTGGCATCGGGGGCAAGCTGCCAGGGCCACAGCGCCGGAATTGAACCGACCAGCATTCCGCGGATGAAGGCGTAGGCGAACCGCCGATGGCTGAGCAGGAGCCAGCCGAGAATTCTCGACATCAGCGCGGCGCCAAGCGCGCAGCCGGCGAGAAAGACCAGCAGCACCGGTATATCCAGATTTGCCAGCGCGGCGAGCATATGGTTGTAGGCGCCCAGCAAAATCAGGATGAAAGCGCCGGACAATCCCGGCAACAGCATTGCGCTCACCGCAATCATCCCGCAAATGAACAAATAGACCATCGACAGCCGCGCTTCGTTCGGAGCCGCCATGGAAACCAGCAGCACCAGCAGCGCCCCGCCCAGCGCCGGCAAGATGTTGCGCCAGTCGCGCGCGGAGGCTTCAGCGCGCAGCAATCCCGCGGCCGCGATAATCAGGCCGATGAAAAACGCGCGCAAGGGTTCGGGATAATTTTCAATCAGGTAAAGAATCAGATTCGCGCTCAACAGCAATCCGCCGGCAATGCCGAGACCGAGCGTGAGCAAAAAGGCCCCGTCCACCCGCCGCCAAAATTGCCTGGGACGCCCGCTCAACAACAAGCGCAAAGCCTCGGCGTCAACAGCGCCTATGGCATTGATGATGCGGTCGTAGATATTCGCGGCCACGGCGATCGTACCGCCGGAAACCCCCGGTACCGAATCGCACACACCCATCAGCATTCCCTTGATGCAAATCAGTGGAAGTTGCCCTTTGGTTGGCGGATTCCTGTTCATCTCGCGCGGCTGGGACTCAAAATGGGATTCCATCCATGGCTCAATATTTCGCCCGCCCTTTCAGCAAGGGCACGAACTTCACCCGTTCCAGCAGGCGGCTGATGAAGCGCCCGCCTTTGCGCGTGATCAAACGCAATTCCTGGCCCGCCGGGCCTCCCACGGGAATCACCATGCGGCCGTTTTGCGCCAGTTGCGCAAGCAACTCGTTGGGAACCCCCAGCGGCGCCGCGGTGACAATGATGGCGTCATAAGGGCTCATCTCGGGATAGCCGATGCTGCCGTCGCCATGGATTAAGCGCGTATTTTCCAGCCCCAGCTTTTGCAGGTTCGCCGCCGCTTTCTCGTGCAGCGCCTCGATGCGCTCGATACTGTAAACCTCCTCCGCCAGGGGCGCGATGACCGCAGTCTGGTAGCCGCAGCCGGTGCCGATTTCCAGCACCCGCCGCAGCGGTCCCGCCTCTAGCAGCGCTTCGGTCATCCGCGCCACCACAAACGGCTGGGAAATCGTTTGTTTGTGGCCGATATTGACCGGAATATCGTCGTAGGCAAGATGGGAAAAAGCCTCATCGACAAAAATGTGGCGCGGCGTCGCGCGCATGACGTCGAGCACGTCGGGATTGCGAATGCCGTTGGCCTTGAGCTTGGCGATCAGCCGCTCGCGAGTTCGGCGCGAGGTCACTCCGATGCCGTCAAGATTCAAGTTCGGTATCCTGTTCGCTGTCATCGGCAATGCATAATTCCCTGAGCAAACTGGTGGCGTAGCAGCCCCGCGCAAGCGTGAACCGCAACAGCAAGCCGCCATCGGTCCAGCGCCAGTCGAGCTCGCGCGCGGCGAATCGCAGTGGCCTGCGCCCCGCCCGCACACCTTCGCGCCGCAGCCAATCCAGCACTTCGCCGTCTTCGGCGAGGACCGCATTTTCAATATCGGCCGTCTGGCCGCAAGTTGCATATTTCATGGGCTCGGCAAGCACACCCGGCAGCGGACCAGTGACATGAATGTCCAGCTTCGCCAGCCGGCGCCGCAAGCTGTCCCGCGCATCCTCGGCTTGGGGCCGGAACAGGCGTCCGGAGCCATCGAGGCTGAGCACATCCCCGCGCAACAGCCGATCCCAATTGTCTTCGGCGAGCCGCGCCGAGAGCACCTTGTTGAACAAGGCCGCCCTGGCCGCGGAATACAACAGCGAACGTTTGCTTCGGGAGAGCTTCGCGGAAGCCGGTTCGCGCATTTGCCGCGCGACTTGTTCAAGATTGCCGAACAGCTTGCCAAAACGCTGTGGACCAAAATAATTGGGCACGCCTTTTTCCGCGAGCAGCCGCAATCTGTGTTCGATATCTTGCCGTTCACCGCGGAAATCGCGCAGCATGATCCGAAAACGATTGCCGCGATGACTGCCGATACGAATCTTGCGGTGATTGCGCCGCGATTGCAGAATGCGCAAACCGCCGTCGGTCGCCGCTTGCGGGCGCGGCCCGCCGTTTGCCGGCATACGCAAGCTGAACCATTGCCTGGTGCGGGCGCGGCGGTCCTTCATGCCCGCGTAGCCAACATCGCAGCGCGGGATGCCGTTCGCCTGGGCCAGACGCTGCGCGGCGCGGGTGGTGCTCAAACCCACCTTCTCCACTTCCACACAGAGATGCTCGCCGTCGCCGCTAAAATCGAAACCCAGTTCTTCTTCGACCTGGAAGTCGTCCACAAGCGCTTTCAAGCGCGCTCTGCCTGAAGGTGGCTCGAGCAGCCGAGCGAGATTCGACCAGACTTGCGCGGCGGGGTCGGCGGAAAGTTCAGTCATCGGGCCCCATCAGCACGACCGCGTGACAGGCCATGCCTTCCGCGCGACCGATATAGCCCATGCCTTCGGTCGTCGTCGCTTTGAGATTGATATTGTCCGCGGGCAAACCGGTCAACTCCGCCAAGCTGTTTCGCATGGACTCGGCATAGGGCGCGAGTTTTGGCGTTTGCGCCACGACGGTCAAATCGAGGTTGATCAACTTCAGCCTTGCATCACCGGCCTTGCCCAGGGCGGCGCGCAAAATAATCGCGCTTGAAACTCCCGCCAAACCGGCATCGTGGTCGGGAAACCATCTGCCGATATCGCCGGCGCCCGCGGCGCCGAGCACGGCGTCGGCCAATGCGTGCAGGACCAGGTCGCCGTCGGAATGCGCGAGCAAACTTTTCTCGACCGGAATTCGCATGCCCGCCAGGATCAGGGGCTTGCCGGAATCAAAGCGGGGCGCGAATCGATGCACATCGTAGCCGTGGCCAATGCGCAGCCGCGCCAAATCGGAAGCGTTCATTGCCTCGCCGCCGCTTCGCGTCGGGCGAGGATGAAGCCGGCCAGCGCCAGGTCGGCTTCATGGGTAATCTTGATATTGTCCTTTGCGCAGGGAATCATGAGCACCTTGCCACCCGCGGCGATCACCGCGGCCGATTCATCGACGTGGGACACTTTAGCGTGCCGGGCCCGCTCCAGGGCATCGAGCAGCACTTCCAGGCGAAACATTTGCGGCGTTGCCGCGTTCCAACAATCGCTTCTGTCCACATTTTCCCGCACCGCCATGGAACTGGCAACGCGCTTGAGAGCATTGTCCACGGGCCAGCCCAGTACGCCGCCATCGGCGTCGCCACCGGCGAGCGCCTCCATCAGCCGGGCGATATCTTCGCCGCGCACGCAAGGCCGCACCGCGTCGTGCACAATTATCCAGTCGCCCCGGGCCGCGCGACCTTGCAAGGCGGCAAGCGCGTTGCCCACCGAACGCTGCCGGTCCGCGCCGCCGACGCAGGTTGCCACCCTTGGGTCGGTTTTCCAGGGCAATGCGTTCCAATGCGGGTCCCGCCGACCCAGGGCAACAACCAGGGCCCGCAGCGGCGCCGCCAGCAAGACTTCGATGGACCGGGAAATGACGGGATGTCCGTTGACAGGCAGATATTGCTTGGGAATTCCGGCGCCGAAGCGGCTTCCGCTGCCGGCGGCGGGAATCACACCCCAACAGTTCATGTCATGGCCCGCTTTTTCGATTGATTAAGTTGATCCGATGGATCCGGTGGACTCGACGAAGGAAATGCGGCGCTCGCAAAGCAGTTCAAGGTTCGGCTTGCACAACAATGTAGAAGGTCTCGCCTTCCCCGATCATGCCCAACTCGG
Source organism: uncultured Pseudohongiella sp. (assembly GCA_965221015.1). GTDB lineage: Bacteria > Pseudomonadota > Gammaproteobacteria > Pseudomonadales > Pseudohongiellaceae > UBA9145. The sequence goes on along the minus strand of OZ244859.1, from coordinate 1,641,097 downwards.
AGCGGGCCCTTTCCTCGATCGCTTCCGTGCCATGTTTCAAATCAAGCACTTCGACTTCCAAATCCTGGTTGTCCCCGCGCAGGCTGGCGATGATTTCGCGCTGCCGCTGCGCTTCCGCCTGCCGCGCGCGCAAAGCGAACCAGCCGTCTTCACCCAACCAGAGCTGGTATTGCAGAAAGACGACAATCACGCTTGTGGCGAACAGCAGCAAACGCAAAATCATTTCACTCCAAAGCGCGAAAATTCGCCGATACCCAGGTAGCGGGCGCCGCCGCCGAGTTGTTCGTGAATGCGCAGCAGGCGGTTGTACTTCGCCACCCGGTCGCTGCGGCATAGCGAACCGGTTTTGATCTGACCGGCGGCCACTCCCGCCGCCAAATCGGCGATGGTGCTGTCTTCGGTTTCTCCGGAGCGGTGGGATATGACAATGCCGAATCCCGCCCGCGCCGCCATGGCGATGGTGTCCAGGGTTTCCGTCAAGCTGCCAATCTGGTTGAACTTGATCAATATGGCGTTGCCGACGCCCTCGTCTATTCCCCGCTTGAGGATTTTTGTGTTGGTGACGAACAAATCATCACCCACTAATTGAATTTTATCGCCCAGTCTGGCCGTCAATTTAGCCCAGCCATCCCAATCGCTTTCGTCCATGCCGTCTTCGATCGACAAAATCGGATACGCGGCGCAAAGGCCGGCCAGATAATCGACAAAAGCGTCCGCGTCGCAGGATTTGCCTTCGCCGGACAATTGGTAGCGTCCATCCCGGTAAAACTCCGACGCGGCGCAATCCAGGGCAAGATGCACGTCTTCACCGGCGCGGTAGCCGGCGTGTTCGATGGCGCTGACAATGGCGTCGAGGGCCGCCGCGTTCGACGGAAGATTGGGCGCGAAGCCCCCTTCATCGCCCACCGCGGTGTTGAATCCGCCTTTTTTGAGCACCGATTTCAGCGCATGGAAAATCTCCACGCCGCAGCGCAAGGCTTCCGGGAAGCTGCCCGCGCCGGTGGGCTGGATCATGAATTCCTGAATATCGATGTTGTTGTCGGCGTGCTCGCCGCCGTTGATGATGTTCATCATCGGCACCGGCAGACGAAAATCTGCGCTGTTGCCGGCCAGTTCGGCAATATGGGCGTAAAGCGGCAAGCCGCGGCTGTTCGCCGCGGCTTTCGCGGCGGCCAGGGAAGCCGCGAGAATCGCGTTGGCGCCAAGCCTGGATTTGTTTTCGGTGCCGTCGAGCTCGAGCATGATCTGATCGACCCGGTTTTGTTCGCCGGCATCCACGCCTTTCAGGGCCCGGCCGATTTCTCCGTTGACATGGGACACCGCCAGCCGCACTCCCTTGCCGCCGTAGCGCGCGCTGTCCTGGTCGCGCAGTTCCAATGCTTCGCGGGTGCCGGTGGAAGCGCCCGACGGCACACAGGCGCTGCCCGATGCGCCATCGGCAAGCCGCACATCCGCCTCGATGGTTGGGTTTCCCCGGGAATCCAGTATTTCCCGGGCATGTACTTGCGCAATTTTCGACATATCAGTCCCTAATTCCGGTTTGCCAATGGAGGTGGTCAGGCGGTGTCAAGCGCCGGCAACGATTTCGCCAGTTGGTCCACAGCGCGCATGCGCTCGAGAAAGTCTTGCAGTCGATTCAGGCGCAAGGCGCAGGGCCCATCGCAAAGCGCCCGCTCCGGCTCGGGATGCGCTTCGATAAACAGCCCGGCGATGCCTTGCATCAAGCCCGCGCCGGCCAGACCGGTCAATTGCTCGCGGCGCCCGCCCGCGCTCAAGCTTTGACCTCCCGGCACCTGCAGCGAATGCGTCGCGTCGAACAGTACCGGATATCCGAACTGCTTCAACGTATTGAATCCCAGCATGTCGACCACAAGGTTGTTGTAGCCGAACATGGTGCCGCGTTCGCACAGCAGCAACCGGGAATTGCCCGCTTGTTCGAATTTTTCCAGGATATGGCGCATTTCCGCGGGCGCCAGAAACTGGGCTTTCTTGATGTTGATCGCCGCGCCGGTGCGCGCCATGGCGCTGACCAGGTCGGTTTGGCGGCTCAGAAATGCCGGCAGTTGCAAAACATCGGCCACTTCGGCGGCGGCATCCACCTGATGCGGCTCGTGCACATCGGTAACTATGGGTGCCCCGGTGCGCTTTTTCACCTCAAGCAACAGCGCCAGCCCGTCTTTCAACCCCGGCCCGCGATAGGAATGAATGGAAGAGCGATTGGCCTTGTCGAAACTGGCCTTGAACAACCAGGGGATGTTCAATTGGCGGCTGACCCGTTGAAATTCCCCGGCCACGGACAGCACGATTTCGGGCGACTCAAGCACATTCATGCCGCCCACCAGCACAAATGGCAGGTCGTTGGCCAGACGGATATTGCCCACTTGCACTTGTTTCACGCCGTTTGCCCGCTCCAGCGTCCGCCCAAACAATCAGGCCCTCGCCGCAACCATGCCGGCGGCGCGCGGCTGGTGCGCGGCGGCCGCTTGCCGACGCCGGGCCCGATAGTCCGCGGCGGCGCGCACAAAACCGGTAAACAAGGGGTGGCCATCGCGGGGCGTGGAAGTGAATTCGGGATGAAACTGACAGCCCACAAACCAAGGGTGGTCCGGCACTTCGATGACTTCAACCAGTTTTGCGTCGATGGATTTGCCGGCGAGTTTCAGGCCGGCGTCCTGCAAGCGCTTCAGATAGTTGTTGTTGAACTCGTACCGATGCCGGTGCCGCTCCTTGATTTTGCGCTTTCCATAGCAGGCGAAAATGGTTGAGTCCGGTTCGATAATGCACTCCTGTCCCCCCAGCCGCATGGTGCCGCCAAGATCGGAGTCCGCGTTGCGGCATTCCAGGTCGCCGTCGGCGGTGATCCATTCGGTGATGAGCGCAATGACCGGATGCGGAGTGTCGGCCTCGAATTCCGAACTGTTGGCGTCGGCCAGTCCGGCGACGTTGCGGGCGAATTCCACCACCGCCGCCTGCAATCCAAGACAAATGCCAAGATAAGGCACTTTGTGCTCGCGGGCGTACCGGCAAGCGAGGATCTTGCCTTCGAAGCCGCGTTCACCGAATCCGCCGGGCACGAGAATGCAATCCTGCGCTTCCAGCACGCTGGTGCCCTGCTCCGCAATGATCGATGAATCGATAAAAGACACATTGACCCGGGTGCGGGTGTGAATGCCGGCGTGGTTGATGGCCTCGTTCAAGGATTTGTAGGCATCGGGCAATTCCATGTATTTGCCCACCATCGCCAGATTGATTTCCGCCAGTGGATGATGTTGCGCTTCGACCACCTTGTTCCACTCGCTGAAATCCGCCTGGGGGCAGTCCAGGCGCAGCTTGTCGACGACTATCTCATCGAGACCGGCGGCGCCGAGTATGGCCGGAATGCAGTAGATGCTGTCGGTGTCGGGCAGCGACACCACCGCGGGCAGTTCGACATTGGTGAACAAGGCGATTTTGCGCCGCGCCGATTCGTCGATTTCCTGCTCCGAGCGGCAAATAAGCACATCGGGCTGGATGCCAATCGAACGCAACTCCTTGACCGAGTGCTGGGTGGGCTTGGTTTTGATTTCACCCGCCGTGTTGATGAAGGGAACCAGGGTCAAGTGGATGAACAAGGCGCGCTGGGCGCCCAGTTCGACCCGCATCTGCCGCGCGGCTTCCAGAAAGGGCTGCGACTCTATATCACCCACGGTGCCGCCAATCTCAACCAGCGCGACCTCGGCCGAGCCGGCGCCTTCCACAATGCGGTGCTTGATTTCGTCGGTGATGTGCGGAATCACCTGAATCGTGGCGCCCAGATAATCGCCGCGCCGCTCGCGCTTCAAAACCTCTTCGTACACCCGGCCGGTGGTGAAATTGTTTTTCTGCTGCATGGTGATGCGGCTGAAGCGTTCATAATGGCCCAGATCCAGGTCGGTTTCGGCGCCGTCGTCGGTGACAAAGACCTCACCGTGCTGGAAAGGGCTCATGGTGCCCGGATCCACATTGATATAAGGATCGAGCTTGAGCATGGAAATTCGCAGTTGCCGGGCTTCGAGAATCGCCGCCAGGGAGGCCGAGGTGATGCCCTTGCCCAACGAAGAGACCACACCACCGGTGATGAATATGTAACGCGTCATGGAGGCCCACCTGAATCCATTGCCCCGGCGAGCGCGCCGGTCTTCCAGATGGAACTACAGCCTACCAGAACACCGCGGGCGGCTCAATACGAATTGCCAAACGGGTCGAGCCATTCGATGCGGTAGCCGGGCCGGGCGCTTGCGCGCTCGCTGAAACCAAGGCCGGGAACCGCCGCCAGCTCGCCATCGCGGAAAAGCAGCGGCAGGCGTTCGCGGCGCCAGGGTTCGACGCGCGCTTCGTTGAGCAGTTTCTTGAGGGTTTTCCCCGGCCTGCGGACGAAGCGGCAGCGCTCGCCGCCACGACGGTAACGAATTTCATAAGAGTTTGCCGCAAGTCCTTGTTCTGTAACACGAATAGCGCGCAAGTTGCCATTGCCGGGAATTGCCAGCAGGGGCTCGCGGGATGGATCCCATTGCAATCGGGCAGCCTTGTCCAGCGGCGCCAGATTGGGCAGCAGATGCAAATGACCGCCAAAGCGGCGTACGGAACAGGCGCCAAAATCAATCGCCGCCGCCACATCTTGCCGCGGAGCGATGAGCCAATCCGGCAAGCCGCGCAATTTGCGTGGGTTCGCCGGGCCCTCTATCTTTTGTTCGATCCAATGGCGCAAGGCGTTGCGCGCGCGGGGCTCGCCGAGCTGCCGCAGCCGCTTGACAGACAAGGCCGGCGCGGCTTCCCCGGCGCAGCGCTCACAGTCGAGCCGGGCCAGCGCGTCGAGCAGTTCGCCGGACTGCTGGATCAACAATCGCGAGCGTTCCCAGTCGCGCCGGTAATTCGGCCAACGCTGCTCGATCAAGGGCAGGATTTCATGACGGCAGAAATTGCGGTCGAAACGGCTATCCCGGTTGGTGTCGTCTTCAATCCAACGCAAACCCTGTTCGCGCGCATACCTGGCGAGGTCCGCCTTGGGACAAGCGAGAAAAGGCCGCAGCAGCATTCCCCGGCCCAATTTCCGTTGCCGCGGAATACCGCCGAGCCCCCGGATCCCGGCGCCTCGCGCAAGCCGCAGCAGCATGGTTTCCGTTTGGTCGTCCAGATGATGGGCCAGCAACAGCCATTCATCCACACGCAAATTTTGGCGAAATGCCTCGTAGCGGGCGATTCTGGCGCGATTTTCCCAACTGGCGCCGGACTCCGGCACTTGCACCCGCAGCACATCGAGGGGTGTGTCGAGTTGCGCGCAAATCTCCGCGCAAAACCGTTCCCACTCCCCCGCTTTCCCGTGCAGGCCATGATTCACATGCAAGGCGCGCAAGCGCATCCCGCCGGGCAAATGCTTGGTGGCCGCGTGCAGCAAGGTGGTGGAGTCCATGCCGCCGCTGAGACCCACGGCAAGCCGGCTGTCCGGCGCCAAGCCGGCAAGAAAGTCGAACGCGCGCGTTAGCTCGGACATGACAGCGCAAACCGGTCAACAGACCGACTCAACTGCTGATACCGTAACTCATCAAGCGCTGAAAGCGGCGTTCGACCAGATCGTCCAGATCCATGGAAGTCAATTGCGCGATTTGATCGAGCAATGCCGTCTTGATGCTGGCCGCCACCTGGGCCACGTCGCGATGCGCCCCGCCCAGCGGTTCGGTGATAATGCGGTCAACAATGCCAATCTGTTTCAGCCGGTCGGCGGTGACGCCCATGGCCTCCGCCGCGGCTGCGGCGAATTCCGCCGACTTCCACAAAATCGTTGCGCAACCTTCCGGCGTGATGACGGTGTAGGTGGAGTATTGCAGCATGTTGAGTTGATCGGCCACGCCGATCGCGATGGCGCCGCCGGAGTTCGCTTCGCCGGTCACCGTGGCAATCAGCGGCGTGCGCACCCGGGACATAATGGCCATGTTTTCGGCGATCGCCTCATTGATGCCGCGTTCTTCCGAATCCATTCCCGGATAGGCGCCCGGCGTGTCAATGAAACAAAGCACCGGCAGGCGGTAGCGTTCGGCCAATTGCACCAGCCGCCGCGCCTTGCGATAGCCTTCCGGCCGCGCCATGCCGAAATTGTGCTTGATTTTGGCGCGTGTGCCGCGCCCTTTCTGATGACCCACCACCATGACCGGCCGGCCGTCGATCTTGGCGAGACCGCCGATGATGGCCTGGTCGTCGGCGTACAAGCGATCGCCGTGCAACTCGTCAAAATCGGTCATGATGTGGTCGATATAATCCAGCGTGTACGGTCGCAACGGATGGCGCGCCACTTGGCAAATTTGCCAAGGCGAAAGCGAAGCGTAGATTTTTTCCGTCAGACGCAGGCTTTTTTGCCGCAAAGTCTGGATTTCTTCGTTGATATTGAGTTCGTTGTCGCTGCCGACAAGACGCAGTTCGCCGATCTTGTCTTCAAGTTCGGCGATCGGCTGTTCGAACTCGAGAAAATCTGGATTCACGCTGAGTTTGTCCGCTGCCGGCGGGTGTGCGCTGGGATGCGCCGGGTTTCCATGGTCTTGCCTGCCTTACTCGCCATAGCGCAATGCAACTTCGCGCTGGCCGAATTCCGCGCGCAAGCGCCGAACCAATTCTTCCGCCGGCGTCACCGCCCATTCGGAGCCGAGCATTATACACCCCCGCATATCGCCACGATCATAATCGACCACCACTTCGCAATAGCCGTTGCGTTTCATGCCCGCGCCTTTGTTATGGCGGCGATATGGTCCAAGAATTGAGGCCAATCGCACGCAAAAGTTCACCGGCAGTCCCGTGGCGCTCAATTCGATCGCGAGCCCCCGCGCATGCCTGGCCCGGATTTCGGCCAGCGCCATCACGCTCCGCGCGCGGATGCGCAGCCCGCCACTGAATTCATCATCGACCACGCGGCCTTCAACCACGACAATGCTGTTCTTTTGCAACCGGTCCTGGACCTGTTTCAATTCCGGGTCGTACATCACGGCTTCGATTCGCGCCGAACCGTCATCCAGGGTCAAGATGCCCAGGTTGCCGCTGTCTCGGCGGCGCACGCGAATTTCCGCCAACATGCCGGCGAGCTTCTGGGCTTTCCGCGATGTTTTAACCTCCCGCAACCTGGTGGGGGCAATTGTGGCGAGTTCCGGCAAGTATTCCTCCATGGGATGCCCGCTGAGATAGTAGCCAAGACACTCCCGTTCCGCTTCCAGCATCGCCTGGCGGTCTTGCCGCGGCGCATCGCCGTTGCTGGCGGCGAGGTCCGTCGCACCGGCGTCGTCCTCGATGCCGCCGAACAAGTTGGCGATACCGAAGGCCCGGTCCTGATGGTATTGCTCCCCCGCCTGGATCGCCGCGGGCAGGCAATGGCGCAGCCCGCTTCGCGCCGCGCCGCCGCCGCCTTCGGCCAACTCGTCGCAAGCGCCGGAATCGACCAGAATCTCCAGCGCGCGCTGGTTCAGCGATTGACCTCCACAGCGTCGGCACAGATCCACCAGCGACTCGAATGGCGCCGCCGCGCGCGCGGCCAGGATGTGTTCGATCTGCCCCTGGCCCAGATTGCGAATCGCGCCAAGGCCGTAGACGATTTGGCCGGATTCATCCACGCTGAATCGGAAACGGCCGCTGTTGATGCTTGGCGGCAGCACCCGCAAGCCCATTTCGCGGCATTCATGGACCAGTTCCATGATTTTGTCGGTGAATTTCATTTCCGCCGACAGCACGGCGGCCATGAAATGGGCTGGATAATGCGTCTTCAGCCACGCCGTCTGGTAGGCGAGCAAGGCGTAGGCCACCGAGTGGGACTTGTTGAATCCATAACCGGCAAACTTCTCCATCAAGTCGAAAATCTCCGACGCCACCTTTTCCGGCACCTTGCCCCGGCGCGCGCCGCGCATGAAATTTTCCCGCTGCCGCGCCATTTCGTCGGGATCTTTTTTGCCCATGGCCTTGCGCAGGATGTCGGCCCCGCCCAAGGTGTATTGGCCCAGCAACTGGGCGATCTTCATCACCTGTTCCTGATACAGAATCACGCCGTAGGTGCTGTTCAGCACCGGCTCGAGTTCGGGCAGCAGATAACGGACTTCGGTGCGGCCGTGTTTGCGCTCGATGAAATCATCCACCATGCCCGATTGCAGCGGGCCGGGCCGATACAGGGCGACCAGGGCGACCAGGTCATCGAAGCGGCTCGGCTTCAGCTTGCGGATCAACTGCCGGATGCCGCGGGATTCCAACTGGAAAATGGCCGTGGTGCCACCTTTTCCGAGCATTCGGTACACCTTGGCGTCATCGAGCGGCAACTTTTCGATATCGATTTCCTCCCCTCCACTTTCACGAATCGATTTCACCGCCCAATCGATGATGGTCAAGGTGCGCAAACCGAGGAAGTCGAACTTGACCAGGCCGGCGGTTTCCACATCGTCCTTGTCGTATTGCGTCAGCAGGCCCGAGCCGGTGCGCTCCTGGTCGCGATACAGCGGAGTGAAGTCGGTAAGCCGGCCCGGCGCGATGACCAGGCCACCGGCGTGCTTGGTGACATTGCGCGCAATGCCTTCAAGCTTGAAAGCCATGTCGAGGACTTCCTGGGCTTCCTCATCGCCATCGACATATTCCTTCAGCTCCGCTTGCTCTTTCATCGCCTGACCGAGGGTCATTCCCGGGGTCGGGGGAATCAGGCGCGACAAGCGGTCTCCCAGGGCGTAAGGTTTGCCTTGCACCCGGGCCACGTCGCGGACCACGGCCTTGGCCGCCATGGTGCCGAAGGAGACAATCTGCGACACCGCGTCCTCGCCGTAGATTTCCGCCACGTGGGCAATCACACGGTCGCGGCCTTCCATGCAGAAATCGATGTCGAAGTCGGGCATGGATATTCGTTCGGGATTGAGGAATCGTTCGAACAGCAGGTCGTATTCAATCGGGTCCGGATCGGTGATTCCCAGCGCCCAGGCCACCACCGAGCCCGCGCCGGAGCCGCGTCCGGGACCCACGGGGATGCCGTTGGCTTTCGCCCATTGCACGAATTCCATGACGATCAGGAAGTAACCGGCAAAATCCATCTGGTTGATAATGCCCAGTTCCTCCCGCAGCCGGTCGCGATAGCGTTGCAAGCCATCGGCGGCCGATTCCGCTTCAGCGGCTTGGGGCAGGCGCCGGCGCAAGCCCTGTTCGGAAACCTTGGCCAGATATTCTTCCAGGCTCGCGCTCTCGCCTTCGGGCAAGGGAAAATTCGGCAACCGCTGTTTGAGTTCCAGGTCAAGATTGCAGCGCTCGGCGATTTCGAGCGTGGATGCTATCGCCTCGGGAATATCCGCGAATAGTTCGCCCATTTCCCGTGGCCCGCGCAGATATTGTTGTTCGCTATAGTCGCGCGGCCTGCCCGCGTCGTCGAGCACGCGCCGTTGGCTGATGCACACCCGCGCTTCGTGCGCTTCGAAATCCTCCTCGTCGAGAAAGCGCACATCGTTGGTCGCCACCACAGGGCAGGCGCAGGCGCGGGCCAGATCGAGCGCCGCTTCGATATAGTTTTGTTCGCCCGCCCGGCCGAGGCGCTGCAATTCCAGATAAAACGCGCGTGGAAACAGTTTTTGCCAGGATTCGAGCAAACGCCGCGCGAGCTCGTGCTTGCCGGCGAGCAGCGCCGCCGCGATATCGGACTTTTGCGCCCCGGACAATGCGATCAGGCCTTCGCCGCGCCGCGCGAGATGGCGTTTGCCGACCTGGATCTCGGCGCCGGACTCATTGGCGACATAGAGTTCGGAAATGAGCTGGATCAGATTGCGGTAACCGGATTCGTCCCGCACCAGCAACGCCACTTGGCTGACAAGCCCACTTTCTTCGTCGAACACGCGCAGGTCGCAGCCGCAAATCGGTTTGATGCCCGCGCGCCGGGCCGCCTGGTAAAACCGGATCAGACAAAACAGATTGGCCAGATCGGTTACCGCCACCGCCGGCATGCGCGCTTGGCGCAGTTTCGCGACCAGCGGTTCGATCGCCACCAGCCCGTCGCTGATGGAGTATTCGGTGTGCAGGCGAAGATGAACAAAAGTCCGCGCCGGATCCTGGTCAGACATGGGTCGCTCGAACGGGCTGGTTGCGAAAGTTTACACCAGCGGCGTGCATAACCACAGCCTCCCCGGGGCGGGCAATCGACGCGGCGGTCTCGCGCGACGGGCGGCGCAAATCGATACGGCCGCCGCGCGCACTGCACCGCGCCGGCGGCATCAGGATTCCCGGATATCCAGCGCCCGCCGACCGCTTGCCGCCACCGGGGCGAAACTGCGGCGGTGAATCGGCGTGGGGCCGTATTGGGCCAGCGCCTTGAGATGTTCGCGGGTGGGATAGCCCTTGTGGCGGGCGAATCCATAGCCGGGATACAACCGGTCGAGTGCCGCCATTTCCCGGTCCCGGGTCACTTTGGCGATGATCGATGCGGCGGCGATTTCGCGGATGCGGCCATCGCCACCAACAACAGCCTGGCAAGCGTATCGCCATTCGGGGCAAACATTGCCGTCCACTTGAACGAACGCGGGCTGTGGCAGGAGCTGTTCCACGCAGCGGCGCATGGCGAGCAGACTCGCGCGCAAGATATTCAACCGGTCGATTTCCTCCGGACTTGCCCGGGCGGTTGCGAATCCAAGACAAGCGGCCAGGATTCGCTCCAGGCAGGCTTCGCGTTGGGCCGGGCCGAGTTTCTTCGAATCGTCCAGGCCGGCAATGGATTGCCTGGGGTCGAGAATCACCGCGGCGGCAACCACGTCCCCCGCCAGGCAACCGCGGCCGGCCTCGTCGACTCCCGCCCGCGGCGTGGGCAGCTCGGGCGATTCACTCCATTTGCCGCTTGCCGCCGGCGCGGCTTCAATTCCTGGGCCACTGCCCGAAAGGCGTTTATTCATGGTGCCAGCAGCGCGTGGATGGCTTTGGCCGCCTGGGCGGAAGCGTTTTTGCGCAGCAAATGGTGTTGGCGCTCGAACTGTTGCAACAAAGCCGCGGCCGGCTCCCGCTGGTTCATGAAATCTTCGATTTCCCGCAGCAGATTGCGCTGGTTGACTTCATGTTGCCTGTATTCGGGCACCAGGCGCTCTCCGGCGAGCAGGTTCGGAATCGCCATGTGCTCAACTTTGACCATGCGCGAAGCGATCGCATAGCTCAGCGGCGCCAGTTTGTAACACACCACCATCGGCTTGCGCAGCAGCATGGCTTCCAGGCTCGCGGTGCCCGAGGCCAGGACGACGAAATCCGCCGCGGCCATGGCCCGGCGGGACTCTGCCAGCAAGCGCGCGCCGACCGCTTCATACCCGCCATTTGCGATGATTTCCTCCAGCAGGCGCCGGTTGCCGGCGCCCGCATAGGGCAGCAGAAAGCGCAACTGCGGAAACCGCCGCCGCGCCGCCGCCGCCGTGGCCAGGAAAACCGGCGCCATGCGCTTGATTTCATTTTTCCGGCTGCCCGGCAACAAGGCGACAACCGTCTCCTCGGCATCGAGGGAGAGTGTCTTGCGGGCCGGTTGCTTGCCATCTTCCAGTGGAATTTCATCGGCCAGGGGGTGCCCCACGCATTGCGCCGGCACACCATGCTCGCGGTAGATGCCGGTCTCGAACGGAAACAGCGTCAACATCAAATCGATCGATCGCGCGATACCATGGATGCGGCCCTTGCGCCAGGCCCAGACGCTGGGGCTGACGTAATGCACCGTCGGAACGCCGGCGCGGCGGAGACTTGCCGCCAGGCGCAAATTGAAATCGGGGGAGTCGATGCCGATGAAAGCGTCGGGCCGGGTTTCGGTGAAGAATCGAACGAGTCGATGTTTCAGCCGCAGCAGTTCGGGCAATCGACCTAGCGGCTCGATCAGGCCCATGACCGCCAGCCGTTCCATGGATGCCAGGGACCGGCAGCCAAGCTGTTCCATCTCCGGTCCGCCGATTCCACTGAAACGCGCATGGGGGTAAATCTCGCGCAGGGCCCGGATCAGTCCCGCGCCGAGGATGTCTCCGGATTTTTCGCCCGCAACAATCCCGAAATGTTTGCTTGCGGGTTGTTCGCCGCCGCCGACAGGAAGCAAAGCTTGTTCAGGGCCGAATGGTTCGCCGGGGACGACTGGCACGGTCAGTTCATTCCGCTATCGATGAACGCCCTTGCAACTGGACTCGACGGACTTGACGAGCGTCTTCAGCACTTCGCTATGCTCGTTGAGCCGCCTGATTTGCGGCAAGGCCTCCTGCACGGTCAGATTGCGCAAATGCAGAATCTTGAACGCCTTTTTCATCAATTCGATATCTTCGCGCTGGAATCCGCGCCGCTTCATGCCGATCGAATTGATGCTGCGCGCGAGGGCGGGTTGGCCGCTGACGATCACAAAGGCGGGCACATCATTGACCACGTGGGTCATGCCGCCGACCATGGCGTGGGCGCCGACACGGAGAAACTGGTTCACGCCGGCGTAGCCGCCGAGTATGGCGAAGTCGTCAATTTCGACATGGCCGCAAAGACCGACGTTGTTGGCGCAAACGATATCGTCGCCGAGCTTGCAATCATGGGCCACATGGGCGTAGGCCATCAACAAATTGCGGTTGCCGATGCGGGTCAGGCCGCCGCCATTGCCGGTGCCGCGATGCACGGTGACGCCTTCGCGGAAAATGTTCCCGTCGCCGATTTCGAGCCTGGTTTCTTCGCCTTGGTATTTCTTGTCTTGCGGGTCTTCGCCGATGGAACTGAATTGAAAGAACAGATTGTCTTTGCCGATGCGCGTGTTGGATTGAATCACCACGTGGGAGCGCAGAATGGTCCCCGCGCCGATGGTGACGTTAGGGCCGATCACGCTCCACGGGCCAATGGTGACGCCGGCACCGATGGTCGCGTCCTCCTCGATCCGCGCTGTCGGATCGATATTGGCGCTGTCATCAATCGACATCCACTCTTCTCTCGGCGCAAATGATCTTCATCGACCCCACCAGTTGACCTTCCACCGAAGCTTCGGCATAAAACTTGTAGATTCCGCGGCGATTGCTGAGCACGTTGACGCGCAGCATCAATTGATCGCCCGGCACGACCGGACGGCGCAAACGCACTTCGTCGGCACCCACGAAGTAGTACAAATAGCCATCCACGGGCTTTTTTTCCTGGCTCTTGAAGCCGAGCACACCGGCCGCCTGGGCCAAGGCCTCGATGATCAGCACGCCGGGCATGATGGGTTGATGGGGAAAATGGCCCTCGAAGAAAGGTTCGTTTACCGTCACATTCTTGCAGGCGAGAATGGATTTGCCGAGTTCCATCTCCAGAACCCGGTCCACGAGCAAGAAAGGATAGCGCTGTGGCAGGTATTCCTTGATTTCCTGAATTTCCAATTCGGTTCCCCGATTATCGCAAGGGCTCTTCTATGCCGCGCGCCGGACGCTGGACGCCGGGCCGCAAATGCTAGTCTTTTTTGACCAGTTTTTCCAAACCTTTGAGCCGGTTGGCCATTTCATCGAGCTCCCGAAACCGGGTAATGGCCCTTTTCCAGCGGCTCGTTTCCATGTGGCCCGTTCCCGAAGAATACCTGCCGGGCTTGTCGATGCTGCGGCTGACCAGCGACATCGCGCCGATTTCGACGCGATCCGTGATGTTGATATGCCCCACCGCGCCCGATGCGCCTCCCATGATGCAAAACTTGCCAATCCTCACGCTGCCCGCGATCGCGGTGCAGCCGCAGATGATTGTGTGTTCGCCAATCACGCAGTTGTGTCCGATCTGCACCTGGTTGTCGATCTTGACGCCGCGACCGATTTCCGTGTCTTCCATGACGCCGCGGTCGATTGTGGTGCCGGCGCCGATTTCCACATCGTCGCCGATCCGCACCGCGCCCCCGTGATGGATTTTCATGGATTTGCCGCCATCGAAGGCATAACCGAATCCATCGGCCCCGATCACGCTGTTGGCGTCGATTTGCACATGGTTGCCAAGCCGAACCCCGGGGTACAACACCACCGCGCGACGCAAATGACACGCTGCGCCGAGTTCGCAATCCCGGCCCACAATGCAGCCGGGTCCGATCACCGATCCCGCGCCGATGCGGGCGCCAGCATCGATGACGCAGTTGGGGCCCACCGCAACGCTGTCGTCAAGTTCCGCCCCGGCATCGATTACCGCGGAAGGATGAATTCCGGCTTCCGGCTTTTCCGCGGCGTGGAATATGGCCGAGGCTTGGGCGAAGGACACATAAGGCCTGGAACTGACCAGCTTGTTGACCGGACAGGCGTCGCGAAATTTTTCTTCAACGATAACCGCCGATGCGCGGGTCGATTCCAGTTGGCCGACATAGGCGGGGTTCGACAAAAAGCTCAATTGCCCGGGAACCGCGTTCGCCAGCGACCCAAGCCCGCGGATTTCGCAGTCGCCGTCGCCCGCCAATTCGAGCGCAAGCATTTCCGCCAATTGTGAGAGCTTGATTCGTGGCTTGGTAGACAAGGCGCGGTTCCGCTGGCCACCCCTGCTATCTGTTTGATCCTTCAATCATTCTGCGCAAGCTCATTCAATTTTGCGGTTACCCGGGCGGTGATGTCGAGCACCGGAGCAAAATACGGCGCGCTGTCGGCGTTCAAGATGAGATCGAAACCACCTTCGGCGACCACGTCGGTCACCGCCGTCGCAAGCTGTTCCTGCATGCTTTCCAGAAATTCCTGGTTTCGCTCATTGACCGCGGCTTGCACGCGCTCCTGAATCAACTGCAATTGCACTTGCAGATCTTGCGCATTGGAATTCATTCGCCGCACTTCATCTTCGGTCATGATCGCTTCATTCTGCTGGAACTCTTCGGCAAGGGCGTTCAGTTGCTCCGACAAGTCCGTAACCCGCTCCTGGTCGGGCGCCAGTTCCGCTTCAAGCTCTTGCTGCACCACGGCCGCGGCATCGGAAGCGAACAGTGCCCGCAACGGGTTGAGAATTCCTATCTTGGTGTCTTGCGCCAAGGTTCCCTGGGAAACGGCGGCCAGCACGAGGCAGGCGAGCGAATATGTAATGTATTTCAATGTCAGTCTCCAACCGCGCGTGGCGGCTTGTCAGTGCTCAGTTCTCGTTCGCGGACTTCTTGCGGTTCGGCTCTCGCAGGCGGTGGCGCGCGGCCATTTCGCCTGTCGCGCGTCCGGTATTGCGCAACCCGAAAGGAAGTTCCCGCATTGCCGCGGCCTAGAAGCCGGTCCCCACAGTGAAGTCGAAATTCTTGGTGTCGTCCCCTTCCTTTCCGAATGGCTGGGCCACATAAAAGGTCAGCGGACCAAAAGGTGACAAATACGTCACCGCGATGCCGGCGGAATAGCGGAACTCCTTGAAGTCGAAATTCGAACAGTTCCGCAACAACCGCTGCCGCTCCGTGCAATGGGAAGAAAACACA
The DNA here is from genome assembly GCA_965221015.1 of uncultured Pseudohongiella sp. Taxonomy (GTDB): domain Bacteria; phylum Pseudomonadota; class Gammaproteobacteria; order Pseudomonadales; family Pseudohongiellaceae; genus UBA9145. Next base: position 1,625,733 of record OZ244859.1, on the reverse strand, counting down.
TTGCCCGCGTCGATAAAAAATGAAGTCCGCAACTGGTTCGACACTTCATCGACGAAAGGCACCGGAAACAGCAGTTCCAGCGTCGCGACGGTCAATATGTTACCACCAAAGCTGTCGTAATCCTCATGCAGGAAGAAATTCTCCACCACCAGCGCGGGCACGGGATTGCCCAGGCCATCGAGCACCGGATTGCCCATGGAGTCGAGCAGCGGTTCCACCCGATAGGCGAAATCGGGTTCGAAACCCTGGGCCGAGCCGTCTTCGTTCAAAAGGATATTGCCGAGCTCGTCTTTCAACAGCGATATCGGACCGTCGGTCAGGTAGCGCGCGCCGGCGGTGCTTTCCGGCCCGAGGCTGTTTTCCTCGAATCCCCGCAGCACGCCGGCGGAATTGATGCCGCCGGCGAAATAGTGGTTGAAGAAAGGCATTTGCTTGGTGTCGCCATAGCCGATGCCGTAGCCAAGATTGGTGCGCAGACCGAGCACCCAGGAGCGGCTCTGGTTCAAGGGCCAGTAGATCTGGTTGGAGTAGGAAAAACGGGCGAACTGCAAGTCGCTGCCTGGAAGAGTCACCTCCACGCCCAGATTGTGCAACATTCCGTCGTTGGCGAGCTGGCCCCGGTTCAAGGTGTTGCGGAACCAATTTCCGCTCAGGCTGAAATTGTCGAACTCATCGCCGTACAGGTCGACAAAACCCGGGTCCGGATTCATGCGCAATTGCGCCGCGCTCAAGGCGCCCACGTCGCCGAGCACGGCGTCGCTGACCGGGCCCAGCGCGGGGTTTGGATTGGCCGGCGCGATCAGATACTTGTCAATTCCCGGGAAAAGCGTGGGTGACGCGGCGATCTCCTGCACCGAGCCGAAACCGGAGCTGAGCTCGGTATGGCTGAAACCGACATCGAATCCGAGCACCGAAATCTCGCTCAGCGGGTAGCTGAAACTGATCGAGCCGCCATAGGAGGAAGTGTTGAAATTCGCCACATTGAATGGGGAATCAATCTCCTGCACATACATGCTCATTCCCCGGCTGACGCCGTCCGGGGTGAAATACGGGTCGACGTATTGGAAATTGAGCGATTTGATGAAACGGCTGCGGTTGACGCCCACCGCGACCGTGCGCCCGGTGCCGAGGAAATTCTGCGCCTGCAAATTCGAACTGATGAAAAAGTCGCCGCTGCCGCCGGTGCCCACCTGGAAACTGATGGCGCCAAAGTTCTGCTCGACCACATCGAAGTTGACGTCTACCTGGTCGGTGGTGCCGGGCACCTCTTCGGTGGCCACTTCCACAGTCTCGAAGTAGCCCAGCCGCTCCAGCCGCACCTTCGATTGCTCAATCTGCAAACTGGAAGCGGGCGCGGCTTCGAGCTGGCGCATTTCCCGCCGCAGCACGTCGTCGGCGGTGGAGGTGTTGCCATTGAAATTGATGCGGTTGACATAGGTGCGGTTGCCGGGTTCGATGACGAAAGTCACATCCACCGTGCCGTCTTCGTTGACATTGGGCACACCGGTGGCTTCGGCGAAGGCGTAGCCGAGGTTGCCGAGGAATTGCACCATGATTTCCTCGGTGCCGGTCACCAGCGCCTGGGAGTAAATCTGTCCCGGCCGGACAAAGATCGCGGCGCGCAAAATCGCCTCGGCGTCGACCAGGTCGCCGGCGAGGTCCACTTCATTGATGACAAACTGGTTGCCTTCCAGCACATTGATGGTGAGGTACACCTCGCGCTGATCCGGCGTAATCGAGATCGGTGTGGATTCGATGTTGAACTCGACGTAGCCATTGTCGAGATAGAAGGATTCCAGCCGTTCAAGGTCGCCGGAGAACTGTTCCCGCGAATAGCGGTCCTTGCGGCTGAGAAACATGTACCAGGGCTTGGGGCCCAGTTCGAACATGTCCAGCAAGGCCTCGTCTTCGTATGAACTGTTGCCGACGATATTGATCTGGCGAATGCGCGATTCCTCGCCTTCGTTGATATCGAGACTGATGGAAACCCGGTTGCGCGGCAATTCTTCGACTTCGATGTCCACCGCCGCGCCATAGCGTCCCCGCGACGAATACACTTCCTGGATTCCCTGGCGGATCGCTTCCAGCGCCGCGCGCGTGAAGATCTCGCCTTCGGCGATTTCCGCCGACGCCATGTTTTCGATGATGTCTTCGGTCTCCAGCACACTGTTTCCTTCGATGTTGATTTCCGCCACCGAAGGACGTTCCTGCACGGTGATGACGAGGACATTGCCCTCGCGGGAGACTTCCACCGCGTCGAAATATTCCGACGCGGCCAGGTCGCGAATGATCTGGGCCGAGGTCTGCGGCCTGACTTCATCGCCGATGCCCACGGGCAGCAGGTTGTAAATTATGCCGGGGGTAATGCGTTGGTAACCGTCGACGATGATATCGGCGATGGTGAAATTCTGGGCCAGCGCGGCGGGGGCGAAACCGATCGCCGCGAACAGGGAAATCAGGAAAAAACGCGTTTTCTTCATCGCCATGACGGATTCAGATTCCTTTGCCGATCACTGGTCATCATTTGACCAAAAGCCGCTGAACATTGCTTTGCCCGACTTCCGCACTTCCGGTGATTTCTCCGCGCCATCAAAGCAAGCGATTGAAATCATTGTAAAAAGCAAGCATCATGATGCCGAACACCATGACCACGCCGAGGCGCAGGCTCCAATCCTGCACGGCCTCGGGCAATGGCCTTCCGATCACCGCCTCCGCCAGCAGGAACAGCAAGTGTCCACCGTCGAGCACGGGAATCGGCAGCAGATTGAGAATCGCGAGGGACACGCTGAGCAGGGCCAAAAATCCGAGATAGGTTTCCAGGCCAACGCTCGCCGTCTCACCGGCCACCTGGGCGATTGTAATCGGTCCGCTGATGTGTTCCACCGAGATCAGACCCGCGATCATTTTGCCGATCGAGTCCAGCACGAACAATGACATGTCCCAGGTCTCGCGCAGGGCCGGCCCAACAGCGCCCAGCGGTCCATAACGATATTCCACCACGGAGTCCGACAGCAACACGGCGCGCGACTGCGCGTTCGCCACGCCGGCGCCGATTCTGCCAATGACCGACCCATCGTCGGCGGCGACGGCCGCCGGACGCAGCGGCAATTCCAATTCCGCGCCTGCCCTTTCGACCACCACGCGCAACTCAAGTTCCGGGCTGGCGCGAATTATCCGCACCCAATGGGACCAGTCGCGCACGGGCGCGCCATCCACCGCGACCACCAGATCGCCCTGGCGCAAGCCCCCGATGTCCGCCGGCGCGCCCGCTTCGACCTGGCCGATGCGCGCGGGCACCAGCACTTCGACGATGCCGAGGTCGGCAATCGGCCGCGGTTCCGCGCTGTCGCCAAGCCAATCTTCCAAGGCGATTCGAACATCCCTCGGTTGCGCGTCCGATGCCGACGCCACGCGCAAGCGCAACTCGCCGCTTTCGCCAAGCCGCGCGAGCAATTGCAAATTGACATCGCGCCAGGTTTCGGTCGCTTTGCCGTCCACCGCCAAAATTTGGTCGCCGCTGCGCAAACCCGCGAGTTCGGCGGGCGATTCGGCCACAATGTCGCGCACCACCGGGGCATAGCCGGTGGTGCCGAAACTGAGATTGATGAGCCAGAAAATGACGAAAGCCAGCAACAAATTGGCGATGGGCCCGGCGGCGACAATGGCCGCGCGCTGCCACAATGGCTTGCAGGCGAAGGAAGTCTCGCGCTGGCTTTCGGGTACGCTGGCGGGGTCCACCAGGGAGTTGTCTTCCATCCCCTGCATTTTGACGTATCCGCCAAGGGGTATGGGCGCGATGCAGAATTCGGTGTCGTCCTTGCCGATCCAGCTTTTCAAAGGTTTGCCAAATCCGACCGAAAACCGCAGCACTTTAACGCCGCAGCGCCGCGCCACCCAGAAATGGCCATATTCGTGAAAAGTCACCAATATCCCAAGCGTGAGCAGCAGTGACAATATCGCTATCAGAAAATCCGTCATGTTCCGAGGCGCGCGCCTCCGTCCGCCTTCAGGCCCCTTGCCGGAGCTAAATCCAATTGTTAATCAACTCGTTAGCGTAGGTTCTGGCAAGACCGTCGCAGGCCAGAATAGTAGCCAGAGAATCAGCCCCGCCACAAGGTATTCTAGCCGAAACCCGCTCGATCAGCTTCGCTATTGCGGAAAAAGGCAATTTCCCCGCCAAAAAGGCGCGCACCGCGACCTCGTTCGCCGCGTTCACCGCCGCGGGCAGCAGTCCTCCCCGGCGCGCGGCTTCCAGCCCCAGACCGAGGCAGGGGAACCGTTCCAGGTCGGGAGCCAGAAACTCCAGCGGCTGCTCGGCGGCGAGATCAACCATGGCCGCGCCCGAGGGCATCCGCTCCGGCCAGGCGAGGGCGCCGGCGATGGGAATGCGCATGTCCGGTGTGCCAAGTTGGGCAAGCACCGATCCATCTTCGAAACTCACCATGGAATGCACAATCGATTGCGGATGGATCAACACATCGACCCGGGACGCGTCAACATTGAACAGATAGCAGGCTTCTATCACCTCCAGCCCCTTGTTCATCAAGGTGGCTGAGTCGACCGATATCTTCTCGCCCATGCTCCACTTCGGATGGCTGCGGGCCTGGTCCGGGGTAATCGAGTCAAAACACTCGGCGGGGGTGTGCAGGAACGGCCCCCCGGAACAGGTCAACACCAGTTTTCGCACGTGCCGGGTTTGCTCCGCGCCGAGCGCCGACGCGCAATGCGGCAGGCACTGGAAAATGGCGTTGTGCTCGCTGTCCACGGGGATCAGCAAGGCGCCGCTCGCGCGGGCGCTTTGCATGCACAACTCCCCCGCCATCACCAGGGATTCCTTGTTCGCGAGCAAAACCTTCTTGCCGGACTCGATAGCGCTCAAGGTCGATTCCAGTCCGGCCGCGCCAACGATGGCCGCCATCACCGTGTCGACCTCGGCGAGGCTGGCCACCCGGACGAGTTCGGCGGGGCCGGCAAGCACCGTGGTTCCAACGCGCGCCTCGCGCAGCCGCTCGCGCAATTCGCCGGCGCATTGCGCTTCCGACACCACCGCGTAGCGCGGCTTGAATTCGCGGCACTGCCGGGCCAACAAGTCGACATTGCGATTCGCGCTCAGGGCCAGCACGCGCAGGGCCGGATTGGCGCGAACCACTTCCAGCGTATTGCGGCCAATGGAGCCGGTGGAGCCAAGAATCGCCAGCGCCCTGCTCTTGCTCATTGCTCTCCACTTCCCCCGAAGAAAAACATCATTGCCAACGCGAATACCGGAGTTGCCGCCAGCAGGCCGTCGACCCGGTCAAGCAATCCGCCATGGCCGGGCAGCAGCCTGCCGCTGTCTTTGGTTTGCCGATTGCGCTTGAGCATGCTTTCGAGCAAGTCGCCTATGACGCAGTACGCGCAAAGCGCCAAGGCCAGCAAAATTAGCAACAACAGGTCGCCGCCGCCAAGTGGCCGCAACCCAACATGCATGGCCCAGGCCAAGGCCGCGGTCATCGCCAGACAGACCGCCAGACCGCCCCAGACGCCTTCCCATGATTTCTTCGGGCTCAATGCGGGCGCCAGCTTCGTTCTGCCGAATCGGCGCCCGACAAAATACGCGCCAATATCGACCGCCGCCACCATCAGCACCAGCGCCAGCGCCAGATAGCCCGCCGGCAGCAAGTATTTCAGGTAACTGATGCCAGCCAGGCTCGGCAACAGGGCGCAAAGGCCCATGGCGCCGATGCGCGCGCCACCGTCCCAGCGCGAGCGATTCCGCGGATAGCCGAGCAGCAGGGCAAGCACCAGAATCCAGAACAGCAGGCCCAGGCCCTGGAGCAACGCGACGCGGGCCGCATGAGGCGCGCCGCCGGGCATTCCAATACCCAGCCAAAGCAACAGCAATCCACCCGCCAGCGCCAGCAGCAGCACATACAGCAGCCTGCCCGCGGCTGATTCCAGCCCAACCAGACGGCTCCATTCCCAACCGGCGCAAAGAATGACCGCGCCGGCGAGCAGCGAGAACGCGAACGGCGGCAGCATCGTGGCTACGGCGCCAAACACCAGGACCAGCACGAGCGCCGTGATGATTCGCAATCTCAGCATCGCGCCGCGGATTTCACGATCCGTGCCTGCCGAAACGGCGCTGGCGGTTGGAAAAGTCGTCCAGCGCCTTGCGCAATTCGGACTCGTCGAAATCGGGCCAGAGACATTCGGTGAAATAAAACTCGGTGTAGGCGAACTGCCAGAGCAGGAAGTTGCTGATTCTGCGCTCGCCGCCGGTGCGAATGCACAGGTCGGGTTCCGGCAAGTCGCTCAATTGGGTGAAAGAATGCACCAGGTCGATATCGATCGCCTCGGTGCTCAGCCCGCTGTCCCGCACCGCCTCGGCGATCAGGCGCATGGCGTTGGTGATATCCCAGCGGCCGCCGTAGTCCGCCGCGACGGTTACCCGGGTGCCGGTGTTGCCGCGGGTCAGCGTCTCCACGTCTTCCATGCTCTGCCGGATCTGCGCGGAGAAGGATTCCCGGTTGCCGATAAAGGACAGCCGCGCATTGGCCTGGTGGAACTGGTTTACTTCCTCGCGTTGCAGCACCGAAAGAAACAGCGCCATCAGCCCCTGGATTTCCTGGCTCGGCCGCATCCAGTTTTCGCTGCTGAAAGCGAACAGGGTCAGACAGGGAATCTCGCTGCGCACGCAGGAAAACGCGATTTCCCGGGCGGCGGCGGCGCCATGGCGATGCCCCTCCTTGACCGGCAATCCCCGATTCCCGGCCCAGCGGTTGTTGCCGTCCATGATGATGGCGATGTGTTCAGGCAGGTAGTTCGATTGGCCGGATGTCATTTCTCGGACCCAGTCAGACGGACATGCGGCAGCTCAATGCATGTACAGCAGGTCGGCTTCTTTGGCCTTGTACGCGGAGTCAACGACCTCGATATGTTTGTCGGTCAGTTTTTGCATTCGCTCTTCGGCGCGGCGGACCTCGTCTTCGCCAATCTCCTTTGCCTTGGCGAGTTCTCTGAGATGGGAATTGGCGTCGCGGCGAATATTGCGGATCGCCACCTTGGCCGACTCCGCTTCGGCGCGGGCCTGTTTGCCGTATTCGCGCCGGGTTTCCTCGGTCAACGGGGGCATGGGCACTCGGATGGTGTCGCCGTTGTTGGAAGGATTGAGTCCAAGGTCGGATTTCAATATCGCCTTTTCGATTTCGCCGATGATGGATTTCTCCCAAGGGGAAATAAGCAGGGAGCGCCCTTCTTCGACGTTGACGGCCGCCAGTTGGGCAAGCGGAGTGTCCGCGCCGTAATAGGAAACCATGACGCCGTCGAGAATCGCCGGATGCGCCCGGCCGGTGCGAATACGCTTGAATGCGTTCTCCATCGCGGAAATGCTCTTCCGCATCCGCTGTTCCGCGTCCCCCATGATTTCCTCGATCATTTCACGTCTCCGATCAATGTGCCATTGGCTTTGCCGGTGATGTTTTCGCGCAGGGCGCCGGGCCGGGTGATATCGAAAACCCGGATCGGCATGCCGTTGTCCCGCGCCAGGCAAATGGCGGTCCAATCCATAATGCCGAGTTCTTCCCGGATGACCGCATCATAACTCAAGACGTCGAATTTGACCGCTTCGCGGTCGCGCTCTGGGTCGGCGGAATAGACACCATCGACGCGGGTCGCCTTGAAGATGATTTCCGCTCCGATTTCTATGCCGCGCAAACAGGCGGCGGAGTCCGTGGTGAACAAAGGATTGCCGGTGCCGCCGCAGAAAATAACCACCTTGCCCTCTTCCAATGACCGAATCGCCGCGTGGCGTTCGAACTGCTCGACGACGCCGGCGATACCTTTGGCGGCTAAAATGCGCGTTGGCGTGTTGGCGCTTTCGAGGGCGGCGCGCAAGGCAAGCGCGTTCATGATGGTGGCGAGCATGCCGATCTGGTCGCCGGTGGTGCGGTCCAGGCCATCAAGCTGACCACCCGTGCCGCGAAAGAAATTGCCGCCGCCGATGACAATGCCGGTCTGCACACCGAGACTGCTGATTTCACCGACCTGGGCGGCCATGCCGCGCAGCACTTCCGCGTCAATGCCAAGTCCGGCGCCGCCTCCGCCGCCCAGCGCTTCGCCGCTCAGCTTCAACAGGATTCTGCGATAGTTTGCGCCTGAATCGGCCTGGTTCCGATTCGCGGACATGCGCGATTCTCCGTTCAGCTTGACCCTATGGACAATATTGCCCGTCGCGATCCGTCAGTGCCGCAAGTTCCGCCGCGCAACCGCCGACCTGCGCTCAACCATTTTCAACTGGCCATCAACGGCCTTCAACCTGGGCGGCGACCTCGGCGGCGAAATCTTCCTGCTTCTTTTCCATTCCTTCGCCGGCCTCGAAACGCAGCATCCGCGTCACATCGGCGCCGGCGTCCCGCACCAGCTTGCCCACATCGATGTCGGGATCTTTCACAAACGCCTGCTGCAGCAAACTGACTTCGGCGACAAATTTGCGCAAGCGCCCGGAGATCATTTTTTCGATGATGGCTTCGGGTTTGCCGGATTCCCTGGCTTGGGCGGCGTAGATGGCGGATTCCTTGTCCAGCAAGTCCCGGGGCACTTCGTCCGCGCGCACCACCAGCGGATTCATCGCCGCCACATGCATGGCGACATCCCGCGCGAGCGATTCCTCCCCCGCGCTCAAGCCGACAAGCACGCCGATCTGGCGGTTGCCGTGGACGTAGTCGCCGACTCTGCCGCCGGCTTCGGCACCAAGATGACCCACTCTGCGCAGATTGATGTTCTCACCGATTTTCTGCACCAATGCCTGGCGTTGATCATCGAGCGCGCCGGTCAACAGTTCCGCCGCATCGAGCTCGGGCCGGGCGAAGGCCGCGGCCAGGCACTGTTGCGCGAATGCCAGGAAGTTGTCGTCCTTGGCGACAAAATCGGTTTCGCAATTGACTTCGATCAAAGTGCCGCGGCTGGCATCCTCCGCCACGCGGGCCAGCACCACACCCTGGGCGGCGATCCGTTCCGCTTTCTTCGCCGCTTTCAGGCCGCTGATCTTGCGCAGATGTTCTATCGCCCGCTCCATATCGCCGGCGACTTCCACCAGCGCCTTCTTGCAATCCATCATGCCCAGGCCGGTGCGCTCGCGCAGCTCCCGGACCATGCTCGCAGTTATTTGTGCCATTTGGCTGAAATCCTCGTATTCATCTACTTTCCCGCGCGCTCGGGTATTCACTGAAAATTTGATCCGTGGAAACACTCATCGGCGCAACCCCAAGCCCAGGAATTCAACCGGCAAGGGCCGGTATGGGCTGGCGCATGCGCCGGTCCTCGACAAGCAGGCCCAGCCGAAAATCATTTTTCGTCGGATTCCACTTTCCCAGCCGCCGCCGGCGCGGCCGCTTCCGCATCCGCCGCGGCGGTTTCATCCCCGCTTGGCGCGGCGCTTTCCGTGTCCGCACTGGCGTTGCCGCCTTCAGCGGGCGCGGCGGTTTCCGTTTCCGCCGCGGCGCTGGCGTCCGCGGCTGGCGCGGTTTCGCTTGCGGCTGCCGCCTTCTCGACCGCGGGCGGCGCGGCTTCGTTCTCCGGCGCCACCGTTTCGGCCGGGGGCTGCCCGGCTTCGGTTTCAGGCGCCGCCGCTTCCGCCGCGGGCGGTTGTTCGGTCAGCGTTTTCTTGCGCTTGACCTTGGCGGACACTTTTTCCGGTTCCGGCGCCGGTTCTTCCTCGATTTCGATAAATTCGCTGCCGTCATCGAGCGAGGCGGCGCGTTTGCGGCCTTCGAGGCAGGCGTCCGCCACCGCCGTGGCGTACAACTCGATGGCGCGGATGGCGTCGTCATTGCCGGGAATGACATATTGCACGCCATCCGGGTCGGCATTCGTATCGACAATGCCAATCACCGGAATCTTGACGCTGTTCGCTTCGGTGACCGCGATGCGCTCATGTTCAATGTCGATCACGAACAGGGCGTCCGGCAGTCCGCCCATATCCTTGATGCCGCCGATGCTGCGCTCGAGCTTCTCCCGCGCCCGAATCAGCATCAGGGCCTCTTTCTTGGTCATGCGCTCGAAAGTGCCATCCTGCTCCTGCCCTTCCAGATCCTTGAGCCGACGGATGGAGCCGCGGATGGTTTTGTAATTGGTGAGCATGCCGCCGAGCCAGCGATGGTTCACATAGGGCATCTCGCAGCGTTCCGCCTCGCGGCGGATGATTTTCGCGGCGGCCCGCTTGGTGCCGACAAACAGCACTTTTTTGCCTTTGGCGGCGAACTCGGATACCTGCTTCAGCGCCTCATCCAGCGCGGGCTTGGTGGCTTCCAGATTGATGATGTGGATCTTGTTGCGGGAGCCGAAAATGTAAGGCGCCATTTTCGGATTCCAGTAGCGGCACTGGTGACCGAAATGCACGCCCGCGCGGAGCATTTCTTTCATACTTGCGGACATAAGGTTTTCCTTCGGGTTGAGCCTCCACACACCCCATGATTCAACCACCGGCCGATCGGCCGACAGCACCCGGAACCCATGTGACGATGTGTGTGCGACAGTAAGTTGGAACTTGCCAGCCCGGGCGCGGATGCACCCCGCCGCGAGCGGGGGGCTTTATACCACAACAGCCGCCGCGGATAAACCTGCGCCGCGTTGGGGCCTTGACCGGTTTGGGCGTCTGTGAGACTCTCAACCGTTCGCCAACCTGAGCCAGGAGGCTTTCCGTGGGTGATCGCGAATTCGAGAGCTCCGAGCTTGAAATCGATCAGAAGCTGGTCGCGGAAGGCACCATGCAACTGACCGGTGAAATCAAGGTGCTCGAAGCCTGGCTGCGGGAGCTGGACGAAGCCGAAGAGCAAAACGAAGAAACGCTCGCGGTTCGCAAGTCCTACCACGATATGCTGCGCAGTCGCAGGGAAATGTTGAGCACATTGGAAAAGCAAGTGCGCTGAGGCGTTTTCCCCCGCACTTTGCGAATCGCCCCGAAAGGCGGAGTTCCACCCACCACGGCCATGCTATCCAGGGAACAGGCTTCCACCATGCTTGCGCTGCAAGCGGAAATGAACGCCAAAATTGATCGCGACTGGGTCAAGGCGGCGCATCCCTATTTCCGCGCGGTGATTGTCGAAGGCGCCGAAGCGATTGAACACCATGGCTGGAAATGGTGGAAAAAGCAGCAATTCGACCGCGCCCAGTTGCAAATGGAACTGGTGGACATTTGGCACTTTCTGCTTTCCCAGATTCTGCTCGACCACGACGGCGACCAGCTTCGCTCGCTGGCCGCCTTGATGCGCTTGGCTGAAGCGGGTTCCACAACCGGACAAATTGCATTCGATGGCCGGGAGTGGCGCCTGGGACGGCTTGATCTGTTGCAAAAACTGGAGCTGCTGATTGGATTGAGCGCCGGCCGGCGCATCGAACTTGCCGTGTTCGGCTCGATTCTGGGTGATTGCGGCATGGATTGGTCCGAACTGTACCGGCAGTACGTGGGCAAAAACGTGCTCAATCTGTTCCGGCAGGACCAGGGCTACAAGGAAGGCCGCTACCGCAAGATCTGGTCCGGACGGGAGGACAATGAGTATCTCGCGGAGATTCTCGCCGCCACCGACCCGCGGCTTGCGGATTATCGCCAGCGGATCTACGCCGAACTGAAAGCGCGTTATCCCGAATGATGGCCGGCTCGCCGCGGGACGGTCCGGGCCAAGGGCAATGCGCTCACTCGCGCCAAGCGCCATGCGCCATCATGCGCAATCTCATACAGCCCGGCGGCTGTTCCAAGACCGCCGCGGGCGCGCTTGGGGACGGGATCACACCCGCGCCGCGGGCAAGCGCCGCCACGACGGGGCCCGGCTAGCGGTAATAGGCGTTTTCGCGGTTCGAGTGGTCGGTTGCGTCGCGCACTTCCTTCAATTGCGGAATCTGCGACAGCAGGGCGGTTTCCACGCCGTGTTTGAGCGTCACATCGACCAGGCCGCAACCTTGGCAGCCGCCGCCGAATCTGAGAACCGCCACATTGTCTTCGAATATTTCTTCCAGCACGACATGCCCGCCGTGGGCGGCAAGCCCCGGATTGATTTCGTTGTACAAGATGTAATTCACCCGGTCCGCGATGGAACTGTCTTCGGTGATGCGCGGCAGGCGCGAATTGGGCGCTTTGATCGTCAGTTGCCCGCCCATGGAATCCTTGGCGAAATCCACCACCGCATCCTCCAGGAAAGGAATGCTCGGCTGGTCGATCCAGGCCTTGAAGCCGTTGTACCGCGTTTCTTCGTCGTCGGCTTTCTGTTCGCCGGGCCGGCAATAGGAGATGCAGGTTTCCGCCTGGGGAGTGCCGGCGTCAAGAATGAATATGCGCACGCCGATACCTTCACAATCCTGCTTGGCCAGCAGACTGGACAAGTACTCCTGCGCCGATTCGGTGATTTCGATCATTTCCGCATTCCCGTAAGAAGCCATGCGGACCATTTTACCGCAACGCCGCCGGGGATTGCAGTTTGATCCGCGGCGCGACATGGGCAGGCGGTGGTCGCCGGCCGGCTTTTGCTAGAATTGGCGATCTTTTGTCAGCGGTATTCCGGCAGTGCGGAAATCGGCCAAATTCACCGAGTTGGAAGAACTCCTCTCCCGGCGCATTCTGTTGCTCGATGGCGCCATGGGCACGATGATCCAGGCGCAAGACCTGGGCGAGGCGGAGTTTCGCGGGGAACGCTTCCGCGATTGGCCAAGCGATGTCCGCGGCAACAACGATTTGCTCAATTTGAGCCGCCCGGAGCTGATCAAGGATATCCACCTGGCCTATCTGGAAGCCGGCGCGGACATTATTGAAACCAATACGTTCAATTCCAGCCGCTGCTCCCAGGCCGACTATGGCATGGAAGCGTTGCATGGCGAGTTGAATCTGGCCGGCGCCCGGCTTGCCCGGGCCGCTTGCGATGAAATGAACGCCCGCACGCCGGAGAAGCCGCGATTCGTCGCCGGCGTCATCGGGCCAACAAGCAAGACGGCGTCGATTTCGCCGGATGTGAATGACCCCGGCTTGCGCAATATCTCCTTCGCCGAACTGGTGGAGGACTACGCGGCCGCCGTCGCCGCCCTGGCCGCGGGCGGCGCCGATTTGCTGTTCATCGAAACCTCGTTCGATACGCTGAACGCGAAAGCGGCGATTTACGCCTGCCTCGAGCACTTTGAAAAGTCCGGTGAACGCCTTCCCCTGCTGATTTCCGGCACGATCACCGATGCCAGCGGCCGCACCTTGTCGGGGCAGACCGTCGAAGCGTTTTGCAATTCGGTGATGCACGCCAATCCGCTGGCGGTTGGATTCAATTGCGCTTTGGGCGCCGCGCAATTGGCCTCGCCCATCGCGGAGATTTCACGGCTGGCGCCGGTGGGCATCACCATGCATCCAAACGCCGGCCTGCCCAACGAATTCGGCGAATATGTGCAAACGCCGGAACAAATGGCGGCGATTATCAAGGATTTGGCCCAGGACGGCGTGTTGAACATCGTCGGCGGATGTTGCGGCACGACGCCGGAGCATATCCGCGCGCTTGCCGAGGCCGTGGCCGGCGTTGCGCCGCGCCGGATGCCCGCCATCGCGCCCGCTTGCCGGCTGGCGGGGCTGGAAGCGCTGAACATCGACGGCGAGTCGCTGTTCGTGAATGTGGGCGAGCGCACCAATGTCACCGGCTCGGCCCGCTTCGCCGATTTGATTCGCGCGCAAAACTACGACGAAGCCTTGGAAGTGGCGCGGCAACAAGTCGCCGCCGGCGCCCAGATTATCGACATCAACATGGATGAGGGAATGCTCGATTCCCGCGCGGCAATGGAAAGGTTCGTCAAGCTGATCGCCGGCGAGCCCGAAATCAGCCGCGTGCCGCTGATGATCGATTCCTCCCGCTGGGAGGTGATCGAAGCGGGCCTGCGGTGCGCGCAAGGCAAGTGCGTGGTGAACTCCATCAGTCTCAAAGACGGCGAGGAGGCTTTTCTCGACAAGGCGGCGGCCTGTATGAAGTACGGCGCCGCCGTCATCGTCATGGCTTTCGACGAACAAGGCCAGGCCGATTCGCTCTCCCGCAAGAACGAAATTTGCGAGCGTTCCTGGCGCCTGCTGCGGAACCGGCTCGATTTTCCCGCGCGGGACATAATCTTCGATCCCAACGTTTTCGCGGTTGCCACCGGCATCGAGGAACACAACAACTACGCGGTGGATTTCATCGAAAGCTGCCGCTTTATCCGCGGGCACCTGCCGGGCGCGCTGGTTTCCGGCGGCATCAGCAACGTGTCCTTCTCGTTCCGCGGCAACAATACGGTGCGCGAGGCGATTCATTCGGTTTTTCTATACCACGCGATTCGCGCCGGTCTGGCCATGGGAATTGTCAATGCCGGCCAGCTTACGGTGTATGACAGCATTCCCGCCGCGCTCCGGGAAGCCGTCGAAGATGTCGTCCTCAACCGCTCGCCGGGCGCCACCGAAGCATTGATGAAAATCGCCGCCGAAGTCGACGGCAAAACCCGGGTTTCAGCGCGGGAAGACCTGGGTTGGCGCGAACTCGAGGTGGAAGACCGGCTCTGCCACGCTTTGGTGAAAGGCATCAACCGCTACATCGAACAGGATGTGGAAGAGGCGCGGCTGCGCGCCGCGCGGCCGATTGAAGTGATCGAAGGACCACTCATGCGCGGCATGAACGAAGTCGGCGACCTGTTTGGCGCCGGCAAAATGTTTCTGCCACAAGTGGTCAAAAGCGCCCGGGTGATGAAACAGGCGGTGGCCTGGCTGCAGCCTTTCATGGAAGCGGAACAGCAAGAGGAAGGCGCGCTGGAGGCGGGCAAGATTTTGCTCGCCACGGTGAAAGGCGACGTCCACGACATCGGCAAGAACATCGTCGGCGTGGTGCTCGGCTGCAACAACTACCATGTGATCGACCTTGGCGTCATGGTCGGCTGCGATCAAATTCTCGAAACCGCGCGCCGGGAAAATGTCGACATGATCGGCCTCAGCGGCCTGATCACGCCCTCGCTGGATGAGATGGTGCATGTGGCCTCGGAAATGGAGAAGCACAAATTCAACATTCCCCTGCTCATCGGCGGAGCCACCACTTCCAAGGCCCACACCGCGGTCAAGATCGAACCGCATTACCGCGCCGGCCAGACCGTTTACGTTCCCGACGCCTCGCGTTCCGTGGCCGTGGTCGGCGCATTGCTCAACACCGAAAAGCGCGGGGAATTCTGCGCCAATCTGCGCGCGGAGTATCAACAAATCCGCGAGCGCGCGGAACAACGCGGCGCGCGCAGGGAACTGCTCGATTTCACGACGGCCAACAACCGAGCTTTCGCCACCGATTGGAGCAAGGCCGAAATTTCCGCGCCAAAACTTGCGGGCAATCTGGTGTTGCGGCGATATTCACTGGAAGAATTGCGCGATTACATCGATTGGACACCGTTCTTCATCACTTGGGGCTTGTCCGGCAAGTACCCCGCGATTTTGCGGGATCCCAAAATCGGCGAATCGGCAAGCGAATTATTCAAAGACGCGAACGCCTCGCTGGACCGCATCATCGAGCGGGACTCGCTGCGCGCCGATGCGGTAATCGGCATTTGGCCGGCCAATCGCAGCGGCTGCAACGATGTTCGCTTGCGCGGGGCGAACGGCGTGGAATCGGCCACATTTCATTTTCTGCGCCAGCAAGCCGACAAGCAAAAAGGTCAAGCGGCGCAAACGCAGCTGTGTCTGGCGGACTTTGTCGCGCCCGAATCCAGCGGCAGAACCGACCACATCGGCGGTTTCGCCCTGGCCGTGGCCGGCGCCGACGCCCTCGCCGGCGAGTTCGAACAGGCGGGCAACGACTACGAGTCGATCATGGTCAAGGCCCTGGCCGACCGCCTCGCCGAAGCGTTCGCCGAGCGTCTGCACGAGCGGGTCCGGGCCGAATTCTGGGGCTACAGCCCCGGGGAATCCCTCAGCAGGGAAGAATTGATCCGGGAAAACTACCGCGGCATCCGCCCCGCGCCGGGCTATGCCGCCTGCCCCGACCACAGTGAAAAACAAACCCTGTTCCAGGTGCTCGGCGCCACCGGGGCGATTGGCATCCACCTTACGGAAAACTTCGCCATGTCGCCCGCCGCGAGCGTCGCCGGCTGGTACTTCGCCCATCCCGAAGCGAAATATTTCCCCGTGGGCAAAATCTCCGCCGAGCAAGTTGCGGATTTGGCCAGGCGCAAGGGTTGCGACCCAAGCCGGCTGCGACGCCTGCTCGCGCCCAATCTCGACTGAGCCGCGGCGGTTCCGGCATCCGCGTCCAGCGTACGCGCGGGCCACCCGCCGCCTCAGCTTACAAAGGCATTCGGCATTGATTACAATAGCTTCGAATGCCTTGGGCCGCGCCGGACCATGTACGTTTACGACCAATACGACCATGCCATGCTGCGCGAGCGGGTCGCGCAGTTTCGCGACCAGACCCGGCGCTACCTCGCGGGAGACTTGAGCGAAGCGGAGTTCCTGCCCCTGCGCTTGCAGAACGGTCTCTACATCCAGCGCCTCGCCCCCATGTTGCGGGTGGCGGTTCCCTACGGCCTGCTCAGTTCCAGGCAACTGCGCAAACTCGCCCTGATCGCGCGCGATTACGACAAGGGCTATGGCCATTTCACCACGCGCCAGAACATTCAGTTCAATTGGCCGGAACTGGCCGATACGCCCGACATCCTGGCGCATCTGGCGGAAGTGGAAATGCACGCGATTCAAACTAGCGGCAATTGCATCCGCAACATTTCCACCGACCACTTCGCCGGCGTGGCCGCCGACGAAATTGAAGACAGCCGGCCCTGGTGCGAACTGATCCGCCAATGGTCCAGCTTTCATCCGGAATTCGCCTACCTGCCGCGCAAATTCAAAATCGCCGTCTGCGGCACGCCCACCGACCAGGCGGCGACCCAGGTGCACGACATTGGCGTCTATCTGGTGCGCGCCGGGAATGGCGAAGTGCGCTTCAATATTCTCGCCGGCGGCGGTCTCGGCCGCACGCCGGTGATCGGGCAAGTGATTTTCGAGCATGTCGCCAAGCGGGACCTGTTGACCGCGCTGGAAGCGATCATGCGCGTCTACAACCGCGAAGGCCGGCGCGACAACAAATACAAGGCGCGAATCAAGATTCTGGTGCGCGAGACCGGCATCGAGCCATTCCGCGAGAAAGCCCACAGCGAATGGCGCCGCATCAAAGGTTCGGCGCAAACCTTGACCGAGGCGGAAATCGAACGCTGCAAATCCTTTTTCACGCGGCCAAATTACGTGCACCGCTTGAACGGGTCGAACTTGCCCGACGAGGCGCTGCGGCAAAATCCCGAGTTCGCCCGCTGGTACCGGCGCAATGTCCACCGGCACAAACAGCCCGGCTACAGCATCGTCACCATCAGTTTGAAACAAACCGGCGTCGCCCCCGGAGACGTGGACGACCGCCAACTCGAATTCATCGCCGACCTGGCCGATCAATACAGCTTCGGCGAGGCCCGCGTCAGCCACAAGCAAAACATTGTTCTGGCCGACGTCGAGCAACGCAGGCTGTATGAACTGTGGCGGGAATTGTCCACACAATGGTTGCACACGCCCGCCCATGGCTTGCTCAGCGACATCATTTGTTGCCCGGGCGGGGATTTTTGCGCCCTCGCCAACGCCAAATCGATTCCGGTGGCCGAACACATCCAGCGCAGTTTCGAGGATGCGGCGGAACTCGAGGCCATTGGCGATGTCCAGGTCAACATCTCCGGATGCATGAACGCTTGCGGTCACCACCACGTCGGCAACATCGGCATCCTCGGCGTCGACAAGAAAGGCGAGGAGTTCTACCAAATCTCCCTTGGCGGCTCTTCCGCGCGCCAGGCCAGCCTTGGCAAGGTGCTCGGGCCCTCCTTCGCCCGCGATGAAGTGCCCGGGGTAATGCGCAAGCTGGTGGAGGTTTACCAAGCGGAGAAGACCGGGGACGAGTCTTTTCTCGACACCTATCGCAGAATCGGTCACGAACCATTCAAGCGAGCCGTTTATGCCGACAGTCATTAAGGATGGCGCCATCCTCGAAAGCGACCCCTGGACGCTGTTGCGCGGCGCCACCGGGCCCGAGGTGTTGCACGCCGTTCCCGGGCGAAGCTTTATCGTGCCGCTGGAATTCTGGTTCGCGCATCGCGCGCAAGTCGAATCCCTGCCCGGCCCCAAAGGCATCTGGCTCGACTGTCACGAGACCCCGGAACCGGTGGCGGCGGAGCTCGCGGGCTTTGCGCTGATCGCCCTGAACTTTCCCAAATTCTCCGATGGACGCGCCTACAGCAACGCCCGCGAGTTGCGCGAACACTACGCCTACACGGGAGAAATCAGGGCGATTGGCGATGTCCTGCGCGATCAGCTCTATTACATGGCGCGCTGCGGCTTCAACGCGTTCGCCCTGCGCCACGATCAAGACGCCCAAGCCTGCCTTGGCGCTTTCGCCGATTTCAGCACCGGCTACCAGTCCAGCGTGGATGAACCGCTGCCGCTGTTTCGACGCCGCGGCCGGGCGCCCAAGGCATAGAAGGCTTGGAAGGCATAATGGGCGCCGAATCCCTGCTGTTTTCCTTTTTTCTGATTTTCACCGGCGCCGCGCTGGTGTCCACCGTGGCGCTGTTTCTGCGCATACCCTTGCTGGTGGCCTATATTTTCGTCGGCATTTTGCTCGGCCCATTCGGCTTTGCCTATATCTCCGACGCCACCTTGCTGGCGGACATCGCCGAAATCGGCATCCTGTTCCTGCTTTTCCTGCTTGGGCTCGATATGCAACCGGTCAAGCTCATGCACACCTTGCGCAGCACCTTTGTCGTTACCTTGGTCAGTTCGCTGCTGTTTACCTTTCTCGGCCTGGCGACGGGCCTGCTGTTCGATTTTCCACCGCGGGACAGTTTGGTGATTGGTTTCGCGATGATTTTTTCCAGCACCATCATCGGCATCAAGTTGCTGCCGACGACGGTGTTGCATCAGCGCCATATGGGCGAACTCATGGTGGGCATTCTGTTGCTGCAGGACTTTATCGCCATCTTCCTGCTCGTGTTCCTCGACCAGGGAAGCCTGGATGGATCCGCCACCTTGCGCACCTTGCTGGCGTTTCCGGCGCTTTTGCTGCCCGCCTGGGCGATCACCCGCTTCGTGCTGATTCCGCTGATCGCCAAATACGACCAATTCAAGGAATACTTGTTCCTGCTCGCGATCGGCTGGTGTCTTGGCCTGGCGGAAATGGGGGTCTGGATCGGCTTGACGGCCGAGGTTGGCGCATTCGCCGCCGGCGTCAGTCTGGCCACCAGCCCGGTGGCAACCTATCTGTCGGATCGATTGAAGCCCTTGCGCGATTTCTTCCTGATCCTGTTTTTCTTCACCCTCGGCGCGCAGTTCAACCTGGCGTTGATCGACCGTTTCATTTGGCCCGCGCTGGTTCTGGCCGCCTTGGCCCTGAGTGTAAAACCGCTGGTGTTCCGCGCCTTGCTGTTGCGCCTGAGCGAGCGCCGCGCGCTGGCCTGGGACGCGGGCTTGCGGCTGGGGCAAATCAGCGAATTCTCACTCTTGATCGCTTTCGTCGCATTGCAGGCGGGCACCATCAGCGAGACCGCCGCCATGACCATCCAGGGGGCGGCGATCCTGACTTTCCTGGTCTCTTCCTATCTGGTGGTGATGTTCTGCCCCACGCCCATCGCGGTGGATCCGAAGCGGCGCCGGGATTGATTCAAAGGCGCAGCAAGTAGCGGCCGAGCGCTTCGCCGCGGAGCAGTTTGTTCAGGCTTTCATCGAGTTGTTCGAGACCGATCTCGGTGGCGATGGTTTCCAGGGCGGCGGGTTTCCAATCCGATGCGAGCCGCTCCCACAAGGCGGTTTTTCTCGCCAATGGCGCTTCCGCCGAATCGATACCCAACAGATTCACCGCCCGCAGGATAAAAGGGAACACGGTGGCGTCGAAAGCGGCGGACTGCACCAGGCCGCAGCAGGCGACACTGCCGCCGTAGCGCAAACTTTTGACAACTTCGAACAAGGTCGCGCCTCCCACCACATCCACCGCGGCCGCCCAGCGCGGTTTCAGCAACGGCCGCGGGCTGGCTTCGGACAATTCGCCGCGGTCGATGATTTCGGCGGCGCCGAGCGATTGCAGGAGTTCGTGGCTGGCGGCTTTGCCGGTGCTCGCGGTGACCGAAAAGCCCATCGCGGCCAGCAGGGCCACCGCCATAATCCCCACGCCGCCGCTGGCGCCGGTGACCAGCACCGGGCCGTGTTCCGGCCGCAGTCCGTTCAGCATCAGCTTTTCCGCGCATTGCGCCGCGGTGAAGCCCGCGGTGCCGATGATCATGCTTTCGCGGGCGCTCAGCCCCTTGGGCAAGGGCAGCACCCAGTCCGCGGGCACCCGGATGCGCTCGGCGAAAGCGCCGGCGGTGTTCATGCCCAGATCGTAGCCGCTGGCGATTACCGCCTGACCGGGGGCGAAACGATTCGACTGCGAGGAAATCACCACACCCGCCGCGTCAATGCCGGGCGTGTGGGGAAAATTCCGGGTCACGCCGCGGTTGCCGTTGGCGGACAAGGCGTCTTTGTAGTTCAGGCAGGAATACTCGACTTTGATCAACACCTCGCCGGCGGGCAATTGCGCGGTTTCGCGCTCGGTAACGCGGCCGGCGAATTCGCCTTCGCGGACTTCGCTTACTTCATAAGCTCGGAAACGGTTCGACATATTCTTGTTCGCTGTCTCATTTCATTGCGGATTGGAGTCCAGCGGCGTGTTGAACCACTTCAACAACAGGCGGTCCAGCGCGCCATACAAGGCCTCGCCCAATCTTTCGTGGGCCGGCTTGCGGATCACATATTCGATTTCGTACACCTTGCGCGCGTCGCAGGCGGCGACGATACACTCGTCGCTGGTGCCGATTTCATCCACCAGTTCCAGTTCTTGCGCCTGGATGCCAACCCAGGTCTCGCCCGTGGCGATGCGGTCGAGATCAACCTTGGGGCGATGATCCTTGACCCAGTTCTTGAACAGGTCGTGGATGTTGTCGACGTCTTGCTGCACTTTGTCTCTGGCTTTCTGGGTGATTTCGCCGAAGGTGGTCAAAGTGCGCTTGAATTCCCCGGCGGTGATGATTTCATAATCGATTTCCTTGCGTTGCAGCACGCGGTGGAAATTCGGCAGTTGCACCAGCACGCCAACCGAGCCGATGATGGCGAACGGCGCCGCCACCAGTTTGTCGGCCAGGCAGGCCATCATATAGCCGCCGCTCGCGGCAACCTTGTCGACACAAATCGTCAGCGGGATGTTTCGATTGCGGATGCGGGACAGTTGCGAAGACGCCAGGCCGTAGGCATGCACCATGCCGCCGGGACTTTCCAGGCAGAGCAGGACTTCGTCGGACTCCCGGGCCACCGACAGCACGGCGGTGATTTCTTCCCGCAGCGAAGCCACCCTGCCCGCCGCCATGTCTCCCTTGAACCGCAACACGAAGGTGCGCCCGGTGCAATCCTCTTCGGATTCGGAATCGGACTCTGTTTCCGCGGCTTCCCGCCGCTTGCGTTTTCTGGCCTGTTTCTCTTCCCGTTCCCGCTTTTTCCGTTCGGCTTTCTCGGCCCGCGTCAGTTTTTTCCGCGCGGCCTTGTCCAGCACGTTTTCGCGCAAGGCGTCGCGCAGGTCCTTCACATGCCGGTTCAGCTCGGTTACCCGGATGCGGCCGCGCCTGCCGCCGCGCCGCCGCCCTCCCAGCGCCGCGCCCACGGCAACCACGCACAAGATGGCGATGACGATGGTCGCCGCTTTGGCCAGAAACATGCCGTATTCGATCAGGAATTCCACTGTTGCGCCTCTTTGCCCCGCTCTTTGCCTCGCTCTTTGCCTTTGTTGCGCGCCTTGCCCACCTTACGCGATTTTCGCGCGGTATGCGTTGTTTGCAATGCGGCCGCCGATAGTGCTTTGGGTGACTCTGAACCCGTGCCCGGCCCGCGCATGGCCCAAGCACAACCCGCACTGGTTTTGGATTGTGCCCGCAATCCGGCCCCGATTCAAAGCGCTTCGCGCAGCGACCGGGCGTAGCCCTGGATCAGCTTCCCGGCCACCGAGACCTCGGCCGAAGGCACCGGGGGCAGTTTGTCGATGTGGAACCAGCCGGCGTCTTCGATCTCATCCGGCTCCGGCACAATCTCTCCGGCGCGGTAGTCCGCCAGGAAGCCAAGCATCAATTGCGACGGGAAAGGCCAACACTGGCTTTCCACGTAGCGGATGTTCTCCACATCCACGCCGGATTCCTCGCGCACTTCGCGCTCGACGGCCTGCTCCGCGGTTTCGCCGATTTCCACAAATCCCGCCAGGCAGCTGTAATAGCCCCCGCGAAAACGCAGGCCGCGGGCCAGCAACACTTCGCTGCCCCGGGTCACCAGCACGATGACGCAAGGATTGATGCGGGGAAAATACTGCTGCGCACAGGCGCGGCATTCGAGCACGCGCTCATTCTCGCGCAATACCGTGGCCGCGCCGCAGATTCCGCAATACTGGTGGGTGCGATGCCAATGCAGCAATTGTCGCGCCCTGGCGATCACAGCCAGCTTGGCGCCGCTTTCGTCGAACAGCAGCGAACGCAGCGACCGGGACGGGGCTTCGGTTTCCGTGCCCGCGCCCGGGTTCAATTCCAGCGCGAAATATGCCGCGCCGCCGCATTCGCCGACAAACAGCGGCGCCATCTCTCCGCGGGTCAGCGCCGCCGCGCTCGCCGGCGACCAGTGCAAGTCGCCATCATGCAGCAACAGCCGATCCTGCTGGAACAACAGCAATCGGGCGTCGCCGCGCAACCGCCGCCGCGCAAGCCCGGTTCGCTGTTCGCTCATTTCGGCGCCTTGCGTCCGGCTTCCGGGTTCCGCCGCCGCCAGGCGCCGGCAAGCGGCGGGCCGCCGCCTACTCCGTCGGCAGCAGGGGAATTGTCCGCAGCGGTTCGCTGAAGAAACCCCAGAACAAGGTCATGATGATGGTGCAGCAAACCAGCGTGATCAACATCACCGGAAGCCCCTTGCGGAACCACAGGCCCGGCGTGATGGCCAAGCTCGGGTCGCCGGCGTCCTTGGCCATTTTCTCCGAAATGGAAACGATGAACACATTGGCGGTGGAGCCCAGATGGGTGCCGTTGCCACCCATGCCCACGCCCGCCGCCAGCCCCCACAACAAGGGCGTGACATTGACGCCTTGCGCGTCCATGCCCACCAGAATCGGCAGCATCGCCGCGGTGAAGGGAATGTTGTCGATGGCGGCGGAGAGAATCGCGGACACCCACATCAGCAGCAAGGTCGCCATGAGCAGATCGTTCTGCGCATAGGGAATGACGAATTGCCCGATGTATTGCAGGAATTGGCTGTGCTCCACGCCGCCGACGATGATGAACAGGCAGCCGAAAAACATCAGCAGGGCGAGTTCGGTGCGGGCGAAACTTTCCTCCATGTCCAGTTTTTTACCGATGATCGCAAGGCCCGCCAAACCAAGGCCGGAAACAAACCAGGGTTCCCAATGCAAAGCGTTGTGCGCCATGAATCCGACCACCATGAGCGCCAGTATCGCCAGCGCGCCATACCAGGTGCGCGGGTCCACCAGTTGTTCGCGTTCCTTAAGGTCAAGCGGCTCCGGCGTGACCGCCAGTTCCTTGCGGAACAGAAAGCGCAGGAAGTACAGGATCACGAGCCAGGCGACCAACACCATCAGGAACATGTGCTGGGCGAATTCGTTGAAGCTGATATTGAATTCCGAGCCGATCATGATGTTGGGCGGGTCCCCCACCAGCGTGGCCACGCCGCCGGTGTCGGACAGCAGCGCCGCCGCGAGCAGGAAAGGTATCGCGTTGATGCGCATGGCCTGGCAAATCAGAATGATGAGCGGACCAAAAATCACCACCGTGGTGACATTGTCCAGCAACAGCGAAAGCACGGTGACCAAGGTGCCCATCAGCGCCAGCAGCAGAAACAGGCGGCCGGCGCTGAAGTCCGCGACCCAATACGCCAGTTGCTGAAAGCCGCCGGTGGGGATCATGATCGCGACGATGGTCATCATGCAGCCAAGCAGCAGGATTACGTTCCAGTCGATGGCTTCCACGGCGCCTTCCGGATCGTAGAAGCCCATGAAATTGCCAACCAGAACCATGACCGCGGCGCCGACCATGGCGCACTTGACGCGATGCACACCGTGAATGCCTTCGGTGAAGATGGCCGTGAAGGTGATGGCGAGAATGATGCCGGAAACCAGCATATCGGTGTTCCAGGTGAGTGTTTCCATCTAACTCTTCCTCAAAAGGTGGGGGGGCTTGCGCGGCAGTGAATTTTGGCTTGTTTTCGGTGCGGAATCGCGCCGCGCAAAACGGGCAAGATGGTATAGCCTTTGCCCGCCGCGTTCAACAGATTTGCGGGTTTAAGCAGGATTTGGAAGTGGCTTGGACGTGGCCCGCGCCGCCGCTGTGGAGGGCGGCGGCAAACTTATTGTTCCGCTTCCCCGCCTCGCAGTTGCAACCACAGGCAGCCGGAGTCCGAAAGTCCGTCGATTTTGCGCAACAAGGCCTGGTGCGCGGCTTGCTCGGCGGCGCTGGGCGCGAAGCCGATGATCGACTTTCGCGCGCCGCCGGACTTGCGCCGGGTGCCGGCCGCGGCTGGCTCGGCCCGCGGCGCTTCATCCAACAGCAAGCTGATCTGGCCGCCGGTCATGGCCAGGTACACCTGGGCCAGCAATTGCGCATCGAGCAAGGCGCCGTGCTTCGTTCGCGCGCTGGCGTCGATGTCGTAGCGCTTGCAGAGGCTGTCTATGCTGTTGCGCTGGCCGGGATGCCTGGCTTTGGCCATTTGCAAGGTGTCGGTGATCGTGCAAACCGATGCCAGGCTCTCCAAGGGGGAAGCGGTGCGCGCGAGTTCGTGGTCGAGAAAGCCGACGTCGAAGGCCGCGTTGTGCACGATGAGTTCGGCGCCGGCAACAAACTCGATGAACTCGGCTTCCACCTCGGCGAAACGGGGCTGGTCTTCCAATTCATCGTCGCCAATGCCATGCACGGCGAAGGCCGCCGCGTCCACGGCGCGGTCGGGATTGAGCAGGCGGCGGAATTCGCGCCCGGTGATGGCGCGGTTCTCGATTTCCACGCAGCCAATCTCGATTACCCGGTGCCCGCCGCTTAATTCGAGCCCGGTGGTTTCCGTATCGAGCGCGACGATTCTCATACAAAAGTCCTCTTTTGCGATTTCAATTCAGTCATTCCAGATCTGATTCCCGCCGCGCGGCTACTCACCCGCCGCTTCGCGGCAGTTCATCAATGCCCCGGTTGGCGAGCTTGTCCGCCGTTTCATTGCCGTCATGGCCGCTGTGACCCCGCACCCATTGCCAGTCGATCTGGTGCGCCTGCGCCAGCTGGTCGAGTTGCCGCCACAAGTCTTCGTTCAACACCGGCTTGTTCGACGCGGTTTTCCAGTTTCTGCGTTTCCAATTCTTCAGCCATTGCGTGCAGCCTTGCAGGACATATTTCGAATCCGTGGTGATTCGCAGGCGGCAGGGCCGCTTGAGCTCGCGCAAGCCCATGATCACAGCCGTCAATTCCATTCGATTGTTGGTGGTTAGCGCTTCGCCGCCATAAAGGTTTTTCTCCCGCGCGCCGCAGCGCAGCAGCACACCCCAGCCGCCCTTGCCCGGATTGCCGCGGCAGGCGCCGTCGGTGAACAATTCCACCAGCGGTTCGATTGCCATTCAGGGCCGCCTCAGCCTGGCGTCGCGGCCTTCGAGCGCGACCACGGTGCCGGCGCGGGCGCGCAGCGGCAGCCAGTTTCGCATCATGACCGGCGTCACCGGCGCCACCTGGTTGACGCAAAGAATGATGTACGTGCCGCCGAACGGAGAATTGATGCGCTGCCCAAGCCGTTCCCAATTGTGGGCGGTGCCAAGCAGGGCCTTGTTGCGCAGGGGCAGAAAATGCAGTCCGTAGCGGATGCTGTCCACGCGCAGGTCGAGCAGGCGCAGCCAGTCGCTGATTCTTCCCGGTGACAGGAAGCGACCGCCCCAGGGAATGCCCGTTCGGCGTCTGAACAGGCGCCAGAGCCCCCAGCAACTGTAGGGATTGAATCCGACGATGAGCATTCTGCCGCCGGGCCGCAGCACCCGGGTTGCCTCCCGCAACAGCCGGTGGCTGTCGCTGGCGAAATCGAGGGCATGGTAGAGCACCACCGCGTCGACGCTGTTGCTGGCCAGCGGCAATTCCTCGGCGTTGGCCACGGGCAGGCCGGTCTGCGGCCGAAATCGCGGCGAGAAGCGGATTTTCTGGTACAGCGAACTGCCTTCGATGAACGAACGGTTGCCCGAACTGCCCAATTGCAGAATCCGGTAGCCGAACAACTGCTTCAGCAGCGGTTTGACCACTTTCGCTTCCACGCGCGCAACCGCCGCGCCCTGGGAAGTGCAAAACCACGCATCGACCATCTCGGCCAAGCGCTCCGGCGACATGGCGGAATCCGTCCGCCGGCCCGAATTCATGCGCCACCCCCGCCGCGCCGCGCCGCAATCGGAAACCGAATTGTCTTGCGATACCGCAACATGCAATCATTCACCCCTTCCATGACTTGGCTTTGCCGTACGGGGTCGATACAGCGTGATATCGCAAATTCATCCCCTGCCCGCTTTTCGGGACAATTATATCTGGACTTTGATCGACGGTGATGGCGGACGGGCCTGCGTGGTCGACCCCGGCGACCCCGCCCCGGTTGCGCGATTGCTCGCTGCACGCGGCTTGCAACTGAGTGATATCCTCATCACCCACCACCACCAGGACCATACCGGCGGCTTGCGCGAACTGGTGCGGAGATTCCGGCCCCGGGTGTATGGCCCGGCCCACATCGACGGTGTGGACCGGATTGTTGCGGAAGGCGATCGAATCACTGTGTTTGACGTGGATTTCGGGGTATTGGAAGTACCCGGCCATACCTTGGACCATATTGCTTATTTTCACGACGGCGGGCGCCATGATACGCCGATTCTGTTTTGCGGCGACACTTTGTTCGCCGCCGGCTGCGGCAGGCTTTTCGAAGGCAGCCCGGCGCAAATGCTCGATTCCCTGCACAAGTTGATGGCGCTGCCGGCGGCGACCGCGGTGTATTGCACCCATGAATACACCCTGGCCAATCTCGCTTTCGCCCTGGCGGCGGATCCGGACAATCCGGCCCTGCGTTCGCGGGCGGGCGCGGAACAGGGCAAAATAGACCAGGGCAGGCCAACACTGCCTTCCACACTGGCGCTTGAACTGGCGACCAATCCATTCCTGCGTTGCGCGCGGCCGGAGTTGGCCGCGAGCGCTGGCGGGCGGCTCGGACGCGCCGCCCGCAATGAACTTGAGGTTTTCGCCACGATTCGACTATGGAAAGATCAATTCTGACGCACGACGAATTCCTGGGCCATCCGAAAGGGCTGGTAATCTGTTTCCTCACAGAAATGTGGGAACGCTTCAGCTATTACGGCATGCGCGCCCTGCTGATTTTTTACTTAACCCAGCACTTTCTTTTCAGCGACGAAGCCGCCGCCGGCATTTATGCCGCCTATATCTCGCTGGTATACATCACCCCGGTGCTTGGGGGGATCGTGGCCGACCGCTACCTGGGCGCCAAACGGGCGGTGACGCTTGGCGGAATCCTGCTGATCGCGGGCCATGCCGGCATGGCGCTGGAAGGCGACCCCGCGGTGGAAACCATGCTCGGCGATGGCCTGGTGGTGGAACGCAACGCGTTGTATTTGCAGATCTTCTATTTCTCGCTGGCTTTGATCATAACCGGCGTGGGCTTTCTAAAAGGCAATATTTCGACTTTGGTCGGCTCGCTGTATGAGAAAAACGATTCCCGCCGCGACAGCGGATTCACGCTGTTCTACATGGGGATCAATGTCGGCGCCGCCTTGGGCGCGGTGATTTGCGGCTTTCTGCTGCAATATGGCGGTTTCAGTTGGGGTTTCGGCGCCGCCAGCGTCGGCATGCTCGCCGGCCTGGTGGTTTTTGTTCGCGGCAATCATTGGCTCGGCGATGCGGGCGAGCCGAAAAATCCGCAACTGCTGCGGCGCAAGTGGCTGCCGGGGCTGAATACCGAATGGCTGATCTATCTGCTTTCCCTGGTGGGGGTGCTGGTTTGCTGGCAATTGATGCAATATCGCGAACTGGTGGGCGGATTGCTTGGCTTTTTCCTGGTTTTGATGACCAGCGTTGTGCTGGTGTACGCCTTTGTCCGCTGCGAGCCCCAGGACCGCAACCGGATGCTCGTTTGCCTGTTTCTGATGAGCTATCAAATTGTTTTTTGGGGCTTGTTCGAGCAAACCGGTTCTTCGCTCAATCTCATGACCGACCGCAATGTGGACCGGGTAATCTTCGGTTACGAGGTCCCCGCCGCGGCGTTCCAGTCGGTCAACGCGACTTTCATTATTTTGCTTGCGCCATTGTTCAGCATGTTGTGGATCAACCTGAACCGCAGAGGCATGGAGCCGGCGACGCCAATGAAGTTCGCGCTGGCCCTGATCCAGTTGGGGCTGGGATTCCTGCTGCTGGTGTATGGCGCGAACCGGGCCGACGACCCGGCCCAGGTCGCCTTGGTCTGGTTGCTGCTGCTGTACCTGATGCATACCACGGGGGAGTTGTGCATTTCCCCCGTGGGACTATCCATGACCACCAAGCTGTCGGTGCCGGCCGTGGTGGGGATGATGATGGGTTGCTGGTTCCTGGCCTCGGCCGCGGGCAATTATGTCTCGGGCCAAATCGCCGCGATGACCGGATCCGACACCGTCGGCGGCGAGGTGGTCGATGCCGGCGCGGCGCTGGCGAACTATACGGAAGTCTATTCGGCGGCGGGATGGTACAGCATCGGTTTTGGCGTGCTGGCGATGCTGCTGGCGCCGATATTGAAACATTTCATGCATGGAGTCCGATGAAATCATGGCCTTTCTGGAAGGAAAACGAATTCTGATTCTGGGTATCGCGAGCAAGTTGTCCATCGCCACGGGGATTGCCGAGGCCATGCGCCGGCAGGGCGCGGAACTTGCGTTCACGTATCAAAACGAACGGCTCGGCCAGCGTGTGCGGCAAATCGCGGCCGGGCTCGACTCGGATTTGCTGTTTCCCTGCGACGTGCAAAACGATGCGGAAATCGGGCGCTTGTTCGACGACCTGGCGCAATCCTGGGACAGTCTCGATGCGCTCGTGCATTGCCTGGCCTTTGCGCCGGCCGGCGAGCTTGATGGCGATTTTGTCGATGTCACCTCCCGCGAGGGTTTTTTGACCGCCCATGAAATCAGTTCCTACAGTTTTGTCGCCCTGGGCCGCGCCGCGAGAAATTTGATGCGGGGCAGAAACGGCTCGCTGCTCACCTTGAGTTATCTCGGCGCCATGCGCAGTTTGCCGAATTACAATGTCATGGGTCTGGCCAAGGCCAGCCTGGAAGCGAACATGCGCTACATGTGCGCGAGCCTGGGGCCGGAAGGCACGCGGGTGAACGCGATTTCCGCGGGCCCGGTTCGCACCCTGGCGGCGTCGGGGGTGAAAAACTTTCGCAAGATGCTCGACTACAACGCGCGCAACACGCCGCTGCGGCGCAATGTGACGATTCAGGAAATCGGCAACGCGGCGGCTTTTCTCTGCTCCGACCTCGCTTCGGGAATCAGCGGCGAAGTGATGTACGTGGATGGCGGCTTCAACACCACGGCGATGGGAGCGCTGCCGGACTGAGCGCCGGCGCCGCATCTCGCGCCGGGAACGGAAGCCGGGAAGTCGGAAAATCAGGCAACCAGGGGCCGGAACAACCAAGGCGCCAAGGACAAGCCGGGAATCCGGGGATCAAGGCAACGGATCGGCGAAATCCAGCGCCGATTGCTGGCGGCTGATATCGGCGTCCCCGCGCAAGGTTTGCAAGTAGCGCTCAAAGTCGTTCGTGCCCAGATCCGACACCAGCGAACGCTCGATGGTTGATCGCTGCGCCTCGTCGACGGCTTCCAGCGAGCCCGGATGAGCGGCGGTCAGTTCGACCACCGCAAAAGTGCCATTGCCAAGCACCAGGCTGTCGTGCACCGGCCCCGCTTCCGGTTGCGGCATGGTGAAGACATGGTTCAGAATTTCCAGGTTGACCCGGTTGTCATTGCGGCCGAGACCCGTCTCCTCTATCCATTCCAATTCATTGGCGGCGAGCAATTCCTCCGCCGCCCCACTTGAGTCCGGGCCGGATTGCAATGTGGCCAGCAACTCCCGGCCCAATTCCGCCGCCGCTTCGCGTTCCATTTCGGTGCGCAGCAAAACCGCGATTTCGGCGCGCACTTCCTCCAATGGCCGGATGTGGGATTCGTTGAATTGCTCGACGCGCAGCACCGCCGCCCGGGTATCGCTCAGCTCCACCACTTCGCTGTTGTTGCCGTCGAGCAGCACTTCGTCGGAAAAAGCCGCGGCAACCATGTCCGGGTTGGCGAACACGTCGGTGCCGCCCAAACGGCCAAAGGCTTCGCTGGTCAGGATTGGCAGGTCCAATTGCTCGGATATCGACAGCAAGTCGCCGCTCTCGAAAGCGAGATTCGACAAATCCTCCAAGCGCGCGGAGTAGATCAAGCCCACTTCGGAACTTTTCAATTCTCTTTCAATGCGCTCGCTGACTTCTTCAAAAGGGGGGAATACGGCCTCGGAGTCCTCCGTCAATTGCAGCAAATGCACGCCGAACTCGCTGACCACGGGTTCGGAGATTTCCAGCAAGGCCAATTGTTCCAGCGCCGATTCGACCGCTTCGGGAAAAGCCGTGCCGTCGGTGTAGCCGATGTCCCCGCCGGCTTCCGCCGAAATCGTATCGTCGGACAACTCCAGCGCCAGCGCCGCGAAATCCTCCCCATCCATCAAGCGCTGCCGCGCCAGCCGCGCCTGGTCCAGCGCTTCCTGTTCGGACATGGCGAAGGTGTCGAACAGGATATGCGAGGCGCGCTTTTCCGAAGCGCCCTGATATTCGCCCCGCTCCTGTTCGTAGCGGGCCTGCAATTCTTCCGGCGCGACTTCAATTTCTTCGGCGATGGCGTCCTGGTCCAGCACCACGTAGCGCGCCACCACGGTTTCGGGTTCGCGAAAGTCCTCGCTGTTGCTTTCGAAATACTCGGCGATGCGCTCGTCGCTGATCGCCGTCCCCAGGGTGCGCGCGCCGATGGGTATGGCGATGTAGCGGATATCGCGGGTCTGTTCCTGCAATTCAATCAGTTGCTCCAGTTCAGCCGGCGTCAGGAAGTTCGAACCGGCGAAAGCGTTGGCCAATTGCGACAGCATCATGCGCGAGCCCAGATCTTCACGGAACATTTGCACCGACATGCCCTGGCTCGCCATGGTGCGCAGCGCCAGCTCGCTGTCGAACACGCCATTGATTTGAAATTGGGGGGAATCGAGAATGAAGCGGTCGATTTGCGCGCTCGACACCGCAAGTCCGGAGCGTTCCGCCGCCTGCCGCAGCAGCAACTGATCGATCAGTTGGTTCAAGGCGAGGTCTTCCACCAGTCCCGGATCAAGACTTCCGGCTTCGATCCCCATCGAAGCCATCAGGCCCTGCACGCTGTTTTGCAACTGAAATTCCTGAATCTCCTCACCATTGACTTCCGCCACGGGAGGTGTGGCGACAAATCCGCCGATGATCGATTCCGCTCCCCAGAGCGCGAACACCGCCACGATCAAACCGATGATCACCTTCGCGACCACCCCCTGGGACCTGTCTCTGATGTCTTGCAACATGTCTTTCTATCCGGCTGGCTCTATACCGCCTGGCAAATTGGACCGACGCGATAGCAAAGTCCCGCGCTAGCCCGCCTGTGGCGTAAAAGAAAAAATGGGCGCATCCAGGACGCGCCCATTTTTTGAAACTGAAGCTGTTATTGCGGCGGGCGGGTTCGGCGGCGCCGGGAACCCGCCCGACCCCGCGCTGGCTCGCCGCCGCGGGATCAGGAAACCGCGGACTTCAATGCCTTGCCGGCCTTGAAGACCGGCGTTCTGGAAGCCGCGATTTCAATGCTTTCCCCGGTCCTGGGATTGCGGCCCGTGCGCGCCTCGCGCTCGCGTACGGAAAACGTGCCAAAACCCATGAGCGCCACCGTGTCGCCATCTTTCAAGGCGGCGGCAATCGCGTCGAGCGCGGCATCGACCACCTGCCCCGCTTTGGCCTTGCTAACGTCGGCATTCTCGGTGACCGCATCAATCAGTTCGGATTTATTCATATTTGTCCCCTGTCAATTTGTAGCAATTGGAAAATGTCATTGCAGTAAGTGCGATGCCCTCAAGCGAACCAATTCAGCAGGCGCCAACAGCGGAGGGTTGCGACCGTGTCTGGTGCCGGCCTGCCCGAGCGCATGAAAACTGTCCGAACTTGATTCGACGCGGAGGCCGCCAAATCCGCCGCCTTCCGCTCGACCTTGCTGCTAACGCGGTCTTATATCAATAGCGCAAAAGAACTGTCAAGCGATCTCAAGCCGTCAGTGCGTGCTGATGGAGCTGCCATCGCCGGAATCCATTTCTTCCTGCTCCACTTCTTTCTTCTCGCGCGGCAAGCTTTCCTCGTTGCGCGGTCTAGGCGACCGGAGCAGGGCCACTTCCAGCACTTCATCAATCCAATTGGCCGGCACGATGTTGAGTTCGGATTTGATGTTGTCCGGGATTTCGGTCAAATCGCGCTCGTTTTCCGCGGGAATCACCACGGTGGCGATTTTGGCCCGATGCGCGGCCAGCAATTTCTCCTTCAATCCGCCGATGCGCAGAACCTGGCCGCGCAAAGTGATTTCTCCAGTCATGGCGACATCGGCCCGCACCGGGATCGTGGTCAGCACCGAGACCAGCGCGACGCACATGCCCACACCGGCGCTCGGCCCGTCTTTCGGCGTCGCGCCTTCGGGCACATGGATGTGGATATCGAATTTCTCGTGAAAGTCGGCATCGACTCCCAATGTGGCGGCGCGGGAGCGGACCACGGTCAAGGCGGCCTGGATTGACTCTTGCATTACATCGCCCAGCGAACCGGTTTTGATCGTTTTGCCCTTGCCTTCCACCGCGCTGGCTTCAATGGTGAGAATTTCTCCGCCGACCTTGGTCCAGGCCAAGCCGTTGACCTGGCCGATGCGGTTTTCGTCCAGCGCCTTGCTTTGGTCGAATTTTCTCACGCCGCAGTACTTTTCCAGCATGTCCGGCGTGACCGTGGTGGCCCCGTTGCCGGGCGCCAGGGTGTTGTCTTTCACCAGTTTGCGGCAGATTTTGGCGATTTCCCTTTCCAGCCCCCGCACACCCGCTTCGCGGGTGTAATTGCGAATCAGGTCCCGGATTGTATCGGCGCCGATTTCCAGCTCGTTCTCGGCCAGTCCATTGGCTTTTTTCTGCTTCGGCACCAAGTAGCGTTCGGCAATGCCGGTCTTCTCCTCTTCGGTGTAGCCGGGGATGCGGATCACTTCCATGCGGTCTAGCAAGGCGTCGGGGATGTCCATCGTATTCGAAGTGCAAATGAACAACACGTCGGACAGGTCGTAGTCCACCTCCAGGTAATGGTCGCTGAAGCTGTGGTTCTGTTCGGGATCGAGCACTTCCAGCAGCGCCGAGGCCGGGTCGCCGCGAATATCCATGCCCATCTTGTCGACTTCGTCGAGCAGGAACAACGGATTGCGCACGCCCGCCTTGGCCAGTTTTTGCAACAATTTGCCCGGCAGGGAACCGATATAGGTGCGGCGGTGGCCGCGGATTTCAGCCTCGTCGCGAACGCCGCCCAGGGCCATGCGCACAAATTTGCGGTTGGTGGCCTTGGCAATGGATTCGCCAAGCGAGGTTTTGCCCACACCCGGCGGCCCGGTGAGGCAGAGAATGGGCCCTTTGAGTTTCTTCACGCGCT
Source organism: uncultured Pseudohongiella sp. (assembly GCA_965221015.1). Classification (GTDB taxonomy): domain Bacteria; phylum Pseudomonadota; class Gammaproteobacteria; order Pseudomonadales; family Pseudohongiellaceae; genus UBA9145. The sequence goes on along the minus strand of OZ244859.1, from coordinate 1,591,898 downwards.
TTTGCACGGCCAGATATTCGAGCACGCGCTGCTTGACTTCCTCCAGCCCGTAATGGTCCGCTTCCAGCGTCTCCTCGGCCTTTTTCAAATCCAGCCGAACCCGGCTGCGTTTCTTCCAGGGCATGGAAGTCATCCAGTCGAGGTAGGTACGCAGCACCGAAGCTTCGGAAGACATGGGCGACATCATTTTCAGCTTCTTCCATTCGGCGAGGGATTTGTCCTTCGCTTCCTTCGGCATGCCCGATTCTTCGATTTTCTTTTTCAGTTCGTCCGCTTCATTGGGGACGTTTTCCAGCTCGCCCATCTCTTTTTGAATGGCTTTCATCTGCTCATTCAGGTAGTACTCGCGCTGGCTTTTTTCCATTTGCTTCTTGACGCGGCCGCGGATTCGTTTTTCCACTTGCAGCAAATCGATTTCGTGTTCGATCAGCCGCATCATGAATTCGATGCGGGCGCCCACCTTCACCTGTTCCAGCAACTCCTGTTTCTGGGGCAACTTCAATGAGAGGTGGGAGGTGATGGTATCGACCAGGCGGCCGGGGTCCTCGATGCTGGAAATCGAGGTCATGACCTCCGGCGGGATTTTTTTGCTCAGTTTCAGATATTGATCAAACTGCGCCAGCAGCGAACGCACCAGCAGGCGGGCTTCCTCTTCCGGCACTTCCTCGCTGGCCAGGATGCGGCAATCGGCGCGGAAGTGGTCGCCTTCCAGATGCACCGAGGACAGGCGCGCCCGGTGCAATCCTTCCACCAGCAGTTTCACCGTGCCGTCCGGCAGGCGCACGAGTTGCAGAATCGTCGCCACCGTGCCGATCTCGAACAGGTCTTCCATGCCGGGATCGTCCTCCGCCGGATCCCGCTGGGCAACCAGCAGTATCTGCTTGTCGTTGGCCATGGCCACTTCGAGACCGCGTTGCGAACGCGGGCGCCCGACAAACAGGGGCTGCACGATTTGCGGGTACACGACCACATCCCGCAGGGGGAGCAAGGGAAGAGCGTTGATTTCAGCTTGCGCTGGGTGGTTTGTCATGAAAAAATCCGCCGCCCGCGTTCGCGGGCACTATTCCACCGAGGACGCTTTGCGGACTCCGCCCGGGTCCACACTTTCATACATCAACAAAGGTTTGGATTCCCCGCGGATAACCGCGGCGTCAATGACGACTTTCGCCACATTGTCCAGCGATGGAATCTGGTACATGGTGTCGAGCAGCACGGATTCCATGATCGACCGCAAGCCCCTGGCGCCGGTCTTGCGCTGCTGCGTTTTTTCCGCGATGGCATCCAGGGCGTCGTCCCGAAACTGAATCTCGACGGTATCCATCTGAAACAGTTTCTCGTATTGCTTGGTCAGCGAATTGCGGGGCTCGCGAATGATTCTGACCAATGCCTCGAGATCAAGCTCGTCCAGTGTCGCCACCATCGGCAAGCGGCCGACGAACTCCGGAATCAGTCCGTACTTGATCAAATCTTCCGGCTCAACCGCGCGCAAGGTTTCGCCAACTTGCCTCTTGTCGCCGCTGGACCGGACTTCGGCCGTGAATCCGATGCCGGTTTTGTCCGAGCGGGCGCGGATAATCTTGTCCAAGCCGGCGAAGGCGCCACCGCAAATGAACAATATGTTCGAAGTGTCCACCTGCAGAAATTCCTGCTGCGGATGCTTGCGTCCACCTTGCGGCGGCACCGAAGCGATGGTGCCTTCGATCAGTTTCAGCAGGGCCTGCTGCACGCCTTCCCCGGAAACATCCCGGGTGATGGAAGGATTGTCCGATTTGCGCGACAACTTGTCGATTTCGTCAATGTAGACGATGCCGATTTGAGCCCGGTCCACATCGTAATCGCACTTTTGCAACAGTTTCTGGATGATGTTTTCGACGTCTTCGCCAACGTAGCCGGCTTCGGTCAAAGTGGTGGCGTCGGCGATGGTGAACGGCACTTCCAGCAGGCGCGCCAGGGTTTCCGCAAGCAGGGTCTTGCCCGTGCCGGTGGGGCCGATCAGCAGAATGTTGCTTTTGCCGAGCTCGACATCGGAGCCCCGGCGGTCGTAGCGCAAGCGTTTGTAGTGGTTGTAGACCGCCACCGCGAGCACTTTCTTGGCGTTGTCCTGGCCGATTACATATTCGTCCAGGGTGCGTTTGATTTCTTCGGGAATCGGCAGTTTCCGTCCGCCGCCGCCGGCGTCTTTTACGTCGCTCTCCTCGCGGATGATGTCATTGCACAAATCCACGCATTCGTTGCAAACATAGACCGACGGGCCCGCGATCAGCTTGCGGACCTCTTGCTGGGATTTGCCGCAGAATGAGCAATTGAGCAGCTCGCCGCCGCCGTCTCCCTTACTGTATCGATTGTTCGACATGGTCAGTCATGCATCGATTTTTTACGCACGGGCTGCCCGGCTGCCTGGCCGTCCGGGCCCGCGTTTTTTCCGGGGATCAGCTCTTTTTCCCTGCGCTTGCAATATTATCTACCCGATTTTCAATTACTTTATCAACCAGACCGTAAGCCAGCGCCTGTTTCGCGTTCATAAACTTGTCCCGTTCGGTGTCCCGGGCGATGGTTTTCACATCCTTGTTCGTGTGCCGCGAAAGCAGGTCGTTGAGAATCTTCCGGATACGCACAATTTCGTTGGCCTGGATTTCGATGTCGCTGGCCTGCCCCTGGGCGCCGCCGCTGGGTTGATGGATCATGATACGCGAATGCGGCAAGACAAACCGCTTGCCCGCCGCGCCGCCGGCCAAAAGCACCGCGCCCATGCTCGCGGCGTGCCCGACACACATGGTGCTGACTTCGGGCTGGATGAATTGCATGGTGTCGTAAATCGACAGTCCCGCGCTCACCGAGCCGCCGGGGGAATTGATGTAGAGGTGGATGTCCTTGTCCGGATTGTCCGACTCCAGAAACAACATTTGCGCCACAATCAGGTTGGCCATGTGATCTTCCACCGGGCCGGTAAGAAAGATCACGCGGTCCTTCAGCAGGCGCGAGTAGATGTCGTAGGAGCGTTCTCCCAGGGATGTTTGCTCCACCACAATCGGCACGAGGGCGGACTGGGGAGCTGGTCGCATTGGTTTCACTGGCTGGTTTTTTCCTACCCGCGGATGGCTTCCTGATAGGAGACCGATTTTTCGGTCACCTTGGCCTGGTCCGATATATAGTCGAAAACCTGTTCTTCAAGCACCGAGGATTCGACCGCGGCAAGTTGCTCGGCATTGCCATAATACCACCGCACAACTTCTTCAGGGTTTTCGTAGGTTGAAGCCAATTCGTTGATCTTCTCGCGCACGCGCACGGCATCCGCCTTCAGCGACTGGGTCTCGATAATCTCGGCCACCACCAGGCGCATGACCACGAGCCGCCGCGCCTGGTCGCGGAACACATCGGACGGAATCTCGCTGGGGGCGTTGGGCAGGGTCTCCCGCGCGTGGACGCGCATGCGTTCAATTTCCGCCTCAAGCATCGATTCGGGCACCGTCAGGTTGGCCCGCTTCACCACCGCATCGGTGATTTTGCGCTTGTTGCGGGAGCGCTGCGCGGATTTCAACTCCCGTTCCATGTTGCGAACGATCTCGGCCCGGAATTCTTCCTCGCCGCCGTCTTCGATACCAAAGCTCTGGTAAAACTCTTCGTCGACGGTGGGTAAAACCGCTTGCTTGACCGCTTTCAGCCGGATTTCGAAATCGACATGCTTGCCGGCAACCGCTTCATCGGGAAATTCATCGGGCAATTGCAGCTTGCATTGGATTTCTTCGCCGGCAAGCCGGCCTTCCAGCGCTTCTTCGAATCCCGGGAGCATGATTCGCGAACCCAACAGCAAATTCGGGTTTTCTCCCGTTCCGGCACCGAAGGCTTCGCCATCGATTTGCGCCGTGTATTCGACATCGACCAAATCGTCCGCGGCGGCGGCGCGCTCCACCGGCTCCCAGCTTTGCCGCTGCCTGCGCAGGGTCTCAATCATCGTGTCGACATCTTCGTCGGTGACTTCGGCGCCGAGCACCTCCAGCTTGATGCGGGAAAAATCCGGCAATTCGATTTCGGGATACAGCTCGAAGACCGCGGCGAAGCGGACATCCTTGCCCTCGGCCAATTCGGTCAGCTCCAGTTTTGGCGGACCCGCCAGACGCAAGCCCTCCTGCTGAATCGCTTCGCTGCAACTGGCGTTCATCAATTCGGCCAGCACTTCCTGGCGGATGCCGGGGCCGAACCGCTGTTTCACCAGGCGCATGGGCACCTTGCCCTTGCGGAATCCGTTCAACTTCATGCCGCTGGCGGTTTTGCGCAAGCGTTCGTCCACCTTCGCATCCACTTCGGCCGCGGGCAGCGCGATGGTAAGCCTTCGTTCGAGTCCTTCGGAGCCGCTTAATTCAAATTGCATGGTTCATTGATTCCGGCGCGCCGGCATGGTTGTTCCGTTGATTGGGGTTTTCGATTCGCGTTCTTGACTGGCGACGCAATCAGGATGCGCGCCGGGGGATGCGGAGTTTCCCACAACAAACCGGAGGATTCAATTCAATCGCGTTCCGGCACCGCGCCAACCGCCGCGGAGACTGTGGAAAATCTGGTCCATATGCTGGACAAAGAAGAAGTGGCCCCGTTGCGAGACACGGTGCAAGCGCGCCCGCGGCAGACGCGCCGCAAGAAACTCGCAATCCGCGCGCAAGGTCAGACGGTCGGCGCAGCCGTGCCAGATTTCGGTGGGCACGACGATCTCCTCAAGCGGAACCGTGAGTTTGCGAAAACTGATGGCGAGATCCTGGGCCATGCCGCGATACCCGGCACGGACCGATTCCGCGCGGTCCGCTTCGAGAATATTGGTGATTTCGGGTTGGGAAAGTACTTTCTTGTCCGGGAAACTCAACTCCCCGCGCAATTTTTCCAATACGGCGCCCGGCTGCTCGGGTGGGAAAAATCGTTTCAGGCGCGTCAGTCCGTCCACAGCCAGCGGCAGAATGCCGGCCAAAAGCGCGCAGGCGCCATGGGGCGAAGCCAGCGCCCGCGCCGGAATGCCGGCGAGACTGGCCTGGGCGACAACGCGGTCCGGGCTCATGCGGCACAGTTGCAGGGCGTAAATCCCACCGCCGCCCTTGGCCATGATGCCAAACCGGTCCAGGCCAAGCTCGTCGATGGCGGGTAGCAAATTTCGACACAGAGCCTGGGGCGATTTGCACTCGAAGTAATCGGAGCAACCCATGCCGGGGCGGTCGAACGCAATCAGCCGGTAGCGGCTGCGGCTGGCGCCCTGGTGCAACAGGGAGGCTTCCAGCCTTGAACCGCCGGTGTCGTGAAAGTACAGCAGGGGAAATCCATTCGGGTCGCCATAGATGTCGTAGGCCAGGCGCCGCGAGTTGGGCAGACGCAGGTATCCCCGGGGCTCCGCCGGGGACGGCGGCGAGGTGGCGGCGAGACTGCTGGCGGAGGAGACCAAAATAGCAAACCTCTAAAGCGCGATCCATTAAGTGGGAATTTTTCCCACGCATTCTAGCGTGTTTATTGTTACAAGGAAATGACAAATCGAATGCAATTTCCGCAAACGGGCGGGAATCCGTGTGTTGTGGGAATTTTTCCCAAGCGTGGCTATAATCGGAACGGATGAATCAAACAAACCAGCAAGCGCCGGAAATGCCACCCGCCCGACTTGTCGGCGCGGTCCGCCGGATCATGCGTCCGCTGACGCGGCTGCTGATTTCCCATCAATTGACCTATCCGCTCTTGATCCGACTGTTGAAATCGGTTTATGTGGAAGTTGCCGAAACCGATTTCGCCGTTGACAATGCGCCGCTTTCGGACAGCCGCATCAATTTGCTCACCGGTGTGCATCGAAAGGAAATCAAGAAACTGCGCGCGGAACCGCTTGCGGCCGAACCGGCCGCCGCCACCGCATCCCTGGGCGCGCAACTGGTCGCCGAATGGATGGGCTCCGAGCGCTATGCCGACGCCGAAGGCAAACCCCGGCCCCTGCCCTTGAAAACCAGCGACCCAGCCAAACCCGGATTCGACACTCTGGTTGCCGAAGTCTGCCGGCAAAACATCAGGCCGCGCGTCATCCTGGACGAATGGACCCAACTCGGCGTTGCCCATCTGGAACAGGGCAATGTGGTGCTGAACACCGGCGCGTTCACGCCGGAGCGCGGGTTTGACGAGAAAATTTTCTTTTTTGCCAGAAACTTGCGCGACCACATCGCGGCCGGCTCGGACAACTTGCGCGGCCGCGAGTCGCCCCACTTCGACCGCGGCGTGTTTTATGACAATCTCGGCGCCGATTCCATCGAGGAATTGAAAGCGCTCGCCGACGAGTTGGGCATGCAAGCCTTGACCCAACTCAACCGCCGCGCCCGCGCCTTGCGCGAAGCGGACGCGGCTCGCGCGGATGCGCGCTATCGGATACACTTTGGCGTGTTCAATTACACCACTTCACCCGGAGCCGGCGACCCGCGCCGGGACAAAAATTGATGTCCTCGGTTTCGAATCTGCAAAGGCTGCTGCTGGTGCTGTTGTTGCTGGCCATCGTAGCCTTGCACTCCGTCAGTTCCGGGGTGATCCGGTTCGGCGGCGACGAAGAGGATGAAGGCAGCGGCTTCGGCGGCACGGGCATGGCGCCCGGCGGCGAAAGCGGACTCGGCGGCACGGGTTTCACACCTTCCCTTGGCGCCAATGGCGCGGTGCGAATCCGGCCGGCGGCGGACGCGCCGGCAATTTCAGAACAGATTTTGGCGCGGGACATCCAGCCGATTCCCGACTTGGGCGCGCCCCTGCCGCCACCCGCGTTGGTTGAGTTGTCCGATTTCGCCGCCGAACACCCCGCCGAAATCGCCATCACCGATCAAATCCAATGGCGTTTGCAAAGCGAAGCCTTGACTTACCAACGCATTCGCGAAGAACTGGCGCTGGCTTACCTCCCCGCCGAGAGCCCCGTGATTTCGTTTCAATTCGAGCCGCCCGCCCCGCAGCCGGCGCCAATCCCGCAACCCGGCGTGAATGCGGATATCGGCTCGCGGCCGACCGCCGCGACCACCGTCGAGCCCGAGCCCAAAGCGAACGAGCCGATGGCGACGTTGGTCTCGGACGCGGCGGACGCTGATGATACAAGCCGGGAAGACACCCCGACGCCGGCGGCGGGAGAGATCAGTTGGTCCGAGCTGGCCAGCTATCTCGCCGCCAACCAACCCAGCTCGGATTCCACCGCGCCGCGCGGCGGCGAAAACGACGAGGCCGCGGCGGAAGAGCTTGCGGTCCAGCGACCCGACCGCGTCCGCCGCCCCGAATTGCCGCAAGTGCAAAGAGGCCGCTTGGTGCGGCGCCCGGCAATCCTGCCGCCGCGCGTGCAGCCGATGCGGTTCTGAGCGCGGCTCACCAGGCGTAGCTCAATTGACCCTGGACAGCATAGTCCGCGCTGCTTTCGGTAAATCCGCGCCCGATGAGCGCTGTGAATGACCAACGCGGCAACAGTTGCCAACTGACGTAGGGATAGATTTCGTGGGTTTCCCGGGCGAAATCGGCGACGGCTTCGCGATAATCGTATAGCATCCCCGCACTGGCGCGCTCGGAAAACTGCCGCGCGAAACCGAGTTGCGCAAAGCTGTTGTCCCGCAGCCCCGGAAACAATTCCGAACGGCCGCGAAAATTGCGGCCAACACTGGCGAACCAGGTCGTTCCTTGGTAAACACGGGAAAAATCCACCTGCAAGCCGACATCTAGCTTGCCGGTGCCGAGGCTGCGTTGCTCGTCCGCCGTGGGCAGTTTGACATCGAGGCGCAGGTCGATGAACGGCGCCCACGGCGCCACCGGGTCCAAGGCGTAACTGACGCCGGCAACGCTGTCGCCAAAGCCGTACTCGGTGGTCACCTCGGAACCGGCGATTGCGCGCGTAACCTCGCCGACATTGACCAGCACATTGCCGACACCGGTTACCGACAAGCCCGCCGCCATGAACTGGAAGCCCCAGCGTTCACCCTGCCATTGGTAGGAAATGGGCAGATAGCGGATCGTGGTGTCGGAATGGCCGTTGAAGCGACCTTCGGCGAAGTAGCCGCCAACGCTCAATCTTTGTTCCGGCTGCTGGGCGCAGACGCAGGCGGAAACCAGCGCGGCGCAAAATCCGAACGAAACGCGCGGGAAGCGGTTGGCGTTTGTCTCGCTTGCCATCAATCCCCTTCTTGCGCCGGGTCCGCCGCGCGGCCTCCGGCCTGGAAATCCAGCGCGGCGGAATTGATGCAATATCGCAGGCCGGTTTCCGGCGGACCATCGGGAAAAACGTGGCCGAGATGCGAGTCGCATCGCCCGCAAACCACTTCGGTGCGAATCATGCCGTGGGATTGATCGAGTTTTTCCTCCACCGGGGCTTGCGCGGCGGGCGCGCTGAAGCTCGGCCAACCGGAGCCGGAATCATACTTGTCGCGGGATTCGAACAATGCTTCGCCGCAAGCGGCGCACAAATAGGTGCCGGCGTCTTTGGAAGCCCAATAGCGGCCGGTGAAAGCCATTTCGGTGCCTTTTTTCCGGGTAATCCGGTACACCTCATCGGAAAGTTCCGCGCGCCACTCGGCGTCGGTTTTGCGAATCTTCTCTTTCCGCTGCGTTGTCTGCGTCATTTCCGTCATTCTCCGGCGACCGGCATGGGTCAAACTCCACTCAAGGCCGGATTATCCGGCGAAGCCGGAACCCGCCGCAAGTGCGGTGTATCCCGCAGGTTGAAATCCGCACGTTCCATCCCAGCTGATGACCATTGCGCCGGGCGGACCAATCCCTCCCGAATCTTGCTTTCGCCCAAGGCCTGTTGACAGCCGCGCTGGTCACGAGTAACGTCCGCGCCTTCAACTTTTGAGCGCGGCATACGCCGGCGGCGGCACCGCAGCGCCATGCGAAGCATTGCCCAATCCCACAAGCTCGACAACGTCTGCTACGACATTCGCGGCCCGGTGCTGGAACGCGCGCGGGCGCTGGAAGAAGACGGCCAGCGCATCCTCAAGCTCAACATCGGCAATCCCGCCGCGTTCGGCTTCGATGCGCCGGACGAGATTCTGCAAGACGTCATCCTGAACCTGGCCGAAGCCCAGGGCTACAGCGATTCGAAAGGCCTCTTTCCCGCGCGCAAGGCGGTCATGCACGAATGCCAGCAATTGCGCGTCGACGGCGTCGGCATCGATGACATTTATCTTGGCAACGGGGTTAGCGAACTGATTGTCATGGCGATGCAGGCGCTGCTCAATGATGGCGAGGAAGTGCTGATTCCCGCCCCGGACTATCCGCTGTGGACCGCGGCGGTGAGTTTGAGCGGCGGCGTCCCGGTGCACTACCGCTGCGACGAAACCCGCTCCTGGTTTCCGGATACGGCCAGCATCGAAGCGCGAATCACCCCGCGCACCAAGGCGCTGGTTGTCATCAATCCAAACAATCCCACCGGCGCCGTGTACAGCAGGGAATTGCTGCTTGAATTGACCGAAATCGCGCGGCGGCACGAATTGATCCTGTTCGCCGACGAAATCTACAGCAAGATCGTCTACCAGGGCGCCGCTTTCATTCCCCTGGCTTCATTGAGCGACGATTTGCTCGTTGTCACATTCAACGGGCTGTCCAAATCCTATCGCCTGGCGGGTTTCCGTTCCGGCTGGATGATCCTGAGCGGCAAGAAGGATACCGCAACAGGTTACATCGAAGGCCTGGATATTCTTTCCAACATGAGACTGTGCGCCAATGTGCCGGCGCAATACGCCATCCAGACGGCACTTGGCGGATACCAGAGCATCAACGAGCTGATCTTGCCCGGCGGCCGGCTGGCCCGGCAACGCGACGCGGCCTGGGAATTGCTGAACGGGATTCCGGGGGTGGAATGCGTCAAGCCTTCGGGAGCGATCTACCTGTTTCCACGCCTTGATCCGGATTGTTTCGAAATTGGCAGCGACCTGGAGCTGGTGCTGGATTTGCTGGTGCGGGAGAAAGTGCTGCTGGTTCAAGGCAGCGCGTTCAATGTGCCCGACAACGAGCATTTGCGGCTGGTTTTCCTGCCGCGGGAAGACGAAATGGCGCTTGCCATAGAGGCGCTTGGCCGCGTGCTCGAACGCTATCGCCGCGCGGGAAGCTGAAAACCCGCGGTCCGCAGCCAATCCCGCTGCCATGCCGCCAGCCCTCGCACTTCCTCCAGGCGCGTCATTGAAAATTCCCGCCGGCTGGTTTGCGCCCGGCGCATTTGATCGAATTCCGCGGCGGCGGCCGCGGCTGTGCGCGCCGGGCCGGCAGCCGCCCAGCGTGTGAAACGCGAGCTTAATCGGGACAAATCCAGGCTTTGGTCAATGACGCGCCAATGCGCCGAGGCGTTTGCCGCGCCAGGCGAAGGGTCCAACTCCGGGTTTAATTTCGGCGCTAAAACCGCGTTGGAAGCCGGCTTTCCCCCAGCCATGCGCGGCGCGGCGCTGCTACGCGCCGCGTCCGCGGGCTGCTCCGGCTCCGCCGCCTGTGGCATTTTGAAATGCGCCGCCAGCGCCCGCGCCAGCATCCGCCCGGCGCGCCATTTCGCCTGTTCGCTGTAGCCGGCGATATGCGGCGTGGCCAGAAACGACTTGGCGGCCAATTCCGCATTGATCTCCGGTTCGTTTTCCCACACATCAATCACGCAATGCAGCAACGGACCAGCGGCCAGCCTTTGCAGCAAAGCCGCTTCGTCAACCACACCGCCGCGGCAGGTATGCAACAAGGCGCAGCCCGGCCGCAACCGCGCCAGCGCCCGCGCGTCGATCATGCCCGCGGTGGCGTGTTGGCCATGGCTGCCGAGCGGCACATGCAAACTGACGATGTCGCAATCCAGCGCCGCATCCAGCGATTGCCAGGCGAATTCCTTATCGCCGGCAGCGGCCCGGGGCGGGTCGCAAACGCATACTTGAAATCCGAGCGCCCGCATTTTGCGCGCCAACAGTCCGCCGATGGCGCCGGCGCCGACGATGCCGATGCGGCGGGCTTTGTTCTCAATCCGACCTTCCAACAGCAGACGGGCGATGGCGCCGAGGCAATACTCAACCACGGCATTCGCATTCGCGCCGCGGGCGTGGGCAAAGCCGATGCCCGCCTCCTGCAGCCAGCGGGTATCGACGTGGTCGGTGCCGCTGGTGGCGGTGCCGACGAACCGCACGGGGCTTCCCCGCAACAGCTCCCGGTTCACCGGCAATACGGATCGCACCAGCAAGGCGTCCGCGTCCCGCAGGTCGCGCCGGGCAATGCTTCTTCCGGGCAGCGTGCGCAGTTTGCCCAGCGGCTGGAAAATATGCTCCAGCGCGAAGATTTCTTCGTCCGCCACGATTTTCATGATTTGAAGGCGCGCCGGCTTCAGCCGCTTGCGGCGGTTTTCTTGCGAATCAGATAGTCGTATTCGCCATTGCGCTGCTTCTGTTCGAGCAGTTCATGCCCCAAATAAAGACAGAACTTGGGGATGTCCCGGGCGGTGGATGGGTCGGTGGCGACAATCCGCAATGCCTGACCCGCGCGAAGATCCCGAATCTTGTTGTGCAACAACATGACCGGCTCCGGGCAATACAGCCCGCGGGCGTCCACCTCGACGATGGGCGCGGATTCGGATTCGCCGGCCTGAACCGCTTCGTTGTTCATTGGCGCTTGACAAAAAGTTGGCAGGACCCGCCATCCGGGTCGTAGTCCAGTCCCAGTTTGCCGCTTTGCAATTGCGCGCGCACCTGGGCGACTTTCTCGGCGAGACTGTAATCCCTGGCACCATACTCGGTGCCTTCGCGGGAGACGAATTCCTCGATGATCGCGGTCAAGGCCTCGTCAGACAATTCTCGCCAGGGTATTTCCATTTTCCGCACTGGATTCATGGTCGGCCGCGTCCAATGCGTCAAGCGCTTCGAACGCGCCGGCTTTGCGCAGTTCCCGAAAGGGAAACAAAGCGGTGTCCGCCAATTGCGACGGGGCAACATTGCCGATTGCGCGGAAAATTGTCTCGATTCTGCCGGGGTGCCGCCGCTCCCAACTTTCCAGCATGGCCTTGATTTCCTGACGCTGCAGGTTTTGCTGGGTGCCGCACAAATCGCAGGGAATGATGGGAAAGCCCTTCCATTCGGCGTAGTTGGCGATCTCGCTCTCACGGCAATAGGCCAGCGGGCGAATCACCACATTGCGTTTGTCGTCGCTGAGCAACTTGGGCGGCATCGCTTTCAACTTGCCGCCAAAAAACAGATTCAGGAACAAGGTTTGGACAATATCGTCCCGATGGTGGCCGAGGGCGATCTTGCTGGCGCCGAGGCGCTCGGCGAAATTGTACAAAATGCCCCGGCGCAAGCGGGAACAAAGCGAGCAGTAGGTTTTCCCCGGCGCAATCTTGTCCGTGACAATGGAATACGTGTCCTGTTCCAGAATCGTGTACTCCACGCCCCTGCCGCGCAGGTAGCGCGGCAGCACATCGGCCGGAAAGCCCGGCTGTTTCTGATCCAGATTGACCGCGTGCAAGCTGAACGGAACCGGCGCGCGCCGTTGCAGACTGAGCAGAATATCGAGCAGGACGTGGGAATCCTTGCCGCCGGACATGCAAACGAGCACCAGGTCGCCACGCTCGATCATGTTGAAATCGGCGATGGCCCGACCGGCATCCCGGCGCAGGTTTTTCCGCGCCCGCCGCAGTTGGTAATCCGCCTTGCGCAAATCGACGGCCGTTGCAGGCGCTTTGCCGCCAACCCCGGTCATGTCCGCTCCAGCACCGTGGCGATGCCCTGCCCAAGGCCGATGCACATGGTGGCCAGACCCAGGCTGGCATCGCGCTGTTCCATGATATTGAGCAGGCTGGTTACGATCCGCGTGCCGGAGCAGCCCAGGGGATGCCCCAGCGCGATGGCGCCGCCGCGCAAATTGACTTTTTCATCAAGCGCATCCAGCAAGCCCAAATCTTTCAGCACCGGCAAGGATTGCGCGGCAAATGCCTCGTTCAATTCCACGCATTCCAACGCGTTCACGCCGAGGCCCGCCTTGCGCAGGGCCTTGCGCGATGCCGGCACCGGCCCATAGCCCATGATGGAGGGATTGACGCCGGCGCAGGCCATGGCCCGGATGCGGGCGCGGGGCTTGAGTCCCAACGCTTGCGCCCGCCGCGCGGACATTACCAGCATGGCCGAGGCGCCGTCGGAAATTTGCGAAGAAGTTCCCGCGGTCACGGTGCCGTTGACCGGGTCGAAAACCGGCGGCAATTGCGCGAGCGCTTCCATGCTGGTGTCCGGGCGGATGGTCTCGTCGTGTTCCACCAGCGCCGTTACGCCATCGGCGTCGTGACCAACGATCGGCACGATTTCCCCGGCGAAGTCGCCGTTGGCCCGCGCGGCATGGGCGAGGCGGTGCGATCTGACCGCGAATTCTTCTTGCCGCACGCGATCGATCCGGTGCATTCTCGCCAGGACTTCGGCGGTCACGCCCATCATCCACGAGGCTTTTGCGATATGCAGCGAAGCGCGCGGATTGGGATCGACGCCTTCGGTCATGCCGACATGACCCATATGCTCGACGCCGCCGACCACAAACTGGTCGCCGTTGTCGCTGATGATCGCCGCGGCCGCGGTATGCAAGGCCGACATGGAGGAACCGCACAGCCGATTCACCGTCTGGCCGCAGGTGTCATGGGGCAGCACCGACAGCAAGGCGGCGTTGCGGGCGATATTCCAGCCTTGCTCGCGGGTTTGATTGACACAGCCCCAGATCACATCCTCGGTTTCCCGCGGCGGCGCGTTGGGATTGCGTTCGAAGAGGGCGTCGATCAGGCGCGCGGAAAGTTGCTCGGCGCGCACGTGCCGGAAAGCGCCATTTTTCGACCGCGCCATAGGTGTCCTGACCGCATCCACGATCACCGCGTCTCTGCCCGAGGCCGTCATCGGTCCAACCCTCCCGCCTGTTCGCGGCCGCCCGCCGGTTCGTAGAAAGTTTCGCCGGCCGCGGCCATGGCCCGCATTTTTTCCGTGGGATAGTACATGCTGCCCAAGTCCCGGAAGCGGTCGGCCAAGGCGCAGAACCGCGCCAGGCCCATGTTGTCGATGTGGCGCAGCGCGCCGCCGCGGAAGGCCGGAAATCCGAGCCCGAGGATCAAGCCCATGTCAACCTCGGCCGGGCTGGAAACAATGCCGTCTTCAAGACAGCGCGCCGCTTCCAGGCACATGGCGACCATCATTCGGTCGCGAATTTCCTGGTCATCGAATTGTCCGGTTCCGGCGCGCGCCGCGGTTTCCGGCGCGGGGCCATCCCCGCGCGGCAGTTTGACAGGCTTGCCCCGCTTGTCGGTCTCGTAGCGATAAAATCCAAGGCCGGTTTTCTGACCCAATTCGCCTTTGCCGTGCAAGCGGTCGATGGCGCTTTCAAATCCGAGCGCCATGCGCGAATAACCCTCCGCCAACACGTGCTGGCAATGCACCGCGGTATCGATGCCGACCACATCGAGCAGATGGGCCGGACCCATGGGCCAGCCAAAACTCTCCATTACGCTGTCGATCCTGGCGAATTCCGCGCCGTCGCGAATCAGCGCGGCGAATGCGCCGAAATAGGGAAACAGTATCCGGTTCACCAGAAAGCCGGGGCAATTGTTCACCACGATGGGCGTCTTGCCCAGTTTCCTGGCGAAGGCCACCGTGGTGGCGATGGCGTTTTCGCCGCTGGCCCGGCCGCGAATCACTTCCACCAGCGGCATCACCGCCACGGGATTGAAAAAATGCATGCCGCAGAAATTCTCCCGCCGTTGCAGGCCGTCGGCCAACTCGTCGATGGAAATGGTCGAGGTATTGCTTGCGATAATCGTGGTTTCGGGCACATGCCGTTCCACTTCGGCGAGCACTTCGCGCTTGACACCGCGATTCTCCACCACCGCCTCGATCACAATATCCGGCGCGCCAAGCCGCTCATATTCGAGGGCGGGCTCAATTCGGGATAGAACATCCAGCATCCCCGACGCGTCGATCTTGCCCCGGGCGAGCCGCCGGTCCAATTGTTTTCTGGCCTCGGCCATGCCCGCGTCCAGACCCTCCGGGGCGATATCTTTCATGACGATGGGCACGCCCCGGGTCGCGGCCTGGTAGGCGATGCCGCCGCCCATGATGCCGGCGCCCAGCACGGCCGCCGATTCCACCGGAGTCGCTTCGGCCGAGCTTCGCTTGGCTTTGGCCGACAAGAATTGCTCGTTGAGGAAAATCCCCACCAGGTTGGCGCTGACCACACCGGAGGCAAGCTCCCGGAAAGCTTCGTGTTCCCTGCGCAGAGCCTCGGCGCGGTCAAGGTTGGCGCAGGCCTGCATCAATTTCACCGCCGCGAGCGGCGCGGGGTAATGCGGGCCCGCTTTCGCGGCAACCATGGCCTTGGCGGTATCGAATGCGACCTGCAATTCTATTGGCGCCAGGCTCAGCGCCTGCCGCTTGCGCTGGCGCACGGCGCGGTGGTCGAGCTTGCCTTCATTGGCCTGCTGGATGATTTTTTCCGCCCCGGCGATGAGATGTTCGCGCGCGACGATGGCGTCGAGCGCCCCTTCCCGCAGCGCTTGCCCGGCGCGGATCTGGTCGCCACTGGCGATCCATTGGTTGGCATTGTCGGCGCCAATCAGGCGCGGCAGGCGCACGGTGCCGCCGAAGCCGGGCAAAATGCCCAACTTGACTTCGGGAAAACCGACCACGGCGCGTTCGGTTGCGATACGGAAATCGGTGGCGATGGCCAATTCGAAGCCGCCGCCGAGGGCGAAACCGTCTATGGCGGTCACGGTGGGAAAAGGCAGGTCTTCCAGCGCGTTGAAAATCGCGTTGCCTTCCGCCAGCCAAGCCAGCAATTGCCCGCCGGCTTCGCCGAACAACGCGGGAAATTCGGTGATGTCCGCGCCAACGATGAAGGCGGGCTTGGCGCTCGTGATCACCAGTCCGGCGACACCGGATTGCGCCAGCTTCTCCAGGGCGCCGCGCAATTCATCCAAAGTAAGCCGATTCAGCTTGTTGACCGACGAATCCCGCAAATTGAAATCGAGCCGGGCGCAGCCGCTTGGCAGTCGGTCAACTTGCAGATTTTCCCCTTCGAAGATCATCGTCAACCTCCCTACTTCGCCCTTTCGCCCTTTCGCCCTTTCGCCTTGGCCGCGGCATTATAACTTGCCGCCATCCGGCGAAAAACCGGCGCTTGCCCCGGCGGCGCCGATTTTCCCCGCGGCGATGGGCTGGTGTGCAAGGAAATTGCCGTGAAACCGCTAGGCTCCAGAATCTTTGCCTTGGGCTTCGAGTGAGGCCAGGAAGCTGTCATAGGCCGCGACAAATTCCGCGGTTGCTTCGAAATATGGCAGGGCGCCGGTGGGAAATGCCTGAATGCGCCAGTTCCCGCGGTCCTGAAAGCTCGATTTGAGCCGGTAGTCGGTAAAGTCTCCTTTCGTGCCGTGGGACATCCACACAGGTTGTTCCAGGCCGGCGTAGAGCGTGTGGATGTCGGCGCTGAACAAATAGCGCGAGAGAAAGTAAAACGGCGCCCGCTCGGCGCCGGGCTGTTTGGTGGTCAGGCAGGCGTAGTCGAAAACCCCTTCGTCGATTTGTTTTGAACCCCAGGTCTTTTGCAGGAAGAAGCGAATGCTGGCGGGCGTGGTGAGCAGCCGGAACAGGAATTCGCCCCATCCCGGCAATTGCAGGATCTTCAGCAGCCAGGGAATGCCACGATGCGTGCCGGGGGCGGCGCGCAAGGCTTCGTTTTTGTTGAACGCGGTGGGGCTGACCAGCGCCAGGCTGCGGATCGCTTTAGGCGTTTCAATCGCCACGCGGCTGAGGAACTCGCAAGACAAGGACAGCGCCAAAGCGTCAATTGGCGCATCGCCGTGCTCGCTTCGAATTTCTGCGAGCACATCGAGCAGGGCGTCCGTCATCAGCCGCGGCGTGTACGGGCGTTTGCCGCGGTCCGAACTTCCATAACCCGGCAGATCCAGGGCGTAGACGGGCCGCTGGCTGGCGTAAAGATCATACAAAGGGCGGACTTCGTGGGCACCGGCCGCCGCGTTGACGCTGTGGATTAGCAGCAAGGGCCGGGGTTCGGCGGCGCTTGCCGGCAGCGCGCGATAGCAGCACAGGCGGCCGGCGCGGCCATGGATTTCGCGGCGCTCGCCGGCCAGCGCGGGCGGCAACGCCGCGGCGGGCCTTGGATTATCAGGTTCCACTGGAATATTTCGCGCTGGCGAACGGGCTGGAGATCTGGCTTTCATGCATTGCTTTTGCCACTTGCGCGGGAAAAAAGCGCCTGCTCGCCCAGTTCCTGACCATGCAAACCCTCGCGCAGCACGCGCTGGTAGAATTCGCGCAAGCTTTCCGCGCCAAAGGCAGGCGTGGCCGACGCATCGTATTCGCCGCTTTCGGCATCCAGCACAAGCATCGACTCGGTGGCGTAGTAGCGGCCGATGCGGGCGAACTCGGCCTTGTCCTTCAGCCGCGGCAACACCCGGCCCAGCGCGTTCAGCAGCGGTATGGCGAGATCGAAAATCCGCAGCGGCACGCGGCGAAATTTGGGTTCGCGCCCGAGCAGCTCGAACAATAGCGCGCCGCAGTCTTCGGCGGTGACGGCGGGGCCGGGTCCGCCAACGGGAAGAATGCGGTTGCGCAAGGACGGATCTTCAAGGCAATTCACCATGAAAGCGGCCAGGTCCGCCTCGGCGATTGGTTTGCAGGCGGCTTTGCTGTTGCGGAAAACGAGAAAGGGTTTGCCCCGTTTGACCGCTTCCACCTGGCCGGAAAGAGACTTGAAAAAAGCGCTTGGGCGCACGATGGACCAAGTGATGTCCGACGCCATGAGTTCCTGTTCCATGCGCAACTTGGCCTGTTGGAAGGCCAGTTGCGGCTTTTGCACGCACATCGCGGAAAGCAACACAAACTGGCTGGCACCGCAGCGCAGGCCCGCGTCGAGCAATTGGCGCGTGGCGCGATAGTCGATGCGCCAACTGTCTTCGACTGCTCCGCTGCGCGATGCGAGACAGGACACCACCGCGTCGAAGCGCTCCCCGCGAATGCCATCCCGGACCAGTGATTCCGCCTTGGTCACATCGCCCGCGCGAATTTCGCAGCCGGCAAGCAGGCGCCGGCTTTGCGCGAGGGAGTCCTTGCCGCCCACGCCGGAGTGGGGACGCACGAGACAAACCACGGCGAAGCCCCGCGCGACGAGCTCGCGGGCCACATGGCGACCGATGTATCCGCTTGCGCCGGCGAGGAAAACGCGTCGGGGCGCGGCGCGACGACCAGCGGGCCCAGGTTGCAAGCCGGTCACGTCGGCCGCGCTGGGCTGGTGCCGGAAAAATGATGCCGGGAATCAGTTGGCGCCAATCAGCTCCGGGTAGTATTGCAGCAAACTGACGCCATTCAGCGGCTTGTTCAAACCGCCGTGGCAAGTTGCGCAATTCACTTTTGGCGCATCCCCCGTAGGCCCAAGGCGTTCTTCCGGCAACACCGACGCCAGGGGTTCGAGAAAGGTATTGTTCAACTCCCGGGTCATGTGAATGCCATGCCAGGCGGTCACCCGGGTCGGCGAATTGCCATCCCATTCGGCAAAATGCTGGCTGTTGTGGCAAAAAGTGCAATTGACGCCGAGCGCCTGGCTGATATGCATCATCAAAGCGTAGGTTTCTTCGGTTTGCTTGGTGGCGGGCAAAGGCGTGCCATCCGGCAGGGCTTGCATGGTGTGCACTCTAATGTCCGTTTCACCGAGCAGGTAGGGCTGAAACGGGTCGGCCGGCAGGGAACTGAGGCCGGCATTCCTGGCCGGCATGTTCTGCCCGGCGGAACTCGCCGTCAAACCGCTCGCCCTGCGCAATCCCGGATCCGCCACCCACCACATCTCCGCCGGCACAACTTCTCCCTGGTGGCAGGTGTGGCAAGTCACGCCGGTGGTTCCGACATGGTCGGTCCAGGTGGCGTTGATGTGGCGCGTCATTTCGATCATGCGCCGGGAAACCACCTTGGTGTAGACATCGTCGGAGGCCAGGTCGGCGCCGGCGTGGCAGTAATCGCAGCCTTGCTCCGGAGAAACCCATTCGGTGATCGCGGCCATGAAACGGGTGAATTCGGTCAGGTCCAGGTCGCCCAGCACCTGAACATTCTGGTAGATGTCGGCCGCGGTTGTGCCGCTGGGTTCCACCGAAGGCAAAGGCTCGGGGATGCTGAGCGCCGCGAGTTTTTCCTCGCGCAAGCGCGGATTGATTATGTCCACCATGCCGGTGCCGCGAAAGCCCTGTTGCGAGATGTCCAGCGGCGGCCGCTCGCAACCCGCCAACAGCAGGAAGGGCAACAGGCACCAGGCCGGGCTGAATCCCCTGGCAGTCAATTTTCCAATTTTTCCATCTATTCCAATCATGGCGAATCCCCCAAAGGCAGGGCCGGATCCTGGATCGGCGGAAATACTTGCGGATACTCTGGAACCAAACCGTGTTTGACGCCCCACAGGAACCAGTTGTCGACCACGGTCCCGGTGAGAAGAATGCCGATACCACCGGTCAGCGGACAAAGGACCGCAAACCACCAAGCCCAGCGGTGAATGGATTCCATGGACGCGTTGAAGCCCATGGTCCAGCGCCAGAACAGCGCGGCGCGCTCGGAAGCCGTGCCCCGGTCCACGATTTGCTCGACTTCGCGGTCGCCTCCGTAACGCGACACGGCGAGAATCGTGGCGCCATGCATGGCGAACAGAAGCACCGAGCCGTACAGGAATACGATGGATAGCATGTGGAACGGGTTGTAATACAAATTGCCGTAACGGATGGAAAAGGCGGCGGTCCAGTCCAGGTGCGGGAAGATGCCGAATGGCACCGCTTCACTCCAACTGCCCAGCATCACCGGGCGAATCAGGCCGAGCACCAGATACAACCAGATCGCCGCGGCGAAAGCCCAGGCGACATGCGTGCCCATGCCCAGCGCCCGCGCGCGCCGATACATTCGCAGCCACCACAGCATAATCGAGGCGGTGAGAAAAAATCCCGCCATCAGCCACCAGCCGCCATCCTGCAAGGGAGGAATGCTCAAGCCGTACTCCGGCGATGGGGGTTCGAGCGCCAGCCAGGGAAGTTGCCGGACAAATTCCACCGGCGACCAATTGACGGATGCCGCCATGTTCAAGCCGATGATTTCAATGGCGACAAATCCGCACAGCAGGGAAAGCAATCCCGTCGTGCCCAGATAGAAAGGACCGATCTGGGCGTCACCGATCTTGCCCAGCCAGTAGGAAAAAAAGGGTTGTCCCTGGCGGGGCCAGATGGGATTGTCCAGCGGCACCCCCATCTCGGCCGGTCCGCGGATTTGAACCCGGGTGAACACATTTTGATATTCGGGCATCGTACTTCTCCGTTTACGGATTCCGGATGATTCCGGATGACCCACTCCGGTTTACCAAATCGGCAATTCAAGCCACCAGTTCCACCATTCCGGCCAGCCGCGGGTCCAGAAAGGACCGCTGATCACAATGCAAACGGCGCTGAAAAAGACGGCCGCAAGCGCGAGGAACAGTCCCAGGCGATGAATGCCCAGGGAGCCGATGGAGTAACCAATGGAATCGCGGAAAAAACCATTCTCCTGTTCCGCTCCCTTGACGGTTTGTCCATCGCCGGGATTGGCCGCGGAAAGAATCACCGAACCGTGCAGGGCCAGCGCCAGGGTGGTGGTGAAAAAGAATGTCACCGCAATCATATGGGCCGGGTTGTAATGAAAATGCAGGTACTGGTACCCGACATTCGAAACCCAGTCCAGATGCGACAGAATGCCGTAGGGGAAGCCGTGTCCCCACGCGCCCATCAGCACCGGCCTGATCACGACCAGCGTGAAATAGGCGAAGATGGCGACGCTGAACGCGAACGGCACATGCAAACCCATGCCCAGCTTGCGGCAAATTTCAACCTCGCGCAAAGCCCAGGACACAAAAGCGCCCAGCGCGCATATCGTGACCAACTGCCACAACCCGCCTTCGGCCAGCGGCGCGAGGGCCAATCCATAGCTGATATCCGGGGGCGCGATGTTGATCTGCCAAATGTTCCAGGTTGGGCCGATGGCCGCGCCGTAAATGATCAAGGCGGTTCCAAGGACGGCGAAAAAGATCGTGGTCACGCCGAAGAATCCGACATAGAAGGGACCCGCCCAAAAGTCGAACAGATCTCCGCCGATCAGCGTTCCGCCCCGAATCCGGTATTTTCTCTCAAAACTGAGCATTGACATGTCAACAGCCCTCCTTCGGGCATGAGCGGGGATGCCTTCGCGCGGCGGCCAAGGCCCGCACTGGCGTCAGTCGGCGAGAAGGGGCCGTGTCGCCACGGCCCTCGCCCGCGGTCGCGACTTGAACTCCGTCAGTTGGAATCCCTTGAAGCGATTGCGGAATTTGCAACCGCCTCAACCGATTCCGCGGAAGTCATGCCCGCGCTTGCGCCGGCTCCTTCGAGCCAGTTGTAACGATCCGTGCTAAGCAGGATGAAATGTATCAACAGCGCCAACACAAAAAGGAAGGCGAAAACCGCGATCAGCGCCCTGCGTGGATCAAATATTTGCCAGATTCTCCACATTTTTACGTACTCCTGATTCAGAAAAGGGTTGGAGAGTTTCAATCACTCCCGATGGAATGAAACTCACAGGATCCATGGACGCCACACCCAAACCAGGATGTGCGCAACAATGGCCAACGCTGTGAATGAAAGGAAGCTCGTGACGAAGATGCTGTGAAACTCTTTGGCTTCGTTGCTAGTCATCCCCGAGAGAGATCCCGAACTGCTTGCTGCGTCGTTAGACATGAGAACACCTCTTTTTGCAATGGCCCGAAAGCCGTTTTCTGCGCAAGTTCCACGCAGGGTTTACTACCGCAACCGTCCTTGTCGCCACGTGTTTGCCACGCGATTCGCCCGCGGTATCAGAGCGAAGTCCTCCATTGCCGCCGGGAAACTCCGCAACGGGAATTCCCCCGCCCGTCCCGTTCAGCGCCGCGCGCAAGCTTTCCCTGCCCGGCGCTTTCCCGAGGCGGCTAAAACTTCATGAACAGGTAGGGCACAAACATGCTCGCCTGTTCTTTCGCTTCCTCGACAACAGACATGCGATGGGCCGACTCCGAATCGCGGAACCGCCATTGCCTGGGCAATATCCGGTCAATCAGATTGGCCACCAGGAAAACGATGAAGCAACAGTAATACAACCGCTTGTATTGCCTTGTTTTCCCATCGCGCACGCTGCATAGCGCCTGACTGCGTTTATCGATCATCTGCAAAACTCCCCGGGCTTCGTTGCCCATTTGGTCCGGCCCCGCCGCCGCGTTCGCATCGCCGCGGGCATCGGCCGCCTTGCACAATCCCATCGAGCATCCGCATCATGCCGGCTGCCCTTCGATCAGCGCGTGCCGCGCCTGATCGACATGCTTGCCGGTCACCCGCTCCGCGCCCGCCGCTTTCGCCTTCGCTTCGGCGGCGTCGCGCAGCCGCTTCGCGGCGGAAATTCGAATCAAGACCGGGAGCGATTCGACCATCCGGTCATAAGCCTTTCGCGCGTCCGCTTCCCAAGGCAGCTCCTGATGCCGCTGCGCGGCCGCCGCTTCATTGCCCCGCGCGGGCGTCGCGTCCACCTGGTCAAGATTGGAAGACAGCGGAAGAATGTGAAACAGCGCGTCGAACATGGCGTTGCAAAATTCCTGCACCAGCCAGGTCGCCCCGGAATAACCCATGAACGGCGTTCCGGTATGGCGGCGTATCGCGGCGCCGGGGAACGACGCCGGAATGAAAATCGAACGCCCGCCAACTTCCGCCAGATACATGCGCTCGTTGTAGCTGCCGAACAGGATCAGCGGCGGGTTTTCCCGGATCGCTTGGCGAACGGCCTGGTTGTCCGGTTTCACACCGGCGCCGCGGGAAAAGGCGAACGCGCAAGGCAATCCAAGCTCGTTGGCGAAAAAGTTGCGCAAGCCGCGGGTGTAGGTCTCGTTGGCGACCACCGCGAAACTGGCGGTGCCGAAAAAGTCCTGGGTCACCGAGCGCCACAAGTCCCAAAGC
Organism: uncultured Pseudohongiella sp.; assembly: GCA_965221015.1. Taxonomy (GTDB): domain Bacteria; phylum Pseudomonadota; class Gammaproteobacteria; order Pseudomonadales; family Pseudohongiellaceae; genus UBA9145. The sequence goes on along the minus strand of OZ244859.1, from coordinate 1,568,932 downwards.
GGCTTGATGGTGGTGTGTTTTTCGTTTTCGATGAAGGGCTCGGGATCCAAGCCCAGCTCCTCGCCCAAACTGCGGAGAAACTTGGTGGTGCTGTGCAGCCCGATGGGGGCTTGCAGGTAGGGACGGTCCAGCGCTTCGCACAGTTTTCGCCCGAATTCCCGGTACAGGCACACGTTGACATCGGCGTCCACCAGTTTCCCCACATCGCTCAAATGGCTGCCCAGGGGAAACTCCATATTGACTTCGGCGCCGATTCCCTCCACCAGCCGGCGGATTTCCGCCAGGTCGGAGGGCATGTTGAAGTAGCCGTAGGCCGGGCCGATGATATTGACCCGGGGCCGCTCCCCTTCCTTGCGTTTGCGGGCTTTGGGCGCGCGCCCGTTCCTGGTGCCGAATTCGGTCCACAACCAATGCATGGCGCGGTCCGCGCTTTGCCATTGGTCTTCGTCAATGGTGCGCGGCAGAAAACGTTGAATGCTGGTGCCTTCGGGCGTCACTCCGCCGCCGATCATTTCGGCGATGGACCCGGTCACCACCACGGCGGGCAGGTCGGGGTCGAGGCTGCCATGGGCGCGTTTCATGGCGCCTTCGGTGCCATGTTGACCAAGCTCGTCTTCGGAAAGACCGGTTACCACGATGGGCAACTCATGGGGCGGCAGGCCGTCGGTGTAATGCAAAACCGAAGTCACCGGCAAGTTTTCGCAGCCAACCGGACCGTCGATCACCACTTGCAAGCCCTTGACCGCGGTGAAAACATACACCGCGCCCCAATAGCCGCCGGCTCGATCCATATCTTCTATCAACATCAGATCATTGCCTCGGTTTTCGGCTTGGCGGATTTGCGTTCCCGCTTGCGCCGGTATTGCTCGCGGAATTGATCCTGCGAGCCGGGCTTGCTGCGCCAAATGCCGGCACTGTCGTCGCTGCCGACGCCTTCGAAGAATTCGCGCATCGAATCAAATCGCGATTGGCTGTCCATGGCGCTGTTGATCACCTGGGCCAGCGACCCCGCGCCCGCCGGGCCCATCAGCGGACGGGCGGAAATCAAATTGGTGAAATACAGCGCCGGGATGGCGGACTCTTTCGCCTTTTGCACCACCGGCGTGGTGCCGACGACAAGATCCGGCCGATATTCGGCCATGGCCGCCAGATCCTGCTCCAGGGAAGCGCGGAATTGAATTTGCACGCCTTTGGCTTCGAGCCATTCCCGGTCCGCATCCGAGAACCGGGTTCGCGCGCAGGCGGTGCCCACGTAGCGCAGGTCGGCACCGCTTTCCAGCAGCAAACGGGCGACCAGCAATTCCGAACCTTCATAGCCGGAAAGCGTGATGCGCCCCTTGATCGGCGCCGCCGCGAGAGCACCCCGTATCGCCGGCAGGAAGCGGTTCTTGGCCGCGTCCAGCTTGTCGCGGGCGATGCCCAGGGATTCGCCGACGCTTTCAATCCAGGCGGCGGTACCTTCCGCGCCCACCGGCGCCGAACCGATGATCGTGCGGCCGGCGGCTTCGAATTCGCGAAAAACCGATGTGTAAAATGGATGGATCGCCGCGACCAGGGCGCAATCGAGCGCGGCGTACAATTCCCGCCACTCGCGTGTCGGCACCACCGGTCCCGCGCTTAGACCCAATGGCTCCAGCAAGCTGCCGATGGTCACCGGGTCGGCGGGGAACATTTCGCCCACCAGCGAAACCGTCGGCCGGTCGGCGACACCTTCCCGCGGCGCCTGGACCGGCCCCTGCTCCGCTTCGCCGCGGGCGTAATTGAGCATGGCGCCGGCGAGCACGTCTTTCGCTTCGGCGTGGGTGGGAACGCCGAAGCCCGGCACGTCGATGCCGACAATGCGCACGCCGTTGATTTGTTTCGGCAGCAATTGCAGTGGCACGCCGGAAGCGGTTGGCACGCACAGATTGGTGATGATCACGGCATCGTAACGCTCCGGGTCGGCAATTTCGTGCACGGCGTCGCGAATGTCTTCAAACAGCTTGCCGGTGACCAGGGTTTCGGAATCGAACGGCACATAGCCCACAGTGCGGCGGGCGCCGTAAAAGTGCGAGGTAAAGGTCAAGCCATACACGCAGCAGGCCGAACCGGAAAGGATGGTGGCGGTGCGCCGCATGCGCAGACCCACGCGCAGGGAGCCGAAGGCCGGACACATGCTTTGCGGCTGGTCGTGGGGGCCGGCGGGGTAGTCCCGGGCGTAGCGTTCCAGCACTTCGCTCTTGCCCGCCTTGTCGGCGGCGGCGCGCAGTTGCTCCGCGCCGGCGTGACAATCCATTCCGGCGCCGGCGCCGGTTGGCGCGTCGCTGGCCAGCACCGCTCCCGCGGCCTGCCCGGCGTTTTCGGAATCGACCGCCATGGCCGCCTCCGGATTTGCGCTTTTGTCAGTCATGCAAGACTTCCAGTTTTACCTCGCGTCACGCTCGCGGCGCGTTGGCGCAACGCTCACACTTCTTCATAAATCACTTCGAGCGAGGGTTTTTCGACGCTGTTCGCGCCGCACAGGTCCGCCGCGGTTGCCGGTTCCAGCACCACGTCGCGGCCGGTCTCGCTGCTGCTGAACAGATCCAGCAATCCCTCATGGGACAGCGGCGTCGGCAATACCGGCGGCGCTTCGGCCACATTGCGGGCGAGCTTTTCGAACAAACCGCTCCATTCCCCACCGGGAATTCCGATGATTTCGTAGTTCGCGCTTTTGCGGCGAATGTCGTCGTGGGCGGGAATCGCGGCCAAGATGGGAATGCCCACTTTTTCGGCGAAGGCCGCCGCCTCTCCGCTGCCGTCGTCCTTGTTCACCACCATGCCGGCGACGCCGACATTGCCGCCCAGTTTTCGAAAATACTGCACCGCCGAACAAACATTGTTCGCCACGTACAGCGACTGCAGGTCGTTGGAACCAACGACGATAACCTTCTGGCACATGTCGCGGGCAATCGGCAGCCCGAAACCGCCGCAAACCACATCGCCAAGAAAATCCAGCAGCACGTAGTCGAAATCCCAATCGTGAAAACCGAGTTTTTCCAATGTCTCAAAGCCGTGAATAATTCCGCGGCCACCGCAGCCCCGGCCGACTTCGGGGCCGCCCAGCTCCATGGCGAACACGCCGTCGCGCTTGAAGCAGACATCGCTGACGCGCACTTCGTCGCCCGCTTCTTTCTTCTTGGAAACGGTTTCGATGATTGCCGGGGTGGCGCGGCCGCCGAACAGCAGCGAGGTGGTGTCGCTTTTTGGATCGCATCCAATCAAAAGCGTCTTTTTGTTTTGCTGGGCCATCATGTAGGACAGGTTGGCCAGCGTGAAGCTCTTGCCGATTCCGCCCTTGCCGTAAATGGCGATAATTTGGGTGTCTTTCGTGGGTTTGGCCGTCGATACGGGATCCGGCTCGATCGCCGCCTCCTCCCGCAGTCGCTCGGTGACATCGACAAGCTTAACCGTTCCCGCAGGTGTCCCCGCGCTCGCACTCATGAGCAAGTCCTCCAGTCGAGCACCATTTTCAGGCAATCGGAATCTTCAAAGGCGGTTTGATAGGCTTGTTCCGCCTCATCCGCCGCCCGCCTGTGTGAAATCAGTTCGGAAATCTCCAACTTGCCGCTGGAAATCAATTGGTTGGCTTCCGCCAGGTCCGCCGGCTGCCACTCCGCGGCAATGCGGATTCGGGCCTCGCGCATGAAGGCCGGGGGAAACACGAAGGAAAGGGGTTCGGAATAGAACCCGGCCAGCACGATTTCGCCGCCTTTGCCCAAACGGCCGATCAGGCTGTCCAGCAACGAGGCATCGCCGCTGACATCGTAGATCGATTGGTAATCGCGCCGCGAATCCGCCTCCGGGTCCAGCACGGCATATCCCCGGGCGCCGCCGGCGCGGGCGGTGTTGGTCTCCCAGACAGTGGGCGGCGGATGGCCCAGGGCAAGCGTCAATCGGGCCAGCAAGCGGCCGAGCACGCCGTGACCCACGATCAATTGCGGCGGCGCGCAGCTGCCTATGTTTGTGGCGTTCATGGCGTGCAAGGCGGTGGCGGCGAGCGCCAGCAGGACACCGTCCTCACCCAGCGATTCATCAATGACGGTGACCCGGTTTTCGGGCACCACCAGCCGCGCCGCGGAACCACCGAACAGCCCGCGAACCGGGCCGAAACAATTGGCGCCGGGAACAAAAACCCGCTGCCCGATGCGGATGCTGCGCGAATCGCCGTTGGCGACCACTCTGCCCACGGACTCGTAGCCGGGAACCAGCGGATAACCCATTCCGGGAAACGCGGGCATGCGCCCGTTCCAAAGCAGCCTTTCGGTGCCGGTGCTGATGCCGCTCCATTCGACATCCACGACCAGATCGTCCGCATCCGGCGCGGTCAGTTCGATCCGGCTGAACCTGACCTGTTCGGGTTTTTCCAAGAGGACCGCTTGAGTCTTCACGCTATCTCCCCTGACTCCCTTGACTTCCGTGAATTCGCATCCGAATTGCCGCTTGTGTTTATTCTTGTTTACCACTGTAACATTAAATTAACACCGGCGCATGTCAAGCATAATCGACACTTTACGGATGAGCAACCATTATCCGCACCTGCATCGGCATCAAATTGGACAAGAGTCGAAAATCCCTGAAACCGGCTTCGCGCAACAGGCGGCCGATCTCAGCCGGCGTGCGCGGACGGCCCCTGCCCATGGCCAGCAAATAGAAGCCGAAATATGTTCTGGCAACCTTGTCCGTGGTTTTGTCCCCGGCCATTGGTTCGGCCAACAGCAAGGCGCCGTCGCCGGGCAAGCTGGCGTGGATTGATCGCAGCAATCGCAGGACGTCGGCGTCGTTGTGGTCGTGAACCACGCGCACCAGGCTGATGACATCCGCTTCCCGCGGCAATGGGTCGGCGAAAAAACTGCCGGCGGCGGCGTCAAATCGCGATTCGAGATTCGCGGCCGCCATGCGGCTCCTGGCCTGTTCGACCACGGCGGGCAGGTCGAACAGGCGCAATTGCAAATGCGGCCAGCGGCTGGCGGCGGCGGCGAGAAAGGTTCCGGTGCCGCCGCCCACATCGAGCAAACAGCGATGCCGCCCCAGGGAATAGCTGTTCAAAACCTCTTCCGCGATCAGATCCTGGGAAGCCGCCATCAATTCGGAATAGGCTTCCACTTCCGCCGCCGGCAAATCCGCCGCGGCCGCGCCGTCCCCGTAGGACCAAAATTCATTCAAGCGCGTGCGCCCGGTCTCGTCGCGAAGCAAGGCGAGGGGGTCGCGCAGGTCTTCGTACAACATGGCGTGGTGGCGGATCATCGCCTGCACGCCCCGCTGCGCGTCCAACACCGCCCCCAACGGACCGAGCCCGTAGCTTTGCCCGCCCCGCGATTCCAACAATTCCAGGGCCACCGCCGCATCAAGCAGCACCGCGGCCCGATCCTCGGCGAGAGAAAGCCGCCGCGCCAGCGCCGGGAGTGGCTGCGGTCCATCGCGCAAGAGTTCCGGGATTCGCAATTCAACCAGGGCGAAAAGCACCTGGGAATAAACAAAGCCGGAACACAGGTCGAACAAGGCCTGGCCTTGTTTGCGGGCAATGCCCCGGGTCGGTGGGAAACGGCTTGACCAGCGCCGAAAACGGGGGCTGGCGAGCAATCGATTGCGCAATTTGGACCAGCGGTCCCGCCAATGTTGCCGCAATCTCGCCTGCTTCCAGGCCGGTTGCCGCTTGATATCGGCCGCTGCGGAATATTGGTCGTTCATGGACGCGGGCTCAAGCTGCGCGGCGGGACAATTTTTCAGGCAAAAAGCGCTTCGCTTCCGACCGCATATGGGCACTGAGGGCTTCGGCCCCGGGGCATTTTGGAATCGATTCCACCGCCTCGGAAACCAGTTGATTGAAGCGTTTGACCGCATCCGACGGCCCCAGCTCCCTGGTGGCGCTGGGGCGGTCGAGGGCGACATCGCGCCCGCCGGGTTTGCCCATCTCTTCCGGGTCCGCCAGCGCGTCGCGGATGTCATCCGCAACTTGATACGCCTCGCCAATCTTCTCTCCGAGGATGCGCCAGGGCTCGACGATGGCGCCCGCGGCGGCGGCGCCGGCCATGGTGGCGCCGGCGAACAGGGCGCCGGTTTTCGCTCGTTGATAGACCGACAACGCAACGCTTTCCTCGCACTCCCAAGCCTGGCCGGCGACAATCCCCGACGGCGCGCCCACCGCCCGGCCGAGGATGCGAATCAGCGCAAGCGTGCGTTGCGGCTGCTGGTCGGCATCGCGGCTCATGCGCTGGAACGCGAGCACAATCAGGGCGTCTCCCGCCAACACCGCCAAGGGCTCATCAAATGCCCGATGCACCGAAGGCTTGCCGCGCCGCATGGCGGCGTCGTCGAAACAGGGCAGATCGTCATGCACCAGGGATGCGCAGTGCAGCAATTCGATGGCGCCGGCGGCGGCATCGGTCAATGCGGGATTGTCCTCGCCGCAGGCGCCGGCCACGGCAAGGCACAAGCGGGGTCGAATGCGCGCGCCGCCGGCAAAAACCGCGTGGCGAACCGCCGCCGCCAGGCGCGGCGGGGAATCTTCGGTTTCGAATTCGGCCAGCGCCGAGGCAAGGCTTTGCTCGATTCTTGCAAGTGCGTCCATATTTTGCGGGCTCTGTTTACATGTTCTTTTGTGAAGGCTTTGGCGCTTGCTCTGCGATTTTCTTCCCACTTTCGGGTTTGCCGGTTGCGGATGCCCCTGCGCTGGCGGTTCCGGGTGATGTTTTTATCCGCCGCGAAAAAGTGTAAATTGCGATTGACACAACAAATTGTTATCCAATATAGACAGTTGCCGGGGGGGAGTCAATGAAGTTCGATGCCGGGCGCGGGCCGCGAGTCGTCATCGCGGGCGCGGGTATGGGCGGCTTGACCGCCGCGTTGCGCTTGGCTCGGCAAGGCTTCGCGGTTTCCGTGTTCGAACGCGGCCCCCGCCCCGGCGGCAAGCTGCGGGAACAATTGGTTTGCGGCCGGCCCATCGACGCGGGACCCACGGTTTTCACCATGCGGCCGGTGTTTGAGGAGATTTTCGCGGCGGCCGGCAGCTCGCTCGAACAACACCTGAAGCTGAAACCCTTGCAGATTCTCGCCCGCCACGCCTGGAACGCGGAACAAAGATTGGATTTGCATGCCGACGCCGAGCGCTCGGCGGAAGCCATCGGCGAATTCGCCGGCCCCGGCGAAGCACGGCGCTATCTCGCCTTTTGCGAACGCAGCCGACGCGTTTTCAACTGTCTGGAGCACAGTTTTATCCGCGCTTCCCGGCCCAATCCGCTCAGCCTGGTGCAGCGGGTGAGTTCGCAAGGCTTGGCGAATCTCGGCCGAATTTACCCGTTCACCAGTCTCTGGCGCGCGCTGGGCAGGGAGTTTCGCGACCCGCGCCTGCGGCAGTTGTTCGCGCGCTACGCCACTTACATGGGTTCTTCACCTTTTGCGGCGCCGGCCACCTTGATGCTGATCGCCCATGTGGAGCGCGCCGGCGTTTGGTCGGTGCAAGGCGGGATGTATCGCATCATCGAAGCGCTCAGCGGCTTGGCCGGGCAACTCGGGGCAAACTTCCACTATGGCTCGGCGGTCACCGAGGTGCTGCTGCGCGGCAAGCGCGCGGCCGGCGTCGCGCTGGACAACGGCGAGACCATGCAAGCCGACGCGGTGCTCATCAATGCCGACGCCGCGGCGCTTGCCGAAGGCCGATTCGGCGGCGCGGTCCGCCGCGCCACACCCGCCCTGCCCCGCCCGATGCGCTCGCTTTCCGCGCTCACCTGGGCCATGGTGGCCCCCACAAGCGGATTCCCGCTGCATCGGCACAACGTTTTCTTCAGCGACGACTACCAGCGGGAATTCAGCGATATTTTCCGCCACGGGCGCTTGCCGGCGACACCCAGCGTGTATATTTGCGCGCAAGACCGCGACGATGACGAACAGCCGCCGCAAGCCGCGCCGGAACGGCTGTTTTGCCTGGTCAACGCCCCGGCTGTGGGAGACAGCAAGGTTTTCGGTCAAGCCGAGCTTGCCCGCTGCCGGGAACAGACTTTCGGCTTGCTGGAACGATGCGGCCTGGTTGTGGATTCAGCGTCCGCCGGCGGCAAACTTACCGCGCCGAACCACTTCGCGGAGTTGTTTCCCGGCAGTGGCGGCGCCTTGTACGGGCCGGCGTCCCACGGTTGGCGGGCTTCTTTCCGCCGCTCCGGCGCGCGCACCCGAATTCCGGGGCTTTATCTCGCCGGCGGCAGCACGCATCCGGGGGCCGGTGTGCCGATGGCCGCGTTGTCGGGCGTGCACGCGGCCGAGGCCATCATGCGCGATGCCGGGAGCAAACGATGACGCCGCGGGACTATGATTTGTTTCCGGATTTTGCTCAAACGGTGCCGGGCAACGGCTATGTCTGGTGGTATGTGGATGCGGTGAGCGACGATGGCCGGCAAGCCCTGACCCTGATCGCCTTCCTCGGCAGTGTTTTCTCCCCCTGGTACGCGTGGGCGCGCAAGCGGGAAGTCGCCGACCCGCTGCAATATTGCAGCTTGAATGTGGCGCTTTACGGCGCGGCGGGCAATCGTTGGGCGATGACCGAACGCTCGCGCAGGCGGCTGCACCGAACCGCCGATCATCTGCGCATTGGCCCGAGCTCCCTGGCTTGGGACGGCAGCCGCCTGATCTTCGATATCGATGAAGTCGGTGTGCCGCTGCCGGCGCGTATTCGTGGCCGGGTGCGCGTTCATCCACAGGCATTTACCAGACGCGAGTTCGTGCTGGATGGCCATGGCCGCCATTTTTGGCGCCCGCTCGCGCCCGTCTCCCGGGTCGAGGTCGAGTTGACGGAGCCGCGGCTGCGCTGGTTGGGCAATGCCTATTGGGATTCGAATGCGGGCGCAAGGCCGTTGGAGCAAGATTTTGCAAGCTGGAACTGGTCCCGCTCCGGTCAAAGTCAAGGCCACAACCAAGACCAAGCCGCAACCATTTTGTATGAAGGGCTTCGCCGCCCGAATCAACCATTCTCGCTGGCGGTCAAGGTAGCCGCCGATGGCGCTATCGAATCATTCACGCCGCCGGCGCCGGCGCAACTGCCCGCCACCCGCTGGTGGCGCATCGCGCGCGGCACAAGGGCGGAAGGCGGACAAGCCAAGGTGATCAGAACCCTGGAAGACACGCCTTTCTATTCCCGCTCGCTGCTGCGGTCGCAATTTCTGGGGGAGCCCACGGATTGGGTGCACGAAAGCCTGTCGCTGGATCGATTCGGCCGCGCCTGGGTGCGCTGCCTGCTGCCATTCCGAATGCCGCGGCTGCGCTGAATGGGGTGCTAGCTGTTGACCCTGGAGCGCCATTGCGCGCTCGCGTACAAGTCCTGGGAGCGGCGCGACTGCTCGCGCTGCCCGAGTCGTTCAAACAATTCAACCGTCCACGCCACGCGTTTGCCCACTTCCCACCAGGCCGCCGGGGAGAGAAAGGTCGAATCTTGCGCCGGCCCCGCGGACGCCGCCACCGCTTCGACCAGAAACCGGGCCGTTGGCGGCGGGGCGAGCGCAACCGGGGTAGCCTTGGCCTGGGACGCATTGGCGGCGCGCCAAAGCAGCAGCGCCTTGCGCCGGGCGGGCACCACCGCGCGCCGCGTAACCGAATCCAGCTTGCGCCGTTCCAGTTCGCGGCCGATTTCGGCGTACATCATGCTGGCGCCGCGGATACCCATGCGGCAGGTCAGCGGCAAATCGTCAATGCCCGACTCGGCCCGCGCGTAGAGCCTGTCGGCTTCGCGCAGAAGCCGTTGGATGACGCCGCCCAGGGCATCGCTGTAAACGGGCGCGCGCAGCCAGCCTTCGGCGTCCATGCCCGCATCGCGCAGCCAGCGCCGGGGCAGGTACAAACGCCCTTCGCTGGCGTCGCCGCCGACATCCCGGGCGATGTTGGTCAACTGCATCGCCATGCCAAGCTCGCAGGCGCGGGCGATCAAGCGCGATTCCCGCACTCCCATGATGATCGCCATCATGACGCCCACGGTTCCGGCAACGCGCGCCGCGTAGGCGTGCAGTTCCTCCATTTCTTCATAGCGGCGGTTGCGGATGTCCCACTCGAAGCCTTCGAACAGGGCCTCCGGCAATGCCCGCGGGATGTTGAAAAAGCGCGCGACGCTGGCGAAAGCCCTGTCTTCCGGGAACGAAGCCGGCTGGCCGGCATAGATATCGGCAAGCCGCAGCCGCAGTTCGGCCAAGGTCCGCTCGCCGCTTCCCGGTTGGTCCACGGCATCGTCGGCGACGCGGCAAAACGCGTACAAGGCGGCCGCGGGGTCCCGAATCTCGCGCGGCAACAGGTGTGAGGCCGCGAAAAACGTGCGCGAGCCGCCGCGCAATCTCGCGCGGCAAGCCAGTATGTCGGACCGGTCAAGACTGTTCATGGCGAACCAGGCTCACAGGGTCGGGCACGACGCTGTCCAGCACCCGGGCGGATGACAGCACGCCGGGCACGCCGGCGCCGGGATGCGTGCCGGCCCCAACCAGATACAAGCCTTCGATTTCCTCACTCTTGTTGTGCGGGCGAAACCAGGCGCTTTGCGCGAAAACCGGTTCCAGGCCAAAGGCGGCGCCCCGGTAGGCCAGCAGGTCGCCGGCGAAATCGTCCGGCGTGACAACCCGGGAGCTGACCAGGTTTTGCTCCAGTTGCGGCAGCAGGGTGGCGCTGAGATGGCTCATGATCGCTTGCCGGTAAGGTTCCGCTTGTTGTTCCCATTCGATGCCGCTTTCTCGATGCGGCACCGGCGACAGCACGTAGAAGGTATCACATCCGGCGGGTGCCAGCGAAGGATCGGTTGCGGTGGGCCGGTGCAAGTAGAGGCTGAAATCCCGCGCGAGGGTCTTGCGCTTGAAAATATCGTTGAGCAATCCGCGATACCGCGGCCCAAGCAGGATGGTATGGTGCATCACGTCGGGATAGCGCCGACGGGTGCCAAAGTACCAAACGAACAGGCCCATGGAATAGCGCGACTTTTCGATGCGCCAATTGGTCCAGCGCCGGCGCCGGATCGAAGGCAGCAAATGTCGATAGGTCCAGGCCGAGTCGGCATTGGACACCACGATATCCGCGGCCAAGCGCTCGCCGCCGGCCAGCCGCGCGCCGCTGGCTTTGCCGTTCGATACGGTAATCTCGGACACCTCGGACCGGCAACGCACGCTACCGCCCTGCCCTTCAATCAAGGCCACCATGGCGGACACCAGGCGGCCGGTGCCTCCCATCACAAAGTGCACGCCCCAACGCCGCTCCAGAAATGCGATCAAACTGTAAATCGAGGTGGTGGCGAAGGGATTGCCGCCAATCAGCAAGGGATGGAAACTGAACACGGTGCGCAGGCGCGGGTCCTTGATGTAGCGCGAAACCATGCCGTAGACGCTGCGCCAGGCGCCCAATCGAATCAAATCGGGCGCGATTTTCAACATGGCCGGCCAGTTTCCGAACGGCACATGGCCAAGCTTTTCAAATCCGATCTTGAATATCTCCTCGCTGGCGCGCATGAAGCGCTCGTAGCCGGCCACATCGGACGGCGAAAACCGCGCCACTTCGGCGCGCATCGCTTCAGCGTCTCCGCTGTAGTCAAAGATTTCGCCATTATCGAAGCGGATTCGATAAAACGGCGTGGTGGGGCGCAACTCGATATCCTCGGCCAATTCGCGGCCGCAAAGTCGCCACAGGTCTTGCAGCAGGAACGGGGCGGTGATGATTGTCGGGCCGGCGTCGAACACGAAGCCGTCCTGGCGGTGGACGCGGGCCCGGCCGCCGGGCTGGTCGAGCTTTTCCAGCACCGTGACACGATAGCCGCGGGCGCCCAATCGAATCGCCGCCGCCAGTCCGCCGAATCCGCTGCCGATCACCAGCGCGTGGGGCCGATTGTCCTCCTTCCGGACGGCACCCGCTTGGCGGATTTCCGCCTCTTCGCCTTGCCGCAAGAGTGGACCGCGGCCCGTTTGTACTGCCATTCGCGTCATGATGGCTTCGTGCCGCCCTCTTCGCCGACCGCTCTCGCGACCCGTTTGCGCACCCGCCGCACCACCAGGAAAACCGCGGCGGCAACCACGGGTATGCTGACGGCCTTGATCAGATCGGTGTTCAAAAACAGGCCGATTTCATTCAAGCCGTCCACAGTGAAACCCACCAGACCCACCATGTAGTAGGTAACGGCAACAATGGACAAGGTCTCCACCGCTTCCTGCAAGCGAAGTTGCAATCCGGCGCGGCGGTCCATGGATTCCAGCACCGCCTGATTCTGCTCCCGGCGTTCCATGTCCACCCGGGTGGACAGCAGCTGGGTGGCCCGGGCGACGCCCTGGGTCAAGGATTTCTGGCGCTCCGCCACCGCGCGGCAGGTGTCCATGGCCGGCGCCAGGCGGCGCTCGGTGAATTCGCGAAAAGTCTGAATGCTGCGGATTCTTTGCTCGCGCAAGTCGCCAATGCGTCTTTGCACCAGCGCATAGTAGGCGTTGGCGGCGTCAAAGCGGTAATTGTCGTTGGCGTAGCGGCTTTCGATGTCGGCCTGCAATTGGGTCAAGCGGTTGAGCAGCGAGGGTTCGTCGACTTCCGCCGGGCCGGCCAAGGCCGCCGTGATGCCCATCAATTCCTTTTCGCATCGCGTCAGAAACGGCAACAATTCCCTCGCCGTGGGCAAGGCCAACAACGCCATCATGCGGTAGGAATCCATTTCCAGCATTCGCTGCACATTGCGCCCGGCCTGGCTCGGCGACATGCTGCGGTTCACCAGCAGCAACCGGCTGAAGCCATCGGCGTGGATGTGGAAATCGGTCAAGGCGGCGGCGGCGCCCTCGGCGATGTCGGCGCCAATCAGCACATTGCCGGCAAAGTGCGCCTTGGAAATTTGTTCATGATCGAGCGCGCCGGTGTCCCCTTCAACCACGGCGACATGGGCGGCAAGCAGCACTTCGCCGGGCAATTGCGCGAGCCAGTCATCCGGCAGCAGATTGATCGCCGGGTCGGCGAAAGGTTTTGTGCCGGTCCCGTCGGCAACAAAGGTGTAGCCGATGAATTCGGTGTGGCGCTCCCATTTGACCAGCATCGGGCCCATATTGACGACATAGTGGTTGTCGCCCGCGGCCGGCGGCGCCACATCGAAATGGGCGGCCAGGCGATGGATCGCCTGTTGTTCGGCTGCGGCGGTGGCGGCGCTGGCGTAACACACCAGATAGGAAGCGCGCGTGGGCGTGCCCACGGAAATCGGCGGCCTGGCGTGGACTTCGTCGTTGAGATTGCGGCGATCCGCATGGTCATGCGGAAGGATGGCGGCATCGGTTTCCACGCGGCTCAACTCCTGTCTCCTTTGCTGTCTCCGGCGGCGGCGAGCGATTCAATCAGCAAGGCCATTTGCCGCGGTTGCTCCTCGTGCAGCAGATGGCCGCAGTCCGCCAGCCGTTTGATTTTCGCCGATGGCAACAGACGCCGCAAACGTTCCGCCTGGGCGGGCGGCACCATCAGATCCTTCTCTCCCACCACGAGCAGGACGCGCGGGTGGAGATTGGGCAATTCGCGTTGCAACGCATTCAAGTCCCAGCGCGCCATCATGTCCAGCGCGGCCGCGGTATGGCTGGTGGCGCTGAGCAGACGCACATACAAATCTATGCCCTCGGCCGCAATCGCCGAGCCGGTTCGCTCGATCAAGCGCTCCACGGCCTGGCGCCGCGCGGCCCGGCGCGCCAGCCATTCGGCCCAGAATCCGCCCCCGGCGAGAAACCTGGCCATTGGCGTATAAAACAATCCGGCGATACCCCGCAGCGGCAGCAAGGCGCCATTGATGCTGACCAGCCAGCGCGGCGCAAGATCGTGCCGCAAACACATTTGCGCCGCGACAGCGGCGCCGGCGGAGTGTCCCACCACCAGTTCCGGAGACAGTTTCAACGCCCGCAGCAGCGAATCCAGCGATTGCGCCATGCCCGGCAGGGAAAGCATCCCGGGCTCGGGTCTTGCGCTGAAACCGTGCCCGGGCAGATCGGGCGCCACCACACTGAATCGTTTCGCCAAAATTGGCGCCAGCTCGCGCCAGCTATGGCTGGAAGCCCCGGTGCCGTGCAACAACAGGATCGCCGGGCCGCGGCCCATGCATTGCACATGCCAGCGCATTCCTCCGGCATCGATGAATCGACTGAACTGGCTGTTGGGCCAATCGCGGCCATCGCGTTCCCATTGCAATGAACTTTGTTTCCGACCCGGCATCGATGCCGCGGCCAGCGCCGGGAAGCGCGCGGTCCCGTTGCCCGACGGCGCCGGCGCGGTCATGGGCGCGGCTGCCCTTGCGGCTGATTCGCGGAGAGGGAGCGCGCCGCAACCGTCAATCCTTCCGCATCGGCATGGGGCAGCGCGAGATAGTTGGCCGCCATCGCTTCGGCGAGTTGCCGCGCCAGTGGGCGCGGGCGCGGCGAAGTATCCACCAACAGCGCTGTAATTTCCTCGGCGCGGACCGCGCGGGCCGATTCAAAGGCTTCGCTTTCGGCTTGTTTGCGACCGCCGCGCCCGTCCAGGCCGACATTGGCGCGGCCGTCCGTGAGCAGGATGATCACCGGCGTTTCTCCGCTGCGCCTGACTCCGAGGGCCGTTTCCAGCGCCAGTTGAATGCCGGCGGCCAATGGTGTGCCGCCGCCGCCGGGCAGCCCCGCGAGATTGCGCTTGGCCCTGACCAGGGAACGCGTCGGCGCCAGCAGCAACTCGGCTTTTTCACCCCGAAAAGCCACCAGCGCCACCCGGTCGCGACGCTGATAGGACTGGGCCAGCAACAATTCGACCGCGCCCTTGGCTTCCGCCAAGCGATGCAGCGCGGAAGACCCGGAAGCATCCACCACAAAAACCGTGGTCATCGCCGAGCGTTGCTGATAACGATTGATGCGGAAATCATCCCGGCTCAGTCTGATCACCGGTGCGCGCGCTGTTTCGTTGGCGACACTTTCCCGCTTGCGCAGGTTTTGCCAGGGCGCGGCGACGCGCAAGGTTTCCACCAGATTCAAAACCGTGCCGGTGCCGGGTTCGCCGGGCCTTGTGCCGATTCTTCTGCCCCGCTTGGCCGGCCTCCGGCGCGTAATCGACCTGGCGGAAGACTGGGCGCTGTTGCGCCGACGGGAAGCATATTGCAACTGCTGCATGAGTTCGGGCGGGATTACGGCGCGGGTTGCCTCCAGCACCTGGTCGCGCAGGGTTTGCGGGTCGGTCTGCGCGTTGTCCTGTTCGGAGTCTTCCGGTTTTTGTTCATTCTCCTGGTTGCAATCAGCTTGTTCTTCGGGCGTTTCCTGTTCGGGTTCGGGCTCGGGTTCGTCCTCCTCCAATGGTGGCAATTGCGTTGCGCGGCCGGCGAGCACCAATTGCGCGGCCAGCGCGATATCGTCCTCGTCGACCCGCGAGCTCTCCCGCAGGGCGGCCGCGGCCCGCGCGGCCTTGACCGCCAGCAAAGGCATGCGCAAGGAGTCGATGCCGAATTGCAGCGCGGCCTGGCACAAGGTGGCGATCAGTTCGGCCTCGACGCGCACTCGGGGAAGGCGTTCACGGGCCGCCAGGACCGCGTCCGGGCTGGCTTGCGGCGCGCCCATGTCTTGCAGGCCAATCCCTTCCAGACTGAGATAAATCGCGAATCGGTCCGCCAGCGCTTTCGGCGCGGCTTCTTCCTCGCCAATCCCTTCATCCAGGGCAATCATCCCCAGGCTGACGGGCGTGCGGCGGGAAATGCCGGCGCGCTCCAGCGCGACTTCTCCGTTGTCGAGAACCGCCGCCAACCGTGCGGCGATGCCCGGCTCAAGCCGCTCGGCCATGGCGATTGACACGACGCCGCCGCGACTTTCCACCAGCAGTCCGGGGTCGCTTACCGGACGACCCGCGCGCAGTGTCGCGGAAAGGTCCAGCCCGCCCAGCAGGCGGTCGTCCCCGATATGCGCCGGAATGCGGCGCCAAGGTGTATTCGCCGGCAGCAGTTGCCGCAATTGCCGCAGCCAGCAGTCGCGCACCGGGCCCGGCTGCGCGCGCAGCACCACGCCTTTCAGCCCGGCGGGGTCAACAGCGAATATGGCGCCGGCCATCGCCGGAAAAACCCAGCGAAACGCGTCCTGTTGCGCGGCGGCTTCGTTCATTCGCCAAACAGCTCCTCAAGCGCTCTTGCGACCCGCGTGCCCGAACCGGTTTCATCCAGGGGGTTGCGCCGCAGCCGGTGGCGCAAGGCCGGCGCCGCCACCCGGGCGAGATGCCGGGGTTCCACCTCGGTGGCGTTTTCGAAACTGGCCAGCGCCCGCGCGGCGCGCATCATAGTCAGTTCGCCGCGCAGGCCATCGCAGCCCAGCTTCAGGCAAAGCTCCGCCGCGCGCCGCAGCGAAGGTTCCGGCACGCGGACGCTTGCCAGACGTTCGCGGGCGCGCTTGATCTTGCCGCGCAGACGCGCGTCGCGGTTTTTCCATTTGGCGACAAAGCCCACCGGGTCTTGCTCGAAGGCATCCCGGCGGCTCACCACTTCCATCCGCGTTTCGATGTCCTGCGGCGTGGTGACTTCAACAGAAAGTCCGTAGCGATCCAGCAATTGCGGGCGCAGTTCCCCTTCCTCGGGATTGCCGCTGCCAATCAGCACGAACCGGGCCGGGTGGCGCACGCTCAAGCCTTCCCGTTCGACGACATTTTCTCCGGATGCGGCGACGTCAAGCAGCAAATCCACCAGGTGATCCTCCAGCAGATTGACCTCGTCGATGTAAAGAAATCCGCGATTCGCGCGCGCCAGCAATCCGGGTTCAAAGGCTTTTTCTCCCGCATGCAAGGCCCGCTCGAGATCAAGCGCGCCCACGATGCGGTCTTCGGTGGCGCCGAGCGGCAGGTCGACCACGGGCACGGGCAGCAGGCGGCTTTTCGGCGGAGCTTTTCCATTCGCCCCGGCGCATTGCGCGCAATCGGCGAGGGTCGCATCCGGGTCGCAGTTGTAGGGGCAATCCAGGACGATTCGAATGCGCGGCAGCAAGGCGGAAATAGAGCGAACCACCGTCGACTTTCCGGTTCCGCGATGCCCGAAAATGAGCACACCGCCGACGCCAGGGTCGATTGCGGCGCAAATCAGGGCAATTTTCATCTCT
Organism: uncultured Pseudohongiella sp.; assembly: GCA_965221015.1. Classification (GTDB taxonomy): domain Bacteria; phylum Pseudomonadota; class Gammaproteobacteria; order Pseudomonadales; family Pseudohongiellaceae; genus UBA9145. The sequence goes on along the minus strand of OZ244859.1, from coordinate 1,551,872 downwards.
TCCTGACCGACAATGGCCGAGAAGGGAAATTCCGGCCGCAACATCAAGCGCTCCAAAAATTCCGAGGTCTTGCAAAAAATTCCAACCCGGCCGCAAAGCACCGCCTTGCGCCGCCGCGGCCACCGGGGAAGCCCTTTTCGAATATACGCGGCCCCGCCGGCACCCGCCTCCTCCCGCGGAATTTTTCATACCCGCAAAACAAAGCCACTGCCTTGTCTTGCGCGGATCCAATGGCTTGCGTCATCGAATTCGGCGGCACCCGCCCGTGCCGCGCGGAAACGCTGATGATTCAGAGCTTCCTATGCAATGGGTTTTCCCGGCCGCGCGGCAGCCGGCTGGATTTGTTGACGCCTTTTCCCGTTTCGACGGCGACAGCTGAAGCGCGAACCGGGCCGGACAGGCCGGCCGGCATGGATTCCAGCCCGGCTGGCGCTTCGTTCCGCGCGGCTTTTTCCCGCCGTTCCAACCACCATTGCCAAGGCGCCGACGCCGCCAGCGGCAGCACCAGCAACCAGTGCTCCAACACCGCCAGCGCCACCAGGGTGGCCAGCATGGTCCAACCCGCCGCGGCGAAACTTCCCGCTTCGGCGGCCAGGGCCAATTGCGTCAACCAGGCTGTGAGGGTTGTGCCCATCACAATGGAAAACGGGAACAACAAATTCAGGGATCCTTTTTTGATAAATCCTTTCAGATAGCGCATATGCTCGGGCAGGAACTCTTCGCTCACATTTCTCACGCCGAGAAATACATTCAATCTGGCGCTGAGTTGCATGCCCCAAAGCGCCATATAGGTCCACATGCCCACTTGATTGGGAGCATCCCGGCAAATCAGCCAGACGATTCCGGCGCCGGCGATGGTGGCGAGTTCATGATGCAAATTGGCTTCGATGGCGTGTCCGAAATGGCGCCATCCGCCGCAATTGGGCGGGCAGGCGATCTTGCGCGGACCGGTCACAAAACCCATGTAGTAGGTCAACTCCAGCCAGGCGTAAACCGCCAGGCCACAGCCGAAACTCAAATACGCGGCAAAAACGGTCTCGCGCCCGCCGCTCCAGGCGAGGCCGGCAAAGGCCAGCAACAGCGCCAGCGTGGCGAAGACCAGACTGCGGCGGAATGTATGGCTCGCCAGGCCGATCAGATACAGCACCAGGCCGGTGCTGAACCACCACAGGAACAGGGCATACGCGCCATAAAGCAGATAATCGAACAAAATCAGCACCTCGTCCGCGGCGGGGAAGACGCCGGCGACGCTTCCGACAACAACAAACGCGCGAAAGCGGCGCTGTTGCTGGGCCCAAAGGGTTCCAGGTCGATGCGCACGCCGGTGGCGGAATCGCTTAATGAAAGCCCGCCATCGCGCCAACGGGTCAAGCGGAATGACGGTTCCGGGCCGATGCCGCGAAGCTTGCGTTCGCGATTCAGGCCGCGCATGACGCCGCGCACAAATCCGCCGCTGCCCGGCGCCAGCATCTCCACCACCCGTTCATCCGCGGCGGCGGTAACGGCCAGCGAGCCATCGGGCATATCCCTGAAATAGAAATCGCGGCTCATCAAGGCCTCGGCCGGCGGCAAGCCGGTGGTGCCGATGTCGGTCAGGCGCGAACCGGTGGCCGCCAGAATCGCGAAACCCAGCAGCAGCGCCGCGCCGACCAAAGCCATGCGCGGAAAAGGCTTGTCGGAAAAATGATCGCTCAAGTCGCCTCCCCCATGGCGGATGCGAGTTTCCGCTCCGAACCGCCTTGCGCGCCGGCTGCGGATTTTGCCGCTTGGGCTGGCACAGCCGCCGCGCCAACTTGCGTTCCGTCGGCGGCTTTTTCCGCCGGGGATTGCTCCGCCGACGCCGTGCCGCTGGCGGCGTCCGCCAAGCGCTCCGCAACCGCCTTGGCATCCGCGATGCCGCGCAGCATTGGCTCCGGCCGCCGAAACAACCACGGCCGAACATGGGGCCACATGACGATGTAGGAAACGCGGTGGCTGCGATCGAGGGTAATGGGAATATCGCCAAATCCGCCCGGATACGCTTTCACCGCCGCCGCCTGGATATGGGCGAACGGCAAGTTGACGCTCATGGGCAGGGCGATGCCGAAACGCATGACCAGGCGTTTGTTGGTCAGCGTGTACAAGGTGCTGCGGGCAATCAGCCAGGCCATCATGAGGAACAGCGCCGCGGCGCAGGCGCCAAGCCCGGCCAGCAAGGCCGCGGACGTCAGCGCCGACGCCATGCCGTCGCCGAACCAAAGCCCGGCGCCGAGGCGGATCACCAGCAATACGGCGAAATACAACGCCAGAGAGCGCAAATGGAAGGCGCGCCGCGCGAGCACGCGCCAATCGGGAGCGCCCTGCCAGAGTATGCTCTCGCCGTCCGGCAAATCCTCCGGCAAGCCCGGAACGGGCTCGAATTCGTGCTCAATCAAAGCAAAGGTTCCTGTCTTTGCGCGTTCGCATACAGGTAGCCGCCGCCGTAATAGGCGGAAATTCGGTCTTCTTCCAATTGCGTCACCTGGTCGGGGTTTTGCGTCCCCGGCACATCGGCAAACTGGCTTGCGAGAATCGCCTTCACCCGCACTTGACCGCGGAAGCCGTCGACACGGCTGAAACCGATCGGCAACAACACCCGCCGTTCCTCCGAACCATCCGCGCTTTCGGTCGCGACTTCGAAATAGCGTATTTGCGGCTCTGAACGGTCGATCCAAATGTCGGCAATCGTGCCGCCACGTTTGCCATCCGCCCCAATCACCGGCATGCCCCGCGGATCGGGATCTTTTGCCGCAACGCTGAATTCACTTAAATCCCGCATCGGCACCAGCCTGGGTTCTCCATGCATGGTGGGCTCCGGGTGATCGGGCCGTTGCGCGTAGGAGGCTGGGCCCACCCCGTCAAGCATCGGATTTCCGGTCGGCACCAGAGGCGCGCCGGGCCATGGCTCCGCGGGCACCGCCTTGACTTCGGGATCGCGGTTCAACCTGGGGGCCTCGCGGGTGCTGCCGTCCGCCAGTCGGAACACTTTCGGTTTCGGCAGCGGCGGGAATCCTTCCATGCCCGTCTTGAACTGATCCGAAGGCACCGCGGGATCGGGCTCGAGCGGATAGCCTTCGCGCTTGTCTTCCTGCCGCAGGTAGTAGATCAGCCCGGCGAAAAATATCCAAAATGCGTAGAGCACCACCTGTGCGACGTCGATGTAGCTGGTAATTGCGCCGATTTCCATTTTCGGTCCTCCCGATGTCTGTTTCAGTTTGCTGCGTTATTGCGTTGTTGCGCTTTGCCGATCATGGTTCTTCCCGCGGCACCGCGTCAGCCGGGAAGTTCGGCCAGGCCGAACTTCAAGTTCCCGCCGCGCGCGCCGCGCAATTCATTGCCGAACACATTGACCAGGGGGCCAATGGCGACCAGGGTGGCGAACAACAAGGCGATTTCGATGTGGTAGACCACGGTGTAACCGATGGCGGGCTTGTTCATGGCCACGCCCAACACCCCGCTCGCCGCGAGATTGTCGACCAGGTCGCGAATCGCGCCGCCCAAGGCGATGCCACCGCCGGCGGCCGCGGCTTGCACCGCCCCCCAGGCGCCCAATGCCAGTCCGATTCGGCCCTGGCCATCCATATTCATGGCGGCCACCAGGGTGCCCACCGCGAACAGGCCGCCGCCAAAACCGATCAGCGTGGTTCCCACCCGGAAAATCATGGTGGACTCCAGCGGCGCCGCGAAAACAACCGCCGCGAAAGCAAACACGCCGACCACCGCGCCCAGCGCGGCCAATCGAAAAGGATTGCCGCCGCGATTGAGGGCGCGCGCCGCCAGCGCGCAAGCGGCCAGCGTGCCGCCGGCAACGAGGCCCGTGAGCAAAGTGGTGGCGCCCACCGACAACTGCAGCACCTGGCCCGCATAGGGCTCGAGCAGGATGTCCTGCATGCTGAATGCCGCGGTGCCAAGGCCCAGGGCCAGCAGAAAGCGTTTTGACCGGTTGCCGCGGCAGAATTCGCGCCAGGCGACCAAAAACGGCTTGTGCTTGCGTGAATGAAGCGTCGCCGCCGGATTTCGCGCTTCCTGTTTCCACAGCGCGACGAAGTTCAGCGCCATGGTGACCAGGGCGCAGCCCTGGATCACCTGAATCAGACGAATTTGGCTGAAGTCGCCAAGCGCCTTGCCTATGCCCACGGCGCTGATCACCATGCCCAGCAGCAGCATTACATACAGCAGCGCCACAACCCGCGGCCGCGATTCCCGCGGCGCGAGATCGGTGGCCAGCGCCAGGCCGGCGGTTTGCGTGGTGTGCAAGCCGATGCCCGTGAGCAGAAACGCCAGCGCCGCGCCCGCATGCCCTATCCACGCCGGGCCCTGGCTGTCTCCGGACAATACGATCAAGGCGAAAGGCATGATGGCCAGGCCGCCGAATTGCAGCAATGTCCCGATCCAGATGTAAGGCACCCGCTTCCAACCCAGATACGAGCGGTGGGTGTCGGAGCGATATCCCACCAGCACCCGAAACGGGGCAAACAACAAGGGCAGCGAAACCATCGCCGCAACCAGCGAGGCGCCGACGCCAAGCTCAACGATCATGACCCGGTTGAGCGTGCCGTTGAGCAGCACCACCGCCATGCCCACCGAGACCTGGAACAGCGCCAGCCGCAACAGCCGCGGCAGCGGCAACTCCGCGCTGGCCGCGTCGGCGAATGGCAGAAACCGGGTGCCCAACTGGGCCCAGGTTTTTTCCAGGCTGGCGTTGAGCGCTCTCATGCGGGAATCAGCTCCAGCGCCTGGGAAGTGTAAAAGCCGCTGGCGATGCGGCGCGTGCGTCCCGCTTTCCAGGATTGCAAGGCCGCGTGTTCGGCCAACAGCCGCCGCAATTCGCCTTCGGCGGCGGGTTCGATGGCCGGCGCGCGGGAGCCGGAAGGAAACCATCGCCCCAAACCATGCATCAGCATCAAGGCCGGCGTTCGCGGCGCGAAAGTGAACAGCATGGCGCTTTCGCAGCGCCCGGCCAATGCGCCGAGCGCCGCCGCGACTTCCTCCGGCGGATAATGGATGAGCGAATCCATGGCGACCACATAATCGAGCCGGTCGAGATCCATTTCCAGCATGTCGCCGGTGCGGAATTCAATGCCGCCCGGCGCAAGATCGGCCGGCATCCGCCGCCGCGCCAACTCCACCAGGGTTGGCGACAGGTCAACGGCGATCACCTGGGCGCCGCGGCGCGCGGCCGCCTGCGCCAACGCTCCGGTTCCGCAGCCGGCGTCAAGCAAGCGTTTGCCGCGCAAATCCCGCGGCAGCCAATCGAGCAGGGTTTCCCGCATGCGGTCCCTGCCGGCGCGCACGGTTTGCCGTATGCGGCCCACCGGCGCGTCCGAGGTCAAACGCTCCCAGGCTTTTGCCGCGGTCTGGTCGAAATAGGTACGCAATTGACCGCGGCGTTTTTGCCAGGCGGTTGTGGACATCAATCGAATCCCAGGAAATCAAAAATTTCCCTGTCTTTCATCGGCGCCGCGAATTGCGGTTCCACGCCATCCCACAAGGTCTGCGCGAGACGCATGTACTCCTCTTGCACCGCTTCGAGTTCCGGTGACGATTCCATTTCGAACAAGGTGGATTTTTTCAGCCGGCTGAGGCGAATCACATCCAGGTCCGGGAAATGGGCGACCCGGTCGAGCCCGATATGCTGGTTGAATGAATCAATCTGGTCGCAGGCGGCGCTGCGGTTGGCGATCACGCCCCCCACCCTGACCTGGTAGTTTTTCGACTTCGCCTGGATGGCGGCCACAATCCGGTTCATGGCGAAAATCGAATCGAAATCGTTGGCGGTGACAATCAGCGCCCGCTGCGCATGTTGCAGGGGCGCGGCGAAGCCGCCGCAAACAACATCGCCAAGCACATCGAAGATGACCACATCGGTATCTTCCAGCAGATGGTGTTCCTTCAGCAGTTTCACCGTCTGGCCAACCACATAGCCGCCGCAGCCGGTCCCCGCCGGAGGGCCGCCCGCCTCGACGCACATGACGCCGTTGTAGCCTTCGTAGACGAAATCATCCGGGCTCAACTCCTCGCTGTGGAAGTCCACCGATTCGAGGGTGTCGATAACCGTCGGAACCAATTGTTTGGTCAAAGTGAAAGTGGAGTCGTGCTTCGGATCGCAGCCGATCTGCAAAACCCGTTTGCCCAATTTGGAGAAAGCCACCGACAGATTCGACGAAGTTGTGCTTTTGCCGATTCCGCCCTTGCCGTATACGGCAAAAACCTTTGCTTTTCCGATGCTTACGCTCGCATCTTGATGAACCTGAACACTGCCTTCCCCGTCCTCTTTTCCACCCGCGTGACCCACGGGCGAAAGCGGAATACGATTACTCTTGCTCATGCCGCCGCTTCCCCGCCGACTCCTTCGAGCCGGTCTTCCAATGCATCGCCTGCCTTGTGCAGGGCCTCAATTGTTGCTTCATCCGCCGACCAGTATTGGCGCTCCTGGGCTTCGATCAGCCGGTTCGCCATCTTCGCCGACGCCATCGGATTCAGTTGCGCCAGCCGATCGCGCATTTCCTCATCCAAAACATAGGTTTCCGCCAGTTTCCGGTACACCCAGTTGGCCACTTGACCCGTGGTCGCGGACCAACCCATGGTGTTGCTGACATGGAGTTCGATCTGGCTCACGCCTTCATAGCCATGTTCCAGCATGCTTTCGTACCACTTGGGGTTGAGCGCCCGGGTGCGGGTCTCCAGCGCAACCTGCTCGCTCAATGTGCGCACTTTTCCCTGGCCCCGGGTGTGGTCGCCGATGTACACCGGGATTTCCTCGCCGCGGGCGCGGCGCACGGAACGGGTGATGCCGCCCAGCGTGTCGAAATAGTGGTCGATCGTGGTCACACCCAGTTCGACCGAATCGAGATTCTGGAAGGTCAGCTCAACGCCGGAAAGAACACTTTCCATCAATGCCGATTGCCGCATGGGCTTGCCCGAACGGCCATAGGCGAAACTCTTGCGGCGCATGAAGGCATCCGCCAGTTCATCCTCGTCCCGGAAACAGCTGCCGTCGACGATCTGGTTGACATTGGCGCCGTAGGCGCCGTCGGCGTTGCTAAATACCCGCAGCGCGGCCGTTTCCAGATCGACGCCGTGCTCTTGCTGGTAGGCCAGCACGTGTTTGCGGATGAAATTCCGCTCCGGCGGCTCTTCCGCGCCCGCGGCCGCAAACGCCGCTTCCGCCAGCATGCGCATTTGCAGGGGCAGCAAGTCCCGGAAAATGCCCGAGGTGGTGACCACCACATCAATGCGCGGTCGACCGAGTTCGGACAGGGGTATCAGCTCCACGCCGCACAAGCGGCCGAAGGAATCAAAACGCGGTTTCGCTCCCATCAAGGCCAGCACCTGGCCGAGCGGCGCTCCTTCGGTTTTCAAATTGTCGGTGCCCCACAGCACCATGGCGATGGTTTCCGGCAACGCCTTGCCGTCCTGCAAGTGCCTGTCCAGCAACAACGCCGCCTGCCGGCCGCCGTCGCGGATCGCGAAACGGCTTGGGATTCGATACGGGTCGAAGCCATGCAAATTTCTGCCCGTGGGCAAGATATCCGGATTGCGCAGCAAGTCTCCGCCGGCAACGGGCCGCGTAAAGCCGCCATCGAGGGCGTGCATGAGGGCCGGCAATTCATGATCTTCGGCAAGCAGCTTTGCGATATCCGCAAGCTTTTTCACGCCCTCGCGGTTTTCCCGCTGGTCGGGGATGCCGGATGCCGCCAGCGCCTGCGCCGGCGTCCCCCCGGCTACCAGAATCTCGGCGCCGGCGCGCGTCAGCGGGGATTCCTCCGCCGAAGCCGCGGCCATCAGCAAATTGGCGCGGGCATCGGCGTCGCCGGGCTCGCCGATCACATGCAAGCCTTCCGGCACCAGGGTTTGCTCAATTTCGTGAATGGCGAGGGTGAGACGGTGAATCCCTGGCTCGCGTTCATGCTCCGGCCAACTTTCGCCCGCCTCAACCAAATCGAGTTGCTGCGCCAGACTGTGGATCAACTCCGCGAGTTGTTCGCGTTCATCCACCGAGGCGCCGGGTTCCAGGCCGCGCCAGCGGTCCAGTGAAGATTTCAGATCGACCAGGTCCCGATACAGTCCGGCGTCGGTCACCGGAGGCGTCAGATAACTGATCAGCACAGCCGCCGAACGGCGTTTGGCGATGGTTCCCTCGGAGGGATTGTTGGCGGCGTAGAGGTAGAAGTTCGGCAAGCTGCCGATGAGCCGGTCCGGCCAGCATTCTCCCGACAATCCGACCTGTTTGCCCGGCATGAACTCCAGCGCGCCGTGCATGCCGAAATGCAAAACGGCGTGGGCGCCATAGTCTTCCTGCAAGTAGCGGTAGAACGCGGCGAACGCGTGGGTGGGCGCGAAACCCCGCTCGAACAACAGCCGCATGGGATCGCCTTCGTAGCCGAAAGCGGGTTGCACGCCAACGAAAACGTTGCCAAATTCCGCGCCGAGCACGAAAATGTCGCGCCCGTCGGTTTGTTCCTTGCCGGGCGCCGGACCCCACTGCTTCTCGATTTCCTCCAGCCAGCGCTGTCGGCGCACATGATCGTCGACCGGAATCCGGGCGTGCACATTGGCCGCCGTGCCGTGAACGCCGGCATTGCCGCCAAGAATCCGCTCGCGCAAGGCTTCCACCGATTCCGGCACTTCCACGGCGTAGCCCTGTCCGCGCAAGGCGCGCAAGGTGTTGAGCAGGGAAGCGAACACCGACAAATAGGCCGCGGTTCCGGTGCTGCCCGAATTGGGCGGAAAATTGAACAGCACCACGGCCAACTTGCGGCTGCCGCGCGGCGTGTGCCTGAGTTCGACCAGGCGCTCGACTCTTGCCGCCAGGCTCTCCACCCGCTCCGGCTGCGCCCGCATGTCGCGGGAACTCGAAGCTTCCTTTCCGGCATCGGCGGCGGACGAGCGGCCGCCAAACACGCAAGACCCGGTTGCGCCATCGAGTTCGGGAATTGCCACCATCATGGTCGATTCCACCGGCATCAAGCCGCGCTCGGACTGCTGCCATTGTTCGAGGCTTTGAAATTCGATGGCCTGGGCGGCGATGTAAGGCACATCGAGTTTGGCGAGGAAAGTCTCGGCGGCCCTGGAGTCATTGTAGGCGGGCCCGCCCACCAGGGAAAAACCCGTCAGCGAGACGACGGCGTCCACCACCGCCCCGCCTTTGCGCACAAAAAACTTTTCGATCGCCGGACGCATGTCGAGGCCGCTGGCGAATGCCGGGATCACCCGCAGCCCGCGCGCTTCCAGCGTCGCGATGACGCTGTCGTAATGGGCGCTGTTGCCGGCCAGCACATAGGATCGCATCACCAGCAAACCGACGCAGCCGTGTTGCTTTCCCGGATGCGGCGGCAAGGCGTTCAGATCGTCCGAGATGCGCTGTTTCATCCGCGGGTGGTAGAGGCCGGTGTCCGAATATTCCACCGGCGGGGCCACTTTCAAGCTGCCGCGCAAACCCGCCCGCGGCCCGCCCGCGTAGCGGTTGATGAGCAATCGGATCAGATTGCAGATATTGTCCTCGGAACTGGCCAGCCAATATTGCAGGCAAAGGAAATAGGCCCTGACATCCTGGGCGGTGCCGGGAATGAAACGCAAGATCCGCGGCAGCCGCCGCAGCATCGCCATTTGCTTGGCGCCGGAGCTTTCGTGATTGCCGTCGCCGCGCTTCGCCCCGCGCAGCCGCTTGAGCAGGGAGATCGCCCCGGATTGCTTCTTGCCCATGATGAACTGACCCATGGTGGTCAGTCGAATCACTTCACCCGCCGAAAGGCCGGCGAAAAAAGCGTCGCAATTCTCGCGGCGCGCTTTCAGGTCTTCAAAAATCGGCTTGATGTGGTCTTCCATCACCAGCATGTTGGCGATGATGATATGCGCCCCGGCGATGTCCTTGCGGCAGTTTTCGAGCAATTCCGAGTTCTCGCCCCATTCGGCGGCGGCGTGCAAGCGCACCGAAAGGCCGGGCAATTCCTTTTTCAGCAACCCGGTCGCGCGCTCGGTGGCGCTGGACAGATGGTTGTCCAAGGTGATGATGACCACCCGCACCGGAGTGGATTCAACGGCCGAAGTGCGCCTTGGCATCGTACAAAGTCTCCACGGTTATTGTTTCCAGTCCCGCATCCAGGGCGAAACGTTCGGTGTTCCGGCGCGCCTTGCCGCGCACGAAAAAAGGTATCTTGCGCAACTCCCGTTCCGCGTCGGCGGCCCAGGTGGGCGCGTCGCCAGGCTCGTTTGCGGCCGCGGCCGCCTGGTCGACGCCGGCGACCGCCGCGCGCGGCTCAGGTCCGCCGCCAAGATGCGACGGCGCCGCTTGATCGTGAAATTCAAAATCGTCGCGGAACATGCCCAGCAAATGTTCTTCCAGGCCCATCATCAAGGGATGGATCCAACTGTCGAAAATGACATTGGCGCCTTCGTAGCCCATGACCGGCGAATAATGCGCGGGAACATCCTGTACGTGGAACGGCGCCGAAATGACCACGCAGGGCAGACCCAGCCGCTTGGCGATATGCCGTTCCATCTGGGTGCCGAGAACCAGTTCCGGTTCCGCCTCGGCGATGGCTTTTTCCACCACCAGATAATCATCGGTGATCAGCGCCTGCAGGCCGAGTTTCTCCGCCTCCGCCCGGGTCTGGCGGGCGAATTCGCGGCTGTAGGTGCCCAGCCCAACGACTTCGAAGCCGAATTCTTCGGCGGCGATCCGCGCCGCCGCCAGGGCGTGGGTGGCGTCGGCGAAAATGAACACGCGCTTGCCGGTCAGGTAATTCGAATCGACCGAACGCGAGTACCAGGGCAGACGCGAACGGTCCTCCTCCAGCATGCGCCGGTCTATGTCGATGCCGGTGATCGCGCCCACTTCGGCGAGGAAATCGCGCGTGGCGCCAACGCCGATGGGCACGGTTTTGGTATAGGGCTGCTTGAAGCTCCGCTCCAGCCAGGCGCATGTGGTTTTGGCGACTTCGGGATACAGGCAAACGTTGAAGTCGGCATCTGGAATGCGCGCAATGTCTTCCGGGGTGGCGCCGTCCGGCGCGGTGACGTTGACCTCCACGCCAACTTGGCGCAACAAGCCGCTGATTTCCTTCACATTGTCCCGCGAGCGGAAGGCCATCGCCGAGGAGCCGAGCAAGTTGGCCCGGGGTTTTCCCTCGCGGATTCGGTCTCCCGCGTCGGCGGTCCGCTGGCCGAGCAAGGTTCGCACCAGGTAATAGAAGGTTTCGCTCGCGCCCCAGTTTTCTTTCTTCGAATAGGCGGGCAATTCCAGCGGCACAACAGGCACCGGCAAGCCCATGCCCATGGCCAGGCTGCCGGGCTGATCCTGGATCAACTCCGCGGTGCAGGATTCGCCGACCAGCATGGCTTGCGGCCGGAACCTCTCATAGGCTTCGCGCACGCTGTTGAGCAGCAATCCAGCGGTGTCTCCGCCCAGGTCGCGGGCCTGGAAAGTGGTGTAGGTGACAGGCGGGCGCCGCTTGCGGCGTTCGATCATGGTGAACAGCAAGTCGGCATAAGTGTCGCCCTGGGGCGCGTGCAAGACCAGGTGGACGCCCTCCATGGAAGTCGCGATGCGCATGGCGCCGACGTGGGGCGGCCCTTCGTAGGTCCAAAGCGTCAATTGCATGAGCCGAACCTCAGACTTTCCCGGCGGGCGAGCGGGCGGGCAAACAGTTCCGCCAAGTCGGCGGCCTGCTCAAAACCATGAATGGGAGTGAAAACCAGTTCGATCGACCATTTGGTCGCCATGCCCTCGGCTTCCAGCGGATTGGCCAGGCCAAGTCCGCAAACCGTCAGGTCGGGACGTTCGTCGCGAAAACGGTCAAGCTGGTTTTCCACATGCTGCCCTTCCGACAGGCGCGCGGAACCGTCCAGCAATTCCAACTCCGCAGCCATCAATTTCCGGTCCAAATAGGGGGTGCCCACCTCCCCCGGCAGCATGCCGCATTCCCGTTGCAGAAATCGGGCCAGCGGGATTTCCATTTGCGAGTCGGGCATGAAGCCGATGCGCTTGCCGCTCAACTGTTCGCGATAACGCGACAGGGCGCGCTCGGCGCGGGCGGCGGGCATGGAAGTGACGGTGTCGAAATGGGCCGGCGCCACGGCGAAGGCCTCGGCGGCCGCGCGCAACCAGCGTGTTGTGCCTTCGACGCCATACGGGAACGGCGCCGGCAGCAGTTCGGCGCCCCGCGCCATGAGCGCGCGGGCGGTTTCGCTCAAAAACGGTTGCGCCAGCAGCAGTTTCGTACCCGCGCCCACCGGTGGAAGCTCCGTTGCCCGCCGCGGCGGCAGAAAATGCACCGGGGCAATGCCCAGCTCGGCAAACAGGCGGGAAAATTGATCTTCCACCACATCGGCCAGCGTTCCCACGACCAGCAGCGATTTGCCCGCATCAGGCGCCGCGGGCAACTCCGGCACGAGCGCGCGCAAGCAGTTGTCTTCGCCCTGGGTGAAGGTGGTCTCGATGCCGCTGCCGGAATAATTCAAAATGCGCACCCGGCCCTTGTGAACCAGGGACAGGCGTTGGGCGGCGTTGGCCAGATCGAGTTTGATGACTTCCGACGGGCAGGAACCAACCAGAAACAGCGTGCTGATGTCGGGCCGTCTGGCCAACAATTCGTTGACCACCCGGTCCAGCTCTTCATTGCAATCGGCCATGCCGGCCAGATCGCGCTCCTGCAGGATCGCGGTGGCGAAGCGGGGCTCGGCGAATATCATCACGCCCGCCGCGGACTGGATCAGGTGGGCGCAGGTTCGCGAACCAATCACCAAGAAAAAGGCGTCCTGCAATTTGCGGTGCAACCAGACGATGCCGGTGAGCCCGCAAAAAACCTCCCGCTGGCCGCGTTCGCGCAAGATCAGGTCGTCGCCGCAAGCGGAGTTTTCGGGCACGATGTTGCGCGGTTCGCTCACAGGGCTTCTCCCATGGGCGCGTCCGCCCCGGGCGAGGCGTCGATTTGACGGCGGGCGGCCCTGAATTTCAAAACGAATTGGGTTGCGTTGACGACGTAGGCGGCGTAGGCGGCGCCCGCAAGCATCAATTGCGTGTCCACAGCAACGGAATTGGACAGATAAGCCGCCAGGTAGGCGGTATGCAAGGCGATTACCACCATGCTCACCACATCCTCCCAGAAGAAAGGACGCGCAAACAGGTAGCAGCCGAACACTTCCCGCTCCCACAGCGACCCGGTAACCATGATCACGTACAGCACCAGCGTCTTAAGCACGATGGAGGCGGAAGCCAGCGCCACCCCGTTGCCGGTTGCCAGATACCTGGCGATCAGGCAGACGCTCACCAGAAAAACCACAAACTGGGTCAGCGCGAGCACGCCTTGCACCAAAGTCCATGGCGTTTCATCTCGTCTTCTGAGTTCTTCGTCCGTATACAGACTGTGCCGGCGACTCGTCAGGGTTTGGGTCACGGCCATCTGGCGCACTCTCCCGTGTGTACTGCCTTCGTCGGTCAACATAGATGGGTTCGCGCTATCTGTCAACATAACTGGACGTCAATCCACTCTTGACAATCTCATGCTGGCGCGTATGCTGAAGCCCATCGGAGCCTGTCCGCATGGGTCTTTCCTTGAAGCGTCGGATTTCCGGTGGCGAAATCACGCCAGAAAGCGCATTGGGAGCGAATGCGCGCTGGTGGCATAAACCGGGAAATTGCCGGCAAAAGCCGGAAAACCGCCGGGAAAATGGCGAACCCTGTCGGCTTGGCTCTGTCGGTCGGTCGTCTGGACCGCGCGCGTTAAGCGAGCGCTTCAGCGTCCGGACGCAAGGAGAAAGCAAATGACGGGATTGCCACAGCGCAACAGCGGCGCGAGCAAGATGGCCGGACACGGTCTGGACGCAATCGATTTCGACCAAGGCGAAACCGCCGGCGGCGCAACGCCGAAACACGAGGTCGCGAACAGCGGCATTCGCCGAGGGGATCCGCCGCCCGCCCCGCTCCGCCCGCGCGGAAATCCGCGCGAAGAAACCCCGCGTGAACGTGAACGAGGCACGACGGGTGGCAGCCAGGCAAAGCGGGACCAGCTAATCCGGAAGGAGGTCGGTGATCGTATGGAGAACACCATGGAATCGGAGATCATTCCCCGTCTGGTGGTCTCCTGCCGCAGTGCGATTCCCACGCGGTCGACGCAACCCGTCGCCGCGGACGCCGAAGCGCAATTGGCTTTGATCAAGGAATTCACCGACCTTTTGCTGGCCGACGACACGGTCGCGGCGGCGCAAAAGCTGTCGGCATTGCGCGGCAAGGGAGTCAGCCTGGATGAGCTGTACCTGGAGTTGTTCGGTCCCACGGCGCGCTATCTGGGTTACCTGTGGGAGCAGGACATTTGCGATATCGTCGATGTCACCCTGGGCGTCGGCCATTTGCAGCAGTTTGTGCGCGATTTGAGCAAAGAGTTCCAAAACGCCCAGGGTCCGCGCGACGAGAGCCGGCAAGTGTTGTTACTGCCGATTCCCGGCGAGCAGCATACATTCGGCCTGACGCTGATGCGGGAATTTTTCCGCCGCGCCAACTGGCGGGTCTGGGGCTGGCCGCTGGTTGAAGAAGGCGAAATGATGAATCTGATCCGCCACGAGAACTTCGCCCTGGTCGGCATCAGCGTTGGCGGCGACGTGAGTATGGCGGGCCTCGATGCGCTGATTCGGGATATCCGGCGGGTTTCCCGCAACGCATCCCTTGGCGTGATGGTCGGCGGGCCGATTTTCACCTTGCGGCCCGAATTGGCCAAACAAGTCGGCGCCGATGCGACCGCGGTCGATGCCCATCAGGCCGTGGTGCAGGCGGAGTCTTTGTTGCGCCTGGGCTAAGCGGCGCCTGCTGGCGACACGCGGCCTCCGCGCAACGCAAGGACGGCGTTGGCACCGGCCCGCGACTGCCAGTCTTTTTCGAGAGAGTGTAAAGCTTGTGAAAAAGTTCAACAGCAGAACACCCGCGGAATCCTTTCGCGATCTCGGCGCCGAAGGCGCCGCGGCCCTGATCACGGCGGCGACCGATATCGCGCTGGTGATTGACGCCGACGGGATCATCCGGGACTTGTCGTTTGGCGATGAAGCAATCGCCCGCGAAGAGTATTACGAAAATTGGCTGGATACGCCCTGGGTCGATACCGTCACCGTGGAAAGCCGCCCCAAAGTGGAAACCCTGCTCAAGGAAGCGGGAGCGTCGGCTTCGAAATGGCGCCAGGTCAATCACCCCGCGAAGCTTGGCGCCGACCTGCCCATGCTCTACGCCACCATGCCCATCGGCGACAGCGAGAGAATCCTCGCCGTGGGCCGCAATGTGACACCCATGGCGCAATTGCAGCAGCGGCTGTTGCAATCGCAACGGTCCATGGAAAGAAACCACTTGCAGATTCGCCATCTGGAGACGCGCTACCGGCTGCTGTTCCAGGTTTCTTCCGAGGCGGTGCTGATTGTCGATGCCGGCGGCATGCAGGTGCTTGAGGCCAATCCCGCCGCCGAACAAATGTTGAACAAGGACAAAAGCAAAATCGTCGGCCGCAAGTTTCCCGAATTGTTCGACGAGAGCGCCGCCGGCATGGTCGAAAACCTGCTGCTCGACGTGCTCGCTTCGGGCGGCAAGATGCAAGCGAGCGCGAAACCCGCGGACCAGAAAACCGAATGCCTGCTTTCGGCTTCCCTCTTCAACCAGGACGGAGGCTCGATGTACCTGGTGCGCGCCAGCCGGCCGCAAAGTCAGGAGGGGCAGGGCGACGGCACCGCCCTGCGCGCCAAATTGATCGAAATGATGGAGAGCGCGCCCGACGGCATCGTTATCACCGGCGCCGATGGGCGAATTCTCGCCGCCAACCGGGCCTTTGTCGAAATGACGCAAATGGGCTCCAAGGGCCGGGTGCTGGACGAATCCCTCGACCGCTGGTTCGGCCGCTCCGGGGTGGACCTGAATGTGCTCACCGCAAGCTTGCGCGAACACGGCTCGGTGCGCCTGTTCGCCACCACATTGCACAGCGAATACGGCACCAGCTTCGATGTCGAGATTTCCGCGACCCAGGTGCAAATGAACGAAGATGAACACAACTTCGGCTTCATGATCCGCGACACCGGCATTCGCCTGGACAACGACGCTTCGCGCAAGCAGCCGCGGCTTTCGCGGCCGGTGGAGCAATTGACCGAACTGGTGGGACGCCTGCCATTGCGCGACCTGGTTCAGGAAACCACCAGCATGGTGGAACGCTATTGCATCGAAGCGGCCTTGGAAATCACCGGCGAGAATCGCACTTCCGCCGCCGAATTGCTTGGCCTGAGCCGGCAAAGCCTGTACGTCAAGCTGCGCCGCTACGGGCTGGGCGACAGCGGCATGGACAAAATCGAATGACGCGGCAGCAAGCCATTGCCGCACCCACCCGACCCGACCCCGGCGCCGTCGTTGCGCTGCTGAAACCCATCACCTGGTTTCCACCGATGTGGGCATTCGCCTGCGGCGTGGTTTCGGGATGGGGTTCCGGCGCGGAAAGATGGGAATTGATCGTCGCCGGCGTGATTCTCGCGGGCCCCCTGGTATGCGGCGCCAGCCAGGCGGTGAACGACTGGTTTGACCGCCATGTCGACGCCATCAACGAACCCCACCGGCCCATTCCTTCCGGGCGCATTCCAAATCGTTGGGGGCTGGGCATCGCCATCGCCTGGACCGTGCTGTCCTTGCTGTTCGCCGCCACCCTGGGCGTTTGGATTTTGCTCGCCGCCATTTTCGGGCTGGCGCTGGCCTGGGCCTACAGCGCGCCCCCGCTGCGGCTGAAACAGAATGGCTGGTGGGGCAATGGCGCGGTTGCCCTTTGTTATGAGGGATTGCCCTGGTTCACCGGCGCCGCGCTGATCGCCGGCACCTTGCCCGACTCGCGCATCATCGCGCTGGCCTTGCTCTACAGCGCCGGCGCCCACGGCATCATGACCTTGAACGACTTCAAGGCCATCGAAGGCGACACGAGGCTGGGTGTGCGCTCGCTGCCGGTGCAATTGGGCGCCGCGGCCGCGGCCCGGCTGGCCTGCCTGGCGATGTTGCTGCCGCAGCTCGCGGTGATTGCCCTGCTCGCCTTTTGGGGTCATTCCGTCCACGCCGGCATCGTTGGCGCGCTGGTGCTGGTTCAAGGCCTGCTCATGGCCAAACTGCTGAGCAATCCGCGGCAACTGGCGCCCTGGTACAACGCCACCGGCGTCAGCTTGTATGTGCTGGGCATGATGACCAGCGCATTCGCCATGCAATCCGGAGGATTCTAGCGGTGGCCTCGGGCGGATTGGGCTGGCCGGGGATTTTTCGCCTCGGGCTGGTGCAGACCGCGCTGGGCTCCATCGTCGTGCTCACCACCGCCACCATCAATCGCGTCATGGTGGTGGAATTGGCCTTGCCCGCCATGTTGCCCGGGGCGCTGGTGGGCCTGCACTACGGCGTGCAGATCACGCGCCCGCGCTTCGGCCATGGTTCCGATGTGGGGGGACGCCGCACACCCTGGATCATCGGCGGCATGGCGGTGTTGGCGACGGGAGGCGTTTGCAGCGCGCTGGCAACGGCGTGGATGGCGAGCAACACCACGCTGGGCATCCTGTTCGCCGTGTTCGCTTTCTTCCTGGTCGGCGTCGGAGTGGGTGCCAGCGGCACCACCTTGCTGGCCTTGCTCGCCAAATTGGTGGTTCCGCGGCGCCGCGCCCCCGCCGCCACCCTGGTCTGGTTGATGATGATCGCGGGTTTCGTCATTACCGCCACCAGCGCCGGACAATTTCTCGATCCTTTTTCCTATCCGCGCCTGATCGCAGTCACCGGCACCGTTTGTCTCGCCGCATTCCTGCTGACTTTGGTCGCCGTGCGCGGCATCGAAAGCGCCGGCGGCGGCATTCAGCCGGAGAGCCCCGCCGAAGCGGGTCGGACCGAAAGCGGCTTTGCCGAAGCTTTCGCCGAAGTCTGGTCGGAAACGGCGGCGCGCCGGTTCGCCGTCTTCGTTTTTGTCTCGATGCTGGCCTACAGCGCCCAGGACCTGATCCTCGAGCCGTTCGCGGGCGTCGTGTTCGGCCTCACACCCGGCGAATCCACCCAATTGTCGGGCGTTCACTCCTCGGGCCTGCTGCTGGGCATGCTCATGGTCGCCCTGCTGGGCAGCCGCTTTGCCGGCCAACTTATCGGCTCGCTCAAATTCTGGATGATCACGGGCTGCATCGCATCGGCGGCAACCCTGCTGCTGCTCGCCGCGGCCAGTCTTGCGGGCCCCCCGTGGCCGTTGAACCCATCCGTTTTCGCCCTGGGCTGGGCCAACGGCGCCTTCGCCGTCGGCGCCATCGGGTCGATGATGGGAATGGCGGGACATGGGCACGAGGCGCGCGAAGGCACGCGGATGGGTCTTTGGGGAGCGGCCCAGGCAATCGCATTCGGCATGGGTGGATTCATGGGCACCGCGATCGTCGACGTCTCCCGCGTGCTGATCGGCTCTCCGGTGTTTGCCTATGCGATGGTATTTTCCATTCAGGCGCTGTTGTTTCTGACCGCGGCGATTCTCGGCATGCGAATCGAACGGGTGGATGCGAATCGGGAAGAGGATGCAATGCGTTTCAACGAACAAGCCTTGCAAGGGAGGTAAGCCAGCCATGCAGGCGACAGAAAATGAGAAAACCTATGATACCGTGGTGGTTGGCGGCGGCCCGGCCGGCGCAACCGCCGCCACCGATCTGGCGCGGGAGGGCCTGTCCGTGCTGTTGCTGGAACGGGGCGGACGCATCAAGCCCTGCGGCGGCGCGATACCACCGATAGCGATCGAAGAATTCGATATTCCAGACGAGTTGATTGTGGCGCGGGTCAAATCGGCCCGCGTCATCTCGCCGAGCCAGCGGCAGGTGGACATGCCCATCGACGGCGGCTTCGTCGGCATGGTGGACCGCGAAGATTTTGATGAATGGCTGCGGCAACGCGCCGCGGAAACCGGCGCCGAGCGCGCCACCGGCACCTTCATCCGCCTCACCCGCGACCAGGACGGCACCGCCCTGATCCAATACCGGCGCAATCGCAATGAACAGGAACTGGTAAGCGTTCGCGCCCGCAGCGTCGTTGGCGCCGACGGCGCGCGCTCGGAAGTCGCCAGACAATCCATACCCGAGGCGAAAACGATTCCCTATGTGGCCGCCTACCACGAAATCATCGAATCGCCCGAGGAAAGCAAAGCTGAAGCAAACGATACCCGCTTTGACGCAAGCCGCTGCGATATCTATTACGAAGGGCGCTTGTCCCCGGACTTTTACGCCTGGGTGTTCCCCCACGGCAAAACCACCAGTGTCGGCGTGGGCAGCGCCAACAAGGGCTTTTCGCTGCGCGGGGCGGTATCGACCTTGCGCGCGGAAGCGGGCCTGGACAGCGGCAAAACCGTCCGCCGCGAAGGCGCGCCCATCCCCTTGCGCCCGCTTTCGAAGTGGGACAACGGCAAGGACGTGGTGCTGGCCGGCGACGCGGCGGGCGTCGTGGCGCCGGCTTCCGGCGAAGGAATCTATTACGCCATGCTCGGGGGTCGGTTGGCGGCGGAATCGGTTGCCGCCTTTGCCGCCAGCGGCGACCCGCGCGAATTGCGCAAGGCGCGCAAGCGATTTCTGAAAGCCCACGGCAGGGTTTTCTGGATCCTCGGTTTGCTGCAACGCTTCTGGTACTCCAACGACAAAAGGCGCGAGCGCTTTGTCAGCATCTGCGACGATCCGGATGTGCAACACCTTACCTGGCAGGCTTACATGCACAAGCGGCTGGTGCGCGCCAAACCGCTGGCGCATGTGCGCATCTTTTTCAAAGATTTGGCGCACCTGTTCGGCCTCGTCTCTCCATGACGCTGACCGCCCGGGCCGCGATACGGCCCATCGCCCTGGCGGCCGGCGCGGCGATTTTCATCGCCGTGCTTGGCGCCACCGTCACCGACCTCGGCGACTGGTACCAGCAACTGGAAAAACCCTGGTGGCAACCGCCGGATTGGCTGTTCGGCCCGGCCTGGACGCTGATTTACGCGTTGGCCGCCCTGGCCGCCTTGCAGGGCTGGAGGCATTCACCCGCGGCCGGGCGTCCCTGGCTGATTGGACTGTTTTGCCTCAACGGCTTTCTCAACGTGCTGTGGAGCCTGCTGTTTTTCCGTGTGCAGCGGCCCGATTGGGCTTTTGTCGAAGTGATCTTCCTGTGGCTTTCCATTGTCTGGTTGATGGCGGTGCTCTGGCGCCGCGGCAAAGGGGCGGCGGCGCTGTTGCTGCCCTATCTCGTTTGGGTTGCTTTCGCCGGCTACCTGAATTGGACGGTGGTGCGGCTGAATGCGCCTTTCTGATTTCCCCCGCGCGAGCGCGCCAAAAATCAACCCTGTGGCAACCGTACATGCGCCGCGCCACCTTCAGTAAAACACTCAAATTTGCCCACGTCGCCGGCTCGACCGGTTTTTGCGCCGCCCTGTTGGCGCTGATGGTGTTGCATGGCTCGCTGCCCGAGCCCAGCGAAATGGAAGAATTCGTCGCGCTGCGCATCACCATGGGCAATGTCGCGAAATGGCTGTTGCTGCCTTCCACGGCGCTGGTGGTGATCAGCGGCCTGTTTTCAATGGCCTTCAGCGATGTGTACAAAAATGCCGGCTGGGTGTGGATCAAGCTCGCCAGCGGCGTTTTGGTGTTTGAAGGCACCCTGGTGCACGTGCAGGCGCCGATGGAACGCGCGGCGCGGCAGGGACTGGCGGCACTGGCGGGAGAGTTCGACGCGGGCCAGCTCGGCGCCACCCTTGACGCCGAATACTACGCCCTGTGGATCATCCTCGGCGTGGCCGTGGCGAATATTGTTCTCGCCATTTACCAACCGAAATTTTCCCGCGCCAGGGACCAATGAATGCGGAGGGGGTTTCGCGGCCGGCGCGGCGATCAGGATCCGTGCGCGCGGATGGGAGAATTCATTTGACATTTGTCAAGTTTTACTTACACTCGGAATGTACGGCGAATTTTACAGTTTCGCCGTCTCCGCGAATCGGCAAACCGGCCGCGTGGCCCGTCGGCCCCCGATTGCCGGGCGCGTTGCTAGCGGTTTTGCGGCAAGTCCCAAGGAGGAAGGTCATGGCTTGGTTTACCAGAACCAGCGAATCAGCTCCCTGCGAAGTTGAAGTCAGCCACCGTTTCGAAAGCCTGCACGCCCATGTGAAATTTCTCAATGGCGCCGTCATCCATCCGGGTGACGAAGTGCTTGTCCATGGCAAGCCAGTCATGGCACCCTATGGCGAAGTCGTGCGCGAAGCGCGCACCGCCACCATTACCCGGGCTTCCGCGCTCGAACGGCTGTGGACCCGCGCGACGGGGAATTTGGGCATGATGGAATTGTGCGAGTTTTCCTTTTCCGAGGAGGTTTCGGTATGAACAGCGTTGAAAGTGCCGCGGTAGCGCATTCCGCCGACGCGCGCAGCGTTGAAGAAGCTCTGGATGCGGGCAATTACCGCCAGGCGGTGCGGGACAGCGAGGCCGCCACCGCGGTGGCGATGCAAAACACCTTGTTGACGCCAAGATTCTATACCACCGATTTCGACGCCCTGGACGCGATAGACGTCAGCCCGGTGAGGGAGGAATGGGACAGCCTTATCTCCCGCATGCAATCGGACCCGAATCGGGGCCATTTCAAGAAGAACGAAGAGTGGGACCATATCGACTGGGACGGCATGGACCCCGAGTTGCGCGGGGAATTCACCGACTTTCTGATTTCATCCTGCACCGCCGAGTTTTCCGGCTGCGTGCTGTACAAGGAAATGAAACGGCGCGGCACCAACAAGGACATCACAACGCTGTTCCAGCTCATGGCGCGGGACGAAGCGCGCCACGCGGGTTTCATCAACGACGCCTTGCGCGAGGCGGGCATTGCCGTAAACCTGTCGTTTCTGACCGAGAAGAAGAAATACACCTATTTCCAACCGAAGTTCATCTTCTACGCGACCTACCTGTCGGAAAAAATCGGTTACGCGCGCTACATCACGATATTCCGCCATCTGCAAAAGAATCCGCAGCACCGATTCCACCCGATTTTCAAGTGGTTCGAGGAATGGTGCAATGACGAGTTCGGTCACGGCGAAGCTTTCGCCCTGTTGATGAAAACCGACCCCAAATTGACCCGCGGCGTCAACGTTTTCTGGATTAAGTTTTTTCTCACCGCGGTGTATGCCACCATGTATGTGCGGGACCATCAGCGCCCGGCTTTCCACAAGGCCCTGGGCGTGGACCCGGACTGGTTCGCCGATTCCGTGTTCACCAAGTGCAGCGAGATATCCAAACAGGTGTTTCCATTGACGCTGGATATCGACAATCCGCGCTGGATCAAGAACCTGAAAGCCTTGCAGCGGGCCAACGCGGATTTGGCGGAGGCGAAGCGAAATGGCGGTTTGTTCAAGCGGCTAGGCGCCCAGGCGCGGGCGGCGTTGGCGTTCGCGCTGTTGCTGAGCATTCCGTCGATCAAGAACGAAGTGCCCGTCAAAACCCGACTCGAACCGGCCTATTGACGACTGGCTTATCGAACCGGCGGCGGGCGTGAACGGCATTCGCAAGCAACAGCAATAGCAACCGGCAAGTGCAAGTCACAAACTCGAAGGAAAAAGGAGCACGGCGATGACCTTGATAGCAAGATATTACGAGAACGCATCACAGGCCCAGGCAGCCCAGGAGGCCTTGCTTGGCATTGGCCTCGGCCAAAGCGAAATGAGCTTGATCGAGCCGGGCGGCGACGGGGCCCAGGCCAATGAAGAGGAACTTGCGGCCCGGGCGGTCAAGGCCGGCATCTTCCTCGGAAGCAAATCCGACGCGCCCTTGGACAACCTGCGGCGGGGCTATACCTTGCTTGCCGTCAAGGCGCCGTTCGGGCGCGCCTTGCAAGCCACGCATTTGATGGATGCCCAACAACCGGTTGCCCAGGCGGACGCCGGGGAAACCGCTGCCGAACCGGTCGTCTTGCTCAGCGAGCGCGCGGCACCGTTGTCGCATGTGCTGGGAATGAAAGTGCTGTCCGACCCAAGCCCCGGCCGGACCGCGGCCAATTCGATGGCAAACCGCAGTTTTCTCACCGGCAGCCTGTCCGGCAGCAGCAACTTCTCCCTCAGCGCCATGCTGGGCATGCGGATGCTAAGCTCCCCCGCTGCACCGCTCAGTTTCATGTCGCGCATTATGCCGCCGCTGAGCCGCGCCAAGTCCGGTGACGGCTGGACGCGCTCGTTCGGTTTCAAGATGCTTTCGTCCCATGCGTCGCCTTTGTCGAGTTTGATCGGCGTCCACCTGCTGTCGGGACGCATCAACACCCTGGATTACTCGCCGGTCGAGCATCGTTCGAAAGTGCGCGAGAATGCCGCGCCTTTGTCCGGTTTTCTGCGGATGAAATTGCTGTCAAGCACGCCGCTCAGTTTTATGTCGCGCATCATGTCGCCGCTGACGCGTTCCGATTTTGCTTTGCTCGGCAAGCCGAATCTCAGCGGCAACGCCGCGCCCTTGTCGTCCATGCTCGGCATGCCGGTGAAAAGCGGCAAATCCGGCGACGCATTCAAGAGCTCATTCGGTTTCCGCCTGCTTTCCAGCAACCCGGCGCCACTTTCCAGTTTTTTCGGATTCTCGGTTCTGTCCGACGTCTGAACGCGCACACGTGGATCGTCGAAAAACCGGGGCAAAGCCCCGGTTTTTTTTGGCCTTGAGCCCGCGGAGACGGTGTTTGCGCATGGCTCCCGCAACTGTCAATTAAAGTTTACAAACAAAAGTGAAAATTAAGCTTGACAATTGCTTTCAGCCTTTCTACCCTCGGCATTGAGGGATGGGATTCTGCCGAGGTGCTGTGGGCAGGCAAGTGTTGAAGAGCGTATCTGGAGCTGGACTGAACCCGGGTATGCACCGAGACGCCTTGTCGTGAAGTTGCACACACAACACGTCTGTTCAACCTTTCCCGGGAAAACCAACTAATCTCGGAGGATATCAAGATGGCAAACGATATTGATGATCCGGACCGCGTATGGCCTACCGGTTTAACGATCAGAGAATCGGAAGAATTGCACAAGCATGTCATTGATGGCGCGCGCGTGTTCTTCCTTATTTCACTCATCGCGCATGCACTGGTGTACGCGCTGACACCGTGGCTCGGCTGATAAGGAGGAAATCATGAACCAAGGCAGAATTTGGTGTGTTGTTAATCCTACAGTGGGCTTGCCCCTGTTCCTGGGCTCGGTGGCGATTACTTCGTTGCTCGTCCACTACAGCGTTCTGAGCAACTCGACCTGGTTTGCCGCCTTTTTTGGTGGCTGAACGCCAGATCGATTGCTTGATCGCAGACAGATTCGGAGGGGCCGAATGGCTTCTCCGGGTTTGTCTATTTTTGATTGAAATTTCAGGACTTGAGCATTAGGCCCCGGCAGGCATGAATCGACTCGGTCTCAGGTTCATGCGGGCGTGGCTTTCCCTCGGCCCGCGCTATCTCCCTTTTGCAGACGTCGCCTCCCCGGACTTGCCCCTGGGCAGGCTGTTGCGTCTTTCCCTGTTTCAAGTTTCCGTTGGCATGGCCCTGGTGCTTTTGGTCGGCACCTTGAATCGCGTCATGATTGTCGAGTTGGAAGTGCCGGCCAGCATCGTTGGCGTGATGCTGGCCCTGCCGCTGGTGCTGGCGCCTTTCCGGGCCGTCATCGGTTTTCGGTCGGACACCCATCGGTCCGCGCTCGGCTGGCGGCGCGTGCCGTTCATCTGGCGCGGCACCTTGTGGCAATTCGGCGGCTTCGCTTTCATGCCCATGGCCTTGCTGGTGTTGGCTGGTCGCGGCGAATCGGGCAATTTGCCCATCTGGATCGGGCAAAGCGTGGCGGCACTGTCTTTCTTGCTGGTGGGCATTGGCATTCACATGGTGCAAACCGCCGGGCTGGCTCTCGCGACCGACCTCACCCCGCGCGAATCGCACCCAAAAGTCGTGGGCTTGATGTACGTGATGCTGCTTTTCGGCATGATGCTCAGTTCGCTGGCTTTTGGCGCGGCGCTGGAGAACTTCTCGTCCGGCAGATTGATCCAGGTGATTCAATCGGTGGCGCTTTTGACCATGATCCTCAATGGCATCGCCATGTGGAAACAGGAAACACGGGATCCCGCCCGCGGAGCGGTGGATCTGGCGCCGGACCCGGGATTTCGGGAATCCTGGCTGTCTTTCTGCGCCGGCAGCGACACCAGGCGCAGGCTGACCATTGTCGGGCTTGGCACCATGGCTTTCGGAATGGCCGATGTCTTGCTTGAACCGTTCGGCGGCCATGTGCTTGGCTTGACGGTCAGCGCCACCACACGCTTGACCGCGCTGGTGGCCTTGGGCGGCTTGATCGGATTCGCCTTTGCGGCGCAGCGCTGCAACAAAGGCGCCAATGCCTATGGCGTGGCGCGCAATGGCGCGATCATCGGGATTCCAGCTTTTGTTTTCGTCATGACCGCGGCGCCCGTGGGCATGCCCGGCCTGTTTCTGCTGGGCAATTTTCTGATTGGTTTCGGCGGCGCATTGTTCGGCCACGGCACCTTGACCGCGACCATGAACCGGGCGCCCAAAGATCAGGTGGGTCTCGCGCTGGGCGCCTGGGGCGCCGTCCAGGCCACGGCGGTGGGTGTTGGCATGGCTTTGTCCGGCCTGATCAGGGATTTGGTGAATACGATCCAGGCCGGGATGGTCGCGCCCGGCGCCGCGGAAAACGTGGCCGCGGGATACTTGACGGTGTATTCCATCGAGATCGCATTGCTGATTATCGCCATCGTGGTTAGCCTGCCGCTGTTGCAACGCGGCTTGGGCGGCAACCCGGAAAACTATTCCGGCAGCGGAGTTTCGCTCAACAAACAGGATCCAACCCCCACCCGATGAACGCGCAAGAAATTGTGGTCTACCCCGACAAAATCCTGCAAAGCGTGTGCGCGCCGGTGGAAGATTTTGATGGGCAACTGGAACAACTCATCGGTGAATTGTTCGCCACGCTGGATGCCCTGGATGAAGGCTCGGGGATTGGTCTTTCCGCGCCGCAAATCGGTGTTTCCAAACGGGTTTCCGTGGTGCGTGTGCCCGGCGACCGGTACGGGCCGGTGGCCTACGTCAATCCGGTGGTCCGCGCCAAAAGCGCTTACGGCCTGGTGCAGGAAAGCTGCCTGTCGGTTCCCGGTGTATCCGGCAATGTCATCCGGGCCACCAGAATCCGCGTTGAAGCTTTCGACGCCGGCGGCAATCGTTTCACCTCTGAGGTGCAAGGCATGCACGCGGTGTGCCTGCTGCACGAAATCGACCACCTGGACGGCAAACTGTTCATCGACCGTTGGACCCGCATTCGGCGCTGGTGGGTGAAACGAAAGCTCGACAAACAAGCCGCCCCGGCCGGCGCCTGAGCTCGCCGCCGGTCTCCGGCGGCATGGGGCGGGCAAACCCCCGATGGCGGGGGCGGGTCGCGCTTTGGACGTGCGCAACAGGGGTGGGAGGACTTGCGATGCCTTTTCGAATGCTGGGATTGCTTGCGTTGCTGCTGGCGGGCCATGCCTTCGCGGCTTCCAGCGGCGTGGTGCTGGTCTACCATCATGTGGCCACCGATACGCCGGCGTCGACTTCGATTTCGCCGGACGATTTTCGGGCGCATCTGACATATCTGCGCGACAACGGCTACAACGTGGTCGGTCTCGACGTGATGGTCGAAGCCCTGCGCGGCGGCGGGGAGTTGCCCGAGCGGGCGGTGGCGATCACATTCGATGACGGTTTCCTTTCGATCTACGAAACCGCGTTTCCGATGCTGCGCTCATTCGATTTCCCATTCACGCTTTTTCTCAGCACCGGTCCGATCGACGCGCGCTTGCGGAATTACATGAGCTGGGAGCAAGTGGCGGAAATGGCGGCGGCGGGCACCTTGGTGGCCAATCACATGGTGGAACATTCCCACATGTTGACGCGGAGCGAAGGGGAAACCGATGCCGCCTGGATCGCGCGCCAGCGGGAGGAATTGCTGCGCGCGGAACAGATCATTGCAGACCATACGGGACAATCCCACCGCTTCCTCGCTTATCCCTACGGCGAATTCGATCCGGCGATCAAAAACCTGCTGCGGGAACTCGATTTCGTCGGTTTTGCGCAAAATTCCGGCGCCATCGGCCCCAGCTCGGATTTTCTCGCCCTGCCGCGCTATCCGCTGGCGGGAATTTTCGCCGACCTGGAAAGCGCGAGCCTGAAATTCGCCACCCTGCCCTTCAACGCGCGGATAGTGACACCCGAGTCCCCGGTTACCCGTTCTCCCAGCCCCGAGGTAACGCTGCAATTCTCCGCGGCGGAGGTGGGCGATTACAATCTGGCCAGCCTGGGCTGCTTCGCCGGTGGCCAGCCGATCCCGATGCAATGGCTGGACCGGGATGCGGGCATCGTCCGTCTGGCGCCCGAAAGCGAATTTTCCGGCCGCCGCTGGCGCTATATTTGCACCGCGCCGGATACAAATTCGCGGCGCTTCCACTGGTATTCGGTGCAATGGATCAATCCGACCATACCCGAATGAGCTGGCTGTTCGCGGCGACAAAATCCGCATCCCGCGCGGCCAGGTCGTTTTGCACGATCATGATCTGCAATTCATCAACGTAGCTGCGGCCGCGCTCGGAATATCGGTTGAGACCGAATGCGAGCACCATCGAATCCAGCTTCCGGCCCTGTGCTCTCATTTCCTGGCGCAATTCGCGAAAGGGGTGGTAGCTGAAGTTGGTGTTGAGATTGAAAAAATAGGAACGCACCGCATCGCGCAAAGTCGCGAATTGGCGCACTTCGTGGCTTGCTCCGCTCCTGCGCTGTTGCGGCACGATGCCGCAGCCGGGGTCGAAGCACCATTGCCCAAACAGGTTGTTGCCTTCGCGCACGAATCTGGACGTGCCCCAGGCGGACTCGTTGGCCGCCTGGGCCAGCACCAGTGAAGTGGGAATGAAATCCACCCTGCGCAGCAATTCATCAAGCCAGGCTTGGGGCTGGTCAAAATCCGCTTGCGCAAGCCGGTAGCGTTTGGAAAGTTCCAGCAGCCAGTCGCGGGATTCGGCGTTCAGTTCCGCGGTCTGCTCCCAGTTCAGCGCGGCGCCTTCACGCAAAGACGCGACAATGGCGCGAAGTCGAGACCGGTCGCGGGCGATCAGCAGATTTTGCTCATCGACGTAGTTCTGGATGTAGTTGAGAAATATGCGCTTGCGCGCGTCAATGGTTTGAACGAGCGAGAAATCGGGAATCACGGTAAGCGGCGATGGCGGGGTCGCCGACAAGGCCAGGGCAAGCTCCAGCGCCGCGTCGGAATCCGGTTCGACGGACCTTTCGCTCACCACGGCCAACAGGCCGGCCGCCAGCAAGGCAACAAACAAGCCTTTTACAATCAAGGCCGGCAGAAGTTCGCTTGTCTCGTTTTGTGTCATGATTGTTTATCCAGCGCTGGAGCGCGCGGGCCAAAAGTGCGGCGCGCCAGTGTCGCGGTCCGGCCGGTCAGGCCTGGGCTTGGCTGCCGCCCCGGCAATCGGGTGAAGCGGGAATCGACTCGCGCCGCTTGCGCCACTCTTCGGATGTGTACAAATGCAAGGCAAGCGCGTGGACGCCGCCGGCAAGTTCGGCGGCAAGCAGCCGATAAACCGCTTGATGCCGGACAACGCGGCTCATGCCGTCAAACCGGCGCGACACCAGCGTCAATCTGAAATGCGAATCCGTCGCCGGACCGCTGTGCATATGACTTTCGTTCAGCACTTCGAGAAATTCCGGTTCGAATTGCCGCCGCAATTTATTCTCCAGAACAGCTTGCATATTCTCTCGCGTCTCCCTTGCCGCAACCACAGGTGCTGAAACCACTATTCTCCCATATGGTGATAACAATGGCCCAATTCAATACCGCGCCCGGCAAGCCAGATGCGGGGCGCCGCCTGCGGGAGAAGCAATGCGCCCGGTTTGGCTAAGAACCTATCGGCAAGCCCGCGGCGAACTTGATTTTCATGAATGATTCCCTTCCCATGCCGATTTCCTGGTATCCCGGGCATATGCACAAGGCGCGCAAGTCGCTTGGCAAACTGCTGCGCGATACCGGGCTCGTCATCGAAGTCCTCGACGCGCGCATTCCCGCGGCAAGTTCCAATCCTTTGCTCGCGTCAATGCGCGGTGAATTGCCCCTGCTGCGCGTGCTCAACAAATGCGACCTCGCCGACGCCAATGGCAACGCCGCCTGGCAAGCCTGGTACAGCGCGCGGGCGGATGGCGTTTGCCTGCGCAATGGCAGGAACGCGCCGCTTGCGCGCAAGTTGCTGCTCGCGCAAATCCAGCGATTGGCCGGCGCAAGCGGCAGAAAAAGCCACCGGCCCGGCCGCATCGCCATCGTCGGTATTCCGAATGTCGGTAAATCCACGCTTTTGAATTCCAGCATTGGACGCAAACTCGCGGCAACAGGCAATACGCCAAGCATCACCCGGCGGCAGCAGTCCGCGCGCTTTGCCGATGAGTGGATGTTGGTGGACACTCCAGGCCTGTTGGCGCCGAAACTGGAAGACCAGAACGCGGCCCTGCTCATGGCCTGCGTCGGCAGCATTGGCGCGGCGGCCGTGGATGCGCTGGAGGTGGCCCGGTTTCTGGTCGAAATCCTGCTGCGCCAACATCGGCAACGGCTGCTCGAACGCTACCGCTTGCGCGATGATGCGCTATCCGCGGATTCAATTTTTGATAGTATCGCCCTCTCCCGCGGTCTGCTGAAAAAAGCCGGCCGCGTCGATTGCGGCAAGGCCGCCGAAGTCCTGTTGCGCGATTTCCGCGGTGGTAGACTGGGCGCGATTACTTTGGAACACCCGCCGGCCGTTCAGGCCCGGCCAAGCTGAGAAGCATATGACCGATACCCTTTTGCACGCGGATGCGGCGGAGACGACCGAGGCGGCGGAGCAAGCCGCGCTGGCGCATCCCGCCTTTCGCTGGCGCCGCAGCCGGCGCATCGACGCCCTCAATATCGGCGTCGAGGAATACGAGCACCGCGCGACCGGCGCATTGCATTACCACCTCGACAGCCGCGAGGCGGAAAATGTCTTCCTCGTCGCCTTGCGCACCGCGCCGATGGATTCCACCGGAGTCGCCCATATCCTCGAGCACACCAGTCTTTGCGGCAGCAGCCGTTTTTCCGTGCGCGACCCTTTCTTCATGATGACGCGGCGTTCGCTGAATACCTTTATGAACGCTTTCACCAGCAGCGATTGGACCGCCTATCCCTTCGCGAGCAAGAATCGAAAGGATTTCGACAATCTGCTGCAGGTTTATCTCGATGCGGTTTTCCACCCCAACTTGCATGAGCTGGACTTCGCCCAGGAAGGACATCGGCTTGAATTCGCCGAAGCCGACGACGGCGACAGCGAGTTGACCATCAAAGGCGTTGTCTACAATGAAATGAAAGGCGCCATGAGTTCGCCGGTGAGTGTGCTCTGGCACACCATGTGCCGGCATCTGTTCCCCGAAACCACCTACCACTACAACAGCGGCGGCGACCCCGGCGAAATTCCAAAACTGAGCTACCGCCAACTGCTCGAATTTCATCGCCGCCATTACCATCCCGGCAATTCGGTTTTCATGACGTTCGGCGATATTCCCGCGCGCGAACATCAGGCGCGCATCGAGGATTGCGCGCTGTCCGACTTCGCCCCGCAGAAGATCAACATCGACATCGCCGACGAAGCGCGCCACCCGGCCCCGGTGCGCGTGGAAGAGCGCTATTTCGCCGAGCAAAGCGACAGCGACAGCGAGCGCAAAACCCATGTGCTGCTTGGCTGGCTGCTGGGCCACAGCAACGACCTAGAGCAGCAAATTCGGGCGCAGATGCTGGCCAGCGTGCTGCTCGACAACAGCGCCAGCCCTTTGCTTCGGGCGCTGGAATCCAGCGCGCTCGGCACTTCGCCGTCACCCCTGTGCGGCCTTGAATCCTCGTTCCGCGAAATGAGTTTCATGGCCGGGCTTGAAGGTTGCGCCGCCGATGCCACGGAGCAGGTGGAGAAACTGGTGCTGGAGACCTTGGAACAGGTGGCGCGGGAGGGCGTGGCGCGGGAACAAGTGGAAGCGGCCTTGCACCAGTTTGAACTGGACCAGCGGGAAATTGGCGGTGGCGCCTACCCTTACGGCCTGCAATTGATTTTGGCGGGGCTGCCCGCGGCTATTCATCGCGGCGACCCGGTCGCCATGCTGGATCTCGACCCGGTGCTGGAAAAATTGCGGCGGGAAATACGCGACCCCGATTTCATTCCCAATCTGGCGCGCGAATTGCTGTTGGAAAATCCCCATCGCGTGACGCTGAGCCTGATTCCCGACCCGGAATTGGCGGCGCGCAAAACCGCCGCGGAAAAAACCCGGCTGGCGAAAATCCAAAGCGCGCTCACGCCGGCGGACAAGAGCCGGATCATCGCGCAATCACGGCTTTTGCGGGAACGGCAAATGAGCGAAGACGATCCCGAGGTATTGCCTCGGGTCGAACTCGATGATGTGCCGCCGCAGCTGACCGAACCGGAAAACCGTATCGAGCGGCTGCCCGGTGGTGAAATCGTCAACTGTTACGACCAAGCCACCAATGGTTTGGCGTACCAGCAAATCGTTTTCAATCTGCCGCGGCTCGAAGACGAACTGCTGGATTGTCTGCAACTGTATGCGGCCTGTCTCGGCGAGTTTGGTGTCGGCAAGCGGGACTATGCCGCCACCCAGGTCTGGCAATCGCAAGTTTGCGGAGGAGTCGACAGTTTCAGCAGTATCCGCGCGCGAATCGACGACGTGCAAACCAACCACGCCGTTTTCAGTATTTCGTCCAAATGCCTGCGCAACAAGCACCGGCAGATGACGGAATTGCTGCGCGCAACCGTTGCAGAACTGCGGTTCGATGAAACGCGGCGGCTGCGGGACTTGCTCGAACAGATTCAGGCGCGCAAGGAAAACAGCATCACTTCCCAGGGCCACAGCCTTGCGATCAGCCTCGCTTGCAGCGCCATGAGCCCGGGCGCGCTGCTTGCCCACAAAACCACCGGACTGGAAAGCATTCTGCGGCTGCGCACGCTGGCGAGCGAAATTTCCACGGAGCAGGCGCGGCAGGCGTTGCTGGAAAAGTTCTCCCTTTTGCATCGGCGCATCGTCGGCGGCGAGCGTCAATTCCTGCTGGTCGCGGAGCGGGAGGCCCATGAAAGCCTGCTTGAGGACATTGCCGGCGCGTGGTCGGAGTGCGGTCAGGCCGGCGCCCATGGCGCGTTCAGCCTGCCGTCCTTGCGCGGCGGAATCTGCGAGGCCTGGACCACGGCAACTTCGGTCAACTTTTGCGCCAAGGCCTGGCCAACGGTACCCTCCGACCATGAAGACAACCCCGTTTTGCACGTGCTTGCCCGTTTCATCAACAACGGATTCCTGCACCGGGCGGTTCGCGAGCAAGGCGGCGCCTACGGCAGCGGCGCGGGGCAGAATTCGAACGCGGCGGTGTTCCGCTGCTTCTCCTATCGCGACCCGCGCCTTGCGGAAACCTTGGCGGATTTCGACCGCTCGCTGGATTGGGTTCTGCAAGGAAAACACGGGCAGCGCCAGTTGGAAGAAGCGATTCTTGGCGTGATTTCGGCCATGGACAAACCCTCTTCTCCGGCTGGCGAAGCCAAAGCCGCTTTCTACAACCAGCTTTTCGGCCGCAGCCTCGCGCAGCGGACGCGTTTTCGCGTGCGCGCGCTCGCCACCACGCTGGAGGATCTGAAGACGGTGACCGACCGTTACTTCAGCACGCCCAAGGCCAGTTTCGGCATCATCACCAATCGCGAAAGCGCGGATGCGCTGCAACTGCCGGATTTGCGGGTGGTCAATTTGTGAACCCGGCAAGTCGGGCGCCTGCCCGATTATTTTCCCGGCGTGGGAACTTTTTAAGCGGCGGGCTGTCTGATTGAGCGTAGGTGAATTTTTCTCTGTGACAGCAGAAATTGGTTCATTTATCTCTCCCTTGATAGTGTTCAGCCCGGCACCCGTGCCGGGCTTTTTTTTGCCATTCCATTGTGGATTGCCGCGGACAGGCTTCGCCCGGCGCGGCTGGGCTCAAGCGGCGCGGTTGGACTTGATCAACTCGTAGGCCGCCTTGATTTCCTGGGCCTTGCGCGTGGCGATTTCCATCATTTCCTCGGGCAGACCCTTCGCCACCAATTTGTCCGGATGGTGCTGGTTCATCTGCCGACGATAGGCTTTTTTCAATTCGGCGTCGCTGCAGCGCTCGTTCACGCCAAGCAATTGATGCGCCGCCCGCAATTGCTCCGCCCGCCGCAAGTGTTCTTGCCGCGGATCCATGCGGGCGAATTCCGCCTGACCCGAGATCCGCGCCAGCAATTGATCGAGTTGATTCGCCGCAAAGCCAAGTTCGGCGGCGATCGATTGCAGCAGGCCGCGTTCCGCCGCATCGAGCTTGCCGTCGGCGAAGGCCGTGGCAACAACAATTTCGAGAAACATTTGCAACAGGGTTTTGCGGCGGGCAACCTCGCGCCGGAACTGGGCGAGCACCTGGGCGATGGGGAAGCCTTCCTGTTTGCCTTTGTTGAACAGGTCAATCGCCACCTGGCGCTGCCGCGGAGAAAGCCGCATTTGCTCGATCACGCGCTCGGCAAGTTCAACTTCGCTTTTGCTGACATGCCCATCCGACTTGGCGATGTAGCCCATGACGGAAAAGGTCGCGGTGAAGAAGGCGGTCTGGACCCGCTCGGTATCGCCCCGGCCGAGAAATTCCCCGGAGCCCGCGCTTGCCACGCCGGTATCGAAATAATTGCCCAGGGCGGCGCCAAGCAAGGCGCCCATGGGACCGCCGAGCATAAAGCCGAATGCGCCGCCGACAACTTTGCCCCACCAATTCATATTTCAATCCAGCAGCCGGGGCTCCCGCCACCAGCCAATCGCCGCGCGAAAGGATCAGACTTCCAGACCATGTTCGCGCAATAAATCGATAAATTCCGGCTCTTTGCAGACCGTGACACCGAGGCTCTCCGCCTTGGTCAATTTGGCGCCGGCGTTTTCGCCGGCAACGACGCAATGTGTCCGCGCCGACACTCCACCGGCCACTTTGGCGCCGAGTTGCACCAGTTTGGCCTTCGCTTCGGTGCGGGTCATCCGCGCCAGCGTGCCGGTCAAAACA
Organism: uncultured Pseudohongiella sp.; assembly: GCA_965221015.1. Lineage (GTDB taxonomy): Bacteria > Pseudomonadota > Gammaproteobacteria > Pseudomonadales > Pseudohongiellaceae > UBA9145. Next base: position 1,517,766 of record OZ244859.1, on the reverse strand, counting down.
AAAGTCTGGCCAGCCAATGGCAGGCTGTCGGCTGCGGCGGGCTCATGCGTCGGCCAATTCACGCCGGCATCGCGCAGCGCCGCAATCAAGTCCAGGTTGGCGGAATTGTCGAAAAACCGGCGCAGATGTTGCGCGACGATCGGCCCAACATCGGCAACTCCGCACAAGGTTTCCGCATCGGCCTCGATCAGCGGCCGCAAATCGCCGAAATGATTCGCCAGGGCCAGTGCCGTCGCCTCTCCCACTTCGCGAATACCCAGCGCCAGCAAAAAGCGGCTCAGGCTGGTGTTCTTGCTGCGCTTGATCGCCGCGACCAGCTTGGCCGCCGATTTTTCGCCCATGCGCTCAAAAGCGGACAATTGCTCCACGGAAAGCGCAAAAATGTCGGCCACATGGTTTACCGCGCCGGTTTCCACCAATTGCTCGATCAAGCGCGTTCCCAAACCTTCGATATCCATCGCCGTGCGCGAGGCGAAATGCTCAAGCGAATGCCGGCGCTGGGCGGTACAGGTCAAACCCGCGCCGCAGCGAAAAGCCACATCGCCATCCGCTTCGATGGGCGCGCCGCATGCCGGACAGGCCGCGGGCAATTCGATGGGAACCCGCCTCCCGCCCGGCTCCATCACCTGCACGATCTGGGGAATGACATCGCCCGCGCGGCGCACGATCACCGTGTCGCCGACGCAAACGCCCAGCCTTTCGATCTCGTCCATGTTGTGCAAGCTGGCGTTGCTCACCGTCACGCCGCCGACGAAAACCGGCGCCAGCCGGGCAACCGGGGTGATGGTTCCCATGCGCCCCACCTGAAAATCAACGGCAAGCAATTCGGCGCTCTTTTCCTCGGCGGGAAACTTCCAGGCAATCGCCCAGCGCGGACTGCGGCTGGTTTGGCCGAGTTTGCGCTGCAAATCCAATTGATTCAATTTGATCACCGCGCCATCAATCTCGTAGTCGAGCCGGGGCCGCTTGCCCAGCAATTCCGCGCAATAGGCCAAACATTCGCCAGACCCCTTGCACAGTTTGCGTTCAACATTGGTCGGCAGGCCCCAGTCGTCGAACTGGTCGAAAATTTCCAGCAAAGTGTCCGGCAAAGCGATTCCCTGGACGACGCCGACGCTGTAACAAAGCATTTGCAGGGGCAGTTTCGCGGTGTTGCGCGGGTCGAGTTGGCGCACGGCGCCCGCCGCCGTGTTGCGCGGATTGATGTACGTGCGGCCTTCCTCCTTTGATGCGCGTTCGTTCAGCGCGGCAAAACCCCGCTTGCCGAGGAAAATCTCGCCGCGGATTTCCAGCACGGAACCAGTCGGTACGGGCGCGTTCAAGCGCAGCGGAATATCGCGCAAGGTGCGAACGTTGTGGGTGATGTCTTCACCGCTGGAGCCATCGCCCCGGGTGGCGCCGCGCTCCAGCAAGCCGTCGCGGTAGAGCAAACTTACCGCCACACCATCGACCTTGGGTTCGCAGCAAAATTCCATCTGCCCTTCCAGTTCCGCGCGTTTGGCCACACGACTTTCAAACTGCAGCAATTCTTCTTCGCTGAACGCTTTTTCCAGCGACAACATCGGAATTTCATGGTGAACCGCGACGAATCCCGGCAAGGGTTCGCCGCCGATGCGCTGGGTGGGAGAGTCGGGGCTTTGCAGGCCATACTCCCGCTCGAGCTGCTCCAGCCTTGCCAGCAGCGCGTCAAATTCGGCGTCGGGAATGCTTGGCTGATCCAGCGTGTGATATTGACGATTATGAAATTCAATCCGCTCGCGCAGTGATTCGACTTCCCGCCTGACGGCGGCAGGCGCTGGGTCCGGCGTGGCCACGGCTGCGCTAGATTGGTTCGCGAGGCGGAGACGGGGCGGAACTGTCGCCGTCGAACTCGCGAATTCGACGGCGCGCCTGTTCAATTCCCTGGGCCGTCAAATGCCGCCGGCTGGCATCCAGCACACGACCGTCAAAAGCTTCGGCCACGCGGCGCGCAACCGCCAACATTTGCTCAAACGCGAGCAGGTTGTTGATGGGGGCCGGCAACAACAGGAACAAACTGATTCCGGGTGTGCGGAATTCATCCATGGTATCCGCTTCGAAGGTGCCGGGGTTGAGCATGTTGGCGACGCGGAAAATCGGCGGGCCATCCTCCCTGTTGCCCTCGGTTTTGCTGAAAATCCGCATTTTGTCATGGCGCAGGCCCGCCGCGTGCAGAAAATCCCAAAGTTCGCGCCCGCCAAATTCGCGGTTTTCGCCGGCGGCCACGTGTACCGCGACGATGCGGTCATTGCCGATTTCCGCCTTGTTGGATTCGGCCGGCTTTTGCGCTTTGCCGTCGGCATCGTCCGCTGAGCCATTCGGGCCGGGATTTCGCGGCTGCGCCGCGGATTGTTGCTGGTCTTCCCGGGGTTCTCGCGCCGGAGGCGTCAATTCCGCTTCGGTCTCCAGCGGGACTGGTTTACGCGCGGGCTTTGGCGCATCGACGCCGATGCGTTCGCCCGCGGTGATCGAGACTGCGCCAAACTCCAGATCCAGGCCCGCGCCGGAACCGTTTCCGCCTTCGACCGCGCCGGAATTGGCGCTGCCCAGCCGTTCCCGGTCCGGGTTGCCGCGCGCTGGATGCGGAGCTTCCGGCCCATTTCCGGCGAGCGCCGCCCGGGTTGCCGGCGCCTCCGGCGCGCTCCCGCTTACCGCAACCGGGTCAAGCAGCAATGGCACGTTTTCCTCATGGGGCGGGGTTCCACCGTTGGTGGGCGGTATTCCGCCGCTCGATGCGATGGCGCCCGCTTCGCCGCCCGGGGAGCCGAACTTGCCGCCCTCCGGCACCGAGGCCAGGCGCGCTCCCCCATTGGGCAATTCGGCCAGCGCCGGGTCCCGCAACGCCGCATCCTGATCCGATTGCTCATCGATGGAGAGCTGGATTTGACCTTTTCCGCGGCGGTAGACGACATACGCCGCGCGCAAAAGCAGGCAAAGAATGATCAGCGCGAGGCCAAGTATCAGGAGTTCACGCAAGTCCGCCATTTAGCAAAATCCACGCGATTGCGAATTCTCTTTCCAGTCAACTGCTATATCCACCATTTTGACGCATTTCTTTAGCGAATGCTGGCAATGACGGCCGCATTTCGCCGGCCATGTCCGGCGAACTGGAACCGTGCCGCACAATTCGCCCGCTTCAGGCGGTTGCCATTTCCGCGGCCTCATCAATATCCACACTGACAACCCGGGAAATGCCGGCTTCCTGCATGGTGATGCCAAGCAATTGATTGGCGGTTTCCATCGAAATCTTGTTGTGCGTGACGAGAATGAATTGCACTTGCGCCGCCATTTCCCGCAACAGCGCGGCAAACCGGCTGATATTGGCATCGTCAAGTGGCGCGTCGACTTCGTCGAGCATGCAAAATGGTGAAGGATTGAGCTGGAAAATGGTGAACACCAGGGCGATGGCGGTCATCGCTTTTTCGCCGCCGGAGAGCAGGTGTATGTTGCTGTTCTTTTTGCCCGGCGGTCGCGCCATGATGCTGACTCCGGCATGGAGCAAGTCCTCGCCGGTTAACTCAAGATAGGCCTGACCGCCGCCGAACAGTCGGGGAAACAAATTTTTCAGCCCCTCGTTGATGCTTGCCAAGGTATCGCCAAACCGCGCGCGGGTTTCACCGTCGATTTTGCGCATGGCCTGTTCCAGGGTGGACAGGGCCTTTTCCAGTTCTTCGTTTTGTTTGTCCAACCAGACTTTGCGCTCGGTTTCCCGCTCGAATTCTTCGGCGGCGGCGAGATTCACCGAGCCGATCCGTTCGATGCGGGCATCGATTTTGCGCAAGCGCTCCTCGCTGGATTGCGACGTTTGGTCCTCGGGCAAGTCTTCCAGAATCTGGCTTGGGCTCAATCCCGCCTGGGCGAGGCGCTCGTACAATTCCTCGCTTTTTCCAACCGCGCGCTGGTTTTCCACGCGATGCGACACAATTTCTTCGCGCAGCTCTTCGGCGCGCTGCTGCAACTGTCGGCGTTGCTGCTCCCGCGACTCCAATTGCGATTTCGCCTCTTCATGGGCCGCTCTGGCCTCGCGCAACTCCTGGTCCACCGCCGCGCTTTGCTCCAACTTTTCCTGCAATTGCCGCCGCAGCCGTTCGCCGGGGGATTCGGTCTCCCGCAATTGGGCTTCAAGTGTTCGAATACGCTCGGCATCGCGCTGCACCTGAACCGCCATGCGATCCATATTTTCGCGGGTGGACTTCAATTCGGTTGCGAGTTGGTTGTTTTGCATGGCCAATTGATGCCGCGCGTCCCTGTCTTTGGCGGCTTGTTCCCGAAGCTGCGCCAGCCGCTTGCCGCTTTTCTCGCGGGCGGCCGAGAATTCCCGCTGGCGACTGGCGTCGCTTTGCATTTGTTCGCGCGCCGCCTCCAGCCGCCCGTCCGCCATTGCGACACTGGCGCGGTCATCCTCGATTTGCCGATCCAATTCCGCCAATTCACCCTCGATCCCTTCGCGGCGTTCGCGCCGGGCTTGCGCCCGGGCCCCGTCGGCCGCGATTTCCGCGCGCAACCGCTCCAACGCGGTGGACTTCTCCCGCAACCGCTTTTGACCTTGTTCGCGCTCGTCTTCCAGCGCCGTCAAGGCATCACGCAATTGCCCGCGTTGCCGCGCAAGCGATGTGGATTGCTTTTCCAGCGAATCGATCTCGGCGGCCAGGGCCTGGATCGCCTGCTGCCGCAGCACCACGGATTGTTCCCGGTCCGCCTTGCCGGCCCGAATCCAGTTCACGCCCATCCAAACGCCATCGACCGTGACCACCGATTCTCCCGCGCGCAACAGGCGGCGGGCCGCCAAGGCCTCCCGCAAACTTCCGGCGCCAAATACGCCGCGCAGAAAATCGCCGAGGGGATGTCCGCTTGCAAGCTTTTGCGTCAGTGGCGGCGGCAATTCGCCGCGCGGGGCGCTCGCCGCCGTTTCCGCCTCGGTTTCGGCTTTGCCCAGCAAGGTCAGTTCGGTTCGCGGAAGGTCTTCCAGCAACGCATCGGACAGTTCATCCACCAAGATTCCCCGCAGACGATCTCCCAACACAAATTCCACCGCCGCTTCCCAGCCCGGTTCGATGCGCAAGATTTCGCCGATCCGGGACTTGTCGTCCAAACCCCGGCGTTCCAGCCACTGCCCAAGCGTGTCGTCATCATCGCCAAGCGCCGCTTGCTGCAAGGCATCGAGGGAGGCCTTGCGTCCGCCGGCCCGGCGAATTTCGCCGCGAACGCGATCCAGTGCCCCTTCGCAAGACTGCAGCGACTCGCGCGCCTGCTCCAACTCTTCCGCCGATTGGCCGAGGCGGCTTTGCAGGGTTTCCAGTTCCGTTTCCCATTTCTCCGCGCGCTGTTCACGGTCGTCGCAATCATCCGGCCCGGCATCCAGTTCCGCGTATTCCCGGCGCAGGCGTTCGCGCATGTTCTCGGCGCGCGCGATACCGCTTCGCAATTGTTTGATGTTCGCCTGCTCGACCTCCACGGTCTGCCGCGGCGTTTCGGATTCGGCCTTGAACGCCTCCCATTGGCGCTGATCTTGACTGCTTGCATTTTCGGCTTCCGCGGCCAAACGCGATGATTCCGCTTCTTTTTCTTCCGCCGCCGCGGCAGCGAGGGAAATCCGCGCAAGATTGCCCTCGATCTCCACGGCCTTGGCCAGATCCGAGTCCAGTTCGCGCGAAGTCTGACGCCAGTCGCCGCGGGTTTTTTCCAGATCCTCGCCAAGCTGCGCCACCCGTTCCCGATGATGTTCCATCGACTGCTCGATACGGGCGATATCATTGCCAATGTCAATGCTTCGGCTCTGGACCTTGGTAACATCTTCGTTGCGTTGGGCACTGTGCTCCCGGGCCTTCTCGATTGCGGCTTCCTCTTCGCGCAGTTCCGCGGCCGCCTTTTCCTTGCGGATTTCCAACTCCGCCAGGGATTTTGCGGCGGCTTCCATCTCCAAAGCGTAGCCTTGCCAACGCAACGCGTGAACGCGGGCCTCCACCGTGCGCCGTTCTTCCATCAATTCGCGGTAGCGTTTGGCGGTCCGCGCCTGCCTTTCCAGATTTTGCAGTTGCCGCTCCAGCTCGCCGCGCACATCCCCCAGCCGGTCCAGATTCTCCCGGGTGCGGGCAATGCGGGACGCGGTTTCCTTGCGCCGTTCGCGGTATTTGGAAATGCCGGCGGCTTCTTCGATCAGCACCCGCAATTCCTCCGGCCTGGATTCGATCAGGCGGCTGATCATGCCTTGTTCGACGATGGAATAACTGCGCGGGCCAAGCCCGGTGCCAAGGAATAGCTCGGTAATGTCGCGGCGGCGGCATTTGGTTCCATTCAGCGAGTAGATTGATTCACCATTGCGCTCGACCTTGCGCTTGATCGAGATTTCCGCATAGCTGGCATATTCTCCCTGCAGCCTGCGCTCGGCATTGTCAAACACGAGTTCCACCGAAGCCAGGCCCACCGGGCTTCTCGCCGCGGAGCCGTTGAAGATGACGTCGGCCATTTGTTCGCCGCGCAGGTTGCGCGGCGAGCTTTCGCCCATCACCCAGCGCACGGCGTCGATCACATTCGACTTGCCGCAGCCGTTTGGACCCACCACGGCGCAGATGTCGGAAGGGAAATTGATGGTGGTGGGGTCAACGAAGGACTTGAAGCCGGCCAACCTGATGCATTTCAGTCGCATGAATTTTCTTGACCGCCCTGGTTCCCTTGACCCGCGTCATGACCGCCGGCTTGCCTGTAAGATGAAATCGACCGGCACGCGCGGAAGTGTAGCCGAATTGGCCGAAACCCCGCCAGTTTGCTGGCTGCCGCTTTTTGGCCGCGGTGCCGCGCGCTCGCGCAAGTCGCTGTTTACGCGTTGTATATCGCGGCATGCGGCATGCTTGTCGCGTTGATGTCAACCTGATGTCGTGGCAAACGCAACTTGGCGATGGCTTTCCCTGGCATATAATCGAGAGCGTCTGCTGAAGCCAATTCCAAAAATCCGGGCCGACACCACCATCGTCAATTTCACAGCCGCTTGGGGAAAGCCGCCAATGCTCAGAATCGATCTGCCCAGGGAACTGGAGAATGAACTGACCTTGCTTGCCGCGCTGACGGGGAAACCGGTCCGCTTCCACATCAGGCAAGCCCTGCTCGAATATCTCGACGATCTTGAAGATCGGATATCCACGGAGAAGTGGCTGGAGGAAGCCCTGGCTGCGGGAGATGGCGGACCGGACGGGACTCGAACCCGCGACCTCCGGCGTGACAGGCCGGCATTCTAACCGACTGAACTACCGGTCCGTTGCTGAGCTTCAACCCCGGGCTTCAACCCCAGGCCTCATCCCCGGGCGTCAACCCCGGCGGGAATGACTTTGGTGGGTGGTGAGGGATTTGAACCCCCGACATTCGCCTTGTAAGGGCGACGCTCTCCCAACTGAGCTAACCACCCGTGCTCAAGCGAAGGCGAATTGTACTCGCTGCGCGGCCACTGTCAACCGGATGTGCGGCCAGTCCGGCATTTATCAATCACAAGGTCCGACAGTCTTTCCTGAATATTCCTATTCGGTGGAAGTTTGGGAATCGAGTCGACCGGCTATTGCAAACGCACCTAGCGGCGATTCTCGCCGCCAGCCCGCTCGCGCACGAAATTGCCCAACTGATTGTCGATGTAGTGTCTGGGTGATATTACCGAGTGATCCGGCGGAGGATTCGCCAACAGAAGCTTGTCGCCAGTTACCAAGATGCTGCCGGGATCCGATGCCAGCAGGCGCCACAAATGATTGTCGCCGGAATCCGGTGCCGATTCGGCTGGCGCAGGTTCGCGCCAAATCGAGTTCGCGACGATCTCCGCCAGCAAAGAATCGATCTCTTCCCCGCTCAAGCGGTGCAGACTGGCGAGCCTTGCACGTCGAAGGACTGCGCCATATTCAATGATCAATTCCTCGGACATCAAGTAAAGCACTTCTCCTGTGAGCATACCGTCGAGAATCCTTGCGACGGGACTGCCGGCATCAACCGTGATCAATCCGGAAACAACGATATTGGTGTCAATTACCGCGGACTTGCGCATTTCGCAAATTGAACCGGGATCATACTTTCTTGGACTGGCGTTGCTGTCGGACTTCCCGAACCGCCAAGTCAAGCGCTTCTTCCGATGCCAATCCGGCGGCCGCGCGCGATCGGTTGATGATGTCCCTGGCGCTCTCGTAAGTGCGTATCCCGCGCAGGCGCAAGCTTTCCTCGATTATCGACCCAATGGAGCGCCGCTGGCGCGCCGCGGTTTCCTTTAGGGCGCGGTGCAACTGATCGTCAAGGGTAATGGTCAGGCGAGACATTGCAGTCACCTACACTTTGGTGCTTTGATGCTTTCCCACTTTAGCATCAAGTTTAGTTTTGAACAACCGGATGCGCGCTTGCTGTTGCTCGGGAAAGGCCGACGCGGCTGGCGAAATCTTTGCAAGAGATTCCGCAACTCCACTTCGCTTCGCGCAAAATGGCGGCCTTGGCGGGCGCAAGCCATGCCACCCAAGCAAAAATTCAGCCGCCTGTGGCAAAATCTCCGTTTGCGCGGGCTGAGCCGGCGACACTTTGCCAGCATGAAAATCTACAAGGAATTTCGCATCGAGGCGGCCCACCGCCTGCCCAACTTGCCGGCGGAACACAAATGTTCGCGCCTGCATGGCCATTCCTTCCACATCGTCATCACGGTGGAAGGCCCATTGCAACAACCGCAAGGCTGGGTTCGGGACTTCGCCGAGCTCGGTGAGGCATTTCAACCTTTGTTCGAGCAACTCGACCACCGCTATTTGAACGAGATCGAGGGGCTGGAGAATCCCACCAGCGAGAACCTGGCGATCTGGATCTGGCGGCGGCTGCGCACCACCCTGCCCGGCCTGGTCGAAGTCGAAGTCCGCGAAACCTGCACCAGCGGCTGCCGCTACTGCGGCGGCTGAATGGGCGAGGCATGCCCCGCCCCTACAACACCGCTTTGAGAATCCAGTTTTCCCGGTTGTTAACCAAACGGCGCCTCATCGCGTTGTACGGGCAGGAATGTGAATTTTTGGGGCTGGCCCATCGCCGGCGCAACTAGATACTGGTTCGAACGGAGGAATCCCACAAATGGAAGCTTTTATGGCGCTATTGGTACCATTCGGTTTTTTTGCGACCTGCGTACTGATTTATTGGCTGTATGTTAAATTGCGGCAACATCGGAATGAAAAACAGGCCGAAATTCAGCAACAATTGCTTGCGAAATTCGAAACAGCAGGAGAGTTGGTGGAATTTCTCGCCACCGAAAGCGGGTGGCAGTTCATGCGGCAGTTTGAATCCAATCCGCACCGAATGATCTTGGCAACCCTGGCATTCGGAATCATCTTTGCTTTTCTTGGCTTGGGTTTCCTTGGACTGACGGCATTCAGCGACGAGGACTTTCTCATACCGGGAGTTATCTTCCTCGTATTCGGCTTGGGTTTCGCGGCATCGGCCGCGGTCGCAAGGTGGCTGTCGATGCAATGGGAGAAAGAATCCCGCAACGGCAACTGATAGGCAATCATGGACGAAGCCGCTTTCCGCGCGCTGTATGCGCAATCGGCCCGGCGGCTTCGCGCTTTCTTGATCGCGAGCTTGCAAGACCCGCATTTGGCGGACGACTTGTTGCAAGAGGCCTATCTCCGCCTGCTGCGCGCAAAGTGGAAAGACCGGAAAGACGCGAACATCCACCAGTTAAGGGCTTATCTTTACAAGACCGCGCTGAGCCTGATCGCCGACCATGGCCGCCGATTGGCCCGGCAACGAAAATGGCGGGAACTTGCGCCCAAGCAGGAGGCGGATTGTCCGCAACCAGAACTGGGTATCGACATGCAACGCTTGTTTGAAAGACTCGCACCAAAGCAACAAACTCTGCTATGGCTCGCTTATGTGGAAGGCGCCAGCCATCGCGAGATTGCAAGCGCGCTTGGCGTTCGCGAATCGGGCGTGCGGGTGGCGCTGTTCCGGGCGCGCGGAAAAATGGCGCGAATCCTTGAATACCATGGTTGGAATGCGGAGGAAACTTTATGAAAGCTGCGCTTTGCCTGAAGTCCGAAGCAGTTGTCAAAGCGTTTCGCACCGGCCAATGGCCCGATAGCCTGCGAGCGCATATCGAGTCCTGCGAGTGCTGTCGCGAGACTTTTCGGGTGGCTTCGGCGATGGTGCGGATGGCGGAGCGCATTGAATCGCTTCCGGGCGAATTGCCCGATCCCGAACTGATGCGGCTCAAAGCGAGGATTGGCCGGCGCTCGCGCCTTCCGGCACGGGCTGTACTGCCGCTGGCGGCAAGCGCGGTTGCCGGCGCCGCGGGAGCCGGGTTGGTGTTGACGACGATCTCGGAAAGCGTGTGGAATTTACTTCGGGAGTGGCGGCCAGACGATCTGATGCTCTTGAGTTTGCTGGAATTTCCAGGAGCGGCGGCAGTGTCTTGGTGGGTGCCCCTCGTCGCAGTCTTGTTGTTGCTTTACGTTTTCACCGTCAGCGAAGTTTTTTGACCACCCGGGCGCAATTGCGCGTCGAATCTGTGGCCAAGGCGCAATCTCCGCCCGGTCCAAGACTACAAGTCCAGCGGTAACTGCCAGTCTATGGCTTGCTGTCCTTGCTGACGCAGGTAGTCGTTGGTTTTTGAGAAATGGCGGCAGCCGAAAAAGCCGCGGTCGGCGGCCATGGGGGAAGGATGCGGCGCGGCCAGCACCAGGTGCTTGTCGCGGTCGATGATGTTTCCCTTGCGTTGGGCGTATGCGCCCCAGAGCAGGAAGACCAGTCCGCTGCGCTGTTCGTTCAGACTTCGCACGATGCGGTCGGTGAATTGTTCCCAGCCCTTGCCTTGATGCGAGGCCGCGCGCCGGGCTTCGACGGTTAGCACCGCGTTCAACAACAGCACCCCCTGCCCCGCCCAATGTTCCAGACAGCCATGGCGCGGAATGCTGAAATCGAGGTCGGATCGCAGTTCCCGGAAAATGTTCCGCAGCGAAGGCGGCGGGGCGATTCCGGGGGGCACCGAAAAGCACAGGCCGTGGGCCTGTCCCGGCCCGTGGTAGGGATCCTGGCCGAGAATGACGACCTTGACCGCGTCGAAAGGGGTCGAGTCCAGGGCATTGAATATACGCTCGCCGGGGGGATAAATCCGCTTGCCCGCGGCTTTTTGCCCGCGCAGAAAATCGCTCAGCCGCCGCATGTAGGGCTGCTCGAATTCGCCGGCCAGCTCCCGCAGCCAGGAAGCTTCGAGCTTGACCCTGCGCGGCTCGGCGGCCTCGGATTCAGCCTCAACCATCTGGGCCCGGCCGCATATGCGGAAACAAGAGCACGTCCTTGATCGAAGGCGAGTCGGTCAGCAACATCACGAGCCGGTCGATGCCGAGTCCTTCGCCGGCGGCGGGCGGCATGCCGTATTCGAGCGCGGCGATGTAGTCGGCATCGAAATACATCGCCTCTTGATCGCCGGATTCGCGCTGTTCGGCCTGGGCGCGAAAGCGTTCGGCCTGGTCTTCAGGGTCATTCAACTCGGAAAAGCCGTTGGCCAACTCCTGGCCGGCGATGAAAAGCTCGAAGCGGTCGACGACGGCCGGATTGTCGTCGTTGCGGCGCGAAAGCGGCGATACTTCCGTTGGATAATCGGTAATGAACACCGGGGCGATCAAACGGTGCTCGACTTTCTGTTCGAAAATCTCCATCAGCAGCTTGCCCCCGGTCCACGCGGGATCAAAGGAAACCGCAAGCTCGCGCGCCAGGGCTTGCAAATTGTCCAATCCTTCGAGCCCGGCCCCATCGGTGAGGCCGCAATACTCGACCACCGCATCGCGCACGCTCAATCTTCGAAACGGCTTGGCCAAATCGATGGCGTGGCCTTGCCAATTGAAGCGGGTGCCGCCAAGTGAGTCCGTTGCCACGCTGCGCAGCAGATCTTCCGTCAGTTCCATGAAATCGGAAAACTCTTTGTACGCCTGATAGAACTCGAGCATGGTGAATTCGGGATTGTGTTTGGTGGAAAGCCCTTCGTTGCGGAAATTGCGGTTCAGTTCGAACACCGCGCCAAAGCCGCCGACGAGCAAGCGCTTGAGGTACAACTCCGGCGCGACGCGCAAATACATCGGCAAATCGAGGGCGTTGTGGTGGGTGACAAAAGGACGCGCCGCGGCCCCGCCGGGAATGACCTGCAACATCGGCGTCTCGACTTCCATGAATCCGGCGTTTTCAAAATAGTTTCTGACCGAGCGCAAAATCGCCGAGCGCAAGGCGAATCGCGCGCGGGTTCCGGGGTTGGCGAGCAAGTCGACGTAGCGCCGCCGGTAGCGCAATTCGGTGTCAAGCAGGCCCTTGTGCTTGTCGGGCAGTGGGCGCAAGCTCTTGCAAAGCAGCAGGAATTGCGCCGCGCGCACGGTCAACTCGCCGGTGCGGGTGCGGAACAACTCGCCTTCCACGCCGATGATGTCGCCGAGGTCGAGCAAGTCAAGCAGTTCGGCAAGCGCCGCCGGAAGCTGTTTTTTTTGCAGATACAACTGCATTGGACCGCTGCCGTCGTCGATTACGAGGAAGGGGCCGCGCATGCGGATTACGCGCCCGGCCATGCGCACCTGACGCGCGAGCCCGGCCAGGGCATCGGCGTCCAGCGCCATGCAATCGGCGCTCAGTTCCCGGGCGTGGTCCGCGGCCTGGAAGCCATTGGGGAAGGCCAAGCCCCGCTCGCGCAGCGCGGCCAGCTTCCGCCGCCGTTCGGCGATCAGCCGGTTTTCCGGCAGCGCCGCGGGGCTTTCGTCTTTTGTGGCTTCGGTTTGAGTCATTTGGCCGCCTTACAATCCCGATTTCAGGCTGGCTTCAATAAACAGGTCGAGGCCGCCATCGAGCACGGCGCCGGTGTTCGTGGTTTCAGTTCCGGTGCGCAAATCCTTGATGCGCGCGGAATCGAGCACATAGGAACGAATCTGGCTGCCCCAACCGATGTCCGCCTTCGATTCTTCAATGTTTTGCGATTCCTCTTTGCGGCGGAGTTCTTCCATTTCATAAATTTTCGCCTTCAATTGCCGAATCGCCATTTCCTTGTTCTTGTGCTGGGAGCGCTGGCTTTGGCATTGCACGACGATGCCCGTGGGCTCGTGCGTGAGGCGCACCGCGGAATCGGTTTTGTTGACGTGCTGGCCGCCGGCGCCGCTCGAGCGATAGGTGTCGACGCGAACCTGGCTCATGTCGAGATTGACCTCTATGTCATCCTCGATTTCCGGCGAAACAAAAACCGCCGCGAAGGAGGTATGGCGCCGATTGCCGGAATCGAAAGGCGATTTGCGCACCAGCCGGTGGACCCCGGTTTCCGTGCGCAGCCAGCCGAAAGCGTACTCGCCTTTCACATGCACGGTGGCGCTTTTTATGCCGGCCACTTCGCCGTCGGACACTTCGGCCAACTCGGTGGCGAAACCCTTGTCTTCGCACCAGCGCAGATACATGCGCAAGAGCATTTCCGCCCAGTCCTGGGCCTCGGTGCCGCCGGAGCCAGCCTGGATATCGAGATAGGCGTTGGCCGGGTCCCGTTCGCCGGCGAACATGCGCCGGAACTCGAGCTTTTCCAACTTCTCGAGCAGATTGCCGAGTTCCTCTTCCGCCTCCGCCAGCAATTCGCGGTCTTCCTCGTCCCGCGCCAATTCGAACAATTCGCGCACATCGCCCTGTTCCGCCTCCAATTCGTCGATGAGGCCGGTGGTGGCTGCGAGTTCGGATTGCTCGCGACCGAGCGCCTGGGCCCGCGCGGGCTGCTCCCAGACCGCGGGCTCGGCCAATTCGCGTTCGACTTCGGTCAAACGTTCGCGCTTGGCGGCATAGTCAAAGATACCTCCTGAGACTTTCGGTGCGCTTGGCGATTTGCTTCAGTTTCTCGAGTGGGATGTTGATTTCCAGCATGATCCTGTTCCACTTTGTGTTGCTTTGCCGACCTTGCCCCGCTTGCTCCGGCCGGGTTGGCGATTTTACTCCAATCCGTCATCCCGGACCCGGTGCGCGCCCAACAACATGCGCCGCGGGTCGCCGCGCTCCGCATAACTCAGGTACAGCAGGTAAATGCTCAGGAACAACATGCCGCCAAACACCGCCAGCACACTCAAGGCGAATGCCGGCGCGCTAAATCCGTTGCGCCAGGCTGTCCAGATTCCCGCCAGCAGCAAGTAGCCGGAAAAATCGAGGTTGAACTGGCCGGCCCAACCCATTCGCGCCATATCGCCGAAAAAAACCGGAAACAGGCTGGCGCCGTGATTGGCGATCACAAGCAAGGTATACACCAGCAACACGGAAACAAAGGCAACTAGAAAAATTCGAAACGCGGTCATGGTTTCCACTCCGAAAAAACACCGCCCTGCGGCGGAATGACGATGCCCGGCAAGCTAGCATGCCGGGGAGCCCACCGGCAAGAAAGCCGCGCGCGGCTGTCAAACCAGGCGATTGAAAAAAGCGCGCAGGCAGCGCAGCAGGTAGTCCGGGTCCCGGGCGCCCGCCAATTCGCGAATCGAATGCATGGCAAATTGGGCGACGCCGATATCAAGCACGGGAATGCCGAGTTCCGCCGCGGTCAACGGCCCGATAGTGCTGCCGCAAGCCAGGTCGGCTCGATTGGCGAACCATTGGTATGGCACCTCGGACTGTTCGCACAGCGAGCGAAACAGCGCGACGATGGCGCCGCCGCCGGCATATCTTTGGTTGGCGTTGGTTTTGATCACGGGTCCGCCGTTCAGCAGCGGCCTGTGGCCGGCGTCGTGGCGATCGGCGAAGTTGGGATGCACACCGTGGGCGTTGTCAACGGACAACATCAGGGATTGGCGAATGACGCGGGGGAAGGCATTGGCGGGTAGCGGCCCATCGGCCTCGGCAATCAGCCGCTCCAGCACCGCGCGCAGGAAAGTTCCCTGGGCGCCGGAGGCTGTCACGCTGCCGACCTCCTCGTGATCGTTGCAGACAATCATCGATGCATGTTCATCATCGGCGCCGAGCAGGGCGCGCAAGGCGACGTAAGTGCTCAACAAATTGTCGAGCCGCGCCGAAGCGATGAACTCGCCGCGCAAACCAATCCGCGCCGGCGGCTGGCAATCGTAAAGCAGCAAATCCGAGGACAACACCCTGGCAATGGGAGAATCGCGTTCGCTGTTGATTTTCCGCAGCAGGATTTGCTCCAGATCGAATGGCTCGCCGTCGCCCAGGCGCAGCGCCACGGGGGAAAGCTCGGTTTGCGGATTGATGTTGCGGCCCTTGTTGGCTTCCCGGTCCAGATGGATGGCTAGGCTGGGAATGAAGGCCACCGGTTCGCGAAAGTCCACCAGCGCGGTGCGCAATTGCCCAACCGCATCGACTCCCGCCACGCGGCCGGCGATCGACAAGTCGCGGTCGTACCAGGGGTGCAGCAGCACGCCGCCATAGGTTTCCACATTGAACTGGCCATAGCCTTGATTGCCGCGCGTCGCCTGCGGGCGAATCCGCAGGCAGGGGCTGTCGGTATGCACGCCGGCAAGGCGGATTCCGCCTTCCAGCAAGGACCGGCGCCCCATGCGAAACGCGATCAGGGCGCCGTCGTCGCGGGTGACAAACCCGGCGCGGCAATCTCCGGGCGGCCAATGCTCGGTTTCGCGCAGGTGCTGAAATCCCGCTTCCGTCAGCAAGCGGCGGGCATTGTCCACCGCATGCCAGGGCGTTGGCGAGCCGCCGATGAATTGCAGCAGCTCATCGAGCAGGCTCTCTTCTTCCATTGTCACGCCCGCGCCAAGGCAAGCCGCGGGCTGCTGGCAAGCTGCGGGCCGCTGGCAGGCCAAAGGCTGCTGGCGAGCGGCAGGCCGCTGGCTTGCCGCGGGCGGACGAAACGCTGCCTATTGAACGATTTCCAGCAATTCAACATCAAAAATCAATACGGAATTGGAGGGGATGGCCGGAGTTGGCGAGGATTCGCCGTAGGCCATGTCGGCGGGAATAAACAGCCGCCAGCGGTCGCCAACACTCATCAATTGCAGCGCCTCGGTCCAACCCGGAATCACTTGCGAAAGCATGAACTGGGCCGGCTCTCCGCGATCGATCGAGCTGTCGAACACCGTGCCGTCGATCAAGCTGCCGTGATAATGGGCGACAACGCCATCGGCCGCCGTCGGCGAAGCGCCACCGGGCCCACCTTCGAGAATTTCGTACTGCAGCCCGGATTCAAGCGTGACAACTTCGCCGCGTTCGCCGTTGCTGGCGAGAAATTCCTGCCCGGCGGCCAAAGTTTCGGCGGCGAGACGCTCGTTCTCGGCCGCTTGCTGTTCCATCAGTTGCTGCTGGCGTTGTTGGAAAATCTCCAGCGCGGCAAACATCTCGTCCATGTCCATGCCGGCCTCGCCGGTGAGCGAATCCGCCAAGCCGGCGAGGAAAGTTTCACTGTCGAGTCCGTCAAGCAAACCCTGGGATGCCAGGTTCATGCCCACATTCATGCCAATGGCGTAGGCCACCCGGGCGTCTTCGCTGTCGAGATTGGGTGGGTCCTGGGCCAGGGCGGCGGGCAGCCAGAATCCGTTGCTGGAAACCAGCAGGACCGCTGGCAGGAAAATTCTCATTGCTGACTCCTCATCGTTGGCGATGTGCTCGCAAGGCCAGCCGAGCCAGCCCGGTGCGCCCACACCCGAAAACGCGCATGCTATCCATATTGCCGCGCAAATGCCACAATAGCCGCTGGAGACTCCGCCCAATGCGCATGCTATTCCAATGTTTCGCCGGCGGGCGCGATGGCAAGCGCGCGCGCCGCCTGCTGGCGTTGCTGTTCGCGGCCTTGGCCGGCTGCGGTCAGAATTTCTCGGTTTCGGTGAACGACCGGGCCGTTTTCGACCCCGCGGGAAGACTGCCCGCCGGTGAAGTCGCCGACGCCGACCTACAAGGCTGCATCAATTTCGCGCTGCTGCAACAAGAGGCGCAAAGCGCCGCGGAATTGTCCGCGCTGTCCTGTCCCGGGTCGGAAATCCGCACACTGGAATTCATCGAAGTGCTGCAACAGGTGCGTTTTCTCGACCTCGGCAACAACCGCATCAGCAATGTCACACCGCTGGAACAGTTGCCCTTGCTCGGCGGCCTGAATCTGTCCGGCAACGCGATTGTCGACGCGGCGCCCCTGCTCAACATCGAAAACCTGAATTCGCTCAACCTGGAAGGCAACGAAGGCATTCCCTGCGCGCAAATCGCCGCCTTGCGCGAGCGGCTGGGGGAGAATTTGCAGGCGCCGGACGCCTGCGAACCATAGCGCTGTGCTTGCTCGAAACCGCTGCACCCGCGACGCCCGAGGCGCAAGGCCACAGCCCGTATCGCGGGTGATGCGGGACAAAAGCGCCGTTTGTCGGCGGAGCGGAAAACTCAGACCAGATTTTCGATAATGACCTGAAGTAGTTCCCGATTCAGCCGCGGCGCGTCCTGGACTGGCTCCATGGCCTCGGAAGTCACGTCGACACTGTCACCGTTGCTTCGCAGGCGAACAATGTAATCGCGCAACTCCGGCGCGTCCGCATCGTTCGAAGCGCCAAACAGGCGGCGCACAAATCCGGGCTCCGGCTGTTGTTCGACAATGCCGGCGAAGCGGACATTGAAAACGGCCTCGTCGCGGTCGGCGTCGAGGATTTCGACTTCGGCGTTGTCGAGGGCCTGACGCACTTGCACCCAGGCCCGGTCATAGTCGATGCGCAATTGCAGGATAGGCTCGCTGCCGCTGTTCTCGATGATATTCGCCTTGCGCGCGCCTTCGATGGTGCCCGCCAGCAAACTCGCCGTCGAAGCTTGGTAAATGTCATTCCGGTCAGCCAGATATTGGGAAATGGCGGTCAGTATCTGTCGTTCCATTTCCAGGTCGTCGGAAACCTCCGGCCAATCGAGGGTGATCGGCAAAGGCTGGGTGCGCAAATTGCGCAAGTGCCGCACGGTGATCTCCGAAGACGCCGAATGCAGGCCGGGTTCGATCATAACGCGATATTTCTGGCGGGTATCGGGGGAATTCGACGATTCCAGCCAGGCGGTTTCCATCGTACCCAGGCCCGGGTCGGCCAAATCCAGTTCCAAATCCAGCTCGCTCCAGAAATCGCGCACCAAGGGCCAGACCTGGGCGGGGGTGGCGTCGATGACAATCCAGCGGCGGTCTCCCAGGGTTTGGATCACCACGCCTTCGCGGCGCCGGGTTTCGATGGGTTTGGGCAAGGGGATATCGTCGGCGAATGGCGCGCCGCCAATCAAAGTGAGGTCCGGAATCACGTACAGTGGGTCGATGGTGTAACTGTCCAGTTCCGGGGGAATTTCCATGGGCGGCGTGATGCGGGCGTCGCGGTAGGATTCCGGCGTGGCGCCGATGCCGAACACACCATTGTCGCCACCAATGCCGAACACGCCGTTGTCGCCGCCGATGCCGAACAAGCCGCCTTCTTCCTCGCCGCCGGTTTCTTCAACATCGTCGTTCCCGCCACCAAACATCGAGCAGCCGGAAAGCGCCGGCAGCAGCACCAGCCACAGCATGATTCCTGTTCTAGACATGCGAACTCCTTGCCTTGCCGACCTCGCTCAAGTCGATGCCGGCATGTGCCAGGGCCGCTTCCACGCGGCCATGGTATTGCGCGTCGAGCGTTACCAACGGCAACCGGATTCCCGGAGCGATCTTGCCGAGGCGCCAAAGCGCCCATTTTATCGGCACCGGGTTTCCCTGCACAAACAGGGCTTCATGCAGCGGCATCAACGCATCGTTCACCGCGCCGGCGCCGGTAAAGTCTCCGTCCAGCGCGAGATTGCACATTCGCGCCATTTTTTCCGGGGCGGCATTCGCCGTCACCGAGATTGCGCCGCGGGCGCCCGCCCGCATCAGTTCGCAGGTAACCGCGTCCTCGCCGCTGTAGACCGCCATTCCTGCGACCGCGCAGCGCCGCACAAGTTCCCTGCCCCGCTCGACATCCCCGGTGGCATCCTTGATCGCCACGATATTCGGCAGTTGCGCGAGCCGCAGCACCGTCTCCAGGGCGAGGTCGCAAGCTGTCCGCCCCGGCACGTTGTACAGCATCAGCGGTATGTCCACCGCTTCGGCGATCGTCCGGTAATGCTGGTACAGGCCTTCCTGGGACGGCTTGTTGTAATAGGGTGCAACCAGGAGCGCGGCATCGGCGCCGTGTTCGCCGGCGGAGCGGGTCAACTCGAGCGCTTCGCGGGTGTTGTTCGAACCGGTGCCGGCGATGATCGGGATGCGCCCCCGCGCGCGGCGCACGGCGTGGGCAACAAGCTCGCAGTGTTCCGCATGGGACAGCGTCGCCGATTCGCCGGTGGTGCCAACGACCACAACGGCGCCGGTGCCGGCCTCGATATGCCATTCCAGCAGCCGGTCAAAGGCGGATTCATCCAGGGCGCCATCGACCTGCATGGGCGTGACCATGGCGACGATACTGCCCGCTATGGTGGTTTTCATTCGAGCTGGCTGCCCTCAATTCGGTTTCCGCGCCGGTTCGCTTTTGATAATTTCGCAACCGATACCCAATGCGCGCGTCTTACCCATTCCGCATTGCGCCTTGCGCCTTGCGAAAGTCGCGCCCTGGACCGTCGCGGCTCCCGCCGCGCGAGCCGTCCAGGCCTCTCAGCCCGCTTAGCCGCTTAGCCGCTTAGCCCGCTCCGGCCTGTTGCGGTTTGGACGAGCGCGGTTCGCACTTTCTGATCCAGTAATGGTAGGACTTCCGGTCTTTCTGGAATTTCAGGATTTCATGGTCGCTGTGCTCGGCGAACATGTGAAAGTCCTTCTCCGAACCCGGGTCTGTCGCCACCACTTTCAGCACCTGGCTGACGCGCATGCCGTTCAGCGCCAGCTTGGCTTTCAGCAATGGCATCGGACATTGCAGTCCGCTGAGATCAAGTTCGACATCGGCTGCCTCGGTCATGCCGTCATTCTAGCAACTAGCCGGCGGGCCTGTCTGCAATCCGCTGCCGGGCCGCTACCAGACCGGGTGGTCCATGCCACCTGGCCGCATGTTCGGCAATTGCCGCGGTTCCGTGGCTGACAAATCGCAAGCGCGCAAAAAAAGGGCTCCAGTAAGGAGCCCTTTCCGCAGCCGGATAACACCGGAAATTCAGAAGTCGTACACCACGCGTCCATAGACCATGCGACCCAGCGGGTCCTGCAATTGGCCGATTACGCCGGAGAACAGCGGGGAACGCTGTGCTTCACGGTCGAATACGTTGCGCGAGCCGATGGTGAACGCCAGTTGGCCGTCCCAGAAATCCAAACCCCGGTAGGTGTAGGCGATATCCATATCGGTCCAGGCGAAAATGCCCGCCTCGGTGATCCACGGCCCCACGTTGTGGGTGCTGTTGGCCACATTCGGATTGGCGAAGGAACTGGCGGATGTCGGGCCGGAAACGTAGATCGTATTGCCCGCCGCATCCTGGCTTTCGGTGGAATAATCCAAATCGTCCACATAGTGCACAGTGGCGTTGACCGAGTGATTCCCCAGCGTCCAGATCATTCGCAGATTGGCCTTCAATTGCGGCAAGGCCGGCGCCGCGTCGGTGCCGAAGTTGTACAAGCCTTCACCGCGGCGAATATTCTGCGTGGGATCGTTCTGGTACAGGAACTCATCGATATAAGTCGCCTGCAGATTGAGCCGGAATTCACCCAGATTTTCCAGCGACAACGAGTAATTGCCCGAAATATCGTAGGCGGTGACGGAAACCTGGGAGGCGTTGGAACTGCTGCCGGTTACCTCGAGCAGCAGCGTGGGATCATCGGGGTCGCGCACGATGCGCGGGTCCGACAGGCCGCTGGCGAGCCAGGAGCGAAGCTGGTCCAGGTCGGGTTTGGAAGTAACCCCGTCTCCGCTGAAGCCGGACCAACGCTGGAACGCCAGGTAGTCGATATCGACCACCAGCTGGCTGGGCGTGTTCACGATCCGGTTCTGGAATTCCGTTTTGTTCCAGGTGACGTGGAAATCCCAATCTTCGAACAACAGGTCGAATCCGAATTGGGTCGATTCGGACGACTCGTTGTTCAAGCTCGGATTGCCGCCGCTGCAGCGGCTGGTGAAGCCGTCATGTGGGCCGAAACGGTCGGTCACATTGCTCGACGCCCGGCACGCCAACGGCTCGAAAAGCTGCTGCGGCGTCGGCGCGATAAACGCCTCGCCATGGGTGGCGCGCAATACCAGCCAGTCCACGGGGGAATATGAAATGCCGTATTTCGGATCGGTGGAGGTTTGTCCGGTGCTGAATTCTTCGCGCCGCACCGCCAACTCCAGTTCCAGATTCTCCAGCACGGGAACGGAAAGCTCGGTGAAATAGGCGTCCACGGTGCGATCGCCGAAGGTGATGTTTTGCGGGTCGGAACTGCCGCGGTAGGCCGTGCCGCGCAGCAGCAGCGGCGCGGGTGTGTCCTTGAAGCTTTCGTCGCGCTGCTGGTAACCGATCGCGGCGGCGACGGGCCCGCCGGGCAACTCGAAGCCGAACAGCGGCACTTCGCCGGTCAATACGATATCCACCAATCCCAGCGTATCCTCGTACAACTCGCGATGCCGAGGCGAGACCGCTTCGAGCACGTGGCGGCTGGTGCCCTGGGAGCGGTCCGTGGCGAAAAACGGGATGTAACAGTCATCCCGGTCCTGGATCACATCGCAATTCAATCCTTGAATGATCGCGGTGATGTCGCCGTGCTGACTGTACAGCCACTCGTCTTCGCGGTAGTTGTAGGTGTAGGACGCCATGCCGCGCCAACCCTCGATGAACGGCACATTGAAGTCGCTTTGGAAAGAGAAGCGGTGCAGGCGGTCTTTCAAATAGAGCAGGTGGTCGTAATCGGTGGAAAGCACCGACAGCGGCACGTTGGACTTGTTGAGGATGCGCAGGCCACGAATGGCGACATCTTCGTTGAGCGGAACGCCGTTGTCGGCGATGCCGCTGACGATGTAATCATCGAGGCCGTCGCCATTCAGATCCACGCCGCTTTGGCGGTCCGGCAGGCCATCGCCGTTGGCGTCGATGCCGAACAGGCGGTCCCCGTTCGCGTTCAGCGCCGGAAACGGGTTGAGCGGCATTTCGCCGCGCACCGTCGGCAACTCGCGCACCCGGGCGTTGCCCGGGTTGGAAGTGGAACCGTAGGCTTCTTCGCCGTATCGCGTGAGGAAACCTTGCACGGAAAAGCTCAGGTCGTCGTTGACTTCCCAAGTGGCGTTGCCGTAGAACTGGTTCGCCTCGATGGGTTGCCGCCAACTGTGGTTGTCGCCGTATTCGAAGCGGCAACTATTGCCGTCGGCTGACAGGAAGCCGAACGGACTCGCAATCTGGCCCGGCAGGATGTAATCCCTTTCCTGGCCGCAATTGGGGTCGGGCACGGGGATCCGGTCACTCGTGGAATCGCCGGTGTATTGCCCGTTTTCATCGCGGGTGGGCAGCCAATAATTGCCCGGCGCCGTGCCGGACCAGGTCAGCCCGGAGTTCACAAGCACTGGGCGCTCATCGTAGCCCAGCCTGCTGGTCTGCCGGAATTGGCCCGCCAGCACCACGTCCAGATCGCCAATCTGGCTGCCCCACATGATCTGCACCGAATGCTCGTCGTAGTCGCCGCGGGAATCCTGCTCGGCGTAACTGTCGACCCGCAGGCCATCGTAGCTGCGGTAGGGTACGAAGTTGACCACGCCGGCCACGGCTTCGTTGCCGTACAATGCCGCGGCGCCGTCCGCCACGATGTCCACCCGCTGGATCGCAATGGTGGGGATCAAGGCGTTGACGTTCTGGTTCACCAGGCGCTTGCCGTCGAGCAGCGTCAGCGTGGCGCGGGGGCCGAGGCCGCGCAGGTCGACATTGGTCGCCCTCGAATCCGCCCCCGAGCGCTGAAACGTATTGGTGATGGCCGCGGCGCCGCCGTTTACGAACGACAGGTTCTGCACCACTTCGCCCATATTCAGCGTGCCTTCGGCTTCCAGATCCTCGGCGCTGAGTTGTGTCACCGACGACGCTTGGGTAAACCCTTCGGTTCGGCGGATGTAGGAGCCGGTGACGATGACTTCTTCCACGTTGGCCTCATCCTGGGCGAAGCTAGCGCCCCCGAAGGGCAACAGCGAAAGCGGGATTGCCGCGCAAAGCGCGGTTCCCCATTGCGGTTTTCTGTGTTTCATTGTGACTTTCCCCAATTTTGAACGGTTTTGGAACGGTTTTCGTTTTGGTTTTTTCCTTGTTGTTATTGTGATTTCAGGAATTTTTCGCCAAGTTTCGCAGCGGATTTCAAGCCGATGCCGATACCGGAAAACATCCCTTTCTTGATTGGATACAGGGTTTCCCAGCCAATGTCAATTTTTTGTGACACCCGTTTCACAGTTCCCGACAAGTGCGGGATCAAGCAGGCAAAGCGGCTGTCGCTTGGCGCCGCCGGCTCCAAACCGGCGCTCTGGACGGTGTCGGAACCTTGCGGATTGACTTGCCGAAAGCTGCGTTGGTGCGGCCGAATTGTGGTAATCTGACCCCGAATCGATTCAGGGCCACATCCATGCGTTCGCACTTGCTGGCTTCTCTGCTCCTTGTCGTTGGCGTTGCGCTGCTCTTGCCGCGCGCCATCGCGCAGCCGCGGCTGCCCACGCTGGGCGACCGGATCTCCGGCACCGTTTCGCTGGAGGAAGAGTACCGAATGGGCCAGCAATTCCTGGCCCAGATCCGACGCAGCGCGCCAACCATTCCCGACGCCCTGCTCAACAGTTACCTGGAAAACATCACCTACCGGCTGGCCTCGCGTTCCGAGCTGAGAGACCACCGGCTGTCATTTGTCATTATCGACAGCGAGGAGTTGAACGCGTTCGCCGCGCCGGGCGGAATCATCGGCGTCAATACCGGACTGTTCCTCAATGCCGAAAACGAAGCGGAATTCGCTTCGGTCATGGCCCACGAGATCGCCCATATCAGCCAGCGCCATTTCGCCCGGGGCGTGGATGAAGCGCAAGCCGGCAGAATCCCCTATCTCGCCACTTTGCTGGCCAGCGTGATCGTGATGGCCACATCGGACTCGCAGCACGGCGCGGCGGCGGCGACCGCGGCCCAGGGAATCGCGCTCAGCAACCAGTTGCGCTTCAGCCGCAGCAATGAAGCGGAAGCGGACCGCGTCGGCCAAAACACCATGTTCAACGCCGGCATTGATCCCGGCGCCATGGGCAGCTTGTTCGAGCGGCTCGTCGCCCTGAACCGGCTGGGCAGCAGACCGCCGGAGTTCCTGCTTTCGCATCCCGTGACCGAATCGCGGGTGGCGGACGCCCGCAGCCGCGCGGTGCGTTATCCGTCGCGCAGCTACATGGACAATCTTGAGTACTACTTGATGCGCGCGCGCGTGGTCAATCATTACGCGCCCGACAAGCGCGCGCTCGTGGCGGACTATGAGCGGCGCCGGGCCCAGCCGCGCAGCGGACTCGAGGAGGACGCGTTCAACTACGGCCTGGCGGTGGCCTACTGGGAAAACGAGCAGTACGCGCCGGCCGGACGCTTGCTCGATCAATTGCTGGAAAAGGAACCCAACCGCATATCCTACGTGGTCACCCGGGCGGAGAATCTGATTCGGCAGGGCGAGCAAGGCATGGCCATTCCGTACCTGCGGCGGCACTTGGAAATCAACCCGAACAACCACGCCTTGACGATGACGCTGGCCGAAGCTTTGACCGAAAACCGCGCCTACGACGCAGCCGCCGAATTGCTGGACGCCCACACATTGGTTCGGCCCGATGACCATCACATCTGGTACCAACTGGCCGAAGTGCAAGGCCAGGCGGGCGATATCGGCCAAGTGCACCAGGCGCGGGCGGAGTATTTCACCTTGGTGGGAGACTTCCCCGCCGCGCGCAGTCAATTGCAATATGCATTGCGGCTGGAACAGGAATCCGGCTCGGCGCCGGCGGAAGTGGAGCGTCTGCTGCAAAAAATCAGCGAGCTGGAACAAAGAATCAGCGCAATGAGCGACTGAGGGCCGTGCGGCGCAGCCGCGCCCCCCGCCAAAGACTCGCAAACCCCCCGGGTTCCGATTGGAACGCGCCGCGTTCGACGAGGTTCTAACGTCGGGAATCCGCGGCGAAATCCAACATGCGTTGCAAGGGAATCATCGCGCGCTCGGCCAGTTCGGCATCGATACGCACTTCGTTGGCGCCGCTTTCCAGCGTGTCTTGCATCAAGCGCATGGAGTTCATGCCCATCCAGGGGCAGCTCGCGCAACTGCGGCATTCGGCGCCCTTGCCCGCCGTCGGCGCGACGAAAAATTCTTTCTCCGGCGCTTCCCCGCGCAATTTGTGGAAAATTCCCTGGTCGGTGGCGACGATGAATCGCCGCTGCGGCATGTCCCGGGCGGCGCGGATGATTTGCGTGGTGGAGCCAACGAAATCCGCAAGTTCAAGCACGCCGGCCGGCGACTCGGGATGCGCCAGCACCGCCGCGTCGGGATACACCTCGATCAGGTCCCGCAGCCCGCGCGCCTTGAACTCTTCGTGCACGATGCAAGCCGCGTCCCAGATCAGCATTTCCGCGCCGGTTGCGCGTTCGACATAAGCGCCGAGGTGGCGGTCCGGCGCCCACAGTATCTTCTCTCCCCCGGCGGCCAGATGGTCCACCAGGTCGACGGCGATGCTTGAAGTGACCACCCAATCCGCCCGCGCTTTGACCGCCGCCGAAGTATTGGCGTAGACCACCACGGTATGGTCGGGATGGGCGTCGCAAAAACGGGAAAATTCATCGATGGGGCAGGCCAGATCCAGCGAACAGGTCGCTTCCAGGGTGGGCATCAGCACGGTTTTGTCCGGGCTGAGCACCTTGGCCGTTTCGCCCATGAAACGCACACCGGCGACCACGAGCACATCGGCCCCGCAATCCCTGCCGAAACGCGCCATCTCCAGGCTGTCGCCGACGAAGCCGCCGGTTTCCTCGGCCAACTCCTGCAACTCGGCGTCGACATAATAGTGCGCGACAATGGCCGCATTGCGGCGCGCAAGCAAGTCGATGACGGTTTGCCGTTGCGCGGCGCGCCCGCGCCCGCCCGGGACCGCCACGCGGGGACGCAGCGCGCGGTCCAGATGCTGTCTTACCAGCAGGGTATCGGCGATCAGCCGGCCTTCGTCTATGATGCCGGGACCGCCGCCGATGGAACTTTCCCGCATAAGGGTATCACCAAGCAAGCCGGTAATTTTATCACGGATTTTGATGGGTCTTCCTTGCAAGTACGTCGACGAAAGGCTGGCGGATGCTTTTCAAAATGGCGTGATTGCGAGTGATGCGGTTTGTGGCGCGGATTCGTCGCCTTCGGGTTGTGGAGCGTGCAGCGAACGCTGTAAATACGTCTCTGTAAGCTTCGGGCTCGGCATCCCTGCCTCGCACGCCCGCTGCACGCTCCACAATCCGAAGGCGACTCGCATTGTGCATGCCCGAACAATCCTGGTTTTTGCCGCCACCTTCGACACGGACATAGAGGCGCAGCGGATGCCGAGACTCCGGCTATGGCGACATGGGAAGCGGCAAAGGGAAAGGGAGAATGGTGGGTCGTATAGGATTCGAACCTATGACCAAAAGGTTAAAAGCCTTCTGCTCTACCAACTGAGCTAACGACCCGCGAGGCCCGCCATAGTAACGGCTGGCGCGAAAATTTCAAGCCGCATAGCGGGTCGGGTCCGCGATTCCGGCGCTGGCGAAGCCGTCGCGGCGCAGCCGGCAACTGTCGCAGCGGCCGCAGGCCAGGCCCCGCGCGTCCGCCTGGTAGCAGGACAAGGTCGCGGCAAAGTCCACGCCGAGTTCGGCGCCCGCGCCGATGATCTCGGCCTTGCTCATGTGGATCAGCGGCGCTTCGAGCAGGATCCCCTTTCCTTCCACGCCAGTTTTGGTGGCCAGATTGGCCAGTCGCTGGAATGCCTCGATGTACTCGGGCCGGCAATCGGGATAGCCGGAGTAGTCCAGCGCATTGACGCCGATGAATATGGCGGCGGCGTCGACCACTTCGGCCAGGGCGAGCGCGTGGGAGAGAAAGATCGTGTTGCGGGCCGGCACATAGGTGGCGGGAATTCCCGCGCCGGGGTTTTCCGGGACCTGGATATCCGTATCGGTCAGCGCCGAACCGCCAAGCCGCCCAAGCGGCAGTTCCAGCACGTGATGCGCCGCCACCCCCTGCTTGCGGGCCTGGCTGCGGGCCGCTTCGATTTCGAGCCGCGAACGCTGGCCATAATCGAAACTGAGCGCGTGGCAGCGATAGCCCCGCCGCAGCGCGAGCGCCAGGCAAGTTGCGGAATCCAGCCCGCCGGAAAGCAGCACCACGGCTTGTTGCGCCATCCCCACTCCTCTTGCGCCCGGGGCTAGCGCCCCGGCGCCTCGTCCCACAGCAACTTGTGCAGTTGGATCTGCATCCGCACGGGCAGGCGGTCATCGAGAATCCATTGCGCGAGCTGCGCCGGCTCAAGTTCATTGTGGGAGGGCGAGAACAACACATCGTCGACGCGCTCGGCCAAACGGTGCTTTCGGACTTGCCAAACGCTCCATTCGTAATCCTTGCGGTCGCAAATCACAAATTTGACCTGGTCGGTCGCGCGCAAATGTTGCAAATTTTCGTAGCGATTGCGTCGCGATTCCCGCGAGCCCGGCGTTTTCAAGTCCATGACGATGCAAACCCTGGGGTCAACTTCTTCCACCGGCAAGGCGCCGCCGGTTTCGAGCGAAACCGCAAAGCCCTGGTCGCAAAGCGCCGCAAGCAGCGCCAAGCAACCCGGCTGGGCCAATGGTTCGCCGCCAGTGACGGTGACATAGCGACATTTCCAGGCGGCAACCTGGTCGAGAATTTCCTCAACTTCCAACAGTTCGCCACCATGGAATGCGTAGGCGGTGTCGCAGTACACACAACGCAAGGGGCAGCCGGTAAGGCGGACGAACACCGTGGGGATTCCGCTGGTGCGCGTCTCGCCTTGCAGGGAATGAAAAATCTCTGTGATGCGTAGCGGCATGGAATTCGGCCGGGCCTGGCATCCCGGGCGGGAGTGCCCGCCGTGGTTCAGTCGTCGAGCGAGAGCAATCGGGTGTCGGCGAGATTGGCGACGCCGGTATTGGGATAACGGCGCTTGATGCTGTTGAACAGCTCCCGGGCGCGGTCGATGTCGCCCAGCCCCTGATAGGCGCTGCCCAGGCCGAACATGGCGTCCGGCAGTTTGGGCGAATCGCCGTACTCGTTGAGGATGATTTCGTACGCATCCCGGGCTTCGCCAAAACGGTCCAGGTAGAGGTAGGATTGACCTTTCCAGTAATGCGCGTTGCTGACGAACCTGCCGTCGGGGTAAACGCTCAGGTATTGGTCGAACTCGGCGATGGAGCGCTCAAAATTGGAATTGATCGCGGACTCGTAGGCCATCTGGTACAACTGCTGTTCACTGAGCACCGCCGGCTGCAAGCTTGACGTGCGGCCGCGCGCCGGCACCGCGGCGCCGGCCGCCGTCGCGGGGTTCGCCAAGGCCGGAGCATTCCGCGGGTCCGGCAAACCTTGCAAGTCCGGCGGATCCGTCGGCACCGGGTCCGCCGCCGCGGGTAAATCCGCGGGCGGCGGCTGCGCGGCGGCAGCGGCGGTGGTTGCCGCGTCCTGCGCCGGCGCTGGCGCCGCGCCGCTTTCCAGCGCTTGCAGCCTAGCGTCTAGATCGGTGTAGCGGTTCAGCGAATCGCGCTGCAACCTGCCCAGTTGGAAACCTTGCTCCTCGACCAATGCGCGCAAGGCTTGCAACTCCGTGCGCAACTGGTTGTTCTGGTCAAGCAGCAGGGACAGCGCGTCGCTGTTGGGCGCGGCGGTTGCCGCGGGCTGGTCGGGCTGGTTTTGCCCGGGAAACAACGGGCGGTCTTGTGCCGACAGCGAACCCGCCGCCAGCAGCAGACACGCGGCTCCAGCCAGTCTGGAGCCGCTTGCGCGCAAAATACCGCCCATGGAATTGCCCGACCCGCCGTTCGCTAGCGGTCGACAATCTCCACGCGCCGGTTCATGGCATAGGCGTTTTCGCTTTCGCCCGCTTCCGCCGGCCGCTCCTCGCCATAGCTGACCACCTCGATCTGGGCCCGGGACGCGCCGTTGACGATGAGGTAGTTCTGGATGCCATTGGCGCGCCGTTCACCGAGCGCGAGATTGTACTCGCGGGTGCCGCGCTCGTCGGCATGACCTTCCAGCCGGACCCGCCGGTCGGGATTGGCGGCGAGGTTCTGGGCGTGGAAGGTTAGTGTTTCCCGATCTTCGGCCTTGAACTCGGCCACATCGAAGTCGAAATAAAACACTGTTTCCTGCAACGCCGCCGCGCTGGCAAGGTCCGCGGCCGAAGGCGCCCCGGAATCGCTGGTGCCGCTGGATTGCGCGCCGCTGCCGGCGCCGGCGGCACTTTCTCCGCCCGCGCTCTGCTGGTCCTCGACATCACCAGTGGAACTGCATGCCGCAAACATGGTCAGCGTCAATGCCAGCAATGTCGGTTTCACGATCGAAAAGTTATTGGTTCCCACTCTCTGCGTCCTCCAACAAGTTTGTTTTCAGGTTTATTCGCCGCCCGCCCATCGAGTCGATTCGGTCGGTCGCAACCGCCTGGTCGACCTCAGTGGAACAACAATCAATTCAGGAAAGGTGACCACGCCGGTTCGCGCACATCACCCTGTGCGGATGGTAAACGGAACTTTACCAGACCGTCAATGGAAACTGCATCAAGAACGCCTCTTCCGTCAAATTTCGTCGCATACATGATCATGCTGCCGTTTGGGGCCAAGCTGGGCGACTCGTCCAGGGAGGTGTCGGTCAAGGTAATCACGCGCAAGGTATCGATATTGATGATCGCAATCTGGTACGTCGGACTGCGCCGGGTCTCGCGCCGGACATGGACCAGATTCTTGCCGTCGGGCAGAAATCGGGCCTTGGCGCACTGGAAACAGTCGTAGGTCAAGCGCTCCACGTCGAAGGAACTCGCGCCGAGTTCGATCTGGTAGATTTGCGGCTGCCCGGTGCGGTCGGACATGAACACGATCGCGCGCCCGTCGGGGGTCCAGCTCGGTTCGGTGTCGATGGCCGGGTGGTCGGTGACCCGCATCAGTTCATTGCTGCGCAAGTCCTGCACATATATGTCCGGGCTGCCGTCCTTGGACAGCACCATGGCGAGCATATTGCCGTCGGGCGAGAAAACCGGCGAACTGTTGATCCCGGGATAATTGGTGATCTGCCGGCGCTGGCCGCTGGTAATGTCCTGGATGTAAATCCGCGGCAAATCGGTTTCGAAAGACACATAGGCGACTTCACGGGCGTCTGGCGACCAGTTCGGCGACATGATCGGCTCGCGGGAGCGCAGCAAAACCTGGGGTCTTTGCCCATCGTAATCGGCCTTTTCCAAGCGGAAACTGGTTTCCTCTCCGACCTCCCGCTCGGCCACCACATAGAGGATTTGCGTGGTGAAGGCGCCGCGCGAGCCGGTCACCTGTTCGTAAATCACATTGCTGATTTCATGGGCGATGTCGCGCATTTGCGAAATGTTTCCGGTCAATTCCTCACCAACGAGGCGCAACTCGCGATTGACATCGAAAAACTCGTATTGCACCTGCACCAGCTGGCTTCCCGGGCTGCCGCTTACCTTGCCCACGAGCAGGTAATCCTGCGCCATCACTTGCCAATCGCGATAAAACACCTCGCTTTGTTCGCTCGGCATGCTGAGCAGGTTGGCGCGCTCGAGCGCGCGGAACTCGCCCACCTGTTCCAGATTGTTCGCGACCACCCGCGCCACATCTTCGGCGCCCAGCACGACGCCGTTGGTCTGGAAAGGCACCACGGCGATCGGAATGGGGTTGTCGACACCCTGGGTGATCTGGATGCTGAGTTCGGCCCGGGCGGTCGCGCCCAGGACCAACATGGAAATTGCGAGCCACCATCGGTGCGGTTTCAATTGAGCAAATCCTCCGGTTGGAAAATCAGGGAAAGGGTGCGGAAGTTCCCGTTGAAGATGTGAATCGGCATCTGTTGCAGTTCGCTGAAGGGCTGGGCGCGGTAGACCGCCGTTTCCGCCGAGCGGTCGAAGGTGGGGTCGCCGCTGGATTCGGAGATGATTACATCGGTCACCTCCCCGGTGGGCAGCATGTTGATGCGCAATACCGCGCGCATGCCGTTGCGCGCGCTTGGCGGGCGCGACCAGTTTTCCTGCACGATCTGCTGGATCAAGGCGACACCGCTTTGCACGACTTCAAACTCGGTTCTGGCCGCCGCGGCGGCGGCCTCTTGCTGGAGTTGGGCGAGCTGCAACGCTTCCCGCTCCAGACGCTCCCGCTCCTGCTCGCGCAGCAGCGCTTCCCGCTCGCGCTCGCGCTCGGCCTGCTCGGCCAACTCCCGCGCCCGCTGTTCATCGAGCAATCGCTGGCGCTCGCGCGCTTCCTCTTCCTCGCGCAGCCGCGCTTCCCGTTCCAGCCGCTCCAGCTCTTCCCGCTCGATCAATCGCTGCTGACGCAGCGCTTCTTCGCGGCGTTGCTGTTCCAGGGCTTCGTCCCGGCGGCGCTGGACCTGCAATTGCTCGATTCGACGGCGTTCGCGCACCTGGGGGTTCTCGTCAATGAACAAGGTTTTGATCACGGTGGGTTGCACAAGCTCCAGCTCGCTCGAATCGCTGGTGGTGTTCCAATAGAGGATGAAGCCGAGCGCCAGGGCGTGCAACAACAGCGCGGCCAGCGCCGATATCGGGTAGCCGTTGTAGCCGGTGAGGTAGCGAAGCGGCATATTCACACACGTTTGTCTCAAGGCAGCTCGGTGAGCGGCTGGGTGATGAAACCGGGGTTCTGAACCCCGGCGTTTTGCAGCGCGGTGATCAGCCCGATCATCGCGCCCCAGCTCGCGTTGGTGTCGCCTTCAATCAGCACTTGCACGCTGGGATTGGCGTTCATCACCATGCCCACCCGCTGCCCCAGCGTGGCGAGCTCCAGCGATTGCCGATCCTCCCCCGTCGCCCCCAGGCTGAGGAAATATTCCCCGGCGGCGGTAATGGTCACCACCAGCGTCTCCAGATTTTCATCCAGGTCCAGGGGTTCATTGTTTTCCGCCGGCAATTCGACCTCGATGCCCTGGTTCAGCAAGGGCGCGGTGATCATGAACACAATCAACAACACCAGCATCACGTCGATGTAAGGTACCACGTTGATCTCGCTCATGGGAGAGCGTTTCTTGCGTGTCAGGATTTCCATGCCCGCTTCCGCGTCAGCCCGTGGAATGAATTTGCCGGTGCAAAATACTGGAAAACTCGTCGGTGAAGGTAATATAGCTGCCGGTCACCGAATCGACTTTGGAAGTGTAGCGGTTGTAGGCCACCACCGCGGGAATCGCCGCGAACAGGCCAATGGCGGTGACAATCAAAGCCTCGGCGATACCCGGAGCCACCACCTGCAAGGTGGCCTGGGTCTGGCTGGCCAGGCCGATAAAGGCGTTCATGATACCGATCACGGTGCCGAACAGGCCGATGTAGGGCGAGACCGAACCCACTGTGGCGAGGAAGGCCAGATGGCGTTCGAGTTTTTCCTCCTCGCGGGAATAGGCCACGCGCATGGCGCGCTGGGCGCCTTCCATGACCGCTTCGCGATCGACATTGCCCTGGCTTCGCAAGCGCATGAATTCCTTGAAGCCGACGCGGAAGATATTTTCCATGCCCACCATGGGCACGCCTTCCTCCTGCATCTCGCTGCCTTCCTTGTACAACAAACCCAGATCGATTCCGGACCAGAATCTTTCCTCGAAACCGAGCGCGCTTTTCTGGGCGGCGGACAGCACCAGAAAGCGCTGCACGATGATGCACCAGGAAATGACCGACAGCGCCAGCAGAATGAAAATCACAATCTGCACTTCGATGCTCGCGCCGAAGATCAGCTGCAATGGCCCCAGTTCTTGCTCCATGTTCCCTACTCCGGGGCGCGCCGCGCCGCCTCAAGCCGAATCGAAAAGACCATCCGCGGTCCGCCGCGGCAGGCCCAGATAGCGATAGGCATGCTCTGTCACCACCCGCCCCCGCGGCGTGCGCATGAGGAAGCCCTGCTGGATCAGGAAAGGCTCCAGGATGTCTTCAATGGTATCACGCTCCTCGCCGATGGCCGCCGCCAGGCTGTCGACGCCCACCGGGCCGCCGGAGAAACGCTCGATCATGCCCAGCAGCAAGCGGCGGTCCATGTGGTCGCAGCCATTGCCGTCGATATGCAGCATGTCCAGCGCGCGGCCGGCGGAGCCGCGGGTGATCCTGCCGTCTTCCTTCATCTCGGCCACGTCGCGCACCCGCCGCAACAGGCGATTGGCGACCCGCGGTGTGCCGCGCGAACGGCGGGCGATTTCCGCCGCGCCCCGCTTGCTGATTTCGGTGCCGAGGATGCCGGCGGAACGGGTCACGATCAGCGCCAGCTCGTCCACCTCGTAGAACTCGAGCCTTTGCACGATGCCGAAACGGTCGCGCAATGGGGAAGTCAGCAGCCCGGCGCGGGTGGTCGCCCCAACCAGGGTAAAGGGCGGCAGGTCCAGTTTGATCGAACGCGCCGCCGGACCTTCACCAATCATGATGTCGAGTTGATTGTCCTCCATCGCGGGATAGAGAATTTCTTCGATCGCCGGACGCAGCCGGTGTATTTCATCGATGAAAAGCACATCGCCTTCGCCCAAATGGGTCAGAATCGCGGCCAAGTCTCCGGATTTTTCCAACACCGGGCCCGAGGTGCTGCGAATCGCAACTTCCATTTCATTGGCGATGATGCGCGCCAGGGTGGTCTTGCCGAGACCCGGCGGGCCGAAAATCAGCGTGTGGTCGAGGGCTTCGCCCCGGTTGCGGGCTGCGCCGATGAATATCTCCATTTGCTCCTTGACCTCGCGCTGGCCGATATAGTTCCGCAAGCGCAGCGGCCGCAGCGAATCCTGGTCGTCTTCGGGGCCGGTTGCCCCGGCGTCGATCACGCGCTCGACCGTCACGGGCGGGCTCCCGCGCCGGGCGCCGCCAGGCTTTGCAGGGCCAGGCGTATCAACTCATCGGCGCCGGCAACCGCGGGGTGCTCGCGTTTGACCCGGGCGACCAGCCGCGCCGCCTGCTGCCGCGAATAGCCAAGACTGACCAGGGCGTTTTCGGCGTCGCGTCCATCGCCGCCGGACAATCCTTGCGCGGCTTGGGCCTGTGGCCGCAAGTTGTCGTCGTCGAAGCGGTCGCGCAATTCGACGATCATCCGCTCCGCGGTCTTTTTGCCGATTCCCGGCACATTGCTCAAACGCGCGATATCTCCGCCCAGCACGGCCGCCACCAGAGCGTCCGCATCCATGCCGGAAAGCAGGGCCAGCGCCATGCGCGGCCCCACGCCATTGACCCGGATCAGGTGCCGGAATGCCTGCTTCTCCCGCGCGCTGGGAAAACCGAACAGCACGTGGGCGTCTTCGCGCACGACGAGATGGGTATGCAACTCAAGTTCCCCGCCAATTTCGGGCAATTTTTCAAACACGCGCAAGGGAATCTGGATTTCATAGCCGATACCGCCCGCCATGATCATCACCTCCGCCGGCGCCTTGTCCGCCAGTTTGCCGCGAATGCGCCCGATCACCGCCGCAGCCTTCCGCGGCTGTAGCCGCCGGCGGCAATACGCGCAAGGCCCTGGCTGCTGTGGGCGTGGCATACCGCCACGGCGAGGGCGTCGGCGGCGTCTTCGGCGATGCCCGCTTCGATCCGCAAGAGCAACTTCACCATGTGTTGCACCTGTTGCTTGCCGGCGGCGCCATTGCCCACCAGCGCCTGCTTGACCTTGCGCGGGGCGTATTCCGCCACCGGCACGCCGTTGGCGAGGCAGGCTACGATGGCGCTGCCGCGGGACTGTCCCAGCTTCAGCGCCGAGGCCGCGTTGCGCCCCATGAACACTTCTTCGATGGCCGCCTCGCGGGGCGCGTATTGACGCAGCACGTCGCCAAGGCTTTCGAAAATTTGCCGCAGGCGCTCGGGCTGCTCGGGATGCTC
The DNA here is from genome assembly GCA_965221015.1 of uncultured Pseudohongiella sp. Lineage (GTDB taxonomy): Bacteria > Pseudomonadota > Gammaproteobacteria > Pseudomonadales > Pseudohongiellaceae > UBA9145. Next base: position 1,482,838 of record OZ244859.1, on the reverse strand, counting down.
CATCCGGATGCAGCCATGGTCCACATGTTCCAGCCGGTCCCCCCGGGAACAGACCAGTCCATAACCGGTCACCCGGGAACCGGGATCAATGCCGATAATCATATTCACGCTTTCAGGTTATCGGCTGGCGCCGGAACAAAAAAAGGCCCATTCAGCCGCTTTCGCGCTTGCGCAGCAACTGGCCCAATTGGTCCGCCACACCCGGCGGCACGTTGGCGTTGGACCAGACCTGTTGCACGTCATCCAGGTCTTCCAGGTGTTCCAGCAGTTTCAACAGCTGGTCCGCCTGGTCCAGGTCGAGTTCGACCTGGTTCGAGGCCAACATGACGGGCTCGGCGTTCTCGAACGCCAAGCCCGCGCCGGCGAAGTGGTCTTTCACGGCGCCGAGGGAATCCGGGCTGGTGCGCACTTCAATGCCGCCATCCTCGTTGACCAGCACATCGTCGGCGCCGGCTTCCAGGGCCAGTTCCATGATGCGGTCTTCGTTGCCGCCGGCGGCGAAGGAGAGAACGCCGGTGCGGGTGAACAGCCAGGCCACCGAGCCATGGGTGCCCAGCGAACCGCCAAATTTGACGAATCCGTGGCGCACCGCCGCCGCCGTGCGGTTGCGGTTGTCGGTGAGACATTCCAGCAGGATGGCGACACCACCCGGGCCGTAGCCTTCGTAGCTGAGTTCCTCGACATCCTCGCCCACACCCGGATTGGCGCCGCGTTCGATGGCGCGGTCGATGGTGTCGCGCGGCATATTGGCGCCAAGCGCTTTGTCGACGGCGGCGCGCAGCCGCGGATTATCCGCCGGATTGCCGCCGCCGAGGCGGGCGGCGACGGTCAACTCACGGATGATTTTGGTGAAAATTTTGCCGCGCTTGGCGTCCTGGCCCGCCTTGCGATGCTTGATATTGGCCCATTTGCTATGCCCAGCCATGGCAGCTTCCGCGACTGATTACCGACCAGTCAATTCTGCAATTGGCGCGGGCGGATATGCAACTCGCGCAACTGCGCCGCCGACACCTCGCCCGGGGCGGCGGTCAATGGGCAAGACGCGGACTGGGTTTTCGGAAAGGCGATCACATCGCGGATCGAACTTGCGCCGCACAAAAGCATCGCCAGCCGGTCAAGACCGAATGCGATGCCGCCATGGGGCGGGCAGCCGTAGCGCAGGGCGGACAACAGGAAGCCGAACTTGCTCTCGGCTTCCCCGGCGCCGATGCCCAGCAAATCGAACACCGCCTGTTGCATGTCCGGCCGCGAGATGCGAATCGAACCGCCACCGAGTTCGACGCCGTTGAGCACCATGTCATAGGCGCGGGAAAGCGTGCCAAGCGGATCGGCGCGCAGCGCCTCCACGCTGGCCGAAGGTGCCGTGAACGGATGATGCAAGGCGGTCAGGCCACCGTCGGCGGCCTGTTCGAACATCGGAAAATCCACCACCCACAGCGGCTTCCAGGCGTTCTCGACCAAGGCCAGATCCTGCGCCACTTGCAGCCGCAAGGCAGCAAGGACTTCGTTCACCGTGGCGGTCTTGTCCGCGCCAAAGAACAAAATATCGCCGGCGCCCGCGCCGGTTGCGGCAAGCAGTTCGCCGATGGCTTTGTCATGGAGGAACTTGACGATGGGAGATTGCAATCCGGCGCGGCCTTCGGCGGGGTTGGACACCTTGATCCAGGCCAGTCCGCCGGCGCCGCGTTGGCGCGCGAACTCCGTGTATTGGTCGATTTGCTTGCGGGTCAGTTTTTCGCCGCCGGGCACGCACAGGGCGGCCACCCGGCAATCGCCGCGTTCGGCCGGCTCGCGGAAAACCTTGAAGTCCACCTCGCGCATGATTGGCGCGATGTCGGTCAATTCCAGCGCGATGCGCAAGTCGGGCTTGTCGCTGCCGAAGCGGCGCAGGGCCTCGGCGTGGCTCATGCGCGGGAACGGCCCAAGCTCGACCTCCATGGTGGCGGCGAAGACGTGGCGGATCAGAGCTTCCATCGAGTCCATGACATGGCTCTCGTCGACAAAGGACATTTCCACGTCGATCTGGGTGAACTCGGGTTGGCGGTCGGCGCGCAAATCTTCGTCGCGAAAGCAGCGCGCGATCTGGTAATAGCGCTCCATGCCGGAGATCATCAGCAATTGCTTGAACAATTGCGGCGACTGGGGCAAGGCGAAAAATTGGTTCGGATGGGTGCGGCTCGGCACCAGATAGTCGCGCGCGCCTTCCGGTGTGGCGCGGGTCAGCAGCGGGGTTTCGATTTCGAGAAATCCTTCGCGGTCGAGAAACTCGCGCACGGTGCGGGCGAGACGCGAACGGAAGCGCAGTTGCGCGTTCATTTCGGGCCGGCGCAAGTCCAGGTAGCGGTAGCGCAGGCGCACGTCCTCGCCGACTTCGCTGTGCTCATCCACCGCGATGGGCGGCGTTTGCGCGCTGTTTAAAATCCGCAATTCCCCGCCGAGCACTTCCACCTTGCCGGTGGCCATTTCCGGATTCTCGGTTCCCGCGGGCCGCGGCCGAACCCGCCCCGAAATCCGCACAACGAACTCGGCGCGCAATTGTTCGGCGGCCGCGAAGCTGTCGGGCGTATCCGGATCGAACACCACCTGGGCGATGCCTTCGCGGTCGCGCAAGTCGAGGAAAATCACGCCGCCATGGTCGCGGCGCCGGTGCACCCAGCCGCACAACGCGACTTCCGCGCCGATCAAAGACTCGTTGATTTCTCCACAATAATGACTGCGCATGACCCCGTCCGTGAACCGCCGCCGAGACGCGGCGCATTATAGCGCGAAGCGCCATTTGGCGACGCTTGCCGGAGAAGAATCGGAGTGCTACACTGCACCGCTGGGCATATTGTTGATTTTATTGATCCTTTGGCCCTCCAGGCTCGGCCCCGAAAACCAGGTGGAGCCTTCCCGTATGCGCTGATCGGAGCTGATCGAAGCGAATCCTTTCGGCGTATACCTGATACAGAAAACACAAACGTTCGTGATCATCCGAACACTACGCGGGATCACTTCGTTTTCGCACGGTTGCGTTTGTTCAGACGGCGCAATCCGGACTGCAGAAGACAAGCATGGGAATTCTGATTCGGCAGGCCCAAGCCGGCAACGGAGCCGGCTGTGAAGCTGGCCAACCAATTGTTGCAAGGCCACGGCCCCGAAACGGCGACAAACCGCAAGCAAGGCAAGCAAGTTTGAAAAGCAAGCTTGAAAGGCAAGCTGAGAAAGCAAATTGCAATGTTGTTGCCCGGCACTGTGAATCTCTACTTTGAACCAGTACAGAGAAACAGTACATAGAATCAGTACAGAGAATCGCTCGGACCCCGGCGGCAACCGGGACCCAGGTTCTTGGGCGGCTTGCGGGCCGCTCCGTGGAGCGCCGTGAAACCGCTCTCCGGTCAATTCGCCAGTTTCCAGCCGGCACAGCCCCCGCGCCCGCGGGTGCCGTTGCTGCGCTTGCTGGCCCGCCTTGGCATTCCCCGCTCGCTTCTGCGTTTATTCACGAAGAGGAATAACACGCATGAAACGCATTTTGATAAACGCGGCCCAGCACGAAGAATTGCGGGTCGCGCTGGTTGACGGCCAGCGACTGTACGACCTCGATATCGAATTCCCCAACAAAGCGCGCCAGAAAGCGAACATCTACAAAGGCGTGGTGACCAGCGTGGAACCCAGCCTGGAAGCCGCGTTTGTCGATTTCGGCGGCGGCCGCCAGGGTTTTCTGCCCTGGAAGGAAATTTCCGACCAGTATCGCCACAAATCCGACCAGGGCGGCAACAGCGGCAAAAGCCCAATCCGCGAAGGCAGCGCCATCATCGTGCAAGTCGCCAAGGAAGAACGCGGCAGCAAGGGAGCCACCTTGACCACCTTTGTCAGCCTGGCGGGACGCTACCTGGTGCTGATGCCGAACAATCCCAAGCTTGGGGGCATTTCGCGCCGCATTGAAGGCGATGAACGTTCGGACATGAAGGAATCCCTGCGCGCGCTGGACATCCCCGACAATATGGGTTTGATCGTGCGCACCGCCGGGGTCGGCAAGGACGCGCGGGAACTGCAATGGGATCTGGAGTACCTGACCAACCTTTGGCAGGCCATTCAAGACGTTGCCGGGAAAAAACGGGCGCCTTTTCTGATCCACGAGGAAAGCAATGTTGTTTTGCGCACCATACGCGACTATCTGCGCGGGGATATCGCCGAGGTGCTTTTCGACACCAGTGAGACCTACGAGGAAGCGCTGCAGTTCGTGCGCCAGGTGATGCCGAAATACGAAAGCCGCATCAAGTTTTACGAAGACAAACTGCCCCTGTTCAACCGCTACCAGATCGAAAACCAGATCGAAACCGCATTCGGCCGCGATGTGACCCTGCCTTCGGGCGGCAACTTGTCGATCGATCCAACGGAAGCGCTGGTTGCCATCGATATCAATTCCGCCCGCGCCACGCGGGGCGCCGACATTCAGGAAACCGCGCTCAACACAAACCTCGAAGCCGCGGATGAAATCGCCCGCCAACTGCGACTGCGGGACATCGGCGGTTTGATCGTGATCGATTTCATCGACATGTCCTCCAACCAACACCAGCGGCTGGTGGAAAACCGCATGCGCGAAGCCCTCGAAGCCGACCGGGCGCGGGTGCAAGTCGGCCGCATTTCGCGCTTTGGCCTGCTCGAAATGTCGCGCCAGCGCTTGCGCGCTTCGCTCGATGAGACCAGCACCGTGGTTTGCCCGCGCTGCAATGGCCTGGGCCGGGTGAGAGATGTCAAATCGCTCGCGCTGTCGATCATGCGCGTGCTGGGAGAAGCGGCGGGCAAGCACAAGAATCGCGCGGTCCACGTGCACGCGCCGCTGGATGTCGCGGCGTTTCTGCTGAACGAAAAACGCGATGAGATCACCGAGATTGAAGAAGAGAGCGGCTCCGCCGTGGCGGTTTACCCCACCGTCGAACTGGTTACGCCGCACTACAAGATAGTCGGCATCGACCGCGAGGGGGAAGAATATGCAATCGACAATACCGAACCGGTGGCGAGCGAAGCCCGCCAGGAGACCGAACGCCGCAAACCGGCCCTGAGCCAGGGCAAGATCGCGGACGCGCGGCCGCAACGGCCCGCCAGCGGCCCGCTCGCCTTCCTCGGCAGCGCTTTCCGCTCGCTGTTCGGCGGCGGAGAAACGTCCGCTGCCGGCGCGAAGCGCGAAACACCGGCGCCGGGCCGAAGCGGCAGGCAGCGCTCCGGCACTTCCGCGCCGGCGCGGGAGCGCGGCGGCGAAGGCCGTCAGCGAGGCAGCGCCCGCGGCCGGTCCTCCCATGGCGAAAAGCGCGCCGCGGCGGATTCCGCCAAGCGCGAAAAATCGCCGCGCAAGGACTCTGCGGGCCGCGGCGGCAGATCGGGCCGGCAGCCATCCAAAACCCGGGAGCCGGCCGCGGCCGAAAGCCGCAAGACGGCAAAACCGCAAAACGAGTCGGGCGGCGAAGAACAACAAGCTTCCAGCACCCGGGCCAAACGTCGGCCCGCGGCGAAACGGCCGCGCAACAACGCCCAGCGCAAGCGCGGCCCGCGCGTTGCGGACGTCCGCTCCGAAGAAGCGGCCGCAAACGAAACCATTGCCGATGCGCAAGCGGCACCGGCACCGCAGGGCATGGCGGTAGACGCCCAAGTAGACGCCCAAGCCGCCGCCGAAACCCATGCCGGCATGTCGCCGGACCAGGCGCCGGCTGCGCCCGGCGAAGCGGAGGTCAAGCTGGAGCAGGCAGAAACCGCTGCGCAAGTCGAAGCGCAATCGGCAAAGCCTGATGCTGTCCGGGAAGAAGCTGTCAGCGGAATGTCCGCCCCAACCGAGGGCGGCGTAGCCGAATCCGCCGAGGCGGACCGGGCGCCGCCGGCGGATCAGGACCAGACAGAAGCGGCGGCCGCGCGACGCGACGAAAAGCAAGCCGCGGACTCTGCAAAAGCCCCCAGGGCGAGGTCGCGGCGACGAACCGCGGCACCGGCGCGCGAAGCTGCGGACCAAAGCGCTGCGGAAAAAAGCGCTCCAGAACAGGGCGTTCAAGACCAAGGCATTCAAAAAGAGACCATTCCGGAACAGCAGCTTCCAGCCAAGGAGCAGGCGCGGGAGCAACCCGGCGAGGAATCCCAACAAGGCGCCACCAGCGAACAAGCCGCTGCGCGGCCCGAGGCGGAAACCGATCCAGACTCCGTCAAGCAAGCATCCGCGGCCCAGCCCGCTGTGAAAGCCGAACCTGTCTCCGCCGAGACACAGGCCGAGACGCAATCCAGCGGGAAATCCGAACAGGACTTTGCCAACACGCGGGCCAAAACCCGGTCCAAAACGCGGGCCAAGGCGCGGTCCGGCGGGAAAGCCAGGCGAAATTCCGCCAAGACACCGGACAAAGCGCAGCCCCAGGTGGCGCCTGAACAAGACGCGGCCGAGGCACAGGCCGAGGCACAGGCCGAAGCGCGGCCTGCGAAGGCGCCTGTGCCAAACGCCGCCGAGGCAAAGGCCGAGCCCCCGGCCAAGGTGGAATCCAAAGAGGATGCGGTTAAGGAACAGACTGAGGCGAGCGCCAGAGCCCAACCGGAACAAGATTCGGGAGCGGATTCACAACCGGATTCGGCACTGGGCGAGACCGCCGAAGCTCCGTTTCAGGGCCGGGCGCCGAACGATCCGAGGGAAGTGCGCCGCCGCCAGGTAGAGACCGAAACGCCCGCTTCAGGTTGAACCCGGCAAACTTGCGCGGGCCGCGGCTACAGGGCCTGTTCGAGTTCCGGCAACGCCTTGAACAGGTCCGCCACCAGGCCGTAGTCCGCCACCTGGAAAATCGGCGCTTCCGAGTCCTTGTTGATGGCGACGATCACCTTGCTGTCTTTCATGCCGGCAAGGTGCTGGATTGCGCCGGAAATGCCCACGGCGATGTAAAGTTCGGGCGCGACGATCTTGCCGGTTTGCCCGACTTGCATGTCGTTGGGCACAAATCCCGCGTCCACGGCCGCGCGCGAAGCGCCGATGGCCGCGTTCAATTTGTCGGCGATTTGTTCCAGCATGACGAAATTCTCGCCGTTTTGCATGCCTCTTCCGCCGGAAATCACGATTTTCGCCGAGGTCAACTCGGGCCGCTCGGAGACCGAAAGATTCTCGCCAACGAAGCTGGACAGTTCCTGTTCGAAAACCAGGCCGCATGCTTCAATGGCCGCCTCGCCACCAACGGGCTGGGCGTCAAAAGCGGTGGTTCGCACGGTGATGACTTTGATCGGATCGCTGGAGCGCACCGTCGCCAAGGCATTGCCGGCATAGATGGGACGCACGAAACAGTCGTCGGACTCGACCGCGGAAATATCGGAAATCTGCGCAACCCCCAGCAAAGCCGCAACCCGTGGCATGAGATTCTTGCCGGTGGTGGTCGCCGGCGCCAGCAAATGGGTGTAGGACGCGGCCAACTCCGCCGCCAGCGGCGCCAGACTTTCGGGCAATTGGCGCTCAAAGCAAGCGGCGTCGGCATGCAGGACCTTGCTCACCCCGGACGCCGCCGCGGCCGCCTGGGCCACCGCGGCGCAGCCATGCCCCGCCACCAGCACGTGGATTTCCGGCGCATCCAAATGCGCCGAGATAGCGGCCGCGGCAGCCAAGGTGTTCAAGCTCGCGGCTTTCAACGACGCGTTGTCGTGTTCCGCGATAACCAATATGGCCATGTCTGTTCCCTAAATCACTCTTGTCCTTAAATCACTCTGGCTTCGGTCCTGAGTTTTTCGACCAGATCATCCACGCTTTCCAGCATGACTCCGGCGGCGCGGTCGGCCGGCGGCGCAACGCGCACGGTGGTCAGGCCGGATGCGGTGTCCACGCCCAGCTCGGCGGCGCCGAGTTCTTCAATCGGCTTGCGCTTGGCTTTCATGATATTGGGCAAGGACGCGTAGCGCGGCTCGTTCAAACGCAGATCCGTGGTCACCACCGCGGGCAATTTCAGGGAAACGGTTTGCTCGCCGCCATCGATTTCCCTGGCGACAAGAATTCGGTCGCCCTCCGGTTCGGCCTTGCAGGCGAAGGTGCCCTGCCCCATGCCGGCCAGCGCCGCCAGCATCTGGCCCACCTGGTTGTTGTCGCTGTCGATGGATTGCTTGCCGAGAATAACCAGGTCCGGCGCTTCCCGATCGACCAGGGCTTTCAGAATCCGGGCAACGGCCAGGGGCGCGACATCGCTTTCGGCTTGCACCAGGATGCCGCGGTCGCAGCCAAGCGCGAGCGCGGTGCGCAATTGTTCCTGACAATGGTTCGGGCCGACGGATACGGCGACGATTTCTTCGGCCCAGCCTTGCTCTTTCAAGCGCACCGCCTGTTCCACGGCGATCTCGCAAAAAGGATTCATCGCCATTTTCGCATTGGCCAATTCCACGCCGCTGCCGTCGGATTTGACGCGAACCTTGACATTGGCATCGATGACGCGTTTGACGGCGACAAGAATTTTCATCGGCGGAAGAATCCGGGCAGGCGCTGGAACGGGCGGCAATAATGCCGTTTTTGCCAAATAGGGTCAACCGGCGTCGGCACCGGTTCGGCCAAGTTCGAAAAAGCAGCCGCGGCTGTCGATGCCGGTCACGATTTCTCCCCTTTGCCGAAATTGCCTGGCGGCCTCGACCAGGCGATAGTACACGGGCCGATTGAGCAAGGCGCACAAGCCATCCCGCACATGCACCTTCGGCTTTGGCGGCTCCCGCCCGGTGAGCGTGATGGGATGTTCGGCGTCGACGGCGACGGTTTCGCCAACATTGGTGGTCAAGACGATTACCTGGTCGGGGCCTGGCTCGCGGATCTCCATATCCACCGCCAGGAATGGACATTCATCCACCTGGATTCGCACTTTTTCCACTGGATTGACAAGGAAATACTCATCGCCTTCGCGCTTCAAGATGGAAGCGAACAGATTGACCATGGCCTGGCGGCGGATCGGCGCGCCTTCGTGGTGCCAGACGCCGTCGCTGGCGATGCGCAGATCCATGTCGCCGCAGAACGGGGGGTCCCACAGATGCACCGGCGCCGGACCGCGAAAGCCCGCAGCGGCGCGCAGCAGGCGGGATGGGTCCGGCCCGGAGTTGGATGAATCACTGGTTTTGGCTTGCAATTCGCGCTGGCTCCGCTTGCGCCGTCGGTATTGACTGCTGCAACCACTTTGTTTTGCTTTGCTTTGCTTTGTGGTGCGCTGTCCGCGCGGCTTGCGGCAATGATAGACTGCCTGCGCCCAAATTTGTTCTCGCATCATGCCAGCGGACCTGACGCCATCGGATTTCGCCACGCTGTTCCGGCGCGGACTTCCCCTGCTCGACGTGCGCTCGCCGGTGGAATTCGCCAGGGGGGCTTTTCCAACCAGTCGCAATATTCCCTTGCTCAGCGACGCGCAATACGCCGCCGTGGGCACCACGTACCGTCGCCGCGGTGGCGAGGCCGCGCTCGCTCTCGGCCGGCAACTGGTTGCCGGCGCGGCGCGCGAGCGGCTGATTCAGCGCTGGCGCGATTTTGCCGGGCAAAACCCAAGCGCCCAGTTGTACTGCTTCCGCGGCGGCCAGCGCTCGCGCATTGCGCGGCAATGGCTGCGCGAGACCCATATCGACCTTCCGCGGGTGCCCGGCGGCTACAAGGCCATGCGCGGATTCCTGCTGCAAGTGTTGGAGCGGGCGGCGCTGCGCGATTGGCTGGTGATTGCCGGCAAAACCGGTTCCGGCAAGACCCGGCTGCTCGCCGGACTGCGAACGGCGCTGGATATCGAAGGCGCCGCGCGGCATCGAGGCTCGGCTTTTGGCGCCTTGCCCGAACCACAGCCGAGCCAGATCGACTTCGAAAACCGCATGGCGGTTGCCCTGCTGCGGCCGGAACTGGAAACCGCGCCGGTGCTGATCGTGGAAGACGAAGGCCGCGCCGTGGGCTCGCTGGCGATTCCCCACGCGCTGTTCAAGCGCATGGGGCAATCCCCGCTGTGGCTGATCGAGGAAAGTCTGGAATCCAGGGTGGAAAACATCTTGCAAGACTACGTGCTGGCAAACCTTGCCGCCTGGGAGCAACACCGCCCCGGCGCGGGCGCCGACCTGCTTCGGCAATCCTTGCTGGCAAGCTTGGGCAAAATCCGCCGCAGATTGGGAGAAACCGGATTCCGCCAGGTGGACGCCCTGATGCGGCGCGCATTCGGCGCCGGCGGGGAACCGGCGCTGTCGCTGCACCGGCAATGGATCGCGCTGCTGCTGGCGAATTACTACGACCCCATGTACGAGTTCCAGCTCGCGCGCAAACTGCCCCGTGTGCGCCAGCGCGGAACTTATGCGCAAATCGCCGAGGCCGCGCAATTCGCCGAGGCCGCGCAAAGCGCGCAAACCGGCAGCGGCCGCGCCGACTACAAATCCTCCTCGGCAATGGCGTAAATCCCGTTGGCGTTGCGCAAATAGCCCTGGTAATCCATGCCGTAGCCAAAAACATAGCGGTCGGGAACGCCAAGACCCACAAAATCGGCATCAGGCACCGCCGCCGCCCGCGGGCGCTGTTTTACCACCAACACGGCGGAATAGCACCGCGCGGCGCCGCGCTCGCGGCATAGGTCCATCACCGCCTGCAAGGTTTTACCTTCATCGAGGATGTCGTCCAGCGCCAGCACCACGCGCCCTTGCAAATCCATCGAGGGCGGCACCCGCTGCTCGATTTCGCCGCCGGAAGTCGCTCCCCGGTAACGGCTCAGGTGCAGGTAATCGATTTGCAAGGGAAATGGCAAGCGCGGCGCGAGCTGGCCGGTCAGGACCAGCCCACCGTTCAGCACGCAGAGCAGCACCGGATTGCTCGCAGCGAGCCTGGCGCCGATTTCCCGCGCCATGCGCGCAATCGCCGCCCGCACCGCGCCGGCGCTGTGGATTTGGGTCGCGCGCGCCGCGACGGCGTCGATCCGCGCAATGCTGCTCTGGTTGTTCACGATTGTGCCGGAACGTTTGCTTTAGGCGCCGCTTGCGGAGGCAATGGCGGTTCCGGATTCAAAGGCGGCTCTGGGCTGACCGCCGCCACCGCCGGCACCCCGTCGATGGTGGTGGTTGGGAAAGCAATGTCGGCGCCGTGGGAATGGATGATGGCCACGATGCGCAGCAACACATCCTGCTTGATCTCGTGAAAGCGAATCCAGTCGGTGGTTTTGGTGAAAGTGTAGACAAAGAAATCCAGCGACGAAGGCGCAAAGCGGTTGAAATTCACAATCATGGTTTGCGTCGCGTCGATCTCCCCATGGGCGCGCAGCATGGTTTTGACGTCGGTTACGATCCGCTCCATTTTGTCCGCGTCCTGATAACGAATGCCGATGGTTTCGTAGATGCGGCGCCGGGTCATGCGCGAAGGATTTTCCAGCGCCAACTTGTTGAACACCGAATTGGGAACATACAAGGGCCGCTTGTCGAAGGTGCGGACAATGGTCAACCGCCAGCCGATTTTTTCCACGGTGCCTTCGATTTCCCGGTCCGGCGAGCGGATCCAGTCGCCGATGGAAAAGGGCCGGTCCAGATAGATCAGCAATCCACCAAAAAAATTGGCCAGCAGATCCTGGGCGGCGAAACCGACGGCGATGCCGCCGATGCCGCCGAAGGCGAGCACCGCGCCGATTTCGACGCCCAAGGTGGGCAGCGCCACGAGCACGGCCGCCACCAGGATAACCAGCCGCAACAGGCGCACCATGGCATGCAAGGTGGTCGGGTCCATCCGCGTCAGCACCTGTTCCGGTTTGGTTTTGGCCTGCTCCAGCAGGCCCAGTTCCGCGGCACTGGCAAATCTCAGCAGAAACCACGCCAGGCTCGCGATCACCACGATCTGGCGCACAGCGTCAAACAGCGCGTTCGCGTTCGCCATGAAACCAAGCGGCTCGGCGGACTGGAATTGTTGCCCGCCAATCTCCAGCACGATGATCAGCGCGTTCAGGCTGATGAAGGCGAGCAAGGGGCGCCGCGCCGCTTCAACCATGGCGTCATCCCAAATGTTCACGGTTTTTTGCGCTTGCTTCGCCAAACCCGCGAGCACGCGTCGGGCAAACAGATTTGCGATCAGGGCCAATGCAAGCACGGCGAGGATTTGCCCAATCCAGTTGAATTCGTTCAAGGCAATCATGGTGGTCACTCCATTCGCGCTGCGCGCAAGGTTTTGCTATGGCTGGTGCGGGGCTGGTCGCGGGTGATTCATTGGCGCTCCGGAACCGGCGGAGGCATACCCGCGCACCCGCGCACCGCGGCCAATGCCCGGCGCCAGGAGGCGTCATCGGCCGCGGGGACGGCTACCGGGCGGGCGCGCATGCGCCGCAAGGCGTCCACCCCCGGAATCTTCTCCCGCTCCAGCCAGTCCGCGGCGCGCAAGGCATCCCGCGGCGCGTTGCACACCAGCAACATGTCGCAGCCCGCCGCCAGCGCCTGTTCCAGCCTGTGCTCGATCGCGCCGGCGACGTGGGCGGCATTCATCGACAAATCATCGCTGAAAATCACGCCGCGGTAACCCATCTCCCGGCGCAGCACATTTTGCAACCAGAAACGCGAGAATCCCGCGGTTTCGGGGGCGGCATCCGGGTAAATCACATGGGCGGGCATGATGCCGGCCAGCAAAGCCCGGCATTCGACGAATGGCAGCATATCGCGGGCGCGCAGCGCCGCCAGCGGACGCTTGTCAACCGGCAACTCCAGATGGGAATCCGCGCCCACCATGCCATGGCCCGGGAAATGCTTGCCGACCGCCGCCATGCCCGCCCGCGACATGCCTTCGATATAGGCCCGCGCCAGGTTGGAAACGGCGTTCGGATCGTCGCTGAACGCGCGCTCGCCGATCACCGGCGATGCCGCGTGGAACAGGTCCAGCACCGGCGCAAAACTGAAGTCGAGCCCGGCCGCCACAATCTCCGCCGCCATAACCCAGCCGCAATCGCGGGCCAGGGCCAGCCCCGCCTCCGGGTCCCGCGCATGAACTTCTCCAATTGCGCGCAAGGGCGGCAGCGACTCGAATCCCGCGCGGAAACGTTGCACCCGCCCGCCTTCCTGATCCACCGCGATCAGCAAATGCGGCGCTTGCCGGCGAATGGCCGCGGTCAATTGGCGCAATTGGGCGGGCGAGTGGTAGTTGCGCTGAAACAGAATCACGCCGCCCACACAGTCGCGTTGCAGCAGCGCCAACTCATCCTCGCCCGGCATCGTGCCGCGCAAATCGAGCATCAATGCTCCGGGGGTTTTGTCCATGGCGCTCATGTTCTTCCTCAAATTCCAGCGGTGGTTCCAATGCAGATGGGAACTTAACACAATCGGCCCTTCGCCAGACTTGCGGGGCCGGCCGCATTTGTCCTCGACGCAAGCGCGTTCGCTCCCGCGCCGCGCCGCAAGCCCGCGCCGCCTCCGGCATTGACGGGCGGGCGGCAATTTCGCAAAGAATGCTAAAGTTCTCTGGCGCGCGACGGATAACTGTATATAATCACAGTCTTTAGCTGCAGCCACGGCCAACATGCACGGTTTGACTTCGCGCCAGAGACAGATTCTGGACTACATCGGCGAACATTTGCGCGCCACCGGCTATCCGCCGACGCGCTCCGAAATCGCCGCCCACATGGGGTTCAAGTCGGTGAATTCGGCCGAGGAGCATTTGCGCGCCCTCGCCCGCAAGGGCGCCATCGAAATCGCGCCCGGCGCCTCCCGCGGCATCCGCATTCCGGACGCCGCCCCCGCCGGCTTGCCCATCATCGGCCAGGTGGCGGCGGGCGCGCCGATTCTGGCCGAGGAATCGATCGCCGACTACAGCAAGGTGTCGGGCGAGCTGTTTTCGCCGCGCGCGGACTACCTGCTCACGGTCAAGGGCGACAGCATGATCGGCATCGGCATCTACGAAGGCGACCTGCTGGCGGTGCACAAGACGGCGGAGGCGAACACCGGCGCCATCGTGGTGGCGAGAATCGAAGACGAAGTCACGGTGAAGCGTTTGCGCGCCAAACCCGCTTCCCACCTGGTGCAACTGGTGGCGGAAAATCCCCGGGTCGCGCCCATCGAAGTCGACCTCAGGCGCGACCGCTTCAGCATCGAGGGCATCAGCGTGGGCGTAATTCGCCTGGGGTTGTGATGTGGGCTTTGTAAAATAAGCTTTGTAGCGCCCCCTCCCCCAATCTGCTCAACTCCGTTTGCCTTCGGCCACTTGCCAACCACCGTTGCGGAAAAACGCGCGCCAGCCCGTCGGCTTGCCGTTCGCCATGGACTGCACAAAATGTTCGCTGCTCTTGCGGCTGAATCCAAGCACGGTCTGATTGCCCTTGTCGTCCTGCACCGGCGCGTCGAACAAATGGCTGAATTTGGGGTCGATCTCGTTGCGGTGCGGCAGCAATTCGGCGATTTTCGGTGATCGCGTTTCCCGGTTGCGGGGAAAACCGCTGGCGGCCAGAAACAGCCCCGCCGCGCCTTCGCGCAAAATGAAGTGGTCGTCGACCTTGTCGCATTTCAGTTCGGGCATGGGCACCGGATCCATCTTCGGCGGCGCCGGCTTGCCGTTGCGCAGCAATTTGCGCGTGTTGCGGCAATTCTCGTTGGTGCAGCCGAAATATTTGCCGAAGCGGCCGGTCTTCAATTGCATTTCGTGGCCGCATTTTTCGCATTCCAAACTGGGGCCATCGTAGCCCTGAAGACGGAACTTGCCTTGCTCGAGTTCGAATCCCGCGCAATCGGGATTGTTGCCGCAGACATGCAATTTGCGCTCCGAATCAATCAGGTAGGCATCCATCGCGGTTTCGCACAAAGGGCAACGGCGCTTGCCGCGCAGTTGGATATTTTCGCGTTGCTCGGCTTCCTCGACGTTGTCGGCGCGGATGGCTTCCTCTCCCGGGGTGAGATTGATCGTCGCCCGGCATTTTTCCTCGCCGCTTACGCTGTAGCCGGAACAACCGAGAAACACGCCGGTGGAAGCGTTGCGCAATTGCATCGGTCGGCCGCAACGGGTGCAGGCCACATCCACCTCGGTGGGCCGGTTGACGCGCATGCCGCCGTCGAGGGCTTCGGCCCTGGCGAGTTGCGCGGTGAAATCCCGATAGAACTCATCCAGCAACTCCTTCCAGTTCTTGCGCCCGGCGGCGACTTCATCCAGGGAGTCTTCCATCCGCGCGGTAAAGTCGTAGTCCATCAGGTCGCGGAAGCTCTCCTGCAATCGCTCGGTGACGATGTCGCCAATTTTGAGCGCGTGAAAGCGGCGGTTTTCCAATTTCACGTAGCCGCGGTCCTGAATGGTTGAAATGGTGGAAGCGTACGTCGATGGCCGGCCGATTTCGCGCTTCTCCAGCTCTTTCACCAGGCTGGCTTCGGTGTAGCGCGGCGGCGGGCGGGTGAAATTCTGGATCGGGTCGAGTTTTTTCAAGTCCAGCGCTTCGCCGGCGACAACCGCCGGCAGCACGACATCTTCCTCGCGCGAGGGCATCACCGCGAGATAGCCGGCGAATTGCATGATCCGCCCCTTGGCGCGCAATTCGAAATCGCCCGCACCCACTGTGATCGTACTCGACAGATATCTTGCCGGGACCATCTGGCAGGCGATGAAAAATTGGCGGATCAAGGTATACAAACGCTTGGCGTCCGGGTCCATGTCGCGCAAATCTTCCGCCGCGTGGTTGACGTCGGTGGGACGAATCGCTTCGTGGGCTTCCTGGGCACCTTCCCTGGGACGGTAGAAATTCGGCTTTTGCGGAAGATGGTCGCCGCTGAAATGCTGCTCGATATAGGCGCGCGCGGCGGCGATGGCGTCGTCGCTGAGATGGGTGGAATCGGTGCGCATGTAGGTGATGTGGCCCGCCTGGTACAAACGCTGGGCCGCCGCCATGGTCTTGCCGACGCCGAATCCGAGCCGGGTGCTCGCCGCCTGCTGCAAGGTGGAAGTGATCAGCGGCGGCCGCGGCCGGGACGTGGTCGGCTTGTCTTCGCGCCGCAGCACCCGATATTCGGCGTCGCCCAACTGCGCCAGCGCCGCGTCGGTGGTAGCCTTGTCGTTCGGGCGAAAGTTTTCGCCGGCTTGCTTGACCACCTGGCAGCGCAATTGCGCGGCGGCGCTTGTGGCCAGGTCGGCGAACACTTCCCAATATTCTTCGGCGACAAAAGCCCGGATCTCGCGTTCGCGCTCGACCACGAGTTTTACCGCCACGGACTGGACCCGGCCGGCGGAAAGGCCGCGGGCGACCTTGGCCCAGAGCAATGGCGAGAGCATATAGCCCACCACGCGGTCGAGAAAGCGGCGCGCCTGTTGTTCCTCGACATAGCGCATGTCGACCGCGCCGGTGTCGGCGAAGGCCTCGCGGATCGCCTTGCGGGTGATTTCATTGAACACCACCCGCCGGTAACGCTCGCTTTCGCCGCCGATGGCTTCCTGCAAATGCCAGGCGATCGCCTCTCCCTCCCGGTCGCGGTCGCTGGCGAGATAGATGCGCGGCGATTGGGCGGCGAGTTTTTTCAGATCTTTGACGATCTGCTCCTTGCCGGGGAGGATTTCGTAGCGGGCCTTCCAGCCGTTTTCCGGGTCCACGCCGAGACGCTGCACGAGTTGCCGCTTTTCCTTGCGCTTGCGCCAAGCTTCCTTCTGCGCCGGCGTCATGTTCCGGGTTGAGGTTTTGGCGGCGGGGCGGCGTCCGCGGGCGCCGCCTTTCTCGGGCAAGTCGCGAATGTGCCCGACGCAGGATTTGACCACGTAGTCCGGGCCAAGAAACTTGTTGATAGTCCTCGCCTTGGCCGGCGACTCGACTATTACCAGTGATTTTGCCATGGGTGTTGGATGACTCCTTACTGTCCATGCTTCCCGGGATGCCAAAGATTCCCCGAGCCGCGCTTGCGCCGCCGGCTTGCGAGGCGTTCCCTCGCGCTGTGATTGGATGCCGGGCGCGTTTGCCCCGAAGGGATTGTCGGGGCTAGATGGCGACCTCGCGAATCCAGCCGTAATGCTCGGCGATTTCCCCTTGTTGAATGCCAACCAGCAGATCGTAAAGTTCCTGCATGATCGGCCCAACCACGCCGTTCCCGGCGCCAGCGTTACCGAGTTCCTTCCGATTGACCACATGCCAGGCGCCGTCGAACCAGATGCGCGCGATCGGCGACAGCACCGCCGCGGTGCCGCATGCGCCCATCTCGACAAAATCATCGAATTCGGCGCGCAAATCAATGGGCCGTTCCACTGTGGCCAGGCCCAGCCGGTCGGCGGCAAGCCACATCAGCGAGCGGCGCGTCACGCTGGGCAGCACCGCCTCCGAGCGCGGCGTCGCCATGCTGCCGTCGCGCATGGCGACCAGGATGTTCGCCGAACCCGCCTCGTCAATATAGCGCTTTTCCACCGCATCGAGATAGAGCGCTTCGCTCGCGCCAAGCTGTTGCGCCTTGCGCGTCGCCAGCAAGCCGCCGGCATAGTTCGCGCCAACCTTGAAATAGCCCGTGCCTTGCGGCGCGGCCCGGTCAATATCCGAAACCGCAAGCGTGATCGGCGCCAGGCTCGCCTGCTGGTAGTACGGCCCCACCGGGGAGACGAAAACCCGAAATTCAAATTCCGTCGCCGGTTTCAAGCCGAGGTTTTCCCCGACACCGATGAGCATTGGACGCACATACAAACTGGCGCCGGAACCATAAGGCGGAATCCATTCGCAATTCGCCCGCACCGCGGCTTCCACTCCGCGCAGGAACAAGTCCCGGGGCACTTCGGGTATCAGCAGGCGGCCCGCGGCCTCGCGCATGCGCTCGGCATTCAGCTCGGGCCGAAACAGCAACACCCTGCCGTCGCGCGCGCTTTGCGCTTTCATTCCCTCAAAGCATTGCTGGGCATAGTGCAAGCTCGGGGAACCTTCATGCAAAGGCATGATCTCGCTCTCCACCAGCCCGCCATCGCTCCAGCGGCCGTCGCGCCAGCGCGCGGAAAAGCGCCAGTCCGTGCGCACATAGCTGAATCCGAGCTGCGCCCAGTTCAGCGCCTTGCCGCCGATGCTTGCCGTCTTTTTCGTTGCCGCCATTTGCATTGAACCACGCCCGCCGCGCTTTCATCGCGCCTTGATCGCACCGTAACCCGACACTTTCCGCCCGCGCCGCCTTGCGCTAGACTCCGCAGCCGGCCGCGAACGGGCTTGCACCCATGAACCTGATAGATATAGGCGCCAATCTGACGCACAAGTCCTTCGCGCAGGATTTCCAGCAGGTTGTGGATAATGCCAGAAGCGCCGGCCTAACGCACATCATTGTTACCGGCACCAACCTTGAAAGCAGCGAGGCCGCCCGGTGCCTGGCCGCGGCAAATCCGGACTTTTTCAGCAGCACCGCGGGATTTCATCCCCACGTCGCGCAATCCTTTACGAGCGCGGACTGCGATGCGGTGGCCGCTTTGTGCGAACTTGAACAAGTGGTCGCGGTGGGTGAAACCGGTCTCGATTTTCATCGCAATTACTCGCCCCGGCGGGAGCAACTGGAATGTTTCGAGCGCCATCTGGAAATCGCCGCCGCGGTGGCCAAGCCGCTGTTTTTGCATCAACGCGACGCCCACGGCGACTTCCTGCGCCTGCTTGAACGATACCGCGACCGCGTTGCCGGCGGCGTGGTGCATTGCTTCACCGATACCCTGGCGGCCTTGCGCGATTATCTCGAACTCGACATGTACATCGGCGTCACCGGCTGGATTTGCGACGAGCGCCGCGGCGCCGGCCTGCAAGCCGCGGTGGGCGCCATTCCTCCGGACCGCCTGCTGCTGGAAACCGATGCACCCTACTTGCTGCCGCGCAATTTGCGGCCAAAACCCGCCACGCGCCGCAATGAACCGAAATTTTTGCCCGCCGTGCTGGAAAAAGTCGCCGAATGCACGGGGCGCGGCGCCGCCGAAATCGCCCGCCAATCCAGCGCGAACGCCATGCGGCTTTTTGGTCTTGCGCGCGGCCGCAGCCAGGATTGCGGCGCGCGCCGCTAGCGCGGTGGCGCGTCCAGCAATTCGACAATCTCCGCCGGCGCGAACGGCCAGTTCAATTCCGCACCGCTGCGCGGATTGCGCAGCACCGGAATCTTCAAGCCATACCGCTCCACCAGCTCCTGTGAGGCGGCAATATCCACCGCGCTCACGTCAATTGCCCGCGACCTGGCCAGTTCGGCGAGCATCGCCTCGGCGTATTCGCAAAGATGGCAGCCCGCGGTGGTGTAAAACAGCAGTTCAGGCATCGGCGCAGGCCTGCCTCAGTTCGCGAATCAAGGCTGGCCCCCGGAAAATCAAGCCGCTGTAGATCTGCAGCAAATCGGCGCCCGCGGCCAGCATGGCCCGTGCGTCGTCTCCGCTCATGATGCCGCCGACGCCGATCAGCGGAATCGCGTCGCCCACTTCGGCCTTGATCGCAAGCACCGCTTGGCGCGCCTGCTCGGTCAGCGGCGCGCCGCTGAGCCCGCCGTTCTCCCCGCGAAGACGCTGCGGCAGCGAGGCGGGTCGGCGCAAAGTGGTGTTGGTGGCAATGATGCAATCGATGCGCCAGGCGAGCAGTATGGCGCAAATGGAGCGAATTTCCGCCTCGGACAAATCGGGAGCGAGTTTCAGCGCAATGGGCAGGTGCTTGCCGGTCTCCGATTCATGCTGCGCCTGGGCCTGTTTCAGCGCTTCGAGCAGGCGCTCGAGCTGCGCGCCGAATTGCAACTTGCGCAGCCCGGGCGTATTCGGCGAGGAAACATTGACCGCGACATAGTCGGCGTGGCTGCGGCATTGCCGCAGGCATTCGAGATAGTCCTCGCCGGCGCGCTCCGCCTGTGTGTCGCGGTTTTTGCCGATGTTCACGCCCACCAGGATTTTGCTTTGCCGCCGGCGCAGGCGGGCCACCGCGTGGGCGATCCCCTTGTTGTTGAAACCCATGCGGTTGACGATGCAGCGCGCGCGGCGGTCGCGAAAAAGCCGCGGCCGCGGATTGCCGGGCTGGGCCCGGGGCGTCAGTGTGCCGATTTCCAGAAACGCGAAACCGAGCGCGGCCAAGGCGTCGATATGATCGCCATTTTTGTCCAGGCCCGCCGCGAGCCCGATCCGGTGGGAAAACTCCAGGCCCATCAGGCGCGGCTTTCGCACCGCTTCCGGGGCGTCGGCGGAAAGCAGCTTGCCCAATCCAGCGCGATGCAATTGGTCAAGGGCTGCCAGGGCAATGCCGTGGGCGGTTTCCGCGGGCAGCCAGAACAAGGGCGCCGTGATCAATTCTTGCGCGAGGCGGGTACGGGCTTGCATTGTCGCTCCCTGCCAATGCGGGCGCGGAACAGCTTGCTATTTTTTTCGCCAAGGGTCAAATCGCGGGTGATTGCGGCCGGGAGGAACCGCCGCCCCCGCCGCCCGGCTTGGGACGCCTTCCTTGCTAGACATCCATTGCAAAACCATTACAATCGCTGACTTCGCGACCAGACGATGAGGGACCGCAGGACATGAGCCAACGCCCGACGATGACGGAACTGAAAAACTGGCTGACGCAGCAAATCATCGGTCAGGAGCGGCTCATCGACCGGCTGTTGATCGCCTTGCTGGCGGATGGCCACCTGTTGGTGGAAGGCGCGCCGGGATTGGCCAAAACCAAGGCCATCAAAGATCTGTCCCGCGGCATCGAAGGCGACTTCCACCGCATTCAATTCACCCCGGACCTGCTGCCGAGCGACATCACCGGAACCGAGGTTTTCCGTCCCGAAGACGGCTCGTTCCGATTCCAGCAAGGCCCGATCTTCCACAATCTGGTGCTGGCCGACGAAATCAACCGCGCGCCGGCCAAGGTGCAGTCCGCCTTGCTGGAAGCCATGGGCGAACACCAGGTCAGCGTCGGTCGCGAATCTTTCACCCTGCCGCCGCTGTTCCTGGTCATGGCGACCCAGAATCCGATCGAACAGGAAGGAACCTATCCCTTGCCGGAAGCGCAACTGGACCGTTTCCTCATGCACGTCACCATCAGCTATCCATCGACCTCGGCGGAACGCGACATTTTGCAGCTGGTGCGAAACGAAGCCGCCAACAAATTGCCGAGCCCGCCGAGCCAGGTGCCGCAAGAGAAGGTCTTCGGCGCCCGCCAGGAAGTGCTGGCCATGCACATGGCGCCCGAGGTGGAGGAATACATCATTCAACTCATCATGGCCACGCGCAATCCGGTGGTGTACGGCAAGGATCTGGACGGCTGGCTGGAATACGGCGCCAGCCCCCGCGGCACCATCTCCCTCGACCGCTGCGCGCGCGCCCACGCCTGGCTCCAGGGCAAGGATTTTGTCAGTCCCGACGACGTGCAGGAAATCATGTTCGACGCGCTGCGCCACCGCATCCTGCTGAGCTTCGAGGCCGAAGCCAGCGGCGTGACGCCGGACCAGGTGCTGGAAACAATTCGCGAACGCGTGCCGTCCGCCTGAAGCGGCCAGCCGGCATGAGCTCCAGATACCGCATCGATCCAGAGCACAGCCGCTATCAGGCCCGCGGCGCCAACGTCAGCCTGAACCAGTTGCTGTTGCAGCGTCATGCCGCCAAGACGCTGGAATACTTTGTCCATACCCGGTCGATCGCCGGCATCAGCGGGCTGCATTTGTCGAAAATGCGCGGGCGCGGCATCGACTTCGAGGAATTTCGGCCCTACCAGCCCGGCGACGACATCCGCCTGATCGACTGGCGCGTCACCGCCCGCACCAGCCGCCCTTTCACCAAGGTCTTCCGCGAGGAACGCGAGCGTCCGGTGATCATCGCCGTGGACCAAACGCACAATATGTATTTCGGCAGCCGGGTCGCGTTCAAGTCGGTCGTCGCCGCCCAAACCGCCGCGGTTTTCTGCTGGTTGGCGATTGACAACGGCGACCGGGTGGGCGGACTTGTTTTTTCCGACCGCGAAGCGAAACTCGTGCGGCCGAAACGCAGCCGGCGTTCGGCCTTGCACCTGCTCAACCAGATCCATGGCTTCAACCAGTCGCTGGCGGCGGTCACCGGCGGCGAAGCCGGCGAGAACGGCGATTCGCGCCTGTCCAACGCGCTGGGACAAATCCGCACCATCATGCGCCCTGGCAGCACCTTGTATGTGGTTTCGGATTTTGTCACCCTTGACGCCAGAGCGGTTCAATATCTGAATCAACTCGCTCGGCACAACAACGTGGTATGTTGTCTGGTTTATGATGCTCTGGAAGAATCGCTGCCCGTGCCCGGGCTGTACAGCATTACCGACGGTCGGCGCAAGGGCGCGCTCAACACCCATAGCCGGCGCGCCCGCGCGCGCTATCGGGAACAGTTCGCCGAGCGAATGCAACATATCGAGTCCGAACTCGACCGGCTGCAAGTCGCGTTGCTGAAAATCCGCACCGATGATCTGGTCGTGGAGCAGATTAGACAGTGGATAGTGCAGAACTCCTAGCCCAACTGGCGGATATCCATCTGCCTGAACCGGTGGGCGCATGGCCGCCGGCCATGGGCTGGTGGCTGCTCGCCGCCGCGCTGGCCGCGCTGCTGGTGTTCGGCGGCCGCCGGCTGTTGGCGTACTGGCGCCGGCGGCGCTATTGCGCCGCGGCCCTGGGCGAGCTGGAGCGGGTGTACGAGGAACTCGCCAACGCCGAAAATTCGGATGCGTCCCGGCTGCGCTATGTCAACGCGTTCAATTCCATTTTGCGGCGCGTTGCGCTGGCGCATTTTCCAGGCCGCGATGTCGCCGGGCTCGGCGGCGAGGACTGGCTGCGGTTTCTCAAGGCCCACGGCAGTTGCCTCGGCCTGGACCGGGATTTGGCCGCCGCGCTGAGTCATGGCCGATTCCAGCCGGCGATAGCGCTGGATACCGGCAAGCTGCACAATTTCGGCCGCGAATGGATACGCTCGGTCTATGGGCGGCGGGCCACGCCGCGGCGCGGAGGCCGCGATGCTTGAATTCACCTGGCCCTGGGCCTTCCTGCTGCTGCCATTGCCTTTGCTGGTAAACCGGATGATGGCGCGGGCGCCGCGCCAGGACGCCGCCTTGTACGTTCCTTTTTTCAAGGTTCTCACGCGTTTGCAGTCGGATGCGGAAAACCTGTCCACCAGCCGGCTGCTGATCATGATCTGCTGCGTGCTGGTGTGGCTGCTGGTGGTGTTGGCGGCAAGCAGGCCGCAATGGCTGGGCGAGCCGGTGCAACTGCCATCCACAGGACGCGACCTGATGCTGGCGGTGGACATTTCCGGCAGCATGGAAGCCCAGGACATGGTTATCGGCAACAGCGAGGCGTCGCGCATCGCCGCGGTCAAGGCCGTGGTGGGCGACTTCGTCCAGCGCCGCGAAGGCGACCGACTGGGGCTGATTTTGTTCGCCGCCCACGCTTATGTGCAAGCGCCCCTGACTTTCGACCGCAAGGTGGTGGGCGAACTGCTGGAAGAGGCGGACATCGGCATCATTGAAGAATCCGCCACCGCCATCGGCGACGCCATCGGCCTGGCGATTCTGCACCTGCGCAGCCGCCCGGAAAACGCCCGCGTGCTCGTGCTTTTGACCGACGGGGTGAACAACGCCGGCGAGGTCTCGCCGGAGCAGGCCGGACAACTCGCCCGCGCCGAAAACATCAAGATCTACACAATCGGCATCGGCGCCGACCAGGTTACCCAACGCGCGTTTTTCGGCGCGCGCACTTTCAACCCTTCGGCGGAACTCGACGAAGCGGTGCTGACGCGCATCGCCGAGTCCACCGGCGGCCGTTATTTCCGCGCGCGCGACGTCGCCGACCTGGTGCAGATTTATGTCGAACTCGACCGGCTTGAAGCCATCGAGCAGGACGAACAAACCTACCGCCCCACCCGCGTCCTGTTCCACTGGCCATTGGGGGCGGCGCTGCTGATCAGTTTTCTGCTGGCGCTGGTTTCCATTCCCTGGCTGTCGCTGTCCGGGCGGGCGCTGGCGGCGAATGCCGAACCAGAGCCGGACGAGGCCGGTCAACAGCCGGCCGGGGCCGGCGGGGCGTAGCGGCTGTCATGGAATTTTCCAGCCTGGCCTTTGGCGAATTTCATTTCCTGCGCCCCTGGTGGCTGCTGGCGCTGCTTCCCGCGTTGATTTTCGTGCTCGCGATGTGGCGCATGAACAACGCCCTGAGCGCCTGGGACAAAGCCATCGACAAAGACCTGCTGCCGTTTCTGCTCGACCGCTCCCGCGGCGCGGCGCAGCGCACGCCGCTGTGGATGCTGTTCGGCGCCTGGGCGCTGTCGGCGCTGGCGCTGGCCGGGCCGGTATGGGAAAAACTGCCGCAGCCCGTGCAACAACGCGAGGACGCCCTCGTGATTGTGCTGGACCTTTCGCTGTCGATGTTCGCCCGCGACCATGTGCCGTCGCGGCTCGACCTGGCCAAGCGCAAGTTGCGCGATATCCTGGCGCTGCGCGACGAAGGCCAAACCGCGCTGGTGGTCTATGCGGGCGATGCCCACGCGGTGATGCCCCTGACCGACGACGTCATCACCATCGAAGCGCTGGTGCCGTCGCTCAGTCCGAACATCATGCCCCTGTTCGGCAGCAATCCCATGGCCGCCATGGACCTGGCGATCGAATTGCTGGACAACGTCGAAGCCTCCGAAGGCAGCATCTTGCTGATGACCGACGGCATCAGCGGCTTCGACCAGGAATTGCTGATCACGCGGCAACTGGAAGAAAAACCCTACGAACTGCTGGTCATGGGCATTGGCACCGAAGAAGGCGCGCCAATCCTCACCAGCGACGGCAATTTTCTCACCGACCAGCAGGGCGCGGTGGTGGTGCCGACCTTGAACCGCAATGTGCTGGAATCGCTGGCGAACCGGGTCGGCGGACGCTATCACGACATCCAGCTTTCCAATTCGGACCTGAGCTACCTGCTGACCGACCCCAACCTGCTCGACGACCCGCAATTGAGCGATGTCGAGGAAGAATTCGATGTCTGGTACGAAACCGGCCCCTGGCTGCTGCTGTTGATCGCGCCGCTGGCGGCCCTGGGATTTCGCCGCGGTTGGTTGTTCAGCGCGCTGCTGGCGGTGACGGCGCTGAGCCTGGCGCCGGCGCCCGCCGCCAATGCGCAAACATGGTCGGCCTTGTGGAACACGCCGGACCAGCGCGGCGCCCGGGCCTTCGCCAATGACGAGCACGCGCGCGCGGCGGAGCTTTTCGAAGCGCGTCCCTGGCAAGGCGCCGCCCATTACCGGGCGGAAAATTACGAAGCCGCCGTCGCCGCCTTCAGCGCCGTGGACACCGCCGACGGGCATTACAATCGCGGCAACGCCCTGGCCCTGTCCGGCAACTACGCCGAGGCCATCGCCGCCTACGACCTGACCCTGGCCACCGAGCCCGAACACCAGGACGCGCTGCACAACAAGGAAATCGTTGAGCAACTGCTGCAACAACAGCAATCCGAGCAAGGCGAAAACCAGGAAGGCAACGAGGACAGCGAACAATCCGACCAAAACTCCGACCAGCAATCGGAGCAGGATCAGGAAAACAGCGATCAGCAAGACCAGCAAAGCCAGGAAGGCGACCAGAACCAGCAGCAGGAGCAGCAACAGAACCAGGCGCCGGAAGACCAGGAAAACTCCGAATCGAACAGCGAGCAAAACACGCCAAGCGACAACAGCAACGAGGAATTCGAGGAGCAGCAGTCGCTGGAGCAGTGGCTGCGCCGGATCGAGGACGATCCCGGCGAATTGCTGGAGCGCAAATTCCGCTTCCAATACCGGCAACGGCAATTGAACGGCACCGCCAACAGTCTGCGCGACGGAGGGCAAATATGGTAAGGCAAGCCATGGGCGCGGCGCTTCTCGCGCTGGCCGCCTTCTCGCCCTGGGCGCCCGCTTCGGCCCAGCAAATCGAGACCAGTGTCGACCGGACCGAACTCGCCCGCGGCGAAACCTTGACCTACACGATACGGGTTTACGACCGCCGCCAGGGCATGCAACTCGACCTGACCCCCTTGACCGAGGAGTTCGAAGTGCTCGGCACGCGCACCTCGAGCCAGATCCGCAGTGTCAACGGCGTTGTCGAATCCTGGACCGACTATATCGTCACCTTGTTTCCGCGCGTGGAAGGCGAGTTGACCATACCCGCGGTGCGGGTCAACGAGAGCATGACCGAACCGGTCGCGGTGCTGGTGCGCAACGAGGGCGCCCGTTCCAACCAGAGCAACGGGGAACTGTTCCTGGAACTGGAAGTGAACAAGGAAACGGTCTACGTGCAGGAGCAACTGCTGTTCGCGATCCGCCTGCATTACACCATCAACGGCATCCGCAATCCCGTATTCACCGAGCTCGACATGGCCGACAGCGTGATTCAGGAAATCGGCTCGCCCAACCAATACGAAAAACTGATCGACGGCGTCCGCTACGGCGTGTACGAAAAGCGCTATGTGATTTTTCCCCAGCGCAGCGGTTCCCTGGAAATTCCCGACATTCTGTTCCGCGGCGAGGTCACCGACGGCTCCAGCAATTTCGTGTTCCGCAACCTGAACACGCGCCGCGTCACGGCATTCACCGAGGGCCTGGAAATCGAAGTGCTGGAGCGGCCCCAAAGCGCGCGCGACAGCGATATCTGGCTTCCCCTGCGCTCGCTGAGCCTGGAGGAAAGCTGGAGCGGGCCGGTGGACGACCCCCACATCGGCGACAATCTGGTGCGCACCATCAGCATGCGCGCCGAAGGCCTGGACGGCGCGCTGTTGCCGCCCTTGGCCGAGTTGAACATCGAGGGCGCCAATTTCTATCCCGAACCGCCGGAAATCGACCGCGTTTTCGTCGACGGCAGCATTGTGGGCACGCGGGTCGAAAGCAGCGCCATCATCGCCACCGAAGCCGGCGCGCTGGAAATACCCGAAATCGCGATTCCCTGGTGGAACGTGGAAACCGACCAGCAGGAAATCGCCGTGATTCCGGCAACGATCTTTGCCATCAACGCGGTGGCGGGCGCCACACCCGCCGAGCAAACCATTGCCGGCAGCGGCGAGAATCTGGCCGAATTGCTCGCCAGCGCGCCGGCGCTCGATCAGGAAACCATCGACGCCCAGGCCGCGGCGGAAACCTTTGAAATCAACCAGGACTGGCTCGCCCGGCTCAGCGCCGCCGCGCTGGCGCTGGTGGCGGCCGCCTTCCTCTGGCTGCTCCTGCGGCCGCGCCAAGCCATGATCGGCGGCTTTCTGCGCCAACAACAGAGCCAGCTGGCGCTGCGTTTCACCCCCGCCCACAGCGAAGCCATGGCCTGGCGCCAATTGCGCAAGGCGCTCGACGGCGGCGAGCCCGGGGAAATCCGCCGCAGCCTGGTGTGCTGGGCCGACCATCACATCGATGGGCGGCGCATCGCCAATATGGAGGACATCCTCAACCAGTCCGACGCCGCCGAATTGCACAGCTTCGTCAATGCCATCCAGGCATCGCTGTACCAGGGCGCCGCCGCGGCAAACACCGGTGCGGAACTCGACAGCGCGGCATTCGCGCGCCAAATCGCGCAATTGCGCAAAGCCAAGCGCGCCCGCATCCGCGGCCACCGCAGGCAGCAACGTTACGCCCTGGTCCCGCTGTACCGCAATTGATTGCCGCTTGCGCCAGTCGCGCGGCCGCGCGCCTCATGCGGCCGCCGCGTTGCGGGCACTGGATGCTTGACGCCGGGGTGCGGGTAGCGTCGAACAGGTAGTTTGGCGGAGCCCTAGTCGCTGTTGTACAAGTCCGCCAGCACGGTTTGGTCGCGGCGGCGTCCGGCTTTGCGCGCGGCCTGTTTGGCGGCGTCGTTGCGCGCCCGCTCCAGCCGGTGCAGATAGATTTCGTCGACGTCCGAGGTGATGTATTTGCCGTCGAAAACCGAGCATTCGAAGCGGCTGATGTCGCGGTTGCCCTCGCGGCAGGCTTCGACCAGATCTTTCAGGTCCTGGTAGATGAGCCAGTCGGCGCCAATGGCTTCCCGCACTTCTTCCTCGTTGCGGCCCGCGGCGATCAGTTCCGTCGCCGCCGGCATGTCGATGCCGTACACATTGGGAAAGCGTATCGGCGGCGCGGCGGAAGCGAAATACACCTTGCGCGCGCCGGCGTCCCGGGCCATCTGGATGATTTGTTTGGAGGTGGTGCCGCGGACGATGGAATCGTCCACCAGCAGCACGTTCTTGCCGCGGAATTCAAGATCGATGGCGTTCAGTTTCTGGCGCACGGACTTCCTGCGCTGCACTTGTCCGGGCATGATGAAAGTGCGGCCGATATAACGGTTCTTGACGAAGCCTTCGCGAAACTTGACCCCCAGCCGGTTGGCCAGCTCCAGCGCCGAAGGGCGGCTGGTCTCGGGAATCGGAATCACCACATCGATGTCGAGTTTGGGACGCAGGCGTTTCAGCTTGTCCGCCAGTTTCTCACCCATGCGCAGCCGCGCCTTGTAGACGGAAATCCCATCCATCAGCGAATCCGGCCGCGCGAAGTACACATGCTCGAACACGCAGGGCGTGTGTAGTCCCGGCTCCACGCAAACCCGGCTGTGCAAGTTGCCGGCGAAATCCATGTAAATCGCCTCGCCGGGGGCGACATCGCGTTCGATATCGAACCCTTGGGAATAGAGCGCGACGGATTCCGAGGCGATCATGTATTCGCGCCGCCCATTGCGCACGCGGCTGCCGAAAACCAGCGGCCGGATGCCATGGGGGTCGCGGAAACCGACAATGCCGTAGCCGGCGATCATCACCACCACGGCGTAGGCGCCGCGGCAACGCATGTGGACGCCAGTGGTGGCCGCGAACACGTCCTCGGGGGTTGGCGACATCTTGCCCCGGCGTTGCAATTCGTGGGCGAACACGTTGAGCAGCGTCTCGGAATCGGAATCGGTGTTGATATGGCGCAGGTCGTCGCGGAACAGGTTGCGGCTCAATTCGCGGTTGTTGGTGAGATTGCCGTTGTGCGCAAGCGCCAGTCCGTAAGGCGAATTGACATACAGCGGCTGCGCCAGCGCGGGGCTGCTGCTCCCGGCGGTGGGATAGCGCACATGGGCGATTCCCATCTGACCGGTGAGCCGGCGCATGTGGCGCGTGCGGAAAACATCCGCGACCAGGCCGTTGTCCTTGCGCAGATTGAGCTTGCCGTGGTCGCTGGTCATGATGCCGGCGGCGTCCTGCCCCCGGTGCTGCAGCACCGTCAAGGTGTCGTACAGGCACAATCCAACATCTTCGCCGCCGACCAGCCCAATCAGACCACACATGACCGCCTCTCCCCCTGTAGCGCAGCCGCCATTATATGCCAAGCCCGGCTTGCGATTGATCGAACGGCGCCGCGGACCAATCCATCAGCGACGGAACCCAGTCGATCAGGGCAAGACCGAACGGGATCAGCGCCGATTCGGTCCATATTCCGGTTTCGGCGAATACCGGCGCGGCCAGGAACAACACCAGGCAGACGATCAAGGCGCCGCGCAGCGCGCCGAAACCGGTGCCGAGAACGCGATCGACAACGGTCAGTCCGGCCAAGGCCAGCACCCCGGAAATCAGTTGGATCAACACAGCGCCGGCGATCATCACGCCAAGAAACAGAATCACAAAAGCGGCAAATGCACGCAGCAGCGGCTGTTCGATGAATGCCGCCATCGTCTCGGCCAGCCCCGGGCCGAACAGCCAGACCGCCGCGATGGCGGCAACCCAGGTGAGCAGGGAAAGCACTTCCCGGACCAGCCCGCGCCACAGGCCGAGAACGCAGGAAAGCAGCACCACAACCAGAATCGCCAGGTCGGCAAGGTTTAGTTCCGCTGATTCCATTTTCCCACCAAAGCGAAGCGCGGCCGCGCGCGGTTACAATGCGAAAGGCAAGATCACCCCATTGATGTCGAGCTCGCGCGCCAGCCTGTCCTGATATTCCCGCGCCGTATCGCGCCCCAGCCAGGGCCCCACCAACACCGTCCTCGGCGTGCCCGGGTCCGGCTGCAGCGGGCGGATGTAGGCCCGGTAGCCGGCCTCCAGCAAGCGCTCCAGCAATAGTCTGGCTTCCGCTTCCCGCGCGAACACCCCCACGCGCAAACTCCAGCCCCGGGGCAGTCCGCGCTCGTCGAGAATCGGCAACTCGCGCCAGCCGGCGGCGCCGTCCACGCCGGCGGCTTCCTCCACGGCGCGGGCGTCGGCGGGAACATTGATCGCCGGGGTGTTGGCGAGAATGACCGGGCGGGACTGCACCGGCTCGGGCAACTGCGGTACGGTGGGCGGCGGCGGTATGCGGCTTTGCAAACGCGGCTGCGGCGCATCCGGGGTATCGAAAATCATCGGCAGGAAAATCAACGCCAACGCGGCGAGCGCAATGCCGAGCATGCCCAAGCGCACTATTATTTGCCTCACGGGGATTTGCTTCACAGGGCCGCCCTCGCGCCAGCCGCCGTCAGCCCCCGCGCGGCCGCCACGGTATGAAAGGAGCCGGTAACCACCAACAGATCGGCCCCCGCATCGACCGCCATGCGGTAAGCCCGCTTCACGTCCCGCGCCGCTTCAGCCCGGGCGCCGGGCAATTCCCGGCGCAGCAGCGCGAGCAAGTCCGACGCCGGCATCGCGCGCGGATCTTCCACCTGCGCAATATACCAGACATCGACCGCGGCGCTCAGCGCCCGCAAAATGCCCGCGCCGTCCTTGTCCGCCAGAATCGCCAGCACCGCGGCGACCCGCGCGCCCGTTTCAAGTCCGGCGCGGACTTCGGCGATCTTTCGCGCCAACAATCGCGCCGCCGCCGGGTTGTGCGCCACATCCAGCAACACCGGCCGCGACGCGGCCGGATCGCGGCGCAACTCCAGCCGTCCGGGCAGTGCCGCCTGCCGCTGCGCGGCGCGAATTCCCGCTTCGGTGATCGGCAAGGCCGAAAGTTGCGCCGCTTGCAAGGCGGCGGCCATGGCCGGCAGGGGCAGGCGCGGCGGTTCAAGCCCTTCCAGGCGGATGGTTTCGTTTTGGCGCCGGCCCCACCAGCACCAGGCGCCGGCGGCTTGCCGGGCGCCGTATTCGCGGCCCAGCCGATAAAGCGGCGCTTCCAACGCCTGGGCCCGCCGCGCGATGCTCGCCGGCGGCGTTTCCTCGCCGTACACCAGGGGGATGCGCTTTCTCAAAATCCCGGCTTTTTCGGCGCCGATTTGTTCCCGGCAACTGCCCAACCAGTCTTGATGGTCCAATTCGATATTGCTGATCAACGCGCAATCGGCGTCGACAATGTTTACCGCGTCGAGCCGGCCGCCAAGGCCCACTTCCAGCACCAGCGCGTCCAGGGATGCGCGGGAAAAAATACCCAAGGCGGCCAAGGTGGCGAATTCAAAATAACTGAGACTGTCCCCTTCCCGGGCGTGTTCGACATCCGCCAGCGCCGCGCATATCGCGTCATCGTCGCATTCAACGCCCGCCAGCCGGATGCGCTCGTTGAACCGTTCGAGATGGGGGGAAAGATAGCAGCCGACGCGCAGGCCCGAATGGGACAAAATGGCCTCCAGCGCGGCCAGCGTCGAGCCCTTGCCGTTGGTTCCGGCGATGGTGAAAACAAAAGGCGACGGCGAGGCCAGCCCCATTCTTTCCGCCACCCGGCGCACGCGGTCCAGGCCGAGATCGATCATCCGCGGGTGCAACGTGGCGATGTGGGCCAGCCATGCCTTGAGGTCCACGGCGGTTGCAGCTTGCGCGTCAGTTCACCGAACGCCGGAACCAGCCGAGCTTGTCCAGCAGCGAGGCGATGCGCGGGCGCATGTCGCGGCGATGCACGATCATATCGACGGCGCCGTGCTCCAGCAGAAACTCGCTGCGCTGGAAACCCTCGGGCAGTTTCACTTTCACGGTCTGGCGGATCACGTCGGGGCCGGTGAACCCGACCAGGGCGTTGGGTTCGGCGATGTTCACATCGCCCATCATGGCCAGACTGGCGGAAACGCCGCCATAAACCGGATCCACCAGCACGGAGATGTAGGGCAGGCTGTATTGGCGCATTCGCTCCAGCGCGGCGGCGGTCTTGGCCATTTGCATGAGCGAGATCAAGGCTTCCTGCATGCGGGCGCCGCCGCTGGTGGAAAAACAAACCAGCGGCAATTTTTCCTCGATGCAAAAGTTGACCGCCTGGGCGAATTTCTCCCCCACCACCGCCCCCATCGAGCCGCCGATGAAGCCGAATTCGAACACCGCCGCCACCAGCGGTTCGCCTTGCAACTTGCCTTTGACCACGACCAGGGCGTCTTTCTCGCCGGTGGTCTTGCGCGCCTGGCCGAGGCGGTCGCGGTAGCGCTTGAGATCCTTGAATTTGAGCAAATCCACCGGCTCCAGCTCCGCCTGCAATTCCGAGCGGTCGTCATCGTCTAGGAAAAGGTCGAGCCGGCGGCGCGCGGAAATGCGCATGTGGTGGTCGCATTTTGGGCAAACGTCGTGATTCTCATCCAGACTTTTGCGGTACAGCATCGCGTCGCAACGCGGGCACTGTTTCCACACGCCCTCGGGCACGTTGGACTTGCGCGCGCCCGCCCCGCCGCTGGAAATCGAAGGCAGTATTTTGTCAATCCAGTTCATGAATTCCGCTCCCCCGGGCCGGGCCTAGTCCAGTCCCCGCCGCATATCGCCAATCAAGGCGCAGGCCGCGCTGACCTGGTCGGCCGGCGGCGGCGAATCCGCGGGCAATTGCCCAATGCGGTTGACCAGCGCGCTGCCGACGATGACGCCATCGCCCAATGCGCCCATGGCGCGCGCGGTTTCCACATCGGCGATGCCGAAACCGATCACGATGGGCAGCGGGGTCAGGGTTTTCAGCCAGCCGATGTCGCGCGCCACCGAAGCGCGATCCTCCAGCGCCGCCCCGGTCACCCCCTTGAGGGAGACATAATACAGGTAACCACTTGTGCATTCGATAATTTCTTTCGCCCGCTCCGCGCCCGTGGTGGGCGAAACCAGGAACACCCGGTCGATATCGCGGCCCGCGAGCAGGGCCGGCAAATCGCCGGCTTCGGCCGGAGGCATGTCCACCACCAGCACGCCATCGACACCGGCGGCGGCGCATTGCGCCGCGAAATTCGCGTAACCCATGATTTCTATGGGATTCAAGTAGCCCATGAGGATGATGGGCGTGCCGGTGTCGCCGGCGCGGAATCGGCCCACCAGTTCGAGCACGGAGGCCAATGACGCGCCGCCGGCCAAGGCGCGCTCGACGCCGCGCTGAATCGCCGGGCCGTCGGATGAGGGGTCGCTGAAAGGAATGCCCAATTCGATCATGTCCGCGCCCTGGCGCACCAGTTCGCGCATCAAGGCCAGCGTGGTGTCCAGGTTCGGGTCGCCGGCCACCAGATAGGGAATCAGCAATACCCTGCCCTGCTCCCGGGCGCGGGCCGCGCATTGCGCAATGCGGCTCATTGGGCGCTTCCAAAATCTTTGCCTTCGAGCCTGGCGACGGCTTCGATGTCCTTGTCGCCGCGGCCGGAAAGATTGACCAGGATATTCTCCTCCGCATTCATGCCGGCGGCGAGCCGGGTGGCCCAGGCCAGCGCATGGCTTGATTCCAGCGCCGGAATGATGCCTTCCAGGCGGGTAAGCTGATGAAACGCCGCCAGCGCTTCGTCGTCGGTTGCGCCAACGTAGCGCACGCGTTGCAAGTCCTTCAGCCAGGCGTGTTCCGGCCCCACGCCGGGATAATCGAGACCGGCCGAAATCGAATGCGTGTCGAGAATCTGGCCGTTGTCGTCGCTCATCAGGTAGGTGCGGTTGCCATGCAGCACGCCGGGTTTGCCGGCGCAAAGGGGCGCCGCGTGATCCGGCGTTCCCAGGCCCAGGCCGGCGGCTTCAACGCCGTACATCGCCACTTCACTGTCGTCGAGGAAGGGATGGAACAGGCCGATGGCGTTCGAGCCGCCGCCGACGCAGGCGACCAGCGCGTCCGGCAGGCGCCCGACGCTTTCCAAAAACTGCTTGCGCGCCTCGCGCCCGATGACGCTTTGAAAGTCGCGCACCATGCGCGGATAAGGATGCGGGCCGGCAACCGTGCCGATCACGTAATAGGTGTCATCCACATTCGTGGCCCAGTCGCGCAGGGCTTCGTTCATGGCGTCCTTCAAGGTGCGCGAGCCGGAATCCACCGACACCACCCGCGCGCCCAGCAGCTTCATGCGATACACATTGGGCGCTTGCCGCACAATGTCTTTCTCGCCCATGTAAACGTGGCATTCCAGGCCGAGACGCGCCGCCACCGTGGCGCTGGCCACGCCATGCTGGCCGGCGCCGGTTTCGGCGATCAGCCGGG
Organism: uncultured Pseudohongiella sp.; assembly: GCA_965221015.1. Lineage (GTDB taxonomy): Bacteria > Pseudomonadota > Gammaproteobacteria > Pseudomonadales > Pseudohongiellaceae > UBA9145. The sequence continues at coordinate 1,448,727 of OZ244859.1, read as the reverse complement.
TTTTGCCCATGTGCCTGGCAAGCAGGGCCTGGCCGATGGTGTTGTTGATCTTGTGGGCGCCGGTATGGTTCAAATCCTCCCGTTTGAGCCAGATTCGGGCGCCGTTGGCGGCGTCGCTCAAGCGCCGCGCCAGGTAGATTGGCGATGGGCGGCCGACATAATCGGCCAGGTCGGCATCGAAGCCGGCCCAGAATTCGGCATCGCGGGACAGTTCATCGTAGGCCGCGGCCAATTCGGTCACGGCGCGAATCAAAGTCTCGCCAACAAAAACGCCGCCATAGGGCCCGAAATGGCCGCTTTCGTCGGGCCCGGCAAATTCTCCCCCGGTTTCAGGCATTTCTGGCCTCCGTGATAAAAGCCCGCATTTTGTCCAAGTCTTTCACGCCGGGCGCCGCCTCGACGCCGGAACTGCTGTCAACGCCAAAAGGGCGCACCTGGCGGACCGCGCCCGCGACATTGCCCGCATGCAGTCCGCCGGCAATCACGATATTGGCATGGCCCGCCGCCGTCAGTTCGGCGGCCAGCTCCCAGCGGAACGACTTGCCCGTGCCGCCGTAACTGGACGCGTCAAAGGCGTCCAGCAAGATTTTTTGCGCCCGGGCAAAGTCCGCAAGCCTGGGCGGCAAATCCTCATCATCGCGCACGCGAAAAGCTTTCATGTAAGGCATTGCAAATGACTCGCAAAAACTCGCCGGTTCATCCCCATGAAACTGCAATCCGCTGATAAAACCCGTCGCCAGCGCCGCTTCCACTTCCTCAAGTTGCGGGTTTACAAAAAGCGCGAACACCTCGATTTCATTCGCAAGCCCTGCCAGCACCTCGGCGAACCGCCGCGGCGGCAGATAGCGTTTGCTTGGCGCGTAGCAGACCACGCCAATGGCGTCGGCGCCCAGGTCGACCGCGGCGCGGGCATCCCCGGCGCGGGTCAGACCACAGATTTTGACCCAGGTTTTCGCCATTCAGCCCGCACCGCCAAAGCGCGCCATTGTAGCAAAACCCCTGTCAGTCAATCTGCGGCAATTGATCGAGAATCGGCGGCGCGATGGCGCGGGAAGGCACGCCGCAACCATCGGGATAGCCCACCGAGACCAGATACAACCCCGCCGCGGGCGCGGTTGCGGCGGCGGCGGTGCGATCTTTGCCGCGCAGCAGCTGGCGAATCCAGTCCGGCCCGCGGGCGCCGCGGCCCACCTCAAGCAGCGAACCGGCGATATTGCGCACCATGCGTTGCAGGAAAGCGTTGGCGCGAACATCGATCACCACAAAGCCCCGCTGTTCATACACCGCCAGCCAGTCCAGCGAGCGCACGGCGGAAGCCGACTGGCAGCCGGATGCGCGGAAACTGCTGAAATCCAGCTCGCCGAGCAAATGCCGGGCGCCCCTGCCCATGGCCTCCAGGTCCAGCGCGGCCGGCTCCCGCGCGACCCGACCGGCGAGCAGCGCCGAATCGTCCGCGCCGCAGTGCAACAGGTAAATATAGCGTCGATACAATGCGGAAAATCTGGCGCTGAAGCTGTCCGCCGCCGGGAACACCTCGCGCACGCGCACGCTGTCCGGCAGGAAACTGTTCACCCCGAGGCGCCAGGCGCGCGCGCCCCGGTCCCGCGGACTGTCGAAATGGACCACTTGACAGGTGGCGTGCACACCGGCGTCGGTTCTGCCCGCGCACACCAATCTCACCGGCGCATCGGCAATCCGGCTGATGGCCGACTCCAGGCTGGCTTGCACGGTGGGAATCGACGGGGAAGATTGCCGCTGCCAACCACCGAATGCCGCGCCATCGTATTCCACGCGCAAGGCGATGCGTTTGCCACCTTCCGCCACGGATCAACCCGAATCGTCGATGATCGCCAGCAAGCGCCGGGCTTCGCCGACGTGCTCCTCGTTGCCATCGCGGATCAGCTTTTGCAGGATGGCGCGCGCGCGTTCGGTTTCGCCCATTTTGTGGAAGGAATAGGCCAGATTGAGCTGTTCGGCAATGGCTTCCTCGCCGCCTTCGTCCGCGCCGGCGGCAATGGCTTCCTCCAACGCCGGCGCCGGCGTTTCCCCGCCTCCGCTGTCTTCCGCCTGCCCGTGCCCATTGCCCGCATCGGCTGCTTGCGCGTCGGCTTTCTCGGCAGCGGATTCTTCCGCAACGGCTGGTTGCGCAGCGGCTTCCCCCGCAGCGGCCTCCGGGTCCGCTTCGACCGCGGCTTCCGCTTCGGGTCTCCGGTCGGGTTCGGCGACTGTTTGCCCGCCTGGCGCGATTTCCCCGCCATCCGCCGCTTCGACGAGCGCATCGAGCGGCTCAGCGTCATCCGCGTCGCGCCGGCCGCGGCGCGCCAATATCAAGGCCAGTGCCAGCGCCAAAGCGGCAATCGCGATCGCCAGATACCAGGGATTTTCCAGCAGGCTGATCAGGTCTTCCGCGCCGACCATGGTTTCCGCCGCGGCCTCGGCCGCAGCCGCGGTTTCCGCGGCATCCGCGGCGGCGGCTTGTTGCGCTGCGAGCCGCGCCTGCTGCTCGGCCTGGGCCGCCAGCGACTCCCGCAGTTGCGCCAGTTCAAGCTGCCGCAATTCGATGATTTGCCGGGCCATGAATAGCTGCTCGTCCAGGTCGTCCAGGCGCGCGCGCAACTCCGCCTGATCCATGCGCACCCGGTCGACTTCTTCCTGCGCCGTGGCCAACTGGTCTTCCAATTCGGCGATACGCTGGTCCAATTCGGCGGCGCCCCGCGCGCCGGGCTCATCCGCCACCACCAAACTCAAGCGGCTGTCCGGGCCATCGTCGGGGGCCTGACCGCCGCTCGCCGGCGTCGCCAGCGGCTGGGCATCGTCCGCCGCCAATATCACCGCGGTTCCATCCGCGCTGAATTCCGGCAGCCGCAACTCGACATCCGCCCGCAGCCGGTTGCTGTCGCCGTTGATGAACGCGGCCGGGTTCATGCGTTGCAAGGCAAGCATGGTTTCATTCAGCAGCGATGTGTTTTCCCCAACCAGGCTTGCGGCGATGCGCCACAGGCTGTCCCCGGCGACGGTGCGAATGCTTTGCGGACCCTCGCTCCCGGTTTCGCCGGCGGGCGTGGGCGCATCCGGCGCGCCGCCGGATTCCGGCTGCGGCGCTTCCGGCTCGGCGATCAACAGCAAATGCCGGCTCAGGTTGCGGCCGCCGGACCAGGTGGTTTCGATGGTCAGCGTGGCGCTGGTTGCGGGCAGCGGCTGTTCCGAGCGCAGCAGCACAAAGTCGCCATCGGCCGCGGACTGCGTTTGCAAGTCGATAACGGCGAGCAATTCATCGCCGCCCGCGCCATCGGGTTCGTTGCCGGTGACCGAAGTGATGGCGATTTGCAGATCGCCGGGAACCAGGTCGCCCAGGTCAACCAGGGGAATCCGCGCCCGCAATGGCTCGCCGGCCGCGGATTCCACCGCAAGCACGCCAAGGCCCACGGCGCCGGCGGGATAGTGCGCGATCGCAAGCAACAAGCCCGCCAGCAAGCTGAATGCCGCAGATGCTTTCAAAAAGGAAATCCGCTGGTGAATACAATACCGATGCTGTGCAGCCCCAAGCCGGCAGTATTCACGATAAGTATTCGGCAAGCAACAATTCGGCGATCTGCACGCTGTTCAAGGCGGCGCCTTTGCGGATATTGTCCGCCACGATCCACAGGTTGACGCCATTCTCCAGCGAAACATCGTCGCGAATGCGGCCGACAAACACCGGGTCGGCCGTCGCGGCGTGCTCCACCGGTGTTGGATAAGCGTTTGTTTCGGGTTCGTCGATCACTTCAACCCCGGGCGCTTCGCGCAGCAACTCACGAACTTCCCGCGCCGAAATCGGCTGCTCCGTTTCAACTTGCACCGCTTCGGAATGGCCGTAGAAAACCGGAATGCGCACACAGGTGGCGCTGACGCGGATCCCGTCGTCGCCGAGAATCTTGCGGGTTTCCCAGTCCATTTTCATTTCTTCCCGGGTGTAGCCGTTGTCGAGAAAATGGTCGATATGGGGCAAGGCGTTGAAGGCGATCTGGGACGGGAACACTTCGGCTTCGGCGGGCCGGCCGTTGAGCAACTCGCCGGTTTGCCGCGCCAGTTCCGAAACCGCCGCGCGCCCGGCGCCGGACACGGCCTGGTAGGTGGCCACGCTGATTCTGCGAATGCCCGCCCTGTCGTGAATCGGCTTCAGCGCAACCACCATTTGCATGGTGGAGCAGTTCGGGTTGGCGACAATGTTGCGGTTGCGAAAGTCGGCCAGGCGCTGGGGATTGACCTCGGTCACCACCAGCGGAATATCGTCGTCGTAGCGAAAGTGCGAGGTGTTGTCCACGACGATGCAGCCGGCATCGGCGGCTTTGGGAGCGAACTCCGCCGACACCGAACCGCCGGCGGAAAAAAGCGCCAGTTCCACCTGGGCGAAATCGAACTCCGCCAGATTTTGCACCGTCAGCGGCTTGTTGCCGAACATCACCCGGGAGCCGGCCGAACGCTCGCTGGCCAGCGCGTGCAGATTTTGCAGCGGGAAAGCGCGCTCGGAGAGAATCTCCAGCATGCACTCCCCCACCGCGCCCGTGGCGCCGACAACGGCGACATTGCACTTTCTCATGACGCTAGTTCCAACTCAGGTCCCGGCGCCGTGGAAGTACCAGGGGGATTGCTCGCGCCAACGACCTTCGAAGGCGCGAATCTCCGCCTCGTCCTCCAGCGTGATGCCGATATCGTCCAGTCCGTTGATCAGACACTGCTTGCGGAATCCGTCCACGTCGAAACCGAACTCGCCGCCGTCGGGCTTGACAACCACCTGCCGGGGCAAATCGACCCGCAAGCGGAAACCCGGTGTGGCCCCGGTTTCGGAGAACAGCGCATCGACCGTGTTCCTGGGCAACACTATGGGCAAGATGCCGTTTTTGAAACAGTTGTTGAAAAATATGTCGGCGAAACTTGGCGCGATGATGGCGCGAAAGCCGTAATCGTCCAGGGCCCAGGGCGCATGTTCCCGGCTTGAACCGCAGCCGAAATTGTCCCGCGCAAGCAAAATCGAGGCGCCCTGGTAGCGCGCCTGGTTCAGCACGAAATCCGGATTCAGCGGCCGCTTGCTGTTGTCCGCGTCCGGCTGGCCGAGGTCGAGATAGCGGTGCTCGTCGAACAGGTTGGCGCCAAAACCGCTGCGCCGGATCGACTTCAGAAACTGTTTCGGAATGATGAAATCGGTATCCACATTGGCCCGGTCCAGGGGCAGCACCAATCCTTCCTCCACCACGAATGCTTTCATTGCTGTTGCTCTCCAGGCTTTTTCAGGGAACTTGAAACCCGCTTTCGCGGGCAGTTTCACGACCGGCGCTTCGCTCCGCTCACAAGTGGCGCACATCGACGAAGCGGCCATGCACCGCCGCCGCCGCCGCCATCGCCGGACTGACCAAATGCGTGCGTCCACCCCGGCCCTGGCGACCTTCGAAATTGCGGTTTGAGGTCGAGGCGCAATGTTTGCCCGCGGGCAATTGGTCGGCGTTCATCGCCAGGCACATGGAACAGCCCGGTTCGCGCCACTCCATGCCGGCGGCGGTGAAGATTTGATCCAAGCCTTCGGCTTCGGCCTGTTGCTTGACCAGCCCCGAACCGGGAACGACCAGCGCGCATTCGATGTTCTCGGCAACGCGCTTGCCGGCCACAACCCGCGCCGCTTCGCGCAAATCCTCAATGCGGGAATTGGTGCAGGAGCCGATGAAAACATAGTCCAGGCGAATGTCGCCGATGGGCATGCCCGGACGCAAGCCCATGTAGGACAGCGCCTGCTCCATATTGCCGCGCCGGGCGCTGTCGGACTCCGCCGCCGGCAGCGGAATGGTGGCGCCCACCGGCGCGACCATTTCCGGCGAAGTGCCCCAGGTCACCTGGGGTTCGATGTCTTCGCCGCGCAAGGTCACGACTTTGTCGAATTGCGCGTCCTCGTCGCTGACCAGTTCGCGCCAGGCTACCGCCGCTTTGTCCCACATCGCGCCAACCGGCGCGAACGGACGGCCCTTGATGTAGTCCAGGGTTTTTTCATCCACAGCCACCAGGCCCGCCCGGGCGCCGGCTTCGATGGACATGTTGCAAACCGTCATGCGGCCTTCGATGCTCAAGTCGCGGATCACCTCGCCGGCGTATTCGATGGTGTGGCCGGTGCCCCCCGCGGTGCCGATGCGGCCGATAATGGCCAGCACCACGTCTTTCGCGGTGACGCCAAAGCCGAGTTTGCCGTCCACGCGCACCAGCATGTTTTTCATTTTCTGCTGCAACAGGCATTGGGTGGCCAGCACATGCTCGACTTCCGACGTGCCGATGCCATGGGCCAGCGCGCCGAGCGCGCCATGGGTCGAGGTGTGGGAATCGCCGCAGACGATGGTCATGCCGGGCAAGCTCGCGCCCTGCTCCGGCCCGACCACATGCACAATGCCCTGGCGGCGGTCGTCCATGCCAAGCTCGACAATGCCGAACTCGCGGCAGTTGCCGGAAAGCGTGGCGACCTGCAATTTGGACACCGGATCTTCAATCCCGGACAGCCCCTTTTCGCGCTGCGCCGAAGTCGTGGGGATGTTGTGGTCCGGCGTCGCCAGGTTGGCGCCGCTGCGCCAGGGTTTCCTGCCGGCCAGGCGCAAGCCTTCGAAGGCCTGGGGCGAAGTCACCTCATGGATCAGATGCAGGTCGATATAAATCAACGCGGCACCGTCCGCGCGCTGCTTGACCAGGTGCGCATCCCAAATTTTGTCGTACAAGGTTTTGCCGCTCATGCTGTTCCAACCCGATTTCGCAAATGGTTTCGTGCGGTAGTTTTCCGTCGGTTCTCAATTCTTGTTCGAGGCGGCGGCCGATTTCGCGCCGATTTTGTCTATGGACGCCCCGCGCCGCACATCCGCGCATTGCGCGCGGTCGCGCAGCAAATGATCCAGCAACACAATCGCCACCATCGCTTCGGCGATGGGCGTGGCGCGAATTCCCACGCAAGGGTCGTGACGGCCCTCGGTGACGATTTCCGCCGCCGCGCCGGCGCTGGTGATGGTTTTGCCGGGAATGCGGATGCTCGAAGTCGGCTTGAGGGCGATCTGCGCGAGAATCTCCTGCCCGCTGGAGATGCCGCCGAGAATGCCTCCGGCATTGTTGCCGAGAAATCCATCCGGGGTGATTTCGTCGCGGTGCTCGCTGCCCTTTTGCGTCACCGAACGGAACCCCGCGCCGATTTCCACGCCTTTTACCGCATTGATGCTCATCAGGGCCTTGGCCAGGTCGGCGTCGAGCCGGTCGAACACCGGCTCGCCGAGACCGGCGGGCACGCCGCTGGCGCGCACGCAAATCCGGGCGCCAATGGAGTTGCCTTCGCGCCGCAGGGCCACCATGTAATCTTCCATGGCTTGCACTTTGTCCGGGTCCGGGCAGAAAAATGGATTGTTCTCGACCTCGTCAAAGTCGATTGTCTCGGCCTGGATGGGGCCGAGTTGGCTCAAATAGCCGCGCACGCTGACTCCGCAGTGCTCGGAAAGGTATTTTTTCGCGATCGCCCCCGCCGCCACGCGCATGGCGGTTTCCCGGGCGGAGGCGCGGCCGCCGCCGCGGTAGTCCCGCGCGCCGTATTTGCGGTCATAGGTGAAATCGGCGTGGGCGGGGCGGTACAGATCCTTGATCTTGCTGTAGTCCCGCGAGCGCTGGTCCGTGTTTTCGATCAGCAGGCCAATCGGCGTGCCCGTGGTTTTGCCTTCGAACACACCGGACAATATGCGCACCGCGTCGTCTTCCCGGCGCTGGGTGGTGAAGCGGGACTGGCCGGGTTTGCGCCGGTCCAGGTCGCGCCGCATGTCGGCCTCGGACAAGGCCATGCCCGGCGGACAACCGTCCACGATACAGCCCAGCGCCGGCCCGTGGCTCTCGCCGAAACTGGTGACGGTGAACAATTTGCCTATGCTGTTCCCGGACATTTCAAGCTCGGCGGCCAGCCTTCGAAAATTGCCGGATTGTACACTAAAAGCCCGCAAATCGTTGAAGTTGCTGGCGCTTCAGGGCGCAAACGCCGTCACCGCCACGTTCGAATTCAAGCCAAAGAAATTCCACATCGGGGTAGCGCCGCGCCAGCGCGTCGGCGCTGTTGCCGGTCTCCAGGATGAGCCAGCCATCGGCTTTGAGCCGGTTTGCCGCGCCGGCGAGCAAGCGCTCCACCAGATCCATCCCATCCGCGCCGCCGGCCAGACCCAAAGCGGGTTCATGGCGGTATTCCGCGGGTAATTGGGCCATTTCCCGCGCGCAAACATAGGGCGGGTTGGACAAGATCAGGTCAAACCGGCCATCCAGCGCGTCGAACAGGTCGGATTGCGCGGTCGCAACGCGCCCGGCGAGTCCGTGCAAGGCGATATTCTCCCGCGCCAGCGCCAGGGCTTGCCCGGAGATATCCGCCAAGGTCGCGCGGCAGCCGGGAAAGCGCAACGCGCAGGCGATGCCGATGCAGCCGCCGCCGCAGCACAGGTCGAGCACCGCGGCCGGCGCATGCTTGAGCAAAGGCTGAAAACCGTTTTCAATCAACTCGGCGAAAGGCGAGCGCGGAATCAGCGCGCGCTGGTCGCAGACAAATTCATGCCCGGCGAACCAGGCCTTGCCCAACAAATACGCGGTGGGCAAGCGCTGCCGGATTCGCGCATCGGCCAACTTTTCCAGCCGGTCGATTTGCTCCGGCGCCAGCTCGCGGTCCTGATCGGCGATGGAAAGCCCGAAATCGAGTTCCAAGGCGCCGAAAACCAGAAACACGGCCTCGTCGAAAACATTGCCGGCACCGTGGCCGCAATGAATTTCAGCCGCCGCCATGCGCTTGGCAAGCCGCTCAACATAACGCCGCAAACGCATACTCGCAGCTCTTGCGCGAATTCTTTTCCATTTCCGCCCGCGGGCGCCCGCCTTGCTTCGACGGCGGAATGATATGATTGCGCCCGGTGCGGATGCCAACGCCACAGACCGTGAAAACGGCGCCCGCCGATCCAAAATTCAGTGTTGCAGCGGGAAAATACCACATGCGGGAACTTGAACAGGCCTACACTTCGATATTGCGCTTGATCGGAGAAAATCCGGACCGGGAAGGATTGCAAAAAACGCCGGAACGCGCCGCCAAGGCGCTTGCTTTTCTGACCCGGGGGTATCGCCAGAGCGTCAGCGAAGTGGTCAATGACGCTTTGTACGAGTCGGACACCGACGAGATGGTCATCGTGCGCAATATCGAAATGTACAGCATGTGCGAGCACCACCTGCTGCCTTTCATCGGCAAGTGCCACGTGGCTTACGTGCCCGACGGCAAGGTGCTCGGCTTGTCGAAAATCGCCCGCATTGTCGATGTTTTTGCCCGCCGCCTGCAAATCCAGGAGAATCTCACCCAGGAAATCGCATCCAGCATCGAGGAGATCACCGGCGCCAAGGGCGTGGCTGTGATCGTCGAGGCGAAACACATGTGCATGATGATGCGCGGCGTGGAAAAACAGAACTCGGTGATGACCACATCCTGCATGCTCGGCGTGTTTCGCAGCCGCGCGAGCACCCGAACCGAGTTCCTGTCACTGATCGACTGAACGCGGCACGAATTCCACGCGCTCGGCGCAATCGCCCGCCGCGCAAAGCGGCGCCAGCGGCCCGAGGCCGCGGGCGGTCAGGCGCGCCGGGTCGATGCCGGCCTCAACCAAAGCTTGGCTTACCGCTTCGGCGCGGCTGGCGCTTCGCTCGAGCAAGCGTTCCACCGCGCCCCCGCCTTGCAAATGGGCGACGATGAACAGGCGCAATTGCGGATCAAGCCGCAGGGCTTCCACCACGGCATCAAGCCCGGAGGCGTCCAGCAACCGGTCTTCGGCGTCAAAGCGCAGTGCGGGCGCGCGGGCGGCGCCGGCGGCGCGCAATTGTTCGAGCAGCAATTCCGGGCCGGCGGCCGCGGCATGGGCCGCGCCATCGAGTTCGACAATTTCGAGGAAGGCCAACAACTGGCGATTGCTGCGCGTGACCACATAAGCCGAAATGTAGAACCGGCCCGGCGGCTGCGAAGCCATGGCCAGGTAATATTGGTTGCGCACGGGACCGTAGAGAATCCGTTTGCCGAAGATATCGTTGGCCCAATACTCGCTGCTGCCACAGCCGCGACCCGCGCAGCGGAACATCTCGCGGTAGCCCCGCGCCCGCATTTGTTCGACGAAATAGTCGAACACTTCCTGGCCGCTGAAGCCGTCGGCCACTTCATACAATATTCGGGTCAAGTCGCCGCGCACCCGCTCCTGGGCTTCCGGCACCACTTGGCCGCGGCTGCTTTGCAAGCTGCCGAGAACGACCCGGTGGTTGACGCCGGCCAGCGTTTCATATTCGCTGACCGCGGCGTCCGGGAAGCCGCCGAACAGCGCGTGGTCGTCGTTTGCCGCGGGTTGCGCGGCGGCCGCCCCGGCCAGGCACAGCAGCAGTGTCGTCAATATGGCGTGGCCAGTCCGCATAAAATCCTTCCCGTCCTCCTGGTCGCTGGGCAAGTCGCTTGGCGCCGCCGCGCCGCGGCGGGCAAAGCTTCGCAAATCGCCCGGCATTCAATCTTGCTTGTGTTTTGTTGAATCCGCGTCGGACGCGCTTGGCCCGGCGCTGGATTCCCCGGCCGCGGGTGCCGGCGCATCCGCGGTATCCGATCCGGGCCGCGCATCGGAATCCGCACCGGAATCCGGCGCCGCGCCCGATTCCGGCCCGGTGCCAGCGTCAGTCTTGGCTTTGGCCGCGGGCACCGCCCTCGTCCCGCCCGCGGCCGCGCCTTGCGGCGGCTCCGCGGCGCCCGGTTCAGCCCCGTGCGCGGGTTTTTCCGCATCCGCCCCACCCGTCGCCCCGTCGGGCCCGTCCGCTTCGGCGACGCTGGGGAAGTCCGCGAATGGAAACGGTTTGGCCTCCCGGTTCCAACTGGCGAAGCGCAGAATCTCAGCCGAATACTCGGTCAAGGAAGCCGCCAGACCACGCAAGTTGCGATTGTCGCCGCCGGTGGCGATCGTAAACACCGCCTGCGCCAGGCAAAGCACGATCGCCAGGGGCACGACCAGCAGCGCGAGCACCACCAAATACAATATGGCAAAGGCGATACGGCCCCAGATCGCCGGATTTTTCCACGGACTTGTGTTCGAATTTTCAGTCATTGCATTGCCCCCTGACAAAACCAAAACGCAGCGTGTCCCATGCAATTTCCGCAGACTTCACGCAAGCGTGGCGCGACATTGCGCAACAGTTCGAATTACTTGCTAAACCTATGAAATAAATCGCTTTTGTTTGCAAACAAAAGGGAAATGCTACCCGCTTCCGAGCCGAATCTCAACTTGCGCCGCCGCTTGGCGGCAATTCCCTCTTGGACAAACAGATTCCGCGACTTCGCTTCGCTGCGCGCGGAATGACAGGGGGCGGTCAGCGCAAGGTCTTGTCGCCGCCGGCGGCGAATTCCACATCGAGCGCCTGTTCGCTGAGCATCAGCGAGGACAAGATGCTCTTGATCGACTCGCGCTCAAAAATGATTCGATAAAGGCCCTTCGCCAGGGGCATGTAAACACCCAATTCATCGGCCTTGCGGGCGACCAGTTTGACCGTGTTGACGCCCTCCGCGACCTGCCCCACTTCGCGCAGGGCCTGTTCGATGGTCTTGCCTTCGCCCAGGGCGAAGCCGATTCGGTAATTGCGGCTGAGCGGCGTGGAACTGGTCACGACCAAATCGCCGACGCCGGAAAGGCCGAGAAAGGTCATTGGGTCGGCGCCGAATTCGCGTCCGAAGCGGGCCATTTCGGTCAGCGCCCGGGTGACCAGCATGCTGTTGGTGTTGTGGCCCATGCCGAGGGCGGCGGCGATGCCGGCGATGATGGCGTAAACATTTTTCAGCGAGCCGCCGAACTCGACGCCAAGCATGTCGTCGTTGGTGTACACCCGAAACGAATCCGAACGCAGCAGCGCGCGCACGCGCTCGCGCACGTCTTCATCGTCGCTCGCGATCACCGTCCCGGTAAGTTGGCCGGCGGCGATTTCCCGGGCCAGATTGGGTCCGCTGAGCACACCCACCCGGGCCTTGGGGGCCTCCTGGCGCAAGATCTGGCTCATGAGCAGGAAACTTTCCGCTTCGATGCCTTTGGTGCCGCTGACCAGCATGACATCCTGCGCGACGTGGGGGACCATTTCGCGCACGACGGCGCGAAAACCGTCGCTCGGCACGGCGATAAAGATCAGGCCGGCGCCGGCCACCGCGGCGGACATGTCCTCCACCGCCACCACGCGGGAATCGATTTCGTAACCGGGAAGATATTGCGGATTTTCGCGCAAATCGTTGACACTGCGCGCCAACTCATCGCTGCGCATCCAGAAATTGACGTTGCAGCCGTTTTTCGCGGTGATGTTGGCGATCACGGTGCCAAAACTGCCGCCGCCAATGACCGCGACCCGATCAATCCGGTTCATGCTCCACCCGTATTTACCATCCAGGCAACGGCACCGGGACTTACGGGACGCGCTCGCAGCCGAAGCCAGGAATCACGAACTTCGCCGGTCAGAGCGCCAAGCCCCGCATCACGCTCATCAAATCGGCCGGATACACCCCATACAGCAAAACCAGCGCGAACAGCACTTGCACCACGACGAAGGTCGCGCGCCCATCGCGCAATGCCGGCGCGTTTTCCGGCGTCGGCAACAACATGCGATACACGATCCGAAGGTAATAATACAGTCCGATGCCGCTGCCAACGACCAGGGCGGCAAGCAACAGCCACAAACCCGCATCGACTCCGCCCAGCACCAGGTAGAATTTGCCGATAAAGCCCACGGTGAGCGGAATTCCCGCCAGCGACAGCAGCATTGCGGTGAACGCCGCCGCCAGCCAGGGCCGGCGCCAGAACAGCCCCTGGTAATTGGCGATGCCGACCGCCTCGCGGGCGTCGGAGGACAATAGCGAAATCACACTGAAAGCACCCAGGTTCATCATCGCATAGGCGATCAAATAAATGCCCGCGGCTTCGACGCCAATCGGACCTTCCACGTAGAGCACGGCGATAATGGCGATCAGCAAGTAGCCCATATGGGCGATTGAGGAATACGCCAGAATCCGCTTCAAATTGTCCTGCAACAAGGCGAGCAGGTTGCCCGCGATGATCGACAGCAAAGCGAGCAGGGAGAATGCCAGCGCCAGCGAAGCGATGCCAAGCATCCGCGTTTCCAGCACCACCCGCAGCAAGACCACAACGACGGCAAGCTTGGCGATGGTCGCCAGATAGGCGGTCGCCGGCAAGGGCGCCCCCTCGTAGACGTCCGGCGTCCAGATATGAAAGGGAAACAGCGAGAGTTTGAACGCGACTCCCGCCGTGACCAGCAGCAACGCCAGCGCGGAAAAGCCGACTTCCAGCCCCGCCGGCAAGGCGGCAAGCCCGCTGAAGCTCAAGCTGCCGGTTTCGGCGTAAATCAGCGCCGCGCCAAACAGAATCATGGCGCTGGAAACCGCGGACAGAATCAAGTATTTCACCGTCGCTTCCAGCGCGTGGCTGTCGGTCCGGCGCCTGCTTTGCACGGAGTAGGCCAACATGCCGTACAGCGCCATGCTCATGGTTTCCAACCCGAGCAGCAAGCTGGCGAAGTGGTTCGCGCCAAGCAGCACCACGGCGCCGAGCGTGGCCAGCAACAGCAGCAACAGGAATTCTTCCCGCTGGTCGTCGAACTCGGCCCAATAGTTGTGGTTGACGAAAGCGATGCCGATCGCCAGGACGCAAACCAGCAAAGTGAAGAACTGGGCGATGGCGTCCATGGTCAGCAGCGGCATGGCGGCCACCGCCTCGGCGGTTACCAGCTGCATGGCCAGCGCGGCGGCAATCAGCAGGCCCGCCACCGTGGAACCAAGAACAAAGCGGTAATTGCGCTTTATGCCGATGGCGAGCATGACCCAAACCGATGCCGCGGCCAGGCACAGCAGCGGCAGCAGCGGAACGAGATCTTGCGCCGAGAGCGTGAAATCGGCAAATTCCAGTGGCGTCATGGCGGCAAAACTCCAACGAGAATGCCGCCGGCGGTGTCCGTGGCGAGCAGGGACTGCAAGGTCGGCGCGGACAAATCAAGGAAGAATTGCGGATACACGCCCATCCACACCAGCCCCAGCATCATCGCGGCGTAATACAGCATCTCCCGGTTATCCAGGTCGAGCAGCCGCTTGGCGTCGAACGACGCCTGCTTGGGAAAGCCGCCGTGAAACACTTTCTGCATCACCCACAGCGAATACACCGAGGCGAAAATCAGGCCGAAGGCCGCAATCACGGCCAGCGGCATATTGGCCTGGAAAGCGCCGAGCAAGGCGAGAAATTCGCCGACAAAATTGCCCAGGCCGGGCATGCCCAGCGCGGCGATGGAGAAAAACAGCGCCACCGCCGCCATCCGCGGCGCGCGGCTCCAGAAGCCACCCATTTCCAGCATATTGCGGGTATGAATGCGATGTTGCAGGGCGCCGGCGAGCATGAACAGGGCGGCCGAACTGAGCCCGTGGGCGAGCATGGTCATCACCGCGCCTTGCAAGGCCCATTCGTTCCAGGCGAATACCCCAAGCGTGACAAACCCCATATGGCTGACACTGGTGTAGGCGATCAGGCGCTTGATGTCCGCCTGGGCGAAAGCCACCTTGGCGCAATACAAAATGCTGACCGCGGCCAGGGTCATGGCGATGGGGGCGAACTCGGCGGCCGCGGTGGGGAACAGCGGCACGGCGAAGCGCACCAGGCCGTAGGCGCCGGTTTTCAGCAGCACGCCGGCGAGGATGATGCTGCCGGCGCTCGGCGCCTGGCTGTGGGCGTCGGGCAGCCAGTTGTGCAGCGGCACGCTGGGCAGCTTGGTGGCGAAGCCGATGAAAAAGCCGAGCATGACCAGCATTTCCATGTTGCGGTTCATGCCCACATTGAGCAGGTCCTGGTAGGCGAAACTGAAGAAGCCGAATTGCAGGTAGTGGAACCAGGCCAGCACGACAATGGCGACCAGCATGATCAAACCGCTGACCTGGGTGAAAATGAAGAACTTTTTCGCCGCGTAGAACTTGTTCTCGTGTCCCCAGATCGCGATGATGAAATACATCGGGATCAGCATCATTTCCCAAAAGAAAAAGAACAGGAACAAATCCAGCGCGGTAAACACGCCAACCACGCCGGCCAGGGTCCAAAGCAGGTTGAAATAGAAGAATCCCCGGCGTTGGGTGATTTCCGACCAGGCCGAACCCACGGCGACGATGCCGAGAAAGGCGGTCAACAGCAGCAGCAGCAGGGCGAAACCGTCCGCCGCGAACAGCAGGGAAATACCAAAGCGCGGCAGCCAGGCGTGGCTGTAACTGGCCAGCCAGCCGTTTTCGGGGGCGGCGCCCAGCAGAGGGAGCAGCAGCAACAGCGCCAGCAGCAGCACGGCCAGGGCAACCCAACGCGGCCAGTCGGGGTTGATGCGCTCGCTGGCCCAGGCCAGCAGGCCGCCGAAGAATAGCAGCGCCAGCAGCAACACGAGGATCATAGCAGCACTCCCGCCGCGACCAGGGCCACCAAACCGGCGGCCATCGACAACGCGTACCAGCCCAGGTAACCGGTCTGGGCGCGGGCGATGAGGCGATGGCCCGCCTGGCTCGCCGCCGCCAGCCAATTGTAGAAAGCGTCGATGAAGTCCCTGGCGTTGATCCGGGCCAAGTAAAGGAACGGGTTTACAAACAGCCAGTCGTAGAGCCGGTCCATGCCCCAGCCGCTGTGCCAGAAGCGGTGCAAGGCCACGGCGCCCGGCAGCGCCATCAGTCTGGCCACCGGCAAGGCGCCCGAGCCGTAACACAGATAACTGATCGCGATGCCGATCAGCGGCAAGGCGATCATGATGCCGTGGACCAAGGCGCTCGCGTGATGCTCTTCATGTTCCGCGCCATGGCTGAACACGGCATCCAGGGGCAGCGCAATCCAGCCGCCAAGCAAGGACAGCGCCATCAGAATGAACAGCGGCGCGGCGATATTCAACCCCTTGATTTCGGTGGCGTCGTGGTGCCCCCTGCTTGCACCGAAAAACACCACGAAAAACAGGCGGAACGTGTAAATCCCGGTGAAAAAGGCGCCGATGACGCCGCCGAGCCAGAGCCAGAATCCCGGCCCTTCGACTTCGAGCGCAGCCAGCAGAATTTCATCCTTGCTGAAATAGCCCGACGTGTAGGGAAAGGCCGTCAGCGCCAGGCCGCCGATGAGAAAACACAGGAATCCGACGGGCAACTGCCGGCGCTTGCCGCCCATGCGGAAGATGTCCTGCTCGTGATGCAAACTGAGAATGACCGCGCCGGCGCCGAGGAACAGCAGGGCCTTGAAAAAAGCGTGGGTCATCAGATGGAAAATCGCCCCGGACCAGGCGCCGACGCCCAGGCCGAGAAACATGTAGCCAATCTGGGAAACCGTCGAAAAAGCGAGAATCCGTTTGATGTCGTTTTGGGTCATGGCGGTGAACCCCGCCATCAACAAGGTAATCAGGCCGACCCAGGCGACCAGCAACTGAATGTCCGGCGCGAGTTCGAACAGCGTGTGGGTGCGGGCGATCAGATACACGCCGGCGGTGACCATGGTGGCGGCATGGATCAGGGCGCTGATCGGCGTTGGGCCCGCCATGGCGTCGGGAAGCCAGGTCTGCAAGGGCAATTGGGCCGATTTGCCAACCGCGCCGCCAAGCAGCAGCAAGGCGGCAATGGTGGGCAGGGTGCCGCCCACGGCCCATTCCGCCTCGGCCGCGTGCAACATGTCCTGGATGTTCAACGTGCCGAGATGGGCGAACAGCAGGAACAGGCCGACGGCCATCGCCGTATCGCCGACGCGGGTCACCACGAAAGCCTTGCGCGCCGCGTAGCCGTTTTCCGGCTTGTCGTACCAGAAGCCGATCAACAAATAGCTGCACAGGCCGACGCCTTCCCAGCCCAGATACAGCAACAGCAAATTGTCGCCGAGCACCAGCAACAGCATGGCGAACACGAACAGGTTCATGTAGCAGAAAAAACGGCTGAAATCCGGATCGTCCGCCATGTATCCGGTGGAATAGACGTGAATCAGGAAACCGACTCCGGTGATGACGAGAACCATCACCAGCGACAGCCCATCGAGGTAAAGATTGACGCCGGGGTCGAAGCCGGCCACGGACATCCAGGTCCAAATGGCCACGCTGTGGCTGTCGAGCCCCGATTGCAGGAAGCTCCACGCCGCCAGCGCGGCGACGGCGAAGGACAGGCCGACGCTGCCGGCGCCGATCCAGCCGGCGGGTGCGCGCGCGAGCTTGCCTTCGGCAAGCGCCAGGGTCAAAAAGCCGAGCAGCGGAAACGTGGGCAACAGCCAGATCAGATCAAGCACCGGTTCATCCTTTCAACTCGCTGAGCACATTGATATCGACCGTCTGAAAACGCCGGAACATCTGGATGATCAAGCTCAGGCCAACCGCAACCTCGGCCGCGGCCAGTGTCAGAATCAGCAGAAACATGATTTGCCCATCCGGCTGTTCCCAGCGCGAACCGGCCACAATGAAAGCCAGTCCGCAGGCGTTGAGCATGACTTCCAGCGACATCAGCACAAACACGATATTGCGCCGGGTGAGCACGCCGATCAGGCCCAGCGAGAACAGGATTCCCGCCAGCGCCAGGCCATGTTCGATTGGAATCCCTCCCACTATTCGTCTCCCGCACGCAGTTTGCGCGCCAGGTGCCAGGCCGAGACGAGTCCCGCCAGCAACAGGATGGACGCGAGTTCCACGGCGATCACATAAGGCCCGAACAGCCGCGTGCCCACCTCCAGCACGCCGACCTGGCGCTCGGCGGAAGTGGCTTCCACCGAACCCAGCACCCACAGCAATTGCCCCAGCAGCGCCGCGGCAAGCACGGCCGGCACGATCCAGCCGCTGCCCCGCAGCCAGGCCCGCTCCTGCTCGCGGGTGTTTTGGCCGAGGTTGAGCATCATGATCACGAACAGGAACAGCACCATGATGGCGCCGGCGTAGACGATGGCCTCGAGCATGGCCGCCAGCGGCGCCCCGAGCACATAGAAAATCACCGCCACCGCAAGCAGGGAAAGAATCAGGTAAAGCAGCGCGTGGACAATATTGGTTTGCACGATGACGCCGATGGTGGCGATCACGGCAATGGACGCGGCCAGGTAGAACAGCAGGGTCATGGCAGCAGGCTCCTGACATCCACCGGCTCGGCTTCGTTCAGCGCTTCGCCTTTGTCCTTGCCGGCCACCTGCTTGCCCGCCACGCGGTAGAAATTGTAGTCGGGATATTTGCCGACGCCGTCGATCAGCAAGTCTTCCTTCTCCCAGACCATGTCCTGGCGCACGTATTCGGCCATTTCAAAGTCCGGCGTGAGTTGGATCGCATTGGTGGGGCAGGCCTCCTCGCAAAACCCGCACATGATGCAGCGCGAGAAATTGATGCGGAAAAACTCCGGGTACCAGCGGCCGTCTTCGGTTTCCGCTTTCTGCAAGGCGATGCAATCCACCGGGCAGGCCACGGCGCACAAATTGCAGGCCACGCAGCGCTCCTCGCCGTCGGGGTCGCGGCTGAGGATGATGCGGCCGCGCCAGCGCGGGAACATATAGGGCTGTTCGTCGGGGTATTGCACGGTGTCCGCCTTGACGAACAACTTGCGGAAAACCTTCCACAAGGTCACCACCTGACTGAGCAATGTGTCCCATATCAATCTGAACATGAAGCCCTCCCCGCGCTTGACTGCCGCATCATCATCCGCACCCGCTACATCGTGGCCAGCACCACCGCGCCGGTGACCAGCAAATTGATCAACGACAGCGGCAGCAGGAAAAGCCAGCCGTAGCTCATGAGCTGGTCATAGCGCGGCCGCGGCAGCGCCGCGCGCATCAGGATGAAAAACATGATGAAAAAGCCGGCCTTGAGCGCGAACCAGACGATCGGCGGCAAAAACGCCGGCCCCAGCCAGCCGCCGAAAAACAGCACCGTGATCAGCGAGGAAACCAGCACCAGGCCGAGATATTCGCCGACGAAAAACATGCCGAATTTCATGCCGGAATATTCGGTGTGGTAGCCCGCGCAGATTTCCTGCTCGGCTTCGGGAATGTCGAAGGGCAGGCGGTGGCTTTCGGCGACGCCGGCGATCAGGAAAATGAGAAAGCCGATGAATTGCGGAATGATGTACCAGCCGTCGGCCTGGCTTTCGACAATCTCGCGCATATTGAAACTGCCCGCGAGCACCACCACGCCCAGCAGGGAAATGCCCATGAAAACTTCGTAGCTGACCATTTGCGCCGCCGCGCGCAAGCTGCCCAGCAGGGCGTACTTGTTGTTCGAAGAAAGGCCGCCGAGCATGACGCTGTAGGCCCCCAGCGAGGCCATGGCGAGCACGAACAGCACCCCGATGTTGGAATCGACCACGCCCACGTTGGCGGTGAAGGGAATCACCGCGAAACTGAGCAGCACGACGACCATGATAATCGCCGGCGCCAGCACGAAGGTCAGCTTGTCGGCGAAAGGCGGCACCCAGTCTTCCTTGGTGAAAATCTTGATCATGTCGGCGACCACTTGCAAAATGCCGAACCAGCCGACGCGATTCGGACCGACGCGTTCCTGCCAAAAACTGAGCAGCCGCCGCTCGACCCAGATCAACATTGCGGCGAGCGCAATCACCACCAGCAATATGCTGGCGATGCTCGCCGCCGAGCCGACCGCGAACTCAAGCATGGTTCCGCTCCCGCGCCAGGTCGGAAACAATCAATTCGCCAAGGCCGCGGCCGGCGGGCGCATCCGCCGCTTCCAACACCACGCGCGCGCCCAGGCCGTGAAAATCGATGGCCCCGTCGCCGACATGCAAGGCCGCCGCGCCGGGGCACATTTCCGTGCGCACGCAGACCAGCGCGGTGGCCGCCGGGCCATCCACGTCATCGACGCCGCGCAAACGCGCGCCCTGGCCGTGTTTCAAGCCCAGCCGCCGCGCTTCGGCGGGCGCCAGCGCGACATAGGCGCCGGTCATGCGTTTTTGGATCGCTTCGCTGCGGGAGGAAAGTTCCTCGCTGCCGAAAATCTGCAAGGCGGGCAGCAATTCCAGGCCCTTGCCGCCAGCGTTCGCCGGCGGCGAATCATACCCGCCTGTTGCGGAACTTTTGCCCAGCAGCAAAGTGCCGCCATGCCCCTGGCGCAAGGGGCCATTGATCTCGTCCTGGAACTTGCTGATGCTTTGGTTGGAATTCCATTGCGGCGCCCAGGAAGCGGCCAGCAGGGTCGCGTCCGAGCGCGCCGGAATGCCTTCCATCGAAAAAGCCAGCGCGGATTCCGGGTCTTGCGGCTGTTTTGGTTCGTGCACGTTCACATTCGCCTTCATCGCGGTTCTGCCGCTGTAGCGCTCCGACTGCCGCGGCACTTTGATGCCCGCCGGCAACAGCGAGGTATCCGGCAGCACTTCGCCGAGTTTGGCGAAGGCGGCCACCGAAGCGGCGCAATCGAGCAGCGCCTGGCGGAAAGTCTCAAAAGCGCCGGTCCACTGCCAGGCCGGCCGCGCCGCGCTGTGGCTGCGATGCACCTGATGGGCAAGCTGCGCCCTGCCCTCGTAATTCACATAGCTGGCCTGCTGTTCGGAGAACGCGGTGACCGGAAGCACCAGGTCGGCCTTGGCCGTGGTGCGGTTCGGCAGCAAATCCAGCGCCACGGTCTGTTGCGCCGCGTCCAGGGCCGCATCGACCAGGGCGTGGGGCGCGCGGCGGTACAAGTCATTCTCCAGCACGATGACATGGGCCGCCTCGCCGGCGCGCAACTTGCGCAGCGCCGCGCCGAGGCTGTTTTCCGGCCGCGTCATCAGATGCAAGCCCATGCTGTTGACTTCCGCCGTCAGCAAACACAGGTCCACCGGCGCGGAAGCGCCATTGCCGCGGCGCTTGTGCAAGGCGGCGGCGATATTGGCCGCGGCCCGGATCAATTCGGCGTTGCCCGTGCCCGCCCCGGCGACAATCAGCGGCCTGCGGGCGCCGCGCAATTGCTCCGCCACTTGCGCCAGCGCCGCGGAAGCATCCGCCGCGTCGGGAACCGAATCATCGATCGCGCGGGCGAGCGCGTGGGCGCTCAGCGCGAGTCCAGAAGGCGTGTCGATGACGCGCTCCGAGGCCACATCGTCCAGGCGGGTCGCGCCGCAGGCGAAAATGCACAGCGGGCTGCGTTCGCTTTGCGCGAGTTCGCGCACCGCGGCGTCCTGCCAACGCGGAATATTGGCGCCATCGGCGAGTTCCAAGGCCTTGTTGCGCACCGACTGGCGCAGGGCGAGGGCGATGCGCGGCGCGGAGTTGGTCACGTCCTCGCCGAGCACGAGCACGGCGTCCGCCTGTTCGATTTCGCGGATGGAGGGATTGTGGAATCGCCCATCCCGCCCCGCTTCGGCGATCACTTCCATGCAAGTGTGTTCGGCGTCGGAGAATCCGGCGTAAAAGTTCGCTTCCCCCACCAACTTGCGCAAGGCGAAGTTGGCTTCGTTGCCGGCCCGGGGGGAGCCGATGGCGATGGTGTTGCCGGCGCCGGCGACTTCGCGCAAGCGCCGGCCGGCGCTGTCGGCATCGAGCTCCCCGCCGGCGCCGTCCAGCGCCAGCTTGAGGCGTTCGGCGTGGTTCACATAACCGGCGCCGAAACGGCCGCGGTCGCAAATGAAGTATCCGTTCAATTCATTGTGGTAGCGGTTGACCACGCGGCGCAACTCGCCGTAGCGCTCGCCGGGAGTGATATTGCAGCCTACGCCGCAGCCTGCGCAAATCGAAGGCGCGGTCTGCAGGTCCCATTTGCGCGTGTAATTGGCGCTGAACACCTTGTCGGTGAAAACCCCGGTGGGGCAGACCTCCACCAGGTTGCCGCTGAATTCGCTTTCCAGCACGCCGTCGCATTGCCGTCCGAAGTAGGTGAAATGATGCGCGGCCTGGGCCGAGAGGTCTTCACCGCCGGCGTACTCGTTGTAGAAACGCACGCAGCGGTAGCAGGTGATGCAGCGGTTCATCTCGTGGTTGATGAAGGGGCCGAGATACTGGTTGCGGTGGGTGACCTTTTTCTTGTCGTAGCGGCGGTAGTTGTGGCCCGACATCAAGGTCATGTCCTGCAAATGACATTCGCCGCCTTCCTCGCACACCGGACAATCGTGGGGATGGCTGATCATCAGGCTTTCGATGACGCTGGCGCGGAAGGCCTTGGCTTCGGGATCTTCGATGGAAATCCGCGCCCCGGCCTGCACCGGGGTCATGCAGGCCATGGTCATCAGGCCGCTGTCATCTTCCGCGTTGCGGTACTGCTTGACCGCGCACTGGCGGCAGGCGCCCACCGAACCCATGCAGGGATGCCAGCAAAAATACGGCAAGTCCAAGCCCAGCGACAGGCATTCCTGCAACAGGTTGGCGCCGGCTTTCACCGCGTAGGTGACGCCGTCGATGCTGATTTCCACTTTCGTCTTGGCTGTCATTTCTTTTAAGTCTTGCCTAGTGCCGGTACGGACAACGTTGCTGCTTGATGTGCTGCTCAAAATCCTCGCGGAAATAGCGCAGGCCGCTTCCCAGGGGCGCGGTGGCGCCGGGGGCGAGTGCGCAAAAGGTCTTGCCCGGCCCCATGTAGTCCACATGTTCCTCAAGAATCTCAAGGTCCCTGTGGCTGCCTTTGCCGCGCTCGAAGTCGCGGAAAATTTCATCCACCCAGGGCAGGCCGTCGCGGCATGGCGTGCAATAGCCGCAGGATTCGTGGGAGAAAAACGTCATCAGATTGCCGATCATGCCCACGGGACAGGTCGCCTCGTCGAGCAGGATCAAGGTGCCGGTGGCGAGCCTGCTGCCGGCGGAGGCGATATCGTCGTAATCGAGATTCAGGTCCAGATGTTCCGGCAGCATGAAATCCGTCGAACCGCCGCCGGGCAGGAATCCTTTCAGCTTCAGCCCGTCGCGCATGCCGCCGCCGTAGACTTCCAGCAATTCGCGGATTGGCGTGCCCAGGGGCAATTCCCAGCAACCCGGTGTGCGCGCCTTGCCGCTGATGCCGAACAGTTTGGTGCCATGATCGTTGCCCCGGGTCAAGCCGCGGTACCAGTCGACACCCCAGGCGAGGATGCCGGGCAGATTGCAGATCGTTTCCACGTTGTTGACGATGGTCGGCTTGCCCCAAAGCCCGCTGACCTGGGGGAAAGGCGGCTTGGCGCGGGGGTTGGCGCGCTTGCCTTCGAGCGCATTGAGCAGCGCGGTTTCCTCGCCGCAAATATAGCGGCCGGCGCTGGTGTGCAAGATGATGTCGAGGTCGAATCCGGTGTCGAGGATGTTGCGGCCGAGATAGCCGCGCTCCACGGCTTCCGCCAGCGCCTTGCGCAATATGCGCTCGGATTCGGTGTATTCGCCGCGCAGAAAGATATAAGCCTTGCTCGCCTGGATGGCGTAGGAGGCGATGATCATGCCTTCGATGAGCAGGTGCGGGTCGCCTTCCATTAGCAGACGGTCTTTGAACGTGCCCGGCTCCATTTCGTCGGCGTTGACGACAAAATATTTCTGTTTTGGCGCGCCGTCCCCCATGGGCACGAAACTCCATTTCAGGCCGGTGGGAAAGCCGGCGCCGCCGCGGCCTTTCAGGCCCGATTCCTTGACCCGCTCGAGCACGTCGCCCGGTTCGAGACCGCGGGCGATGGCGTGCAGGCCGTGGTAGCCGCCGGTCGCCTCATAATCGGCGAGCGCCAGCGGCGGGCGCGAGAAATCGATGTTTCTGGTCAAGGGCTTGTCGATCACGTTGCGCCTCTTTCATCCGCCGGCGCCCGATAGCGCGCGAACAGCTCGCCCAGGTCGATTTGGTCCAGATTGCGGTGCTGGTCCGGCCCCACCATCATCACCGGGGCGCGGTCGCAGTCGCCCAGGCAGGGCACCGGAATCAAGGTGAATTCGCCGTCGGGGGTGGTTTCACCATAATCGACGCCAAGATGTTCGGTTATCTTGTCCTTGATCCGATCGCAGCCCATGATCCAGCAGCTCACGCTCTTGCAAAACAAAATCACATGCCTGCCCACCGGTTGGCGGTAGATCAGGTTGAAAAAAGTCGCCACGCCTTCGAGTTCCGCCACCGGCAGGCGCAGATATTCGGCGACGGCGTGCAAGGAGTCGTCGGATACCCAGCCGCGGTGCTTTTGCACGATCTTCAAGGCTTCCAGGCCCACGGCGCGGGTGTCGGGATACAGCGTTCGTTCGTGCTCGATTTCGGCGATTTCCTCCGGCAGCAGATAATCCGCCGGCGGGGCCGAGGTGGCGATCAATTGTTCACTGGTTGCGCTCATCGCTTTGCGTTGTCTATTTCAACCCTTTTCCTGGCCCCGGCCCTAGCGGTCCACGTCCGCCATGACGAAATCGATACTGGCGATGATCGCGATCAGGTCCGCCACCATGAAGCCGTTGCTGATGTGGGGAATCATTTGCAAATGGGCGAACGAGGGCGTGCGGATGCGGGTGCGGTAGGAACCCCCGCTGCCGTCGCTGACCAGGTAGTAGCTGTTGATGCCCTTGGTTGCCTCGATCGACACGGTGGCTTCGCTGGGCGGAATCACCGGACCCCAGCTCACGCTGAGGAAGTGGTTGATCAAGGTTTCGATATCGCGCAGGGTTTCTTTTTTGCGCGGCGGCGTGGTCAAAGGGTGTTCGGCCTTGTAGGGCCCGCCGGGCATGTTGTCCAGGCACTGCTTGATAATGCGCAAGCTTTGGCGCATTTCTTCCACCCGCACCGCGCAGCGGTCGTAACAGTCGCCGTTGACGGCGATGGGCACGTCGAATTCGAAATTGTCGTAGCCGGAGTACGGGCGTTGCTTGCGGAAATCCCATTCCAGGCCGGTGGCGCGCAGGCCGGCGCCGGTGACGCCCCAATCGAAGGCTTCCTGTGTGTTGTACACGCCAACGCCTTGGGTGCGGCGTTTGAGGATGCCGTTGTTGAGCACCATCGAGTCGTACTCATCCAACCGCGGCGGCATGAATTCGAGCAGTTCGCGCACCCGCGCATCCCAGCCTTCGGGCAGGTCCTGGGCGACGCCGCCGATGCGGAACCAGCCCGGATGCATGCGCGCGCCGCAAATCGACTCGACGATGTTGAAGATGCGTTCGCGCTCGACAAACATGTAAAAGATGGGCGAGAGCTGGCCCACGTCCTGGGCGAATGTGCCGTAGAACAGCAAGTGGCTGCAGATGCGGAACATCTCGGCCAGCATGACGCGGATCACCTTGGCGCGCTCGGGCACTTCGATGCCCGCCATCTTTTCCACCGCCATCACATAGGGCAGGTTGTTCATCACCCCGCCGAGATAGTCGATGCGGTCGGTGTAGGGAATGAAGGTGTGCCAGGACTGGCGCTCGGCCATTTTCTCGGCGCCGCGGTGGTGGTAGCCGATATCGGGCACGGCATCGATCAAAATTTCGCCGTCGAGTTGCAGCGCGATGCGAAAAGCGCCGTGGACGCTGGGATGGTTGGGGCCGAGGTTGAGGAACATGAATTCGGAATCTTCCGATTTCCGCTTCATGCCCCATTGTTCGGGATTGAACAGCAGCGCCTCCTGCTCGTGGGCGGCCTGGTCGTCGTCGAGGGAATAGGGGTCCATTTCCGTGGCCCGCGCCGGATGCTCCTTGCGCAGCGGATGGCCTTCCCAAGTCGGCGGCAGAATGAGCCGGTAGAGGTTCGGATGGCCTTCAAAGTTGATGCCGAACATGTCCCTGGCTTCGCGCTCGTACCAGTTGGCGGCGGGCCAAAGGCCGGTTGCGCTGGGAATGTTCAGATCGGCGTCCAGCAATGGCACCTTGACGCGGAAGTCGCAATTGCCGCTGAAAGACATCAAGTGATAGACGACGGTGAATTCGCTCGCCGGCTGACCTTTGCGGTGGCTGCGCAAGCGTTCGTCGATGGCGGTCAGGTCGAACAGCATCTCGAAGCGCGGCGCGCCGGAGTCTTTTCCGTCGCGCAGCGCGCGCAGCACTTCAAGCACATCGCCGCGGTCCACCCAGAGCGTGGGGATGCTGTCGCGGGTGAACTGTTCGGCGAGAATCCGGCCGGCGAATTTCGCGCGCAGATCCGCGGGGATCAGACTGCTATCCGTGTCGGGGCTGGTGGCGGTCGCGACTTGCATGTCTTTGCTTGATTGAATGTTCGCCTGGTTGCGGTGCTCGATGTCAGACGTGGTCCGGCGAGCGCAATTCGGTGGCGGCAATCCGCTCGGCGCGGCGGAATTCGCGTTGCACCGTCCTTGGTTTTTGCTGGATCACGCCTTGGTCGTTGATGACCCAGCTCAAGGGCCGGCGCTGCTTGCCGATGGACTCCTGCAACAGAATCAGGCCCTGCAGCAGCGCTTCCGGGCGCGGCGGACAGCCGGACACGTACACATCCACCGGCAGAAACTTGTCCACGCCCTGCACCACGGAGTAAATATCGTACATGCCGCCGGAATTGGCGCAGGAACCCATGCTGATGACCCATTTCGGCTCCAGCATCTGGTCGTAGAGCAGCCGCACCACCGGCGCCATCTTGCGGAACACGGTGCCGGCGATGACGATCATGTCCGCCTGCCGCGGCGTGCCGCGAATGACTTCGGCGCCGAAGCGCGCCAGGTCGTGGCGCGCGGTGAAGGCGGTGGCCATTTCGACATAACAGCAGGACAGGCCGAAATTGAACGGCCAGATCGAGTTCTTGCGGCCCCAGGCGATCATGTCCTCCAATTTGGCCATGACCACATTGCGGCGCAGGAATTCATCGAAGCCGGCGCCGCCGGGCTGCACCGAGGAAGCCTCTTCGGCCTTTTGCAGTTGCCAGCTCACAATTCAAACGCCTTCTTGTTGACGACACCGCCCTCCCCGCGCAATTCGCGCAGCTCGCGCCGCTGGATGCCGGTGCGCCAATCCAGCGCGCCCACGCGCCACAGGTAGAACAGCGCCGCGAGCAGAATGCCGATGAATACCGCGATTTCGATGAAGCCGACCCAGCCGGTCTCGCGCACGGACACCGCCCAGGCGAGCAGGAAAACCACTTCAAGATCGAAAATAATGAACAAAATCGCCGGAATGTAAAAATGCACGGCGGTGCGGAACTGGGCCGAGCCCACGGAAATGATGCCCGACTCGAACGGGGTGCCGGTGTACTTGCGCGCCGCGCTTTGGCCGAGAAAATACGACAGGCCGAGCATGACGCCGACTATCGCCAGCACGATGGCGGCGTATATGAAAAAAGGTGCTAGATCGCTCATCTGATGGTCTGGACAGCGCCGGATCGCAACCGGCGCGGACCCTAGGGAGTCGCTGCCGTCGCCGCCGCCTCGAGAGGCCCGACGACGGCGCCGAAATCGGAACGGGAATGTACACGGAACCGCGCCGCAAGGCAAGCGGCATGCCCCGCCGCCAGCGTATCCCATGCTTACTCCAGGAGGGAATTCAGCGCGCTGAATCAGTCTTGGTTGCGCAGGTCGGGCAATGGTTCACGCAGCAGTTCGTTACCTTGGGTATCTATGATAAGAATTTGGCGCGCGGTTCGAAGGGGAAGCGGCACGCGCGCCAGCCAGAAGGCATCTTCGCCGTCGGTCATTCGCAGCGCCGCGAGCGGTTCGGAAAGGACCCGTGCTTCCTCGCTGTCGAGCAGGATCAAGGTGAATTCGCCATCCCGTATCGGCGGCCGGGGCGCTTTGCGCGAGTGACGGGCTTGCGTCAAACTCCACCGTCCGGCGGCATCGATTCGGCCGGCGAGCGCCAAACTGTCAATCCCCTTGGTTGAAGACCGGGCTTCACTTCCCGCCGCTAGAACGAAAGAGGTGGAAACCGCACTTGTGCTGTATTGGTCGTTGAATGCGAGCCAGAATTCGCTCGCTTTGCGGTAATGGTAGTCCGAAATCGAAATCCACCAATATTCTGCGCAATATGACATAACATCGCGGAAGCGGCTGTCTTCCGCGGTCGAGGCGAATCTTCTCCAGTTCGGATCCCAGGCAATGGTCGGCCCGAGCCCTCCTTCGGGATAAGGATAGAACGGCCCATCCGTTCCGCAACCCGGTGGATGCGCTAGATTGAAATTGTGTCCAAATTCATGCGGGATGACTTTTCTGATTTGAAAGTAGCTGAGCGCGACCAAGGTATCGGCTATGGATACGCCTCCACCTTCGGTTTGCAAACCGTGGTAGAACTCGCCCACGTTCGCTTCCAGATTCCACAATTCCACCAATTCCGATATCGTGCGGGCAGAATCTTTTGGTTTGAAGCCGGGTCCTATTCGCGCGTAATAATCGTCGGCGATCGGCAGCAAAGCCAGCGTGCTGCTCATCAAGGCTTGCGGATCCAATTCGAGATTTTTATACCATTCGCCTTGGCCCTCTTTTTGGATTGGAATAAACGAGACGCGGAATTGGGGCGGCGTTTCGCCGTACAACACAAACGGTTGCCAAATATTGTCGTTTTCATTGGTTTCCGCGAGTTCGTTTTCCGGATCGATGATGTGCCTGATCTTGTTGCCGGCCTGAAAAAAAGCTCCCGGCAACTCGAAGTAGTATTCCGTCAACCAGCCGCCCCCGGCTGTGGCAATGGTGGTCGGATGCGCCGCCGGCGGCAAATTTTCCAGCAAAACCTGATCCTCGGCGTCGAGTACTTGCGCAACGAACAAAGGGGATTCCTCAACTTCGTGCAATACATTTGATTGGAGCATCGCCCAACGGCCCAAGATGGGAGTTTGAACTTCGACCGGCTCGCCGCCGTAATCCTGTTCGATGGTCAGCGGGCCTTGGAAATACTTGACTGAATGGTGCGAGGCGTTGCCGTTTTGGTCTGGATTTTCCGAATACGCCGGACTTCGAACGCGCAGCGGCGGTTTGGCGATTCCCGTGATCTGCGTTGCGTCAACGCCCAGTTCCAATGTCCCATTGATAAATGGCTCGCGCATTTTCCACGGCAAGGTTCCATGAATCGCAAGATTTCCACGAAGGGCCAAATACTCCAAACTCGATAATTCGCCCAGTTCGGCGGGAAAGGCGCCACTCAATTGGTTTTCTTGTAATTGCAGCAACTCCAATTTTGAGAGACCGCCAAGTTCGGGCGGAATGGAACCGCTCAATTGATTTTGGCTGAGGCTCAAGTATTCCAGATTCGACAATTGGCCCAGTTCGGGGGGAATGGTTCCACTCAATTGGTTATCGTGCAGTCCAAGTGTCGAGAGATTAGACAGTTGACCCAGATCGGACGGGATGGTCCCACTCAACTGATTGTGGGTTAAAACCAGAATATTCAGATTCGACAACCCGCCAATTTCGGCAGGTATGCTACCGCTCAAGCCATTGCCATCCATGCGCAATTCGCGCAGCGATGACAGTCGCCCAAGCGCGGGCGGAATCGCGCCGCTCAACTGATTGTTGGAAAGAACCAGGGTCTGCAGTGCCGACAGTTGGCCGATTTCCGGGGAAATCGCACCTTTCAGGCCGTGCGCGGACAGTTGAATAGATCTCACCCGGTCGCTCGACACCGTCACGCCATCCCATTGCCGCAAGCGCTCTTGGTCGCCTCGGCCCCACTGCCGCAACACGTTGTCTTCCGCAATCAATCCGCCTGCCATCAATTCGTTGGCGAAGGACACCATTGCGCGGCAATCGCCGACCAAACCGGAGTTGTTCGCATCCTCGGCGAGGTAACGGCCGTCGTCGCATCCGGCGGCGTCCAGCAATGCCGACACCGGGTCGTCCCGCGTCGCGGCGCCGAACCAAACCGGAGGAACGGCCGTGACAACCACGCCGCTAAGAGGCAGGGCAGCCACCGAGACCGCGTCGCCGCAGGCCACTTCGACCAACCCGGTTGCAAAACCGGGCGAAACCGCATCTTCGGCGAACAGATTCGCGACAAATCGAACCGCCGTCGAACCGGCCGCGACGGGAATCCGTGCCGCGGCGCCGGGCAGCGCCCCGCCGCCGTTCCGCTGCAAAGCCGCCGCGCAGTCGAGCGCGGCACTCCCGGTATTGCTGAGCACCAACGCCATATCGCCTATTTCGGGAATCGAGGGAAAACGGAACGCGGGGCCGGCACCGGTGCTCGATATCACCGCCAAGCCCACTGGATTTCCCGCTTCGTTCACGCTAAGCAGGTTTGAGGCGGCCACCGGACCGTCGCAGTGCAGCGTTGCGTATCCAAACGCCAAATCCAAAGCGTCTTTGCTCGAATGGACCAGCAAGCCGCCAGCGCGCGGCAATTCAAAACTTGCGCCGCCGCCGTCCGGTGCCGCCCCAACGCCGAAAGCAAACCGATCGGCGGTCAAGCCGTCGCCGCGCAGTTCAAACAAACAATGGTTGGCGCCTTGGGCCAGATTGGTTAGCAGCAGTTGCGAACGAAAACCGCCGCCATCCGCCACCAGCGGCAGGATATGCGAACGCTCCCCGACTCCTTCTCCATCGAGAACGACCGCGGGCAATGCGGTGAAAGTCGAGTCGTTCATCACCAGACCCACCGCCGCCACTTCCCGGTCGCAGGAAACCGTGGCGGCGCCGGCGAAACCGCTTGAAATGTCCACTTGGCCGCCAAGCGCCGCGGTCTGTTGTTCGCCCGCGTCCACCGCAATCGATCCGGTGCCGGCATTCGCGCCAAGCGCGTCCCACAATTCGATGGAACAGGTCACCGGCGCGTTCGCGTCATTGGCGATCACCAGGGAAAGCAAGCCGAGTTCGGGCAGCACCGGAAACTGGAAATTGGCCGCGGGCCTGGAACTTGCCAGCGCGGCCATGCCGGTGATTCCCGTGCCGTCTTGCGCTGTCAGCAGCAGACGCGCGGCCACCGGTTCGGCGCAATCGAGCGTGGCGCTTCCGTTCGACAAAAACAACGCCGCGCCGCCGCTGGCAAAGGTCAAACTCGCGCCGGCGGCCAATTCGAAATCGACGCGCGTGCGCGCAATCGCCAGCCCTTCCCCCGCTTGAAACCGATTGCCGTCCCAGCCGTCGCCGGCTGGCGTCAGAAAACAAGCGTTGGCCACGTCCCCAAGATTGGTGATGAAGAAATGCGAACGGAAACCGCCGCCATCCATGACCAGGGGAAACCAATGCTCCCGGCTTCCAGGTTCATCGCCCGGCTGGGCCTGAACAGGGTGGAACCCGCACAAGCAACCAGCGCAAAGCAAGCCACCCAGCAAGAGCCTCATCGCCAGCCTCCCAACGGATGAAATCGACGAGCCGGCGTCGCGCCGCGGTTGCGCGGCGACTTTCAGCTCGCGGGCGTGAACTGCAAGTCCATGACCCTGCGGATTATGGAATCATACGAGATTCCACGAGGCAACAAGCACTGGTGGCGGCACTCGGGAACCTGAGCATCCAGTGTTGTTGCAAGTTGGAACCCGCCGTATTGGCCGCGGAATCACTTTGGAATAGGGCTCACCGCGCGCAGCCGGCGGTTGACCAGGGGCAGCAGGGCGATGGAGAGCAACAGCAGGAATCCCATGGGCGCGAGTCCGCCGGCCAATCTGGCCGGAAGCGGTTCGCCTTCGAAGGCGAACTCGGGCAGCGTTTGGTAGAAGCTGGAATCGATCGGCTGCATGGCAATGACGTTTGGCCCGACCAGTTCGCCGTAGCGCGCCTTGAATTGCCGCGCCTGGGACAGGTAGGCCTGATGCCGGCGCGCCGAAGTGCCGGCGATTTCGATGAACAGGCTGTGGGCCGCCACCGCCGGCGACACATAGCGAAACAGCCCGATCGCGTTTTCGCGGCTGCGCAGCGCCTCTTCGAAAGAGTCGACAATATCCACGGTCGCCGCGTCCACGGTCGAGGTCACCAGGTAGACAGACCGGACAAAGTCCGGGATGCGCGACTGTTCATTGACCAGCAATTCAGGGTGGTCGAGCATGAACTCGTTGGCCACTTCGGCCTCGCTGAGCCGGGTCTCGTTCTCCA
The DNA here is from genome assembly GCA_965221015.1 of uncultured Pseudohongiella sp. Lineage (GTDB taxonomy): Bacteria > Pseudomonadota > Gammaproteobacteria > Pseudomonadales > Pseudohongiellaceae > UBA9145. The sequence continues at coordinate 1,416,872 of OZ244859.1, read as the reverse complement.
CTTCCCGCGCGTCGGCGAGATAAGCCAGGCGCGAGGGCGTCGGATAAAGCGCCTCGGCCGTGGCGCTGGTGGCGGCGGGAATCACCAGCGTAAGCCCGGCCCAGAGGCCGAGCAGCGCCAGCACGTTGTATTCGCCGCTCTTGTTGAAGCTGGCGACCCAGGCGATCAGCATCAACCAGAAAAATCCATACAGCAGCGCCAGCAGCGACCAGGCGGAAAACGCGGGCAGGCGCTCGCCAATACCGGCCCCGCCCTGCCCCAGCGCCAACGCGAGGAATGCGGCCGCGAAGGTCACGAGCAGGACGATGCCGGCGCGGAACAGCAGGCGCCGCCAGAACAGGCGCTTCACATCGGCGCCCTGGGCCACCGCCAGACCCAGCCTGCCGGCGTCGCGGTCGGCGGCGATGACATCGAAACAAAACACGATCAGCAGCAGCGGCAGGAACAGGATCACCGCCTTGCTGATGTCGAATCCGCCCAATGCCAGGGAGACCGGGTCCGCCAATTCGTATTTCGAAAACAAGCGGATGTCCGGGTCCCACAGCGAAATTTCGCCGGCGAACGGCAACAGGTCGGCCTGGCCGATGGCGAAATCCGCCAGCGGCTCCTGGGGCAGCGCGGAAGCGAACACCACATCCATGGCCGAACCCGTGGCGGGAGGCACCTGCGCGGCGTCGCCGAGACGCTCCAGCTCGCGCAGGTCATTCAGCCATTCATCCATCTGGGCGGCGATATCGCTGTAGTGTTCGGTAATCGCCGCGGCGCGCTCGTCGCGCTCGGTCTTGCCCGCTTGCGCGCCGTAAATCAGCACCAGGGCGAAGGCCAGCAGCAACAGCAGCGAAGAGACGCGCTGAAACTGCATCTTCCACTCGCTGGCCATCAGATCTTTCACGCCCATGGATGCACCTCACACTCGCATTCGATTGCCGCCAACCCAGACCATGGCCGCCATCGCGACCAGTCCCCAAAGCAGCAAAATCATCAGGTCCCGGGCGCCTTCACGCCAGGCCAGGGCAACCGGGGGCGGCTGGTAGGCGAACGCCGGCACCGTCTCCCAAAATTCCGGCGGCGACACATAACCGAAACTTTGCCCGGCGCCGTTGATCATCATGTCTTCGTTCATCGCCCGCACAATGTTGTTGCGCTGCAACTCCGCTTCCAGCGAAAAGTGTTCATGGGCGCCGACGTCGGTGCCCGCATAGGCGCGGGAGAGATGTTGCAGCGCAATCGTCGGCGAAAGGATGGAGAGCATTTGGCGCAGGTTTTTCTGTTTTTCATAGTTGGCGAAGAGTTCGGTGAAGGCGGCGTTGTAGGTTTCCGCGTCGATCACTTCGGTCACTTCCAAACGCAAGGCGCCGCTGTTGACCGCCAGGTCGTCCAGTTCGTCCTCGCGCAATTCCCTGCCCAGGGCGCGTTCGATGACTTGCCGTTCCACGGCGACGTATTCCCCGCTGCCGGCAGTCGGCCGATTGGCTTGCAAGCTGGCCCGGGTGTCTTCCCAAAACGTGCCCGAATCCGGGCTCGGATACACCTGTTCGGCGATGCTTGCCGACAGCCGCGGCAAGCCGACGACCGTCACCACCCAGACTCCCAGCAAAAGCAGCAAGGCCGTTCTGGCCTCGGCCACCAGCATCGAAACCAGCAGCGTAACGGCGGTCAGGCACAGGATGTAAAGCCCATAGACAAACATCAGCGAAAGACCGCGCAACAGCAGGTCGCCGCCCGAATAGCCCGCTTCCGACAGCGCCAGCGCGGAAAAAGTCGTCGAAATCGCGACCGTGGCGGCGAGCACGGCGAAAGCCACCCCGGAAATCACGATGAATTTGCCGAACAATAATTGTGTCGGGCTCGCTCCGCCGCCAACCAGTTGCCGCAAGGTGCCCCGCTCGCGTTCGCCGGCGATACCGCCGTAGCCCATGAGCACGACCAGCAGCGGCAGAATGAGCGTCAACACCCCGGCGATACTGAAGTTTTCCAGCCTGCTCAGTTCGGGGGCGTCTTCCGCGGCGCGGAACATGGCGGGGTTGCGGTAATGCGCTTCCAGCCAGATCACTTGACCCATATAGGAAGATACCCCAGGGTCGAAGGAGGCCAGGGGCGCCACCGGTTTGTGCGCCATGCGGCTGAAATGGGCGGCGGAGTGGGGATTTTTCTCGCCTTGCGCCAGAAATACCGCGGCATCATCGGCCTGCGCTTGCAGGACTTCACGTTCCCTCGCGTTTTCGGTTGCAATGCCGGTGATCAAGCCCAGCGCGAGCAGCAGCGCGACGATGCCGAGCAAGCCCAGGGCCCTGCCGTCGCGTTGAATCTCGGTAAGTTCTTTTCGAACAATCGCGCCAATCATGACTCTGCCTCCGCGACGGTTTCATCGTCGTGCATGTGATTGAGGTAAATCTGCTCGAGGGCGGACTGGTCCAGGGACTCCGGAGAAAGTTCCTCCACCAGCGTCCCGGATTTCATGATGCCGATGCGGTCGGCGAGTTCCCGGGCCCGGAACAGGTCATGGGTCGCCATCAGCACCGCCGCGCCGTCGTCCGCCAGCCGCCGCAGCAGCCGGCAGAACTCGTTCGCGGCGCTGGGGTCCAGGCCGGACAGCGGCTCGTCGAGCAACAGCGCTTTCGCGCCTTTGGCCAGCGCGATGGCCAGGCCAATCTTCTGCCGCATGCCCTTGGAATAGGCGCCGACTTTCTGGTCCGCGGCGGCCTGGTCCAGCCCCACTTGATCCAGCAGGCCGCGCAGATGGCTTTCATCGGGCTGGCCGCCGCCGAGCCGGACGAAATAGTCGAGATTTTCCAGCCCGGTCAAGGCCGGATAGAGCGAGACTTGCTCCGGCACGTAGCCGAGCTTGCCGCGGGCGCGCTTCAGGTCGGCGCCCACCTCCGTTCCGTCCACCAGGGCGGCGCCGGAAGTGGGTTCGAGAAAACCGAGAAAGAGATTGATCGTGGTCGTCTTGCCGGCGCCGTTGGCGCCGAGCAGGCAAACGATTTCCTTCGCGCCAACCGAAAGATTCAAGCCGTTCAGCGCGGTGTTCGACCGGAATTTCTTGGTCAATTCCCGCGCCCGAAGCAGTTCACTCATGATTTGTCTCCTCGCAGGTTGACAGCAACCGGAACGCCCTTTCGGCTTCTCGCACTATTTGCCGTCGGCGGATCCTTCGCCGGTTCCGGTCCATGGCGCAACCGGTTGTCGCGCCATGGACCCGGGACGGCTAGAACGAATAAGCCACTGTCAGATGGAAATGACGCGGTGCGCCCGGCTCGACCCAAACGTCCGCATAGGAATTGGTGTAGTACACCTCGTCGAATGTGTTGTCCAAATCGAGGCGAATCATCAAACGCTCCGTCGGTGCGATCTGGCCAAAGATTCGCGCGGTGGTGTAGCTGGGCAAGTAGAAGTCAAAGGCGGTAAACCCGAGCCGCTCGCCGGTGTATTGGAGGCCGGCGCCCACCTGCGCCGGCATGCCTCCGACCGCGAAATTCTGGCTGAAATGCGCGTTCACCTGCTGTTCCGGCGAGTTGATGAGCGGGTCGCCGGCTTCTATTTGCGCGCCCCAGTCTGCTTCGAGACTGTTGGTGGTGAATTCCGCGTCGGCATAGGCGTAGGACAACCACAAATTGGCACCGCTCTCGAAAGCCAGGTCCGCGTCGATTTCAATCCCGCGGCTGCGCGCTTCGCCCGCATCGTGGGAAAACCACCCCAGCGCCTGGGCCTCCGGTCGATCATCGTTCACCAGGATGTTGCTTTGGTCCACCTGGAACAGCGAGAACGTGAGCGAGCCTGACACCGCTTCGGAAAATTGCCCCACATCCAGTTTCAGCCCGACCTCCGCGGATTCGGTGAGGTTTGGATTGAATTGCCTGCCTTGGTAGTCGGACCCTGGTTGCTGGCGGAAGCCTTCGCCGTAGGAAGCGTAGAGGCTGGCGCCGCCGTTGATCAAGTAGACCGCGCCAAACTGCGGCGAGACGCGGCTATCCGATGTGGTGCTCGTAGTCGCCGGCGTCCTGAGAAGATTGGTCAAATCCTGTTCGAAGTCATCCCAGCGCAAGCCCAGGCGAACCTGGAACCGGTCCGTAATGTCGATCTGGTCCTGTATGTAAAAGCCGAATCCATCCAGGTTTTCGTCCCGGTTCGTGTTTGGCCCGGGCACGGGGCGCGGAGACTGGCCGTAGACTGGATTGAACACATCCAGAAAAAGATAGGCTGCCGGATCGAGAGTGTTAATGTCCGTCGAACCCGGAAACCACCCCGGCCGATAACGCTGGATGAACCAGTTCAGGTCGAAACGGTCAAAGTCGGCGCCCACAAGCAGTCTGTGGCGAAACGAGCCCGCATCGAACTCGCCCGCAAGTTCAGCCCGGGCCACGAAATACTCCGACTCGAAGTTTCGATAGCGGAAAAATCGCGACAGGGTTCGGCCATCGAGGAAGTATGTCTGGCGTCCGTCGAAGTTTGTTTCGGTGGCGTTGCCTTCAAAAGACGTATCCCTGTACCCGAGACCGGCAAGCAGGCTCCAGTTATCGGAAAAGTTGTGCTGGATTTCGAATTGATGACCCAGCACCTCGGTCTGGATGGGACCGTCGCCGGGCTCGCCGACGAAAGTTTCACGCGGCGTAAAACCATATTCTTCCGAATAGGCGACACCTCGATCGAACGGAATCTCCTGCTTTGTGTATTCCAGCTCGTAGGTCACGCTGGTTGCAGCGGAGACAGCCCAGGTGATTGACGGATAAAGTCCCAGACGCGCCGTTTCAACTGTTTCCCTGAAGCTCTCCGCATCCTCCTGGAATCCCACGATGCGCAGCCCGAACTCGTCGTTGGCTCCCGCCGTGGATTGGAAATCCCCTTCGAAACGCCGTTGATTCCAGCTCCCGAAGGTGGCTCGGAAGTCCCCCAAGGTCTCGAACCGCGGTCGTTTGGTCACCAGATTTACCGTGCCGCCAGGCTCGCCGCGTCCAAACAGCGCCGAGCGCGGCCCCTTGAGCACTTCCACTGATTCGATGCCCACCAGGTCCCGTGGACCGGCGAACCCGCGGCCCGCATTGAATCCGTTGACCAGAAATCCACTTGGCAGGTTGATGTCTCCGTAGAAGCCGCGAATCGAGAAGCTGTTCCACAATCCGCCGAAGTTGTTCTGGCGCGCAACGGACGCCGATAGATCCAGCGCTTGATTGAGGTTTATCGCGCCGGCTGCGCGCAGCATGTCTTCGTCGATTATCTGGTCCGCCGACGGTTTTTCGAGATCGTCAAAATTTCCCCGATACGCGCGGCGCTCGCCCAGTACGAAAATCTCCTCCAGGACTTCCTCGCTGCCGCCTGTCTGTGTTGTTTGCGCCGCGATGGGCAGCGCGCAGGGAACCGTGAGTGCGGCGGCGAATGCGATCGCCACCGGCTTGAATAGGTAATTGATCATTGCTTGTCTCAATCTGTAAACGCTTGATTTTCCACAAAGACAACAGCGCGGAGTGCGCAGACGCTCGTGGTGGTGCAAAAATCGAACAGTTTCAGATCGAGGGAGGACCCGTGGGCGGGGGTCGAATCAGGCGCGGGCGATTCAGTGGCGCTTGTCTCGCGGATTGCGCTGCGGCGGAGGCCGTGGCTGCGAACGTCGGCGCGGTGAGAGTTGCGGTCGGCAAGAGCCCTTCTTGCACATCGTTCAAGATCGCAATACAGGCAACGCCGTTATGTTCGTGGGGATGCGAGCCGAATTCGCCCGCGTGCACAACGGAGATTGTTTGTCCGGCCAGGAACAGGACTACTCCGAGCTTCAGTATCCAGTTGTGCTGAGTGATCGGCGGCATGCCGGAATTCTACACGAGTCGGATTCCGTTGCAAAATCCATACGCGCGGGTGAATTCAATCCGTCGCCGGCAGTCGGGGGAGCAATTCGCATCGTGCGGTGCGCGAAAGCCAATCCCTCTGTGCGCAGAGAAATCTATCGTTCCTGATACCTGGTGAATGCGGGGCTGGCGTAGTGACTCCAGCCGCCTGATTCGTTGGCGTAGATCAGATAAACGGGCAGGGTATGGCGTTCGGCGAAGGCGCGGCTTTCGGCAAGGCCGAGCACCATGAATGCGGTGGCCAGAGCGTCGGCCCTGGCGGTGGAAGGATCGATGACGTAGGCCGCCGCCAGTTCATGTTGCACCGGATGGCCAGTGCGCGGGTCGATGTGATGCGAGTAGCGCACACCGTCGCGCTGAAAGAAATTGCGGTAGTTTCCCGCGCCGGCGACGGCGAAGTTTTCGCCGCGGTTGCTGATCACGGCATGGATTTCCACCGCCCCGGGCGATAATGCCGGCGCCGGCGCCTCCAGCGCGGCGCGCCAGGGCTGGAATCCCGGCTTGCGCCCGCCAATTTTGAGCTCGCCGCCAATTTCGAGGAAGTAGTCGGTGACGCCCCGCGCTTCCAGCAAGGCGGCCATCCGGTCCACGGCATAACCTTTCGCCACCGCGCTCAAATCCACTTGCGCCTCGCCGAGCCGGGTTGCCGCGCGCGCGGTTGGATCAAGTGCGATCCGGTCCGCGCCGATGTGTTCCAAGGCTTTGCGGATTTCCTCATCAAAGGGAATTCGAGGTGTATTGGAAAGAGAATTGGCGGTAAGCGGATTGCCCGGCCCGAATCCCCACAAATCGACCAGGGCGCCGGCGGTGGCATCGAACGCGCCGCCGGTGAGCGCTGCGATTTCCCGCGACAGACGCAACACCTCGAACAATTCGCCGGACAGCGGCATGGCGGCGCCCACGGGTTGGGCATTGAGCCGGGAAACCTCGGAGTCCGCGGCGTAGGTGGAGAAAACTTGCCGGTCGAGGTGCGCGAGAAGTTCGTCGAATTCCGCGGCCGGCGCGAAGCCTGGCTCGCGCCAGGGCCGCGCGACCCATTGCGCCGACCAGGTCGTGCCCATGGTGAAGCCGGAGGCCTGCCGCAACGAACCCGAAGCGGCGAACCAGAGCAGGCCGAGGCCGAGCAATCCGGCCCAGACGCCGCCGAATGCGATCAATCGCGGAAGCATGGGCGGGCCCCCGCGACGCTCACGCCGAGACTTCTTCCCGCGGATAGATCCGGTAGCGGATACCGGCCATTTTGTAGACCGTGCGCACAACCTGGGCGCAATAGCCGAACTCGTTGTCGTACCAAAGATACAACACGCAATGCCTGCCATTGGCCACGGTGGCGAGGCTGTCGACAATGGCGGCTTCGCGGCTGCCGACGAAGTCGCTGGAAACGGCGTCTTCGGACTGCGTGTAGCTGATTTGATTCTGCAACTTCGAATGCAGCGCGATTCGGCGCAGGAACTCGTTCAACTCCTCCCGGCTCGCCTCCCGGCCCAAGCTCAGGTTCATGATCGCCATGGAGACATTCGGCACCGGCACGCGAATCGCGTTCGCGGTCAACTTGCCGGCAAGTTCGGGAATCGCCTTCACCACGGCCTTGGCCGCGCCGGTTTCGGTCAGCACCATGTTCATCGCGGCGCCGCGGCCGCGGCGGGCGCCCTTGTGGTAGTTGTCGATCAGATTTTGATCGTTGGTGTAGGCGTGCACGGATTCGATGTGGCCGTGCTCGATGCCGAATTCATCCTGGATCACTTTGAGCACGGGCACAACGGCGTTGGTGGTGCAGGACGCGGCGGTGAGAATCTTGTCTTCGGGCTCGATGAGGTCTTCGTTGATGCCGTAGACGATGTTCTTCAAATCGCCCTTGCCGGGAGCGGTGAGCAACACTTTGCCCGCGCCGTTGGCGCGCAAGTGCTGCGAAAGCCCCGCCTCGTTGCGCCATTTGCCGGTGTTGTCGATGATCAGGGCATCTTCGATTCCATATTGGGTGTAATCGACCTGGTCCGGGGAATTCGCGTAAATCACCTTGATGACATTGCCGTTGGCGATCAGCGCGTTGTTTTCCTCATCAACCCGCAAAGTGCCCTGAAAGGCGCCGTGCACGGAATCGGCGGTGAACAAATTGGCGCGTTTGACCAGGTCGCCCGCGACGCCGGGCCGCACCACGATGGCTTTCAGGCGCATGTCCTCGCCGGTGCTGGTGCGCTCAATCAGCAATCGCGCGCAAAGCCGGCCGATGCGGCCGAATCCGTACAGCACGACGTCCTGGGAATGGTCCGAGGGCCGCTCGCGCACGCCGTCCAGGTAGCTCAATTCCCGGCGCACGAAAACGTCCGGCGACATGGCGCCGGGCTTTTTCGCGTCGAGTTCCATGAACCGCACGGTCAGCTTGCCAAGGTCGATGCGCGCGTGCCAAAGGTCGAGTTCCGCCATCGCCATCAGAATCGGATGCGTCTCGAATTCGGACATTTCGTTGCGCTCGACCTGGCGCACGTAGCGATGCGACTTCATGATGAAAGTCACCGAGCGGTTGTGCACGGGGCGGCCGTAAATGTAAACGCCCACATTGCGCTGGCTGAACAGCCTGCCGATGACGGGGATCATTTCCTGGGCGAGGGCCTCGCGCTGCTTCCAGTTGCCGAAATAATCGTCGACTCTGGGTCGCGCGGACTTTGCCGACGCCGCGCCTTTGCGGCGGGGCGCTTTTTTCACGCCGCGGGCGGGGCGCGGGCGCGAATCGGCGTCCGCCGACTTGCCGCTTATGCGCGTTTCGGGCTGGTCCACAAAGCTCTCCGCCATGTCCGGTAGACAGTGTTTGAAGGCGGCGTATTATCTTTTGTCATCCCTTGGAATTCAATGCGCTGTGCGGTTTGCGGCGGATTGCGGGCGGGAAATGTTCCCGCAATCGCGCAAGGCGGTGCGCCCGGGCTTAAATGCTTCAAAGCTTCAAACTGATCGCCGCGCGGTGGCGCTCCATCAGTTCGTCGGCCAACTTCGCCGGGTTCCATTCGGTGAAAGCCGCGGCGACCTTGCCGTCGGTCGTAAAATGGAAGGTTTCGCCACCGCCGAATTCGACCCGGCCGACCTGGAGAAAGGACTCGGCGACAATGCGCCAGTGCACCCGCAGATGGTTCCGGCCCATTTCCTCTATCGTGTAAGTCACTTCGAACAACGTGGGAAACATTTTCACGATATTGCGGAAGAAAATGTCGAGGTTCGGTTCCGAAATGTAGGGTTTGGTTCCTTTGGGATCCTCGAAATGCGGATTCCCGGAAAACGTGGCGGTCCAATCGCCTTTTTTCTGGCTGCGAATCGCGGCGAAGTAATTGTCCACGCCCCGGCGCATGAGCGCCTCGTCGCAGGGCTCTTTGGGCAATTGAACCGCGTACTTGCCGGCGACGCCATGTTCGCGCTCGCCCTGTTCGATGACGACCCCGGAATGGTTGGCGAATTTCAGGCTGGTCCACAGCGTGAGCTTGTCCAGCGCGGCCGCCAGGGTCGGAAACAGCGGCCGCGCGGCGACTTCGCCAAGCGTCAGAATGCGGAATCCCAAGGTGCCGAGAACGTCCGCGCCCAGAATCGATTCCACAATGTGCGCATGCACCGACATGGTTTCGGAAATCGACCTGCCCAGGGCGTCGAAAGCGCGCAGCACCCGGTGTTCGTCGGGGTATTGGGAAGGAAAGGCCATCACCAGCAGGCAGTCGAGATTGCGGGACTTCAAATGATTCTCGAAAAACCAGAAATGATCCCGGGCGATGGATTTGCGGCCCTGGGCGCGGGCCGACTGAATTCCACTGGCGTCGCGCAGGGCCACCCGCAAGGGCGCATAGTCGAACTGGTTCATTTCCGCGAGGATGCGCACCGTGTCCTGGAACGGCTCCATGAAACGGGCCGCGGTCAGCAATCTGGCTTCGGCTTGGCGGTAGTCCATTGCGAACAGGGCGGATTCGGCCCGGTCCAACTCCACCAGCATCGCTTCAAGCATTCCCTCGCAGACCTGGTGCACCCGGACGAAAGTGGCGTCTTCAACGTATCTCGCGCGCCGGTCGGGGGCGTACAGCGCGTGGGCGGCTTCCGGCCGCACCCAGCGGTCGTAGTCCAACTGGCGGTCTTTTCCTTCGCCAAGGCCTGGGTCGACTCCCAAACCCTCGGCCACCAGATCGTAAGCGGCCCGCATTCGCTGGCACAGACTTGCGCCCCCTTGCAAACGCTGGAGTTTTTCCAGCACCGGAAACCAGGCCGAGGCCTTCGACCCGGCGCCTGTCGGCGCGGAGCAGTCCACCCCGCCTCCGTCCGAGTCCATGTCCCGCAACCAATCCGCGGTGGCATTGAGCAGCGAACAGACGCAGCGGACGATGACTTCGATTTTCCTTTCGCGCAGCAAATACTCGCGGCGGCCGTCTCTTTCCAGCGAGTCATCGAGAATCTTGAGCAAAATTTCCAGGCTGACCAGCAAGGGGCCGAGTTGCCAGGTCAGCGGCTCGTCCGGTGCCGTCGGCCAATGCCGTTCCACCCTGGCGGTTTCGATATAGACGTTGTATTCGCGTTTGTCGTCGGCCGCGAGAAAGGCTGATCGGCTCATCCCGGATTCCCCAATGCAACGCGCGTGGACGTGCTCCCTGCGCCGTTGGCACGGCTTGGCTTGCGGTCCCGCCACTGTATCACCATCCCAGCCGAACCTAAACATTGGCCGTGGCTGGGTTACAATGCGCGGCCCACCAGTGTGCGGGGATTCGCAAGGCCAGCGCAAGCGAAACAGTATGGCGCAAATTTTCAACCCACCCCTGCCCGAGCGCGCCGGCGGCGCCAGTTACTGGCCCATCCGCGAGGATTCCGCCAACAGCCTCGCGCTGGCGGCGGCGGCCCGGCGCGCACCGGGCCCGCTGCTCGTGGTGTGCGAAAACACCGAGGCGGCGGAACGCTTGCTGCGCGAATTGCGCTACTACCTGTCGCGCCATGAAGCGCTGCCGGTGCTCGGCTTGCCGGATTGGGAAACGCTTCCCTACGAGAACTTCTCGCCGCATCAGGACATTGTGTCCCAGCGTTTGGCCACCTTGTACCGGTTGCCCCTGTTGCGCCGGGGCATCCTCGTGGTGGCCATAGCCGGGCTGTTGCTGCGCCTGCCGCCGCGGGAGTATGTGAGCGCCAACAGCCTCGAACTCCAGGTTGGCCAAAAGCTCGGCATCGGGGATTTGCGCCACCAATTGGCCGCGGCGGGTTATACCGCGGTGGACACCGTGCTCGACCACGCCGAATTCGCCGTGCGCGGCTCGGTGGTGGATTTGTTCCCCATGGGCAGCCCGCATCCCATCCGCGTCGACCTGTTCGACGCGGAAATCGACTCCTTGCGCAGCTTCGACCCGGAATCCCAGCGCACGCGGGAGCAAATCAATGAAATCCGCTTGCTGCCCGGACGCGAATATCCCCTCGATCCCGACGCGGTCAGCGGTTTCCGCGGCCGCTTCCAGGAGCGCTTCGACCTCAACCCCCGGCAGTGCCCCATGTACCGCGATGTCAGCGACGGCATCGCCTCCCCCGGCCTGGAATACTACCTGCCGCTGTTTTTCGATACCTTGCATTCCCTGTTCGACTATCTGCCGGAGCAGACGCTGGTGGTGCAGGTCGGCGATATCCACCACGCCGGCGAAGAATTCCGCCGCGAAGTCGCCAACCGCCACCACGACCGCAATTTCGACAGCCGCCGGCCGGTGCTCGAACCCGATGAAATCTTCCTGCCGGTGAATGAGGCGCTGGCCGGACTGAAGCGCTATCCGCGCATCCGCATGACCGAATCCGCCCGCGAAGTCTTTCGCCTGCGGCGGCTGCCCGAACTGGCGATGAACGCCAAATTGCCCAATCCCTTGCAAGCCTTGCAAGACTTCATGGGAGCCTGCGACTCCAGGGTGCTGTTTTGCGCGGAAAGCCCGGGCCGGCGCGAAAACCTGCAACAGTTGCTCGGCCGCATCGGGCTGGCGCCAACGGCCATCGACCATTGGGAGGACTTTCTGAGCGCGGACACGCGCTGCGGCATCACCGTGGCGCCCATCGACCGCGGGCTTTGGCTCGCGGACGAAAAGCTTGTGCTCATCACCGAGGAAATGCTGTTCGGCAACCGCGTGGCGCAGCGGCGGCGGCGCCGGCCTTCAGAGCAAAACCCCGAAGTGGTGTTGAAAGACCTGTCCGAACTGCACCTGGATGACGCCGTGGTCCACGTCGAGCACGGCGTTGGCCGCTACCGCGGACTTACCACGATCAGCAGCGACGGCCAGCAGGCGGAATTTCTCACCATCGAATACGCCCGCCAGGCCAAGTTGCACGTGCCGGTGGCCGACTTGCATCTGGTGGGCCGTTACAGCGGCATGAGCGAGGAAGAAGCCCCGCTGAATGTGCTGGGCAGCGAGCAATGGCGGCGCGAGAAACGCAAGGCGGCGGAGAAAATCCGCGATGTCGCCGCAGAACTGCTCGAAATCCATGCCCGGCGCGAAGCCGGCAAGGGCTTTGCCTTCCGCTGCGACTCGCCGGAATACGACCGCTTCGCCGCCGCCTTCCCGTTCGAGGAGACCGCCGACCAGCAAACCGCCATTGAAGCGGTCCGCAAGGACATGGCCTCGCAACGGCCCATGGACCGGCTGGTCTGCGGCGATGTCGGTTTCGGCAAGACCGAAGTCGCCATGCGCGCGGCATTCATCGCGGTGATGAACGGCCGCCGGGCCGCGGTGCTGGTGCCCACCACCTTGCTCGCGCAACAGCATTTCGAAAACTTCCGCGACCGCTTCAGCGATTGGCCGTACACGGTGGAAGTGTTTTCCCGCTTCAAGACCGCGGCCGAGCAGAAAGAGATTCTTCAGCGCCTGAAATCCGGCGGCATTGACATTCTCATCGGCACCCACAAGCTGCTGAACGCGAAATTCGACTACGGCAAGCTTGGGCTGCTTGTGATCGACGAAGAACACCGCTTCGGCGTGCGCCAGAAAGACAAGTTGAAGTCGCTGCGCGCCAGCGTCGATATTCTCACGCTCACCGCAACGCCCATCCCGCGCACGCTGAATATGGCGCTGGCGGGCATGCGCGACCTGTCGCTGATTGTCACGCCGCCGGCGAAACGCCTTTCCATCCGCACTTTCGTGCGCGAACACGAAGACGCCATCGTCAAGGAGGCGATCAGCCGCGAATTGCTGCGCGGCGGCCAGGTGTTTTACCTGCACAACGAGGTGCGCAGCATGGAACGCGCCATGCTGCATCTGGCCGATCTTGCGCCCCAGGCGCGCCTGGCCATGGCCCACGGGCAAATGCCCGAGCGCCAGTTGGAAAAAGTCATGGCCGATTTCTACCACAAGCGCTACAACGTGCTGGTTTGTTCGACCATCATTGAAAACGGCATCGACGTGCCCAGCGCCAACACCATCATCATCCGCCGCGCCGACAAGTTCGGCCTCGCCCAATTGCACCAGTTGCGCGGCCGGGTTGGCCGTTCCCACCACCAGGCCTACGCCTATCTCTTGATTCCCGAACGGCGCGCGCTCAACGCCGACGCCCGCAAGCGCATCGAAGCGATTGAAACCGCCACCGAGCTGGGCGTGGGTTTCACCCTGGCCTCCCGCGACCTGGAAATTCGCGGCGCCGGCGAATTGCTTGGGGACGAGCAAAGCGGCCACATGCAAAAAATCGGCTACACCTTGTACATGGAGTTGCTGATGGACGCGGTGCGGGCGATTCGCGAGGGCAGAGTGCCCAGCAGCAGCCCGGAGCGCGACGACGCGGTGGAAATCAACTTGCGCATCCCGGCCTTGATTCCCGAGGACTATTTGCCCGACGTCCACACCCGGCTGATCTTGTACAAGCGCATCGCTTCCTGCCGCGACACCGGACAACTCGATGAATTGCAGGTGGAAATGATCGACCGCTTCGGCCTGCTGCCGCCTCCCCTGCGATCGATGTTCCGCCTTTCGGCGTTGAAACTGCGCGCGCGGGACTTCGGAATCCGCAAAATTGATGCTACCGTCTCCGCTGGCCGCATCGAATTCGCCGACAGCAACCGCGTCGACCCGGCGGCCATCGTGAGCTTGATTGAAACGGAACCATCGAATTTCGCGTTCGGTGGCCCGAACCAGTTGCGCGTTACCGCCGCCTTTTGCGCAGCCGAGGATAAAATCGGCTACCTGGAACAGTTTCTGGACCGAATCGCCGCCGGCGAACCCGCCACGGCGCGAACGGCTTGAGGCGCTCGATGCGTTTGAGAGAATTATGACTCGCAGTATCACAGCCCGGTTGACCGCATTCCGGTTTGCAAGCCTCGCCGGACTAGCCCAGACGCAAGCCCTCGAGCGCTGGTTTCAGGGGGAGAGGCGCTTCATGCGTCTCAGAAGAACATGACTCGCAGATTCACAGTCCTGGCGAGCGTCTACCTCCTTGCAATCGCCGCCGGGCCCGCCCGGGGGCAGGATCCCGAGCGCTGGTTTCAGGTGGAAATGACGATATTCAGCAATGAATCCAGCATGGACCGCGAGCGTGAAGTTTGGAGCGCGGATGCCCAGGAGTTGTCTTACCCGGCGGGCATGGTCCGTTTGCGGCGCTTGCGCGAATGGTTGCTGTTGGAACCGGTTGCGGCGGCGGATGACGCGGAAACCGGTGCCGATTCCGGTGGGGTTGGTGCCGGGGGCGCGGTTGAAGCGGCGGGGGTGCTTGACAACGGCACCGGGGGCAATACTGGAGAGCCACTGGACGCTCCGGGCGTCGTTGGTGACGCGGACGCGGCAAATGGGCCGGATTTCGCCGCGGCGATTACAATCACCGAATCCGCGCTTGCGCGATTGCGCGAGACGGGTCCTTTTCCGCCCCGCGAAACCGGCGATTTCCGCCTTCCGGACTTGCAACGCGACGCTTTCCTCGCGCTGCCCGAATCAAACAGCGATTTCCGCCAATCCAATCAAGCGCTGGCGCGCGCGGGGCAATATCGGCTGTTGCACAGCGTGGTCTGGCGCCAGCCGGTGGTGGATGCGGATTCGGCAACGCCGATTTACATTGCCGGCGGCGAGCAATATGGCGACTTGCGGGAATTGCAAGGCTCGGTGATGCTGAATTTCACCGCCAACCGCGGCCGGGTGGTTTTCAGCGCGGACCTTTGGCTTGCGGAATTTGGCGGCGGCGGCGACGAGAACGAGGGCGAGTGGACTTTGCCGCCCTTGCCGGAGGAAGTCACGGCAAGCGAATTTCGGGAGCGGGCCAACGTCCCGGGTTTGCCGTCAGCGGCTTTTGCAGACGCCACCAGCGGCGCCGGGCAAAACACCGCCGCCATCCGCCGCATCTACGCCATGCGCCAGCAGCGCGAATTGCGCAGCGGCGAATTCCATTACCTGGACCACCCCGCCTTCGGCATCCTCGTGCAAATCACACCATACGAGCCGCCGCCACCGTTCGAGTTCGTCAATGATTTGCCTTGAAAAAGTGGCTTCGATCCGTCGCTGGCGGCGGAAGGTATTGCGGCGGACGCCGTGAATACATCCCTGATGGGATGGTCCGCCCCGCTTCATTTCTACGGCCTCGAAGGCCAAAATGACTCAGGGTTTTCCAACAACGGAGCGGACCATGACTGATATTACACGGGTGGGCATTGATTTGGCCAAGAAGATTTTCCACGTGACCGCGATGGACGCGGATGGACAGGTGCTGGAGCGCAAGCGGTTCCGGCGCGCGCAACTGCATTCGTACCTGGCGCTGCTGCCGGCGGGCTGCGTGGTGGCGATGGAAGCATGCGCCAGCGCGCACCACTGGGGCCGGCTGGCGCAAAGCCTTGGCCACCGGGCGATGCTGATGAGCCCGCACAAGGTGGCGCCGTACATGCACCGCAACAAGAACGACGCGAACGACGCGGACGGGATCGCCGAGGCGTCGAGCCGGCCGGAGATGCGCGCGGTCGGGCTGAAGTCGGTGGAGCAACAGCACATGCAGCAGTTGCACCGGGCGCGTCGGCTGGCGGTGCGGGACCGAACGTCGCAGGCGAACCAGTTGCATGGTTTCCTGCTGGAGTACGGGATCGAGTCCGAAAAGGGCATCGGGGCGTTGCTGCGGCGATTGCCGGAGGTGCTGGAGGACGCGGAGAACGAGTTGCCGCCCAAGGGCCGGGCGCTGTTGCGCGATCTCGGCGGGGAACTGCGTTATCTGGACGGGCGCGTGAAGCGGTTCGAGGCCGAGATCCAGGCGCACGCCGCCGCGGATCCGGCGTGCCGGCGGCTGCGGGAGATTCCCGGCATCGGCCCGTTGACGGCCACGGCGCTGGCGGCGGCGGTGGGGGACGCCTCGTCGTTCCGCAACGGCCGCGAGCTCGCGGCCTGGCTGGGCCTGGTGCCGCGGCAGCATTCGACGGGCGGGCGCACGCGGCTGCTCGGCATCAGCAAGCGCGGCGACCGCTACGTGCGCTGTCTGCTGATACACGGCGCCCGGGCGGCGCTGCGATGGGCGGCGCGGCGCGAAGACCGGCGCAGCGAGTGGGCCACGTCGGTCGAGGGGCGGCGCGGCCGGAACATCGCGGCGGTGGCCCTGGCGAACAAGAACGCGCGCACCGCCTGGGCGGTGCTGGCGAACGGGTCGGCGTTCAACTTCGATCACCTCGGCAAGGCCGCGTGACGGGCGGCGCGGCAATGCAACTTCGATATTGTTGATAAGGAGAAAAGCTTCCAGACGGGCGGCTCGATGCGCCCACGGTTGCGAAGCGTGAAGTGAAAGTGATGGCGAGACTGGTCGGACCGACATGCGCAGAGCCTGCGACCTACAGTGGTCTTCGAGACCGCATCCTTGATAAGGCGCGCATGTGCGGAACCCCTCAGGGCCCCGGAGCGAAGCGCTCCGACACAGAGGCCGGATACATGTCTGCAACCGATTCTTGTCTTCCCCATCCCCAAACTTCACACTTGCAAACGCGGGGCGGACCATACATGTAGGCTTCGCGCTCGACATCCTGTCTCGCACGCCCGCCGCAATACCTTCCGCCGCCAGCGACTTACACAGATAGTTATTCCAGGCCAAGCAACATCCTTCTCAACCGTTATTCCGCGCGGAGCAAAACCCGCCACACCATCATTCTGCGCGGAGCGACCCAACCCCCAACGTCATTCTGCGCGGAGCGAAACCCCACCACCCCGTCATTCTGCGCGGAGCGAAGCGGAGTCGCAGAATCTCCCAACAATGAATCCACCCCATAAAGATTCCGCGACTGCGCGCGGAATGACAGTGTGGGGCGATCACAACATCGATTCGAGGAATTCTGCTGGAATACCTTCCGCCGCCAGCGACTCACATAGTGGGTTATTTCAGGGTTTCGGATTCTATGAGGGCTTCGATGATGCCGATTAGTTCGACTGTGCCGAACGCGTGGACGCGGCGGATGTCGTTCATGTCGATCACGCCTTCGCCGAGGCCGGCGGCCCAGTTCACGGACAGGGCCAGGCAGGCGTAGGGGATTTCGAGTTCCCGGGCCAGTACGGCTTCGGGCATGCTGGTCATGCCGACCATGTCGCAGCCGTCGTTGCGCAGGCGCAGAATTTCCGCCGCGGTTTCCAGCCGCGGGCCTTGCATCACGCCGTAAACGCCGCCGATTTTGACTTGCTTGCCAACACGCGCGGCCGCCTCGCGCAGGGCTTCGCGCAGCGTTTCATCGTATGGCCAGGTGAAGTCGATGTGCCGCGGCGCTTCGCCGTCGGCGTCGAAAAAAGAGCATTCCCGGCCCCAGGTGTAGTCGATCAACTGGTCGGGAATGGCCATCGCCCCCGGCGGCAAATCGGCGCTGATGCCGCCCACGGTGTTGGTGGCGACGATACGTTTGACGCCGACGCTTTGCAGGGCCCAGATATTGGCCTTGTAGTTGACCTTGTGGGCCGGCACGCGGTCGCCGGCGGCGTGGCGCGGCAGGAAAGCCAGCCGCGTTTTCCCCATGCGGCACAAATCGACCTGAACCGGGCCGCCGTAAGGCGTTCGCACCGCCTCGATGGTTTCCACTTCCAGCGCGCGCACTTCCCCGCGCATCGAGCCAAAACCGGACCCACCGATTACGGCCAGCATGATTTACTCCTTGCCTGATTCCGCCCCGGCTTGCGCGGCAATGCGGATGGCGATGCCACAGTGCTTTTCTCTTTTTTGCGCGCACCGGGCCTGAGCAAACCGGATCTGCGCTCCGGATTTGCGCGTGCCGGATTGGCGCCAGCCGGGTCTGCGCATGCCGGGCGCTGCCTGGGCGCTATCGGGGCGCTTTCGGGGCGCGTTTTTGGCACGCCCGGCAGGATTCGAACCTGCAACCCTCGGCTTAGAAGGCCGATGCTCTATCCGCTTGAGCTACGGGCGCGCGAATCGCGAACAGCAACCGGAATTGCACCACTTCCGCCCACGGCGGGCAAGCCCGCGCCGCCGCCCGCCGCTGGCTGCGCGGCAATGGCCGCTTTGCGGCGATGCGCCTGCGGGCATAGCCTGGGCCTTGCGCGGACCTTGGAATTGGGGTGACCGATGGGGCTCGAACCCACGACAACCGGAGTCACAGTCCGGGGCTCTACCAACTGAGCTACGGTCACCACGAAGAAGAAACGGAACTTGGTCGGGGTAGAGAGATTTGAACTCCCGACATCTTGCTCCCAAAGCAAGCGCGCTACCAGACTGCGCTATACCCCGTAACGTGCGTATCGTACCTGCCGCCAGAGGCGCGGATGATACTCGCCGCACTGCTTCCCGTCAATCTGCGGCTGGTCCATCCGCGCGCGCCGGAGGGCGGCCGTTCAGCTTGCTTTGGCCTCGCGGTCGGTTGCTTTCGCGGCAACGCGCCAGCGCGAACCGCCGGCGCCGTCTTCCAAGGAAATGCCCATGGACGCGAGCAGGTCGCGGATGCGGTCTGCTTCGCTCCAGTTTTTCTCCGCCCTCGCCTTTTCCCTTTCCGCGACCAGGGATTCGATCCGCCGGGTGTCGATTTGCGGAGACTGCGCATTTTGCAGGAAAACCTCGGGGTCGGATTGTAAAATGCCAAGCACGCCGCCGAGCTTGGCCAGCAGCTCCCCAAGTTGCGCCGCGGCGCGCAAATCCCGCGTTTTCAGGCGGTTGATTTCCCGGGCGAGGTCGAACAATACGCGGCAAGCGACCGGGGTGTTGAAGTCGTCGTCCATGGCGGCGTTGAAGGCGCGCTCGAAGGGGCTGTTGACCAGGGTTCGCGCCTGCACCGAATCGAGCCCCCGCAGCGCCGTGTACAACCGCTCGAGCGCGCTTGCGGAGCGGGCCAGGGCCTGGTCCGAATAATTGATCGGACTGCGGTAGTGGCTCGAAAGCATGAATTGGCGCACGACCTCGGCATGGTGCCGGCCGAGCACTTCGCGAATGGTGAAGAAATTGCCCAGGGACTTGGACATTTTCTCATTGTCGATGCGCAGCGGCCCATTGTGCAGCCAGTAATTGGCGAAGGGGCTTTCATTGGCGGCCACGGATTGGGCGATTTCATTTTCGTGATGGGGAAAAATCAAGTCCGAGCCGCCGCCGTGGATGTCGAAATGCTCCCCCAGGTGGCGGCAGGACATCGCCGAGCATTCGATATGCCAGCCGGGCCGGCCATAGCCCCAGGGCGAGTCCCAGCCCACGCCTTCGTCGGGGGAGGCTTTCCACAAGGCGAAATCGCGCGGGTCGCGTTTCATCTCGCCGGGTTCGACCCGGGCGCCGCTGAGCAGTTGATCCAAATTTTTGTTCGAAAGGCGGCCATAGTCCGCAAAGCGCAGCACCGAATAGTAGACATCGCCATTGGCGGCCCGATAGGCGTAGTCGCGCGCCACCAGGGTTTCGATCATGGCGATGATCTCGTCGATGTGGCCCGTGGCCCGGGGCTCGTGGTCCGGCGGCACGATGCCGAGCGCCTTTTCGTCCTCGTGCATGGCGGCGATGTAGCGTTCGGTCAGCTCGGTGAACAGTTCTCCGTTTTCTTCCGCCCTGGCTAGAATTTTGTCGTCGATGTCAGTGATGTTGCGCACATAGTTCACTTTAAAGCCGCGCGAGCGCAGGTAGCGGGCGATGATGTCGAACACCAGCAGGCAGCGGGCGTGGCCGAGGTGGCAGTAGTCGTAGGTCGTCATGCCGCAGACATACATGCGCACCTTGCCGGTTTCGATGGGTTTGAAAGCCTCCTTGCGGCCGGTGTAGGTGTTGTGGATTCTCAGCATTGCCGGTGGCCTTTTCATCCTTGCCTGGCGCCGCCCGCCCAGGAGTCGCGCAGGGGGATGGTGCGATTGAAAACCGCGGTCGAACCGCTTTCCGCCTTGCGGTCGCGGTAAAAATATCCAAGCCGCTCGAACTGGAAATGATCGCCGGCTTCCGCGGCGCAGGCACCCGACTCTAGCACGCAGCCTTGAAGTTGGACCAGGGAATCGGGGTTGATCATCGCAAAGACTTCCTCGACGCTCTTTGGGCTCGGATTTTCGCTGAGAATCAGCCGGTCGTAGAGCCGAACCAGAACCGGTTCCGCCGCGGCCGCGGAAACCCAATGGATCACGCCTTTCACCTTGCGGCCTTCGGGGCGCTTGCCCAAGGTGTCGAAATCCACGCTGCAGCGCAATTCGGCGATTTCTCCATCTTCGCCGCGAACGCATTCGTCGCAGCGGATCACGTAGGCGCCGCGCAGGCGGACTTCTCCGCCCGGCGCCAGGCGTTTGAATCCCGGTGGCGGATGTTCGCTGAAATCTTCCCGTTCTATGTAAATCTCGCGCGACAGCGGAACTTCGCGGCTGCCGAGCTCTTCGCGCTTGGGATGGCGCGCCAGGCGCAGCCGCTCGATGCGTTCGGCGTCGAAATTCTGCAACACGACTTTCAAGGGGCGCAGCACGCACATGGCGCGGGGGGCGTTGCGGTCCAGGTCCTCGCGCACCGCGTGTTCCAGCATGGCGATGTCCACCAGGCTTTCGCTGCGGGCCACGCCGACGGCCTCGCAGAAATTGCGGACCGCCGCGGGGGTATAGCCGCGGCGGCGCATTCCGGCCAGGGTCGGCATGCGCGGGTCGTCCCAGCCTTCGACCTTGCCTTCTTCCACCAGCGCGCGCAAAAAGCGCTTGCCGAGCAAGGTGTAGCTGATGCGCAATTTGGCGAATTCGGTTTGTTCCGGCAGCACGTAGGCGGCGCTGGCGGCGCGCAGGTCGCTGGCGGCGCGCAAGGACTCGATGTCGAGGTTGCGCAGAATCCAGTCATACAGCGGGCGATGATCTTCGAACTCCAAAGTGCACAGCGAATGGGTGATGTTTTCGATGGCGTCGGAGATGCAATGGGTGTAATCGTAGGTTGGATAGATGCACCATTGCGCGCCGGTCTGATGATGCGCGGCGTGGCGGATGCGGTACAAGATCGGGTCGCGCAAGTTGATGTTGGGCGAGGCCATGTCGATTTTCGCCCGCAGCGACAGTTCGCCGTCCTTGAACTCCCCGGCGCGCATGCGCGCGAACAGGTCGAGGCTTTGTTCCGGTTCGCGTTCGCGCCAGGGGCTGTCCACGCCGGATTCGGTGAGCGTGCCGCGGTGGGCGCGGGCCTGCTCCGGGCTCAGCGCGCAGACGTAGGCCTTGCCCTTGCCGATCAGTTGCCGCGCGAATTCGTACAAGGGCTCGAAGTAGGAAGAGGAATAGCGCACTTCGCCATGCCAGCGGAAACCGAGCCAGCGGATGCTGTCTTTGATGGCATCGACGTACTCCTGGCTTTCCCGCAGCGGATTGGTGTCGTCGAAACGCAAATTGCAATGGCCGCCGTATTCTTCGGCGAGGGTGAAATTGAGGCAAACGGACTTGGCGTGGCCGATGTGCAGATAGCCGTTCGGTTCCGGCGGAAAGCGCGTGTGCACGCGGCCGCCATGCTTGCCGGAGGCCAGGTCCCGGGCAATCATCTGGCGGATGAATCCGGAAGCCTCGGCGGCGGTGGTTGCCGCCGCGGAATTATCGTTTGAAGCGTTCATGGCGCCCGGTTGCTGCTTCCTTCAGGTTCGGCATGGCGAAAAATTGCCAAGGCCGCCGCCAGGCAACTTCAAGCGCGAATTCGCGTGCGGTTTGCGCGCGGCTCGGCGCGCATCGTGGTTTGCGTCTTTTCTTGCCCGTGTTGTCCGGCGGCTGTCTTTGGCGGTTGTCTGCGGCGAGGCCGCCGGATTTGTTCAAGACGCGCCAAACTCGCTATTATACCGGCCCTGCCAGCTTCGCTTCATCCGCAAAGAGGTCCGCGCGGGAATTTCCCAGCCAAAAAACACCAGCGCGAAATCGCAAGCCTGGTAGCCCCAGCCCCAGACAACAGCCCGGAATACCCGTCCAAATCACCAGCCCAAACAAAGGAACAGCCCGTGATTGTCATTGAAACCAATTTTGGCACGATCCAGGTCGAACTCGATTTCGACAAAGCGCCGCTTTCGGCGCGGAATTTTGAAAACTATGTCTCCCAAGGCTTTTATGACGGCACGCTGTTCCACCGCGTGATCGACAATTTCATGATCCAGGGCGGCGGCTTCACCACGGGAATGCGCGGCAAGCGCGGCGAGGCGCCAATCCGCAATGAAGCCGACAACGGCCTGAAGAATCTGGTCGGCACCCTGGCCATGGCGCGCACGTCGGACCCGCATTCGGCCAGTTCGCAGTTTTTCATCAATGTCGCCGACAATGCGTTTCTGGACCATCGCAGCCAGACGCCGGAAGGCTGGGGCTACGCGGTATTCGGCAAGGTGGTCGCGGGCATGGACGTGGTCAACCGGATCAAATCCTGCGCGACGACGGCGCGCGCGGGCCATCGCGATGTGCCCGTGGAGGAAGTCGTCATCGAGTCGGCGCGCGTCGAATCCGGGGCGGACTGAATGGCGGCGCCCGCCATTGCCGACGCTCCGGTCATACTCATCTCCGACCTGCATTTGCGGGAATCCCGGCCCGACGTCACCCGCGCCTTCGTCGATTTCGCCGCCGCCCTGCCGGCGCGCTGCCGGGAGTTCTTCATTCTCGGCGACTTGTTCGAATTGTGGATTGGCGACGACGCGGATTCGCCGCTGGCGGATGAAGTCGCCGGCGCATTGCGCTCGGTTGCCGCGCGGGGGGTCAAGATTTGGCTGATGCATGGCAATCGCGATTTCCTGATGGGCGATGACTACGCCGCCCGCTGCGGCGCCCGCCTGGTCGCCGAACCTTATGCGCTGAAATCTGAAGATGCGGACTGGCTGCTGCTGCACGGGGATGTGCTTTGCACCGACGATGTCGCCTACCTGGAATTTCGCGCCATGGTCAGAAATCCGGCCTGGCAGCGGGACTTCCTCGCGCGCCCTCTGCCCGAGCGCCAGACCTGGGCGGACCGCGCGCGGCGGCAAAGCAAGGCGGAGGCGGCGGGCAAAGCGGCGGAAATCATGGACGTGAACGGGCGCGCGGTGCGAAGCTTGATCCGCGAAAGCGGCCACCATCGCATTCTGCACGGCCACACCCACCGTCCGGCGGTGCACGAGCTGCCGGATGCCGGGCCGAATCCGGGCGCGCCAGCCTTGCGGGTGGTCCTCGGCGACTGGGACGACCGCGGATGGTACGCCGCCATCGACGGCCCCGATTTCGCATTGCGGGATTTTCCCCTGTAGCAACTGCAATTGAATCAACGGATGGAACTCGAACGCTAGCTCAAAGCTGCACTTTGCAAACTGTAATCACTTTAATTACACTACGTCAATGATACGGACATTCCGCCACAAAGGGCTCAGTTGAAAGGCGCAAGAAAGAATGAATACAGCGTTCGTGTCACGGCAAATTGGCGAATTACTTGGAAAATGGATGGCGAAGACGTCGTGGACGTAAACTTGGAGGATTATCACTAATGAGTCGCAAACCTTCACACCCGGGGGCATTGATACGAAATGTGATACTGCCGGAGACCGGGCTTACCGTCAGTTCGCTCGCCAAGCGATGCGGCGTCGCGCGCAACACCATGTCCAAAGTCATAAACGAACGTGGCGACATCACTGGAGATCTGGCAATTCGGCTAGGTCGCGTTCTCGGCAGTTCCCCTCAGTTCTGGCTGGCAATGCAGGCAAAACTGAATCTGTGGCTGTTGGAGCAAAAGAACGGTGAGGTTTACCGCCGAATGGAGCGGGTTCAAGACGGCTGACGGGTGGTGCTTGTTGATGGAATTGAACTCGTTGGGGTCGGCCTGGCGGGCGCGATGTAGCGGTCAAAATGGGCTTCGGCCAGTTGCAGCAGTTCTTCTTCGATCTGGATGGACAGGTCGCGCAGGTCCCACCCGCTGTATTCCGGCAACAGGCGCACGCCGAAACTTTCCAGATCGTCGATTTCTTCAACGCCTTTTTTGAGCAGGTTGTGCAGCCAGCACCAGGGCGACTGTTGCGGATTGCAGGGGATGCGCAGGCGGCGCAGGCCGGCTTGCAGGCGGTCCGGCGCGCTGATGCTGAACCGGGTTTCGAGAATCTGGGTGTTCAAGCGTTCGATGCGCGCGAGCACGGCGTTTTTCGCGCCGGCGTTGTAGCTGTTCCAATCGATTACCTCGCGGGCGTAGCGTTTGCAGCCGCGGCAAACGCGGTCACCCAGGGAGGTGGTGGAGCAGATGCCGATGCAAGGGGTTTTGACGTCGTTCATTTGAGGGGTGACTTTCGGGTTGCGAACATTGTACCGAAACGGGGTGGCTTGGCGGGCTGGTTTGTTTCGGGGCTGGTTTGTTTCGGGGCTGGTTGGCTTCGATCGGGTCCGCGGGCGGGGGCGCCTTTTCGCTAAATCTCACCCCGTCATCCCTGACGGGGTGAGAATCGGGTCGTCTTTGCTTTGGGCCATCCATGGCGCGCAAAGACTCCACGACGCGAAAAGGCGCCCCCGCCCGCGGACCCTTGGAATGTCTGAAATCCATCAAGCTGGGCTTCGATGTCTATGGCATCTTTGGATTGTTCACCTTAGGGACACCGAAAATGCTCAGCTTGGGCAGTTCCAGACACTGTGCGGAATCGATCAGTGCGGGCTTGGGAGTCGTGGCGTCACTGCTTTGGGCCATCCATGGCGCGCAAAGACTCCACTACGCGAAAAGGCGCCCCCGCCCGCGGACCCTGGCATCATGCGGAAACCATCAGGTCGGGCTTCGAAGTCAGTGACAACTTTAGACTGTTCGCTGTTGAGAATTGGAAGCTGCACGCCTTGGGCGGCCCCGGACACTTTGCGGAATCCGTCGGTGCGGGAATTGATGCAAAAGTGGGCTGGGCAAGTGGCGAGTTGGGGGCTGTTCAACTAGAATGGGGGGTTATTTGGAGGGTCTTGGTTTGCTGAAAGAGTATCGAAAGCATGTCGCGGAGCGGGCCGAGCTTGGCATCGTTCCCCTGCCCTTGTCCGCGGCCCAGGTGGCGGAGCTGGTTGAGTTGCTCAAGAGCCCGCCGGCCGGGGAAGAGGAGTTTCTGCTGGACCTGATTGCCAACCGGGTGCCGCCGGGGGTGGACGAGGCGGCTTATGTGAAGGCTGGCTTTCTTTCGGCAATCGCCCGCGGCGAGGTGGAATCGCCGCTGCTCGACCGCGCCAAGGCGGTGGAACTGCTGGGCACGATGCTGGGGGGCTACAACGTTTCAACGCTGGTGGAGTTGCTGGACGATGCCGAAATGGCCGCGGCTGCGGCGGACGAATTGCGCCACATTTTGCTGATTTTCGATGCCTTCCACGATGTCGAAGAGCGCGCCAAGGGGGGCAATGAACATGCCGGGCGCGTGCTGCGAAGCTGGGCCGAGGCCGAATGGTTCACCTCCCGGCCGCCTTTGCCGGAGAAGTTGACCATGACGGTGTTCAAGGTCCCCGGCGAGACCAACACCGATGACTTGTCTCCGGCCCAGGACGCCTGGTCGCGGCCCGACATTCCGCTGCACGCGCTGGCGATGTACAAGAATCCCAGGGAGGGCGTGAGCAACGCCGTCGAGCAAATTGCGCAGTTGGAAGAAGGCGGCCATCCGGTGGTGCTCGTGGGCGATGTCATGGGCACGGGGTCCTCGCGCAAATCGGCCACCAATTCGGTGCTTTGGCACATCGGCGACGATATTCCCCATATTCCCAACAAGCGCTCCGGCGGGGTCTGCATTGGCGGCAAGATGGCGCCGATTTTTTTCAACACCATGGAAGACGCTGGCGCGCTGCCGCTGGAATGCGATGTGGACAAGCTCAACACCGGCGATGTCATCGACATCGACCCTTACGCCGGGACGATACGCGACCACGCCAGCGGCGAGCTGCTGAGCGAATTTGAATTGAAAACCGAGGTGCTGCTGGACGAAGTCCAGGCCGGCGGCAGAATTCCGCTGATCATCGGCCGCGGCTTGACCGCCCGCGCCCGCGCCGCGCTCGATTTGCCCGCAAGCGATGTATTCCGTTCGCCGGTGACCGGCGAAGAATCCGACAAGGGCTATACCCTGGCGCAGAAAATGGTTGGCCGGGCCTGCGGCGTCGAAGGCGTGCGCCCTGGCAGCTACTGCGAACCGCAAATGACCACCGTCGGCAGCCAGGACACCACCGGCCCGATGACGCGGGACGAATTGAAGGACTTGGCTTGCCTGGGCTTTTCCGCCGACCTGGTGATGCAGTCCTTCTGCCACACCGCGGCCTACCCCAAGCCGGTGGATATTGAGACCCAGCATTCCCTGCCGAGTTTTTTCCAGACCCGGGGCGGCGTTTCCCTGCGCCCGGGGGACGGCATCATCCATAGCTGGATGAACCGCATGTTGTTGCCGGATACGGTTGGCACGGGCGGCGATTCGCACACGCGCTTTCCCATCGGCATTTCTTTCCCGGCCGGCTCGGGCCTGGTCGCCTTCGCCGCCGCCACCGGCGTCATGCCGCTGGACATGCCGGAGTCGGTGCTGGTGCGCTTCAAGGGCGAAATGCAGCCAGGCATCACTTTGCGCGACCTGGTCAACGCCATCCCCTATGCCGCGCTGCAATCCGGCGACCTAACCATCGCCAAGAAAGGCAAGAAAAACATTTTCTCCGGCCGCGTGCTGGAAATCGAAGGCTTGCCCAACTTGAAGGTGGAGCAGGCTTTTGAAATTTCCGACGCCTCGGCCGAACGCTCCGCCGGCGGCTGCACGATCCTGCTCGACAAGGCGCCGATCATCGAATATCTCAATTCGAACATCACCTTGCTGCGCTGGATGATCGACAATCACTACGGCGACGCGCGCACGCTGGAGCGGCGGGCGCGGCAGATGGAAGAGTGGCTGGAGAACCCGGAATTGCTGCGCCCGGACGCGGACGCCGAATACCACAAGGTGCTCGAGATCGATCTGAATGAAATCACCGAGCCGCTGCTCGCCTGCCCCAACGACCCGGACGACATCAAGCCGCTGTCGGCGGTGGCGGGCACGAAAATCGATGAGGTCTTCATCGGCTCCTGCATGACCAATATCGGCCATTTCCGCGCCGCCGCCGAAGTGCTGCAACAAGTGCAGCCGCCGTTGCCGACCCGGCTCTGGATCGCGCCGCCAACGCGAATGGACGAACACCAATTGCTCAGCGAAGGCGTGTACAACGTTTTCGGCGTGGCGGGCGCGCGCACGGAACTGCCGGGATGTTCGCTGTGCATGGGCAACCAGGCCCGGGTGGCGCCGAATTCCACGGTGGTTTCCACCTCCACGCGCAATTTCCCCAACCGCCTCGGCCAAGGCGCCAACGTGTTCCTCGCCTCGTCCGAGCTTTCCGCGGTCAGCGCCGCCCTCGGCCGCATTCCCACCATGGAGGAATACCTGGCCTACATGAAACCCATCGACACCATGGCGGACAACATCTACCGCTACCTCAACTTCAACGAAATCGCCTCCTTCATGGAAGCCGCCGAACGCGCCAAATCCATCCCCCTCACCAACATCGCCGAAGTGGCTTAAGCGCTTTTCCCCACGATTTCGGCTACGTCTCGGGAGACGTCTTTGCGGGCGCCGATGCGGCGCAGTTGTTCGCGCATCATGGCTTGGCGGGTGGCGTCGAACTTGCGCCAGCGGGTTAGCGGGGTGATCAGGCGCGCGGCGATTTGGGGGTTGATTTCGTCGAGCGCCATGGCTTGTTCGCCGAGGAATTCGTAGCCGGCGCCGCTGGCGTCATGGAAGTTGATGTGATTCTGGGAACAGAAAGCGCCGATTACGGCGCGCACTTTGTTCGGGTTGCGGATTTCGAAATCGTCATGGCGCAGCAGTTCCCGCACCCGCGCCAAGGTGCCGGGTTGAGGGCGCATCGCCTGCAAGCTGAACCATTGGTCTACTACCAAGGGCTCCTCGCGCCAGCGTTCGTGGAATTCCGCCAGCGCCGCCTGGTAAACGCCTTCCCCCGCGCGGCTGTGGGTCAGGATTTGCAGGGCGGCGAACTGGTCGGTCATGTTGGTCGCTTGCGCAAACTGTTGCCGGCATTGAGCGAGCCACTCCCCGCCGCCGCTTCGAACCAGCGCCGACAGCGCCAAGTTGCGCAAGGACCGCGCGGCAATCGACGCCGCATCCGCGCGATATTCCACCGTGGCGGGAATACGCGCGAACAGCTCGGCAAGCAAACCGCGGTGGGATTCGGCAAGCGCGTCAAGCAAAAATTCCCGCACCGCGTGAATCGCTTCCACGTCCGCGGTTTGCGCTTGCTCGATCAGATAGCTTTCGCTTGGCAAGCGCAGCAATTCGGCGAGCATGGCCCGGTCCGCGCCGGCGTCCGCGGCAAGCGCTTCGGATAATATGTTGCGATGCGCCTCGCGCAATATTTCCGGCAAATGCAATGCTGCGCCGCCGCGAAAATCCTCCTGCAACCGCGCAATCAGCATCAGCGCCAATTGCTGGCCGGCGTTCCAGCGGTTGAAACCGTCGGTGTCATGGCTGATGAGGAACAGCAACTCTTCGGGTTGGTAGTCGTATTCCAGCCGCACCGGCGCGCTGAAACCGCGCAGCAATGAAGGCACGGGCGGCACGGCCACGTCCTCGAAGACGAAAGTTTGTTCCCTTTTAGTAACCGCCAGCACGCGGTCTCGGCCACCCGCCGCGGACTCGCCTTGCAGGCGCAGGGGAAGCTCGCCACCGGCGGCATTGAGCAGGCCCATGCGCAGGGGAATATGAAACGGCTGCTTGTCCGGCTGGCCCGGCGTCGGCGGGCAGGACTGGCGCACGCGCAATTCGAAACGCCGCGCCGCGGCATCATGGCGACCTTCTATTGCAAGCAGCGGTGTGCCCGCCTGGCGGTACCAGTTGCGGAACTGGCGCAGGTCGACTCCGCCGGCTTCTTCCATCGCCCGCACAAATTCCTCGATGGTCACCGCCTGGCCGTCGTGCCGCTCGAAATACAAATCGGTGCCGGCGCGGAAGCGCTCGGGGCCAAGCAGATTGCTGATCATGCGCATGACTTCGGCGCCTTTTTCGTAAATCGTGACGGTGTAGAAATTCGAGATTTCCATGTAGGAGTCGGGCTGCACCGAATGCGCCATGGGGCCGCTGTCTTCGGCGAATTGCACCGAGCGCAAAAAAGCCACGTCCTGCACCCGTTTCACCGTGCGCGAATTCATGTCGGCGCTGAATTCGCTGTCGCGAAACACGGTAAAACCTTCCTTCAGGCTCAACTGGAACCAGTCGCGGCAAGTGACCCGGTTGCCCGACCAGTTGTGAAAATACTCGTGGGCGACCACGGCCTCAACGCGCTGAAACGCCCAATCGGTTTGCGTCGCGGGGTTGGCCAACACGCAGGAAGTGTTGAAGATGTTCAGGCCCTTGTTCTCCATCGCCCCCATGTTGAAATCGTCCACGGCGACGATCATGAAAATGTCAAGATCGTACTCGCGCCCGTATTTTTCCTCGTCCCAGCGCATCGACTTCTTCAGCGAGCGCATGGCGTGGCCGCATTTGTCCAGATCCTTGGGCTCAACAAAAATGCGCAGTTGCACTTCGCGCCCGGAGGCGGTGGTGAAACTGTCGTCAAGGCTGACCAAGTTCCCCGCCACCAGAGCGAACAGGTAACTCGGCTTGAGAAATGGATCCTCCCAGCGGCGCCAATGCCGCGCCGGGTCGTCGCAGACTCCCTCGGCGATGCAATTGCCGTTGGCGAGCAGCACCGGATACTTGCCGCGTTCGGCGCGAATTGTGGTGGTGAATTTCGACATCACGTCGGGGCGGTCCAGGTAATAGGTGATGCGGCGAAAGCCCTCCGCTTCGCATTGGGTGCAGAACATCTTGCGCGATTTGTACAGGCCTTCCAGGGCGGTGTTGTTTTGCGGCTCGATGCGGGTGCGGCATTCGAGCGTGAAGGCTTCTGCTCCGCCCCCGGCAAGCGCGCGCAAGTTGGGGATGCGCAGGCTTTCTTCTTCCAGTACGAATTCGGTGGCCTCCAGCACGCGCCCATTCAGCCGCAATTGCTCGAGCGAAAGCTCGCGGCCATGCAGAACCAGCGTGTCGTCCTCCGCACCGCCCGCCGCGGGGTTGCGCCGGATTCGCAGCTTCGACTCCACCACCGCATGGGTCTCATACAGGTCGAAGTCAAGCTCCGTGGTTTCAATCAGAAACAGCGGCGGCCGGTACTCGTGCAAATACGTCGTGCGTGCCTGTGCGTCTTTCATGCCTGGTAGGGTCCTCAAGAGAACGATGGATGCCCGGCGCCCGCGTGGCGCGCCCGCGCTTTGCCTGATTCGACAGTGCGGGCGATTGTATCAGCCCGCGAATGCGGAAAGTGACTAAAGTCCGCACTTCAGGTGCGGTGTGGCTGGAATTCCAATTCGCGGCAGGCTATTGCCGCGCGCTAGGCTTGCCCGCATACTCAATTGGTCTTGTTCTCAGCTAATCCCTTAATCCGCAGAGACGACAATGGTTACCGTGAACGTCCGTGAGGCCAAAACCAAGCTCTCGCGCCTGCTCGCGCAAGTGGAAGCGGGCGAAGAGGTGATCATCGCCCGCGGCAGTACCCCAGTGGCTCGGCTGGAACGTGTGCCAAAGCCGGGCAAGCGCGAGTTCGGCACCATGAAAGGCCAAATCGAACTCGGAGACGAAGCCTTCGATCCTCTGCCGGAAGAAGAACTGGCGCGATGGGAGGGAAATTAGTCCTTGAAACCGTTGATCGACACCCAGCCGTTCTTCTGGTGGTTTTCCGGCAGCGGCAGGTTGTCGCCGCGCGCTCGGCGAGCAATCGAAGATGACGGCAACGATATTCTAGTCAGCGCCGCGACGGCTTGGGAAATTGCAACCAAGCATCGTCTCGGCAAACTTCCCGAGGCCGCGCCCCTGGCCCAAGACATCGCCGGAGCCATGGCCGGACAGGGATTCGAGGAACTCCCCATCACCGTCGCCGACGCCTCCCGCGCCGGGTCGCTGCCCGGCCCTCTTAGCGACCCGTTCGACAGCGTACTGATCGCCCAGGCCCTGTCCCGCGAATTGGCGCTGGCCTCAAACGAATCAATCTTCGAAAACTACGGTGTTCGCCGGGTTTGGTGATAGCCGCCGCTTTCTCAATTGAGTTCGCCGTACCAGTTCGGTGTTTCCTCCGCCCACTCGCTGTCCGGGAAATGCTCGTGGAGCAAGGCAAACGCCGCTTGGGAGATATCGCCGGGCCCAAAACAGGAATGGCGGGTGGTGAACACCAGGCGATGCAAGGTACGCGGAATGCGCGGGTCGTCGAGGTTATTGCTCGCGTAGCGAATCACGTGCGGGCCGAACGTAGCGGCTGCCGCCGTATTGCGGAACTCCCCGACCTCCCTGATCGCCTCCAGTTCCGCGTTGGAATAGCCGGAAAAAAGAGGACTTTGGAGTATTTCGTCTCTGGTATGATAGCCGGACGAACTGGAACACCACCACCCGCCTGCCCAACTACCGAACGTAACGTGATCGGGTGTTGGTCGGTAATTGTAGACCCGACCGGCGCCTGACTCCAACCATGGCGAGAATGCCGGATAATCAAAGATGATTCTGGCCGCTTCGAAATACTTGTCTTCCGCCTGCTCGAATTGTTCCATGTCGCCAGCCAACCACGGCGCATGCCGACGGATCTGGGCGGAGAGCCGCATGGCCGAATCGAGATCGTCGGCGAGCATCGCTTTGGTCCATCCGGCGATGGCCAATCTTCCGCGTTGGTAGCCGCTCAAGTCCGGCAAGTCGATGACCTCTTCGATCATTGACGATGTGAAGTATGTGTTCAGCCGATCGATGGCTTCGCCGCTGAACAGCGTCGTATCCCGGGTCATTCTATGGAATTCGGGCGGCAGTTGACCGCCGACTTCGTCCGACCATGGCAACGAAAGGGGCTGGAGCGAAGACCAGCGAAAATAGTCCGGCCATGTTGCGGCAAGTTCGGCCGCCGCGAGGCGAACGCGGTTGACCGACGACTTGTCGAGGCCCGAGCCGATCGCCTCTTCGGCGAGCCGCAGACCTTCTTCGCCTCGGCCCAACAGTCCCAATATGCGAATACGATGCAGGAGTATCTTCAAGTAGCCTGGGTTGTCTTCGGGGAATGCCTCCGCCGCTAGCAGGAGTTCATCCAAAGTAGGCTCACCCAGACTCAGGGGTGCCCGGGGAAGCGCGATGTACAACCAAGCCGGAGACTGCTCGGCCCGCCACTGCTCGACCAATTCTTCGGGCGTGATCCGGTCATTCGTGGCGTACCAAACCCAACGCGTATAATCCGTCGACTCATTCGTGGGGCGGACTGATCGCCTTATGTAATCGTAATTATGAAAGTCTTCCGCCGATACCCCCGCCGGATCGTCGAATATCCGTTGTTCAATTTCGCTTTGGACGGCCGCGGAATCCATTCTTGTGCGAATGTGGAAGATTTGACCCGGCACGGATGGAAAGGCCGCAAGATAGGCCGGATCATCGGCCAGTTCTTCGAAGGCGTTAAGCGATAATTCGAAGTGTCGGGGCGGGTCGTTGCGGTTGACGGTCGCCTCGCGCAACAGGGAGCGTCCGACGAGGTAGCGGCCAAGGTCTTGCCAAGGTGAATCGGCGTTCCGGCCGATCTCTTCAAAACGGGAGGCGGCCTCCAGATACTGACCGTCATAAAAATAAGCGGCAGCGACCTGATAGCGCCGGTCGTGCTGTTCCAATGGCAGCCAGTTCGACGCCGGTTCTTCGGGCAGGTCAACGGCGGTTCCGTTTCCGCATCGAGAGAATACCTGGACTTGCGCTTCAAGCCACCGTGACAATTCAACGGAACCAGCGCCGTATCGCGATTTCCGGTCGGAGAGCGTTTCCGCGGCAGTCTTGAAGGCGTCGAACTGGCAGTTGTGGACGTAGCTGGAGATCGTGTTGGAATTGCCCGGGTTGTCCGGGTCTGCGATTTCGCGGGAAAACACTCTCCATGTGTCGAATCCCGTTGGGGGTTCGAAACCTTCTTCACCCGCCATGCGCCAGAACATTGCCTGGTAGTTTTCGGCCGGCTCTGGCCGGGTGTATCGCGACTGGAAGAGAGCGGCGTGATCCTCTGTGAAGCGGCCATTCAAATGAAGGTAGACGATGAGTGGGTATACGTCATAGCGGGCGTATAGCCGGTCTGGTAAATTGCCGGCGATAGCATCATCAAAATCGACTCGGTCAACGAAAGTTGGTGGGTAGTAGGTCACTCCGGATCCCCCCGCAGCCCATGCGAAAACCGGGATCAACAGCGCTGTTCCAAATAGTCGTTTCATAGCAGTGCCTCCACTTCTTGGACGAAATTGTTGAATTGAAGTTCCGTCCACCGTTCGGGAACGAACAAGAAAATTCTTCGCAGGCCGTCGACTGGCGCCAAAAGTTCATCAGAGGAATACCCGACATTGCCGGCGCAGATGGGATTGGGAAACTTCCGCTGCTCGTGCAGCGTGTGGCGTATCACTTCCGCGTCGCGCCCCATGCGGTAAATCATCGGCACAACCGCATCGACCGGCAGACCTTCGGTCCAGTCGTCGTAGAAGCACCAGGAAGCCAACGCGGTGATCGAGAGTCTCGCGCCGCCAGTGCGTTTCCGCAGTTCCCCAAGCAAGTGGCGGTAGAAGTTGCGTTGCGACAGCCTGGCATCGAAATCGAGCTGATGTTCCACCGGCGCGAATGGACGGCCGGCACCAATAATCGCATCGGCCAGCTGTGCTGTTGTAGCCGCGCCGGGGACTCCGGTCGCCTCAAGGCGAACAACGCTAACGATTTCCGCTTCGCTCGGATAGGTGATCTGGTTGGTCCGATACTCGACAATGAACTCGTCGTGGTCGAGGGTGATCGTCGCGGTCCACAGGGCCAGTTTCTGCCGACTCGGATCGATGAACGACAGATCCTCCTCGCGCCGCCAGGCCCAAAGGTAATATTCGGGTTCAACGATCTGACCAAAACCGCCAGCAATTTGGTCCCTGGAAAAGAACAATCCGGCCGCCCCGGTACCCGCTGCGATGAACACCAATCCACAGACGAGCCAAAGTTGCCATTGCCTGCCTTTTGGAGCTTTCATCATGCGAGCCAGGTTTGCCCGTGCACGCATGGTCTTGGGTCGCAAGACACGCGCAACCGCGGGGAATTCGAATCCTGAGAATACTCTTTCCGCGCTGGCTTATCTATGTTTAAGACGCAAGTCGAAGTTCAATCTCATAACCAGCGAATCGACGCAGGTTGATCACGCCTTGGTCGAAGATCAAGTATTGGCCCTTGATGCCTTGCAGGATGCCGCCGGCTTGGGGGTCTTTGTCGAAGTTGAAGGACTTCAGTGTGGTTGGGTGGGATAGCACCGGGTAGCGGATTTCCACCTGGTCGAGGCCGGTGAGGATGCTGATGGCGAAAAAGCCGAAGCGTTCGGCGAGATCGTCGATGCCAGCCTTGCAAGTCTCGATCAATCGCTCCTTCTCGGCAAGTAAGTCAAGGGGCTCGGCGGTGCCCTTGAGCATGTCGCGCCAATTGGTTTTGTCGGCCACCTCCTGCTTGAACAGCACTTCGAGATAGCCCGACTGCATGCGGCTGCGAACGCGGATGATCGCCAGCGCCTGGGTTGCGCCCTGGTCGATCCAGCGCGTCGGCACTTCCGATGAGCGGGTGATGCCCACCTTCAGGCCCGAAGAATTGGCCAGATAGACGATGTGGTCGCGCATGCAGTGGCTGTCGCCCCAGTCGGGTTCGCGGCAGGTGCCCTGGTCGAAATGGCACCGCTCCGGATGAATGATGCAGGAGTCGCACTGCGCCAGCTTGCGGAAGCAAGGGTAACAATAGCCCTGGTTGAAACTCTTGTTGGTCTTGCGGCCACAATGGATACAAAAAATGCGCCCGGTGTATTCGAGCTGCACGGCCTGGCCGAGCAAAGCATTAAGCGGCACAAAACTTTTTTTGCCTCGATCTCCTTTTTCGGCCAACACCGCGTTGTACGCGACCGGATCTTCCAGCCGCGTTTCCATTTTCCGCAAAGCCCCGCAGGCAACCCCGCGCAGCGCATTGTCTCCAAGTTCAAGCATTTCAGTGTGCACTCCCGCCAGACCGAGCGTTGTTGCGCCAGCGCATTGCGGTGGCGATAACGATACCTAGGAACAATCCGGCGAGCAATCCGCCGGCGTGGGCGGCGGTGGCGATCCAGGAGGAGGCGAGTACTTCCATCGCCACGAGCATGATGAGGAACACCAGGAACATTTGGTCGCTCAATATGGGCCGGCCGCCGGGCAGCATTTTTTGCATGATCCAGGCGAAGCCGAGCAGGCCGTAAACCACGCCGGACATGCCGCCGAAGTTGTTGCCGCCGCCAAGCAGATATTGCGCCGTGTTGGCGGTGAAGGAGGTGAAAACGATGGCCAGCGGATACAGCCAGCGTGGCCGCCGCGGCTCCATCTGGCGGCCGAAATACCACAGCCAGAGCATGTTGAACACGAGGTGCAATTCGCCGAAATGCAGGAACATCGGCGTCAAGGAGCGCAACAGCAGTATTGGGTTGGCCAGCTCGCCAAGAAAGGCGCCGAGGCTTTCGGTTGGCAGCAATGGGTAGAACAAATAATCGACGCGCCAGCTTTGCATGCCCAGGCGGCTGAGGAAGGCGACCAGCACGCAGCCGAGAATCAGCAGCACGGTGAGTGGGCATTGCCGGCTTTCGCGCCATGCGGATTGCAACAGCCGCCCTGGGCTGAACAGCGGCGGCGCGGCGGCGGGCGCCGGCCTGCCCGTGTAATCGAAGTCGCGCCACAGCGCCAGCGCCTCGCGCACCTGCCGCGATTCGTGTTCGGTCGGCGTCCAGATCACCTGCTGGCCGGATTCTTCGATGATGCGATGTTCGATGCCCTGGTTTGAAAGCGATTGGCTGAAGCCGAGCAAATCGACATCGATGGGCAAACTGGCCGCTTTAATCATTGGCTGACGCGAGGCGGCTGCCCCAACCGAGTTTGCTGCGGCAGGCCTGGTAACTGGTGTAGTCGAGGGGGTGGATCAAATTCAGGGAACAAGAATGCTTGCGGATCAGTATCTCATCGCCGGTGCGCACGGTAAAGCCCGACTCGCCGTCGCAACTAAGCTGCGGCTCCAGACCCTGGTTGGCGCCGACAACCATGCGCACTTCGCTGCCGCCGTCCACCACCAGCGGGCGCGAGCTGAGCGAGTGGGGATTCATCGGCACCAGCGCCAAGGCGTCGAGCTGCGGATGCATGATGGGGCCGCCGGCCGAAAGCGCGTAGGCCGTGGAGCCGGTGGGTGTGGCGACGATGAGGCCGTCGGAATCCTGGCTGAATACAAACTGGCCGTCGATGAACAACTCAAAGGAAATCATTTGCGCCGCCTTGCCCGCGTGCAGCACCACATCGTTCAAGGCGCTGCCAGCCGCTTGTGCGCGACCATCGCGGACCACTTCGGCGTTGAGCAGAAAACGCTCTTCGCTGAAAAACCTGCCTTCGAGCACTTCGCCGATGCGCTGCTCGATTTCATCGGGCAGGACATCGGTGAGAAAGCCAAGCCGGCCGCGGTTGACGCCAATCACCGGCACCTGGAAAACATGTTTCGCCACGTGCAACAGGCTGCCGTCGCCGCCGACGACTATGACCAGGTCGCAACAGCCGGCGAGTTCCCCGACCTTGACCACACGCACCTGGCGCAAGTGCGCCATCGCCGCGGTGACTTCATCGAAAACGATCTCGCGGCCGCGGCTTTTGAGGAAGTCGTGCAAGCGATGCAAGCTGTCCACAACGCCGGCGTGGCCGGGCCGGCCAATCACGCCAATGCTGGAGAAGTCCGCCATGTGGTTCGACCGGGAAAGAGCGCCGGGAAGCCCGCCAAGAGCGCGAATTGTAGCATGCGGGCTTTGCGCGAAAGGCCGGGTTGGCTGGCAAAGAAGGATTGCCGGCGGCGCGGCTAGTCGGTGAAGCGCAGGCGCAGGGGCTGGGGCAGATAGACGATTTCGTCCGGCACCTGGTAGGCGAGATAAATCTGTATTTCGATGCCGCGCAAATTGGCGCCAACCTCGAAATTGTCGACGATGTGGAAGCGCTCCAGCGGGCGCAAGGCGCGTTCGAAGGTCGCCGACCGGAGCCCGCCCAGGGTCCCGTCCCACAAAGTGAGGCCGATTTCCCGGTCCAGTTGATGGAACTCGACGGAATCCGCGGTGAGCAGCACGTGGAACGTGCCGGTCAAACCCACATGGCTCGGGTCCACTTCGATTTGCGCCAGCAAGCGCAGGATATCGCCGCTGGCGGCGCTGTTGGTGAAGCCAAGTTCGTCGTTGATCTGGCCGGCCAGGGCCAGTCGCGCGGCGGTGGCGCCGGAGGGGAGGCTTTGCCCGGCCGCGGCGGGCAGCAAAGGCAAGGTTCGGGGCAGCCAGGATTCGACCTGGGGCGCGACGATGTTCAGCGCCGCGGTGGCGTTGGCGCCCATGGCTTCGTTTTGCGGGCGGCCGCAGGCGAATCCGCCGCAGTCCAGCTCGGGGTTGGAGAATACCGGGCTTCGGCGCGGCACCGAGAATTGCGACGGCGTGGCCATCACCGTGGCGAATGCTTCATCGACGCCATGGCCGGTGGCAAAATGGAAAGTGCCGCCGTGGTCGTCTTCGCGGTGGGAATGGGTCAGGCCCATGTTGTGGCCGAGTTCATGGGCGAGCACCAGGTCCTCCAGGCAGTCGATGGCGACCCAGGCGTAACCGAAGCTCTTTTCCGCCGGATCGCTGAAATCGCCTTGCATGCCGAATCCGCCCACCGGCGCCAGGCCGCAGCGGCTGCCGCCGGCCTCGACGTCGAACAGCACCACCAGGTCGGCGCCGTAGCGCCGCCGTGCCGCTTCCACTTCGGCGAACGCGGCGTGGGTTCCATTCATCAAATCAGACAGCGCCTGGCCTGCGTCTCCGTTTTCGGGGTAAGGCACTGGTTGGAAATGCACCGGCCGCAATCGAACCCGCGCCCGGCTGTTGAAATAGGCGCTGTTGGCTGCGTTGACGAAATCGTTGATCCGGTTTTCGATGCTCGCCGGGTAGAGCCGGGTGGCGGCGGGCGTGTAGAGGGCCATGAAATCGATCAGGGCGTTGGAGCTGTCCACCGAACCCGGGTCGGCGGGGTCGGTTAAGCGCAGCGCTTCGATATGGTCGCCGATGCCGTCGCCGTCGCTGTCCAGCAGCATGTCGCGCACCACCGGCGCCGATGAATCCACCCGCAAGTCGCCGATGAACGCCGATGCGACCACATCGGGGCGACTTTGCTGGGAAGTTGCCACGGTAACCGCGAAATCCTTGCGCCTCCCCGGCGGGAAATTGCCGAGTTCGCAATGGAGAATCTCCTGCCCGGAAAGGCTGGGCTGGCGCCGGCATTCGCCCGGCGCGGAAACCAGCGTGGTGTTTTCCAGCAGGAAGTAAATCTCCAGGGAGATGTTGGCGCGCTCGGTGGCGCCGCCGTTTTCCAGCGAGTAATCGACGCTGAGATTTTCGCCGATGATGACGCTGGGTTCGGTGAACTGCTGGGACAGGCGGAATCCGTCGGCGTCCACGGCCACCGCCGGGTCCATTTTGGGCACCGGCAAGGTGTCGCGGGCGTTCGCTTGCGTTGCCGCCACCGCGCAGCATAGCGCCAGCAACGCAATGCTCTCGCGCCACGGTGCGCCGCGGCGATTCTGCCTTTCCGTACTGTGTTTCCGGCGCGGACCGGCGCGCGCGCGCCGGTTCGGATGGAGGTTCCGCATGCTGGCTGTCCAAGCGGGGAAGCGCTTCTGTGTGGGAATTTTTACCAATTATCTTGTTACACTCAAGTCCGGTTTTGACAACAATACGCAGATTTGGCCGGAAACAGGCTTTGGGAGAACGAAAATGGCTTACATCGACGGTTTTGTGCTTGCGGTTCCAGACGCCAAACGGGAAGAATTCATTGAACATGCGGATTACGTGGACCGTTTGATCAAGGAGTACGGCGCCACGCGCATCGTGGAATGTTGGGGCGACGATGTGCCCGACGGCGAAGTGACCGATTTCCGCCGCGCCGTGCGCGCCAAAGACGATGAAAGCATCGTCTTCGCCTGGATTGAATGGCCCGACAAGGCCACGCGCGACGCCGGCATGCAGAAGATGCGCGAGCGCGCGGCGGTTGACGAGCGCTGGGACGCGGAGAAATTTCCGCCGCCTTTCGATGGCAAGCGGATGGTGTGGGGCGGGTTCAGGCCGGTTGTGGAGGTTTGACTACTTTTCGAGCTTCAGAGCGGCTCCGATCGGGTCCGCGGGCGGGCGGGTGAGGCCCGGTCGGCGCAGCCGACGAAAAGCGCAGCTTTTCGAGGGCCGAACGGCTCGCCATGGATGGCGAGACTGGGGGTAATCGAAGCCGAAAAGCTCGCGCCAGGGATGGCATGCACAATCCAGCAGAATTCGATTGAAGATTCTGCGACTCCGCTTCGCTGCGCGCAGAATGACAGGGAGCCGGGGATCGAATTGAGTGTGGCCGGTCGGCG
Organism: uncultured Pseudohongiella sp.; assembly: GCA_965221015.1. GTDB lineage: Bacteria > Pseudomonadota > Gammaproteobacteria > Pseudomonadales > Pseudohongiellaceae > UBA9145. The sequence goes on along the minus strand of OZ244859.1, from coordinate 1,377,230 downwards.
CAGCCGACAGAAAGCGCAGCTTTCTGCGGGCCGAACCCCCCACCAAAACTGCTTGCGCAGTTTTGACTCCCCCTCAAGGGGGGAGTGGGTTGGTCGGGACGGCGGGATTTGAACCCACGACCACTACACCCCCAGTGTAGTGCGCTACCAGACTGCGCTACGCCCCGAAGCCGCGCAGTTTATCACAGATGCCCTGCCCCAATTCCTGTCATCCTGTGCGAAGTCGCAGGATCTCGTCGGCTCACCCGTCATCCCGCGCGAAGTCGCGGGATCTCGTCGGTGTGGCGGGAGATTCTGCGACAAAATGGCAGGAGTGCCATTTTGGACGGCGCGAAGCGCCGCCCGTCAGGGCGAGGGGCAAGGATGCCCCGAGTCACTACGCTTCGCTTCGCGCAGAATGACGGCGGTACCGCACGGTGTGAGTCGCCGTCTGGCGGTGCGAAGTGCGGCGGGCGTGCGAGCCATGGATGGCGAGCCCGAAGCGTACATGGATGTATTTACAGCGTCCGCCGCACTTCGCACCGCCAGACGGCGACGGGTCGAAGCTACAGCAGGTCGATGACTTGTTGGAGTTCGCGGGCCAGGGTTCTGAGTTCGGCGGCGTTGGCGGGGGGGTTGTTGGCGTCTTCGCTCAGTTTGCGGCGGGCGCCGTCGATGGTGAAGCCCTTTTCGTAGAGCAAGTCGCGGATGGTGCGGACCAGGAGCACGTCGCGGGTGCGGTAGTAGCGCCGGTTGCCGCGGCGCTTGTCCGGCTGCAGGCCCGGAAACTCCTTTTCCCAGTAGCGCAGCACATGGGGCTTCACCGCGCAAAGCTCGCTGACTTCGCCGATGGCGAAATAGCGTTTCGGAGGAATCGGCGGCAGCACTGCGCTAGTCATCGGCCCCGTGATATCCCTCCACGTTCGCTTTCAGTTTCTGCCCCGGGCGGAAGGTCACCACGCGGCGCGCCTCGATGGGGATTTCCTCGCCCGTTTTTGGGTTCCTGCCGGGCCGCCGCCCCTTGTCGCGCAATTCGAAGTTGCCGAAACCGGACAGCTTGACGGGTTGATTGTTCTCCAGGGAAACGCGGATTTCCTCAAAAAAAAGCTCCACAACCTCCTTGGCCTCGCGCTTGTTCAAGCCCAGTTGATCATTCAAATGTTCCGCCAGATCGGCCTTCGTCAGCGCTTTGTCACCCATGGATTGCCCCGGTTCAGTTACGTAAGGAAGCGTTAAATTTATGTTCTAGCACTTTGATTATGCTTTCAATTATTTGATCGATCTCTGCGTCCCCAAGAGTGCGCGAAGGCGCTTGCCAGGTCAAGCCCAGGGCGATGCTTTTCGCGCCCCCCGGCACCGGCTGGCCGCGGTACACGTCCAACACACGCAAGCCGCGCAGCATTGGGCCCGCCGCGGCGCGCACTTCCCGCTCAATCTCGCCGACTTCGATTTTCTCATCCAAAATGAATGCAAGATCTCTGCCAACCTCGGGATAGCGCGAGGGCGGCGACGCCACCGCCACCTGCCGCCGGCACAGCGCGTCGAGGCGCAATTCGAATACAAAAGCAACAGGCAGCTCCAATTCTTCCTGCAAGGCCGGGTGCAAGGCGCCGACCACGCCCGCGTCTTCATCATCGAGCAGAATGCGGGCGCATTGACCGGGGTGCAGGCCGGGCCGCCGCGCGGCGGCGAAACGCAGCCGCCGCGCCCTGGCGCCGAGTCCAAACAGTGATTCGATGTCCCCCTTGGCGTCGAAAAAGTCGATGTTGTCGCCAGCGCCGGTGCCGCTGCCGCCGCCGCACCAGTTTTTGATCGCCCTTTCGCCCACGAGCAGACCCGCGAGCATGGCTTGTTGGTTTATTTCGCCGGGGTCGTCAGCGTTGCGGCGAACGAAAGTCAGGCCGGTTTCGAACAAGCGCAGGTTTTCCCGCTGGCGGTTCAGGTTGTAGCGCAAGGTGTGCACCAGGCCCGGCAGCAGGCTGTCGCGCATTACCGACATGTCGCGCGAAATTGGATTTTGCAAGCGCAGCGGCTCGTTTTCCCCGGCTTGGAAGTGTTGCGCCAGCTTTGGGTCGATGAAGCTGTAGGTGATGACCTCCTGGTAGCCCAGGGCCACGAGATGGTCCCGGATGCGGTGCAGTTCGATCTCCCGCTCCGGCGCGCGCCCCACTTCGGGCCGCTTCAGGCCGGAAGACAAAGGCAACTTGTCGTAGCCGTGAATGCGGGCGAGTTCTTCCAGCAAATCGGCTTCCAGCGCCACATCGTAGCGGTGCGAAGGCACTTCCACCGACAAGCTCTCGCCGCTTTGCTCAAGCGGCGTGAAGCCGAGGCGGGTGAGAATGTCCAGCACCTCGCCAGGGGGAATCTCCACGCCAAGCACGCGTTTGATCGAGTCGAAGCGCAATTGCACTTGGCGGCTTGCGGGAATCTCGCCTTGCGCCTCGGTCACCGGCCCCGCCGCCCCGCCGGCGATGGCGAGCAGCAATTCCGTGGCCCGGGCCATGGCGCGATGTTGCAGGTGGTAATCGACCCCGCGCTCGTAGCGCTGGGAAGCGTCGGTTTGCATGCCCGCGGCGCGCGCGCGCCCGGCGATTGCGAAAGGCGCGAAAGCGGCGCATTCGAGGAACACGTCGCGGGTCTCGCCGCTGACCGCGGTGCCCATGCCGCCCATGATGCCCGCCATGGCCACGGCCCCGCCGCCGTCGGCGATGACCAGGGTGTCCGGCGTCAGTTTCAGCGACTTGCCGTCGAGCAGGGTCAGTTCTTCGCCGGGTTCGGCCAGGCGCACGTCGATGTGGTCCCGCAGTTTGGCGAAATCAAACGCGTGCAAGGGCTGGCCGAGTTCGAGCAAAACAAAATTGGTGACATCAACCACCGGGTCGATGCAGCGCAGGCCGCCGCGGCGCAATTTCTCCCGCATCCACAACGGGGTTTCGGCATCGAGATTGATTCCGCGAATGATCCTGCCGAGATAACGCGGGCACTCGGCGGCGGCGCTGATGCGCACCGGAAACTCGTCCTCGATGGTGACCGGGGGCTCGGCCAAAGGCGGCTCGGCGACTTCGCGGCGCAACATGGCGCCGACATCCCGCGCCAGCCCCAACATGCCCAGGCAATCGCCCCGGTTGGGGGTTAGGTCAAGCTCTATGCTGTGGTCGTCGCAACCGAGATATTCCCGGATGTCGGCGCCGACCGGCGCGTCGGCCGGCAAGTCCAGCAGGCCGCTGGAAGATTCCGCCATGCCCAGTTCCTCGGCGGAACACAGCATGCCGTTCGATTCAACGCCGCGGATTGCGACTTTGCCCACCTGAATTTCGGCGGCGGCACTGTGCGATTTGCCGCCGGACTTGCCGCCGCGCCCGGTGTTGCTCTCGTCCTTGTCCTTTTCCTTGTCCGTATCCTCGCCCGCGCGCCGCAGCACCGCGCCCACCCGCGCGAAAGGCGCTTTCATGCCCACGCGCACATTGGGCGCCCCGCAGACCACGCGCGCCCGCGCGACGCCGTCATCCACCTCGCAAACCACCAGGGAATCCGCCGCCGGGTGCTTTTCCAGCGCCACCACTTCGGCCACCACCACGCCGGTGAATTCGCCGGCAACGGCGCCGCGGCGCCCCACTTCGAGGCCCGCCATGGTCAAGCGCTCGGCAAGACTTTCTCCCGGCTCGACTCTTGTTGGAGCACCGGCTGGAGTACCGGTTGAAGCACCGACTTGAGTACCGGTTGGAGCACCGGCTGGAGCACCGGTTGGCGTACCAGTTGAGGCGCTCGGCGTGATATCCACCCATTCGCCGAGCCAGGATTCGCTGAAGATCATGACAGCAGTCCGCCCGCGCTAGTTGAACCGCGCGAGGAAACGCACGTCGTTTTCAAAAAACATGCGCAAATCGCCCACCTGGTAACGCAGCATGGCCAGCCGTTCCACGCCGAGGCCGAAGGCGAAGCCGTTGAACTTGGCGGGGTCCACTTTGGACATTTCGAGCACGCGGGGATGCACCATGCCGCAGCCCATCACTTCAATCCAGCCGGTGTGGCCGCAGATGCGGCAGCCCTTGCCGCCGCAGGCCACGCAGCTCATGTCGACTTCGGCGGAGGGCTCGGTGAAGGGAAAATAGGAAGGCCGGAACCGCACCGCCACCGGCGCCTCGAAAAACGCTTGCAGGAAACTGACCAGCGTGCCTTTCATGTCCGCCATGCTCACGTCCACATCCACCAGCAAGCCCTCCACCTGATGAAACATCGGCGTGTGGGTGATGTCGGAATCGCAGCGGTACACCCGGCCCGGGCAAATCATGCGGAACGGCGGCTCGCCCCGTTCCATCACCCGCACTTGCACCGGCGAGGTGTGAGTGCGCAGGACGGTGCCGGGTTTCAGGTAGAAAGTGTCGTGCATGGCGCGGGCTGGATGGTTTTCGGGGATGTTGAGCGCCTCGAAGTTGTGGTATTCGTCTTCGATTTCCGGGCCTTCGGCCACTTCGTAGCCGGCGGCGTGGAAAATGCGCGTGATGCGCTCGAGCGTAATTGTCACCGGGTGCAAACCGCCATGGGCGCGGCGCCGGCCGGGCAAGGTGACGTCGATGCGTTCCTGTTCGAGGCGGGCGTCGAGCGATTCACGGGCCAGCGCGCCGCGGCGCGAGGCAATCGCCTCGGCAACGCGGTTTTTGATCAGGTTGATTTGTTGCCCGGCGGCGGGCCTTTGTTCGGGGGGCAATGCGCCGAGATTTTTCAGGTGGCTGGTGAGCGCGCCCTTGCGCCCGAGCAGGCGAACCCGGAGTGATTCGAGGGATTTCTCATCGGCGCATTCCGCCACCTCGGCAAGCGCCGCCCTGGCAAGTTCGTCAAGGTCCGTCATGTGACCTCCGCCGCGAAGATCAGGCGGCCAGGGAAGCTTTTGCCTGGTCGACTATCGCCGAAAATGCCGGCTTGTCATGCACCGCGAGGTCCGCCAGTACGCGGCGGTCGATTTCAATGTTCGCTTTTTTCAGCCCGGCGACGAGTTGGCTGTAACTGATGCCGCATTCCCGCGCCTGGGCGTTGATGCGGGTAATCCACAAGCTGCGGAACACGCGCTTGCGCGCGCGGCGGTCCCGGTAGGCGTATTGGGCGGCGCGGGTTACGGCCTGTTTCGCGACGCGGAACAACCGGCTGCGGGCGCCATAATAGCCCTTGGCCTGTTCCAGCACTTTCTTGTGACGGCGTTTGGCGACGACGCCCCGTTTCACTCTTGCCACTTGTTTGTTTCTCCCCTCACTCAAGCATGCGTTTAACGGCCTTGACGTCGGCCGGGCTGACCTGGGACGTGCCGCGCAAATGCCGTTTGCGCTTTGTGGTCATCTTGGTCAGGATGTGGCTGCGGTTGGCGGACTTGCGCTTGAAGCCCGAACCGGTGGCCTTGAATCTCTTGGCGGCACTGCGCCTGGTTTTCGCTTTCATATTGCTAATTTCCGTTTACGCTCTTATTTCGATTGCCTGCCGCTTGCGCGCGGATTGCGCGGGACGCTGGCCGCCAGCGGCGGGCGCCGGCCCACGCTTGGCCGCGACACTTGGAGGTTAGGCCTTGCCTTGCTTCTTGCTCGGCGCAAGCACCATGACAATCTGGCGTCCTTCCATTTTCGGTTCCTGTTCCACCGCGCCGTATTCTTCCAAATCTTTGCGAATACGCTCAATCTGCTCCTGGCCGATGTGCTGATGCGCCATTTCGCGGCCGCGGAAGCGCAAGGAAACCTTCACCTTGTCCCCGTCCGTGAGAAAACGGATGAGGTTGCGCAATTTGACGTCGTAATCCCCCTGCTCGGTTCCAGGACGGAACTTCACTTCCTTGACATGCACCCGGCGCTGTTTCTTGCGGTTGGCGGCGCGCTGTTTTTTCAGCTCAAAAACGTGTTTGCCGTAGTCCAGAATCTTGCAAACCGGCGGGTCCGCGTCCGGGACGATCAGCACCAGGTCCAGCTGGGCGTCCTGCGCCGCGCTGCGCGCTTCTTCGATGGCCACAACCCCGACCTGGTTGCCATCGGCTCCAATCAAACGCACCCGCGGCTCTTCGATTTGTTCGTTTATGATCGCCTTTTTGCTGCTGCCCCTCATATGCTCAGCATGTCCTCAACGCCTCCACCTCATGTTCCCGTGCGGGGAAGAGCGCCGTCGGAGCTTGCCCGGCCGTATGCGGCGACATCCGCGCGCAAGTGGCCACAAAATGCATCAAGTGTCATTGTGCCCAGCTCTTCACCTCCCCTTGTTCGCACCGATATGGTGCCGGATTGCGCCTCGCGGTCGCCTGCGACCAGCAGATAAGGCGTCTTCTGAATCGTGTGTTCGCGGATTTTAAAGCCGATCTTTTCGTTTCTCAAGTCCAGGGCGACCCTGAAACCCTTGTTTTTCAAAGACTCTTGGGCTTTGCGGCAATATTCGGCCTGATTGTCGGTAATGTTCAGCACAACGGCCTGCACCGGCGACAGCCAGGTCGGCATCGCGCCGCCGTAATGTTCGATCAAAACGCCGATGAAGCGCTCGAATGATCCCAGCGCGGCGCGGTGCAGCATCACCGGCGTCTTGCGGTTGCTGTTTTCGTCCACGTATTGCGCGCCCAGGCGCTCGGCGGTGAAGAAATCCACCTGCATGGTGCCGCATTGCTGCAGCCGGCCCATGCAATCGCGCAGCGTGTATTCGATTTTGGGGCCGTAGAACGCGCCTTCGCCGGGAACGAGCTCCCAGGGGCGGCCGGTGGCGTCGAGCGCGCGGCGCAAGGCGTCTTCGGCGCGGTCCCACAGGGCGTCGTCGCCGACGCGTTTCTGGGGCCGCGTGGAGAGCCGCAGCAGTACCTCGTCAAAGCCGAAGTCCTCGTAAACCCGGAACAGCAAGCGCATGAAATCCGCCACTTCGGACTGGATTTGCGCCTCGGTGCAGAAAATGTGGCCGTCGTCCTGGACGAAATTGCGCACCCGCATCAGCCCGTGCATGCTGCCGGAGGGCTCGTAGCGGTGGCAGGAGCCGAACTCCGCCAGCCGCATCGGCAGGTCGCGGTAGCTTTTCAGCCCCTGGTTGAAGACTTGCACGTGGCAGGGGCAGTTCATCGGCTTGATCGCGTAGCGGCGATTGTCCGACTCCACGGTGAACATCTCCTCGGAGAACTTGGCGGCGTGGCCGGATTTCTCCCACAGCGAGAAGTCGACAAGCTGCGGGGTGTTGATCTCGAGGTAGCCGTGCTCTTCCTGCACCTGCTTCATGTAGGACTGGATGGCCTGGTACAAGGTCCAGCCTTTCGGATGCCAGAACACCATGCCGGGGGCTTCTTCCTGGAAATGGAACAGGCCGAGTTTCTTGCCGAGCTTGCGGTGGTCGCGTTTTTCGGCTTCTTCGATGCGCTTCAAATGCAGCCGCAGCTCTTTCGCGTTGGGCCAGGCCGTGCCGTAAATGCGTTGCAGCATTTCCCGGCTGGAATCGCCGCGCCAGTAGGCGCCGGCCACCGAGGTCAACTTGAAAGCCTTGAACTTGCCGGTGCTGGGCACATGGGGGCCACGGCAGAGGTCCATGAATTCGCCCTGGCGGTAAAAGGACAGCGGCTCGTCGGAAGGGATCGATTCGATAATCTCGACCTTGTATTCCTCGCCCATCTCGCGGAACAGGCGCACGGCTTCATCGCGTTGAAGCAATTTGCGTTCCACCACCAGGTCCTCCTTGACGATTTCCGCCATGGTGCGCTCGATGGCGGCGAGGTCTTCCGGTGTGAACGGACGTTCAAATGCGAAGTCGTAATAGAAACCGTGTTCAATTACCGGGCCGATGGTGACCTGCGCTTCGGGAAACAGCCGCTGCACCGCCTGGGCCATGAGATGGGCGCAGGAATGGCGCAACACTTCGACGCCGTCGCTGTCGCGGTCGGTCACGATCGCCACGCGGGCGTCTTGCTCCACCAGATGGGAGGTGTCCACCAATTGATCATCCACGCGGCCGGCGAGCGCGGCCTTGGCCAGGCCGGGGCCGATGGAATGCGCGATCTCGGCCACCGAGACCGGCTGATCGTACTCTCTGGTGCTGCCGTCCGGCAGGGTTACGGTCAACATGGCTGTTCCCAACCATCCTCCAACTTGAACCAAAAAAGGCCGGCGATCATGCCGGCCCGCTGGCGATCAATCCCGGAATTGGCGAGCTTCCGGTTTCAGAGAAGCTGCGCAAAATTCCGCGGCGGTTCCGGAAAGCTCCGAAGCAGCAGCTTTGAACTAGCCCCGGAATGCACCGCAAAACTGGTAGGCACGACCAGAGTCGAACTGGTGACCTCTACCATGTCAAGGTAGCGCTCTAACCAACTGAGCTACGCGCCTGCATGCCACCGCCGCCCGCGCCGGCTGGCCCGGCATCCGGCGGCAACCTCCGATTATACGAATTCCCTCCCGCCGCTGTCATTGAAAATGCGTGGATTCGCGTGAAGTCGCCGCTGGAATTTTCCACCCAGGAATGACAGCATACAGCGCGATTACCGGCCGAGAAGCTTGGAGCGTATTTTGAAACATCTGATCTGGTTGCTGTCGTTCGCCTGTTGCATGGCCAATGCCGGCGAGGCGAGCAACCCCATCGAGCAGGCCCTGCGCGCGGACGAACCCGCCTTGCAAACGGTGATGCAAAACCTCGCGCACCATCAAGTGCAAGTCTTGTTCACTGAAATCGAGCATGAAGCGGACGGTTCCGTCACTTTCCAGGAACACAGCTTCGGGCTGGACGCCAACCGCTATTTCTACCCCGCCAGCACAGTCAAGTTCCCGGTGGCCTTGCTCGCGCTGGAAAAATTGCAGGAATTGGAAGGCGTTGACCGCCACAGCCGATACACCGTTGGCGAGTCCGGCGCGGAAAGCAGTTTCAGCGAAGACCTGATCGCCCTGTTCGTGGTCAGTGACAATCCCGCCAACAACCGCCTCTACGAATTTCTGGGCAATGATGAGATCAACCGGCGCCTGCAAAACAAGGGCATCACGGCGCGCATTTCGCATCGGCTCGGCATTCGCGATTCGGATTCGCTGCGAACCCAGCCGCTCACATTCGCCCGCGCCGAAGGCGGGCCGCTCACCATCGGCCCAATCGAGAATGGCCCGATTGAAGTGCTGCCGCTGGACAATTTGCTGCAAGGCACGGCCCACATAGCGGACGGCAACCGGGTCGAGGCGCCTTTCGATTTTTCCAGAAACAACTACCTGCCGCTGCAATCGCTGCACCAGATCACCCAGCGGCTGGTGTTCCCGGAGGCCTTCGCCGAGGAAGAGCGCTTCCACCTCAGCGAGGAGCATCGCGAATTCGTGCTGCGCGCCATGAGCACGCTGCCCAGGGAGGCGGGCTACGACGAGGCGGTGTACCCCGACGGCAGACTGAAGTATTTCCTGTTCGGCGATAGCGCCGAGCGCATCCCGGAGCGCTTCGAGATTTTCAACAAAATTGGCCGCGCCTACGGCTACCTCACCGACTCGGCCTACATCGTCGACCACGAAACCAACCGCGAATTCCTGATCTCCGCCACCATCCGCGTCAACGCCAACGAAACCTTCAACGACGACGTCTACGAATACGTGGAAATCGGCATCCCCTTCCTCGCCGAACTGGGCCGCCAATTGGTGCTCGAACGCTAGGCGCATCCGAATTATTTTCGCCGTTTTCTAGGTCTTTTTCGGTAGCCATACCTATACTTTTTCCCAGATGGCGGACAGCCGTCGCCATCCGATCCATTCACTGAGGAGCAATTTTGGAGGGAAAAAATGGACCAGGCACTTGACACATTGGCCGCAAGCCGGAAACTGGAGCAGTCGGGAATGCCCGAGCAGCAAGCGGAGGCTGTGGCCGAAGTGGTAAACGATGCGATGACTAGTCTGGTGACGAAAGAGTATCTCAGGGCCGAGCTTGATCGAAGCACCAACGAACTGAAGTTGAGCATAGCGCATCTCGGCAGAGCCGTAGCTTGGGGATTCGCATCCATGTGCGTATTCGCTATTGCCCTGACAACACTACTATTCGCGGCGCTTCAGTTTTTTGATATGGCCCCGAAGTGAGCACCGCTGTGCTTTTGACGCCAGCACCCCTTGCGGTCTCGACCGCAAGCCGCGGGGCCTCTTCGGAGGCCCCTGCTTTTTCTGCGAAAGGGAAAGCGCACGTTCGTTTACGTCGATGGCTTCAACCTTTTCTACGGCGCGTTGAACAGCAATCCCCCAATTCCCAAGTAAAATAGCCCGCACCCGGCTGCGGCAGGCTTGCCAGGGACAACAAGCTCCAAGAATACGGAACCCCATGAACCCCCAAATCCATGAAGAGCTGAAGGGCAAGATTTGGGAGATTGCCAATCGGCTGCGGGGGCCTTATCGGCCGCCGCAGTATCGGCTGGTGATGTTGCCCATGGTTGTGCTGCGGCGGCTGGATTGCGTGCTGGCGCCGACCAAAGACAAGGTGCTGGCCGAATACAAGCGGCTGGAACCCAAAAAAACGCCGCAAAGGGCGCGCGAACAACTGCTCGGCAAAGCCGCCGACCCCAAGCGCAGCTTCCCGCTCTACAACACCAGCCCCTTCACCTTCGAGCGCCTGCTGGGGGACGCCGAGAACATCGCGCCGAACCTCGCGGCGTACATCAGCGGCTTTTCCGCAACCGCGCGCAGCATCTTCGAGCGCTTCAAGTTCGCCGACCAGATTGAAAAACTGGACGCCAGCAACCGCCTGTTCACCGTCGTCAAGGCCATGGCCGAGCTGGACCTGCACCCGGACCGCATAGACAACCTGCAAATGGGCTACCTGTTCGAGCACCTGGTGATGCGCTTCAACGAGCAGGCCAACGAGGAAGCCGGCGACCACTTCACGCCGCGGGAAGTCATCCGCCTCATGGCGAACCTCATTTACACCGGCGAAGCCGACGTCTACCGGCCCGGCATCTACCGCACCATCTACGACCCGGCCTGCGGCACCGGCGGCATGTTGTCCGAGTCCGAAAAGTTGATTTTGTCCCAGAACAAGGCGGCGAACCTGGCGCTGCACGGGCAGGAATACAACGACGAATCCTGGGCGATTTGCTGCGCCGACATGCTCATCAAAGACGAAGACACCGGCAACATTATCCTCGGCGACACCCTCGGCGACGGCAAAACCGCCGACGGCTTCCCGGACAAACGCTTCCACTACCTGTTGGCCAACCCGCCCTTCGGCGTCGAATGGAAGGACCAGAAGCAAGTGGTGGAGCGCGAACACCAAACCATGGGCTTCGCCGGCCGCTTCGGCGCCGGCACGCCGGCCATCAACGACGGCTCGCTGCTGTTCCTGCAGCACATGATTTCCAAAATGCACCCCTACCGGGAAGGCGACGAAAACCAGCCCGGCTCGAAAATCGCCATCGTCTTCAACGGCTCGCCGCTGTTCTCCGGCGACGCCGGCTCGGGGCCGTCCAACATCCGCCGCTGGATCATCGAAAACGACTGGCTGGACGCCATCGTCGCCCTGCCCGACCAACTGTTCTACAACACCGGCATCTTCACTTACGTCTGGCTGGTGACCAACCGCAAGCCCAGCGAGCGCCGGGGCAAGGTGCAACTCATCGACGGCACGCGCTTCTTCCGCAAGATGAAGAAAAGCCTGAACAACAAGCGCAACGAAATCGCCGAGGAACAAATCCGCCATCTCACACGCGTCTACGGCAACCAGCGGGACGGCGAGAAAGCCGAGGTGGAAATCGACGGCGAAACCGAGGAACGCGTCATCTCCCGCATCTTCGAAAACCGCGAGTTCGGCTTCCTCAAAGTCACCGTGGAACGTCCGCTGCGCATGAACTTCGAAGCCAGCCCGGAGCGCATCGCCAAGCTGGAAGCGCAAACCGCCTTCGCCAACCTCGCGAAATCGAAAAAACGCAAAGACGCCGCCGCCGCCGAACGCGAAGCCGAGGCCGGCCGCGCCCAGCAGCAAGCCATCCGCTCTGCGCTCGAAAGCCTTGCGCACAAGGGCCGCTACCAGGACCGGGCAAAATTCGAAGCCGAAATGCTCGCCGCCGCCAAAGCCGGGCAAATCAAGATTCCCGCGCCCGTGAAAAAAGCCATCTTCGCCGCCCTCGGCGAACGCGACCCGGACGCGGAAGCCTGCCGCGACAGCAAAGGACGGCCCGAACCCGACAGCGAACTGCGCGACACCGAAAACATCCCCCTGCCCCCCGGCACGACGCTGCCGCTGCCAATGGATTTCGGGCCGAACAAGCCCAATGACCGCCTCATCGAAGCCATGCGCGGCGACATCGAAGCCTACATCGCCCGGGAAGTCCTGCCCCACGTGCCCGACGCCTGGGTGGATTTCGAGAAGACCAAGGTTGGGTACGAGATTCCGATCAACCGGCATTTTTATGTGTACAAGCCGCCCAGGCCGCTGGCGGAGATTGAGGCGGATATTGTGAGGTTGGAGGGGGAGATTCGGGGGTTGTTGGAGGGGTTGGTGGGGTGATGCAAGACTGGATGCAGAGGGAATCGATTTGACCACGGAGACTATAGAATGAATTTGGTCTCAGAAAACCGTCAATATCTTGGCCTCTCCAAGAATGGGCGCGCTTCTACAGAATACCGCGACGACGTTGCAGCGGGGGCTCTTCGATATTTTGTCCAAATCAAAAACGGCACAACGCCAGCCACGAGTGAAGCCGAATATTGGGACGGCGATGTGATGTGGGCAACCCCTGAAGACCTGGGCAAGATTACTGGTGATCGTATTTCAAATACAAAGCGTCGGGTAACAAAGAAAGCTGTCTCGGAAAGCAATCTTTCCGTACTTCCCGCAGGGTCAGTGATAATGTCGACTCGTGCACCGATCGGACATATGGCCATAAATGAAGTGCCGATGGCATTCAATCAGGGTTGCCGGGGAATCATTCCAGGAGAACGAGTTCATGGCCCGTTTCTATACTATGTTCTGAAAGCCCAAGTCCCAGCACTTAACGCGATGGCGAATGGGACTACTTTTGTTGAATTATCGCGTGACGAGCTCGCGGCTGTGGACGTTGAATTTCCTCCACTTGAATCACAGCACCGAATCGCACGCTATCTCGACGAGAAAACAGCACGAATCGATAAATTGATTAGAATGTTTACTGGCCATAGCACACACACAACAACAGTTATTGAGAATACAAGTGAAATATGCTTGTTGAGTCGTTTGCTGGAGTACCGTGTCGCTCTAATCACCGCTTTAGTAACCGATGAATTGGGAGCGCCAAAACTTGAGTGATTTGTTACAACTCGTTTGTCAATCTAACTGCAACCAAAAGAAACCAATAAAAATTTAGTGTTCAGCAATCTCCGACTATAGCCCATGCGTGTCTTGAACCAAGTACAAAAAAAATCTGACTACAGTTCGATACCCAAACTAACTTCATGATGGTACACTGTATCCGGTTGCCACACTAATGACTGAAGAGCGCAATGAGAATGTGAATCGAGCAGGTATCAACTTACATTGTTTTTGAGGTCTTTTAATTTCAAATTAATTGCAACGGCACCTATATGAAAAACAAAATAATTGCAGCTATATCATTAATGTGTGTTTTCATCGGATTATTAGCAGACTTCGATGATGCTGCTACGCAATTAGCAATTATTTCGCCAATTTTGGCTCCAGTAATTCCGCTTATTGGGATTGGAGGTGTAGTATTCTGCTTTCTTTTTCTTTGTATTCAATTCTATTTTTATACGAGACAATTGTTTGACACAAGAAGAGCAAATTACAATAGAACGGTTCTTGATTTGTTGGGACTCGTATTGCAGCGGCTCGAAGTTGGAGACCCCTTAACCTCCAGAGGATATTTTAGTAAATATTTCAGTGAGGAGCGAGAAGAAACCAAATTACTGATGGACAAAATTTGTAAACTGGGTATGGGACCAAGTTTATCAGAAAAGCATGCGAAGCACGTTTCACCTGAAAGTATAGACAGGTATGGCGAGACAGTATGGATAGAACACTTACAAAAAGTACGGCCAATTGTCAAAATATATGGCATCAAAGCTGCACGAGAAGAAAGCAAAAGGATTAATAAGGAGCGTGAATATATGTAGGGGGGCGTTACGATCTGTACACTGGTGAGAGCTTGCTCAGGGACGAAGCTGGTAAGCTTGCGCATGCGGTAGCCGGCACCTTGTTCCTTATGACGATGGCGTAATGGAGTAACCGATTGAGCAGAGTGGCAGCACGTCTGGGTTCGCCTACCAGCTCTCCCTGTTCGAAGAATACGGGGCTGTAAGTAAGGCACCACGGCCAATTTTTTTGGGGGACCTAGATCAGGATTTAAGCGATTTGGCGGTCCTATTGTTGAGCCGTGCCAGTTGCTTGGATTAGTTCGCCGAGTATTGCGCGGTATACGCTATTGCCTGCCTTGACTGCGGTAACGCTGAGAGCAGTGCTTATCTGGCCCTTGTCAGTAACCGAATATTGAAATCAAGCCCTATACCCTAAGATGTAATTAAAATTAAAATTGAACTTGGATAGACTCTATCTTGAATGTGTTTCTTTTGGAGACGAGGGCAGTATAGATGGCCATTGCGAAAATACGTAATTGAAAATAGATAGCGTAATTATTGAACTTCATCGGAATATTGAAAATCTATATTTTTATTGCAAACCTTATCTTAATTGATTGGCATATCGGAGTAAATAATGGAAAAAATATTTGAAATTTTCGCAGACTTGCTTTGCTCACGAATTGAGAACAAAGTTTATACTACCGAAGATTCAGTTCGGTATTTATTTTTCGCAGCTATGCTCGAAAATAACATCAAGCCAAATAACATTGTGCTTGAATTTCCTCACCCGAAGATTGAAAGAGCGCAAATCGACACATGGCTGCCAGTCTTTAATGGAAATCCCGTTGCTATCGAATTCAAATATGACCGCCCTGTTCAGACTCAATCAAAGGCAACAATGAATAAAACTGATAGATCCGGTGCTGTTTTTGAAGACTTGCGAAGGTTGCAATTGGCATGTCATGATTCTCCAACTGAGTGCTACTTTATTTATGCGACATCGATAGAGATGCACAAGTATTTCAACAACAAAAATAATCGTCATGTTGAGTTTTATAATTTATGTCCAGGATACTCTTTTGAAATAACGAGCGAGTATTTTAACAATAGACCTAAATCTTTTTCGAAAAGAATTAAAGGGGAGTTTGAAACAAAGGTTGTTAATGTTCTTAAACGAAATCTTCCCAAAGAACATTATCTGAGGATTTTTAGGGTATATGACTTATAAAATATTCAATCAATTCACTTTCGAATTCTTACCGACAAGACTCTGAGACTATTAAAAAATTTAGTGATTCATGACATTAAAGGTGTTGCGCGATTTTTTATAAATCTTGGTAGATTCCGCCTTCAACGCAGGATGCGTATCGACCACAGGAGGCGACTCGGCTCGTAGGTTTCAGTAGATCGAGCATTGCCGCTCCAACATTTGCAGAGCGCCCTGTCGATAAAGTTGCAGTTTGGAACTTTGGTTAATCATACCCACTCGTTTGGAACTGATCAGCGCCCGTAGAGCCGCACAGGCAAAATCGCTCATTCAATTACGTGTGGTTAACATTTTTTGTTTAAATTTTTAATCAACTCGATTCTTCGTAGAACAGGGAGTCCAAAAGTATCACTCTGTTATGCCAAAGATCAATATCTTCCTTTTCGATGGATGAGGGGTCTGTGTTCCACCAATTCGAATTTGTTATCGGAACCACTAATTTGTTCCAGTAATGCTCGAAATCCTTACAAATACTATACCTGCTAACGCCAAATTCCTTAGAAATATACGCGGCACTTTTGGATGTAACACACAAGAAAAAATCAGGTCGTTTCATCGCTAGCAATCTGCTTGCTGGCCCAACTCGGCCGGTTCTTTCAAAATTACGAAACGCAAAAATGTAACTATCGATGAACCTTTTGTAATGATTTTGCTCTACTCTGCCATCAAACGGGATTTCATCAAGAGCGCTGGATATATCAAGACTATTGTCTTTTATAAGTTTTTTGAAATAGCCTGGCCCAGCCATAGAACCGAAAAGCTTCCAGTCGTAACCTTTCAAACTGGTTCCATCTAGATCTATTTTTCCTACAGTTCCCGCAATCGATTTACGCTCCAACTCTGGCAGCTCACGAAATTTTTCTTCCGACCATATTTCTCTTACTTTCGAGAGCAGTTCGCGCCGTTCATTTAATTGATGGCTTTTTTTGGAAAAGATCCTGCCCTTATACCCATTCCAAGATATATTGCTTAAATCATTTTTCATTTACGATCTCCTTAGATTGCTTTTAATACAATAGGTTTAACGAAATTTGAATTGCTAACGCTTTCTTATCTACAATTTAGCTTCAATTGCTAACTCCCTCGACAACATTAATTCCGTTTTTTCAAGTCGGTGCGAGTTTAACATATATCAGAATGAAAAGGACTTTCTATATTTTTTGTACTTGTTTTCAGCCTACAAATCGAACACTCGTGAGCTACTCCTGAAACTACTTAGTTGCACGGATTTTTCCATGAACCAGCATAATGCCAACCTCGTCGCAGTGTGAAGCCATAGTCAAATCCGGTGAAGGGCCGCTGGTCACGCGGCCTATCTGCCGTTCTCATTGATTACTTGTTTGCCATCCGTGAACTTGACGCCTTCGACGATCTGGTTAAGCTGCCGGAACCCCCTCAACCGCCTCCAGGATCGCTCGGCGCTTGTCCCCATTTTGTAGATCATCGACAGCGGCGACTGCCGCGACACGCAGCCCTTGGCTCAGGAGCCGTGGTGGCGAGTCGTCGCGAACGCCGATTAAATCACGTTAGTAGTGCGCAGGTGTCCCCAGTATTTTGCCGGTAAGTCGTAGAAGGCCGGCAAGGCCTCCCGACTCTTTTGCAGACAGTCGGCGGCTTTCGGATACTTGTCCCGGTACCGCGCCAACCTGTGGTCGAAAGCGGGTTTGGCCCGGTCCCGGGTCTCAGCCATCCAAACTTCGCGCAAGTCCTCCTTCGCCTTCGCCTGACTCGATTTCGGCAAATTTTTCAACACGTTGCTCGTCTTATGCGCCCTGCAGCGTTGGCCGGGCGTTTCCGGATACACCTGAGGCAGTGCCGCCCAGAATCCCAGCGCCCCGTCGCCCAGCGCAAGTTTCGACGGCTTGCGCAACCCCCTCCGTTTCAAATCCGGCAGCAACTCGCGCCAGCTTTGCGCCGATTCCCGGACACCGTCCTCTCTCGCCGGGAAATGCTGTTCCCCGCAGCCATTTGCGCAAATCACCACCAGCGCGCACAAGCGACCGCTATCCCCACGCAGTCCGTTGTGGATGCCGTCCGCCCAAAGGCACACCCAGTCGTCGTCCAGCGGGCGCTCCTTCCAAGTTCGATATTCGTCCCACCACGCGCGCTTTAAGCGGCTGAACACATTCGGCGACAAATCCCGCGCGGTTTCGGTACCGCCACCGCGCCGATTCCTGTCAGAATTTTGCGCTCGGAAACATAGCCGTTTCGGACCACACGTCGCATTCCGTCCAGTAACCACTCACCGCCGAAGGCGGAACTGTTCTCCACGAACTCCGCTGCGACGGCAACCTCGATCAGGCGTCTGGCGTTCAGCCAAAGCAAGTCGGTTAACGGGTCAAACATGACTTTGGCCTCTGGCGCGGAAAGGTAAACTACATTATCTTTGCTCATGAGTGGTGTGCTACTTTTGCACCAGAATTGATTGCGATACCCAAAGTCAGCATAGAGCCACCGCACGACTCAACCATCCCGTACACTATATTCGACTATAGCTTCATCAAACTTCTCAATTTCTATAGGATTCCAACCAATGGACACTTATAATCCCGATGAACTCTGGGAGTCAATTGCGCAGAAACTTTTTTACTACCGAAGTATATCGAAAGCAACAGGCGGAAAAAATAACATCCGTGCCAAAGGCCAGGGACCCGAGGACGCAGTTAGAGAACTCATCGCTTCAATTGTCGGAGGTCAATATCGAGTCACGCAAGGGCATGTCGTGAGCGCAGACGGTCGTAAATCCGGACAAATTGATATCATCATTGTTAGAGATGTTCCCGCAGCCACAATGTACAAATCCGAGAATGAATTGGTTAGGTTGGAGTGGGTGGCGGCTGTTGGAGAAGTAAAAAGCTCTTGGTATAATCATACCGAGGTCATTGAAAGTTTCTATCGAATGGTGAGCGAAATTGATAAACTACAACAAAACATATTGGTTAAGAATGAAGCGAGGTTTGGCAGATTTACTCCTGCTACAACAATTATGGATTTAAGTCGTCCCATAACTGGGAGAATGTGGAATAATCGATGTTACGCATTTCTTATTGCCCTCGGGGAAGGCAGGTGCAAAATTCATAATTTATCTAATGATCTTAAGGTAAAACCAATACGAGCGTGCGACACTGCTGCGCTCATTCTAGACGAATATAAAGGGGCAACACTTTCCATTCCAGTGAGGAAATCATCCGTAGGACTGGCGCTCGGAGTTTCCGCTGATATAAACTCATCAACCCAAAATTCGGTATCTCCGTCGGTCTGGACTACTTGCCAAGAAATGGATAAAGATCCCAAAGTAAACTGCGGGCGGATGCTTCATAGGTTTGTCGCAGATCTTCAGCTTCACCTAGGTACTTGGTACAGTGAATACAACGATCCAAAGCAATATTCAAAGAGCGAAAACCGTTTAATAATAATACACGCAGATAAACAAAATGATGAGGCGTAAGAATCGTATTTATCGATTATATGCGCAAGCACATCAAATAATTTGGATTTCAATCCGCTAATAGAAATTGAATTCTAGTCTGCCAATAATATGTAGTAAGATTGCTCGTTTAGAGGTACCATTAAACCAATCTTTGGGCAATTACGGAACTTAATGATTCCGACTTATTAGAATTGCGATCATTCGAGTCGGAATCAAGGTTTGTCGGAGCGGGTATGCAAGCATTTTTCCAAAAAGCCCAAACTGTCGGGCGAATTCGGCGCGAGTGCGATTTCGGGCGATGCCCGTTTGGCAACAAGATTGTCACCGCATTCTGAACGTTGCTGATAATGTAATTCACGCCGTTACTGTAGCACCAAAACAGTAACAGGCGGCGATAGAAGCCGCTGTCGCCGCGGAACTGGATCTCCGCCTTCGGCCAGTCCTGGCGCAAACACTTCATCAGCAGCACCGACATCGCCCAGGCGTAAATCGCCGCGTCGCTATTACCCGGACACAAATACGCGGTCAGCAACCGGTAGTGGCAGAACACGTACAAGAGTGGAATACAGTAGGGATTGTGGTAGCCGCGGAATATACAGCCCTGCTGCGATCCGCGCGCCGGGTCGTCGGTGGCGTCGACAAAATCCATCTGCCCGTCAGTCTGGAGATAGCCGCCGCCAAATTCAGTTGGCGCGCGTACTTTGGTACGCCCGCGGACCTAGCTGCTTCAATTGAAGAAGCCGTTCGACTACGGTCGCCGCATGCAGGTTATGCGGTGCCTAATCTCTTCGGGTTGAGGGTAAGCTCGGAAAGATGCCGATCTGACTGCTATACTTCCTTCCGTCGTCACCGAGCACTGCCCAGCTCTTGGCACTGTTCTACTCGAACGACGACGTCAATGAGCAGTTTTGCGTTTTCTCGCAACAGGTTGGTGAGTTAGTTGAAAACGGTGGCGGGCACTGGCGCGGAAAGGGAAATTGACTTATCCTTGGTCATGCGCGTTGTGCATCTCATGCAGAAGTTGATTTCAACATCAAATTTAAGCGGAGAACCACCGCCAGACCAAATTTGTCTGCATACCAAGTATATAATCAGGATTCCTCGCATCATAGGAACAGTCTAAATGAAACAAGAAGAGAAGATCAAAATATTGAATTCAATTTCCTCCGAAGAAGAATTTCGAATTGAATTGGTTATTCCGTTGCTTAAGAAAATGGAAGAATACACTGATGTTTTGGATAATCAAAGTCCAGAAGAAGCCGGTGTTGACGTAATTGGTGTTTCAACGTCTCCCTTCAAGAAGCCAGAATACACGGCGTTTGTTTTAAAGATTGGTAATATTAATCTTGACTCACAAAATAGAAAGACTCATTTGATTCAAATCATCGAAACACAAATTAAGACAGCTATTGTTCATCCATTGACACATCCGCGCCTTCCATCGTCTGATTCTTATGCAAGGAAAGTTATTGTTCTAACGAATGGAAAGGTATCTAGAAATGCAGAAAAAGCTTTAAAAAAAGCATTTCATGATGCACGCGAAATTGATATAGATTTTGTAGGTCAAGATAGGGTTATTGAAAAAATAGATGATGTATGGCCGAAATTTTACGAAGATCGGCGTCCCTTTTTGTCATCATATGCCCAAAATTTACTTGAGAATTTAGATGAAGTAAACTTTGACAGCCTTGGCCACGCAATACAACCAAGATCATTACGAGAAATCTACATAGATACACTTCTTTACGAGCAAGAAAGCGCAAAGCTTGATTTTTCGTTAGATTTTGATAAAGAACCAATTTCGGGTGAAATGCTATGTAAGAATAAGCATCCACTAATTGTTGTAACATCAGGTCCAGGTGGCGGCAAGACTACTTTACTCAAAGAATTGACGATAAATGAATCCAGAAACGACAAGGGTCATGTTGCTGTATATCTCCATGTCCGTGAAATCTACCAAACAAACGATATAACTCGCTTGGCAGCAACGACATTGGGCAGGCTTTCAAGTGAATCGGAACAAGAGATCTATAATGAAATTTCTAAGTCTAAGTTGCTTCTCCTTGTGGACGGTTTAGATGAAATAGCGTCAATTGCGGAGAGAGAAGCAATAATAAACAAACTAAAAAATGAGGTTAAGTCGACTAAAGCTAAAGTTATTCTGGGGACTAGGGTAGTGACAGATTCAAGAATCCTTGCCGCTCTTAGTGACTTTAATGCTTACTCAATTTCGCCGATGAAGATGAGTCAAATTCGTTCATTTTTCGGAAAATGGTTTAGAAATAATACTGACAAAGCTGCCAAGCTTATTACAGCTCTAGAGGATAAGGGCATTTTTGACAAATTGCCACGCACTCCCATGACTATGACTTTGGTGGCAATAGTGTACGATGCGAAAGAAGACATACCATCAACATTGACAGAGTTATATGAAATGTTTATGGGGCTACTTTCGGGCCAATGGGATGCAAATAGAAGTATCTCATCTCCTTTTGATTCAAGTATTAGACTCGCTTTCCTAAGCAGATTGGCGTGGACTTTACATTCTGAAAAACTTGAAAGTTTGTCTCAAGATCGTTGTATAGAATTAGCTGAAGAGTTTTTTCGGAACAATGTTACTCTAGAAACTTTTAACTCAAGAGAGTTTATTCAGAGTATTATTGATCGTTCTCATATAGTTATTCCAACAGGGCACGACCAAATCAGATTTTCCCACATGACCTTTCAGGAGTATTTTTGCGCCAAATTTCTATTTGAGAAGTCAGTCAAAAACTGCCAAATTGTTGGATGGTATGGAGAAGAATGGTGGAAAGAAGTTTTGTTTTTCATTGCAGGTCAGAAAAAGGACATATCTGAACTAATAGACGAATTATTGGTTGCAAATCACGATGATTTGAATACATTAGCGACTAAGCTATTAACATTAGGTTCGATGTTGCAATCAGGTTATCTTACTTCTGCCAATCAAAAATATTCCGCAATAAAATTTGCAGCGGAAAACTTTTATCGATGTTATGAAGACCTCGTGTCGTGGATATCAAAATTTGCATCCGCAAAGGTTAAGAGAAAAATGTCTCGGGTAATGCTAATTGATATATTACAAGAACTATTTTCTGCAAACTTTAGTTCGAAGTTTTTGGAAAAATCTCTTATTGAATCGTATAATTCGTTTTCACACAATAAAGAGTATGAAAGCGCCAGATTCTTTATCGCGTGCGCACTCTCCAGACTAGGAAAAAATGAGACATTGTTGGAATTTGCAACGAGTCCAAACATGATTGATACCTCTATGTATATGATTTGTAGTGCAACATTACACGATTCAGATATTATTAACAGAGAAAAGGATATGTATCGGAAATTCAGAAAACGTGCGCGAAATTTTAGAGATTCTATAAAACTAGAAACTAAAGGCTTATTTTTAGGAGCGAGTAGTAAGAAATAGTTAGTGTGTATGGATATGGCATTTTTCTAACAGACACCGCCTCTGGTCGGTTTTCTTCAAGTGGTTTTCTTCAGTTTCTTCTCCTTCGGCTTCCCAAGTCTTAGCAAGCACAATTCGAAGACCTTAGCGGTAACTCTGCCCTACATACTGCGGGAGTTATAGTCAAATCGGGTGTGCGGCGGCTGTTCATACGGTCTCTCCACTATTTTCATTGATTACTTCTTAACCATCCATGAACTTGACACCTTCGACGATCCGGGCGGGCTGCAGGAACCCCCGCATCCGCATCCAGGATCGCTCGGCGCCTGTCCCCATTTTGTAGATCATCGACAGTGGCGACTGCCGCGATACGCAGCCCTTGGCTCGGGAGCCTCGGCGGCGGATCGTTGCGAACACCGATTCGATCACGTTGGTCGCGCGCAGTTGCACCCATTGTTTTGCCGGAAAGTCTTAGAAGGCCGACAAGGCCTCCCGATCCTTTGGCGGACAGTCGGCGTCTTTCGGATACTTGTCCCGGTACTGCGCCGACCAATGGCCGAAATCGGATTCGGCTTGTTCCCGGGTTTCGGCCATCCAGATTTGGTGCAAACCCTCCTTCGCCTTCGCCTGGCTCGATTTCGGCAAATTTTTCAGCACATTGCTCGTCTTATGCACCCTGCAACATTGGCCGGGCGTTTCCGGATACACCTGAAGCAGCGCCGACCAGAATCCCGGCGCCCCGTCGCCCACCGCCAGTTTCGGCGGCTTGCGCAACCCCCGCCGTTCCTGGCCCAGCAGCAACTCGCGCCAGCTTTGCGCCAGTTCCCGGACACCGCCCTCCAGCGCCGGGAAATGCTCTTCCAAGCGGGCATTTGCGCCAATTACCACCAGCGCGCGCAAGCGGCCGCCATCCCCACGCAATCCGCTGTGGATGCCGTCCGCCCAAAGGCACATCCAGTCGTCGTCCAGCGGGCGCTCCTTCCAAGTCCGATATCCGTCCCACCACGCGAGCTTCAAGCGGCTGACCACATTCGGCGGCGAACCCCGCGCGGTTTCCTCCCCCACCAGCGCCGACACGACCGCGCGCATGTTCCCCGTCGAAACCCCGCGCAGTAACAGCCAGGGAATCGCGACGTCCAAGCTTCCGACGCGTCGCACGAACGGCGGCGCCACCGCGGAATGAAAAGACTCCACCGCGCCGGACCGCCCGCGCCTCCGACACCGCTACCTCCACTGCGCCGGTCCCCGTCGGAATCTTACGCTCGGGCAGATAGCCGTTTCGGACCACCCGCCGTCTTCTGCCCGGCAACCGCTCATCGATGACGCCGGCCTCTGGCGCGGAAAGGGAAACTACATTACTTTTTACTTATGTGCGGCGTGTTCATCTTGTCGAAAAATGGAATGGCTAGCCCAATATCAGCAACGAATCAACGCGCGCCTCGACCCGCCAGCACACTAATTTCGACTATAGCTCGTCTGATTTTCCGTTGAACGATAATTTGTATGGAAATTCAAATTGCTCATTTAGTAGGTTGTATAGACTACGAATCGCCAAAGAAGATTTCTGGTTAATGAAAGCGGCAAGCTTGTGTGCTTGTTCAGCGATATCATTTGCAGATGCTTTAGTCGGTTCCAATACAAGCAATTGATCTTCTGAAAATTTATAATTTCCTATCTTTCCGTTTGACGAAATTGGATTAATTTTTTCAAACAATTCTTCACGGTGTTTAGTGTATGCAACAACCAAGTCAATAAGTATATTGTGATTTTCGTCCAGAAAAGAAATCAAATTATATAACTCAATACTCCCATCAATCAAAAGGAAAACACGTTCTTCATCGCTAAAACAAACCTTTGAAGGTGTGGTCGCAATGGGTAGTATTACTTGCCAAGGCTCATTTAAATTATTCTCCAATGGTAGTTGTTGATAGTCCACACTGCCGAAATGATTTTCTATTTTTATTGAATTAGAAAGAATTATTTGTAGTTTTACGAAAATAGAATAGCCAAGTGCTTGTTTAGCGCTTCGAAGATTGGCTGCTCGTATTGCGCGAGCTTCTCTTAATACTTTTAGCTGGACCAAATAAACGATAAGTCCACCAACCAAGGCTCCAAAAATTGTTGAAAAATCCAAGTTTTGAATTACTACTTCATATATACCAACCAAGATACCCATCTAGTTACCTACATTTTCGCGCAATATTATCAACTGGATTCAGTTAAGAGGCAGGGATCTTGCCTCATAAATAGTGTAGTCTTCAAGGCTAAACAAAGGTGATTTTAAACGAATCGAAGCGTGTCGACATCCCCTGGACTGGAAGCACGTAGCTAATTCGAACAGGCCCGTCGTGTATTCCGAGCTGTTTAAAGAGGTGTCCGCCGACCTCGGCATCCAAGAAGCGCGGAATTACGGAGGATACGATAGTTGCACTAGCGAATTTGCGCGGCAAGAGTTACCGGAGCATGGCGCTCGTACCACGGGTATTGATTCCATCTTCCGATCGTGCCGAGCCGTTTCGACAAAGCTCAGGACCGCCTCAGCTAACATCTGATGGGAGGCGCTTCGTTCGGCTGCGCGGCGAAGGCCGATGGGAGGTCGACCCGGACAAGATCGCCGCCGCGGCCCGTTGGGACGGATTGCGCGGCGTCGTCACCAACATCCGCGGCGTGTCCACGGTCGAACTGTTCGAGCACCACCGCGACTTTCGGTAGGTGGAACGCGGCTTCCGCACTTCAAAGCACGACCTAAAGATGCGGCTCATTTTTCACTGGACGCCAAAGCGCATCCGCGCCCATCTTGCGATCGTCTGCATGGCTTTCGTCTGTGTGAGGCATCTGGCGCAGGGTGAATCTGAAGAAAAAGCGTTCGCTTTCGCCGGAAGCCATCCGCAGCGCTCTGCTGCACCGGCAATGTTCTATTCTCAAACACGTCGGCAAACCCAGGGCTTTGTAGATATCTATGGATTCGACCATTGGTTCTCTTGCATGTGGTCTTACAGACTAAAGTAGCTGGAAATGGCTTGAAGTCACCTGTCAATGTATCGCATGACACACTTTGACTGGCAATTTTAAATGCGTAGTGTTATACCAAACCTATTGCCAGAAAGAAAATATCTGAAGCCCGCAAATAGCGCCATAATTGTGGATTAAGGAATCAAAGATCAATGGGCAATAATCAGTTTAAGAAACGAGTCTTTTTTGCAACCCAGGATATGAGTAATGATTTTCAGCATCACCATTGTGCATATCAATGCAATAATCGACAAAAGCCTGCCAGTATGGACGAGCTTTTGGCAGTATATGTTGTGTGTTATCAAAAACACTTTCAAGAATTTCAGCTGTACCTCCGGCATACCAAATTTGTCCATTATTTTGTGCAGCATTCAACAACACTTTAATATTGTCAGCAGTTAGAAATGGTATGAGACTAATGATAATCGATTGTCCCAAAGCTTCTGCCTCGCGAAATGAACTGGCTTGCCTGTATATCTCTATTCCAGGCACAACCAGTTCATGCTTTGGATGTTCGCTGATAATGCTAATCTGAGTGTTGATATCGAAGCCATCGAATCGCATTAACAAAATCTCACTCAATTCCGGAATTGCGAAAGCATCGAATGCAAAATTTTGTTTTAATTCTTCAACATTTGTGGATTGAAGCAACTTCTTGATGCGTATACGAGTAGGCTCGGATAGCCACTCCCAAATACGTTGATCATTTTCGATGAACGTACAAATTGTTAATAGCACATCATCTTCAATCGCATCAAATTTTCGCTTTACATGACTAGGCATTATTTCTTCGTAAATTGATGTTTTTGCCTTAGATATTTCACTCAATGTCATTGATAGAAGACGTGATCTACCTGTGAATTTTGAGCGATCTTCACCAAACGGGGCGCTTAATACAGCTTTAATTAGGTTGATAACCAAGACATCCTTGGCTCGGTATAGGTATTTTTCTCGAATATAGACACCAATATCTACAGAATTGGTCGGGAACGACATACTTGTGACTTCAACTTTGAAACGGACTATTGCAGTTTTACCCTGTAATGGCGCATGAAGCAACAAATGGTTGAGTGCGTGAACAATATGGGATCTCACCAATTCCAAACTAGGCTGATACAACTCATCTTCAACAATGAACGCTGGATGGGCGCATAGATTTCGATCTCGTTGTAATCTTTCAAGCGCTTCAATCTCGTGAGACGCAAAAAGCTGTAATTCTTCATTTGCTATTTTAAGCAGACCAGATTCTATTATCTGCAATTTTTTAATGTCTTTTTTATCAATAGCGGAGTCCAATTTTCTGATGAACGCCTTGGGCGCTGCTTCTCCCTGAACAGCTAATTCTCTGGCCTTGGATATGATGTCAAATGACACGGCTATCCAGGTCGACATGATGGCAGAACGCAAAGCACCGCCCCGATAAGCAGATATCGCCTCCATAATCAGACGACGAGACTCATGGTCTCGCGTGGCCAATGCCAGCGAATCTATATCCGTAATTCCCTGACTGATCGATGTTTTCACCTATATTTCTCCAAGAACTGATGATTGTTAGCACGGATGATGCACGAATACGTCTATTTTTCCAAGAATTTGCTGCAAATCGATGAGGTTGTTCTGCTTTAACGAGAAGTCCAAATACTACCTAAAGTTGTACTCTTGGCTGATGTGCGGCCATTTCCAAAACAAATCTACGTTGGCTATCACATGCTGTTAATCGTCGTCTGGAAACCCTCGTTGCGATTTTTTTTGACTTCGACGGCTAAATCACGCAAATGGTTGATTTCATAGAGTTGCCATTTCCACCTAGGCACAACAATCGGGATTTTCGGTCTTAGCGGGGCGTCAGTTCAGGGCGTACGGCACATCCGTGATCGGTAAGCCCACGGCTTCGAAGATTTCCTTGGCTTCGACCGTCGCGACGGAGGGAACGGCGTTGCGCTCGGGTTTGCCGACGTGTTTGAGAATCGAGCACTACCGGTTCAGCTGGGCGTCACGGATGGCTTCCGGCGAAAGCGAACGCTTTTTCTGCAGCTTCACTTGGTACGCCAGATGCCGCACGCAGGCGAAAGCCATGCAGAAGATCGCCAGATGGGCGCGGCTGCGCTTCGGCGTCCAGTGGAAAATGGGCCGCGGCGGCGATCTTGTGTCAGTACCGCAGTAATACTCCCCAAAAGCGCCGTTTGAAAATTCCCAAATTTGCACTGCCGCCGAATCCGACCGGCGCGTGTGCCGCGGCACGCTTGCGGACCTCGTTGCTTCGCTCAAGGAGGCCAAGGTCGCCGGCCAGCTCGGGTGCCGGCTCAAATTGCTCACACACCCCGCAGTGATGGTAGTGGA
Organism: uncultured Pseudohongiella sp.; assembly: GCA_965221015.1. Lineage (GTDB taxonomy): Bacteria > Pseudomonadota > Gammaproteobacteria > Pseudomonadales > Pseudohongiellaceae > UBA9145. Next base: position 1,349,775 of record OZ244859.1, on the reverse strand, counting down.
CGAAAGCGGTTATCTGCCGGCGGTCCGCGATGGCGCAGCGTTTTTCTTCGAGTTGATTAACGCGCGCCATGAACGGGCGTCGACGATTCTGACGTCGAACAGGGGATTCAAGGAGTGGGCGGCGAGTTGGGGGATGAAGTAATGGCGGCGGAGCTGATCGACCGCCTGCTCCACCGCTGCCACATCGTCAACATCCGTGGGAACAGCTATCGAATGCACGAACACCGGGAATTGTTGGGAGGTCGGTCGCGGGAATCGGGGAACTGATCGCCCTGGGCCGCGCTGCGATCGCACCGCTCCCTTGGCGCGGCCCAGGGCGACGCGGCCAGAAGTTAGCAGCTCTTTTACCATTGACAGCTTGCACCGTGTCGCGCTTCTGTAACGCCGCAAGCACAACGCGGTTCTTTAATCCTGACGACTTACGGTGTCTGTAATCTAGCCATGCTCATGCCTCCTTCCGGCATTGGCGCAAACGGATGGCAGACTGCCCTGAAATTCGGAGCCCCGAGGTTTGTTCGCTGAAAGCGAATTATTTTCTTGACAATCGAACGCCAATGGGCTAGAGTCCCGCTTAACTCAGGTAGACGGAAGCAAAAGTCATCAAACTCAGAGTTAGCCAAGCTGACTTGCGGAGGGGTAAACCCCTCTACCACCTTGCTGCGCCACATGCGCTCTCTCCGGTATACGGATGGTCGACGGGGCGAAGCAAGGCCCGCCCGATGACAAGGCGGGCCTTTTGGATTTTGGATTTAGCTGACGCAATCCGTCTCTTCACTGGTGATGACATCAAGCGGCAATTTCGCCGTGCGAGCAGTGAAGAGGAGAATATCACATGTTCTTTAGACCCGAGCCGCGTCAGCGGCGATCGAAAAGCGAGAGGAAATGGCCACAATGGCTACGTGATCCCCGCCTTCTTAAGTTCGCATTTATTCTTGGGAAGATCTGTTATCGCCTGTTGCGATGGCTACTCTCACTGAAAAATGAAACAGATGGATAGATCGCTTTCCAAAATTCCAAACGGAAACCAAGGAAAGAACTTGCTTTGCGAAGCACTCCGATTGATTCGTGTTTTTCACGACATCAATCAGACAAAGTTGGCTGAGCAGCTTGGTATTTCAAAATCCTACCTTTCAGAAATAGAGAGTGGGAAGAAGTATCCAAAAATCGAACTGGTTGAAAATTACGCAATTGAGTTCGATATACCAGTTTCATCAATATTGTTTTTCTCTGAAAATTTGCATAATACATCCAATTCAATTTCTATGGCAGATAACGCTAAAGGAGTAATAGCAAAAAAAGTAATTGACTTCTTAAGACTTGTTGAGTATCGGACTGACAATGCAAAGAAAGAATAACAAAACTTATTGCGAAACGGAAAATCCGTTTTATCGGCTTAAATCAAAGAGCGTGTTGGCCAAATTGTTGTTGCTCACTCGAAAAGAGATGAATTTACTGGCGAGAAGCAAAAATTTGTACTCTGAGTTCGAGAAACCCAAGCGGGATGGTGGTTCAAGGCAAATTTGCGCTCCGCACAAAAATTTAAAGAAAGTACAGAAGCGAGTCGCTTGTTTACTTCAACGAATAACACCACCAGATTTTCTTTTTTCACCTGTTAAAGGTCGCTCTTACGTAGACAATGCTGCGGTTCACGTAGGGTCACGTTCAATACACCTTCTCGACATTGAAGATTTCTTCGAAAACTGTACCGATAACAAATTTGTATGGTTGTTTCGCAAGCGTTGGGGATGCTCACCCGATGTATCTGTAATCCTCAAGGATATTGTTACCTACAAAGGCTCTTTGCCTCAAGGCAGCCCATCTAGCCCGATTTTGGCTTACATGTGTTATGTGGACATGTGGGAGGAAATTTCTCATATAGTTCAAGCGGCTGGTTGTAATTTAAGTGTGTACGCGGATGACATAACAATCTCGGGCGAAATCGTGAGGAAAAAACTTGTTTGTCGCGTCAAGAGTATATTACGCAAACATGGGCATCGCTTTCAACGATCCAAGGAAAGGAGCAAATTCTTGCGTCCAGCAGAGATAACTGGTGTGATTGTAGATGCGAACGGCCTATATGCTCCGAATCGCCTGCATAAGGGTTTGCTAGATGTCAGAAAAAGCACCGTTCGAGTCAAAAGCAAAAAATTGAGAATTTTGCACGGGCAACAGGAACGTGGCAGATTGGCGCAGATGAACCAGATACTTTCGCAAAACAATTTCTCATGATTCGTCAAATATACAGATCAGTCTTGTTAATTGTATATTCACTCTGCCTTCTCCAAACTGCTTTTTTGCTAATAAAGGAACTAAATTTTGAAACGAGAAGAATATCTGAAGAATACATATGTAAGAGATTTTGTCAATTGGTTAAATCTAAGGGTTACGGGCGAAAAACCTTTCCCGCATAGCTACTATTCTTCCAAACCCGAAGGTTATTGGGAATGCTCTTCTCTTTACGAAGCGTACGAAAAATACGAATGGAATGGATGTAGTTTCGCGGAAAATCAAAGTTCACTGAATCAGTTTAGAGATAAAATATTTGACGCAATAAAACAAAATGATAATGAAGCATTCACGACGACAGTGCATGAAGTCTTGAAATGGGGCGGCGTTCAAAATGGAAACACACTGAAATTGGAGCAGTGGGGTGATTGTGCACTCAGAATTCTTTTGAATAATGCAAGAATTCTTGAACCATCTAATACGAGTACTTTAGATCTGAGCAGAAGTATAGTGATTAATGCTGGTTGGACTAAAGTTTATAGCCTTATTCTTGATGATTTTCCAATCTATGACAGTCGAGTTGCGGCTGCGTTAGGTTACCTAGTTCGTCAATATTGTATAGAGAATAAATCACCTTCAGTTCCGGAGCTTTTGCAGTTCAGATGGCCGCAGGGCCAATCTATGGTAAACCGTGATCCATCGTATGAACACTTGAAGTTAAAAAGGCTATATCATTCCCAGACTAAGTATTGGGCAACTTATAATTTGTGGGCGGCATGGATCTTGTTCGCAGTGAAGGGCTCAGGAAAATTTGGCAAATTGAATCCTATGCACCAAGTGAGAGCGCTTGAAGCGGCGTTATTTATGATAGGCTACACGATTCCAACATCAGTCTGAGCGAAAGTCCGAAAGCGCTACAGTCACATCTGGTGTACGGCGGTTGGTCATGCGGCCTCTCTGCCGTTTTCATTGATTACCCGTTTGCCATCCTTGAGCTTGACGCCTTCAATGGTCTGAGCAAGGTGCCTGAACCCCCGCAACCGTCTGCAGGATCGTTCGGCGCTCGTCCGCATTATGTAGGTCATCGACAGCAGCGACTGCCGCGGCACGCAGACCTTGGCTCGGGAGCTGCGGCGGATCGTCACGAACGCCGATTCGGTCACGTTGGTTGTGCACAGGTGCACCCAGTGTTTTGCCGGAAAGTCGTAGATGGCCAGCAAGGCCTCCCGCTCCTTCTGCGGACAGACGGCGGCTTTCGGATACTTGTCCTGGTACCGCGCCAACCAGTGGTCGAAAGCGGATTCGGCTTGTTCCCGGGTTTCGGCCATCCAAATTTGGTGCAAACCCTCCTTCGTCTTCGCCTGGCTCGATTTCGGCAAATTTTTCAGCACGTTGCTCGTCTTATGCACCCTGCAGCGTTGGCCGGGCGTTTCCGGATACACCTGAGGCAGTGCCGCCCAGAATCCCAGCGCCCCGTCGCCCAGCGCAAGTTTCGACAGCTTGCGCAACCCCCGCCGTTTCAAATCCGGCAGCAACTCGCAACAGCTTTGCGTTGATTCCCGGACACCGTCCTCTCTCGCCGGGAAATGCTCTTCCCGCGGGCAATTGCGCCAATCACCACCCGCGCGCACAAGCGGCCGCCATCCCCCCGCAGTCCGCTGTGGATGCCGTCCGCCCAAAGGCACACCCAGTCGTCGTCCAGCGGGCACTTGTTCCAAGTCCGATATTCGTCCCACCACGCGCGCTTCAAGCGGCTGATCACACTCGGCGACAAACCCCGCGCGGCTCCCTCCCCCACCAGCGCCGACACGGCCGCGCGCATGTTCCCGTCGAAACTCGCGCAAGTACAGCTAGGGAATCGCGGCGCCCAGGCCCGCGGCCCGGCGCAAGAACAGTCGCGCCACCGGGGAATGAAAAGGCTCCACCGCGCCGGATCGGCCGCGCGCCTTCGACACCGCCAGCTCCACCGCGCCGGTCCCCGTCGAAATCCAATGCTCGGGCGGATAGCCGTTTCGGACCACCCGCCGCCTTCCGTCCGGCAGCCGCTCATCGCCCAAGGCGGAAAGGAATTCCTCAAACTCGGCCGCCACGGCGGCCTGGATCGACCGTTTCGCGTTCCGCCGAAGCAGGTCGTGTCAATACCGAAGTAAAAATCCCCAAAAGTGCCGAAGTAAAATTCCCCAGTTTTCATTCGTTTTTCCGCTCGGATTCAGTCTGCGTTGTTCAGCTTTTTTCTCGGTCGCCCCCTTTTTTTGGGTGGCGGCGGCGGCGCGATCGGCGCATTGACGCGGGCATGCTCGGGAATGAGGTCGGCGTGCTTGCGCATCCGGTAGCTGGCGCCCTCGATCTGGATGACGATGGCGTGATGCAAGAGCCGGTCGAGCAGCGCGGTGGCGACCACGGGGTCGCCGAACAGCTCGCCCCATTCGGCGAATCCGCGGTTGGAGGTGAGGATCATGGCGCTTTTTTCGTAGCGCGCGTTGACGAGCTGGAAGAACAGGTTCGCGCCGTTGCCGTCGATGGTGAGGTAGCCGATCTCGTCGACGATCAGCAGCGCCGTGCGCGCGTAGAGCCGGATTTTCTCGGCCAGGCGGTCCTCCCGCTGCGCCTTGCCCAGGGCGTGGATGAGTTCGGCGAGCGTGGCGCGGTACACGCTTTTGCCGGCCTTGACGGCGGCGACGCCGAGGGCGGTGGCGAGATGGCTCTTGCCGGTCCCCGGGGGGCCGAGGAAGTGGACGACCTCGGCGCGCTCGATAAAGTCGAGCTGTCCGAGCGCGAGGACGCGGTTTCTGTCCAGGGACGGCTGGAAGGCGAAGTCGAAGCTTTCGATGGTTTTGGGCGGGTTGAGCCGGGCGGTGGTCAACGCGACGCCGATGCGGCGGCTTTCGCGGAAGCCGAGTTCGTCGGCGAGCAGGGTGTCGATGGCGTCGAGCGCACCGATTTCCCCGCGTTCGATGCGCTGGACGATGTCGCGCAGCGACTCGGTGGCGCGCGGCATTTTCAAGCCGACGAGGTTTTGATGGATCCGGTCGATCAGCGCGGTCACGGGTTGTCTCCCGGCGCGGCGAGGCGCCGCGCGACGTTGGCGTAGAAGTCTAGCGGCCGCCGCGCGACCGGCGTTTGCCCGGCGGCGGCCCGGGGTGTTGTCCGAACGCCGCGGTGGCTGGGGTCGAGGCGGCGCTGGTTCCTGCCTTCGAGCACGGGATGCAAGGCGATCAGGGCGCCGTCCTCGAGGATGCGCAGCTGGCCGGCGTGGACCTGGATTTCCAGGGCGCGCTTGCGGACGGTGTCCGGCACGCTGTAAAGATTGCCGCCGACGGAGACCATGCCCTCGTGGCTGACGCGGCGCTCGATGGCCAGCGGCGCGCTGTAGGGCGCGGCCGGCAGGGGACTCAGGTGCGCCAGCTCCGCGGCGTGGGCCGCGCTGACGACGCGCCGCGTCGTTGCGTGTTTGCGGGCGTTGGCCAGATTGTCGCGCCACCGGTCGAACTGCCGGTTGAGATCGTCGAGGTTGCGGAACCGGCGGGCGAGGAAGAAGTCCTGCCGCACATAGCGGAACGGGCGTTCGACCTTGCCCTTGGTCTTGGCGCGGTACGGCCGGCAGGCACGCGGGGCCGCGCGGTAATGGCGCAGCAGGTCCACCAGCGCCGGGTTGTAGTTGACGACGCCGTCGGGCGTCTCTCCGACGACCGCGGTCTTCATCCGGTCGTACAGAATCTCCGCCGGCGCGCCGCCCATGGCCTCGAAGGCGGCGATGTGGCAGCGCAGCACGGTTTGCAGGTTCTGGCTGAAGCAGAATCGTCCCCACAGCCAGCGGCTGTGGGACAGCACCATGGAGAACAGGTTGACGGCGCGCACGCGGTCGGGCTCCTCGTCGAAGACCACCTTGAACTGGCCGAAGTCGACTTGGGCCTGCCTGCCGGGCGGCGTTTCGAAACGGCGCTCGAACGCGGTGCGCGCGGGCGGCCTCGTTTCGCGCAGAAAGTCGGTCACGGCGGTATAGCCGCCGGCGTAGCCCAGTTCCGCGATCTCCCGCCAAAGGCGCCGTCCGGACAATCCCGGCCAGGCGGCGATCCGTTCGCGCAGATAATCCTCGTAGGGATCCAGCAGCCGGGGCCTGGGCTGCCGCGGCCCGTACCGGGCGGATTGCAATCCGCCGCGGAGATGTTTGCGAACGGTCTTCCGGTCCAGGCCGGTTCGCCGGGCAATCTCCGAGATGCCCAATCCCTGTTTCTTCAGTTCATGAATCATGACAATCTCCCGCAGTTTGATCATGGCTGTGCTCCCCGGCAGTCCAGGGGGCATCAAGCACCGATTTCCGCGCCTCCGCCACCGCCCCCGGGGGCGGTGGCGGAGGCGCGAACTGGGGAATTTTCAAACGGCGCTTTTGGGGAGTATTACTGCGGTACTGACACAGGTCGGTCAACGGGTCGAAGATGACACCGGCCTATGGCGCGAAAAGGGGAGCTATATTAGCTTTGCTCTTGTGTAGTGCGCTCCTCTTGCCGAAGAATGGATCGCAAACCCAATTTCAGCAGAGAACCACCGCACGACTCAATCCGCCCGTTCACCAAATTCGACTATTGCTTTGTGAAAATTCGCACTAGGGTATAATGGAAGGCGAAGTGATAAAGGCTCCGGCAATTCAATGTACTTAAAAATGGAGGTAGTGGCATGAGTGGGCACTACTGCATAGCGCGAGTATGCTTAAATGGTTGCGTGATTACAAGTAATATAGCGTCATCGACAAGTATTGATTCATATTGTTCGAATTGTGGAAAAGAGACTATCACCAATTGCCAGCAATGCAATATGCCTATTCGCGGTCGTTATATCATTCCCGGGGTAATAGATTTGGTTTCAAAATATGAACCGCCTAATCATTGTCATTCTTGCGGCAAACCATATCCTTGGAACCACGTCATAGACTCAAATGATATAGAATCTGGAATATTTAAAAAAATTAAAATGGTATGCAACAAATTGAAAGAACAATGGAAGTGGTTAGTTGCCACAGTCATCGCTATTACTCGAGTTTTTTACAATTAAGGAAAAGGTCATCGGTTATAGTGCTTTGTTGTACATGGCACTTGTGAAGTGGTCTTCTCTTTTTTACAAGTCCGAGGGTTGTAATAGAGTCTACTCCAGATTTACTTTTTTATTCTCTTCGAAAACAAATCTAAACGCGATATCGCCCGAGGTCAATTACCGGCGGGACACCTTCATCGAGGTTGTTTACGATGGCAGGTCATTCACGGTCGGAAGTGTAGCCGCCGTCGAAGTAAATGTGAATCGAAGGCCTGTCGTGGTGCGCACAATGCCGCTTCAGTATCGTCAGACGCAGGTGATATCCGCCAGTTTGCTTGATACCACGACGACATCCAGCATCAGGCCGCTTTTCCTCGTGGACAGAACAATCTTGTATATGTAGCAGATTCCGCCTCTACTTGCGATTTATCTTGAGATACGGTTCAAACAGGCTGACGATAATATTTCAGCAATGGGCACGATTCTTGACTTCGACGGTCAAATCACGCAAGTAATTGATTTCATTGAGTTACCATTTTCGTCTAGGCACAACAATCGGGATTTTCGGTCTAGGTGGGGTGTCAGTTCAGGGCGTACGGCACGTCCGTGATCGGCAAGCCCAAGGCTTCGTAGATCTCCTTGGTCTCGACCGTTGCGGCCGAGGGAACGGCGTAGCGCCCGAGTTTGCCGACGTGTTTGAGAATTGAGCACTGCCGGTGCAGCAGGGCGTCGCGTATGGCTTCCGGCGAAAGAGAACGCTTTTTCCGTAGCTTCACCTGGTACGCCAGATGTCGCACACAGGCGAAAGCCATGCAGGCGATCGCCAGATGGGCGCGGACGCGCTTCTGCGTCCAGTGGAAAATGGGCCGCACTTTCAGGTCGTGCTTGGAAACGCGGACGCCGCGCTCCACTCGTCACAGGCCGCGGAAGAGCTCGAACAGTTCGGCCGCGGTGGCGGAACACGGCGACTTTGCCGCCCGCCTCCACGGCGGCCGCGCCGCGGTAACGGTCCGTGTCGGCGATCCGCTCCTTCAACGCCCTGGGCAGCGACTGCAAACGCGCGCGCCGACGATGTAGCGGTGCCCCGCGGACTCCAGCCTGGCCAGATTCTCCTCCCCGAACATCCCCACGTCGGCCACGCACACCGCCTACAATCCGTCCTGCCACTTGCGCATCTCCTCCATCATCAGCAAACACGTCGCGCCCTCGTATTGCACGCCGGAAAACAACTCGCAATCCACCGGCATACTGTCGCGCGTGACCGGCAGCGCCAGCCAGAACCAATACTACTTGGTATTGGCTACGACAGACCAAGATCTCTCAATGCACTTTCAAAGTCGAGCCTGATCCGGTTATCCAGTTGACGACCTGTTACATCCCAAAAATCTTGTTCCAATCTGTCGGTGACAATTTCAAACTCATTTGGCGCTCCAATCCTGTAGCGAGGAAAGACAGTTGAACCTTCTGAATGAGGACCTATCGATCCTTCATAGTTGTAAATTTCTTTGCCATATCTTCGAATTGGCAGATTGCCAGCTCTGTTATCCAATTCAAACTCCAATTCATACTCAACGCTTGGAACTTCTATTGCGCGTCGAAATTTTTCAACTGCACAAAGTACGTTGCCAATTAATCCAATTAACCATTCTGTAGACAGATAAATCTGATCATTGTAATCCTTAACAAGCAATGTATATTCAATGAGTCCATCGCAATATACCTCTCGAATGACCACAAACCCATTTTGGTCACTAATCGTTTTGGTTCCGCGCAATTGTGGTTGCCAAATTCCATCAGACGCAGGCAAATCCAATTCAATTGATTTATCGTCATTTATGGAACCATACATAGTGATCATTGGCGGCAACACTTCATTTCTATTGTGTACTCTTTCTGTACAGACCGGTGTCAGTGATACTAGCGTCGCTCTTATTCCGAATGCTCGGTTTCCCTTCGCAAATTTATCCAAAATATTGGTAAATTTCTTTCTACTATTAACAAACTTTTCATCTAATGAGACCAGCCCGCGCTTAACTTGGAGGGTAAGGTCCTGAATTTCTCGCAAAGTCATTTTTTCCGTACGGTCTGTTCGTCGTACATAGCATTCTTTAGTCACGGTATGCCGATGTGGAGCCGCCTGTGAACGAGGAACGCGAAAAACAATAACGCCGCCGCCATCCTCTTGCAATGGAATACCTTTAACCTCCAAAAGTGGAATCTGCGGCTCAATGCAGTCTCGGCATTGTAGGCAGAGAATTTCTGCTAGTTGAGTGCAGTTGGAAAGAGGCACGATCCTATCCGCACGTGCTGGCTTGTCATTCGATTCCCCAATACCAATAATTAATGTTCCGCCGTATGCGTTAGCAAATGCAATTATCTCTTCGAGTAACTTGTTGCGGGCAAATTCACTCACCTGTGTCGCATCGCTCGTCCGTGTATCGCGCACTTTATTCTTTGTAGGTAGGCTTTCCTTTAATTCCAACTCGGCATCTTCCTGCATCTGATCCGACACGATTTGATGTATATCTTCACATGTAACGTCTTTCAATCGTTTCTTATACAAGTTTCCTCTCCTGCGTTACTTGACGTCATATAACAGTTCTTAATTCATAACAGCGGGTTCTGCTCTCTTGGTAAGCCATTGGCGCAATTGCATATCCGACTCCATGCCATTGGAATCAGATATTGTGCGGGCGCACCGATTTTACCAGCATTTGATCGTTCATTTCCCATTCGAGCTAAAGTCAGATCCGGTGTACAAGACTGTTGTCAGTACCGCAATAATACTCCCCAAGAGCGCCGTTTTCAAAATTCCTCAGTTCGCGCCACCGCCACCGAAGCTGCGGAACGAGTGCGGAAGGCGCAGATCGGCTACGCAACAACCGGCGGCTGGAGACCGCGAAGCGCGCCTCTAGGCTGCCGACGGTGAAAACGCTGACGGAGTTCTACTTCGCCTTCCAACCGGGCATTCGGCGCGACCAGATCGAAAGCCTGCACGAACTGGGTTTTGTGCGGCGCACGGAAAACGTGGTGTTGCTCGGACCGCCGGGCGTCGTCAGAACCCATCTGGACATCAGTCTGGCCATTGCGGCCGCCGAATCCGACTGGCGCGTGTACTACGGCACGCTAGAGGAGGCCAAGGTCGCCGGCCAACTCGGGCGCCGGCTCAAATTGCTCACGCACCCTGCGGTGCTGGTGGTGAACGAAATCGGTTATCTACCGATGACCCGCGATAACGCGATCTTGTTCTTCCAGTTGATAAACGCGCTCCATGATCGGGCATCGACGATTCTGACGTCGAACAAGGGATTCGAGGAGTGGGGCGGCGTGTTGGGGGATGAAGTCATGGCGGCGGCTCTGATCGACCGCCTACTGCACCACTGCCACATCGTAAACATCCGGGGAAACAGCTATCGAATGCGAGAATACCGGACACTGTTGGGTGATTGGACGCGGGAATTGAATGGGAAAGCGGGAAACTGATCGCCCTGGGCCGCCCCACAGTCGCTCTGCTCCCTTGGCGCGGGCCAAGGCGAATCGATCAAAAGTGTGTAATTTTCAATTGCTGAAAATCAGCAGATATCAGTAGCCATTGACAACAGTTGACCGGTGACGCGGGAAGCGCCGCCCACACGATACGCCGGTCCCGAAAGGCTTCGTCACCGGCTCCCTCCGCTTCATCTTCCTCTTCCCGGCACCTTTACACCCTGCGCCGGAACGTCCGCTCGCAAAACCCAAGTATCTCAGATGTCTGTGATTGCGACAGGTGCCGTTACGTCCACATCGTGTACGTGTATTCAAACACTTCCAACCTCCTTTCCTGCTTCCGTTGCGCCGCGCCCATACAGCCTCCCGACCGCATCGAAATTGTATATTCTATGCATTGATATCGAAAAATACTTGAATTTTAAAATTGCTTGGTATGAAATATGCGTTTAACACATACATCAACCGTCGTGAGACGTTTGTTGTCTTTTCTCGGCCTAAGCGCAATCGAAGTGTCGTAATAGTAAAAACACGCCAAAAAGTCGCGTCAAGCCTACGAAATGCTGACTTTTGGGCAACAGCTAACCTACTGTTTTTACGTGATTTTTCAAAAATTACTTGATTTTTCAAATTGGAATTCTAATAATATATGTCTTAATTAACTGAGACTTACCCAATTTAGGTGTTGGTGTAACCTTAAACGCTCTATAATGCAAATGCTTGATTTGGGTTAGATCGCTAACACAGGCATCATTGCAGACTTTTACATTAGAAACAATATTACTTGGAGGAAAACATACTATGACAGAAACAGATATAATCGAAAGCTTTGTGGCAAACTGGGATAATTGTTCCAAGAATTCATATAACAGATTTTTGAAATTTGGGGGCCCAAGTGTATATTTCCACAACGAATGTTTGAGAGAATGTAAGACTGGCTTTCTATCTAAAAGGCATATTGAGCTGGTTTATGCAACTTTGACCAGCTGGGGAATGCATCGAATGGGCAATGCATACGGAAAACTTACAAAATGGGATGATTTTTCTGGCAGCATACTGCAGCACAAAAAATTCTTTGAAAATCTTCGGTCAGAAAACATAGCTGACTTAACGAATGAAACTTATAGTGCGTTGTTGAGAGAGCTAAAAGACGCTTACATTGGACTTAAAATTTCTTGCTCAAATCAAACTATAGTCGCTCATTCAAAAGCTATCTTTCATATATTACCAAACTTAATTCCGCCTATCGACAGAAGATATACCATGAAGTTTTTCCAACTTTCAGACAAATACTGGCTGGATAGCTCGAATTCGAGAAGAAGGAGAATAAATGCTCAGTCGCTACAGAACCTTAATGTGGATCAGCAATTTGATATGTTTTGTGGAATATGTGCGCAAATCAAAAACATCGGAGATAATTTGTCATGGAGGCGTGGATCCAGTTGCCCACCTCACGTGCTCCCTTTGAAAGAAATAGATAATGCAATTATAGAATTTTTGGATTCAAATTCATTTATGATTAAAAATGCTGCATAAATTTGATTTATCTCATTCTACTACCAAAATGCAAAGAAGCAAAAGCTTGAACATTAAATATATTTCTAAGGAGGATGCTATGAACAATGCCGAAATTAGTGAACTTTACTCTGACGTTTGTGATTCACTGGAAATCTACGAACAAATTATTGGCGGGAGAGCTACCAACACAAGAAACATGATTGAACGGCACGGCCTTGTTAATGCGCTTAGTAAAATTGTTGTCTCCGGCGAAATACAAAAAGGATTTAGGAAGCTGAGAGATAGTAATAAACTCGATATTACTTTCGAAGAAATTGTAGTTCGTCACCATAATTTGTTTGATGTTAGTTTTGTAAAAGCCGCAAAGTTTCGCCTTGAAAACGCGCATTTATTGTAGAGGAAAAGGAAGTAAGTAAACAATTCTACAACCCAAATCATGGCATATGAAATGGAGACTTTTGTTAATTGAATTCGACAGCTAACTCACGCATGTGATTTAACCATCGATGTCAAAATTAGCAGTTTCGCGTTTTGCCGCCACAGTTCAGTCGATGGATCGGATGCGGTGCCGGATATTGGCTCTAACTGGGCAACAGCATGTCCGTTGCTCAGATGCGGAATGATTTTCTTGCAGGATAATGGATTGCCTAAACAGAGCTCCGGAAGTGAACGGTCGCCAGGTCCGCCTTACCCGCACGCCACTTTTGACTATAGCTCGTATTGACTAGTGTTGCAATTTTATTGCGAAAATTAAATTATGGAGAAATTGAATCATGCGTGATAATTTAAAATTACAGTTCCATCAAGAAATGTTAAATATTTACCATAGAGCGCGTGAGGAAACAAGTTTCACGCCTTTAGGTTTTTTGCAGTTAGTAAATAACCGCGGAGGCCTTGAGGCAGCTCGCAAGCTCATTAATTCAAATCATCCTTCGGAGGGTTACACTAAACTTTGGGAATTAGGTAGACTAGATTTATCTGTTGAAGCATTTGTAGTTAAATCGGAAAAATTTCATCAGTTGTTTACAACAGATGAGCTTGAAAAATGCAAAAGGAGACTTCGAGACTACGAATATAGATACTAACCCCGATATTTTATGAGTATACGGATTGGTTGAGAATCGGCAGTACTGACTTCAACGGCTAATTCACGCAAGTGATTGATTCGATTGAGTTGCCATTTCCACCTAGGCACAACAATTGGAATTTTCGGTCTTGGCGGGGCGTCAGTTCAGGTCGTGCCTGGAAACGCGGAAGCCGCGCTCCACCTGCCACAGGCCGCGGCAGCGCTCAAACAGTTCGGCCGCGGACATGCCGCAGATGTTCGTGGCGCCGCCGCGCAATCCGTCCCAGCGGGCCGCGGCGGCGATCCTATACCGGTCGATGTCATTGACCATGGGCGGATGACTCTCCTGGATTCACGGCGGTTAGAAGCGTCAGGCGTCTTTAGCCTTCACATGCCGGCCCGAGCACCGAGACTGGGGTTTGCATTCTGTCCGGTATCGCCGTATAGTCCCGCGCTTTGGAAATCCAGTCAGTTCGCCATCGAGGATTGCGGGAACTGCTTGAGATGCTTCATTCGCGACGAGGTGATCGCAGAATTGCGCCTGAGCGTCTCCCAAGCGGCTCGCGTGCTTGGCGTGCGCCGGTCGACGCTGTCGGATCTGCTGAATGGAAAGTCTTCTCTATCCCCGGAGATGGCCTTGCGCCTCGAAAAGGGATTCGGTGTCAGCATGGACCTCTTGTTGAAAATACAGGCTTGGCACGACGTCGTTCGCATGCGCGCGAAGGCGGATGAAATAGCGGTTGATCGTTACGCGCCGGCTTGATTCCGGAAAACATCGGCGGATGCATAATCCCGCGCATGTGGTGGCTGTCGCCTTCGACGGTCAAATCACGCAAGTGATTGATTTCATTGAGTTGCCATTTTCGTCCAGGCACAACAATCGGAATTCTTAGTCTTGGTTGGCTGGCCGAGATCGGCCGCGAAATTTTTCCGCTTCATGTGAAAGAAAATCTCCGCCTGGCGGGTCTACTTAACTTGGAAACCGCCCGGTTTCCGGCATAGAATCGCTAAAGGAGATATTCGCATGTCAGACCCAGTTGCCACCAACCGGCGCCCGATCGCCGACAATCTCGGCCTTGTCGCGGTGGTCGCCGCCATTATTGCCTCCAATACATGGATGACCAACTCGCTCGGGCGGGAAATTGAATCCGTACGCGGCGAGATGAACGCGATGCGCAACGAAATGAATGCCCGCTTCGAGCAGATGGACGCCCGCATTGATCAGATGGACGCCCGCATTGATCAGGTGGACTCCCGCATGGATCGCATGGAAAACCGCCTGGAACGAATCGAAGGCCATCTGTACGACCTGAATGGCCGCATGGCCCGCGTCGAAACCGGCGTCCTGGGCTACGAGCCTCCCGCGCCGCCAGGAACAACCCCCGGAGCCGATTCCCCGTCCACCCCCGAACCCCAACAAGACCTCAACCCTGTGGCCTGCCTATGATTCCGGGCGGGACTGAGACTCGGTCCGGTCAAAAATTCACATCAAACGTCGCGGCCGAGGGAACGGCGTAGCGCCCGGCTTTGCCGACGTGTTTGAGAATTGGGCATTGCAGGTGCGGCGGCGCGTCGCGGATGGCTTCCGGCGAAAGCGAACGCTTTTTCCGCAGCTTCACAGGGTACGCCAGATGCGGCACACAGGCGAAAGCCATGTAGGCGATCGCCAGATTGGCGCGGATACGCTTCGGCGTCCAGTGAAAAATAGGCCGCACATTCAGGTCGCTTCTGGAAACGGGGACGCCGCGTTCAACCTGCCAAAGGTCGCGGTGGCGTCAATGCGTTCAGATTAACACCTTTCCAACCAATTCCAGAATGGAGGTTGGATTTATTAAATTTTCTCTAGCCCCGCAGACTTTAATACGCTGTTCGCTGTATGTCTTGACTTTAAATTTCTGGGAACGCTAATTATTGCATCTGGATTGCTGGGGTGCGCCCATATTTCATGGCTGCCTTTTCCTTCTCGTTTTTTCTCCCAACCTGCTTTCTTCAGCTTTTTGGATACTTCTCTCCAAAGCGAATCGGTCATTTGGCATCCATAAAATTTTTAAGCTGTGGCAGTGAAACTCGGTGACTCATCAATAATAAATTTTGTATGCGGTCCGGGACGTTGAGAAGAATCGGGACGGCGACGAACGTTGATTCCGATCTCAAACTTCTCTCCGGGAAGTGGGTTGAAATAGCTTTCCAGTAGTTGTGGAACAATTTCAATTGCCACTTCAATCAACTCCGCTAGCGTATCCGTCTCTAGTGTCAATCCGGGTATGTTTTCGCTGGTCCCAAAGAAAACTCCGGCGGCTTCGTCATAGTCGACTTCAATCGAAAGTTGTTCCATGGCTTTTTTCCTACACTGTGGCGGATGCGATGCTATGCGAACCTTGACACAGCTGTCAATCCTGACTATGCGCCAAAGCGGGTCGAGATTCAAGCAGAATGAAGTCTGGTCCGCATCTCTTCGAGCTGGGCCGGATATTGTGTGAACTCAGAAAAAAATGAGTTGCACTTGACTTCGATGGTTAATTCACGCAAGTGATTGATTTCATTGAGTTGCCATTTTCGCCTTGGCACAACAACCGCGATTTTCGGTCTTGGTGGGGCGTCACTTCAGGGCGTACGGCACATCCGTGATCGGCAGGCCCAGGGATTCGGAGGTCTCCTTGGCCTCGACCGTCGAGGCCGAGGGAACGGCGTAGCACTCGGCTTTGCCGACGTGTTTGAGAATAGAGCACTACCGGTGCGGCAGGACGTCGTGGATGGCTTCCGGCGAAAGTGAACGCTTTTTCTGCAGCTTCACCCGGTACGCCAGATGCTGCACGCAAGCGAAAGCAGTGTGCGCGATCGCCTGATGGGCGCGGATGCGCTTCGGCGTCCAGCGAAAAATGAGCCGCACCTTCAGGTCGTGCTTGGAAAAATGAAGCGCTGTCTCTCTTGATGGATAAAGCCATCGATTTGGCTGATAGTGTGGTATCTTGCCCTGCCGCCTATATGGGTAAAGCGTAAAAAGTTCTCCCCCTTGCCTGATTGGAGCTTTGCTTGATGGTCACGCTGATGCTGTTATATACCTTGCCATTTCTTGTCACAATCTCTGTTCTGCTTACACGTTACGACAGTGTTTCGGCTTACTTTATTGCCGTAGTATGCTTTGCAATACACTGTTTGATTGTATTTCTCAGCTTTAGCTGGGAGATAGTTGGAAACCGCTTTAAATTTGCCTTCATAGCGCTGGCATTGGCGCTTCTTTTTGTGTCGATGCTGAGAAATTATTCGGCACTGGCTGACCATTTTCTGATGTCGTTAACTTTTTTTACTTTCATCGTTTGCGCCACATTGTGGTTGAGCATAGGTAGAGCTATCAGACCTACAGATGATGGTCTTATGTTGACATCGCCTCTGACTACCAAGTGTATAGTAGCGCATGGTGGTGGCAATAGGATTCAAAATCTCTACCACAGAAGGGTTGAAGCCCAGAAACAAGCGCTGGATTTAATTGTCGTCGATAAGAGTGGAGTTAGGGCAAGAGGATTAATCCCGAAAGAGTTGACGCGCTACTATAGTTATGGAGAAAAAGTCGTCGCGCCAGTAGATGCTGTAATTGCTAGAACCGAGGATGGGCAAGATGACATGCCAATTGGAGAAATGGATGAAAAAAACCCGGCTGGCAACTTCGTGTTTCTTCACGTCAGTGGAAAAACGCTCGTACTGGCACACTTGATGAAGGGTAGTATATCTGTGCGGGAAGGTGATCGCGTAGTATCCGGAGATGCGATTGGACGTATTGGAAACTCCGGTAATACTTCAGAGCCGCACTTGCATATTCATGCTGTGGAGGGATGTGTATTGGATGAGAGTGTGGCTTTGTTTCATGCGAAACCAATCCCGTTGTTTTTTGACTCTCGATATTTGAGGAAGGGAGATTTCTTGAGTTCGACGGTCAAATCACGCAAGTGATTGATTTTATTGAGTTGCCATTTTCGTCCAGGCACAACAATCGGGATTTTCGGCCTTGGCGGGGGCGCGAACTGGGGAATTTCCTAACGGTGCTTTTGGGATGTATTACTGCGGTACTGACATTCGATACAAGTTCAGTCTCGCGACTTGAGAGATTCGATAAACGCCACGGTCATGTCCCGCGTGCCGTCGGGCAGATTGAGGGAACGTGAAGCCAGCGGGCAAATTCCATTGGTTGTGACGAATCCATCGCGTTCGGTTCCAGTCCCGGTAAAAGTCGCGCCGCGAAAGCTCGGACGGTCGTCCACGTCCACCGGCGAAGCGTAGGCGAAGCGCTTGCCCTCAAGCACGCCGGCTTCAGCAAGAAAGCCGACAGCGCCTCGAGAAGCCGCAACGGGTTTGGCGCTTGCGGCCGCTTCAGCCACCAGCCCGACGACTGTGCGCTCCAGCGCGGAACCCGGCGGCGGCGCCATGCACGGAAGAGCAATGCCGCCATAATCGTCCATGGACACATCCGCAATCTTGTGGTCCACCGCAACGCTTACGCCTTCGGCAACCAGATCCTCACCATCAACGGTTGCAATATCCACGTCGAATCCTTCCGCTTCCAGCATGGCCTTGATTACCAGCACTTCCTCTTCGAGCATCAGCTCCAGATTGCGGGAATCGTCGCGGACGAATATCAGAATATCGTTCTCGTCAGCCAGCGTGGGGCCGGCGGAAAACAAACACACGATAGCGATCATGCAACAAATCAGATTTCTCATTTCTTGGGACCCTTGAATCGTGACTAGAAATTGCCGAAAGCAAGCTGCCGATGCTACCACACAACTGGAGGGGTTGATTCAAGATTCAACCAGGTGGACGAGCGCTTCGAGCAGATGGACGACCGCATGGATCAGGTGGACGCCCGCATGGACCGCATGGAAAACCGCCTGGAACGAATCGACGGCCAACTGTACGACTTGAACGGCCGCATGGCCCGCGTCGAAACCGGCGTCACGTCTCCAAGCCGAATTGCCGGCGAACTTCGTCGCTTCCGACAAACTGCGATAGCAGGCGGTAATTCCGCCTTTCGTATCGAACCTTGCCCGCAACGATTGCCGGGTGTACCTGCAAGGACTTGGCCAGATTGATCACGGCCGCGGGTGTCGGATGGTCTTTTGCCGCGCTTGCTTCCCAAGCGGCACGCGGAACAAGCGCTTCTTCGGCCCATTCGTCCGCTTCCATCTCCCTGGGGTCTTCCCGCCTGCCAGCGAACCCCCGCAGCGCCAGATCGTCCACGAAAGCCTCGCCCCCGCCGGTGTCAATGTGCCGGCCCACATGAGCCAGTTCGTGCAACAGGCAGAACCAGAAGTTGTCAACTCTGTCGTGGCGCAGCGTGAGCCCAATAACCGGTCTGCCATCTGCGAGCCGGAGGGCCGCCCCATCCAGATACGTTCTTGGCAAATGCCTTGCGATCACCAGCGAAATGCCATGCTTGGCCAGTTTTTCCTTCGCAAGACGCGGACCGTCTTCGGACCAGCTTAGTTGCGCGATCTTGGTCAGGAACTCCTGAGTCACGATGCCGGGTTCGTAATCTCTGCCGGGACGGTCTTCGTTGCCTTTCGCAAGGACCTGCCAACACCATGCCTGGAGCGCATATGGGTCCATTTTGGCATTTGCGCGCGCATGGTCGTTTTTTCGATAGAGTGCCGCGGAAGCGACATACTCTCCTCCCGCGCGGGAGATCAAGTCCCGCATGATTCGCTCGGCCCGGCCGGCCAGACCGGGTTCGGTTGGTATCCAGCCCAACTTTGCCATTGCCTTGACGGGAAACCGTCTCCATTCGATGTCGGCAAACGGGTTATCAATATTCATTTCCGTTTTTTCAGCAGCACGTCCGCCGGAATGCCAAGATGCTCATGCAGGGCGCGCGCCATCGCCATGGTGATCGACCGCTTGCCGGAAAGAACCTCGGAGACTTTCGCCCGGCTTCCGATGAAGGGCGCAAGGTCCGCGGGGCGCAGACCCGCCTGCTCCATGCGAAACTCTATGGCGCCGATGGGACTTGGCAGTCCCATCGGCACGTGTTTGCTTTCGTAAAGTTCCACCAGATCGACCAGGACATCGAGCTCATCGCCCTCGGGGCTGCAAGGTTCCGCGTCCATGAGTTCGGAGATCCGGGCCAAAGCCGCCTCGTGGTCCCGTTCCGACCGGATCGGTTTGATATCAGCCATGTCACACCTCCTGCACGTTTACGGCGTCATACAATCTTCTCGAACCTGTCGGTGAATGCCGCATAACCGCCGGCATCCATGAATTCTTGTTCTTCCGAGCTTGATTCCCTGCCCAAAACGTCGTTTCGGAACGGAAAACGGCCAAAACGATTGATAATCTCCCGATGGGACCTGGCGTGGAGCAGGCCAAGTTCGTGATCCGGCATGGCCCTGCTAAGCCTTTCGTAACCGAAGTCCTGATCGGCCAGCAGCTCCGAATGCTCGAAAGGAAGATAGAAAAACTGGCGGACCAGGCCTTCCACTTCGACATCCTGACCTTTTTCAATCGCCCCTCGCGCAACATCTCTTGCTTTTGCGTCAGTGGCGAAAGATTGAGGGTCTCCGCGAAACATGTTTCGCGGAAACTGATCGAGGAGCAGCAGCAAAGCGAGCGAACCCGTCGCGTCATCTTGCCAATGGTCGAGCCTTCCGTCGCGGGCGGCCTCATAGGTGGTCATGAAGCGGTCGATGATTTCCTTATCGAGTGCTGTTGAACCCATGTACCACTTTTCGACACCAACTTCATCTTTCCAGAATGTCAGTACGTCATTTGCGGACTTTGTCATGTCTTAATCCTCAGTTTCCCTGCAACGGGCGTGCGCGAGTTCGACCATCCGCATCCATGCCGTGGGTCCAACCCATGTGAAAGAAAATCTCCGCCTGGCGGGTCTACTTAATTTGGAAACCGCCCGGTTTCCGGCATAGAATCGCCAAGGGAGATATTCGCATGTCAGACCCAGTTGCAACCAACCGGCGCCTGTTCGCCGACAACCTGAACCTTGTCGCGGTAATCGCCGCCATCATCGCCTCCAATTCATGGATGACCAGTTCGCTCAGCCGCGAGATGGATGCCATGCGCAACGAGATGAACGCCCGCTTCGATGCTGTCGACGAAAGATTCAACCAAATGGACAACCGCTTTGAGCAGGTGGATGCCCGCATTGATCAGGTGGAAGCCCGCATTGATCAGGTGGAAGCCCGCATTGATCAGGTCGACGCCCGCATTGATCGCGTGGAAAACCGCCTGGAACGGATCGACAGCCAACTGTACGACCTGAACGGCCGCATGGCCCGCGTCGAAACCGGCGTCCTCGGCTACGAGCCTCCCACGCTGCCGCGGACAGCCCCCGGCGACGAATCCCTGCCCGCCCCCGAACCCCCACAGAACCCAAATCCCGTCGCCTGTCTCTGATCCCGGGCGGCATTTTCCGCTTACAGATTCGCCCTTCCCTCAACTATTGAAGAAGGATAGTATGTACACCTTGATGAACATTTTGTTCCCATGGAATCCACCGGAACAACGACATGCGAACAATGCACTCGATCGCGGATGCGCGTAGAAATCTGCCGAAGCTTATACGCGAAGCCGAGCGCGGCGAAACCGTCCGTCTCACCCGGCGTGGCGAGCCAGTGGCGGTGCTGATGGGGCTCGAGGCGTTTGCACGGATGGCCGCCGGCCGGCGCGATTTTGCCGAAGCCTGGGACGAATTCACGAACGCGGTCGAACTCCACGAATTGGCGATTGAACCAGCGGAATTGCTCGAAGGCGCACGCGATACTGAACCTGGACGCGACCCGAACTTTTAGGCCATGCGCTATCTGCTCGACAGCAACGCAATTTCCGAGCCGCTGCGCAAGCATCCAAATACCGGGCTTGTGCGAAGAATGCGCGTGCACAGCGATGCCGACGTAATTTCCGCCGCTTCAATCTGCCTACCACCCGCCACATCAATAAAACTTCCCGTTACGAGGGCCGCTCGCCCCGCCGCGGGAGTCCATTAATTGTGTGAAACCTTTTCTCGGTTTTTCCGCCCTCCATGAAAGAAATTCTCCGCCTGGCGGGTCTACTTAATTTGGAAACCGCCCGGTTTCCGGCATAGAATCGCCAAAGGAGAAATTCGCGTGTCAAACCCAGTTGCAACCAGCCGGCGCCTGTTCGCCGACAACCTGAACCTTGTCGCGGTAGTCGCCGCCATTATTGCCTCCAATACATGGATGACCAACTCGCTCGGCCGGGAAATTGAATCCGTGCGCGGCGAGATGAACGCGATGCGCAACGAAATGAACGCCCGCTTCGATGCTGTAGACGAAAGATTCAACCAAGTGGACGACCGCTTTGAGCAGGTGGACGCCCGCATTGATCAGGTGGACGCCCGCATTGACCGCGTGGAGGACCGCATTGGCCAAGTGGACGACCGCATTGACCGCGTGGAAAACCGCCTGGAACGGATTGACGGCCAACTGTACGACCTGAACGCCCGCATGGCCCGCGTCGAAACCGGCGTCCTGGGCTACGAGCCTCCCGCGCCGCAGGGAGCCACTCCCGGAACGGATGCTCCGCCCGCCCCCGAACCCCCACAGGACCCAAACCCCGTCGCCTGCCTCTGACTCCGGGCGGCCTTCGGTACCTTGCGTTCACTCGCAACGCCGCCGCGCTTTTGTGTTCAATTTGGGTTTCGCGTACTATTCACTGGATTCAGTGAAACTTTGATACTGTGAAACTTTGGATGAAGCCGATGAAGAATATCACCTTGTCCATTGACGACGAGACGCATCGTCAAGCGCGCATCCGGGCAGCGGAGATGGGTACTTCCGTGTCCGCTTTGGTGCGCGGCTTTCTGCAAAGCCTCAGCTCGCAACCAGGCGATGCCGCCCCTTCGCTTTTGCAGACGCGGCGCAGAATACTTGACGCGGTGTGGGACGATTTCGACAACCGGGGCGTTGGCCTTCGCGCGAGCGAAAATCTGTCTCGCGAGGAACTTTATGAAGAAGCGGTGAAATCCGCAGACGATGACATTCGTTGACACCAATATTCTGATTTACGCGGTGGGCCTGTCCGTGGATGACGCGGCCAAACGGGATCGGGCGCGCAGAATTCTCGCCGAGCCCAACCTCGTTGTATCGGTGCAAGTCCTGCAGGAATTTTACAGTCAAGCGACCCGGGTCAGCCGCAGTAACCGCCTATCCCCCGAAGATGTCATGAAATTCCTGGAGCCCATTCTTCAGATGCGGGTGGAAAATTTGACTCCCGCGGTGTTTCGCGGTGGCGTTTCGATCAGCCGTCGATACGGGATTTCTTATTGGGATGGAGCAATCATCGCGGCCGCGTTGATTGCCGGCTGCGACAAACTGTACACCGAAAACCTGAGCCACGAACAAACTTACGGCGACATACAAGTGATCAATCCGTTTCTGCTGTAATGCAACGAGCTGCCCGCAAGCGATTTCATGCGCGAACACAGCCGGGATGTGGCAGCCGCGGTTACTGCTCGTCCGCCAGGCGGAGAAACCACAACTAATGCCCGCCCACACGGAAACCGCATTTGAAGCCGCGATTGAACGCGGCCTGACCAGCCGCGGCGGCTATGCGGCGCGCAAACCGGCCGCCTATGACGAAGACCTCGCCCTGTTCCCGGACGATGTAACCGGTTTTCTGCGCGACAGCCAGGCGGCGAAATGGCGCGCGCTGGAAGCGCTGCTGGGGCCGAAGACCGGCGCAACTGTGCTCGACTACCTGACCAAGGAACTGGGACTGAAAGGCACGCTGCACGTGCTGCGCCACGGCTTCAAGTGCTATGGCAAATCCTTGCGCATGGCCTTTTTCCGGCCCAACACCGGCATGAATCCCGAAGCCGCGGCAAACTACGCCGCGAACCGGCTGACCGTCACGCGCCAGGTCGCTTTCAGTTCGGTGATGAAAAAGCCCGGAGGCGGCAAGCGCAAATGCGTTATCGACCTGACGCTGGCCGTCAACGGCATTCCGGTGGTCACCGCCGAACTGAAGAATCCGCTCACCGGGCAGCGCGCCGCCGACGCGATCAAGCAGTACCGGCGGGAACGCGACGGCCGCGACCTGTTGTTCGCCTTCAAGCAGCGCGCCCTGGTCCACTTCGCGCTCGACCCGGACAAAGTTTGGATGACCACGCGGCTGCGCGGCCAGGACGAAAAGGAAGACGCCCACTTTCTGCCCTTCAACCGCGGCCACGAGCATGGTGCGGGCAATCCTCCCGTCGAAGGCAATTGGAAAACCCACTACCTGTGGGACGAAGTGCTGCAAGCGGACAGCCTGCTGGAAATCCTGCAACGCTTCATGCACCTGCAAGTGAAGGAAAGCCGCGTCCAGACCGGCAAAGGCCCGCGCTTGGCGCGCAGCGAGACCATGATCTTCCCGCGTTATCACCAGCTCGACGCCGTGCGCCGGCTCGCCGCCCACGCCGGGGCCCAGGGCGCGGGCCGCAATTACCTGATCCAACATTCCGCCGGCTCCGGCAAGTCGAACTCCATCGCCTGGCTCGCCCACCGCCTGGCCAGCCTGCACGATGCAAGCGACACGAAAGTGTTCCATTCGGTTGTCGTGGTCACCGACCGGCGCGTGCTCGACCAGCAGTTGCAAGACACAATCTACCAATTCGAGCACAAGACCGGCGTCGTCGAAAAAATCGACCAGGACACGCGGCAACTCGCCCGCGCCCTGTCCCAGGGGACACCCATCGTCATCACCACGATTCAAAAGTTCCCTTTCATCACCCAGGCGCTTTCAACGCTGAAAAAGACAGGCGCCGGGGTGAGGATCGACACCGCGGGCAAGCGGTTCGCGGTCATCGTCGACGAAGCCCATTCCTCGCAAAGCGGCGAAACCGCGACCGCGCTCAAAGCAATGCTAAACAAGGATGGCATCGAAGCCGCCGTCGCCGCCCAGCTTTCCGATGAAGAAGACGACGATTTGACCGAAGCCGCGCGGAAAAAGATCTTGCGCGATGCCCAGCGCCGCGGCCGCCAGCCCAATTTGAGTTTTTTCGCCTTCACCGCGACGCCAAAGTTCAAGACCAAGGCGCTGTTCGACGAGCCCGGCCCTTCCGGCGGCTCGCCCTTTCACGAATACAGCCTGCGCCAGGCCATCGACGAAGGCTTCGTCGTGGATGTGCTGCAAAATTACACCACTTACAAGCGCTACTTTGGCTTGATCAAACAGGTCCAGGACGACCCGGAGGTGCCAAACCGGCAAGCGGCGAAAGCGCTGGCGCGCTATCTGGAGTTGCATCCGGTCAATATCGAACAAGTCGTTTCGGTGATCGTCGAGCACTTCCGGCTGCATGTGATGCATGAAATCGGCGGCCGCGCCAAGGCCATGGTCGTCACCGGCGCCCGGCTGTCCGCGGTGAAGTACAAGCTCGCTTTCGACCGCTACCTCGCCGAGAACGGCTACCAGGGCATACGCTCGCTGGTGGCCTTTTCCGGCAGCGTCGAAGACCCGGACGATCCCGGCAAGTCCTACACCGAAGTTTCAATGAACGATGGGCTGGCCGAGCGCGAATTGCCGGAAGCCTTCGCCGGCGACGACTACCGGGTGCTGCTTGTTGCCGACAAATATCAAACCGGTTTCGACCAGCCGCTGTTGCAAACCATGTACGTGGTCAAGCGTCTGGCCGGCGTGCAGGCGGTGCAGACACTGTCCCGGCTCAACCGCGTCGCCGCCGGCAAGTCGCGCACCTTCATTCTCGATTTCGTCAACGCCGAAGAAGACATCTACCAGGCCTTCAAACCCTATTACGAGGCGACGCCCGTGGGCGAAAACGCCGACCCGCAAAAGCTTTCGGAGTTGCAACACGGATTGTACGAATGGGCGATTTTCGCGCCAGGCGATGTGGCGGCATTCGCCAGCGTCTGGTACGACCGCAAGCGCGGCGATTCCGCCACCGGCCATCGCGAAATGAACGCCATTCTCGACGCCATCGCGCAACGCTTTGCGGGCCGGGAAGAAGAAGAGCGCGAGCAGTTCCGCGGGCAGTTGACCGCGTTTCGCAATCTGTACGCATTCCTATCCCAGATCATCCCCTACCCGGACTCCGACCTGGAACGTTTTTACACCTTCACGCGCAATTTGCTGGCGAAACTGCCGCCGCCGGGCGATGGCCGCGCTTTCGCGCTCGATGACGAGGTGGCGCTGCAGTACTATCGTCTGCAGCAAATCAGCGAGGGCACCATCGCTCTTGACAAGGGTGTTGCCGAACCGCTGAAAGGGCCGACCGATGTCGGCACGGCGCGGCACAAGGACGAGGCAGTCGCGCTTTCCAGTTTGATCGAACGTTTGAACGAGCGCTTCGGCACCGATTTCACCAAGGCCGACCAGTTGTTTTTCGACCAGATCAGCACTTCGGCGGAAAACAACCAGGATATCGTCGATGCGGCCCGGGCGAACAGTTTCGCCGATTTTTCCTCTTTTCTGGGCCACATGCTCGATGAGTTGTTCGTCTCGCGCATGGACGGCAACGAGGAAATCTGCTCCCGGGTGATGCAAGACGCCGATTTCCGCTCCATCGCCCACGAACATCTCGCCCGCGACATCTTCCGGCGGGTACAGCAAAAGCGCGCCGCGCAGCCCGGCTGAGTCCCAGTGCCCGCTTGGCGACCGATTAGCGCCCGCCCGGCACCTGCTCGGCACCTGCCCGGCACCTGCCCGGCGCCCGCCCGGTGCCCGATTAGTGGAACAGTTGCCTTTTCAAGTCCGCGATGCGGTCGCGGGTTATCGCCGCCTGCTCGAAGGCAAGGCTTCGGGCCTGTTCGGACATTTCTTTTTCGAGCCGGGCGATTTCGGCTTTGAGCCGTTCCGGGCTGGCCGCTGGCGGCGGATCGTATTTTGACTTCTTCTCCGCCACCTTGCGCGGGCGCCCGCCGGCGCCGGCAAAGGCGCCTTCCATGACGTCGAGCACCGATTTGCGAATGCCCGCCGGGGTGACATTGTGTTCGCGGTTGAACGCCAGTTGCCGCTCGCGCCGGCGGCTGGACTCGTCGATGGCGCGGCGCATGGAACCGGTGACTTCGTCGGCGTAGAGAATGGCCTTGCCGTTCAGATTGCGCGCCGCGCGGCCGACGGTCTGGATCAGCGAGCGTTCCGAGCGCAGAAAGCCTTCCTTGTCGGCGTCGAGCACGGCCACCAGCGAAACCTCCGGGATATCTAGGCCTTCCCGCAGCAGGTTGATGCCGACCAGCACGTCGAAAGTGCCCAGGCGCAAGTCGCGCAGGATTTCCGAGCGCTCGACGGTGTCGATATCCGAATGCAGGTAGCGCACGCGCACGTCGTGCTCGGCGAGAAAATCGGTCAAATCCTCGGCCATGCGCTTGGTCAGCACCGTGACCAGCACACGCTCCTCCCGCTCCACCACCAGCCGGATTTCGGAAAGCAAATCGTCAACCTGGCTCGACGCGGGGCGGATCTCCAATTGCGGGTCCACCAGTCCCGTGGGCCGCACGAGCTGTTGCACGAGTTGGCCCTGCCTGCGTTCCTCGTAAGGCCCCGGCGTGGCCGAGACAAAGATGATTTGCGGCGTCATCGATTCCCATTCCTCGAAACGCAAGGGCCGGTTGTCGAGGGCGGAAGGCAGCCGGAAACCGTATTCGACCAGGGTTTCCTTGCGCGAGCGGTCGCCGCGGTACATCGCGCCAAGTTGCGGAATCGAAACATGGGACTCGTCGGCGACGACGAGGGCGTTGGCCGGCAGGTAATCGTACAGCGTCGGCGGCGGCTGGCCGGCCTCGCGCCCGGAAAGAAAGCGCGAGTAGTTCTCGATGCCATTGCAATAGCCCACTTCCTGGATCATTTCCATGTCGTAGCGGGTGCGCTGTTCCAGCCGCTGGGCTTCCACCAGGCGCTTTTGGTCGCGCAGGAAGGCGAGCCGTTCGGCCAGCTCTTCGCGGATCTGGTCGATGGCGCCCATCAGCGTTTCGCGCGGCGTTACATAGTGCGATTTCGGGAACACCGTCAAGCGCGGCACTTCGCGGATTACGCGCCCCGTCAGCGGGTCGAAATAGGACAGCCGTTCGATCTCGTCATCGTACAGCTCGATGCGAATCGCGTCGCGCTCCGATTCCGCCGGATAAATGTCGATGACATCCCCCCGCACCCGGTAGCTCGCCCGCTTCAGTTCCATGTCGTTGCGGGTGTATTGCAGTTCGGCCAGGCGCCGCAGCAGGTTGCGCTGGTCGATGCTGCGGCCGCGGTCGAGCTGGACCACCATGCGCAGATAGGCGTTCGGGTCGCCAAGGCCATAAATTGCCGACACCGTCGCCACCACAATCACATCGCGCCGCTCGAGCAGGGCCTTGGTTGCCGACAGCCGCATCTGCTCGATGTGGTCGTTGATCGAGGCGTCTTTCTCGATGTACAAATCGGACGACGGCACGTAGGCCTCGGGCTGGTAATAGTCGTAATAGGAAACGAAATACTCCACCGCGTTGGCCGGAAAAAACTCGCGGAATTCACCGTAGAGCTGCGCGGCGAGAGTCTTGTTCGGCGCCATGACCAGGGTGGGCCGTTGCACCTTCTCAATCACGTTGGCAATGGTGAAGGTCTTGCCGGAGCCAGTTACGCCAAGCAAAGTCTGCGCGTGCAGCCCATCCCGCAGCCCCTCAACCAGGCATTCGATGGCCTGGGGCTGATCCCCCGCCGGCGAAAAACCAGCTTCCAAATTGAATCGACGCTCCATGCCCCGCCTTGTTGAAGAAAAAAAATGCGCCGCGAAAAGCGGCAAAGCGCATTTTACCAAACAGATTCTGCGACTCCGCTTCGCTCCGCGCAGAATGACGGGGTGGGGATGTGACTCCGCGCAGAATGACGGGGTGAGAGCCCAACGGCGACGTATCGAAGCCACTTCCATTTTGACGCTGGCACAGTTTGCGGGTAGTATTCGCTGCTCGCCGACCGATACCGGTCCGGCATGCGAACTTGCCCAATAGCTCAATTGGTAGAGTAGGTGACTGTTAATCACTTGGTTCCTGGTTCGAGTCCAGGTTGGGCAGCCAAATTTCATTGATCCGGTTGCAAGCGCGACACCACAAAGCCGCGGAATTGCTTCCACCGCCCCATCGACAGGAGTGCCAACCATGCGACGCGTTCTGTCCATCCTTCTCTCTGGTTCGATTGCCTGCGCCGGCCTGTTCGGCCTTGGCGCCGCCGCCTCGGCCCAGGAAAATCCCGTCGTGGTGATGGAAACCAGCATGGGCGCCATCGTCATCGAATTGTGGCCCGACCGCGCCCCGGCAACCGTGGAGAATTTCCTGCGCTACACCGACAACGAGTTTTTCAACGGCCTGGTGTTCCACCGCGTAATCCCCGGGTTCATGATCCAGGGCGGCGGCATGGACGCCGACCTGGTGCAGAAGTCCACCTACGAGCCTATTGTCAACGAAGCCCGCGCCGACGTGGGCAACAACCGCGGCACCATCGCCATGGCGCGGACCAGCGTGATCGACAGCGCCACCAGCCAGTTTTTCATCAATCTGGTGAACAACGATTTCCTCAACCACGTGGACCAGACCCAGCGCGGCTACGGCTACGCCGTGTTCGGCGAAGTCATCGAGGGAATGGATGTGGTGGACGCGATCGCCGCGGTGGAAACCGCCCCCGGACGCGGTGGCCACCAAAACGTGCCGGTGGAAGCCGTAACCATCAATTCGGTCAGCCGCCGCTGAGGCTCGGCTCGCGACTGTTTCGGAGCAATCCCCGCTCCCAGCCGCTTATTCCTTGAACAGTTGCGCCACGTTTTCGCGCGGTGCCGGCGCGCGCCCGCTTTGCATGTTCCAGAGCGGGTCGAAGACTTCCTCCTTGGGGTCGAAGCCGTCGACCGTGGCCTTTAGCACGCTTTGAATCTGCTCCAGATCGAATTCGCCGCAGGCCCGTTCGAGCCGGGCCAGCAGCGGTTGCAGCCGCTCCCAGCTCAGGCTTTCCTCTTCCGCGCGCAAAATCTTGGGATGTTCGGTGCCAGTTACCGATTCGCCGATCATCAATTCCTCGCGCAATTTCTCGCCTGGACGCAGGCCGGTGTATTCGATGGCGATATCGCCGCGAAACGTGTTGCCGTCGCGGACATCGTAGCCCATGAGATGAATCAGCTTGCGCGCCAGATCGACAATGCGGATCGGCTCGTGCATGTCGAGTACAAACACATCGCCGCCGGTGGCCATCGAGCCCGCCTGGATAACAAGTTGCGCCGCTTCCTGCACCGTCATGAAATAGCGGGTGACTTCCGGGTGGGTGACGGTAACCGGGCCGCCCGCCTTGATTTGCGCGCGAAACAGCGGCACCACCGAGCCGGACGAACCCAGCACATTGCCGAAACGCACCATGCTGAACTTGGTCTTGCCGGAATCCTGCGCCAGGGCCTGCAACACCTGTTCCGCCAGCCGCTTGGTCGCGCCCATGTAATTGGTCGGCCGCACCGCCTTGTCGGTGGAAATCAGCACAAAATTGCTCACGCCGTGCTTGCGCGCCGCGCGCGCGGCCACCAGGGTGCCGAAGACATTGTTGCTGACGCCCTCGTAGATGTTCCGCTCCACCATCGGCACCTGCTTGTAGGCGGCGGCGTGGTAGATGGTTTCGATGGCGAAGGTCTCAATCAGGTTTTCCATGTGCGGCTGATTGCAAACCGAACCGAGCAAGGCGACGATTTCAATGGCTTTGCCGTCGCCGTCTTCCGCGGCCTCGATGCGCCCGCGCAGCTCGTTTTCGACTTCATACAGGCCAAATTCGGAGGAATCGAGCAACACCAGGCGGGCCGGGTTGGCATTGAGGATCTGGCGGCAAAGTTCCGAGCCGATGGAGCCGCCGGCGCCGGTGACAAGCACCGATTTGCCGCTCACACAGGCGCCCAGCAAACTTTGGCTCGGCGGCACAATATCGCGCCCAAGCAAGTCTTCGATGTCGATTTCGCGCACATCGTGCACTTCCACTTTGCCGGAAACCATGTCGAACAGATCCGGCACGGTTTTCACGTGCACCGGCAAATGTTCCAGCCGATTGATGATCTCCTTGCGCTCGGCGTGGGTGGCGGAGGGAATCGCCAGCAATATTTGCCGCACCGACCAGGATTCGATCAATTCATACAACGACTTGGGGCTGTAGACGCGGATGCCGTGCACCACGCGGCCGATCATGCGCTGGCTGTCGTCGACGAAAGCCACGGGCAAGTACTGGTCGCCGTTTTGCAGCGCCACCAGCAATTGCATGCCGGAAGAGCCCGCGCCATAAATGATCACCGGCTCTTTCGGCCGGAAGTTCTGAATCAGCGCCTGGGTCATTGCCTTGACCAGCAATCGGCTGCCGCCGGTGAAAAGCAGCGCCAACATCCAGAAAATGGGGAACAGCGAATAATCCAGCGTCTCCGCCGGCAGCGAAAGCAAGGCGGCCGCCGCCACCAGGCAAGTGGCGAAGGTCACCCCTTTCAGCAATTGAAAAACGAATTGCAAACCCAGATAGAGCACCAGCGCGCGGTACACACCCATGCGCATGAATACCAGCACGCTGCAGGCCACCGCGGCGCCGAGATAAAGCTGGAACAGCGAGCCTTGGGCGCTGAAATTTTCACCCAGCAAACTGAAGGAAAGCGCCAGCGCCGCCACCAGCATGGCCGCGTCCGCCAGCGCAAGCGCGATCAGTTTGGCGGTGCGCGAAAAGGGAAAGTTGTACAGGTGCATGCGAGCTATCGACTCCGCCGCAATGTTTTTGTGAGTTCCTCTGCGGGCGCTCCGGCGCCCAACCGCAGTGCGAGCACCGCCAGTGGCGCCAGCCCCAGCAGCGCCAACGGCAGGCCCCATTGTGGCCGGATCAGTGTCCACCATGCAAGCGGCGCGAGCCAAAAAACATTCAGCGCCAACACCGCCAGCGTGACCTGGCGGTGGCCGCCGAGCCGCGCCACCGCGTGCTGGTAGGCATGGCAGCAATGCCCTTCGAACCAGCGCTCGCCCCGGACCACCCGGCGCAGCAGCGTCACCGTGGCGTCGCTGACGAAAACACCCAGCAGCAACAGCCAGGTCCAAACACTCATGCTGCCGCTGGACATGCTCAGCAAAGCCAGCACACCCAAGCTGAAACCAATGAAATTGCTGCCGGCATCGCCCATGAAAATGCGCGCCGGCGGCCAGTTCCAGGCCAGAAACCCCAGCGCGCATGCGCCGAGGCCGGCACTGAGCAGGCCCAGCGCGGCGTCATCGGCGGACACCGCGATCATAAAGCCCAGCGCATTGACGAACACCAGCTCGGTGGCCGCCAGCCCATCGATGCCATCCATGAAATTGTACAAGTTCAGCAGCCAGACCAGCGCCAGCACCGCCAGCGCGCTCAGCGCCGCGGAATTCTCCAGCGTGAAAAGAAAAAAGTCTATGGGCGCCACTTGCCCCAGGCAGAGCACCGCCCAGATGGCGGCGGCGAACTGCGCCGCCACCCGCCAACGCAGCGGCAGCTTCCACCAATCATCGAGCAAACCAACCAGGGCAACCAGCCCGGCACCCGCCAGCGCCAGCATCTCCCGCGGCGCCAGCACACCGGCCGCGCCACAGGCGCCGGCAAAAGCCAGAAACAACACGGCGATGGCAACGCCACCGCCCACCGGCGTCGCTTCGCTGTGCAAACTGCGCGAAACCGGAACATCAAGCATGCCGCCACGCAGGGCATACCAACGAATCGCACCCGTTAGCAGGAATGCGCCGAAAAACATTGCGCTGAGAACAGCCGCGAGCAACATGGAATGACTAAAAGGTCGAAGAATCGTGGGGCCAATTTTACAAGATGGGGGCACAACACCACAGAACCCCAACGAGATTCTGCGACCCGCTTCGCTCCACGCAGTATGACGGGGTGGGGGTGAGGCCCGGTCGGCGCAGCCGACGAAAAGCGAAGCTTTTCGAGGGCCGAACGACTGGCCATGGATGGCCAGGCTGGGGGTAGTCGAAGCCAAGGCCTCGCGCCAGGGAAGGCATGCACAACCCATTAGAATCCCGACGAGATTCTGCGACTCCGCTTCGCTCCGCGCAGAATGACAGGTGGGGGATCACTCCGCGCAGAATGACGGGGTGTGGATTTGCTCCACGCAGCATGACCTTGCCGGGGGGCTTGCACGATGTGAGTCGCCGTCGGGCTGTGAGGTATTCAGCGGCCGTGCGAGCCAAGGATGGCGAGCCCGGAGCCTACATGGATGTATTCACGGCGTCCGCTGAATACCTCACAGCCCGGCGGCGACGGATCGAAGCCTCAGGAGCGAAGCCACAGGAGCGAAGCCACAGGAGCGAAGCCTCAGGAGCGAAGCCATAGGAGCGAAACCACAGGAGCGAAGCCACAGGATCGAAGCCACAAACGCCCCTCTAAAAAAAAAGCGCTTCCGGTCGAGCCGGAAGCGCTTCATCGCAGCGCAACTATTCGCTTTCCAGTTTGATCTTTTCGCGGTTGCGCTCCACAGTTCCCGGCCCGATGCCCTTCACCTCCATCAATTCGTCAATAGCCTTGAAGTCGCCGAACATCTCGCGATAGGCGACAATCTCCTGGGCCTTGACCAAGCCGACACCGTCGAGGGCGGCGGCGATGGCGGCGGCATCGGCCGTGTTGATGTCGATGCGCGGCATCTCCTCGGCCTCGGCGGCATCCGCAGCCTCGGCGGCCTGGACTTCGGCCGCTTGGGCCACCGGAACGGCGAGCAGCGAAAGCAGAAAAACAGCGATGGCAAACCAGTTGGTCTGGATCATGGTCGTATCCTCAAAAGTAGTAGTTGAAAAGAAAACAGCCTTGCGGCCGTTTCAAAGACTAGAACGCATTCGGCGAAATGCGTGAAATTGAGGACAAATAGTTCTCCAGCGCCGCCCGCGGGTCGTCGGCGCGGGTGATGGGACGCCCAACCACAAGATAATCCGCGCCGGCGGCGATGGCTTCCGCCGGCCCCATGACGCGTTTTTGATCATCTTCCAGCGCGGCCGGGCCGCGGATGCCCGGCGTCACCAGCAGGAAATCGCGCGGCAAATGCCGGCGCAGCATGGCGACCTCCGCCGGCGAACAGACCACTCCGCCAAGGCCCGCCTCGTGGCTGAGACGCGCCAGCCGCAGCACCTGTTCCGCGCTGGCGTGAGCCACACCGATTTCGTCCAGGTCGGCATCGTCCAGGCTGGTGAGCACGGTAACGCCGATAATGTGGGGCGCCGGGCCGGCGCCTTCCCGCCAAACGCTGCGCAGGGCGCCCGCCGCGGCTTCGAGCATCGCCCGGCCACCGCTGGCGTGCACATTCAACATCCACACGCCGCTGGCGGCGGCGGCGCGCACGGCGCCGGCCACGGTGTTGGGAATGTCGTGGAATTTCAGGTCGAGAAATACCTCGAAGCCGCGCCGGGCGACTTTGCGAAGCAGCGCGGGGCCACAGGCGGTGAACAGCTCCTTGCCGATTTTGACCCGGCACAGCGCGGGGTCGAGCCGGTCCAGCAAACCCAGGACCTCGGCCTCGCCGGCGAAATCCAGCGCAACGATGATGCGTTTGTGGTCCGCTTCCATCCGCTTTCCAGCCGTCTCGGGCATGCCCCAAAACCCGCCTTGATCAATCCATTTCGCGGCCGGCGTGGCGCGGGTCGAATTCTCTCCGGGCGACAATGATGTGTTTGCGGTCCGCTTCCATCTTTTTTCCAGCCAACCCGGGCATGACCCCAAACCCCGCCGTGATCAATCCGTTCCGCCGCCGGCGCGGAGTTGTTCGATTTCTTGCTGGGCGGCGGCGAGTTTGCTGGACAGCCTTCGCAGCCGGCTGTTTCTGCGGAAGCCCTGGAACAAGCGCAGGCCCAGCAGCAAACCCATGCTGCCGCCGAGCACGAAAGCGCCAAGAATCCAGATCGAAACCGCCTGCGGCGGCAAGCGCCAGGCGCCGATGCCCAAGGCCACCGGCGTGCTGTTGTGGTAGGCGAACGCCACCGCGGCGACAAACACGCAAACGATGAAGATTCCGGCCAGCAATCGCTTCAAATTGCGCATAATCGCCGCGCGGCCTGATCAGTTTGGGCTGGTGCTCCCTTCAGCCAGCATGCAGTCGTTCACCCGCTCGCGCAATTCCTTGCCGGGCTTGAAATGCGGCACATGTTTGCCGGGAAGTGAAACCGCGATGCCGGTTCGCGGATTGCGGCCCACCCGCGGCAGGCGGTAATGCAGGGAAAAACTGCCAAAACCCCGAATTTCGATGCGGCGCCCCTGGGACAGCACCCAAGCCATGTGGTCCACCGTCGCTTTGATGGCGAGTTCCACGTCTTTGCTTGAAAGGTGGTCCTGTTTCGCGGCAATCCGATCGATCAATTCGGATTTGGTCATGAATCCTGGCTCCCCTTCTTCATTTGCGCCTTGATCAAACCGCCGATCGTGCCCGGAGACACTTCATCCGCATCTTCGGCCCGATGCTGTTCGACGGCTTCGCGCTCCTGGTCGATTTCAATCGCTTTGATCGACAAATTGAGAATGCGGTTCTTGCGGTCCACGCCGACAATCTTCACTTCAATCTCGTCGCCATCGCTCAGTTCGGTGCGCGCATCCTTGACTTTCTCGCGCTTGATCTCGGAAGCCTTTAGCAGCCCTTCCACTTCCCCACCGAGACTGACAATCGCCGATTTGGCGTTGAGCGAAACCACGGTTCCCTTGACGATGCCGCCCACGCCGTGGGAAGCGATAAAGGTTGAGAATGGATCGGTGCCCAGTTGCTTGATGCCCAGGGAGATGCGCTCGCGCTCCGGGTCGATGGAGAGGATGACGGTTTCGATTTCCTGGCCCTTGCTGAAGCGCCGCACCGCTTCCTCGCTGGATTCGTCCCAGGATATGTCGGAAAGGTGGACCAGGCCGTCGATATTGCCGGGCAGGCCGATGAAAATGCCGAAATCGGTGATCGACTTGATGGCGCCGGAAATTCGTTCGCCCTTGCGGTTTTCCTCGGCGAAGCGTTCCCAGGGATTCTGGTGGCATTGCTTGATGCCGAGGGAGATTCGGCGGCGCTCTTCGTCGATGTCCAGCACCATGACCTCGACTTCGTCGCCAAGTTGCACGACTTTCGAAGGGTGGATGTTGCGGTTGGTCCAATCCATCTCGGACACATGCACCAGACCTTCGACGCCTTCTTCGAGCTCGGCGAAACAGCCGTAATCGGTGACATTGGTGACCACCGCCTTGACCCGCGTATGCATGGGATAGCGCTTCTTGATGGCGACCCAGGGGTCTTCGCCCATTTGCTTCAGGCCAAGCGAAACGCGGCTGCGCGCGCGGTCGTATTTCAGGATTTTGACTTCGAGTTCTTCGCCGACGCTGACAATTTCGGAAGGATTCTTGATGCGCTTCCAGGACATGTCGGTGATGTGGAGCAGGCCGTCGACGCCGCCCAGGTCGACAAAGGCGCCGTATTCGGTCAGGTTCTTGACCACGCCCTTGACGAACATGCCCTCTTCCAGCTTCTCCAGCAACGCTTCGCGTTCTTCCGAGCTGACCGATTCGAGCACCGCGCGGCGGGAAACCACCACGTTGTTGCGCTTGCGGTCCAATTTGATCAGCTTGAATTCGAGCAGCTGCTTTTCCAGGTGCTGGGAGTCGCGGATGGGGCGCACGTCGAGCAGGGAACCGGGGAGAAAGGCGCGGATATTGTTCAGGTCCACGGTGAAGCCGCCTTTGACCTTGCCGTTGATGATGCCCTTGACCGGCTCATCGTTCTGGTAGGCCGCTTCCAGCGTCAGCCAGGACTCGGCCCGCTTGGCCTTTTCCCGCGACAGCCGGGTTTCGCCGAAACCGTCCTCGACGGTTTCCAGGGCGACCTTGACTTCGTCGCCCACGGTCAAATCGCAAGCGCCCTCTTCATCGAGGAATTGACTGCGGGGGATCACGCCTTCGGACTTCAAGCCCGCGTTGACGGTTACCCAATCGACATCGATGTCGACCACGGTGCCGGTGACAATGGCGCCCGGGGTCATATCGATATTGTGCAAACTTTGTTCGAACAGCTCCTTGAAACTTTCAGTCATGAAATGTACCAGTTTGAAAACCCGGCTTTGCCCGGTCGCGTTGCGCGCCGCTGCGCCGCCTGGGTTTTTCTGTTGTTGAATGCATGCCGCACGCCAGTGTGCGGGGCTCTTTATCTTTTTGTCCTGTTGCCCTGTTGATCCTGTGCCCGCGCGCAGGGTTGAATTCCAATTCCGTAAAGCCGAATGCCTTGTGCCCAGTTCCCGCGAAACCGTTGCTGGCCGGAATTTCGCAGGAACGCCGTTGTTTTCCGCTAGCGGCCGCCGTCGTCGGCCAACTGCCCCATGACCCGCTCGACCACCTGATCAATGCTCAGGTTTGAAGTGTCGATCTCGGTGGCGTTGGATGCGGGACGCAGTGGCGAGATGCCCCGCTCCCGGTCGCGCCGGTCGCGCGCTTTCAAATCGCGCAACAAGTCTTGAAAACGGCCGGGAAGTCTAGCATCGAGACCCTTGTCAATCAACTGCTTATGACGCCTGCCCGCGCGCACGCCGGGGCTCGCCGTGAGGAAGAACTTGCGCCGGGCATCGGGGAAAATCACCGTGCCCATGTCGCGCCCTTCGGCAACGAGACCGGGCGGGCGGCGAAACTGTTTCTGCCAGGGCAGCAGCGCGCCGCGCACCTCGGGCAGGGCCGCGATGCGGCTGGCGAGTTCGTCCACTTTGGCCGTGCGGATCGCCGCGGTCACATCCGCCCCGCGCAAGCGCACGGCGCCGCCCGATTGGAATTCCACCGGCAAGCCCGAACTGAGGGCGGCCAGCGCCGGGCCGTTTTCCGGGTCGATGCCGTCCTGGTCGGAGGCCAGCGCGAGCACGCGATACAGCGCGCCGCTGTCGAGCAAATGATAGCCAAGCGCCGCGGCCACGCGCCCGGCGATGGTGCCCTTGCCCGTCGCCGAAGGACCGTCGAAGGTGATAACCGGCGCTTCGCTCACCCAAGTCCGTCCGTTGCGCTGATGTTGAACCCGGCGGCGCGGGCCAGGGCCGCGAATCCCGGAAATGACGTGGCGACATTGGCGCAATCGCGAATCGTCACCGCTTCCCGGCAACGCAGGCCCGCCACGGCGAAAGCCATGGCGATGCGGTGGTCTCCGCGGCTGTCCACTTCGCCGCCGACGGGTTCGCCGCCCAGCACGCGAATGCCGTCGGGCCAGGTTTCATTCTCGATGCCGATCGCATCGAGCCCCTTGGCCATGGCGTCAATGCGGTCGCTTTCCTTGACCCGCAATTCCTCCGCGCCGCGAACCCGCGTTTCGCCTTCCGCGCAGGCGGCGGCGATCAACAGCACCGGGAATTCATCAATGGCCCGGGCAACCTCGTCGGCGCCGATCTCAACGCCGCGCAAGGGCCGGTGGCGCACTTCCAGATCGGCAACGGGTTCGCCGCCGGACTCGCGCCGCGCGCCAACGCGGATATCGGCGCCCATGCGGCGCAGGATGTCGATCACACCGGTGCGGGTGGGATTGACGCCAACGTGCTCCAGCAGCAGCCGCGAACCCGGCGTGATGGTCGCCGCAACCAGAAAAAACGCCGCCGAGGAAATATCGCCGGGCACATCGATTTCCGCGGCGTTCAGCGTTTGCCCGCCGCGGATGGCGATGCGGCCGGGCTCGGGGCCGAATCGCAATTGCGCTCCGAGGCCTTGCAACATGCGTTCGCTGTGGTCGCGGCAGGGGCCCGGTTCGCGCACGCGGGTTTCGCCGGCGGCGTACAGGCCCGCCAGCAAGAGGCAGGATTTGACCTGGGCGCTGGCCACCGGCATGTCGTAGTCGATGCCTTGCAAGCCCCCCCCGCCCGCCGCGGTCGACTGCGGCGCGGCAGTGCCATGAATGCGCAGCGGCGGCCGTCCACCGGGGGCGGCGTCGATTCGCGCGCCCATCGCCCGCAAAGGTTCGATGACGCGATTCATCGGCCGCCCGCTGAGGGATTCGTCGCCATGCAGTTCACTGGCGAACGGCTGTCCGGCAAGCACCCCCGCGAGCAAGCGCATGGCGGTTCCCGAATTGCCCAGGTACAAGGGTTTGCGCGGTGCCCGCAATCCATTGACGCCGACGCCGTAAATCCGCAAGCGGCCGTTTTCCGGGCCGGCGATGGTGACGCCAAGCTCGCGCAGGGCGGCCAGGGTGTGCAGCGCGTCCTCGCCTTCGAGAAATCCGCGCACTTCGGTGATTCCCCCGGCGATTCCGCCCAGCATCACCGCGCGATGGGATATCGACTTGT
Source organism: uncultured Pseudohongiella sp. (assembly GCA_965221015.1). Taxonomy (GTDB): domain Bacteria; phylum Pseudomonadota; class Gammaproteobacteria; order Pseudomonadales; family Pseudohongiellaceae; genus UBA9145. The sequence goes on along the minus strand of OZ244859.1, from coordinate 1,311,240 downwards.
CGCCCGGCACGCGCAGTCGCCCGGCAAGGGAGCCGCCGGGCGCCACCCGCATCTGCTGCTCGCTTTTCGGCGCCGGCGCGAGCGCATCGCCATGGGCCAACTCGAAACTCTCCCGCGCCAACCGCGCCCGGCGCAGCACTTTGACCAGGCCCGCGCGGTCATTGCGCGCCAAGGCCTCCCGCGTTTGCGCCAGATCCTGGGCAATGGCGTCCACCGCGTCGATGGCGGCGGGGGCGTTGGCGCTGAGAATTTCGGCCCACAAATCCGGGTCGCTGGCGGCCAGCCGGGTGAAATCGGCAAAGCCGCTGGCGGCGAAGCGGTTCACTTCGCTGCCATGTTCGTCCCGCGCCAGCAGGTCGGCCGCGGCGAAAGCGAGCAAGTGCGGCAAATGGCTGGTCAAGGCGAGGATGCGGTCGTGGCGCGCGGGGCTCATGGCGAGCACCTCGGCGCCGAGCATGCGCCACAGCTGGTGAACCTGGTCGATGGCGCCGGGGTCGGTTGCCTCCAGCGGCGTCAAGACCACATTGCGGCCGCGGAACAAATCGTCCTGCGAAGCACCGAAGCCGCTTCGTTCCGAGCCGGCGAGCGGATGCCCCGGCACAAACCGGGCGCTGAATCCGGCATCGAGCCCCGCCAGGGTTTCGAGCAAGTGGCCTTTCACGCTGGCGACATCGGTGACCACGGCGTGCGGCGCGGCGCGGCTTTGCAACTCGCGCAGGATGCCGGGAACCGCCAGCGGCGGCGTCGCGATGATGATGAGGTCGGCATCGGCGCAGATTTCACCCACTGCGCCGGCGCGCTCGACGATGCCCTGGTCGAGGGCGGCGCGCAGGGCCTCGCGGTCGGTATCCGCCGCGGCCAGCTTCAGCGCGGCGTCGGCGCGTTTCAGATCCCGCGCCAGCGAGCCTCCGATCAGGCCCAGTCCGATGATGGCGATGCGGCTTGGATTCATGCCGATGCTTTGCTTTAACCGTGAGACGCGGCGCGACTTCAAGCGCCGGCCGGGTAGGAGCCGAGTATTTTAACCGCATCCGTGCGGGGGTTTAAGCGGCGGAACAATTCCTCCACGTTCCCGTCCTGGCAATGGCCTTCGAAATCCATGAAAAAGATGTACTCCCATTTTTCGTCCCGCGACGGGCGCGATTCCAGCCGGGTGAGGCTGATCTGCAGGTTTTCAAACGGTTCGAGCACGCGGAACAGCGCGCCGGGGCGGTTTTGCGCGTAGACCAGTATGCTGGTCTTGTCCTGGCCGCTGGGCTCGGTGCGCCCGCGGCCGAGTATGACGAAGCGGGTGCGGTTGCCGGCCTGGTCCTGGATCGACTCGGCGAGCGCCCGCAGCGGGTAGATTTTCCGCGCCATATTGCCGGCGATCGCGGCGATGCCGGGGTCTTCCGCCGCCATCCGCGCCGCCCGGCCGTTGCTGGCGCATTCGCGCAAGGCCACTCCCGGCATGTTGGCCCGCAGCCAGCCGCGGCATTGGGCCAGCGCTTGCGGATGCGCGGCGACGCAGCCGACATCGGAGCGGGCCACGCCTTCGCGGGCGAGCAAATGGTGTTCGATCGCCAACACCTGTTCGGCGATGATTTGCAGCGGACTGTCGATCAGGCAATCCTGGGTGTTGTTCACCGCGCCTTCGGTGGAATTTTCAATCGGCGCCACGCCGAAGGCGGCATTGGCGTTTTCCACCGCCGCGAACACTTCGTCGATGGCGCGGCATTCGAGCAATGGGCAATCGGCGCCGAATTGGCGCAAGGCCGCTTCCTGGGAAAAAGTGCCGGGCGGGCCGAGATAGGCGACTGCGTCGGAAGGATTCAAGGGCTTGGCCCGGCCACAATCCGCTGGCGCGGCCCGCGGGGTGACATGGTCAATGGGTCCGCGGCGGCGCGTCCGGCGCTTCGTCCGCCTCCATCACCGCTTCGGTTTCGTCAACTTTTTCCAGCCCGACCAGTTTTTCGTCCGGCTTCAGATTGATCAAGGTTACACCCTGGGCCGAACGGCTGACGCTGGAAATCTCCGCGACCCGGGTGCGAACCAGGGTGCCGCGGTTGGAAATGAGCATGATTTCGTCGTTTTCGCCGACCTGGACGGCGCCCACCACCGCTCCGTTGCGCGCGCTGGTGCGCAGGCCGATCACGCCTTGCGTCGCTCTGCCCTTCTTCGGAAACTGGGCTGTGTCGGTGCGCTTGCCGAAACCGTTTTCGCTCACGGTCAGAATCTGCTTGTCTGGCTCGGGAATGATCAGGGAAATCGCCTCGGCGCCGCCTTGCAAACGCATGCCGCGCACGCCCCGCGCCTGCCGGCCCATGACCCGCACCGCGGATTCGCCGAAACGCAGGGTCTTGCCGCTGCTGCCGACCAGCATGATGTCCTGTTCGCCGTCGGTGAGCGCGGTTCCGATCAAGGTGTCGCCGTCGCGCAATTCGATGGCTCGCAGGCCGTTGCTGCGCGGGCGTTCGAATTCGCTGAGGGCGGTCTTTTTCACAAAGCCGTGGCGCGTCGCCATGAAGACGAAATGGTCGGCGTCGAACTCCTTCACCGGCAACATCGCGGTGATGCGTTCGCCCTCTTCCAGCGCGGGGATGATGTTGATGATCGGCCGGCCGCGGGAAGTGCGCGAAGCGAGCGGAATCTGGTACACCTTGAGCTGGTAGACCTTGCCCGCGTTGCTGAAACAAAGCAGCGTGTCGTGGGTGTTGGCGATCAGCATGCGGGTGACGAAATCCTCGCCTTTGACCGCGGCGGCGGCCTTGCCCATGCCGCCGCGCCGCTGGGCGCTGTAGTCCGCCAGCGGCTGGGTTTTGGTGTAGCCGAGATGGGAGATGGTGACGACGCGGTCTTCCGGGGCGATCAAGTCTTCCATGGTGAGGTCGTGCTGGCTGCCGACGATTTCCGTGCGCCGGGCGTCGCCGTAATCGTCCCGCGCCTGTTCGAGTTCCTCGCGCACCACGGCCAGCATGCGCGCGGGATTGTCGAGAATTTCGATGTATTCGGCGATCTTGCCGAGCAATTCCTGGTAGTCCCGCACCAGCTTCTCGTGCTCGAGCCCGGTGAGCCGATGCAGGCGCAGTTCGAGGATCGCCTGGGCCTGTTGCGGCGACAGGAAGTATTCGCTTTCTTTCCCGTCATTTGGTGCATCGTATTCGACCGCGGTGTCGGCCCCGCGCAAGCCGTAGGCCGGATCGAGACCGTCGGGCCGGCAGGCTTCGGCGCCGATGCCGCTGAGCATTTCCACCACCCTGGCCGAAACCCAGGACCGCGCCAGCAGTTTCTCCTTCGCTTCCGCCGCCGTGGGCGAAGTCTTGATGAGTTCGATCACGGCATCGATGTTGTCCAGCGCGACGGTGAGACCTTCGAGCAGGTGGCCCCGCTCCCTGGCCTTGCGCAGCAGGTAGATCGTGCGCCGCGAAACCACTTCCCGCCGGTGGCGGATGAAGGCTTCGAGCATACCCTTCAGGTTCAGCAGCTTGGGCTGGCCATCCACCAGGGCGACCATGTTGATGCCGAAGCCCGATTGCATCTGGGTGTGGGAGTAGAGATTGTTCAGCACCACCTCGCCCATTTCGTTCTTGCGCAATTCGATGACGATGCGCATGCCGTCCTTGTCCGACTCGTCGCGCAATTCGGTGATGCCTTCGATTTTCTTCTCCTTGACCAGTTCGGCGATGCGTTCGATCAGCCGCGCCTTGTTCACCTGGTAGGGAATCTCGCTGACGATGATGGTTTCCTTGCCGTTGGCCTCGTTGCGCTGGATTTCCGCCCGCGCGCGGACGTAAATCATGCCCCGCCCCGAACGATAGGCCTGGACGATGCCCGCGCGGCCGTTGATGATGCCGGCGGTGGGGAAATCCGGCCCGGTTACATGCTCGAGCAGCGTATCGACGCCAATCTCGGGATCTTCCAGCAAGGCGATGGCGCCATTGATCACTTCGCTGAGATTGTGCGGCGGGATATTGGTCGCCATGCCCACGGCGATTCCCGAAGAGCCATTGACCAGCAAATTCGGAATCCGCGTCGGCAGCACGTCGGGAACTTGTTCGGTGTCGTCGTAATTGGGCGAGAAATCGACGGTTTCCTTGTCGAGGTCGGCGAGCAATTCCTGGGTGATGCGGGCCATGCGGATTTCGGTGTAGCGCATGGCGGCGGCCTGGTCGCCGTCCACCGAACCGAAATTGCCCTGGCCGTCCACCAGCGGGTAGCGCAGGGAAAAATCCTGCGCCATGCGCACCACGGTGTCGTAGACGGCGCTTTCACCGTGGGGATGGTATTTGCCGATTACATCGCCAACCACGCGGGCGGATTTTTTATAGGGTTTGTCGTGGTCGTTGGCCAGCACGCGCATGGCGAACAAGATGCGGCGGTGCACCGGTTTCAGGCCATCGCGCACGTCCGGCAGCGCCCGGCCCACGATCACACTCATGGCGTACGCGAGATAGGACTCGCGCATCTCGGTTTCCAGCGCTATGGGTGAAACCTGCCGGTCGAATTCCTGCTCGGATTCCTGCATGGGAGAATGGCTGTCCGGACTTTGGGTCGCGTTTGGTTTTTTTGGCTTTGCGCCGGGTTGCCGCGAGCTATCGCAATGAACTAAACGAGTTGAACCGCGCTAAATCAAGGCATTGGGCAAAGGCGCAATTCTAGCACATTGCGGCGCTTCGGCCCGGATAGCGTTCCCGCTCCCGGCCGCGCCCGGCCGAAACCCAGGCAAGACTCGGCGATGGGCTATAATCGCCCGCCGCGAAGGAGATTCCCGCCTTGAACGCCCTGCGGCCCGAACCGATTGATCTGCTCATCCTGGCGCAATGGATCGTCCCTGTTGTTCCCCGCGGCAAGGTGTTGCGCGGGCACGCATTGGCGGTGCGCGGCGGCCGCATCGCCGGGTTGGCGCCCGCGGACGAGGCGCGGAACTTGTGGCGCGCGGAGCAGACCGTCGAATTGGCGGATCACGCGCTGATTCCGGGGCTGATCAACAGCCATGGACACGCGCCCATGAGCCTGTTGCGCGGCGTCGCCGACGACTTGCCCTTGCGCGAATGGCTGGAAGAGCATATCTGGCCGCTGGAAACCCGCCTCATCGACCCGGAATTCGTGCGCGCCGGCGCGGAATTGGCGATGGCGGAAATGATCCGCGGCGGCACAAGCTGTTTCGCCGACATGTACTTCTTCCCCGACGTGGTGGCCGAATGCGTGGCCCGGGCGGGCATGCGCGCCCAACTGTGCGGGCCGATCCTGGAGTTTCCCTCGGTTTGGGCGAAAGATGCCGATGACTATGTGCGCAAAGCGCGGGCGCTGTGCGAACAATTCCGGCAACACCCGCTGCTGCGCATCGCGTTTGGGCCCCACGCGCCCTATTCGGCATCGGACTCGCAATTGCGCGCGGTGGCCGAACACGCGCGGGAGCTTGATGCGCCGATACACATCCACGTGCATGAAACCGCGGCGGAAGTCGATGAGGCCGTGGGCGCCAGCGGCGAACGCCCGCTGGCGAGACTGCGCCGGCTTGGGCTGATGCATTCGCGCTTGCAATGCGTGCACGCCACGCAGTTGCTGGACGAGGAAATCGCGATGCTCGCCGCGGCGCAAGCCTCGGTGATCCATTGCCCCGAATCGAATTTGAAGCTGGCCAGCGGCGCCTGCCGGGTCGCCGACCTGCTCGCCGCCGGCGTCAATGTGGCCCTTGGCACCGACGGCGCCGCCAGCAACAACGACCTGGACATGTTCGGCGAAATGCGCAGCGCCGCCCTGCTCGGCAAACTCACGGCGGGCGATGCCAGCGCGCTGCCGGCCCCGGAAGTGCTGGAGTTGGCTACCATCAATGGCGCGAAGGCGCTCGGCCTCGACCGCCAAACCGGCAGCCTGGAGCCGGGCAAATGGGCCGATATAACCGCGGTTGATTTGGCCCGGCTCAACACGCGGCCGCTGTACGATGTATGTTCCCAACTGGTGTACGCCACCCAGTCTTCCCAGGTCAGCCACGTTTGGTGCGGCGGCCGCGCCTTGCTCGCGGAAGGCCGTTTGCTTACGCTGAATGAGGACGCCGTGCTTGCCCGCGCGGCGCGCTGGCAAGACCAGGTGCGGCCCGGCGCGCACAGGCAATCGTGAACAAAGCCATGAATCAAACTGAACACAGCACGCAAAATCTTGACCCCCAGGAAATCCGAAAATTCGAAGCCTTGGCCAGCCGCTGGTGGGACCCGAACAGCGAATTCCGGCCCTTGCACGAAATCAATCCCTTGCGCATGGGCTATATCGCGCGCATGGTCAATCCGGCGGGAAAGAAAGTGGTTGATGTGGGCTGCGGCGGCGGGATTTTGACCGAAGCCCTGCGCCGCCACGGCGCCGAAGTCCTTGGCATCGACATGGCCGACGCCGCGCTGGCCGTGGCCCGGCTGCATTTGCGTGAAAGCGGGCTGGACATCGACTACCGCAAATGCACCGCGGAGCAGCTTGCCGCCGAGCGGGCGCAAACATTCGATTTGGTGACCTGTCTGGAAATGCTCGAGCACGTGCCCGACCCAGGCTCGGTGGTCGCCGCCTGCCAGCGCCTGCTCAAACCCGGCGGGCTGGCGGTTTTTTCCACGATCAACCGCAATCCCAAGTCCTGGTTGTTCGCCATTGTCGGCGCCGAATACATCCTGCGGCTGTTGCCCCGGGGCACCCACGAATACGCCAAACTGATCAAACCTTCGGAACTGGCCGCCTGGTGCCGCGACGCCGGGCTGGAGCTGGAAGCGCAGATCGGCATGGGCTACAACCCGTTCACCAAGCGCTATTTTCTGCAGAAAAACCTGGATGTGAACTACATCGGCTGCTATCGCAAGCCCGCGCCGGCGGAAAACGCGAACGGAGAATGACCCATGGGCGCGAATTTTTTCCAGCCGGTCAGCGCCCGTGCCGGCGCCATCCAGCACAATCGGCCGGCCTGAGCGGATTCGCCTGATGTTCAGCTATCAACCGGCGCCGGACCTGCTCGCGGGCCGCCGCATTCTCATCACCGGCGCCGGCGGCGGTATCGGCCGCGCTTGCGCCCTGGGCCTGTTGGCCCACGGCGCCAACGTGGTGATGCTGGGCCGCGACCCAGGCAAACTGGAGCGGCTGTACGATGAAGCGGAACAGTCCTGGCCGGGCCGCGGCTTTATCCAGGCGGTGGATTTCAAGCGCGCCGGCGAGGATGATTTCGCCGCCATCGCGGCGGGGGTGGAACAGCGCCTCGGCGCCCTCGACGGGCTGGTGCACAACGCCGCCCTGCTCGGGCCGCGCGCGCCGCTGGAGTACTATCCGGCGGCGCAATGGAACGACTTGATGCAAGTGAACGTCAACGCGGCATTCCTGCTCACCCGCGCCTTGCTGCCGCTGCTGGCGCAATCGGGCGATGCGCGGGTGCTGTTCACCGCTTCCGCCGTCGGCCGCGAAGGCCGCGCCTGGTGGGGCGCCTACGGCGTATCGAAATTCGCCGTGGAAGGCATGATGCAGACCCTGGCGGCGGAAGTCGGCACAACCACATCAATCCGCGTCAACAGCCTCAACCCCGGCGCCACGCGCACCGCGATGCGCGCCGCCGCCTACCCCGGCGAAGATCCGCAAAGCCTGCCCGCGCCGGAGGCGCTGTTGCCGGTGTATTTGTATCTGCTGGGGCCGGACGGGCGCCACATCCATGGCCGTGCGCTTGACGCGCAAGATTTCGACCCCGCCGCCGCGCGGTCCCGCTGAGTCCTGTGCCGCGGCTATTCGCCAGCCGCGCCAGCCGCATTCCGGCTCGCGCCGTATTCGCGCAATTGGCCGATTTCCCGCGGGTCGAGTTCGTGAAACCTGCCGACGGAGACCGAACTGGGAATAAACACCGGGCCGAAACGCACCCGTTTCAGGCGGCTGACCCGAACGCCCTGGGACTGCCAAAGCCTGCGCACTTCGCGGTTGCGGCCCGACATCAGCACCACGTGGTACCACTGATTCGCGCCGTCGCCGCCGAAACGGCGGATGTCGCTGAAGCGGCACAGCTCGCCGTCGATCAGCACGCCTTCGCGCATGCGCGCGAGCATTTCTTCGGTTACATTGCCAAGCACGCGCACGGCATATTCGCGGTCGATACCGCTGGAGGGATGCATCAGCCGGTGCGCGAGCTCGCCGTCGTTGGTGAACAGCAGCAATCCGCTGGTGTTCAGGTCCAGCCGGCCAACCGCCACCCAGCGGCTGTTGCGCAGGGGCGGCAAGCGGTCGAACACCGTGGGTCGGCCTTCGGGGTCGGAACGGGTGCAAACTTCATGGTCGGGCTTGTTGTATAGCAAGACGCGGCAAGGCGGCTTTTTCTTGCGGTCGCGGCCGAGCTTCCTGCCATCGATGGTAAGCCGGTCGTCCACCGCCACCCGCTCGCCCAGCACGGCAACGCGGTCGTTCACCCGCACCCGCCCGGCTTTGATCCATTGTTCGAGTTGGCGGCGCGAACCAAGGCCGGCGCGAGCCAGCACTTTTTGCAATTTCTCGCTCATGGCTCACCGGCGGATTGTTGCGGCGGCGCGGCGGCATCCAGCCCGCCGGCGTCGGTTTCCAGCCCCCCGGCGTCGGTTTCCGGATCGCCGGCACCGGTTTCCGCTTCATCCACGGGCGGCGCATCGGGAAACAGTTTGAGCACGGTTTCGTTCAGCGCTTCCGCCGGCATGGCTTCGCGCAGTTCGCCGATTTCCGACAAGGGCGGCAAATCCGACAGGCGTTTCAGGTTGAAATGGTCGAGGAAAGCCCGCGTGGTGACGAACAACTCCGGGCGGCCCGGCGATTCGCGGTGCCCCGCGATGCGGATCCATTCCCGGTCCAGCAAAGTGCGGATGATGCCGGTGCTCACGGCCACGCCGCGCACCTCTTCGATATCGCCCCGGGTGGCCGGCTGCCGGTAGGCGATCAGGGCCAGGGTCTCGAGCAGGGCGCGGGTGTAGCGCGGCGGTTTCTCCTCCCACAGCCGATTCACCCAGCCCGCCAGTTCCTGTTTGATTTGCAAGCGGTAGCCCGAGGCGACTTCCTTCAGTTCCACGCCGCGGTTTTCGCAATCGCTGGCGAGTTCCGCCAGCGCCCGCTGCAACTCGTCCCGGTCGGGGCGGTCCGCCGCGTCGAAAACCGAGCGCAACTCATCGCGGGAAAGCGCGCGGTCCGCCGCCAGCAGCAGGGCTTCGAGGATGCGCTTGAGTTCGACTTTCATGGCGAACCGCCGCCGGAGCCGCCGCTCCGCCGCACGTGAATGGGGCCAAAGCCTTCGGACTGCACGATTTCCACCAGGTTGCCGCGCATCATTTCCAAAATCGCGAGAAAGCTTACCACCACGCCGAGGCGGCCTTCGCGGGGGTCGAGCAGGGCCACCAGCGGCAGAAAGCGGTCTTTTTCCAGCCTGCGCAGAATCTGGCCGATTTTTTCTTCGGTGGAGATGGCTTCGAGGCTGACATGGTGATGTTCGAACAACTCGGCCTGGCGCATGGCGTTCGCCATGGCGGCGAGCAGATCGGACAATTCCACCACCGGCAGCGGTATCTCGCGTTCCAGCACGGGCAAGCCGGCCCGGGCCTGGCGCAACTCCCGGTTCAACCGCGGCAGCTCGTCGAGTTGCTCCGCCGCCAGTTTGTAGCGCTCGTATTCGAGCAAGCGTTGAATCAGTTGCATGCGCGGGTCGGCTTCGTCTTCCTCCACCGATACCGGCCGCGGCAGCAGAATGCGCGATTTGATTTCCGCCAGCATGGCGGCCATGAGCATGTACTCGGCGGCGAGTTCGAATTGGCCCGCGCGCATCAGTTCGATGTATGCCATGTATTGGTCGGTGATTTCGGCCACATCGACTTCGAGAATATCGATGTTCTGACGCTTGATCAGATACAGCAGCAAGTCGAGCGGACCTTCGAACGCTTCCAGGTAGACTTCCAGCGCGTTGGGCGGAATGTACAGGTCGCCGGGCACTTCCACCGCGGCGCCGGCAACAAAGGCGATGGGCAGTTGCGGCTGGCCGTCCGGGGTGGTTTGCGGAGGCGCGGCTGTGGAGGTGTCGGACGCTTTCATCAATTCCCGCCTGCCGACGGATTGGCGCTTGTGCCGGGAATTCTACTCCAGTACGGCCAGAGCGCCCAAAGTGCGCAATGCGCAACGCCCCAACTACCAGCGATCAATGCCGATGGCGCCGCGCACCCGGTCCATGGTGGCGGCCGCGGTTTGCCGCGCCTTTTCGTTGCCCTGGACAATGATGGCGCGCACCTCGTCCGGATTGTCCCGGTAGGCTTTGGCGGCCCGGCGGATGGGCTCAAGCTCTTCAAGCACGGCTTCGGTCACCGGCCGCTTGCAATCGACGCAGCCGATGCCGGCGCTGGTGCAGCCCTCGCGCACCCATTGCCGGGTTGGCTCGTCTGAATAGATTTCGTGAAACTGCCAGACCGGGCATTTTTCCGGGTCGCCGGGGTCGGAACGGCGCACTCGCGCGGGGTCCGTGGGCATGGTGCGAATCTTTTTCTCGACCGATTCCGGCGCCTCGCGCAAGGCGATCGCGTTGTGGTAGGACTTGGACATTTTTTGCCCGTCGAGGCCGGGGTACTTCACAACTTTGGTATGCAGCGCCTCGGGTTCGGTGAGAACGGGCGCCGCGTACAGGTGATTGAAGCGCCGGGCGACTTCGCGGGTGAGTTCCACATGGGCCGCCTGGTCGCCGCCCACTGGAACGCATTCGGCGCCATAGATGAGAATGTCCGCCGCCTGCAACAGGGGATAGCCGAGAAAACCGTAGGTGTCCAGGGATTTGCCTTCGAGCCGGCGCTGCTGCTCCTTGTAGCTCGGCACGCGTTCGAGCCAGCTCAGCGGCGTTGTCATGGAAAGCAGCAAGTGGAGTTCGGCGTGCTCCGGCACCGCCGATTGCAGAAAAATCGACGCCTTGGAAGGATCGATGCCGGTGGCGAGCCAGTCGATCACCATATCGACCACGTTGTTGCCGAACAGATCGGCGTCGCCGTAGTCGGTGGTCAGGGCGTGCCAGTCGGCGACAAAATAGAAGCACTGGTATTGGTGTTGCAGTTGCGACCAGTTTTTCAGCGCGCCGTGGTAGTGCCCGAGATGCAGTTTTCCGGTGGGCCGCATTCCGGAAAGCACTTTTTTCGGTTGGTTCCGCTCGTTCATCGCGCACTCCCCTCCGGCGCTCCAGCTCTTGCCTCAGAGAAAGGGCCGGCTGTCGCCCTTGCCTTCCCGCAGCACCTCGGGAACGCCTTCCACCAAGTCGATCATGGTGGTGGGTTCAATGCCGCAGGCGCCGCCGTCGATGATCAGGTCGACGAGCTTGCCGACCCGGTTCCTGATTTCGTCGACATCGCTCAGCGGTCGGTCGTCGCCGGGCAGTATCAGGCTGGTGCTCATGATCGGTTCGCCGTTTTCGGCCAGCAAGGCTTGAGCAACGCTGTGATCGGGCACGCGCAGACCGATGGTCTTGCGTTTCGGGTGCATCAACCGGCGCGGCACTTCCGGGCTCGCCTTGAGAATGAAGGTGTACGGCGCCGGCGTGTGGGCTTTTAGTATTCGATACGCGCTGTTGGGCACCTGGGCGTAGCTCGCCAGCGAGGAAAGATCGCTGCAGACCAGGGTGAAATTGTGCCGGTCGCCGAGTTGCCGGAGGCGGCGGATGCGGTCGAGGGCGCTTTTGTTGCCAATGTTGCAGCCGAGCGCGTAGGTGGAATCGGTCGGGTAAACGATGACCGCGCCTTCGCGCAAATTTTTCACGGCCAGTTTGACGATGCGGGTGGAGGGATTGTCGGGGTGGACCTTGACCAACTGGCTCATGATGTTGCCGCGCGGAAAAAGCGCGCATGATGCCACATTCCGCCGAGGCTACCAAGGAGCAACCCGGTCAACTTGACAGTTTTCCGTCCGCTCCCTAGCATGGCTGCCTGTTTTCGCGGCGGCGGCACCGGCTCAAGCGTCGCGTCGGAATTGACTGTTTGCCCCTGCCTTTATGCATCCGAAACTCCTGGCGGCGATTGAAGACGACTTCGCGGCGGTAAACCGCACGGTGGTCGACCAATTGCATTCGCGGGTCGGGCTGGTGGAAAGCATCGGCCATTACATCATCGAAGCCGGCGGCAAGCGCTTGCGGCCGATTCTCACTTTGCTGGCCGCGCGCAGTTGCGGCATCCGCGACCGGCGCCATATCGAGCTGGCGGCGGTGATCGAGTTCATCCATACCGCCACTTTGCTGCATGACGATGTGGTGGACATGTCCACCTTGCGCCGCGGGCGGCCCACGGTGAACGCCGAATGGAACAGCGAAACCAGCGTGCTGGTTGGCGATTTCATCTATTCGCGCGCTTTCCAGTTGCTGGTGGGCATCGGCGACATGGGCATCATGCAGATTATGGCGGACACCACGAACCGGATCGCCGAAGGCGAAGTCCAGCAACTGGTGCACAAGAACAATCCGGATATCGACGAGGCCGGCTATTTGCGGGTGATTCACGACAAGACGGCGATTTTGTTCCAATCGGCGGCCCAATGCGGCGCGCGCCTGGCGGGGGCGTCGGCGGCGACGGAGCAGGCTTTCAAAACGCTCGGCCTGCATCTTGGCGTGGCATTCCAGTTGATCGACGATGTGCTGGATTATGCCGGCGACCGCCGGGCGATGGGCAAAAACATAGGCGACGACCTGCTGGAAGGCAGGCCGACGCTGCCGTTGATTCATGTCATGCGCAACGGCGGTGTGGAAGATGCGCAACTGGTGCGTTCCTGCCTGGCGGACGCGGAATTCTGCAAGCACAATTTGGACAAGGTGATTGAAATTGTGCGCGGCGGCGATGCGCTGCAATACAGCAGCGCGCTGGCGGAGGCGGAAGCCGACAAGGCGATGGCGGCGCTGGCCGAAATCTCCCCCTCGATCTACCGCGACTCGCTGCACAGCATGATCCGAATGTCGATCGACCGCAGCAATTAAATGCTGATGCGGTGATCCCGCGCGTTTTTGCGTGATCTCGTCGCTTCAAGTGGTATGGTCAGTGGCTTCGATCGGGTCCGCGGGCGAGCGCGGCTTTGCGCTAAATCCCGGCTCGACATCCTGTCGAGCCGGGAATCGGATCGGCGTCGCTTAACACATCCCTGTGACGCTCCGCCTCTACGACGCGCAAAGCCGCGCTCGCCCGCGGACCCTGGCATTGTTGTTGCCCCAATGGTCCAGACTTCGAGTAAGTGAGGTCTGATCGGTGCAGCCGGCAGAAAGCAAAGCTCTTTGATGGCCGAAAGACCCGATAAGATGTCGGGGCTGGGGGTACTCGAAGCCACAACACTAGCGCCATGGATGGGTGAGGCCCGGTCGGCGCAGCCGACAGAAAGCGCAGCTTTCTGAGGGCCGAACGGCTCGCCATGGATGGCGAGACTGGGGGTGATCGAAGCCGAAAAACTCGCGCCAAGGATGGCATGCACAATCCATCAGAATCCGATTGGAGATTCTGCGACTCCGCTTCGCTCCGCGCAGAATGACTGGATAGCCGGGAATCGGATCGGCGTCGCTTAACACATCCCTGTGACGCTCCGCCTCTACGACGCGCAAAGCCGCGCCCGCCCGCGGACCCTGGCATTGTTGTTGCCCCAATGGTCCAGACTTCGAGTAAGTGAGGCCCGCTCGGCGCGGTCGACAGCTTCTTGCGCTAGGCGTTGCCGCGGCGATGTGCGATGATTGGTGTTTGCCCGCGCCCTTCTCCCGCGCCACCACGTTGAGAACTCCGATGTCCTGTTTCAAGCTTCCGTACCACACTTTTCTCGCCGCTTTGGTTCTGAGCCTGCTTGCCGGATGCACCGCGAGCGGATTGACCGCCAGGGATCCGGAAGTGCGGCGGCAGGCGATCCTCGATATGCGCAACGAGGTGTTGACCGAGCTGTACGAGCTGCGGCCGGACACCGAAGCGCAAATATTCAGCGCGGTGGGTTTCGCCGTGTTTTCCAACGCCAGCGTTGGCCTGATCGTGAATGTCGGCGGCGGTGTTGGCATCCTGCGCAACAACGGCACCGGTGAAGACCTCTACTTGCGCATGGGCGAAGTGGGCGTCGGCGTTGGCGCCGGGGTTACCGACATCCGCCTGGTGATGGTGTTCCACAGCGAAGACGCGCTGCAACGGTTCACCGACGCCGGCTTTACCGTGGGCGGGGACGCGGATGTCGCGGCGCGGGCCGGCGAGCTTGGCGCGGCCATCGGCGCGGAAGCGATCGCCGACAATGTCACCATCTACCAGATCACCGAATCAGGGCTGGCCTTGCAAGCTTCGGTGCAGGCCGCCCGCTACTGGCACGACCCGGACCTGAACTAGAACCACCACGGCGCAGCCGGAATTGTCGCATCCGCGGGGGTCAGACTGGCCCCGGCCGAGTGCCGGTGCAAAATCGACCGGCGGTCGATGCGGTTGAGTCCGCGTTCAAAAAACCGCAGCTTGTAAGCCCGGATTTCGTCGGTATCTTCGCCCGCCGCCAACACGGCTTCCGCCGCTAGCCTTGCTTCCCCGGCCGATTCAGCTTCGCCCAGGCGGATGTGCGCCCGCTCCAGGGCCAGATGAAAATCCGCGTCGAATGGATGCAGTTCGATGGCGCGCTCGAAGTGACCGCGGGCGGATTTGTAGTCTCCTTCGACCTGCGCGGTCAAGCCCTCGTTGAAATGGAAGTAGGGGTTGCGGGCATTGAACCGTTCGGCGGCGCGCGCGAAGTGGCCCGCGCGCCCATGCTCGCCGCGTTCGCGGTAGAACTTGGCCAGATTGTTCATCGCGTTGACATTGGCGCGGTCGGTTTCCAAGGCATGGTGGAAACTGAACTCGGCCATCGTTCCATCGCCGAGCCGAAGGTAGGCCGCGCCCAGGTTGTTCCAGGCTTCGCTGTTGCCGGGGTCGATGAACAGCGCATTCTTGATGTAGGCGATGCCCCGCTCGACCTCGCCCGCCAACATGGCTTCGGCGCCCAGGTTGTTGAAATACAGCGCCCTTGCGGCTTCGTCCGAGATCACATCCTCGGTGTCGCGCTGCAAGGCGATTTGCGGCGTGAAATCCGCCACGTAATATTCCCGCGGGCCGATGCGGCCGATGGCGTTGATGTGCTGGCTCAATACGAGCAGGTCATTGCGGCGGTCCCAGGCCGGCAATTCCTTGATGGTTTGGAATTTGGCGTCAAGCCCGACATGGCGGGCCATGGCGACGTAGAGATTCATCACCGACAGGCAATTGCCGCGGCGGGTGTGGAAGACTTCGCTGGCGGTATAGGTTTTCTCCGCCGAATAGCGGATGTTCAGGCGGTTCTCGTCATACAGCAGTTCCTGCAACACAAGCGCCAGATACTTGCCGCTGCGCGGGTCGGAGCCGACGCGGTCTTCCACATAGCGTTTGATTTCATCGCTGAGATGCAGCGGGTCGATTTCGGGAAAACGGTCGCTTTGCTGGTCGATCGCCCGGGCGCGCAGCGCCGGATCAAAGACATAGTCTGTTTCGATGCCGGTTCCCGCGCAGCCGGCGAGCAATGCAAGGCCGATGCTCCATAGCGCCATTCCCAACCTGTGTTTCATTGCCAATTGCCTCCTGCGTACCGACTCCATCAATTCGGGGCGGGTTCGACGGGAACGCCGCGGCGGAATTGGATGCTGAATCCGGGGTTGGAACTGCGCAAGATGGAACTTCGGTCGAAGATGCGCAATCTGCGGTCGCTGGGGCGATAGATTTCCGAACTGTCCGCGAGCACGGCTTCGGCGGCTTCGCTGGCGTCCCGGGCGCGGCCGATCTCGCCCAATTGCACGTAAGCCAGCGCCAGCCCGGAATGGAAATTGGGCTCGTAGGGTTTCAGCCGGATGGCCCGCTGGAAATACAGCCGGGCCGATTCGAAATTGCCCCGGCTGTAGGCCCTGCGGCCCTGGGCGTATTGGAAATAGGGATTGCGGCGATTGAAACGGTCGATGGCGCGGGCGTAATTTTGCGCCCGTTGTTCGTCGCCCTGGGCGCGATACAGCTTGGCCAGGTTATTGATTGCGGTGGCGTTGGTCTGGTCGACGTTGAAGGCGTAGTGGTAACTGTATTCGGCCAAGCCCTCATCGCCCAGCCGCCGGTAGGCCGTGCCCAGATTGTTCCAGGCGTAACTGTTCTCCGGATCGATAAACAGCGCGTTCTTCAAATAGGCCATGGCCGCTTCTTCATTTCCCGCGACCAGGGCCTCGACGCCGAGATTGTTGAAATACAGCGCCCTTGCCTCGGCGTCTGTCACCACCGATTCGGTCATCGATTGCAAGGCGATTTCGGGGGTGAAATCGACCACGTAGTACTGCCGCGCGCCAAGCCTGCCGGTGGCGTTGATGTGCTGGCTGACGACGAGCAGGTCGCCGCGGCGGTCCCAGCTTGGTTGCACTTCCACGGTCTGGAAATTGGCGTCCAGGCCCACATGGCGCGCCATGGCGACATACAGGTTCATCACCGAAAGACAGTTGCCCTGCCCGGCGTGGAAAACTTCGCTTGCGGTGTGCGTCTTGCCGTCGGCGTATTGGAGGTTGAGCTGGTCTTCGTCGTACAGCAGTTCCTGCAGACGGCTGACCATGCGTTCTTCGCCCATTTCTCCGCGACTTACGCGCGCGTCGAGCCAGCGCAGGACTTCGTCGTCGAGAAAAAGCGGGTCGATTTCGGGAAAGCTGTCGCTGCTTTGGTCGATGATCCGCGCGTGAATCGCGGGGTCGAGCTGAAACTCCTGGTCGAGATCGATGTTCGCGCAGCCCGCCAGCGCGATCAGGCCGCAGGCAGCAAACCAACTGTGTGAAGGAAGTTGCATCTCACCGATTCCCCGTCTGTATTCTACCGGAAACGGCGCGGTGTCTCCCTGCCCGCCTTGTCGATTTTCATGAATTCGTAGCGGCCCTTGAGAAAGGGCACTTCGTCCCGCTGCAACCGGCGGAACAGCGCCAGCCAGCCGGCATCGCGCGCCATCGGCGCCAGTTCCGCGCCGAGACCATCGACATCGGTACGCTCGCGCAGGCGCGATTCGAAGCGGCCCCATTTGCCCGCGTAGCGCACGGCCCCGCTGGCGGAATCGAACTCGTATTCAAGCGCGAGGCGGGTTTGGGCGATGCGCAGGCTGTCCGCCGACAGAAACCGCACTTCGAAATCGGTCTCGAATTGCTGCGCGGAGCGGCTCTCGGCCCCCGCCCGCCACAGCACCGCCGTATCGATGATCACACTCTTGGTCACCGGCAGATAATCCAGATATTCGAAGGGCAAAGTGTCGGCGAACAGAAAATCGTAACCGACATCGGTGTCGCGCAAGGCCGACGAAATGCTCACCCGCCGCTCCGCATCCAGGTCCACAATCGCGTCGGACCGCGTCCTGATCGAACGCTGGGCCAGATCGAACAAGCTCTTCAGCCGGCGCGGATCCTCCGCCGGCAAGCGCCGAATCACGGCTTCGCCGGTGTTTGAGTCGAGTCCGCGCAGACTGAAAGATGCGCCAGGGAATGCGCTCCCGCCGCCATCGGCGGTGCTGGAATGCGCGCTGGCGGCGGCGCCACTGAAGACAAGTTCCACGGGAGTGAAATCCACCTCCGCGCTTTCACCAAACGCAATCCCGCCCGGCACGACGATTTCCTCGATCGTGGGCTGGTTGAATTCATCGCCCAAGGTGATTTTGCGGAAAATTCTGGGCTCGTTGCGCGCAAGGCCGCGCTCGTCGCGATTGACCGGGTCGCGGAACACCGAATCCGAATCGCGGCGCGCCCGCTCGCCGAGCAGCTCCATTTCCGTCACATCGGTGCGCAACCGCCGCGCCGCCCGCGAATCGATAGCCAGCCGATGCCCCGCCGTGGCGTACAACTCCCCCGCCCGCCGCGCATCTTCCAAACGCAAGGGCATGGCCTGGTAGCCATTTTCCCCCGCGATGCGCGCCACCAGCAAAGCCGTTTCCTCATCTTCGACGGCGAAACTGACGAACAGCCGCCCGCGTTCAAAATCCCCCAGCCAGGAAGCCAGGAAATCCGCCTCCGCGGCGACGCCGGACTCCGCCTCGCCCACAGTTTCTAGAGCGGCGGAAATCAAAGCCAGGCCGCCAATTTCCCGCTCCCCGAAGGCAATCTCCCAAGCCTCGATTTCGCCGCTTCCGGCATACCCACCCGCAGGCAAATCGGCAAATCCCCCCAGCCGAGGCGCATCCAGCGAGCCCAATTCCCGCTCATTCAAATTGCGAGCCAATTCAAGTTCGCCCGCGGAAACCCCGCCGGCAAGCACTTGCAAAAAACCATCAACCGCATCCTGGCTGTAGACGGGTGTGCAAAAGAGCAGCAGACCTAACACGAAGCATGACAAGTTTCGCACAGTGAACGATGCGGGCCGCCTTCGGGCGGCGTGGCGTGTGCGGGGTACAGCGGACGCCGTAAATACGTCCCTGTAGGCTTCGGGCTCGGCATCCTGCCTCGCACGCCCGCCGTACCCCGCAGACGCCACGCCGCCCGAAGGCTGCGGCGGAGCCGTGCCGCTAGTTGTTCGCGCAAAGATCATAGTCGGTCCCGCGCCGCTTGTTGAGCAATCGCAGGCGCAAATCGCCCACCCAGTCCGGTTCGCCCCAGGCGTGCAGCGGCTGGGCGAGCTCCGTGATCAAAGCTTCCGCTTCGCCGAATTCGCCCGCCTCAATGGCGTATTTTGCCGCCTGTTCCATGATGAACGTATCCGCCGGCAAAAGCGCGAACGCCCGCTGCTGATAGGCCAGCCCGTCGCGCCAATCGTAAGCCGAAAACAAGTGAATCTGCCCCATCGCCAGATTGGCCTCCGGGTTGTCCGGTTGCATTTCGACCACCCGCTGGAAAACCCGCATCGCCGCGCCGAGTCGCTCCCGCGCCCGCGCCGGCGCCCAGGTGTTGTCGCAATCCTCGAGTTCCGCTTCCCAATATTCGCCAAAGTCGAGCAGGATTTCCGGATCATCGGGCGCCAGCGCCAGAGCCTGATCAAAATACGCCGCGATTTGCTGGTCGTTTTCCCGCTCCGATGCGTCCTGGTAGCGCAGCGAATCGCCAAGGCCGGACCAGGCGCGGGCGATTGTGGTGTCGCGGTCCGTCAAACTGCGAAAGAAAGTCTCCGCCACCTCCAGCCGGCCCGCATTCAGGGCGAGCTCTCCCAGCAGGATCGTGACCCGGTCCGGGTCGGCGGCCCCGCTTTCGAAATCGAACTCGACCCGGGGGCCAAGCATGGCGACCACCCGGTCTCCGGCGCGGGTATTGCGCAAGAATTCCTGCAATTCCTCATCCAGGCTTTGCGGGCGTATGCGGAATGACTGATCGAATGCGAAGCGCGCGTCGCGGCCGGCAAGCAGGTGATCGAGATATTCCCCCAAGGCATCGCGCCGGTCGGTAAAGTCTTCCTCGTGGCCGTGGCGCAGATACTCCAGCAGCGCCACGGACTTCAGGTTCGCGATCTGGATCAGTCGCGGCGAAGCCAGCGCGGCGTCCTGATACAGCAAGCGCTCCATCGACAACTCCAGCGCCAGGTCCGCCATCCGCTCGTTGATCGATGCCGGATACCCCGGCAGCAGCAGCGCCTCGCCGTCAATCTCGAGCCGCGAGTAGTAGCCGGCCAAGGCCTCCTCGTACCAGCGCGGCAAGCGCAGATCGTCGAAATTGCGCAGCAGGAAATGCACATAGTGATGCAAACCCTGCCGCCAGGCTTCGTCCTCATCCATCGACATCGCCATGTAGTTCGCCCGCGGCGTCGGGATGTGAAAGCCGACATCCGCGCCCGCGCTGAAATGGCGCATGTCGTCAACGTCTTCGAACAGGAATACGAGGTTCGGGACATTCGCCGCCGGCAGGCCTTCGTCGCGGCCGAGCTGACGACCCACGGCCAGCCGCCAGGTTTCCAGTTCGGCGGCGACTTGCGCGCTGCGGCGGGGGGAGAGTTGACTGAGTATGCGGAAGTGCGCGGTGTCCAGCGCCAACCAGCGGTCCCGCGCGAGTTCGAGTTGGGCCGCGGCCCCGGCGCTGGCCAGGCAAGCTCCCGCAGCGGCAATCAACAGCAATAGTCGATTTCGGAACTCTTTCATGACGCACCTGTCAGGCGCAGACATGTTCAACGAGCGAACTGTAGCACGAAGACTGCACAAATTCAGTTTGCGGCTTTGTTCCGCCGCCACCGCGGCAGCGGCTGCCGGGTGGAAAAGCGAATCGCCGGCTACATCGCCGGATAGTTCGGCCCGCCGCCCCCTTCGGGCGCCACCCAGAGAATATTCTGGGCGGGGTCCTTGATATCGCAAGTCTTGCAATGCACGCAGTTCTGGGCATTGATTTGAAAGTGCCTGGCGCCGTCCCGCTCCACGACTTCGTACACCCCCGCGGGGCAGTAGCGCTGCGCGGGCTCGTCGTACATCGGCAAATTCACGTCAATCGGTATCGTTGCATCTTTCAAGACCAAATGACAGGGCTGGTCTTCCTCGTGATTGGTGTTGGACAGGTACACCGAGGACATTTTGTCGAAACTGAGCACGCCGTCGGGTTTTGGGTATTCGATGGGTTTGCTTTCGGCGGCCGGTTTCAACTGGCAATGGTCTTTGCCGGAATCGCGCAGGTTGATGGGCAGGGACCCGCCGAACAGGTTGTGTTCGAGCCAGGTGAAAGCGCTGCCGAGCCAGAATCCCAACTTGTGGTAGGCGCCGCCGAAGTTGCGCGCGCGGCGCAATTCTTCATGCAGGGGCGAGCGCTGGAAACGTTCGCCGAAATCGGTCTCGCGCGCATCGTCGGAAAGCGCGGCGAACAGCGATTCCGCCGCCAAAATGCCGGATTTGATCGCGGTATGGCTGCCCTTGATCTTGGCGGAATTGAGCGTGCCGGCGTCGCAGCCGATCAACAAGCCGCCGGGGAAACGCATTTCCGGCAGGGAGTTCAGTCCTCCTTTGATGATCGCCCTGGCGCCATAGGAGACGCGCTTGCCGCCTTCGAGATGGCGTTTGATCACTGGATGGTGTTTGTAGCGCTGAAATTCATCGAATGGGCTGAGATGGGGGTTGCGGTAGCCGAGGTCGACTATCAGGCCGACGTAGACTTGCCTATTCTCGGCGTGGTAGAGGAAGCCGCCGCTGGTGCCGGCGGCGCTTGGCCCGATCATCGGCCATCCCGCGGTATGCACCACCAGGCCCTCCTCGTGGCGGGCTTCGTTGATCTCCCAGACTTCCTTGATGCCGATGCCGAAATGTTGCGGGTCGCGGTCCGCATCAAGCTGGTAACGGGCGATGACTTCCTTGCCGAGATGACCGCGGCAACCTTCGGCGAGTATGGTGAATTTGGCGTGGAACTCGAAACCGGGCTGCCAGGTCGACTTGCGCTCGCCGCGGGCGTCGACTCCCATGTCTCCGGTGGCGACGCCTTTCACGCGGCCTTCTTCGTCATAGAGAATTTCGCTGGCGGCGAAGCCGGGAAAGATTTCCGCGCCGAGTTCGCTGGCCCGCTCCGCCAGCCAGCGGCACAGATTGCCCAGGGAGATGATGTAATTCCCGTGATTCCGCATTGGCTTGGGAATGAGAAATTCGGGGAAGCGGTAGGAGAATTTGTCCGAGCCGAGATAGTAGACTTGATCGCCGGTGACGCGGGTGTTGAGTGGCGCGCCAAGGTCCTGCCAGTCGGGGAAGAGGCTGTGCAAGGCATCCGGCTCGAACACGGCGCCGGAGAGGATGTGGGCTCCGACTTCCGAGCCTTTTTCCAGCACGCAAACCGAGATTTCGCGCCCGGCGTCCCGCGCCAGCTGCAGCAAGCGGCAGGCCGTGGCGAGACCGGCGGGGCCGGCGCCGACAATGACGACATCGACCTCCATCGACTCCCGCGTCATGGGTGTTCACCAGCGGCAAACGGGTTGATGGACGGCTCCGCGACTGAATCAAGCATAATCGCGGCGATTATCGCCAATCCATGCGGGGAGTGCAAAACGGGCCAATCGCGCCTCCAAGTTCCTTCAGTAGCTTCGATCGGGTCCGCGGGCGGGCGGGTGAGGCCCGGTCGGCGCAGCCGACAGAAAGCAAAGCTTTCTGAGGGCCGAACGACCCGACAGGATGTCGGGGCTGGGGGTAGTCGAAGCCGAAATTCTCTCGCCAAGGATGGCAAGCACAACCTGCCGGAATCCAATTGGAGATTCTGCGACTACGCGTTGCTCCGCGCAGAATGACAGAATAGCCGGGAATCGAGTCGGCGTCGCTTAACACATCCCTGTGACGCTCCGCCTCCACGACGCGCAAAGCCCCGCCCGCCCGCGGACCCTGGCATTTGTTGCGACCCCTACCCCACGTCATTCTGCGCGGAGCGAAGCGGAGTCGCAGAATCTCCTAACCGTTGCGCCAACCCAGGGAGATTCCGCGGCTACGCGCAAAATGACACATAGTTCCCCGCCGGCAGCCGACGAAAAGTGCAGCTTTGGCGCCGAATCGCGGGCGGGTGTTGGTGTGGTTAGAAGCGGGATTCGTCGATCCAGTAGTTGCTTACGAGGCCGTTTTCGAATTCTATGGAAAGGGTTTCGGTGCGCTCTTCCTCGACATCCACCGAAAAAATCAGGAAAACGCCCACTTCGGTGTCTCTTTCCGAACGGTTGCGGTACTGCCAGACTTCGCCGCCGTCGGCGCGGGATTGCTTGCTGATCGGTTCGCCGAAAACATCGCGCACGAATTGCGTATCGCTTTCCCCCAGCGCCAGGCGCGAAACGTCGCTTTCGCTCCAGCCGGTGCGCAAGGGGCGCGAATCGGAATCGACGCTGATCAGACAGCCGCTTAGCAGCAGGGCGGCCATCGCGGTCAGAATACTGTTGCGCATCATCGTTGCTTACTCCTGTTCTTTCACTCGATTGCCCGTGCAATCGTTCGCTTGCTCTTGCCGCGCCTGGTCCCGCCGCGGCCCGCCATCGAACCGACACACCGCGGGGCCTGACGCCCGACCGGATTGCCGTTCGCACCCATTCTCCAACGAAGCGCGGGGTGAAAGGTTACAGCCCGAACGCGGCTGCGCGCGGTGGGAAAATGCCAATACCGGCCGGGCATGCCTCACAAAATGTCACAAAAATTAGTGCCCCATAACTGCCGTTGGCTTCGTATAGCCCGCATAATGCCAGCCAGATGCAAGCCGAGATTTGCGTCCCCGGCCAGCGGCCGCCCTTGGCGGCGGCCCCAACCAGCGGAAAGCCAACATGCCCCGATCGCGATTTGAAATATTGAGCCTGCTGCTGTCCAGCGCTTGCCTTGCCGGCGCGAACGGCGGCGCGCTGGCGCAGGATGCGCCTATGACGGACGACGATGCCACCGTCACCTACCCGGCCTCATTTTTCGCCCAATACGAGCCATTTTCCGCCAACGACATGCTCGACCGCATTCCCGGCATCAGCGTCGCCCGCCAGGGAGGCGGCGGTGGCGGCGGCGGCGGTCCCGGCTTTTCCGGCGGCAGCAACCGCCGCGGGCTGGGCATGGGCGGGGACCAGGTGCTGATCAACGGCCGCCGCGTCGCCGGCAAGGAAAACGAGGGCAGCAGCCAGCTTTCCCGGATCCCGGCCAACCAGGTGGACTACATCGAAATCATCCGCGGCACTTCGGGCGACCTCGATGTGCGCGGCGGCAATCAGATCATCAATATTGTGCTGCTGGAAGCGGAATCCCGCTCCTCCATCGCCTATGAAGTGAATACGGATCATTACCACGACGATTCCCTGAAGCCCGGCGGAAAAATCGCGTTCTCCGGCGCCCGCGGAGGCTTCGAATATCTGATCAGCGGCGAGACGGAACCGCGCTACGAACACCGCATCGGGCACGAAACCAGCATTTTCGCCGACGGCAGCCCCAACGAGCGCATCAAACGCGTCAGCACGCGCCGCGCGCAACCGATGGTGTTCAGTTCGAATCTCGCCTGGCAGGCGGGGGATTCGGATTTGTTCCACCTGAATCTGCAATACGAGCGCAACGACGCGCCGGAGGAGGCGCGGCGGGATATTCTCGACACCCGATACGATCCGCCTTTGGTCGACCTGGAGCTTGATGTTTACGACCGCGGCGAGGATTTCTGGGAAGTGGGCGGCGACTACGAGCATATTTTCGGCGGCGGCCAGCGCTGGAAGACTTTGTTCATCGTCAACCGCAGAGATGATCAAAGCCTGCGGGACCGGTATCAACTCGAAGTGCTGGGCGACGATCGAACCCAGGACCTGAACCTCGACTTCGCAAACACCTACCAGGAACGCATCTTGCGCACGGGCTACACCTTCGATTTGCCGGGCAGCGTAAACCAGAGCGTGGAAGTTGGCATCGAGCGCGCCCAGACCATCCTCGATTCGACATTGCAGCTCGACCTGCTTGCCGGCGGCGCGCTGACGCCGGTTTCTTTCGCCGATGCCACGGTGGAGGAAGTCCGCTATGAGTCTTTCGCCGTGCACAACTGGCAGATCAATGAGCGCATGTCGCTGGAAAGCACTTTGATTTTCGAACAGTCGCGCATATCCCAAAGCGGCGACGTCAGCAAGACGCGGGATTTCGAATTCCTGCGGCCGAAGGTCGACTACCGCTTCGATATCACACCCACGCTGCAACTTCGGGCGACGGTGGAGAAAGACGTGGCGCAGTTGAGTTTCTCCGACTTCACCGCGAACACCGCCGACTCCGACGACGACCAGGACGCGCTGGCGGGCAATCCCGACCTGCGCCAGGAACAGTCCTGGCGCTACGACCTGAATCTGGAATATCGCTTCAACAACGACAACGGCGTGATCAACAGCAACATTTTCTACCACGAGCTGATCGACGTGATCGACCGCGTCGATGTTTCCACGGAGAGCCAGATTCTTTCCGCCAATGGCAACATCGGCGACGGCGAACGCTTTGGTGTCGCGTTGGACGGCAGCTACCGCTTCAGCGCGCCGGGCGATTCGCAGATTTTGCTGACTTCCGGCCTGCGGGTGGAGGATTCCAACGTGGTGGATCCATTTCTCGGCATAGACCGGCGCTTCAGCCGCCAGGGCCGCGGTTCGGCGCGGATTGGATTCCGGCACGATTTTCCCGCGCGCAATTTCAACTATGGCTTTTCCTGGAATCACGGATTCCGGGATGGCCGCATCGCCTACGATATCGACAAGATCGAATCGTACAACTCCGGCGATTTCGTGCGCCTGTTCGCGGAAACCCAGGGCTGGGGCGAGCTGATCTACCGCCTGGAAGTGTTCAATCCGATGGAAAACAAACGCTGCCGCATTCGCTCACGCTATCTTGGCGGCACGATCGCCACGGGATATCTGAGCGAAATTGAGGATTCCTGCAGCCACACGGGCCCCACCATCGCGATCAAGATTCGCGGCACGATATAAAGTGTGAGGGCGCGAGCCTTCGTTCAGTCCAGGGGTTGCACCCAGACGTTGCGGAAGCGGATGGTGCCGCGGCCCCATTGCAATGCGATCGGGCCCTCGGCGAACTGGCCATCGCGCACGTCCACGGTGGTTTCGTTGTTCAACTCCACCAGCAGATGGTCGCCGCGCAAAGTCATGCGGTAAACGTTCCATTTCCCGCCCACGGTGGGCCGCGGCTCGTCAACGGAAGCAACATGAACGATGGCGCCGGTTCCGAAGGACGGATCGGGGCGCTGGTCGAAGATGTTCGCTTCGTAGCAATTGCGGTCGGTGATGTTGTCCCGGTCCTGGCAGCGCAGGTAAATTCCGCTGTTGGCGTCGTCGGTGGCCCAGAATTCGACGTGCAGCAGGAAATCGCCGTAACTGTCTTGGGTCACCAGCCAAGACGCGCCGCTGCCGTCGTCGGCGCGGATCGAACTGGTGTCGGTGGACCAGTTGGCGTCGCCAACAATGGTGAAATTCTCCATCCCCTCGCTGCCGCTGATCAGGCTGATCCGCTCTTCCTGGGCTGCGGCCGGCAGCAGTATCAGGCCCACCGCCAGGGCGGTTGGCAAGTGGAACGCTATGCTTGGCTTTTTCATTGGACGGTCCCGGTTGCTGTGTGTGGGCACAAATCTACAAGATTGCGACCCGCATGTTAAGCGAGTGGCGAACGAAACCGCGCCGGTTCCCCGGCGGGGAAAAGGTGGTCTCGGGCCGGTCTTGGGGGATTGGTGGGTCTGGGCGGACTTGAACCGCCGACCTCACCCTTATCAGGGGTGCGCTCTAACCAACTGAGCTACAGACCCGTCGGCGACGGCGCCTCGCATGGGCAGGCGAGGCATTATAAGCAAATGCGGCCAATAGGCAAGCGAGGCGGCAGTCGTTTTTGGCCCGGCCGCAGCGACGCGGCAGCGCCGCGCCGGACCTTTGGGCGCAATGCGCAAACCGCGCGGCGGCTTCCGGTTCGAACGCGGGCGGCCGCGGCTTTCGGCCCGAATGCCCCGGCCTAGCCCGGTGGGGATTCCTTGAGCAGCAGGTCCTTGGCGGCGTTGAGTTTTTTCGAGAAATAGTCCGAACCGCCGCGGTCGGGATGAAACTTGCGCATCAACTTGCGATGGGCCTCGACAATGCTTTCCCGGCTCGCCCCCTCTTCCAGGCCCAGAATCTCCAGCGCCACTTGCCGGTTCATGCTGATTTCATCCGAGCCGCCGGCAGCGTGTTCGCCGCCGACTGACTCGCGCCATTGGGCATGCTCGCGGTCCAGATACGCCTCCAGCACCTGGCGCGAGTCCGCGTCGCCGCGGCACTCTTCGTGCAATTGCAACAGCTCCTCCATGCCCAGTTCGCCGAGCCGGCGGCCGGCGAACGCGCCGCGCAGGACCTCACCGTCGAGGTCTCCCGAATCATGGTCCAGTTCCATCGCCAGAAACTCGGTGCGCAAGGCCGAAGTCTGGCGCTGGCCCGCCGTCGCCGTCGAAATCCGGCCGCCGAGCATTTGCCACAATGGAAACAGGCGCAAGGCCGCGGGCAGCAGGCGCAAGAGCATGGCGCCGGCGGCGCCGAGCGGCGCCAGAATCCATTGCACCGGCAGACGCCCCATCATGATCAGCACGGCGACCAGCAGCAAGGCCGCGGTGACAATGAAAAGGTAACGATTTTGCTTGGCGTTGAACGACCAGCGCTGACTGATGGACTTGGCGATGTACCAGGCCAGCACCGGCAAGGTGATCAGCAATAGCAGACGAACAATCATGCCGGGTCCACGCCGCCGCTCAGCCGAGTTGCCGCTGCAACAATTTGACCTGCCGGCCGGAGCGTTTGCTGAAGTCGGTCAAGGCGGCGCGGCCGCCGGCGGCGAATACCGCGACAGCCTTGAGCAATTCGCGCAATTGACTGGCGCTGCCGGTGTCGAATTGACAGCAGGCGCCGCCGGAAAGCCTGGCCAGTTCCTCGAAAGCGCGCCTGGCAAGCGCGTCGTGACCTTCGTGAAACAGGAACAGGGGCACGCGCAAGACGCCAAGCTGGCCCGCCAGATGCGCGAGACGGTCCAGGCTTTCTTCCATGGAATCGCCGACATAGACCACCGCTTTCACCCGCTTGCGCTTGTTTTCGGCCTGGGCATGACGCAGCAAGCGGCCGATCTGGGTGGCGCCGGCGCGGCAGCGGATTTCCGTCATCAACTCCAGCAAGCGCCTTCCTTCGGCATGCCAGGCGCTGGCGTGGAATTCACGAAAACCCCGAAACCAGCAAAGCTGCACTTGCAGGCCGCCCAGATTTCGCGCGGCCTCGAACATTTCCGCCTGCTGTTTCGAGGCCAGGTCCCAGGTGTACTCGCGGCTTGCCGTCGCGTCGAGGGCGAAGATGAGGCGCGCGTCGCCGGCGCTGGCCGGCGTGGCCGCGAGCTTGTCGAGGAATGCCCGCACTTGCTCCTTGCCCGCCGGCACGGACTTGCCCGTGTCGGGCCGGGTGGGTTGCTTGCTGCGGCCCGGTCGAAACAGTTCTTTCATCCGGGGCAGTATAGCGGGAATGGCCGCGCGACGCCGCTTTTCAGGGTTCGCCGGCGGCGGCCCGGCCGGTCTGGTGCGGACGGAGAGACTTGAACTCTCACATCTTTCGATACTAGAACCTAAATCTAGCGCGTCTGCCAATTCCGCCACGTCCGCGCGGGGCGGCCACGGAAACCGTCGGGAGAACCTGCGTTATACTCCGCTCCGTCGCCAGCCGCTGGAGTCTACCATGTCCGACCTGATCCTTGGCATCGAAAACAGTGTCGCCACCTTGACCATGAATCGTCCCGAAGCGCGCAACGCCCTGAGCGACGCGATGCGCTCGGCCTTGACCGAAGCCTTGCACGAGGTTGAGCGCGACCCGGCGGTGCGCTGCGTCGTGCTCACCGGCGCCGGCGATCATTTCATGGCGGGAGGCGACGTCAAGAACATGGCGGCGGGCCTTGCCGGAAAATCCCCCGAGGAGATTCGCAAATCCTTCCTTTACCGCATCCACGACCTGCACCCGATCATGTTCGCCATGCGGCGCATGCCCAAACCCGTGATCGCAAGTTGCCGCGGCGCCGCCGCCGGCGCGGGCGTGAGCATGGCGCTGGCCTGCGATTTGATCATCGCCGCCGAAGACGCCTTTTTCACCCTGGCCTACTGCCACATCGGCACCAGCCCCGACGGTTCCTCCTCGTTCCACCTGCCGCGCGCCGTCGGCATCAAGAAAGCCATGGAAATCGCCTTGCTCGGCGAGCGTTTCGACGCGCGCACCGCGAAAGACATCGGCATGATCAATTTTGTCGTCGAGACTGAAAAACTGGGCCTTGAGACCGAAAAACTCGCGCGCCGCCTCGCCAAGGGACCGGCCCACGCCTACGGCAACACCAAAGCGCTGTTCTACCGCTCGCTGGAAAGCGAATTCGAAGCCCAATTGCAGGCCGAAGCGGAATATTTCGCCGATTGCGCGGCCCACGCCGATTTCCGCGAAGGCGTCACCGCCTTCAGCGAAAAACGCGCCCCCGTCTTCAAGTGAGGGCGTGAACACGACGGCCATCGGGAAAAAAGCCCAACAACCGCCGCGGCCAGCGCCACCACCGCGCAAGCCTGGCATCCGTCACGCAACGCCAAAGCCCCGCGCGCCGCCTGGACCTGTTGCGCGCGGCCCGGCCCAATCACGCGAAGCTCCGGCCCATCAAGCGATACCAAAGCTCAAGCGCCGCCCAGGCCCGTTGCGCGCAGCGCGAACCAATTTCCAATCGCGCGAAGCTCCAGTCGATCAAGCGATTCCAAAGCTTGCGCCGCCCCGGCCGGGCGCAAAGCGCGAACCGGTCAGACCACACCAGGGCCTATTGCGCGACGCTTGGGCCGCCGATCTGCGTTTGCAAAGACTCGAACTGCTCCTGCAGGCGGAACAACGACTGATTGATTTGCAAGCGGTGGGCGTTCACCGATTCCATCGATTGCTCGACGTATTCAAGCCTACCCACCAAACCCAGCACCGTGCTGTCGCCGCTGCTAAGCGCCTGGCGAATCGACTCGAGGTCGTCTTCCATTCCCGCCAAAGTTTGCATTTCGCGGTCGAGCGCGGCAATCGAATCGTTCACCGACTGCAGCGCATTGTTGAATGCGTTGACATTGCGCTGCAATTCCGAAACCGAGTCGCCAACATCCGCAAGCTGCCGGCTGTTGTTCGCCGTCGCCTCGTCCTGGCCCTCGTTGACCAGTACCAAGCGGGCGATTTCCGATTCAATGTCCTCGAATTTCTGATTGTTCGCGCGCCAGTTGGCCCAAAGCAGGTCGTATTGCTCGATTGTGCGTTCCATGCCGTCGCGCAATTCCCTGGCTTCCTCCGCGGCTTCCTCCCCCGCCACATTCAACTGCAACTCCAGGTCGCCCAGGCGCAAATCAGTCCGGCGCAAATCGGTCTGGTACATATCATTGTAAAAATACCACCCAGCGTAACCGCCCCCGCCCAAGCCCAGCGTCAGCAAGGCCAGCAGAATGCGCACCGGCCAACTGCTGCCGCGCTCCACCTGGACCTGCCGACGATAAGCCGGCGGGGCGATTTCCCGCTCCTGGGAGCGCCGGTTGCTCCGATGCGTATCGACATGGTCCCGCTCCGGAACCATCGACGGAATTTCGTTCAAATCATCTTGTTCGTTCATGGGGAAGCATTATCGTTGAAAGCAAGCAACTTCGACAAGCCAAACCAAGCCAATATGGAATGACGAATTCACCAGCGCGGTGGTAGTATTCCCCGAACCAAAGCCCCGCGCAAACCCAGCCGCGCGACAAGGGCCAGACAACACCCACCGGAGGGACTCAAAATGGAACTCACCAACCTTATCGACTACCTGTTTCGCTGGATCCACTTCTTCGCGGGCATTACCTGGATCGGGCTGCTGTACTACTTCAATTTCGTGCAGACCGAATACTTCAAGGAAGCCGGCGACGCCAAGGCCAACGCCATCGACAAGCTCGTGCCGCGCGCCTTGTGGTGGTTCCGCTACGGCGCCTTGTTCACCTTTCTGTCCGGATTGGCGCTGGCGGGCTTCATCGAGATGGTGGGCGTGGGCATCAATTACTACATCACCCTCGGCATGATCCTGGGCACACTCATGTTCCTGAACGTGTGGCTGATCATCTGGCCCAACCAGCAGGTCGTAATCGCCTCCAACCGCCAGGTGCTCGACGGCGGCGAGCCGTTGGCTGAAGCCGCCGCCGCCCAAGGCAAGGCCGGCCTCGCCTCGCGTTCCAACACCCTGTTCTCGCTGCCCATGCTGTTCTTCATGGGCGCATCGGCCCACCTTGGCGGCGTCGGCCGCGTGCCCTTCTCCCTCGAAGGCAGCGCCAGCCTGATGGCCATCGCCCTGACCCTGTTGATAGTCGCCCTGCTCGAATTCAACGCCATCAAAGGCAAAACCGGCCCCATCACCAGCGTCAGCGGCGTAATCCACTGCAGCGTCTGGCTCACCGCCGCCCTCGTACTCATCATCGAGTTCCTGTAAGCGTCGCCGCCAGCCGGACCCCGTCAGCCGCAGGCCGGTTGGGGATGTGCGGCGGCGTTGAAGGCAGGGACGCCTGAACCGAGCCTCCGCCAAACACAGCACATCCATCGGGTTCCCGTCAGCCGCAGGCCGGTTGGGGGGATGTGCGGCGGCGTTGAAGGCAGGGATGCCTGAACCGAGCCTCCATGGGTGGAGGCAAGCGTTTATGAAGCGCAGCTTCATGCGCAGCCGGAACGACGCCAAGCTATGCTTGGCGGCTGGACGGATTCACGGCGTCCGCCGCACACCCCCTCCAAGCGGACTGCGGCGAGCTCTCAGCAACAAGCACCCCAAAGACAAGCGCCACCAGCGGCACTCCGTCAGCCGCAGGCCGGTTGGGGGATGTGCGGCGGCGTTGAAGGCAGGGATGCCTGAACCGAGCCTCCAGGGATGGATTCACGGCGTCCGCCGCACATCCCCCCAAGCGGACTGCGGCGAGCTCTCAGCAATAGGCACAACCTGAACCAAGCCTCCGTCGAACACAGCACAGCCATCGGATTCCCGTCAGCCGCAGGCCGGTTGGGGGTGTGCGGCGGCGTTGAAGGCAGGGATGCCTGAACCGAGCCTCCATGGACGGATTCACGGCGTCCGCCGCACACCCCCAAGCGGGCTGCGGCGAGCTCTCAGCAACAAGCACCCCAAAGACAAGCGCCACCAGCGGGACCCCGTCAGCCGCAGGCCGGTTGGGGGGATGTGCGGCGGCGTTGAAGGCAGGGACGCCTGAACCGAGCCTCCATGGACGGATTCACGGCGTCCGCCGCACATCCCCCCAACCGGCCTGCGGCGAGCTCTCAGCAACAAGCACTTAACAAAAAACCCGGGCCGACCAACGTCGACCCGGGCTTTGAAAACTTCCGATTGGAAAAAGGCGCGCTTACATCATGCCGCCCATGCCACCCATGTCGGGCGGACCACCCGGCGCCGCCGGCTTAGGCTCCGGAATGTCCGACACCATCGCTTCCGTGGTGATCATCAACCCCGCAATCGAACCCGCCGCCTGCAAAGCCGTTCGCGTAACCTTGGTCGGATCCAGAATACCCATCTCGATCATGTCCCCAAAGTCGCCAGTAGCCGCGTTAAACCCATAATTGCCCTTGCCCGACTTCACCTTGTCCAGGATTACCGAACCCTCTTCACCCGAGTTTTCGACAATCTGACGCAGCGGAGTCGAAACCGCCTTCAGCAACAGCGATATTCCGACATTCTGGTCCTCGTTGGCGCCCTTCAAACCTTCCACCGATTGCAAGGCCCGCACCAACGCGACACCACCGCCGGCGACCACACCTTCCTCCACAGCCGCCCGCGTCGAGTGCAACGCGTCTTCCACCCGCGCCTTCTTCTCCTTCATTTCGATTTCCGTGCCCGCGCCAACCTTGATCACCGCAACGCCGCCCGCGAGTTTGGCCACCCGCTCCTGCAACTTCTCGCGATCGTAATCCGAGGACGTTTCCTCGATTTGCTGGCGGATTTGCGCCACCCGGCCCTCGATGTTGCGCGACTCGCCCGCGCCGTCGATGATCGTAGTGTTTTCCTTGCTGACCTGGACCCGCTTGGCAGAGCCAAGATCGTCAACACTGGCGCCTTCCAGGCTCAGGCCAACCTCTTCCGAGATCACCGTGCCGCCCGTGAGAATCGCGATGTCTTCCAGCATCGCCTTGCGCCGGTCGCCGAAACCGGGCGCCTTCACCGCGGCGACCTTGACGATGCCGCGCATGTTGTTGACCACCAACGTCGCCAG
Source organism: uncultured Pseudohongiella sp. (assembly GCA_965221015.1). Classification (GTDB taxonomy): domain Bacteria; phylum Pseudomonadota; class Gammaproteobacteria; order Pseudomonadales; family Pseudohongiellaceae; genus UBA9145. The sequence continues at coordinate 1,278,644 of OZ244859.1, read as the reverse complement.
CGCCTCGCCTTCCACGTCTTCCGCGATCACCAGCAGCGAACGCCCCGCCTTGGCCACGCCTTCCAGCAAGCCAAGCATGTCGCGGATGTTCGATATTTTCTTGTCGACCAGCAACACCAGCGGATTTTCCAGGTCCGCGCTCATGTTGTCCTGGTCGTTGATGAAATAGGCGGAGAGATAGCCGCGGTCGAACTGCATGCCTTCAACCACATCCAGCTCGTTCTCCAGGCCCGAGCCGTCTTCCACCGTGATCACGCCTTCCTTGCCCACCTTCTCCATCGCTTCGGCGATGATCTGGCCCACCTGCTCGTCCGCGTTCGCCGAAATCGTGCCGACCTGGGCGATCGCCTTGGAGTCTTCGCAAGGCTCGGAAAGCTTGCCGAGTTCATCGACGATAGCCGTAACCGCCTTGTCGATGCCGCGCTTGAGATCCATCGGATTCATGCCCGCCGCGACCGACTTCAAGCCTTCGTTGAGAATCGACTGGGCCAATACCGTGGCCGTGGTGGTGCCGTCGCCCGCCACATCGGAGGTTTGCGAGGCGACTTCCTTCACCATTTGCGCGCCCATGTTTTCGAACTTGTCCGGCAATTCGATTTCCTTGGCGACGGAAACGCCGTCCTTGGTCACAGTGGGGGCGCCGAAGGACTTGTCGAGCACCACATTGCGGCCCTTGGGCCCCAGGGTCACCTTCACCGCGTCCGCCAGGACGTTCACACCGGACAGCAGACTTTGCCGCGCCGTGTCTCCAAAATTCACTTCTTTAGCCATTTTCGGGTTTTCCTATGTCAATAAAACTGCTGTTATGTCCAGACCGCCAATCAGTCCTCGATGACACCGTAGATTTCGCTTTCCGAAAGAATCAGCAACTCTTCGTCGCCGACCTTGATCGTATTGCTCGAGTACTTGCCAAAGACGACGGTGTCTCCGACCTTGACATCAACCGGCTGCGTGCCGCCGTCATCGAGACGCTTGCCTGGCCCCACCGCCAGCACTTCGCCCTGCGCCGGCTTTTCCGCGGCCGAACCCGGCAGCACGATGCCACCCGCTGTGGTGGTTTCCTCTTCATTGCGTCGTACGACGACTCGATCTTGTAGGGGGCGGATTTTCATTGTGTAAGCTCCTGGTAACTCGAAGATTGTTCGGATTCGAACCCGGCCCCACCCGGTTCGGTTCCGAAATTTGGGTCCAATGGCGGGCTGAAACGGCCGCGCCCGAAAAGCCCGGACGCGCCACTTTCCCCGCCGAGGCGTGTAATGGGGATTCGGCCTGAAAATTCAAGTGACGAAGGGAAATTTCACAGGATCAAGGAAAAATTCCAGGCATTTGGCGGCCGGACACGCGGCGAGCCGGAGACTTTCAATGCGCGCCGGCAATGAACAACATCAAGATTCGGAAGAATCGTCCAGCCGCTCGGATTCGGGCTTTCGCCGGGTGTACTCGGCATCGTAAACATTGCCGCCCGCTGGCCCGCCGCGCCGCCCCCGGCTGTGAAAGCCATCATGCCGATGGCTCCCCACGACCCAGATGCCGCGCCCGATCAACCAGGCCGCGAAGGAACCGCGCAGCGGCGGCGTGAGCAGCATGAAGCCCAGGCTGTCCGTGATGAACCCCGGCGTCAGCAACATCGCGCCGGCCGCGGCGATCAGGAAGCCTTCCAGGATTTCCCGCGCCGGCAACTCGCCGCTTTCCAACCGCTGGCGCGCCCGCATCAAGGTCCGCAGCCCCTGCTGTTTCAAAATCTGGATGCCGACCACGGCGGTCAACACCACCAGACCCACCGTCCACAAGCCGCCGATGGCGCCGGCGACTTCGAACAGCAAGAGCATTTCCAGCAAGGGAACCGCGATGAAAAACAGCAATGCGAGGCGCAAGACAGTTATCCTTTGAGCCATGTGCGGCAGTCAACAAAAAATATGGCACATTGTGTCGCGAATTCCGAGTGGCAAAGTCGCCACTTACGGCCAGGTGGCCGAGCTGGCCGGACTGCCCGGCCGGGCGCGCCTTGTCGGCCGCGTGCTGAGCCAACTCCCCGCGCGCACCCGCCTGCCCTGGCATCGCGTGGTCAACAGCCGCGGCCGGCTTTCCTTTCCCCCCAGCGGCGGCCGCCACCGCTTGCAGCAACGCAGGCTAGAAGCGGAAGGCGTTGAATTCAAGGCCGACAGCCTGTCGCTGCGCGTTTACCAATGGCGGTTGTAGCCCACGCGTCCGGGCGCGGCCGCGGGCGCGGGCGCGGCCGCAAAATCAGGAAATCGCGCCCCCCGCCGGCTGCGCCGCGCCGGACCGGCGCAACAGTTTCGCCATCCACAGCAGGATGAACAAGGACGGAATCACCATCAAAGTGGTAAGCACGAAAAACAACGCCCAATTGCCGCCCAAACCGTCGACAATCGCGCCGCTGCCCGCCGCCAGCGTGGTGCGGCCGAAATTGGAAATCGAAGTCATCAAGGCGAACTGGGTGCCGGTGTAGGTGCGGCTGGCGAAATAGGAAATGAAGGAAATCGCGCAGACCGTGGCGAAAGCGGTGGTGAAATTGTCGATCAGCAGCGTAAGCAGGAACAGCCAGGGCAGCGGGCCCACCGCGGCCATCGCCGCATACAGCAGGTTGCTCGCCGCCATGGCCACGCCGCCGACCAGCATGCCGCGGATGATGCCGAAACGGGTGTTGATGAACGCCCCGATCAGGGAAAACACGATGGTCATGCCGCCGCCGAGAAAATTGCGGTACACGGCGATTTCGTCGTTGCTGAAACCAAGTTCGACGTAGAACACCAGCGACATGCGGCCGAGCATCGCCTCGCCCAGGCGGAAACTGAACAGAAAAAGCAAAATGCCAACAGCCAATTGCAAGCCGCAGCGCTGGAAGAATTCGCCGAAAGGGTCGATCAGGGTTTCCCGCAGCCAGCGCGTTGGCGCGGCCGGAGCGTTGGTTTGTGCCGCCTCCGCCGCGGGCGGCGGCGCAGGCGGGGGCGGCAAATCATTTTCGTCCGAGCAAGGCGGCGGCGACCACAGCACAATCAGCATCAAAGCCAGCATGAACAGGATCAGCAAGCGGTAGACCTCGGGCCAGCTGAAGCCCAGCGTCTCGCCGCCAAGCAGCAAAGCCAGGGTGCCGCCGAGAAAGGTGAAACCGGTTTGCCAGCCGGCGCTGGCCAGGGCCGATGCGTAGGGAATTTTTTCGTCCATTTCCTCGCGCGCGAACAGCTTGACGCGATAGGCGTCGATGGCCACGTCCTGGGTTGCCGAAACCGCGGAAATGCCCAGCGCGCACAATCCGAGCAGCAGCAGGCTTTGCGCCGGATCGACGCTGCTGATGAGCCACATCAGCACAACCATCAAGCCCTGGCAGAACAGAATCCAGGCGCGGTATTGCCCGAGCATCCGATGCAGCAGGGGGATCCGCAAACGGTCGACCAGCGGCGCCCAGATCCAGTTGACCGAGTAAATCGTGGCCACCACGCCGATGTAGCCGATGGCGCTGCGCGACAGCCCTTCGGCTTGCATCCACAAGGTCAGCACCGAGCCGTGCAAGACCCAGGGAAATCCACTGGAAATACCGATCAGAAAGGCGGCCGCGAGACGGCGGTCGGAAAGCGACTTGATGAAATGAACGGGGCGGGGCTGCATGGGGCTCCCGGAAACTGGGCTGTGGGATTTCAGTCCCTGAAGTTGACGTATTGCAATGGCAGTTCCGGCTTCCCTTCCTTGACCATGGCGATCACGCTTTGCAGGTCGTCGCGCTTCTTCCCCGCCACGCGCACCTGGCCGCCCTGGATCGAAGCCTGCACCTTGAGCTTGGCGGATTTGACCATGCGCACCAGTTCCCTGGCCAGGTCGGATTCTATGCCCTGGCGCACCGTCACCGGCATGCTTGCGATTTTGCCGCGAAGCTCCACCGCCCCTTCTTCCAGGCTGCGCGTGTCGACGCCGCGTTTGACCAGTTTGGCGCGCAAGATGTCGAGCATCTGGTGAAGCTGAAATTCGGCTTCGGCTTGCACCTGAATCAAATTGTCGCCAGCCATCGCGAAGCTGGCGTCGACGCCTTTGAAGTCGAAGCGGTTGCCAACCTCGCGATTGGCCTGGTCCAACGCGTTGGCGACTTCGTGCAGGTCGACTTCCGAGACGATATCGAACGATGGCATGGAACACTCCCCCGCAAACTTTGGCAGTGCGGCAGTCTATCAAAAGCCGCCGCTACAGCAACAGCCGCCGGATGTCGCCCAGCAGCTCCGCGAGCCGGGCGGCGAAGCGGCCGCCATCGACGCCGTTGAGCGCCTTGTGGTCGTAGCTCAAGGTCAGCGGCAGCATGGTTCTGGGCACGAATTCGCCGTCGCGCCAGACTGGTTTGACCACCGTGCGGGCGACGCCGAGTATCGCCACTTCCGGGGCGTTGACAATGGGAATGAAGCCCGTGCCCCCCAGGTTGCCCAGGCTGGAGATGGTGAAACAGGCGCCTTGCATGTCATCGGGGGTGAGCTGTCGCTCGCGGGCCTTGCGCGAGGCTTCGGCGACTTCCGCCGCGAGTTGCCAAATGCTTTTGCGGTCCACGTCGCGGACCACAGGCACCACCAGGCCGGCATCGGTGGCCACCGCGATGCCGATATGGACGTATTTTTTCTGTATCACGTATTCGCCGGAGGAATGGATCGATACATTGAATTGGGGGAATTCGCGCAAGCAGTTCGCGCAGGCTTTGAGCAGGAACGGCAACGGGGTCAGTTTCACGCCGCGTTTTTCCGCTTCGGCCTTGAGCTCGGCGCGGAATGCTTCAAGTTCGGTGACATCGGCCTCTTCGAATTGCGCCACCTGGGCCACGGCCAGCCAACTGCGATGCATGTTGGCCGCGGTTGTTTTCGCGAGTCTGGAACGCGGCAGTTGTTCAATCTCGCCGAAGCGGGAGAAGTCGATATCGGGAATGCCGGCGGCAACGGGCGCTTCCCGCGGCGAGGCCAGACTGGATTTGACAAACTCGTGGACATCTTCCTTGACGATGCGGCCGCGGGCGCCGCTGCCGCTGACCCGCGTCAGGTCCACACCGAGTTCCCGGGCGAGTTTGCGCACGGCGGGACCGGCGTAGACATTGCCTTTGGGCTTTTGCCCGGCGCCGGCCGCTGGTTCACCCGCGTCCGCCGGCAACCGGCTGGCGGCGGTCGGCGCGGGAACCGAAGCAAGCGCTGCCGCGGCGGGCGGCTGCTCTTTCTCCGGCTGCGGATCAACCTCCGGCCGCGGCGCCGGGTCAACCGACGCGCCGGGTTCGGGCGCGGGGGGTTCGACGGCCGCTTCGGTTTGGGCCACGCGCAGGCGCGCCACGACAACGCCGCTTTTCACCTTGGCGCCGATTTCGATCAATATCGCCTCGACCGTGCCGCTTCGGGGCGAGGGTACTTCCATCGCCGCCTTGTCGGACTCCAGCGTGAGCAGCGAATCCTCTTGTTCGATCGAATCGCCTTCGCGCGCGTGAATCTCGATTACGTCCACTTCGTCTTCGGTGCCAAGATCGGGGATGGCGACATCGAACAGTTCCGAAGCCGCGGCCACGGAAGCGGCGGCCCGGCCGCCGGCGTCCGGGTCCGGCGCGGCCGCGGGCGGCGGCGCGGCTTGCTCCGCCTGGTCTTGCTCCGGTGCCTGGTCTGAATCATGGCTTTGCTCCGGCGCCGGCGCCGGGTCTGGTTCCCCGCCTTGCGCTAGCTCACCTTCCGGCGCCGGGTCTTGTTCCTGGTCTTGTTCCCGGTCTGGGGCTTGCGCGGAATCCCCGGATTCGGCGTCCGGCGCCGGTTGTTCGGGGGCGGCCGCCGAGGCTTCGCTTTCCATGGTCAATATCTCGGCGCCGGTGCCAACCTGGTCGCCCAGATTCACCGCGATGTGCTTGATGGTTCCCGCCATGGGCGCGGGAATTTCCATGGCCGCCTTGTCGCTTTCCAGCACCAGCAGGGAATCGTTCTCTTCCACCGTCTGTCCCACCGACACCGGTATCTCGATGACTTCCACATCGCCGGCGTCGCCGAGCTCCGGCACTTTGATGATTTCCGTAGCCAATTACAAAAACTCCCGCAATTCGGATTTTCCCTTCAACTTGTTGCTTCCGTTTGTCCCCGCGCCCGGCCCGCTATTGCCGCAGCGGATTCGGCTTTTCGGCATCCAGCCCGCTGCGCCGCATCCAGGACTTGATGTCGCCTTTGCCGAGCACATGCCGGTCTTTCAACTCGGCCAGGGCGGCGAGCACGATGAAACGGCGGTCCACCTCAAAATGGTGGCGCAATTTTTCGCGGCTGTCGCTGCGGCCAAAGCCGTCGGTGCCGAGCACGCGATAACTGTCCGGCACGAAATCGCGAATCTGGTCCGCGTGCAATTTCATGTAGTCCGTGGCGGCGACAACCGGCCCTTTGCGCGCGCCGAGTTGGGCGGCAACCCAGGGTTTTTCGACCTTGGCCTCCGGGTCCAGCAACACGCGCCGGCCGACTTCAAGCGCCTCCCTGCGCAATTCGGTGAAACTGGTCACGCTCCAGACATCCACCGGAATGCGGAATTCCTCGCGCAACACCGCCGCCGCGGCGCGGACTTCGCGCAATATCGTGCCGCTGCCCAGCAGTCGCACGTGCAATTCCGTCGCCGCCGCCGCCACCTTCAGGTCCGGCGCGGCGCCGTCTTCGAGCAGGTACATGCCCTTGATAATGCCCTCTTCGCTGCCTGGAACCAAGGCGGGTTGGTGATAGTTCTCATTCATGGTGGTGATGTAATAGAACACCGACTCGCGCTCGGCGTACATGCGCCGCAGGCCGTCCCGCACGATCACCGCCAACTCGCAGGCGTAGGCCGGGTCGTAGGCGACGCAATTGGGAATCGTCGAAGCGAGCAAATGGCTGTGGCCGTCCTGGTGTTGCAGGCCTTCGCCATTGAGCGTGGTGCGGCCGGCGGTGGCGCCGATCAGAAAGCCGCGGGCCTGGCTGTCGCCGGCCGCCCAGCAAAGATCGCCCACGCGCTGGAAACCGAACATCGAATAGAAAATATAAAAGGGAATCAGCGGAAAATCGTTGGTGCTGTAGGAGGTGGCGGCCGCCAGCCAAGCCGAGAAAGAGCCCGCTTCGGTGATGCCTTCTTCCAGCATTTGGCCTTTTTTGTCCTCGCGGTAGTACATCACCTGGTTGGAATCCGCGGGGTCGTACAACTGCCCCACCGAGGAATAAATACCCAACTGGCGAAACATGCCTTCCATGCCGAAGGTGCGCGCCTCGTCGGGAATGATCGGCACCACGCGCTCGCCCACTCCCTTGTCCTTGCACAAGCTGTTCAACATCCGCACGAAGGCCATGGTGGTGGAAATTTCCCGTTTGCCGCTGTCCTTGAGCTGGGCGTCGAAAATATCGATTTCGGGCACCTGCAAGGCTTTGGCGCTGGTTCTGCGCTGCGGTACGGGACCGCCGAGCCCTTGCCGCATCTTGCGCGTGTAGGTCAGTTCCGGGCTGTCTTCGGGCGGGCGGTAGTAGGGAACATCGGTCAATTGCTTGTCGGTGATGGGAATGCCGAACCGGTCGCGGAATTTCTTCAGCGAATCGAGGTCGAGTTTTTTCACCGAGTGGGTGGCGTTCTGGGCTTCGGCGGCGGCGCCGAAAGCGTAGCCTTTGACGGTTTTGGCGAGAATCACCGTGGGCTTGCCCACGGTGCGCAACGCGCGCGCATAGGCGGCGTAGACCTTGAAAGGGTCGTGTCCGCCCCGGTTCAGGTTCATGATGTCCTCGTCGGACAAATGATTGACCATGTCCAGCAGCTGCGGGCTTTTGCCGAAAAAGTGTTCCCGGGTGTAGCCGCCGCCGCGGCTGGCGTAGTTCTGGTATTCGCCGTCGACCACCTCGTCCATGCGTTGCTGCAAAATGCCCTGGTTGTCGGCTTGCAGCAGCGAATCCCAATGCCGGCCCCAAACCACCTTGATCACCTGCCAACCGGCGCCGCGGAACAGGGCTTCGAGTTCCTGGATGATCTTGCCGTTGCCGCGCACCGGCCCGTCCAGCCGCTGCAGATTGCAGTTGATGACGAAGATCAGATTGTCGAGCATTTCCCTGCCCGCCTTGCTGATGGCGCCGATCGATTCGGGCTCGTCCATTTCGCCGTCGCCGAGAAAGGCCCAGACTTTGCGGTCGCTGGTGTCCAGCAGTCCGCGGTGGCTCAGGTACTTCATGATGTGGGCCTGGTAGATGGCCTGAATCGGCCCCAGGCCCATGGAAACCGTGGGGAACTGCCAGTAATCGGGCATCAGCCAGGGGTGGGGATAGGACGACAGCCCATTGCCGTCGGCTTCCCTGCGGAAATTGTCGAGTTGTTCCTCGTTCATGCGCCCTTCCAGGAAGGAGCGCGCGTAGATTCCGGGGGCGGAATGGCCCTGGTAATAGATCAAGTCGCCCGGATGCTCTTCGGTCGGGCCGCGGAAGAAATAATTGAAGCCGATTTCGTACAAGGTCGCGGCGCTGGCGAAGGTGGAAATATGGCCGCCGATGCTGGCGTCGCGCAAGTTGGCGCGCATCACCATGGCCAGCGCGTTCCAGCGCACGATGCCGCGGATGCGGCGTTCCATGAACACATCGCCGGGGAGCCGGTCTTCTTCGTGGGGCGGGATGGTGTTGCGGTAGGGTGTGGTGAGCGTCGCGGCCTGGCCGTTGCCGTCGCGGATTGAAATCCAGTCGGAAAGCCGCCGAACCAGATAATTCGCCCGTTCGCCCCCCCATTCGTCGGTTACGGCGCGCAGGGCGTCGAGCCATTCACGCGTTTCTTCCGGATTCGCGTCGTTCTCTTGGATCATGGGTTTTCCGCCAACTCCATTAACTTCAGTGTTCTGTAGGTAAATTACAGAATTCTACGGGCCTATTGCGAGAAAGCCAAGTTCTGAATTACCCCGCAATCATTTTTGTAGTGTGACTACAAATTTTCCGCTCTCCCATGCAATTGGCCTGGTTTGTTATGTGCTCTATTTTCAGCGGCTTAAGTTGATTGCCAGTCAGAATGTGGCAAAATTCCGGCAAAAATGTGGGCTGAATAGAGCGGTTACTACAACAAACGGCGGTGAATTCGGCGAAACTCCAGGCGCCAGGCCGCAGACAGCTTCGCCGCCGGCTAGAAGGCCGGACCGAATATCGTGAACAAAGCCAGCAGGCTCAGCCACAACAACTGGCAGCGTTCGAGCAGGGCCTGCAAGGATTCGATTTCGCGTATCTGCTCCGCCGCGCCGGCGGCGGTAGTGGCCTTGCCCGATGCTTCGCCCGCCGCGCCGTCGAACAGCGCCAAGCCGGCGAAGCTGTACAGCAAGGCCGCGTTGTCGGACTTGAGGTCGAATTGCTGGAACGATTGCTTGAGCTGGTTGAAGCAATGCACAAAATTCCCCGCCAGGGAAAAACTCAGCGCCAGCAGCCGCAGCGGAATCCATTCGAGCAATTGCACGATGGTCTCCGCGGTTTGCGCTGTTTTCGGGTGCGCCGGGTGCGCTGCTTCGCCGCCGCCGTCCCGCAACTGGTACGTAAGGTAGCAGGCCAGCACGCCGTAGGGGCCCGCCACCAGATACCAGAAAAACAGCGCGAAAGTCCGGTGCAGGGAACGATACACCAGATGTTTGCTGAAAAAAGCCGCGATGTCCTCCTGGCGGGCGAATTCCCGGTCGCGGGCGGCGCGAAATTCCCTGCGCAAAAACGCGACCGCGGGTTGCATATCCTCCGGCGGTTCTGCCAGCTTACTTTCCGGTTCGTTTGCGCCGGGCCAAATTTCCAGAAAATCCCTGGCGAGCTTGCCCGGCAGGGTTCGGTCGAAAGCGACCGCCACCAGCACAACATGCAGCAGCATCGTGAACAGCCCGAATGCGCGATCTTCGGCCATCCGCAGCAACAAACCCAGCGCCAGCAGCGACAGGGCGTACAGCAGCGCCGGACCCAGCCACCAGACGGCCTCAGCGCGGACCATGCGGCGGGCGGCGGTTTCAGTGTTTGCGCGAAAGCGCGCAAACCATGGTTCCTCGAAGCGGCCATGGTCCCGCAACCAGAAGTGGTTCAGCGCCAGACTGATCAGAATCACCAGAAATTTCATTCCACCGCCTCGCCAGCCAGGCTCGCCGCGGGCAGCCCGGCGAGATAGCGCTTCCAGTCGAAACGGGGGCCGGGGTCGGTCTTGCGCCCGGGGGCGATATCGCTGTGCCCGGCGATTCGGTCCGCGTTCAATCCCGGATAGCTCCGGAACAGGGCCAAGGTCACCTCCCGCAGGGATTCATACTGGGCATCGGTGAACGGTTCGTGGTCGGTGCCTTCCACTTCGATGCCGATGGAAAACTCGTTGCAGCGCTCGCGGCCGCGAAAGCTCGACTGTCCCGCGTGCCAGGCCTGGCGGTGAAAAGGCACGAATTGCGTCAGCGCGCCGGCCCGGTCGATCAGCAAGTGGCTGGAAACCCGCAAGCTGGCGATTTCGCGGAAATAGGGATGCGCGTCCGGCGGCAGGCAATTGGTGAACAGCTGCTCGATCCGCCCGGTGCCGAATTCCCCCGGCGGCAGGCTGATGTTGTGGATCACGAGCAATTCGACCTCCGCCCCGTCGCGCGGGCCGCAATTCGGCGAAGCAATCTGTTTGCAGCCGCTCATCAGACCTTCGTGGATCGTATACGACACCTGCGCCGTCCGTCTTTGGCCCCTGGTTTGCCGCATGCATTCTACATCACAGCGGCCAATTGGCGCGCCATTTCCCCCGCCGCGGCTTGGGCGATTTCGGCAAATCCGCCGCTGAATCCGCCACTTCCGGCGCGGGCGCGCGAAAGGATTGCGATTTTTCTTGTATCGCAGTGAACGCGGGCGTTAAGATCGAACTCCACCAGAAACAGAATCTGGAGAGCGCTTATGTTTCGCATGAATCGATTCGCGCAAGGATTGCTGACTGTGACCGCGGCGCTGCTGTTGCTGCCGCTCCCTCCCACTTCTGTCGCCCAGGAAGAACAAATCGAAGAAGTCATCGTTACCGGCTCCTACATCCGCCGCAGCGAAGGCTTCACCCAAGCTTCCCAGGTGACCCAAATCACCGCCGAGGACCTTGAGGCCGAAGGCACCTTGAACATGGCCGAAGTCGTGCAGAACCTTTCCTTCGTGAATGGTTCGAGCTCGGCCATCACCAATACGATCCAGGGCACGGACTCGCGTTCGTCCGCCATCGACCTGCGCGGCCTTGGCTCGCGTTCCACCTTGACCTTGCTTGACGGCAAGCGGCTGGTGAACGAAAACGTGAACGCGCTGATTCCAACCATCGCGCTGCAACGCATCGATATCGTCGCCGACGGCGCGGCGGCGCTGTACGGCAACGAGGCCGTGGCGGGGGTGGTCAATTTTGTGCCCTACGCCAGCTATGACGGCTTTCGCGTGGAGACCTACGCCGAAGGAGACAGCCGCCAAACCTTCGACGAACATTCGGTGCAATTGCTTTGGGGTGGCGATGTGGGCGACCTGGACGTGGTCCTGGCCGCGCAGATGCGCGCCGCGAGCCGGCTCGGCTGGGATGAGCGGCCGCTGCTCGCGCAATCGGGATTGAGCCAATCCTCCAACGCGCCGGGCCGCTGGACGGTGCCGCCGAGAGGCGCCGACGGCGAATACACCGGCGGCAGCTACCGGGAGAGGCCGGATCCGAATTGCGGCCAAGTCCGCGAGGGCTACCAGGCGAACCAGGTTGCCAATCCCTTTGGCTTTCTGACCAACAACGGCGTGCGCTGCCGCTTCGACTACGGCGACACCCGCAGTTACCGCGACCCCTTCGAGAATACTTCGTACTTCGGCAACGCCACCTGGGATTACAACGACGATCTGACGTTTTCGCTGCAAGGATTCTGGGCGCGACTCGCGGAGCGTTCCTTCAACTCCACGGCGAGTTCCGGCGGCCAGGAAAAGATCGCCCTGCTCGACCCGATCCGCGGCGAACTGCCGGGCAATCCCTTCCGCGCGGTGAATGCCGCCGGCCAGCCCTTGTTCGCGGTTGATTTCAACGGCGACGGCATCCCCGACCGCGACCCGAACAAGGATCTCAACGGCGACGGCATGCCCGACGCCATCCTCACCGGCAATGGCGGACTCGACCCCTGGATTCCCCTGTATGAAGATGTGATCCCGCGCACGATGCGTCCCATCAACAAGACCATGGGCCTGCCGGGCGCCGGCGTGCGGCAGAATTACCTGAGCGCGGACAGCGACAATCTGCGCGACAACCTCGACCACATCGGCCGCTGGAGCATCCAGGCGGACTTCAACGTGCCCTTCGTCGAAGGCTGGCAAGGTTTCGCTTCCTACACCTACAACTACCGGCATTACGAGTACACCAACACCGCCGTGTACAACTTCGCGGCCATTCAGCAGGGACTGAATTGCGATGTCGTCAACGACCGCAATTCCTGCTACAACCCCTTCTTCGTCGTCGACCCCGCCGACGCCACGCCGCCCCATGTGTTCGACGCCGTCTACGCGGTGGGCACCGAGAAGGTCAAGGACACCCTCGACACCATCGATATCGTGCTCACCGGCGAGATCCCCCTGGGCGGATTCGAATTGCCGGGCGGGGCCATCGGCGCCGCGCTGGGATTCCAGCGCCGCAACGATGAGTACACCAACACCCCGCATTATGTGCTGCAAGCGGGCACGCCGTGGATCGGCGCGTTCAATCCGGAACGGGAAACTTCCGGCAGCCGCGAAATCGACGCCTGGTTCGCCGAGTTCGCCGTTCCCGTGCTCGAAAACCTCGAAGTCGAACTCGCGGTGCGGCGCGAGGAATTCAGCACCGGCCAGGTCTCGACCGACCCGAAATACGGCATCACCTACAACCCGGTCGATTGGCTGATTCTGCGCGCCACCCAGGGCGACGCGTTCATCGCGCCCACCCTGGAGCAGTTGTACAACCCGGTGACCTGCGGCCTGCAGTCGATCACCGACCGCTTCACGACCTTCGACGCTTTCGGCACGATTTGCGCCGGCGGCAATCCGAACCTGCGCAATGAAACCTCGGAATCGTCCCAATTGGGATTCGACCTGGTGTTCGAAGATTTCGACCTGCATGTGACCTGGAACGAGACCGATTTCCAGAACCGGATCTTTTTCCTCCGGGCGCAGCAGATTGTCGATGTGGATTTCATCAACTTCAAAGCCTGGTCGGGTTTCACCGGCAGCGGCGAAGGCGCCGAGAAGCCCACCGAAGACCAGGTGCGCTCCTGGGTGGCCAGCGGCCTCGCCGACCCGCGGATACAGCGCGACCCCGCCGACGTCGCCTCGATCCGCCGGGTGGACAGCGGCAGCAGCAACGCCGAGACGGTGAAAGTGACCGCCTGGGACATCCAGGGCAATTACCGCTTCGCCTTGAGCGATTTCGGCGAGTTTCGGCTCAACTTGCAAGCGACGTATATCGACGAATTCCTGTACCAGGCCAACGTCACCGAGCCTGTGCGGGACGGCGCCGGCAATTCCAACTCGAACACCGGCACCGCGCCGGCGCTGCCGAAGTTGAAAGCGAATCTGCGCCTGGGCTGGGTCAATGGCGACCACAGCATCGTCTCGACGGTGCATTACATTGACGACATGAGCTACGACGGCGCGGTGTTCACCTTCATGAATTCCTGGGCGAACACCTACCATCCCGACGGCATTCGCGATACCGGCATTTACGCCTGGACCGACATGGATATCGCCTACACCTATCGCGGGTTGGAATTGTTCGACGGCGAACTGGCGCTGACCGTGGGCTCGCGCAATGTCTTCGACCGGGAAGCCCAGCGCACGCCGCTGTTCGCCGGTGTGATTGGCGAATTGCAGGATCCGCTCGGCCGCATGATTTACGGCCGCGTGGTGTACGACTTCTGAACAGTTTGCCGGCGCGTCCGCGCGCCGGGACGGAGAAGCGAATGGGCAGGGGTTTCACCCGCCTGCGCGGCATCGCCGCGCCTTACCCGCGGCGCGATGTATTGATGGAGGAAATCGCTCCGCCCGAGATCGGCGCGCACGATCATGGCGCGCTGGATATTGCGCCCCACGAGCATCCGGCGCCGGAGGAAGCGGGCGCGGGCGCCCGCCGCCCCGCGCACGCTTTCGAATTCGAGCGCTTTCTCGCCGATGGCGAAGAGGATCCCGCATTCATCCTCAACCAGGCGCCTTATCGGAACGCGTCGATCCTGCTCGCCGGGGCGAATTTCGGCGGCGGCGGCACCCACACTCCCGCCGTCGCCCGACTGCTCGGCTGCGGCTTCCGGGCGGTTGTCGCTCCGAGTTTCGGCCCGGTTTTTCACAACGACTGCTTGCGCCAGGGCCTGTTTCCCCTCGTGCTGGCCCAGGAACCCTTGAACACGCTCGCCGCGGCAACGGCCGCGGCGCCGCATTTGCCCATGACGATCGACCTGGCGCAACAAACGCTCGCGCGGCCGGACAGCGGCCGCGTCCAATTTCAGATGAATCCCAGGCTGTTGACGCGTTTCATGCGCGGGCTTGCCGACGAAGACGAAACCATGCCGTTTCAGGACGAGGCGGAAGCGTTTCGCAAAGCCCAGCAAACGCGCCAGCCCTGGATTTACCAAACCAACGGAGACCCGCAATGAAACGACGAGACTTTATCAAGACCGGCATCGGCGCCGGCGTTGGCTGCGGCTTCGTGCCCATGCAATCGCTGTTCGCCCAGCAGGCCGCCGGCAGAACGCTTTACGACAAGATCTGGGAAGCCCATGAGATCAGCTTCCTCGGCGGCATCACTTCGGTGCTGCACGTGGACCGCATGATGCTTCCCGACAGCGGCCCGGCGGCGATCCGGCGCCTGCTGCAAGCCGGCGAGGCGATCAAGAATCCGGAACTCGTTTGGGCGGTGGCCGACCATCAGGTCTCGACCTCGCCCGATCGCTACACCAACCGCTCGCTGAATCTCGGCAGCGTCGCCGACGATTTCCCGGAAATGAAGGAACAGCTCGCGGCGATGGGCATCCAGGCATTCGGCATCGACGACCCGGAGCAAGGCATCCAGCACGTGGTCGGCCCGGAAACAGGCCTCACCCTGCCCGGCATGCTCATGGTCGCCGGCGACAGCCACACTTGCACCCATGGCGCCCTCGGCTGCGTTTCCTGGGGCGGCGAAACCGCCCAGAATGTGCTGCTGACGGGCACCGTGATCCGCGAGCGGGCGCGCAATCTGCGGGTGAACTATGTGGGCACACTGGGTCCCTGGGTCCGGGGCAAGGATATGATCCTGCACACCATCGGCACGCTCGGCGCCGACGCCGGCAACCGCTGCGCGGTGGAATACGCCGGGCCGCTGGTGCGCTCGCTCAGCGTCGAAGGCCGCATGTCGATCTGCAATCTTTCGATCGAGATGGGCGCGGCAACCGGCATGGTGGCGCCCGACGACACCACCTTCGAATACGTCGCCAACCGGGAATTCGCGCCAAAAGGCGAACTCTGGGACCAGGCGCTTGCATACTGGCGCGGCCTGCCCACCGACGGCGACGCCGCCTTCTTCCGCGACGAAACCATCGACATGACCCATGTCGAACCCCAGGTCACCTGGGGCATCAGCCCGGAACACGTCATCGGCGTCAGCGACCGCATCCCCTCCCCCGACGACGCCCCCTTTGAAAAGCGCGACGCCTGGCGCCGGGCCCTCGAATACACCCGGCTGACTCCCGGAGACACCATCGCCGACACGCCGGTGGACGAAGTTTTCATCGGCTCCTGCACCGAAAGCCGCATCGAAGACTTGCGCGCCGCGGCCGAAGTCGTGCGCGGCCGCAGGGTCGCGCCGAACGTGCTCGCCTGGGCCATCGCCGGTTCCCAGCCGGTCAAGCGCCAGGCCGAGGCCGAAGGGCTCGACCGGATCTTCAGGGACGCCGGATTCGACTGGCGCGAGCCCGGTTGCTCGAAATGCTACGGCTCCAACGGCGACCTCGTCGCCCAGGGCAAGCGCAGCGTTTCCAACTCGAACCGCAACTACGTCGGCCGCCAGGGCATCGACGCGATCACGCATCTGGTGAGCACGCCGATGGCGGCGGCGGCCGCGGTTGCCGGACGCATCGTTGACGTGCGCAGACTGATGGCCGGGGAGATCGCGTAATGGCCGAACAAGCAGCGCTCGGCAGCGGGCCGCAATTCCTCAGCCAGGAAGGTATCGCGGCGCCGCTGATGATGGACAATGTCGATACCGACATCATCTCGCCCATCGGCAAACCGCCCAATCCCGGCGCGACACCGCAAACCCGCGCTTTCGAGCCGATTCGCTTCTTCGCGGACGGCCGCGAAAAGCCGGATTTCATTCTCAACCAGGAGGCATTCCGCCGCGCGTCCATCATTCTCGCCGGCAAGAATTTCGGCACCGGCAGTTCGCGCTCGGTGGCCGTGAGCCGGCCGCTCGACGGCGGCATCAATGTCGTCATCGCGGAAAGTTTCGGCCCGCTGTTTTACGACAACAGCGTGCGCCTGGGCCTGCTCGCGGTGCCGCTGGAAGGGGAGAAGATCGAGAGAATCGCGCAATGGGCCCACGCCAATCCCGGCCGGACGATACTTGTGGACCTGCAAAGACAGGTGATCGAGGTGCCGGGGATGGAGACTTTCGCGTTCCGGGTCGAGCCGCGGGTGCGGGAAAAACTGCTCAATGGCTATACTGTGCGCGAGGAACTGGGCAGGCTGAATGAGGAGATTGATGGCTTCGCGCAAAGCTACCGGCAAAATTGGCCCTGGATCTACCAAATCCAGTGACAAGAAAGGAAACAAGGACGAAAACCAGGCCATCTTGCCCGCTGTTGCTTCCCAATCCCCCGTCGGAGGGCTGAAAGTTCACGTCGGCGCGGGAGTTTACCTGCGCGCTTCCAGCCTGCCCCGCCGCGCGAACGCCGACGCCATGCTGGCCCGCCCTTGGCGGCGCCTGCTCGCGCATGCCGCCGTTGACAGGCAACCGCCGCCTTCGATTCTGATTTCCGATCTCAGCTTCGGCCTGAGCGCGGAACATCCATTCCATTTCGATACTTTGGCCGATTTGGCCATCGCCGTGCTCGCGGCGCCGTTTTTCGGATCATCGCTGGTTTCGGACGCGGTGCGCCACGGCATCCTGCTGGTTCCGCTGCCCGCGGCAACGCTGGTGGCGCTTGGCGAACGGGTCGAGGCCCGGCCGGAGTGCCTGCTCCGGGTTGACTTGGGCGAACAGCGGATCGAACTGCCCGGCGGCGAAACCATCGCCTTTCAGACGCATCCCTGGCTGCGGGACCGCTTGCTGTTCGGCATGGACGACCTCGACGAACAAATGCGGTATCGCGAAAACGCCACGGAACACCGCTTCCGGGACCGGGAGCGGCGCCCCTGGTTGTATACGCGGGGCCGGACCGGTCAGGGCTCCCGGAAAGCCAATAATTCACCGGAATAACCCCTGCCGCTGATGGCGACGACCAGATATTGCCTGCCGTCGAGCGCATAGGTCATGGGTGAACCGGTTTGCGGCGCCGGCAAGGGCAGTGCCGCGAGCTCCGCGCCGCTGGCCTTGTCGTAGGCGCGCAGCATGGCGCGGGCGTTGCCATCGGCGCCGGTGGTCATTTCCGCCTCGCCCGCGATCAGGAGCGTCTTCGTCACCAGCGTCCCCACCGATGCGCTCTGGCCGGTGCGCGGCAGCTCAATTCCCGCCAATGCGGGATTGGCGCGGAAGCGGTCCGGCGTTTGGCCGTGGGGAACCCGCCATGCAATCTCGCCGCGGTTCATGTCGATGGCGGTAATGACGCCGTAGGGCGGCTTCAGCAATGGCAGGCCTTTGACCAGCAAGCCAATCGGCGGGCGACCGCGGCTTGAGGTGGGCATCTGGCGCTGCCCGGCATTGAATTCCGTGCGTCCACCGCCGGCCGAGGAACCGGCGCCGCCGGAAGTGCGCGGACCGGTGGCGGCATTACCCTGGATATAAGCCATGTCGGATTGACCGGGATAGGGCGGCACAACGCCGATAGCGCCCACCGAGCTGTTGGAGGAAACGTAGAGCATATTGGTTTCCGGGTCGAACGAGCCGCCGGGCCAATTGGTGCCGCCGCCCATGGACGGCGCCATCAAAGTGCCAAGCGGGCCCTCTATATTGCTCACCACCGGCGGCGTGAACAAGGGTCCCAGCTTGTACCAGGAAGCGATTTCCAGCGCCCGGGCGCGCAACTCGGGAGTGAAATCGATCAAGTCGTCTTCAGTCACGCCCTGGCGGTCGTAGGCCGGCGGCTTGGTGGGAATCGGCTGGGTCGGCGAATACCATTCCCCCGGCACATCACCAATGGGCACCGGCTGCTCGACGATCGGCCACACCGGCTCGCCGGTTTCGCGGTCGAACACATACAGGAACGCCTGCTTGGTGGGCTGGGCCACCGCTTTGATCGCGCGGCCGTCGACCATGATGTCCATCAGAATCGGCGCGCAGGGGATGTCCTGGTCCCAAATGCCGTGGTGCACGAGCTGGAAGTGCCATTGCCGCTCGCCGGTATGCAGGTCCACGGCAAGCAGGGTTTCGGCGAACAGGTTGTCCCCCGGACGATAGGCGCCGTAATAGTCGCCGGTGGCGGCTTCCACCGGCAGGTAGACCATGTTGAGTTCTTCGTCCACCGAAATCTGCGCCCAAACGCCGGTGTTGCCGGTGTAGGCGGCGGAGTCGCCCTCCCAGGTCTCATAGCCGTAATCGCCCGGCCTGGGAATGGTGTGGAATATCCACAGCCGCTCGCCGCTGCGCACGTCGTATCCGCGCACGAAGCCCTTGACGTTTTCCCGGCTCGGTGGATTGCCGCCGGTGCGATGGGCGGCGCCGACGATGATCACGTCCTTGGCGATGATCGGCGTGGCGTGCAGGCCGATTTGGCCCATGGCCAGCTCGAAGGGCTGGTCGAGTTGCCGCATCAGGTCGACCACGCCATTCTCGCCGAAATCGGCGACGGGCCTGCCAGTGGCCGCATCGAGCGCCACCATTTGGTAACCCGGCGTGACATACACCACCCTCGCCTCATCGCCTTCCCGCCAAAAGGCCAATCCGCGGCCGGACAATTGCCGCGGCGCGACTTCGCCGCGCTCGCCTTCGCGCAAGCTGAACTTCCAAAGCAATTCGCCGGTTCGGGCGTCGAGGGCGACCACCGCCCGGCGTGTGCCGCCGGTGGAATAGAGCACGCCGTCCACCATCAGCGGAGTGGATTGCAGGCGGTATTCGGGGCTTGGCCCGAGATTGTCGGTCTTGAAGCGCCAGGCGACTTCCAATTCGGCGAAGTTGGCGCTGTCGATCCCGGACAGCGGGGCATAGCGGGTGTGGCCGAGGTCGCCGCCGTAGGTCGGCCATTCGCCGTTCGGGGCGCCGGTCTGCGCCGGCGCGCCGGCGGAAACGAGCCAAAGCACAGCGCACAGGCTCAAAGCTGGGAATCTGCGCATGAGTGTCATATTATCGGCTCCAAGGAATGGATTTTGGTCGAATCAGTCTAGCATGACAGTTTGGGCCGCGGCGGGCGATCCATCAAAAAAAGAGCAAGCCCGCGTGCGCCAATCCCGACATGCCCGACGCAGGGAAGCGGCGCCATAGAAGCGGCGCCACAGCGGAACCAGGGGCGGCCAGCCATTCCCGATCTATCCGCAAACCACGGCCGCGCGCGGCAGTCCGGCGCGGGCGTCCAGGTTGCGGCAATGCAAGCGAAAACAAAGCTGATTACAGGAGAGACTTTAGCCATGAAAAGATTCACCGCAGCAGTCAGATTCGCCGAAGCATTCCTTCCACCAATCACCAGCCCCCGCGGACGCGCCGGCCTTTGCGCCGCGCTGGGGCTGAGCCTGCTCGCAAGCGGGCAGCCCGCGCTGGCGCAGGAAGACACCGTTGAAGAAGTCATTGTCACCGGCTCCTACATCCGCCGCACCGAAGGCATCGCGGCGGCCTCGCCGGTGGTGCAGTTGACCGCCGAGGACCTGGAAGCCGAAGGCACGATCAATCTCGCCAATGTCATTCAAAATCTCACATTCAACAACGGCACCGGGGTGATCAACTCGATCCAGGGTTCCACCAACCAGATCACCAGTTTCAACCTGCGCGGACTCGGCTCCCGCGCCACCTTGGAGTTGATCGACGGCAAACGCGTGCCCACCGGCAATGTGCAATTGCTGCTGCCGACCATGGCCCTTGAGCGCATCGACATCGTCACCGACGGCGCCGCGGCGCTGTACGGCACCGACGCCGTCGCCGGCGTGGTGAACATGGTTCCCTACACTTCCTACGACGGCTACAAGCTTGAAGTGTATGAGGAAAACGACAGCCGCGGCGACTACTGGAAACGGGAAACCTCCTTCCTTGGCGGCTGGAATTATGGCGATGTCGACCTGGTGGTCGCCGCGTCCTACATCGTCAACGACACGCTCGCCTGGCACGACCGCCCGGAATACGTGCGTTCCGGCCTGACCCACAACAGCGGCTCAAACCCCGGAAATTTCGAAGTGCCCCTGCGCGACGCCAACGGCGACCTCACCGGTTCCTTCGCCGGCCGCCCGGACCCGAATTGCGGTTTGGAAGAATCCGACGACCAGGCGGCGGAGTGGAACTCGCCCTGGGGCACGCTGGCCCTCGGCCGCTGCTGGTTCAGCTTCGGCGACACCCGGGACTTCATGGAAGCCATCGATTCCACCAATTTGTACGGCAACATGAACTGGGACGTGAACGCGGACCTGTCACTCAAGGCGCAGTACCTGTACAACCGGCAAGTCGTGCGCGGGCGGCAGAATCCCGGCAATCCCGGTGTGCGGATCGATGATCTGCCGACCGTGAAAGGCGAACTCCCCGGCAATACTTTCCGCGCGACCACCTCCGAAGGCGTGCCGCTGTTCGCCGAACCCCTGCGCGGCGCCGACGGCCGGATCATCACCGACGCCTACGGCAACGCGCAATGGCAGCGCGACGCCAATGGCCAAACCATCCTCGCGCAAAACCGCTTTTCCTACATCACGGACGACCCCCTCGGCGGCGTGCCCTTCGCCGAAGACGTCCGCATCGGTTCCTGGCTGCCCCTGGCCAAACCGCCGGCGAACACCCAGCCGGCCTCCTTCGCCGCCAACGACGGCTTGAACATGGAACTCGACGACAAGCGCACCTACCGGTTGGCGCTGACCGCGGATTTCACCGTGCCCATGATCGAAGGCTGGGAAGGCACCGCCTCCTACAGCATCGGCGCCACCGAACAAATCGACATCGCCAACCAGGACTTCAGTTTCAGCGCCGTGGCCCAGGGCCTGCAATGCGATCCGGTGAACGACGCCGATTCCTGCTTCAACCCGTTCGCCGCGGTGGACCCGCGCTACCGCACGCCGCAACATGTCGCCGACGCCGTCATGACGCAATGGACCGAAGGCAACCGCGATCAATTGCAAACCATCGACTTGATTTTCACCGGCGACATTCCCCTGGGCAATTTCGAATTGCCCGGCGGGCCCATCGGCGCCGCCCTCGGTTATCAACGCCGGGACGAAACCGACGAGGACAACCCGCCCGCCGGCGACATCGCCAATGACCAGTTGATCGGCAATCAGGAAACGCCGCAGATCGTCAAGCGCTACAGCGACTCCTGGTTCGCGGAATTCGCCTTTCCCGTGCTGGACAACCTCGAAATCAGCGCCGCCGTGCGCGACGAGTCCTACAGCACCGGCCAGGGCAAGGTGGTGGACAAGTATGGCCTGGTTTGGAACGTCACCGACTGGCTCAACTTCCGCGCCACCACCGGCGAGGCGTTCATTGTGCCGACCCTGCCCCAGTTGAACCGCCCCGAGCAATGCGGCCTGAGCAATGTCGACGACCAGTTCACCACATTCCAGGGCTGGATCACTTCCTGCCGCACGGGCAATCCCAACCTGAAGTCGGAAACCTCGGAAAGCGTGGCCGTGGGCTTCGACCTGACGCTGTTCGACAATCTGCTGTGGCAGGTGACCTGGAGCGAGACTGATTTCCAGGACCGCATCGTCAGCACGACAACCCAGGACATCGTCCGCACCGACTTCCGCAACTTCCAGGAAGCCACCGGCTTCACCCCCACCGACGCCAACCCCTACCCCAGCGTCGAACAATTGCGCGCCTGGGTCAACGACCCGCGCTCGGACAAGCGCATCTTGCGCAGCGCCGCCGACATCACCACGCCGGTGCGCATCAACCAGAGCGACTCCAACGCTTCCTCGATGCTGGTGCGGGCCTGGGATACCCAGTTGAGCTACGGCTTCGGCATCGCCGACCTCGGCCTGCCGGATTGGGGCAATCTGGACTTGCGCCTGCAAGCCACTTATGTGGACACCTACCAATTCCAGCTGCAGGCCGACGAGCCGGTGCGCGAAGCCGTGGGCAACCAGAACAACGACTTCGGCGCGGTGCCGCCAATCCCGCAAATCCGCGCCAACCTTCGCATGGGCTGGAATATGGGACCGCACAGCCTTTCCGCCACCGCGCGCTATGTCGACGAATTGGTTTTCGACGCCAACGAGTTCAGCTTCCAACGCTTCTTTCCCGGCTCGGAATGGTTGGCGACCGAGATGATCAAGGACTGGGCCCAGCTCGATATGTTCTATACCTACCGGGACTTCGAGTACTGGGGCGGCAGCTTCAACTTCACCCTCGGCGCGCGCAACATCACCGACCGCATGCCCCAGCGCACCGGCATGATCGCCGGCGTGGTCGCCTCTTTGCAGGACCCGCTGGGTCGGGTACTCTATGCGCGGGTGAACTACAACTTTTGATTGCCGCCGGCGGGTTCGCCCGCCGGCTGGGAAACCAGGCCCTCCCCAAAGCCAAGCGCGGGGCGGGCTTGGGTGCGGGGCGCGGCAAACAACCCGGCGAACCGCTGTGGCGGGAAGCTGTGGTGAGAAGCTGTGGTGAAAAGGCATGGCGAAACGATGAGAACTTCGCTCGCAAAGCTGACCTTCGGCTGCCTGGCCGCGACCTTTGCGGCGACCTTGGCGGCAACCCTGGCGGCACCCGCGGCCCATGCCCAGCAAATCGGCATTTCCGAACAGGTCTGGTCGGGGGATGTGATCCGGCCCAGCGGCCAGCCCCTGATTCCCATCTACGACGGCTGGTTCACCAACCCCGACGGCACCCACACGCTGTGCTTCAGCTACTACACCATGAACACCGAGGAGTCCTTCGACATCCCGGTGGGGGAAAACAACTGGATTCTGGACGAGCGATTCGCGGATGCGCTGATTCCGACCCATTTCGATCCGCTGCCGCCGGCCTACCGTCACGTTTTTTGCGCTTTCACCGTCGATGTGCCGGCGGATTTCGGCGTCGATGAAAGAGTCGTCTGGCAACTCACGAGCCACGGCCAGACGCTGACGGTGCCCGGCAAGATCATTCCGCCTTATGTGATGGATGAACCAGCTTCCGGCGGGCGCGGCGAAATCGCGCCGCTGGTCGCGCTGGAAGAAGGCGGGGAAGCCGTCCGCGGCCGGCGCGGCATTCGAACCGAAGCCCGCGCCACAGTCGGCGAGCCGCTCACCCTGCAAGCCTGGATTGCCCACGATGCGCCGGAGATCTGGGTGGGCTGGGCGCACCACAGCGGCGCGGGCGCGGTCGAATTCGACCGCAGGGAATACGAATTCGATCCCGCATCAAGCCCGGCCACGGTGCAAGCCAGCTTCAGCGAACCGGGAGAATACGTCATTCGAATGCAGACGATACGCGATATCGCCTCGTTCGAGTTCTATTGCTGTCACACCAACGCCTATTTTCACGTGTCCGTCACGGAATAGGCTTACCGGGGCATATGCCTTGAGGACCAGACCATGAGCAGAACAGCGTCCAGACCCAAGATGATCCAATTGCAACTCGGCTTGCTGCTGGCGGCGGGCGGTTCCGTCGCCGGCATCGCCGCCGCCCAGGACGGGCCAACCTATTCCCGCGACATTGCGCCGATCCTGCAAGAGAAATGCGCGAGCTGTCACAATCCCGAGGGAATCGGCCCCATGCCGCTGATGAACTACGAGCAAGTGCAGCCGTTCGCGTATCTGATCAAGGACCGCACCAGCAAGCGCATCATGCCGCCATGGCATGTGGACCCGGACATCGGCATCCAGCAGTTCAAGAACGATGCTTCCCTCAGCGACGAACAGATTGCATTGCTCTCGGCCTGGGTCGATGCCGGCGCGCCGGAAGGGGACCCGGCCGATCTGCCGCCGCCGCTGGAACTGCCTTCGGGGGCGGACTGGCAACTCGCGGAACAACTTGGGCCGCCGGATTTCATCGTCCGCTCCACGCCGTATGACGTCATTGCCAACGGCCAGGATCAATGGTGGGAACCGCGCGTCGAATTTGCCGGCCTGGAACAGGAACGCTGGCTGCGCGCGGCGGAATTCAAGCCGTCTTATCCGCTCGGCAAGAAAGTGGTGCATCATGGCCACGCGGTGCTGATTCCCGAAGACGAAGGGCGTTCGGTGGCGCTGGCGCGCTACGGCGTTGGCAAATCCTGGGAAATCTTCCCCGAAGGCACCGGCATGCTGGTCCCGCCGAACGGCACCATTGCCTGGAACCTGCACTATTTCCCCATCGGCACCGAAGCGCCGGCCGATGTGGTCGAAGTCGGGCTCTGGTTCTACCCCGAAGGCCAGCGGCCCGAACTGGCGACCGTCGGCGAGGCGATGTTCCGGGTGGACGGCATGAAGGGCCGGGCCCGGGGCCAGGACATTATCATCCCTCCCCACGGCTACCAGGTGCTGCAAGGCACCCATGTGCTGCAAGAGCCGGCGATTGTGCACAGTTTCCGGCCGCATTTGCACATGCGCGGCAAGGTCATGACCATGGAGGCGATCTACCCGGACGGCAATCGCGAAGTGCTGAGCCAAGTCAACAAGTACGATCACAATTGGCAAATCGCGTACATTTACGCCGATCACGTCAAGCCGCTGCTGCCGAGCGGCACGGTGCTGCAATTCACCTCGGTGTTCGACAATTCCGCCAACAACCCGATCAATCCCGACCCGGAACAGTGGGTCATTTTCGGACGCAGGGGCGTGGATGAAATGAGTCACGCCTGGGTGGGTATTACCTACGTCGACGAAGAACAATTCGCCCAGGCCGTCGCCGAACGGAGCAGGCAGCAGGAAACCCTGAGCCTGGGCGGAGCGCGGTCGACGCAAAGCGACACGCCTTGAAGCCCGCCTCGCGGCCGCCTGGTTTTCGCGTTGGTCCCGGTGCGGGCCGGGGCCGACGTGGAGCGGCCGGCGGAAACAGCAATATGCATCGCGGAATGCCAAGCTTGCGAAAACTGCTCGGCCATTTGTGCGCGCTGGCGCCACTGCTCGCGCTGGGCCACGCTTCCGCGCAGCAGCTGACGCAAGTGGAATATCTCGCCCCGCAGGCGCAGCGGGGCGAGACCTTGTATCAACAACAATGCGCCGCCTGCCACCTGCCGGACCTGCAAGGCTTTTTCGAAGCCGTTGCCTTGCGCGACAGCGCGTTTGTCGACAACTGGCGCAACCGCACACCGGCGCAAATGCTGGAATTGCTGCGCCGCACCATGCCACCCCAGGCGCCGGGCTCCCTCGCCGACGGGGAATATCTCGACATTGTCGCTTTTCTGCTGCAAGCCAATGGCGTGGCGGCGGGCGGCGGCGCGCTGGTGGCGGACACCGAAGCGGTGCTGTTTCCCGGCGCCGGGGACGCCACCGAGGCCCAGCCCGCGCGCACGCCGGTGCCCGGCCGCGCCGGCACCGTGCCGACGCCGGGGACGCGCAATTCGATACCCGAAATCGCCACGATACACCGCACGGACAGCGCCCTCACCCGCACCTGGCGCGAAGCGGAAGCGTTTCGCAATGTGGCCACAGAGCAGTTGCGCGACCCGCCCGCGGAAGACTGGCTGTGGTGGCGGCGCACACCGCAAAGCCAGGGTTTTTCGCCGCTCGATCAAATCAATACCGAAAACGTCGGCGAACTCGGCCTGGCCTGGGTCTGGGGCATGGAGCCGGGCCGCAGCCAGCCTTCGCCGCTGGTGCGCGATGGCGTAATCTATCTGCCCAATTTCGGCAATGTGGTGCAAGCGCTGGACGGGCGCAACGGCAATCTGCTGTGGGAGTATCGCCGCCAGTTTCCGGAGGACGGCCGCCAGGGATTTTTGCTGCGCACCTTGGCCATGTGGGGAGACATGATCTATGTCGCCACCTCGGACGCCCACCTGGTGGCGCTGGACGCCCGCACCGGCGCCGAGCGCTGGGATGTGGAAATCGCCGACGCTGACCTGGGTTATTCAAATACCAGCGGGCCAATTGTCGCCGACGGTGTTCTCGTCAATGGCATTACCGGCTGCGGCCGCTTTTTCGAGGACAGTTGTTTCATCACCGGCCACGACGCCGAGACCGGCGTCGAACGCTGGCGCACCTACACGGTGGCGCGGCCGGGCGAGCCCGGCGGCGACTCCTGGGGCGACTTGCCGCTGGAATTCCGCGGCGGCGGCGATGTCTGGATCACGGGAAGCTGGGACCCGGAACTGGAACTGGTGTTTTTCGGCGTCGCCCAGGCCAAGCCCTGGATGGCGGTCAGCCGCGGGTTGACCACCGAAGACGCGGCTTTGTACACCAATTCCACCCTGGCGCTGGATCCGGATGATGGAAGAATCGTCTGGTACCGCCAGCACGTGCCCGGCGAATCGCTGGACATGGACGAATCTTTCGAACAAGTGCTGGTGGACCTGTTCGACGAACGCTATCTGCTGACCATTGGCAAAAGCGGAATCTTGTGGAAACTGGACCGGCGAACGGGTGAATTTCTCGGCCTGCGCGAGACCGTGTTCCAGAATGTGTTCTCCGAGGTAAACCTGGAAACAGGCCAGGTGCGCTACCGCGAAGACATCCGCAACATGCGGGTGGGCGAATGGCTTTCGGTCTGCCCTTCCACCGCCGGCGGCCACAACTGGCAGGCCAGCGCCTATCATCCGCCCACGCGGCAACTGGTGATTCCCCTGAGCCAGTCCTGCATGGAAATGTCGCCGCGGGAAATCACTTTCGAAATCGGCTCCGGCGGCACCCAGGGAGACCGCATGTGGATGGAAATGCCCGGCACCGACGGCCAATTCGGCAAACTCGCGGCCTATGATGTGGAATCCATGCGCGAACAATGGAGCATCGAGCAAAGGGCGCCCTTCCTCACCGCGGCGCTGGCCACCGCCGGCGACCTGCTGTTCATCGGCGATTTCGACCGTTATGTGCACGCCATCGACATTCGCAGCGGCGAGTCGCTCTGGCGCAGCCGCCTGGCGACATCCGCCCAGGGCTTTCCCATGACCTACGCGGTGGATGGCAAACAATACCTCGCCATCCCCGCGGGCCGCGAAGGCGGCAGCCCCTGGCGCATCGGCAATTTCCTCGCCCCGGAATTGCGCAGCCCCGATGGCCACAACGCCTTGTATGTTTTCAGCCTCCCCGACAACTAGCAAAGCCCGCAACCCACCCCAACCCCAATCGACCCGGCACCGGAAATGAACAACTTTTTCATTTCCGCGGATTGGAGCGGGCAGGCCCAAAAACGCGCGGTTTGGGTGGCCGATTTGCGGGGGAAGCGTCTGTTCAGGCCGGAAACGGCTGGCCAATGGAGCCTGGACGCCTTGCTGGAGTTGGCGCGATCGTTGGCCGGTCGAGTGCTTGTCGGCATCGATGTGGGTTTTGGCGTTTCGCGCGCGTACTGGAAGCTCGTCGTAAAAAATTGTCCAGATTCGCCACCGGGGAACTTCGTGCAATGGCTGAGCGGGCTCGATGTGGATGGGGAATTTTTCACGACGATTACAAACGCGGACCACTGGCGTGTTGGCCAGCCTTGGTTCGCCGTGCCACGCGGTGCCGGCAGCCTGACGGCTTTCGTCCGTCGCATGGGAGACGGCCTGCGGCGCGAGCTTGCCGTCAAGACCGGCGCCAAGCCGATCTTTATCGTCAGCGGCATTCCCGGTACCGTGGGTTCGGGCACGCGCGCGATCTGGCGGGAGTTGATACCGCTGCTGCGCGTCCCAAGGGATTTCGCCCTTTGGCCGTTTGAAGGCGATGCCAGCCTGAACCACCCAGAGCACAAAATCCTGCTGGCTGAAACCTATCCCAGCCTGGCGTACGCCGCGGCGCTGGCGGAGGAGTTGCCCGCGGCGCCCGTGCGGGTGGCGAAAACCCGCGCGGGCATGCGCGGAGACGCCTGCGATCTGCTCGGCAACGCGCTCTGGGTGCGCAAGCATCGCGTGGACATTGGCGATCTGGAGCCAGCCCGGGCAAGCGAAGACCATTTCGACGCCTTGTTCACCGCCGCGGCTGTGCTGCGCTGCGCGGTCGAAGGATTGCCGATCGTCTTCCCGCGCTGGATCGACGCCGAAGTCGAAGGTTCGATGCTGCTTGCCGGACCGGTTGACCCCGCGCGCAAGGCCACTAGACTTCGGATGTAACGTCACTCCACAAGGCGCGGGAGAGCCATATGTATTCCATCATCGTGTTCATCTGCTCCATCGGCCTGATTATATTGGCGTTCGCCTTTTTCAGGAGAGACGCATCGATCGCCATTCTTCGCGGGCACGCTGATTCGATATGGTTCCAGTTGTTGTTCATTGGTTTGACCACTTTATTCGGCACGGCGCTGTTGTTCCACGCGGGAAACTCGAGATTCCCCGTATTCCCGACTGTAGTCGGAGCCATTTTGCTTGCCGAAGCGGTGCTGATTGCGGTGATCGGACGCTCCAGATTTCGCGCGCTAATCCATTGGGCGATAGATCTGTTCGAAAAGCCGGCCTGGTGGTACATGCGATGCATCGTTGGCGCGACGTTACTGGCTTTCCTGCTCTACGCGGTGGTCTGACAGTTGAATCGGCGCCACAGACGGGATGGCTCATCCTGTCTGGCTAATCCCGATCCTCTTCTTCCACCTCTTCCTCCATGCGGGTTGCGTCGAGGAATTGCTGTTGGTCGCCGTAGTAGTCGTCGATGGCGTGTTCGGAAGACAACGGGCTGAGGTAATGCTCCGCGGTCATCCCTTCCCGGTTCATTGCGATACCGGTCAGGCAGGCCTTGATGATGTGCACGCTGTTGAGCGCGGTCGCGTAGGTCGGGTCCAGCGCGGGATGAAACTCCACCAGGTCGAATCCCACCACATTCGACTCCGCGCACAGGCGGCGCACAATGGTGATCGCTTCGCGCATGGTGAGCCCGCCGGACACCGGTGTGCCGGTGGCCACCGCGAACGCCGGGTCGAGGATGTCGATATCGAAAGAAATATGCAGTTTGCGCCCTTCCTCGCTGGCTTCGGCGACCACCCGGTCGAGCACCGCGTCCCAGCCGCGCAGCTCGACCTCGGCCATGGTGTGATAACGCATGCCCTGCTCCCGCATCCAGTTGAAACCCGACTGATCAGGCCCGTTCGACCGCAGCCCGACCTGAATATAGTCCGCGGCCCGCACGTGGCCCTCATTGATCAGCCGGTACACCGGGTAGCCATGATTGATGAGGTGGCGGTCGCCCCACCACGCGTCGTAATGCGAATCGAAGTGAATAACCGATACATTTTCCTTGCCGTAGACGTCCGCCAAGGCCGCGACGTTGGGGTATTCCAGCGAGTGGTCGCCGCCCACAATGAATGGAATGGCCCCCGTTTGCGCGATTTCGCGGACGATCTCGCGCACGTGGCGCATGGAGCGTTCCGTGCTGTCGTTGTCAATCGCAACGTCGCCATAGTCCACCACATTCAATACCCGGGACGGATGGATTTGCACATATTGGTCGTGGGCGCCCATGAGCCGTCCATGCAGGCGAAGTTCCACCGTGGCGCGCCCACCCGAATCCCGCCATCCCGAACCCATGTTCAAAGGCGCGCCCAGAATGGCCACATCGACTTCGCCGGCGATCAAATCTTCCGGCGACAGCGCCAGGGGAAAACCGCCGAAAGTCGGCGGACCGCCCGTGCCGTCGTAGCGGCCGAGCGCGACCGGCCCGGCCTCCCGCCGCGGGTCCAGGGAACGTGGGCGCAACAATCGCCAGGCATTGAAGCGTGGCGATTCGATGTTGAAGGGGATGTTGGGCAAGTCTCTTCCTTCGACATAGCGGCTTTGATCCACCACCCGCACCATGGCCTCGACCCAATCCCTTACCTCTTCCGCGCTGCGTTCTTCCAGCGCTTCAACGGTTTCCTCGACCGAACCGGCAAACGCGCGGGCGTCGCCGCTGAGCAGGAACTCGCGCTGTTCCGCTGTCAGCAATTCGAGTTTCGGCGCCACGCTGTCCGGCAATTCGATGGCCGGCCGTTCTTCTTCCCTGGGGTCCACGGTGTCGAACGGATACGGCCGCACACCAACCACATGCTCCGGCGTGGCGGGAGCGTCGTCCTGGGCCAAGGCAAATGGTGCGGTCAAAGCCGCGAGCAGGACAAGCGCCGCGAGCCGGTAAATAGCCGCGAGCCGGTAAAGCGCCGTGCGAATTTCAAGCGAAGACAACATCTCGCAAATACTCCAATAACCTTCCGTGGAACCAATCGTATCAAGTCGCAAGCCCGGATCAACAGGGCGCAAAACATGCCAGGGTCCGCGGGCGGGCGGGGCTTTGCGCGTCGTGGAGGCGGAGCGTCACAGGGATGTGTTAAGCGACGCCGACTCGATTCCCGGCTATTCTGTCATTCTGCGCGGAGCGAAGCGTAGTCGCAGAATCTCCAATTGGATTCCGGCAGGTGGTGCCTGCCATCCCTGGCGAGAGAATTTCGGCTTCGACCACCCCCAGCCCCGACATCCTGTCGGGTCGTTCGGCCCTCAGAATGCTTTGCTTTCTGTCGGCTGCGCCGACTGGGCCTCACCCACGCGCAGTCGCGGAATCTCCTTGGGTTGGCGCAATGGTTGGGAGATTCTGCGACTCCGCTTCGCTCCGCGCAGAATGACGTGGGGTAGGGGTCGCAACAAATGCCAGGGTCCGCGGGCGGGCGGGGCTTTGCGCGTCGTGGAGGCGGAGCGTCACAGGGATGTGTTAAGCGACGCCGACTCGATTCCCGGCTCGACAGGATGTCGAGACGGGATTTAGCGCAAAGCCCCGCCCGCCCGCGGACCCGATCGAAGCCACAATTACGTACCCAACAAAAACAGTATTAGCAATCGTATCAAAGCCGCACTGGGAGCTTGGGGCAAACTCAAACTGAAGCGAGCTATTGCTGGCCATGATCGAGCGCCAGGGGATGAACGTAGTCCGGGTCGAGCCCGGCCTTGCGCAAGGCGATGCCGACCAGGCAGGCGTTGAGCACCGCGTTCGCGTGCATGACCGACAATTGGGACCAATCCAACATCGGCGCCAGATCCGTAATCTCGAAACCGACGATCTCCTTGGCCGCGCAAACATGGCGCAAGGTCCGGTTGATTTGCTCGAGTCGCAGGCCATCCTGGGCCGCGCGGCCGGCGGCAATCATCTCGACCGGGTCGATCACGCTCACGTCGATTGAAACAAAATAAGCCTCGGGACCGCTTTCAACTTCCCGCAACACCCGTTGCATAACCGCCTCCGAGCCGCGTTGCCGGAATTCCGCCATCGTGTGGTAGCGCACATTGTGATCGCGCAGCCATTGCAAGGTTTCGGCGTCCACCGAAGGTCCGCGCAGACCCACCAGCACGGTTTCGCCGCCTTCGACCATGCCCTCGTTCAGCAGCAGGAAAACCGCCTGCCGGTCGGAAACCCCATGCGCGTCGTTGCGCTCCGCATCCGCGTGGGCGCTGAAATGCAGCAATCCAAAACTGCCGTTTCCGCGCACCCGCGCGACACCGCCAACCCCGGGGTAAAGCATGGAGGTATCGCCGCCGACCAGCATCGGGACGGCGCCGGTCTCCGCGGTTTCCGCTACCATGGCGGCAACGTGGCCGACGGACCGCTGCACACTCATCCGGTCCACGGCGAAATCGCCATAGTCGACCACGGACAGCGTCTCCAGGGGCTTGACCAGGGATTGCACATCCGCATTGGCGATAGTGTTCAAACCACGCATCTCGTTCGGACCGTTTCTGGCGTCGCGGCGGCCGCTCGAGGCATTGCTGGGCACGCCGACAATCGCCACATCCACGTTGCCCGCCACCAGATCTTCCGGCCAAATGGCGACATCGGCGCCGCCGAAGGTGGGCACGCCGGATTTCGGAAACAGATAACGGTGCACGCTGAACGGGCCCGGTTCACGCTCGAAATCGCGCAACAGGGGCAGTGTGGGCATGGGATCGCCGAATTCCTCGGAGGTGAGGTTGAGCGGGGCCGCGCCCATGTCCCGCGCCGGGTCGTAGCCCATTTCGTCCGCCAGTGACAGCAGATCGTCCATCAAGGCGCCCATGGCCGCCGCGTCCCGCGTTGCCAGTTCGTGCGCAAGCTGCCGCTCCGGCATAAATTCCAGCACCGCCCCGGATGCGATAAACGCCCGCTGATTTTCAGCCAAAGCCTCCACCCGCGCCCGCAATTCTTCCGGAATGGCCCACTGCCCCAGCACACTGCCGGCGGCAAGCAGCCAGGCCGCGCAGAAAGCGGAGATTTTCAGCAGACGGTTGCGCCGCATAGCGCGGCCCGCGATCAATCCTTGCATGGTCGATTCCCGAATGCGCCAACGCCCAAATCGCTTGCGGTCAGCATAAAGATTAAGCCAGCGCCGAACAAGTCCCGGCCATGCGCGCTGGCGCAAGGATGGATAGTGGGCGACAATTGGCGCGGCGGTGCTGGCGAAGCGGTGGCGACCATTGAATTTGTTCGCGCATGAAACGGAACAGGAAACGAAAAGGGAAACCGGAGCCAGTTCCCCGCCGGCCGCGTATTCCGTGTCCGAGATCAACCGCAAGGCGCGCGGTTTGATCGAAAGCAACTTGCCCGCGGTTGCGGTGGAAGGGGAAATTAGCGGTCTGAAACAGTATCCGTCCGGTCATTGGTATTTTTCCCTGAAGGACGCCAGCGCGCAATTGCGCTGCGCGATGTTTCGCCAAAACAACCGCCTGCTGCGGTTTCGTCCCGCGGATGGCGACCGCGTCGCCGCCCGCGGCAGGTTGACAATTTATGAAGCGCGCGGCGAATTTCAGTTGCGCGTGGAAACGCTGGAGAAATCCGGCGACGGCGAGCTGCACCGCGCCTTTGAGTTGCTCAAGGCCCGCTTGCAAGCCGAGGGCCTGTTCCATCGCGACCTGAAAAAGCCTGTCGATACGCGCTTTCGGCATGTGGGCGTGGTCACTTCGCCTTCCGGCGCGGCCTTGCGCGACATCCTCAGCGTTTTCCGGCGGCGTTTCCCCGCCATGGGCGTCACCCTGATTCCCACGGCGGTGCAAGGGGATGCGGCCCCGGCGGAGATTTGCCGCGCCATCGAAACCGCCAACGCCTTGCGCGCCAGGCTGGGCATCGAGGCTTTGATCGTCGGCCGCGGCGGCGGCTCGCCGGAAGACCTGAAAGCATTCAACGAGGAAAGCGTGGCGCGGGCGATCTTCGCCAGTGAATTGCCCATTGTCAGCGCCGTCGGCCACGAAACCGATTACAGCATCGCCGACCTGGTTGCCGACGAGCGCGCGCCGACGCCTTCGGCGGCGGCGGAAATGCTGAGCCCTTCCCAGCAAGAGTATATGCAGCGTCTGGCTTCCATGCGGGTCAAGTTGAACAATCGCGCGCGTCACGGCGTGCAAGCCCGGCGGGAGCGCCTGCGCCTGATTTCACGGCGGCTGCGCGACCCGACCCGGCGCTTGCAGGACCACGCCCAGACACTCGATGAACTCGCCCGGCGCATGGCCCGGGCCCAGGGCAATTTGCTCACGGGCAAGCGGCACGCGCTGCATGCGGGCAGGACGGCGCTGGCCCATTGCTCTCCGGCGCGCCGCGTCGCGGCGCTGCAAGCCGAGGGCCAGGCGCTGCTGCGCCGCCTGGAGCAATCGATGCGCGCGCGCAGGGAACGCGGCGCGGCCGCGCTGGCGCAATTGCGCCGCGCCTTGCATTCCACCAGCCCGCTGGGCATTCTCGCCCGCGGCTACAGCATCACCACCGACGACAGCGCGAAAGTAATTCGCAGTGTGGACGAAGTATCCAAGGGTAGTCGTATAATTACGCGGCTGGCCGACGGGCGGCTGCAATCGCTCGTGGTTGAGCGGGAAACCGAGCCTGAATCGAGTACGCAATCATGATTAGCCTGCACAGAATCGCCGGCGCAATCCGCAATTTCAGCTTTTGCGCCTCTCTTTGCGCTTCCTATTTTGCCTCCGCGGCCGCGCAAACCGAGGTGGCGTCCCTGCCCCAGTCGCTGATGGTGCCAGGCGGGGTTGCCGTGGTGCCAACCCGGGGCGATGCGGTCTCCGGCGAATATCGCGATCAACGCATCCTGTTGGCGCGCCACCAGGGGGAGCAATACGCCATTATCGGCATACCGCTGGACGCCGAGCTGGGTCCGCAGCGGTTTTCCCTGACGGGGGCCGACGGCGAAGTCAGCGAGATGGGCTTCGAAGTCGCCCACAAGCAGTATCGCGAACGGCATTTGACCATCAGCAATCCGCGCCAGGTCAATCCCAATGCCGAGGACATGCAGCGGATCAATCGCGAAAGCGCGGAAATGAGGCGGGCTTTCTCGACCTGGTCGGAATCGCTGACGCCGGACTTCGCCATGGGCCTGCCGGTGGATGGCGTGCGCAGCAGCTCCTTCGGCGCCCGCAGTTTTTTCAACGGCCAGCCGCGCAACCCCCACTCCGGGATGGATATCGCGGCCCCCGAAGGCACGCCCATTTACGCGCCGGCGGCGGGGGTGATCCTCGCCACGGGCAACTATTTCTTCAACGGCAACACCATCATCATGGATCACGGCCACGGCTTGATCAGCCTGTATTGCCATATGAACACGATTGATGTCGAGCCTGGAACCGAGGTGGCGGCGGGCGAACAAATCGGCCGCGTGGGGAGCACGGGCCGCGTCACCGGACCGCATCTGCATTGGAGCGTGAATTTGAACAATGTCAGGGTGGACCCGGCATTGTTCCTGGCTGAGGATGCAACGCCATGAACCGACGGGAAAAACAACGCCAGGTCAAGCAGGCCAAACAAGAAGCCGCGAAGCGGAAGCAGCGGCGCGCGAGTATTGCGGGCAGACTGGTGTTGTTTGTGGGGCTGCCCGTGTTGCTGCTGTTTGTGCTGGTGGTGTTGTTCAGCCAGGGCCCCACCTACTCCCCGGTGGAAGTCGCCCCCAACGACCAAATCTACGGCAACCCGGAGACGCCGGTGAGCATTGTGGTGTACGCCGATTTCCAATGCCCGGCCTGCGCCACCGAAGCGCAATTGATGAGCCGCATTTGGCCGCGCATCGAGGAACAGGCCCATCTCATCTTCCGCCATTACCCGCTGACCGCGAGCAATCCCCACGCCTGGACGGCGGCGCTCTACGCCGAAGCCGCGGGCCGTCAGGAGCGGTTCTGGGAAATGCACGATTTCCTGTTCGCGAACCAGGCGGTGTGGTCATTCCTGCCGGAAGTGGAAAGCGAATTCGACGCCTATGCCGAAACTTTGGCGCTTGACCTGGCGCAATTGCGGGCCGACGTGGAGAGCGAGGAGGTAATCGACAAAGTGCGCGGCGATCAGCGCGGCGGCAACGCGGCCGGGGTGCGCTCGACCCCCACCATGTTCATCAACGGCCAGCGCGTGGCGCAACTGACCGCCTCCAGAATCCTCGACATGGTGAACGAACAATACACCGAAGCCGTGCCCGCGCAGCAAGCCTCGCAGTAGCGGTTTGGACCGCGCGGCCGAGGAATTTGGGCGGCGCGTTTAGCGCGTCTCTGGAGAGGCGGCGCTCAAGTAACTGATTACGCCTTCCACCGCCCGCGGCTCGCCATCGCTCAGGGCGGGCCGGAATCGCAATCGGCTCAAGTCGCGGATCAGCGGGTCCACGTCCGGCACAACCGGATAGCCTTCCAGGGGCAGCAATTCCAAATTCTGGGCCACACCCAGCGCGTTGTCGCGGCGCCAGCCCTGGCGGACTTCCACGTCCGCGGCCGCTGGAAGGTCGAAGGAAAACAAGGCCACCAACTGCTCATCGGTGCTTTCCAGCAAGCCCAATTTCGCCGGCGAGGATGGCTCGGCGAGCGCGGGCATATCTTCGCCGTAAAACAGTTTCACCCGATAACCCGAGGCGAAAGTTTCCGGCGCATTGTCCGGCTCTCTGTTATGGGCGGCGATCGCCCGCTCGATGTTGTCATAAAAAGCCGGCCGCGGCAGCAGCGCGGGGCGGTGGAAAAACCGCTTCAGATCGTGCTCGGAAACGCCGCTTTCCCGCAGCATGTGCCATGCTTCGCGGTAGTGCTGCAAGGCGCGGAGCTTGCGGTCGAACAGCAGATACCAATCGGCCTGGTACAGCTTGACCATCGCCAGGGCCTCGGATTGCTCGCGCTGGTCCGCGCCGGCATAGATGCGGCGAATCCGTTCCAGGATGTTGACCCCATTGCTGCGCAGCGTGTAGAGCGCGCCTTCGGGGCTGACGATGATTTCGCGGGCATAGCCGGTTGCGGCAACGTT
Source organism: uncultured Pseudohongiella sp. (assembly GCA_965221015.1). Taxonomy (GTDB): domain Bacteria; phylum Pseudomonadota; class Gammaproteobacteria; order Pseudomonadales; family Pseudohongiellaceae; genus UBA9145. The sequence continues at coordinate 1,242,186 of OZ244859.1, read as the reverse complement.
GCGGTAGTCGTAAGCGGTTCTAAGGTTTTGGCCGATGACTCCGCCTTTCGCGATGGCGGTTGCCTGCAAATAAGCGATCACAAGCTGCTCGTACAATAGTCCAACCTTGCGCTGCTCCAGCTCCTGCCAGATCAAGTCGGCCACGTTCAAGGCGATTCGGCTGCTGCGGGCGGCGCCGCGGTAATAGTGGCCGCGGTTTTCGAATTCGTCCTCGGCGATGCCGCGCATGTACAAGTACGACAGATCCATCAGCCCGCGCACCATTTCCTGGTCCGGCTGGGTATATTTGCGGGTGTAAAGCCACATGGTGTGGTCCTGCAACTTGCGCGCTTCGCTCCAGTTGCCGGCGTTGGCGAAGTTTTCGATGCGCTTGTGCAGGAAGGGAAGCTGGCTTTTGGCGTAAAGTCCTTGCTGCACCCGCACGATCTGTTGCGCGCGGTCGAGAATGGCGTCGGCTTCGCCGAAAAGCTCCAGCGCCATGTAGCTGTCGGCGATGCGCGACAGGGGTTCCACCAGACCGAGCGAATAATAGTCGCCCCCGGATTCCATGCGCTGCAAATCGGCCTCGTACAAGGCGAGCTCGCGCGCGGCCTCAGCGGCGCTTTCTTCCGCGGCGGCGACGGTGCCCGAAGTCAAAACAAGCGCCATAACCGGCGCGGCGGTCAGCAACGCCGAAGTTTTGCGGACATGATTTTGCATCAATCTCTTTCCTCCGCCCTGCGGCCCTAATCTTGCATGGTTTGCGCCCGCCGGTCCAGTCCCCCCGCGCCGGCCCCGGCATTCACGCCGAAAACTCCCGCAGCAAGGCGGCCAGCGGAGCGGCGTCGATATTGCCACCCGAAGCCACCAGCGCGACAGTTTTGCCGCGCACATCCAGTTCCGGTTTTTCGTGCAGGAGCGCCGCCAACGCCACCGCGCCACCGGGTTCGAGCACGATTTTCAAATGGCGGCAGGCAAAGCTGATGGCCCGGCACACTTCTTCCTCGCTCACGGTGAGGAAATCGTCGACTTTGTGTTGATTGATCGACCAGGTGATCGCGCCGGGCATGGTCGCGGTCAGGGCATCGCAGCGGGTGAAAGCGCCCGGCTCGATGCGCACGCGCCGGCCCGCCCGCATGGAGCGCCGGTGATCGTCGTAATGTTCCGGCTCGATACCGATGATGCGCGTCTGCGGGCTCAACGCGCGCATCGCCGTGGCGACCCCGGCAAGCAGGCCGCCGCCGCCGCAGGGCACGAGCAGCAGGTCCGCCGCATGCCCCGTTTGTGCGAGTTGCTCCGCCAATTCAAGACCCACGGTGCCTTGTCCGGCGATGATGTGCGGGTCGTCGAAGGCCGGCACCAGGGTGGCGCCGGCGGCGCGGGCCAGATCTTCGGCAATCGCCTCGCGGGACTCGCGCGCGCGGTCGTATTCGCGCACACTTGCGCCCCAGGCGCGGGTGCCCTCCAGTTTCACCCGGGGCGCATCCGCCGGCATGACGATGGTGGCGGGGATTCCCAGCAAATGCGCCGCATAGGCCACCCCCTGGGCGTGATTGCCGGAGGAATAGGCCACCACGCCCGCCTTGCGTTGCGACGCATCGAGTTGCGCCAGCCGGTTGTATGCGCCGCGAAACTTGAACGCGCCGATGCGCTGCAGGTTTTCGGCCTTGATGAAAACCCCCGCACCCAGCCTCGCATCCAACATCGGGCTGTGCAGCAAGGGCGTGCGCACGGCGACATCTCCCAGGCGCGCCGCCGCCGCGCGGATCTGTTCGATTTGGATGGCGCTACCGCTCATTGCCGATTTCGCTCCAGCCTGCGTTTGCGGGCGATTTGCCGCGGATTCAGGTTTTGCTCGTGCCTGGCGAAGGGATTTTCGTCGTTGCGCAATTCGATTTGGACATTCGCGCCGGTCAGCTCGAGCCCCTGGCGGAAACTGTTTTGCAAATAGCGGCGGTAATGCCCCGGCAATTTATCGAGTTGCTTGCCATGGATTACGATCAAGGGCGGGAATTGTCCACCCATATGCGCCAGCCGCGGACGGATTCTGCGGCCTTGTGCCAAAGGCGGCGGATTCGCCGCCACCATTTCCGCCAGCATGCGCGTCAAGGTGTTGGTGGGGACGTTCTTGCCGGAAGATTGCCAGGCGGCGCCGATGGATTCGTACAAAGCGCCAACGCCGGTTCCATGCAAGGCGGAGATGAAATGCGTGGATGCGAAATCGACGAAACCCAGGCGCCTTTCGATTTCTCTGCGCAACCAGTTTTTGCCGCCCTCCTCCATGCCGTCCCATTTGTTGAACGCGATCACCAGGCCGCGGCCCGCATCCCGCACATAGCCAAGCAAATGCAGGTCCTGCTCCACCAGGCCCTCGCGGGCGTCGGCCAGAAAAATCACCACATGGCACTGCTCCATGGCGCGCAAGGTTTTCACGACGGAGAACTTCTCCACCACGCCGCGGGTCTTGCCGCGGCGGCGGATGCCGGCGGTATCGATCAAGGTGTAGTCCCGGCCCCCGCGCTGAAATGGGATTTCAATGCTGTCGCGGGTGGTTCCCGGCTCGTCGAAGACCAGCACCCGCTCCTCGCCAAGCATGCGGTTGACCAGGGTTGACTTTCCCACGTTGGGACGGCCGATCACGCTGATCCTGATGCGCTGGGCGTCGTGTTGTTGCGACTCGGTGGCCGCTTCGCCGGACTTGTGCGCCCCATCCAACGCCTGCAAGGCGTCGAGCACTTGCCGCATCAGCCGCTTCACACCGGTGCCCTGGGCCGCGGCAATGGCGAAAACTTCCGCCGCGCCCAGTGCGTGAAACTCGGCGAGCGCCTGGTCCGCGTCCAGCCCGTCGATCTTGTTCACCACCAGGAAGGCGGGCTTGCCCTGTTCGCGCAACATTTGCTGGATTCGGTTGTCTTCAGGCGTCAAGCCATCTCTCGCATCGACCAGGAACAACACGCCGTCGGCCTCGTCAATGGCCCGCAGCGCCTGGGCCACAACCTTGCGTTCGATGCCTTCGGGATTGGACGTGATGCCGCCCATGTCGATGATCAGAAAGCGTCTGCCGTCGACCATGCCTTCGCCGTATTGCCGGTCGCGGGTCAATCCGGGCAAATTCACCGTCAAGGCGTCACGGCTTGCGGTGAGGCGGTTGAACAAGGTGGATTTGCCGACGTTGGGCCGGCCGACGATGGCGATCGCGGGTTTCATGAGCATTGCCCGCCCGGCAATGAAGAAAAGGGCATCGCGGCGCGCATCCGCGCGCTACTCGATGGCCAGGGCGAGCAAAGTACCGCTGTTGCCGAACACGTAGAGTACGCCGCCGGAGGCGAGGATGCTGGCCCGCACGCCATCGCCGTCAACCCGGGTGCGCCCGACGATGCGGCCGTCAATTTGGGACAGCACATGCAGATAGCCTTCAAAATCGGCCACGGCGAGGTAATTGCCGATGGTTTTGGGGCCGGTCAGCGAGCGATTTTCGAGCTCTTCGTTGCGCCAGGCGATTTCATTGCTGTTGTCGCGCACCGCAACCACGTGGCTGTTGTCGGAACTGAAGTAGATGTTGCCAAAGCCCTGGTCCAGGCCGTGGTAACTCGATGCTTCCATGCCCCAGACAATTCTGCCGCTGGCGGTGTCGAAAGCCATGACATTGCCCTGGTAGCTGGAAGCGAGCACGCGGTTGCCGTCGAGCAACAGGTCGCCATCGGCGTCGATGACGCGTTCGATGTCGTAGCGGCCTTCGGGAATGGCGATGCGTTCCTCCCAGCGCCAGATGCCGTCATCGGCGGCGACGGAAATCAGCGTGCCGTTGCTGAAGCCGGCGATGACATATCCCTGGGGCGTGATGACCGGGCGGTTGGTGCCGCGCAAGGTCAGCGCCGGCAAGGTGGTTTCATAAATCCAGCGCCGCGAACCGTCCGCCGCGTCGAGGGCGATCAACTTGCCGTCAATGGTTTGCGCGACCACCACATCGCCATTGGTTTGCGGTGGTGAAAGCACTTCGCTGGTAACGGCGCCGCGCCAGAGCTCTTCTCCGGTGAACTGGTTGAAAGCAATCACTTCCGCGTTCGCGGTGCCCACCAGCACCAGGCCGCGGCCCGCGCCGACGCCGCCGGTGATGATCTCGTCGTCCAGCCGCGTGCGCCACTGAAGCGCGCCGGAGGCCAGTTCGAGTCCAAACACATTGCCGTTCTCGCTGGCGGCAAAAATGCGCTCGCCGTCGATGGCCGGCGTCAATTCGAAATAATCGCGGCCCTGGCCGTTGCCAATGCTTGCGCTCCAGATTCGGCGCAAATCGACTTCGGTGTTGACCGGCCGCAATTCCGCCGGCGGATTGGCCTCCTCGTCCCCATCAAACCAGGTCAACGGATTGAAATTTACGCTGGCGCATCCAGCGAACCAGGGCGCCAAGAGCAAGATTGGAAGCTTCTTCATGGCGGGCATCTCATTCGCCGGCGCCGAGGTTTTCGAGCTTCAAACGCAAGCCGCCGCTGGCGGAACCCGCATCCCGCGCCGCCAGCCAGGATTCCCTCGCGTCTTCGGGCCTGCCCAGCGCCGCGTAGATGTCGCCGCGCAATTCATGGAAGCCGGGCTCGAAGTCGCCGGGGTCAATGCCATTGACCAGGGCCAGGGCCCGGTCGGGTTCGCCCCGGGCCAGAATCACGCGGCCCAGACGCAAGTTCGCGGCCAACACCAGGCCTTCATCGGCACCCTGGATGATACTTGTCGAAGCATTTTCCACCACCCAGGCGAGCGATTCTTCGGCGGCCGCGAGTTCGCCCTGGCGCACCGACATCGCGGCGCTGAACAGCGCGCCGTAACGGGCGTAAATGGAATTTGGATGGTCCTCCCGCAATTGCCGGGCGAGATCGATCACGGCGGCGGCATCGGGCTCGGCGGCGGCATCCGCGGGTTGCGCGGCCGCGAGGATTTCCTCATAAATGTCGGATGCGGCCTCGCGCCCGCTCGCGCTGGATTGGCTCCAGAAACTCCAGCCACCCCAGGCGCTGGCGGCGACGACCACCACCAACAGCAGGAATTTGCCGTTTTCGTCCCACCACCTGCGCAAGGCTTCAATGTTTTCTTCTTCGGCGGCGCTGATAGCCACGCTACGCTCCCGTGCTGCAAACTTCACCGCGCATTATAGAAAGTTCGCGAATTGGCGGAAAGCGGCTATTCCGCGCGCCCGGCATCACAGTCCCGCAACAACTCGGCGGCCCGCGCGGCGCATTCCTCAAGCGGTAACGGTTCGGAAGGAAACTTGTCCCGCATTCGGCGCAGTTTCACAGTGCGCGGCGGACCATCCGGTGATTGCTCCATGAACACGAGCAGGCGGGTGCCCAGCTCAACCGCGCGTTTGACTTGCTGGGCGCTTTTGCCGCCGCCGCATTGGCAGACGATGCGCAGCCCCGGAAGTTGTTCGCGCAATCCCCGCGCAAGGGCCTGGCTTTCCCGGGCGATGTCGCCCAGCGCGACAATGCAAATGTCGGCCCTGTCTTGCAGTGGCTGAAACGGCGTCTCGCCGGCCTGCCCGGGCATCGACTCTTGCAGCAACAGCAACACGCGTTCGATACCGATGGCGAAGCCGGCCGCCGCTGTGGGCCGGCCCCCGAGTTGGGCCGCAAGTCCGTCGTAGCGGCCGCCGCCGCATACCGCGCTTTGCGCGCCGAGACGGTCCGTGGTCCACTCGAACACGCTGTGGTTGTAATAATCCAGCCCGCGAACCAGGGATCGATTCTCCGTGAATTCGATGTTCGCCGCGCGCAGCAGCTGCTTGAGCGCCTCGTGGTGGTCTACGCTCTCCCGGCTCAAATACGGCGCCATGGAAGGCGCTTCCGCCACCACCCGCCGGTTGCCGGGATGTTTGCTGTCCAGCACGCGCAGCGGATTGCTGCCGATTCTGGCGCGGGCGGCGGCGTCGAGTTCGTCGGCCCGGCCGGCGAGATACGCGCCGAGCGCGGCGCTGTAGCGCCGGCGGTCTTCCGCGCTGCCGATATTGTTCAATTCCAGGGCAAGGCCGAGGTCGAAATCCTGGCCCAGTTTCTGGCGCCAGAACGATTCGAGCCGGTTCCAGAAATTCGCGGAAACTTCAATGACTTCGGCGTCGATGTCCGGCCCGGGCATGCCGAATGCTTCGAGCCCGAATTGATGAAACTGGCGGTAGCGGCCTTTCTGGGGCCGCTCGCGCCGAAACATCGGCCCCTGGTACCACAGCCGCTGTTGGCGGTTGTACAGCAGGCCGTGCTGCTGCGCCGCGCGAACGCAGCCCGCGGTGCCTTCCGGGCGCAAGCTGATGTGGTCGCCGCCGCTGTCTTCGAAACTGAACATTTCCTTTTCGACGATGTCGGTAACCTCGCCGATCGAGCGTTTGAACAATTCGGTTTTTTCCAGCAGCGGAAAACGGATTTCGGCATAGCCGAAGCTGGCGACCAGGGCGCGGAACTCGTCTTCGATCCAGCGCCAGGCCTCGGACCAGCCGGGCGGCGCGTCGTGCATGCCCTTGACCGAACGAATGATAGGTCTCGCCATGACTGCGGGGTTTCAGACAATCAGGAACTGGCGATGAGGTTGGCGGCGGCGGCCTGTTTTTCCGCCACCCGGCGCCGGACCATGGCTTCGAGTTCGTCCAGCAATTCCTCGTTGCGCACCTTGTGATGGGGGGCGCCGTCCTGGTAGGCCATGTTCGCCGGGCTGGCGCCGGTCAGCCCCACTTCGGCCTCGCGGGCTTCGCCGGGGCCGTTGACGATGCAGCCGATGACGGCGACATCGATCGGGGTGACAATATCCTCCAGCCGGGTTTCGAGCTGGTTGACGATGCCGATGACATCGAAGTTTTGCCGCGAGCAACTCGGACAGGCTACCAGGTTGACGCCTTTTTGCCGCAATCCGAGACTTTTCAGAATGTCGAACCCGACCCGGATCTCTTCCACCGGATCCGCCGCCAGCGACACCCGGATGGTGTCTCCGATGCCTTCCATCAGCAAGGCGCCCATGCCAACAGCGGACTTCACCGTGCCGCCGCGCAAACCGCCGGCTTCGGTGATTCCCAGGTGGAAGGGATTGTCGATCTGTCCGGCCAGTCCGCGATAGGCGGCCAGGGTCATGAACACCTCCGAGGCTTTCAGGCTGATCTTGAAATCCTGGAAGTCGAGCCGGTCGAGAATTTCGATCTGTTGCAAGGCGGACTCCACCATCGCCTCGGCGCAAGGTTCCCGGTACTTGCGCAACAGGGGTTTGCCGAGGGAGCCGGCGTTGACGCCGATGCGCATGGGAATGCCCTTGTCGCGGGCGCTGCTGACCACGGCCCGCACCCGCTCTTCGCGGCCGATATTGCCCGGGTTGATGCGCAGGCAATCGACGCCGTATTCGAGCACTTTCAAAGCGATGCGATAGTCGAAATGAATATCCGCCACCAGCGGCAGATCAACCCGGCCGCGAATCGCCCGGAAAGCCTCGGCGGCCTCCATGCTGGGCACCGACACTCTGACGATGTCCGCGCCGACGGCTTCGAGCCGCTCGATCTGGGCCAAGGTGGCTTCCACATCGCAGGTATCCGTGTTGGTCATGCTTTGCACGCTGATGGGCGCGCCGCCGCCGACGGCAACCTTGCCAACCATGATGCGGCGTGTCTTGCGACGTTGAATCTGGTCTTGCGCCTTCATTTTTCCCGATCTCCCGCTTTGCTCCCGAGCGCGGATATGTCCTGGGCCCGCTTTCCGCGCTTTGTCCCCGTTGCTTCTGTCCTTCTTGCCGCCCGCGCCGCGGGCAGCCAAGCCGCGCCGGCGAAACTCTGCAACGCCCACCATCCAGCCGCGGCCAGCGCGCAGGCCAGCAAGACGGCCAGCACCAGCCGCTGCGGAAAGCGGTTCGGCGGCGGCGGGCTTTCCAACTCGAATCGTTCGACGGCCGTGCCCGGCGGCACCGACCGGCGATAGGCTTGAATTATGCGGCCGGCGTCGATGTCGAGCAGTTGCGCGTAATTTTTGATGTATCCCACGACGTAAACCGCCGGTGGCAATCTGTCAAAATCATCCGCTTCCAGCGCACCGACAAAGTGCTCGGTCAAATACAGGCGCTCCGCCACTTCAAACACGCTCAGGCCGAGCCGCTCGCGCGCTTCGCGCAACAGGGCGCCGGCTTTTTCCGGTTCCGGTTCCGGTTCCGGCTCTGGCTCCGGCACCGCCTGTTCGGCTGCGGCCACTATGGTGCCGGAGGGGTCCATGTCCGCTTTTCCGGTATCGGACGCGCTGATTCCGGCTTTTTCTGCGCCGAACGCGTTGGTTTCAGCTTTTTCGTTGCCGGCCTTGCCCGATTCGGATTTGCCGCCGCCGGACTCGTCCGCGCCGGCATTGCCGACGCCAGCCTTGCGACTGCCCCGCTTGCCGCCGCCCGCGCCTTTTTTCGCCTTCGGCGCGGTTGCGGATTGTTCCGGCGGAACTTCGTGCTCCACGTCAACAGTCATGAACCATGTCCGTGTATCTGCGGAATTCCACTGTTTCCGGGTACAGTGTACCGAGAATCGCGCCGAATTCCTTCATTTTATTTTTTTCGCCGGATTCACGGGCGAATTCGGCGCCGGCGAGCAAGGCCCTCGGGCCATGGGACCAACCGTATCTTTCGGCGCTGCGCAAATATGCGTCGAACAGGCGCGCGGCTTCCTCCGCATCGCCAACCTCGCGTTGCAACAGCGCGGATTCGAGCAAGCTGAGCGGAAGCGCGCCATCAAGGCGCAAAGCGGCGCTGAACGCCTCCAGCGCTTCGGCCGAGCGTTGCCGGCGCAGCAGCGTTCTGCCCAGATTCTCCAGCGCGTGGGCGCGTCCGGGATAGGATTCATCCGCAAGCGCGGCGCGAAACTGCGCCAGGGCTTCCTCGTTGCGCCCCTGCGAGTAGAGCCAGACGCCGTAATTGTTGCGCAGCGCGGAATCGTTCGGCGCCTGGCGGATGGCGCGGCGGAAATGCCGCTGCGCGAGTTCCTTTTCGCCGTTGGCGCCGGCGAGCAAGGCCGCAACGTGGTCGAGTTTCGCCGGCGGGGCATCGTGGGCGGCGGCATTTCGAAGATGGTGCCGCGCGGCGGAAAGATCGCCGGCATCGAGATAGCCCATGGCCAAGGTCAAATAATCCCGCGCCACGGCGGCGGAGGAAGAACCGCCCGAATCGCCGGGCGCGCCGGCGCAGGCGGCCAGCGTCAGCGCGCAGACCGTCAACACGCAAACGGCGGGGGCGCGCGAACGTGGGAGGCTGACACTGGCAGCGCGAACTATCGGGGCATGGATGTTGGGGGAACCGTTTCGGCCCCGGCCATTGCGGCTTTGGAGCCGGCGCGGCAGCGCCGCCAACGGTTTCGGCCTCATCGCGGCGGCTCCCGCCATTCGGCTGGCCCGGGGCGCGCTTCGCCCGCATCGCCCATTGGGCCGGCGGCTATCGCGCGGGGCTCCGCGCCGGGTTGCGCGGTGGCGGCGGATTCCAGAATGCGCAGTTCGCGGCTTTGCGCGTTTTCCCCGCCGCGCAAAAACCGTTCGCGGCGTCGCGTGCGATCCCGCACCGCGCCGGTGAGTTGGCCGCAGGCCGCGGCGATTTCATCGGCGCGGGTGGTTCGCACCGTGACCACAAACCCCGCGTCGCGCAAAATGCCGCGGAAATTGGCCAGCGAGCTGGCGCTCGGCCGCCGGTAGTCGACCCCGTCGAATTCGTTGAAAGGAATGATATTGATCTTGCAGGGAAAATCGCGCAGCAGCGCGCTCAGTTCGCGGGCGTGGCGGCGATGGTCGTTGACACCGCGGATCAAGGTATATTCGATCAGCACGTGGCGCTTTGCCGCCGGCTCGGAAATATAGTCCGCGGCGGCCTTGAGCAGGTCGGCGATGGGATATTTGCGGTTCAGCGGCACCAATTCGTTGCGCAAGGCATCGTTGGGGGCGTGCAGGGAAATCGCCAGGGCGACAGCGGTTCGCCCGCGCATGCGTTCGATGCCGGGAATCACGCCGGCGGTGCTGATGGTGACCCGGCGCCTGGACAGGCCGTAGGCGTTGTCGTCGAGCATCAATTCGACCGCATCCATGACAGCGTCGAAATTGAGCAGCGGCTCGCCCATGCCCATGAACACGACATTGGTCACGGCCGCGCCGGTGCCGCCTTCGAAACCGCCGAGTTCGCGCCGGGCCAGCCAAAGCTGGCCGATAATTTCGGCGCTGCCCAGATTGCCGTCGAATCCCTGCTTTCCGGTTGCGCAAAAGCTGCAATCCAGCATGCAGCCGAACTGGGAGGAAACGCACAAGGTGCCGCGGCCGTCTTCGGGGATATAGACCATTTCGACCAAGCTGCCGCCGGCGCCGCGAACGACCCATTTCACGCAGCCGTCCCCCGCGTCATGGCGGCTGACCAACTCCGGCGGAGCCAGACGGGTTTCCTGGGCGAGCCGCTCGCGCAGCGCTTTGCCAATGTCCGTCATCGCGGCGAAATCGAGCACGCCCCGGCGATGGATCCATTGCAGGATCTGGCGCGCGCGAAACGGCTTTTGCCCCATGCCCGCCAGCAAGCGGGTCAACTTGGCCGGGCTCAGCCCGAGCAGATTCGGTTTCGTGGCTGTCGTCACGCGCAACGCACCCCGCGCTTGGCGCGGCTCAGGAGGCGATTTCCATGGCCGCGAAAAAGTAGGCGACTTCCCTTTCCGCCGACGCCGGCGAGTCGGAACCATGCACGGCGTTGGCGTCAATGGACTTGGCGAAATCGGCGCGTATCGTTCCCGGCTCGGCATCGGCCGGATTGGTGGGGCCCATCAATTTGCGGTTTAGGGCGATGGCGTCCTCGCCCGCCAGCACCTGCACCATGACCGGCCCCGAGGTCATGAATCGGATCAAATCTTCATAGAACGGTTTTCCTTCGTGTTCGGCGTAAAATCCGCCGGCGCCGCGGCGGTCCAGCTGAAGCATTTTCGCCGCCACAATCCGCAGCCCGGCCTGTTCAAAGCGGCGGTAGATTTCGCCGATTGCATTCTTGCCGACCGCGTCCGGTTTAATAATAGACAAAGTGCGCTCAATCGCCATATTTTCTCTCCAAAATTTCAGGCAGGCGAATTATACGGCTATTCCGCAGGCAAGCTGTGGTCGATTGAAGTTTCGGCGGAGTTGCCGGAGGCGCAAGGCGAAGCGCCCGGCTCGCGGCGGCGGATTTCGCGGCGCGAAGCGGAGCCTGCGTTCGAACCGAGTTTTAGTCGGCCGCTTCCTCGATCCAGGCCATCTGGATCGCTTCGAGAATTTTCTCGCCGCTGCGGGCGGGATCGTCGTCAAAATCTTCCAGTTCGCAGATCCAGCGGTGCATATCGACAAAATTCACGTATTGCGGATCGATATCGGGATATCTGTCCGCCAGCTCGATGGCGATATCGTTTACATCGGTCCATTTCATCGGCGTTTCCTGTTTGTTTGGCGATTGGTTTGTTTGACGATTGGTTTCGGCCGCTGTTTTGTCTTTGGATTTCGGCCGCGCGGCTGCGCCTCAATGGTTTTCGGACACCATGTTGATCGTATATTTCGGAATCTCCACCACCAGGTCTTCATCGGCGACGATGGCCTGGCAGCTCAGGCGCGACTCGGGCTCGAGTCCCCAGGCCTTGTCCAGATAATCCTCCTCGTTTTCCTCGGGCTCTTCGAGGGAGTAATAGCCCTCGCGCAGGATCACGTGGCAGGTGGTGCAAGCGCAGGATTTCTCACAGGCGTGCTCGATCAGGATTTTCCGGCGCAGCGCCGCGTCCAGAATGCTGGTGCCGGGATCCACCTCGATTTCGGCGCCTTCCGGGCAGATCGTTTCATGTGGCAAAAAAGTGATTTTAGGCATTTCGCTTCCCCGGGATGATCATTTGGCTCCTTCCCCAATCGTGTCGATGGATTCGCCGCGCAGGGCGGCGCCCACGGTCATGTTCATGCGCCGCGCGGCAAAGTCTTCGCTGACGCGGTTCAATTGCTCGACGCGGGATTCGATCTCGTCGGCGTCGTCCGCCGCCGCGGCCTGCCGCAGCGCTTGCATGGCCTGGTCAATGGCCGTTTTTTCTCGCTCATCGAGCAGTTCGCCGTCTTCTTCACAGGCCGCCGCGAGCGCATCCAGCAACCGGGTTGCTTGCACACGGGCCTCCCCCAGCGCGCGCGCCGCCATGTCCGCTTTGGCGTTTGCGCGGGAATCTTTCAGCATCCGCTCGACTTCGTCCAGGCCGAGGCCGAAACTGGGTTTGACCTGGACTTCGGATTTGCTGCCGGTGCTGGTTTCCTCGGCGGAAACGCTGAGCAGGCCGTCGGCGTCAATCTGGAAATTCACGGCGACTTTCGCCGCCCCGGCCACCATCGGCGGGATGCCGCGCAAGTTGAAGCGGGCCAGGGAGCGGCATTCGCCAACCAGTTCGCGCTCGCCTTGCACCACGTGGATGACCATGGCCGTTTGGCCGTCTTTGAATGTGGTGAATTCCTGGGATTTGGAGACGGGAATCGCGGTGTTGCGATGGATGATCTTCTCGACCAGTTCGCCCATGGTCTCGATTCCCAAGGACAGGGGATTGACATCAAGCAGTAGAAAATCCCCGGCCGCCTTGTTGCCCGCGAGCACTTCGGCCTGGATGCCCGCGCCGATGGCGACCACGCGGTCCGGGTCGATATCCCGCAACGGCTCGCGGTCGAAATACTGCGCCACCGCCCGGCGCACAATGGGCATTCGGGTCGCTCCGCCGACGAGCAATACAGAATCTATGGCGCCGGGTTCCATGTCCGCGTCGCGCAGAACGCGGCGGCAGGCCAATATCGTGCGCCGCAGCAGCGGCGCCGCGAGTTCGGCGAACTCCGCCGCGCCCAGGCTGAAGCGCGAGCCGGCCCAGCGCAATTCGGCCCGATCGTGCTCCGACAAGGCTTCCCGCGCCTGGTTCGCGACCCGCATCATGGCCGGATAATCCGCGGCCGGTATGCGCTCGATGCCGCATTGGCGCGCAAGCCAATCCGCCACCAGCTTGTCGAAATCGTCGCCGCCCAGCGCGGTGTCGCCGCCGGTCGCGAGCACTTCAAACACGCCCTTGCGCAAACGCAGCAAGGACACATCGAAAGTGCCGCCGCCCAGATCGTAGACGATAATCCGGCCTTCCTCGCGGGTATCGAGTCCATAGGCGACGGCCGCCGCGGTTGGCTCGTTCAGCAGCCGCAACACCTCGATGCCGGCCAGGCTCGCGGCCTGCCGGGTCTGCTGGCGCTGGGCGTCGTTGAAATAGGCCGGCACCGTGATCACGGCGCCATCGATGGCTTCCCCGGTGGTTTCTTGCACGCGGCGCCCGAGCGCTTTCAGAATCTCGGCGGACACCGCCACCGGATCGCGCACCCCGGCCGCGGTGAGGAAAGCCGGCGAAGCCGGGTCGCGATTGGGGTCGAATCGATATTGGCGATATTCGCCGCTGTTTTGCAATTCCTCAAGGTTCTTGCCAAGCGCGCGCTTGACCGAAACGATGGTGTTGGCGGGATCCGCGGCGATGTTTGCTTTCGCCGCCGCGCCCACCACGGCATTGCCGGTCGCGGCGTAATGCACCGCCGAAGGCAGCAAGTGCGCGCCGGCGCGGTCGGGCAGCGTTCGCACCTCGCCGTCCACTTCGCTGGCGACCAGGGAATTGGTTGTGCCCAGATCAATGCCAACCGCCCGCCTGCGCGCCGGGCGCCGCGCGGGGCCTCCGCCCGGCTCTGAAATTTGCAACAAACTCACGGCCACCTCTGCGCCAAACTGTGTTCGCCGGCCCGCCCGGCGCGACCGCTGTCCCCGGGGAAATTGCGCAAGCCCGAGTGCGGCGCGCCCATCCGCGAGAATTGCGCGCGGAAAGCGATGCGGCGCGCTATTGGACCAGCGCGTCTTCCGCCTTTTCGATTTCGGCTTGCAACTTGGTCAGGAATTGCAATTCGTGAAACAACTGCTTGGCACGGGCGAGGCCGTCCGCCGCCAGCGACGCGGCGAACTCCTGCTGCCGCCGCGCCAGTTTCGCGCCGGCGGATCGATTCAATTCCTCAAGCCGGTCCAGGGCGGATTCGTCCCGCGGCAACTCGGCGAGGGCTTCGCGCAGGCTCAATTGCTCAAACAGCAATTCCGGATCCAGCTCGGACTGCTCCACCCGCTGAATGTCCACCCCGCGCAACTGCAACAAATAACCGGCCCGCCGCAACGGCGAGCGCAAGGTTTCATAGGCTTCATTGAGATAGCTGCTGGCCTTGATCGCGCGCATCCGCTCATCTTCCGCGGCGCCGGCGTAGCGATCCGGGTGGACCAGGGTTTGCAATTCGCGGAATTTTTCGCCAAGGCGGTCCAGATCCACCTCAAAGCCCATGGGCAACTCGAACTGGGCGAAAAAATTCTCGGCGAAAGAGAGCATGGATCGGCTTCAGCGCGGGGGAAAAATCAAACCGTGAAGCTCTCGCCGCAGCCGCATTCGCCTTTCACGTTGGGATTGCGAAATTCGAAGCCTTCGTTAACCCCTTGCTTTACAAAATCCATTTCCGTGCCGTCGATGTAGACCAGGCTTTTCGGATCCACCACGATCTTCACGCCATGGGCTTCGAAAATCTGGTCGCCGTCCTCCACCTGGTCGGCAAACTCGAGCACATAGGCCATGCCCGAGCAGCCGGTGGTGGTTACGCCCACGCGAATGCCAAGGCCGCTGCCGCGTTCGGCCAATTGCCGCGCGACGTGGCCGGCCGCGGTTTCGGTGATGGAAATTGCCATGGGGCTAGTCCGCGTCCGCTGTCTGTTTGCTCCTGACATCGGCGATGGCCGCTTTGATCGCGTCCTCGGCCAGCACCGAGCAATGAATCTTCACCGGCGGCAGGCCGAGCTCGTCGGCGATGTCCTTGTTGCGGATTTGCGTGGCGTCGTCCAGCGACCGGCCCTTGACCCATTCGGTCAACAGGGAGCTGGAAGCGATCGCCGAGCCGCATCCGTAAGTCTTGAATTTGGCGTCTTCAATCACGCCGTTGCCGTCCACCTTGATCTGCAAACGCATTACGTCGCCGCAAGCGGGCGCGCCGACCATGCCGGTGCCGACATTGGCGTCGGAATCGTCGAGACGGCCGACATTGCGCGGGTTTTCGTAGTGGTCCAGTACCTTGTCCGAATATGCCATGATGCTTTCACTCCAGCTTGCGCGCTAATGCGCGGCCCATTGAACCTGATCGAGATCCACCCCGTCCTTGTACATGTCCCAGAGCGGGGAAAGTTCCCGCAACTTGGCCACGGCGTGGTGGATCCGTTTGATTGCGTAATCGATATCTTCCTCGGTGGTGAAGCGCCCGATGGAAATCCGCAGCGAACTGTGCGCCAGTTCGTCGTTGCGGCCCAACGCCCGCAGCACGTATGAAGGCTCGAGGCTGGCCGAGGTGCAAGCCGAACCCGATGACAGCGCGAGTTCGCGCAGCGCCATCATCAATGATTCGCCTTCCACGAAATTAAAGCTGATGTTGAGGTTGCCGGGCACCCGGTGCGTCAGATCGCCATTGACGTACACTTCTTCGATGTCTTCCAGGCCGCGCAGCAATCGGTCGCGCAGGGCCTTGGTGCGGCGCGCTTCCTCGTGCATTTCTTCGCGGGCGATGCGATAGGCCTCGCCCATGCCGACGATCTGGTGCGTGGCGAGGGTGCCGGAGCGCATGCCGCGCTCGTGGCCGCCGCCGTGGATTTGCGGTTCGATGCGCACCCGCGGCTTGCGCCGCACGTACAAGGCGCCGATGCCTTTCGGGCCGTACAACTTGTGCGCGGTGAGCGACAACAAATCGACTTGCATTTTTTCCAGGTCGATTTCGAGTTTGCCAGCGCTTTGGGCGGCGTCGACATGGAAGATCACCTTGTGCTTGCGCGTTACCTCGGCAATGGCTTCGATGTCGTTGACCACGCCGATTTCGTTGTTGACGTGCATCAAGGACACCAGGATGGTGTCCGGCCGCAGCGCCTGTTCCACGGTTTGCGGGGAAATCAGGCCATTGCTGTCCGGGTCAAGGTAGGTTACCTCGTAGCCTTCCCGCTCCAGCTGGCGGCAACTGTCGAGCACGGCCTTGTGTTCGATTTTGGATGTGATGATGTGTTTGCCCTTGCGGTGGTAGAAATGCGCGGCGCCTTTCAGGGCCAGATTGTCGGCTTCGGTGGCGCCCGAGGTCCAGACGATCTCGCGCGGGTCGCAATTAATCAGATCGGCGACGTTGCGGCGCGCGTTTTCCACCGCTTCCTCGGCTTTCCAGCCGAATTGGTGCGAACGCGAAGCGGGATTGCCGAAATTCGATTCGATGGTGAGACATTCCGCCATCGCTTTCGCCACCCGCGGGTCCACCGGCGAGGTTGCCGCGTAATCCAGATAAATGGGAAGTTGCATGTATTGCTCCGTGATTGCTCCAACTACATCAAGGTCGCTGCTATTCTTGTTTCGCGCGTTCCGCGCGTATCGCGCATTTCGCCCATGCCGCCGGCGACCATTTTCCGTTCCTGGTGGCCGGCGATGCGGCGCACATCGCGGCGCGCAACCAGGTCCGCCAGGCTGATGCCTTGCAGGAAACCCAGAATCTGTTCGCTCAAATCCTCCCAGAGGAAATGCGTCAAACAGGTTTCGCCGCTTTGGCAGTCTCCCGCGCCGCCGCAGCGCGTGGCGTCCACCGACTCGTCCACGGCGCCGATAATCTCGGCGACGAAAATCGACTCTGGCCCGCGGTCCAGCGCATAACCACCGCCCGGGCCACGCACGCTGCGCACCAGCATCGCCCGGCGCAGCTTGGCGAACAATTGCTCCAGGTAGGCCAGGGAAATCTCCTGCCGCCGCGCGATATCCGCCAAGCTCACCGGCCCGCCGCCGTCATGCAGCGCCAGGTCAAGCATCGCGGTCACCGCGTATCGGCCCTTGGTGGTCAATTGCATGGCGAAGCCCGCTGCCAATCGAATATGGCGGCGATTGTGCAATAACCAAGTAATTTAGTCAAGTATAGTTTGCGTCTTTGCCTTGGGCTCGGTACCAGGTTCGATCCGAACAAAGCATTGCGTATGCATTTTACGAACGGGGAGGTGGAAACTCGATTTCGGCGGCGACGGTGGAAGGGGCTTTGCCGAGGTTGGGGGGGACGGGGAAGTCCGCGGCGCGGGCGATCATGGCGATGATGGCCAGGTGGTGGATGCTGTGGGTGATCAGACCCATCAGTTCGCGGTCGAGGGTGCTGGCCGCGATTGCGGGTTCGCCTTGATAGTGAACGAGTTCCCGCACCGAGATTGCGCCGTGCCGGGCATTGCCTTGGGAACCTTCGCGGTCGAGGTCTTCGAATCGGCCCCGGGTTTCCGCCAGGGCGCCGGTGGCCGATTGCACATCGGTCTCGACGGGGGTGCCGCGGGTGCGGTCATCGTAGTCGATGCTGCCGGCGCCGAGGCCGTTGAAGAAGCATTGGTAGCGGTCGACGATGTGGCGCACATGGGTGCCGATGGAGGAATTTCCGTCGCCGCGGCTGGCGAACACCTCGCCCGGCATGTCGCGCAGCAAAGCGCCGCATTGATCGACGCAGTCGATGCAGCCGTTTATCAACCGTCCTGTGCCGGCGCTGGCGCCGGCATCGACGCGACCGCTCATTGGCCGCCTCAACTTCTTCGAACTAGAGCCATCAGGCCCCGGAAAATGTCCAAGGGAGTTTCGTGTTTGTAATCGGTGAATTCGCCGGCGTCCATGAACATGCCATGCTCGGCGCAGACTTCGTAGCCCAAATGCGGCTGCTTCGGGTCCTTGACGTGTTGCATCGGCTTGCCGCAACGCGGACAGTTGATTTCGCGCACGGCGTCATAGCTTTTGCCGACTTCCGGGTCGCCGGTGTCGGCAAAGTCCGCCATCCATTTGCCTTTCAGCGCTTCCGCCTCGCCGTGATCGAACCATAATCCCTGACAGCTTTCGCACTTGTCGATAATTACCTGGCCATGGAGGATTTCAATTTTGATTTCCTTCATCGGCGAATTGCACTTGGGGCATTCCATTCGGATCTCCTCGCCTTGCTTTGCGCGTGTTCGGGTATGCGTGTATGCGGGCCATGGCCTGTCTACCAAGCCATTCTAAAAGATAATCCCGCGTATGGCCATGTTCCGATCAAGGCCCAGCCGCCGGCGCCGGAATCAAAAGCTGTATCGGTTTGACCGTTCATCCAGCGTCTCCCGGCTGATTTCGCCGCCCGCGCAAAGCAGCAAGTCCGCCTTGCTGAAAGTGCGAATGAGGTCCGCGCGGCCTCCGCCGGCGGATTCCTCGCCCAATCCGTTGAGTATCACCGTGACATTTTCATCCGCCGGCAATTCCGCAAGACTGGCGCCCCAGACGCACATCGCTTCGCCGAGATTCGCCTCCAGATCCGCCACATCCGCGCGCCAGCGCGCGGCGCGCTCGGCCTGGGCGGTTTCGCTTTGGGCGCGCAGCTCGGCGGCCATTTCCTCGGCGCGCCGGCGCAACTGGTCCATGTCCCCCGTCAATTCGTCCAACATCGGCTGCAGCTGCTCGCGTTGTTCCCTGGCGCCGTCGCGCATGGCCTCGCCCAATTCGCGCAATCTTTCGCCGCCGAGCTGTTGTTCCCGCCGCAGCGTGTCGATTTCTTCGCGCAGGCGCGCAAAGGCGCTGTCGTCGACGCCGTCGGCTTCGCGCAAAATGCGGGCGTATTCGCCGGCCTGGGCGATGGCCGCATTCACCACATCGGACAAGTCCACTTCGCTGGCTTGCAGCAGCATGGCAACTTGCCGGTTTGGCTCGTCTTCGGCATTGGAAAGTTGCCCGGCGGCGGTTTCCTCCGGGGACGCGGCGCTGGCGGCGCGGGCTTCGCGGGCCAGCAGCGCGAAAGGATTGTCGCCCCGCCGCAAGGCGGCGACCGAGTTGTTCAGGCCGGTCAGTTCGAGCCGGCTGCGCACATTCGCCAGTTCGCTGCGCAACTCCAGCACGAGACCGTGGCCCGCCAGGTACATGCTGTCGATGCGCTCGCCGCCGAGGCCGAACAGGCCGCGGTTGCGCTCCAGCTCCAGCGCCTGCTCAAGCAATGTGACAAAGGCTTCCATGTTGCGCTTGAGAGGGTCGTAGCGCGCGTCCTGGGCGGCGGCGGACGCCGTCAACAAGACGGCCAGCGCCGCCGCGGAAATTCTGTGGCCTACCATAATGTCGCTCCCGTCGAATCGACCAGGCTGACCAGTTGCCGCAGGGAACGCACGGTTTCGTAATCGCGGTCCGCCAGCCATTCATAACTCGCGCGCATGGTCTCCAGGTCTTGCATGCGCAATTGTTCAAACCGGGCCAGCAGGTCGGCGAATTGCTCGCGCTCTTCGCTTTGCAAGCGCTGGAATTCCGCCAGCCGCTCGTCCACCGCCGCCAGCGGCGGCGCGCCGAAACTGATCTCCAGCGAACCTTCGCGGTAAACGATGGAGGTGTCCAGCAACAGGACCGCGAGCATCAGCGCGCAGGCCGCACTTGGAATCCACTGCCAGGCCAGCCGCCAGCCGCCTGGCCGCGCCGCGCCGCGTTCACGCCGGAACAAGTCCATGTGCCGGTTCCAGCGGGGCGCGGGCAGGTCTTGCCAGCCCCGCAAGTCGCGCGCCGCGGCGCTCAGTTCGCGCAGCGCCGCGGCGCAATCCGGGCAGTTTGTCGCATGCGCTTCGATTTCCGTCCTGCCAACCGCGCCCAGGTCATCGGAAGAGTATTCCCGCAACAACAGATCAGTTCTCGAGCAAGGCATTTTCTTCCTCCGGCAGCCAACGCATTTTCTTCAAAGCGGCATAGAATCGGGTTTTCGCGGTATTGACGGATATCTCCTGCATCGACGCGATTTCCTCGAATGTCAGGGACTGATAGATTTTCAGTTCCACCACCAGCCGTTGCTCCATGGGAATCCGGCTCAGCAATTGCAGCGCCAGCCGGTTTCTGTCGCGCTCGCCGGCGCCGTACTCCGGTTCGGTCTCGGCGCGCGCGCGAAGCGCCGCGAACTCGCCCGAATCATCCAGATTGCCTGTCAGCGAGAGCAGTTTTCGCTTGCGGTTGAAGTCAACGGCTTTGTTGTGCGCGATGCGGAACAGCCAGGTGGAAAAATTCGCCTCGCCGCGAAATCGCTCCAGATTGCGGTACACCCCGAGAAACACCTCTTGCAGCAGATCGAGCGCGTCTTCGCTGTTGCCGGTCAGGCGGTAGCCAAGATTGTAGATTCTGCCTTCGTGGCGTTGCACGAGCTGCCGCCAGGCGCGGGCGGACCCGCCCAGGGCCGCCGCCACCAGTTTTTCATCGCTGTTGCTTGCGCGCATACAGTATTTTTGTCGCGGCTATGGCCGGAAAAGTTTGCCTTGCCTTGCGCCGAAATTGCGCTTGCATTGTGCCTGAACCGCGCTTGGACCGCGTGGGAGCGCCATGCGGGTGGCGGCGCCCGCCCGAAAGGCCGCCGTCAGCCGAGTTTTTGCGCGCCACCCTCCACGCGGGATGGAATGCCTTGCCGGTTTTCGGCCTCGACTTCGCGCTCGAGCCGTTCGGTTCGCAGGAAGCTGAGCTTGTTTTCGGGCGCGGCGCCGGGCCGCGCTTCGCTGAGCAGGCGGCTGACCGCGGACATCAATGCGTTGAGGGAGGAACTGACGATATCTTTGCTGATCGCGATGCCGGTGTAGCGCTTGCCCCGGCTTTTGATCTGGATGTAGGTGACGGCTTCGGCGTCCGCGCCTTGACTAAGCGCGTGTTCGCCGTAGTCCATCACTTCGAATTCCACCGCGACCACCTTGCGCAGCGATTGCACCAGCGCGTCGAGGACGCCGTCGCCCTGCCCCCGAATCGGCAAGGTTTCACCGAAACAGGTGATCGTGCCTTCAAACACCTCGGCGGTTTCGTTGCGCGTGATGGAGTAGTTGCGCAAGCTGACCACTTGCTCGTTGGTCAGGTAATGGCGATTGAACAACTCCAGGATCTGCTCGGGCTGAATCTCGCCGCCGGTGTCCTCGGCGATTTTTTGCACCACGCGGCTGAACTCGATTTGCAGCCAGCGCGGCAGTTGGAAGCCGAATTTGTTGGCCAGCACATAGGCCACGCCGCCCTTGCCGGACTGGCTGTTGACGCGGATCACATCCTGGTAGCTGCGGCCGAGATCCCTCGGGTCGATGGGCAGATAGGCGATCTCCCAAGGTTCGCCTTCGCGGTACGCATCAAGGCATTTCTTGATCGCGTCCTGGTGCGAGCCGGAAAATGCGGTGAACACCAGGTCGCCCGCGTAGGGCTGGCGCGGGTGCACGTCGATGCGGGTGCATTCGCGCACGATGGAGACGATGCGGTCCATGTCGGCGAGGTCGAGTTCGGGGTCGATGCCCTGACTGTACAGGTTCATCGCCATGACCACGATATCCATGTTTCCCGTGCGCTCGCCGTTGCCGAGCAAGGTGCCCTCGACGCGCTGGGCGCCGGCCATCACGCCAAGTTCGGCGGCGGCCACGGCGCAGCCGCGGTCGTTGTGGGTGTGCAAGCTGATGATGACCGCGTCGCGCCTGGCGATATGGCGGCAGAACCATTCGATTTGGTCGGCGTAGATGTTCGGTGTCGCCATCTCGACGGTGGACGGCAAATTGAGAATCGCCGGGTGCTGTGGGCTTGGTTGCCAGATGTCGATCACGCGGTCGCAAACTTCGACGGCGAAATCGACTTCGGTGCCGGTGAAGCTTTCCGGCGAGTACTGGAAAACCCACTCGGTGTCGGGCGCTTGTTCGGCGCAGCGTTTCACTTCTTCGGCGCCGGCGGCGGCGATGTCGATGATGCCGGACTTGCCGGTTTTGAACACTTTTTCCCGCTGCACGATGGAGGTCGAGTTGTAGACGTGCATGATCGCCTTGCGCGCGCCGCGCAGGGATTCGAAAGTGCGCCGGATCAATTCCGGCCGGGCCTGGGTGAGCACTTGCACGGTAACGTCGTCCGGGATCGCGTCCTGTTCGATCAAGCTGCGCACGAAATCGAAATCCGGCTGCGAAGCGGCCGGAAATCCGACTTCGATTTCCTTGAAACCGACCTGCACGAGCAAATCGAACATTTTGCGCTTCTGGGCCACCGACATCGGCTCGATCAGGGCCTGGTTGCCATCGCGCAAATCGACACTGCACCAGCGCGGCGCGCGGCCCAGGATCTGGTCGGGCCAGGTGCGGTCAGGCAATCCGACCGGGGGAAAAGGTTTGTATCTGCCGTGATCGAACATTTTGCGCAAGGCTCCGGGAATGTGCTTTCAGGCCGTGAAGCTTAGCTCAAACGGCAGGATTTTTCTATTCATATTTTGCACTGTTTCGGCCAATTATTAATATGTTTTATCAAAGAATTTAACTTTATTGAATTATTCTGTTAACTTTTGTTCATTACAAAAAATTATTGCCAAGCAGGGACTGTATGCAACTCGACAAACTCAACCGGCGCATTCTCAGCCACCTCCAGCGCGAGGGCGGCATCAGCAATCTTGAACTCGCGCAACGCATCGGGCTCAGCACCGCGCCGTGCGCGCGGCGGGTGAAGCAGCTGGAGGACGCCGGCATCATTTTGCGCAAGGTGACCTTGCTCGACCCGGCCAAGCTCAACCTGAATTTGACCGCGCTGATCCAGATCGCCATGGACCGGCACACGCCGGAACGATTCGACGTGTTCGAGAAAGCCGTCGCCGGCTGTCCGGAAGTAATCGAGTGTTTGCTCATCACCGGGCAGGCGGCGGATTATCTGCTCAAGGTTGTGGTCCCGGACATGGACCACTATCAGGAGTTTCTGCTAAACAAGATCACCCGCATTCCCGGGGTGAGCGATGTTCATTCAAGCTTTGTGCTGCGCAAGGTTGTCAGCACCACGGAGTTGCCGCTGGCGCAGATCGCTCGGCAGGCTTGAGCCGGCTGGCGGCGGACGCGCCGGACCCGGCTACAGGAGGTCGGCTACGGCGTCCCGCTCCTGGCGCAATTCGTCTTCGGTGGCGGCCATCATCTGGCGGCTGTAGGCATTGATTTCCAGACCTTGCACGATCCGGTAGCCGCCGTTTTCGCAGATCACGGGAAAGGAATAGATCAGCCCCGGCTCGATGCCGTAACTGCCGTCGCTGCAAACCCCCATGCTGACCGTGCCGCCGCCGCTGCCGAGCGCCCAGTCGCGCATATGCTCGATGGCCGCGTTCGCCGCCGAGGCCGCACTCGAAAGTCCCCTGGCCTTGATGATCGCGGCGCCCCGCTGTTGCACGCCGGGGATGAACTGGTTTGCCACCCAGTCCTGGTCCACCAGTTCGGCGGCGGGCCTGCCGGCGACGCGGCAATGATGAATGTCCGGGTACTGAGTCGCCGAATGATTGCCCCAGATGATCACGCCTTCAACCTCTGTGCTGTGGCTTTGCGCGCGCTCGGCAAGTTGGGCGATGGCGCGGTTTTGGTCGAGCCGCGTCATCGCGGTGAACTGGGCCGGGTCGAGACTCGGCGCGTTGCGCGCGGCGATCAGGCAATTGGTGTTGGCGGGATTGCCCACCACCAGCACTTTCACTCCGCGGCCCGCCACGCGATCGATGGCCGCGCCCTGGCTGGAAAAAATCTTTGCGTTGGCCTGCAGCAAATCCTTGCGCTCCATGCCGGGGCCGCGCGGGCGGGCGCCGACGAGCAGGCAATAGTCGGCGTCGCGGAAGGCGGCATCGGGATCGTCGGTCTGCACGATGCCGGCCACCAGGGGAAAGGCGCAATCCTCGATTTCCATCACCGTGCCGGCAAGAGCGTCCATCGCCGGGGTGATTTCGAGCAATTGCAGAATCACTGGCTGATCCTTGCCGAGCATTTCGCCGGCGGCGATGCGGAAAAGCAAAGCGTAGCTGATCTGGCCCGCCGCGCCGGTGACCGTGACTCGAACCGGATCTTTCATAGCTGCTCCTTCCTCCATAATTGCTCTCTCTCGTGCCCTGTTGCGGGGACGCGCATTGTTTCCGATTCATGCGCCGAGTTTAACATGGGCATCAGGCAATGAACATCGCGTCGCCGTAGCTGTAAAAACGGTAATCTTCGGCGATGGCTTGGCGGTAGGCGTCGAGCAGCATTTCCCGGCTGCCGCAAAAGGCGCTGACGAGCATCAGCAAGCTGGACCTGGGCAAGTGGAAATTGGTGATCATGGCGTCCACCGCGCGGAATTCGAAGCCGGGATAGATAAAGATGTCGGTTTCGCCGCGAAATTCGCCGAGGCACCCCTTGTCCGCGGCGGATTCGAGCGCGCGCACCACCGTGGTGCCGACGGCGACAACGCGGCCGCCACGCTCCCGGCAGGCGTCGATTGCGGCACAGGCCGTTTGCGGCACTTCCACGTATTCGCTGTGCATGCGGTGATCTCCGATGCGTTCTTCGCGCACGGGCTGAAACGTGCCGGCGCCGACGTGCAAGGTGATGAACGCCGACGGCACGCCCTTCGCGGCGATGCGCTCGAGCAATCCATGGTCGAAATGCAGGCCGGCCGTGGGCGCCGCCACCGCGCCATCGCGGCTGGCGTAGACGGTCTGGTAACGTTCGGCGTCGGCGGTGGTCGCCTGCCTGCGGATGTACGGCGGCAGCGGCACCTCGCCGATGCGCTGAAGGATGCCGGGAATGTTTTCCCCGAAGCGCAGTTCAAACAAATTGCCGTTTCTGCCAAGCACCTCGGCTTCCATCCGTTCTCCGTTGGCGCCCTCCAGCAGCAGCCGCCCGCCCTCTTTCGGCGACTTGCTCGCGCGCAGTTGGGCCAGCGCCCGGCGCGGCTCGGGAATCCGTTCGATCAGCACTTCCACCTTGCCGCCGCTTTGCTTGCGGCCGCGCAGCCGCGCGCGCAGCACCCTGGTGTTGTTGAAAACGAGCAGGTCCTTCGGGTTGAGCAATTCGGACAAGTCCGCAAAGCGCCGATGCCGGGTGCCTGCGCCGCTGCGGTCGAGCACCAGCAGCCGGCTGTTGGAACGAACCGCCGCCGGCTGGTCGGCGATTCTCTCTTGCGGCAGATCGTAGTCGTAATCGGAAAGCAGCAAACTCATGAACCGGCCGGGCAACGGCGCTTCGCGCGCGAGGAAATTTGCGCCGCGAACGCAGCGCCGCGATTGAACTTCGCGCGATTGAACTGCGCACGATTGAACTGCGAAGGAAGATTAATATACCATTCTCCGCGCCGGGGCTTGAACGTTTCGCCCCGGTCTGCCAAGTGCCGGAGTGGTGGAATTGGTAGACACGATGGACTCAAAATCCATTGCTAGCGATAGCGTGCCGGTTCAAGTCCGGCCTCCGGTACCAAATCCCCCGCGCACCCCCAGCCACCAAACGGAGCGCCGATTCACCTTCCCAATAATTCTTGGGGGTTAGGGGATTCAACGGTAGTGCCTTCGCATGTGGTCCGCGATTCGTTCGAGTCCGGACTCGAGATGGCTGCTTGGCGCGCCGATGCCGATACGGAAGTAGCCATCGAGACCATAGACATCGCCGGGGAGCAGCAGGACGCCGCTTTCGTCGCGCAGCCGGTGCACCAGTTCGGTTGAATTCACTTCGACGTGGTAGCGCACGAACGCGAAACCGCCGGCTTGCGGCGAAACGAGCGAAAACATGCCGGAATTCGCATCGATCCAATCGCGCAACAAGGCCAGGTTGCGCCGCAAAAGCGACTTGCCGCGGCGCAAAATTCTGTCGCGCAGTTCCGGCCTCAGCACGCGCTCGGCAACGAACTCGCTGATGGCCGACGTGGTGATGGAAGTGTAGTCCTTGCTTTGCCAGGCTTGGTAAATGTCCTTTGCGGGGCCGGCAAGCCAGCCGATCCGCAGCCCGGGCAAGCCCATGGCTTTCGACAGCCCGTCGCTGACGATCGCCTTGTCGTACAGATCCAGAAAGCTCGCGCATTCCGGACCGTTCAACTCCATGCCCTTGTAGACTTCGTCCGCATGCAGATAAATGTCGTGCCTTGCGGCGATTTGAACCAGCTCGCGCATGCCTTCCGGCGGCAGGACGGCGCCGGTTGGATTGTTCGGGTGACAGATCGTGATCAGGCGGGTTTTGCCGGATATCGCCTCTTCCAGTTCGCCGATTTTCGGCTGCCAGCGGGCATCGCCGTCGTGCCGCACCGCTTTGACGTGCACGCCCAGCGCCCGCGCCCAACCCCAAATCTGCAGGTAATTGGGCGTGAACACGACAATCTCGTCACCCGGATTCAGCAGCGACATGACCAGCAGAAAATTGGCTTCCGCCGAACCGTTGGTGACGATGATTTCGTCCGAGGTGCGGCTTTCATACAAGGCCGCGATGGCTTCCCGCAAGGATACCGCGCCGTTGGTCCAGCCGTAGCCGAGCTCAAGCGCTTGCAATTCCCCCATCTCGGCTTCGTTCAAAAGATCTTTCAAGCACAGCGGATGGATGCCGCTGTCGGACAAATTGAACGCGACGGAATTCTCGTGCAGCGATTGGATACGCTCGAGCGCGAACTCTTCGATTTCCATCAGTTCCCAACCCTGGGTTGCCGTTGAATCGGATGTGACGGGAATTAACTTTGCCGGTAATGGTTAGCGGCAGAGACGGAAAATTCCGAGAAAACCCGGCTTGGCCATGCACTCTTCTTTCTTTGCGGCCAGCGCCGCCTGGATCTTGCCCAATTCCAGCAGGGTATCCGCCAGGTCGGGATTTTCCAACGCGGTCTGCAAAATATGGTTCCGCAATTGCTCAAACTTGGGCCTTGCGGCGCTGACCACGGACGCCGAGTCTGAAAATGCGAAGTCCCGTTCAATAAAGCTCGATTGGGCGGCGTCCGCCATGGCCCTTTCCAGGAACACCGGCATGCATACATGTTCCTGAATGCGCGTATGGGTCCAGTTGGACTTTCCGCAGTGGATGTCGAACTCATCGACTTCATTCACGTCATTGTAACTGGCGACAAATTCTTCCGTGGCCGCCTCCAATTGCCGACGCAACAGGAAGCCCGAGCGCTCGGCTGTAACTATGATTTCTTCGATTGTTATATGGGGCAATTGCTCCGATTCGACGGCGGCTTCCGCCTGCGGATTTGAATCGGCCTCCGCGTTACTCTGCATATCCTGGGCAAAAGTATTGGAACCATGGAAAGCGCCAGCCAACCCCGCCAGGACCATCATTACTTGTGAAATGCCGATTTTCAGAGTTTCCTCCAACTGCCGCAGTTCCCCGCGGCTCGTGAAAATTTAGCCCCAATCGCGCTTGTTTTTCAAGTTCGCAGACTGAAATTGAAACTGGCTGCGCCGCAAGCACCCTAGCTCAGCGTTCGAATCGCGTCGTCAGGATAATCGAAGATACAGTCTTGTCGACGCCGGGCACATTGCCGATGCGGTCCAGGGCTTCGTCGAGTTCGCGGGTCGATCGGGTGTTGACCATGGCGAGCATGTCGAATTCGCCGTTGACCGTGTGCAAGGCGCTTACGCTTTGGATGCGCCCCAAGGCGCGAAAGATGGCCGCCGCGCGTTTTGGGTCCGAGCGAATCATGACGTGGGCCCGGATCTGGCTTTCCGCGAAATCCTCGCGGTAGCGGATGGTATAGGCGGAGATCACGCCGCTCCGCTCCAGCCGCTCGATGCGGCTGGTCACCGTGGTCCGCGACAGGCCCATTTTGCGCGCCAATTCGGCGGTTGATTCCCGGCTGTTGGCCGCGAGCAGGGCAAGCAATTTCCGGTCTTTGTCGTCTATAGTCATTTCGCAATGTTTTTCGTCATATTGTTCAAACCTTTTTACCATAATTGCCAGTTCAACGCTTAATTCCGTTCGATTTCAGGAATAGAATTGGCCATCGAATTCCGATGGGGGAACGATGATGCGGGTCCTGTTGCTGGGCGCCGGCAAAATTGGTTGCGGAATCGCCGAATTCCTTGCGGGTTGCGGCGATTATGAAGTCGCGGTCGCCGACCGCGACGCGGCCAATCTGGATCGACTGCCGCCGCTGGACGGCATCAGCAGACTGCGGCTCGACGCTGGCGACCGCCAGGCACTGGAAGCGGCGGTCGCCGGCAATTTCGCCGTAATCAACGCCGGCCCTTTCCAGCTAAACCTGGCGGCGGCGACCGCCGCCGCGGCCACAGGCGCGCATTACCTCGACCTCAGCGAAGACTTGGCCAGCAGCCGCGCGGTGCGCGACATCGCGGCAAAATCGAATTGCGCCTTTTTGCCCCAGTGCGGGCTCGCGCCGGGTTTCATCTCCATCGCCGCCCGCGAACTGGCGCGCAAATTCGACCAATTGCAACAGATTCACTTGCGCGTGGGCGCGCTGCCGCGCTATCCGGCAAACGCGCTGAAATACAACTTGACCTGGTCCACCGAAGGGTTGATCAACGAGTATTGCAATCCCTGCGAGGCCATCGTGGACGGCGAAATGGTCGAGCTCAGGCCGCTGGAAGGGTTGGAAAGCTTCTCCCTGGACGGAATCGAATACGAAGCCTTCAATACCTCCGGCGGGCTTGGCAGTTTGCGCGAAACCTTCGCCGGCAAAGTGCGGGAGCTGAATTACCGCAGCATCCGCTATCCCGGCCATCGCAACATCATGCGCATCCTGCTGGAGGATTTGAAACTGAAACAGCAGCGCGCCAACTTGCGCGAAATTTTCGAATTCGCCTTGCCGCACACGAGCCAGGACGTGGTGGTGATTCTAGTTTCGGTCAGCGGCATGCGCGAAGGCCGCCTCGAGCAGTTGAGCTGGACCAACCGCATCGCCCACCGCAAGATCAACGGCAGGCCATGGAGCGCCATCAGGCTGACCACCGCAGCCGGCGTCTGCGCCGCAATGGACCTGCTCGCGCAGGGCAAATTGCCAGGGAAAGGCTTGATCAGGCAGGAAGATATCCCGTTTCAGGATTTCATCCGCAACCGTTTCGGCCGCCACTTCGCGGCCGGCCCGGAGCGGGTCGAACCCGCGCACCGCGCTGGCGCAAGAACCTCTTCCGCGGCATAATCCACCGCCCCGGAACAACCATCGCGAACAGTACCGCCCATGAGCGCATTTACCATCGCCTTGCTGGATGGTGACGGCATCGGCCCGGAAATCATGGCCGAGGCCGAGAAAATTCTCCGTCTTGCGGAATCCCGCAACAATATCCGCCTGCAACTGGAACATGGCGCTTTCGGCGCCGGCGCCTGGTTTTCCCACGGCGATTCGTTCCCAGCGGAGACCCGGGCGCTGTGCGACCGGGCGGACGCGGTGCTGAAAGGGCCGATTGGGCTCAGCCACGAACAAACCGAAAAAATTCCCGTGGACCAGCGCCCGGAGCGAGGCGCGCTGCTGCCCCTGCGCCGCCGCTTCGACACTTTCGCCAATTTCCGCCCGGTGCGGCTGGCCGGGGGTTTGACGCATTTCTCGCCCTTGAAAGCGGAAATCATCGCCGGCGGCATCGATATCATGATCATCCGCGAATTGGTCGGCGGCCTCTACTTCGGCGCCAAGCAAAGCGGGCGCAACGCCGCTGGCAAGCGTTTTGTCAATGAAAGCCTGGAATACGACGAAGACCAGATCGAACGCATAGCCCGCGTCGCCTTTGAGACCGCCCGCGGCCGCAAGAAACTGCTGCACAATATCCACAAAAGCAATGTGCTGAAATCCAGCGTGTTGTGGAATGAGGTGCTGGAAGAAGTAGCGCGGGACTACACCGACGTGGAAGTGCGCCACGTGCTGGTGGACGCCGCCGCCACCTACCTGTGCCTGAATCCGCGGCAGTTCGACGTGATGGTCATGGAGAACATGTTTGGCGACATTCTCAGCGACCAGGCGGGCGGCATTCTGGGTTCACTGGGCTTGATGCCATCGGCCTGCATCGGGCCGGAGAAAGCCTATTACGAACCCTCCCACGGCTCGGCGCCCGATATCGCCGGCAAAAACATCGCCAACCCCTATTCCATGATCGGTTCGGTGGCCATGTTGCTCGACATGAGCCTGGGATTGAAACCCGAAGCAGACCATGTCTGGCAGGCCATGCGGGCGGTATTCGACCAGGGCTGGACCACACCCGACCTGGCGCCGCCGGGAGGCGGCGGCCGCACGATCAATACGCGGTCTTTCGGCGATCTTGTGGCTGAGAATTACGCTGCCGCGCCGACAATTGCAGATTGATCATGCGCAAGCTGGCCTTGACCGCGGCGAGCACCTGATTCGAATCCACACCCCGGGTCCTGATCTTGCGGCCGGGCAATTGCCAGGTGATGAAACATTCCGTGAGCGCGTCGGTCTGGCCGCCGCGCGGAATCCGCACCTCGAAATCCACCAGTTCGGGAATCGCGAAATCGCGCCCGCGCAGGATCTTTTCCAGCGCGTCCATGAAAGCGTCGAAGCCGCCGTTGCCAACCCCCGAAGCTTGCAACTCCTCGCCATCGAGCGCCGCGCGCACGCTGGCCGTGCTGTCCACGTTGAGGCCGGTGTTGATGTAGCAGTTGAGCAGGCGCATGTGCTGCTCTCCCCGGTCTTCGAGCACATCGGCGATGATGAAAGGCAGGTCGTCGGTGGTGATGACGTGTTTGGAATCGCCAAGTTCGACGATGCGTGCGAGCACGGCGGCCTGCTCTTCGGCGCTGAGGCTGATGCCGAGTTCGTCGAGATTGTTGATCAGTGACGCTTTGCCGCTCATTTTGCCCAAAGCGTAGGTGCGCTTGCGGTCGAACCGCTCGGGGCGCAGCCGGGAGACGTACAGATTGCCTTTCAGGTCGCCGTCGGCATGGATGCCCGCGGTTTGGGTGAAGACGTCGGCGCCGGTTACCGGCGTGTTGGCGGCGATGCGCTTGCCGGAGAAATTTTCCACCATGCCGCTGAGGGCGGCGATGCGGC
Organism: uncultured Pseudohongiella sp.; assembly: GCA_965221015.1. GTDB lineage: Bacteria > Pseudomonadota > Gammaproteobacteria > Pseudomonadales > Pseudohongiellaceae > UBA9145. The sequence continues at coordinate 1,211,444 of OZ244859.1, read as the reverse complement.
TTTCATCGATGGCGAGCTCGACCCCCGCCTTGTCCCGCAACACCACGGCCACTTCCGCCAGCGATACATTGCCCGCCCGTTCGCCAAGGCAGTTGACGGTGCAATGGATGCAATCGACCCCCGCTTCCACGGCGGCGAGGACGTTCGCGGTGGCCAGGCCATAGTCGTTGTGGGGGTGGAAATCGAACCGCAGTTCGGGAAAGCGCCCGCGCATGCCGCCGATGTATTCCGTCACCTCTTGCGGCGACAGCGCACCGAGGGTGTCCGGCAGCATGAAATGCGCAATGCCAAGCCCGCGCATGCCTTCGACCAGGCCGAACACGTAGTCGCGGCTGTCGCGATAGCCGTTGGACCAGTCCTCGAGATAGACATTGACCTTCATGCCGCGGGAGCCGGCGTATTCGACGGTGCGCTCAATATCCGCCAGATGTTGTTCCAGCGTCTTTCCAAGCTGCGTGCGGCAGTGCTTTTCGCTGCCTTTGGTGAGCAGGTTGACGACGCGGCAGCCGGTGCCGTGGATCCAGTCGACGCTGCGCTTGTAATCGACGAATCCAAGCACTTCGACGCGCTCGCCGCAGCCCTGTTCCGAAGCCCAGGCGCAGATCTTCGCCACCGCCTCGCGTTCGCCTTCGGATACGCAGGCCGAGGCCACCTCGATGCGGTCGACGCCCAGCGTCTGCAAAAGGGCGCGGGCGATGCTCACTTTTTCGTTGACGGAAAAAGAAACGCCCTGGGTTTGCTCGCCGTCGCGCAAGGTGGTGTCCATCAGGACGATGCGGCGCGGATTGGCTGCGCTTGTCATGCCGATACACCCTTCCCCTGTTCCCATTGGCCGGACCTGGCCGAAAGCCGGGAATTCTAGCAAATCGGCGCGTGTTGCGGCGAACAATACTTTGGGTTATGGTAGAAAGCGCTGATAATTTCTACCCACCAAGCTATGAGCCTGAACATCAAGAACGACGAAACCTGTCTTCTCGCCAGCGAACTGGCGCGATTGACGGGGGAATCCAAGACCGCGGCGATAACGGTCGCTTTGCGCGAACGCTTGCAGCGCGAGCAACGCCGGCTTGGCATGGAGGCGCGTGTGCGGGAATTGCGCGCCATCGCGGAGCGATGCGCGAGGATCATGGGGCCCGGCCCCGCGGCCGCCGATCATGCCGACCTGCTCTATGACGAGCGGGGCCTTCCCAAGTGATCGTTGACACTTCCGCCCTGCTTGCCATCCTCAATCGGGAACCCGACGCCGATTTGTACGAAACGGCCATCGCGGCCACGACACCCTGCCGCATGTCGGCGGCGAACTTTTTGGAAGCGGCCATTGTCGTCGAGAGCCGCGGCGGATCCGAAGCAGGCAACGAGCTCGATGCGATGCTTGATCTGGCGGCAATCGAGATTGCCCCGGTAACCGTCGAACACGTTGCCGCGGCAAGGCAGGCCTGGCGCCGCTATGGCAAGGGCAGGCATCGCGCGGCGTTGAATTTCGGCGACTGTTTCGCCTACGCGCTGGCCCGGGTTGCGCGTGAGCCACTGTTGTTCAAAGGCGATGACTTCGCACACACCGATGTTGCGAAAGCCTTGGCGGCGCCAGCCCCCTCGGCGCGTGACAAGGGACCAACCGTTCCGGAGTGACCGATTCGACCCCGGTTGCAACGAGAATGCATATGGCTATACTGCGTGCCCTGCAACAGGGTGCGGCCCGGGAATCGGTATGGCTATTCGAATCTGTGTTCCGAAAGAACTGCGCGAGGGAGAGCATCGAATCGCCCTGGCGCCCGATGCCGTCAAGCGGCTTTGCGGAAACGGAGTCGAAGTCAGCGTCCAAGCGGGGGCCGGCGAGCCGACCGGCTACGCGGATGAAAGCTTCAACGGCGCCGAGATCGTGGGCGACGCCGCCGAATTGCTCGGCAAAGCCGACATCAGCCTGTTCGTCAACCCGCCCACCGGCGAACAGATCGCGCAACTGCGCGAGGGTTCAGTACTGATCGGCTTTCTCGACCCCCACGCGGACCCGCAACGTTTCGAGCAGCTTGCGCGGCGCAACATCAGCGCTTTCAGCGTCGAGCTGATTCCGCGCATTTCCCGCGCCCAGGCGATGGACGCGCTTTCCTCCCAGGCCAGTATCGCCGGCTACAAGGCGGTTCTGCTCGGCGCGGGCCACCTTGGCAAGTTCTTCCCGATGCTCACCACCGCCGCCGGCACGATCCGGCCTTCGAAAGTGCTGGTGATCGGCGCCGGCGTGGCGGGCCTGCAAGCCATCGCCACGGCCCGGCGGCTTGGCGCCGTGGTCGAGGGATACGATGTGCGCGCGGCGGTCAAGGAACAGGTGGAGTCGCTTGGCGCGCGTTTCGTGGACACCCAGGTGCAGGCCGAAGGCAGCGGCGGCTACGCCCGCGAATTGACCGATGAGGAAAAAGCCCGGCAACAGGAAATTCTCGGCAAACACATCACCGGGGCGGACGTGATCATCACCACCGCGGCCATTCCGGGCCGCCCCTCGCCCCGGATCATCAGCCGGGAGTTGGTGGAGGGCATGCGCGGCGGCTCGGTGATTGTGGATTTGGCGGCGGAAGGCGGCGGCAATTGCGAATTGACCAGGGCCGGCGAAATCGTCCAGCACGCCGGCGTGATCATCGACGGCCCGGTGAACCTGCCGGGGCGCATGGGCGCCCACGGCAGCGAACTTTACGCCAGAAACCTGCTCGCGTTTCTGGACCTGCTGATCGTCGATGGCGCGATCGAGCTCAATCTGGAAGACGAAATCATCAACGAGAGCCTGGTGACCCATGCCGGGGCCATCCACAACGCGGCCATTCGGGAAAAATTGTAGCGTTCGCGACCTCAACCACGTTCAACACCACGACCACGAATTCGGAGCGAAATCATGATTGAAGGCCTGGCGGCGATTTACATCTTTCTGCTGGCCGGCTTTACCGGATACGAAATCATCGCCCGGGTGCCGGTCATATTGCATACCCCGCTGATGTCGGGCTCGAATTTCGTGCACGGCATTGTGCTGGTCGGCGCGATGTATGCGCTTGGCATTGCCGAGACTCCGCTTGAACAGACGATTGGCTTTTTCGCGGTGTTGCTGGCGGCGGGCAACGCTGTTGGCGGCTATGTGGTCACCGAGCGCATGCTGGAAATGTTCAAATCGAGCAAGAAATCCGGCCCGAAGCCCGATCAAGCGGCGGGGGACTGAACCATGGACTGGATTATCGAGGCCAGTTATCTCGCCGCCGCGGTTTTGTTCATCGTCGGCTTGAAGCAGATGAGTTCGCCGGTGACCGCCCGCCGCGGCATCGTTTGGGCCGGTGTCGGCATGTTGCTGGCCACGATTGTGACTTTCGGCACGCCGGAGTTGCTGGAAAGCGAGCAATTCGCGGTCAATCTCGCGCTGATTATCGCCGGCATCGCGGTTGGCGGCGGCTATGCCTGGGTCAGCGGCAAGCGCGTCGCAATGACCGACATGCCGCAAATGATCGCCATGTACAACGGCATGGGCGGCGGCGCGGCGGCGACCATCGCCGCGGTGGAATTGCTCAAGGCCGGCGAAGCCTTTCCGGGCGAGAGCGCCGCGGCTTATCTGGGTGTGGATGTCGCGATTCTGGCGATTCTTGGGGCGGTGATCGGCACCGTCTCTTTCAGCGGCAGCATAATCGCCTGGGCCAAGCTCGACGGACGCTTGCGCTTGAGCAAAATCGTGCCGGGGCAGCATATCGTCAACGCCTTGTTGGCGCTCGCCACGGTCGTTTTCGCGGTGCTGGTTTATTTTTCCGCCGACTTGACGACCATCGCGATATTTTTCAGCCTCGCCCTGATCGTCGGCGTTTTCATCACGGTGCCTGTGGGCGGCGCCGACATGCCGGTGATTATCTCGCTGTTCAACGCCCTGACGGGACTGGCGGTGGGCTTTGAAGGTTATGTGCTCGGCAACGCGGCGATGATCATCGCCGGCATCGTGGTCGGCTCGGCGGGCTCGCTGCTTACGCATTTGATGGCGGTGGCGATGAATCGCTCGGTGGCGAATGTGTTCTTCGCCGGCGTTGGCACGGGGCCGGCGGCGGACTCGGGCGAGCAAGGGGAAATGAAGGAAATCCAGGCCCAGGACGCGGGCATCCTGCTGGCCTTCGCCAGCCAGGCGATCATCATTCCGGGCTACGGCATGGCGGTGGCCCAGGCCCAGCACAAAATTTGGGAGTTGGTGCAACTGCTGGGTGAGCGCGGGGTCACGGTCAAGTTCGCGATTCATCCGGTGGCCGGGCGCATGCCGGGCCATATGAATGTGTTGCTCGCCGAGGCGGGTGTCCCCTACGACATGATCTACGATATGGAAGATATCAACGCGGACTTCGCCACCACCACGGTGGCGCTGGTGATCGGCGCCAACGACGTGGTCAATCCTTCGGCGAAGACGGACGCTTCGAGCCCGCTGTATGGCATGCCGATCCTCGACGCAATGGATTCGGAGAATGTCATCGTGATCAAACGCGGCCGCGGCGCGGGATTTTCCGGCGTCGAAAATCCGCTGTTTTTCGCCGACAATACCAGGATGCTGTTTGGCGACGGCCAGAAGGCCGCGAATGAGTTGATTCAAGCGGTTAAGGAGTTGTAGGGGGGGGGGGGTGGCTTTGATCCGTCGCCGGCCCACACCGTCATTCTGCATGAAGCGAAGCGGAGTCGCGGAATCTCGCTAATGTGACCTGAACCGCCGGCCATGATTCAATCAGTGAATGACGCCGAGAACTTGCCTGCCGCGGGTCTGGTCAGGCGGCTTGCCGCGTTGCTTTATGACGCTGTGCTTGTGCTGGCGATTTGGATTGCGCTTGGTTTCGTGGCGCAATTGATCGCGGGTGCCGAGACCAACCAGGTGATTGACGGACGCGTCGAGACGGACTTCGTGTTCGGTTTGATTCTGTTGGCGATCATGGGCGCGAGCGCCGCGGTTTTTTATGTTTGGTTTTGGACCCGTGGCGGTCAGACGCTTGGCATGGTGGCCTGGCGCATCAGGGCGCAATCGCTTGGTGGCGGACTGATGACGGCGCGTCAGGCCTGGCTGCGGTTTCTTTGCGCGTGGCCGGCCTTTCTGCTGTTCGGTCTCGGCTACTTTTGGCTCTACTTTGATTCCGAAGGCGACGCCGCCCATGACCGCTTGTCCGGCACCCGCGTGGTCCTGTTACCCCGCCGGAAACGTCGCTAGGTTGCGCAGCGCATGCTTCAGGAATTGGGTTTCAGGGTTGATCATGCGCATCCCAGCGCAGTCCTGTTGAATGCAGACCTCCGTTTACGCGAATCTTGTCTTTCAAAATTCCAATCAGCGCCGCAGGCTTTTGGGTATACGGAAGAATTCTGGCAACGGGACGACCATGCCTCGTGATCACGAGGCCTTCGGCGTCGAGCTTGTCGAGCAGCGCCGGGAACTCTTCCATGAATTTGGTGGCGCTGATGGATTTCCGGGGCTTCACTCGGTGCAGTCCACAATCTATGTATGTTCGCCAATTATTGACATGCCTGCCGAATTGTCAAAGACCGCCTGAAGGCCCGGTCAGCGCTGTTCGAGCTGGGTGGCTTCCATCATGATGTGGAAGATGACGTTTTGTTCGATTACGCCGCGAACGAGGTCCGAGCCTGGGCCGATGGCGTAGATGGGCACATCTTCGCCGCCGTGGGTTTCCGAGTCGAGCGGCACCAGGGTCTGGGAGAGGAAGCTTTCGTGGGCGGTGTCGACTTCGCTCAGATTCTCGTCGCGGCCTGGATTGGGGCCGTTGATGTAGCCGAGGGTGGTGTAGGGCTGGCCGTCTTCGGCCAAGGCGGGCTGGTCGCCGATGGCGGCCTTGCCGAGGATGGGATTGCCGCGGGAGGAATAGCCGGCGATGGTGAATACGTGGCTGTGGTCCGCGGTGACGATGATCAGCGTTTCACTCAGGTCGACCATTTCGTAGGCGGTGCGCACCGCGCGGGCGAATTCGATGGTGTCGACCAGTGCGCGAATCGGATTGATCGCGTGATGGGCGTGGTCGATGCGGCCGGCCTCGACGTTCAGGTAGTAGCCATTGGGATTTTTGGCAAGAATCTCGATCGCCTTGGCGGTCATTTGCGACAGGCTTGGTTCGCCGCCGGCGTCGGTTTCGCGGTCCAGTTCGTATTCCATGTGCGAGAATTCGAACAGGCCGAGCAAGTGCGAGACCTCGTTCGGGTCCACCGCGGCGAATTGCCCGGCGTTCCAGACATAGGCCGCATCGTCGTGGCGCTCGACCCATTCGCTTGTCAGGTCTCTGCCGTCGAGTCGGCTGCCGGCAACGCCATCTTCGGGGTCGGCGCCGTCGCGGTCGGGCAGGAAGGCGCCGCGGCCGCCGCCAAGGGCGACTTCCAGGCCGTTCGAACCCGTCACATTGTCGGCGAATTCGATCAATTGCCGGGCGATGTCGGCGCATTCACCCGGATTGGCGAGCCCGGCGGCGTCGGCGTCGGACTCGAAATTGCGGTCCATGGCATGGGCGTAATTCGCCGCCGGCGTGGCGTGGGTCAGCCGCGCCGTGCTGACCACGCCGGTGGCAAGTCCGCGCATTTCCGCGTGTTCAAGAATTGTGGACAGTTCGGCACCCTGTTGGGAAGCGCAATCACCGCGCGTCGCGCTATCGCTGACGCTGATCAACCCGGCACGGGTTTTCACGCCGGTGACCATGGCGCTCATGGTGCCGGCCGAATCGGGCACCTGGGCGTCGGTGTTGTAGGTCTTGGCCAGCGCCACGTTGGGAAAGGTTTCGAAGAACAGTTCGTTCTCCTCGCCGGGCTCGCCGCGCATCTGCCCTTCGAGGATGCGCGCGGCGGTGACTGTGGAGACGCCCATGCCGTCGCCGACGAAAAGAATCACATTGCGGGCGCTGGTGTTGCCCGCCGCGCGCTGGGCGAGATTGGCCTCCACCGCGGCGCGGCCCTGTTCCAGCCAGTCCGCGGGGGAAGTTTGGGGCGCTGCCGCGCTTGGCAAGAAAAGCAAATTCAGCAACAGGATTGCGGACAAGAATCGATTCATGGGTGGTTCCTGAACGAGTGGCGAATAGGACAGCACAGGCGGCGACCGGCCGCGGGGTGCCGCGGCGGCCCGGCGAATGCCATTGCTTCAGGCCGCTCTGGATTCGGTGGTTTGCAGCAGTTTCTTGAATTGTCCCGGCACGGCGACCATTTGGTGCTTGTCGAAATCGAACATCACAACGCCCATTTTGGCGACGCAAACCACCGCCTCCAGCGCGCTGTTGGTGACCCGCAGGCAGATGTCCAGGCCATAGCGGTTGATCTTGCCGACGCCAACGTCGACGATCAGCACGTCGTTGGCGAAGGACTCGGAGCGGAAATCGATCGCCAGGTCGGTCAGCACCATACCAAAGCCGAAAATGTTGTCTTCGGTGAAACCGAGAGAGGCCAGGAATTGCAGCCGCGCCTCATGCAGAATTTTGACCATGGACAGGCTGTCCAGGTGTTTCGCGTAGTTCAGGTCGCTGAGACCGACGCCGCGTTCCATTCGAAAAGTGAATTGTTCCGGAAGGTTCAAGTTGATGCGAGGCATGATACGAATTCCTGGGCTTTGGGTGGTCCCCAAAAATCGGTGTTGGCTGTGTTGCGCTCGCGGATGCCTGGCGCGGGCTTTGGGCCAGCCGAAACTTGAGACAGCATGGGCGCGGATTGGTTCAATCCACGTCCTGGCGATCCATTTTGTGCGAGCCTGGCTATGCGGGCCTGGCCATGCGGGCCGCCGCATAAGGGCCATCGCGCGAGCCAACCATGACGCGGCGGCGCATCGTGCCAAAGCCGCCGCGGCCGGTTGCTTGAACCACGCAATCTTCTTAGCATTACGCCCCTGCGTCAATATCGAAACCAGCGAAACAGCAATTCTTGTTGCGGCGGCGGCAGCCAACGACTGCGCGGGATGACGGTCCCCCGTCACTTTGCGCGAAACGCAGCGACTCGATGCGAAGCGAAGTGGCGGAACTTCGGCAGCCAAGCGGGAATTGCCGCAAGCAAAAGGAAATAATCCAATGCAATTTTCTGTGAACAAGGAACCCTGCGCCACCCTGGAAACCGATTGTCTGGTGGTGCCGGTTTGGAAAAAAAGCGGACTCGGCGCGGAAGCGGGCGCGCTGGACCAATCGCTGGCGGGCGCGCTCGGCCGCGTCGTCGCCAGCGGCGACTATGAATGGGACATCGGCAACACGCATTTGCTGCACGGCCCCCAAGGCTGCGCGGCCAGCCGCATCCTGCTCGCCGGCGCCGGCGAAGCCGATTCCTTCGGCGCCGGCGAAGCCGCAAAATATCTCGCCGCCAGCTTGCGCGCCGTGCTGGCCCGCAACATGCCCAAGGTTCACTTCGCGCTTGCCGATTTGAAAGGCAACGGCGGCGATGCCCGGTGGCTGGCCGCGCGGCTGGCCCAGGAAGCCGAGCTGGCCGCGTATCGCTACGACACCACCAAAGCCAAAGCGAAACGCGAGCCGGTGCTCGCGCAGGTGTCGGTTTCCGCGCCGGAGGAAGATCTCGACCCAGCGCTGGCCCGGGGCGCGGCGGTTGGCAGGGGTATGAACCGCGCGCGTCAGCTTGGCAACCTGCCGGGGAACATTTGCACACCGGAATATCTCGCCGCCCATGCCCGGGAAATGGCCGAGGACTGCGAGCCGCTCAGCGTCGATGTGCTGGACGAGGCGCGAATGCGGGAGCTGAAAATGGACTGCCTGCTTTCAGTCGCCGCCGGCTCGGTGGAAGAAGCGCGGTTGATCGTGATGCATTACCGCGGCGCGGACGAGGACAGCAAGCCGGTGGTGCTGCTGGGCAAGGGCATCACTTTCGACACCGGCGGCATCAGCCTGAAACCCGGGCAGGCCATGGATGAGATGAAATTCGACATGTGCGGCGCCGCCAGCGTGTTCGGCGCGATGGCCTGCGTGAGCGAATTGCGTTTGCCGCTGAATGTGATCGGCATGGTCGCCGCCGCCGAAAACATGCCCGGCGGCAAGGCCACCAAGCCCGGCGATATCGTCACCACCATGTCCGGCAAAACCGTGGAGATTCTCAATACCGACGCCGAAGGCCGGCTGGTGCTGTGCGACGCCATGACCTATGCGGAACGCTTCGAGCCCGCCTGCCTGATCGATATCGCCACTTTGACCGGCGCCGCGGTGGCGACTTTCGGCAAGCACGCCAACGTCCTGCTCGGCAACGACCAAACGCTTATGGACCAGTTGCTGCAATGCGGGCTGGAAAGTCTCGACCGGGCCTGGCAACTGCCGCTCTGGGACGAATACCAGAAGCAGCTCGACAGCAATTTCGCCGACATGGCGAACATCGGCGGCAAGCTGGCGGGAACCATCACCGCCGCCTGCTTCCTGTCGCGCTTTGCGGAAAAATTTTCCTGGGCCCATCTCGACATCGCCGGCAGCGCATGGCATTCCGAGGCCGCCAAGAAAGGCGCCACCGGACGTCCCGTGCCCTTGCTGGTGGAATTTCTGCATCAATACAAGGGCGGGGCTAAGGACAAGGACTGACATGGACAAGACTTTCAAGCCGCGGGAGATTGAGGAACGCTGGTACCGCGCCTGGGAAAACGCCGGCTATTTCGCTCCCCGCGGCAGCGGCGAGCCGTACAGTATCGCCATCCCCCCGCCGAACGTGACCGGCAGGCTGCACATGGGCCACGGCTTCCAGCACGCCATCATGGACGCCTTGATCCGTTACCAGCGCATGCGCGGCCGCGACACGCTGTGGCAGGTTGGCACCGACCACGCCGGCATCGCAACACAAATGGTGGTGGAGCGGCAATTGAACGCCGCGGGAGAAAGCCGGGAAGCGGTCGGCCGGGAAAAATTTGTTCAGCGCGTTTGGGATTGGAAAGAGAAGTCCGGCGGTATCATTACCCGGCAGTTGCGCCGCATGGGCTCATCGCTCGACTGGTCGCGCGAGCGCTTCACCATGGACCCCGAACTGTCCGCCCTGGTCGAGCACGTATTCATTGCGCTCTACCGGGAAGGATTGATTTACCGCGGCCACCGCCTGGTCAACTGGGACCCGCAATTGCTGACCGCGATTTCCGATCTCGAAGTTGTTTCCGAGGAAGAAAACGGCTCGCTTTGGCACTTGCGCTACCCCGTCGCCGCGGGTCAGGGGGCCGAGGGTCCGAGCCACGTCACGGTGGCCACCACGCGCCCGGAGACCATGCTTGGCGACACCGCGGTGGCGGTGCACCCGCAAGACGCGCGCTACCGGCACCTGGTGGGAAAAATGTTGCGCTTGCCGCTTTGCGACCGGGAGATTCCGGTGATCGCCGACGAATACGTGGACCCGGCCTTCGGCAGCGGCTGCGTGAAAATCACCCCAGCCCACGACTTCAACGACTATCAGGTCGGCTTGCGCCACAAACTGCCCATGATCAATGTGCTCACCCGCGATGCGCGCATCAATGAGGAAGCGCCGCAAGCCTACCGTGGCCTGGACCGCTTCGCCGCGCGCAAGCAAGTGCTTGCCGACCTGGAACAGGCGGGCCTGCTGGAGAAAACCGAAGCGCACCGGATGAAAATCCCCCGGGGAGACCGCAGCGGCGTAATCATCGAGCCGCTGCTGACCCACCAGTGGTATGTGGCGGTGGAATCCCTCGCCAAACCGGCGATCAAGGCGGTTGAGGACGGCGAAATCGAATTCGTGCCGCGCAATTGGGAGAACACCTATTTCGCCTGGATGCGCGACATCCAGGACTGGTGCATCAGCCGGCAACTATGGTGGGGGCACCGGATTCCCGCCTGGTATGACGAGGAAGGCAAGGTCTATGTCGGCGCCAGCGAAGCCGCGGTCCGGGAGGAACACGGATTACGCCCCGATGTGGTCCTGCGCCGTGACGAAGACGTGCTCGACACCTGGTTCTCCTCGGCGCTGTGGACTTTTTCCACCCTCGGCTGGAGCGCCGATGGCGAGGGCGGGGGCGGGGGCGGGCAAAACAGCTATTTCGAGCGCTTCCACCCCACCAGCGTGCTCGTGACGGGCTTCGATATCATCTTTTTCTGGGTCGCGCGCATGATCATGATGACCCTGAAATTCACGGGCGAAATTCCCTTCCGCAAGGTCTACATCACCGGCCTGGTGCGCGACGAGCAAGGCCGCAAGATGTCCAAGTCCAAGGGCAATATCCTCGACCCGATCGACCTGATGGACGGCATTTCCCTGCCCGACCTCATCGCCAAACGCACCGAAGGCATGATGCAGCCGCAACTGCGCGAACAAGTCGAGGATTTCACCCGCGAGTTCTTCCCCGACGGGATTCCCGGCTACGGCACGGATTCGCTGCGCTTCACGTTTTATTCGCTTGCTTCCACCGGCCGCGACATCAAGTTCGATGTCGGCCGATTGGAGGGCTACCGCAATTTCTGCAACAAGATCTGGAACGCCGCCCGCTACGTGCTCATGAACACCGAGGGCAAGCCGGTCGCGGACCGCATCGCGCGCGCCGATTGCACCGTGGCGGACCGCTGGATACTGGACCGGTTCGAGTCCGCCACTGAGGACATCCACCAGGCCATGGCGCAATACCGTTTCGACAACGCCTCCCGGCGCTTGTACGAATTCATCTGGAATGAATTCTGCGACTGGTATCTGGAACTTTCCAAACCGGTGCTGTGGAACGAGGACGAAGACCCGGACGCCGCTTGCGCAACCCGGCGTGTGGCGCTGACCGTGCTGGAAAGCGCGCTGCGCCTGTTGCACCCTTTCATGCCTTTCATCACCGAGGAAATCTGGCAGCGCGTCGCGCCGCTGCTCGCAATCGAAGGCGACAGCATCATGCTGCAGCCCTACCCCGAACCTTCGGGCGCGAAACCCGACGCCGAGGCGGGGGCGGATATCGCCTGGCTCCAGCAAATCGTCACCGCGGTGCGCAACATCCGCGGCGAGATGAATGTTTCGCCGGCCAAGCGGGCGTCGGTGCTGCTGCGCTGCGAGCGGGAATCGCTCGAGGCCGCCGGCAAGTCCAGGCTGGACCGCCACCGGCGCTATCTCATGCAACTGGCCAAACTGGAATCCATCGAGTGGCTGCAAGGCGAAGCGCCGGCGGCGGCGACTTCGATCCAGGCGGGCACGGAAGTACTGGTGCCGCTGGCCGGATTGATCGATGTCGGAGCTGAAACATCGCGGCTGGACCGCGAAATCGAAAAGCTTGCCAAGGGCTTGGGCTCGTTGCGGGCCAAGCTGGACAACCCGGGCTTTGTGGCCAAGGCGCCGGGGAAGCTGGTCGATGAGACGCGGGGACGCGCGGCGCAAATGTCATCCGAACTGGACACCTTGCGCGCGAAACGCGCCAACCTTGCCGGATTGTCGGTCTAATCGCACCTTGAAGAATTGCGGCAATCCTTCGTGCTAGTGGCGCAGGCCGGGGGGCATGGTGAAAGTAATGTCTTCCTCGACGCCGTCAAGCTCTTTCACGCGGCCGACGGTGGCGGCCGCGCGCAAATGGGCGATCACCTCGCGCACCAGCGACTCCGGCGCCGATGCGCCGGCGGTTACGCCAATGCGGTGCTTGCCCTCGAGCCAGGCCGGGTCGATGGCGCCGGCGCAGTCGATCAAATGGGCCGCGCAGCCGAGCCGTTCGCCGAGGTCGCGCAAGCGGTTGGAATTGGAGCTGTTGCGCGCGCCGACGACGAAAATCAGGTCGCATTCGAGCGCCAGTTGCTTGACCGCGTCTTGCCGGTTCTGGGTGGCGTAGCAAATGTCGCTCTTGCGCGGCCCGCTGATCCGCGGAAAGCGCTCGCGCAGGGCTTCGATGATTTCCTCGCAGTCGTCCACCGACAAGGTCGTTTGGGTAACGTAGGACAGGCGCGAAGCATCCCGGACCGCCAGCCGGCGCGCGTCGGCCACGGTTTCGACCAGGTAAATTTCGCCGCCGGCGCTGCGGTCGAAATTGCCGATGGTGCCTTGCACTTCGGGATGGTCGGCGTGTCCGATCAAAACGCATTCGCGGCCCTTGCGGCCGGCCCTCGCCACTTCCATGTGCACTTTGATCACCAGGGGGCAAGTCGCGTCGAACACCTGGAAGCCGCGCGCGGCGGCGTCCGCGCGAATTTGTTTGGCGACGCCGTGGGCGCTGAACACGACGATGGGCGCGCGGCCGGTTTCGTCGCGGTCGGGAATTTCCGGCAACTCTTCGACAAAAATCGCGCCCTGCCCGCGCAATTCTTCCACCACATGGCGGTTGTGCACGATCTCGTGGCGCACGTAAATCGGCGCCCCGAACAACTCCAGCGCGCGTTTGACCACATCGATGGCGCGGTCCACCCCGGCGCAGAATCCGCGCGGATTGGCCAGCTTGATATCGATGCTTGCCGGTTCGGCCATTAGCTTATTCCCACTTCAGGCTCCGGGTTTCCGGGCCCAGCACCGAAACGATGCTGGCGCGGAACACAATCTCCCGTCCCGCGAGCGGATGATTGAAGTCTACCTCAATTTCCGCCTTGTCGACGCGCCGAATCACGCCCGGCAGGTTGAATCCCCCCGCGTCGGCGAACATCACCACGCTGCCGGGCACCAGCGGCGCGCTTGGGTCCCGCAGCAAGTCGGCGAATCCTGCCGCCGGCAGCTGCCGCAAGTTGGCGTCGTTGAAGGCGCCGAAGGCTTGCTCCGGCGACAGCCTGCGTTCGATTTCATCGCCGGCTTCCAATCCCAGCAGAAGCTGTTCGAAAGCCGGCGGCAAGTTGCCGTCGCCGATGACGCAGCTTGCCGGTTCGCGGCTGAAATTGGAATCAATCACCGAACCGTCGGTCAGGGCCAGGGCAAAATGCAATCGCACCTTCGCGCCGTTTTCGACTTTCATCGCGCCACCCGCGGCCGCCGCCGCTCAGGCGTACAGCCGCCGCTCGCCATCGCCCTCGATATTCTCGATGCAGCGCCCGCAGAGGTCAGAAAATCCCGGGTGGGCGCCGACATCGGGCCGATGGTGCCAGCAACGCTCGCATTTGTCATGTTTCGACGGCGCGACCCGCACGCGCAAACCGCTGATTTGGGTTTCCACGCTGTCCGCGCCGGCGGCGGACAATGGATGCGCCTCCGCGCGGGAGACGATCAGCGCGAAACGCAATTCCCCGCCCAGCCCGCGCAATTGCCCCAGCAACTCCGGCTCGGCGTACAGGTCGACTTCGGCGCCCAGGCTCGAACCCAGGGTCTTGTCCGCGCGCTTGGCTTCAAATTCCGGATTCAGCGCCGCCTTTACGGCGAGCAGCCGCTCCCAGAAAGCGTCGGGCAAGGCGGCTTCCGCCTCGAATCCCGGACCCGCCGCCTCCATGTCGCCAAGCAGCACCGAAGCGCAGCGCTCGCCGGGAATGTTTTCCCAAATCTCGTCGGCGGTGAAACTGAGAATCGGCGCCATCATTGTGCTCAACATTTGCACGATGTGGTACATGGCGGTTTGCGTCGAACGCCGCGGCAGGCCATCGCCGGGCGTGGTGTATTGACGGTCCTTGATGATGTCGAGATAGAACCCGCCGAGTTCAATCACGCAAAAGTGGTGGACTTTCTGGTAGATGGTCTGGAAGTTGTAAGCGTGGTACTCGGCGGTGACTTCGCCGAGCAGGCTTGCCGCGCGGCGCACGATCCAATGATCGAGCGCAATCATCCGCTCCGGCGCCAGCAAATGCCGCGAAGGGTCGAAACCGTTCAGGTTGGCGAGCATGAAGCGCGCGGTGTTGCGGATGCGCCGGTAGGCGTCGGCGACCTGGCCGAAGATCGCCTCGGACACCGCCATTTCGCCGCGATAGTCGGTGGCGGCAACCCAAAGCCGCAATATGTCGGCTCCATACTTTTGGAAAATCTTCTCCGGGGCGACGGTGTTGCCGAGGGACTTCGACATTTTGCGCCCTTCCGCATCGACGAAGAATCCGTGGGTGAGCACTTCCCGGTACGGCGCGCCGCCGTGCATGGCGATGGCGGTTTTCAGCGAGGATTGAAACCAGCCGCGGTGCTGGTCCGAGCCTTCCAGGTAAAGGTCGGCGGGATACGCCAGGTCTTCGCGCCGGCTGAGCACGGAATAATGCGTGACGCCGGAATCGAACCAGACATCGAGGGTGTCGGTGACTTTGAGATAGTGCGCGGCTTCGTCGCCAAGCAACTCCGCGGGTTCGAGGGTGTGCCAGGCTTCCATGCCGCCGCTTTCGACCCGTTGCGCGACCTGCTCGAACAATTGCGCGGTGCGCGGATGCAAGTCGCCGGTTTCGCGGTGGATGAACAAGGTGATCGGCACACCCCAGGTGCGTTGCCGCGAAATGCACCAGTCCGGGCTGCCGCGCAACATAAGTTCCATCCGCGCCCGGCCCCAGTCGGGAATCCACTTCACGCCCGCCACCGCCTCCAGAGCGGAATCGAGCAGGCCGCGTTCGCTCATGCTGATGAACCATTGCGGCGTGGCGCGGTAAATCAGCGGGGTCTTGGTGCGCCAGCAATGGGCGTAACTGTGGGTGATGCGGTCTTCGTGGACCAGGTTGCCATTTTCTTTCAGCGCTTCGATGATGGCGGCGTCCACCTTGTAGACATGGGTGCCGGCGAAGCGCCCCGCGGCCTCCCGGAAAACGCCGTGGTCGTCGACCAGGTTGAGTGTTTTCAAGCCGTACTTCAGCCCGGTATTGAAATCGTCGACGCCGTGGTCCGGCGCGGTATGCACGGCCCCGGTGCCATTTTCGGTGGTGACATGCCCGCCAAGCACGATGGGCACATCGCGCGGGTACAGCGGATGTCGCAAGCTTCGGGATTCCAGCCGCGAGCCTTTGCAGACGGCGATGACGCGATGTTTTTCGCAGCCGTAGCGCGCCATGACCTCGGCGACCATGGCCTCGGCGATCACCAGCAATTCCGGGCCGGCGTCGAGTTCGCAATGAACCAGGGCATAGTCAAAGTCGGCGTTCAGGCACACCGCCTGATTGGCCGGCAAGGTCCAGGGCGTGGTGGTCCAGATCACGACGGAGACGGGCAGGTCAGCGCTGTGCCCGCTTTCCGCTTCAAAGCACTGCAGCAGGCCGGCGCGGTCCGCCGAGGAAAACCGCACGTCGATGGTGCGGGAATCCTTGTCCTTGAATTCGACTTCGGCCTCAGCCAGGGCGGAGGCGCCGACGACGCTCCAGTAGACGGGCTTGTAGCCCCGCACGAGATGGCCGTTGGCGACGATGCGCGCCAGGGCGCGCACAATGTCGGCTTCGGTCCGGTAGTCCATCGTCAAATAGGGATTTTCCCAATCGCCGAGCACACCCATGCGGATAAAACCGGCCTTTTGCCGCTCGATCTGGCCGGCGGCGTATTCGCGGCAGGCGCGGCGGAATTCGGCGTGGTTGATCTTGTGCCCGGCCTTGCCTTTCTTGCGCTCGACTTCGTGCTCAATGGGCAGTCCGTGGCAGTCCCAGCCGGGAACATAGGGCGCGTCGAATCCGGTCATCGCCCGCGATTTGACGACGATGTCTTTCAAGGTTTTATTGATGGCGTGGCCAAGGTGCAGGTCGCCATTGGCGTAGGGCGGCCCGTCGTGGAGCAGGAATTTCGGCCGGCCGGCATTCTTGGCGCGGATGGCGCGATACAAATCTAGCTCGCTCCATTTGCGCAGACGCGCGGGCTCGCGCCCGGCCAAATCGGCGCGCATGGGAAAATCCGTTTGCGGAAGATTCAAGCTGTCCCGGTATTTGCTCATGGCGAATGGCTAACCTTGATTGGCGGCGGATTCAGGCGACGGTTGCTTGCGCGAAAAGGCCGCGAATCTGCTCGACGTCGGCGGCGATTTTTTGCCGCAGTTGTTCCAGCGAGGCAAATTTTTCCTCGTCGCGGATTTTTTGCCGAAATTCGACCTCGATATCCTGGCTGTAGAGTTCGCCGCTGAAGTCGAGCAAGTGCGCCTCTAGCACGGATTTTCCCGATTTGCTGACGGTGGGCCTGCAACCGACGCTGACGGCGGCGGGATATTCGCCCGCCGGTATCCGCACGACGGCGGCGTAGATGCCATGCACCGCGGCGCGCTTGCCGGGCAGGTCGATGTTGCAGGTGGGATAGCCGAGTTTCGCGCCAAGTTGCTCGCCCCTGGTTACGGTGCCGCGGATGGAATACGGTCGGCCAAGCAATCTGTGCGCCATGGCAAAATCGCCTTGAGCCAGTTTCTGCCGCACGCGTGTGCTGCTCACACGTTGGCCATCGATTTCCCGGGTCTCGGCCTGGTGGACGGAAAACCCGAGTTCCGCGCCTTTGCGCCGCAGCAGGTCGAAATCGCCGGCGCGGCGGTGGCCGAAGCGGAAATCGTCGCCGACAATCAGTGCGGCCACGCCAAGTCCATCGAGGAGAATGTCGCGGATGTAATCTTCGGCGGAAGTGCGGCTCAGTTGCTCATCGAAGCGCAGCACACAGCAGAAATCGACACCGAGGCTTTCGAGCAGGCGCAGTTTTTCGGCCCGCGAAGTCAGCCGCGGCGGGCAATCGCGGTCGGCGCCGGCGAAGAATTCTTCGGGGTGCGGTTCAATCAGGATCACGAGGGAGGGCAGGCGCCGCTCGCGCGCTTTTGCCCGCAACTGCCCGAGGATGCGCTGATGGCCGAGGTGGACGCCATCGAATTTGCCGATGGTGGCGACGCAGCGTCCATGCTGTCGCGAAAATCCTTCGGCGCTTTCCACTACGATCACGGCGCGAACCCGCCTGGCGCAAAAGCCGACCATTATAACGCATCGTCAGGAGGGGCGACTCACATTGTGCGGTAGCCGCTAGTCTTGGGCGCTGCGGAGGGTGGTAAGGGCGCGGCGGATCAGGTGGCGGGCTATGGCCAGCAGGCAGGCGATGAGAACGATTTGTCCCACCAGCAAGTGGACGACGGAGATGGTGTCGTTCATGCGCACCATGAGCACCATGCCGGCGATTGTGATCGCCACCAGCGCGAAGAGCGCCAGGGCGCTCAGAATTTGCAGCAGCGCGATCAGTTTTTTCATCCGGCGGAGATCAGTTCGAGGGGCTTGTGGCGGGATTCGAAGGCGCGGTAGCCGTCGGCGCCCATGAAGCGGGTCAAGGTTTTGGGGTCGGTTCTGCGCGCGTCGACGATGATCAATCCTTCGAGCGAATTGTTGAAATCGGAATGGATATTGAAGCAGACCATGCGGCCGTTGAGCGACAGGTAATGCCGCAACAGCACCGGCACGGCCTTGCCGGGGTCGCAGCGGCCGATGAGTTTGCCGAGCATCTTGATGTTCACCAGCTCGCGCAGGAAGTCTTCGGACCAAAGGCGGCGGGCGATGCGGTGCGGGGTAATCGGTTTGACCAGGGGCACGAATTCGGCGGCTTTGAAATTGGTGAGCAAGGTGTCGGCGATCAGGGCCCGCGCCAGGTCGCTGTATTCGCGGGAAATGCTTACCGAACCGAACAGGGTGTGGTATTGCGGGCGCTGAACGAGAATCCGGCCGATGCCGCGCCAGAGCAAGGTCAGCGATTCCGGCCGGCGCTGATAATCCGGGTGGATGAACGAGCGGCCCATCTCGATCGCCGCGCCCAGGCGTTTCAGAAATGATTTGTCGTACTTGTACAAAGAGCGGCTGTACAGGCCCTTGACGCCGTGTTTGCGGATGATCTCGTCAACGAGCCCAACCCGGTAGGCGCCGGCGATGCGGCTGTGCTTTTTGTCCCAGAGAAAAAGATGCAGGTAGTGGGGGTCGAACTGGTCCGAGTCCCGGGTCAGGCCGGTGCCTTCGCCGACGGCGCGGAAGGTGACCTCACGCGCCACGGCGATCAGTTCCATGATGATGCCGAGGCGGTCATGGGGCGCGCAATAGACATCGAACTCTTCGTGTTCGATCAACCGGTATTGCGCGAGACTGGCCAGTGTTGCATCGAGTTCGCTTTGTGACTGGAGCGGGCTGATGTCCTGCACGCCTTGTTCAAATTTGACCGGCAAGGGCTCGGAACGGCCCGTCAGTGCTTCGGTGCTGACGCGCAGGTACTCGGTGACGGCCTTCGGTTTTTTCAACAGGCGCAATTCCTGGGCGAAAACGGGTTTGCCCAGGGTCAACTCAAGGGTGAAGCCTTTCTTGTTCGCGAGTTGCCTCGGCAACAGCATGGTGCGCAGCCGCGGATGAACAAGGCCCGCGAGATAAAAGTATGCGCTGTTGCGCCCGGTGACGTGCACGGGCACGCAGGCGCATTCGTAGCGTTTGAGCAATTGCCCCGCCAGCCGGTTCCATTTGCGGTCCTGGATGCGGCGTTCGCGCAATTCGATGGCGGAAACCATGCCGGCGGGGAAAATCAACACGGCGCCGCCGCCGCGCAAATGCTTGTGCACCTGTTTGACGCCTTTGACGTTGCCGCCGGCGGCTTCCGCCGACAGCACGTCAACACCGATGAAAATGGGCGCGAGCTCGGGAATGCGGCGCAGCAATTCATTGGTCAGCACTTGCAGGTCGGGTCGCACCCGCAGCAAAATCCTGGCGAGCGCGATACCTTCCAGGCCGCCCAGGGGATGGTTGGCCACAATCAGCAGCGGCCCTTCCCGGGGAATCTGCTCCAGATGTTGTTCATTGTTGAGCGCGATGCTGACGCCAAGCGCATCGAGGGTGTATTGCAGGAACGCTTCGGGTTCCAGCCCACGGGGGCGATTGTCGTAGATTTCCGCCAAATCGCCGAGACCAAGCAAGTTCTCGACCATCGTGGCCAGCATCCGGGGTTGAAAGTTCAAACGACAGGGGTTAGTCATTTGGGGGATATTGCTTCACCAGTTGCCGCTCGTATCGCCAAGCTTTGTAAAGCGGCCACAAACCGGGCGGTTTGCGGCCCCTGCGCCTTTGCGCTTCGCCAAGTTTAAATAGCGTTCGATATTGCTGCAACAACGTTGTTACGGCGGCGAAGAATCCGGTGCGGCGGTCCCAAATGTGGATTGATTCGGAGCTCGCGCCATTGATCTCGACAATCTGCAAATCCAGCCCGGCGCGCAAGCTTTGCAAATCGCGGAATTTGATATCGAGCCGGCCGTAATGGAAACCGGGCAGATCGGCGAATATTCGATCGAGCGCCCGGGTCAATTCCCCGCTGACCAGGTGGCCACCGTCGCGGAACACGGCGCCGCGGCAATGGCTGGCGGAAAACAGCAGCCGGTACGGCTCGCCGTCGGCGATCACCCGGTGCCAGTGTTCGGCGTTGCGTTGCTCGTACAAATGCGGCAATTCGCCCGCGCGCGGGTCGGCCGCGACCAGTTCGGCCAAGGTGCGCGCGCCATCGCCAACCACATAGGGCGTGTATTTCAAAGTCAGCGAAGTAATCCGGCCGCGGTCGCTGTCCGGTTCGCGCACGTAGAATATTCCGGCCTCTGCTTCCCAATCGCTCAATTTTTGCAGCATCAGCGCGCCGCCAACGGGGAATCCCGCAAGGCAGGATTCGAGCGCGCCGGCGTCGCGCAGCAATTTCACGCCGGCGCCGCGGCATCCAATATCAGGTTTGCCAACCAGGGGAAAGCTCAATCCCGCTTCGGCCATCGCGGCCTGGGCCCGTTCGCATTCCAGCGCCGGCGCGGCCGCGCGCTTTTCGAACACGATCCAGGGCAGAATCGATTGCGCGGCCGCATCGCCGGCGAGCTTGAAAACCGCCGACTTGGGCACGCCCACCATTCCCGAGAGCGGCAGCGCCGGATTCGCGACCAAAGGCAGGCTGAGACTGCGGTGGCGCAGCGCAAGCAGCGCCCACAGCGCCACCACGGGCAGATACATCAACCAGGACGGCCAAAATTCAAAAAAAGAAAAAGCGCGCCCGCCCAAATCCAGCGCCGGCATCCCCGCCGACACGTGGACGGCCCGTTTAGTCGATGACTGGTCCGAAACCTCGGTCAAAACGCGCGTCCGCCGGAATCTGGATAGCCGCGATTCGCGTCGAAACTAATCCTCGAATGCGGGTGGGCGCAGAAGTCGCCCCGGTCCTTGGCAGTATACTCAATTAGCGCCCACCATGAATCGTGTTGCGCAGGTATTCGACGGCTTCGCGCACGGGGCGGCCTTCGACGTCGACGATGCGGTTGGCTTCGCGCATGACCGGGTCGGTGATGCGGTTCGTCAGGTCGGCCAGGGCGGCGATGAAATCCGGGTTTTGCGCCGCGGCGGCGGATGCGAGCAGGAAGGCGTCGTAAGGCAGCATGGCGTTGCGGGGGTCTTCCAGCACCAGCAGGTCGAAATGGGCGATTCTGCCATCGCTGGTGTAGGCGGTGATCAAATCCACCTGGCCCACGTCGACGGCGGTGTACATCAAAGTGGTGTCGAAAGTGAGTTGCTGGTCGAATTCGATGCCGTAGGTGTCCCGCACCGAAATCCATTCCGGACGGCCGAAAAATTCCAGGTCGCCGCCGGCCACGAGCTGTCCGGCGACGGGTATCAGATCCTCGATGGAGCGCACGCCAAGCTCGGCGGCGCGGTCCTTGCGCATGGCGAAGGCGTACAGGTTCTGGAAGCCGAGTTCGCCGATTACGGTCATGCCCGCGCGGGTTTCGACATGGTCGACGACCTGCTCCAATACTTCCGTCCGGCCCGGATTGTGGTTCCGGTCCATGATATTGGCCCACACGGTGCCGCTGTATTCCAGGTAGACGTCGATGGTGTCGTTGGCGGTCGCCTCGTAAATCACCTG
The DNA here is from genome assembly GCA_965221015.1 of uncultured Pseudohongiella sp. Lineage (GTDB taxonomy): Bacteria > Pseudomonadota > Gammaproteobacteria > Pseudomonadales > Pseudohongiellaceae > UBA9145. Next base: position 1,189,820 of record OZ244859.1, on the reverse strand, counting down.
GGTGCCGAGGCCGAGGCGCTGATCGACGGCGAAGCCCGCGTCTTGCAATTCCGCCGCCAGCAAACCGGCGATGATGTGCTGTTCGGTGAAGCCTTTGCCGCCGACCGTGAAATCGGCTTCGGGCTCGGGCAGCAGGCTCCAGGCGGACACGCCGCAAGCGAACAGCACCGCGCCGCCCACCACGCCGGCGACGCGGCGGTAGCGCGGGTCTGTTCGCGCATGGTTGCGATTTCGCGCCAGCCACTCGATGCCGCCGATGATGGCGTCGAGCAGCACCGCCATGGTCGCGGCGGCGATGCTGCCCACGGTGACCGCCACCAGGTTGCGCGTCTGCAATCCGGTGAAAATGTAGTTGCCGAGGCTGGTCGCGCCAACCAGGGTGGAAAGCGTCGCCAGCCCCACGGTCCATACCGCGGCGGTGCGGATGCCGGCGATGATCACCGGCAGCGCCAGCGGCAAGCGCACCCGCCGCAGAATTTGCGCGTTGGACATGCCGATGCCGCGGGCGGCTTCGACCACATCTTCGGCCACGTTCTCCAAGCCGGTGACGGTATTGCGCACGATCGGCAACATGCTGTAGAGCAGCAAGGCGATGAGCGCCGGCAGCAGGCCGATGCGGCCGCCCAGCGCGGCGACGGTCAATGCCAGGATCGCCACGCTGGGTATGGTTTGCAAAACGCTGACGAAAACCAGCAGGGGCCGCTTCAGCACGGGACGCTGATTGGCGAGAATGCCCAGCGGCACGCTGACCAGAATGCCCAAACCGAGCGCTATCAGGGTCAGCAGCAAATGCCCTTCGAAATAGGCCGGCAGCAGCAGCAATTGTTCGCGCAAGTTGTCACTGATCATGCCGGGGCGCTTGCCTCCCCCAGCAGACGCTCCAGCCGGACCGCCTCTTGCCTGGGCATTTCCACCAGTTCGCTGACGTAGTCGTGGGCGGGCGCGGTCAACAATTCCCGCGCCGTGCCGATCTGCAACACCTCGCCCCGCTTCATGACCGCGATGCGGTCGGCGAGCAGGAGGGCTTCCATCATGTCATGGGTGACGAGGATGACCGTCAAGTCCAGCTTGCGCTGAATGGTCTTGAACTCTTCGCGCAATTGCCCCCGGGTGACCGGATCCAGGGCGCCAAAAGGCTCGTCCATCAATACCACTTCGGGCGATGCCGCCAGCGCGCGGGCGACGCCGACGCGCTGCTGCTGGCCGCCGGAAAGCTGCATCGGATTGCGCGCGCCGAAATCGGCCGCCGGCAGGCCCACCAGTTCCAGCGCCTCGCGGCAGCGGCGCGCGGTGCGCTCGCCGCTCCAACGCAGCAGCCGCGGCACGGCGGCGACATTTTCCATCACCGTGTAATGGGGAAACAGGCCGATGCCCTGGAAGACGTAGCCGATATTGCGCCGCAGGGCTTCGGGTTCGCGCTCGGCGACATCGCGGCCGTCGACGAGAATTTGGCCGCCATCGGCTTCTTCAAGCCGGTTGATCATCTTCAGTGTTGTGGTCTTGCCGCAGCCGGATTCGCCGATGAGCCCGAGCAATTCGCCTTTTTCGATCTTGAGATTCACGTCGGCGACCGCAAGCGTCGCGCCTTTGTCGTAGCTCTTGCTGACGTTCCGCAGCTCGATCATTGGGTTTTTGCAGCCACCAGACTTTCGCCAAGCGCGGCATGCACCGCCTCGACAGAATGCGAACGGGATTCTACGACAAAATGGCTGGGTCGCCACTTTGTTGCGGAATCTCGTTGGGGGTGGTACCACCTTTAGGAGATTCCGCGACTCCGCTTCGCTCCGCGCGGAATGACGTTGGGGGATTTTCCGCCGGAATGACGGTGGGGTTTTCCGCGCGGAATGACGTTGGGGGATTTTCCGCCGGAATGACGGTGGGGTTTTCCGCGCGGGATGGCGTTGGGGGATTTTCCGCCGGAATGACAGTGGGGTTTTTCCCGGCGGAATGACAGTTTGGGTGTTTTCCGAATTGAAGGCGGTTGGGGCTTTTGCGGCAGAATGATGGCGGGTGTTATTGGCGGTCCTGATCTTCATCATCATCTTCCCGCGCCTGAAGCTCGGAAAGTTCGTCGATGTCGAAACGGCGACCGAGGGCGCCGATATCGTCGAAGCTGATGTCGCCGGCGATGTTCGCGAGCACCATTTCGCCGTCTTCGGAAACAATCATCAAAGCGATGCCGTATACCACATCGTCAGACTCCGAAAAGCGCAGGTATATGTCGACCTGGTCCTCATCATCGCGGATGCGGACCACGCGCTCCCAATTCTCCGCTTCGAGATCCGTCGCGATTTCGTCCATATTCTCCGCGATCTGCTGTACATCGCCGCCAATGTCCTCATACACATGCAGGCGCACGCTGAGCAGCCTGGAGACGAAGTTGACGGCTTCCTCGTCTTCTTCCGGGATGCTCTCGGTAATCAGCCGGAGCAAAGGTTCCCGCAAGGTGACTTCGACCACGGGTTCGGCGTCGATCAGCCGATGCAGTCCGGAAAAATCAACATAGCCGGGATGGTCTTCGGCGGCCGCCGCGAATGTGCTCCAGGCGGCCAAGGCGAAGAACATGATGACGTGATGTAATGCTTTCATTGCTACTCTCCTTGCTGAGTATGATGGTTGGTGTCAGATCGGATCGTCCGGACCGGGTGCGGCCGCGCCGCCCGTCTGGTCCACCGACAGCACCGGCAGGCTGAGTACCGGCAGGCTGACCACCCTGTCGCCAACCCGGACCCGCATGGATTCGGTGATTTCGTTCAAGGTCTGGATGGTGGTGTTCAAATCCCGGATCGCCACCACCAGTTCCTCTCTTGTGTACTCTTCCGCGAGCTGTTGCCCGGGCTGTTGCGTGGCCTGTTGCGTGGCCCGTTCCACGTTCTGTTCGGAGATCATGGGCTGAGGCTCGTCCAGCACCGGGCCGCGCAATTGCAGCCAGACCGCCACCGCCGCCAGCGCCGCGAAGGCGGGAATCGCCAGCCGCGGCCATTGCGCCGGCAGCAATGCCCCAAGGCGCTCGCGCCATGGCGCCGGCCGCAGCTCCGCTTGGGCCAGCACCAGGGCCGCCAGCTCCGGCGGCAATTGCGGCTGGGGCATGTCCAGCATCGCATCGCGCAGGGCGCGCGCCAACAGCAACTCGCGCGCGCATTCCGGGCAGACGCGGACATGCTCCAGCATCGTGTGCTGCTGCCTGGTGTCAAGTTCGTTGTCGAGCAGACTTTCGATCTGCATTTGCACGATGCCGCATTCGGTATTGTTGCTCGTGACCATATTCGTGTACCCGGTTTGTTTATCCGACCCGCTCACTTGGGATTGCCCGCCATTGGATTCGCATCCCACACCTCGTTCAATTGGCCCGCCCGTTGCGCGCCAGGCGATTTTCCGCCCCGCCCGGGCCTTGCGCCGCGCCGGCTTCAGCTTCCGCGAGCCCATGCACGCTTTCGAACGCGCTTCGCAGTTCGCTGTTTTCGCGCAATTTCCTCCGCCCGCGGTGGAGATACACCTTGACCTGGCTGGCATTCATTTCCAGGGCGCCTTGCATGTCCGCGTAACTCATGCCCTGGATGTCGCGCATGATCAGCAGGGAGCGAAACGGCTCATCCAGTTGCTGAATCGAAGCGAGCAGGATTTCGCGCAACTGCTCCCGGTCCCTGGCTTCGCCCTGATCCTCCCAGCCGGGCCGTTCATCGGGCTCGATGCGGTCGTCAACCCGGGAGTCCGCCAATTGCCGCTTGCGGATGTGGTCAACCACGGCGTTGCGCGTCACGCGCATCAGCCAGGCCAATATCCGCTCGGGGTCAACCTTGGACCAGTTCTGCCAAAGTTTGACCAGCACCTCCTGGGTGATGTCGTCCGCATCCTGCCTGCCGCGCAAGCTGTAGCAAGCGAATGCGTATACCTTCTGCCCGTATTTGTCCACAGCTTGCCTGTATTCGGAATTCATAGTTCCACCGGCTTTTCCAAGCGCGGTTCCCTTTCCGGTCCGTTTTCAGTGTTCATGTGTCTCGCAAGACGGCGATGATCAGTAAAAGTTACCGCAAGTGGGTGAAAATCGCCGGGGTTTGCCCCGGCGCGGCGGCGTGATAGAGTCGAACCGGGCTCCGGCGTCCACCCGGCCAGACTCGCCCTGGGACCTGGTTCGCCCTGGCGCCTGGCCCGCCCCGGAACCTGGCTCGCCCAGAAACTTGGCCCGCCCGGAAACCTGGCTCGCCCAGAAACCTGGCTCGCCCAGAAAAAGGAGACTTGCAATGAAACTTATCGTCGCGATCATCAAGCCCTACAAGTCGGACGACGTCCGCGAAGCGGTGTCCGAGTTGGGCGTCAGCGGCATGACCTTGACCGAAGTCAAAGGTTTTGGCCGCCAAAAAGGCCACACCGAATTGTACCGGGGCGCCGAATACGCCATCGATTTTTTGCCAAAGGTGAAATTGGAGATCGCCGTCGAAGACGGCATCGTCGACCAGGTGGTGGAAGCCGTCTGCAAGGCGGCCGCGACCGGAAAAATCGGCGACGGCAAGATTTTCGTCAGCGAACTGGAGCAAACGATTCGCATCCGCACCGGAGAAACCGGCAACGAAGCCTTGTAGGCGGCTCCGCGATACAACGATTGAACATCGACACAACCACATAACCGCAATGCAACAATCGATCAATAATCGGAGGGCGGCAAGATGAACAAAAGGTTGAAACTGGTTCTCCGCCTGAGCGGGCTTGCGCTGATGCTGTTGCCCGCCGCGGCGCTTGCCCAGGATGAGTTGAGCGGCGCCAATACCGCCTGGATTTTAACCGCGACGGCGCTCGTGCTGTTCATGACGCTGCCCGGGCTGTCGCTGTTTTACGCCGGCCTGGTGCGGACGAAAAACGTGCTCTCGGTGTTGATGCAATGTTTTTCCATCGCCGTGGTGATTTCCATCCTCTGGCTGCTGGTGGGCTACAGCATCGCGTTCGGGCCATCGGAATCCGCCTGGTGGGGTGGGCTCGGCAAGGCCTTCTTCAGCGGTGTGGACGCCGGCGCGATGGCGGGCGACATCCCGGAAACGGTTTTCGCCGCCTTCCAGATGACATTCGCCATCATCACACCGGCGCTGATCGTTGGCGCTTTTGTCGAACGCATCAAGTTCTGCTCGATGCTCGCGTTCACGCTGCTTTGGACCTTGCTGGTGTACTTTCCCGTGGCCAACTGGGTCTGGGGCGGCGGCTGGCTGGGACAAATGGGGCTGATCGACTTCGCCGGCGGCACCGTGGTGCATCTCACGGCGGGGGTCGCGGCATTGGTGCTGGCGCTGGAGCTTGGGCGCCGCGATGGATTTTTGACGGCCTCGGTGGTGCCGCACAATCTGACCATGAGTTTCACCGGCGCCGCCATGCTCTGGGTGGGCTGGTTCGGCTTCAACGCCGGCAGCGCCCTGGCCGCCGACAACGCGGCCGGCATGGCGCTGTATGTCACGCACACCTCCGCCGCCGCCGGCGCCTTGACCTGGATGGTGATCGACTGGTTCAAGTTCGGCAAATCCAGCGGACTGGGCGCGATCACCGGCATGGTGGCGGGTCTGGCGACAATTACTCCCGCGGCAGGCTCGGTGGGCCCCATGGGCGGACTGATGCTGGGGCTGATCGGCGGCGTGATCTGCTATTTCGTGACGATTTACATGAAGCAGCGGCTGAAGATCGACGATTCCCTCGATGTCTTCCCCGTGCATGGCATTGGCGGACTGACCGGCACCTTGCTTGCCGCGATACTGGTATCCGGCGGCTTGGGTGTATTCAGCGGCACGGGGATGCCGGAAGGCATGACGGTTGGTTCCCAGTTGATGGTGCAATTGATCGGCGTCGCCGCCATTGCTGTTTACACCGGCGTGTTGACCTGGGTCATCGTCAAGTGCGTTGCGGCTGTGTTGGGATTGCGCGTGGAATCCGACGCGGAACAGATTGGACTGGACATCACCGAACACGACGAGAAAGGCTATTCCATGTAGGTCTATTCCCCCCTAGTACGGAAGGAGGCTGACGATCATGAACGAGATACAGCGCTTTGCCGCGGCCGCTGTGTGCTGCGGCCTGACGTTTTCCACTCTGGCCGCCGAATTGCCGATGGATTCGCCGGAAAACGTCGGCGTGTCCGCCGAGCGTTTGCAGCGGGTCAGCGACACCATGCAGCGCTACATCGACGCGGACCTGCTCGCCGGCACAATCACCCTCCTCGCCCGGGACGGCAAGGTCATTCACTTGGAATCCCAGGGCTGGCGGCACCGGGAAGCCGGCGCGGAAATGACCGATGACAGCATCTTCGTGATCATGTCGATGACCAAGCCCATCGTCTCCACGGCGCTGATGATGCTGTACGAGGAAGGCCGATTCCTGCTCACGGACCCGATCAACGACTGGATTCCCGAATTGGCGGACAAGCAGGTGATCCTTCGCGACGAATTCGGCACCCGGCGCGTGCCGCCGGTGCGGCCCATCACAATTCGCGACGTGCTCGCCCATACCGCCGGGGTTGATCCAAACCGGGAAGACCTGAGCGAGTCGGAACAGGAACTGCTGGGCCGCGCCGCCACCCTGGAAGAGACCATCGTCCAGCGCGCGCCGCTGCCGCTCGACTTCCATCCAGGCGACGAATGGCGCTATGGCAGCTCCACCGACTATGTCGCGCTGCTGGTGGAGCGGGTGTCCGGGCAGCCGCTGCGCGAATTCCTGCGCGAGCGCATTTTCGAGCCGCTGCAAATGAACGACACCCATTACATCGTCCCCGCCGACAAGCTCAACCGCGTGGCCGCGGTCTACAGCCCAAGCGGGCCGGAGCACACCATCGAACTGATGCGCGCGCCAGAATATCGTGAAACCACCTACTTCGGCGGCGTCGCCGGATTGTCATCGACCATTTCGGACTATTGGCGCTTCGGCCAAATGATCCTCAACGGCGGCGAACTCGACGGCGCGCGCCTGCTGAGCCCGAAAACCGTCAGCTTGATGATCAGCAACCACACCGGCGACAAAGACATCTACGTGCGCGGCCCCGGCTACTATTTCGGCCTCGGCTTCGGCGTGCTCGACGACGCCGGCGTCAGCCGCGACCCGCTGACCCCCGGCAGTTTCACCTGGGGCGGCGCCTGGGGCACATTGTTCTGGGCCGACCCGGTGGAAAACATGGTCGGCATCCTGATGACCCAGATCAGTTCCTACCGCCACATCAACGTCCGCAACGACTTCGGCGTCACCGCCATGCAATCGATCATCGACAGCTACGCGGCAAGGCCCCACACCGTGGCGCCGTATCCGAGGCTGGATTGAGTGGGTGGGGCGGAACTTTACGAGTGCGTTGATTCTTATGAATTCGTTAATTGTGGAATTTGGCTTGCGACGAAAGCCAAGTATGATTCCTAAATGATTAACGTTTTTCTCAAGGAAAGAGCTTGCCCAAATTGCGATTATGGGAAAGTTCAAGTTTCGGAACTGCGGACACAAGCAGAGTGCCCATATTGTCATAAACTCATTGAAGTTGCTTTCAAGCCAAAAATAGTCGCTGGAAGTGGATTTACTTTTCTTGTGTTTTTGTTCATCTTTTTAGAATTTTTGTTATTCGCAGGCATCATACTGACTCTATTCGGAATATATAACGTGTTTCTTTACCAAATCACAGGTTCATATTTCCCTTTAAAGTGTTATGACGATGACTAGACGGCGAATGAGGGGGTAGACAGCTCCACTGGTATGGTTCAAACCATCGAACTGATTCGCGCTTCAGCCGTATTGCGATTTTAAGGCCACCGCCAAGCAGTTTGTCATAGGCAGACACGCGGCGCGGCTCCCCAACGGGATACCGCAATGCCTTATACTAGCAGGCTGCTGAAAAACCCCTTCTTGACCGCCCGGTTTGGTAAAATAGGCGCAAGCTTTAAGCCACCAACCGGAGTTCGCCATGAGGGGCGTCGACACGCGATCCAAAGCCCTTTTCAGCCAAGTTGATCTGGAAGACCGCATGGCGTGGGCTATGATTTGAGCCCCATGAAGGGCAGACCGGAGTATAGGCTAAGAGTCGGCAGCATGCGGGTGGTTTTCGAGCGGAACGAGGAATCGCGGGAGATCCTGGTTAAGCGGATTGGCTCTCGTGGCGACATCTACAAGCGCGTACACGAGGTACCAAGAGAGATTTATGGCGCAAACGCCGAAACAGAAACAACCGCAAATCATTCTCGATGAATCGGGGGCGCCCGCGTTTGCTGTGATTTCCTGGGAAGAGTACGGCAAATTGATCAGCGTGTATCAATACGTCGAGGAAGAAGGGCTTTCCGACGAAGAACTGCTTGAGCGGCTGGATTCTAGCGAGGAAGAGTATTTTCCTGTGGAAGTCCTGGACCGGCTGCTGGCGAAGGAAAATCCCGTTGCTGTGTTCCGTGAGTATCGCGGCATGAGTCGTGAGAGGCTTGCCGAGGCCGCTGGCATCAGCGTTGGCGAGTTGGCCGAGATGGAAAGCGGCCCGCAGGCTGTGCCGGCCCGGCGTTTGCCCTCGGTGGCGAAGGCGCTTGGGCTAGGTTACGACGATCTCATTTGAGCCGTTGCTTCGGTTGGGGAAGAGATTCTGCGACTTCGCTTTGCTGCGCGCGGAATGACATTGATGGGGGCTGCGGAGCCGGCATGATTCCCGCCGCCGCGGTGCGAACCGCGGCGGCGGGACCGTTCTTGGCTATATCAACTGGCCACGAGGAGATTCTGCGGCTGCGCTTCGCTGCGCGCAGAATGACGCAAGGAGTGGCCGGCGGTTGCGCTTCAATAGGTGTAGGTGAACTCCATGCCGTACAGGCGGGGCACGGTGGTGCCGGCGGTGTGGCGGAAGAATTCGGATTCGCTGTGGCGCAGGACTTGCAGGTTCGCCACTTCGTTGAAGACGTTGTTGACGAATCCGGTGATTGCCCAGTTGCCGTCTCCTGAACTCCAGGTGGCGCGCAAGTCTGTGCGGCTGTAGGCCGCGGCTTTTTCCGCTTCGGACTGGAAGGGCGAGAAATACACCTCGTCGGTCCAACTGTAGATTCCAAACAGCTCGAGCTGGGAACCGCCGCGCAGCGGGAACAGATAGCCACCCCAGAGAGTCGCCTTCCCTTCCGGCACCTGCAAGAGTTGATTGCCCTTGATGTCTTGCGTCAGGGTTTCAAACTCGGGATACAGGGAGCCCGGCACGTTATGGTTGCTGCTGTCGCTGATCAGCAAGGTCTCCGTGTACTCGCTGGGCGTGAAACTGAAATTGCCGCCCAGGGTCAGATTGTCGTTCACCAGCCAGATACCCTCGGCCTCGATGCCGAACACGCGGGCGCCCGGCGCTTCCAGCACGGAGGTGGAGGTTCCGCCGATCGATGTGACTTCAACGCCAACTGTGTGGATGTTGTCGTAGTCGTAGAGGTAAAACGAACCGTTCAGGCGCAAGGTGTTGTTGAGAAAATCGGTCTTGTAGCCGATCTCGTAGGCGGTCAATTCTTCCGGGTCGTAAGTGGGGGTGTTGCTGAAGAACACCAGATTGTAACCCCCGGAGCGATAGCCCGAAGTCGCGGAAAAATACACCAGCGCGGAATCGGTTACATTCCAGTCGAGATTGATGCGGCCGGTGGTTTTTCGGTCGGTTCTTTCAAACGGCCGGTACACGCTCAACGCGAAGGGAATGCCGCCGTTGGTCACCTTTTCGGTGGGAACAATCAGGTTGCCATTGCCGTCGTCCACCAAGCCGCCGTTGATGCGGTTGACCACGGCCAAGCCGCCGTAGAGGGCGAGAAAACTGTCGCCGCCGGTTTCGGAGTAGCGGAACAGATTTTCCTCGGCGATGACCTGGTCTTCGGCGTAACGGATACCAAGCGTCAGCGCGAAAGTGTCGTTGATGGTCCAAACGCCCTGGGTGTAGGCCGCGAAAGCTTCCCGCTGCGTCTGGGTGGCGTAGAGCAGATCCGTGGCGATAGTCGCCGGACCGTTTTTCACGTTCAGGTCGGGATTCGAGCCGTCGTCTCCGTACCAGGCGGAGGTTTGCAAATTGTTGCCGCCATTATTGCGCTGGCAGGATTCCGCGGGGCTCGCCACGTTGCAGGCATTCTTGGCGCTGTACAGCGTGACCATCGGCCTGCCCGCAAATGCCAGGGTGGATGCGTTGATGCCTTCCAGGCCCGGAGCGCCGATTGCCGCCGCCGCCCCCGCGCTCAAGGCGGTATTGTCCACATAGGGGTTGACCATGCGCGCTTCGTGCAGCGAAGAATAAAAGTCGCCGCGCTGGTCAATGGTGGCGTCGTAGACAAAGTACCCCGAGGTGATTGAAACGGAATCGCCGATGTCGTAGAAAGCCTGCAGCTCGTGGGAGGTATAGTCGGCTTCATGGTTCACATAAAACTGGCGGTCATGGAACATGCTCGCCGTGTTGTCGTCATCGGTGGTGCGTTTGTAGGTGAGCTTGTTGTATCCGTACAGGTATTTCAATTCCAGGCGATCATTGACGTCCCAGGACGCGCTAAACTGTGTGCCTTGCTGTTCGAAAACTTCGCGGTTCAACCCATTGGTTGCCGCGCACACGCTGTCGCCATCGATTTCTCCGGGGAAAACGCAGGCATTGTAGAGGGCGCCGGAGGCGGGAGAGGTGTAATTGAAGCCATCCAGTGACGCCGCGGCGTTCTGGAAACCGTTGAAGTCCCCAAAGTCGATACCCGGGCGGTTGCGCTGGGCCTGGCCGACCACGCCAGTAACGGGATGGGTAAATGTCAGTATGGGCTGGCTTTGGTCGTACCAGTCGTTGCTGTCGTAGTTCGCCATATCGGTGTTGCTGGTATCGATGAAGCGATATCCGGGCACCAGGGCGTCAAAATTGCGATAGGGCTTTCCTTCCTCGTTCAACACCACCAGGCCGCCACCATTGGCGCCGCCGAAGGAGCGGTCAATTTCCATGAAATTCTGCCGAACGTTGACTTCAATGTCGTCTCTTGGCGTCCACCGGAGCTGGCCGGCAACGTTTTCGGTGCCGAGGCCGTCGATGTCATCGCCGGGGCCAATGTCTTCGACAACACCGTCGCGGTCCCGGAGGCTGAAATTCAACCGGGCCGACAATGTATTTTCGATCAGGGGCGTGTTCAACATCCCGTAGGATTCCACGGTGCCATAGTTTCCCAAAATGGATTTGAGGGAGAAGTCGAATTCGTCTTCGGGCGGAGTGTAGAGCACGTTGATGGCGCCGCCGACGGCGTTGCGGCCGTACAGTGTGCCCTGGGGCCCGCGCAGGATTTCGATTCTTTCCACATCCCAGAAGGTGGCGGCGGTGGCGGTCAGCAAATCCTCGGAATAAATGCCGTTCATATAGGTGGCGACGCCGGGGTCGCCGCCGAGGGCGCGGAAATTCCGGCCCACGCCGCGAACCGTGGAATCATAGGGCTGGATGGTGGTTGCCGGTATGAAATTTTGCAGGTCTTCCTGGTTGCGAATGCCAAAGTCTTCCAGCGATTCGGCGGTCAACGCGGTGATTGAAATGGATGTGTCTTGAATGGACGCTTCCCTGCGCTCCGCGGTCACGATCACTTCTTCAATTCGCCGTTCGGTATCTTCCTGGGCGAACAGGGTCAGTGGCGCGAAGGCGGCATACAATATGGCTGACGCGCCGGCGAGCGCGCCGATTTTGCTGGCGTGGTACTTCATCTCTCATCTCCCCCCGAAAAGTACTTTCTTATCGGTGATTGAATTGTTAAAGAATGGCTTTGGCGAGCATAGAAGAGCCGCGAACCACTGTCAAAAGAGCGAATATGCGCCTTGATGCGGCGGCGGCCTTGTGGCTCTGGTTTGAAATTATCTTTCCTCGAGCAACTGGTAAATGCGGTTGATGGCCCGCGGGTCGACGCCGGGGCCCTGGATTTGCGGAAAGTTGCCGGCGTGGGCGCTCATGTCGATTTGCTGCGCCGCCTCGGCCGCCGGGACGTCGCTTTCGTGCATCGCCACCGCGGCGGTCCAAAGATCGCCCAAATAGGCCTGGAAGTGGTCGATTTGCGCGCGGCTGCGCATCACCGGACCATGACCGGGCAGCCAGATGTCAAAATCGAGGCTTTTCAAGCCGTCCAGGGCCGCGGGCCATTCATCGACGTGGCCGTCGCCCATGTAGGCCAACCCGGGCAGCATCATGTCGCCGGTGAAAGCGACGCGTTCGGCGGGCAGGAAAACGACGACGTCGCCGCCGGTGTGGGCGCGGCCGAAATGGTGCAATTGAATCTCGCGGCTGCCGTTGGCGACAACCTGGAACAGGGTCATTTTGCGGTCGAGGGTGATGTTGGGCGGTGTGGGCACCACTTCGGGGATGGCGTTCATGTAATCGCGCTGCACGCGGTGTCTTTCTTCGAGTTCGGCCCTGCGCCGCGGGTCGTTTTCATTGGCCGCCTGTTCTTCGAGTTGGGCGACGAGGCTTGGCACGGGGTCGGAGAAACTGCGGAAGGTGTTTTCTTCCAGCACGTTGCCAATCTCGCCGTTGAGTTTGGCGCGGGTGAATTCGTGGCCAATAATTTCAACGCCTTCGGGAAAGGCCTGGTTGCCGTGGGCGTGGTCAAAATGATAATGGCTGTTGACGAGGTAGCGCACGGGTTTGTCGGTGACTTCGGCAATGGAATCGATCAATGCCCGGGCCGCGGCGGGGGTGACGTGGGAGTCAACCACGAGGGCGTCGAATTCGCCGACGAGCAGCATGGCGTTGCTCATGGTATGCACGGCGCCGGTTCCCATGACGTGCCACACTCCATCGGCCACTTCTTCGAAGCGGTGCGTGTCGGATTCGACCACGCTCTCTTGGGCGGAAAGCTGGACTGAAGTTAGGCTGGCCAGTGGCAGGCAAAGCAGAATGGCAAGGCTGGCTTTTGATTTCATCGGCGCTTTCCGCGTGTGGGAGTCGAAAATTCTGCCGTCTACCTTAGCCCAGCGATGGGCTGCTGTAAACGATTATTTTTGTTGAAGGTTCGGGGGAAATGAGGGGTTTCGGCTTCGAATCGCCTCCGCCGGGGTGGGCATGCGCGGCGGACGCCGTGAATGCGTCTTTTTGGGTGTTCGGCTTCGAATCGCCTCCGTCGGGGTGGATATCTGCAGCGGTCACCTTGAATGAGGTGATGCAGGTTGTGGGCTTCGAGTCGCCTCCGCCGGGGTGGGCATACGCGGCGGACGCCGTGAATACGTCCTTGTAGGCTCGGTTCAGGCATCCATGCCTTCAACGCCGCCGCGTATGCCCACCCCGGCGGAGGCTGGCATGGTGCTGGTCCCAACTCGCCGGGCTTTGATGCGGCGAGGTAAATTCTTTCTCGCGCAGCCGCCGGGAGTGCAATAGAATCGTTCCGATGCCATCCGTCCAGATCGCAAACGCGAACCATCGTCCGGCTTTGTCTGTTCGGCGCTCCGTATGGTGCGGCGCCGCGGCGGCAACGTGCCTGCTTTCCGTTTGCCTGGCGGCGCTGCTGACGGCAATCCCCCCGGCTGTTCTTGCCCAGGAAGTCGTAATCGGCAGAAACGCCGATGGGCGCGTCTCGATCCGCGCTGTGCGCGTGAACGAACCCATCGAGATCGACGGCGAGTTGACCGAAGCCGTTTATCGGGACATCGCGCCCATTTCCGATTTTATTCAGCAAATTCCCGACGAAGGCGCGCCGGCGAGCGAGCGCACCGAAGTCTGGGTCTTTTTCGATGACGACAATCTGTACGTCACCGCGAAAAACTACGAATCGGTGCCCGAAATCGACTGGGTCGCCAACGAGATGCGCCGCGACACGAGCCAGCTTCGCACCAACGATTCGTTTTCGGTGATGCTTGATACTTATCTCGACCGGCGCAACGGCGTCGCCTTCCTCGTCTCGCCGATCGGCGGATTCTCCGATTTCGCGATTTCCAACGAAGGCGACCGCGGCCGCGGCGTGAATTTTGACTGGAACATTGTCTGGGATTCGCGCGTCGGCCGTTTCGAAGGCGGCTGGACCGTGGAAATGGAAATACCTTTCCGTTCGTTGCGCTACGAACCGGGCCGGGAGCAACTTTGGGGAATCCAGTTCCGCAGAATCATCCGCCGCCTGAACGAAGCCTCCTACCTGACCGAATTGCCAATCTCGGCGGCCTTGGGCAACAGCCTGGTTGCCGGCATGTGGCGCATCTCCGAGGCGGGCGATCTGGAGCAACTTGAAGTGCCGCCGCGCAATTTCAATCTTGAAATCAAACCATACGGGCTTGGCACGCTAACGACGAACCGGCGGGCGGCGCCGGTGGTTGAAAACGAAGCCGAGCAACAATATGGCGTCGATGTGAAATTCGGCATCACGAACAATCTCACGGCCGATTTCACCTACAACACCGATTTCGCTCAAGTCGAAGTCGACGAACGCCAGGTAAACCTGACACGATTCAATCTGTTTTTTCCGGAAAAACGCGATTTCTTTCTCGAGGGCCGGGGGAATTTCGATTTTGTCCAGCCGCGCAATCTCGACATTCCGACGATGTTCTTCAGCCGCCGCATCGGTCTCGAACAGGGCCAAGTCGTTCCCATCGACACGGGTGCGCGTCTGACCGGGAAAATCGGCAACCTCGACATTGGCGCGCTCAACATCAGCACCGACGGCGGCGACCTGCCGGGCATCGAATCGACGCGCTTTTCTGTCCTGCGCCTGAAACAGGACGTGTTTGGCCGCAGCACTGTTGGCGTCATGCTCACCGACCGCTCGAATTCGCTGGCCGGCGACGGTTCGAATCAGCTCTACGGCATTGACGGTTCTTTCGACTTCCTCGACGACTTTTCCATCGACACCTACTACGCCAAGACCGAAACACCCGGCCTGCCCGACGGGAACCAAAGCTACATGGGCAATTTCGACTACAACGGCGACCGTTACGGACTAACCGCGGGCTACCTCGTCGTCGAAAAGAACTTCAATCCCGAAATCGGCTTCAAGCGGCGCAACAATTTCAAACAGCTGCAAAGTTCGGCCCGCTTCAGCCCCCGGCCGGCCTCGATCGACTGGATTCGCCGGTTCAATTTCCAGGCGCTGACCCAATCCTACTGGTCGGCCGACGGAGGCGAACTCGAGACGCGCCAGCACCAATTGATCTTCAACACAGAGTTTGAAAGCAGCGACCAATTCCAAATCTCGATCAGCGACGAATTCGAGATGTTGACCAAGCCGTTCGCCATCGCGCGCGACGTTACACTGCAAGCAGGCGACTACGACTTCACCAATTACGAAGTCTTCTACCGGCTCGGCGCCCAACGCCGCTTCAGCGGCCGGTTTTCCATTCGCTTTGGCGATTTCTGGAGTGGTGAAAACACCGCTTTCGGCTACGATTTCGGCAGGATCGAAATATCGCCGCAGCTATCCATCGAACCCGGTTATCTGATCAACCGGGTGAAACTGCCCGAAGGCGACTTCCGCACCGAGCTTGGCCGGGCCCGCATCACCTACACCTTTTCGCCGCGCATGTACTTCAGCGGGCTCGTGCAATACGATTCCAACGCGAGTTCTTTCAGCACCAACTTCCGCTTTCGATGGGAATGGGCCCCGGGCAGCGAACTCTTCCTCGTTTACAGCGACGACCGCGACACCAGCCCGTTCGGCGACCCGAGATCTTTCGAACTCCGCAACCGCGGCTGGGCGATAAAGTTCAACCGGCTTTTTCAGATTTGAACGACGCGGAAAACAGCATCGGCCGCACAGGCAGCGGAGGCCTTGAATGTTTTGTTTGGGGTGTTCGGCTTCGAGTCGCCTCCGCCGGGGTGGGCATAGGCGGCGGACGCCGTGAATGCGTTGTTTGGGGTGTTCGGCTTCGAATCGCCTCCGCCGGGGTGGGCATACGCGGCGGACGCCGTGAATACGTCCTTGTAGGCTCGGTTCAGGCATCCATGCCTTCAACGCCGCCGCGTATGCCCACCCCGGCGGAGGCTTGCAGCGTGCTGGACTCCAACGCCATGCCTTCAACGCCGCTGCATACGGTCACCTAGTCGGCGGCTTGCATCGTGCCGGTCTCAATTGCTTCGGCTTCGTTGTCGCAGCATATGTGCGCCCCGGCGGCGGCTGGGGGAGTGGCTTGGTTGGTCGGTTATTTTGGGATGTAGGGGGCGGTTGCGGCTTGTTCGCGCAGGAGGTATTTCTGCACTTTGCCGGTGGAGGTTTTTTGGATGGGGCCCCAGATGACTTTTTTCGGCATTTTGAAGCCGGCGAGTTCGGAGCGGCAGTAGGCGACGAATTCGCGTTCGGTCATTTCCTCGCCTTCTTTCAGGCAGACGAAAGCGCAGGGCACTTCGCCCCATTTTTCATCCGGCGCCGCCACCACGGCGGCTTCGAGGATTTTCGGGTGGCGGAACATCACCGATTCGAGTTCCAGCGAGGAGATGTTCTCGCCGCCGGAGATGATGATGTCCTTGGAGCGGTCTTTGATTTGGCAGTAGCCGTCTTCGTGCCAGACGGCGAGGTCGCCGGAATGGAACCAGCCGCCGCGGAATGAAGCTTCGGTGGTGCGGGGGTTTTTCAAGTAGCCTTTCATTACGAGATTGCCGCGCATGAAGATTTCGCCCATGGTTTTGCCGTCTTTGGGCACGGGCCGCAGCGTTTCCGGGTCCGCCACCATGAGTTCGTCTTGCAGTGGCGCGCGCACGCCCTGGCGGGCGAGCATTTCGGCGCGGGCGTCGATGTCGAGTTCGGCCCACTCGTCCTGGGGCTCGCATACGACGCAGGGGCCGTAGGTCTCGGTCAAGCCGTAGGCGTGGACGACTTCGAAGCCCATGTTTTCCATGCCGGCGATGACGGCGGCGGGCGGGGCGGCGCCGGCGGTCATGGCGCTGACTTTGTGGGCGATGCCCTGGCGCAGTTCCGCGCGGGCGTTGATCAAGGTGTTGAGCACCACGGGGGCGCCGCAGAAATGGGTGACCTGGTGGCGCTTGATGGCGTCGAACATGGCCTGGTCGCGCACGTGGCGCAGGCAAACGTTTACCCCGGCGACGACGGCCAGGCTCCAGGGGAAGCACCAACCGTTGCAATGGAACATGGGCAAGGTCCAGAGATAGACCGGGTGCGCGGTCATTTTCCAGCACAACACGTTGGAGACGGCGTTCAGGTAGGCGCCGCGGTGATGGAACACGACGCCTTTCGGGTCGCCGGTGGTGCCGGAGGTGTAGTTCAGGGTGATGGCCTGCCATTCGTCTTCGATTTGGAAGCAGCGGTACTCCGGGTCTCCCGTGGCGATGAAGGCTTCGTAGTCTTGTTCGCCGAGCAACTCGCCGCCTTCGTAGTACGGGTCGTCGATGTCGATGACGAGTATTTCGTGTTTGACGATTTTCAGCGCGGCCTTGATGGTGGCGCTGTGCTCGCGGTCGGTGAAGAGGACTTTGGTTTCGGCGTGTTCGAGGATGAATGCGATGGCTTTCGCATCGAGCCGGGTGTTGAGGGCGTTCAGCACCGCGCCGATCATGGGCACGCCGAAATGCGCCTCGAAGGTCTCGGGGGTATTGGCGCCCATGAAGGAAACCGTGTCGCCCTTGCCGATGCCGATACGGGCCAGGGCCGAGGCCAGCAGGCAGCAGCGCGCGTAGGTTTGCGACCAGGTGTGGGTGGTGTCGCCGTGAATGATGGAGGTCCGCTCTGGATACACGCTCGCGCAGCGCTCGAGGAAACTCAGCGGTGTGAGATGCGCGAAATTGGCGGAGTTCCGGTCCAGCGACTGTTCGTAGATGTTTTCGCGGTTCATGGCTGCTCGTTTGCTCCGGCTGGCTGGCCCAGTGGGCTACATAAAGTCCATATCCCCGGCGGTCAACCACCACGCGCCCTGGGGAAGCGCGCGGTCCGGCCCGGGGTTCCAAGCATTGAAGGGTATCTCAATACCCAGATTTTTCTCAATGCGCTCGGCCCAGGACAGGCGCTCGACCCAGGCCCGGGTCAGCCACATCTTCAGGCCGCCGGGTTCTTGCCGCGATGCGGTCCAGGCGCGCAGCGCGTCGATGACATCGTTCATGCGCCGAAGCGGCGCGACGGCATCGAGCAAGAGCCAGTTTTGTTCGTGGCGCTTGAGCACGGCGATGGCGGCGGCCCCGCCCCGCTGTTCAAGCAGCAGCGGGAAATAGTGCTCGGCATGGGGGTGCTGGAAGTAGCGATAGCTTAGATATTCGCCATGGCGCTTGCCGATTACGCCTTCGCCGAAGTCGCGCCGCATGGCAAGCCAGAGGGCGTCGGCGGCTTGCACATGCGCCGGGTCTTGCAGTTGCAAGGGCCGCGCGGAAAGCGCCGGGGCGCCGGCCCCGGGCGCGTCGAAGGCCAGCGCGAGGAAGTCGTCCACCTTGCCATACAGGCCAAGCCTGCGCGCGGTGTTCATAACGGGCTGATTGGGAAACCCAAAACCGAGCACGTGCTTGACGGTGTAGCCGATTTCGCGCTCGAACAGGGTTGCGGTCATGTGGAAATACAAGCTGTTGCGGCCGTATTGCCGGCGCAGACTTGGCTTGACCATGACATCGCAGCCTTGAAAGGCGATCTGGTCGTCGCCGAAATAATCAATCTCCCGCGCCACGCCGCCGTAATGCGCGATCACCGGGCCGCCGGGGCCATCGCGGGCGACGATGCTCGCGCCTCTTCCCGCGTCTGCATCCTGGTCTGGGCTCCCGCTCCCGCCCTTGCCCGCGCTTGCACGCGAGCCGTACTTCCAGCGCCACAGGGCCGGGTCGAACTTCCCGCCGAAACTTTCTTCGAAGATCCTGGCAACCTCTTCGGGCTCAAAAGAATCGATGCCGCCGAATTCGTATGCGATCCAGGCGGGTGGCGCGGCCGCGTCCAATTCGAACAGGAACCCGGCAAAGCGGCGATGGCCCGTCTCGAACTGCGCATTGAGGGCATCGAGTTCGGCCAGCAGCCGGCCTCCGGCACCGGCCGGCGGCGCCGCCTTGTTCGCCCGCATACCCGTCAGCAAGGACCGCAGCCAGGCCGCGGGAGGAAACCGGGGCGGCATGGAATCGGCCACCAGCGCGCGCGCTTCCAGCACCGAACGCCGGGCCTGGGCGGTCCAATCGACGCTTTCCAGCAAGCGAAAGCCGAGTCGCCGGGCCAGTTGCAGGAGGGAAAACTCGGTTGGCAGATTGGACGGCAGAATTTCCTCCACCCCGCGCAGATACTCCCCCACCAGAATCAGTCTGCCGCCGGGTTTGAGCATTCTGCGCGCCGCGCCAAGCAGCCCCATCTGCCGCTTGTGATGCATGGTGCCGCTGTGCAGCAGACAATTCTCGGTATTTTCCGCTTGCAAACCGCGGCATTCAGGTATCCCGCGCGGACCGGCCTGTTGCTCCAGCCAATGCCGCGGCAGCGCGGATTGCGGATCTTCGGGGGCGTCCTCGCCCAATGGAAGATAGGCGGGCCCGCGCGGGATTTCGGAATGGGATTCGGCGGAGGATTCGGTGGAGGCTGCGGCGGCACCCGGCGCGGACGCTCCGCCACGCGCGATCTGCGCAAGCAGTTCGCGGGATTCTGCGGGGAGTCCGAATGTCATCAGTTGCCGTCGTGGGATGGATCAAGGGCGGGCAATATAGCCCGCAACGAGCCATTTTCCCAGTTCGAACGGGTTTAGCCGGCAATTTCCGCTGCTGGGGCGCATTTTGCGTGTGCGGAAGGAATTCTGCGGGCCGGGTGGCGGGCGGTTTGTGGTTGTTCGGGGAAGCGTGGCGCGGGTTGAAGCGGTACACTAGCCCCATGCTCCAGTTGCTCCGATTGCACAAACTCGCCGCCTGGCTGGTGCCCGCCCAATCCGGCGATGTCAGCCTCGCGCGCCGGGGTTTGCAGCGCCTGTTGCTGTTGCGGGCCTTCGTCACCGGCGCCAGTTGCATCGGCCTGCCCGCGCTGATGGTGTTTTCCGGATTGAATGTTCCGGGCGTTTTCCTGATGGGTCTGGTTGGCGCCATCATCGCCTCCATTCTGATCGGATTCTGGCGGCTGAACCTGAGTCGGCCCGTGGGCAACGGCGAGTTGTTCGCGCATATTCTGGTGGATGTGGCTTTTCTGGTCTTGCTGTTGCTTTACACCGGCGGTGTCGGCAATCCGCTGATTTCCTATCTGCTGGTGTTGCTTGCCGTCACCGCGACCTTGTTGCCGCGGGCTTATGTCAATGGCTTTGCCGTGGGCAGCATTCTGATCTACACGTTTTTCCTCGTGCTCGACCTGCAAGCGGAGCAAAACATGCCGGGCATGAGCGGCAACGCCCAGGACATGTTCGAATTGCATTTGGTCGGCATGTGGGTGATTTTTGTGGTCAGCGCCATTCTGATCACGGTGTTCATCAGCGCCATGGCCATCGCCGTGCGCGATCGCGAGCACCACCTCGCCGAGGCGCGGGAAAATGCAATGCGCAACGAGCAACTTGTCGCCATCGGCACCTTGGCCGCCGGCACCGCCCATGCGCTGGGCACACCGCTGTCGACGATGTCGGTCATCCTCAACGAGCTGGACGACCCGGCGCGCAAACTGCTTGCGGACGAAGCGCTCGAGCAGGAAATCGGCGTCTTGCGCGAGCAGGTAAAGCGCTGCAAGCATTCCATCAACGAGTTGATCCGCAACTACCACAAGGACGAGCCCGGCGCCCGCGAGCCGGTGCCGGTCGAGCGTTTCGCGGCGGATATCCAGGACTACGTGCTGAACGTGCATCCCGAGGCGAAAGTGTCATTCACCCTCGCGCTGGAAGCGAACACGCCGCTGGAAGTGGAACCGAGCTTGCGCCACGCGGTGATCAACCTGATTGAAAATGGCATCCGGGCGGCGCGCAACCAGGTTGACGTGGACTACAGCGCGGACCCGGAGCAGGCGCGGACGCTGCTGATCAGCATCGCCGACGACGGCCCCGGCATTCCCCGGGAAGTGCTTGAGCGCATCGGCGAGCCTTTCGTATCCCGGCGCAAGGACAGCATGGGGCTGGGAATTTTTCTCGCCAATGCCGCCCTGCGCCGGGCCGGCGGCAGCATCGAGATGTTCAACCGCCAGGCCGGCGGCGCGCTGACGCTGATCCGCCTGCCCCTCGCGGGCGGCACCGCGCCCAAGCCGCCCAGCACCGCATCCACTGTGCGCGGCGCGGGCCAAGGCGGCGAAACTGAACCGGGAAGGGAGGCGCGGATTCTCGTGCCTGGCCAATCCGCGCCATGACGGCACTGCTTATCGCAAGGCCGGCGAGCTTGCCCCCGCATGGTTGCGCGCGATGCCGCGAACCGGCCGGGGATTTCTTGGGCCGAGGCTGAGGAACCATCATGAGCGGTGCGAAAACGGATGCCATGGTCGATGCGGGCCGGAATGCGCAGACCAACCCGATGCCGAATGCAAATGCTGGCGCGGGCGAGTTGCTGCTGATCGAAGATGACGAGGCGTTCGCCTGGGCCGCCAGCCGGGCGCTGGAGCGGCGGGGCTACGCGGTTCGCTGCGCCGGCGAATTCGAACGGGCGCGGGAGCTTGTCGAGAACGCCGCCTTCGAGTACGCGGTGCTCGACTTGAATCTCGGCAAACACACCTCGCTCGATCTGATCGCGCCCTTGCGCGCGCGCAATCCCGCCATGCGCATCCTGGTGCTGACCGGCTACGCCAGCATCGCCACCGCGGTGCGGGCGATCAAACTGGGGGCCGACAATTACCTGGCGAAACCGGCGGACACCGATGAAATCCTCACCGCCCTGCTCGGCGAACCGACGCCGGAGACGCATCCCGATTTGCAGCCGATGTCGGTGCGCCGGCTCGAATGGGAACACATCCAGACCGTGCTGGAGAAAAACAGCGGCAATATTTCCGCCACCGCAAGGCATTTGAACATGCACCGCCGCACTTTGCAGCGCAAATTGCGCAAGCGGCCCGTTTCCCGCTGAACCGGCCGCGTGCCGGCGACCGTCGCTGGCGAATCCCAAGGCGGAACTGTCAAAATGGAGCAAGGACAGGAAGCAAAGACAAGGAGCAAAGCCGTGCCAATGACCCACCAACAAATCCTCAACGCCGCCGGTCTTGGTGCAGCCGAGTTGCGCGGTGGATCGCTCGCCGTGCGCTCACCCATAGACGGCGCCGAAATCGCCCGTGTGCGGAAGACCGAGCCCGCCGCCGTGGCGGCGAAAGCCGCATTGGCCCGCGACGCCTTTCTGGCCTGGCGCGAGGTGCCCGCGCCCCGGCGCGGCGAACTCGTGCGACTGCTGGGCGAGGAACTGCGCGCCCACAAGGCCCAGCTCGGCGCCCTGGTGACGCTGGAAGCGGGCAAAATCCTCTCCGAAGGCGCCGGCGAGGTGCAGGAGATGATCGACATCTGCGACTTCGCCGTCGGGCTTTCCCGGCAGTTGTACGGCAAGTCCATCGCATCCGAGCGCCCGGGCCACAGGATGACCGAAACCTGGCATCCGCTCGGGCCTTGCGGAGTGATTACAGCGTTCAATTTTCCCGTTGCGGTTTGGTCCTGGAATGCGGCCCTGGCCATGGTTTGCGGCAATCCGGTGATTTGGAAACCTTCGGAGAAAACGCCGCTGACCGCGCTGGCGACCATGAAGATCATGGACCGGGCGGTCGAGCGTTTCGGCGCGGACGCTCCCGCGGGTTTGGCGCAATTGCTGATCGGCGGGGCGGATGTCGGCGCCGCCCTGGTCGCCAGCACCGATGTGCCGATTCTTTCCGCCACCGGTTCCACCCGCATGGGCGCGGTGGTCGGACCCCAGGTGTTGGCGCGCTTTGGCCGCCCGATTCTCGAACTGGGCGGCAACAACGCGATGATCGTCGCCCCATCCGCCGATCTGCCCCTGGCGGTGCGCGCGATTGTCTTTTCCGCCGTGGGCACCGCCGGCCAGCGATGCACCTCGCTGCGGCGTCTGATTGTTCACAAATCGATCAAAGATGAACTGCTGGGGCAACTTGCCAAAGCGTATTCCGGCTTGAGAGTCGGCGACCCGCGCCAGGAAGGCGTACTGGTTGGCCCATTGATCGACCAGCGGGCCGCCGACGCCATGGGAGCGGCTCTGGCAAAGGCCCGCGGCGAAGGCGGCGAGGTGATCGGCGGTGAAACCGTCAGCGCCGACGTTCCGGCGGGGGGCGTCTATGTCAGCCCGGCGATCGCCGTAATGCCAAGGCAAACCGAAACGGTGCGATGCGAAACCTTCGCGCCGATCCTATACCTGATGGAGTACGAGACGCTGGAGGAGGCCATCAACCTGCACAACGATGTGCCCCAGGGTCTTTCTTCGTGCATTTTCACGCTGGATGTGCGCGAGGCCGAGACTTTCCTGTCCGCGGTCGGTTCCGATTGCGGCATCGCCAATGTCAACATCGGTCCTTCGGGGGCGGAAATTGGCGGCGCTTTCGGTGGCGAGAAAGAAACCGGCGGCGGCCGCGAATCGGGCTCCGACGCCTGGCGCGGCTACATGCGCCGGCAAACGAGCACGGTGAACTACTCCAGCGCCCTGCCCCTGGCCCAGGGCGTGAAATTCGACATCTAGTTGGCGCCGGACGGGCGCAACCCGGCTGCGGCCAAACCGATCAGCGCCGCGCCAGGTTTGCCTTGGTCAAATGAAGACCACCGTCGACAATCAAGGTCTGGCCGGTAACCGCCGGCGAGCCGGTGATGAATTGCAGGATCGCGTCCGCGACGCTTTCCGGGGTGGCGGTGGTTTGCAGCGGCGTGTTTTCCAATTGCCGCGCCAGTGTGGCCTGATAAGCCTTCTCGCCCAGGCCCTTGCGCAGCCATTCGCCCTGGATGAAGCCCGGGCATACGGTGTTCACC
This sequence comes from uncultured Pseudohongiella sp., assembly GCA_965221015.1. Lineage (GTDB taxonomy): Bacteria > Pseudomonadota > Gammaproteobacteria > Pseudomonadales > Pseudohongiellaceae > UBA9145. The sequence continues at coordinate 1,166,105 of OZ244859.1, read as the reverse complement.
CGTATCCGCGGCCCCAGCGCCCGGGCCAGGGACAAACCCATGGTCACCAGCGCGCCTTTGGAGGCGGCATAGGCGATGCTGCTGCCGATGCCATCGATGCCGGCGGTGGAAGCGACATTGACCACATGGCCGCCCTCCTCCCGCGCTTCCATCGCCGGTCGGACCGCGCGCACCATCTGGTACGGCCCGATCAGGTTGACGGCGTAAATCCGCTGAAAATCTTCGCCATCCAGACCGTCGAGCTGGTTGTGGGGAACAAACCTGGTGGTGCCCGCGTTGTTGACCAGGATATCGATCCGCCCCCAGCGCTCCCGCGCCGCCGCGGCCATGGCAAGGCATACCGCGTCATCAGCCACCGAGCCGCCGAAAACCTCCACTTCGGCGCCGGCGGCGCGGCATGCTTCCGCCACCGCCCCGCCGCCCGCCCGGTTCGTGTTGTAGTTCACCAGCACATTGCAGCCGAGGGAGGCCAGCCGAAGCGCCGTCGCCGCCCCCACGCCGCTGCTGGAACCGGTCACTATCGCGGCTTTGCCTTGCAACTTGTCCATCCAATGATCCTTTTCCACTCAGGGTTTCAGTCCGAGGCGGATTCCCAAAGCGATCTGGATCATCAGTTTAGCGCGGAAGGCGACGCAATCTCCATCGCCGGATTCCAACAACGCCGCTTCAGCCGGCTTGCGGGGAACCAGTGGCCTGGTGCGCGGCGGGAATCGCATTGGCATGTGATCCCGTGATGGTTACAATGCGTAACAGTTCCAACAGCCTGAAAGAGCCGCGTGGCCGCACGCGCTGGGGTACACTGGCGTCCGCGTTGATTCCACCATGCCGGGCCGGTTTGCGTAACTGTTTGCCGCCGGCAACGTTCCCATAGAGATAGACAGCGCGCAGGCCGCCAACCCGCCGCGGCCGCGCCGCGAAATCAGCCAGAGTGAGGATTGAGTGAAGAAACAACAAATCGTGGCAGGCTTGCTGCTGCTGGCGCTTAGCGCCTGGTTGTTCATACCGCGCGCGGCGGAAAGCGTGGACCAGGATGAATCTTCCGCAGCGTCGGCGCCCACGCCAATCGTGGCCTTGCCACCCGATGCGCCATCCGCGGATGCCCCCGATGTGGCCTTTGTCCGCGCCGCGCGCATCTCCCCTCAAACCTACACCGCGACTGTGCGCGTGCGCGGACGCACCGAAGCCTATCGCATGGTGGAAGTGCGCGCCGAGCAGGCGGGCCGGATTATCAGCAATCCCATTGCCCGCGGCGCGCGGGTGAACGCGGGCGACGTGCTTTGCGAGATTGCCGTGGACACGCGCCAGGCGGACCTGGAAGAGGCGATTGCCCGCCGCGAGCAGACCGAGTTCGAATACGAGGCCGCGCTGGACCTGCAACGCCGCGACTTGCAGTCGGATGTGGCGGTGGCGCAATACCGGGCGGCGCTGGAGTCCGCCAAAGCGGCGGTGACGCGGGCGGAACTGGCGCTGGAGAAGATTCGCATCGTCGCGCCTTTCGACGGCGTGGTGGAGGCGCGCAGCGTGGAAATCGGCGACCTGCTCAACGTCGGAACCGTCTGCGCCGCGGTGCTGGACGACGATCCCATGCTGCTGGTCGGACTGGTGCCGGAGCAGGAGGTGGGCCGCATCGAGATTGGCGCCGACGTCAACGCCGAACTGGTCAGCGGGGAAACCATCACCGGCAAGGTGATCTATCTGGCGCGCTCGGCGGACCCGGCCGCGCGCAGTTACCGCATCGAAGTGGAAGTGGACGCGAACCACCCGCGCATCCGCTCCGGAATCACCACCGAAATGCAGGTCAACGCCTCGCGCCTGAGCGCGCACCTGATTCCCTCCTCGGCGCTGACGCTGGACGACCGCGGCCTGCTGGGCGTGAAGACCATCGACGCCCGGGACCGGGTTGAATTCAACGCCGTGGAAATCGTCGGCGACAACACCAATTTGCTCAATCCCGGCGTATGGGTGACCGGCCTCGAAGGCGATGTGAACCTGATCACCGTGGGCCAGGAGATCGTTTTCGCCGGCCAGACCGTCACCACCGAAGTCAACCGGGTCAATTAGGACCAACGGACCGCAAACATGAAATATATCGACGCCGCCGTCGCCAAATCGCGCACCACGCTGACCGCGTTCGCGGCGATCATGCTGACCGGATTCGCCTGCTACCTGGCGATTCCGGTGGAACTGAACCCCGATGTGCAAGTGCCGGTGATCGTCACCACGGTGATTCACGAGGGCATTTCTCCGGAAGACTCCGAGCGGCTGATTTCCAAGCCGGTGGAAGTCGAGCTGAAGGCGCTTGACGGCATCACCGAATACACCACATTTTCCAGCGAGAACGCCGCCACGGTCATCGCCGAGTTCGACATCGACATGGACTCCCAGGCCGCGCTGAATGAATTGCGCGAAGCCATCGACCGGGCCAAGGTCTGGTTTCCGCCGGACACCGAGGAACCCATCATCCAGGAAGTCTCCGCGGCCGGCGTGCCCGCGGTCAACATCGTTGTCTCCGGCGACGGCGTGCCCGAGCGAACCTTGTTGCGCATCGCCGAGGAACTGCAAAGCCGCATCGAAATTCTGCCCGAAGTGCTGGAAGCGGAAATGGTCGGCAACCGGGAAGAATTGATGGAGGCCGTGATCGACCCGAACAAACTGGAAACCTATGGCTTCCCCAGCACAATCATCGGCCAGACCGTGCTGGGCAACAATCGGCTGATCCCCGCGGGCCAGGTGGACACCGGCAGCGGCAGCTTCTCCATCAAAGTGCCGGGGCTGATCGAAAATCCGGATGACCTGTATGAGCTGCCGCTGGTGTCCAACGATCTTGGCGTGCTGACCGTGGGCGATGTCGCCAGCGTGCGCCGCACCTTCAAAGACGCCACCCGCTTTTCCTACGCCAACGGCTCCCAGTCGATCTCGCTCAATGTGATGAAACGCAAGGGGGCGAACCTGGTGGAAGCGATGGAGGCGATCGACGCCGTGGTTGAGGAAATCCGGCCGCAATTGCCCCCGGCGGTGAACGTCGCCTACATCAACAACACCGCGCCGCTGGTGATCGAGCAAAACATGGGCCTGCAGGGCAACATGGCGACCGCCATGGCGCTGGTGCTGGTTGTGGTGATCGCGGCGGTGGGTGTGCGTTCCGGGCTGCTGGTCACGCTGGCGGTGCCTTTCTCGTTTTTCTTCGCTTTCATCATCATCACCATCATGGGTTTCACCTACAATTTCATGGTGATCTTCGGCCTGTTGCTCGGGTTGGGGATGTTGATCGACGGCGCCATCGTGCTGGTGGAATTCGCCGACCGCAAGATGGCCGAGGGACTGTCCAGCCGCGAAGCCTACAAGGCGGCGGTGGAACGCATGTTTTGGCCGATCACGGCGTCGACGGCGACCACGCTGGCGGCTTTCCTGCCGATCATGTTCTGGCCCGGGGTGTCCGGCCAATTCATGAGCTACCTGCCGATCACGGTGTTCGCCGTGCTCATCGGCTCGCTGTTCTATGCCCTGCTGTTCGCGCCCACCATCGGCGCCTTGATCGGAAAATCCAGCGACGCCGACAAAAAATACCTGCGCGCGCTGGAATCGGGCGACCCAACCAAAACCGGCGGCATCACCGCGCTGTACGCCAGGTTGCTTGGCGTGGCGGTGCGCTTTCCCGGCAGTGTTTTCGCGCTCAGCGTTTTCACCTTGTTCGCGATTGTCGCGTCCTATGTCAGCTTTGGCCGCGGCGTGGAATTCTTCACCGGCGTGGAACCGAACCAGACTACGGTGCAGGTGTTCGCCCGGGGCAATTATTCGCCGGCGGAACTGCGCGACATCATGCTTGAGGTGGAAGACCGCATCCGCGAAGTCGGCCACTTCAAAGGCATCGTCACCCAGTCCGGCGCCGGCCAGCAGATGGGTGGCGTGCAACAGACAGCATCCGACCTGATCGGCTCGATCTACATCGAAATGACCGACCGCCGCGAACGCGACGTGGACGGCATCGAACTGGAAAACCTGTATCGCGAGGCGATAGCCGACCTGCCCGGCGCCCGCGCCGAAGTCGTGCCCATCGAAAATGGGCCACCGGTGGGCAAGGAAATCCAGTTGGAGCTGTCCGGCGAGGACCTGGACCTGCTGTTTACCGAAGCGCGCCGGGTGCGCGGCTACATGGAAGACACCATGACCGGCCTGATCGACATCGACGACACCGCCCCGGTGCCCGGCATCGAATGGGAAATCAGCGTGGACCGGGCCCAGGCCGCCATCATGGGCGCCAGCATGACCGAAATCGGCTCGGCCATCCAGATGCTCACCAATGGCGTTTTCATGGGCGTCTACCGCCCCGACGACAGCGAGGAGGAAGTCGACATCCGCCTGCGCTACCCGCGCGAATATCGCGGGCTCGATCAAATCGACACCATCCGCATCGCCACCGTCAACGGCCCCGTGCCCGTAAGCAGTTTCATCACCCGCGAACCCAAGGCCAAAGTCAGTTCGATCCAGCGCGTGAACGGCAACCGCGTGGTCTATGTGCGCGCCAATCCCGCGCCGGGCATCGTGGCGGACAACAAGGTGCAGGAACTGCAAGCCTGGCTCGAAGACAACCCGCCGGTGGCCGGCGTCGATTACCTGTTCCGCGGCGCCAATGAGGAACAGGCGGAATCGGCGGCCTTCCTGACCCAGGCTTTTTCGCTTGCGATGGCGCTGATGGCGATTCTGCTGATCACCCAGTTCAACAGCTTTTACCAGTCCCTGCTCATTCTTTCTTCGATTCTGTTGTCGACTTCCGGCGTGCTGCTCGGGCTGCTCATCACCGGCCAGACCTTCAGCGTGATATTGACCGGCATCGGCATCGTCGCGCTGGCCGGTATCATCGTCAACAACAATATCGTGCTCATCGACACGTTCAACGTGCTGCGCGCGGGCCATCCCGAATGGAATTTGCGCGAAGTGATCGTGCACACCGGCGTGCAACGGCTGCGGCCGGTGTTTCTGACCACTTTCACCACCGGTTTCGGCCTGCTGCCGCTGGCGATGCACGTGTCGGTGGATTTGATCGGCGCCGAAATCGAAGTTGGCGGCCCAATCACCTCGCAGTGGGTCGCGTTGGCTTCGGCCATCGTTTTCGGACTTTCCTTCGCCACGATACTCACCTTGATCGTGACCCCGGCCATGCTCGCCCTGCCCGACAGCTTGCGCAACCTGTTCCTGTCGCTGAAGCGCATGGTTCCCGTTCGCGGGCTTGGCCGCGGGCTGGGCTACGGCAACTAGCGGCTCCGGCGCGGGTGCCGCCGCCCGCGCTTGTGCCGCTTCGCGGGACTGTGTGAGAATGCCGGTTCGAACATCGCGGTAGTATTCATGAGCCTCCTGCTCGCCTTCTTTTTCGTCAGTCTCTGCGTCTCCTTTCTTTGCTCCATCCTGGAAGCAGTGCTGCTCAGCGTCACGCCCACCTATGTCGGCCTGCTTGAGAAACAGGGCGCGAAAACGGCGGCGGACCTGGCGGAGTTCAAGGAAGATATCGATCGCCCCCTGGCGGCGATTCTGACCTTGAACACCATTGCCCACACCGTGGGCGCCATCGGCGTCGGCGCCCAGGCGACCAAACTTTTTCCCGGCTCGGAAATCGTGCTGTTCGGCATCGGCATTCCCACCAACTGGGAAGCCGTAGTGGCCGTGATCATGACTTTGTCGATCCTGATATTCTCGGAAGTGATTCCCAAGACCATCGGCGCCAACAATTGGGAAGCGCTGGCGCCGGCGGCGGTGCGCACGTTGAAGGTGATGCTCATCGTGCTCTGGCCGTTGGTCTGGCTGAGCCAATTCATCACCGGCAAACTGAAAAACGACAAAGACCGGCCGGTCCTCAGCCGCAGCGACCTGGCGGTGATGACGGACATCGGTACCGAAACCGGCGTGCTGGAAGAAAGCGAGCGCAAGATCATTCACAACCTGCTCGCTTTCCGCGGCATCCAGGCGGCGGATGTAATGACCCCCCGCATCGTGGTGGTGGCCTCCAGCGAAGACATGAAACTGCGGGATTTTCACGACAGCCACGAAGAATTGCCCTTCTCGCGCATCCCGGTCTACCAGGGCAAGAACGACAATGTCACCGGCTACGTGCTCAAGGACGAGGTGCTGCTCAATCTCGTGGACGAGCACAACGACATGGTCCTGAAGGACTTGCGCAGGGACATCATCGCCGTGCACAAAAGCGCCACCGTGCCCGACTTGCTCGACACTTTCATCGCCAAGAAGGAGCATATGGCCGTGGTTGTCGATGAATTCGGCGCCATGGAAGGCATATTGACCATGGAAGACATCATCGAAACCCTGCTCGGACTGGAGATTGTCGACGAATCCGACAACACCGAAGACATGCAAGCCCTGGCGCGGCGAAACTGGGAGCGGCGCGCGCAAAGGCTGGGCATTCTCCCGGGAGGAACGCGCCCCAGCCTGGCCGACCAGGAGCCGAGCGCCTGAGCAAGCGGTCCGCGGCCCCGGGCGGCGGGACCGCAAGCGGCGCCGCCCGCGCCCTCCCTGGGCGTCGCGGCTATTGTGATAAATTGTAACCTGACGGGATTCCCAGCGGCCCCATGCTAAGATTATTTGCAGTTCATTCGCCGGAAGCCCCCCCGTGAACGGCGGGTGAATAGCTGGAGGCGAGGCTCGCGAGTTTTGTTTCTTTATCGTTCCCCCTAAACGAATGGAATGGCTGGCGACGCTTCCCTTCAGCGACCTTCAAACCGCTGGCGCCCCAAGACGCCAACCCCGCACACAGCCCGGCCCGGCAACCGGGTCGCACCGGCTTTAGTTCAGATCGGTCTCCAACAAGAGTAAAGAAGAAACCGCGCCCGGCCGCCCGCCGCCAATCAATCCAGGCTGGATAGCAGCGTGGCCCTGTGCATGGCCGCGCGGTTGCGCTGTTCCTCGCTGTGGCCGTCGGAGCGCAGGATCAATTGCGCCTCGGCGATGCGAACGCCTTCGCGCAAATGCGCAATCTTGCGCGCATCGGGAAGCGCCGCCTCCAGGGCGAGTTGCAATCGCGCCTTGAACAGTTTGCGCGCCTGCCGCAAGTGGGGAACCGTGCGGTCGTCCAGGTTGAGGTGCAAGGCATCGACGTGCCAGCGGGTGACTTTTTCCAGTCCCTGCTCCATTCGCCCCGCATCATCGGCATAGAGCTTGCCGTACAGGTGCAGCAGCAAGGCGTGGAGGTCGTCCACCCGGCGCCAGTTGGCGCCGGCCACCTCGCTTTCAATCAGGCTTTCCAGAATGGACAACTGGTTTTCGTGGTACAGGCCGAAGGACCTGCGGGAGATTTCCAGCGCCTGCCGTAAAAACGGCAGCGCCTCGCCATGCCTGGCGTCGCGTTTCAGCCCATGCGCTTCGTAGCCGGCCGGCGGCGCAGTTGGGAAAGGTTCGTCGGCTGCGCAAACCACCCCGGCGGCGAACAACAGCGATGCCGCCGCGAGCGTTTTGCTTACCGGGATTTTCCAAAATTGCGCGCAAACCATAATGCGAACCGGACCTCCAAAGAACAAGGCCTAGGTTCGGAATATCCGCCAATTGCCGCCGCAAATCAAGAAAAATCGGTCATATTTTTCATTAATGTGACATTGGCATGACAAATATTTTTGCAAGCTATTGTTTTTATTAGGCTCGATTTCGAACGCACCATTTTGGTGCTATCGGTAGGTTCTGTTCGCCAGTGCCGATTCCAGCAGCAAAAGCAGCAGGGCCAAGCCCAGAATCCACCACCAGATGCGCTGTGGACGCTCCAGGGTTTGCACCATGTCCGCCATCTGCGCGGCTCTGCTGCGAACGACATCGGTGTCCGGGTTGATGATGGCGTCGGTCAAGCTGGAAGCCGGAACACGCGCCAGCGAGGACTCGCCGGCGTCGGTATTGACGGCGAAAAACTCCTCCGAGCCATCGACCTCGGCGCGGATGATGCCGGGCATTTGCGCTTCGATGACGGAATTTTCGGCGCCGGGTTCCAGCGCGGCGCCATCGGGGCCGCGCACCGCGGCAACCGCGCCGGAATTGTTCAGATCAACCGAGAAACGGTCGCCAACCTGATACGCGCGCCGCTTCAGCTCGGGCTGCGCCAGATGACGCAGAATTTCATGAACGAAAGGCAGAAACAGGCCTTGCAATGGCAAATTGTTCCATTCCAGGTCCATGCTGGATGCGAACAGCAGCACTTTGCCCGCGCCGAAATCCTGCTCCACCAGGGCGGGCATGGCGTTGTCGAACTGCATCAAGGTGTCGGCCTGCTCATTCGGCGCGAGCCGCCAGTATTGCTGGAAGCGCGCCGACCAGTCGGTGTCCAGCGCGCTGAATACGGGGTGGCGCCGGTCGTAATCGGCCACGACCAGATAGTCGCCGGTCCCCGCCGGTTCGGGGCTCTCCAGCCGCGCGGGGCTGATTGCGCCAAGTTGCCGGTTGAACGTTTCGGGATCGATACGGTCCCCTGGCGCGATCAGCAAGGCGCCGCCGCCCTGGACGAAGCCGGCCAGCGCATCGGCCTGGCCCGCGCCCAGCGCGCCCACATTGAGCAGCGCGACCACGTCGGTGGCGGCCAGTTGCTCCGGGCTCAAAGCGGCCGGCTCCAGCGTGCGCACGCGAAAGGGCGATTCTCCCGAGCCGCCAACCGCGAGGCGGAACCAATGGCCCTCGTCGTCGTACCATTGCGCGGAAGCTTCGCCGTTGACCAGCAGCACGCGGATTCCGGGCAACACATCGACCGTGAAGTAGCGGGCGTTGTCCACCGCAAAGTCGTCCCCGGAAAGTTCGATGCTGCCGACGTGGCTGCCTTGCTCGGGGAAGCTCGCGCTGAAACTCACCACGCGTTCGGAGCGGTCGTCGAGTTCCACCGCGCGGCGGTCGACTATCTCGCCGTCGATCAGCAAGCGCAGCTCGGCGCGTTCGCGAAACAGGGAGCCCGTGGAGCGGACCCTGGCGAGGATCTGCTGCTCCAGTTCGTCCTCCAGCAATTGTTCCGGCGAGCGGACATCGGTCAGCGCGAGATTGACCGATTCGGCCACGCCGACATCAACCGCGCTGAATCGGATTCCCGGCGCCAGTTTCCAATCTTCCTCAACCCCCGCCATGCCCGATTCCTGAAAGTCGGAAATCAGATACAAGGCCCGGTTTTCGAACTGCGATGATTCCAGCAACTGATTGGACAGGCGCAGCGCCGGCATGAACCGGGTGGCGCCATAGCCCGGCTCGAGCGCGCGCAAGTCGGCGCGCACGCTGTCCAGATCGTCATTGAACTCGCGCACCCGGTTTACGCTTTCGGCGAAGGTGACCAGGGCCACCTCGTCGCCGGCGTTGAAGTCCTCCAGCAAATCGAGCGCCGCGTCCCTGGCATCCTCGAAAACGTCGGCGTAGCGCATGCTCATCGAAACATCAAATAAAAGCACCGCCGACTGCGGGTCCGAATCGAGCAACCGCGCCAGGGATTGGTTGATCAGCGGGCGGGCGAAGGCGAACACCAGCAAGGCGATCAAGCCGGCGCGCAGGGCCAGCAGCAGCAACTGCCGCAGTTGCTGGAACAAGACAAGCTTGCGCGAGGTTTGCTTGAGAAAGCGCAAGGTGCTGAACATCATCTTCGGCGGCTTTTCCCGGCGGATGAGATGGATGGCCACGGGAATCAGGGCGGCGAGCAGCCCGAACAGGAACAGGGGCGCGAGAAATACCATCAGAAGCTCCGCGCCCGGCGCAGCATGTACGCCGACAGCGCCTGGTCCAGCGGCCGCGAGGTGTCCATCAGGCAATAGTCGACCCCGGCGCCCTGGCATTTGCGGCGGCAATAGTCCAAAAATTCATTCACCTGCTCCAGATAGGATTTGCGGATCGCGGGAGGCGAGGTAATGAAACGTTCATCGTTCTCCATGTCGATGAACTCGGTGGCCTCGTCGAACGGCAAGGCGAGTTCGGCGTGGTCCATGATCTGGAACGCGATCACGTCGTGGCCCATGGCGCGCAGGTTGCTCAAGGTGCGGATCACGCGTTTCTCGTCATCGAGCATGTCGGTGATGAGAATGACAAAGCTTTTCTTGCGCAGCGACATCGCCAGGTCGGTCAATGGCTTGACCACATTGGTGCCGGCGCCGTTCTCCAAATTGGCCAGGGTCCGCAAAATGCGCATCAAATGCGTTTGCCGGCACTTGGCGGGCAGGAATTCGCGGATTTCCTCATCGAACACGATCAGCCCCACGGCGTCGCGCTGGCGCATGATGAAAAAGGACAGGGCCGAGGCCAGGGTGACGCCGTATTGCAATTTGCTCAGCGAACCGCTGCCGTAGGCCATGGAGGCGCTCGAATCGAGCAAGATCACGCAGCGCACATTGGTTTCGTCTTCGTATTGCTTGACGTAGAACTTTCCGCTGCGGGCGTACAGGCGCCAGTCGACATGGCGCATGTCGTCGCCTGGGTAGTAGTGGCGGTAGTCGTTGAACTCGACGCTGAAGCCGCGGTCGGGGCTTTTGTGCAAACCGGAGAGAAATCCTTCCACCGCCACCCGGGCGCGCATTTCCAGATTGGCCAGACCCGCCAGCACCGACGGGTCGAGAAAATTGCGCGATTCTGCCATGGAGCCTAGTCCTCCAGCCCCGCCGCCGGCGCCGGCACCGCATCGAGCAATTGACCGATGACCTGGTCGGTGGTCACCCGTTCCGCTTCGGCGTGGAAGTTGAGCAGGATTCTGTGCCGCAATACCGAAGGCGCCAGCGTGCGCACGTCGTTGTAGGAAACGTTGAAGCGGCCCGACAGCAGGGCGCGCACCTTGCCCGCCAGAATCAGGTTCTGCGAAGCGCGGATGCCGCCGCCCCAACTGACCCAGTCCTTGATGAACTGCGGCGCGTGTTCGGACTGGGGCCGCGAGGCGTGCACCAGCCGCACGGCGTAGCGAATCACGGCTTCCGCCGCCGGCACCTGGCGCGCGATGCGTTGAAAATCGAGAATGTCATCGCCGCCGAGGGGGTGCGCCAGGGGATTGTCGTAGGTTTGGGTGGTTGTGGTGACCACGGCGACCTCGTCCGATTCGGACAGGTATCCAAGTTCGATCTTGAACATGAAACGGTCGAGCTGCGCTTCCGGCAACGGATAGGTGCCTTCGAGTTCGATGGGATTCTGGGTCGCCAGCACGAAGAATGGCGCCGACATCGGATGCGTGGTGCCGGCGGCGGTCACCTGCCTTTCCTCCATCGCCTCCAGCAGGGCGGACTGGGTTTTCGGCGGTGTGCGGTTGATCTCGTCCGCGAGCAGGATGTTGGTGAAAATCGGCCCGGGCACAAAGGTCAGGCTGCGCTTGCCGTCGACTTCCTGCACGACTTCGGAACCGACCACGTCGGCGGGCATCAGGTCCGGCGTGAACTGGATGCGGCTGAACTTTACTTCGAGGATGTTCGCCACGGTCTTGATCAGCAGCGTCTTCGCCAGGCCCGGCACCCCCGTGACCAGGCAGTGTCCGCCGGCGAACAGCGCAATCAGCAATTCGTCGATGATTTCATGCTGGCCGATGATGACCTTGCGAAGTTCGGCCACAATCTGTTCCTTGCCTTGCTGCATGCGCTTGACCAGGTCCAGGTCGTCCTGACTTTCCATTACCGCCGCTTCTTCTTTTGACATGCCTTGGTTTCCCGTTGTTGGGAAATCAACGGATTTCCCGGATGGATGAACGATTCTCCCGCAACACCGCGCGCTCTTCCCGCCCGCCCCGGGGGCGGGATCGCCGGCCGGCCGCGGCTAATGACTGAACGCGTAGATCAGAAAATTTATGCCGATCTTGTAGGCCTCATTGGTGTAGCGCGTTGGATATTCGGCGTAAAACGTGTGCTCCCAGCCGTCGCCGAGGTCGGTATTGTAATTGGCCAGCATCATGACGCGGCCGTTGTCGTCGAGCACCGCGTAGACTTCCGGCGGATAGCTGGGGTCGTCGAGGTTCATGTAGCCGCCAAAATCCCAGGTCACCATGCGTCCCGGCACCTGGGCGATTTCGTCGATATCGAAAAATATATGGAAAATCTCGTGGCTGGTGTCCAGTTTTACAATTTCGCGCTCGGGGAAAATCTTGCCGATTTCCATGAACATATCGTCCAGATGCGGCTGCCCCCAGAAGTCGTCGACCATGACAAAGCCGCCCCGGAACATGAATTCGCGCAGGGCCTCGATCTCCTCGGCGCTGAAGTTCGGACCGCTGTAGGTCGAGCCGATGGGCACCCTTTTCCAATTCATGTAGAGAAAAATGTGTTCGAAAATGCGCGGGTCCGTCAACTGCATGTAGGTGTGGTTGCGCGGATTGGTGTCGATGTTCGTGTAGCGCTGCACACCGCGCAGGAAATTCTCGTCGGAGTCGGGATAGTCGGTGTCCCACCATCCGCCGCGGCGGCGGAAGGTGTAGGCGGCGCCGCCGTGATTGGTGTATTGACCCCGCACCCACATGAATTCGGTGATTTCATCGCCGTAAAGCGAAAGATCTTCCAGGTCCATCGAGCGCGGCTGCTGGGCGGCCGCGTGGCGCGCGCCCGCGGCAAGCGGGAGCAGGGCCAGGGCGAACGCAAAAACCCTGCCGATGGCCCGCAAGCGGTTCGCCGCCACCCGGCGGCCGCTGTGCTCAATTGCTGTCACTGGCGGGCATTCCATCGATCGATTGCAACAAAATGCGTTGCGCGCGCAGGTAGCTGGGAGCGGTCTCCAGCGCCCGCAGGACCTGTTGCCTGGCCTGCTCCGGCTGGGCGTTGCGCAGGTGGGCCTCGGCCAGGCTGGTCCTGGCTTCGACCGGATCGGAGACTTCCAGCGCGAGCAGAATCTCGTATTCGGCAACCGCCTGTTCGGTGTCGCCGGTGCTGTCCGCGAGCCGGGCGCGCAAGGCGTGGACTTCGCTCTTGTACGGATCAACTTGCAAGGCCCGGTCGATATAGTAATCGGCGCGGGCGAAGTCGGACGCATCGAGGGCCGCTTCGGCCAGGACCAGGGCGGACTGGTCGTCGTATTGCACGTTTTGCAGCAGAATTTCGAGCCATCGATGCTGCTGCGCGCGATCGCCTTGTTGCTCATGAATCTGGGACAGCACCAGCGCCGGGCTGGGGTAGCCCGAGTAACTCGGCAGCAGGCCGTGGGCGGTTTCCAGCGCTTGCCTTGCCTCCGCGTAATTCTCTTCCTTGAACAGCACGATGCCCAATTGCAAATGGGCCATGAAGTCGTTCGGATTCTCCTCCAGGCGCCCGCGCATGTACTGTTTCAGGGAAGCGTTGTTGTACAGTTCCGAGAGAATCGCGCTGGAGTTTTCGCGCACGCCGTGGCCATGGCCCTCGACTTCATCGGGCAAGTCTTCCTGGTGCACATAGACATTGATCTCCGCCACGCGCTGGTCGATCCAGTTGCGGAATTCGGCGTCGAAGGCCGCAAGCGAAACACCGAACACTTCGCGGAAGCGCGCCTCGTCTTCCTTGATCAGACCGTATTGCAGCACCAGCTCGCGCAGCGCGTCGAAACCGTGGGTCTGCTCGATATAGTCCACCACCAGGTAGGACTGGAAGTAGGCGAAACCCAGGTCGGCGTTGCTGCGGGCGCCGCTGAAAGCCGAATTCAACTCCGACACGGGCAAGTACTTCTCTTCCCGGGCCGCGCGCACCAGGTCCAGGCCCTGCCGGCGCCCCCAATAGGGCCGGCCCTCCTTTTCCTCCCACACGGAAATCCCCTCGGACAACCAGCGCGGAAGCCGGTTGCGGGTCATCTGCAAGGTGATAACGTGGGAAAACTCGTGCCAAACGATTTCCTGCCAATTGGCGGTGATGACGTCGGGGGAAATCAGGGTGACCAGCTTGCCGAAACAAATGCCGAGCAGCGGCCCGATGTCGGGCAGGCCCACCGAGCGCACGGCGAAATCTTCCGAGTTTTCGAACAATTCAATGACCACCGGATATTCCGGCTCAAAGTCCCATTTGGCCACCAGCGTATCCCATGCCTCTTCCAGCAATGGCTCCAGATAGGGCCAGACGATTTCCGCGTCGCGCGGCGCCATGCGCACCAGAAAATGTTCGCTTTCCAAGGTGGGAAAGTCTTCCATTGTGTCGAACACGGTGAGCAGGTTGGAGGAAAGCACGTTGAACGGGTCGTTTTCGAATCCGATTTCGATGTTGGCCCGGCCTTCCTCGATGTTGCCCAGGCGGATCAGATTGCTGCCGAGCACGGTGTAGGCGCGCCAGTAGCGGGCATCCGCCGCCACCGCGGCGCGGGCGTATTCCACCGCCTCGGTGAAGCGGTAATTGCGCCCGAAATGGTCCGCCACATCGGTCAGGAAAACCGGATTGTCGGGGCTGAACGCTTCGACTTGCGCCGCGTATGCCGCGTAATCGTCCATGCGTTCTTCCATGGCCGCCTGCGCCGCCAGCGCGCTGAGCACGCCAAGGGCTTCGGGGTTGAGTTCCAGCGCCCGGTCAAAATGCGGGGCGGCTTGCCCGGCGCGGCCGGTGGCTTGCAACAGGCGGCCGTAGACCTCCATCGCCGGCACCGAATTCGGGTTGATGGCGAGCGCGCGCAGCAAGGCGCGTTCATCGCCGCCGATCCTGGCCATGCCGATCAGGGCGGGGGGATAGCGTTCATTGACCGCCAACGCATCCTCGTAGGATTGCGCGGCTTCGTTTTCGTTGTATTTTTCCAGGAACAGGTCGCCCCAGAGCACCTGGGCTTCAAGGTTCTGCGGGTCGATCCGGACCGCTTCCTGGAACAGGCTGTTGGCGTCGTGGAAGCGGTCGACCAACCAGCTCGCCCGCGCCGCCATGGCGACATTCTCCGAGCTGAACAGCATACCGTTCTGGTAGCGGTCCACCACCGCTTGCAGCAGGGGGATGCTTTCCGCTTTGCCGCCGAGGAATTGCAGCAGGCCGCCGTATTGGACCAGGGTTCGCGGCGGCGCGCCTTCCACGCCGAGACCATCCACCACCGCGCGCAAAATCGCCAGGGCTTCCGCCGAGGCGCCGGTCATGCGTTTTACTTCGGCCAATTGGGTGGCGACCAGCGGGAACGCGGCGAAGTCGCCGTCGATCAACTGCTCGCAAACGCGCATCGCCTCGCGGTAATTGCCCATGGCGGCCAGGGCCCGGCTGGCGCCGATCACGCCCGTGTTCCGGTCCAGCCCGTCCACTTGCAGCAAGACATCGGCGGCGGCGGCGTAGGAACCTTCCAGCAGCAATTGCTCGCCCCGCGTCAAAGGGTCGGCGATCGCCCGATTCGACTGATCCAATTGCGCTTGCGCGCCGTGGGTCAGCAGGGCAAACGCGAGCAGCGCCGCGCTGGGCGCCAGGTTTTTGCTTGAAAATCTGTTCATGGTTGCAACTCGTTGAATCGGGCGGTGGCGCGGGCCAATTCCACCAGCAAGTCCTCCATTTCGCGCCAATAGTCCGGCTCCAGGAATTCGTTCTTGCGGCCGCGCAGGATAAAGACCGAGCGCTCCAGTTGCCGCATGCGGGTGCGCAATTCCCGCGCCTCGCCGTCGAGGTTTTCCATTTCCGCGGCGACATTGTCGATGTAGGCGATTTCCGCCAGCCGACCGTCGCTGTCGTCCGTGTCGGGCGCCAAGCTGAAAACCGAATCGCCGTTGTCGTCCAGGCCGGCGTGCTCCGAGGCCAGCCTGCCCTGCTCGCCATACCATTGCTCAACGTTCGCCTTGGCGTAGTTGAAGGCTTCCAGCATGGATACGCGGTTGTTCTTGTCCAGGTCTCCGGCGCGCTCGTTCAGCGCTTCGATGAAATAGCGGGAAAAAACCGGATCGTATTTTTCCGACGGCGAGCGGGTGGCGGAAATCACCACGCGCCCTTCGCCGGACAGCGAGGTCGAGAAACCGTAGCTGGCGCTGATGGTGTTGATGATGATCATGTCCTGGCGCTCGAAACGATCGAGAATCTCGTCAAATTCCGCGCCGGTGATGTCCGGGCCAATGATATTGAATTTGGCTTCGGCGCCTTCGCCGGTGCCGTGCCCGATCAGGTAAACGGTGATTTGATCGCCGTCGTCAACGCGCGCGAGCAAGTCCGCGAACGCCGCTTCGATGCCGGCGCGGTCGCTGTCGCCATCGACCCGGCCGCCGGGATTGGGTCCGGCTTCGTTCGGGTCGTGGAGCAGGCTGATCGTATCGCTGGAATAGCCATAATCGCGCACCAGAATGTCGTGCAGCGAGTAGCCCCATTGCCGAAAGCGCGAGACATTGTCCTCGCCCACCGAGGGCCCAACGATGATCAGCGCGTATTTTTCGGTATCCGGCGCTTGCAGGAAGTAGTCGCTTTGCGTCGCTTGTCCGGGTTGGGCGCGGGCCGGCGACAGCGCCAGGGCCGCCAATGCGGCGGCGGCAAGCGCGAGACTCGCGCGGCGAACAATCGGGCGGCTGCGCTGCGCGTTCATGACAGACCCCGCAGACGGCGCGTTGTCCATTCCAGACACAGCAGGCCGATCAATAGGGCGAGCAGCCAAGGTTCGTTCCACAAATCCAGACGCACCTGGCGCGAGAAGGCGTTGGGGGTGAATTCGATGGACTCGGGCAAATCGCCGACTTCATCGAGGTCGAAATAACTTCCGCCCGCGGCCGCCGCCATGCGTTCGAGCAGGCCGCGGTCCATGCCGGCGTTGTTGAATTCGCGCAGGGAAGGCGTCACCACGACGGCGGTCTGCGCCGCCGCGCCTTCCTCGCCGGCGGCGCTGGTGACATCCACCAGCAGGTCGAACACGCCTTCCTGGTCGGCGGTGAAGGAGGCGCGGTAGACGCCGTCCTCTTCGATGTCCCATTCCATCGGCATGTCGATGAACTCATCGAGCGGGTTGCTGGTTTGCATCCACAAGGTGGCGTCGTTGTCGGCTTCGTATTGCTCATCGAGCACACGCGCGCTGACCCGCACTTCGTCGCCGATATGATAGAACTCGCGGTCGAACTCCAGCGTTACCCGCTGCGGCGCCGAAACCGCGAGCCAGCGCAGCATTTGCCGCCAAAGGGTTTCGTGGGATTGATCCTCCGAGTGCATCATCATCTGCCAGCGCCAGGTGCTCGCCGTGGTCAGCGCGATCACCCGGCCGCTGCCGTAGCGCTGGGTGACGATCACCGGCAGGGCCTGGTTCTGGAATTGCAAGGCGGGATGTTCGAGCAAAACTTCGGCGCCGGGTTTCACCCGCCCGGTCACGTACACTCCCTGCAGGTCGGGCAGTTGCGACCAGGCGAACAGATTGTCGGAGTCCTCGCCCGCCAAACGCAGCAGCGGCGAGAATTCGCCGTTTCGCGTCAGGCGCGGCCGAAACAACTCGCCCACGGCATGATCGCCGCGGCGGATGCCGCCGCGCAGCGGGGCCGGCAGAAAATCCTCCCGCACCAGGCTCACCGGCAGCACATCCACCAGCGGCGTGTCGATGAATTCCTCGTCCACCATGCCGCTTTTGAGCAGGCCGCCGCCGCGTTCGGCGACGAAGCCCTCAATCATGCGCAACTGTTCGTCGCTGAAAAAGTCCCGCTCGATATCGCCAAGGATGATCGCTTCGTATTCGTACAAGCGGTTTTTGACCAGGGGGAAGCCTTCGGCGAGTTCGGTGGGGGATTTGATGCCCTGGCGATAAAATTTCTCGGGCCCGGTTTGCAGATAGGTCGCCAGGCGCAGGGAATCATCGTCCTCCAGCGCGCGCCGGATGAATTTGTACTCGTTTCTGGGGTGGCCTTCCACGTACAGCACATCCAGCGGCGGCTTGTCGGTGTTGTCCACCAGGAAACTGTAGCGGTTGTTGCGCTCGATGATCTCGCCGGGCTGCGGCGCCACACGCAGATCGTAGACGATGCGCTCGGCGCGCTCGGGTTCAACGTCGAGGCTGACCCGCTGGGAGACGCCATCGCTGCCCAAAGTGACGATTTCGCTGCTGACCGAGGCGTCGCCATCGAACACCGAGACTTCGACCTGGCGACCGGCGAAGCCCTGGTGGCGCAAGGACGCGGTCACGGTGAACACCTCGCCTTCGAGCACGGTGCGGGCGGCGCTGACATCGACAATGCCGATGTCCAGGGGAATATCTTCCCGCCCCACGCCCACGGTGAACACCGGAATTTGCCGGGCGCCGAAATCCCGCGCCGCGATCAGGGGATCGACATTGCTGTTGTCGGCGCCGTCGCTGACCAGCACCAGGCCGCCGAGGGGCAGCCCGTCGAGTTGGTCCGCGACCGCGTCCAGCGCCTGGCCAATCGCGGAACCGGTGCCGGCGCCCACGTCTTCCGCGACGCCGTTTTCCCCAACGCGCCGGGTCGACTGGTCGAATGCGAAGGTTCTGACCTGGAAGGTCTCGGCAAGCTCCTCCATTACGGAGCCCTCTAGAAACTCCCCGGCCATGGCCGCGGAACGGGTGGCGCCGTCCATGTCGGCGATGCTCATGCTGCGGGAATTGTCGAGCAACACCGCCAGATACGTGTCCTGGGGCGAGACTTGCTCAATATCCACCACCGGACGCAGCAGGCAAAACAGCAGCAGCAACAGCACCGCCGAGCGCAAGCCGATGAACCAGGCCTTCCAGCCCGGCGCCAACGGCCGCGTGGTGCGGTAATAGCTGAGCCAGGCCGCGCCAATCAGGAGCAAGGCGAGCAGCGCGACGATTGCAAGGCCGGGGTCGTACTCGAGGCGCAAGCTGCCTTGCCGCAACGCCGAAAACAGGGTGGGTTCGGTTGTTTGCATTCTCAACGCACCGAATCGTCCGACCCCTGCCGCTCCGACAATTCGCGATAGTATTCCTGCACCAGATCGCGGTACTCATCGGGGATGTCTTCCTCAATGGTCGCGTACAGCCGTTCATTGATCTGCTGCAGCTCGGCCTGGGCGCGCAAGGCGCCTTCGAGCTCGATGATTGGCTGCAACAAGGCCCGCAACAACTCCGGCTGGCCGAGAAAATCTTCAATATCCCGGCGCGTGATTTGCTGGCTCACCGAACGCGCGTTGCCCCAGGGCAGATTGCCGCCGTCGGTGCGGATGCCGCCACCCGGCGCGTAGCGGTCGCCGCCGGCCTGGCCGGCGCCGCCGCGCTGCCCGGCCTGGTCGCCGCCACCGGGGGTGTTGCCGCCTTGCCGGGCTTGCTGCTGCATTTGCTCGTTGATGCGCTGCGCCAATTGGCGCGATTGTTGCAGCTGATCGCGCATCTCGCCCACCGACATCATTCCCGGGCCCGGCTGATTGCCGTTTTCATTCATCGCCAAGACCTGGCGCTCCAGCTCTTCCAGGTTTTCGCGCAGTTCGCCGGCGTCCCTGGCCGCCTGCTGCAATGGGTCGCCGGCGGCGCGTTCCGGGTCCAGCGCCGCCAGACTGCGGGCCAGGTCGCGCAACTGCTGTTCAATGTTCTGTTCGATATCCACCGCGAGATTGACCATGCCATTGCGCAGAATCCGGTTGCTGCTTTGCATTTCCTCCTCGATCGGGCGCAACGCGCGGTTCGCTTCCTGGGCCTGGGAAAGCAGCCGCTGGTCCTCGCTGCCGCCGCGGGCGATCAGCGCCCGCAACATGTCTTCGACTTCTTCCAGACCTTGACGCTGGCGCTGCTGGCCTTCGACCAGTTGCCGCAGTTCGGCATCCTCGCGCGCCGCCTGGCGCGACTGGCCCAGACCCATCTCGCGGCTTGCCGCTTCCATTTCCTCGCGCAATTGACGCTGCTGGTCCAGCAACTGCTGGCCGCGCTGGCCCAGGTTGCGCGCCAATTGGTTGACCGAGCGGTCGGCCTGCTCGCCGAGTTGCCGCTGCTGCTCGCGCAGATTTTCCAACGCCTTTTGGCTGCGCGCGGCGGCAATGGACGGAGAATCCGCCGCCGCGGCCTCGCGCATTTGTTCCGCGGCCTGGCGCAGGGCCGATGTTTGCGCGGACCCTCCCCCGGCTTGCTGCCCTTGTTGTCCTTGTTGCCCCGGCTGGCCTTGCTGGCCCTGTTGCGCTTGCTGGCTTTGCTGTGACTGTTGGCCGCGCGACATTTGCTGGGCCAATTGCCCGACTTCCATGCTCAATTGTTCCTGTTGCCGCATCAGGCGTTCGAGTTCGCGGCGCTTTTGTTCCTCGGTCAACTGATCGGCGCGGCGGGCGAGATTGCGCTGGGCGCGGGTGAGGCCTTCCTGGCGCCGGGCCAGCTCTTCGAGCTTGTTCGCCTCTTCCTGCTCTTGCGCGCTGCGGCCGCGGCTGTTGGGATTTTCGTAGCGGTTCTCAAGCTGGCCGAGCTCCATTTCGAACAGTTCGCGCAAGTCCTCGCGTTCCTGGCGCGCGCCGCCGCCGCCACCACCGCCGCCGCCCTGCTGCATCGCAATTTCGGTGCGGTTGATGCTCGCCTCGGCCTTGAGAATGTATTGCAAAGCCGCCTGTTCCGGCTGCAAGGCGCTGGTGATTTGCAACAATTCGAGTTCTTGCGCGGCGAGATTCATTTGTTCAATCGCCAGCGAGAGATTCGCGACCGCCTGGTCGTAGGAGTCGTCGGAAAAATTCAACCGCTCGGACAGGCGGTCGATGGACATGCGAGCGCGTCCAGTGGCCTCCTTCTGGGATTCGGCGATGATTTCGGCGTCGGCGGCGAAATCCTCCGGCGAGGCCTGGTCTTGCCGATTGCGCAGTTTCCAGGTCGCGGCGATGATGTCTTTTTGTATGGTCACCAGCGCGCTGCTGTCGCCCTGGCCTCCACCACCGCCGCCGCCACCGCCACCGCCGCCCTGGGCGCGGCGGAACTCCTGGTCGGTGGGAATCACTTGCAGAAAGTAGATATCGGAAATGATCTCGCTCGGCCCGGCAAGGCCGTTGTTGTCCGCCAGGGTCAGGTAGTAGCTGACAAAATCCCCCGGCTCGACGCCCAGATCCTCCAGATAGATCAACTGATTCCCGGAAACCTCGCGCGGCTGTTCGCCGGAGAGAAAATCGATGCGGGCCTCTTCCGCGCCGACCACGCTGTAATTGAGGTCGAAGCGGGTCAGGCCGTAATCGTCGCGGGCGTCGACTTCGAGGATCACTTCCTCCAGCGGCATCACATCCTGGTCCCGCCCGGGGCGGCGCAAGCTGAGCTCCGGCGGCTGGTCGGCGATCGCGCGAATGTAGTAATCCAGCGGGTCGGGGTTGGACAGCGAGGAATGGTCCGTGGCGTGGATGCGGTAAACGCCGTCGCGTTCGATCGTCATGCTGGCTGTTGCCGAATCGCCGTCGACCCGCAGCGGCAGGTCCGCCGGCGGTTGCTCCGTATCGAAGGCGGCAAAGCTCATTCGCGCTTCGGCGATGGCTTTGTTGAAAGTCACTTCAATCTCGACTTCGGTGCCTTCCGGCGCGATCAGGTCGCCGCCGTCTTCCTCGAAATAATCTTCCATGCCGGTGTATTGCGGGTATCGGTATGCCACATCGATCTGTTCCACCCGCGGCAGGTCGTACACGCTGATGCGGTACTGCCGGGAATTGCGCACGCCGCCTTCGTTGAAGCTGGCGTAGTAGACCGTATCCTGCTCCAGCAGCGGCACGAGATAACTGAACGTCGCGCCGTCGCTGCCGCCGCCGTCCCGGCGCATGGGCAGGTCGCGCCAGTTGACGTTGTCGTCTTGCAGGCGCAAGGTGAGCGTTTCCGGCGTCGCGCCGCTGATTCGCGCGGTAATGGCGAGGCTGTCGCCGCGGCGCAAATCCACATCGCCCGGTTCAAGCGCTATTTCGATGTCCGGCGCGGGCGCCCCGATCTGGATGCTCTCCACGGATTCGAACGGCCAAAGCAAAGCCGTCAGCGACTGTTTCAGCGATGCGGAGTTGAACAGCGCCACCGACACCGCGAGCACCGCCGCCATCCCCGAAACCACGCCCAGCCATGAGCGCCCGAGCGGAGCGATCGCCTCCATTTCGCGCTGCTGATGGACCAGATGCTGTTCCGCGTCGCGCCAAAGCTGCGCGATGAATTGCCGCGACACGCCGCGGCGTCCGAAACGCAATTCGTCTTCGCTGAATTCGAGCGAAGTGAGCAGCCGCTGCTCGAGGTCCGGGATGTGGTCCTCCACATAATGCGCCAGACGCTGGAAGGTGGCGTGCCGATGCCGCAACACCCCGAGCAGCCGCCAGCCGAGCAGACCGAGCGCGCCAAGCAGCGCGGCCAGCAACAGCAAACCGACGAACGGGCCCGGCCGCAGCGCGTTGAACAGCAGCACGAAGCCGAAAAGCAGCAAGGCGCCGGCAGCGAGGAACAAGCTGAGTTGGCGCAATATCAGAAAAGTGCCGCGACGTCGGCGCAAATCGTCGAGGCTGGCGTGCAAGCTGGCAACTGTGGGATGCGTCATGTCAACTCCGCCAATTGAGTTTGCGCCGGCGCGGCGATTTTCCGCGCGGGAGGCGCTGTTCCGGCCAAGCTCAACTATCCCACCATCCCCACGGTGATTGCAAGCGGGAAATCGGTCGAGATGCCGCCAGGGTGCGGCGGGAGCATCGGCGCTTGTCCCGGCGGGCGGCCGGATTGGGTGTCAAGTGGATGCCGGCGCACCCATCTCGGCGGGGCGGTAATGATCGGAATCCGGCGGAAATACCCGAATCCGGCAATTTCGCAAGCCCTTCTTCAAGGCGGAAACACTGTCGTAAATGCTGAGATCGGCCAGGGTGACGCGGGTCGGCCGCGGCAGCACCAGTTTTTCGTCGCGCGCATCCTGCAGGGCCTGGCGCGGCGACAGCCAGCGAAAATCGGTGATTTCCTTCTGGTCGATCTTGACCTTGCCTGCCTGATGGGGCTTGAGCGGACTGACGAAGAACCAGGTGGAAAACCGGCGCGGCAAACCCGGCGGCGTGGTCCAGTGGCCGACGGGCATCAAGCTCGCAAGCTCGATTTCCAGGCCGGTTTCCTCGCGGGTCTCGCGCAACGCCGCCCTGCGCGCCGCCGTATACAGCGGGGCGGCGCGGCCTTCCCCGCCAAAATCCGCGGCATCCACGCGGCCGCCGGGAAACACCCAGTGTCCGCCATGGAACACCAGCCGGGGGCTGCGGCGCAGCAACAGCACTTCGATGCCCTCGGCGCCGGGCGTCCCGCGCGCGAGCACCACTGTCGCCGCCGGCACCGGTTCGATGGGCGGGTAGTCCGCCTTTGGGCGCGGCTGCCGGCTTGCGGCCACGGCTCAGGCGGCCTGGGCGGCCACGATTTGGCGGATGCTGTCGCGCCGATTGAGCAATTCGAGCAGCGGCCTGACGTTCGGCACTTCGTTGTATGCGTCCCAGTTCAATGCCTTGCGGCAGACCCGCGTCGCCAGACCTACGGTGAAACAAAAATAAAAGTCGGCGTAGCTGATGTTCGAACCGGCCAGCCAAGGGTCGAAACTGGCCAACTTGCCCAAGCTGGCGAATCCGCGTTCGAGGGATTTGCGCACCGCCTCTTTCTCCTGATCCGTCGTGGGCTGGTTGAAAAACACCTCGCCGTACAGGCGCCGCGCCGGCAATTCGATATACAACTCGATATGGCGCATCAGCTCGCGCACCTTGGCCCGGGCGAAGGGATGGGCGGGGTAAAAACTCGGCCCCTCGCCAAGCGCGTCGAGATAGTCGATGATGACGCTGGTTTCAGTGAGGAAACCTTCGGCTGTCTCGATCAGGGGCACTTTGCCCATGGGGCTGCGCGTGAGGAATTCGGGACTCTGGTTGGGATTTGCTTCCACTTCTTCGAACGCCATGCCTTTTTCCAGCATGATGGCTTTCAGAATGCAGTAATAGTTGCTGAGATTAATTCCATACAGTTTCAGGGTCACGTTGCTGTTCCTTCGGTCGGAGGTGGAAAATCGGATTGCGGGGAGCGGTCACTGCACCGGTTGCAGCCTGGGAAAGACGATTTCCTGGCCAATTTGCAGGCGGTTCATGTCCAGCCCGGGATTGTACTGCCGCAGGAGCCAGATCGGCGTCGAATAGCGGTTGCCGGACAGCGTGCTGATGTTCTCGTTGGCCGCCACCGTGTGATTGATCACGCCCTGGATGTGGTAGTTGCTGAAGAACTCCCGTTGCAGCGCCGAATGGTAGTCGCGCCGCGCGTTTTCAAACTCGGTCGCGTTGACCCGGGAGAAATCGAGGCGCAGGCGCTCGCCGACAATCACCGGATCCCGGAACGCCATGTTGTTGAGCCGGCGGATATCCTGGGCGCGGAGGCCGAGCCATTCGGCGTAGTGGCCGAGGGTCTCGGCCGCCTGCACTTCGATGCTGTTGTCGCCGCCAACGCCATAGTCGGAAGGGTCCGCGGCAAGCGCTTCGCGCAACAGGTTGCTGCTTTGCGCCACGTCCACGGCCGGATCGATCGCCACCGCTTCATCCTGGCCGTCGACGGGCGGCACATCGAGTTCCTGGTCGTCGGGCAGCACGGCCGCGGGCGGCAAGGGCAAAAGGTCCAATTCGGGCGCCGCCGGCTGCGCGCTGGACAGCGGTTCATCGGCCGCGGGCGGCGCAACCGGCGCCGCCGGCGTGTTGCCCGCGAGCAATGCGGGGTCCGGGTCGGGAATGGGTTCCGGTTCCGGTTCCGGGCTCGCCGCCACGCCCGCCGGTTGCGCGGGGTAGAGGCCGGGAAGCCGCAAGCGCTGGCCGGGATAAATCAGGTCCGGGTCGCTGATGCCGTTGCTGGCGAGCAGCGCCGCTTCGGCGACGCCGAAACGCGCGGCGATGCGGGAGACGGTGTCGCCGCGGGCGACGCTGTATTGGCCGTCCACCGGCTCCGCGCCGACGCTTGCCAATTGCTCACCCTGGGGCAGCAACAGGCGCTGGCCAATCTGGATTCTGTGCCGGTTCGGCAATTGATTGAGCGCCACCAGCCGGGGCACCGAGGTGCTGAAGCGCCGCGCGATTTGCGAAAGGCTGTCGCCCCGCTCCACCACGTATTCGATATCCGGCGTTTGCCTGGCGAATTTCAAATCGTTCGGCACCAGCGCGAGCAAATTTCCCGCGGGCACCTGATCGGCCCGCACTTTCACGGCGAAACCGCTGGGAATCCGTTTGCTGCCTTCCCAAACCACCGGGCGCAGCGCGGGATTGTCGGCGCGCAATTGTTCCAGGCTGACACCGACGGCGTCCGCCAGCACCTCGGCGTCGATGTAGCCGTCAACCCGGATTTCCCGGAAATCCGGCGCTGGATCGAGGCGATAGTCGCCAAAGTAGCGTTCGAGATCATTCTCGATTTGCAGCACCGCCAGAAACTGGGCGTAAAAATTCCGGGAAGCGAAACCGAACAATCGGCCTTTGTAATTGGCGATGATGGTCTCGATGTCGGTGGTGCCGGTAACGCGCACGGCGCGCCGCATGCCGCCGGCGCCGTGGTTGTAGGCGGTCAGCGCCAGCGGCCAGGTGCCGAGCACGCTGTAGTTGTACTCGAGCAGGCTCATGGCGGCATAGGTAGCGATATACGGGTCCATTCGCTCGTCAACGATATGGTCGATGCGCATGAAGCGCTGGCCGGTGGCGCGGCCGAATTGCCACATGCCCGCGGCCGAGGCGCTGGAGATCGCGCCGGGATTGAACGAAGACTCGACGTGGGGAAGAATGCCGAGCGCCTGGGGCAATCCCCGCTCGTCAATCACGCGGCGGATATGTTCGCGGTAGGCCCCGGAACGCCGCAAGCCGCCGAGAAAGCGGTCCGATTGACCCAACTGGAAGCGGATATTGGAAGCGGCGCTGGCAAAGGTTTGATTGTCCGCGTTGGCGGGGAACAGCGCGCGCAGTTCCCGCTGGCGCGGATTCAGATTGTCGCGCCCGCCGCTTGCGAGCACGCGCAAGTCGTCGCGGATGCGGTCGCGGGCATTGTCGATTTCGCGCTGATTGTAGGACACCGTCTGGTAAATGACGGAAAGGTTTTCGGCGTCATGCAGGAAGCCGTTGCGGGTGTTGATTTCGGTGTAGACCTTGAGCCAGAAGCTCACCGCCGGTTCGATTTCCGGCGGGCGCGGGAACAATTCCCTGGTCTGGTCCGCGCCCTGGCCCGGGCTTTGCCCCGCGCTTTGCGTTTGACCCGGCAGCGGCGCGAGCAGCGTGACCAGGCCCAGCAAGATCGCGGGCGCCCTGGCGCTTCCCATCTTCATGGCACGCCATCTCTTCATGGCACGCCATCCGCTTCCGCTCCTTCCTTGACCGGGACCAGTAAATCCTCACGCGTAACCTTCATGAAGATAATAACGTTCGATGCGACGTAAATTGAAGAGTAGGTGCCGACAATCACGCCGATGATCAGGGCGATGGCGAATCCCTGGGTCGCTTCGCCGCCGATCAGCAGAATCGAAAACAGCACCAGCAAGGTCGTGAACGAGGTGATCAAGGTTCTGCCCAGGGTCTGGTTCAGCGAAATGTTCACAGTGTCGATAGGCCCGGTCTTGCGCAAAGTGCGAAAATTTTCGCGGATGCGGTCGGAAACGACAATGGTGTCATTGAGCGAATAGCCGATGATGGCCAGCAGCGCGGCCAGGGTGTTGAGATTGAACTCCATGCCGCTGAGCGAAAAAATGCCGAGGGTGATGATGAGATCGTGGGCGAGCGCCACCACAGCGCCGACGGAAAACTTGAACTGAAAGCGCACGGCGATGTAGAACATGATGATGGCGAGCGCCGCGAGCAGACCCAGCCCGCCTTGTTCCGCCAGCTCGGCGCCCACTTTCGCGCTGACATAATCCGAGCCGAGCAAGGTGACTTCGGCCCCTCCGTTTTCGCGCAACAGCGCGGCGATGGCTTCGCCCATCAGCGCGGCTTGCTCCGCTTCGCTGGCGGCTTCGGCATTCGGGTCCAGGGGCAGCAGCACGCGGATATCCCGGTCGGAGCCGAAATTGACCACCACGGCATCGGTATAACCCGCGGCTTCCAGCCGCGCGCCGATTTCATCGAGTTGCGCGGATTCGGAGAAGTTCAAGCGCACCGAGGTGCCGCTGGTGAAATCGAGCCCGAATTCAAGCCCGCGCAGAAACAGCGAACCCAGCGAAACGAGCACGATGCACAGGGAAATCGCCGCGGCGGGTTTGCGAAAACCCATGAAATTGATCTTGAACTGTGGCGATGCCATGCGCGCATCCTTTTTTCGGTCTTGGCTTTACAGTTTCGGCCTGACGGTCTTGGCCAAGCGTTGTTGGCCTGACGGTTTTCGCTCGTTTCAGCTTTTGCCCGGGGCTGGGGCGACCGGCAAAATGCCGATTGAAAGGCTGCGCAGGTCGCGCCGCCCGCCATAAATCAGGTTGACCAGCGCCCGCGTGCCGATGATTGCGGTAAACATCGACGTAATGATACCGATCATGAGCGTGACCGCGAACCCTTTCACCGGCCCGGTGCCGATCGTGAACAGCACCACGGCGACGAGGAACGTGGTCAAATTGGCGTCGAGAATGGTGGTGAAGGCGCGGTCGTAGCCGGCGCTGATCGCCTGTTGCGGCGGCAGGCCGTTGCGCAATTCCTCTTTTATCCGCGTGAATATGAGCACATTCGCATCCACCGCCATACCCACGGTGAGCACGATGCCGACAATGCCGGGCAAGGTCAGCGTCGCCGGCAGCACCGAGGACAGCACGGCGAAGATCAGCACGATGTTCATGATCAGCGCGACATTGGCGGCCAGCCCGAACAAGCGATAGTAAAACAGCATGAATGCGACGACGAGGATGGCGGCGATTTGCACGCCGCGGATTCCCTGTTCCAGATTCTCGCGGCCCATGGTGGGCCCGATCACCGATTGTTCGACGATGGTCATCGGCGCGGCGAGGGAGCCGGAACTGATCAACAGCGACAGATCCATGGCTTCGCGCTGGCTCAGGCCGGTAATGACGAACTGGCGGCCCAGCGCGGAATTGATGCGGGCGTGGCTGATCAGGCGGCGGTCTTCAAAAAACTCGACTTCCTCGACTTCCTGACCGTTTTCATCAAGTACGGTGTTGGTGCGCGAACGGGTCTCGATCAGCAAAATGTCCATCATCCGGCCGACATTTTCGCGGGTGACGCGGTTGATCTGGTTGCCGCCCTGGGCGTCGAGGCTGATTTGCACCTGGGGCAGGCCATTCTGGTCTAGGGAGGGCCGCACGTTGCTGATGCGGTCGCCCTGCAGGATCACGTCGTTGTCGACGTTGACCGGAAAGCTGCCTTCCGTGGTCACATAGTTATAGGTTTCGTAGCTGGAACGGGGCGCGCCGACATCCGCTTCGAGATGGAACTCCAAAGTGGCGATGCGCTGCAGGATGCGGATGGCCTGGGCGGGGTCCTGCACGCCGGGCAATTCGACCACGATGCGGTCGGCGCCTTGCTGCTGCACGGTGGGCTCGGCCACGCCGAGGGCGTCGACGCGGTTGAGCAAGGTGGTGCGATTGGCCTGCAAGGTGTCGCGCTGGATCTGCAGCATGGTGTCCGCGGTCATGCGCAGGTCGAGAATATAAACATCGCCGGCCTCGCGGTTCTGGAACTGCAGTTCGGGAAAATTGTCGATCAACTCCGAACGCGCCCGGGAACGGTCGGCGGCGCTGGCGAAGCGCACTTCGATGTGGGAGGTGTCGATCATGTTCAGGCCGCGGGTGCGAATGCGCAGCTCGCGCAGGATGCTGCGCACATTGCTCAGATTGTCCTCCATGCGGCCGAGCACGGCGGCCTCCATGTCCACTTCCATCAAAAAGTGCACACCGCCTTGCAGATCGAGCCCGAGGTTCATTTTGCCGGCGCCGATGGATTGCATCCAGCCGGGCGTGGTGGGCGCGAGATTGAGCGCGACGATGTATTCATCGCCGAGCGCCTCTTCAATGGCGGTCTTGGCGCGCAGTTGCTCCTCGACGGTGTCGAAGCGCAGCAAAATGCCGTTGTCGTTGAATTCCCGGCCCAGGGTGGACAATTGCGCGGCTTCCAGCGCGGTGGTGATATTGTCAAGATCGGTCTGCAAGAGTTGCTGACTCTGGTGGGTGACTTGCAGGGCTTCGTCATCGGGGTACAAATTGGGCACGGAGTACAGTATGCCCAGCACCACGGCGAGCAGCACGAGGACATTTTTCCACGCCGGGTAGCGGTTCAGCATAATGTGGATTCTCCGGGGTCCGCGACTGCCAAAACGGGCATCATATCTGATCCAGCGTGCCTTTCGGCAACACCGCCGCCACCGAGGTCTTCTGCAACTTCATTTCCACCCCGTTGGCGACTTGCAGCACCATATACTCGCCGCTCACCTTGTTCACCTTGCCGAGCAGCCCCCCGGAAGTCATCACCTCGTCGCCCCTGGCGATCCCGGCAACGAGTTCCCGATGCTCCTTCGCGCGCTTGGCCTGGGGCCGGATCAGCAACAGCCAGAACATCAGGATCAAGCCCCCGAAAAGTATAAAGTTGAACATCAATGAGGGCTGCTGCGCCGCGGTCTGGGCGTGGACGGTGCTGAAAAACGGATTCATCGAATAAGCTCCTGGCCCGTTTCTTCCGGCCAAACCGGAATGTTAAGTTTCACCGGCCGATTTCTCAAGTGCGTGCGGCTATTGGGTTGGTGGCTTCGATCCGTCGCCGTCGGGCGGTGGCTTGTGCGGCGGACGCTGTGAATACGTCCCTGTACGCTTCGGGCTCGCCATCCTGGCTCGCACGCCCGCCGCACAAGCCACCGCCCGACGGCGACTAACGGAGTGCGGAATTTGGGGGCTTTCCTCTCCGTCATTCTGCGTGGAGCGAAGCGCAGTCGCAGAATCTTTTCCGGAATTCTGGTGGATTGTGCTTGCCGTCCCTGGCGCGGGTTTTTTGGCTTCGACTACCCCCAGCCCCGACATCCTGTCGGGGCGTTCGGCCCTCAGAAAGCTTCGCTTTCTGTCGGCTGCGCCGACCGGGCCTCACCCACAGATGTGAGTCGCCGTTGGGGAAGGCTTGTGTTGCGGGCGTGCGAGGCAAGGGTGAAGCCCGGTCAGCGAAGCTGACAAAAAGCGACAGCTTTTTGAGGGCTGAACGACGCCAAGCTGTGCTTGGCGGCTGGGCCGGCGAGCCCGAAGCCTACATGGATGTATTCACGGCGTCCGCCGCACCTCACACCGCCAGACGGCGACGGATCGGAGCCGTTTACCCCAAAAGCAGCGACTGAAACAACTAGTCGCTTCGGGAGTGTCGGAAATTCTGGACGAAAGATTCGAGTTGGTTTTGCTCGATGGCGGCGCGGAGTTGGGACATGAGTTGCTGGTAATGATGGAGATTGTGGATTGTGTTCAACTGCGAGCCGAGGATTTCGCCGCATTTGTCCAGGTGGTGCAGGTAGGCGCGGCTGAAATTGCGGCAGGTGTAGCAATCGCAGCGCTCATCGACCGGCGACGTGTCGTCGCGGTAGCGGCTGTTGCGGATGCGCAAGATGCCGCTGGTTGTGAACAGGTGGCCATTGCGCGCGTTGCGCGTTGGCATCACGCAGTCGAACATGTCGATGCCTTCGCAAACCGCCGCGACGATGTCCTCCGGCGTGCCGACCCCCATCAGATAGCGCGGCCGTTGCGCCGGCATCAAGGCCGCGCAATGACGCGTCACGGCGCGCATTTCCTCTTTCGGCTCGCCCACCGAGAGGCCGCCGATGGCGTAACCGGGGAAATCAAGTTCGAGCAGACCTTGCAGGGAGCGCTCGCGCAAATGCGCGTACATGCCTCCCTGGATGATGCCGAACAGGGCGGCGGGATGATCGCCGTGGGCCTTGCGGCAGCGGGCCGCCCAGCGCAGGGATAGCTCCATCGAATCGCGCGCCCGGGCTTCGCCGGCGGGGTAAGCCGTGCAATCGTCGAACACCATGATGACGTCGGCGCCGAGTTGCTGTTGCAGCGCGATTGCCGATTCGGGGCCGAGGAAGATTTTGTCCCCGTCCACCGGAGAACGAAATTCGACGCCCTCTTCGCTGATTTTGCGCGTGGCGCCAAGGCTGAAGACTTGAAAACCGCCGGAGTCGGTCAAAATCGGCCGGCGCCAACCCATGAATCGGTGCAGGCCGCCGTGGCCGCGGACGACTTTCGTGCCCGGGCGCAACATCAAATGGAAACTGTTGGCGAGGATGATGTCCGCGCCGAT
This sequence comes from uncultured Pseudohongiella sp., assembly GCA_965221015.1. Taxonomy (GTDB): domain Bacteria; phylum Pseudomonadota; class Gammaproteobacteria; order Pseudomonadales; family Pseudohongiellaceae; genus UBA9145. Next base: position 1,135,146 of record OZ244859.1, on the reverse strand, counting down.
TTCCTCCAGTTGGCGCGGGTTCAGTCCTTTTACCGTGCCATAAGTGCCGACGGGCATGAAGGCCGGCGTGGGCACTTCGCCGCGCTCGAACCGCAACAGCCCCGCCCGCGCCTTCCCGTCGCGCTTGGACACGTGAAATTCCACGGCGGCTCAATGCTCCCTGGTTTCGCTGAATGCAACGTTGGGCCAGTTTTCCATCGCCAGGTTCAGGTTCACCTTGCTCGGCGCCAAATAGGCGAGATGGCCGCCGGCGTCCAGCGCCAGGTTGTCGTGGTACTTGCGGCGGAATTTTTCCAGCTCTTTCGCATCGGCGCAGTCCACCCAGCGGGCGAGGCGCACGCCGACCGGCTCGTAGCCGCAATCGACGCCGTATTCCTCGCGCAGCCGGTGGGTGACCACTTCGAATTGCAGCGCGCCGATGGCGCCGATCAGCAGGTCGTTGTTGCGCAAGGGCATGAACACCTGCATTGAACCTTCCTCGGCCAGTTGCGCGACGCCTTTCTGCAATTGTTTCCATTTCAGCGGGTCGCGCAAATGGATGCGCCGGAACAGTTCCGGGGCGAAATTCGGAATGCCGCGGAACTTCAGCGCCTCGCCGCCACTGAAAGTGTCGCCCACCTGAATCGTGCCATGGTTGTGCAGGCCGATAATGTCGCCGGACACGGCCGCCCGCGCCAGCTCCCGTTCGCCGGCCAGGAAAGTGACGGCGTCGTTCACCCGCGTGGTTTTGCCGGTGCGGCAATGGCGCAGTTTCATGCCTTGGCTGAATTCGCCGGAACAAATGCGCAAAAAAGCGACGCGGTCGCGGTGTTTGGGGTCCATATTGGCCTGGATTTTGAAGACGAAACCGCAGAAATCTTTCTCCAGCGCCGAGACTTCCCGGCTCTCGGCCGCGCGGCCGCGGGGTGACGGCGCGGTTTCGACAAAATCGTCGAGCATCTCGCGAACGCCGAAATTGGCCAGCGCCGCGCCGAAATACACTGGCGTCAGGGTGCCCTGCAGGTAGGCTTCGCGGTCGAAAGGCGCGCAGGCGCCGCCCACGAGTTCGATTTCTTCGCAGACTTGCTCGTACCAGTTGCCAAGCAATTGCCGCGCCTGTTCGCTGTGCAGACCTTTGATTGGGTCCGCGGCGTTGTGCCGCTCGCGCAAGGCGCCCGGGTAGGGTTGCAGCGTGTCGGTGGCCAGATGGTACAGGCCCTTGAATTCCCGGCCCATGCCGAGCGGCCAATTGATGGGCGCGCCGCGGATGCCGAGCACGCTTTCGATTTCGTCCAGCAGTTCCACGGGGTCGCGGATGTCGCGGTCGAGTTTGTTGACGAAAGTGAACAGGGGGGTGTCGCGCATGCGGCACACGTTCATGAGTTTGATGGTGCGCTCTTCAACGCCTTTGGCGCCGTCCACCACCATCAGCGCGGAGTCCACGGCGGTGAGCACGCGGTAGGTGTCTTCGGAGAAGTCCTCGTGGCCGGGGGTGTCGAGCAGGTTGACGATGCGTTCCTTCCAGGGAAACTGCATGACCGATGAGGTCACCGAGATGCCCCGTTCCTGCTCCATGCTCATCCAGTCGGATGCGGCCATGCGGCCGGACTTGCGCGCTTTTACGGTCCCGGCGGTTTGGATGCGGCCGCCGAGCAGCAGCAATTTTTCGGTGATGGTGGTTTTTCCCGCATCGGGATGGGAGATAATCGCCAGCACCCGCCGCCGCTCGATTCTTTCGCGCAAGGATTCCACTGCTATGTATGGGATTGGGCTGGCAAAGCGCGCGATTATAGCAGTGTGGGGTGGCGGTCGGTGGCTTCGATCCGTCGCCGCCGGGGGGCCTAAGTTGTTGGTGGGGGCTGTTAGAATCGCGGGCTTCAGGGTTGGGTTGGAGGTTTGTGGTGGATTTTTCCTTGAGCGAGGAGCAGCGGGCTTTGCGGGAATCGGTGCGGCGGTTTGCGCGGCGGGAGTTGCCTGAGGTGGCGGCGGAGATTGAACGCAGCGACGAGCCGCCGGGGATTGAGCTGCGCAAGCGCTTTGCCGAGCTGGGTTATCTCGGGGTGAATTTGGGCAAGGAGTATGGCGGCGCGGGGCTCAGCCATTTTGACGCCGTGCTGGTGCTGGAGGAGATTGCCAGCGTTTCCATCGCCGTGGCTTTTCCGGTTTTCGAATCCTGTTTTGGTCCCACGCTGGCTATTGCGCATTTCGGCGGCGAGGCGATGCGCCGGGAGGTGCTGCCCCGGGTTTGTTCGGGGGAGATCGTGGTCGCGGTTTCCATGTCGGAACCGGACGCCGGTTCGGCGCTGACGGATTTGAATACGCGCTTGCGAGAGAAAGATGGCAAATTGCTGCTCAGCGGCACCAAGCGATGGTGTTCCGGCGCGGGGCATGCGGATGTCTATCTGGTGTATTGCCGCATGTCGGACGAACCCGGCGCGCGGGGGATTGGCGCGGTGCTCGCGCGCAAGGGCGCACCCGGCTTCAGCTTCGGCAAGCGCGACCACCATCTCGGCTTCCGCGGTGTGCACAGCGCCGACATGGTTTTCGACGAGGTCGAGATCGACCCCGCCGATGTGCTGGTTCCCGCCGGCGGTTTTCGCCGGCTCATGGAAGCTTTCGATCTGGAGCGCTGCGGCAACACGACGATGTCGCTGGCGGTGGCCCAGTCGGCTTTCGACTATGTGCTGGACTATTGCCAGCAACGCAAGCAATTCGGCAAAGCGCTGGTGGATTTCCAGGCGGTGCAGATTCATCTGGCGGAAATGAAAATGAAGCTCGATGCGGCGCGCCTGCTGCTCTACCGCGCGGTGACCAGCGCCGAAAGCGGCCTGCCCTCGCTGGCCGACGCCTCCATCGCCAAGTGTTTCGCCAATGAAGCCGTGCGCGAGGTAACCGGCAAGGCGATGCAATTGATGGGGGGCTACGGCTATTCGCGGGAATTTCCCATCGAACAGAAAATGCGCGACGGCTGGGGCTGGGGCATTGCCGGCGGCGCCATCGACATCCAAAAAGTCAACATCGCCGCGGCGCTGGTGGGCCGCCGCTTCAATCAGCGAAGCTGAGCGGCGCAACCGGTGTGCGGGCGGCGCGCGGTTCGACCTCGTACACGGCGAGGGTGAGCCGCGCGCGCAGCCCCTGTGCGGGCGGCGCGCGGTCCCTGCCGCCGCAAGCGGCAATGGACGCCTTGGCCGGTTGCCGAACCGGGGCGGCTCAATGGATGGTGGCCGACTCCGGCCGCAATCCGGTTTGGGCGAAGGAAGGGTGCAGCAGGTCCACGGGTTCCACCACGAGCACATCGTTGCGGAACAGGCATTGGCCGCCTTCTTCTTCGGCGATGGGAAGATCATCAAGCAGCACGCAGGCGATCTCGTCCTGGGCGACTTGCACCACGACGCAGCGTTTGAAGCCGCTTACGGTATTGAGCGAGGCGGGACCGCCGACGACCGCCTCGTGGGGCGGATATTCTCCGGTGGCGTCCTTGAGCAAGCCCATGGGCGTATACGGAAAACCGAAGCCCGCGGCGGCGACGATATGGATGATTTCGATCACTTCGGGGTCGGTCAGGTCGAGACGCACGATATCGGGTTGTGCGGTATGGTTGCCGATCTTGCGTTGTTGCAGCAGGCGCAGGAACAGATCAAGGTCGCTCTGGTTCCATTCGAGGATTTCCTCATTGTCGGGCTGTTCCGGGTCCGCGCCCAGCTTGAGAATGCCGGTTTCGATGGTGAGGTCGAAGGAGTCCGAATCATCCGGGCCCCGCACCACCATCGCCACGGAACGCGAGCCCTTGTCCTCGTGGGCGCACAAGCGCCACAGGAAAGGCACGTCTCCGGTCAGTTCAGTCATTTCCAGTCAGTTCAGTCATTGGCGGCCCGCTGATTGCGGTACGATACGAATAGCGAGGATCCGGCGGCGCCGACTGGAGGTCAGCAACATGGGGCACAAGGTACCACAAAACGCGCCCTTCCGGTTGGGCGGCGGGCGCGAAGACAGGCTCCGGGGGCCGTCGCTTGTTCACAATATCTGTGGATAACTCGGTGCATAAGTTTGTAAAACGGGCCGCGAAGGCCGCGGGAACGCGAACCAAGGGTACATTGCTCAAAAGTTAACCAAGATAGAAAATCCTTTTAATACAATGTGTTACAGTTATAGACCAATCAACCCAAAAAATAAAACCACAAATATTAACGTTTTGCTACAGGAAAGCGGTTTTTGTGCATAAATTTCCGGCCGAACGCAGAATGGCCAAAAAAGGGCTACTCTTGCTTACTGTTTTTATTGAACTTTTCCGGCAATAAAATACCGTTCGTTCCGCCTTGCATTTCTGAAATACCATGGGAGCCCCAGGCCGGAAAGGATTGCGGGCGGAAAGCGGACCCGCGTCGGCGGCGGGGCGGAAAACGAAATACTGCTCGGCAAACCGCGGAAGCTGCTGCAATGATTTTTTCCATGCTGAAAATCAACAAGAAAATTTCCGCCGCCCTGGCCGGCATCGCCATCGGCGCCGCCAGCCTGTGGGGGCTTTCCATGTGGCAGCAAATTCCCGCCGCGGACTTGCTGGGCGTGCTGCTCGCCATTTTGCTGCTGCTGCTGGGGCTGGCGCTGGTCGCCTTTTGCACAGTTGCCCTGTGCAAGTTGCTGATTGCCGCGGCGAAACGGATCGGCCAACGCTTGTCGAAGTGAACTTCAGTTGAGGCGGGCGCGCAAAGGCTGCAATTGCTGCCAGCATTGTTTCTTCAGATTGGGAAAGGCAATCATTTCGCGCAGGCCGCGGGTTACCGTGACGCGCATCGCAATCCCGCCGATGTCGCGCCGAAAGTCCGTGGTCGTCGGCGCCAGATCGGGAAACAAGTCGTTGCCGTAGTGGGCGAAAATCAGCAGGTTGGCGCAGCGGTCGCGGCGGCACAAATTTTCCAGCGGGGCGGCGGGCGAAGTGTCCCGCTTGTTCTGCCGCGCCCGCGGGTGGCTTTTCGGGTCGCCCGGAGGAACAGCGGGCCCAGCCAGCTCGCCGGCCGCATCCGGCACCAGTTCCTTGCCCAGCGCGCGCAAAATGTTGGCTAGCAATTGCCGGCTTTCGGCATGGTCGGCGCTTTCCCAGGGAGCGTCGGAAAGCAGCGCCAGGCTTTCATCCAGAGCGAGATAGTGCAGCGGTTTGCGCAGCGCGATGGCCGCGGATTGCGCGGCCGGGGGCGGCGCTGCGGATGCCTTGTCCTGCGGCGTGAATTGACCTGCTTCGCGCCTGGGTTCGTGTTCGGTCCCGCGCCTGGTTGCGCGATTGCGCGCGGTCGCGGCAGTCGCGCGCGCGGAATCCGCCGCTTGCCTCGAAGCGGAGGCCGGCGCCGGGCCGGGCGGCGAACCTGGTGGCGAGTCTGGCGCCGGAGCTGGCGCCAACTCGTAAACCGGCGAAGCCTTGGCGTTGACCAACGCACGCCGGGCGTACCAGGGCTGGATATCCATCAGCGCGAGATACTCGCGCCGGCGGTTTTCCCGGGCCGAACTGATGCTTGCTTTCATGATTGCCGCGATCGATTCCTGGGGCGCAAAATAACCCCGCCGGCGCGCTTGCGCAAGGGCGCCGCGGGTGGTTTGAAGTTGCCGTGCATTCGTGTTTGAATCCGCAAAATTTCGCCGGAGCGCCGCGATGCTCGCCATCCGTTGTCATTCCCACGGCCCGCCTGAGAATCTCGCGCTGGACGAGATCGAGCGGCCGGCGGCCGGCGCGAACGAGGCGCTGCTGGAAGTGTTCGCCGCCTCGCTGAACTTTCCCGACGGGCTGCAAATTCGCGGCCAATACCAGTTTCAGCCCGAGATGCCTTTCATACCCGGCTCGGAATGCGCCGGCGTGGTGCGCGAAACCGGCCCGGGTCTGGCGGAATTCCAACCCGGCGACCGGGTCATGGCGGTGCCGGGCCTGGGCGCCTTCGCCGAATATGTTGCCGTTCCCGCCCACAGCTTGCGCAAGATCCCGGACAACATGGACTTCGCCACCGCGGCGGCTTTCCCCATGGTTTACACCACCTCCTACCACGCCTTGAAACAGCGCGCGCAACTGCGCCCGGGCGAAACCCTGCTCGTGCTCGGCGCCGGCGGCGGCGTTGGCATGGCGGCGGTGGAACTGGGCAAGATCATGGGCGCACGGGTGATCGCCGCGGCCGGTTCGGATGAAAAACTCGCCTTCGCGGCCAAGCTCGGCGCCGACGAGCTGGTCAATTACGGCGACGGCGAGCTGAAGGAGAAAATCAAAGCCCTCACCGGCGGCGCGGGCGCGGACGTGATCTACGACCCGGTGGGCGGCGACCTGTTCGACCAATGCTGCCGCTGCATCAACTGGAACGGACGCCTGCTGGTCATCGGCTTCACCAGCGGCCGGATTCCCGCCTACAAGGCGAATCTGGCCCTGCTCAAGGGCTCGTCCATGGTGGGTGTGTTCCTCGGCCGATTCCGCAAGGAAGAGCCCGCGGTCTATGAAGAAAACTTCCGCGAACTGCTCGCCATGTACGAACAGGGCAAGATCAAGCCGCTGATCACCCAGCGCTTTCCGTTCCGGGACTTTGTTTCGGCGTTCAATGTCTTCACCGAGCGCCGCGCGCTGGGCAAGGTGATTCTGACGCTGAAAAGCGAATAAACCGCCATGCTGTCCGACCGGGAACTCGTCGCCGATCTGGAGAAACTGAAAACAATCGTGGCGCGCATGTTGGCGCCCGAGTCGCCTTTCGCCATCGAAACCACGCGCATCAACGGCGTCGATTTGCGGGTTTTCAGCAAGGTGCCGCGCAATCTGGGCGCGGTCTACGAGCTTGGCCGCGAAGCGGCGGACAAGACCTTCCTGGTGTATCAGGAGGAACGCCACAGCTTCGCCGAAACCCTGGCCATGGCGCGGCGCCTGGCGCGGGCGCTGCGCGAGCAATATGCCGTGGGCAAGGGCGACCGGGTCGCCATTTGCGCCCGCAACACGCCGGAATGGTGCCTGGCCTACATGGCGACCACCATGCTGGGAGCGATCGTGACACCGTTCAATTCCTGGTCCACCGCGCGGGAATTGAAGTTTTTGGTCGAAGACAGCGGCAGCAAGCTGGTCTTCGCCGACCCGCCGCGGCTGAAATTGCTTGGCGAGTCGGTGCGCGCGCTCGATGTCATTATAATCAAGCCGGAAGCCGGCTGCGATTTGCCGGAAACGCGGCAATTGCTGGCGCGCTTTGCGCCGCTTGACGATGCCGAGCTGCGCGCCATCGATGTTGGGCCCGAAGACGACGCCACGCTGATGTACACCTCGGGCTCGACGGGTGCCCCAAAAGGCGTGCTTTCGAGCCATCGCGCGGTCATCAGCGCGCTGTACACCTGGAAATTCGTGCGCGAAGTCAGCGAAACCATGTATCCCGAGCTGGTGGAGGAAAACCCGCCCTGGCAGCCGGCGATTCTGGCCAATGTGCCGCTGTTCCACGTCACCGGCAGCCACGCCCAGTTCCTGATCAGTTTCATTTCGCCGCGCAAGTTCGTGATGATGTACAAATGGGACCCGGAAGCCGCCTTGGCGTTGATCGAACGGGAGCGCATTTCAATTTTCCACGGCGTGCCCACCATGACCTGGGAAATCATGGTCTCGGAAAAATTCGAATCCACCGATTTAAGCAGTTTGCGCGGGGTGCAAAGCGGTGGCGCGCCGCGGCCGCCGGAACATTTGGCGATGATGCTGGAGAAGTTTCCGCCGCAGGCGGTGGCCGGCCTGGGCTACGGCCTGACCGAAACCAATGCCCTCGGCGCGATCATCAGCTACAAGTTTTACGCTTCCCGGCCCCACAGCACCGGCCGCCCGACGCCGCCGCTGACCGACCTGCGCATTGTCGACGCCGGGGGCCATGAACTCGGGGCCAACGAAGTCGGAGAAATTTGCATCAAGGGTCCGTCGGTGATGAAGGGCTACTGGAAGCAGCCGCAAGCCACCAGCGAGGTCTTGCGCGACGGCTGGTTCCGCACCGGCGACATCGGCAAGCTGGATTCGCTGGGTTTTCTGATCATCCTGGACCGGGCCAAGGACATTGTGATCCGGGGCGGTGAAAACATCGCCTGTGTCGAGGTTGAATATGCCATCAGCGAACATCCGGCGGTGAGCGAAGTCGCGGTTTACGGCATACCCGACCCCCGCCTTGGCGAAGTCCCGGCGGCCAGCATCATGCTCAAGCCGCGGCAACGGCTCGACGCGCGGGAGCTGGGAGACTTTCTCGGCCAAAGGCTGGCCGCGTTCAAGATTCCGCGCACGGTTTACTTCCAGCACGAGCAGTTGCCGCGCACCGGCACCGGCAAGATCGCCAAGCGCGAGCTGCGCCGGCGCGCCCTCAACAGCGAGACCGGGGATGGTCGAAGCTGAATACCCGCGCCGGGGATGACAGGTGCAACCCATCGGAATCCACAAGGGCGCGCGCTGGGTCCCCCGTCATGCCGCGCGCAGCGCGGCGAAGCCGCGGAAACTTGCCGGCAAAGCAAAATTCGCCGCAATTTTGCTTTGCGCAAATCCAAAAATTCTAGTATGAAGTATGCACAAATGGTGATTGATTGATTTTTTTCATCATCAGCACGATATAGGGGATAGAAGCTTACGTCTTGGTGATTGTTTGGGGGGTAAATCATGCAGACACCAGAATGGGAAGACAACGACAGCCTGGATATGGCCGATTTCGGTTCGCATCAGCCGGCCGCGCCTTCGGAACCGGCGGCGCGCGAGAAAGTGCGAATCGTCGAGTTGCGGCGGCGGTTGGAAGAACGGCTGGACAGCAGGCGCATCGAAATGGAGTACGGTTCGAGTTATCTGGATGACGACGAGTCTCTCCAGTAGACCGGCCCGCAATTCGACCGAACACCGGTAATTCGACCGAACAACGAACCGGAAATCGGACCGGAAATCGGACTGGAAAACGAACCGGAAAACGGACCGGAAAACTGGCCAATAGACGGGCGTAAGCCGTCCAACAATTAGCCAGGCAATCCGGCCCATACGAAGGAAGTCGCGGCCAACGCCAACCATGGCGTTGGGGCCATTGATCGGGCGCCGCCCAAGGGGCGCGCCCGGCGGCGGGTGTTGCGCCAAAACGGCTGGCGCGCGCCTGATTCGAATGCCTCGGAATGCAAGGCACAGGGGAAATGCGTCATGACGTATTGCGTAGCCGCTTCACTCGATTCCGGGATGGTGTTCTGTTCCGACTCCCTCACCCACGCGGGCATCGATCAGGTTTCGACCTACAGCAAGATGTTCCGCCACGGCATCAAGGGCGAGCGGCAATTCGTAATTCTGTGCGCGGGCAACCTGGCGACGAGCCAGGGCGTCATGGCGAAGCTGAAAGCCGACATTCGCAAGGACGAAAAGTTCACCCTCAACACTTTGGGCAGCATCACCGAAACCGCGGACTACATCGGCGACATCAGTCTCGAACAGCAGGAAAAACGCAAGACCGACGGCGCCAACTTCGAAGCCAGTTTCATCCTTGGCGGCCAGATCAGGGGCCGCAAGCACCGGGTGATTCTGGTGTATCCGGAAGGCAACCACATCACCACCTCCCCGGACACGCCCTATTTGCAGATCGGCGAAAGCAAGTACGGCAAGCCGATTCTCGACCGCATCCTGCACCCGGAGCTGGATCTGGCGACGGCGGCGCAATGCCTGCTGATTTCGATGGATTCCACCATGAAGAGCAACCGCGGCGTGGGACCGCCCATCGAATTGCAGCTCTACCCGAAGGACAGCTTAAGCCTGGATCACCACCACCGCTTCGAGCCGGAAAGCGATTTTCTGCGCGACTTGCGCCAGGGCTGGGACGGCGCGCTCAAGCACGCGTTCCGGCAGATGCCGCCGCTGCGCTGGGCGGCGAACTGGGACAAACCAGTTCATGAACGAAGCGAAGTTTTGTGAGCGTCGCCGGCGAAAGCACGAAAGGATAAGCGTCTTCCAGCCCCATGCTGCGGTTGAGTGAGTTGAGCACAATCGCAAGCTGCGACCATTTCCGCTGCAGATCGTCAAAGCTGTCGGCATGACCGGAGCCCTGGGGCAGGCCGTGGCCGGCGGCCGTTTGCAAGGTGTCGGTCATGTGCAGGTAATGCGCCCAGGTCTCGGCCCAGTCCTCCAGCGGATGCGACTGGGCGTAGGCGCTGATGAATTCCGGGTCGCGGATTCGGGGGCCGGCATAGTAGCGCGCCAGGGCCGCCGCGTAATCCCGCGTTTCGTCGCCGAACAATTCCCGGAACCGCGCCAGCCGCGGCCCTTGGCCGACCAGCACATTGAAATAGTAATGCCCGCTTTCGTGGCGGAAATGGCCCAGCACGGTGCGGTACAACTCGCCCGAATCCCGGCGCGCGATTTCGCGCCGCACCTCGTCCGCCTCGGCGGGGTTGATTGTCACCACGCCTTCGCTGTGGCCGGTGTAAACGTGCTCTTCCGCCACATCCGGGTTGGAGCGCCGGTCTTCGACGAAGCGGAACGCGAGCCCGCCGGCGGATTCGTGTTTGCCCGTCACCGGCAGGTTCAATTCCAGCAAGGTGAAAATCAAGCGCCGTTTGGCCAGTTCCAATTGCTTCCACCAATGCAATCGGCTGCCATCGCGCAAGTTGGGAATGGTTTGGTTGAGCCGGCAGGAAAGGCAAAACCCGCCGGGGTTTTGCCCGGCGCCGACAATCCAGTTGCACACGCCGAAGTCGATGCCGTTGCGGCACAGCGGGCCCGCCTCGCCGCGCGGGATGCCGTCGGCGCCCGTGGCCAGGGGCAACATGCGCCGCGCGCGGGGGTCGTAACCGACCCGGGCGCCGCAGCGCAGGCATGCCGTATTCTCGAAATACAGCGTCTGGCCGCAAGCACAGGTGAAATCGATCATCCGCGGCCGCCCGCTTCAGTTGCCGGGCGAGAACCAGGTCTCGACGATGGCCTGGTGAATGCCGGCGAATTCGATCTGCAACCCGTCGATGTAGTTCGGCAGCCCGCCTTCGATCAGGTCCGCCACCTGGGATTGCATCACGTGCCGGCGCGCGGCGTCCACCAGGCCGGCGACTTCATCATGATTCGGCAGCTTCGGCAACACCTTGCTGATGGTGGTGAGATTGTGGAACGCCGCGCGGGGGAACTCGTCGTCCTGCAACAGAAAACGCACCACATCCTCGCCGTTCACCCGCCTTCGCACGTGCTGGCGATACATCTGGTACGCGCTTTGCGAGCGCAGCACGCTCATCCACAAAATGCCCTCATAAGGTTCGGGAAATCTGGGCGCCACCACGCCGCCGCCGGAATGGGTGAACAGCTTGCGCGCGCCGACATCGACGATGCGGGTGACCATGTCCGCGCGCTCCAGCGCCCGCCCCATGCGCACAAAGGCGTAGCCGGCGTCGCGGCTCATGGCGCCTGACAACATGCCGAAGATTTGCTGGCAGCTTTCGATGATCCGCTCCAGCATGGCGTTGCGCGCGCTGCGCGCCACGGCGCCGCCGCTGGCGGACTCGGTGTAGAAGTAAAGGTCGTTGATTCGTTCGAAAGCCTCCGCCGGCATGACTTCCCGCGTGGTGCGGGCGTTCTCGCGCGCCATCGCCAACATGCCGCGAATCGAGGCGTGGCTGTCGTCGGCAACCAGGAACCGCGTCAAATTGCTTTCCGTGGCGATGCTGTAGCGGGTGGCGAACAATTCGGTGGTGCCGGTGATGCGCACCAGCGCGCGCCAGCCGAGTTTGGTGCGCCCCGGCAGGTCAAGCAACAGGTTGGAGAACACATTGAGCAGGCGCGCGGTGTTTTCCGCCCTTTCCAGATAGCGCGCCTGCCAGTAGATTCTTTCGGCCACCCGGGAAAGCATGGTCAGTTCATCACCACCCAGGTGTCCTTGCTGCCGCCGCCCTGGGACGAATTGACGACATAGCTGCCCTTGGTCAGCGCGACGCGGGTCAGCCCGCCTGGGGTCACACTGGCGCCCGCCCCCTGCAAGATAAACGGACGCAGGTCCACATGCCGCGCTTCGGCGGCGCTTTCGCCCAGAATCGGCACGGTGGACAGTGAAATCAGCGGCTGGGCGAGATAGTTGCGCGGGTTTTGCTTGATGCGGCGGGCGAACTCCTCGCGTTCGGCCGCGCTGGCCTGGGGGCCCATCAACATGCCGTAGCCGCCGGATTCATTGGCCGGTTTGACAACGAATTTGTCCAGGTTGGCGAGCACATGGCGCCTTTCCTTCTTTTCAAAACAGCGGAAGCTCGGCACATTGGGCAATATCGGGTCTTCGTCAAGATAGTACTTGATAAAGTCCGGCACGTAGGTGTACACGATCTTGTCGTCGGCGACACCGGCCCCCGGCGCGTTCGCCAACGAAACATTGCCTTTGACCCAAGCCTGGAACAGCCCGCGCACACCGAGCATCGAATCCGGATTGAACACCGCGGGGTCGAGAAACATGTCGTCGATGCGGCGGTAGATCACATCCACCTGGGCCAAGCCGCCGATGTTGCGCATGAAGACGCGGTCGTTCTCCACCAGCAGGTCGCTGCCTTCCACCAGTTCCGCGCCCATGCGCTGGGCGAGATAGGAATGTTCGAAATAGGCGGAGTTGTAGATTCCGGGTGTCAACACCACCACTTCCGGATAGGCCTGCCGGCGCGGCGAAAGCGAAGCGAGCATGTCGAACAGTTCCTGCGGATATTCGGTGACGGGGAGAATTTCGTAGTTTTCGAACAACTCGGGGAATACGCGCTTGGTTACGCGGCGGTTCTCCAGCATGTAGGACACGCCCGAAGGCACGCGCAGATTGTCTTCGAGCACCATGAAGCGGCCTTGTTCGTCGCGGATCAGGTCGGTGCCGCAAATATGCGCCCAGACGCCGTAGCGCGGCTGGATGCCCAGGCATTGGGGGCGGAAATTGACCGAATCGAGGATCAATTCCGGGTCGATAATCTTGTCCTTGAAGACTTTCTGTTCGTTGTAGACATCGTTGATGAAACAATTCAGCGCGCGCACGCGCTGCTCGAGGCCGCGTTGGGTCTGTTCCCATTCGCGCGAGGGTATCACCCGCGGAATCAGATCGAAGGGCCACTCGCGGTCTATGTTTTCGCCGTCGCTGTAAACGGTGAAAGAGATGCCCATGGTTTTGATGGCGAGTTTGGCGGCGAGTTTTTTCTCGTCGAGGTTTTTCCGGTCCAGCGATTCCAAATAGGCCGCAAGCTGCCGCGCCTGCGGCCGCGGCACACCCGGCCGCTCGATCATCTCATCGTGAAAGGCGCCGGGCTCGTATGATTGCCAGTCAATGCGCAAGGGTTTTCCTCGGGCCTCACCCCATTGGATAGAGAATTTTCCGGTGCACTTCGTCGCAAGCGGCTTTGACTTCGTCCGACAGTTCGATGTCCAAGGCCGCCAGCGATTCGTCGAGTTGGTCCGCGCCGCGCGCGCCGATGATCGTGGAGGCGACAAAATCGAACTCCATGCTCCAGCGCGTGGCCAGCGTCACCGGCGACATGCCCGCTTCCCGGGCGATCTCCACATATCGCGCCGTGGAAGCCAGCGTCCCTTCGTTGACGAACCGCTGCGCCATCGCCCGCTGGCGTGGATTACTGTTTTGATAGTCGCCAAAGCGCGTGTTCGGCGGCGACTTGCCATCGTTGTATTTGCCGCTGAGAACACCGCCGCCAATCGGCGAATACGGCAGCAGGGAGACTTTCTCGCGCCGGCAAACCTCGGCCAATTCGTCGAGAAAACGGCGGTGCAGCAGCGAGAAATTGTTCTGGATCGACTCGAAGCGGGCGAACCCTTCGTATTCGGCGATCATATTGCTCTTGGTCAGGCCGTAACTCGTCTCGTTCGAGGTGCCGATGTAGCGCACTTTGCCCGAGTCGACCAACCGGTCCAGAGCGCCCATGGTTTCCTCCATGGGCACGATGGGGTCGGGCCAATGCACCTGGTAGAGATCGATGTAATCGACCCCCATGCGGCGCAAGCTGCCTTCCACGGCGCGCTCGATATGATGGCGGTCGACGGCGGTCAGGCCCTGGCGAATCGGCGGAACGAACCAGCCGCCGGCCGCGCCGGCGACCTTGGTGGCGACGATGACGGCATCGCGCGGCTTGTGCTTCAGCCAGCGCCCGAAAATCTCTTCGGTCAAGCCGGCGAGTTCGGCCGTCGGCGGCACCGGATAGGTTTCGGCGGTATCGAAAAAGTTGATTCCGCGGTCGAAAGACTTGTCGAGTATCCGGAACGACTCGGCTTCGTCACTCCAGGTTCCGAAACTCATCGTGCCCATGCAAATGGGCGTCACGCGCAGGCCGCTGCGGCCGACGTATCTGTATTCCATGTTGCTCCTTATCTCTATTGAACCCGATTTCCGCAAAGATTTTCGCAGCGATTTTTGCAACAACGGCCGCGCGGGGTCACGCCCGAATGGCAAAGCTCCCGCAAGCGCGGCTTCCGCGAGGCTTGCGACGGTCCGGCGAGAACATACCATGCCGGGCCACCGCCGCGGGCATCCCGCGTCCGGCTCGGCGCGTCATTGTACTGAAGGAAGCGGAACCAGTCTGCCTGATCAGACCAAAGGCGGACAGTCGTCTCCCAGGTAACCGCCGCCGCCGCAGTAGGCCGCATCCTGCAATTGAATGGAAATGCCGTCCGGGTCGGAAAAATACACCTCGGGCGTGCCGGTTTCGAAACCGCCCCGGTCCGGCATGCGCATGCTCACCCAATGCATCAGCGGTTCGGTCGCGGCGCCGTCCGGGCGCGCGCGCAAGCCGTATTCCGTCAAGCGCGCGAGAATGTTGTCCACGTCGAAGCCGGTCATGCTGAAACAGACATGATGAATCAGCGCGGGATTCTGCGGCGGCCCCTGCTCGTCGCCACCGGCGTACATGAGGAACTGGAACCCATCGCCGACACCAATCACCGGCGCATTGGGGCCCTGGTAGGCCTGAAACTCTTTGCCAAACGCGCGCCGGTGAAAATCGTTGGCGCGGCCGCGGTTGGCGGTGAAGTTGGTGAAGTGGTTGTAATCGACGAGCTGGAACATCCCCGCCGAAGGCGCCGGCTCGACCGCGCCGCACAGCTCGCCCAACGCGCCGTCGCCGCCACAGTCCATGGGCGAGGAAAGATGGTAAATCAGCCCTTCGGCCTCAGCGAAATACAGCTCCCGCGTCCCACCCGGCCGCTCGCGCACCCAGGAAGTCAAGCCCACCGACAGGCGGTCCGCGGTTGATTGCGGGCCGGCGCCGGGCTCGACACCAAATGCGCGCAATTGCTCTTGCACCGCGTCCACGTCGAAGTCGGCGACGCTGAGGCCGATATGCGCAATCGTCGGCGTCTCGCCGGGTTCGGCGGGCGCGATGGAAAAATAATGCGGCCCGTCGCCCACCCGCAACACGACCTCATCGCCCTGGCGCGCTTGCACGGGCGCCCCGAACACATCCTGATAAAAGGCCACCGAGCGCGCCACATCGCTGGAGCGGATGCGAAAGCTGTGCAATTTCCGCACCGCCACCGGCGCCGGCCCGCTCTCCGTGGCGCAACCCAGCGGCACCAGCGCCAAGGCGGGCATCGCGGCGAGCAAATTGCGCCGGCCGCGGGAGAAACCAATCGGTTTGCGGAAGCGGTATATGCGGTTCATGCGTTTCATGAGCGTCTCCAACCGGGCCAACGGTGCCTGGCGCGGAATCGCGCCAACTGGACGGGAGTTCCGTGACAGACTAATCCACCGCATCTGGCAATGCAATGTGGATTCTATAGCGAAATCAGTAATTCTGATATTGCGGTTCGAACGGCTCACGTATGAAGCGGGCGAAAGTCGTGGAGGCATCGTCCATCCACAAATCCAAGCTGTCGAAGTTCCCGCCCTGATTAATCACCGGCGGCCAAACTGACGGCATGCTTCATTTTTCGGGTAAGTTCGTAAACGTTAGTGCTTGGGTTGCCGTCCTCGTTGCCTTCCTTGCGGCGATCGTTTCGTTGGTGCTCGGCTCGTGATTCGGCTGTTTCCAAGTGTTCCACCAATGGCTCAAAATCTGCTGTTTTTCCACTTTTTGGATCATACTTATCTAGCTTGATCTTGAGATCCCGCTGCGCACTTCCGCGGTCACAAGGGGCATCGTATGAAATCAAGTGCAACAGCAACCACAATTCAAAGCAGGGGTCGGAGTATGCGAAAGAGACGCCCGCGTCTCTGCAATTTTGTATGGCCTCCTTGAACGCAGGGTGTTCGTCTCGATCAAAAACCGCCCATACTTCATCGTTTTCCTCATATGAGTCAAGCTTTCGCCGTCGCCTGCCAGTGTTGTCTGCAAGGCTTTGGTTTCGGGCAAATTTGATTGCTTCCGTTGCGACGGTTTTCGGTACTCCAAGCGCACCAAAATATTCGACCAATGGTCCCCGAAGTCCCAATTTGGCCTCAAGACACTTCAAATAGTCCTTCTCCGTATTTTTGCCCTCCGCGAAGATGTAGAACTTTATTCTCGGCTTGCGACGCGCTGGCTTTCGTCTGTGTTGGGAATTTCGGCTGGCCTTCATGAAAATCTTGCTACAACGGAGTCGCGCCAAAGCGTCCCTGCAGATATCCTCTCTCTATGTCGTCGGATTTTCGCGTGCTGATGTCGGTCAGCGGGTAAATCTCGGTTGCGCCGGTGTCGTCTTTCTCTGCGAACCAGACTTGATCGCGGCGCAGACAGTCGCTTGCCAATAGATTGGTGTCGTGTGTGGTTGCCAGAATTTGGGCGCCGCGCGGATTGGTTTCCGCGTGGCAAAACAAACGAAGCAATTTTTCGGCGGCATGCGTGTGCAAGCTGAGATCGAGTTCGTCAATGATAAGAAGTTTCCCGGTCTTCAATACGCCCAAAATCTTGGGTAGAGCGGCAAGCAGTCTCAAGGTGCCCGAGCTTTCCAGGTGAATTGGAAAGTGGGCACGATAGCCGTCGACTCCGCTATGTTCCAGTTCAATGGATTTTTCTTTTTCATCTGATCCGCGATACTCGAAATTGGCGTGATCATCTTTGAATACCGACTCCAATGCCAATCCAATCTTTTTACTGATTTCGCGTTCCTCATCTGAGATGTTTCGCTTCTTGATGCGGTAGCTGCTAATCCCGGACCGGATGGATTTCAAGTAATCAATGACTTCATCGTTGATTTTCCAATTGTGTTCAACCTTGATGCGCGTCTCCGCCGCGACACCGGAAATGCTAAGTGAGGTTTCGATTTGAATCGAGTCGAAAAAATGGAACAACCGGGATAGCTCCGCGTGGCCATTTTGCGCGGCGGCGGAAAGATAAAGGCTGTTCGGACGTGTGAGCCTGGAAATAGCCATATTCGCGCCTTTCAACATTCGCCCAAAAGTAAAGTCCTGCCCCTTGCGCTCGTAAAGCTTTCGCGGCATGGCCAACGGGTAGGAGTACAGCCACTCTTCCGCGACTTCCGTTTCCATGATGGAGAAGCCGTAACTGTATCGGACTCCCTCCAAGATGAGATTGATTTCGAATGTTGTTGGACGATTGATGGCGTCCGCGTCCAGCAGGAAGGGTTTGCGGGGTGGTAGGCGCCCGCCGGGCAATCCCCTGGTCTGCGAAAAAAGAATCGTGGCGATCATGGCTTCCAACGCCTTGACGAGATTCGACTTGCCGGCGGCATTGGGACCGTAAACGAGCAAAGCCGGCAATAGGCGGCGCTCACTGAAGGCCTCCGTGTGGATGATGCCCGCCTCGCAGTCCTTCAAGCGGGCGGCAACGAACGATATGGACTGACGTTCATTGAAGGAGCTGAAATTTTCAACTTCGAACGAGATGATCACGCTGGTTTGCTCCGTGGCATGGAATTGCATTTGGACCATCGAATTTGCAGATAATTTACATAAATTTGCACAAAACTGCCAGCCCAGAGATCAGCAAGCCAACAATATGCATGCGTGCATAGGCCGCCACCAGTGGCAATTGGGGTGATTGGAGAATCGAGCCGGGTGCCGCTCCCGGGCACATTCCCGCTCAGACTTAGCAGGTCAAGCAACTCACTCGGTCACTGTCACCGTCAGGTTGCGATAGGTGAACAGCGAGCCGTCGCTGGCGACGCCGCGGAGGACGTATTCGCCGGGTTCGGAGAAGGTGACGCTGGCTTGCCAGCGGTTGTCTTCGGGGACCGGCGGGATGAGGAAGGGGGGCGACCAGGGGGAGTTGGCGTAGACCCGGCTGTCGGTGTAGGTCTTGAATTGCACCGGGTCGAAGGTGACGTTGGCGGCCTCGCCGCGGTAGACGATCCAGGAAAAGCGCAGGCCCGGCCCCGACAGCACCACAATTGACGCGGGCGGGCGGTAAATCTGCTCGGCGGTTTGCGGAACGGGGCGGTTTGCCCGGGCGGGCAGATTGTCCGGGTCGTTGGCGTAGGCGGTGAGCGAAATCGGCTCTCCCACCACGGCGCGGCGGAAGTTGTCGCCCGGGATTTCGAGTTCGGGTGGGATGTTGGAGCGCAGGGCGTCGTCGAGGCTGCCAAAGGCGCCGCCGACTTCGGTGGAAATCACTTGCGGGTCGATGCGGTAGTCGGGCTTGAGCGAGCCATAGGCGCGGTTGGTTTGGCCCTGGGTGCGCAGTGTCCAGACGATCTCGTCGGTGTCGAAGTTCTCGGGCACGTCAATGGTGAACAGAAACGGATTGCGCCGCGGATAGAAATGCGTTGGCTGGCCCATGTCGGCTTCGGACGGCTCGAAGCCGTCGAGGCCAAGGTCGTCCAGTTCGCCTTGGCCGACGTGGCGGAAATAGTTGTCCGGCCCGACCGGGATGTGGAACTGCTGCTCCCAATTCGAGTTCATGTAGCCGAAGAACAGCGTGTAGCCGCCTTGTTCCTCGTTCGGCCACCAGCCTTCGTAGGCGGGCGAGACAATCTCGCCGCTCCTGACCATGAAACGCGGTTGGGCGAAGGCCGTCTGCGCGGCAATCACGGCAAGCAATAGCAGTAAAACAGTTCTCATCGCGTGCTTCTCATTGTTGTCGCGGGAGCACCGGGCACCCGTTTCGAGTAGTAAAACTGTGGATTGAATGGAACCGCGACCGCAACCCCCGGCGCGGGTCCGGTGGTTGCCGCGGATCAGGTTTAGCCACCGGGTGCGGCCTTGGGGCCGGGCCCGCGGGCCGAGCCGCGCTTTGCAAATTCCGAGGCGCGGCGCGCGCTATCGCCCGGGGCCGGCGCCGCTCGCATCGGTTTCAGCCAACGCAAACGGCGTCGTCACGCCTCAGTCGTTCCCGGCGATGCTCGCCTCCACCGGCTCCGGCGCCCAGCACAAGGGGCAGCCGATGTCGTACTCGTTGCGATCTTTCATCGCGGCCCGGCGCAGCGCCATTTCGGCCTGGAATTGCTCCTCGGTCAGCGAGACCGAGTAGCCCAGGTCGATGTACATATTGGACACCGAGCGGCGGCCGCCGCCGGCCCAGTTGCGCCCGTCGGCGAGATTCGGGTTCGCCGCGGTGGTGTCGAGATAGCCGATGGTGTGCAAAATCGTGCCTTTCGGCAGCAGTGGCGCCTTGTCATCCTCGTAGATGTACTGCTTCACCCAGTTGTGGTCGTACCCCACGCAATTCAACGTGAACTGGTTGTGGCCCCAGATCGCCTCCATGCACATGCGCACGCCGGGCGCGTGCAAATGCGGCTCGAAAGCGATGATCTTGGTGTGTTCCTGCAGCACGACGTAGTTGTGCACTTCCTGGTTGGCGCGATTGGGCACGATGTCGATGTCGACGCCGTTGCCGGTGCGCGGGCCGCGCCTGCTGTATTCCGGCTCGTAGCCGAGCGGGAAGAAGCTGATGCCGAATTCCAGGTGGCCGGTGGTTTCGCGGCCGTTGGAATGCAGGTGCGCCGCATACAGGTGCAGGGCCGAATTGGCCGGCAGCAAGCGCCCGGCTTTTTCGGGGAAGGTGTCGGCGTTGCGGCCCACTTCGTGAATCGGCCAGCTTGTGACGTCGCCCGAAATCGCCGTGCCGCCCTCGTTGAGTATGCCGCTGCGGTAGGTCATGTGGTGGAAAATGTAGCGGCCGCCGACGGTGCTGGTGCCGATGTCGGCGGGAATGTCGTTGATTTCGCGCACTTCAATCGACTTGACGTAGCGGTCTTCGGTCAGGCCGGTCGGCACGAGGCCGATATCGCCCCACCAGTCGGGGCCGATGGCGGGCCGCGTGACATCCGCCGAACGCAGGATCAGGTCGGGCTCGCCCAGGGTCCATTCATTGCCTTCGGAGAACTCCAGCGGCGGCGGCTCGTTGTCGGGATTGCCGCGGGGCGCGCCGTTCGCGACCCAGTCTTGGATCAACGCCAGGTCAAGGTCCGAGAGGGAATAATCGTTCTTGAAGCCATTGATGCCGATGTTCTTTTCCACGAACCACGGCGGCATGGCGCCCATGCGGTCGCGAATCGCGGTGCGATATTGGATCACGGGTGCCCAAGGCCGGACTTCGTCGAAGGACATGAACGACATCGGCCCGCCGCCGCCGGGACGATGGCATTGCTGGCAACTGCGCTGCAAGATCGGCGCGATATGGTCGGCGTAGGTCGCGCTGCCGGCCTCGAGGCCGAAATCCTCGATGTCGTAATAGTGCATTTTCGAACCGGGGGCGCTGGCGACGTAAGACTGCGCCGGCAAGCTGCCCGCCACGCACGCCAAACCCAGGCCCATCATCGCTACCAACAGACGTCTGCTCATGATTGCTTCTCCCAAGGACCCGGTGGGGCCCCACTGCCGCGGCAACTATCCCGCGAGAATAAAATCAATCGGGGCAAATGTCCATGAAAGAAAGTGCAACATCCTGTCACTCCGCGTATGCGGAAAGCATCGGGATCCGAGGAGCCGTTCCCCGGAGGCAGATACCGAGACTGCGCTCGGAATGGCGGCAAGCCCCGACGTCATCCCTGGCGCCGCAAAACTCCGTGACTTGGGCTAAACATGCCTCTCGCTCAAAGAGGCGGGGGCTTGACGCGGTCCCAAATGATACTCTTGCAATTTTTCGCAAATTCTCCAAAACGGTGCACCACCCCAAACACGTGGGCCGGTCTGCCGATGGTTAGAAACAAGTGCTATTATCAGCACCTTTTAATTGACCAGTCAGGTGCATGCGGTGGCCACAAAATTTTCCGAAGACGTAATTCCGCTGACAAAACTCAAAGTCAATCCGGGCCGGGTGGTAAAGCACATTGAAGAGTCGCATCGGCCGGTTTTGCTGACCAACCGGGGGCGTGGCGTGGCCGTGGTCCAATCGGTTGGCGAATATGAGAAATCCGGGGAAGAACTGGCTTTCTTGAAAGCGGTCCTGGCCGGTGTGGCGGACATCGAAGCGGGACGGACGGTTTCGCTGGATCAAGCCAAAAAGCGATTTGGGCTGAAATAGCGTTGACCCTGGTTTGGATTGCAGGGAAGTACCAAATTGAAGATTGAATTTTCCGACCTCTCACTCGCAGACTTGGAGGCTATCGAGGCTTGGTATGAAGAACGGGGAGTCCCGGAGATAGGCAAGCGCTTTGTGGCGGAAATTTTCCAACGTGTCCAATTCCTGATTCAACACCCGGACTTGGGTCGAATTGTTCCCGAACTCGCTCAACCACTGTTTCGCGAGTTGCTGCATCCACCATTCAGAATTATTTACCGCCGCGACCCGACTATCGCCACGATCGTTCGGGTTTGGCGGTCCGAGCGCCTGCTGAAAAATTTGACCTAGCCAGAATCCAACGCGAATGCGACCAGGGTGGTGCCCGAGGGGATAAGCACGATTTGGCGGCCGTCGAGCAGGAAAGTTGTGGCGGCGGCGCCCCAGATGCGCGAGCCGGTTTGGTAGTGCCACAGGTTCTCGCCGCTGGCGGCGTCAAAGGCGATGAAATTGCCTTGGTGGTCGCCGGCGAAGACCAGCCCCGAGGCCGTGCTCATGACGCCGCCGAAGGTGGGTGAAGGATAGGTGAATTCCCAGCGCAGTTCGCCGCTGTGGATGTCGAGCGCGCGCAAGGCGCCGGTGCCGTCGGGTTCGATGAAGACGACGCCGCCGAAACTGGCCTGGCCGGGCGTGTACACCGGCTCCTCCGGCACGTAGGTGGCGCAGGTTTCCCGCGCCGTGACGTAAAACAATTCCAATTCCGGATGGTAGGAAGGCGGCATGAAATTGGTCGACCCCCATGGATCGGGCAGGCAGCCCCGGCTGCCGTCGTTGAGGATGACGGGCCTGCCGTCGGGGCCAATTTCCCGCGCCCAGGTGGTGGCTGTGAAAGGTTCGCCGAGCAGCAACTCGCCATCGGTGCGGTCCAGCACATAAAAGAAGCCGTTGCGGTTCGCCATCAGCACCAGTTTGCGCGGTTCGCCGCGCCAATCGGTGTCCACCAGCACCGGCATGTGGTTGGAATCCCAGTCGTTCAGGTCGTGGGGCGTGAATTGATAGTGCCAGCGCAGGTCGCCGCGCTCGGCGTCGAGCGCGACGATGGAGTTCGAGTACAGGTTGTCGCCGGGGCGCGAATCGCCGAAATAGTCCGGGTTCGGATTGCCCACTCCCCAGTAGATCAGATTCAGCTCGGGGTCGTAGCTGCCGTTCATCCAGGTGCCGCCGCCGCCGCGGGCGAGCACTTCGCGGTCGTCGGGCCAGGTTTCGCTGCCGGGCTCGCCGGGGCCGGGAATCGTGTTGAACCGCCACAGGCGCTCGCCGGTTGCCGGCGCATAGGCGTCGATAAAGCCGCGGGTGGCGTATTCGCCGCCGGAAATGCCGACAATGACTTTATTGTCGATGACCAGCGGCGCCAGGGTGGCGGCATAGCCGATGCGGTAATCGGCCAGTTGCACATCCCAGAGAATTTCGCCGCTGCGGCGGTCCATGGCCAGCAGGTGGGCATCGAGCGTGACCATGAACAGGCGGTTGCCGAGCATGCCGAAACCCCGGTTCACCGGCGCGCTCGCGCCGTAGGTGAGATCGTCCGGCAGATTGCGGCGGTAACTCCAGAACGCCCGGCCGCTGCGGGCGTCGATGGCCCAGGCGTAATTGTTCGAACCAGTGACATAAAGCACGCCGTCGTCCACCAGCGGCGTTGCTTCAAAACCGCGGCCGCGGGTGGTGGTGCCGGTCTGGAAGGTCCAGATTGGCCGGAGCCGGTCCACGTTGTCGGGCGTGATTTGAGTCAGCGGGCTATGACGCTGGCCGCTGTAGTCCCCGGAATAAGTCAGCCAGCGCTCCGGGTCGTTGAATCCTTGCAGAATTTCTTCGTAGGTCGGCCCATCCTGGGCGAACGCGGACAGGGCCAGCGGCAACATCGGGCAAACCAGCAGGCGGACAGCGCGGCGCATGATCGTTCTCTCCGGTTGGTTCAAGGATTGTCGTGCAAAAACGCCAATAGATCGGCAAGTTCGCCGGCGTCGAGCTCGGCCTCGGCAAACGCCGGCATGAGCGACTCGTTCAGCCGCTGCAAACGGCGCACTTCGTTCCGATGGAAGGCGCGCAAACGCTGGGATTCGGTGACCAATTGCAGCGAAAACGCGTCCTCGTTCTTGAGCACGCCGGTGATCGATTCGGCTGCGGTTTCCACGGCGACCGGTCGGAATCCGCGTTCGATTCTCGCTGATGGCTCGCGAATCGAGCGAATCAACGCCTCCGGCGACCTGCGCCGGGTAACGCCGGTCAGGGCCGGGCCGAGCACGCCGCCGCCTTCGATGCCGGCGCGATGGCATTCGGCGCAATTCTCGGCGAACAGGCGGCGGCCGTTGCCGGCGTCGCCGGCGAAATCCGCGTCGCCGCCGCCCTCCGCCAAACTGGCCATGAATGCAACCAGCATCCACAACTCGGTTTCAGAAAGCCCATGGGGCGGCATGATGCTGCCGGGGACGCCGTCGCGAACCACATTGAAAACATAGGCGTCGTTGACGCCGTCCCGCGCCCACATCAGGCTCAGGTCCGGGGCGTCGATGGTAACGATTCCTTTTCCGTCCGCCCCATGGCAAGTGGCGCATTGCGCCCGAAACAGCGCCCCGCCCGCCAGAATCGCCCGCGGATTGCCCGCGTAGGGATTGACGGTTTGCGCAGCCGCCTCGTGCCGGCCAGCCGTCAAGCAAAGCGCCGCAAGCGCAACCCCGATTGCCGCAATTCGAAACAAGGCGCAAACCTCTCAATGCCGGGCGGATTCCGCCGAGCATATCACGCCACCGCGAGATTCCGCGCGAAGTTGCTCATTCTATTTTGGGTGGCTTAGACGACGGGAGATTCTGCGACTCCGCTTCGCTCCGCGCGGAATGACAAACTGACAGGATGTCCGCGCCACCGCCGGGTCATTCTGCGACTGCGCTTCGCTCCGCGCAGAATGACAAACTGGCAGGGAGTCCACGTAACCGCCGGGTCATTCTGCGCGGAGCGAAGCGGAGTCGCAGAATCTCCATGGCGTGGCTCGGCGGGAGGGAGAAAATCAGTTGACAAGCCGGAGGGCATGGTTAATGCTCGACTTTCCTCTTTTTCGTGGTCGGAGAAAATCATGGCTAGTCTTCCCAAGGGAACGTCGCGCAAAAACCGCACTCTGGAGTTCCTCGCCTCCGCATCCGTCGCGCTGGCGCTGGTTGTGCTCGTGACGGGCCTGCAAAGCGACCGCAGCGTCGCGCAGTCGAGCAATTTTCAAGGCGGTGCGCCGGAAGTGAGCCAAGCGCCCGACATGACTTCCATCCGCATCCTCTTCCCCGCCGGCGTGCGTTCTTCCTGGCATACGCACACCTGGGGCCAGTTGTTGATGATCGAGGAAGGCCGCGCGCTGACCCAGGTGCGAGGCGGACCGGTGGTGGAGATGCACCCGGGCGAGCCCTGGTGGACGCCGGCCGACGTCGAACACTGGCACGGCGCCCATCCCGAAGAAGCCGCGCTGCAATTGACCATTTACGAAGGCAGCGTGGTCTGGATGGACCCGACCACCGATGAAGAATACATGGCCGCTCCCACCCGGCCCTGATTCTCAAGCGGGAAAGCGGGCCGCGTCCGAAGTGCCATAGAAGTGCGGTGGAAGAGCGGAAACGGAATACAACACTTGGAAAAGGTTCGCCATTCCACGCACAGCCGCGGATTACCCCTGGGAAATCGCGCCATTCCGCGCGAAGTCGCGGAATACCCTTGGGAAAGTGCGCAATTCCGCGCGAAATCGCGGAATACCCCTGGGAAAGCGCGTCTTTCCGCGCGAAGTCGCGGAATACCCTTGGGAAAGCGCGCCATTCCGCGCGAAGTCGCGGAATACCCCTGGAAAAGCGCGTCATTCCGCGCGAAGTCGCGGAATCTCCCCGCGGTATTGGGGCCGCCGGGAGAATGCGTTTTCCACCCGCGGCGGCGGCCCGTTCCCCCGGCTCCGCGTAAACTTTGCCTGATCCCGATCACAACATCACCGAGACTTGAACCATGACCAACAACTTTCGCATTGCCCTCGTAATCCCGCTCGCCGCGCTCGCCGGCGCCTGCGGCGAACCGCAGCCGCAATTGAGTTTCGAGGAATCCCTGCAGCAGCAGTTGATCGAAGCGCAACCCGGCGATGTGATCGAAATCCCCGCCGGCACCCATGACCTGAGCCGCGGCCTTTCGCTCAACGTGCCCGGGGTGACCATCCGCGGCGAAGGCATGGACCGCTCGATCCTTTCTTTCCGCAACCAGTTGCAAGGCGCCGAAGGATTGCTCGTCGGCGCCGACGATTTTGTCATCGAAGATTTGGCGATCGAAGACACCGTCGGCGACGCGCTGAAAATCAACCAAAGCAACAACGTCACCGTGCGCCGGGTGCGAACCGAATGGACCGGCGGCCCGCTGACCACGAACGGCGCTTATGGCATCTATCCAGTGCAATCCAGCAACGTCCTGATCGACGGCGCGGTCGCCATTGGCGCGTCCGACGCCGGCATTTACGTCGGCCAATCAACGCAAATCATCGTGCGCAACTCGCGCGCGGAATACAACGTCGCGGGCATCGAGATCGAAAATTCAACCTTTGCCGACGTGCACGACAATGTCACCACCAACAACACCGGCGGCATCCTGGTTTTCGACCTGCCCAACTTGCCCGTGCAAGGCGGCCGCAACACGCGGGTGTTCAACAACCGCATCGTGGACAACAACACCGCCAATTTTGCGCCGGAAGGCAATATCGTCGCCACGGTCCCCGCCGGCACGGGACTGATGGTGCTTGCCAACGACAACATCGAGGTGTTCGGCAACGAATTCTCCGAGAACAACAGCGCCAACATGATGGTGCTCAGTTACCACATCACCGGTCTGCCGATCGAAGACGAGAATTACGATCCATTCCCCGAATCGATTCATGTGCACGGCAACAATTTCAACGGCGGCGGCGCCGAACCCGATTCCGAGCCGCTGGCGCTGTTGCAACAAGCCACTGGTCAGGCGGTACCCGACATCGTTTGGGACGGCGCGCTCGTGCCCGGGCAGTCCGCGCCCGACGTGCTTTGCATCCGCGGCAACGGCGATGCCGATTTCGTCAATCTCGATGCGCCCGGCGGCTTCGCCGCGCCTTCGTTCGAAGCCGGCCCCCATGATTGCCAGGGCGCGGAGCTGCCCGAGGTTTCAATTTCCGGCGCGCCATGACACGATCCACGCGCCGGGCGCTGCTGGCCGCATTGTTGCCCGGTTTCCTGCTGGGCGCCTGCGCGGAACCGCGTTTTTTCGCCGACGAGAATCCGCAACAGCTCTCGCAATGGAATCTGTTCCGGGAGCAAGGCGAC
Source organism: uncultured Pseudohongiella sp. (assembly GCA_965221015.1). Classification (GTDB taxonomy): domain Bacteria; phylum Pseudomonadota; class Gammaproteobacteria; order Pseudomonadales; family Pseudohongiellaceae; genus UBA9145. Next base: position 1,108,498 of record OZ244859.1, on the reverse strand, counting down.
CGGCTGATTCCCCGCGAGCAAACCATGGTGTTCGCACCGGCGAATCCCCTGTTCACCGACTATGCGGGCAAGCTGCGCAGCATGTGGTTGCCGCCCGGCGGGCGGGCGAAACTGGTGGGCGGCGAGCTGGATTTGCCGGTTGGTTCGATCCTGAGCAAGACCTTCTACTATGCAAAGGGAGCCAATGGGCGTTTGCTTGAAACTTCCCACGGCGTGACCGAACTCGACCGGCAACAGCACCGCATCATCGAAACCCGGCTGCTGGCGCGGCGCGCGGACGGCTGGCAGGCCATGGTTTACGTCTGGAACGATGCGCAAAGCGAGGCTTTTCTGCGCGTGGCCGGGGCCAGTGTGCCGGTCAGCTTGCAACACCCGGCGGGCGCTGGCGAATTCGTCTATTTCGTGCCCAATGAAAACCAGTGCGCGGCCTGCCATGTGACGGCGCACCCCGATGGCCCGCTGCGGCCGCTGGGCGCGGTTCCCGCGCAACTCGCTGCCGCGGCCGCACACTCGCCGGAAGAAAACTCCTCCCAATTGTGGGCGATGCACGAGAAAGGTTGGCTTGACGCTCCCCCCGCCCTGCCCGCCGCTTCATCCTGGGAAGACCGGGAAGACGACCTGGACAGCCGGGCGCTGGCTTACCTGAACATCCATTGCGGCCACTGCCACAACCCCGACGGCGCCGCCGACACCTCGGCCCTGGTGCTCGACGGCAACCACCGCAATCCGCTGGAACTAGGCGTTTGCAAGGCGCCGGTGGCGGCCGGGGGCGGCACCGGCGACCTGCTCTACGGCATCCATCCCGGCGCACCGGACCGCTCGATTCTGCTCTACCGCATGGAATCCTCCGCACCCGACGAAATGATGCCCGAACTTGGCCGCTCGCTGGCGCACACGGAAGGCATTGGCCTGATCCGCGACTGGATTGCCGCCATGGACGGCGGTTGTCCCGAACCGGTGCGGGCTTTCGGGAACGGCTGAATGCGCGCCCCGCGGCTGGCCCGGCTTGGACTGTTGCTGTGCTGCCTGGTCGCCGCGGGCTGCGCCGACCGGCAATTCGAACGCCGCACTTATGTGCTGACCACGGGCACCACCGGCGGGACGTTTTATCCCGTTGGCGTGGCGCTGTCGACGATTGTTTCCGCGCGCCGGGATGAGAATTTTTCCCTGACGGCGATCAGCTCCGCCGGCTCCATGGAAAACATCAAGTTGCTGCGCGACAACCAGGCGCAGTTCGGGCTCATTCTCGGCGTCTTCGCCGCCTGGGCCTGGCAGGGCGAGGGACCCATCGGCACGCCGCAAACGCATTTGCGCGCGGTCGGCGCGACCTGGCCGAACGTGGAGCATTTCGTGCTCCACAGCAATCTCGTCAACAGCGGCACGCTGGATGATTTAGCCGCCATCGACGGCGAGCGCTTCGTGCTCGGCATGCGCAATTCCGGCGCCGAGCAGACCGGCGCCTATATTCTCGACGCCCTGGGCATCGATTTCCGCAACCGCTTCAACCTCGCCTACATGGGCTACGGCGCCGTGCCCGGCGCCATTCAGGACGGCAATATCGTTGGCATGAACGTGCCCGCCGGAGCGCCGGTGGCGGCGATCACCCAATCCCATGCTCAAATGCGGGACAGCATCCGGATTCTAAACTTCACCCAGCGCCATCTCGATGCGATCAATCGCGAACTGCCGCTTTGGAACTTCTACGATTTGCCCGCCGGCACCTATCCCTACCAGCAACAGGACATCACAACCGCCTACAGTCCGAACGTGCTCGTGACGCGAGAGGATGTGCCCGCGGAAATCGTCTACCAATTGACGAAACTGATGTGGGAAAGCCTGCCCACCTTGCGCGAGATCCACAGCGCCACCCGGGAAATGATGCTCGAACGGGCTCTGGCGGGCATCGTCCTGCCCCTGCATCCCGGCGCGTTGCGTTATTACGAGGAGGCCGGCCTGGAAATCGGCGTGGAGTTGAGGCCCGCCGCGGGCCCATCAGACGGAATCATTCGATAACAAAATCGAAGTAAGTGTCCGGGTAGGGTTCGTCGCGCAAGTTGAAATGCCACCATTCGGTGTCCAGCGGCTCGAAGCCGTGCTTGACCATCGTAATCTGCAACAAGGTGCGCCGGGCCCGGTGCTGCGCGGAAACTTCCGGGCTGGCGGGGGCCGAGCGCGGATCGAAAAAATCCCAGCGCGTTCCCATGTCGAGTTCCTCGCCCGTGGCCAGCGAAACCAGCGTCAAATCCACCGCCGAGCCCCGCGAATGTCCCGATTGCGCGGCGATATAGCCTTGCGCGAACAGTTCCGACTTGTCCACGAAAGGATAGTAGGTGGACTTCATTCTGTCGTCTTCCGGGTCCTCGGCCCAGCGCACGAAATGATCCACCGCCCGCTGCGGACGATAGCCGTCGAACAGCTTCAGCCCCAGCCCAATCTCGCGCAATTCAACTTGCACCGCGAGCAGGGCGTCCGCCGCCTCGCGGGTGAGCAGCACTTTCTGCGCCAGGTAGCCGTCAATGGGCGCACCCACAAAATTGCCGCTGCCGGCGTAACGCGCTTCGATTTGCACGTTGGGCAAAAACTCGCCCATGTCGACAAACCCCGCCGGCATTTGCGCCGCGGCCCTGAAGGCGAAGCCGGCCAGCAAAATCAGCGCGATTCCACCCGGCAAAATCCGCGCGAAGCCCGCCCCCCCACCAAAACTGCTTTCGCAGTTTTGACTCCCCCTCAAGGGGGGAGTGTTACAGCGCAATTTCAGCATTCCATCTCCCATTCGAAGTTTGCATCAACAGGGCGCCAGCAGTGCCAGGGTCCGCGGGCGAATCCAGTCATCGTGAAATTTCCAACTTGTATGCAATTCCGTGGCGAAGCGTCTGCGGAGATATTACTATGCGCCGTTGGCTTGGCAATTCAAGGCTGGACGCCGCAATGGCCCACATGCAGGTACATATCGCCGAAAGCGACCGGGAACTTGAGCGAATCGCGCCGGTGATGCTCGAGTTGCGCGGTCACTTCGACTTGGGCGGCATGGTCGAGCAGATTCGCCGGCAACAGCGGGACGGCTACACAGTCGCCTACGTCGAAGAAAATGGCGAAGTGCTCGCCGTCGCCGGCTTCGTCATCACGAGCAAGCTCGCCTGGCACAAGCATTTGTACGTGGACGATCTGGTGACCACCGCCGCCCGGCGCTCGCGCGGCGCGGGCCGCCGCCTTATGGACTGGCTCAGGCAATACGCCATCGACAACGGCTGCAAGCAATTGCACCTGGACTCCGGCGTGCAGCGGTTTCGCGCCCACCGGTTTTACTTCCGCGAAGGCATGGAGATCAACAGCTACCATTTCGCCATCACCGATTTGCAGAAATAATCATTACCCGAAACAAAAACCAGGAGACTTCCCGTGATTTTCCGCAGCAAACTTCCCGACCTCGACATTCCCGACGGCAGCCTGGTCGATGTGCTGTTGCGCCATTGCGACACCCTCGGCGACCGGCAGGCGCTCGTGGACGGCCCCAGCGGCCGCCAGATCACTTACGCCCAATTGCCGGTGATGGTGCGGCGCTTCGCCACCGGCCTGGCTGAACGCGGCTTCGGCAAAGGCGACGTGCTCGCCATCTTCATGCCCAACGTGCCGGAATACGGAATTGCTTTCCTGGGCACCGCCTGGCTCGGCGGGGTCAACACCACGGTCAACTCGCTCTATTCCAGCGACGACCTGATCCACCAATTCAAAGATTCCGGCGCGCGCTTCCTGTTGACGATTCCCGACTTTCTCGACCGCGCCCTGCCCGCCGCGGAGGCAACCGGGATCGAGCACATCATCGTCCTCGGCCAAGCCGAGAACTGCATTCCCTACGCCGAATTGCTGAACAACGCCGGCGACGCGCCCCAGGCGGAAATCGACCCGGCCAGGGACATGGTCGCCATGCCCTACTCTTCCGGCACCACCGGCCTGGCCAAGGGCGTCATGCTCAGCCACCGCAACCTGATCGCCAATTTTGTTTTGTCCACCGAAGCCAATCCCTACCAGGAAGGCGATAAAATGTTCGCCGTGCTGCCGTTTTTCCACATTTACGGCATGACCCTGCTGCTTTGCCTGGCCTTGTACAACGGCGCCACCTTGCTGTCCGCGCCGCGCTTCGAGCTCGAACAGTTCCTGCAAATCGTGCAGGACCATCAAGTCACCCTGCTCAGCCTCGTGCCGCCGCTGGTGCTCGCGCTGGCGAACCATCCCATTGTCGACAACTACGACCTGAGCCGCGTGCGCCTGATCACCTGCGGCGCGGCACCGCTGGGTGTGGACCTGGAGCAGGCCTGCGCAAAGCGGCTCGATTGCGGCATCATCCAGGGCTATGGCCTGACCGAAGTGGCCGGCGCCTCCCATATTCGCGCCCTCGGCAGCGAACTCGACCTGCCCGGTTCGGTGGGACCGGTGCTGCAAAACACCGAAAGCAAGATCATCGATGTGGAAACCGGCGCCGAACTTGGCCCCAATGAACGCGGCGAAGTGCTCATCCGCGGTCCCCACGTCATGCTGGGCTACCTCAACAATCCCGAAGCGAACGCCCGCTCCCTCGATGACGAAGGCTGGTTCTACACCGGCGACATCGGCTACGCCGACGAAGACGGCTGCTTTTTCATCGTCGACCGGGTCAAGGAGTTGATCAAGTACAAAGCCTACCAGGTCGCGCCGGCCGAACTCGAAGCCTTGCTGCTGCGCCACGAGGCCGTTGCCGATGCCGCCGTCATCCCCTCCCCCGACCTCGAAGCGGGCGAAGTGCCCAAGGCTTTCGTGCTGCGCAAGGGCGAATTGGGCGAACAGGAACTGATGGACTGGGTCGCCGCCCGCGTCGCGCCCCACAAGAAAATCCGCCGGCTGGAATTCGTCGACGAAATCCCCAAATCCGCCTCGGGCAAAATCCTGCGCCGCGTGCTGGTCGAAAAGGAACGCGAACGCGTCGCCGGCTAAATTCCGGAAATTGATCACCCAAACCCCGCCGCCGGATGGACAGCAGTCGGTTTGAAATCAGGCGGTGGCGGTGTCAAAGGCGGTGATGTTGCGGGATGCTTCGCTGAACTCGACGCCGATGAGATGGATGGGTTCGCCGGCTGCCCGGTATTTCTCCGCATAGCCGCGTTCGCTCAATTGCCGCAGCGCGGCGCCGGCGCTGGCGCGTTCGAGCAACTTGAACTCGAACAGGTATACGCGGCCGGCGCAGCGCAAGGCCAAATCGACCCGGCCGGCCGCGGAAGCGTCTTCGACGCGGAGATCAAGGCCGAGCACGGCGAGGCAGGCATAGAATACGCTCGCGTAGTAGCCTTCGAAGCGTTTGATATTGTTGCGCCGGTGCCAGTCGGCGGGTATGCCCGCATAGATGGAGCGAAACCTTTCTTCCATCCCGGCGAGGTCGTGCTCTCTAAAACATCGGTGCAAATCATTGACATCACCGGCGCTGGCGGCGTCGCCCAGAAACCGCTTGCGCAACGCGTTGTTCAAACTTTGCCGCACTTCCCGGTTTGGATAAGCAAGCCGGTAGCCGATGCTCCCGGTTCGCTCGATTGCTTGCGCGATGGTCAAGTACCCCGTCTGGAACAACAGCGCCTCGGTGGCGATTTCATCGACATCGAAATTCGACAGCAGTTCATCGTCGGCGGGCATGCCGTCGATCGAAAAACTGTTCACACCGCGCTGAACCAGTGTATCCACCAGGAAGGTGGGCGTGCCGGTTTCGAACCACCAGGCGCCGAACTCGCGACGGTCGAACAAAAGCAGGATATCGAAAGGATTGTAGACGCGCTCTTCGCCGCGCCAGTTGTAACCGTTGTACCAGTCCCGTACCTGTTCGCGTTCCAACCCTTCCATTTCCGGCGCGAACACGGAATCCAGGTCCGCCTCGGTATAGCCGCAGATGGTGGCGTAGCGAGGATCGAGTGTGATGTCGATCAGATTGTTCAATCCTGAAAACAGCTTCACCTTGGAAAAATTGCTGACCCCGGTCAGCATCGTGAATTGGATGTGGGCGTCGCAGGTTTTGATGACGCCGTACAACCCGCGCAGGAAATAGCGATTGGCGCGGGCGATTTCCGGCTCGCCAAGCGCGTCCAGAATGGGTTTGTCGTATTCGTCGACCAGCACGACAACGCGCTCGCCGGCGGCTTCGTGCAAGGCGCGCAAAAGTTGCTCGAACCGGCCGCCGTGGCTGCGCGCGTCGAGCTTGATACCGTGACGCCCCGCCTGCGCGTCCAAAAGGTCGGCCGCGCAAGTCTCCGCGGCGCCGCCAACGGTGAAATTCCCGGCGCCAAAATCCAGGCGCACCACCGGGTGCCGCCGCCGCCAATCCCACTGGCCGGGGCCGTGGATGTGAAGCCCGTGGAACAGGTTTTCCGATCCCTCGAACAGTTCCTTGATGGTGTCGAGCAACAGACTCTTGCCAAAGCGCCGCGGGCGCGACAGGAAATAATGTTTGCCGCGCTCGATCAACCCGCCAATGTGCCGCGTCTTGTCGGCGTAGTAGTAGCCCTCCCCGCGAATCTCGCGGAAGTTTTGAATGCCAATCGGCAGCTTGCGTTTCACTATGGGGCCATTCCCGCTCATGCGATTCAGTCTAGCACACGGCCCTTTGCGGCCCGGGTGATCTCTCATCGGGGGCATTGCGCGCATTGGCGGGGCGTAAAGCCGTGTTGTGATAAATTGCTGGTGCTATCACAGAAGGCAATATGACCGCCGAAGCGGGAGTTTCATAAGGTTCGACCGGTGGCAACGAAAGGAAATGGATTGGAATATGAACATTCTTATCAGTGGCGCTTCCGGGCTGATCGGGCGTGCGCTGCGGGAGCGTCTGGAGGGCGGGGGGCATCGGGTTTATCCGCTTGCGAGAAGTGATGCGAATGCGGCGTTTGCTTATTCGGCGGAGAGAAAGGAAGTTCGACTGGACCCGGACGTAAAACTCGATGCGGTGGTCAATCTGGCGGGGGCGAATATTTCCGCGCGGCGCTGGAGCCCCGCTTACAAGCAACGCATCCTGGATTCCCGGGTGGAACTCACCCGAGCGCTGGCGGCGGCGCTGGCAACCGCCACGCACAAGCCGCGGGTGTTGCTTTCCGCTTCGGCCATAGGCTTTTACGGCGATACCGGTGCGGACACCGTCGATGAATCTTCGCCGCGGGGCAGCGATTTCCTCGCCGATGTCGCCGGCGATTGGGAAGCGGCCTGCGAAGCGGCGGCCACCGCGGGCATCCGCACGGTCAACATGCGCTTCGGCGTGGTGCTCAGCCGCAAGGGCGGCGTGCTCAAGGAAATGCTGTTGCCGTTCCAGCTGGGCGTCGGCGGCAAGCTCGGCGATGGGGCGCAGTACATGAGCTGGGTCGCCCTTGGCGATGCGCTGGCGCTCATCGAGCATTGCTTGGCGCAGGACGGCATTGGCGGCCCGGTCAATTTTGTTTCCGGGCGTCCCGCGACCAATGCCGAGTTCACCCGCGCGCTGGGCAAAGTCTTGCGCAGGCCGACATTTTCACCTTTTCTGCGCGCCTGGCTCATCCGCCTGCTGTTCGGCGAAATGGGCGATACGCTGCTGCTAGGCAGCAATCGGGTGGTTTCCTCGCGCCACAGCGAAATCGGCTTCACGCCCCAACACGCCGACCTGACCGAAGCCCTGGCCGCCGAGCTGCGCCGCGATGCGTCAGGCTGAAGCCTTGAAGCACCAATCGACCCGCGACAGCACTCGCGATCCGGCTCGAAAATTCATGTTCGGCCAACAGCTTTGACAGACTTTTTTGATTGATCACGGAATGGTCGAGTTCGGGCAGGCTGGCGAAGCGCCTGCCGCGTCGCGTGCTGATATAGATTGAATCCAGCAGAGCTTTTTCCGCGCAAGCCAACAAATAAGGAGGATTTGTTTCGGACATGGCGATCCCCGCCCGCACCATTTCCGGCTTCAGTTGGAAAAATTCATACTTGCCGATTGGAGTCTCCAGCGTTCTGCCATGACCGGTTGTCGCGATCTGGATTGCCGCGGGAATTTGTGAAATCACGCCATGCGCGTGCAATGCGGACAAAAAAGAGATGTATCCCCGTTCGTTTCCCAGCAATAATGACGCGGCCGCGTTGGGCGTGAAGTCCCGGTGGGAAGGCTGGCACCACAAACCGCGGCCGACTTTCACAACAACCTCCTGCCTCTCCAGCCGGGCAAGCTTTCGCGAAGCGGCGCTCAGGGAGCTATGGCACTGAAAAGCGAATTCCCGCGTCGTAAAGAAGACATTTTGCTGGAGATACTTCACTTCTTTCATCAGCCAGCATCCAACAAGTGGAAAACAAGGTCGCGCATCTCCTTCCAGCATCCGCGGCTTGCGTACCGAGCCGCTTCCTCGGCTTGCAGAAATGGCAACACTTGGCCGGAATAATCTTCGAAACTCAATGTAAGCAACTGTTCCAGCGCCAGGTTCCGCGTTTCAGGTTCGAGTTCACCGGCGGCGAAGAGCGGATGGCCACCAAGGTGAAGAATGTAAAGATCAAAAACATCCCTGGCTTGAACGGCGGTCCGATGGGCAAGCGCCGCCACCTTCTGCCGAGCCGCGATGGCGGCGGGGTAGTGCTGGCAGGGAAAAGACAACTGCCGGTATGGGTACACCACAGTATTGTCGATTGACTCCCTGATGTAGGCCTTTTCGTGTTTGCGGCGCGAAAATTCAATCTTGGTGGATAGTTTTTCCCCAGCTACCGTAAGCAATTGCAAACGAAATCGTTGTGTCGTCGCGGTATGCTTGGCCCGGTCGCGGTCGCTTGGCAGGACTTCCACGATGCCATAACTGCGCAGTGACCGCTGAAACGGAGCGCTGTCGAGAATTTTGTACCCGTTCTTTCTCAAGGTGGACACAGAGCCGGCCAATACATCAATGTCCATATCTTCCGAATATCTTGGGCTCCGAAAGAAAAAACGCAGATTGGTTCCTCCTTTCAGGACGTAAAGCGACGGATCCGAAATTTTCAGCAGTTGCGCCAAAAAAAGCAGATGAAAGACTTCCCGGAGTTGCCGGTGCGAGAAAGGCATAGGTGAATTATGTATTTGAATTTACTTTTCTGTCAATTCAAATACATATATTCAAGTCGCCTGTCACCACACTCGGTCCGTTGCGACCTCATCGAAGATTTCGTCGATGGTTACCAGGCGGCATTTCTCCAGCACCGCTTGGGCAAACAGCAATCGGTCCCAAGGGTCGCGATGATTCCACTCCAGATTGGCGGCGTATTCCGCATGCTCGGCGGAAATCGGCATTTCCCCGATATCGTTGCGCCGCAGTGCGGACCGCAGTTCCCGCGACGGCAGGTCGACCTTGCCCCGTCGCGCTTTCAGTTCGATTTCGTAGATGGACACGGCGCTGACCAGCACCGTGTTGTTGCGGTCGAGTATCAATTGATTGGCTTGGCGGGAAAGCCGGTCGCTGCCGCCAAGCCACCAATACACCGCATGACTGTCCAACAGCAGCTTCATTGCGGTGATGAGTTTTTGTCGCCCCGCCAGATGCCAAGGGAATCATTGAATTCACCGGCGTCAATGGCTGCCTGCTCGGCGTTTTCGGCGTCAAATAGATCATCCGGAAGGGCAAGATGCGCCAATGGTGCCACCTCCCGCTGCGCAGATTCTGCTATGGGAGTAAGACGCGCAATGGGAGACGAGCCTTTGGCGATAATGATTTCCTCGCCCGAACTCGCCCGCGCGAGCAATTCGGAAAACCGCGCGCGGGCTTCCGCAACCTTGTAGATGACGGGAGACATGGGCAACGACCTCTCGTGGTCCAGCTTGGTTGGCCTGGCTCTTGGACAGCTTGAATCAATGTCTTGAACGAGGAAAATGTACATCAGGCTTGTACAAACATCAAGTGAAGCCTCATGGTGATACGTTTCTGCATGACTACGGCAATTTCGCTGATTCGCAGGGGCGTATTGGCCTGCGCGGGCAAACAGCGTAATCTTGGGCTTTTCCAGAATTTGCCGGGAACTGAAGATGAAAATTTCGAGAACACTCGCCATGGCCGCCTTGCTGCTGCCGTTTTCTCTCCATTTGCAAGCGCAGGATGCCGGGGGCTTCAGCGGCTTGAAAGCCGAGGCCATGGAACGCGTTGAAGGGATGTCCAAATTGAACCAGGAAATTGTCGACAGCCTGTTTTCCTTCGCCGAGCTGGGCTTCCAGGAATTCGAGACCCAGCGCTACCTGACCGAGTTGCTGGTGGCAAACGGTTTCGAAGTGGAGCTTGGCGTGGCGGGCATTCCCCCGGCGTGGTGGGCGACCTGGGGCGAAGGCGAGCCGGTGATTGCTCTTGGTTCCGATGTCGACGGCATTCCGCGGGCTTCGCAAATGCCCGGCGTGGCCTATCGCCAGCCCATGATTGAAGACGCGCCGGGGCATGGCGAGGGCCATAATTCCGGCCAGGCCGTGGTGATCGTCGCCGCCCTAGCGGTCAAGGAGATCATGGAGCGCGAGAACATGCCCGGCACTATTGTGATCTGGCCGGGCATCGCCGAAGAAATCCTCGGCGCCAAAGCCTGGTACGCGCGCGACGGCCTGTTCGACGGCATCGACGCGGTGCTGTACACCCACGTATCAAGCACCATGAGCGTAAGCTGGGGCAAGGCCCGGGGCACGGGGCTGATCTCGGTCGAATACATGTTCGACGGTATCGCCGCCCATGGCGCCGGCGACCCCTGGCAAGGGCGCAGCGCGCTCGATGCGGTGGAACTGACGAACATCGCCTGGAACTTTCGCCGTGAGCATTTGCATCCGCTGCAGCGCTCGCATTACGTGATCAATGCCGGCGGCGAACAGCCCAATGTGGTGCCTTCCTACGCCAGTGTCTGGTATTTCGTCCGCGAGATTGAAGCGGACGCGATTCGCGAGAATTACGAAACCCTCAACCGCATCGCCCAGGGCGCGGCGGTGATGACCGACACCCAAATGAGCAGCCGCATCGTCGGCGCCGCCTACCCGCGGCATTTCAACCGCCCCATCGCGCTGGCGATGGATGAGAACATCCGCCAGGTGGGCCTGCCGCAATGGTCCGAAGAAGACCAGATCTACGCCCGCGCCTTGCAGGAGTTGATGGGCAACGATGAACCCCGGGGCCTGATCCGGGAACTCCCCGGCATCGGCGAGCCTTCGGACACGCCGGTCTCCGGCGGCTCGGACGACATCGGCGACGTCTCCTGGACGGTGCCGACCGTGACCTTGCGCTTCCCTTCCAACGTCAGCGGCCTGCAAATGCACCACTGGTCCAGTTCCATGGCCATGGCCACGCCCATCGCCCACAAGGGCACCGAAGCCGGCGCCAAGGTCATTGCGGCGACCATGCTCGACCTGTTTCAGGATGAGACATTGGTGGAGGAAGCCCGGACATATTTCGAGGACGTGCAAACCGCCGAAGAACAGTACAACTCTTTTCTCGGCCCCGATGATCCACCCCCCATCGACAAAAACGCCGCCATCATGGAGGAATTCCGGCCGTTGCTGGAGGAGTTTTATTACGATCCGGACCGCTTCGATACCTACCTGGACCAGCTCGGCATCGACTACCCGCAATTGCAGCCGCCCACGATCCAGTAAACCCGGGCGGGAGGAAGGCTTATGAACCGCATCCAATGGGCGGCGCTGGCGCTGGGGGCGGCGCTGTTCGCGAGCGCGAACGCCCAGCAAGTCAGCGTCACGCGCTTGCTCGATGAGCCGATCATCGGGCCCGGGCTGCACCCAAGCCTTGGCGTCAACATCCAGGGGCCTTCCCTGATACAAACCCCGCAGTGGCTGCCAAACCGCCTGGGGCGCTACTATCTTTATTTCGCCGACCACAAAGGGCTATACATCCGTCTGGCCTATGCCGACGAATTGACCGGACCATGGCGGGTCCACGTTCCCGGCAGCCTGCAAATCGAAGAATCGTATTTCGCGCCGGAACGACCCGAGATTCCCCAGGACGAACTCGACGCATTGGTGGAACAGCGGCGCGCCAGCGGCGCGCGCGTCTCCCATGACCTCGCGCTGGAGTTGACCGAACCCCATATCGCCTCGCCGGACGTGCACGTCGATGAGGAAAACCGGCGCATCATCATGTATTTCCATGGATTGGAAGGGCCCGGCTTCCAACATTCGCGTGTTGCGGTTTCAGAGGACGGCATCCAATTCACCACCTTGCCCGAAAACATCGGCCGAACGTACATTCGCGCCTTCCAACACGATGGCATGACTTACGCCATGGCCATGCCCGGCCAGTTCTACCGCTCGGCGGACGGGCTGTCCAATTTCGAGGAAGGCCCGCGCCTGTTCGTGCCGGACATGCGTCATTCGGCGCTGCTGGTTCGGGACAACACGCTGTACGTGTTCTGGACCCGGGTTGGCGACGCGCCGGAGCGGATTTTGCTCAGCACCATTGATATCAGCGGCGATTGGAGCACCTGGCGGGAGTCGCCCGAGGTGGAAGTGCTGCGGCCCGAATTCGACTGGGAAGGCGCCAACGCTCCGGTTGAACCATCGGTGCGCAGCACAGCGTATGGGAACGTAAACCAACTGCGGGACCCTGCGATTTACGTCGAAGGCGACTCGGTTTACCTGTTGTACGCTGTTGCCGGCGAAAGCGGCATAGCAATTGCGCGAGTGGAATTTCATTGAAAAACTCAAGTGCGTTTGTTTTCACGATCCTCGCCCTTTTGTTCGGCGTCGGCATCGGTTGGGCCGGCAGCCAAGGCAGCGCGATGGTGGGCGGGCTGCCGCTGTTCGCGATCGCCGGCCTGGTGATCTATCTGATCCACTGGCTGGTGTTCATTCCCTCCTATGCCTACCAGACCGAACATTATTTCGACCTTACCGGCAGCATCGCCTATCTGTCCGCGCTGGCAACGGTGTTGATCCTGCACCCCGCGCTGAACACCCGCGGCCTGGTGCTGTGCCTGCTGATCGCGGTCTGGTCGATTCGCCTGGGCAGTTTTCTATTCGTGCGCGTGAAGCGCGCCGGCAGCGACACCCGCTTCGATGAAATCAAGGTCAATTTTTTCCGCTTCCTGTTCACCTGGACGTTAAGCGGCACCTGGGTTTATGTGACCATGGCCGCGGGCCTGGCGGCGGCAAGTTCCGCCAGGGCCACGGAATTCGATGCGCACTTCTTCATCGGTGTAATGCTCTGGCTGGCGGGATTCGCTTTTGAAGTGATCGCCGACACGCAAAAAACGCGCTTCCGCGCCGAGCCGGCCAACGAAGGCAAGTTCATCACCAGCGGATTGTGGTCGATTTCGCGCCACCCGAATTATTTTGGCGAGATCGTGCTCTGGCTGGGCATCGCCGTGATCGCCTTCCCGGCGCTGTCCGGCTGGCAATCCCTGACCTTGATCTCCCCGCTGTTCGTGATGTTCCTGCTGACCCGGGTCAGCGGCATCAACATGCTGGAGCGCGCCGGCAAAAAACGCTGGGGCGACGATCCCGACTACCAGACCTACCTCGACTCCACCCCGGCGCTGGTACCCTACCTCGGCAGGAAAGGCGGCTAGTTTCCATCACCACAGTCAATACGGACTGCTATGTCCTGGCAGAAGGAAATTGACGAACTGCGCAAGCGCGAGGCCATCGCCCGGGAGATGGGCGGGGCCGAGCGCGTCAAGCGCCAGCACGACAACCAGCGCCTGACGGTGCGCGAGCGCATCGACGGCCTTGTCGACGACGGCAGTTTCCAGGAAATCGGCGCCCTCGCCGGCCGCGCGGAATATGACGACGCCGGCAATCGCACTTCGTTCACGCCGACCAATTTCGTGCTTGGCACGGCGGATATCAACGGCAGGCGGGTTGTGGTTGGCGGCGACGATTTCACGGTGCGCGGCGGCGCGGCCGACGCCAAGGTGGGCGACAAGTCGGGTTACGGCGAAAAATACGCCCTTGAAATGCGCCTGCCGCTGGTGCGCCTGATCGATGGCAGCGGAGGTGGCGGCAGCGTCAAGACCATCGAGCAGGTGGGCTATTCCTACATCCCGGCCTTGCATGGCTTTGAAACAACGATGGAACTGATGGGCCATGTGCCGGTGGTCTGCGCCTGCATGGGCTCGGTCGCTGGGCTTGGCGCGGTGCGCGCTACGATTTCGCATTTTTCGCTGATGGTGAAGGACAGCAGCCAGTTGTTTGTGGCGGGTCCGCCGGTGGTGGAACGCGGCTTCGGCAAGGCGGTGGGCAAGAATGAGCTGGGTGGCTCGCAGATTCACGCCCATGGCAGCGGCGCGGTGGACAACGCCGTCGAAAGTGAGCCGGAAGCGTTCCAACTCATCGCCCGATTTCTTTCCTACCTGCCGCAAAATGTCTGGGAAACGCCGCCGCGCGGGGAGACCGACGACCCGGCCGGGCGGCGCGAGGAATCGCTGATCAGCCTGATTCCGCGGGACCGGCGCGAAATGTACGCGGTGCGCGACATCATCGACGCGATTGTGGACCGGAACTCCTGGTTCGAAATCAGTCCGGGTTATGGCCGCGCGCTGACGGTGGGCCTGGCCCGGCTGCATGGCCATCCGGTGGGGGTCATGGCGAATGACTGCCGCCACCACGGTGGCGCGGTGGACGCGGCGGCGTCGGAAAAAATGATGCGTTTCATTGATCTTTGCGACACGTTCCATTTGCCTGTGGTCAACTTGGTCGACAATCCGGGCTTTCTGATTGGCGTCGAAGCGGAGAAGGCGGGCACGGTGCGGCTGGGCAGCCGGGCGCTGCTGGCGATGTATCAATCCACGGTGCCCTGGGTTTCGGTGATCATGCGCCGCTGTTATGGGGTGGCGGGGGCGGGGCATGGCAAGTCGGGTGGGCTGAATTTGCGTTACGCTTGGCCGTCGGCGGATTGGGGTTCGTTGCCGATCGAGGGGGGTGTGCAGGCGGCTTACCGGCGGGATATCGAGTCGGCGGTGGATCCGGAGGCGCGGCGGCGGGAGTTGGAGGACCAGTTGGAGGTTTATCGGTCGCCGCTGCGGACGGCGGAGGCTTTTGGGGTGGAGGAGATCATTGATCCGCGGGATACGCGGCCTTTGCTTTGTGATTGGGTTGGGTTGGCTTGTCGGATAACGGAGACGCAGACTGGGCCTAAGCGGCGGATTGTTCGGAATTGAATTTTTTTCGGCTTCGAAACGTCTTCGCCGGGGCGGGGTGGCTTGTGCAGCGGACGCCGTGAATACATCCATGTAGGCTTCGAGCTCGCCATCCTGGCTCGCACGACCGCTGCACAAGCCACCCCGCCCCGGCGAAGACTTGCATCGTGCAGATGACTGGGCTGTGGGCTTCGACGGATAGTCGCTTGCTTGAAGATTTTGCATGCCTTCCCTGGCGCGAGGTTATCAGCTTCGATTACCCCCAGCCTTGCCATCCATGGCGATCGTTCGGCCCTTAGAAAGCTTTGCTTTCTGTCGGCTGCGCCGACCGAGCCTCACCCTGCCTCACACGACCGCTGCACAAGCCACCCCGCCCCGGCGACGACTTGCATTGTGCTAAAAGTTAGGGCTCTTGATTTCAATCGGAACGGGCGGCAACTTTTGTTGTGCGGGGGGCGAGGTGTTGGCTTTAGTTTTGGGTGGCGGCGGCTTCTAGGAGGGTGACTACGGTGGGGTAGCGGCGGTTTTGGGCGAAGTCGAGGGGGGTTTGGCCGTTGGCGTTGGGTTGGTTGGGGTTTACGCCGGCTTGGAGGGCGATGGTGACGGCGTCAAAGATGAGGTCTTGTTGGCTGCGGTCGAGTTGGCCGGCGCGGCGCTCGGGGGTGCCCCAGCTCAGGCGCAGGCGGGGGTGGCCCATGCCGACGGCGGCCATGACGAGGTTGATTTCGCCTTCCTCGGCGATGAAGTTTTCGCCGCGGCGTTGGGCGGGGTAGCTGACGTTGTTGGTGGTGAAGGGGTTGGCGCCGGCGGATATTAGTGCCCGCATGATTTCGGGTTCGGCGAAGCGGGCGGCGAGCCAGAGGGGGGTGGCGCCGATCAGGGCGTCGTGGAAGTTGTAGTCGGTGGTTTGGCGGCGCACGGGGGTGGGTCTTTCGATCAGGGCTTCGGTTTCGGCGCCGTGGGCGAGCAGGATTTCGACGGCGGCCAGGTTGCCGCGCAGCACGGCGGCGTGCAGGGCGGTGTGGCCGGGGGTGTTGGCGTTGATATCGGCGCCGGCTTGCAGCAGGGTTTCGAGCAGGGCGGGATTGCCGCCGTGGACGGCCATGATCAGCGGGGTGGTGCCGAAGGCGTTGCCTTGGTTGATCTCGCTGCCGGCGGCGACGAGCAATTGCGCGGAGCGCTGGTCGCCGGCGCGGGCGGCGAACATGAGGGCGGTGTTGCCGCCTTGTTCGGTCCAGAACATGTAGGCGGGGTGGCTGTCCTGCTCTTTTTCGGATTTGACGTATTGTTCGCGCACGAGGGAGCGGGCGTGGACGTCGGCGCCGTATTCAATCAGGGCCGCCACGGCTTCGGCGTGGCCGCGGTTGGCGGCCCACATCAGCGCGGTTTGTTCGCGGGTGGCGGCGGCGTTGGGATTGGCGCCGGCGGCGAGCAGCGCGCGCATGACATCGCCGTTGCCACTTTGGGCGGCGGTCATGACGATGGTTTCGCCGGATGTCAGCGCGATGTTCGGATTGGCTCCGGCATCGAGCAGCAGGTTGGTCATTTCCAGACTGCCGTTTTCGGCGGCGAGCCAGAGCGGGGTGGCGCCGAGGTCGGTGGCTGCGTTGACGTCGGCTTCGGCTTCAATCAGGAGGCGGGCGGCGGCGGTGTTGTCGTGGTAGCTGGCCCAGTGCAGGGCGCTGCTGCCGTCGCCGTAAATGGCATTGGGATTAAGGCCGTCTTCGACCAGGGTTCGCAGGCGCTGCCAGTCGGCGTTCTTGGCCGCGCCGACGGTGGGCGGCATGGGCTGGGCGAAGGCCTGGGCCGCGAGCAGGCTGGCGGCGATGAGCAAGGCTGTTGCGGTTTGTATTGCCCGGAACCAGCTGGCACGGCGCGTTTTAGGCTTCGCGAAGGGTTGCGGTCGTGCGCGGAACAGGCTGCGCGGGGCCGCGGGGTCTGCGTATCGAAGTCTCATCTGGGCGTGACCAAGGAGATTCTGCGACTTCGCGCAGAATGACAAATACCGCGGCTTCGCGCGGGATGACTTAGTTGGCGGCTTGTCGCGGGGCGCATCAGATCGTGAGGGGGCCGGTGCTGCCGCCGAGTTTGTCTAGGTGGACGCCGAATTTGGACAGCAAGGTCAGATGGAAATCGGCCATGGTCGGCTCGTCCGGGTAATGCAGGTGTTCGCCGCCCCGCAGCCAACCCGCGCCACCGCCGACCAGCAGCACGGGCAGATTGTTGCCCGCGTGGAAGGTGCTGTTGGATATGCCCGCGCCGTAAAGGATGGTCATGTTGTCGAGCAGGCTGCCGTCGCCGTCGGGAGTCGCCGCGAGCCGGTCGAGATAATTCGTGAACAACTGGACGTGGTGGGTGTTGATCTTCGACATGCGTTCGATCAACTCCGGCGCGTTGTTGTGATGGGACAGCGGATGATGGGCGTCGGGCACACCGATCTGCGGATAGGGCCGGGCGCTTTGTTCCTTGCTCATCATGAAGGTGATCACCCGGGTCAGGTCGGATTGCAGGGCGAGCAGCTGCAAGTCCTGCATCAGGGCCATATGATCTTCGAACACGGGCGGCACGCCGGCGGGTTGATCGAGCTTGGGCAGTTCCAGGTCGATCTGTTCTTCGGCTTTCTGGATGCGCCGTTCCACATCGCGCACGGAATCGACGTAGCCGCCGACCAGGTGGCGGTCTCCCGCGCCGAGTTTGGATTCGAGCGCATTCAATTTGCCAAGCACCGCATCGAGAATGCTCGACTGCTGTCGCAGCCGCGCCGCCCGCGCCTGCTTCGCCGTGCTGCCGCTGTCGCCGAACAGCCGCTCAAACACGGCGCGGGGGTTGTGTTCCGTGGGCAGCGGTTCGGTTTTGCCGCGCCAGGACAAGGTGTGGGTGTAAACGCAGCTCAAATTGACGGTGCAGGCGCCCGCCAGGGCCGGCGCGTCCATCGATAGTTCGAGCGAGGCGACCTGGGTTTCCCGGCCGAGCTTGTCGGCCAGCAACTGGTCCATGGATACGTCGGCGAGTATCTCGGTCTCATTGCGGCCGCCGCGGGTGATGCCGGTGAGAAAAGAGCCGCCGGCGCCGGCGTGGGCGATATTCCAGTTGGCCTTCAAGCCGGAGAACACGAGCATTTTTTCCCGGTAATTCGCCAGCGGCTGAAGCACCGGAGTCAGCTCGAAATCCTTGCCGAAGGTGGTGGGCGACCAATACTCCATCGCCATGCCGTTGGGAATGTAGACGGTCTGGAAGCGATGCGCGGGGGCCGGCGCCTGGGCCAGGGCCGGCACCATGGCGTCGAGCATGGGCAGGGCGAGCGCCGCGCCCGCGCCTTTCAGCAAGCTGCGGCGCGACAGTGATTTACCGGTCAGGTATGGTGTTGCGGCAATCTGCTTTCGCTTCATTCCGGTGGTACCTCCGACCTGAATTATCAGGCCATTGTAACGGTTTCCGCCCGTGGCGCCAGTTCATTCGCACCCAAACAGTTGCTCGTCTTGTGCGGTCAACTTTGCCCGTCATTCTGCGCGAAGTCGCAGAATCTCATAGAGCTTGCGCAGAACTCGGAGAGATTCTGCGTCTCCGCTCCGCTTCGCGCAGAATGACGGGGTAATCGAGCGCACCTGAATGAGACTTCGATTCGAAAGCCAGACAATCCGTCACTCCCCGCGATGCCGCGGAATCTACCCAAACTGTCATTCCGCGCGCAGTCGCAGAATCTCATTGAGCGCAGAGGCTCCGGGTTTATCTGCTCATGCGAAAGGGCTCGCTTTGGACGATGCCGAGCACGATCGCGGACCAGCGGTAGTCTTGTTCGGCGGCCTCGCGCACGATGCGCCGGATTACCGGCTGATCGTAATATTCGACCCTGCGCCCGAGCGCGTAGGTCATCAGTTTTTCCGTCACGGTGTGGGCGAACTGGTCGGGGCGGCCCAGCATCCACTCGCGCAGGTCGGCGAAACCGCCGAATTCGACGCCGCCGGGGTAGTTTCCGTTCGGTTCCACCGGATTGCCCGCCTCGTCGAAGTCGCGCCAGGCGCCGATCACATCGAAATTCTCCAGCGCGAAACCAAGCGGGTCGATCACCACATGGCAACTCGCACAAACCGGATCTTCCCGGTGCTGCGCCAGCCGCTCGCGAATGGATGCCGCCGAAACACCCCCGCCTTCGGCGAGCGCGGGCACGTTGGGCGGCGGCGCCGGGGGCGGTGTGCCCAGCAAGTTGTCGAGCAGCCATTTGCCGCGCAGCACGGGCGATGTGCGGCCGGGGTAGGACGTAACCGTGAGCAAGGCGCCATGGCCAAGCAGCCCGCCGCGCTTGGCGGTATCGGGAATTTCCGCCTTGCGGAAGCGGCTGCCGTAGACGCCTTCAATGCCGTAATGCCGGGCCAGGCGTTCGTTGACGAAAGTGTATTCCGCGTCGACGAGGTCGAGGATGCTGGCGTCCTTGCGAATCGTGTCGGCGATAAACATTTCGGTTTCGCGCTGGAAGGCTTCGATCAGACTGACGTCGTACTCGGGGAAAATGACGGTATCGATCACGACCTCATCCAAGCGGCGCAGGTTCAGCCATTGGGCGGCGAAATCCTCCACCAGCGTCTCCACGCCGCGGGGCTCGGCAAGCAGGCGAGAGGCTTGTTGCGCGAACACATTGCTGTCCGCGAGGCGGCCTTGCTCGGCCAGAGCCAGCAATTCCTCATCGGGGGCGCTGCTCCAGAGGAAGTAAGAAAGCCGCGAGGCCAGTTCCAAATCGCTTAGTTCGCGGGCGCCGCCAGCGTCCGGCTCGGGCTGTCCGTAACTGCGCAGGAGGAATTCCGGGTCGGACAGCAGATACTCGAGCGCGAATTGAACGCCGGCGTCAAAACCGCCCCCCTGCGCCCCGCCTGCTTCGAAAAATCCCAGCAACAGGTTGATGTCATCATCGCTGGCCGGGCGCCGATAGGCGCGTCGGGCCATGCGCGCGAGAATCTCGCCCGCGCAGTCGAGTTCTTCGGCCTCGCCGCCGGGATAGCAGGAAAAGATATGCGCCCGGCTGGGCGAATTCGCATTCGCGGTGATTGCGTCAGTCGCGCCGAGTGGTCCGGCGATTTCAATGGCGTGCACCTTTTGATAGTCGAGATACAGCTCGTCGTTCGCCAGCAGCCGGCCGCCCTGGTTGGGTTGCGGCACGCCTTCCGCCTCGACTTGTTGGCGCAGGTAGGAAGCGGTCACAACATGGGGCCCGGCGGCAACGGGCACGACCACTTCCAGTCCTTCCTCCGCCCCGTACAACATGTATTGCTCCCAATCGACACTGCCGGATTCGCCGGTTCCGGTGAAGCTTAGCGGCGCGGGAGTTCCCGGCGCGTCGCCGCCCACCTGAAACCTTTGCAGCAGGCGACCGTCGAGGCGGATTTCCAGCGTCTGTTCCCAACCCAGCCCTTTGATGTAGTCCTGGTAGTTGGTTTCGAGTTGCACACGGATGCGGTAGTCGCCGTCCACCGGAAAATGGTGGCGCGCGGAGACGCCGCCACGGGAGCCGAAAGGCATGTCCTCGTTTTGGCGCCAGTCCTGGCTCAGGTACAAGGGCGCTTCGTAGGTGGATTCCGTCGCCAGCGTCGGTGGCAGGCCGACAGCGAGCCGGGTCACCTGCCGCGCCACCGACATGTAGCGCTCCAAATGGGCGGTTGTGAACGGCAGCGAAGCGGCGATGTTGTCGAAACTGCCGTCGGCGGTCGGGTCGCCCGGCAGCAGCTCCATCACATCCACTTCGATTCCGAGCAAATCGTTGATAGTGTTGTTGTATTCGTAGCGGTTCAGCCGATGCAGCGGCGTGACTCCGCCCGGATTGGGATTGGCCGCCCAGGCCGCGTCGAGTTCCGACTCCAACCAGGACGTCATCCGCTCGTACATCGCCGGCGGCGGGCGCGGCATGCCCTCCGGCGGCATCATGCGGGCGCGCAATTTCTTGACCATGCGCTCGAGTTCGTCGGCAAACTCGCCGGGACGGCTGAAATCCACGCTTTGCAGGGAAAGGTCCGCCTCCAGCAGGAAATCGTTGTGGCAGGCCAGGCAGTAGGTGTTCACCGTCTGCCGCATCTCGGCGGCGGCGAAACCGGCCTCGCCGGCTTGCGCGGGCAGCGCTGCGAAAGCCCCAAAAAACAGCGCGAACAAGGCGCGACAAAGCCCGACGCCGCTGCGAAGGCTCGTTGCGTATTCGCGCATCGTTCTTGCCATACCGTGCTGCCCCAGTTTTGCCGAAAAACCAAAGCGCGGTCTTCACTTGGTCGCCAGCGATTCCAATGGCTTGCGCCATGAACCACGCCGGCGCATGGTTGTCTTTTGGTTCGGATCAGCGTCCTTGCAGGTACAAATCCTCCAGCAAATCCAGTTGTTCCGCTTTTGGATGCTCCGCGGCGCGAACTTCGGCGTCGAGAATCTGCACCACATCCGTTTGTGGGTCGTAGGCCGGCCACTCGGGCAGGCCGGGGCCGTTCGGGTCGCCGTTGGCGGCGAAATTCACCCAGTAGTCGGCGACGGTTGCCGCGAGCGCCCGGTCGCTTTCGTCCCAATCGAGGCCGACCAAGTCAAGATTGTCGAACACATAGGCCAACTCACCCGAATGGTAGGCGCCGAACAGGCGCTGGCCGCCATTGCCCGTCAGGTCGGGGTCCTCGTGCACATAGAGCCGGAAAACCGGTGCCGGGCGGCTGAAATAATAGACCCAGGCCTGGTTGCCGCGGCCGCCGACCAGGCGCGCCCACATGCGCGTGCTGAGCAGGAAGCCGTTGTCGCCCATAATTTCCTTGCGCGCGTCCAGCGGCGAAAGGTCCAGCGCCGCCGGATACAGGGCTTTCACCCTCGCCGCCTCGCCGGCGAAAGCGGCCTGGAGATAATTGTCCAACTCGTCCTCGCCGATGGGCGCGGCGGTGTGCTGCAAGCCGTAATACTCCTCGGCCATACCGCCAACCAGCACCGGAATCCGGTTCTGGTTGCCCGATTCGAGCAGGTCGTAGGGACGTCCGGGCACCACCCAACCGTCAATCAGCGGGCCTACGGTGCCGCCGGGCGTGGCGATGAGCTGCTCGGCGGGAATGGCGCGCAGTTGCGCCAGCGCTTGTTCTCCACCGCCGCCGCCGCCGACGCCGAGCCGCGCCGCATAGTCGCCGCCTGTGGCGTGGCCCTGTTCGAGTTCCAATTCCATTTTGATGCAGCCCGGCGACTGGCCGATGACGCGGTCGATCAATCCCTCGGCGAGCGGCGAGGACTGCAGCAGGCAAACATCGGTGCCGCCCGCGGACTGGCCGAAAATCGTCACCCGGTCCGGGTCGCCGCCGAATCCCGCGATGTTGTCCCGCACCCATTCCAGCACGGCGATTTGGTCCAGCAGGCCGTAATTGCCGGAAGCGTTTTCGGCGGATTCCGCGCTCAATGCCGGGTGCGCGAGAAAACCGAGCGGGCCAAGCCGGTAGTTCGCGGTGACAATGACAGCGCCGCGCGCGGCGAGATTGGCGCCGTCGAAAATGCGCGCTCCGGCGTGGCCGGTGGTGTTGCCGCCGCCGTGATACCAGACCATGACCGGCAGCCGCTCATCGGCACTGGCGGCGCCGGTGTAAAGGTTCAGGTACAGGCAATCTTCGGAGCGGTGCAAATTGCCGCGGGCATAGAGCGAAGCGTCGGAATTGCGCGCCTGCCAGCAGGCGGGGCCGATGCGGTCGGCGGATTTCACGCCGGCGAAGGGTATCGGCGCGGCGGGCGCCCGCCAGCGCAGTTCCCCCGTCGGCGGAGCGGCGAAGGCGATGCCCTGGAAAACCGTCACATCGGGCTGATGCGCCGAAGCGAAGCCCCGCAACACGCCGCTTTCGGTTTCCACTTCGCCGACATCGGCAAGGGCCGCGCCCGCGCAAGCGGCCGCCGCGAACAATATGGCGAATCTTTTGGCTTTCATAGCGTCATCCGACCGATAGGTTTCTACTCAGTGGTTGTGGCCCCCGCCATGGGTGGCGGCGACGGCTTCGTAGTGCATGCGGATCAGGTCGCGGCCGAAATCGCCTTCGAAATCGCGCCACACCAGATGAATGTGATTGGCATCGTTCTGGGTGTTGTCGTATTCGATCAGAAAAGTCGGCCCTTGCACGCGGTAGTAATGCGCGTCGCCGCGCTCGAAACCGCCGATCCAAAGAAAGCGGATGCCTTCCCTGCCCGCCTGCTCGATGTTCTCCAGTCGCGCCCGCGCCAGCGGCGGCGCTTGCACCACGGCCACTTCGCGCACCAGCTCCATCAACTTCGCTTGCTGTGCTTCGCTCAGATCGGCCCAGGCAACCCCGGCGTCTTCCAGCGGCTGCACGAGCTGTTCGTTGCCGGTGAGGATGTCGCGCGGCACGTCGACTTCCATGACGGCCTCGGCCAGTTGCCCGGCGCCAAGCGAAGTGACCAGTTCCCGCGCCAGGTCCTCTTCGCGGTGCAGCACCCGGGTCCCTTCCCGCGGGCCGCCGCGCACTTCGGCGGGATTGCTGCCGAGAAATTGCGGTGTGCTGGCGGTGCCGGCGCCCCCGGCAAACGTCCAGTTGAAGGCCAGGTGGTGGCCTTCATAACGCAGGCCCCAGGGCGCTTCCATGCCGGGCTCGCCGAAGATCGAGAAAAAATACAGCTCCGGGTCGCGGTCGAATCGGCCATTGACTTCGATTGCCGCGAGCACCGATTCCAGGCTGCGCACGTCTTCGGTTTTGGCGAAGCCGTCGGCGCTGAGAAACACCCGCAACAAACGCTGGGCCGCGGCGCGCTGTTCTTCGTTCATGGCCTTGTACGGCACGCCCCGGCGCTCCACCGGCGTGAAAAACCAGTTCAAGCGCTCAGCGTCGTCGAAGGGAAACAAGGCGTCCTGTTGCTGACTCGCGTCAAGCGAGGCGATGAACTCGTTGGTCGCCGCGACCATCTCCGCGCTCAGGTCGATGGATTGCTGGGAATGGGTCAATGTGGACATCAGGCACAATGCAAGCGCAGATGCCGACCCGCGAAGGATCTTGCCGGTGGCTTTCCGCATGGTCTTGCCTCCCGGAGGTGGATTTCCGCAAAGCATAAACCCGCCGTTGACCGCGGTCCAGTTCTATCGTCCGCGGCGGCACGCAATCACAGCCGCCAGCGCCCCATCGGTTCCGGGCTTGCCGCGGAGACTGCCGGGAGCGGGCTCGCCCGCAAGGGTGCTACACATCTTGTGACAAGCTGTTACACTTGGCGCCTGAACCAGTCTTCCACACCAGCTTTGGGGAACTCAATATGCTTGCCAAACCATTCAAACTCACCGCCTTGTCCGCGGGCATCGCCGCCGCCATCGGCGCGGCGCCGCAGGTCTCGGCGCAGCAGGAGGAATCGCTTGAGGAAATCCTCGTCACCGGTTCCTACATCCGCCGCACCAGTTTCGACGGCACCAAACCGGTGCAGGTGATCAACCAGGAAACCATCGAACGCATTGGCGCCGCGCAGCCGGTCGATGTGCTCAAGGAATTGACCGTGAACAGCGGCTCGCAGTTCTACAACGAGACCAACAACCGCGCCGGCACGGCCATGTTCAACGTGCGCAACCTCGGCCTCGGCTCCACCTTGACCTTGATCAACGGCAAACGCGCCGGCATCGCGCCGGTTGCCGACGATACCGGCACCGACTACCTGGACATCAACCAGTTTCCGATCACCATGATCGAACGCATCGAAGTGCTGACCGACGGCGCCTCGGCGCTGTACGGCTCCCAGGCGGTGGCCGGTGTGGCCAACATCATCACCCGCAAGGGGTTTGAAGGTTTTGAGCTCAGCGGCAGCTATTCCAACTCTGAAATCGAACAGCAGGACATCGGCTTCGCCGCCGGCGCCCAGTTCGACCGCGGCGGCTTCAACATCTACGCGAGCTGGTACGAACAGGGCGAAGCCTACCGTTCGGATTTCGACTGGCTCAACGAGCGGCTCAACCCGAGCCCGCGCGAATCGCGCTTTTTGTCCTCAACCGGTTCTCCGGGCACCTACCGCGGCGCCACGCTGAACGCGGAAGGCAACGCCGTGCCCACCGGCGGCAACCGCGTGCCGGACCCGGACTGCGAGGCCGCCGGCGGCGTCCTGCGCAGCGCGAGCGACTCGCGCTGCCGCTACCTGTTCGTCGACCAGGTGGCGATTATTTCCCAGGAGGAGCGGGTGCAGGTGTTCAACGAATTCGAATGGGAATTCAGCGACAGCCTGCGCTACTACGCCGAGGCCAGCTATTCCAACAACATCGTCAAGCGGCCCAGCGGCGGCGCCACTTTCAACACCGGCTCGGCGGTGGGCGGCGGCTTCACCGTGCCGTCCTCGCACCCGTTCAATTTCTTTATTCGCGACCCGGCCGACCCCAACGACATTCTCTACATCGGCCCGGAGGCATGGGACAATTCGATCCACACCGCGGCCGACCTGCAAGTAACCGCGCGGCCGCTGGGGCGGGAAGTGAACAACACGCCGCTGACGCAGTACATCAAGCGCGAGCTGGCGTACACGCGCATCCTCAACGGCGTGGAATTCGACATCAACGACAGCTGGCGCATGGATTTGTCCTACGGCTGGGCCAATTCCACGCGCACCACCAACGCGCCCCACAATTACCGCTCCGACGTGTTCCAGAACCTGGTCAAGGCGGGCGAATGGAATCCTTTCGGCACGCGGCTGGCGAATCCGGCGCTGGTATCGCCCAAGGACGGCTTCAGCACCGCGGGCAACAGCGACATCACGCTGGCCAAGTTCGACACGCCTTCCGCCAGCAACGCGCGCGTGCTTGAACAAGTCACCGATTTGGTGTTCAGCGGCGACCTGTTCGAATTCAACGGCAATACCGTGCAAGCGGCATTCGGCGCGCAATACCGCGATGTCTTCATCGAAATCTACGGCGACTCGCTCAGCTCCGCCGGCGAGGCCAACGAACAAAGCCTGTCCGGACCGGTGGTGGGCAGCGAGGACGTGACCGCCGTGTTCGGCGAGATCGTGGTGCCGGCGACGGATACGCTGGAGTTGCAATTCGCCGTGCGCAGGGAAGATTACGGCGGCCGCATCGGCGCCACCACGGATCCGAAGGTGGCGTTCGAGTTCCGGCCCATGGACTGGCTCGGCTTCCGCGGTTCCTGGGGCACTTCGTTCCAGGCGCCCACGGTGCGGCAAACCGCCGAAGCGACTTCCTCGGCCTTCATCGACGACCCCGCCTCGCCGACGGGCCCCGGCGGCAGCACGGTGTGCGTCTCGACCGGTTTGAACAACAACATCACCGTTGCTGTGCAAGGATCGCCGGACCTGGCACCCCAGGAATCGGAGAACTTCAATTTCGGCCTCGTGCTGCAATTGGAGAACGGGCTCAACGCCAGCGTCGACTTTTTCAATTTCGACTATCAGGATCTGATCGCGCAGTCCGAAGGCGCCCAGGCGATTGTCGACAACGATTGTTCTGACGACGGCATCCCGAACGACCCGCGCGTCATCCGCGACGCCGGTGGCCAGTTGCGCCAGGTCAACACCCAGTTCGTGAACATCGGCTCGGTGGAGACCAGCGGTTTCGACGTGAACTTGAACTGGAATGTCGATGTCGGCGGGGGCGATTTGTTCCTCGACGCCGCCGCCACCTACGTCACCGAGTTCGCGGTCAGCGACGGCGAAGTCAGTTTCGACGGCGCGGGCAGCCGCAACTTCCGCAACAACTTCTCCACCTTGCCGGAATTGCGCGCCCATGTCGGTGCGACCTACTCCTGGGGCGACAGCACGCTGACCGCCAAGTTCCGGCACATCGACGAGTACCGCAACGACCAGAGCAACAATGGCATCGTCGAAGCGTGGAACGTGATGGACGCGCAATACAACCAGGTCTTCCCCGATCTGCTGGGTGCGGGTGACACTTCGGTCACCATTGGCATCAACAATGTGTTCGACGAGGATCCACCGCGCTTGACGCGCCTGGACGCCAACGGCAACGAGTTGCCCGCGTTCCGGCCAAACTCCGGCGGGGTGATCTACGACGGCCAGTCGGATCGACCCGGATACGACGACCGCGCCGGCCACGACTTGCGCGGCAGGCAGATCTACGTGAGGTTCACCCAGGACTTCTGATCGTAAAGGCAGGAAAAACCGGAGGGGCCCGCGCGGCCCCTCCATTATTTTGGGAAACCCTGAATGATGCGTTTGCCGGGTGTCCTTATCCTGATCGCCGCCAGCGCCGGCGCGGCGGCGCAGACCGCTTCCCAGCGCGAGCTGGAAGCTTGCGCCGCCATCGAGCGCGCGATTGAGCGGCTCGATTGCTTTGAAACGCTTACGGCGCGCGGGGCCGCCACCGCGCCGGTTGAAGCGCGGACCGCCGCGCAAGCGCCGGCACAAGACGCTGTGCGGGCGCCATTCCCGGAATCCGCGCAAACCGCCACAAGCGATTCGCCGCCCGATGCGCCGGCAAGTCAAGGGCAAGGGCAAGAGCAAGGGCAAACAAGCTCACTGGAGCCCGCGCAAGCCACGCCAAGCGACTCGCCGCCCGATGCACCCGCAAGCACCGCGCAAGCATCCGAGCCGGAGCCCGCAACAGAGCCTGCACGAGCACCCACGCAAGAAGCTGCGCCAGCGGCTGGGCAAGCAGACCCGCAGCCACCCGCGCCGGAATCCGCGCCCGCCACCGGGCCATCTTCCGCGCAGTCTCCGGGCGGCAATCAGGATCCGCTGCGCGACTTCGGCGCCGAGCAATTGCCCGCCAACCGCGGTGAAGAACGAACGCGGGAGCGGGACGACATCGAGGCAACCGTGGCCGAGTTGCGCGAAGGCCCGCGCGGAAACCTCATTTTCGAGCTGGAAAACGGCCAGGTCTGGCGTCAGATTGAAGCCCGCCACGTGCCCATGCCCGAAAGCACGCCGTTTTCGGTGCGGATATCGCGGGGTTTGTTTGGCGAATACCGCTTGCGCGTCGGTGGCGGCGGCCGGTTAGTGCGCATTCGGCGCGTGCAATAATCGCCGGCGTGCAGAAACTCGACATCAACCAGAGCACCTCTTCGCTGTTCGGCACGATCTTCGTCGCCCATGATTGGCCGCAAAGCGAGGCGCTCAACCGGCAACTCGCCGAATTGCTGCTGGCGAAAGAACACTCGCTGGCGCGAAAAGGCGAGAACCGCTCCAACGCCGGCGGCTGGCAGTCGCCGGGCAATTTGATCGGCTGGCCCGATGCGCCGGTGCAAGAGTTGAAGCGGCGCATCGAAACGCTGGTGTTCAACCTCACCGACCGCATCATCCGCGACCACGGGCGGCAGCGCCAGTTCCGCCTGCTGATCGACGCCTGGGGCAATATCAACCGCAATGGCGACTACAATGTCGTCCACACGCATCCGAATTGCATGTGGTCGGGCGTTTACTACGTCACGAAGGGCAATCCCGACCCTTCGATTCCCCAGAACGGGCTGCTGGAACTGCTCGACCCGCGCGAGGCGGCCAATTATCTGCAAATCCGCAACACCATCCTCGACGGCCGCGAATTCATCGAAAACCAGCCCGGCCGCATGTTGCTGTGGCCAAGCTGGATGAAACACATGGTGCATCCCTACACCGGCACCGGCGAGCGAATCTCGATCGCCTACAACGTCAACGTCATCGAAGAAGCGCCGGGCACCTGAATCTTCGGTCGAATTCGCGCGCCGGACGCGGCGCAACAGCGCCAGTGCCGGGCGAATCCTAAAATCCGGTGCCGCGGGAGCCTTTCGCCGCTTTCGTGGGCCGCGTTTCACGACCGTCCATCAAGACTTGGGCGATTCCTTCAGCGCCCTGGCGTGATGGCGGATGTGATCCACGATGAAAGTGGCGATGAAAAAATAGCTGTGGTCGTAGCCGGGTTGCATGCGCAAGGTCAGCGGGTGCTTTGCCGCGGCGCAGGCCTCCTCAAGCAGTTTCGGCTTGAGTTGTTGCTTGAGAAAGTCATCGGCCTGGCCCTGGTCGACCAGAATCGGCAGGCGTTCGGCGGCCCCGGCAATCAGTTCGCAGGCATCATAGTCCCGCCATTGGCCGCGGTCCGGCCCGAGATAATTGCCCAGCGCTTTTTCGCCCCAGGGACATTGCGTGGGCGCGCAGATCGGGGCGAAGGCGGAAACCGACTGGAATTTGCCCGGATTCTTCAGCGCGATGGTGAGCGCGCCGTGGCCGCCCATGGAATGGCCCATGATCGAATTGCGTTCGGCATTCAAAGGCAGGTCGCTTGCCGCGAGCACGCGCGGCAGTTCATCGACCACGTAATCGTACATGTGGTAGTTCGAGGACCACGGCGCCTGGGTGGCGTTGACGTAGAAACCCGCGCCCAAGCCAAAGTCCCAGGCGCCTTCCGGGTCATCGGGGACTCCCTCGCCCCGCGGACTGGTGTCGGGGCAAACAATGGCGACTCCGGCTTCCGCGGCAAAGCGCTGGGCGCCGGCCTTTTGCACGAAATTGTCGTCGGTGCAGGTCAATCCCGACAGCCACCAAACTGCCGGCACCAAGCCCTTCGCGGCCTGGGGCGGCAGATAGACCGAGAAAACCATCTCGCAGCCGAGCGCTTCGGAGCGGTGTTTCAGCTTGCACTGCCTGCCGCCAAAACAGGCTATCGAGGAAACCATTTCCATCGTCATTCAGTTTTTCCTTGTGTCCGGCTACCGCAAATCCCAACGAGATTCCGCGACTGCGCGCGGAATGACAGTGTCTCACCACGTCATTCCGCGTGGAGCGCATCACCCACACTGTCATTCCGCGCGGCGCGCATGCCACACACTGTCATTCTGCGCGGAGCGAAGCGGAGTCGCAGAATCTCCCTCCAATCGCACCACCCCAACGAGATTCCGTGACTGCGCGCGGAATGACAGTGTCCCGCCCGTCATTCCGCGCGGAAACACGCAATGGCGGCACAGCACCGCAAACGGCAACTCAATACAACACCACCGAACGGATGCTCTCCCCGGCGTGCATCAAATCGAAGGCCTTGTTGATCTCATCCAGCGGCATGGTATGGGTAATCAAGTCGTCGATATTGATCTTCTCATCCATATACCAATCCACCACCCGCGGCACGTCGGTGCGGCCCCGGGCGCCGCCGAAGGCCGTGCCGCGCCAAACGCGGCCGGTGACGAGTTGAAACGGCCGCGTGGAAATCTCCTGCCCCGCCCCCGCCACGCCGATGATCCAGGATTCGCCCCAGCCCTTGTGGCAGCATTCCAGCGCCTGGCGCATGACCTCGACATTGCCAATGCATTCGAAACTGTAATCGACGCCGCCGGTGAGCTGGACGATATGGTCGACGACGTTTTCCACCTCCTTCGGATTGACGAAATCGGTCATGCCGAACTGGCGGCCAAGGGCTTCGCGCTTTGGATTGATATCGATGCCGATGATGCGGCTCGCGCCAGCCAACCGGCAGCCCTGGATCACGTTCAAGCCAATGCCGCCAAGACCGAAAACCGCGACAGTCGCGCCCATTTCCACCTTGGCCTCGAAAATCACCGCGCCGACTCCCGTGGTGACGCCGCAACCGATGTAGCAAATTTTGTCAAACGGCGCGTCCTCGCGCACTTTAGCGACGGAAATCTCCGGCAACACCGTGAAATTGGAAAACGTCGAGCAGCCCATGTAATGCAGCAAGGGCTTGCCGTCCAGCGAAAAGCGGCTGCTGCCGTCGGGCATCACGCCCCGCCCCTGGGTGGCGCGCACCGCCTGGCAGAGATTGGTCTTCGGATGCAGGCAGTACTCGCAAGTGCGGCACTCGGCGGTATACAGCGGAATCACATGGTCGCCGGGCTTCACCGATTGCACACCCGCGCCCACTTCGACCACAACGCCGGCACCCTCGTGCCCCAGAATGGCGGGAAACGCGCCCTCGGGGTCTTCGCCGCTAAGGGTGAACGCGTCGGTGTGGCACACCCCGGTGGCCTTGAGTTCCACCATCACCTCGCCCGCTTTCGGGCCTTCCAGGTCAACTTCGCAAATTTCCAGCGGCTTGCCCGCCGCGAAAGCCACCGCCGCCCGTGTTTTCATAGCTCGCACCCCATTGCAGATTCCCGAGGCAATGTTGCACCTTGGCCGGCGATACTGCAAGAACCTGGACCGATCCTTGCGGCCCGGCAAGATTGACGAGCCGCGAACCCCCATATATTCTTGCCCGCTCTTGAGTTTCCCAAAACGAGGGTATGACCATGATTCGCAAGCTGCAACAATCAGTTATCGCATTTTCCCTGCTGCTGGTGTCGACCGCTGGTTTCGCCCAGGAGGAGGAATCGCTCATGACCTACGACATGGCCACGCAAGCCATGGACGCGGCCGAAGCCTACGCCCGCGACCAGGGCTGGAACGTGACCATTCTCATTACCGATCAGCTGAACAATCCAGTAATGTTGCGCCGCATCGACGGCGCGGGCGGGCGCACGTTCAGTTTCGCCAGCGCCAAGTCGCTGGTGGTGAACGAAACCGGGCTCACTTCCGGTGAATACGGCCGCAGGGTTGAGGCCGGCGAAATGGAAGCCATCGAAGGCGGCGTCACCTTTGCCGGCGGCGTGCCGGTCTTTGTCGACGGCCAGCGCGTCGGCTCCATCTCCACCAGTGGCGTGAGGGCCGCCCAGGACGAAGAGGTATCCATCGCCGGCGCCGAAGCAATCGGCAGCGCATCCAACTGACAACCGTTCCGCCGGGCGGCGCGGTGCATCCGCGCCCCGCCCCGCCGCGCCTGAATGGGCTGGAGAAGAACCATGATCAAACCGCAAAGCTTGAACGCGCTGGGAGCGCTGACCTTGGTATTCGCGGCCGGCGCGCTGTGCGCCGAGTCGGCGCCGCCGCCCTCGCCTCCGGCGGATTGGGGGCCGGTTTCCATCAACCTGGAGGAAATCGAGTATCCCTATCCGGTCAGTTACATGGATTTTCGGGTGTACAACCAGGACGTCCGCCTGGCCTACATGGACGTGGCGCCCACCGGCCCCGCCAATGGCCGCACGGTGATTTTCCACCATGGCGGCCTGTATTACGGCTGGTATTGGGAAAAGCAGATCGAGGCGCTCGCCGCCGAGGGATACCGCGTCATTGCCAAGGACCGCCTCGGCTGGGGCAAGTCCTCCAAGCCAGTCATACCCTACAGCATTAACCTGTGGGCTTCCAACACCGCGCGCTTGATGGACCATCTCGGCATCGAGCAGGCGGCGGTGGTGGGCCATTCCATCGGCGGGCAAATGGTGACCCGCTTCGCCTTTCTCTACCCGGAGCGCGCCACCCACGTGGTGACCATCAACCAGGTCGGCTTGACCGACCGCCGCCAGGGCCGCGGCTTCAGCCCGCTCACCGGCGAGGTTGACGTCAACCCGGACATGGACCAAGTCTACGCCGGCCTGCTGCGCTGGGCGGATGACAACTACGTCAACTGGCAACCCGAATTCGCCGAGCACATGCGCATCCGCTACGGCCAGCGGCTCAGCGGCGACTGGCCGCGCATGGCCTACGTCAGCCGCTTGACCGGCCAGATGCGCGGCATGGACACCGTGGTCAACGACTGGCAACACATCCAGACCAAAACGCTGATCCTCGGCGGCGCGGAAGACTACCCGACCTATGTCGAAGAGGCGAACCACGCCGCCGGGGTTTTCCCCAATGGCGAGGTGGTCAACATTCCGGATATCGGCCACAACCCCCACGAGGAAGCGCCGGAGATCGTCAACGCGGAACTGATTCGATTCCTGGGTTCGTGAGATTCCGCGGCAATCGGCAAAGCATGGAACGGGTGGGAATATGAAAGCGGTGCGAGTGAATGAATTCGGCGGGCCGGAAGCGCTGTCCGTCGAGGAAATCGCAGTCCCGTCGCCGGCCGAGCATGAAGTGCTGGTCAAGATCGAGGCGGCCGGGCTGAATTTCATCGACACCTACCAGCGCTCGGGGCTGTATCAGATTCCCTTGCCGACAACCCTGGGGCTGGAAGGCGCCGGCGCGGTGGTCTCCGCCGGCGCCGCCGTTAAAAGCCTGAAAGCCGGCGACCGGGTTGCCTTCACCAATGTGATGGGCGCCTACGCCGATTTCGTCGCGGCGCCGAAAGATCAGTTGGTGCCGATTCCGGAAGGCGTTTCCTATGACGAAGCCGCCGCGGCGATGCTGCAAGGCTGCACCGCGCATTATTTGAGCCAGTCAACCCGCAAGCTGGACCAAGGCGACCGCTGCCTGGTCCACGCCGCCGCGGGCGGCGTCGGCCTGTTGCTGATCCAGATGGCGAAAAACGCCGGCGCTTTCGTCATCGGCACCTGCTCCACCGAAGCCAAGGCGGAGCTCGCCAGCGCCGCCGGCGCCGACGAAGTGATTTTGTATACGAAACAGGATTTCAAGGCCGAAGTGCGCCGCATCACCGGCGGCGAGGGCGTTACCGTGGCCTACGACTCGGTCGGCAAGGCCACCTTCGCGGACAGCATCGACTGCCTCGGCCGCCGGGGCTATATGGTGCTGTACGGCAACGCCAGCGGCCCCGTCACCGAGTTCAATCCCGCCAGCCTCGCCGCCAAAGGTTCGCTTTTCCTGACCCGCCCGACCCTGTTCGACTACATCGCCGACCGCGCGGAACTTTTGCGGCGCAGCGGCGAAGTCTTCAACTGGATTCGCGAAGGCCGCCTGCGCTTGCGGATGGAGCACTTTTTCCCGCTGTCGGAAGCCCAGGCCGCCCATGAAGCGCTGGAAGGCCGGCGCACCACGGGCAAGGTGCTGCTGAAGCCGGACAGCGCGCATTGAAGCGTCGGCTGAAGCATCGCATTGCAACGCTGCGTCAAAGCCCCGCTTTGCACGTCGCCGCCGAAAGCGCCAAAACCCTGGCAATGTTTGACCAAACGTTAGCAATCAACCAATTATTGGAGGAATGACACGTGAAATTCAGCACCTTGTTGGCCGCCGCCGGTCTTGTTGCCCTTGCCGGCACAGTATCCGCCCAACCCATCGACTTCGGCCGCGGCGAAGTTCGCGTCACCGTGCCGGAAAGCTACGATGAGGCCACGCCCGCTCCCCTGGTGGTGTTGCTGCACGGCTATTCATCGAGCGGCGCCAACCACGACAGCTACATGGGTTTCAGCGAAATCGCCGACCGCTACGGCTTCCTGCTCGTGGCGCCGGACGGCACGGTGGAAGAGAGCGAGAACCAATTCCGCTTCTGGAACGCCACCGAAGTCTGCTGCAACTTCTTCGGCGCGGAATTGGACGATTCGGCCTATATCATTTCGATCATCGAGCAAATGAAAGCGCAATTCAGCGTCGACGCCGACCGCGTCTACCTCGTTGGGCATTCCAACGGCGGCTTCATGAGTTTCACTGTGGCCTACGAGCATTCCGAGGCGATCGCCGCAATCGTCAGCCTGGCGGGGGCTAATCACCTGGAACCGCGGGACCCACCCGCCCATGGCGTGCACATCCTGCAAATCCACGGCACCGGCGATTCGGTGATTGAATACGCCGGCGGCGAAATCCAGGAAAACCGCTACCCCGGCGCGGTGGCGTCCGTGGAGCGCTGGGCGGCCTACAACGGCTGCGCGGAAGACGGCGTGGGGCGGGAATTGCGCGACCTGGACGCCAGCCTGCCGGGGCACGAATCCGGCGTGTTCCTGTTCGAGGCCGGTTGCCGGGCTGGCGGCTCCGCCGAATTGTGGACGATACCCGCCGGCGCCCATTCGCCCATCTTTTCGGACACCTTCGCCGAGCAAGTCATCGAATGGTTGCTGGCGCACCCGAAGACCCGGGGACAAAGCGGTTAGGGACGCTCAAATCGAGTCCGGGCTCCCCTGAAAGAATCTGGACATGCCCGGCAAGGGCGGCGCTCGCGTCGCCCGCGGATTCGGGCGGCGCATGGCGTTTCGGGCGAGGCATGCCTCGCCCCTGCATGCGAACCACCAACAACGCCGCTTGATGCCACGGAGGACCCCCACTCGATGATGGCTACTTTGTTTTGCCGCCTTGGCGCGAATATTTGCCATTTGCAACCAGTCCGACATTTTCCGGGACGGCGGTGGGCGATGAAACTTCGGCGGATTCCGCTTTCGTGCCGCGCGCTCGCAAGCGCGGCCCTGCTCGGCGCCTGCGCGGCCGAGGACGAAAGCGGCTTTCGGCTCGACATCATCCACCAAGTCGAATTCGCACCGATCAGCGAAATGAGCGGCATCGTTCGCAGCCCCCTCGACGGCAGCTTCTGGGTGCACAACGACAGCGGCGACGAGCCGCGCCTGTTCGCCCTCGACGCCGATGGCCGCGTGCGAATTCCGCAAAACCTCGCGGGCCAATACCACGGCGAAGCAGCCGAGCCCGGCAAGACCCCGTGGCCCGGCGTGCGCATCGAAAACGCCCGGAACAATGACTGGGAAGACGTCACCAGCGACGGCGTCAACCTGTACATCGCCGACCTCGGCAACAACGGCAACGCCCGCCGCGACCTTGGCATCTACATCGTGCCGTGGGATGCGCTGGCCGACACCGGGGCCGCCAGCGCTACCCGTTTTGTTCCGGTGCACTACCCGGAGCAAAACGGCTTCCCGCCACGGCAGCGGCATTTCGACAGCGAAAGCCTGTTCCACGCCGACGGCCGCTTGTACGCGATCACCAAGCACCGGGAGTCTTTCCCCAACCAGCGCATGCAGCCGGGCGCGAACCTGTACCGGCTGGATTCGCTGTCCGGGATGGAACCGGGGTTGGGGCCGGAATTGGGACCGGGGTTGGAACCGGGATTGGAGCCGGCGGAGGAATCAAACGCGCTGCGCCTGATCGACCATCACCCCGAACTGACGGCGGCCACCGCGGCCGAGCTGTCGCCCAACGGCAACACCCTGGCCGTGCTTACCTACACCGCCGTCTGGCTTTTCGAACGACCCGAGGCAGGTGACCAATGGCTGTCCGCCCCATCCCGTAAGCTTGACCTGCACACCGACACCGCCAGACAAATCGAAGCCATCGCCTGGCTCGACGACGAGACACTCGTACTCAGCAACGAGCAGCGCGACTGGTTCGAGCTGTCAACGGCCAGTTTTCAATAGCTCGGCTTGATTCGCGGCTCCGCCGTCACGACCACGGCGAAATTTGCGCTTAGACAAACCGGTTTGTTTGCAAAAGGTACTCGGGCTCAGCCTTGGGATCGCTTCAAACGCAGTTTATCGGTCCTGATTCGCGCCTCGACCCTCGTAAATCGATTCCAGGATTTTTGACCAATCCGCTCCGCGGTATTGCTCCTGGAGACCCTTGCCGGAAACGCTGGCATCCCTCAGACGGAATTCGCCCGAACCGCTGTCAGCGTGAATCGCCAGGCGGAGGCCGCGTTCAATCAGGGACTTGAGTGTAATGTTGTGCTTCGCCGCATATTGCTTTGCGGCTTTTGCGAGGCCTTCGTCAATTTCAATGTCTATTTTCACTTTGAACGTCCAGATTCATTTTTGAAATTTCGGGTTTGCGCATCAAGCCAGAAGACCTTGATACTCACATTCTCTTTTTGTTTGAAACTCAGACCCGCATACATGGCGCAACGTAAAACAGCATTGCGCGCCGGGGAATGGCGGTCGGAACACTGAGCTACGTTGTCGTCAAGCGCCCGCGTTTTTTCAGGAAATCTTCGGACCCGCTCAGTTTGCCCAACATTTTCAGTGGGAACCAAGGCATTCGTATCACTTTTGACGCGACTGCTGTTTCTTGATGTAGTTGATAAAGTCACGCAGGGACATCAACCAGGATTGCTGGCCCGCAGAATAAGTGGAGTGCAACTCAGCGGGTAAAACCAGTTGCAATGCCTCGCTCTCCATTTGGGAAGTCTGGTTCTCGCTGATACCGGGTTCGAGCGTAAGCAGATGTTTCCTTTGTATCCGTTTGGCTTCGGCCAACACTTGTCGCCAGCGTTCCTTGCAACTTGACTTCACACCCAACATGCTCAATTTAGATTCCGGAACAGAATTATCGTGGTATTCCAATGCACCGGGGAAAAGAAAGTCAGGCCTGGATTTCTCTTCGGTTTTTGCCTGACGTTCATACCGCAAACCATAGGTGCGGAAAATTTCATCCAAGTGATGCTCGACAGCATAGCCGGCTCGCGACTTCCTCCTGTTCTGTACACTGAGTGAATAGGAAATAAATGCATCGACATCAGACTTCATCCCGTCGTGGAAACCTTTCTCAAGACGCTTGGCAACGATCTTCTTTTCCAGATGACGAAACAGCCTTTCTTCATGTTCAAGCCAAGCGAGCAGCGCCTTGTCCGGATCGTCTCGCGCATCCACGTCCGGAAGCGATAACCTTGCGTTTCTGGAAAATACCTCCGTTGTCGGAAATGTATTTTTGAAATCCTTGATGTAATCATCCAGTTCTTCGGGATTTGGCTCCGAAGTGACAATTCCCATTTCCTCCAGAACGAATCTTGATATGAATTCAATTTTTCGATCAGATTGATCATCGACCTGCTTTACCGAAAACTGATTCGCAACTTCTGGCGCCGTGAGTCCAAACAACCATAGAAGGCGATTTTCCGCAGAACTGCCGCCGCCTGTCACGAAAATCGAGAGGTCACCGGAGGGCTTCTTTGCGACAAAAAGCAAGTCTCCCTCGCTAGCTTTTTGCATTACCCGGTTCGGCTTAAAGTAAAGCCTGAATTCACTTCTGTCTGGGTTTCTTTCGCGAGCGTCATACCATGTGACTGAAGATTCATTGAATGCTTCTTCCTCATCATCACCGAGCCACAGAAACAACGCCGGGATATCCTGAAGCTTCTCCACTCCTAGAATTTCCTTGAGCTGATTCACTCCGTTGAGTTCGTGCTGGTTCGATTTCTCTGGATGCGCTTCAACTGCACTCAGTCGTTTAACCATCACGCCGACGAAATACCCGGACAAGTATCCGCGCTTCATAGACTCTAATCTTCCTTGCACGCCTCAACCCTTCCTTCGATTACATAGTCAGCCGAGTCGGATCGAATCCAGTTTTCCGTCTCATCAATCACTTTTCCGGGATCGAGCCTGAATTTGCCCTTCAGGGCGCATTCGTAAATTACCGCGACTCGCCAGCCCAACCGGCGCAACTCGCGGAACACTTCCCCGTCCTTTCTACGATTCCCCAGTATTTTCTTGCGCCAGAATTCCTTCCGTGTAGACGGCCACTTGAAAAGATGACAAGAATGCCCGTGCCAAAAACATCCGTTTACGAGCACCACCGCCCGAAACCTGGGAATACTGATATCCGGTTTCCCAGGCAACTTGCTGTCGTGCAGTCGGTAACGCAATCCTCTGGCATGGAGAGCTCGACGAATAAAGAGTTCGGGTTTAGTATCCTTACCTCTGATTCCAGCCATCATGCGCCGGCGCTGCTTCGGAGATACTATATCAGGCACTTGCCATCACTCTCACATCTTCTTCGAATTCAATTCCGAGATCGAGACTAAGCTGCCTCTCATCCATATCTACAACAGAGACTACATGCGCTTGCATGTATCGTGCGATTGCAGCAACCACCGGTACGACTACAGAGTTGCCAAACTGTTTGTAGGCCTGGGTATCAGACACCGGAATTTCGAAGGGCTGTTTTCCGGGTCGATCAAATCCCATCAGTCGCGCGCACTCTCTTGGGGTTAATCGCCTTGGGCGCTTGCCCTTCTGTTTGATGAGAATTTCGGAACCATCCTTGTAGTATCTAGCCGACAAGGTGCGGGCAACATCATCCGGCCCCACGAGGCCATACCCGAAACCATTGCCTCTGGCTCTATGCTTGGCTGCGTAGTTTTCCAGATATTTCCATAATTTATCCGAAAGTGTGTACTTGGGATCAACCCTAGCCTTCGCTCCTTGCGTATAGGGCGGCTCCTCCTGTTCGGTTCCATCTTCCGAATGAAGAATGGAGCGCATTGTCGGCCCATCTTCCGGCTTCGGCACATAAAGTTTGGAGAAATCAAAGCCGGTATCTCGGCGAAAACCCGCAATGAATATTCTCTCCCGGTTCTGCGGCACATAGCCTTTGGCATTGATTACGCGCCAGTCGATGTGGTAGCCAAGATCGTCCTGCAGGGTCTTGCGAATGACGCGAAACGTGTTGCCGCCGTCGTGGCTGAGCAGGTTCTTCACGTTCTCCAGCAGGAATGCCGCCGGCCGGTGGTGGGCGATAATGCGGGCCACGTCAAAAAACAGTGTTCCCTGGACGTTGCAATCAAAGCCATGGCTCCTGCCCAGGGCATTCTTCTTCGATACCCCGGCAATCGAAAATGGCTGGCAGGGAAAGCCCGCAAGCAAAAGGTCATGTTCCGGGATGTCCTGTTCCGCGAGCCCGGTGATGTCACCTTCCACCGGATGGTCGCACGGGAAATTCGCTTGATAGGTTATCCTGCAAGGGCGATCCCACTCACTGGTGAACAGGCATTTGCCACCCACGGACTCAAATCCGAGTCGCAGTCCGCCGATTCCGGCGAACAGGTCGATGAAGGTAAATTCGTGTGTCTCACTGGGCATACGGGTCTCTCCAAATTGAGCCAATCTGGACAGCCAGTCCGTAACCGTCTTTCGGGGGGTCGTCTCCCCGGCCTCCCAGCGATAGATCGTCCTGATGTTGTACCCCATCCGCGAGGCGATCTCTTGCCTGGACAAGCCGGTCTTCTCGATCAACCGGGAAATTTCGTGCTGTCTGTCCACCACACCGCCGCCCTCTGGGTCAGATTTTGACAGAATGACGCAGCCAGGGGATGATGTCAACACAAAATGTAGTCAATTTCGCCCGAAATGCGTGATTTTGGGTGAAAATAGGCCGAGATGCGCCGGAATCGGGGATCAGGTAACCTCATCAGGCGGATTGATGGACTTTCCAAAGATTCGGCGACGCTCTGAATCGCCTGCTATGACTCAATAAGGGCGATGAGTCCCGCACCGGCAGTGCGAATCCAAGAGCAACTGATTGCAATCGTGGTAGATTTGCTCTAACTTACGTAAACTTTCGTCGAGTTGAACTAAAGTCGTTAAGTTAAAATTCTAAAAACATCCAAAAGTAATACAAAGAAAATAATTTTGTTAATTGGCACAGAATTAAGTTGGAAGAACAATATTGGAACAAATTGAGATAAACATATTCAGACGGGGTCGGAACATCGCGCAGGCAACACGCTACCTGTATCATTTCGATGGACAACCTTTTGTTAAATACAAAAGAAAATTACGACCGCTGATCAACGGTAAAAACGTCCTTTTGGACGGAATACCGCCCGCCTTAAACGCCCAAGATGCAAATCCCTCCTCCATGGTTGCTGAGCAGGGAGAGTCTATAACAGAATCCGATGTCATCCCTCCGGCGCTGATAAAGTGGGATGAATCACAGCTAAAGATAATTGACGCTTCCCCCGACGACAAATTGCTGGTGGCGGCCGGTCCAGGCACGGGCAAGACCGCGGTCGCTTGCGCACGAGTGTCCCAATTGATAGACCAATCCGATCTGGCGCCAGGCCGAATCTGGCTAATCAGTTTCACACGCACAGCTGTGCGCGAGATTAGGGACCGAATCGCTACCTATCTAAATGACGAATCGAACTCATTCGCGGTCAAGATTGCAACGCTGGATTCGCACGCTTGGGCAATCCATTCTGGCTTCGACGAAGAAGCAAAATACTAGGCACCTACGATGAAAACATCAATAGTGTGCTTGATCTTATCCGACAAGATGATAGTGTTCGCGAGTATTTTGAGGCCGTGGAACATCTGATCGTGGATGAAGCACAGGACATCGTCGGCCCTCGTGCCGAGCTGATTTTGGAGATGATTCGCAAACTTTCGCCGCACTGTGGAGTCACCGTATTCGCAGACGAAGCCCAAGCCATTTACGGCTTCGCGGATGACCGTGAAGTCGGGAAAGATCGCACTGACGACCCGCCTTTGCCTGAGAAAATTCGGCAAGGAACTGTAGGTGAGTTTAGAGAATTTGAATTGTCGCAGGTACATCGCACAGCCTCTCCACAATTGCTTAAGATATTCTCGGACATCCGCCGCAAAGTGCTGACCGTTGGTGGTGAAAACGGCGATAAGCTTGAAAAAATCAGGAAAGAGGTGAGCGAGCTAGCGCACGGCGAAGCGCCAAGCCTTGAAAATTTCGCGCAGGGAGAGCTTAAGGACGCATTTGTTCTCTATCGAAGACGGTGTGACGTATTGTTGACCGCTTCGATATTGACGCAGAAAGGCATCCCGCACCGAGTCCGGATGTCAGGGCTACCCGTGTGCCTTGCACCATGGATTGGTGCCACTCTGGCCGAGCACACGGAGGCTGACCTCAGTCGCGACACTTTTGTGGATCTTTGGGCTGACAGGGTGAACGGGACATCGCTGGCGACCATAGACGTAAATGAGGCATGGGCGCTTCTTTTCCGCATCGCGGGCCGCACTCAGACCGTGATTGAAATACGCCGTTTACGCAAACTTCTCGGTCGCAAACAACCGCCAGCCGAACTTTGCAGTCCCGAATTGGGGCTAAACGGCCCTATCGTCGGCACGATTCACGCCGCCAAGGGACGCGAGGCTGACACCGTACATTTGATTCTGCCACACTTGAGCCGTAACGATATCGATCAAGATGAGGAGGCGCGGGTGGTATTTGTCGGCGCGACACGAGGGAGGTCGAAGTTGCAGGTCGGTCACGGATATTGGCATAACGCAAGACGCGTTGAGCATTCTGGCAGAGCTTTCTGTCTTAAAACGCGAAGCAACAAACCACGAGCCCAAGTAGAAATAGGCCTTAGTGACGACATTGGGTCAGTTGGCTTGGCCGGGCGCCGTTTCTTCACCAGTTCCGCTGCGGTGCGTGCCGCACAGCGTCGAATTTGCGGCTTTGCGGACGAGACCGTCCCACTAATCGCCGAAAGTGACCGCAACTTAGGTTTCGTCTACCGGTTATGTGAAGTCGAAGAAAAACAATGCATAGCCGTACTCTCCGAGTTGGTCAACTCGGACCTCTTCACCGTCGCAAAGGCCATTCAGGAGAAGCTTGGCGGTTGTATCCGCCGGCCACCCAACACAATTAATCACTTGCATGTTCGTGGTGTGCGCACAATTGTGCTGCCGCCGGACGCGCCGGATGCCGAGACTTTGCACGAGCCATGGCGACACAGCGGGATTCTGCTTGCACCACTGGTATTGGGTTACAGTACGGCGTACTTTCCGTGCTCAAGTAAAAAATGGTAACTGTAAAATGCGTGAAATTCTTCTTGACCGGTTGAAGTGCGACTTGGTTGGACCGTACAAAATCGATGAAACGCTAACCGCGCGACCCTCAGACGTGTATCTGACTGGCATCTTGTGGCCACAAGAATCGCGCATGGGGGCGGAAGACGACGAACGTTTCGGGCTGGTGGGCGCAAATGAAAGTGATACAGACGGCGGTGGCGAGGAAGAGGAAATTTCATTAACTGGTTTATCGCGCCCGTGCTCAGCAGGAATATCGTTCGCTGTTCGAGCAATGGAGGGACGGTTCGCAAGACTCGACTTGACTGTAACGTTCGCAACCTACGAACTGCAATATCGAGAAGAAGAAAACGTTCACGCTGCTCTACAACGCAAAGAATGGCAGCGTCGAGCACATTACATAGCGTTGAAAGACGTATCGCTGGATGATGCTTTGAAGTTGATCGATCTTGAGCCGCATGGTGCGCCGGCGAACGTAACGCTGCATATTCGTACTGCACCTTGGTCAATCGGCACGCTCACTACGGTGACATTACTGAATAAAGCTAAGCCCGACGACGATGAAGGCCGCGACGGAATCGAGCGACTATCGCTATTCCAAACGCGAGTTGAGATTCGCCCACGGCGGGGCACCCTGCTTATAGCCCGACCGTCGCGCCGCGCAGTGCTTGATGACGATGATCGCTCTGCGGCGTTGCTATACCGTAACGCTCACGAGCTTGCGACCGGCCACACCTGCTCAGCCGAATGGAAAGCTGGGAGTAATCCAGCGACAGCCGACATGGTTGCCACAAGTTGGATCCCAACGGCCTTGGTTCCTGCAACAAGCGCGGTCGGTCATGAAGTGTTCGCTGTATTGCGCCAAGACGGACCGATCAATCCTCTTTCGGCCCGTTGGCTAGCGTTGGCCGCGCCGAATCAACTTGGCGAAGCCCTTCAGCAACTCCCGGCAGCTTACAAGCGATGGATTGAAGATAAAGAAACTGAAGTGCCTTCACTACCTGAAGAGTTTCTTGATCAGGCGAAAAAAAACATAGCTAGCTGCTGGGAGGCCCATGCCCGATTGGCTGATGGGGCTGCGCGGATTGCTGGTACAGCCGAGATGTCGCGCGCCTTTCGCCTTGCCAATCTCGCGATGGACTTGCAGCACGGCTGGGATCCCGAAAAATGCAGCCGCGGACCGCTGGAATGGCGACCGTTTCAGCTCGGCTTCATATTACTCGCGACCGCATCGACCGCCGACCGCGAGCATTCAGCGCGTCGAATCATGGACCTGCTTTGGTTTCCAACCGGCGGCGGGAAGACGGAGGCATATCTAGCACTAATTGCTTTCCTGGCCTTCCACAGAAGACTGTCAGCCGGGAATGATCCGGATGCGGGCGATGGTGTTGCCGCCATCATGCGCTATACGCTGCGCCTGCTCACTACACAGCAATTTACGCGCGCAACGTCCGTACTACTCGCATGCGAGGCGATTCGCCGCGGACGCATAAGTGAAGCTCGAATATCGCCCGGGGAGCTTGGTAGCACACCATTCTCTATCGGACTCTGGGTAGGGGGCGATGCCGTACCGAACAAAGTGAGTGACGGCGCTGCGGCCCTCAGAGGCGCGCCGGATCAACCGACGCCGAAACAACTCATACATTGCCCTTCCTGCCGGGAATCGCTGACTTGG
Organism: uncultured Pseudohongiella sp.; assembly: GCA_965221015.1. Classification (GTDB taxonomy): domain Bacteria; phylum Pseudomonadota; class Gammaproteobacteria; order Pseudomonadales; family Pseudohongiellaceae; genus UBA9145. The sequence continues at coordinate 1,064,611 of OZ244859.1, read as the reverse complement.
AAACATGACCATCAGGCAGATGCTATTCATGTCCAGTGCGACAACGAAGATTGCCTCCTGTTCCATCGGGATGTACCGCTCCCTGTCTGGACCGTTGACGAAGATGTGTACCGTATGCGCCCGACTTTGCTGATTGGAACGATTGACAAATTCGCGCAGATCGTCCGTCGCAAAGAAATCACTGGGCTTTTTGGCCTGAATACTGGAAGACCGCCTGATCTCATATTGCAAGACGAACTTCATCTCATTTCCGGACCGATTGGCACGGTCGCAGGACTCTACGAAATCGCTATAGACCGCATGTTTGCCTCCGGGGGAGCGCGTCCGAAAATCATCGGCTCCACGGCGACGATTCGGCGAGCATCAGAACAGGTAGCAGCGCTGTTCGACCGTGAGACGGCGCAGTTCCCGCCATCATGTCTGGACGCTTCGGATTCCGCGTTTGCTGTTGTGGATCGTGACGCGCCCGGCCGCATCTACGCGGGAGTGACAACTGCGGGCCGTTCCGCGAAATTCACGCTCCAAGGCGTAGCCGCATCTCTTCTCCAGTCAGCCTTGGGTGACGCTTCGAATGAAACGACTCGCGACCCATACTGGACGCTGGTGTCTTACTTTAACTCTCTGCGCGAACTCGGTGGCGCACTCGTGCTGATGCAGGACGATGTGAATGACAGTCTTGAACTGCTTGCGCAAAGGCGCGGTGAGAATAGGCGTCGCCCCAAAATCATTGAAGAATTGACGTCCAGACGGACTCAGGCCCAAGTTAGGGACATGTTGGATCGGCTAGCCATTTGCGCCACCGATCAGGGAACGTTGGATGTAGTGCTAGCTACGAATATGCTTAGCGTGGGCGTTGACATTCCGCGCCTTGGAGTGATGTTGGTAAACGGTCAGCCCAAAAGCACTGCCGAATACATCCAGGCGACAAGTCGAGTCGGACGCGGCGATGTGGCGGGGCTTGTGGTCTCCGTGCTTAACAACTCCAAGGTGCGCGACCGTTCGCATTATGAGAGTTTTCCGACTTGGCATGAAACACTTTACCGGGATGTCGAACCGACCAGCGTGACTCCTTTTGCATCGCGTGCGCGCGACCGCGCACTTCACGCTGTGCTGGTGGCGTTGATCCGGCACATCGTGCCCGGGATGATTGATAATCCCACTCTGGATGACAATGCGATAAATGCTAGCAAGGACATTATAAATGACATCGTCAGGCGCGCCGCAGCGGTCGATCCGAAAGAACAGAACGTAAGATTGGAACTGGAAAGCTATCTCGAACGATGGGAACTCCGCTCGCCTAGTAGCTATTGGGGTCGGCAGGTTAGAAATTCGCTCCTACAAAATGCCGAACGTGCTGCAACTTTGCGAGCAATGGGTCGAATGCCGGGCGAAGCCTGGCCAACGCTAAACAATATGCGTAGTATCGAAGCCAGTTCGCGTTTTAGGCTCGCTGAACGACTGAGCGCACAAAATTTTGCGGGAAACAATAGTGGCGAATAATCGACTTGGAGAATTGCGCAGAAGCGCTGCCGTGATGACATTTGGGCCGGGGTCTGTAGTGGATTTCCGAGCTGGAGAGGCTCCGGTATCTGCCGTCGCGGCTGGACTAGAAGAATGGGACCAATCTTTTAAACCATCAGGCCTGGCCAATCCACAGTGTATCGCGGAGCCGCGTTTGCAGCGAAAACTCTCCGTCGGCGGATTCCGGCTGCCACCTGTTGTAGATGAAAACTGGCGGGATAATCAGGGCAACCCAGATAACCGCTCGCTCGTTGCAGCACGGTTTCCTGAGTGGTTGCAATGCCCTCAATGCGACCTTATCGCTCCAGCAAAACGCTGGGCAGGGGATCCCGGACGAGCCTACCGATTTTGCGCATACTGTACGCAAAAGTCACCCGGCCAGCGGAAAATATTCGCTGTACCAATCCGCTTCATTATGGCGTGCCCCAAGGGGCATCTCGACGATTTCCCATGGCATACATGGGTTGGACACAAAGGCGATTGCACAAATAAGGAACGTGCAAAACTTTATCTCAAGTCAGAACACCCCGGTTACGCTGGATTGTTTCTCAGCTGCCGCGACTGTGGGGCGCGGCGCTCAATGGGCGGTGTGTTCAGTGCCCAGACTTGGCGCGGCTTCAAATGTCGCGGTCGGCGCCCTTGGCTCGCCGCTGCGAGTGAGACATGCGATTGCGAACCACGGGCTCTTCAACGCGGCGCTTCGAACCTATATTTTCCGATTATTGAGTCCGCGCTCAGCATTCCGCCATGGTCCGATGCTTTGCAAGAAGCGTTGGGCGTCTACTGGAATCCGATTGTTGAAGCCGATCAAAAGGATCGCACAACCTTCATAATGGTCCTCGCCAAGAACGCTCTTGAACCCGTTTTGAGGGAACTCCGCCTGAGCCCTGACGAACTTGCTAATCAGATTAAGGACCGCTTGTCGCGTTACAACAACGACGCCATCCTGAACATCCGCCAAGAAGAATACAGGCAATTCGTCTCAGGTATAGACACTCGGCAAGAGGACTCGCGTGAATTTGAGGTGCGCAGCGAACCGGTGCCTACCAAATTGCGCCCTTTCCTCAGCCGCCTAGTCCGCGTTGTGCGTCTTCGCGAAGTACGCGCCCTGAGAGGCTTCACCCGGATCAATCCGCCTGGCGAGGAAGACAGCCCTTACATGGCGGCGATCTCTGTCGGCAATCCCGAATGGCTCCCGGCAGTTGAAGTCCGTGGCGAAGGAATTTTCCTCGCCTTGAATCAGGAAGCACTCCATAACTGGGAGACACAAAGTGATGTGGTGTTGCGCGCAAAACGCGTCGAAAAAGTATGGCGAGCGGAACAGATTCGAATATATGGCGAAGGCGAACCCATAAGGTCGATAACGCCACGTTTTCTTCTTGTGCACAGCTTTGCACATGCACTCATGCGCCAGCTTTCGCTGGAGTGTGGCTATTCGACTGCAGCTCTTCGCGAACGTCTCTATGTGAGCGAAAAATCTGACGGTATGGCAGGACTGCTTATCTATACAGCAACCTCAGATTCCGATGGCACGCTCGGTGGACTGCAAAGACAAGGCGAAATTCACCGCATCAAAAGGACGGTCTGTGCCGCGATCGCAGCCATGGAATGGTGTTCCTCGGATCCACTGTGTATTGAAGGCATAGCCTCCAGCGCCGAAAATCAACCGCTATCCGCATGTCACGCCTGCCTACTCGCACCGGAGACAGCATGCGAGGAATACAACCGATTCTTGGACCGAGCTACACTGGTCGGCTTACCAGACAAACATGAAGTTGGATTCTTCTCACCACTAATCCGAAGTGTGTAACATGGCAGTGATGTGGCCAAAAATACTACCGCCCGATGTAGCGGATAACATGCTTCGAAGCACGGAGTGCGAAGTATACAGGCGGCTGGAATGCGTGCTAGACAATTCCTTTGTCATTTTCTATTCAAGACCGTGGCTCGGACTGAAACCTGACGGTGAGGAAATAGACGGGGAATGCGATTTTATTGTGGCGCATGCCGAGCTCGGAATGCTAATGCTTGAAGTGAAAGGCGGCGCGGTGGCTTACGATCCAGGCAAAGATCAATGGACTAGCCGTGATCGATGGGGGGTCACACACAACATTAAGAATCCAGTAAACCAAGCCAGAAGAGCGAAACACGAACTGCTCAAGAAACTAAACGCCGCACCCCATTGGAATTCGCGTCGCATTCGGGCTCGGCATGGCGTTGTACTGCCACACTCATCCACGCCTGTAGGTGATCTCGGAGCAGACATGCCACTGCGGATATTTTGTTTTTCCGAGCAATTCGAGGCAAGTTTGCGCGATTGGGTCCTCGAACGCTTTGGCGATGTAATTTCCGATGATGGTAGGATCAAAGCGTTGGGGCGGGATGGCGTTCACGCTCTCGAAAAAATCCTAGCACGGCCTTTTCAGCTCCGATCGCCACTCAGAACAGTGCTATCCCAAGACGATTCAAAACTCCAAATTTTAACGCAGCAGCAGTTTCAAATACTGCGCGCCATAGAAGAGGTGCCTAGAGCGGCAATTTCTGGCGCGGCCGGTACGGGCAAAACGGTTCTGGCAATGGAAGAAGCCAAGCGATGTGCTGGAGCCGGCCTCCGTACGTTGTTAGCTTGCTTTAACCGTGGATTGGCCACAGAAATTCGTCGTCGTCTTGGTAGCTGCGATCTGGTTTCCGCGATGACATTCCACGAGTTGTGCGCGGAGGTAACACGCCGCGCAAACATTCCCAAACCGGAAGGATTCCCAACAAGGAAGCTTTTCGAAGAAATCTGGCCTGAATTACTGATGCAAGCATTTGAGCTCTTGCCAGATGAGAGATACGATGCGATCATTATCGATGAGGGGCAAGACTTCATGCCACTGTGGTGGACAGCGATTGAATCAGGACTCAATGGCAATGGTGGCGGGAAATTTCGAGTATTTTATGACAATAACCAACGAGTATATGGCAGCACGTTCGAGCTCCCAAAGGAAGTCGACTTGGTTCCGATCAGGCTTACGCTGAATCTTCGTAATACTAAACGCATTCACGAACTTATTTGCCAGCATTACACTGGACACGAGGTTAAAGCTGTCGGGCCTGGGGGCATTGATGTTCTCTGCATTAACGTGGAATCCCCTGAAGCGCTGGCAAAGAGAATCTCTGACTGCGTTACTCGGCTTAATTCAGTAGAACGAATAGTATCCGATGATATTGCGATTCTGGTCGGCTCCGAAGCGGATATCGCGAAGATTGCACCAAGAATGCGTGTAGGAGGATTCAATGCTGCGCGATGCGATGAGCAATCCGAAGGCCGGATCGTTATAGACAGCATCCGAAGATTCAAAGGCCTTGAGCGCTCGGTGATTGTTGTGTCAGTCACGCCTGATATCATCTTAGACAAAGAACTTCCATATGTCGCACTTTCACGGGCTAGAACATATCTCGTGTTAGTTGGAGAAGATAGACATCTTAACCACATTCGAGGCGTCCAGCAGTAGACCAAATTTTGGGAATCATTACCAAACACTGCAATCGGTTTGGTTTACAGGTTGATTTTAGAAACGTTCCCCTACTCGCTCAAGGTCCAGTTCAGCGCCGACCAGCGGCGAACGACGCAAGGCTGCGAGAATGCCACCCGGTTTTGAATCTTCCCGCGCAGGCGGTTCATCCTCGGGAAGCGGTTCAATGAAGTCTTCCGGCAATTCCGCCTGCCCTTTCATCACATCGGGTCGACGCGCATTCTCGGCTTGGCAGCCGACGAGGCGCGCAACCGGCTTGCCGCGACGCGCGATGACCACTTCCTCGCCCGCTTCCGCTCGGGCCAGCAATCGGGAAAGTTGGGTTTTGGCCTGTTGGATATTGACGAAGTGCATGGGTGTCCGCCTACATTCGCGCGTCTGGCTGGGAATATAGTCTGAACCCGAAAAATAGCAAGCAACTGCTGCAAATAGGCAAGGTTGTTCCCTGTTGTCCGCAGTATCGACGCGTTTTCGCTTGAGTGTGCCGGAGTATGTGAGACGCGCGTGTTCGACGAATTCGCCATTCGCCCGGAGTCTTCAACCCCCCCCCTTCCCGATTTTCCGGGAATATTCGTATACTGGCGCCCCCCGGTTTTGGAACATGGACGCATGGCTGAGCGACCCGAGTTGTTGATCGTCAACCATTTTCACGCCGACACCATCGCAAAGCTCGATGGGCGCTATCGGACGCATCATTTGTGGCAGTTGTCCGATGCGGGCAAGAAGCGCTTGATCGGGGAGCTGGACGGGCGCTGCCAGGCGGCGGCGAGCGCTTCCTGGGTTTGCGATGAAGTGGTCTACGGGCTGGGTTCGCTGCGGGTGCTCGCCTGCTTCGGGGTTGGGGTGGACGGGATCGACTTCGCGCGCAGCGCGGCGGCGGGGATTGCGGTGACGAACACGCCGGACGTGCTCAACGACGCCGTGGCGGATCTGGCGCTGGCCCTGATCCTGGCGACGACGCGCAATATCGTCAACGCCGACCGCTTCGTGCGCGCCGGCGATTGGCTCAAGGGGCCGCTTCCGCTCGGCGGCGGCTTGCAAGGCCGCACCTTGGGCATTCTCGGTCTGGGCCGTATCGGCAACGCCATTGTGCGCAGGGCGGAGCCGTTCGGGCTGCGTTTCGCCTATCACAATCGCCGGCCCAAGCGGGACGTTTCCTTTCCGTATTTCGACTCGCCCCGGGAACTTGCGGCCCACAGCGACATCCTGCTCAATGTGCTGCCCGGCGGTGCGGAAACCTTTGGCATGGTGGATCTGGACGTGCTCGACGCGCTCGGCCCGGATGGCATTTTCATCAATGTCGGGCGCGGCTCCAGCGTGAACGAATCGGCCCTGGTGCAAGCGCTGCGCCGCGGTCTGATCGGCGGCGCCGGGCTTGATGTGTACGCCAACGAACCCCAGGTGCCGGGCGAACTGCTGGATATGGATAATGTGGTGTTGCTGCCCCACATCGGCAGCGCCACGGTTGAAACCCGCGCGGCCATGGGCCAACTGGTGCTGGACAATCTGGAAAGCTGGTTCAGCGCGGGCAAATTGTTGACCGAAGTCAGCGGCAACTGAGCGCGCAAACGAGCGCGACTGTGCGCCACTGACCGGCCGGTTTGAATTTCCCGGCCGCAAATCGACGTCAACCCCGCCCGCGCTGCGAGGCGGTGGCAGCGCTGGCAAGAATTCAATCGTGAATCACTAAGTTCGCCGCGGCCGCAAGCGCCACAATGCGCGCCGCCAAGCCGTCCATGTCCAGCCCACTGTCGAGGTTGGTCTTTACAGCGTTGGTTGCACCCGAATCCGGGCAATGCATCACCTGGACGCGGCAGCCGGGCCTGAGTCCACCGTGTCCGACGCAAGCGCCGCAATGCGCGCGACCAGACCTTCCATGTCCAGCCTGCCGTCGCGGTTGGTCTGCACGGCGATGGTAGTGCCCGAATCCGCATAATGCATCACCTGGGTGCGGTAACCGGGCCAAAGGCCGCCATGGCCGAAGCGGGCGCCGTCTTCGTACACGAATAGGCCGTAACCGTAATGCCAGTCCGGATTGGCTGGGTCGCGCCAACCGGAGGCGAGCATGGTTTCGAAACTTTCTCCGCTGACGACGCGGCCCGCGGCCAAGGCGCCGTGGAAGCGCGCCAGCATGGTGGGGTTGGTGACCAGTCCGCCGCCGGTCCATTCGGAGGAAGGGTCGATCTTCATGCTGCCGTCGTCGCGCAGGTTGCGCGCGCCGGCCATGTAGCCCGGTGTGATATTGGGCAGGATAGAGCGGTCCTGGGGTCTGATTTCGTCCAGGCCCAGCGGCGCGAGTATTCGTTCTTCAAGCAGCTCGAAGTACTCGCGCCCACTTGCCGCTTCGAGCACGCGCCCGAGCACCAGGTAACCGGCGTCGGTGTAGGCGAAGCCCTCTCCGGGAGCGAACAGCGGCTCGCGGTCCACCATGTCGATCAATTCCTCGACTTCAAAGCGGATTCCCCCGCGGCGTATCGCGCGCCAAATCGAAAGCATGGTGTAGCGCATGGTGGCGGGATAGTCGCCCATGCCCGAGGAGTGGGAGAGCAGGTGTTCCACGCGCATGCCGGCGGCATTGGGCAGTTCCTCGTACCAGCCGCTGCCGCCGAGCCATCGCGACACCGGATCATCCAGCGACAGCAGGCCGTCCTCCACCAGCAGCATGGTCAAGGCGGCGACGAAGGTCTTGCCCGTGCTTCCGCCCGGCATGCCGACGGTGTCATCCAGCGGCACGTCGTTTTCCCGGTCCGCGAGCCCCACCGCGGCGCGGATGATGGCGCCGTCCGGCAAGCGCACCGCGGCCCGCAGCCCGGGCATTTCCATCTCAACGCGGGCCAGTTCCAGGAAGGCGGCAAGTTGCGCCTGGTCCAGCGCCGTAGCGGGCTGGCAGCAAAGCAGCAGCGCGGCGAGAATCCACTTTTTCATGGCCGGCAAACCGTTTCGGTTGCGAGCTTTCGAGCATAGCAGATTGCGGTGGAGCAGTGTGGTGGGCGCGCGGATGGGGCGTGGCTCTGCCGGTGCGACCCCGACCGCATCGGCGCCGCGGATTGCGCGCGTGGTTGGAAGGTGGATTTTGAAAGTCGGGTGAATTATTCTGCTTCTCCCGTGGTGGCCGTTGCATGGGCCACTTTCGGCGGGATGTCTTCTCCGGGGACTCAATTCGCGCGCAAACGGTTCTCGCCTTCCGGGCGACGGGGCGTCCGGGCGCGGTGGAGCCGCGACAGCCGAAAACTGAATCATTGGATCGGAACATCATGACCACATCCTCCGCCGCCCGGCAGACCGCCGCCCCGATCATCAGCGACCAGCTCGTGTACGTGTTCGGCGAGCAAACCGACGGCAACGCGAGCATGCGCGCAACCCTTGGCGGCAAGGGCGCCAATCTCGCCGAGATGGCGGCAATCGGGCTGCCCGTGCCCCCGGGGTTCACCATCAGCACCGAAGTTTGTTCCTGGTACTACGAAAACGAACGGAACTATCCGCCGACGCTGGCGCGGGATATCTCGGCCGCGGTGGCTGGCATCGAAAAACAAATGGGCAAGAAATTCGGCGCGCGGCGCAATCCGCTGCTGGTTTCGGTCCGCTCCGGGGCGCGGGATTCGATGCCGGGCATGATGGACACCATCCTCAACCTCGGCCTGAATGACGAAACCGTGGAAGGTCTGGCCGAAGAGTCGGGCAATCCGGCCTTCGCCTGGGATTGTTACCGCCGGTTCATCCAAATGTACGGCGATGTGGTGATGGGCGTGCGCGCGCGCAACGAAGAGGAAGAAGACCCTTTTCATAAAATACTCGAGACGGTGAAACACAAAGCCGGCGTCTACTCCGACGCGAAATTGAGCGTGGCGCAGTTGCGCGGCCTTGTGCGCCGCTACAAAACCTTGATCCGGCGCCGCGCCGGCGGCGAGTTTCCGCAGGACGTGAACGGACAGTTGTGGGGCGCCATCGGCGCGGTTTTCGGTTCCTGGAACAACGACCGGGCCGTGCTCTACCGCCAGCAATACCGCATCCCCGCCGAATGGGGCACGGCGGTGAACGTGCAGGCCATGGTGTTCGGCAATGCCGGCGACGACTGCGCCACCGGCGTCGCTTTCACGCGGGACCCCGCCAACGGCGAGAACACGATGTACGGCGAATACCTGATCAACGCCCAGGGCGAGGATGTGGTCGCCGGTGTGCGCACGCCCAAGCCGATCAAAAAAATGGCGCAAGAGATGCCGGAAAGCCACGCCGAACTGATGCGTGTGCGGCAGATCCTCGAACAACATTTCAAAGACATGCAGGACCTGGAATTCACCATCGAAAAAGGCCGCCTGTTCATCTTGCAAACGCGCAACGGCAAGCGCACGGGGCAGGCCGCGGTGCGCATCGCGGTGGAAATGCAGCGCGAGGGGCTGCTCTCGCGCGAGACCGCCCTGCTCAAGATTCCGGCGGAATCGGTGGACTCCCTGCTCGTGCCCGTTTTCAATCCCAAGGCTTTGCGCGGGGCGACGGCCATCGGCCAGGGACTGCCTGCCGGCCCCGGCGCGGCGACGGGAAGAGTCGTTTTCACCACCTTGCGCGCCGAACTCGAAACGCGGCGCGGCAACCGGGTCGTCCTGTGCCGGGTGGAAACCTCGCCCGAGGACCTGAAAGGCATGTTGCTGGCCGAAGGCATTCTCACCTGCCGCGGCGGCGTCTCCTCCCACGCGGCGCTGGTCGCGCGCCAGTTGGGCAAGGTCTGCGTGTGCGGCGCCGGCGACATCCGCATCGACTACGACCGGAAAACTCTCACCGCGGGCCGCCACGTCATCCGCGAGGGCGAGTACATCTCCATCGACGGCGGCACCGGCGTCATCTACCAGGGCATGGTGGAAAACGCGGATTCGGAAGTGCGGCAGGTGCTCAACGGCAGCATGAAAGCGGAAAAAAGCTACACCTTCGAGCAATTCGATACCGTCATGCAATGGGCCGACGAAATACGCAACCTGAAAATCCGCACCAACGCCGACACCCCCGCCATGGCGCGGGAAGCGGTCCGCTTCGGTGCCGAAGGCATCGGCCTTTGCCGCACCGAACACATGTTTTTCGAAGGCGAGCGCATCAATTTCATGCGCCAGATGATCCTCGCCGCGGACGAAGGGCAGCGCAAGGATGCGCTGAAAAAGCTGCTGGTTTACCAGCGCCGCGATTTTATCGGCCTGTTCCGGGCCATGCACGGCCGGCCGGTGACCATCCGCCTGCTTGACCCGCCCCTGCACGAATTCCTGCCCCATGACGATGTCGTGCGCAGGCAACTCGCGCAAGAGCTGGGCGTGAGCCTCGATTACGTAATCGACCGCGTCAAGGCGCTGCACGAGGAAAATCCCATGCTCGGCTGCCGCGGCTGCCGGCTTGGAATCCTGCATCCGGAAATCACCGAAATGCAGACCCGTGCGATCTTCGAAGCCGCCGCCCAGGTGTTCAAGCAGGGCGTTGAAGTGCTGCCGGAAATCATGATTCCCCTGGTTGGTTACCGCGCCGAACTCGCTGACCAGTTGCGCACCGTGCATCGGGTGGCGAAGCAGGTGCTGCGGCGCCAGAAAGTCAACATCGACTATCTGGTGGGTTCGATGGTGGAGATACCGCGCGCCGCGGTCACCGCCGACGAAATCGCCCTGGAAGCGGATTTTTTCAGTTTCGGCACCAACGACCTGACCCAGACCGCGCTCGGCCTGAGCCGGGACGACATGGGCATGTTCTTCGACGAGTACAAAAAGAAAGAGATCTTCAACCAAAACCCCTTCGCCAGCCTCGACCAAAGCGGTGTCGGCCAATTGATCGAAATGGCCGTCGAACGCGGCCGGCGCAGCAACCCCGGCATCAAGCTCGGCATTTGCGGCGAACACGCCGGCGACCCGGCTTCGATCGAATTCTTCCACCGCCAGGGCCTGGATTATGTAAGCTGCTCGCCACCGCGGGTGCCCGTCGCCCGGCTCGCGGCGGCCCAGGCGCGGCTGCGGCAGTAGCGGGAACCGTCGCTGTCAAGCTCGCCCAAGCTCCCGCGCAGACTCCCGCGCCTGCGCCAACCGTCATTCCGCGCGCGGCGAAGCGAAGCCGCGGTATCTGGCCGGCATCGCGCGAATCGCCGAAAAGGCATTGCCCGCGGCAACGCCTTCCAGTACATTCCTACCACAATCAATTGACACGTCCGGGAGCGGTGGCAAATGAATCTATGGAAGCAAACTCTGCAAACCATAACCAAGGCGGGCATGGGCGGCTTGTTTCTGGCGCTGGCGAGCATTGGGCCCGCACCGGCCGCGAAGGCCCAGGAAGCCGGAGCGGAGGAACTGGTGGAAATTACCGTCATCGGCACCCGGGGCAGGCCGCGCTCGGTGGCGGAAAGCCCGGTGGCTATCGACGTGTTCAGCGCGGAACAATTGGAATTGCAGCCCCAGGTGGGCCTGTTTGAAACGCTGCGCTTCCTGGTTCCTTCGCTCAATATGCCGCAACGCCCCGGCGGCGGCACCGCGACTTTCATCGCTTCGGCCGGCCTGCGCGGGCTGCACCCGGACCAGACGCTGATTCTGGTCAACGGCAAACGCCGCCACCGCACCGCGCTCATCAACACCAGCACCGGCCTCTATAGCGGCTCGGCGGGGGTCGACCTGAACCTGATTCCGCGCTCCGCCATCCGCCAAATCGAAGTGCTGCGCGACGGCGCGGCGGCGCAGTATGGCTCCGACGCCATCGCCGGCGTGGTCAACATCATTCTCAAGGAAGACACCGAAGGCGGGCGTTTCAGCGCCAGCGGCGGCGAGAACTTCGACCACAGGGACGGCAAATTCCGCAACGCGGGATTCAACATCGGCGCGCCGCTCGGCGCCGACGGCTTTGTCAATTTCAGTTTCGACTACATGGATTCCGGCTTCTCCAACCGGGCGCGGCGCGTGCCGATTCCCGACCCGGCCAGCCCCGCCGGGCGCAACCTGTTTCCCTTGCTGCCCGATGGCGGCCTCGACCCGAGGGAGTTCACCATCGACCGCCTGGTGACTTCGAACTACGGCAATTTCCCCAGGGAAACCTACACCGGCGCGGTCAATTTGGGATACAGCTTCGGCGAGGTGGAATTTTATGGGTTCGCGACGCTCGCCGAGCGCGATTCCACCCTCGATTTCACCTTCCGCAGGCCGCGGGACTCGCGCGCAATTCCCGAAATCTACCCCCAGGGCTTCCGCCCGCGGGAAGTGATCGGCGAAAGCGATTACGAGATTGTGGCCGGCTTGCGCGGCATGTCGGGCGAATGGAATTGGGATTTGTCCGTCAACAGTGGCGAGAACGAATCGACCTGGAACAACACCCAAGGCGTCAATGCCAGCTTGGGCGCGCTCAGCCCCACTTCGTTTTACCTGGGTCAGATGATCGCCGATGAAACCAATGCCCAGCTCGACCTCACCCGGGCCTATGAGCTGGCCGACGGCGGTCAACTCCAGCTTTCGCTGGGAGCGCAATTGCGCGAGGAGAATTTTGCCATCACCGAAGGCGAGCCGGCGAGCTACGCCGACGGCAACAATGGCCGCGCCCCCGCCGCCCAGGGCTTTCCGGGATTTTCTCCCGAGGCGGTGAATGATTTGTCGCGCAACAATTTCAACCTCTACGCCGAACTGGGCTGGGACCCGAGCGAAGATCTGTTCCTAGGCGCCGCGCTGCGCTATGAGGATTTCGACGATTCGGCGGGCCGGGAAGTGATCGGCAAGGTCAGCGCGCGCTATGCGCTGAGCGATGCGTTCGCCCTGCGCGGTTCGGTCAACACGGGATTCCGGGCGCCCAGCGTGCAGCAACTCGGTTTTCGCGGCAGCCGCGGCCAGTTCGCGGACCTCGACAACGACGGCATCGCCGAAACCATCGTCCTGCGGCAAACCCTGCCTTCCACCGACCCGGCGGCGCAAGCCCTCGGCGCCGAGCCGCTGGTGCCCGAGACTTCGCTGAATTTCAGCTTGGGATTCACCTTCCAGACGCCGGTTGGCGTGGACTTGACGGTGGATTTCTACCGCATCGATGTGGACGACCGGGTCGCGCTTTCCACCCAGTTCAACCGCGGCGACGGCCGCGCCGCCCTGTCCGGCGGCAGCATCGGCAGCGAGATTTCGGCCCTGCTCGACGCCGCCGGTTTCGACGCCAGCCTTGGCGGCGTGAACTATTTCACCAATGCCATCGACACCCGCAGCCAGGGTTTCGACATCGTCGCCACCTACGACTGGAGCACGGGCCTGGGCAACTTCGGACTCACGGCGGCCTACAACTACAATGATTTGTCGGTGCGCTCGGTGGATCCCAATCCAGTGGAACTGGCCGGGCTGGTGCTGGCGGACGGCAATCCCATCGTGCAATTCAACCGCGCGCGCCTGGGCACCTACACCGACGAGTTCGCCGACTCCATCGTCTCCCTGAACGCGTCCTGGAGCGGGGAAAATGTGAGCGCCAATTTGCGCACCACCCGCTTCGGCGATTTCACCAATGTCGCGACCTCGGCGCAGAACGACACCTTCAACGACGCCCAATGGATAACGGACCTGGAAATCGGCTACGACCTGGGCAACGGAATCATGCTCCACGCCGGCGCCAACAACTTGTTCAACGAGTATCCGGACGAAGTGCGGGCGGCCTCGTCGCTGGGCAACAACTTTTACGACACGATTTCCCCTTACGGGTTCACCGGCGGAAACTGGTACCTGAGAACATCCATCGAATGGTAGCCGGGCCGCCGCGCGGCCGGAATCACAGCGAAACGAGGCAACCCAATCATGCGCAAGGCGATACAACTTCCCTTTATCCTGCTGCTCGCGGCCGCCGGAGGGGCGTACGGCCAAAGCTTCCAAAACTACACCGGGGATTTTCCGCCCACAGTGGAAGCGCTCTACCATGTGCCGGTGGAAATGCGCGATGGCGTGCGGCTGATGACCGACGTCTATCTGCCGGAGGCGGACGGCCGCTTTCCGACACTGCTGGTGCGCGACATGTATTCCAACGGCTCCAACGCCCTGCGCCAGCGCTACGCCAAATTCGCCACCGCCAACGGTTACGCCTTTGTGTTCCAGACGGTGCGCGGACGCTATGACTCCGATGGCCGCTGGTACCCGTATTTCCAGGAAATCAACGACGGCGACGACACGCTGAGCTGGATCGCCGATCAGCCCTGGTCGAACGGCGAGGTCGGCATGTTCGGCTCTTCCTACCTCGCCTCAGTGCAATGGCTGGCGGCGCTGAACGGCAATCCCGCGCTGGTGGCCATCGCGCCGGCGGTCAGCCCCGGCAACTATTATCGCGATGTCGCCTACCCCGGCGGCGCGTTTTCGCTGCTGTCGCGGGCGCGCTGGGGCATCGCCCAGGCGGGCAGCCGCACCAACATGAGCTATCCCATCGACTGGATCAACGGCATCGGCCATCTGCCCCTGGAAACGCTCGGCGAAAGCCTCGGTTTTGATGTGCGCCATTTCCAGGACTGGCTGGCGCATCCCAGCTACGACGCCTATTGGCGGCCGCTGAACCTGGAAGCCCGCGCCGCGGAAATGTCCGTGCCGGCGCTGAACATCGGCGGCTGGTACGACGTGTTCCTGCGCAGCACCATCGGCAGTTACCAGACCATGACCCGGGAAGCCGCCAGCGAAACCGCGCGCCAGGGCCAGCGATTGATTATCGGGCCCTGGCCCCATGGCTGGAACCAGTCCTCAACGGTGGGCGATCTCGATTTCGGCCCCGAAGCCTTGATCGGCGCGGAGGAAGTGCTGCTGGAATGGTTCGACCATTGGCTGAAAGACGGCCCGGAACCCAGCGGCAAACCGATCCGCATCTTCGTCATGGGCGAGAACGTATGGCGCGGGGAAGATCAATGGCCGCTGGCCAACACGCGCTACACCGATTTCTTCCTGCACGAAGACGGCAGGTTGTTGCCGAACGAGTCGGTGGAAACCGTGGGCGAACTGCAATACAGCTACGACCCGGCGGACCCGGCGCCAACGCTGGGCGGCAACATCATGGAGCCAACCTTGCGCGGGCCCCACGACCAGCGCCCCCTCGACGAACGCGGGGACATCGTGCGCTTCCTGACCGAGCCCTTCACCGAGGAGACCGAAATCACCGGCCCGGTGTCCGCGGAAATCTACGCCGCGAGCAGCGCCGTGGACACCGATTTCATGGCCAAGCTCGTGGTGGTCAAGCCGGACGGCTTTTCCTTCAATCTGGTGGACGGCGTCATCCGCGCGCGCTACCGGGAAGGATTCGAGCGTGAACAGCTGATCGAACCGGACACCGTGTACCGCTACAACATCGACCTGTGGGCGACCAGCTACCTGCTCGAACCCGGCGACCGCCTGCGGCTCGACATCACCAGCAGCAATTATCCGCGGCTGGCGCGCAATCTGAACACCGGCGCGCCGTTCGCGCAATCGACCGAAATGCGCGTGGCGCGGCAAACCTTGCACATGAGCGAGCAACACCCGTCGAAACTGGTTTTGCCGGTGATTCCCCGATAACCCGTTTTGCGCAGCGCCAAGAAGGCGGCGGAGGAGCGTTATGAAATTCGCGTTTGGCATCGGTTTGCTGGCATCGCTGGCCATTTTGGCCGGGTGTTCCGGGGAGGAAACGGCAGCGCCCGAAGTGGCGGCGGAGGCAAGCGCGGCAAACGCCGAAGCGGTGGTGGCGGAAGCCGGCGCGGAAACCGCCGAGGCGCCGATCGAAGGCACAGCATTCTCGGGAATGCCGCTGTACCGCAACCCCGTGGCCGCCGAGCGGCTCGAGGAACTCGAAGCGCTGATGGCGCCGCTGGAAAGCCGGGAAAATCTGTCCGAGGATCAATACATTGAACTGGGCGCCTTGTATATCGCGGCGAACCGCTTCCGCGACGCGATCGAACTTTACACGCGGGGCATCGAAGCGCACCCCGACTCGTTCAAGTTGCGCAGGCACCGGGGGCATCGCTACATCAATGTGCGCGAGTTGGAAAACGCCATCGCGGATTTGCGCGAAGCCGTGGACCTGATCGGAACCGAACACAGCGACGCGCTCGAGTTCAACGCCGAAGGCGCGGCAACGGGAACCTACGAATTCTGGACCTGGTACCACATCGGGCTGTACCACTACCTGCACGGCGACTGGGCCGAAGCCGCGGCGGCGTACCGCAACTGCGTCGCCACCGCCACCGTAAACCAATCGCTGGTGGGCGCGAGCGACTGGCTGTACATGGCATTGCGCAGGAATGGGGAACACGAGGCAGCCGAAGCGGTGATCGCGGCTATCCCGGTTGATTTGGACACCAACCAGGAACATCCCTATTTCAAGCGAATGCTGATGTACAAGGGCGAGTTGACTGCCGAGGACCTGGTCGATATTGAAAAACCCGCCGGCGAATGGACCGGATTCGACGTCACCGCCGGATATGGAATCGCCAACTACCTGGCCCTGGAAGGCGATGCGGCGAGCGCCGATATGATTCTGCGCAAGATCGTGCAAACACCGTACTGGAACTCCTGGGCCTTTGTGGTGAGCGACAGGGAACTAGCCGAGCGGCCGGAAGGCCCCGATTAATTCAGGCGCCTGCCCGCGACTCGGGGCAGCGGCCGGGAACAACAAATGATGAACAGCGCAGTGCTAGCCCTTCTTTCCTTGCTGCCGATCGTTTCGGTGGCGATTTTTCTGGTGTTGCTGCGCTGGCCCGCGAGCCGCGCCATGCCGATCGCCTACGCCGTCGCCTTCGCCCTGGCCTGGTTCGTCTGGCAAGTGCCGTTGAGCAAAATCCTGGCGGCGAGCGTCAATGGGCTGATCGTCGCCGCGACGCTGATCTTCATCATTTTCGGCGCCATTTTGTTGCTCAACACCTTGCGCCAGAGCGGCGCGATGCACGCGATTCGGGAGGGATTTTCCAACATCAGTCCCGACCGCAGGGTGCAGGTCATCATCATCGCCTGGCTGTTCGGCTCTTTCATCGAAGGCTCGGCGGGTTTCGGCACGCCGGCGGCGGTGGCCGTGCCGCTGATGGTGGGGCTCGGCTTTCCCGCCATGGCCGCGGTGGTGGCGGGCATGATTATCCAAAGCACTCCGGTGTCTTTCGGCGCCATGGGCACGCCGATTCTGGTGGGCATCAACACCGGACTGTCGGCGGACCCGGACATGGCGGCCTACGCGATGGAGCGCGGCTTCGCCGAATGGGACGCCTTTCTCGCTTTCATCGCCACCAAAGTGGCGATCATCCACGCCTTGGCGGGCACTTTCGTGCCCTTGCTGGTGACGGCGATGATGACGCGCTTCTTCGGCCCCGAGCGCAGTTTCGCCGCGGGCTTCCAGGTTTGGAAATTCGCCTTGTTCGCGGCACTGGCGATGACCATTCCCTATGTCATCGTGGCGACGGCTTTCGGCCCCGAATTTCCGTCCATGTTTGGCGGACTGATCGGCCTGGCCATTGTCGTTTCCGCGGCGCGCAAGGGCTTTCTGGTGCCGAAGGCGGAGCAGGCCTGGGACTTCGATGACCCGGCGAACTGGGAGGAAGAGTGGACCGGCGCCTTGCAGGAGCGCGGCGAAGAGGCCGAACCGGAGTCTTCCATGAGCCTGTTGAAAGCCTGGTCGCCGTATCTGTTCGTGGCCGCCCTGCTGGTGCTGACGCGCTTGCCCCAGGTCGGCCTGGAGCCTTTTCTGCGCGCCGCGAATCCGTTCATCACCTGGTCCTGGCCGGGAATTTTCGGCAGCGACATCAACGCCTCGTTCCAGCCGCTTTGGTCGCCGGGCACGATCTTCATTGTCGTTTCGCTGCTGACAATCCTGCTGCATGGCATGCGCGTGAGCGAATACCGGGCGGCCTTCGGCCAATCCCTGCGCACCTTGCTGCCGGCATCGGCAGCGCTGGTGTTCACCGTACCCATGGTGCAAGTGTTCATCAACTCCAGCGGCGGCGGCGCGGGATTCGAACAAATGCCCATTGCCCTGGCCGAAGGCGTGGCCGATGTCGCCGGTTCGGCCTGGCCTTTCTTTTCCACCTTCATCGGCGGCCTCGGCGCATTTGTCGCCGGCAGCAACACCGTCAGCAACATGATGTTCTCGCTGTTCCAGTTCGGCGTCGGCGAACGCATCCTGGTGGATCCAACCTGGATCGTCGCCTTGCAGGCGGTGGGCGGCGCTTCCGGCAACATCATCTGCGTGCACAACGTGGTGGCGGCGTCGGCGGTGGTTGGCCTGGTGGGCAAGGAAGGCGCGGTGATTCGCAAAACCCTGCTGCCTTTCCTGTATTACGCCTTGATGACCGGCGCGATCGGCTATGGCATCGTCACCGGCGGCATTTTCAACGCGGGCTGGATCGTGGTCGCGATGATCGCGGTGTTGATGATCGCCTTGATCGGGCGCTACAACCGCCAGCCGGCCTGAGCCGGCGGCTGCCGGCAATGGACGCCCGCGCAAAATCATGAGCCGCGACCAGGCCCAGCACCACTCGCTGACGGTCGCCACCGCCGGTCATGTCGATCACGGCAAGACCCTGCTGGTGCGCAATTTGACCGGCGTCGACACCGACACCCTCGCCGAGGAGAAAAAACGCGGCCTGTCGATCAATCTCGGTTTCGCCTACAAACAATACGAAGCCGACGGCCGGGACTGCCTGCTCGGCTTCGTCGATGTTCCGGGGCATATCGACTTCATCGGCAACATGCTTGCCGGCGTGGGCGCGGTTGACGCGGCCCTGCTTGTCATCGCCGCGGACGATGGCGTCATGCCCCAAACCGAGGAACACGCGGCGATTCTGGACTTGCTCAATATCCGCGCAGGCTGCGTCGCGCTGACCAAGATCGACCGCGCCAGCAAGACCCGGCTGGAAAAAATCAAAAACGACGCCCGCGCCCTGTTGGCCGGGGGCGACCTGGCCGACGCGCCGCTGTTCCCGGTCTGCAACACCGATGGCGCAGGCATCGACCGCCTGGCCAATTACCTGCACAAACTGCTGCTGGCGAAACAGCGCCGCCAGCGCCTGGCCGAGGAGCGCAGGTTCCGTTTCCTCATCGACCGTAGTTTCAGCGTGCGCGGCATCGGCACCGTGGTCACCGGAAGCTGCCGCGAAGGTGAAGCCGCCGTCGGCGACTCGCTGTTGCATGACGCCAGCGGAAGCGGCAGCGCCGGGGGCAGCGGCAGGGGCACCGGTAGGGGCACCGGCAACGCCGGGAACAGAGAAAGCGCCGGCGGCAAACAAAGCGCCTGCGGCAGGCAACAAAAAGCAACAACCCGGCTGCGCGGCATCCGCGCCCACCGGCAAACGCGCGAACAATTGCGCCGGGGCGAGCGCGCGGCGCTCAACATCACGCTGGAGAAGGAATCGGTGGGGCGCGGGGATTGGCTGCTCGACCCCCGCCTGCACCAGCCCATCGCGCGCTTCGACGCGAGCCTGCGCCTGTTGCCGGGGGCGGCCGAACCCCGGCCCAACACGCGCTACCACTTGCATATCGGCGCCAGCCATCAATTGGCGACCTTGCGCCGCCTCGGCGCCAGCGATTATTTCCAGGTGAAACTGGGCCAGACCTGCCATGCGCTGCACGGCGACCGCTTCATCTTGCGCGACCCCGCGGCCCGGCACACATTGGGCGGCGGCCGGGTGGTGGACATTTTTGTGCCCAGCCGCGGCCGCGCCAGCGGCGAACGGCTCGCCTTGCTGCGCGCCATGGACCAGGATGCGGAAACCGCATGCCGCGCGCTCACAAGCCTGCTTGCCGACGGGCTCGATCTGGACCGCTTCAGCCTGAGCCGCAATCTCGGCCCGGCGGCGGTGGAAAGCCTGGTGGACAAGATGCGCCAGGGCCCCAAAGCTTGCGTGGCCCTTGCGATGGAAGCCGGCGAGTACCCGCGCTTGCTGAGCGGCGAGCATTACCAGCGCCACCGCGGCGCGCTGCTGGCCAAGATCGCGGACTATCACCGCGCGCATCCCGACCGCCAGGGCGTGAGCGCCCCGCAACTGCTGCGCGGCGCCGGCGCGCCAGTTCCGCGAACGCTGTTGCCCGCGCTGCTCGCCAGGCTGCTCGAGGAAAGCGCGCTCGCCCGCAGCGGCTCCCTGCTGCACTTGCCGGGCCACAGCACCCGCCTGGGCGAGCAGGTCGAGCAACTGTTGCGCCAAGTGCGGCCCATTCTGGAAAAATCGGGCAAGGTGCCGCCGCGCACGCGGGAGTTGGCCGAACGCACCGGGCTGCCCCTGGCGAGCCTGCAAAAAATCCTGCGCCAGGCGGAAATCTCCAATCAGCTGGTGAAAGTGGCCGACAATCGCCATTACCTGCCGGAAACCATTCGCGAACTTGCCGCGCTGGTGGAAAAACTGGCTGGCGGCGCGGATGGGAAAGAGGGGTTCAGCGTAATCGCGTTTCGCGACGCCAGTGGCATCGGGCGCAATCTGTGCATCGAGATTTTGGAATATTTCGACGGCATCGGTTTCACGCGGCGCGAGGACAATCTCCGCTTCCTGCGCAGGGGCCGCGGCGGCGCCTTGCCCGGCGAAACCGCCAAGCCCGCGGCGACCGCCTGACCGACCAGCGCGCGCATCAACGGCGCAAGCGAAGTGATCCGCCAGCCGCGGCGCGACTGTATTTGTAGCGGGAATGCGGTAACCTTACGCTCCCCCGGCCGGGGAGACCGCCGCGTGCGCGGGCGGGAACAACAAGGCGCGAGCCAAACGGAATACCAGCCGAAACCCAGCCGAAAACCATTCAAAAGCCATCAAAAGAAAGTGCCGGAAAAATGGGCCAGGAAATCACCGAGTACCAATTCAGCAGCGAACAGTTCGAGCAATTCGGCAAGCGCCTGCGGGCCAATCTCAGCGCCTTGGAGTTGTTGCTGCAACGGCCGAATTTCGGCGAAGGCGATCTGACTTTCGGCGCCGAGCTGGAGCTGTACATTGTCGACGCCCAAGGCCAACCCCTGCACATCAACCAGGAGATCATCGCCGAACTGAACGACCCGCAGCTTACGCTGGAATTGAACCGCTACAACCTCGAATACAACTTCAGCCCCTGCGCTATTTCCGACCATTGCTTCCAGCGAACCCAAAGCGAGGCGCTGTCCGCGCTGGACAAGATCAACGCCTGCGCCGCGCGCTGGCAGGGCTCGGTGGTGCCCGTGGGCATATTGCCCACCTTGCAGCAATCGGATATCGGCTACGAGGCGATGACCAAGCTGCCGCGCTTCGAGGCGCTGACCCGGGAATTGACCCACATCCGCGGCGGACCCTTCACCATCGCCATCGCTGGCGACGACACCTTGCAACTGGCCATGGACGATGTGACGCTGGAAGGCGCCAACACTTCCTTCCAAATCCACCTGCGGGTGCCGCCGCGGGAATACGCCGAGTTCTACAACGCCGCGCAACTGGTCACACCCCTGGTGGTGGCGCTGGCGGCGAACTCGCCCACGCTGTTTGGCCACCGCCTGTGGCAGGAAACGCGGATACCGCTGTTCAAGCAATCGATCGATTGCCGGCCCAAGGACGGCATGCACCCCATCCCGGCCCGGGTCAACTTCGGCAACAACTGGATCCGCACCGGCGCTTTCGAACTGTTCGCCGAAGCCGCCATGCTGTACCGGCCGATTTTCGCCGTCCATGGCGATGAAGATGCCGTCGCCGTGGTGAAGTCCGGCGGCTTGCCGTCCCTGGACGAACTCAGGCTGCATCAAGGCTCGATCTGGCTCTGGAACCGGCCGGTGTACGATCCCGCCGACGGCGGCCACTTGCGGATAGAATTCCGCGCGCTGCCCGCCGGCCCCAGCCTGGTGGACATGCTGGCGAACGCGGTGCTCGCCATCGGCCTGACCAAGGTGATGCAGGAGAACATTCTCGACCTGCTGCCGGCGATTCCGTTCAACTATTGCACCGCGAATTTCTATCGCGCCGCCCAGAACGGCCTCGACGCGCATTTGTTCTGGCCTTCGGTGACTCAAATCGAACCCGGTTACTTTCCGGTGCCGGAACTGCTGGAGAAGCTGCTGCCGCGGGTGCCGGAAAAGCTCGCGGCGATGGGTTTTCGCGAAGACGATTTCACACCCCTGCTCGAGGTGGTGTCCGAGCGCCTGGCGACGCGCAGGACCGGCGCGCGCTGGCAACTCGAAAAACTCGCCGAATTGCGCCGGGACCTGCACAAGCGCGAGGCCCTGGTGCAAATGTTCAAGCAGTACCGCGCCAACAGCGCGGCGAACATCCCGGTGGCGCAATGGAAGTAGCGCAGGTCGAATCCGAAGGCAAAGGCGGAATTCGGCGCTTGTTTCGGCACTGGCGGGACCCGGAACCGGAATCGCTCGGCGACAGCGCGCTGGAGTTCCTGCAACGGCTGCGCGGCCCGACTTGTATCGAACTGACCGGCCGCGACCCCAGCCGCTGCCGCGCGCTGGCAACGCTGCTGCATGGCAATGAACCCAGCGGCCTGCTCGCGCTGTACGATGTGCTGCGCGGCGGCCTGCGGCCGGCGGTGAACATCATCTGTTTCATTCCTTCGGTGGGCGCCGCCACCCGGCCCCCGACCTTCTCGTTCCGCATGCTGCCGGAGCGCAAGGATTTGAACCGCTGCTTCACCCCGCCCTACGGGAACACGGAAGTGGACCGCCTGGCGCTGGAAATGCTGGACTTGCTGGAGGCGGCGCGGCCGGAATGCGTGATCGATGTCCACAACACTTCCGGTTCCAGTCCTTCGTTCGGCATCAGCACGGTGATGGAAGCGCGGCACGGCGCGCTGATCTCGCTGTTCACCCAGCGCATGATCGTCACCGACCTGCGCCTTGGGGCCCTGATGGAGCGCACGCGCGACGACATGCCCATCGTCACCATCGAATGCGGCGGCGCCGAGGACCATGAATCGACCCTGCTCGCCGGCGAAGGGCTGAGCCGGTATTTCACCATGAACGAAGTGCTGGACAGCGACCCGGAAGCGGAGTCGCTGGAGTTCTTTCACCACCCCATGCGGCTTGAACTGGCCTCAAGCAGCGGCATCGCCTTCGGCGAAAGCCCGGCGCCGGTCAAAGGCGTGACCTTGCTGCCTTCGGTGGAGAATTACAATTTCGGCCATGTCGGCCCCGACACCTTGCTCGGCTTCGTCGACGGCGAATTGGCGGACCATCTGCGCGTGCGCGATGCCGAAGGAAGCAACCCGGTGGCGAAGTACTTTCGACAGGAGCAGGGCCGGCTCTATCCAAGCCGCAAATTGAAACTATTCATGGTCACGACCAAGGCCGAGATCGCGCGCAAGGATTGCCTGTTTTATCTTACGGAACTGTAACAAAAATCCTGGTTTTCTCTATAGCCGCGCCGCCTCCGCAATGATTTAATACCGCCGGGCGGAATCCCGCCTCCGGTTTTTGATCCACCCACCAAAAGCAAAACGTAACGCGTATTTCAAACAGGAAGGACCATGTCTGAAATCATCGCCCAGTACGGCCCGATTTTTCTCGCCCTGGCCGTCATTTTCGGATTTTTCATGGCTTGGGGCGTGGGCGCCAACGACGTCGCCAACGCCATGGGCACCTCGGTCGGGGCCCGCGCCATCACCATCAAACAGGCGATTCTGATCGCCATGGTGTTCGAATTCGCCGGCGCTTATCTGGCCGGCGGCGAAGTCACCGAGACCGTGCGCAGCGGCATCATCAACCTGGAGAATTCGGGGCTGGATGAAAATCCGCAATTGCTGGTCTACGGCATGCTTTCCTCGCTGCTGGCGGCGGGGGTCTGGCTGCTGGTGGCCTCCCAGCGCGGCTGGCCGGTATCCACCACGCACTCCATCATCGGCGCGATCATCGGCTTCGCCGCGGTTGGCATTTCCATCGACTCGGTGATCTGGAGCCAGGTGGGCTCCATCGCCGCCAGTTGGGTCATCTCGCCGGTTTTCTCCGGCGTCATCGCGCTGGGGCTTTTTCTCAGTGTGCAAAAGCTGGTGCTGGATACCGGGGACCCACTCGCCATGGCCCGGCGCTACGTGCCCTGGTACATCTTTCTGGTGGGTTTTGTGATCTCGATCATGACCATGGTCAAGGGCCTCGGCCGAACCAGCCTCGAATTCAGCGTTTTTCAAACACTGCTGATTGCGCTGGTCATCGGTTTCATCACCATGGGCCTGGGCATTCTGCTGCTGCGGCGGGTAACTTCGAGCGCGCGGGAAGAAGGCCACGAACTCGACAAACTGGAGCAGGTTTTCGGTGTGCTGATGGTGTTCACCGCCTGTTCGATGGCCTTCGCCCATGGTTCGAACGATGTCGCCAACGCCATCGGCCCGCTGGCGGCGGTGGTCGGCGTGGTGGAAACCGGCGGGGTGTTCGCGCGGGAATCCAGCGTGCCGAACTGGATTTTGCTGCTGGGCGCTGTTGGCATCATCACCGGCCTGGCGACCCTGGGTTACCGGGTGATCATGACCATCGGCCGCAACATCACGCATTTGACGCCAAGCCGGGGTTTTGCCGCGGAATTGGCCGCGGCCACCACGGTGGTGATCGCCTCGGGCACCGGCATTCCCGTTTCCACCACCCACACCCTGGTGGGCGCCGTGCTTGGCGTCGGTTTGGCCAAAGGCATCGGCGCGCTCAATCTCGGCGTGGTCGGGCGCATTATTTTGTCCTGGGTGGTCACGCTGCCCGTCGGCGCCACGCTGTCGATTGTCTTCTTTTTCCTGTTTCAAGCTCTATTCGGCTAAGCGGCGTGGGAAATGGCGCCGCGGCCTGGAAGAACGCGGCGCCATCCGCCCCGCTCCCGCGCAAGGCTTCGCCCGGGCATTGCGTCATCTGTCAAAACGCGGTTCCAACTCCATACGCGAGACGATATTGCCCGCCAGATCCTCCGGCAGCCACCAGCTTGGCTTGAGTTCGCGGTCGGCGAACACGGTCTCGGACTGGTCGCTGTAATGCGCCGAATCGGGCCGGTCGGACTGGCCCGTGGGCAGATACAGCCAGCTCTGGATGGGGTCGGAAAGCTGCACGATCTGGGTCGAAGTCTGGCCGCTGACACCGAATCTTTCGTGATTTTCATTGGGGCCGGCGTAGCCCATGGTGCGCAAGGTGGTGAGCCCGAGCTGGTCGCCGCCGCCACCGCCAACGGGCCAGCCGACGCCGTCTCGGCCGGCTTTGAAAACGCGTCCCCAAGGCTGCGCGGTATCGCCCAGATCGGACCGCATTTGCTCCATGCCCCCAAGCCAGGCCTCGCGCACCGCCGCCAGTTGCGCCTGGTCCAGCGCGATCGGCCGCGGCGGCCGCTGCTCGACAATGGCGTAGTGGTCGTCGACCTGGGCGCGGATGGCCGCGGCCGAATCGCTTTCATTCAGCGCGCTGCGCCAATAGTAATATTTCAGCGCCGCGCTGCTGTCCCTGGTGATCTGGCCATCCCAGGCGAGCATTTCGCTTAATTCGGCGCTCGCCGGCGCGTCGGCGGCGGCCAGCACTTCGAGCCAGCGCCGGTAGCCGTAGGGTTGCACATCGACCGCCCAGGCCAGCGCCTCTTCGATGCTGACGTCGCTGTCCGCGCTGAGCAGTTCGATGGCGCGGGCGCCGCGCTGGTTGATCCAGCCGTCCCGGGCCGGGCCGTAATCGGCGCTGGAGAACAGGTATGCCGGCTGGGCGTCGAGGGAGAACGGCGAATCCGGAATCATGGCGTCCGGCGGAATATTGCAGTTCTGCAAGTAGCCGGCGGCGGGATTGAGCACCTGCAAATGGTCCTCGGCGGGGTGGAAGCCCTGCCATTCGGTGGCCGAGGTGTTGCCGTCCACCGGCCGCGACCAGTCGTAGGCCAGGTCCCGCACGGGCACCCTGCCGGTGCGCTGATAGTAGATATTGCCGCTGGTGTCGGCCACCATCACGTTTTGCGGAAACATCGACAGGGTTTCGCAGGCGGCCACCGCGCCGCTGTAGTCCTCGGCGAAATTGAGCAGTTCCCAGGCGCGGTTGCGATTCGTGCTGGCATCGTAGGCCATGCGCGCGGCATAGGCGACGCCTTCGCCGCGGGCGATGATGGGGCCATGGTGCGAGGCTTCCCAAACATACTCGCGGCTTTCGCCGCCGGGAAAAGGCAGCGCCACGGTGAACTGTTCGATTTCGCGCCATGCGTCGTCATAGCGGTAGCGGTTCGGGTTTTCCGGGTCGAGTTCGATGCGGTAGACGTCCGCGGTGTCGGGGCCGCCGGTGGTCATCGCCCAGGCGATGTTTTCGTTGTGCCCGAGGCCGATGTAGGGCGCCCCGGCCAGGCCCACGCCGCTGCCGCGCAGTTCGCCGGCGTGAATGCGCATTTCCCAGAAGCGGCTGACGCCGAACCAGGCCAGGTGCGGGTCGATCAGCAAGATGGCATGGCCGCTTTCGGTGCGCGAAGGGCTCACCGCCCATTGATTGGAGGCGCGCCCGGTGACAATGAAATCCGGATCGACGCCGCCTCGCCGCAGGTCGCCCATGGCTTCGTCGATGGACCAGTTGTAAAGAAACATGCGGCCGAAGGCATCGACCATCTCCGGCGTGACCTCGGGATGATTCCACCAGGGCGGCACATCGTCCGGGTTCGCGCGGTAGAAATCGGTGATGCCGTTGGTGTAGGCGAGCAAACGCCCGCGCTCGGTTTCGGTCATGTCGGCCACGGAAAGCGCGGCGTTGCGCATGTGTCCGAACATATGCGCGACCAGGGAAGTCTGCACCCCGCCTTCGGCGGCGATTTCGGTCAATTCCCCCAGCGCGATTTTCAAATTCATCAGCAATTGCACTGGCCGGTCCTCGGCCTGGGCCCAACCCTGGGCGTAAAGGCCGGCTTCAACGCTGGGCGCGTAGATGTGCGGCACGCCGAAGCTGTCGCGGTAGATCACGGTTTTGCCCACGTCTTCGCCCTGCCCCGGCAGCGCGGCGGCCGCGGGTGCAGCGCCCCCGGCCGGGCTTTCAACGGGTGCCGGACGCTCGCAGGCCAGCAGCGGCAATGCGCACAGCGCAATCAGCAAAATTCTCATGGTTTGTATCCCGAAAGGAGTTTTCGGGCAGGTTACGGATTGGCGGCGCGTGAATCAAGCCAATCGAAAGCGGATGCCCAATGCTTGTCTCAAGTGCTTCGACAGCGGCCGCGGGGCGCTCGGCCCACAGCAAACGAAAGCGCCCCGCGGGCGCTTTCTGGCTCCGCGCCGATATGCGGAAAACTGGATTGGCGGAAGAGGCAGGAGTCGAACCCACCAAGCCCGATATCATCAGGCTTCACCGGGTTTGAAGTCCGGGCGCCCCACCGGGGACGATGCTCTTCCGTCAAGCAGTCTAACACAGGCCGCCAACCCAACCCCAAATCCGCGGCGCGCGCGGCGGGAACGCGGCTCCAAGGCAATGTTTCATGGCGGGGAAAGGCTTTTGCGAGCAGCGGCATGGCGGCACAGGCCGCACCTCCGCGCCGAACTGCTATGCCCTGCGGCGAAAATAAAGTATGCTCCGGTCCAGAAAAACGCAGCCCCGGCGAACCCGGGGAAGCGCGCGGCGCGGACCCGAAACATTTGCCATCGCAGGGAAGCCGGGCCGCCGCCGCAATGGGGCATGGGAGCAAGTTGATGTATCACGCCGAGATAACCGGCTGGGGCATGTGCGTGCCTCCGGCGCGTCTCACCAATCACGATCTGGCCACTTTTCTCGATACTTCGGATGAATGGATTGTCACCCGGTCCGGTATCCGCGAGCGGCGGGTCAGCCATGTCAATTTTTCCGAACTGGCGCTGGTTTCGGCCAGGCACGCCCTGGCCGCCGCGGACATGGACGCCGAAGAACTCGACCTGATTCTGCTCGCCAGCCTGACCAATGACAGCTACTGCCCGAACACCGCGGCGATCATCCAGGACGCGTTGGGCGCGCGCCGGGCCGCCGCGCTCGACATCAACACCGCGTGCACGGGTTTCCTCTATGGCATGCACCTGTGCCGCGGCCTGATCGCCACCGGCCAGCACAAGAAGATTCTGCTGATCGGCGGCGAATACATCACCCACTATCTGAATTGGAGCCAGCGCAGTTCGGCGATCCTGTTCGGCGACGCCTGCGGCGCGGTGATTCTGGAACCCAGCGAAGAACCCCTGGGGCTGCTGGCCTCCCGCGTCGGCTGCGAGGCGGACGCCAAAAACGCGATCCAGATCACCAATTTCGGCTCGGCCTACGAACGCCTGACCGATGATTTTCTTTACGTGGAATGGAATTTCGACGGCCGCGAAGTGTTCAAGCGCGCCGTGAAAAGCATGGCCCAGGCCTGCGCCGATGTGCTCGAGGAAGCCGGTGTCGGCATCGATGAAGTGGCCCTGGTGGTGCCGCACCAGGCCAACAAGCGGATTCTGGACGCCCTCGCCGCGCGCATCGGTGTGCCGGAAGAAAAAGTCGTGATCAATGTCGACAAGTACGGCAACACCTCGGCGGGAACGATTCCGGTGGCGCTGGTGGAAGCGTTGGAGGACGGCCGCGTCAAGCCGGGGGACTATGTGCTGTCCGCGGCATTCGGCGCCGGCCTCACCTGGGCCGCGGGGCTGATGCGCTGGGGCGAACGGGTGACGCCCCTGAGAACAAGCGACGCCGCGTTGCCGCCTTGCGAGAAGACCGCGCTGGAATTGCTGGCGCCGCATATCAAGCGCTACCGGGAGTACGCCGAACGCCAGGGCTAGGCGGGCGTTCGGGCTGTTTTGGCGAAATTTGCGCGGGTCGGTTCGGCCGCTCGAAGGCGCTGACGCCGCCGCCCCCTTCACAAGAGGGCCGACAGAATGAGCTGGGGCGTGATTCTCTTTCTTGCCGTCGCGGCGACTGTTTTCGCTTTTTGGTGGCATAGCGACAAAATCAAGCGCATGACCGTTGCCTACGCCAGCCGCTATTGCCGCCACCGGGGCCTGCAATTGCTCGATCAAACCATCGTCCTGCGCGGCATCTGGCTGGGCCGCGACGAACACGGCCTGCTTCAGATCGGGCGCCGCTACCAATTCGAATTCGCCACCACCGGCGAACAACGCTACCGCGGCGCCATCGCCCTGCTTGGCACCAAACTGCTCAAGGTGGAGACCGAAGCCTATATCATCCCCTGCGACTGAACCGGCGCCGCGATTGACGCGCGCAAGCCCGGCAAGTAGCGCAGCAAGGCGAGCGCTCTCGCCACCACATAAAGAATCATCGCCCACCACAAGCCGACCACGCCCAGGCGCTCCGCCAACAGCCACCAGGCCAGCAAGAAAACCGCCGCCGACTGGAACGAGGCGTTGCGCAATTGCCGGGTGCGGGAGGCGCCGATGAAAATGCCATCCAGCAGGAAAGCGGCGCAGGACAGCAGCACATAGATCGCGGCGAAGTGCAACATGTCGCCGGCGGCGGCCCGCACTTCGGGAATGTCGGTGAGCCAGGCGATGAATGATCCGCCCGCCGCCGCCAGCAACAGGGCGAGCGCGGCGGCGGTGACCAGGGAGATCGTGCTCGACTTGCGCACGGTCAGGTCGAAGACGTCGCGCCGGCCGGCGCCTTGCGCCCTGCCAACGAGCGATTCGACGACAAAGGCGTAACCGTCGAGAAAAAAGGCCGCGAAGCTGATGAATTGCACCAGCACATGATTCGCGGCCAGGACCACATCGCCGTAGCGGGCGCTTTGACTGGTGAAAAAAGCGAAGGACAGCACCAGCACCAGGGTGCGCAACAGGATGTCGGTGTTGGCGGAAAGGGTTGCGCGCAAGGCGGCGCCGTCAACAATGCGGGCAAGCGGCCAGAACGGCTCGGCCGCCGGCTTGTTCGCGGCCAATTCGCGCTGCAGCAGGCAGGCGCCGAACAGGAAAGTGGACCATTCCGCCAGCAAGGTGCCCGCCGCGATGCCCGCAACGCCCATGCCAAGCACGCCGGCGAAGAGCAGATCAAGCAAGATATTCAGACCATTGAGGAACAACTGCAGCAGCAACAGCAAGCGTCCTTTGCCAAGCCCGATCAGAATGCCGCACAGGACAAACACCGAAAGCGCCGCCGGCGCGCCCCAGATGCGGATTTGGAAATAAACCCGGGCCGCGCTTTCCACCGCCGGGCTGCCTTCGAGCAGGAGGAAAGCGGCCGCGGCCAGCGGCAACTGCAACAGCAGCAGCAAGGCGCCCAGCGCCAGGGCGAGCATCAGCCCGCGGCCCATGATGGCGCGCACTTCGGCGGCGTCCCCCGCCCCCGCCGCCCGGGCGGTGAAGCCGGTGGTCCCCATGCGCAGGAAACCCAGGCTGAAGTACAGGAAAGAAAGAATCAGCGCGCCAAAGGCGATGGCGCCGAGCGCCGCGGCGTCGCCCAGATTGCCGATGATCGCTGTATCGGCGAGCGCGAGCAGCGGCGGCGCCATATTCGCGAGAATAATGGGCCAGGCCCTTGTCAACAGGTCGCGATGGCTGACTTGCGCGGGAACCGACATGGCGGAAAATGGTCTGTGGAATCAGGCGGCACAATATAGTGCAATTCCGCGCTGGCGGCGCGTCGGAATTGCCGCGGCTGTCCACCTCACAAGATTCATGGTAGCTTTGCCGCCTGGCAACCGATGGAAAACTCCGATGACCAGCATTTCCGACGCGAACGAACCAGCGGACGGCGGTTTCCGCACCGTCCTCAATATGTTGATCGAACCGGCGACGGCTTTCGCCAGCCTTCGCGAGCGGCCAAGCTGGCTGCTGCCGGTGCTGCTTGTCGCCGGCAGCACGGGCTTGGTCATGCTGTGGTATTTTTCCATTCTCGACATTCCCTGGTTCATGGAAAACCTGCTTTACCAGGGCGGCGCCGAACCCACCGAGGAGGAGGTGGAAGCGTTCCGGGCCGGAACGGAAAACGTGCCGCCCATGGTGTTCATAATTTCGGGCTTTCTCGGCGCGATTTTCGGCTACATTTTGATCTGGGTGCTGCAGGCGGGCTATCTGACGCTCGTCTCCGCCCTGACCGGGGACGGTTTCCGCTTCAAGAACTGGTTTTGTCTCGCCACCTGGACTTCGATCCCCGCGCTGTTGACCGTAGTCGGCATGGCGATCACGCTGCTGCTCAATCCGAACGGCCAAATCAGCCAGACGCAGCTCGACCCGTTGCTGCTGGGCAATCTTGGCCTGCAATTCGGAGACTCGCCGCTGAACAACGCGATGAATCAAATCAGCCTTACGCAGTTGTGGTCGTTGGGGCTGCTGGCCTACGGATACAAACTTTGGCGGAACGGCACCTGGTTGAAATCGGCGGCGATCGCCCTGCTGCCGCAACTGCTGCTGTTGGCCGCCGTGATTTTCCTGTTCGGCGGGGGCGCGGAAGTCAGCGTTTCCAGCGCCGGCGCGGAGAGCGGCGGCGGCAGCTACGCCATCAGCGTCACATTGTGATGCCCGCGGCCGCGGCGACTGGCAATATCGCCAGGCCGCACTGCCCTTGTAACCTTTCCAGCTTTATAATGTCAGTTTGTAGGTTGAACTGAAACCAACGGGAGGAAGCGGCCGGCGCTGGTTGCCTGGGCGCGCGCCGGGAATTTGCCATGAAGGAACTTCGAAAGCTGCTGCTGATCCTGCTCCTGATTGTGGGAGTGGTCGCCCTGCCGTTCGTGAACCGCTATTTCATCGGCGTCGACGCCAAGGAAGTCGATGTCTCATTGGTCAGCGAGCGCGTCATCAGCCCATCGATTCTCGCTTCCGGCTTCCTCGCCCATGAAGAGGAAGTCATGCTCAGCAGCGAAGTGATCGGCAAGGTGGCGGAAGTCTTTGTCGAGGAAGGCGACCGGGTGAAAGCCGGGCAACTCGTGCTGCGCGTCGACGACCGCAATTTTCTCGCCGGTCTGGAACAGGCCGAAGCTTCGGTGCGGCTGAACACCATCGACATCGAACGCCAGGAAGTGCGCATCGACAATCTCGAGCGCCAGTTCGCGCGCACCAGCAGCTTGTTCGAGCGCGACCTGGTGGGCGAGGAGGAATTCGACCTGATGCGCAACCAGCTCGAGCTGGCGCGGATCGACCTCAAA
Organism: uncultured Pseudohongiella sp.; assembly: GCA_965221015.1. Classification (GTDB taxonomy): domain Bacteria; phylum Pseudomonadota; class Gammaproteobacteria; order Pseudomonadales; family Pseudohongiellaceae; genus UBA9145. Next base: position 1,032,667 of record OZ244859.1, on the reverse strand, counting down.
TCCTCCCGCGAACGGCTGGCCCAGGCCGAAGCGCAACTCGAACAGGTCAACGACCAACTGAGCAAAACGCGGATCGTCTCCCCCATCGACGGCGTCATCACCAGCCTCGACATCAAGGTGGGCGAAACCGCCATCGCCAGTTCCACCAATATTCCCGGCTCTTCGCTGATGACCATCGCCAATCCGCAAAGCATTTACACCGAAGTGCTGGTGGACGAGGCGGATATCGCCAATCTCGCGGTGGGCCAACGCGCCGAAATCGTCGCCATCGCCTATCCCGACGAGCCGATCCAGGGAGTGGTGCGCTATATCGCCAACACCGCCAAGTACGCAACCAACCGCCAGGGGCTCAGCTTCACCGTGGAAATCGACATCATCGAAGCGGGCGACGTGATTTTGCGCCCGGGCATGTCCTGCCGCGCGGAAATTTTCACCGCCCGCGACCAGGCGGTGCCGGCGGTGCCGATCCAGGCCTTGATTTTCGAAGAAGACCGCTCGCGGTTGCTCAGCGAATATTTCCTGTTCGTCAACGACGGCGGCGTCGCTCGCAAAACCCCGGTGCAGGTCGGCGCCTCGGACGATGAGTTCCAGGAGTTGACCAGCGGCGTCGAAGGCGATGTGGAAATCGTCGTCGGGCCGGACCGGGAACTCCGCTATCTGCTCGATGGCGACCGCCTCGACACCACCCGGGTGGAGCTTTGACGGACGGTTGGAATCCACCCAATGACACGCGATGACGCAACACAGGCCAACGGCGGTTCGGAACTGATTCGCCTGCGCGATGTCAGCAAGCACTACCAAATGGGCTCGCAAACCGTGCGCGCCCTGGACGGCATCAGCGTCGAAATCCGCCGCGGCGACTGGGTCTCGTTCATCGGCTCCTCGGGCTCCGGCAAATCCACCATCCTGAACATACTCGGCTGCCTCGACCGGCCTTCCCGGGGCGAGTACTTCCTCAATGGTGTTTACGTGGAAGAGCTGGGGCCGAATGAGCTCGCCGAAATCCGCAACCGGGAAATCGGCTTCATATTCCAAAGCTTCAACCTGTTGCCCCGCGCCACCGCGCTGGGCAACGTCATGCAGCCCCTGGTGTACAGCCGTGTCGGTTACCGCAAACGCAAACAGAAAGCGATGGACGCGCTGCGCCGGGTGGGCCTGGATGACCGCGTCGACCATTTGCCCAACCAGCTTTCCGGCGGCCAGCGGCAACGCGTCGCCATCGCCCGGGCGCTGGTCACCGAACCTTCGATCCTGCTCGCCGACGAGCCCACCGGCAACCTCGACTCGCGCACTTCGGCGGATATCATGCGCTTGTTCGATCAATTGCACCGCGAAGGCCAGACCTTGATCCTCGTCACCCACGAAGAAGACGTCGCCGGGCTGGGCGACCGCACCGTCGAATTGCTGGATGGCAAAATCATCCGCGACCGCCGCGCCGGCGAGGTGCGGCACTGATGCTGTACCTGATCTTCGAAAGCACCCGTTCGGCGCTGATTTCGATCTTCGCCCACGGACTGCGCAGTTTTCTAACCACCCTTGGCATCGTCATCGGCGTCGCCAGCGTGATCGCCGTGGTTTCCCTGACCCAGGGCATGAGCGCCTTCATCGGCGACAGTTTTTCCTCGCTCGGCTCGAACAGCTTGACAATCCAGTCCTACACGCCAATTTCCGAGGCCATGCGCGGGGTGCGCGCGCGGCTGACACCGGAAGACCTGGAACTGATCGAGCGCCGCGGCGAGGATATCGCCTCAATCACGCCAATCCTGTACGCCAATCGCAGCAGCCAGGTGCGCTACGCGGGTCAAACCACTTTCAGCCAAATCATGGGCACGACCTACGCCTATCGCGATGTGTCCCAGTCCTACATTCAGGTCGGCCGCTTCATCGCCGAAAGCGACAATCTCACCCGCCGCCGCGTCACCGTCATCGGCGAGAAAGTGCGCGACGATCTCGCCCTGCCGCAAAATCCGGTCAACGAATACGTTGAACTTGGCGGCGAATGGTTCAAGGTGATCGGCCTGCTTGAAGCCAAGGGCGATATCATGGGTTTCAACCAGGACGACATCGTGCTCGTGCCCTACGCCACCATGCGCAGCCTTTCCGGCAACCAGTCGCGGCCGGATATCCAAATCCAGTTGAGCCTGAGCGAGGGGGCGGATGTGGAAGAGGTTTCGCGGCAACTGACCACGCTGCTGCGCAACGCCCACGATTTGAGCCCCGACGAAGACGACGATTTTATCATCAACACCCCCGAACAATTGATGGCAACCTTCGACACCATCATCAACATGGTGACGCTGGTGATCGGCGGCATCGTCTCGATTTCGCTGCTCGTGGGCGGCATCGGCATCATGAACATCATGCTGGTTTCGGTCACCGAGCGAACGCGGGAGATCGGCATTTGCAAGGCGATCGGCGCCAAACGCCACCACATTCTCGCCCAGTTCCTGATCGAAGCCATGCTGCTGTCCCTGCTCGGCGGTCTGGTCGGCCTTGCCCTCGGCTACGGACTCGGCACCGCCATCTCCAGCAGCATCGAATCCTTTCCGCCGGCGAGCATCCCCCTGTGGGCGGCCGCCCTGGCGCTGGGCTTCTCCGGCTTCGTCGGCATCCTGTTCGGCATCCTGCCGGCGGCAAAGGCGGCCAATCTGGATCCGATTGACGCGTTGCGCTACGAATAAGGCTTAATCGCCCCGAAATCACGCAATTCCCGCCTTTACGTTCTACTTTTCTTCCATGAACGCAGCAACGGACGCCCGTTTGCGGGCGGCAATTTTTATTTTTATGGAAAAGTGGAGTCTGTATGAAAGCGCCGGATATACTCGCGGCTACGCACAAACAGGAAGAGACGGGAATGGACCGCAGCCAGTGCGAAGCCATCGCAAGCATGATCGCAGCGGCGGTCGAGCCTTTGGCCACCAAGGCCGACATCGCCAGGCTTGAGACCGACATTGCCGAACTGAGAAAAGACACCAAGGCCGACCTGAAGGCACTGGAGCAGCGCATGGCAAGCAAGAAAGATGTTGAGTCGCTGAAAGTTTGGCTGGTGACCGGCTTGCTCGGATTGACCGGCTCGCTGCTGGCCATCGCCGCCAGCATCGCGCTCGGTTTGAGCCGAATCATCCTTGCCTGAACTGGACCCCGCCACCAGGCGCGGCGAGCGTCCCGCGGACAGCCGCGAGCCGGAACCAACTTCAGGCTAATCCCGCGGCACCCCGCCGCCGGTTCCCAATTGGACCAGATAGCGCGTCAGCGGCACCGCGCCCTTCATGGCGAAGGCCAGAAACACCAAAGGCAGAAGAATGTTTTTCAAGGCGACATAGACCAGCAGGCGGGTGAGGTTTTCCACCAATTCCCTAGCGACCGCGAGCATTTCGTTGATTCGATCTGACACATCAAGCCTGTCCGCAATCCCAACGGTAAATTCGCGAAGAGCAGCTTGAATTGCGGCAATTGGCCGTCGAATAAAGCCAAAGTCAAGGAAGCCACTTTCATCCTCGGCTCCCGATTCGGCGTTACTCTCGGGTAAGTTCGCGTCGAGCAGACCTACCTCATTAGTTATGGATTCCGGCTCGATTCCAAAAATTTCACCATGAACTTGCACACTCTCCTTAGACTTATCGAGGTCTTTCTGCACGATTAGTCCGCTCAGCAGCACGCTGACCAGGACGAACAGCGGAACCGCAAACCGGATCATTAGCGCGATGGCGAAAGCGCGAAACGCAAAGTCTCGACATCGTGGAACCCAAGTGGCCACCGTGCTATTGGCGAAGTTTTGATCGGCCGCGAACAGCAAAATCGCGGTTGCCACGGCGATTGCGGCGAATCCCCACTGGAAAACCGCGCTCGCCGCAAGATCAATCGCGAGACCTTGCAGCAGCAGCGAACCGATCGCCCAGACCATTACCGAGGAAAGCCGCTCAACCGCGTCGTTGACGGGATCGAGCGCCTCGCCGATTTGCATGGTGAAGCCCGCGCCCACGGTGGAAGTCTGCAGCGTCGACACGCCCGCATTGATGGTTCGCGCCACCAGAAAGATGCCAATGGATTCAGTGGTGGTGTTGTCGATCAACTCGCTTCCGTAGTCATCCAGCGCGCCATGCACGGACAGCGCGGCCAATCCCATGGCGAGCACGGCGAACACCACGCAACGGGCGCGGATTCGAATCCCCGGCGGCTGAGCTTTCTCCGATTCCGGCATTCCCGCAATCTACCACAGAAAAAGCCGCCGGAACCCATTCGGGGCGGAGCGGATCTCGGCCAGGCAGGCGCCATGCGCTCCATTCACAGGAGAATGCCCCCAAAATCACGCAATCCTCCGTTTCGCGTTCTATCTTTTCCATGAGCACATTCGAGGCCGTCCATTCGCGGGCGGCAATTTTTATTTTCATGGAAAAGTGGAGTCTGTATGAAAGCGCCGGATATACTCGCGGCAACGCACAAATTGGAAGACACGGGAATGGACCGCAGCCAGTCCGAGGCCGTCGCAAGCATCATCGCGGTGGCGGTCGAACCCTTGGCCACCAAAGAAGACTTGAGTTCATTGCGCTCCGAACTCAAGTCCGACCTGGCATCAATGGAGAAGCGCATGGCGACCAAGCAAGAATTGGAGTCGCTGAAAGTTTGGGTTTTGACCGGCATGCTCGGCATGACCGGCTCATTGCTGGCCATCGCCGTCAGCATAGCCTTCAGTTGGATCCGGGTCGGCATTGGCGCCGGCATTGGCTGAACTCGCAAGCGGGACGTTGCCAGTCTCCCATATGGCGAATTTCGGCCAGGGACTGCGCGACGCATGCTGTTGCCGGGAGAATGTCACGAAAATCACGCAATCCTTCAATTCCGTTCTATCTTATTTCCATGAGCACATTCGGGGCCGCCTGGGGCGGGCGGCGCAACGCAATTTCATGGAAAAAGTGGAGTCAGTATGAAAGCAGGGGATATACTCGCGGCAACGCACAAACTGGAAGACTCGGGAATGAGCCGCAGCCAGTCCGAGGCCGTCGCCGGCATCATAGCGGCGGCGGTGGAACCTTTGGCCACCAAGGCCGACCTGGCGTCAATGGAGAAACGCTTGGTGGAGCGCATGGCGACCAAGCAAGAATTGGAGTCGCTGAAGGTTTGGGTTTTGACCGGCATGCTCGGCATGACCGGCTCTCTGCTGGCCATCGCCGTCAGCATAGCCTTTAGTTGGATCCGGGTCGGCATCGGCGCTGGCATTGGCTGAGCTTGGCGTGCTTGGATACGTTTTCGATGCGACGGCAGCTTGCCTGGTTTGGCAATCGCGGCTGAATGCGCTGTTGACAGCGACCGGGCGAGGGGTATTACATAAACGCTTCGGCGGCTGAAAATGTTGGAGAAACCAAAGTGCGGCGGCAACTAACGAGGCTTACCGGCATTCTGGTCTTCGCCGTGGCAGCGCTCAACCCGGCGCTGGCGCAGCCCGAAGGCTGGACGCGGCCGTATCCCGGTTTTCAGGTGATCGGCAACTTGTACGGCGTTGGCACCTGGGACCTTTCCGTGTTTCTGATCACTTCCGACGCGGGCCACATCCTCATCAACACCGGCCTTGAGGATTCCACGGCCATGATCCGCGAAAACATGGCGGCGCTCGGGTTCCAGCTCGAAGATGTGCGCATTCTGCTCACCCAGCAGGCGCACTGGGACCACACCGCCGCCCTGGCCGAAATCAAAGACATCTCCGGCGCCGAAATGTGGGCCACGGAAGGCGACGCCAGAGTGTTGGAGGACGGCGGCTTCAGCGACCCGCATTTCGGCGGCAGGGTTTCCTTTCCGCCCGTGACCGTCGACCGCATCATCGGCGAAGGCGACGTGATCGAGCTTGGCGACATCCGCCTCAGCGTATACGAGCATCCGGGGCACACCGAAGGCAGTTCGAGCTACGCGATGACGGTGAGCGAAAACGGCCGCGACTACCGCGTGCTGATCGCCAACATGGGCACCATCAACGACGGCAAACAGCTCGTGGTCGACCCTACCTACCCGGGTGTCGCCGATGACTTCGCCTCAACCTACCGCCGCCAGAAAGCCATGGAAATCGACGTTTGGGTGGCGGCCCACGGCGGCCAGTACGGCCTTCACGACAAGTACGAACCCGGCCAGCCCTACAGCCCCGACACTTTTGTCGACCCCGAAGGTTTCGTTGCGGCTGTGGATCGCCTCGAAGCCATCTACCTGCGGCAAGTCGAAGAAGAACGCGCGCAACAGTAGTTCAAATGCCCGCCCGCGCGCGCCAATTGGCTGGCGCGCTTGCCATCCCGCGGTTTCCCGGATATTGCAAAATCTCTGCAACAATTCGGTGGCATACTTCCGTCCGCGCCAAAAACGCGATCACTTACTGGATCAATCGGGAGTCACCCATGCCTTCAGCAACACCCGCCCCCGCCGGGGTCAAACGCTTCGCTTTCGCCGCCGCGCTGCTTGCCGGCGGTTTACTCGCCAGCGCCCTGTCGACGCCAGTGGCGGCCCAGGATACGACATCCGCGATACGCGGCATCGTCTACGACGCCGACGGCGCACCCGTCGCCGACGCTTCGGTGGAAGTCGTCGATATGCGCACCGGGGCAACCCGCTTGCTCGAATCCAACGCCAGGGGCAGCTTTTACGCCGCCAATCTGGCCGTGGGTGGACCCTACCGCGTTACCATCAACGATGGGCGCAGCGTCACCATCGATTCGATTTCCCTGGGCGAGGTCTACAACTTGTCACTGGACCTGGGCGCGGCCGGCCCGGTGGAGGAAATTCTTGTCATCGGCCAAAGCGACGCGCTGGTCGATGTGGCGCCCGGCCCATCGTCCACCTTCGGCATCTTCGACCTGGAAACCTCGGTCGCCTACGACCGCGACATCAAGGACATTTACAGCCTCGACCCGCGCATGAACCTCGACGGCGGCACCGCGGTGAATTGCATCGGCAAGCACCCGCGCTACAACAGCATCAGCCTCGATGGCGTGGCCCAAAACGACCGTTTCGGCCTGAACTCGAACGGCTACGCCACCGCCACCGGCATGCCCTTCCCTTACGAGTCCATCGCCCAGGTGGCGGTTGAACTCGCGCCCTTCGACGTCAACTACGGCGGCTTCACCGCCTGCAACATCAACGCCGTCACCAAATCCGGCGGCAACGAATGGACCGGCACCGGATTTTATGAATTCACCGGCGATCAATGGCGCGGCGACTCACTCACCGAAAACGGCGTCACCAGCGACTTTTCCACCGTCGATTTCGAGGAAGTCAAATACGGCTTCAGCCTCGGCGGGCCCATCGTCGAAGACCAATTGTTTTTCTTCGCCGCCTACGAGGAAACCGAAGAGCCCCGCTTCCTGTCCACGGGTTACGCGGGTTCCGGCAACGGCGTCGAGCGGCCCTGGCTGAGCGAAGCCGACTACAACCGCATCCGCCAGACCGCCATCGACCTGTACGATTACGACCCCGGCGGCCAGCCCGTGGACGGCGCCCAAACCGAGCAAAAGTACATGCTTCGGCTCGACTGGAATATCAACGACAGCCACAACCTGGCCGCCATCTACAACTTTTACGACGGCATCCAGGACCGCGCTTCCGACGGCGACAACAACGAGTTCGAGTTCTCCAACCATTTCTACCAGAAAGGCGCCGAGCTCGAGACCGTCATCGTCAAGCTGTTTTCCCAATGGAGTGACGCCTTCTCCACCGAAATTTTCGTCAACACCAACACCATGATTGACAGCCAGGTCACCACCGGGCCGACCGATTTCGCCGACTTCCAAATCAATATCGACCGCAACACGGTCTATCTCGGCGCCGACGATTCGCGCCAGGCGAACCGCCTCAACTGGGAGTCTTCGTTCTGGAAGTTCAGCGGCGAATACCTGGCGGGCGAGCATTTGCTGCGCTTCGGCTACGAGCGCGACGACCTGTCGGTGTTCAACCTGTTCGTGCAGCATTCCCGCGGCGGCGAGTACGACTTCTTCGACGACTCGGCGGGCAATCCCGCCCAATGCGACGCGCTCACCGCCCAGGGCCGCTTCGACGACCCCGCCTGCGCGCTGTCCGGCATGGACCGCTTCGAGCTCGGCCGGCCCAGCCGCGTCTACTACGGCAGCGGCGGCGGCAGCAACAACGCCGCGGACGCCGCCGCCAATTTTGGCAACGTGCTGAACACGCTGTATTTCCAGGACGAGTGGTATTTGTCCGATTACGCCCTGACGCTAACCGCGGGGCTGCGCTACGAATGGTTCAGCAGCGACGACCGGCCGCGTTTCAACCGGACCTTCACCAGCGCCAACAACGGGCTGCGCAACGACGCCAATATCGACGGCCTCGGCCTGCTCATGCCGCGTTTCGGCTTCGCCTGGGAAGCGCTGGACAATCTGAGCGTGCGCGGCGGGCTGGGGCTGTATTCCGGCGGCAACCCGAACGTGTGGCTGTCGAACGCCTGGAGCAATGACGGCATCACCAATGTGCAACTGCAATGGCGCAACTTCAGCGGCGCCAACTCGATCTTCAACGACGTGCCGCTGACCGGCGACGGCCGGCCGGGTTATGACGTCCCCGCCGCCCTCGTGGACCAGGTCATCGCCACCACCGACGCCAACGCCAACGACAGCCGCCTGGTGCTGATCGACCCGGACTACGAACAACCGGCGGAGTGGAAACTGGCTTTGGGCGGAACATACTATTTCGCCAACGGCATCAGCCTCGACGGCGATTACATTTACTCCCGGCAACAAAATCCCGCCTATTATCTGGACGTATCCCAGCAACAGGTGGGCACCACCGCCGCCGGACAGCCGATCTACGATTTCATCACCGGCTCGGAAAACTTCATGTTGACCAATTCCGGCCATAAGCCCGAAGCGCACAGCCTCTCGCTGGTGGCGCGGCAGCGGCTCGACATGGGCCTGGACTGGACCCTGGGCTACGCCTGGACCGATGCCGAAGACGTCAGCCCGATGACCTCCTCCGTGGCGGCTTCCAATTTCGACAATCTCGCCCTGGTTGACCTGGTCGAGCCGATGCCCGGCACTTCCAACTATGTGGCGCCGCACCGCTTCACGGCCAGGCTGAGCTACGGCCGCGATTTCATCTCCGGCCACGAAACCCGCGTCACCGCGCTGTTTTACGCCAAGGAAGGACATCCGCAAAGCCACGTCATGAGTTCGGGCGATCTGGAAGGCGACGGTTTCTACGGCCGCCACCTGCTGTATGTGCCGGGCGCGAACGATCCGAATGTCGTGGCCGGCCCCGATTTCGACCTGGCCGCCTTTTCCGCTTTCGTGGAACGGGAAGGCTATGGCGCCGGCTTCGTCGACCGCAACGCGAACCACGCCGACTGGTCCTCGCGGCTGGATTTGCGTATCGACCAGCAACTGCCGCTGGTGTTCGGCGCCCGGGCCCGGGGCTGGATCAAGGTCTACAACCTGCTGAACCTGATCGACGACGATCTCGGCCTGCAATACGACGGCCAGTTTTTCTCCCAGCAAGTGGTGACTTCCTCGCTCAACGACCGCGGCCAATACGTGTACGAGCGTTTCAGCAACCGCAACATCACCGACCTGCTCGAACAGCGCAGCCTGTGGGAAGTGCGCATGGGCGTCCAGTTCGAATTCTGACGCGCCACGCATTCCGCGCGCGGGATGGGTCGGCATCCCCGCGCGGAATGTGTTCCATTTTTTGTTGCATTCCCGCGGCAAAAGGTCTAGCCTCAAGCCATCGTCCACGCCCGCCGCCGAAATCTGGCGGCGGGCTCCCTTTGCCTGAGAAACGGAGCCTAGCCAGTGAATGCCAAACTGACGCGCAGACGTTTTATCAAGGGGGTGATCTTCTCCGGCGCGGCCGCGACCACCGGCGCCGCGGGGGTCTACCTCGCCCAGGCGCAATCCGGGCTGTCCGCCGCGGAGCGCCTGATCACCTTGAACGTCAACGGCCGCGAGCGGCCTGTGGACGTTCTGCCCCAGGAAACCCTGGCCCACACCTTGCGGTACCGGCTCGACCTGACCGGCACCAAAATCGGCTGCAACCGCGGCGAGTGCGGCGCTTGCACCGTGCTTATCGACGGTGTGCCGAACTACTCCTGCTCGGTGCTGACGCACAACGTCAAGAACCGCAGCGTGACTTCGGTCGAAGGCCTGAAGGCCGCCGACGGCAGCTTGCATCCCGTGCAACAGGCCTTCATCGACGAGAACTCGCCGCAATGCGGCTTCTGCACACCGGGGCAGATCATGTCCGCGGTGGCGCTGCTGAACGAGAATCCGGCACCCGACCGGCAACAGGTGCGCATGGCCCTGTCGGGCAACCTGTGCCGTTGCGGCGCCTATGAACATTACATCAACGGCGTCTTGCGCGCAGCGGGGCAACTGGCATGACTATGCATATTGGGATCGATTTCGTACCGCCCGACGTCCCCGGCAAGGTCACGGGCGAGATCAAATACGCGGAAGACTATCGCCGTGAAGGCATGGTGTTCGCGCGGCTGCTGACCAGCCCCCTGCCCGCCGGCAGAGTGGTTGGCATCGACGCCAGCGAAGCGCTGCGCATGGATGGCGTGGTCGGCATTTTCACCGCCGCCGATTTGCCGGCCGCGGCGCCGCCGGCGAATCCGGCGCTCGCGTCCGACTACATCACCTACGTCGGCCAGCCAATACTCGCCATCGCGGCCACCAGCGAGGAAATCGCGGAATCCGCGATTCAGCGGGTCCGGGTGGACTACGAACGCCGCCCCTTTGTGGTGGACCCGCTGGACAGCCTGGCGCCCGGCGGCGCCACCGCCTATCCCGAAGGCAACGCCCTGGTTCCCGTCCAGGAGCAAGGGCCGGACGGCACCACCACCACCAACCCGCGGATCATGGACGTCAAGTGGCCCCAGGAGGCCATCGACGCCATGCGCGCCGGGCGCGAACCCGTCGGCGCGCAGTTCACGCGGGAATGGGAGTTCGGCGACCTCGCGGCGGGTTTCGCCGAAGCGATCGCCATTGTCGAGGAGCCCTTCGTCACCATCGGCTATCCGCACCATTCGCTGGAGTCGCGCACCTGCATGGCGTACTGGGAGAACGGCAGGTGCTACTTCCATGGTTCCTCCCAAAGCCAGAGCGCCAACAACGCCCGGCTGGCGAGCATGCTGAATATCGATCTGGCCGACCTGGTGTTCATCAACGAAGCCACCGGCGGCGGTTTCGGCTCCAAGATCGGACCCTACCCCTACATGGCGATCACCGGGCAGTTCTCGCGCATGCTGAACCGCCCGCTGCAATTGCGCATCACCCGGGAAGAGGAGTTTTACATCGGCTCGGCGCGCTCCGGCATGCAGGGCTGGATCAAGGTCGGCGTGAAGGAGAACGGCAAGGTATCCGCCGTTGACCTGGTTATCGTCAACGACGGCGGCATGACCGGCGGCGGCAGCGGCAATTCATCGGCGCAGCACGTCACCGTGGCCTACCAGCCCGAAGCGATGCGCTTCCGCCACATCTCGGTCTACACCAACACCACGCCCCGGGGCGCCCAGCGCGGCCCGGGCCAGAACGAAATGTCGGCCATTCTCGGCCCGGTCACGGACAAGGCGGCGGCCGCCGCGGGCATCGACCGGGTGGAGTTCCGCAAGGTCAACGCCCTGACCAGTGATGGTTTCCAGGGCGGCAGCCAGGGTCCGGTGACCAGCGCCTTCGTGCGCGAAGCCCTCGACCAGGGCGAGCGCATGTTCAACTGGCGCCAGCGGCTGGAACAGCCCCGGCAAAACGGCAGCAAGGTGCGCGGCCTGGGCGTCGGCATCGGCTATCACGGCGCCGGCGGCCGCGGCTACGACGGCCTGCTGCGCATGGACACCGACGGCATGTTGCACATCCACTGCGGCGTGGGCAATCTCGGCACCTATTCCTACGCGGCGACCTGCCGCGCCGCCGCGGAAGTGATGCAAATCCCCTGGGAGCGCTGCCAGATTCACCGCGGCCGCAGCGACCGGCATCTGCCCCACAGTTCCGGCCAGGGCGGCTCCAACACGGTGTTCACCCACAGCCGGGCGAACTGGGTTGCCGGCGAGGACATGATCGCCAAGATGAAAGCGATCGCCGCCATGGACCTCGGCGGCGAAGCCGCGGATTACGAGATTGGCGGCGAACGCGTGTACCGCGGCGACGATCCCGCCACCGGCCTCAGCTACGCGCAATGCGCCCGGCGCGCGATGGAACTCGGCGGCCGTTTCAGCGGCGAGGAATATCCCGACGACATCAATCCCTTGACGCAACTCGCGGTGCAGGGGCTCGCCGGCAGCGGCCTGATCGGCGTTGCCAGGGACAACATTCCCGGTGTGGGGCAGCCGCCCGGCGTTGTTGTCGGTTTCATCGAAATCGAACTCGACAAGGACACCGGCAAGTACGACATTCTCGACTACGCCGCGGTTGCCGATTGCGGCACCGTGGTGCATCCGAAGAATTTCGACAACGCCATGCGCGGCGGCGCGGTCTGGGGCGTCGGCCTGGCCGCTCTCGAGCGCCATGTCTACGACCCGCAAAACGGGCTGCCCGCGAATGTCGGCCTGTATCAGAGCAAGCCGCCGACCATTCTCGATGTGCCGGTGGACACCGGCTCGGCCGCGGTCAACATCCCCGATCCGCAAAACCCCGCCGGCGGGCGCGGCATCGGCGAACCGACCCAGGGCGCGGCCTGCGCCGCGCTGGCGTCCGCCATCTCCGACGCGCTCGACGGGCATCTGTTCAATTCCGCGCCGATCACGACGGACATGATCATCAATCACCTGGCGGGGAATGGCTACAGCACCCAATCCCTGAAAACCAACACGTTCTGAGGTATCGCGATGTCATCCTATGACGTAATGCCAAACATGGAGCTTTACCAGCCGGAAATGCTCGAAGACGCGCTCGCGATCGCCGACCGGCTTGGCGGCCAGGGTTGGCTCGTGGGCGGCGGTCAGGACACCTATGGCTGGTTGAAGGATCGCGCTAAATCCGCCGCCGCGCTGATCGACCTGAGCGGCATCGAGTCCCTGCGCGGGATTCGCGAAGACGGCGACACATTGGAAATCGGCGCCATGACCACCTTGACCGAGGTGGCGGGCAACGCGCTGGTTCGCGAGCGCTTTTCGCTGCTCGCCGAGTCCGCGGCCGTGGTGGCGAGCCCGCAGATCCGCAATATCGGCACAATCGGGGGCAATATCGCCCAGGACGTGCGCTGCTGGTACTACCGCCGCGGCCTGTCCTGCTACCGCGCCGGCGGCAACCTGTGCTACGCCGACACGCCCCAGGCCATGAACCGCGAACACGCGCTGTTCGAGGGCAGCCGCTGCGTGGCGGCGGGCGCTTCGGACACCGCGCCGGCGCTGGTGGCGCTCAACGCCAGCATGGTCATCCGCGACAGCGGCGGCGAACGCGAAGTTGCCGCGGAAGACTTTTTCGTCGGCCCCGCGCGGGACATTCTCAACACCACCATCATGCGGCCCGGCGATATTCTCACGGCGATTCGGCTGCCGGTCGACTGGCGCGACGCGACTTTCTACTTCGAGAAAGTCGCCGACCGCAATGTGTGGGATTTTTCCCTGGTCAACATCGCCGCGGCGTTCCGTCTCGACGGCGCCAACATCGCCCAGGCCAGCATCGTCTGCGGCGCGGTGCAAACCACGCCGCGGCGGTTGCGCAATGTGGAAAACGCCGTCGTTGGCATGAGCAAGGACATGGCCACCGCGGAAGCGGTCGCGCCCATGGCCACGGCGGGCGCGCGGGCGCTGGCCCACAACGGCTACAAGATTCCCTTGATGCAAAACCTGGTGAAGCGGGCTATCGCCGCCTGAGGGGCGGCGGAAACCCGCAAGCCGCGGCGTCGACCCGAACACGGCGGCGCCGGGAATCGAACGTCTTTCGACGCGGTCAGACGGCGCGCGGCAGCGCCGACGGCGCCGCGTGAGCCATTGCATCCTCAAACTGGGCCGCGGCAATCTCGTACACGGCGTAAATCCAGCCCGGCGCGTCGTTCAAATTGGGCACGAGGATGAGTTCTTCGCCGCCCGCCTCGATGAATTGTTCCCGATATTCCAGGCCGATCTCGTGCAAGGTCTCCAGGCAATCGGTGACAAACGAGGGCGTGGCCACGGCAACGCGCTTTTTGCCCTGGGCGAGCAGCTCCAGCAAATGCTCATCGAGATAGGGCTTGATCCATTGCGCCGGCCCAAAGCGCGACTGAAAGGCCACGGAGCAGGTCGCCTCTTTGCGCCCGAGGGCCGCGGCGATCGCCCGGCTGGTGGCGAAACATTGGGCGCGATAACAATTGCGGTTGGCCTTGCCGACGCGGTCGCAGCAGGCGCCGAACCGGCAATGGCCTCTGCTGTCGATCTTGCGAATCGCCGCTTCCGGCAATCCATGGTAGCTGAACACCAGATGGTCGACATTGGCCTCGGCCAGCGTGCCGCGGATGACTTCGGCCCAGACGCGGATGAACGCCGGATCGGCAAAAAAGTCATCGATAATGCGCAGCTTGGGTGCCCGCCGCCAACTGGCCGCCGCTTTTCGCACCACCGCCAGGGCCGATTCCGTGGTCGCCCTCGCATATTGCGGATACATGGGGAAAATCAGGATTTCATCGCGGCCTTCCCGCTCGAGTTCGGCCAGCGCATCGGCGATAAAGGGCTGACTGTAAGCCATGCCGACACGCACCGCGACATCTTCCCCGGCGGCGTCAAAGCGCTCTTGCACACCGTTTCTGACGCGCTCGGAATAGACTTTCAGCGGCGAGCCCTCCTCCATCCAGATGCCGGCGTAATCCTTGGCGGTGCGCGGCGCGCGCAGCGGCATGATGATGAGGTTGCGCAACAGCCACAAGGCGAACGGATTGATATCGAAGACGAAGCGGTCGGAGAAAAAATAGCGGTAAAACTCGCGCAGCCCGCCGGCGGTGGGCGCGGCGGGCGTTCCGAGATTGATCAGCAAAACCGCTTTCGACATGGTTTCTCTCAAGATGACGCGCGTGGAACGGCCCACACTTCAGGCCACGGATGGAAACAGGGCGCCACAATGGCCAGGCGCGCCCGGACAGCAAGGCGAATGATACCACCGCCAACCATCCATCGAGCGAAATTCGGACCTACTCCTGTTTCAACAACACGCGCTTGGGAATACGCTCGGGAAGAATTTATGGATGCAATCCATGACGCGCAGCCTAGACTTGAAGAAAAGCCGCGAAATCCTGTTGCCAGGGTGGGAATCGCCGCATTCCCGCCGCCGCGCTTCAACATGGGCGGCGTTTGGGATTACAATCCGGGGCAGGAAGTAATTGCTTAGAGAACGATCATGCGCCGTCTGCCAACTTTCGCCATCGCGCTTGCCCTGCTGGTTTCCGCCTGCGCAACCAGCCCCACGGGCAGGACGCAATTTTTGATAGTGCCGCCGGAAATGGCCATCGCCGAATCGCGCTTGGCTTACGTGCAAACCGTCCGGGAGTTGACGCAATCGGGAGAGCTGTCCAACGACCCGGTGCTGGCCCAGCGGGTGCGCGACATCACGGGGAGGCTGGTCACCGCCACGGTGGCCGCTTGGCCGCATACCGCCGATTGGGAATGGAGCGTGGCGCTGATTGATGAACCGGAAACGGTCAACGCCTGGTGCATGGCCGGTGGGCGCATGGCGGTTTACAGCGGCCTGGTGGGCAGGCTGGATTTAACCGACGACGAACTCGCCCACGTCATGGGCCACGAAATCTCCCACGCCATCGCCAATCATTCCGCCGAGCGAATGTCCCTGGCCGTTTTGCAAGGTCTGGCGGTTGCCGCCGTGGCGCACGAAACGCAGGATCGAGCCGCCACCAACACCGCGGACATGCTGGCCACGGTGGCGCTGGGGCTGCCCAACAGCCGCACGGCGGAATACGAGGCGGACGAACTCGGCATGAGGCTGGCCGTTGCCGCGGGCTACGAACCGATGGCCGCGGTTTCGCTGTGGGAAAAGATGCAGGCGTTCGGGGGAAGTTCGCGACCCCCGGAATTTCTCAGCACGCATCCGCATCCCGACAACCGCTCGGCGCGGCTCGCGGCTTTGGCGAATCAGCTTCGCGGGCAGTCTCCGGCCGAGCCGCCGGCGCCTTATCCCGTGCGCATCCATCCGGAATAGCACCGGCGCTTGAACAAGGCGCAGACCCCGAACTTCAGCGAACATTTTTAGAATCCAGGAGAAAATCATGCGTAACGCGAAACTGCGGATTGGCTTGCCGGTTATGTTTTGTGCCGCGGGCTTTGCCCACGCCCAGGACAGCGGCCTGATCGCCGATGGCGCCGAGGTGGTCGAAGTGCGCGGCGGCTTCCAGTTCCTCGAAGGCCCGGTCACCGACGCCGCCGGCGACCTGTATTTCACCGACATTCCCGCCAACCAGATCTGGCGCTACAGCGCCGATGGCGAGTTCGAGGTCGCCGTCGAACCCAGCGGCAACGCCAACGGGCTGACGATCGACCTCGATGGTTCCATGCTGATTTGCGAAATGGGCGGCCAGCGGGTTTCGCGCATGGATGCCGACGGCAACATCGCGCCCGTGGCCGAGACTTTCAACGATTTGCCGTTCAACAGCCCCAACGATTTGTGGGTGCATCCGGACGGTTCGATCTACTTCACCGACCCGCGTTACGGCATTCCGCCGGGGCCGATGCCGCAGCCCGGCGAATACGTGTACCGCATCGCGCCGGACCGGGGGTCGGTCAGCGCAGTGGTGACCGATATCCCGAAGCCCAACGGCGTGCTGGGCACGGAAGACGGCGGCACCTTGTATGTCGCCAGCACCGAAACCGGGCTCACCTACCGTTTCGACATCGCCGCGGACGGCTCGCTGGAGAACCGCGTCCAATTCGCCGACCAGGGCTCAGACGGCATGACCATGGACGAACGCGGCAATGTCTATCTCA
Source organism: uncultured Pseudohongiella sp. (assembly GCA_965221015.1). Classification (GTDB taxonomy): domain Bacteria; phylum Pseudomonadota; class Gammaproteobacteria; order Pseudomonadales; family Pseudohongiellaceae; genus UBA9145. The sequence goes on along the minus strand of OZ244859.1, from coordinate 1,015,782 downwards.
CCTGGGGCAGCGGCGTCAGCATCCGCAATCCGGCCGGCGAGCAAATCGAATTTATTGAATTCCCGCAAAACCCGGCCAATGTGGGCTTTGGCGGCGGCGACGGGCGCACTTTGTATGTCACCGCGCGCACCAGTTTGTATTCGATCCGAATGAACGTGGCGGCGAGTCGCCAAGCGCCCATGTGAACGCCATGAATCGGACCCGGGCGGCGCTTCGGCTTGCGCACGGCTCGCGCCGAAAATCGCGGCATCGTGTATTTCGGTAACAACAATCGTGCTACACTTTCCGTTTGTTGTTGCAAGTGCGTTTTTTGCTCCATTTACAACCATTTGTGAGGATCCAAAAGGTGAAAAAGATTCTGTTGGCGTCCGTTTGCGCCTTGCTCGCCGCCGCGCCGGTTTACGCCGGCGAACGCGTGGGTGACTTCTCCCTGATCGATCATGAGGGCACCTACCACCACATGGCCTGGTACGACGACCAGGAAGCCATCGTGCTGCTGCCCCAGGCGAACGCCGCCACCGATGCCGAGGCATTGGCGGCCGTGAACGAACTGCGTTCCCAATACGAGCTGCAAGGCGTGGTGTTCATGCTTATCAACCCCGGCCTCGACAGCAGCCGCGAAGCGGTGCGGGAACAAGCCGAGCAAGCGGGCATCGACTTGCCCATTCTGATGGACGACACCCAGCTTGTTGCCAAGATGCTGGGCCTGACCAGGCTCGACGAGGCGATTGTGTACGACCCGGCGAGCTTTGAAGTGCTTTACCGGGGAGAGGCGGGGCCGTCTCTTGGCGCGGTGCTTGACCAGGTGCTCGCCGGCGACGCCGTCGAACTCAGCGTCGCCGCCACCGACGGCGCGGCGATTGCCTATGACGGCCTCAATGCCCACGGCGAATTGAGCTACGAGCACGACATCGCGCCGATCATCGCCGAGAACTGCGCCGAATGTCACCGCCAGGGCGGCATCGCGCCCTTCGCCATGGACAGCAAGCTGGCGGTTCAAGGCTGGTCGCCGATGATCCGCGAAGTCGTTTTGACCCGGCGCATGCCGCCCGGCCAGATCGACAACAAGGTCGGCCACAAGATGCGCAACGAGATGAACCTGGCCGACGCGGACATGCAGAAACTCGTAAGCTGGATTGACGCCGGCGCCAACACCGAAAGCGATACCGACCCGCTGACCGAGCTGGTATGGCCCGACACCAAATGGACCTTGGCTGAAATGCTCGGCGAGCCCGACCTGATCGTGAAAGTTCCGCCGCAGACCGTGCCGCCGACAGGCGTGGTCGACTACCTCAACATTCCCATTGACCTCGGCCTGACCGAGGACCGCTGGGTGCGCGCTTCGGAAGTTTCGCCCGGCGCGCCGGAAGTGCTGCACCACATCATCACCACGGTGATTCCGCCGGAAGGCCGCAGCAACGGTTTTGATCTGTTCGTTCAAGCCATCAACAGCCTGCCGGAAGAACGCGCGGTGGCGATTCGCACCGAGATCTTCGCGGCCATGGCGGCCGGCGAGCAGCCGGACATCGACGCCATCTTCGCCGCGAACCCGGACATCGACGTCGGTTCCCTGCTCGGCGGCGGCGACCCGGACCAGGGCTCGATCGCCGGTTACGCGCCCGGCAACAGCGTCTCGCTGAACCCGGAAGGCGTTGGCGGGCTGATCAAGGCGGGCACGCGGCTGAACCTGCAAATGCATTACACGACGTCCGGCAGGGAAACCGTCGATGCCACCGAAATCGGCATTTACTTCTACGATGAAGGCGTGATTCCCGCCGAGCGCATGTCCGGCGGCGTGGGCAACGCCTTCAGCATCGACATCCCGGCCCAGGCCAAGGACCACGAAATGCAACTCGTGACCCATGTGACGGAGGAAGCCGAGATTTACTCGCTGATGCCGCACATGCATTTCCGCGGCAAGCGCATGGCGTTCACGGCGCGCTACCCCGATGGTTCCGAGGAACTGATCCTGTCGGTGCCGGCCTACTCCTTCAACTGGCAATTGGCCCACGAGCTGGAAACGCCGCTGCGCGTACCCGCTGGCACGCAAATCATCGCCACCGGCGCCTTCGACAACTCCAGCCAGAACGAGTTCAACCCGGACCCGAACAGCGACGTCCACTGGGGCGAGCAAAGCTGGGAAGAAATGTTCATGGGCTTCTACAGCTGGAAAAACGTCGACCAAAGCAGCTCGGAATAATCCAGCGAACCCTCAGCCAAACCAAGAAAGGCGGGCATTGCCCGCCTTTTTTGCGCCTGCCGTCTGACCAACTATTCAGACCGTGCCCGTTCGACTCGACGCACTACCCTTTCAGCGGATTGAAGTGCAGCAAGCCGGGAAAACGCATGAAGTCGTAGTCAGCTGAGCAGAGTTTTGCGGAGTGTTCGATAGCCAAGGCGGCCAGATGCGCGTCCATGGTCAGGTTTCCGCCGGTTCCAGTCATTTCGATCAAGTTGCGAAAAATCTCCCAATGACGACGGCCGGGGTGGACAATCAAGGCATCAGGCTGCCGAATCCAAGAGTCCACAATTTCCAGGGCGGTTTCCGTTTGCAATGGTTTTTCCAGAATTGCGGGACGCGTGGTAACGCGCACGAAAGCCAGCAGAACGGTCCAGGCAAAACCCAGTTCGCCGTTGCCGGAAAGAGTCTCCTCAAGCCACCGCTTCGCCGGTTTATGTTGTTTGGCATCGGTGTTGACGGCGTATATCAGTATGTTCGCGTCAACAAGAATCATTTCCGCATTGCAAGTTTTTGGGCGAGTGCGACGTCTTCGAGTTCGCCCGCCAAGGCCAGCGCCTTGGTCAAATCGTAGCCTGGGCGGGGTTCGCCCAAACTTACAGGAGCAAGCCGGTATGGTTTTCGGCGCCGGGGAGCGCCATCTTGCTCCAACCCTCGTCGAAGTGTTTCATTGACCACTTGCTTGAAGGTCTTGCCTGTTTCATGGGCAAGGGTTTTCAATTTAGAAGCTGTTACGTCGTCTATGGTGAGTGTGGTGCGCATCGCAGTCGCCTCTCGCGAAACCGGTGCATCATAGCACGTAAAATGCAAACATCAAAACATCATTTTGTTATCCAGTCACATCAGCGCCAATCCGTAGCGGTCAAATCTCTCGAAATCGCGCCGGTTTACGGTAGCCAGCGCTGCGGAGCCATTGATGGCCGATGCCGCGATCATGCAATCAACCAAGGAACCCCGAAGTCGACCCGCACTATTGTAAAGGTCTGCTGCCAATGAACTCATTTCACCAGTGAACGGCAAAGGATCCGAAATGACCGATGTTGAGAGGAACAGTTCTTTCGCGCTCAGCGGTCCACAAAGAAACTCAGCCCAAGCCACAGCGCTCATGGAGAGATTGCGGTTCGTACCGAGCCAGACCCTCTGCGTTGTGTCTTGAGCGGTACCCGGAACCAGTGCCCTAATCAAGAAGCTCGTATCGAGTTGAATTGCTCCTTCCGTCATTCCGTACCTTGTCGACCCGATTCGCTCCTTTCCCGCCTTGCATCGTCAACCCAGGCAGACGCCGAGCGCTCATCCAAGGCGAGCCGGTGTTGTAACTCGTCCAAGGCCTTTAGTTTTTCGACGGGTATCGAAGAAGCTCTTTCCGCAACCTCTTTACTCAAACGTCGCATGGTTGGACTTGCCATAGCGCGATCCTGTTATGTCCATAACAATTGACTGTCCACGAATGCGGCTTGTCGGTGCATGGTAGGGTTGAAGCGGCCGTTCATTGCTTTGTCTCAAATTCGCATTAGCCCACAGCCTGCGAGACGATGTCGGGATGTTTGTCGATGACACGGACGTAAGCAACAGCGAAGTCCGGCACCCGCGCCCGCGCCTGCTCCCAATCGCGCAGCGTTCCCAAAGGTACATGAAAGCGGCTCGCGAATTCCTTTTGCGTGAGTTGGAGTCTGCTCCTTGCCAACCGGATCAACCGCGCCCGCTGCGCGCGCTCCAATGCTTCCTGTGAAACGTCAAAATCTTCCGGATCTCCAGGGTCAGCCGACAGTAAAATATGTTCTTTCTTCACCTTTGTTGCTCCGTCTGACCGAAATGAATCGTCGCAGCCCGTCCCGCCAAGTAAATACACCGGTATACAATTTGCCTTTCACCCTCCCAACCACTTTGTATCGCGCCTCGCCATCCTGTGGACGCACGGAAGGTATAATCGTTCGGGCAATTGTACTGGATTTCCGTATTCTGTCAATGTCGGCGGTTTGTGGTTAGTCCGTCAAACGGCGGGTGGCTACGCCGATACTTACTGCCGCGGTGGTGGGGGTGTCCAGTCGCAGCCTGGGCAGTTGGGGTCGACGTTGTTCTCTTCGAGGACTTCGAAGATGAAGTCGCGCCAGGTTTCGTTGGGTTGCCAGACGGTGTTCATGTCGGCTTTGGCCTCGGCCACGGGCACTTCCTCGTTGAGCACGCGGTAGAGGAAGCTGAAGGCGGTGGCGCGGGCGTTGACCTGGCAGTGGAGCAAGGTCTTGCGGCCCTGGTTGCGCGCCATGGAATCGGCGAAGGCGTAGTATTCGCTGGGGCGCGGGTTGGAGAAATCCACCGGGATTTGCATGTATTCCATGCCAAGCCCTTTCACCACCAGGTCCGCATCGGGCAAGGCGTTGGGGTTGTTGGTGAAGGCGATGTAGACCACCCGTTCGAAGCCGTTTTCGGCGACGGCCTGGAACTGCTCCCGGGTCGGCTGCCCGGCGCTGGCGAAGCTGGCGCTGTATTGCCGGAAATTGGTGATTTCGGCGAGCGCGGGGTCGACTTCTTCAAGGGCCATGGCGGCGGTTCCTATCAGCGAGCCGCAGATTAGCATAAGCAGGTTTTTCATCGTTGGTGTCTCCGGTCGTTTGAGTCGCTCATGTTTTCGTCATTCTGCGCGCAGTCGCAGAATCTCGTTGGCGTCGTGCGGTGGTTGGGAGATTCTGCGGCTCCGCTTCGCTCCGCGCGGAATGACTGTGAAGTCGGGCTTCGCCAAGCGTTCCGCGCGGGATGACTGTGAAGCCGGGCTTCGCCAAGCGCTCGCGCAAAATGACATTGTCCGTTCCGCCGGGCAAATTTCACGACCACTTTAAGAAATTCAGGAACTCGCGGCGGTTTTTTGGGCCGTAGGTCAGGAAGCTGGGCTGCGGGTCCTCGAGGTAGGCGAGCTTTTCGGCCGCCACGCGGTCGTTGGCCGTCAGGCTGCGGATTTCGTCTTCGGCGATGCCATAGGGGCCGGCCGCGTTCAAGCCGAAGATTTTGCGGCGGATTTCATCGGTGATCGCCGGGTAGCCATAGCGTTCCTGATATTCCTCGCTGATCTGGAAAGTGCGGAAAGCCTGAATTTGGTCCTGGGGCGAGCCGTACCAGATCGAGTCGGTGCCCCAGAGCACATTGTTCTCGCCACAATATTTCAGCAGTTTGCCCATGGCGTGGGCCGCGTTGTCCGGGTCGCGCATCAGATAGCGCCAGGTGCTGCCGAGTTCGGCGTACACATTGGAGTTCTGCCCCACTTCGTTGTCGATCAGCGACTGAACCAAGGTGTCGATGCCGTCGCGGCCGGCGCCTTCGACGAATTCCTGCTCGCGCACGTCGGTGACGAATCCCGAGTGGTAAATCAGGAAATTCATGTCGGGATACATCTTGGCGACGACGCCAATGTCCGAGCACTGGCTGTGCTCATAGGAACGCGGCCCAAAAGGCAGCCCCTTGTGAATGCAGATGTTGCGCACGCCAAGGCGCCGGGCGCGTTCGATCATCGCCATGCCGACGTCGTCGTGGAGGAAATAGCCGATGCCGCCGGGGCCATATTGGGTGTAGGTTTTGAAGGCGGAAATGTTCCAGTTCTCGGCCAATTCGTCCATGGCTTCGAGGTCGCCTTCCTGGTTCGGGTTGACCCGGCCGTGGATCATCAGGCGCTTGCTGCCTTCGAGCTCGGCGACGATTTGACGGGTCTGGTCGGCGTCTTCGATGGTGACCGGTTCGTTTTCGCGGGTGGAGGGAACGAAAGACAGCACCATGATGTCGGTGTCGCTGTCCATGAAAACATCCTTGATGAATTCGCTCTCGCTCAAGCAGTTGAGATAGGAGCGGTCGCCGGGTTCGTTGGCGAGTTCGCAGGAGGCCTTGCCGAAGCCGGAATACGGCCGCGAATTGGGCGGCTGGCGGCGCAGCCAATCGCCTTCGGGGTTCACGTAATGGCCTTGCACGTCGAAAATGAATTCGTCGCCGCCCACCTCGGCCAGCGCCGATGCTTCATCGAGGGCGCTTTCGTCGCGCAGCTCGAAAAATCCGCCGCGCTTGCCGGCGAAAGCGTTGGCGGTGTTCATCGCCATCAGCGTGCTGGCCGCGCCACAAGCGGAGACGAGGAATTTGCGGCGCGTCTGCCCTTTGCGCCGGGACAATTGGTCCGCCCGCTCCAAGGCCAGGCGGTTGGCCTTCTCGTTGGTGGGAGTGAGGGGAACCGGCTCGAACTCGCCGTTCGAGGTGGAATCAATTTTGATCGGCAGCCGCAGGCCGTCTGCGTCGAACTTGTCCATAACAGGACCTCCCGGTTTCGGATTTGGGTTGCCGGGCGCGTAGGCGGATCAAGGTCTCCCCCACCCCGGCGGGAAGCTTGCGCTCGCCAACAAAGGCGAGCGCTCTTTGCCCACAAATTGCCACCAGAGTCGCATACGTGTCAATTCTCCGGCGGCGAAATCGCCGGCGGCAATTTCTCTGGCGCACTGCGGCATCATAGGCGCCCGCGTCAATTTGGCGGCCGCAACAGCAAGGTTTCGTGCAACACGGTTTCGATTTTCTCGCGGGAGTAGAACGCGGGGAACACCCGGTCGTTCGCCCACAGCTGGAACAGATTGTCGTACAGCGGGCTGTCCGGGTCGCCCACCTGGCCCGGGGTGTTCATGCCAAGGGTGTTGTCCCAGTCCCGGGTGTCGATGAAGATGCGGAACGAAGCGCCGCTGGTCTGGTTGTCGCCGCCGCCGGTATTGCCCAGCGTGAAGCCATTGCCGCCGCGGGGCGCGGGGCCGACGTTGAGCCGCTCGCGCAGCTCCGCGTTCACGGCGGTTGCCAGCGGGTGGCGAATCAGCGCGTGTTTGTAATTTTCCTGCCCGTACACCCAGTCTTCCATGTTTGGGCCGAGCCTTTCCGTCAGCGTATCCACGGCCTGGGCCAGGGTGTTGAGCAAGAAAGCGTCGCGGCCGGCGATGGGATCATCGCCGAAGTCGCCGTCGGGGGCCAGCAGCATGTCGATTGTCGTCTTCATGCCTACGCGCAGCAGCGGCAGGGCGGGTTCGGGCACTTTGAGCAGGTCGATATTGTTTAGCAGTTGCCTTTCGAACGCAACGTAGATGCCGGCTTCGACGGAGTCGGCGTCGAGCACGTGGTTCCAGTCGAGCAAACGGAGGCGGGCCTGTTCCACGCGCTCGTCGGCGGCGCGCAAGCCGCGCAACATTGGCGTCAGGCTGCGCGCCGGAATCGACAAATAATCGTGCTGCAACGCGATCATGTCCATCATGTTGAATTTGCGCCCGGAAGCGAGCACTTCCGAACCGCGCGCCCAGCGGTAGGGATCGGTCCAGGTGTAGGCGATGGCGTCGAGGTGGGGGTAGTCCGGCGGCGTGTAATTGCTGTTGGAGGTTTCGATATAGCCGCGGGCGGGGTTGAATTCGTTGGGTTTGGCCTTGATCGGCAGATAGCCGTCCCATTCGAAACGGCCGTCGCCGGGCACCGGCACCATACCGCTGAAATTGCGGCGGATGGGCGCGATGCCCACGGCCTGCCAGCCGATATTGCCGTCGCGGTCGGCCCAGACCATGTTTTCGCCGGGGATGTTGCTGTAGTTGGAAGCTTCGCGGAATTCTTTCCAACTGCGCGACTGGTTCATGCGCAAGGAGGCCAGATAGGGCGCGCCGCCGAATTCCATCCACGCCGGACGCACGGCGTAAGCCAGGTTGCGCTCGGCGTCCTGGAAAGTCACCGGGCCGTGGCGGGTGTATTTCAATTCCACGGTTACCGGTTCGCCGCCTTTGACCGCGATGGTTTCCTCGATGCTGCGCATGGATTCCCATTGGCCCTGGTAGCGGTATTGATCGGGATTGGCGGGGTTGGTTTCGTAGACGAGCAGGTCCTCGCCGTCGGTGTTGAATACGGTCAGGCCCCAAGCGCCAAATCCGTTGTGGCCGATGGAAATGCCGGGAATGGTGGGCTCGCCGCCGCCAAGCACGTTCCAGCCCGGCCCGATCAAATGCGCCCAATAGCGCAGCGATGGCACCGATTGCGCGCGGTGCGGATCGTTGATCATCATCGGCCAACCGTCCTGGGTCAGATCGCCGCTGACCACCCAGTTGTTGCTGCCGATATCGTCGATCGAGCGCTCGTTCAATTCGCGTTCTTCTTCCCGCAGCAGCGCGGCGAGTTGATTGAACTCGGCCCCGCTCGCCCGGTGCCCGGCCAGCGCGATGTCTTCCGGCTGGAAGCGGATCGGGCCGCGATAAGCGTTGTACAGGCCGAGAATGTCGTTCTCGAGCAGGGAATCGCAATCGATCACCGGGTCCAGGGCGAGGTCCGGCTCATGGGGGTGGAAATACTGCAACTCCTTCACTTGCTCCGCTCCGATCAGGCAAACCGCGCGGCCGATGCGCAGTTCCTGGCCGATATTGCCCAGCAGGCCCTGGTGGCGGGAAATCACAACCTCCGGCGTCCAATGTTTGGGCTCGATGCCGAGCAACCGGAATGGCAGCGGCAAAGCGTCCGGCTCTTCCAGCGCTTGATCGATGTAAGCGTTCACCCCATGCGTGAACGAGGTAATGATGTCGACCCCCCGCGGGTGGTAATGGCTCATCTCCGAACCCATGTGGCCGCGGAATTTGAACAAGCGCGTGCCGTGGTCGCGGGCAATCGCCCGGGGGCCGAGAATTTCCGCCGTCGTGCCCGTGGCCTGGGCGCGCCAGATTTCGAACTGGAACAGCCGGTCCCGGGCGGCGTTGTAGCCTTGGGCGAAAAACAAGTCGTGCTCGGTTTCGGCGTAGATGTGGGAAATGCCCCATTTGTCCTTGAGAATTTCCACCGGCCGCTCAAGCCCATCCACCGTAAGGCTCTCTTGGGCACACAGTGCGGAAACGCCAAGCAACAATGGCGCGAGCAACGCAATCGGCAATTTTTTCATCGTTGAACTCTCCGGTGCAGAATCTCCAAACCACAGCACCGCGCCAATGACCGCCGCGTCGCGACTTTCATTCCGCGCGAATCCCGTTCCACCTGTCATTCTGCGCGGAGCGAAGCGCAGTCGCAGAATCTCCAAACCACAGCACCGCGCCAATGACCGCCGCGTCGCGACTTTCATTCCGCGCGAATCCCGTTCCACCTGTCATTCTGCGCGGAGCGAAGCGCAGTCGCAGAATCTCCAAACCACAGCACCGCGCCAATGACCGCCGCACCGCGACTTTCATTCCGCGCGGCGCTGCGAGCGGCTCAACCCGCGCAGTATCTCCAATGCTTCTTGCGCCCGGACAGCCGGCACAAAAACATGATCGTGATGGTACGCGGCGACCACATTGGCGCTGATGCCTTGCCGGGCCAGGGCGCCCGCCACCGCGGCGGTCAATCCAACCGCGTCCAGGGCGGAGTGGACTGCCAGGCTGACGCAGCGCATCACCGGACCATAACGGAGTCCGCGGCTGTCCGCCAGCGAGCGCCGCAGCACCAGGCTGAGGCCCTCCTCCTCCCGGAAAGTCGCCAGCGCCGGCAAATCGCCAAGCGCATCGGTTCGCGCGCCGGCCTGTGTGCAAAACACGTACTCTTCCGGCAACAGCCGCGGTTCCAACGCGGCGAGCAACCGCCGCAGGTCCTTGCCGCCCTCCCCGTTCACGCAACACCAGCCAACGCGCGCCAAGCCGGCATGGTCACGTGAAGATGGCGACCTGCTCTCAAGCACCACCCGGGGGCTGCTGCCCGGTTTCCGCCATGCGCTTTTCGTTGATTTCATTGGCCCGCGCCAACGCCGGCCGCTGCCGGCAGCGGCCCACATAAGCTTCAAACGCATCGCGCTTTTCCACCGTGCCCCATTGCATGCCCCAATCCAGTTGGGAGCCGATATACACATCCACCGCGGTGAACTGCCCGCCGCAAATCCAGGGGCCTTCGGCCAGCCCCAACTCAATGGCGCGCAAAGTATCTTCCAGGCAGCCGAAACCGAGCATGGGCATGCGGTCCTCCGTTACCTCCCACTGCATCGACTTGGCCACCGTCGCCTGCTCCAGCGGCCCGGCGGCGAAAAACATCCAACGGTAAAAGCCGGCCAGTGCGGTGGGCTTGGCCGGGATCAAAGCCTTTTCGGGATGGGCCGCGGCCAGAAAAGTGAGAATGGCGGCACATTCGGTGACGACCGCGCCATCGTGAACCAGGGCGGGAACCTTGCCCATGGGGTTGATTTGCAAGTATTCGGCGGATTTCATGGGTTCGCCGTAGTCCACCCAATGGGTTTGGTAGGGTTCGCCGAGTTCCTCCAACATCCAATGCGCGATGCGGCCGCGGGACATCGCGTTGGTGTAGAAATCGATCTTCGCGCTCATTGGGAACTCCTTGTTTGCTGTTGCAACCGCTGATGGATCCAAAGCGCGAGCAGCGCCATGGGAATATAGGCCAGGCCCAGGTCCAGCACCAGAAACCAAACCGGGGCGGGAATCATGAATGCGTTGGCGATGCCGCCGAGCAGAAATAGTCCACCCACGGTCAATGCCGCCGGCCGCGGCTGGCGCGCCAGCACGAGACAGGCGATGAGGCAGCCGGCAAGCGTTCCGCCGGCGTGGGCGATGAACGGAAAAATGAAATGTTGCGGCCGGAACAGCCCGGCTTCCATCGCGGCGGCGAGGCTTCCCGGGTCGGCTACATCCACGCCGGCCGGGGCCGGGATGATCGCGGCGCCAACGATGATCAGTCCGAAGTTGATTATCGAGCCGCCCACGGCGCCGGTCAGGACGGCCAGCACAAATCTCAGCGTCTCTTTCATCCGCGGCGGTCCAGGCGAAAACTGGAAAATGGCTGCAAATCGTCGATCAATTCAAGACCCATTTCCGGCAACCAGGTGAACTGGCTGACTTCGATGCCGTCCGGGTCCACATCGACGATGGTGAATCCGTTCTGCTCCAGCGGTTTGACGCGCTCTTCGACTTCAAGGTCAACCGGCACCGTGGGCGCGATGCCGCGCGCGCCGCTGGGCCAGCCGGTGCCGGTGCTGATGGGGCCGGCGAGGACGCTCTGGATCGGGTTGTCGAAGGTGGCGCCGCCGCTGCGATGGATCAGGCCCGAGCCGATGGCGTGCAAATCGCCGGAAATCATCAAGGCGATACGCTCGTTTTGGGCGGCAATGGAGGAAAGAATGCGCTGGTGCTGGGAAAACCAGCCGCTTTGCCAGTAAGGTTTGGGGTTCTCCAGGCCGAGCGCGCCGTCGGGCTGAAGAAAATCCGGGTACCACTCGCCCCATTTGCCGGCGGTCCAGCCCATGGGTGTGGAAGGAATATGGATCAAATGGCGGGCCGCGGCTTCGTCGGCGGTTCGCCGCGCCAGCCAGCGTTCGGCCTGTTGTTCGACGAAGACGCTGGTCGGGCCGGCGACGGAAAGAAATCTGCGGCAATCGTACAGCAGCAATTCCAGCAAATTGCCCCAGCGATAGGAACCGTAGGATTCGCTGGCGCCATCGCCGCGGGTCCCCGCCAAATGCGCGGGGCGATTGGCCTCGGGCAGGTACTCGGGAAAATACAACGATTGCTGCGCCCGGCCGAGTTGCGCGGTGAAATGGCGCGGCGGAAAGGTAAAGACTTCGTCGGTGCCTTCGTCGTTTTCGAAGTAATCGTGGTCGTCCTGGGTCAAAATCAGGGGCACGGAGCGGAAATCGGTCCCGTACAAGGCACCGAGTTGTTCGTCGAGGCAGCCGGTCAAGGTGGTTTCGTTGGCTGAACCGAACACTGGCAGGTCTTCATCGAAACTGCCGTATTTGCCCCAGATGAATTCCCGCGCCCGTTGGGCGGCTTCGCTGTTCCAGCGCCGGGCGATGGTCTGGTCCCAGTACACTTGGTCGCCGATGCCGATGGCGAGGTCCGGGTTGAAACCCAGTGCGCGCCGCAACATGCGGCGGCGTGTGCTCACGGGCAAGTAGCGCCAGACGCCGTTTTCGGTCACGGCGTCGTCGGGGCCGCCGGCGCAGGTGTAGACCAGCATTCGGAAGCGCTCGGCGGGCGCATCCGCTGCCGGCGCGGTGCGCAGGGGCCAAGGTTCGGCCAGCGCGGCGCCGCCTTCGCGCAATTGCAGTTCATAGTCGGTGGCGCTTTCGAGGCCGTCGGCGGTGAACGACCAAAATCGCCCCAGGGTGTCGCCTGGGCGGCCGGGAAACTCCCGCGAGCCGATGCGCAATACCGGGTTGCTTCTTGCGCCTGCGAAGGAGGCTTTGAGCAGGATGGTGTTGTGGTTGGCGAGTGGAATCAGGTGGGCGATGTCTCCGCCGCCCCAGCTTTGCGCGGCGGCCGGGCGGGCACCCATGAGCGCCGAAGCGGAAGCCATGGCACTGCATTGAAGAAACTTCCTGCGGTCCATTGTTCGCCTCCGACGCTCGTCAAGCCAAGCTGGGCACTTGCGGCAATCCTAACACAACAACAATTGCAATCCCGCGAAATAATCTTCCTGAGACTTGTGACTTCGATCCGTTGCAGTGCGGCTTCGATCGGGTCCGCGGGCGGGCGCGGCTTTGCGCTAAATCCCGGCTCGACATCCTGTCGAGCCGGGAATCGGATCGGCGTCGCTTAACACATCCCTGTGACGCTCCGCCTCTACGACGCGCAAAGCCGCGCCCGCCCGCGGACCCTGGCACTTTTTGTACCCCAATGATCTAGACTTCGAGTGAAAAAGGCCCGCTCCGCGCAGAATGACGGGAGGAAGTAGGCGCCAAACTTTCGCACGATGTGAGTCGCCGGCAGGTGGTGGTGGGGTTCAGCGGGCGTCGTAAATACGGTCCAGCCGCCAAGCATAGCTTGGCGTCGTTCCGGCTGCGCATGATCCTGCGCCTCATAAACGCTTGCCTCCACCCCTGTAGGCTTCGGGCTTGTGGCTTCGAACCGTCGCCGGCAGGTGGCCGCGGGGTTCAGCGGACGCCGTGAATACATCCATGATGGGATGGTCCGCCCCGCTTCATTTCTACGGCCTCGAAGGCCAAAATGACTCAGGGTTTTCCAACAACGGAGCGGACCATGACTGATATTACACGGGTGGGCATTGATTTGGCCAAGAAGATTTTCCACGTGACCGCGATGGACGCGGATGGACAGGTGCTGGAGCGCAAGCGGTTCCGGCGCGCGCAACTGCATTCGTACCTGGCGCTGCTGCCGGCGGGCTGCGTGGTGGCGATGGAAGCGTGCGCCAGCGCGCACCACTGGGGCCGGCTGGCGCAAAGCCTTGGCCACCGGGCGATGCTGATGAGCCCGCACAAGGTGGCGCCGTACATGCACCGCAACAAGAACGACGCGAACGACGCGGACGGGATCGCCGAGGCGTCGAGCCGGCCGGAGATGCGCGCGGTCGGGCTGAAGTCGGTGGAGCAACAGCACATGCAGCAGTTGCACCGGGCGCGTCGGCTGGCGGTGCGGGACCGAACGTCGCAGGCGAACCAGTTGCATGGTTTCCTGCTGGAGTACGGGATCGAGTCCGAAAAGGGCATCGGGGCGTTGCTGCGGCGATTGCCGGAGGTGCTGGAGGACGCGGAGAACGAGTTGCCGCCCAAGGGCCGGGCGCTGTTGCGCGATCTCGGCGGGGAACTGCGTTATCTGGACGGGCGCGTGAAGCGGTTCGAGGCCGAGATCCAGGCGCACGCCGCCGTGGATCCGGCGTGCCGGCGGCTGCGGGAGATTCCCGGCATCGGCCCGTTGACGGCCACGGCGCTGGCGGCGGCGGTGGGGGACGCCTCGTCGTTCCGCAACGGCCGCGAGCTCGCGGCCTGGCTGGGCCTGGTGCCGCGGCAGCATTCGACGGGCGGGCGCACGCGGCTGCTCGGCATCAGCAAGCGCGGCGACCGCTACGTGCGCTGTCTGCTGATACACGGCGCCCGGGCGGCGCTGCGATGGGCGGCGCGGCGCGAAGACCGGCGCAGCGAGTGGGCCACGTCGGTCGAGGGGCGGCGCGGCCGGAACATCGCGGCGGTGGCCCTGGCGAACAAGAACGCGCGCACCGCCTGGGCGGTGCTGGCGAACGGGTCGGCGTTCGACTTCGATCACCTCGGCAAGGCCGCGTGACGGGCGGCGCGGCAATGCAACTTCGATATTGTTGATAAGGAGAAAAGCTTCCAGACGGGCGGCTCGATGCGCCCACGGTTGCGAAGCGTGAAGTGAAAGTGATGGCGAGACTGGTCGGACCGACATGCGCAGAGCCTGCGACCTACAGTGGTCTTCGAGACCGCATCCTTGATAAGGCGCGCATGTGCGGAACCCCTCAGGGCCCCGGAGCGAAGCGCTCCGACACAGAGGCCGGATACATGTCTGCAACCGATTCTTGTCTTCCCCATCCCCAAACTTCACACTTGCAAACGCGGGGCGGACCATACATGTAGGCTTCGGGCTCGGCATCCTGCCTCGCACGCCCGCTGAACCCCGCGGCCACCTGCCGGCGACTCACATTGTGCAGAAATTTGGCGCTTTCTACTCTCCGTCATTCTGCGCGGAGCGAAGCGGAGTCGCAGAATCTCCCAACCGTTGCGCCAACCCAAGGAGATTCCGCGACTACGCGCGGAATGACGGTAGGGAGTAAGCGTCTGAATTTCGCACGATGTGAGTAGCAGACAGGCAACGGATCGAAGTCACAGTTCTCCGGGCGCGGGGGGAGCGTAGGCGTTTAGGGCGGGCGTGCCGCCGAGGTGGGCGTAGAGGATTTTGGCGCCGGGCGGGAAGAAGTCCTTTTTGGCGAGATCAATCAGGCCCTGCATGGATTTTCCTTCGTAGACGGGGTCGGTGATCATGCCCTCGGTGCCGGCGGCGAGGCGCATGGCCGCTTTGGTTTCCTCGCTGGGCACGCCGTAGGCTGGATAGGCGTAGTCGGGGTTGATGTGGATGTCCTCATCAAGGATTTCCTGATCGAGTTCGATCAGCCTGGCGGTGTTGCGCGCGATTCTTGCCACTTGCGCGCGGGTTTGTTCTACGGTTGCCGAAGCGTCGATGCCGATCACGCGGCTGGCGCGGCCGTCGACCTTGAAGCCGACGATCATGCCTGCCTGGGTGGAGCCGGTCACCACGCAAACGATAATGTAATCGAATCGAAAACCAAGCTCGGCTTCCTGGGCGCGCAATTCTTCGGCGAAACCGACGTAGCCGAGGCCGCCGAACTTGTGTTCGGAAGCGCCGGCGGGAATGCCGTAGGGAACGCCGCCGGCTTCGCGCACTTCGCGCATCGCCTTGTGCCAGGAATCGCGGATGCCGATATCGAAGCCGTCGCCGACAATGCGTGAATCGGCGCCCATCAACCGCGAGAGTTGAATATTGCCGACGCGGTCGTACAGGGCACTTTCCACGGGCACCCAGCTCTCCTGCACCAGCCGGCAGCGCATGCCGAGCTTGGCCGCCGTGGCCGCCACGAGGCGGGTGTGGTTGGATTGCACGCCGCCGATGGAAACGAGGGTGTCGGCGCCGCTGGCGATTGCGTCGGGCACGATGTATTCGAGCTTGCGCAACTTGTTGCCGCCGAGGGCGAGACCGGAATTGCAATCTTCGCGCTTTGCCCAGATTTCGACTTTGCCGCCGAGCGCCCTGGATAGTCGCGGCAGGGGTTCGATTGGAGTTGGGCCGAAAGTCAGGGGGTGGCGGGCGAATTTTTTAAGTAGGGACATGTTGTTTCATCCGAGACTGTAATTGAATTCGTTTTATGTTGTGGGGCTTCGATCGGGTCCGCGGGCGGGCGGGGCTTTGCGCTAAATCCCCGCCCGCCCGCGGACCCTGTCATTACTGGCATCCTTATGGTACAGACTTCGAGTGAGTGAGGCCCAGTCGGCGCAGCCGGCAGAAAGCGAAGCTTCCTGAGGGCCAAACGGCTCGCCATGGATGGGTGAGCCCCGGTCGGCGCAGCCGAAAAGAAGCGCAGCTTCTTTAGGAGCGAACGACCCGACAGGATGTCGGGGCTGGGGGTAGTCGAAACCACAAAATTTGCGGCGGTGGAACGAAATCAGTGGATTGATTTGCGATAATACAGCGTGTCCAGAGTAAATAGGGCAAATCTCAAGCGGGGAGCGGGCATGTTTTCACCATCGAGCGTTGGCATACAAACAAAGTTTCGGATGGCTTGGACGGGCGTGTGTATTGGCGTCGTGGCGCTATTGGCGGCGTGCGATGTTCCAGACGTTGAAGTGGAGCAAGCGGGTACCGATGCTGTCGGGGCGCTTGGTGAAGAGGCCAGCCAAGCTGCCGGGAGCGAACAGGCGCTTGCCGTGCGGGAGATTGGGGAAGGTGCCAGCTTTCGCGGCATCAACGGCATCATGTTTGGTCCCGACGGTGATCTTTATCTGAGCTCCGTGGTGACGCCGGCAGTGGCGCGGATCGATCCGGAAAGCGGCGGGATTATTCAAAGTTGGGGCTTTGATGAGAACGCGAAGTCCCCGGACGACCTGGCTTTTGGGCCCGACGGTTCCCTGTATTGGACCAATATCAGCCACGGCGACGTCGCCATGCGCACACCGGCGGGTGAAACCCGGGTTATCGCCGCCCCCGGCGTCGGCGTCAACCCGATTACTTTTTCCGACGATGGCCGGCTGTTCGTCTCCCAATGCTTCATGGATACGAATCTGTTCGAACTGGACCCCGCGGGCGAGGACGAGCCGAGAGTGATCCGCGACGATCTTGGGCCCGGCTGTGGACTGAACGGCATGGATTGGGGCGCGGCCGACGGTCTGCTTTATGGGCCGCGCTGGTTCCGGGGCGAAGTGGTGCGCGTCGATGTCGACAGTGGCGAGATGGAAACCGTCGCCAGCGGTTTTGGCGTGCCCGCGGCCGTAAAATTCAACAGCGAGGGCGTGCTCCACGTGCTGGACTCGCTGCGGGGCGAGGTGGTGCGCATCGGCGCGGACGGCGGCAAGGAAGTGGTTGGCCGCATCCAGCCGGGGCTCGACAATTTTGCTTTCGACGCCGCGGACCGTTTGTTCGTGTCGAGCTTTGCCGACGGTTTTATCGTTGAAGTCCTCTCGCCGGAGGAAAATCGCGTGGTGCTCCAGGGCGGGCTGAATATGCCCGGCGGTCTGGCGCTTCTTGGCGGCGGCGACGCGGCGCGGTTGGTGGTGGCGGATTTCTTCGCCCTGCGCGAACTTGATCCCGCCAGCGGCGCCGAACTTGGTGTCGTGCGCGACGTGATCGGTTTTTCGGAGATTGGCACGTCGATGTCGGTCCATGCGGCGGCGGACGGCCGCCTGGTGCTTTCGAGCTGGTTCGACAACGCCATCCGGATCTGGGACCCGGCCACGGACACCCTGGTCCAGATCATCACCGAGCTGGCGGCCCCCGTTGACGCGATCGAGTTCGAAGGCAGCATCGTCGCCAGCCAATGGGGCGCCGGCAATGTGATCTCTTTCGCGCCGGAGAATCCCGAAGATCAGCGAATCCTGGCGGAGGGTCTGCAAGGTCCATCCGGGCTGGCCGCGGCGGACGGCGTACTGTTCGTCGCCGACAACCTCGCCGGAACGGTGCTGCGCATCGGCGATGGCGGCGTTGAGACGGTGGCGGAAGGCCTTGCGCAACCGGAAGGCATCGCGGTGGCGAACGGTCGGATTTACGTGGTCGAAGCCGGCGCGGGCCGCGTCAGCGCGGTGGACGTTGGCGGCGGCGAGTTGGCAACAGTTGCCGAGAACCTGCAATTGCAAGTGCCGCCCGGCGGCGCCTTTCCCAACACGATGCTGTTCAACGGCATCGCCACGGACGGCGAGACCGCCTGGGTGGCGGGCGACGCCGCGAATACGATCTACGTTATCGACTTGGGCCCAGCCCGCAACTAGACCGCAAGCATAGAACGCGTCGGACTCGATACAGCACGCCACGCCGGCGCCGAGTTCGATGTTTCCGGGCCAATGGCTGGCAATTGAATTTTGCCGCGGGGCGAACCCCCCACCAAAACTGCTTGCGCAGTTTTGACTCCCCCTCAAGGGGGGAGTCCGAGCCGGGATTCTGATGGGGTGTGCTTGCCGTCCCTGGCGCGAGACTGTTGGCTTCGACTAGCACCAGTCTCGCCATCCTTGGCGAGCCGTTCGGCCCTCAAGCACCGATTCTGCCGCCGTCGTCCCTGGTGATCATCACGGTGGCGGAGCGTGGCCGGGCCAGTTCGCCGCCGGGGCCGTATCCCATGTTGCCGGGCCAATGGCTGGTGTAGCGCTCGGGCTGGCCGGCGCTGTCGCGGGGTGTGCCGCCGCCGGGATGCTGCACGTTGACGAACAGCACGCGTCCGTCGGGAGTTTCCGCCAAGCCGGTCAGTTCCTGATCCACCGGACCCACCAGAAAGCGTTTCAATTCATTCACTTGCGGCCGGGCGCCGAGATGCGTCACGACCCTGGCCCCGCCGTGGTCGAGTTCCAGCGGCCCGCCGTCTCCCAGCCCGCCGGGCGCGGCGGCCAGCATCATCGCGTTTGAACGATCGGTCATGGCGCTGTCGTCGGTCCGAATCCAGCAGATGTCGGTGCCGCTGCCAAAACCAATGCCGTCGGGGCTGGAGAAGTCCTGCTCCTCGCTGAGGCCGGACAGGTTGACGAGGCTGGCGTCGGCATCGGACTCCGCGCCGAACAAGTAAATGTCCCAGCGAAAGCGGGTCGCATCCGGGCTGTCTTCCGCCATGCGCAAGATATGCCCATTCACATTGCCGCGCTGGATGGTGGCCGAATCCCCGCGGGAGTCCTCGTAGGCGCGCGGGTTCGCCGAATCAATCCCAAGGACGCCATCTTCTGCCACCAGCCGGCGGCTGCTGTTGTTGGTGAGCGTGATGTACACATCGCCGTTGACGGGGTTGACCGTGGTCCACTCCGGGCGATCCATTCGCGTGGCGCCGGCGGCGTCCGCCGCGAGCCGCGCGTGTAGCACCACGTCGCCGTCATCGGCGAAGGGGTAGCGCCCGTAGCCGGCAACCGCCGGGTTGTCCATGTCCAGCGGCAGCCACTCGCCGCTGCCATCCTCGTCGAATCGGGCCGCGTACAAGCGGCCGCTGTCGAGGTACTTGGCGCCGACGGCCATGCGGTTTTCCGCGGCGGCATCGGCCGGGTCCCAAGGCGAAGCGGAGACGAATTTGTAAATGTATTCCCCTTGGGCATCATCGCCCATGTATACGGCGAGCGGCTGCCCGGCTTGCGGCAGGGAGAACGCCGCGCCCTCGTGGGCGAAGCGGCCGAGGCCGGTGCGTTTGGCGACGACCGAAGCCGGGTCGTAAGGGTCGATTTCGGTCATGTAGCCATGGCCGTTGATCTCGTGGCGGTAGTCGTCGCCGCCGTCGCTGGACGCGCCCGTGACGCTGGTGTTCCAGCGCCGGTGGCGGTCCAGTTCTCCCGGCACCGAATCCCATTGGTAGGTTTGCGACGACCCCGGCTGCTTGCCATATCGCGCCAAGGCATAGTTTTCCGCCTCGCTGCGGCGGCCCTCGTCCTCCGCGTCGCGGGCGAAGAACGCCGCCCAGTTCTCCTCGCCGGTGAGCAAGGTGCCCCAGGGTGTCTTGCCGGTGCCGCAGTTGTTCACCGTGCCCCGGGTGCGGGTGCCCTCTGGCGAATAAAGCGTTCTGAGCTTGGCGTGGCCGCGCAGCGGCCCGGTCAATTCGATGGGAGTGAGCGTGGTGATGCGGCGGTTGAAAGGCGAGTCTTGCACATAGGCGAACCGCCCTTCGGCGTCTTTGGCGATTTCCACCACCGACACACCCATGGCCGCGATTTCGGTGTCAACCTCCGGCGCCGGGCGCGGCGCCGGGCTGGAACCGTCGCGGTGCAAAAACGCCGGCGACACCCACTCGTGGTTGATGGCCAGCAAGGCCCGGTCGGAGGTCTTGGGATCGGTGCCGCCATTCGCGGACAGGCCGAAGTATTCCATGCCGTCGTGCCAATCGCCGCAGCGGCGGGTGTAGTCGGGATTGTCGCCGTCGTCCCGGTACTCCGCGACATCGGGAAAAAGCGGGTCGCCCACCGCGATTAGCACCCGCGCGGTGTAACCCGGCGGCACCACCAGCGCATCGGCCAGGGATTTGGACACCGCCTCGAATTCCAACTTGGACGCCCCGGCCGGCGCGGGGCCGCTTACACTTGCCCCCTCGTCGGCGCATCCGGCAAGCGACAAGGGCCCAAGCCCGGCCGCCGCGATGGCCCCGGCCGAAGCTTGCAGAAACTGGCGCCGGCGCAACCGGGCATGCACCACTTCTCCGATGCCGGCGTTGCCGCTATCGTTGGAATTTTCTTCGTGATTCATCATGATTTATTTCCTTGCGCGGTTTCGCGGGGTTTCATGGAGTTTCGCAGGATTTCGCGTAGTTTCGCGCGGTTTCCCGACCGCAATGTTCGGCCGCGCTCGCGGGCTGCCGCGGATTGGAGCAAGCGGAACTCAGGCAAGCCGGGAGCCGTTCGGGACGGTCGCGTCCGGCGCCGCGAGCACAACCGCGCCGTCCGGGCGGTAAAAGCCCGTCACCAGGCATTCGGACATGACGGGGCCGATCTGCTTGGGCGGAAAATTGGTCACCGCCAGCACCTGCCGCCCCACCAGTTCCGCGCGGGTGTACAGATCGGTGATCTGGGCGCTCGATTTGAGAACGCCCACTTCGGGGCCGAAATCGACTTGCAGCAGGTAGGCGGGTTTGCGCGCCTCGGGAAACTCGTCGGCCCGCAAAACCGTGCCGATGCGCAGTTCCACTTTTTCAAAATCGCTCCAGCTGATCGTTGTTCCGTTTGACTGCGGATTTCCCATCTGTTTTGCTCCTGCTGCTCCTGTTCTTCCGGTGTTTGCGGGGTTTCCCTATCGTGCCGGGACGATCTTGCGCACCCGGCCATCGCCCTTGGTCAAAGCGTACAGTTCTCCTTCGGCGTCGATTCCCAGGCGCAGGTCGGCGCGCAGGCCGCTGAAGTAGGTATTCGGGTAGCCCAGCGCCTCGGCGATATTGCGTTCCGCGCCGTCGATGAAAACGCGCAATTCGCGGATTGGCGCGGGCTCGCCGGGGGTCAGGCCCTCGCTGTCGATATGGAAAATCCTGCCGTTGACCATGTCCGCGAACACGTATTGGCCTTGCAGTGCGGGGATGGCGCGCCCGCGGTAGACGTGGCCGCTGCCGATGGCCCTGCCCTCGTCGTGGTCGTATTGCGCCACGGGATATTCGAAAACCTGGTCATCTTCGGGCCGGGGATAGACCGGGTTGGGCCGCACGCCGCCAATGCCGAAGGCTGTGGCGAAAGTGCCTTCGCGCAGGCGCCAGCCGTAGTTGGCGCCAGCCACGGCGATGTTCACTTCTTCGATTTGCGCCTGGCCGATGTCGTTGATGTAGAGCGTGCCGTCCCTGTCGAAGGAGAAATGCTGCGGATGGCGCAGTCCCCAGACCCAAATCTCGGGCGCGAAACCTTCGCGGCCGACAAAGGGATTGTCCGGTGGAATGCCGTAGGACCCTTCGCCGCCGAGGGGATCAATGCGAATGATCGAAGACAGGGGTTCACGGGTGGATTGGCCGTATTCGCCGGGGTCGTTGCCGCCGCCGCCGTCTCCCAGGCTGGCGTACAACATGCCGTAATCGGCATCGCCGGGCGCCGCCGCCGGGTTGAAGGCGAGCGTGCCGATGTTGTGATTTTGGGCGAATTGGCCGATGCGAAACAGTTCCCGCGATGTGCCGCTGAAGGAATTCGCGGCCGGGTCGTCCGCGGTCCATTCGCGGATCACGCTTTCATGGCTGCCGGAATCTTCCTCCAGGTAGTCGGCGACGCCGCTTTCGGAGGCGGCGCTGTATGCGGTGTAGAACTTGCCGTGGCCGGGCGCGCCGGCGCGGCCGAAGTCTGGATGGAAGGCGAATCCGAGCAGTCCCGTCTCGTTCGGAAACACCGAGTTGTCGAAAGCCGCGTCCGCCCCGCGCAGGTCCAGGAAAACGCGGGGGGTTCCGCCATCCGCATCGAGCAAGTAGAGCACGCCGCGCAGGTCGTTGACCGCCAGGCGGCCGGAACCATCGGGCAAGGGATGCAGGTTTTGGATGCGGGCGTGGGCGTCGTTGGTTCGCGGCGGCGCGGATGAATCCGCCAGCCGGGGAAATTGGGCGAAGGCTTCCAACGCGACCGCGATGTCGCCTTTTTCGATTCGTTGCGGAATCGGGTCGGCCAAGGCTTCGGGCGCGGGCGGCTGGGCCAGGGCGGACAGGCACAGGCAAACCGCGACGCAGGGCAAAAGACAGGATTTCATGGTTGCTAAGGTAGCGAAAAAGATGCCCCGGTTTCAATCGCGGGTGCGGCCGCGGCGAAGCGAAGTCGCGGAATCTCCGTTCCGCACCCCGTCATTCCGCGCGCAGCGAAGCGAAGTCGCGGAATCTCCGTCTCGCCTCCCGTCAATCCGCGCGCAGCGAAGCGAAGCCGCGGAATCTCCTTGGGCAAAGTTGGAATTGCTCTGCGTTCACATGGGGACTTGACGGCATGAGCGGGAGGGTTAGACTGAGCGTTTTACGCCGCGATTTTTCTTTTCAGGGAGTATTACAGTGCGCCGACCGATAACTTTGACGATTGCCGGCCTTGCCGCGGCGAGCGTCCTTTTGCTGGCCGCGTGCCAGGCTCCACAGGTGAATATTTTCCGTTTCAGCGCGCCGGGAACGCCGTTGGCCGTGGGTGACGAAGTGAAAATCGATTTTTTCACCAACGAGATGAACCTCAACACCGGCTATGCGCTCGATGCCGGCGCGGATTACGCGCTGGGTATCACCATTCTAAGCGCCTGGATCGACCTTGACATCGACACCAACGAGAACGGCGAAGCTCTTGATGAGCGCGGTTTCGACAACAGCCTGATGCCCTGGGCGTGGGCCGGCTTTCTGCGCCGCTCGCGGGACCACAACTGGTTTGAACTAATGTTGCATCAGCCGTCCTGCCCCAGGGCGAGTCTGACCGGCGTTTCCGACCTCGAATTCGACGAGGAAAGCGGCGGCTACCGTTTCGCCGCCACTTGCGACGGCAATCTTGCCTTGTTCGTCAACGACAGTGTGGGTTTTTACGCCAACAACGTCGGTTACGCGAACGTTTCCCTGACCAGGCTGAACTGATCCAGGGCACTTTTCTGGAGAAGCGCCATGCACACCATGCGACAAATTCTGGACCGCAAGGAAAACAAGCAGATCCGCTCGATCCGCCCGGAAGCGAGCGTGTTCGAGGCAATCAAGGCGATGGCCGACCACCGCGTCGGCGTATTGCTGGTGATGACCGGCCCCGACCTGCAAGGCATCATTTCCGAGCGCGATTACGCGCGCGAAGTCATCCTCAAGGGCCGCGCCTCGCGCGATACCCGGGTCGATGAAATCATGACCGAGAAGGTCATCTCGGTGCCTTCGAGCTTTGTCGTCAACGCGGCGTTGAACCTGATGACGGACAGCCACATTCGGCATCTGCCCGTGGTGGATGACGGCCTGGTGGTGGGCGTGGTCAGCCTCGGCGACCTGGTCAAGGACATCATGAGCGACCAGCGCGCCACCATCGAGCAATTGCAAAACTACATCCGCAGCTAGAGTTTCTCGGACCGGCGCAGCGCCAGGTCGCCGTCTGGCGGACGGGGCGCCTCGCACGCCGCAACACATGCCTTCCCCAGCGGCGACGCGGCGTTGCTAGAATTCCGATTGTTGGAGCTGGTAGCCGCCGTCCACCTCGGCTTCAAAAAATAGCCGGTAATTGATGCAAGCGGGGTTCTCGCCGGGTTCGTGGCTGACGTAGATCAGGCGCGTCGGAGTCCGTTCGGCGATCGCGTCGAGCGTTCCCAGCAGAAAATCGCGGTGGTAGTCGTCGAGTCCCACGCAAGGCTCGTCCAGGATCAGGATGTCCGGCTCTTTCACCATGGCCCGCGCGAGCAGCGTCAATCGCTGCTGACCAAAGGAAATCTGGTGGTAGTAGGCGCCGGCCAAATGCGCGATATGCAAGGTTTGAAGCCAGGCGCGGGCATGGTCCTGTTCGGCTGCGCCGCTGTCGTCGTATAAACCCACCGAATCGAAGAATCCCGACACGACCACGTCGAGCACCTTCCAGCCTTTCACATAGCGGTTGTGCAACTCGTTCGACACCACGCCGAAGCGGCGCTTGACGTCCCAGACCGTTTCGCCGCTGCCCTTGCGCCGCCCGAACAAGTGGACATCCTGGCCGTACGCTTTGTGGTTTTCGCCGTCGATCAAGCTGAGCAAAGTCGATTTGCCGCAGCCGTTGGGTCCTTCCACCAGCACGTGGTGGCGGCCTTCCATGGTCCAATCAACATCGCGCAATACGTGCAAATCGCCATAGCTGGCATTGACCTTGCGCAGTTCGATCAGTTTTTCATCCGCTGGCGGCGGCCGGCGCTGCGGTGCGGGCGAACGGGGGATCCGGTCCGGTATTGCGCCGCGATCTTGCCGGATGCGCGCCGTGGCGCGGCGCCAGGCGGCATCGTTCATAGGCCCCTGCTCGATCACGCGCAATCGCTCCATCGCCAGCAAATGCGTGGCGCCGGGGAAGCGATGCCGCTCGCGCCGGCACAAATGCAGGCTGGCGCAGTGGGAGCCGAGATGCGCGGCGATAGCCTGGCTGATGCGCTCGGTGGAATCCTTGTCCACCGCTTCCAGCGGCGCATCGAAAATGAGCAGGCGCGGATGCCCGGCGTGTTGTCCATACAGCGCCCGGGCGATGAGCGCGCGCCGGATCTGCCCCGACGACAGAAAGCGGATGCCTTTGGCGAGCAAGGCGGTCAAATCCAGGGTCGCGCACAAGGCGGCGAACAGCGCTTCGTCCTGCGCTTGCGCGGGCAAGGCGGAGCGGACCAGTTCGGCGACCAGCGTTCCCCGGTCCTGCCCGTCGCCGCTGAAATCGCTGATGTCCAGGCGCGCATCGCGCCGCCACAGGCGCTGCTGCTCCTCGAATGAAACCGTCAGAATGTCCCGCGCCGGATTGAAGCCGGGCGCATAGCGGACGTAGCTGCCGGTCTCCGGGCGGCGGCCGCAGATCAGTTGCGCGAGCAAGGACTTGCCGGCGCCATTGGGGCCGTAAACGCACCAATGCTCGCCGGTTTTGACCTCGAAACGGTCGATCTCAAGCAATTCCCGGCGATTGACGCGGCAGCGGGCGTTTTCAACTCGAACCAGCATGTTTGGGTGGGTGTCCCGGTTTTTCTCGTCCAGCGCGAGTTTCCCACGACTGGGCGTCCCTTGTCTGGTTGGGGCAGCGACGGTGGGTGTCCCATCTCCGGGGTGGGTGTCCCATGTCCGGGTGGGTGTCCCATGTCCGGGGTGGGTGTCCCATCTCCGAGGTGGGTGTCCCATCTCAACGTGGGTGTCCCATCTCCGGGGTGGGTGTCCCATGTGTGAGATACTTTTGCGGGGTGGCTTGGTTGGGTGGGGTGGTTGGCATGGCGCGGGGGCGTTGTTTGTTGCTGGATGGCTTGGTTGGCGTGCTGCTGGCCACGGTGTTGGCGGCGCTGCTCGTCAATTGCGCGAGCCCGGACCCGCTGGCCGGACTCGATGGCGAGCGCCTGTTTTTCGACAATTGCGCCGAATGCCATCAAAGCGACGGCCAAGGTATTGCCAACGTTTATCCGGCGCTCGACGGCAATGAGGTGGTGGCGGGTTCCGGCGCGGACGTGGCGCTGGTGCTCATCATCGGCCGCGGCGAAATGCCGTCCTTCCAGGGCGCGCTCAGCTCGGCCGAAATGGCCGCCGTCATCAATTATGTGCGCAACGCCTGGAGCAACCGCGGCGAGCCCATCACCCCGCGGCAAATCGATGCGTTGTGAGCCAAAGCGGTAATGGGTTGGATTTGCGGCGCCATGCGCTTACGGCGTGCAATTTGGCAAGCTCCGCTCGGACAGCCGTGGAAGCATGTCCGGTTGCGATGGAAGCTCCCAATTCAGCGTGGCGTCGACTCCCGGAAATTCGACCGGCGTCGCATCCTCCTTCCGCTCCGTCAGTCCGCCATCCTTGTGCCAGCCGAGGAAGTATTCCGTGCAATTGTCCGGATCTTCCCACCACAAGCCAAGATGGGCTGTCCAGCTTTGACCTCCCGGATATACGATCCTTTCCACACTCCAGCCCACTCCTTCGATCTCGAGGGGTATGTCTTCCAAATCCAGACCGAGACTGTTGATTAGCCGATTGCGACTGTCGTCATCCAGCGCATCCCTGCCCGGCCAATCGTATGAAATGTTCATGTACGCCCGCAGCGGCAGCACGGTGGGCAACCATTGCTCGAATTCGTCATAGAAATCTTCAACCGCGACACCAAATGCCGCCTGAAATGCCTCCTGCCATGTCGCGCGCTCGTTCAGCAAACGCCAATACCGCACATATGAATCCTCTTCCCCGGCCAGCTCCGCCAGCAAAGTTGAAGCGACGAAAGCCAACGCATAGGTGTAAAGGGGGTGCGCCAGTCCTCCATACAAATTGCCCGGATCCTCCAGTTTTGATAAATCAGCGGCAGTCAATATTCCTCTCGAAATGGCATCCGACAAATCTCGATAAGGTGTGTTTCTACCATTATTCGTGTTGTTCGAATCCACAAGAAACGGGCGCCGGCCTGGTCTGTGCGGCGAATATTTGTAATCGGCGTACTGCGCCAATCCCTCCACCAACCAGGCGGCTCCTTTCCAACTATGGGATACGATTTTGCCATTGGGCAAGGGCGCGAATCCCGATGAGAGTTGTCCCTGCAATACATGAAAGTACTCTTCGGCAATCGCGTTACCTGGGCTGCTTTCGGGATTGAGAACAATTATCGCGCTGCCGTCATCGGTGCGCGTCACGCAAGTTCCAATGGGAGAGCCCGGGCATCCTCCTTCACGCACGTGCACTTCAAAGCCTGACGCCGTTACGCCATATTGCTCGGTGAACCAATCGCGGACAGCTTCCAGTTCTTCGCGCAGTTCGAGTCGAAGATCATCCGGCACGTCGTCCGCGAAAATCCAAACAGGTTCGGAAGCAACACGGCTCACAAGAATCGCCGGCCGCATCGCGGCAAAGACCGCGCCTTGCACCGGCAGCGCCATGGCCGCTATCCCGCTGTCGCAGTGCAAGCTTGCCGACCCGCCCGCGAAATCGTCTGGAACCGCGAACAAGTCGTCGAGGAAACGCACCGCCGTCGATTCACCGGAAATCTCGACCCGCGCGGTTTCAGGAGAAAAATCGCCGTCGCCGGACAACTCGACTCCGCACGAGGTATCGCTTTCACCGGCATTGCTCATCACCAAAGCCAGCCGACCGAGTTCGGAAACAACCGGAAACCGCAACGCGACCGCGGAATCGGCGCGGGAAATTGACGCCATTGCAGCCGTATTGCCCTCGACTTCCGCGGTTAGCAGGTTTTGCACCGCAACAGGTCCTTCGCAATATACCGTCGCGTGGCCGAAGGCGAGTGTGCCCGCGCCGGTGCTGCCAAGCAAGACTTGGGCGCGGCCGCTGTCAAGTTCCAGCGCGATGCTTGAATCGCCCGTGGTTGCGCCGGCGGGCGCGCTGAATCGGGAACCGCCGAGGCCGGCCCCCCGCAGATCCACCGTGCACGGATTGACGGTTTCGGAGATATTGTTCAACAACAGATGCGAGCGAAAACCCTCGCCGTCCAACACCAGCGGGAGGATTTGGACGTGCCTCGCGTCGGCGTCATTGAATTCAATCGCCGGCAACGCCGCAAATCCCGCGCCAAACAGGGCCAAGCCCGTTGCCGAAACGTTCCGGCTGCAGGCCAACCCGGCGGTGCCCGCCTGGAAGTCTTCGGGAATCGGGATGAGTTCATCCAGATTTCGCCACGTCGTGGCGTGGGCGGGAACCGCTATTTCACCACCTCCAACCGGCCCCGCTTCGCCTTCCAATTCCACCGCGCAGACCGCATCCAATTCGGCGTCGCTGGACAGGATCACCGCGAGCCGGCCGAGCCCCGGCAAAGCGGGAAACTGAAACGAAGTGCCGGGGCTCGCGTTCTCGAACGCGGTCATGGCCATCAGTTCGCCGCCAATGTGCGAGGTCAGCATCACCCGTGCCGTGGTGGGCTGCTCGCATTCGAGCTTCGCGTGGCCGTACACCAGCGCCGGCCTATCGAGGCTTTGCAATACCACATCGCCCCCGGCCGCCAGATCAATGTTCGCACCGGCGCCCGCGGGGGAAACAGCGTCGTTGGCCGCGAAAACCTCCACGTTCAGCCCCGACCCGCCCATCGTCAGCGAACATTGGTTGGACGCGCCGGAGGCATCGGTTACGAAAAGATGGGTTTGCAGGCCATCGCCGGCGGCGATCAGGGGAAAAAAGTGTTGCCGGCCCGGCGCTTCATCGCTTGTTTGGGCGACCGTCAAATGGCTTGGCCCACCCAAGCAGAGCAGTGTGGCGGCGATAAGAAAGCGCTTGCGCATGGAGATTGGCCTCCTGCCGTCGCTGGTGGCGGCGCCTTTGGGCAGGCTGCTGACTGGAGCCTTTTCGCGCAAGCTTTTCACACAAGCTTTTCACGCTACCTTTCGCGACGCTTTTGCGGCGATGTAACCATAGAACGTCAGCCGTATCAACAAAATGCCGGTTCAGCCATGGGAACTTGTGTTCGCCCCCGGCGACTTCGCCAAACGCCAGCTTCAGGTGCGCAGATAGGACGCGCCGTTTACGTCGATGATGGTGCCGGTGGAGAATTCGGCGCCTTGGGAGGCGAGGAAGAGCACGGCGTGGGCGACCTCTTCGGGTTCGGCGACGCGGTTGAAGGGGCTCTGGGCGCGGATTTCCTCGCCTTCCGGGCTGCTCAGACGGTCGGCGGTCAATTCGGTGTTGACGAAGCCGGGGGCCACGGCGCCGACAAAAATCTTGTGTGGCGCAAGCGCGACGGCCAGCGACTGGCTGAGGGAATTGAGCGCGGCCTTGCTGGCGCCGTAGGCGGGTTTCAGCGGTTCGCCGCGAAAAGCGCCGCGGGAAGTGATGTTGACGATTCTGCCGCCGCCGGCCGCGATCATATGTTGGGCGACGCAAAAGCACAGATTCGCCGGCCCCAGCAAATTGGCGTCCAGGGTTTTGCGCCAGGCATCCCGCCAGTGCGCATAGGAATCTTCGGCGATGCGATGGTAGATGCCGATGCCGGCGTTGTTCACCAGAATGTCGATTCCACCAAGGCCGTCCAGCACCCGCGCCACGCCCCGCTCTACCGCGTCCGCATCCGCGACATCGGCGGCGATGGCGATGTGGCCGTCACCGGGCAAGCGCGACAGCGTGGCATTGGCGGCCGCTTCGTTGTCGCGGTAAAGGATCGCGATTTTCGCCCCGGCATCGGCGAAGGCCAGCGACACCGCCCTGCCGATGCCGCGGGAGCCGCCGGTGACCAACACTTTCTGATTGCTGAAGTTCATTGGTGTTTCCTTCTGTTCAAGTATTCTTGTTCAATTTCAAATTGCGGCTTTTTTGGTTCGGCTGCGCGCGATGTTTTCCATTATAGGGCGGTGGAGAGTTGTGCGGGTCGTTTGGTTCGCAAGCTTCGATCGGGTCCGCGGGCGGGCGGAGCTTTGCGCTAAATCCCGGCTCGACATCCTGTCGAGCCGGGAATCGAATCGGCGTCGCTTAACACATCCCTGTGACGCTCCGCCTCTACGACGCGCAAAGCTCCGCCCGCCCGCGAACCCTGGCAATGTTGGCACCCAGAATATTCCATGGAAGTGGGAGTTTTTGGATATTGCGGGCCGTGGTGACTGGCGCGGGGGTTAGTCGGGGACGAATGTGTTGCCTTGGGGGGTGGTGCTGACCCAGCCGGCGCGGCCCATTTGGTCCTGGGTGGCGAGGCGGGCTAGGGTTGCGGGGTCGCTTGGGGTGTTGGCGAGAAAACGGCGGCCGTCGGCGCGCAGGCGGCCGATGACGATGCCGCGGGCGGGAACGCCGCGGGTGTGGCACAGCGTGTAGGTCTCAACCAATGCCCGGCCTTGCGCCTGTTGCGCGAGTATGGGGCTGGGCATGGCGTCCACCGCCGCCTGATCGGCGCTGAAGTCGGGCTGGGACCAGCTGCCGAAAACCGGCGTCGTTGAATAGATTCCCGTGGCGTGCTTGGAAAGCAGGCCACCGTTGGCGGTCACCAGGCCGAAGCTCCCCGGCCTTTCGCGCAGCAAGTTCACCATGGTGGCGATGGCGTGGGTGCTGTAGTTGTTGCCGGGGCCGCCGAAAAAAGGCAGCCCGCCGGTTACCGTCAAGCCGCGGGGGTCGTCCAGGTCCAGCCCCAATTCGTCGCAGGCGATTTCCACGGCGGAAGGAAAACAGGAGTACAGGTCGATATAGTCCATGTCCGCCGCGGACTTGCCGGCCATTGCGAAGGCGGTGGCGGCATTGGCGCGAATCGCCGGCGAGACGTGGAAGTCGGCGCGTTCGCCGACCAGCTTGTCCCGCGCTTCGCCGCAGCCGTGCAGGTAAACCCAGCGGTTCGGATCGATGCCCAGTTCCATGGCTTTGCCCACCGAAGTCAGCACCAGGGCGGCGCCCTGATTGACGTTGTCCCTGGCGTTCAACAGTTTTGGATACGGCAGGCAGATGTAGCGATTCCCGGCGGTCACTTCGGCCAATTCCGCCGCCGTGTGAAGCTGGCCGTAACAGGCGAAGGGATTGTGGCTCGCCACGCGGCTGAACGGCGCCATATATGCGCCCATGTGGCGCAAATGCGCTGCCACGCTGTGGCCGTGCCGGGCGCGGATGGCGTTTTCGAACAAGGGATAGGTTTGCACGGGAATGCCGATGCCGTGGGCCATTTCATGCGCGGTCGCCAATTGCGCGCCCATGCCGCGGTCGTCGAGGGAACCGTGGTCTTCCTCACGCCAGTCAAGACCGACCCCGGCGCGCATGGCGGCGCGCGCGGTGGCGATGGCCTCGCCGCCGGCCAGCAGCGCCAGGCCAACCTCGCCCCGGGCGATGGCCTGGGCGATTTCATTGACCAGGGTTTGCGGCGTATCGCCGCCGATGCAGCCATAGATGGCGTGGGCCGGATTCGCGCCAATGCGCCGCGCGACGGCGCGGGGCGGATTTTCCGCCCGGCCGAAAGCGACATCGTCCCGGGGCCGGTTGCGCGAATCCTGGATGATGCGAACCACCGCCAAGGTGTCGATCTGGGACGCAAGCGCCTGTCTCAAGCCGTTGTCCACACCGGTGTCGGCCAAAGCGGCGGCGGCGGCCTTGGCCGCGATGGCCATGGGCGGCAGCGCCTCATGCGGCGCCAGGTCCCGTTCCATGTATTGCCCGGCGCCCACGATCACCGGAGTGGATTTTTCCAGCAAGGCGAGATTCTCCCGGATTCAGTCAGTTCGCGCTAAAGTGGTGTTCAATCCTTGCCAAGCATATGCCGGACTTATATAGTCCGGCAAAAGGTGCCGCGTTTACGCGCGCTTGCAAACCACAATCACAAACACAGGACCAGCCCATGTCAAAGATTCGCTATCTGATCGCTTCGCTGGCACTGCTCGTGCCGGCCGGATTCGCCGCCGAATGGGATGATTTCGTCATCGTGCAATTGGACGAAATCGAATGGGACGAAAGCCTCGACCGCACCCAGTCGCACATCCTCTACGGCAACCCCCAGGAAGAGGGGCTGTACATCATGCGCATACGCTTTCCCGCCGGCGGCACCAGCAATCCACATTACCACGACCAGGACCGGTTCATCACAGTCATCGAGGGAACCTGGCACGCGGGGGTCGACGCCAGCCATGACATGACGCGGACAACGCCGATTCCGGCGGGCGGATTCATGTTCCACCCCGCCGGCGCGGTGCATTACGACGGCTCCCGGGGCGAGCCCGTGGTCGTCGAAATCCGCGGCATGGGGCCGGTGCAGACGATCGGCGTGGAAACCGTCCGCTAACTCCGGCGGCGAGACAAAAGCACGGGTATTGCCCTGCCCCGGCGCGACGCCGGAGCAGGGCCGCCATAAGAAAAATACCTCCGGGCGAAGGCCATGGCGCAGGAAACCCAGTTCGTTCTGAACAGTTTCGCTTTCCTCGTTTGGGGCGTGCTGATCATGTGGATGTGCGCCGGATTCACGATGCTGGAATCCGGCTCGGTCCGCACCAAGAACGCTTCCGTCATTTGCCTGAAAAACGTTGGCCTGTACGCCATCGCCGGCCTGATGTATTTCCTGGTCGGATACAACCTGATGTATGTGGACGTGGGCAATCTGGTCGGTTCTTTCAACCTCGCCTACGGTACCTCTTCCAGCGAACAGGCCCTGCTCGGCGGCGACGAGGGCGCGCTGGGCGCGGTCATGGAAAACGGCAATTCGGTGATGTCCGACTGGTTTTTCCAGATGGTTTTCGTCGCCACCACCGCTTCGATTGTCTCCGGCACGCTGGCGGAACGCGTGCGGCTGTGGTCGTTTTTCGCTTTTGTCGCCGTGCTCACGGGCGTGATCTATCCCGTGGTCGGCGCCTGGACCTGGGGTGGCGGCTGGCTGAGCCAGATGGGCTTCCAGGATTTCGCCGGCTCCACGGTGGTCCACTCCACCGGCGGCTGGGCCGCCTTGGCCGGAGCGATCATCGTCGGCGCGCGCCACGGCAAGTTCCGCGAAGACGGCACGGTGAAATTCACACCGCCCTCGAATGTGCCCGTGGTGACGCTGGGCATTTTTATTCTCTGGCTGGGCTGGTTCGCCTTCAACGGCGGTTCGCAACTGGCGCTGAGCGGTGTGGTGGACGCGGTCGCCATCAGCAATATCCTGGTGAACACCAACTTGGCAGCCTGCGGCGGGTTCATCGCCGCGATTGCGCTGTCGAGGCCGATTTTCGGCCGCGTCGACCTCATGGCTAGCCTGAACGGCGCGATTGCGGGCTTGGTGTCGATTACCGCCGGCCCCGATATTCTTGCGCATTATTGGGCTATAATCATTGGCGCAGCCGGTGGAGCAATCTGCGCGCTGGGCATGAAATTGCTGGAGCAGTTGCGGATTGACGACGTGGTGGGGGCGATTTCCGCCCACCTCGCCGCCGGAATTTGGGGTACGCTTGCGGTGTGCATCGCGGCCGGGGGCAATTTGCTCGTTCAGGTCGTGGGTATATTGGCCATTGGCGCGTTCGTGTTTGCCGCGTCGATGCTGGTATGGGCCGCAATCCGGCAAACGATGGGCGTCAGGGTCGCACTCGAAGTCGAACGCCACGGGCAAGACGTGGCAGAATTGGGTATTGAAGCCTATCCGGAATTCGTGGTTCTGCAGGATCCGGACCTGTAGCGGAGCAACGAGTTAGAACGGCTTCGCCCGGCTTCCATCAAGCAAAGTTGGAGCATGAACAATGATAGAGGTTAATCTGGAAAGGCAGGATGGCGTCGTATCGGCCATGATCAAAGGCCGCATTGATGGCTCGAACGTAATGCAGTTTGAAGAATCCGTAAAGGGTGCCATCGAAGACGGGGACCGGGCGGTCGTGCTGGATATGGAGAATCTGACCTATATCAGCTCGGCGGGCCTGCGCGCGATTCTGATGACCGCCAAGCTGTTGCAGAACCGCAACGCGCAGTTCATGCTCTGCTCGCTTTCCAAATCCATCCGCGAAGTCTTCGAGGTCAGCGGCTTCGACAAAATCATCAACATCCAACCCAACCGCGACCAAGCCCTCGCCTCCCTGGGCTCCGAATAAAACACTCCCCCCTTGAGGGGGAGTCAAAACTGCGCAGCAGTTTTGGTGGGAGGTGCGGCCCTCCACGAACGCCGGTTGGACTGTCTCTCCAACCACCTTGCCGACTCGCAACTCAGTTCCCCCCTCCGGCGCGACTGCGGGCTGCGCCCTTGCCTTGCCGACTCCCCCTCAAGGGGGGAGTGTGGCTTCGCTGCCCGGGAGACCCGATGGGAATTCCGCACCACAACGCCGGCAGTCCTTATCCTTTTCGACGTCCAGATCAACAGGGCGCAGTTGGTGCCAGGGTCCGCGGGCGGGCGGGGCTTTGCGCGTCGTAGAGGCGGAGCGTCACAGGGATGTGTTAAGCGACGCCGATTCGATTCCCGGCTCGACAGGATGTCGAGACGGGATTTAGCGCAAAGCCCCGCCCGCCCGCGGACCCGCTCGAAGCCGACAGAAAGCGCAGCAGTTTTGGTGGTGGGTTAGCTCTCGACTTTTTTTGTCAGCAGCACCACGTTGCGGTTGTTTTCGCGGTGGTAGTTGACCGAGTCCATCATTTGATGGATCAGGAAGATGCCGAGGCCGCCCGGGGTGCGTTCGTCGAGGCTGGATTGGGTGTCCGCCTTGTCCGGGTCGGAGCCGGTCAGGTCGAACTGTTTCGCGTCGTCTTCTATGGTAATCGTCAACTGGTCCCCATCCAGACGCAAATCCAGCCGAATCTCATGGGAGGCTCCGTCGTCCGCGTAGCCATAATTGATGGTGTTGGTGAGCAATTCATCGAGCGACAGATTGATCTGGTAGGCAACGGTGGCGGCGATGCCCCGCTGTTCGCAAAACTGGTCGACCTGGTCGGCGATCACCGCCAGTTCCGACAGGTCGTTTTTGACGCGAATGCTCAGATCGGGTTCGGCCACAATTCCAGCCTCCTTGGGCTTTTGCGGATTTGCCGCGTGCGGCAAAACCCGACATTACTGCGAATCGGCGTCCAACTCAATCTGCCCGGCTTCCCGCCCAGCCTCTCCTTCGGCTTGCTGACCGGCTTCCCGCCCGGCCTCTTGCTCGGCTAGTTGCTCGGCCTGGCGCACCGATTCCAGCGGCAGGCGGATTGTCATTTCCGTGAATTTTCCTTCCTCCGAATCCACATTGATCGAGCCGCCATGGCGCAGCAGGATATCGGAGGTCAGCGACAGGCCCAAACCCGTGCCCTTGGTGCCTTCCTTGGTGGTGAAGAAGGGCTCGAAGATTTTCTGCCGAATTTGCTCCGGTATGCCGGGGCCATTGTCGCGCAACGAGAACTCGGCAAACCGCTCGCCGCGTTTGCTGGAAATCCGGATCAGCGGCTCGAAACCATCGCCGTCATTGCGCTTTTCATCCAATGCCTGGCAAGCATTGGTGGCCAGGTTCAAAAACACGCGGGAGATGTCCTGGGGCACCACTTCCAGCAAGCCCATGTCCGGGTCGAGATCGGTCTCCAACTCCATATTGAAACCGGTGTTCAGCGCGCGCATGGCATGATAGGCCAACTCCACGTACTGCTTCAGCACCGCGTTCAAGTCGATCTCGCGCCATTCGCCTTCCCTGCCGCCGGAATGGTCCAGCATGCTGCGCACGATGTTGTCGGCGCGCTTGCTGTGGTCGCGAATCTTGTTCAGGCTCTGGTCGAGTTCGGCGACGATCTCGCGGATGTCCTCGCGGGCGTCGGATTGCTCGAGTTCTTCCAGCAACTCATTGATTTCCTTGCCGAAGTCCATCGCGATTTCAGAGAAGTTGCCAATGAAATTGAGCGGATTCTTGATTTCGTGGGCGATGCCGGCCGCCAATTGGCCGAGCGATGCGAGTTTTTCCTCGGCGATGATCTGCTCCTGGGCCCTCTCCAGCTCGCGCAAGGTCTGCTGCAAGCTCTCGTTCTTGGCGTCGAGTTCCCCGGCCAGCTTTTCCACCAGGTTCAAGCGTTGCACTTCCAGGGCGTAGCCGCGGAATTTCTCCAGCGCCTGGGCCATGTCCGAAACTTCGTCTTTGCCGCCGACGTCCACCGCGACTTCGAGGTCGCCGCGGGACATCTCGCCCATCGCGCCGGAAAGCGAAGTCAGGCGCCGGACCAGGGATTTCCAGACGAAAAAGTAGGCGAACACGAACGCGCCCACGGCGCTGAACAAATTGATTGTGAACAGCAGCAGGATGCCGTTGGCGGCGGACTCGCGGGCGGCTTCGCTGGAAGCCAGCGCATTGTTGTTGATCAATGCGCCAAGGGCGCCGACTTCGGCATCGAGCAAAGCCGCGGCGTCGCGGGCCATGGCCAAGGACTCCCGCTCCCGCTCCAGGCGCATCAGCGCTTCGCGGCGCAGTTCGATAATGCCCTCTTCGCCCGCGCCAACACGCGCGAGCTGTTGCAGGCTGGCGGCCAGCGTCGCGATTTGCGGGAAAGCGGGCAATCTGCCATGGGCGCGTTGCGCGTTGTCCAGGGCGCTGGAAAAGCGCTCCTCAATGGGCGGCAGGAATTGGCGGTCGTTGAGCACCAGCATCTCGTCCAGCATCAGCAAGGCCAGGCTGGCCTGGTGGTTGACCACGGTGAGGTTGCGGAACACGGTGAGCTCGGTTTCCGAGGCGCGCTGGGCCATGGGCGCGGGGGCGTCGTCCAGGTCGCGCAAGCCCTCAACCAGATAAAAGCCCTGGTCGTCGATCGCCCGCGCCAGCACCGATTCGATGCCGCGGTTGATTTCCGCCAGCTCCGCCGACAGCACCGCAACGCGCTCGTCGATTTGCAAACGCCGGAAGGCGGAGTCCTGAATCGAGGCCAGTTGCGCGCTGAGGCTGTCCAGGTGCGCTCTGATTTGCGCCGTGGAATCGCCAAACTCCGAACGCGACTCCAGGTTGCGGATGAGGCCTTCCAGCGCGATCTTTTCGCGCTCCACCGCGGCAACCTCGCTTTCATGCTCGCCGCGGGTCCGCACCGAAATGATGCGGAAGGCGCCGTTCACCAGGTTCGCGCTCTGGCGCGCGATTTGCACCGAATCCACAATATTGGGCATGTCGACATCGGCCATGCGCGACTGGTAGCCCAAGGTGGTGCGCAAGGCGAACCAGGCCACCAGGCTGGCCGTGGCGACGAGCGCCACGCTGCCAAGCAGGATCAGGGAAAGCCGGGCGGCGATGGTGCCCGAAAACTTGCGCCGCGGCGCCCGCGGATGGTCGTCCGCGGGTATCTCGGGCCGTGCCGACAGCGCCGAACCCGCCAGGTTTTTTCCCGCTGCGTTCATCTGGGCTCGATTGAATTTACCGAGGCAAAGTCTCCGTTCTCATCGATCACCGTCAGGTAGACCTGGTCCGATCCCTGGTTGTCGCTTAAGCCGTAGGACAGGCGGAAGCCGGACAGGTCGATCTCCTCCGCGCTCTTCAGCGCGCGCAGAAAACCCGCGGGTTCGGGTTCCGGGCCCGCCAGGCGCAGACCTTCCGCCGCCAGCCGGCCGGCCAGATAACCTTCCAGGGAGATGAAGCCCACGCTGGCTTCCGGGTCGACCAGACCCAAGGCGGCCTGGTATTCGGCCACCACCGCCAAGCTGGCGTCTTGCGGAAACGGCACCACCTGGGTCACATAAACGCCGGCGCCCTCGCCGCCCAAGGTGCGGGCCAGCGCTTCGCTGCCAATAAAGGAGATATTGATGAACCAGGGGTTGTAATCCAGCTTGCGCGCCCAGCGGATCAGCGTCGCCGCGGGCTGGTAGGCGCCGATGATCACCACCGCCTCGGCGCCGGCCCGGCGCAGGTCGAGCAGCGCCAGCTTCACCGCCTCGGTGTTGCGCGGGTAGGACACTTCCACGCCAATTTCCATGCCTTGGCCGGCGACGGCGCGGCGCAGGCCGGCGAGCCCGGCGCGCCCGTAAGAGTCGTCCTGGAAGAAAATGCTCGCCGCGTCCAGATTCAGGTCTTCGCGCAAGCGCCGGGCCATTTCTTCGGTTTCCTGGAAATAAGAGGCGCGGATATTGATCACATTGGGCAGGGACTCGGCGTCGCGCAGGAATTCGGCGCCGGTGAAAGCGCCGATGTAGGGCACGCCGGCTTCGGTGGCGATGGGCTGGGCGGCGGCGGCGGTGGGCGTGCCCACGGAGCCGATCAGCGCGAACACCTGTTCTTCTTCGATAAGCCTGCGGGTATTGACGATGGCGGCTTCCGGTTCGTAGCCGTCGTCCAGGGAGACGAGCTGCAAGCGCCGGCCGTGAATGCCGCCGGCGGCGTTGATTTCGGCGAATGCGGCGCGCAGGCCGAGCCGCATGCCCTCGCCGAGTTCGCGGGTGGGGCCGCTGAGCGGCGCGGATTGACCGAACAGGATGACCGGCTCCCGCGCCGCGGACGCGGCGGCGGCCGCGGCCAGCAAGGCCGCGGAGCACAGCACGCGCGCCGGCAAGCGCCGCGCGATGCTCCCGGTCATGACTTTTGTCCCGCCAGATACCGCGACACCACGCAGGTGATGTCGTCGGACTGCTCGGCTTCGCCGGCGTAGTCTCTGACCGAAGCGACAATGCCTTCGACCATTTCGCGGGCGTCGCCGCTGGCCAACTCCGACAGCAATTTGTCAAAGCGCGGTTCGCCGTATTCTTCTTCGGCGGTGTTTTCCGCCTCGGTGACTCCGTCGGTGTAAAGTACGATGGCATCGCCGGGCTGCAGTTCGACTTCGGCGTGGCCGTATTTCTGGCCGGGATCAATCCCCAGCACCAGATTGCCGGTGGGCGCGACCACATCGACGCCGCCTCCGGCGCGCACCAGCCGCGGTGGGTTGTGGCCGGCGTTGGTGTAGACAAAGTTGCCCGTGCGGGTGTCGAGCAGGCCGAAAAACAGGGTGATGAAAACGCAACTGTCGTTGCCGTCGCACAATTGCCGGTTGACGGCGTCCACCGCTTCCGCCGGCGTATCGTATTGGGCGACCATGGATTTGAGCAGCGCCCGGGTCACCATGGCGAACAGCGCGGCGGGAATGCCCTTGCCGGAAACGTCGGCGATGACCAGCGCCAGGCGGTGCGGGTCGATGTGGAAATAGTCGTAGAAATCGCCGCCCACTTCCTTGGCGGGATAAATCAGCGCCTTGACGTCGTAATGCGGATTCGGCGCCAGTTCCGCCGGCAGCGCGGACATCTGCACCTGGCTCGCCACTTCCAGTTCGCGTTTGATGGACACGAGTTTGTCCCGCGTCTCCAGCGAGTTCTGCAAGTCCCGCACATGGGTGATGCCTTTCTCGAGGGTGATTTCGAGATCGGCGAAGTCGATGGGCTTGGTCAGGAAATCGAAAGCGCCGCGGTTCATGGCGGTGCGGATGTTGCCCATGTCGCCATAGGCGGAAACGATCACCGCCTGCACGTCGAGCTCGGTTTCCGCGAGCTGGTGCAGCATGGTCAGGCCGTCCATGACCGGCATGTTGATATCGGAAAAAACCAGGTGAATGTCCCGGTTTTGCGCCAGCTTCAACAGCCCTTCGCGGCCGTTGCGGGCAAACATGAATTCAAGCTCGCCGCCGCGGATGCGGCGCCGGAACTTCTGTTTGATGAGCAACTCCAGATCTTCTTCATCATCCACTACGAGAACTTTGACGGTGTTTTGCTTCATGGCTTTTTCCCGCAATTCGACCCGCTGAACCGATGCCCGCGCGCCACCCCGGCCGGAGCTGGAATGACTGCCCGAGCGGTCTGATAGTACTTCAGCAATTCATGCATTACCAACCGGCAACGGCATCCGGGCGGCAAGCCGCGCCGCTTGCTTGCCGTGCTTGCGCATACCCCGGATAATACGCCGGTCTGCACAGGAGTTTGCGCATGTCGTATTGGCTTTGGATCTCCGTCGGCGCCGTGCTGATGATGATCGAGATATTCATCGGCAGCTTTTTCGTGTTCTGGGTCGGCCTCGCCGCCGTGCTGGTGGGCGTGGCGGTGCTGCTGGTGCCGCAATTGCCCGTCGCCGGGCAGGTCATCATGTGGGCGGCCCTGTCGGGCCTGCTGGCGCTGGCCTGGTTCCGTTACATCAAGCCCCTGGCGATTGACCGGACCAAGGCGGGATTGTCGCGGGAAGCATTGATCGGGCAAATCGGCCAGGTGCTGCGGCCGCCGGCCGGCGCGACCCGCGGCACGATCCGCTTCCCGGCGCCCGTGCTGGGCTCGGACGAATGGCAGATAATTTCCGAGGATCCGCTCGCCATCGGTGACCGGGCCCATGTTACCGATCTATCCGGCAACGCGCTGATTGTCAGGAAAATGTAAGGAGAATGCTTGTGGCTGTTTCACCGGGATTGATTCTTTCGGTTGTAATTCTTTTGTTTTTGCTGGTCACGCTGGGTCAAGGCGTGCGCCAGGTGCCCCAAGGCTACAAATGGGTGATCCAAAGGCTGGGCAAGTACCACAGTTCGCTCACGCCGGGCCTGAATTTCATCATTCCCTATGTGGACGCCGTCGCGTTCCGGGTCACCACCAAGGACATTGTGCTCGACATCCCCTCCCAGGAAGTGATCACCAAGGACAACGCGGTGCTCATCACCAACGCCGTGGCGTACATCAACATCGTCAATCCGGAAAAGGCGGTGTATGGCGTGGAGAACTACGAGATCGCGATTCAAACCCTGGTGCAAACTTCGCTGCGTTCGATCATCGGCGAAATGTCCCTGGACGACGCGCTGTCCTCGCGGGACCACATCAAGGCCAAACTGAAAGCGGCGATTTCGGACGACATCGCCGACTGGGGCATCACCTTGAAGACGGTTGAAATCCAGGACATCAACCCGTCGCCAACGATGCAACAGGCGATGGAGGAGCAGGCGGCGGCGGAACGCGCGCGGCGCGCCACGGTCACCCGCGCCGACGGCGACAAGCAGGCGGCGATTCTGCAAGCCGAAGGCGAGCTGGAAGCCTCCAAACGCGAGGCGGAAGCCCAGGTAATCCTCGCCGAGGCGAGCAAGAAGGCGATCACCCTGGTCACCGAAGCCATCGGCGAGAAGGAAATGCCGGTGGTGTACCTGCTCGGCGAGCGCTACATCAACTCGCTGCAGCAACTGTCGAACTCGGAAAACGCCAAGTTTCTGGTCTTCCCGGCGGATGTGCCCAACGCCCTGCGCGGCCTGATGGGCGGCGGCAAGCCGCCGGGAGCCTGACGGGACATTTGCTGGTTCCGGGCTGGCTCCCGAGCGGTTGTTGACCTGATCCGATCCGTTCCGACCCGGTTCCAGGCCTGCCGCCGGGCGGCCGCGGCCCCGCCGCTTGGCGCTTCATAACGAGGAGCATGATTCTGGCTCAAGCCGCCACAGAGGACAGGACTTTCGTTTCCCGGCTGCTGGCCGGGGAATACGGCCTCGCGATCACCTACTGGGCGCTGTATTTCCTCGGCGCGGGCCTGTTTTTCGTGTTCGGCAGCCGCGCCGTGGACCAGGACGAGTGGCTGTTCTATTTCATCGAGCTGTTCGCCCAACTCGCCTACACCGCCGTGCTCATCGTCGCCATCCGCGCGGCATACAAAGGCCCGCAACTGTGGAAAGTGGTATCCCGCACCTCCTCCGTCTTCATGATCATCAACATCCTGGTCGGTATTTGCACCCTGGGGTTTATCTACTAGCTAGCCGCAATCGCGGCGATTTGTTTCCGCCGTGAATCTTGCGGTGGGTTTTGCGACAATCGCGCGATTGGTTTGCGATTGACCGGCATTCGAATCGGGGATGGTGTCTGTGGCCACAGGTTACGCTTTGGTAGTGAAGAAGGACTGCCCCACTTGCGCATTGATTGCGCCGCTGATTCCGCTGTTGGGGCGGCGGCTTGAGGGCGGCTTATCGGTTTATGTGCAGGACGATCCGGCTTTTCCAGGAAATTTTGCGGCGATTGACGACCGGGATCTGGAGTTTTCCTGGCGCAACGAGATTGAGATTGTGCCCACTTTGCTGCGCGGGGATGGCGCTGGCGGCGACGGAGGGCGGGTCGTCGGTTGGGACCGGGGCGAATGGCGCGAGTTCACCGGAATCGCGGACCTCGGCGAGGAACTTGCGCCGCATCGGCCGGGCTGCGGTTCGCGCACGCTCGAGCCCGGCGTGGCGGAGAAACTGGCGGCGCGGCACGCGGATTTCGGCGCACGCAAGCTGGAATTGGCAAGCGCCGAGGACGAGCTGGAAAGCTGCTTCGAGCGCGGCTGGAGCGACGGTCTGCCGGTGGTGCCGCCGACGCCGGAGCGGGTCTTGCGCATGCTTGGCGGCACGGACCGCGATGCCGGCGAGATTATCGGCGCGGTGCCGCCGAACCGGGTTCATTGCAGCATTGAAAAAGTCGCCATCAACGCGGTCATGGCGGGCTGCAAGCCGGAATACATGCCGCTGGTCATCGCCGCGCTGGAAGCGGCCCTGGACGACCGATTCTGCATGCATGGCTTGCTTTGCACGACGTATTTTTCCGCGCCGGTGGTCATCGTCAATGGCCCGGCGGCGCAGCGCGTTGGCATGAACTCCGGGGTCAACGCCCTGGGCCAGGGCAATCGCGCCAACGCCACGATTGGCCGGGCGCTGCAATTGATCATCCGCAATGTCGGCGGCGGCATTCCCGGCGGCATCGACCGCGCGGCGCTGGGCAATCCCGGCAAATACAGCTATTGTTTCGCCGAAGACGAATCCGACCTCGACTGGCCGAGCCTGGCGATGGACCGCGGCTTCGCCCGCGGAGACTCGGTGGTCAGCCTGTTCGCCGGGGAAGGCTTGCAGGGGATAGTGGACCAGAGATCGCGCACCCCGGAATCGCTTGCCGGCAGCTTGGCCGCGAGTCTGTGCGCGGTGGCGCATTGCAAGTTGTTCGGCATGGCGGACGCGGTGCTGGTGATCAGCCCGGAACACCGCCGTGTGCTGCGCGAGGGCGGCTGGTCCAAGGCCGATTTGCGCGAAGCGCTGTACGAGCGGCTGCTTGTGCCGGGGCGGCAGATTCTGCGCGGCGTTGATGGCATCGCCGAAGGCATGCCGGAGCACCTGGGCGGGAAGATGTTGCAAAAGTTTCGCGACGACGGCTTGCATATCGTTAGTCTCGGCGGCACGGCGGGGATGTTCTCGGCGATTATTGGCGGCTGGGTGGCGGCCGGGGAGCGCGGGAGCCAGCTTGTGTCGCGGGAGATTTCGTGATTTGGCGCCCGCGGACCCTGGCATTTGTGTCGGCCCCTACCCCACGTCATTCTGCAATGACGGGAAACCCAATCCACGTCATTCTGCGCGCAGCGAAGCGGAGTCGCAGAATCTCCCAACCATGGCGCCAACCCAAAGAGATTCCGCGACTGCGCGCGGAATGACGGGAAACCCAATCCACGTCATTCTGCGCGCCGCGAAGCGGAGTCGCAGAATCTCCG
Organism: uncultured Pseudohongiella sp.; assembly: GCA_965221015.1. Classification (GTDB taxonomy): domain Bacteria; phylum Pseudomonadota; class Gammaproteobacteria; order Pseudomonadales; family Pseudohongiellaceae; genus UBA9145. The sequence continues at coordinate 972,717 of OZ244859.1, read as the reverse complement.
TGGGGGCTGCTAGAATGGTGGTTTGTTTTGGGAGAGGCCAAGCATGAACGTTACGACATTGCTGGATCCCACGGGCGAATTGGCGCCGGTGGAGCGCGGGTTGAACGCGAGACTGGCCAGTCTGGAAGGCGCCACGGTCGGCCTGCTGGATATTTCCAAGCCGCGGGGCAAGGAGTTCCTCGACGAAGTGCAGTCCGGGCTGGAACAGCGCGGCGCCAAGGTGAGGCGCTACAGCAAACCCACTTTCACCCGGGTCGCCCCGCTCCCCCTGCTGCAGCAGATTGGCGCCGAATGCGACGCGGTGGTCGAAGCCCTGGCGGACTGAGGCTCCTGCACGTCGTGCAGTTTGCATGACATGCTCGATTTGGAACGCCGGGGTTTGCCGGCGGGTTATATCGCATCCTGCGAATTCCAGGAAGCGGCCGCGGCCCAGGGCAAATCACTTGGCATCGCGCCAAAAAGCGTCTTTATCCCGCATCCGATACAAGACCGTACCGACGCCGAAATGGCGGTCCTTGCCCGCGAGGCGATCGATGAAATCGCGGCGCTGATCGTCGTTTCATGAACAACCCGACCTGATGCGGTATTCTCGCGTTCAGGAAAATCGCCTCCGGCCCCGAACCTGAGTCTGGCCTTGTTTTACTCGGAACCACATCGACTTGGGCCAACGAATTGGCGATTCCCACCGGGAAGTAAAGCTTTAAGTAATCGGGAAGTCACAACAATGATCACATCGCAATTCAAATGGAGAGAGACATGACCACCGAGGCAGTAATCGTATCCACCGCAAGAACCCCCATTGGCAAAGCCTACCGGGGCGCGTTCAACGACACCGACGGGCCGACCATGGCGGGACACGCCATCGCGGCGGCGGTGGAACGGGCCGGAATCGAACCCGGCGAGGTGGATGATGTGATTCTTGGCTGCGCGATGCAGCAGGGGTCGACCGGACAGAATATCGGCCGCACCGCGGGCATCGCCGCCGGGCTGCCTTCCTCGGTGGCGGGCATGAGCATTGATCGGCAATGCGCATCCGGCATGATGGCGATCGCCACGGCCGCCAAGCAGATCGTGCAGGACGGCATGCCCATCGTCGTCGGCGGCGGTGTGGAATCGATCAGCCTGGTGCAGAACGAGCATCGCAACGGCTATCGCGCCCAGGACCCGAACGTGACGGCGCGCTCGCAGTATGCGTATATGTCGATGCTGGAAACCGCCGAAGTGGTCGCCAAGCGCTACAACATCAGCCGCGAACAGCAAGATGCGTTCGCCCTGCAAAGCCAGCAGCGCACCGCCGCGGCTCAACAGGCGGGCCGCTTCGACGCGGAAATCGCACCGCTCCCCTCCACCATGTTGTTCACAGACAAGGCGACGGGCAAGCAAAGCCAACACGAAGTCACGCTGGAGAAGGACGAGGGCAACCGGCCCACGACGACCAGTGAAGGGCTGGCCGGTTTGCGCACGGTGTTTGAAGGCGGTGTCATCACCGCCGGCAACGCCAGCCAGTTGTCGGACGGCGCTTCGGCTTCGCTATTGATGGACGCCAAACTCGCCGAGCGCAAAGGTCTGGAGCCGCTTGGCGCCTATCGCGGCATGGCCGCCGCCGGGCTCGACCCGGACGAGATGGGCATCGGCCCGATTCACGCGGTGCCGAAATTGCTCAAGCGCTTCAATCTGACGATGGACGACATTGACCTGTGGGAACTGAACGAGGCGTTCGCGGTGCAAGTGGTGTACTGCCGGGACCATCTCGGCATTCCCAATGAACTGCTCAATGTCAATGGCGGCGCGATTTCCATCGGCCATCCCTACGGCATGAGCGGCGCGCGCCTTGTCGGCCACGCGCTGATCGAAGGCAAACGCCGCGGCGCGCGTTACGTGGTCTGCACGATGTGCGTTGGCGGAGGCATGGGCGCGGCGGGATTGTTCGAGGTGTATTGAGCGGCTCGCCATCCTTGGCGAGCCGTTCGGCCCTCGAAAAGCTCCGCTTTTCGTCGGCTGCGCCGACCGGGCCTCACCCCCCACCAAAACTGCTTGCGCAGTTTTGACTCCCCCTCAAGGGGGGAGTCCGCACGGGCGTTCTGGTGGGGTGTGCTTGCCGTCCCTGGCGCGAGGCTATTGGCTTCGATTACCCCCAGTCTCGCCATCCTTGGCGAGCCGTTCGGCCCTCGAAAAGCTCCGCTTTTCGTCGGCTGCGCCGACCGGGCCTCACCCCTCAAGGGGGGAGTCCGCACGGGCGTTCTGATGGGGTGTGCTTGCCGTCCCTGGCGCGAGGCTATTGGCTTCGATTACCCCCAGTCTCGCCATCCTTGGCGAGCCGTTCGGCCCTCGAAAAGCTCCGCTTTTCGTCGGCTGCGCCGACCGGGCCTCACCCCCCACCAAAACTGCTTGCGCAGTTTTGACTCCCCCTCAAGGGGGGAGTCCGCACGGGCGTTCTGATGGGGTGTGCTTGCCGTCCCTGGCGCGAGACAGTTGGCTTCGACTAGCCCCGGTTTCGCCGGTTCGGGTGCTAGAAGTTCATTCGGAAGTCGAGCAGCACGCGGCTGGGGGAAATCTCTTCGCCTTCCGCCCTTGGGGCTTCGAAGCGTTCGCTGACGTCGTGCTGGGCTTCCAGCAGCAGTTGCATGCGCTGGTTCATCTCCCAACGCGCGCCGAGGCGGTAGAGCCGGTCGCCGGCGCCGGCGGCGCCAAGGCCCCAATAGGGTGTCAGCAAGCCGGTGCGCGTCTCCAGGCCATAGCCCAAGGTTGAGTCGAAGCGCACTTGCTGCTGGCCCCAGCCCGCCGAGGACAGCGGTCCGTTGCCGCCGGTGGCCGCGCCGAAAATGCCCGCGGCGCCACCCATGCCGCCGCTTTGGTCCGGCCCGGCGATGCCAAGCATGTCCGCGGCGCCGTAGCTGGTGGCCATTTCCACGTTGAATCCGACGTTCGGCTTGTCCGGGTCGTAGTGCAATTGCAAGTCCACGCCCCATTCTTCGGAGTCGATGCTGGATGCGGTCAGCACCCGCGCCCGGGCATCGAGGGTGAGGCCGTTGCTGTTGCGCCAGCCGAAGCCGAAGCCAAGCTCGACGGCGTCGTCGTCCTGGCCGTCGTTGCCGTCGCTGCGCAGGCCGGCTTCAATGATCAGGTTGAGCACGTTGCCGTTGCCCACCACGCGCGCGTGGTTGGCTTCGAGGCCGGCCCGCAGGCGATGGCTCGACAAGGTCATGCTGGCGATGGAACCTCTGACGTAGCGCTCCGCGGTTCCCTGGTTGCCCGCCAGATCCATCGACAGTCCGGCGACTTCGGCGCGGGCGCGCAGCGAGGTCTCGCCGCCGTCGGAGATGGAGCCGGTGCGCCACAGTTCGCGTCTCGCGCCGCCGGCCAGCGACAGCATGCTGACGTCGCTCTTCTGGGCGCCGGTCAGGCCGTTTTCTTCGCGGATTTCGACGCGGCCCTGGTCGTAGCCCGCCATCGCCCAGAACTGCCAGGCGCGGTCGGGCGACACCCAGCCGATGTAGGGGTGGATGCCCGGCAGCACGACATCGTATTCACCGCCGTGCTGCAAGCCACTGTCGGCCGCGGTGGCGTTCCAGTCGAATTGGCCTTCGGAGTACTGCAAGGCGAAACCGGCCAGCAATCCGCTTTCGGTTTGCAGGTCCATACCAATGCGGGCGCCGTACAGGTCGCCGTCCCAATTCACATTGTCGCCGTTGCCGCCGAGATTGAGGTAGGTGCCGGCGCCCCAGATGCCGCGGGTGGAGCCGCTGGCGGTCCCGCTTTGCGAGGCGAAGGAGGAATCGCCAATCATGCGGTTCAACATCGGGCGCATCACGTCGAAGATGTCTTGATCGTCGCCGCGACCCATGCCATTCATGCCACCGCCCATGCCATTCATGCCGCGGCCCATGCCGTTCATGCCGCCACCCATGCCGTTCATACCGCCCATGGCTGACATGCCGCCTGCGCCGCCCATGCCCGACATGCCGTTCATGCCATTCATGCCGCCTGCACCGCCCATGCCGGACATTCCGCCCATTGCGCCTGCGCCACCCATTGCGCCTGCGCCGGACATGGCACCCATGCCGCCCATGCCAGCCGAACGGCCCATGCCACCCATGCCGGAGCTTCCACCGCTGCGGCCCATGCCGCCCGCGGCGGAGGTTCCGCGCCGGCCGGCCGCGCCGCCCATGTTGCTGGCGCCTTCGACATTGGCCGCGGAGTTTGGACCGCTGGTCGCCAGGCCGAAGACGCCGCTGTCGCGCATGCCTTGCAAGCCCGGCATCGAGTTGGCCGCCGGCAGATCCAGCTCATCCAGCGCGAGCGCGAGCGCGAGCCGGTCGTCGCCGATGGTGAAGCCCGCGGCGGGCTGGTTGTAGTTGTAGGTTTGCGGTGCCGCGCCGGTGAAGCGGTAGCCGCCGAAATTCGCCACGAAGCTGCTTTCTTCGGGCGCGGGTGTCGGCTGGCCGACCAAGTCGAGCCGGTTCCGCACGGCGGTGATCGAACCGTCGAGGATGGTCTGGCCGATGCGCGGCAGCAGGGCTTCGTTCACGTCGCTGTAGAGGCGCGAAACATCCGTCACCGCCATCGGCGTGGCGCGGGACGCATCGGACCAGGCGCCGTCGCCGACCGCGTTGCGCGCCAGGACGCGCACTTCGTAGGTGGTGCCGTTGACCAGGCCGTCAATGGTGAAGCTGCTTGCGTTGGCGCCCAGGTTGGCGCTGTTGTCCGGCGCGGGCTGCGGCCAGCTGGCGGCGGCCGGCTTCCACTGCACGGTGTAGCCGGTGATGGCGCTGCCGCCGTCATCCGCCGGCGCGGACCAGGCCACAGCGATGCGCTTGTCGCCGGCTTCGAGCCTTGGCGCGGCCGGCGCCTGGGGCACGGTCGCGGTGTCGGCTTCGTCGGTGATGCGGACGGTCACTTCGAGCGTGGCGACATTGCCGTCGGCATCGGTGGCGGTCAAGGTGTACTGGTACGCATTGTCGCCATTGGCGTCCGCCGGATTCTCGAAATCCTGGGCGGGCAGCGAAACTGTCACGCCGCTGTCGCTTTCACCGGACAGGCTGAACAGGGCGGCGTCGGGGCCGGTCAGCGACCATTCGACAGCGCCCACGGGGGTGCCTTCCAATGTCGCCGTGTCGCTGTAGGGTGCGTTTTCCGCCACGTCGGCCGAACCGCCGGACAAACCAGCCACCGTCAGTTCCACGGCTTCGCGCACATCGGTCACGGTGACCACCGCGCGCCGGCTTACGCTGTTGCCGTCGGCGTCGGTGGCGCTCAGGCTGTAGACATAGGTGTTGTTGCCGTCGGCGTCGGCCGGGTTTTCGAAGTCTTGCGCGGCCAGCGACACGGTTGCGCCACCGCCGCTTTCATTCGTCAGTGCGAACAGGGCCGCGTCGGCGCCTGTCAGGCTCCAGGCGACTTCGCCCAGCGGGGTGCCTTCGAGTGTGGCCTCGGCGCTGTAGGCGTTGTTCTCCGCGACCTCGGTATCGGCCACACCGGCCAGACTGAGCGCGGCGGCGACTCGGATGCTGAAGCTGAGGCTGGCCGTGTCGCCGTCTTCGTCGGTGGCGGTCCAGGTGTAGCCACCGGCGGCTTGGGCTTCGGTCGGCGTTCCGCTCAGGATTCGCGCGGCGGCATCCAGGCTCAGGCCCGCCGGCGCGGCTGGTTCGAGGCTGTAGCTCAAGGTTCCGTTGCCGCCTGTCGCTTCGGGCAGGGTCAGCGGATCGATGGCCGCGTTTTGGATGTAGTTCTGGTCGGCTATGGATGCGTCGCCGAAGCTCGGGGCCACGTCCGCTTCCACCACGGTGATGTTGAAGGTCAACGTGGCGCTGTCGCCGTCGACGTCGGTGGCGGTGTAGCTGAACTCGGTTTGCGCGAATGCTTCGGTCGGCGTGCCGGATAGCTGTCTGGTCGCTGCGTTGAAGCTGAGGCCCGCCGGCAGGGCCGGGCTGAGGCTGTAGGTCAGCGTACCGTTGCCGCTGGTTGCCCGGGGCAGCGTCAGCGTTTCGATGGCCTCGTCCTTGGTGAAGCTCAGGTCGGCAATCTCCGCATTGCCAAATGTGGGCGTCAGGTCGGTGCCGCCACCGCCGCCGCCGCCACCACCGCCGGAGGCTGCCGGGGTTGCGGTTGCGGTATCGGAGGCGTCGCTGTTGCCGGCGGCGTTGACCGCGCGAATCTCGAAGGCGTATTGCGTGCCGTTGGACAGGCCGGTCACCGTGTGGGACGTGGTTGCGGCGCCGCTGCCGCCGATGTCCGCCCAGGTGGCGCTGTCGGGCACGGTGGCGCCGGCGCCGTAGCGGAGCTGGTACCTGGTGATGCTGGAATCGGTCGGGTTGTTCCAGCTCAGGCTGACCTGTCCGTCGCCTGCTGTCGCGGTCAGGCCGGTGGGCGCGTCCGGCGTGCCCACGACCGTGATGTCGAAGGTATCCGAGACTTGGCCGTTGTTGCCGTCGTTCGCCGTCACTTGCACCGAGAGCGTGCCTTCGTCCGCTGTCTGCGGCGTGCCGGAGAAGGTGCGCGTGGCGGCGGTAAAGCTCAACCAGGTCGGCAGCGCGGTACCGTTAGACTGCTGCGCGGTGTAAGTCAAGCTGTCGTTGTCGACGTCCGTGAAGGTGTCCGCCGGGAAGGCGTAGCTGAAGGCGCTGGCCACAATCGCGGTCTGGTCCGGAATGGCGTTGGCCACGGTGGGCGCGTCGTTCACCGGCGTCACGTCGATGGTCATGGTGTAGGACGCCGTGCTGTCGGCTTCGCCGTCGTTAACCGAGAACCGGAAGGTCGCGTAGGGGTCGCCGTTGGCGTTGGCGGCCGGGGTGAAGGTCAGGTTGTCGGCGTCGATGTTGGCGGCGGTGATCACCTGGTCCCGGGTCACGTCGGCGCCGCTCAGTTGCAAGGCGCCGGCGGTTTCGAGGCCGGTGATCTTGACGCTGGCGAGGGTGTCGCCGCTGTCCACGTCGCTGAAGTTGAAGTCGGCGGCGTCGAAGGTGTAGGCGGTGTCCTCATCCGTGGTGACGGTATTGTCGGAAGCCGTCGGCGGGGTGTTGGTCGGCGGCGCGGCCGTGACCGTCAGCGTGAACGTGTCGTTCACCGTACCGCCGTTGCCGTCGGCCGCGGTCACAGTGATCTCCGAAGTGCCAGCCGCGACGCCGGTCAGCGTGATCGTGTTGGCGTCGTTGTCCACGGTTACCGTCGCCGCGGTTTCGGTGGCGGAAGTGGCCGTATAAGTCAGCGTGTCGCCGTCAACGTCGTTGAACACCTCGCTGCCAGATGTCTCAAGCGCCACGGTCAGGTTCGAGCCGGCGGCCACCGAACGGGCGCCGATGGCGTTGGCCACGGTGGGTGCGTCGTTCACCGGCGTCACGTCGAGGGTCATGGTGTAGGACGCGGCGCTGTCCGCTTCGCCGTCGTTGACCGAGAACCGGAAGGTTGCGTAGGGGTCGCCGTTGGCGTTGGCGGCCGGGGTGAAAGTCAGGTTGTCGGCGTCGATGTTGGCTACCGGAATCACTTGGTCCTGGGTCACGTCGGCGCCGCTCAGTTGCAAGGCGCCGGCGGTTTCAAGGCCGGTGATCTTCACGCTGGCGAGGGTGTCGCCGCTGTCCACGTCGCTGAAGTTGAAGTCGGCGGCGTCGAAGGTGTAGGCGGTGTCTTCATCCGTGGTGACCGTGTTGTCGGAAGCCGTCGGCGGCGTGTTGGTCGGGCCGGGGTCCGAAGTCACGGTCAGCGTGAAGGTGTCGGTGACGCTGCCGCCGTTGCCGTCGTTTGCGGTCACGGTGATCTCCGAAGTGCCAGCCGCGACGCCGGTCAGCGTGATTGTGTTCGCGTCGTTGTCCACCGTAACCGTCGCGGCGGTTTCGGTGGCGGAAGTGGCCGAGTAGGTCAGCGTGTCGCCGTCAACATCGTTGAACACTTCGCTGCCAGATGTCTCAAGCGCCACGGTCAGGTTCGAGCCTGCGGCCACGGTGCGGGCGCCGATGGCGTTGGCCACGGTGGGCGCGTCGTTCACGGCGGTGACGTCGATGGTCATGGTGTAGGACGCGGCGCTGTCGTCGGTGCCGTCGTTGACGCTGAACTGGAACGTTGCGTAGGGGTCGCCGTTGGCGTTGGCGGCCGGGGTGAAGGTCAGGTTGTCGCCGTCGATGTTGGCCGCGGTGATCACCTGGTCCTGGGTCACGTCGGTGCCGCTGAGTTGCAGGGCGCCGGCGGTTTCAAGGCCGGTGATCTTGACGCTGGCGAGGGTGTCGCCGCTGTCCACGTCGCTAAAGTTGAAGTCGGCGGCGTCGAAGGTGTAGGCGGTGTCCTCATCCGTGGTGACGGTATTGTCGGAAGCCGTCGGCGGGGTGTTGGTCGGGCCGGGGTCCGAGGTCACGGTCAAGGTGAAGGTGTCGGTGACGCTGCCGCCGTTGCCGTCGTTTGCGGTCACGGTGATCACCGAGGTGCCAGCCGCGACGCCGGTCAGCGTGACTGTGTTGGCGTCGTTGTCCACGGTTACCGTCGCCGCGGTTTCGGTGGCGGACGTGGCCGAGTAGGTCAGCGTGTCGCCGTCGACATCGTTGAATACTTCGCTGCCAGATGTCTCAAGCGCCACGGTCAGGTTCGAACCGGCGGCCACCGAACGGGCGCCGATGGCGTTGGCCACGGTGGGCGCGTCGTTCACCGGCGTCACGTCGATGGTCATGGTGTAGGACGCGGCGCTGTCGGCTTCGCCGTCGTTGACCGAGAACCGGAAGGTTGCGTAGGGGTCGCCGTTGGCGTTGGCGGCCGGGGTGAAGGTCAGGTTGTCGGCGTCGATGTTGGCTACCGGAATCACTTGGTCCTGGGTCACGTCGGCGCCGCTCAGTTGCAGGGCGCCGGTGGTTTCGAGGCCGGTGATCTTGACGCTGGCGAGGGTGTCGCCGGAGTCGACGTCGCTGAAGTTGAAGTCGGCGGCGTCAAACGTGTAGGCCGTGTCTTCGTCCGTGGTGACGGTGTTGTCGGAAGCCGTCGGCGGGGTGTTGGTCGGGCCGGGGTCCGAGGTCACGGTCAAGGTGAAAGTGTTGGTGACGCTGCCGCCGTTGCCGTCGGCCGCGGTGACGGTGATCTCCGAAGTGCCCGCCGCGACGCCGGTCAGCGTGATTGTGTTGGCGTCGTTGTCCACGGTTACCGTCGCCGCGGTTTCGGTGGCGGACGTGGCCGTATAAGTCAGCGTGTCGCCGTCAACATCGTTGAACACTTCGCTGCCAGATGTCTCAAGCGCCACGGTCAGGTTCGAGCCTGCGGCCACGGTGCGGGCGCCGATGGCGTTGGCCACGGTGGGCGCGTCGTTCACCGGCGTGACGTCGATGGTCATGGTGTAGGACGCGGCGCTGTCGTCGGTGCCGTCGTTGACGCTGAACTGGAACGTTGCGTAGGGGTCGCCGTTGGCGTTGGCCGCCGGGGTGAAGGTCAGGTTGTCGCCGTCGATGTTGGCTACCGGAATCACTTGGTCCTGGGTCACGTCGGCGCCGCTCAGTTGCAGGGCGCCGGCGGTTTCGAGGCCGGTGATCTTGACGCTGGCGAGGGTGTCGCCGCTGTCCACGTCGCTGAAGTTGAAGTCGGTGGCGTCGAAGGTGTAGGCGGTGTCCTCATCCGTGGTGACGGTATTGTCGGAAGCCGTCGGCGGGGTGTTGGTCGGCGGCGCGGCCGTGACCGTCAGCGTGAACGTGTCGTTCACCGTACCGCCGTTGCCGTCGGCCGCGGTCACAGTGATCTCCGAAGTGCCAGCCGCGACGCCGGTCAGCGTGATTGTGTTCGCGTCGTTGTCCACCGTAACCGTCGCGGCGGTTTCGGTGGCGGAAGTGGCCGAGTAGGTCAGCGTGTCGCCGTCAACATCGTTGAACACTTCGCTGCCAGATGTCTCAAGCGCCACGGTCAGGTTCGAGCCTGCGGCCACGGTGCGGGCGCCGATGGCGTTGGCCACGGTGGGCGCGTCGTTCACGGCGGTTACGTCGATGGTCATGGTGTAGGACGCCGTGCTGTCGTCGGTGCCGTCGTTGACGCTGAACTGGAACGTTGCGTAGGGGTCGCCGTTGGCGTTGGCCACCGGGGTGAAGGTCAGGTTGTCGCCGTCTATGCTGGCGGCGGTGATCACCTGGTCCTGGGTCACGTCGGCGCCGCTGAGTTGCAACGCGCCGGCGGTTTCAAGACCGGTGATCTTCACGCTGGCGAGGGTGTCGCCGCTGTCCACGTCGCTGAAGTTGAAGTCGGCGGCGTCGAAGGTGTAGGCGGTGTCCTCATCCGTGGTGACGGTATTGTCGGAAGCCGTCGGCGGGGTGTTGGTCGGCGGCGCGGCCGTGACCGTCAGCGTGAACGTGTCGTTCACCGTACCGCCGTTGCCGTCGGCCGCGGTCACAGTGATCTCCGAAGTGCCAGCCGCGACGCCGGTCAGCGTGATCGTGTTGGCGTCGTTGTCCACGGTTACCGTCGCCGCGGTTTCGGTGGCGGACGTGGCCGTATAGGTCAGCGCGTCGCCGTCAACGTCGTTGAACACTTCGCTGCCGTCGGTTTCCAGCGCCACGGTCAGGTTCGAGCCGGCGGCCACCGAACGGGCGCCGATGGCGTTGGCCACGGTGGGCGCGTCGTTCACCGGCGTCACGTCGATGGTCATGGTGTAGGACGCCGTGCTGTCGTCGGTGCCGTCGTTGACCGAGAACCCGAAGCTGGCGTAGGGGTCGCCGTTGGCGTTGGCCGCCGGGGTGAAGGTCAGGTTGTCGCCGTCAATATCGGCGGCGGTGATCACCTGGTCCAGGGTCACGTCGGCGCCGCTCAGCTGCAACGCGCCGGCGGTTTCAAGGCCGGTGATCTTCACACTGGCGAGGGTGTCGCCGCTGTCCACGTCACTGAAGTTGAAGTCGGCGGCGTCAAAGGTGTAGGCGGTGTCCTCATCCGTGGTGACGGTATTGTCGGAAGCCGTCGGCGGCGTGTTCACCGCGGACACCGGCGTCACCATCACTTCATCCGACTCGGCGCCCGCGCCTTGCTCGTGGACCCCGCGCACCTTGAAGGTATAGGTGGTGCCGTTGGTCAGGCCCGCCACATCCTTGTCGGAAATCGTCAAGGAAGCGCTGTCGGCGATGTCGGTCCAGTCGATGAAGGTGCCGGCGGCGCCCTCTTTGTAGGTGTACTGCCACTTCTGGATCGCCGGGCCGCGCTGCGCCACGGTTGCCGCCAGCGTCGCCTTCGCGTCACCCGCCGTTGCGGTGAAGCTGGTCGGCTTGCCCAACAGGTAGAACGGCCTGCCGCTTTCATGGTCTGGAAAGTCTTGGTCCAACTCAAAGCAGACCAGTGACCACATGCGGATACGGACATCGTAAGTGGTGTCATCCAGCGATACGCCGACCTCACCGGGATTGCGACCAACGGTCTGCAAGTTGATCGTGTTGCGCTTGTTGGTGACCCCGGTACCAAGATCCTCGTAGATTTCAAACACGCCATGCTCGGGCGAGTTCGGCTTAGTTGCGGCGTGGTCGTTCCACTCGGAAGCATCGCTTCTCTTGTATTCGATCGTGTAGGAATTCATGGTGCATGGCGAATCGCCGAGGCTCCAGTTCCAGACAATGTCGAGGTCTTTGTCGTTGGTGCCCGGACCCACGCTGACTATGGTTGCGGGGGGCGGTCGGCCTTCGATCGACGGCCTTGCCGTCACCGTTGCCGAGGGGTCGCTCTCGCCGCCGGCGTTCACCGCGCGAATCTGGAACGCGTATTCGTATCCGTTGAGAAGGCCGCTCACTTGGTGCGTTGTGGTCGTGTCATCGCTGCCGGGGATGTCCTCCCAGTCGGCGGTGCCGGGCACGGTGGGACCTTCACGGTAGCGCAGCTGGTACTTGGTGATGGAGGTGTTGCCCGGGTCCGTCCAGGTCAATGTGACCTTGGTGTCGCTGCCCACCGCGGCCAAGCCTGTGGGCGCGTCCGGCGCCGGCGGCAAGGTGATTGTGATGTTGAACGTGAGGCTTGCCGCGTCGCCATTGTCATCGGTGACGGTATAGGTGTATGGCGTCGCAACCTGGACCGCGGTCGGCGTGCCGGCGAGGGTGCGGTTTGCGGCGTCGAAGACCAATCCCGCCGGGGGCGTTGGCGTCAGCGTGTAGGTCAGCGGAGTGTCACCGCCGGTGGCTTCGGGCAGGTTCAAGGTGGTGATGGCCAGATCCTGGCTGTAGGTCTGGTCGGCCACCGTCTGCGTGCCGAAGCTGGGCGCGGGCTCCAGGCTCACCGCCACCGAGGCGGTCACGCCGGCGTAGCCGCCGCCGCTGGCGGCCAGATTGATGGTCGCGTTGCCGTCGTCCGGGTTCGCAACCATGTTCACGGTCACCGTTTGCGGCGTGGCGTAATTCGCGGCGGTGAAGGTCAGGCTGGAGGAAGCCGAATCCACCGTCACGTCGCTGTCGTTGCTGGTCACGGCCACGGTCACCGTGCCGCTCGGCTCGGTGGACAGCGCCGCGGTGAAGGTGGCGCTGGCACCCGGCCTGATCTGGAGGCTGTCCGGCGACACCGCAATACCCGGCGGCAGCGCCGGTGTGGCCGCGGCGGTGGCCGCGGGGCCGTCGCCGGCGGTGTTGGTGGCGCGCACTGCGAAGGTGTAGCCAGTGCCGTTGGTCAGGCCGGTGGCCGTGTAGGCGGTGGCCGTGCCGGCGAGGTCGGTCCAGGCGTCGCCGGCGCTGAACGGCAGGTCGGCGGTGGCCTTCCAGCGCACCTGCACCGCGCCGATCACGCTGGCGTTTGTCGGCAGGGTCCAGCTCAGGGCGACCTGGGCGTTGCCGCCGGTTGCCGTCAGGCTCGTCGGGGCTTCGGGGACCGCCAGCTTCGGCTGGGCGTCCACGGCCACCGGGTCGCTGCTGCCGGCGCCGTTGCTGGCGCGGACCTCGAACTCGTAGGTCACGCCGTTGTCGAGGGCGGTCACGGTGGTGGTGGTGGCATCCGCCGCCAGCCGGGTCCAGAGGCTCCAGCTTGTGTCCGTCTTCTTCTTGTGGCGCACGTCGATGGTGTCCACGGTGCCCTTGTCCGGCAGGTCCCAGGTCAGGGTCACCGTTGTGTCGCCGGCGCTGGCCTGCAGGTTGCTCGGGGACGAGGGCTTCGCCAGCTGCGGCGTGCCCTCGACGCTGGCCGACGGGCCGGTGCCCGCGGTGTTCACCGCGCGGACCTCGAACAGGTAGTCGGTGCCGTTGACCAGGCCCGTCACCCGGGAACGCTCCGCCGTGCCGGCCAGGGAGGTCCACTGGCTCCAGCCGGTGTCGGGGGCCGCCTTCACCTTGTGGCGCAGCTCGACGCTGTCGATCTGCCTGGTGTTGGTGGGCAGGGTCCACAGCACCACCACCTCGGTGTCGCCGGGCACCGTGCTCAGGTTGGTCGGCGCGCCAGGGGCAACCAGCGGGGGCACCGGGGTGGCCGAGACCGACGCGGCCGCGCCGGGGCCGGAGGCGTTCTCCGCCCGCACCTCGAAGTTGTACAGCTCGCCGTTGGTCAGGCCGGTCACGGTGTGGGTGGTGGCGTTCGCGGCCAGGTCAACCCAGGCCTCCCAGTCTTTCGCCGTGTCCGCCTTGTGGCGCGCCTGCACCCTGGTCAGCGCGCCGGAGTTGGTCGGCAGGGTCCAGCTGAGCACGACTTGCGTGTCGCCGGGGGCCGCCGCCAGGCCGGTCGGCGCGGTCGGCACCGCCACCGGCGTCGAATCCACCTCCGCCACGGCGCCGCGGCCGGCGCCGTTCAGCGCGCGCACGATGAACGTGTACTCGCTGCCGTTGGTCAGGCCGGTGACTTCGTAACTGGTGGCGTCTTTCGCCAGGTCAACCCAGGGCTGGAAGTTCGCCGCGCTCTTCAGCTTGTATGCCACCTGCATCCTGTCGATTTCGCTGGTGTTGGTGGGCAGGTCCCAGGTCAGGCCGACCTTGCCGTCGCCGGGTGCCGCGGTCAGGTTGCCGGGGGCTTCGGGGATCGCCAGCTTCGGCGTGGCCGTCACCGCCGAGGCCGCGCCGGCGCCGTTGGCGTTCACCGCGCGGATTTCGAAGGCGTGCAGGGTGTCGTTGGTCAGGCCGGTCACCGTGTGGCCGGTGGTGCCGGCGCCGCTGCCGGCGATGTCGGTCCAGCTCTCGGTGCCGGGCACGGACGCGCCTTCGGCGTAGCGGAACTGGTACTTGGTGATGCTGTTGTCGCGGGACTGGGTCCACGCCAGCGAAACCTTGGTGTCGCCCGCCGTCGCCGCCAGGTCGGCCGGCGCGGACGGCACCTTGCCCGGCCCCGCCTCGGGCGTCGCGTCCACCCGCGCCTCGGCGCCGCGGCCCGCGCCATTCAGCGCGCGCACGATGAAGTTGTACTCGGTGCCGTTGGTCAGGCCGGTGACGTCGTAACTGGTGGCGTCCTTCGCCAGGTCGACCCAGGGCAGGTAGTTGGCCGCGCCGGACTCACGGTATGCCACCTGCATATTGTCGATTTCGCTGGTGTTGGTGGGCAGGTCCCAGGTCAGGGCCACCGCGCCGTCGCCCGCGGAGGCGGTCAGGTTGCCGGGGGCGTCCGGGACCGCCAGCTTCGGCGTTCCGGCCACCCGCGCCGCCGGGCCGGCGCCGGACGCGCTCTCCGCGCGCACTTCGAACAGGTAGTCCTGGCCGTTCTTCAGGTTGGCCACGGTGTGGGTGGTGGCGTCCGCGGCCAGGTCGGTCCAGGGCTCCCAGGTGGTCTCGCCCCGGACCTGGTGGCGCACCTGCACCTTGTCCAGCGCGCTGGTGTTGGTGGGCAGGTCCCAGCTCAGGCTCACGGAGCGGTCGCCCGCGGTGGCCGTCAGGTTGTCCGGGGCGTCCGGAACCGCCACTTGCGGCGTCGCCTTGACCGCGTCGGAGGCGTCGCCCGGGAGGCTGCCGGCCACGGCGCGGATCTGGAAGGTGTACTCGGTGCCGTTGGTCAGGCCGGTCACCGTGTGGGTGGCGGTGGTGGCGCCGCTGCCCGGAATGTCATCCCACAGGTCAAAGCCCACGTTTTCAAAGTCGAATATCTGGTACTTGGTGATGCTGTCGTCCCTGGGATCTTCCCAGTTCAGGGTGACTTCCGTGTCGCCGGCCACGGCGGTGAAGTTCCTGGGCTTGGCGGGCGGTTCGACCGCCTCGGCGACGGTGATGTTGAACGTGAGTGTCGCCGTGTCGCCGTCGGCGTCGGTGACCGTGTAGGTGTAGGCCGTCTCATCCTGGACCGCGCTCGGGGTGCCGGTGAGGGTGCGGTTGGTGGCGTCGAAATTCAGGCCCGCGGGGGCGGCCGGGTTCAGGCTGTAGGTCAGGGTGCCGTTGCCGCCGGTGGCTTCGGGCAGGGTCAGCGTGGCGATGGCCGTGTTGCGGGTGTAGTTCTGGTCGGCGATGGTCTCGGTGCCGAAGCTGGGATCAGTATCGGCCCGCGGCGTCGCGGTGGCGGTGTCGGAGGCGTCACTGTTGCCGGCGTTGTTCACGGCCCGGATCTGGAAGGCGTATTGCTGGCCGTTGATGAGGTCCGACACCGTGTGGCTGGTGGTGGCGGCGCCGCTGCCGGCGATGTCGGTCCAGGCGGTGCTGCCGGGCACGGTTTGGCCCTGGGCCTGGCGGAGCTGGTACCTGGTGATGCTGGAATCGTTCGGGTTGTTCCAGCTCAGGGTGACTTCGGTGTCGCCGGGCGCGGCGGCCAGGTTGGCGGGCGCGGCGGGTACCGGCGGCGGTGTTGCCGTGTAAACGATCTTCTGGTTGCCAATCCCAAGCTCGATGCGGAAGTCGTTGTCGCCGAAGGTGCCGAGCACGGTGCCCGAGAGCGTGACCTTTTTGCCCGTCGGGTTATAGATGTCCCCGTTGAGGCTGGCCTTGTCCACGACCATGTACTTGCGGAAGGTGCTGAACCGGATGGTGAACTCGTTGCTGTAGTTTTGCGCGCTGTCGATAGACGTAGTACCCGTGTAGGTATTCCTTCCGATTATGTTGAAGTCCGGCAGCTGGTCGTAGCGCTTCGACGGGATCCCGCCTACCGACGACGGATGAAATGCCCAGTCTTCGGTGTCGTCTATCTTGATGTAGATGATGTCTTCCGGCACCGTATCCCCGACTTCTCTAAAGCTGGACATATCCAGGCTTCCGGAGGCGGCAATGGTGGTGGTGGTGCCGTCATCGGAGAAGGTGAAGGTCAACGTGCGCGCCGGCGTCGAGGGCGCCATCGGTGTGGCCGCGGCGGTGGCCGCGGGGCCGTCGCCGGCGGTGTTGGTGGCGCGCACTGCGAAGGTGTAGCCAGTGCCGTTGGTCAGGCCGGTGGCCGTGTAGGCGGTGGCCGTGCCGGCGAGGTCGGTCCAGGCGTCGCCAGCGCTGAACGGCAGGTCGGCGGTGGCCTTCCAGCGCACCTGCACCGCGCCGATCACGCTGGCGTTTGTCGGCAGGGTCCAGCTCAGGGCGACCTGGGCGTTGCCGCCGGTTGCCGTCAGGCTCGTCGGGGCTTCGGGGACCGCCAGCTTCGGCTGGGCGTCCACGGCCACCGGGTCGCTGCTGCCGGCGCCGTTGCTGGCGCGGACCTCGAACTCGTAGGTCACGCCGTTGTCGAGGGCGGTCACGGTGGTGGTGGTGGCATCCGCCGCCAGCCGGGTCCAGAGGCTCCAGCTTGTGTCCGTCTTCTTCTTGTGGCGCACGTCGATGGTGTCCACGGTGCCCTTGTCCGGCAGGTCCCAGGTCAGGGTCACTTGTGTGTCGCCGGCGCTGGCCTGCAGGTTGCTCGGGGACGAGGGCTTCGCCAGCTGCGGCGTGCCCTCGACGCTGGCCGACGGGCCGGTGCCCGCGGTGTTCACCGCGCGGACCTCGAACAGGTAGTCGGTGCCGTTGGCCAGGCCCGTCACCCGGGAGCGCTCCGCCGTGCCCGCCAGGGAGGTCCACTGGCTCCAGCCGGTGTCGGGGGCCGACTTCACCTTGTGGCGCAGTTCGACGCTGTCGATCTGGCTGGTGTTCGTGGGCAGGGTCCACAGCACCACCACCTCGGTGTCGCCGGGCACCGCGCTCAGGTTGGTCGGCGCGCCAGGGGCAACCAGCGGGGGCACCGGAGTGGCCGAGACCGACGCCGCCGCGCCGGGGCCGGAGGCGTTCTCCGCCCGCACCTCGAAGTTGTACAGCTCGCCGTTGGTCAGGCCGGTCACGGTGTGGGTGGTGGCGTTCGCCGCCAGGTCAACCCAGGCCTCCCAGTCCTTCGCCGTGTCCGCCTTGTGGCGCGCCTGCACCCTGGTCAGCGCGCCGGAGTTTGCCGGCAGGGTCCAGCTCAGGACGACCTGGGTATCGCCGGGGGCCGCCGCCAGGCCGGTCGGCGCGGTCGGCACCGCCACCGGCGTCGAATCCACCTCCGCCACGGCGCCGCGGCCCGCGCCGTTCAGCGCGCGCACGATGAACGTGTACTCGCTGCCGTTGGTCAGGCCGGTGACTTCGTAACTGGTGGCGTCTTTCGCCAGGTCAACCCAGGGCTGGAAGTTCGCCGCGCTCTTCAGCTTGTATGCCACCTGCATCCTGTCGATTTCGCTCGTGTTGGTGGGCAGGTCCCAGGTCAGGCCGACCTTGCCGTCGCCGGGCGCCGCGGTCAGGTTGCCGGGAGCTTCGGGGATCGCCAGCTTCGGCGTCGCCGTCACCGCCGAGGCCGCGCCGGCGCCGTTGGCGTTCACCGCGCGGATCTCGAAGGCGTGCAGGGTGTCGTTGGTCAGGCCGGTCACTTCGTGGCCGGTGGTGCCGGCGCCGCTGCCGGCGATGTCGGTCCAGCTCTCGGTGCCGGGCACGGACGCGCCTTCGGCGTAGCGGAACTGGTACTTGGTGATGCTATTGTCGCGGGACTGGATCCACGCCAGCGAAACCTTGGTGTCGCCCGCCGTCGCCGCCAGGTCGGCCGGCGCGGACGGCACCTTGCCCGGCCCCGCCTCGGGCGTCGCGTCCACCCGCGCCTCGGCGCCGCGGCCCGCGCCGTTCAGCGCGCGCACGATGAAGTTGTACTCGGTGCCGTTGGTCAGGCCGGTAACGTCGTAGCTGGTGGCGTCCTTCGCCAGGTCGACCCAGGGCAGGTAGTTGGCCGCGCCGGACTCCCGGTATGCCACCTGCATATTGTCGATTTCGCTGGTGTTGGTGGGCAGGTCCCAGGTCAGGGCCACCGCGCCGTCGCCCGCGGAGGCGGTCAGGTTGCCGGGGGCGTCCGGGACCGCCAGCTTCGGCGTTCCGGCCACGGCCACCGGGTCGCTGCTGCCGGCGGCGTTGGTGGCGCGGACCTGGAACTCGTAGGGCACGCCGTTGTCGAGGCCGGTCACGGTGTGGGTGGTGGCATCCGCCGCCAGCAGGGTCCATTGGCCCCAGCTTGTGTCCGCCCTCTTCTTGTGGCGCACGTCGATGCTGTCCACGGTGCCCTTGTCCGGCAGGTCCCAGGTCAGGGTCACTTGTGTGTCGCCGGCGCTGGCCTGCAGGTTGCTCGGGGACGAGGGCTTCGCCAGCTGCGGCGTGCCCTCGACGCTGGCGGACGGGCCGGTGCCCGCGGTGTTCACCGCGCGGACCTCGAACAGGTAGTCGGTGCCGTTGACCAGGCCCGTCACCCGGGAACGCTCGGCCGTGCCGGCCAGGGAGGTCCACTGGCTCCAGCCGGTGTCGGGGGCCGTCTTCACCTTGTGGCGCAGCTCGACGCTGTCGATCTGGCTGGTGTTCGTGGGCAGCGTCCACAGCACCACCACCTCGGTGTCGCCGGGCACCGTGCTCAGGTTGGTCGGCGCGCCCGGCGTCACCAGCGGCGGCGCCCGCGGCGTCGCCGCGCCGGTGGCCGGCTCGCCGTTGCCAGCCTTGTTGGTGGCGCGCACCTGGAAGGTGTAGCCGGTGCCGTTGGTCAGGCCGGTGACCTTGTGGTCGGTGGCCGCGGAGGACGGAAGGTCGGTCCACTTGTCGCGGGCGTCGTCGAACGGCAGGTCCACTGTGGCCTTCCAGCGCACCTGCACGGAGACAATCTCGCTGGTGTTGGTGGGCAGCGTCCAGGCCAGGTCCACTTCGGCGTTGCCCGCCGTGGCGCTGAGCCCGGTCGGGGCGCCGGGGACCGCCAGCTCCGGCCTTCCGGTCACCCGCGCCGCCGGGCCGGCGCCGGCCCCGCTCTCCGCGCGCACTTCAAACAGATAGTCCTGGCCGTTCTTCAGGTTGGCCACGGTGTGGGTGGTGGCGTCCGCGGCCAGGTCGGTCCAAGGCTCCCAGGTGGTCTCGCCCCGGGCCTGGTGGCGCACCTGCACCTTGGTCAGCGCGCCCCCGTCGGTCGGCAGGGTCCAGTTCAGGGTGACCCGTGTGTCGCCGGGGGTCGACGCCAGATCGGCGGGCGCGGACGGCACCTTGCCCGGAGGCGCCCGCGGCGTCGCCGCGCCGGTGGCCGGCTGGCCGTTGCCGGCCTTGTTGGTGGCGCGCACCTGGAAGGTGTAGCCGGTGCCGTTGGTCAGGCCGGTGACCTTGTGGTCGGTCGCATCGGAGGACGGAAGGTCGGTCCATTTGTCGCTGGCGTTGTCGAACGGCAGGTCCACTGTGGCCTTCCAGCGCACCTGCACGGCGACAATCTCGCTGGTGTTGGTGGGCAGCTTCCAGCTCAGGTCCACTTCGGCGTTGCCCGCCGTGGCGCTGAGCCCGGTCGGCGCGTCGGGGACCGCCAGTTGCGGCGTCGCCTTGACCGCGTCGGAGGCGTCGCCCGGGAGGCTGCCGGCCACGGCGCGGATCTGGAAGCTGTACTCGGTGCCGTTGGTCAGGCCGGTCACCGTGTGGGTGGTGGTGGTGGCGCCGCTGCCGGGAATGTCATCCCACAGGTCAAAGCCCACGTTTTCAAAGTCGAAAATCTGGTACTTGGTGATGCTGTCGTCCCGGGGATCTTCCCAGTTCAGGGTGACTTCCGTGTCGCCGGCCACGGCAGTGAAGTTCCTGGGCTTGGCGGGCGGCTCGACCGCCTCGGCGATGGTGATGTTGAACGTCAGGCTGGCCGTGTCGCCGTCGGCGTCGGTGGCGGTGTAGGTGTACTGCGTCGCATCCTGGACCGCGCTCGGCGTGCCGGTGAGGGTGCGGTTGGTGGCGTCGAAGTTCAGGCCCGCGGGGGCGTTGGGGCTCAGGCTGTAGGTCAGGGTGCCGTTGCCGCCGGTGGCCTCGGGCAGGGTCAGGGTCGCGATGGCCGTGTTGCGGGTGTAGTTCTGGTCGGCGATGGTCTCGGTGCCGAAGCTCGGCGTGGTGTCGGCCTCCGGCGTCGCCGTCACCGTGGCGGAGGCGGCGCTGTTGCCGCGGGCGTTCACCGCGCGGATTTCGAAGGCGTACTCGGTGTCGTTGGTGAGGCCGGCGACGGTGTGGGTTGTGGTGCCGGCGCCGCTGCCGGTGATGTCTTCCCAGGTGGCGGTGGCGGGCACGGTGGAACCCGAGCCGTAGCGCACCTGGTACCTGGTGATGTTGCTGTCGTTCGGGTTGGTCCAAGCCAGGTCAACCTGGGCATTGCCCGCGGCCGCGGCCAGTCCGGTTGGCGCGTCCGGCACCGTGGCTGGGGATGCTGTCTTGAAAATAACCTTTTGATTGCCGATGGCGATCTCGATGTGGAAGTCGTTGTCTTGCAACGTGGTGAGCAGGGTGCCCGAGAACGTCGCCACGTCTCCTGTTGGGTCGTAGATGTTTCCGGTGAGATTGGCCTTGTCTATGAATAGCAACTTATAGTAACTGTTAAGTCGGATGGTGAACTCAGTGCTGTAGTCATTCAGGAATTCGAGTGCCGAATAACCGGAGTAAGAGCTCAATCCAGTTATCACGAAGGCCGGGAGCGAACGGTACTCGCGAAGCGGTGTGGGATCTTCGAATGGTACAGAAACTTGCCACTTCTCAAATTCATCATTTATTAGGATAAGTGTTCCCGCCCCCCCAATCCTTTGCCTTGTTGTATCCCCTCGATCACTGAAGCCCGACACGTCCAAGCTGCCCGAGGCCGCAACGGTCACGGTGCTGCCGTCATCGGAGAAAGTGAGGGTCAATGTGCGCGCCGGGGTCGAGGGCGCCATCGGTGTGGCCGCGGCGGTGGCCGCGGGGCCGTCGCCGGCGGTGTTGGTGGCGCGCACTTCGAAGGTGTAGCCGGTGCCGTTGGTCAGGCCCGTCGCCGTGTAGGCGGTGGCCGTGCCGGCGAGGTCGGTCCAGGCGTCGCCGGCGCTGAACGGCAGGTCGGCGGTGGCCTTCCAGCGCACCTGCACCGCGCCGATCACGCTGGCGTTGGTCGGCAGGGCCCAGCTCAATTCGACCTGGGCGTTGCCGCCGGTTGCCGTCAGGCTCGTCGGGGCTTCGGGGACCGCCAGCTTCGGCTGAGCGTCCACGGCCACCGGGTCGCTGCTGCCGGCGCCGTTGCTGGCGCGGACCTCGAACTCGTAGGTCACGCCGTTGTCGAGGGCGGTCACGGTGGTGGTGGTGGCATCCGCCGCCAGCCGGGTCCAGAGGCTCCAGCTTGTGTCCGTCTTCTTCTTGTGGCGCACGTCGATGGTGTCCACGGTGCCCTTGTCCGGCAGGTCCCAGGTCAGGGTCACTTGTGTGTCGCCGGCGCTGGCCTGCAGGTTGCTCGGGGACGAGGGCTTCGCCAGCTGCGGCGTGCCCTCGACGCTGGCCGACGGGCCGGTGCCCGCGGTGTTCACCGCGCGGACCTCGAACAGGTAGTCGGTGCCGTTGGCCAGGCCCGTCACCCGGGAGCGCTCCGCCGTGCCCGCCAGGGAGGTCCACTGGCTCCAGCCGGTGTCGGGGGCCGACTTCACCTTGTGGCGCAGTTCGACGCTGTCGATCTGGCTGGTGTTCGTGGGCAGGGTCCACAGCACCACCACCTCGGTGTCGCCGGGCACCGCGCTCAGGTTGGTCGGCGCGCCAGGGGCAACCAGCGGGGGCACCGGAGTGGCCGAGACCGACGCCGCCGCGCCGGGGCCGGAGGCGTTCTCCGCCCGCACCTCGAAGTTGTACAGCTCGCCGTTGGTCAGGCCGGTCACGGTGTGGGTGGTGGCGTTCGCCGCCAGGTCAACCCAGGCCTCCCAGTCCTTCGCCGTGTCCGCCTTGTGGCGCGCCTGCACCCTGGTCAGCGCGCCGGAGTTTGCCGGCAGGGTCCAGCTCAGGACGACCTGGGTATCGCCGGGGGCCGCCGCCAGGCCGGTCGGCGCGGTCGGCACCGCCACCGGCGTCGAATCCACCTCCGCCACGGCGCCGCGGCCCGCGCCGTTCAGCGCGCGCACGATGAACGTGTACTCGCTGCCGTTGGTCAGGCCGGTGACTTCGTAACTGGTGGCGTCTTTCGCCAGGTCAACCCAGGGCTGGAAGTTCGCCGCGCTCTTCAGCTTGTATGCCACCTGCATCCTGTCGATTTCGCTCGTGTTGGTGGGCAGGTCCCAGGTCAGGCCGACCTTGCCGTCGCCGGGCGCCGCGGTCAGGTTGCCGGGAGCTTCGGGGATCGCCAGCTTCGGCGTCGCCGTCACCGCCGAGGCCGCGCCCGCGCCGTTGGCGTTCACCGCGCGGATTTCGAAGGCGTGCAGGGTGTCGTTGGTCAGGCCGGTCACCGTGTGACCGGTGGTGCCGGCGTTGCTGCCGGCTATGTCGGTCCAAGGCTCGCTGTCGGGCACGCTGGCGCCTTCAATGTGGCGGACCTGGTACTTGGTGATGCTGTTGTCCCGCGCATGGGTCCAAGTCAACGTCACTTGGGTGTCGCCCGCCGTCGCCGCCAGGTCGGCCGGCGCGGACGGCACCTTGCCCGGCCCCGCCACCGGCGTCGCGTCCACCTCCGCCTCGGCGCCGCGGCCGGCGTCGTTCAGCGCGCGCACGACGAACGTGTACTCGGTGCCGTTGGTGAGGCCGGTGACGTCGTGGCTGGTGGCGTCCTTCGCCAGGTCAACCCAAGGCAGGAAGTTCGCCGCGCTCTTCACCTTGTAAGCCACCTGCATCTTGTCGATTTCGCTGGTGTTGGTCGGCAGGTCCCAAGTCAGGCCCACCGCGCCGTCGCCGGGCGCCGCGGTCAGGTTGCCGGGGGCTTCGGGAACCGCCAGCTCCGGCCGTCCGGCCGTCCGCGCCGCCGGGCCGGCGCCGGACGCGCTCTCCGCGCGCACTTCGAAGAAGTAGTCCTGGCCGTTCTTCAGGTTGGCCACGGTGTGGGTGGTGGCGTCCGCGGCCAGGTCGGTCCAGGGCTCCCAGGTGGTCTCGCCCCGGGCCTGGTGGCGCACCTGCACCTTGTCGAGCACGCTGGCGTTGGTGGGCAGGTCCCAGCTCAGGTTCACCGAGCGGTCGCCCGCGGTGGCCGTCAGGTTCTCCGGGGCGTCGGGAACCGCCACTTGCGGCGTCGCCTTGACCGCGATCGAGGGATCGCCCGGGACTTTGCCGGCCACGGCGCGGATCTGGAAGGTGTACTCCGTGCCGTTGACCAGGTTCTCCACGGTGTGGCGGGTGGTCGTGGCGTCGCTGCCCTCGATGGGCTCCCAGGGATCGGAGCCGTACTGGTAGAGAACCTCGTAGCCGGTGATGGTGGGGTCGTTCGGGTCGATCCAGACCAGGGTGACCCTGGTGTCGCCGGCTATGGCGATCAGGTTGCTGGGGCTGGCGGGCGGCTCGACCGCCTCGGCGACGGTGATGTTGAACGTCAGGCTGGCCGTGTCGCCGTCGGCGTCGGTGGCGGTGTAGGTGTACTGCGTCGCATCCTGGACCGCGCTCGGGGTGCCGGTGAGGGTGCGGTTGGTGGCGTCGAAGTTCAGGCCGGCCGGGGCGTTCGGGCTCAGGCTGTAGGTCAGGGTGCCGTTGCCGCCGGTGGCTTCGGGCAGGGTCAGCGTGGCGATGGCCGTGTTGCGGGTGTAGTTCTGGTCGGCGATGGTCTCGGTGCCGAAGCTGGGATCAGTGTCGACCCGCGGCGTCGCGGTGACGGTGTCGGAGGCGTCGCTGTTGCCGGCGTTGTTCACCGCCCGGATCTGGAAGGCGTATTGCTGGCCGTTGGTCAGGCCGGTGACCGTGTGGCTGGTGGTGCCGGCGCCGCTGCCGGTGATGTCGGCCCAGACGGTGCTGCCGGGCACGCTTGCGCCTTGCGCCTGGCGGAGCTGGTACTTGGTGATGCTGGAATCGTTCGGGTTGTTCCAGCTCAGGGTGACTTCGGTGTCGCCGGGCGCGGCGGCCAGGTTGGCGGGCGCGGCGGGTACCGGCGGCGGTGTTGCCTTGAAGATGATCTTCTGATTGCCAAACGCATGTTCGATATGGAAGTCATTGTCCCCAAGAGTCCCGGACAGGGTGCCGGTGAACGTCACATTCTTGCCCGTCAGGTCATAAATGTTTCCGGTGAGATTGGTTTTATCTATGTACAGCCTCGGAAGATAAGTGCTGAACCGGATGGCAAAATCGTGGCTGTAGTTGCTCAGTGTTTCGACTTTCGCATTACCCGTGTAGGTGCTCGTGCCGGTGGTCACAAAGTTCGGGAGCGAGCCATACCAGCTAAGTGGTGTGGTATCCGACTGAGGCATAATTTGCCATATCTCCGTATCGTCTATAAGCAGACCTGAGAATCCCTCACCTTGCGGCGTCGTATCCTGGAGATAATTGAAGCCCGAGACATCCAAACTGCCCGAAGCGGCAATGGTGGTGGTGGTGCCGTCATCGGAGAAGGTGAAGGTCAACGTGCGCGCCTGGGTCGGGGCCTGGGCAATGGTGATGTTGAAGGTGAGGCTGACTGCGTCGCCGTCGGCGTCGGTGGCGGTGTAGGTGTAGGCCGCCTGGCTCTGGGCCGTTGTGGGCGTGCCCGTCAAGGTGCGGTTGACGGCGTCAAACAGCAGGCCCGCGGGGGCGGCCGGGCTCAGGCTGTAGGTTAGCGGGGCGTTGCCGCCGGTGGCAGCGGGCAGGTTCAGCGTGGCGATGGCCGTGTTCTGGGTGTAGTTCTGGTCGGCGATGGTCTCGGTGCCAAAGCTGGGCGTGGTGTCGGCCCGCGGCGTTGCGGTGACGGTGTCGGAGTCGTCGCTGTTGCCGCCGTTGTTCACCGCCCGGATCTGGAAGCTGTACTCGGTGCCGTTGGTCAGGCCGGTCACCGTGTAGCTGGTGGTGCCGGCGCCGCTGCCCGGAATGTCCTGCCACAGACCAATCCCCAGGCCTTCCCGGGAGACATACTGGTACTTGGTGATGCTGGCGTCGTTGGGGTTATCCCAGTTCAAGGTGACTTCGGTGTCGCCGGCCGTGGCGGTGAGGTTGCCGGGCTTGGCGGGCGGCGCCTGCGGGTCCCTGATGGTGATGTTGAAACTGAGGCTCGCCGTGTCGCCGTCGGCGTCGGTGGCGGTGTAGGTGTAGGCCGTGGCGGGCCGGGCCGCGGTGGGCGTGCCGGTCAGCGTGCGGGCGTCGGCGTCGAAGGTCAGGCCCGCGGGGGCGACCGGGCTCAGGCTGTAGGTCAGCGGGGCGTTGCCGCCGGTGGCTGCGGGGAAGTTCAGCGTGGCGATGGCCGTGTTCAAGGTGTAGTGCTGGTGGGCGATGGTCTCGGTGCCGAAGCTGGGCAACTCGTTCGCCACCACCGTCACAACGAACACATCGTTGACCTTGCCGCCTTTGTTGTCGTCCGCGGTCACCGTCAGCGTCGGCGCGCCGGCCGACACGGCCGTGAACGTGAGCGTGGAACCTACTACCGCCACCGTCACCTGGGCCGTGTCGCTCGACACCGCGCCGAAGGTCAGCGGGTCGTTCTCCGGGTCGCTGAACACCGTAGACAGGTCCACGGTGCCGGACTTGCCCTCACTCAGCGTCTGGTCCGGGATCGGATTGTCCACCACCGGCGGTTGGTTCACCGCCGCCACCACTTCAATGGTGAACGTCAAGGTCGCCGCGTCGCCGTCCGCATCCGTCGCCGTGTAGCTGTAGGTCGCCTGCGCTGTCACCACCGTCGGCGTTCCGGTGATATCCCGTTTGCTGGCGTTGAATGCCAGGCCGTTCGGCAGCGCCGGCTCTATTCCGTAGGTCAGCGCACCGTTGCCGCCGGTCGCGGCGGGCAACTGCAGGGCGGTGATCGCCTCGCCCCGCGTGTAGGTCTGCGCCGGCACCGTCGCCGTGCCGAAGCTGGGCGCAGTGTTCGCCTTGACTTCGATGATGAACTTCAGGGTTGCCGTGTCGCCGTCCGCGTCCGTCGCCGTGTAGTCGTAGGAAGCCGCCGCGCTCACGGCCGTGGGCGTTCCCGTAATCTCCCGGCTGTTCGCGTCGAACGCCAGGCCGGCTGGCAGCGACGGCTGGAGCGTGTAGCTCAAGGTGCCATTGCCGCCGCTCGCTTCGGGCAGGGTCAGCTTCGTGACGGCCACGCCCTGCGTGTAGAGCTGGTTGTCGATGGTCGCCGTGCCGAAGTCCGGCGCAAGGTCCGCTTCCACGGTGACGGTGAACTCATCGTCCACCTTGCCGTCTTTGCCGTCGTCCGCCGTCACGGTCACCGTCGAGGTGCCCGCCGCAACGCCTTCAACCGTGACTATCGCGTCCTTCACCGACACGGTCGCCTTCGACGGGTCGGCCGAAGTTGCCAGGTAGGTCAGCGGGTCGTTGTCCGGGTCGCTGAACACCTTCGAAACATCCACATCCCGCGTTTCGCCCGCGGTCAGCGTCAGGTCGGCGAGCGGATTGTCCAGGGTCGGCGGATCGTTCGGCGGCACGAGGGTGGTCACCTCGAACACATCGTCCACGGTGCCGCCTCTGCCGTCGTCGGCCGTCACCGTCACCGTGGCCGCGCCGCCGGGCACCAGCGCCTTGTAGGTGAGCGTGTTGCCATTCACAGACGCCGACACCAGGTCGGTGTCGCTCGACACCGCGCTGAAGGTCAGCGGGTCGTTGTCCGGGTCGCTGAACACCGTCGACAGGTCCACGGTTTCGGAAACGCCCTCGTTCAGATCCACGTCCGGGATTGGGTTGGCCACCACCGGCGGGTTGTTCGGCGATTGGTAGGTCGCGGTGACTGTTGTCGCGGCCGTGTTGCCGTTGCCGGCGGCGTCCTCGGCCTTATCCGCCTCCACGCCAACGCTGAATTCGCCGGCGGCCTTCGGGGTGATCTTGGCGGTGTAGGTGGTCCCGTCCGCGCTGCCCGCTTCGGCGAAATCCGACGGGTTGGCGTTGGTCAGCTTGATGTCGCTGATCTCGAAGCCGGTGACCGGCTCGCTGAAGGTGAAAGTGGCGTCCACCGCCGCGGTGACCGTGCCGGAAACGCCGGTGATGGTCACCGTGGGCGCGATATTGTCCAAAGTGAACGACTCAACCGGTTCGGTTGGCGTTCGGTCTCCAATTGCGACGCCGGTGCAGCTTTGGATTCTTGCATCCGATTTCAGCGTTAGCGTGACCGTGCCGTTGTAGTCGTCCAGCGTGGTGATTGCGTTGGTGTCGCCGAGGTCCACATCAAAGTACTGGCTGCCATTGCAACCGGGCAGGATAGCCCCTGGAGAGACCACTGGCGCGGGCGGGTTTGCCAAATTCGGGCTGAACGAAGTTGCGTAGGACGCGGACTTGGATGCGTCGTCGAAGTCCACGCGCTCGCTGAAGGTGACTCTCCAGCGCACTTGATCCGCGTTGGTGAGCGAGGCGGTCGGGTCCTGGCGCTTGATCGATTTCAGGACGGGCACGGACGCGACTTCCACCGACGCGGTGATGCCGTCGTAGCCGCCGGCGGCGGCGCTCAGGGCCACTGTGCCATTGCCGCCCAACGGCCTGCGATACTCGGCCATGTTGACGGTCACGGTTTGCGGCGTGGCGTAGTTCGTGGCGTCGAAGTTGAGGATGACCGGGCTCACGGTCACGTCGGACTCGTTGCTGGCCACCGCCACCGTCACCGGACCGCTGGGCGCGGCTGCCAACTTCACGGTGAAGGTATCGCTGCCGCCTCCGGGCACCCGGAGGAAGGTCTCGGAAACATCGAGACCCGCCCCCGCCGCCGGTGTGGCCGCGGTGGTGGCTGCGGGGCCGTCGCCGGCGGTGTTGGTGGCGCGCACCGCGAAGGTGTAGCCGGTGCCGTTGGTCAGGCCGGTGGCCGTGTAGGCGGTGGCCGTGCCGGCGAGGTCGGTCCAGGCGTCGCTGGCGGTGAACGGCAGGTCCGCCGTGGCCTTCCAGCGCACCTGCACCGCGCCGATCACGCTGGCGTTGGTGGGCAGGGTCCAGCTCAATTCGACCTGGGCGTTGCCGCCGGTTGCCGTCAGGCTCGTCGGGGCTTCGGGGACCGCCAGCTTCGGCTGGGCGTCCACGGCCACCGAGTCGCTGCTGCCGGCGGCGTTGGTGGCGCGGACTTCGAACTCGTAGGTCACGCCGTTGTCGAGGCCGGTCACGGTGTGGGTGGTGGCGTCCTTGGCCAGCAAGGTCCATTGGCTCCAGGCCGTGTCCGTCTTCTTCTTGTGGCGCACGTCGATGGTGTCGACCGTGCCCTTGTCCGGCAGGTCCCAGGTCAGGGTCACTTGTGTGTCGCCGGCGCTGGCCTGCAGGTTGCTGGGGGACGAGGGCTTCGCCAGATTCGGCGTGCCCTCGACGCTGGCCGACGGGCCGGTGCCCGCGGTGTTCACCGCGCGGACCTCGAACAGGTAGTCGGTGCCGTTGACCAGGCCCGTCACCCGGGAACGGTCCGCCGTGCCGGCCAGGGAGGTCCACTGGCTCCAGCCGGTGTCGGGGGCCGACTTCACCTTGTGGCGCAGTTCGACGCTGTCGATTTGTCTGGTGTTGGTGGGCAGGGTCCACAGCACCACCACTTCGGTGTCGCCGGGCACCGTGCTCAGGTTGGTCGGCGCGCCAGGCGCCACCAGCGGGGGAACCGGGGTGGCCGAGACCGACGCCGCCGCGCCGGGGCCGGAGGCGTTCTCCGCCCGCACCTCGAAGTTGTACAGCTGGCCGTTGGTCAGCCCCGTCACGGTGTGGGTGGTGGCGTTCGCGGCCAAGTCAACCCAGGCCTCCCAGTCCTTCGCCGTGTCCGCCTTGTGGCGCGCCTGCACCCTGGTCAGAACGCCGGAGTTTGCCGGCAGGGTCCAGCTCAGGACGACCTGGGTGTCGCCGGGGGTGGCCGCCAGGCCGGTCGGCGCGGTCGGCACCGCCACCGGCGTCGAATCCACCTCCGCCACGGCGCCGCGGCCGGCGCCGTTCAGCGCGCGCACGATGAACGTGTACTCGCTGCCGTTGGTCAGGCCGGTGACTTCGTAACTGGTGGCGTCTTTCGCCAGGTCAACCCAGGGCTGGAAGTTCGCCGCGCTCTTCAGCTTGTATGCCACCTGCATCCTGTCGATTTCGCTGGTGTTGGTGGGCAGGTCCCAGGTCAGGCCGACCTTGCCGTCGCCGGGCGCCGCGGTCAGGTTGCCGGGGGCGTCCGGGACCGCCAGCTTCGGCTGGGCGTCCACGGCCACCGGGTCGCTGCTGCCGGCGGCGTTGGTGGCGCGGACTTCGAACTCGTAGGTCACGCCGTTGTCGAGGCCGGTCACGGTGCTGGTGGTGGCGTCCGCCGCCAGCAGGGTCCATTGGCCCCAGCTTGTGTCCGTCTTCTTCTTGTGGCGCACGTCGATGCTGTCCACGGTGCCCTTGTCCGGCAGGTCCCAGGTCAGGGTCACTTGTGTGTCGCCAGCGCTGGCCTGCAGGTTGCTGGGGGACGAGGGCTTCGCCAGATTCGGCGTGCCCTCGACGCTGGCCGACGGGCCGGTGCCCGCGGTGTTCACCGCGCGGACCTCGAACAGGTAGTCGGTGCCGTTGACCAGGCCCGTCACCCGGGAACGGTCCGCCGTGCCGGCCAGGGAGGTCCACTGGCTCCAGCCGGTGTCGGGGTCCGTCTTCACCTTGTGGCGCAGCTCGACGCTGTCGATCTGGCTGGTGTTCGTGGGCAGGGTCCACAGCACCACCACCTCGGTGTCGCCGGGCACCGTGCTCAGGTTGGTCGGCGCGCCCGGCGTCACCAGCGGGGGCGCGCGGGGCGTCGCCGCGCCGGTGGCGGGGTCGCCGTTGCCGGCGCTGTTGGTGGCGCGCACCTGGAAGGTG
The DNA here is from genome assembly GCA_965221015.1 of uncultured Pseudohongiella sp. GTDB lineage: Bacteria > Pseudomonadota > Gammaproteobacteria > Pseudomonadales > Pseudohongiellaceae > UBA9145. Next base: position 942,805 of record OZ244859.1, on the reverse strand, counting down.
TAGCCGGTGCCGTTGGTCAGGCCGGTGACCTTGTGGCTGGTGGCGTCGGCGGACGGCAGGTCGGTCCACTTGTCGCGGGCGTCGTCGAAGGGCAGGTCCGCCGTGGCCTTCCAGCGCACCTGCACGGCGTCGATCTCGCTGGTGTTGGTGGGCAGCGTCCAGGCCAGGTCCACTTCGGCGTTGCCCGCCGTGGCGCTGAGCCCGGTCGGGGCGCCGGGGACCGCCAGCTCCGGCGTTCCGGCCGTCCGCGCCGCCGGGCCGGCGCCGGACGCGCTCTCCGCGCGCACTTCGAAGAGGTAGTCCTGGCCGTTCTTCAGGTTGGTCACGGTGTGGGTGGTGGCGTCCGCCGCCAGGTCGGTCCAGGGCTCCCAGGTCGTCTCGCCCCGGGCCTGGTGGCGCACCTGCACCTTGTCCAGCGCGCTGGCGTTGGTGGGCAGGTCCCAGCTCAGGCTCACCGAGCGGTCGCCCGCGGTGGCCGTCAGGTTGTCCGGGGCGTCCGGGACCGCCACTTGCGGCGTCGCCTTGACCGCGTCGGAGGCTTCGCCCAGCAGGCTGCCGGCCACGGCGCGGATCTGGAAGGTGTACTCGGTGCCGTTGGTCAGGCCGGTCACCGTGTGGGTAATGGTGTCGGCGCCGCTGCCCGGAATGTCATCCCACAGGTTGATCCCCACGGTTTCAGAATTGAAAATCTGGTACTTGGTGATGCTGTCGTCACCGGGGTTGGCCCAGATCAGGGTGACTTCCGCGTCACCGGCTATGGCGACCAGGCTCCTCGGCTTGGCGGGCGGCTCCAGTTCGTCGTAGATCGCGGTGACCGTGGTCGCGGCGGCGTTGTCGTTGCCGGCGGCGTCCTGGGCCACGGCCGCCGCCACGGCGACGCTGAACTCGCCCTCGGCCTTCGGCGTGATCTTCGCCGTGTAGACCGGCGCCGCCGGGTCCGGCTGGGCGAAGTCCGAAGCGTCGGCATTGGTCAATGTGATGTCGCCGGCCTCGAAGCCGGTGACGGACTCGCTGAAGGTGAAGGTGGCATCCACCGCTGCGTTGACCGTTCCGGAAACGCCCGTGATGGCCACCGTCGGCGCCGTGTTGTCCAGCTCGTACGTAATCTGATTGCCGCGGGGCGGGGTCCGGTTACGGAGCGTATTGCCAACGCAGTCCGTGACCTGCGCATGATTCAGCGTCAAGGTGGCCGTGCCGTTGTAGCCAGCCAACGCGCCGCCGGAAATGTTTACGACGTAGGGCGTTAAATCTCCGCAGACATTCGGATCATCGGCCGCCGGGGTCACGGTCAGCGTCGGCTCCTGCGTGATCGCCGGCACGAAGGTAACCGTATAGGCAGCCGCACTTCCGGCCCCCGAATGGCGCATGCTTTCGTTGTATTGAACCGACCACTGCACCGAATCCCGGTTGGTCGGCGACTTCGCATCGGTGTTCCCGGTTTCGCTGTCGTAACGGTGAATTGAAGTTACGTGTGGAGGGGTCCTGTCCAGCAGGTAGGTGTCGTCGTTGGTCCCCGTCGGCGTGGTGTCGGTCAGCGCGTTGCCGGCGGTATCCTCGATGTCCTGGCCTTGCACGAACTCCAGGTTCACCGTGCCGGCCAGCACCACCAAATTGCCACCGGCCACGTTCACGTCCCAGGTGGTGCCGTCCGTGCCGACTGCCGTCGCCGTCTCCGTCCCATCCGTACCCCCAACGTGGAAGTCATCGTCGGTCACATTCACCACCGCCTCGCTGAACGTCACCCGCCAGGTCAAGGACACCGCGTTGGTGGGCGAAGTTGGCGGATCATGTCGCACGATGCTCGCCACCCGCGGCGCTTGGGTGTCCGCAGTGACGGTGATGTTGAACGTGAGGCTGGCCGTGTCGCCGTCGGCGTCGGTGGCGGTGTACGTGTAGGCTGTCGCGCTCTGGGCCGTGGTCGGAGTGCCCGTCAAGGTGCGGGCGGTGGCGTCGAAGGCCAGGCCCGCCGGGGCGGCCGGGGTCAAGCTGTAGGTCAGGGTGCCGTTGCCGCCGGTGGCCGCGGGCAGGTTCAAGGTGGCGATGGCGGCGTTCTGGGCGTAGGTCTGGTCGGCAATCGTGACGCCGGCGGCGAAGCTGGGCGCGGAGTCGGCCTGCGGCGTTGCGGTCACCGTGGCCGAGGTGGCGCCGTCGCCGGTGGCGTTCACGGCGCGGATTTGGAAGGCGTAGGCCTGGCCGTTGGTCAGGCCGGTGACGATGTGGCTGATGGTGGCGGCGCCGCTGCCGGTGATGTCGGTCCAGGCGGTGCTGTCGGGCACGGTGGTGCCCTGGGCCTGGCGGATCTGGTACTTGCTGATGCTGGTGTCGGAGGGGTTGTCCCAGTTCAGGGTCACCTGGCCGTCGCCCGGCGTTGCCCGGAGGTTGGATGGCTGGGCGGGGGCGATGGCGCCGGTTACGGTTACGGTGAAGGTCTCGGTCACATCGGCGGCAAGGGAGGAATTGGCGGTGACAGTGACCGTTGTCACGCCGGTTCCCACCGCGGTCACACGCACGTTGAACGTTGCGAACGAGAATCCGCGAACGCCATTAACCCGATTGATAATCTCCGCCGTGGCCACGGACGGGTTGGCGCTGGTTGCCGTTAGAGCCAATCCAGAGAACGAGCTGGCGGTGGCCGCGCTGGCGACTGCCGGCAACGGGGGATTGACGTACTGCCTGCCGCCATTGACAGAGATCGTGACGTCATCGAACGAAGTCATATGTCCCGAGCCGTTCGAATCAATGACGGTGATGTTGAACTTGTCCTCCGCCCAGGCGCCGCTTGGGTCCGTCGCCCTGAGCGTAATCTCCGTAGTGCCCACCGTTACCCCCAGGACTTCCAAGCTGGCCAACCCGTCGGGCACCACGTTTAACACATTCCTGATGCTGGCCACGGCGGGGTTGGCGCTGGTGGCCGAGTAGGTCAGCGCATCGCCATCGGCATCGGAGAATATTTCCTCGCCCGCTAGTTCCAAGCGCCGGGCAAAAACTTCATGGCCAAATGGAGTGTTTAGCCACACGCCGCTATCCGGTATCGGCCTCGCCACCACCGGTGCCCGGTTGCCCGCCGCCACGGTGATCTTGAAGCTCAGGCTGGCGGTGGTGCTGGCGGCGTCGGTGGCGGTGTAGGTGTAGGTGGTTTCCGCCAGGGAGGCGCTTGGCGTGCCGCTCAGGACGCGGGTGGCGGTGTCGAAGCTGACGCCCGCGGGCAGCGCCGGCGACAGGCTGTAGCTCAGCGCGCCGCTGCCGCCGGTGGCTTGGGGCAGCGTTACGTCGGTGATCTGGACGAACTGGGTCCAGGATTGGTCAGCGATGGTTTGGGTGCCGAAGCCGAGGGTGGCGGCGGTCACCGTCACCTTGAACGTGGTGGAGGCGGTGCCGCCCGTTTTGCCGTCATCGGCGGTTACGGTGATGGTGGACTCACCTTCCGCCACGCCGGTTACGGTTACCGTGGAACCGGAAACCGCCACCGTGGCCTTGGCGGTGTCGCTGGACGCCACCGTGTAGGTCAGGGTGTCGCCGTCGGGGTCGGTGAAGGTTTCGCTGCCGGAGGTTTCCAGCGCCACGCTCACGTCCGAGCCGACCTGCACGGTCTGGTCGGCGATGGCGTTGGCCACCGTCGGCGCGTTGTTCAACGCGGTGGTTGCGATGGCGGAGTAGTCGCTGTTGGGATCGCGCGGCTCCACCGAACTGTCTTCACAAGGCCCGCTGTAGGCGAGTATGCGAACGTCGTAGTCCACCGGGTCGAGGGCGACCCCGATTTGACCTTCGCCGTTCCCCGTAGCACCCTCCTTGATCACGAATTGCCGCAGGGCGCCCCGGCCCGGGCCGGTCAATTCGAACACGCCATGGTCGACGTCGTTGGGATGGGTGTCATGGGCCAGGTGCCAATCGTCCCCGAGCGAGGTTTTCTTGTATTCGACCTCAAAGCCCGACCGGTTTCCGGAGAGCAGGCAGACCCCGCCGGTGTTGTCGGCCCAGCTCCAGGTCACCGAGATTTCGCCGACGCCGGCCACGAGGCTCAAATTGGTCGGCGCCGCGGGCCGGATGGTGTTCTGGACCGTGACTACGAACTGGTCCGAGACCGAAGCGCCGCTCGTGTCGGTTGCCGTCACCGTCACCGTCGCGGTGCCCAGGGAGAAGGCTCCGCTCACGGTCAGCGTTGAGCCCGTCAGCGAAACCGAGGCGAGACTGGTGTCGCTGGATGAGGCGCTGTAGGTCAAGGTGTCTCCATCCGGGTCGCTGAACACCGGCGTCAGGTCGATGTCGCGCGGAACGACCGTCGAGATTCTGATATCCGCGATCGGGTTCGCCACCACCGGCGCGCTGGAGGTCACGGTGACGTCGAAGGTGTCCGAGGCCTGGCCGCCGTTGCCGTCGTCGGCGGTCAGCGTCACCTGGGCCGTGCCCTGGGCGACGCCGGTCAGGGTCAAGGTGGTGCCGGTCAGCGATGCCGTCGCGGTCGCGGTGGCGGAGGAAGTCACTGACAGCGTCAGCGTGTCGTTGTCGAGGTCGGTGAACACGGCGGAGACGTCCACATCCACCGTCGCGTTCACCGCCACGGATTGGTCGTCCACCGCGTTCGCCACCGTCGGCGCCCGGTTGCCCTGGTTCACCGTGACGATGAAATCGTCGCTGACCGTGCCGCCGTAGCCGTCGCTCGCGGTCACGGTGATGGTCGGCGCGCCCGCGGCGACGCCGGTCACGGTCACCGTGTTGGCCGCGTTGTCCACCGCCACGGTGGCCAGCGTTGTGTCGCTGGAAGTGGCGGAGTACGTCAGGGCGTGGCTGTCCGGGTCCGCGAACACTTCACTGCCGGCGGTTTCCAGCGCAACCGTCACGTCCGAACCCGTGTTCACCGTCTGGTCCGCAATCGCGTTCGCCACCGTGGGCGCGTTGTTGGTGACGGTGACGTCGAATTCGTCGGATACGGAATCGCCGTAGGGGTCGGTGGCGGTTACGGTGACTTTCGCGCTGCCGGCCCCCGTGCCTGTCAGCGTCAGCGTGGTGCCGGACAGCGCCACCGTGGCCTTGGACGTGTCGTTCGAGGACGCCGCGTAGGTCAAGGCGTCGTTTTCCGGGTCGCTGAACGTTGACGAGATGTCCACCGTCACGCTGGCCTCGGCCACCACCGACTGGTCCGCGATGGCGCTGGTGACGGTGGGCGCCTGGTTCGCCGCAAGCACGGTCACGCTGGCGATCGCGCTGTAGGGGCTGTAGGTGTCGTCGCAGGAACTGCTGTCGCTTTGGGCCAGCAGGCGAACCTGGTACTGGACGGCGTCCAGCGCCACGCCGGACTGGGAGACAGGCTCCCTGCCCAGGGAGTTCGCGTCGATGGTGAACATGGTGAGCAAGGTGCCGCTGGGCACCAGGCCCCGGCTCCAATTCTCGGAGTTGTACAACTCGAACACGCCATGGTCGGCGGTGTTGGGGGTCAGTTGCGTGGCTCCCTTCCAGTTCGGCTCCGTGGCTTTCTTGTATTCGAGCACGAATCTCGAATTGGCTCCGGCCATGGAACAGGCGCCGCCGGTGGTGTCGACCCAGTTCCAGTTCACCACCATGCCGGCGCGTCCCGCTTGCAGCAAGCTGATCGACGGCGCGTTGGTTTGCGAGGTCTGGGACTGGGCGGGCGTCGCGGTGACGGTGCTGGAAGCGTTGCTGTTGCCGCCGGCGTTGACGGCGCGGATTTCGAAAGCGTATTGGGTGCCGTTGGTGAGGCCGGTGACGGTGTGGCTGGTGGTGCCCGCGCCGCTGCCGGTGATGTCACCCCAGGTTGCCGTGGCGGGCACGGCGGAACCCGCGCCGTAGCGAACCTGGTACTTGGTGATTGTGCTGTCCTGCGGATTGGACCAGGCCAGTGCGACCAGGGCGTCGCCCGCCGTGGCGCTCAGACCGGTGGGCGCGGCCGGCGTCAGCGATTCGATGGTGATGTTGAACGTGAGGCTGACCGTGTCGCCATCCTCGTCCGTGGCGGTGTAGGTGTAGGCCGTGGCTTGTTGAAGCGTGGTCGGGGTGCCCGAGAGGGTGCGGGCGGTGGCGTCGAAAGCCAGGCCCGCCGGGGCGGCCGGGGTCAAGCTGTAGGTCAGGGTGCCGTTGCCGCTGGTGGCCTCAGGCAGGTTCAAGGTGGTGATGGCGGCGTTCTGGGTGTAGGTCTGGTCGGCAATCGTGACACCGGCGCCGAAGCTGGGCGTGGCATCGTACTGCGCGGTCACGGTAGTCGCCGCCGCATTGTCGTTGCCGGCGGCGTCTTGCGCCGCGCCCGCCGCAATGCCGACGCTGAAGGCGCCGCCGACGGCCGGCGTGATCATCGCCTTGTAGGTCGTTCCCGACCCGGAGAATTCCGATGCGGCGGCGTTGGTTAGGACGATGTCGCCGACGTCGAAGCCGGTGACCTCCTCGGTGAACGTGAAGGTCGCCTCAACCGCTGCGGTGACCGTCCCGGAAACGCCCGTGACCGTCACTGTCGGCGCCACGTTGTCCACCACGAAGGTGTTGTCGTTGGTGCCGGTCGGCGTCCGGACCCGGACCGCGGTGCCGTCGCAGTTTCGGATAACCCCGTCCGACTTCAACGTCATCGTCACCGTGCCGTTGTAGTTGGCCAGGTCGCCGCCGTAAAGCTCGACGGAGAAAGCCAGCCCCGCATCCCCGCGGCGCACGCATCTGCGGGCCGCGCCCAGCCTGTCCGCGACCAGCGTCGGCGCGTTCGCGATCGGCGGGTCGTAGGCAACCTCGTATGCCCCCGGCCCGCCGGCCTGCCCGTACAGCACCAGTTCGCTGAACACAACCTGCCACGTCAACGTGTTCGCGTTGGTCGGGGAGGTTGTTGGCATGTGCCGCGTGATGTCTTCCACGCTGGGCACCGTGCCCGTCGTCACGCTCACCTCGCTCGCCTGGCCGTTGCCGGCGGCGTTGATGGCCCGCACTTGAAACCTGTATTCGGTGTCGGGGGTCGGGTCAAACGCGTCGAAGTCCGTGCGCGTGGCAGCGAGATTGGTCCAAAGGTCGGTGGTGTCATCGAACGGCAGGTCAGCCGCGGGCTTGTAGCGGACCTGAATGTTGGTAATGGTGGCGTTGGTCGGGTTGGTCCAGGTCAGGTAAACGTGCGTGCCGCCAGCGCTGGCGGTCAGGTTCGTCACCGCGTCGGGGACGGCCAGTGCCGGTGTTGCGGTGACAGTGCTGGAGGCGTCGCTGTTGCCATTGGCGTTGACGGCGCGGATTTCGAAAGCGTATTGGGTGGCGTTGGTGAGGCCGGTGACGGTGTGGCTGGTGGTCTGGTCGTCGCTGGGGTCGATATCATCCCAGGTGGCGGTGGCCGGCACGGTGGAACCCGCGCCGTAGCGGACCTGGTATCCGGTGATGCTGGTGTCGGACGGGTCGGTCCAGTTCAGCGTGACCGCAGTGTCGCCCGCGGTGGCGGCCAGGCCGGTGGGCGCGGCGGGCGCGGGTGCCGGCGCCTCGACGGTGATGTTGAACGTCAGGCTGGCCGTGTCGCCGTCGTTGTCGGTGACGGTGTAGGTGTAGGCCGTCGCGCTCTGGACCGTGGTGGGGGTGCCGGTGAGCGTGCGGTTGGTGGCGTCGAAGGCCAGGCCCGCCGGGGCGTTCGGGGTCAGGCTGTAGGTCAGCGGGTCCTCGCCGCCGGTTGCCTGGGGCAGCGTCAGCGTGGAAATCGCCGTGTCTTTGGTGTAGCTCTGGTCGGCGATGGTCTCGCTGCCGAAGCTGGGCGTGGTGTCGGCCTCCGGCGTCGCGGTGACGGTGGCCGAGGCGTCGCTGTTGCCGTTGGCGTTGACGGCGCGGATTTCGAAAGCGTATTGGGTGGCGTTGGTGAGGCCGGTGACCGTGTGGCTGGTGGTCTGGTCGTCACTGGGGTCGATATCGTCCCAGGTGGCGGTGGCCGGCACGGTGGCGCCCGCGCCGTAGCGGACCTGGTACTTGGTGATGCTGGTGTCGGACGGGTCGGTCCAGTTCAGCGTGACCGTGGTGTCGCCGGCGGTGGCGGCCAGGCCGGTGGGCGCGGCCGGGGCCGATGCCGGCTCCTCGACGGTGATGGTGAACGTGAGCTGAGTGTTTTCGCCCCGGATGTTGTAGGCCGTGTAGGTGTAGGTCGCGGCCGCCTGCAGCGCCGTCGGGGTGCCGCTGAGGGTGCGCGTGGCGGGATCAAAGCTCAGGCCCGCGGGCAGCGTTGAAGTCAAGGTGTAAATCGGCGTGCCGGTGCTGGTGGCCGCCGGCAAAACCAGGGGCGTGATGGCCGTGTTCCGGGTGAAGGTCTGATCCGCAACCGTCCCCGTGCCGAAGTCGGGCGTCGTCGGCTGCACCACGGTGACGCTCTTCGGCGAGGCCCAGGAACCATATCCACTGCATCTCAGGAGCGAGGTGCCGCCGCCATAGCTTACGCTGACTTCGTACTGGCCCGCGTCCAATACGACATCGGGCCCAACAGAGCCAAGATTGATGCCCCACCTGGGAAACTCCCACTCTTCCACGTTGCCGCCGGCATTGACGTTGTAGGTGAGGCTGTAGGATCCCGCGTTGCTGTTTACCCCCGAAGTCGACCAATTTGCCGAGGGCTTTCTGAAGACAACCTCGAATATGTAAGGTTCGCCCGCCACCGTGGAGCAGGTGGGGTCATACCAATCCCAGGAGATTTTGATCTTGCCGGGTTCCGGCGATTGGGTCATCACATTGGTGGGCGGGTGAAGCAGTCTGCCATTGGCGCCTTGCGGGGAAGGCAGCGGCGTCGGCGCCGCGGTCAGTGCCGCGGTCGGTGTTCCGGCGCCGTTCGCGTTCACCGCGCGCACCTGAAGGACATAAGTCGTTCCGAAATTCAGATCCCCCACCAGAACATGCGTGAGGCTGGCGCTGCTGCCGGAAATATCGGTCCACAAGCCATCATCCGATGGAGACAGAAAACTCGTGCCCGCCTTGTGCCGAACCTGGTACTTGGTGATGCTGCTGTCAGACGGGTCGGCCCAGTTCAATTGGACCTGGCCGCGGGTGGTCAGACTATTGTCCCGGGAGACACTCGCGGTGAAGTGCTGCGGCTGGGCCGGTGTTGGTCCCGGCGCCGCGACGGTGATGTTGAACGTCAGGCTGGCCGTGTCGCTGTCGGCGTCGGTGACGGTGTAGGTGTAGGCCGTCGCGCTCTGGACCGCGGTGGGAGTGCCGGTGAGGGTGCGGTTGGTGGCGTCGAAGGCCAGGCCCGCCGGAGCGTTCGGGGTCAGGCTGTAGGTCAGGGTGCCATTGCCGCCGGTGGCTTCGGGCAGGGTCAAGGTGGCGATGGCAGTGTTTTGGGTGAAGTTCTGGTCGGCGATGGTCTCGCTGCCGAAACTGGGCGTGGTGTCGGGCTCCGCCGGCGTCGCGGTCGCGGTGGCGGAGGCGCTGCTGTTGCCGCGGGCGTTCACGGCCCGGATTTCGAAGGCGTACCCGGTGGCGTTGGTCAGGCCGGAGACGGTGTGGCTGGTGGTGCCGGCGCCGCTGCCGCTGATGTCTTCCCAGTTGGCGGTGGCGGGGACGGTGGCGCCTGCGCCGTAGCGGACCTGGTATTTGGTGATGTTGCTGTCGTTCGGGTTGGCCCAAGCCAAGTCAACCTGGGCATTGCCCGCTGTCGCCGCCAGGCCGGTTGGCGCGGCGGGGACTGTGGCTGGGGTCGCGGTTTTGAAAACGATCTTCTGATTGCCGAACGCGTGTTCGATGTCGAAGTCGTTGTCGCCCAAGGTGCTTTGCAGGGTGCCCGTGAACGTGACTTGGTCTCCTGTTGGATCGTAGATGTCTCCTGTGAGATTGTCCTGGTCTACCAGCATCCGGTTATAGAAGGTGGTGAATCGGAGGTAGAATTCGGCACTATAGTTGGACAAGTTTTCGGCTGAAGAGGGACCTGAGAAAGGCTCATTAACCGTGGTCGTCAAGGCAGAGAGTTGATACGTACTCACCGGGCTGTTGATGCCGGACGAGTCCGCCCCGATGGCCCAGATGTCAGTGTCATCGACAAAAATGGCGTTTAGGAATCCGATCGTTGCATCAGCCCGGGAACCGGATGCTGAGAAATCCAAACTGCCAGCGGCGTCGATGGTCACGGTGCTGCCGTCATCGGAGAAGGTCAAGGTCAGCGTCTGGGCCTGGGCGGAGGCGCTCATCCCCAAGGACACGAGCGCGAGCGCTGACAAGGCGAGCGTGGCCGCCGCCTTGGAGAGAACGCGCTTGGCGGCGCTCAGCGGGGCAAATCGCCGGGCCATGGGCGCGGGGCCGGGCCGGGATTCGGCGGGTATATAAAGGAAGGGAAACGCGACGGCTGGATTCTTGTGCGCGGCGTTTTGTCGTGCGGCTCTTTGTTGAGGGGCCTTTTGTTGCGCGGCTTTTTGTTGCGCGGCCTCTTGTTGCGCGGCCTCTTGTTGCGCGGGCTTTTGTTGCTGGCTAAGGCGTGCGGCCAATCGCACGAGCGGAAGAGCGGGAAGTTTCGGGTGCGCGCCAAGGCGCGCGAACGGCCAACTCGGGCATTTCGCGCGCACGGCAGCCAACAGCCGGCGGGCTGTTGAACCTGATTTTGAAATTCCCTCTTTCGCGAGTGGTTTCACGCTGGTCATTCTGTTCTCATTCTGGCAAATCCGGGCTTGCCGCGGCCGAACGCTGGCCGACTGCGGCATTTTACATGCATTGGTGCTTTTTTGCTCGCTTTTGCTTGGCTTTACTCCGTGATGCTCTGAGATGCTCTGTGCTCAAATTGATTCCGGTCCAACACTTCGTGCTGCGCTGCCGCGCCCGGTTGCCGGAAAACCACACCTAATATGGTATTGAATAGGTATTGTTAGTGGTACTAATTGGCTTGTCAAGCCTTTCCCGCGACGCTTCGCCATTCTGACTGCATTTGCAGAAATATCAAGTGGTAACCGTGATTATCCGCAAACAAGGCAAAATTCTCAGCGCAAGTTTCGCGCGCCGCGGCTGGCGGGCGCCGGGCGCAAATGGTTGCGACGGGAATTGCCGGTTGCCGCGTAAAGGGAGTTGAACGCTTGGCGGACCAGTCGCCCGGCAATCTGAACTTTAGGCAATAACGCATTTCCATACAGGAACACGACTATGAAATCAGTTCGAAGCATACCTTTGGCCATCGCCGCGGCGCTGGCGCTTTCCACATCCGCCCTGGCGCAGGAAAACGATGGCGAGAACCGATTCTCGCAGTTCGACACCGATGGCGACGAAGCGCTGAGCCTTGCGGAGTTTATGGCCGCCCCGGTGGCCGCCAATGCGGACCGCGACGGCGACGGCGCGGTGTCGCTGGAAGAATACGGCAACACGATGCGCCGCGGCCTTCCCGGCCGTGTGCGCAGAGGAACGCCGCGGCCGCAGGCGGCGCCGGCCTCGAACGAAGACGAGAGCGCCGAGAGCGAGGAACAGGCCCGGCGGGAGGCGCGGCAGGAGCGGTTCATGGAGCGGCTGAACGCCAGATTCGAAAACCTGGACGCGGACCGCGATGGTGTGGTCAGCTTGGATGAGTACCGCGGCGATGTGTTCGCCCGCCTCGACCGGGACGAAGACGGCCTGGTGCAAGCGAGTGAATGGGCGACACGGGGCTTTCGCGCCCGCCCGGGCGGGCCGGCGGGCCGGGCGGACCAGGCGGACCAGGCGGATGAAGACACGCAGAATTGACGCGGGCGCGGTTATGATGGGCTGATGACCGATGAAGAATTGATGGCCGCGATCTGCGCCGGCAACCACGGCGCCTATGAAGCGATCGTCCGACGTCATCTGAAGCCGGTGAGCCGTTACGCCTGGCGCTTGTTGGGCAACACCCGCGATGTGGAGGATATCGCCCAGGAGACCTTCCTCAAGGTTTGGGTGAAAGCGGCGAGCTGGCAACCGGCGAAGGCGGGGCTATCGACCTGGATTCACCGCATCGCGCACAATCTGTGCGTTGACCATCTGCGCAAGCGGCGGGAGGAACCGGCGGCGGAGTTGGAAGAGCTGGCGCGGGGGCCGGGGCCGCTGGACGCGGCGCTGGCGGACGGCGAAATGGCGGGGCTGCGGGCGGCGCTGGAGCGGCTGCCCGTGAACCAGCGCGGCGCGATATCGCTGTGCCATTATCAGGGCTTTTCCAACAAGGAGGCGGCCATGATCATGAACCTTTCCGTGCAAGCGCTGGAGTCGCTGCTGGCCAGAGGCAGGCGTTCGCTGCGCGAGGCGCTGCCGGCGGAAGAAAAGGACGGGGGAGCAAGCCGGGGGGCAAACAGTCGAACAGACAGGCGGACAGCATGAAACTTGACGAATTGCCTGCTCTGCTGGATAGCCGCCTGGCCGGCGCCGGAATGAGAGGGCGCGGCGGCGGCAGCGACATCTGGCGGGCGGCGGAACCGCGGGCCGACTGAACCGGCGTCAAACAGGGTGGCAGCATGAAACTTGACGAATTCACCGATTTGCTCGACCGCCGCGGCGGCGACAGCGACAATTGGCCGGCGCCGGAGCGCGAGGGCGCGGCGGCGCTGTTGCGGGAAAGCTCGGCGGCGCGGGAGTTGCTGCGGCGGCAACAAATGCTGGAAAGCCTGCTGGAGCGGGACGCGGCGCCCGAATTTGCCGGCCTGGAAGCGAAAGTGCTGGGCCAGGCTTTGCCGCGGCGGGCCGGCACGGGGCTGGAGGGCGTCATCGCCTGGTTGACGCCGGGCAGCTCGCCCGGCGGATGGTGGCGGCCGGCGCTGGCCGCCTGCCTGCCGCTGGTGTGCGGCATCGCCCTTTCCGGCTTTTTCGGTTTTGGGCTCGATGCCGAGGACCCGGGCTACGCCTATTGGGACCAGGAGCTTTATCTGCTGTCTTTGTATGAATATGCGGAAACGGCAACGGAGGCGGCGAATGAATAAACGCGGTTTGCTGATGATTGCGCTGCTGGCGTCGCTGGCGCTGAATCTGTTTTGGCTGGGGGGCATGGGCTGGCGGATGGTGAATGGGCGGGATTACGCGCAGTCGCTGCTGCCGCCTTCGACGGGCTGGATTTTGCGGGATTTGCCCGAATCGCGGCGCGCGGAGCTGGAGCCGGTGGCGCGGGAGGGTATTGCATCGGCGCGGCCGGCGCGGCGCGAGATGTTTCGCGCGCAGCGGCAGGTGAACGAATTGATTGGGGATGAGAATTTCGACCCCGAAGCGCTGGCGGAGGCGCTGGCGCGCTTGCGCGAGTTGAGCATGGCGTACCAGACGCTGTCGCATGAGCAGATGGTGGAGATTCTGGCGCGCTTGAGCCCGGAGGAAAGGCTCGCGGCGCGGGAGTTTGTGCGCCGGGGCGGGCCGCCGCGGGCGGGTCGCGATGGGCCCCGGGGAAGGGATTTGCCGCGCAGGGAGGAGATTATTGATTGATGTGGTTTTGTGGCGCGTTGGCTTCGACCGGGCCCGCAGTCGGGCGGGGCTTTGCGCTAAATCCCGGCTCGACATCCTGTCGAGCCGGGAATCGAATCGGCGTCGCTTAACACGTCCCTGTGACGCTCCGCCTCTACGACGCGCAAAGCCCCGCCCGCCCGCGGACCCTGGCATTACGGGCGACCCCTACCTCTCGTCATTCTGCAATGACGTGAAGCCCAATCCACGTCATTCTGCGCGGAGCGAAGCGGAGTCGCAGAATCTGCAATTGGATTCTGGTGGATTGTGCTTGCCATCCCTGGCGCGGGGAATTCGGCTTCGATCGGGTCCGCGGGCGGGCGGGGCTTTGCGCTAAATCCCGGCTCGACATCCTGTCGAGCCGGGAATCGAATCGGCGTCGCTTAACACGTCCCTGTGACGCTCCGCCTCTACGACGCGCAAAGCCCCGCCCGCCCGCGGACCCTGGCATTACGGGCGACCCCTACCTCTCGTCATTCTGCAATGACGTGAAGCCCAATCCACGTCATTCTGCGCGGAGCGAAGCGGAGTCGCAGAATCTGCAATTGGATTCTGGTGGATTGTGCTTGCCATCCCTGGCGCGGGAATTTCGGCTTCGATTACCCCCAGCCCCGACATCCTGTCGGGTCGTTCGGCCCTAAGAAAGCTGCGCTTTCTTAGGGCCTCACCCCTCAAGGGGGGAGTTTGGAGAGTGCTATAATTTTGGGATTGGCGTGGTGGTTGGAGGTTGGTATGAAAGCTCGGTTGGTGGGGGTGTTGGGGGTTTTGCTTTTGTTGGCCGCTTGCGGGGAATCGGGGGTGGACAGTGCGCCTGCGATGGGGAGCGTGGCGGCGCCGGAGGCGGCGGGTGCGGCTTTGGTGGAAGGCGCGGCGGCGCCGGCGGTTGGGCTGGAGCGGATTGCACAGGTGCTGCATGAGCATACGGCGGTGCTTGCCTCGGATGCGTTTGAAGGGCGCGCGCCGGCCACTGCCGGCGGGCGGCGCACGATTGCGTATTTGACGGAGCAGTTCAGCGCCCTTGGCGTGGGGCCGGGCAATGGCGAGGCGTACACGCAGCAGGTGGATGTGGTGGAAATCACCGCCACTTCGACGCCGGTGCTGCAATTCAGCGGCGCATTCGACGCCAGCCCCGCGTACAAAACGGAAATGGTGATTGGCAGCCGCCACCACAACTCGCCGATTGTGGTGGAAGACAGCGAAGTGGTTTTCGTCGGCTATGGCATCAACGCGCCGGAGCGCGGCTGGAACGATTATGCGGAGGTGGATGCCACGGGCAAGACGGTTGTGGTGCTGGTGAACGACCCGGGCTACGCCACCCAGGACCCGGCGCTGTTCAACGGCAACGCGATGACCTGGTATGGCCGCTGGATGTACAAGTTCGAGGAAGCGGCGCGCCAAGGCGCGGCGGGCATTTTGATCGTGCACGAGACGGGGCCGGCGGGCTACGGCTGGGACGTGGTGGACAATAGCTGGTCCGGCCCGCAAATCACGCTGGCGGCGGAGAACGACAACGCGCATCTCGCCCCCATCGAGGGCTGGCTCACGCTGGAGACCGCGAACGCGCTGTTCGCGGCGGCCGGAATGGATTACGCGGAAATGAAGGCGCAAGCGGCGGCGCCGGGCTTCAGCGCCGTGCCGCTGGGCGATATTCGCGCCAGCATGGCGCTGGAAACCGCGGTGCGCGGCTCAAGTTCGCACAATGTGATCGCCGCGATTCCCGGCGCTTCGCGGCCGGAAGAAGCCATTGTTTACACCGCGCACTGGGACCATCTCGGCATGGTGGCCGACATGGAAGGCGACAACATCTGGAACGGCGCGGTGGACAACGCCACGGGCACCGGCGCGTTGCTCGCCCTGGCCGAGTTGTTTCTGGCGCAGCCGGCGCCGCCGGAGCGCAGCGTGGTCTTTCTGGCGGTGACGGCGGAAGAGTCGGGCCTGCTGGGTTCGCAATGGTATGTGGAGCATCCGGTGTATCCGCTGGAAACCACGGTGGCGAACATCAATATGGACGCCTTGAACACCTGGGGCCGGGTGCGCGATGTGGTGGTGATCGGCTATGGCGCCAGCGAGCTGGAAGATTATCTTGCCGAGGCGGCCGCGGCCCAGGATCGCGTCATCGTCCCGGAACCGACGCCGGAGCGCGGATTTTATTACCGCTCGGACCATTTCATGTTCGCCCGCGCCGGGGTACCCGGGCTGTACGCCGAAGGCGGCACGGACAGCCGCGAATACGGCAATGCCTGGGGCGTGGAACGAAGCGAGGACTACGTCGCCAACCGCTACCACGCCCCCGGCGACGAGTACGACCCGGAATGGGATCTCAGCGGCGCGGCGGAAGACGTGATGCTGTATTTCGAAGTCGGCCGGCGGTTGGCGAACGGTTCCAGCTGGCCGGCCTGGTACGAAGGCAACGAGTTCAAGGAAGCGCGCGAGGCGAGCGCGGACGCGCGCAATTGAACGAGCCGGAATTTACTCCATGGATTCTTGAAATCTTCAGCCAGGGCGGGAAATTCCCCGCCCGCGGCATTGGTTGCTTTGGCAAGGCGCTGGCATAGTCTCAAACAAGCAATCCCGCGACGGTGCCGGTCATGCAGGTGGCGAGGGTGCCTGAAATGAGGGCGGGCATGGCGAGTTCGACGACTTCGCCGGCGCGTTCCGGGCACATGCCGCTGAGGCCGGCGATCATGATGCCGAGGCTGCCGAAATTGGCGAAGCCGCAAAGGGCGTAGGTGAGGATCACGGTGGAACGTTCGCTTAGCGCTCCGGCGGGCAACTCGGCCAGCGCGAAGTATGCGAGCAACTCGTTCAGCACGGTTTTGGTTCCCATCAGGCCGCCGGCCACGGGCGCTTCGCTCCAGGGAATGCCCATCAGCCAGACCAGCGGCGCGAACAACCAGCCGAACAGCCCCTGCAAGCTGATGCTCTGCCCGCCGATTTCGGGCAGCAGCGCCAGCAGGCTGTTGACCAGCGCCACCAGGGCGATGAGCACGATCAACATCGCGCCGACATTGAGCATCAGGCGCAGGCCGTCGCCGGTGCCTTGGGTGACGGCGTCCATGATGCTTTGGTAACCGCTGCGCAATTCCACTTCGTCGGCTTGACTCTCGCCGTTCTCCGGCACCATGACCAGCGCGAACATGATGGCGGCCGGGGCGCTGATCACCGAGGCGGTGAGCACGTGGCCGAGGGCGTTGTCGAGCACGCCTTGCAGCACGACCGAGTACAGCACCAGCACGCTGCCGGCGACGGTGGCCATGCCGCAGGTCATGATGATGAACAATTCGCTGCGGGTGAGCGAGCGCAGGCAGGGCCGGATCAGGGCCGGCGATTCCACCATGCCCATGAAGACATTGGCCGCGGCGGACAATCCCACCGCGCCGCCCACGCCCAGCCCGCGCCGCAACACCAGGGAGAAGGCGCGCACCAGGACGGGCAAAACGCGCAAATGCCAGAGCACGGCGGAAAATGCGGTCACAAACAGAATCAGTGGCAGGATGCGGAAGGCGAGGATGACGCTGGCGTTGGCGTCGCTCAGCTCGAACGGATAGGCGACGTTGGCCGGGTCGCCGCCGAGATAACCGAAGACGAAAGTACTGCCGGTTTCCACCGCGGCGGTGATGGTTTGCACGAGTTGATTGATGCCGCGCAGCCCCGCCTGGACGAGTTCGAAGCGGAACACCAGCCAGGCGAACAGGAATTGCAGGCCAAGGCCGCCGGCGACGAGGCGCCAGCCTGGCAGCCGGCGCTCGTCGCTGCAAGCGACGGCGATGCCGATGAAGGCGAAAATTCCCAGCGTCGCCTGCAAATAAGCCAAAGTCGATTCCTTCCGATTGATTCGTGTGCCAGTCGCGCCAGCCGCGCCGGCCGCGCCAGCCGCGAATTCGTTTAGCGGCGGGCGCCGGCGGTTTTCTATTGCCGGCGCCCGCGCCGGGTCAGGGGCTGAGCCTGGGCACGAATTTGGTCATGCCGCGGATTGGGCCGACTTCGCCGGCGTAGACGTTGCCGTCGCGGTCGACGGTGACGCCCTCACCCATCGAGCCGGTTCCGCCCATGCCCGAGGACCGTTCGGAAACATGCTCGGGCACAAAATACAGCACCTGGCCGTTGCGCGCGTTGCCCACGCGCAGGCCCTTGCGCCAGCCGCCTGGGTTGTAGTTCGGGTCGGACTCGGAATCGATCGCGTACAGCATGTCGTTGCCGCGGTCGATGTAGATGCCGCTGATGCGGCTGAACTGGTACCAGGTGTCCAGATGTTCGCCTTCCTGGTCGAAAATCTGGATGCGGTTGTTGCCGCGGTCGGCCACGAACAGGCGGCCCTGGGAGTCCATCGCCAGGGAATGGGGGGAACGGAACTCGCCGTCTTCGAAGCCCCATTGGCCGAAGCTTTTGATGAAGCTGCCGTCGGGAGCGAAGATCGAGATGCGGCTCTTGGCGTTGGGGCCGGGCTCGTTCTGGAATTGGGCGCTGTGGGTTTCGGCCACGAAGATGTTGCCGTTGGGCGCCACCAGCACGTCGTTGGGCTCGGTGAAATGCGTTGGCGGGTCGCCCATTTCGCCGGGGGTGCCGAGGGTCATCAGCAACTCGCCATCGGGGCTGAATTTAAGCACCGCGCTGCCGTGGTTGGCCGCGGCGGGATTTTCCGCCAGCTCGTTTTCGTTGGCCAGGCGCGCGTCGGCGATCCAGACATTGCCTTCGCTGTCGACGTCGATGCCGTGGGGCCAGATGATGAGGCCGCCGCCGAAGGACTGCACGACGCGGCCGTTGGGGTCGAGCTTGACGATCGGGTCCACGCTCGAAGTCGCGCAGGAGTTGGTGCCGCAACGGTCGCCGGCCCAGACGTGGACGCCGTCTATGTCGATGTTGACGGCGCTTACCGATCCCCAGATGCGGCCGTCGGGCAAGGTGCCGAAATCGCGCTGGGTCTCATAGGGGTTGGGCAGATTGTTGACCGGCTGCTGGCCGGCGTGGGCCGCCGGATATACGGCGCCGGGCCGTGGCGGCTGGGCCAGGGCTGTCGCGGCGAGCAGGGATGAGAGCATGGCCGCGGTGCCGGCCTTGGCCATGAAGCTGGCTGTGACGCTTGTTGGACAGGTCTTTTTCATCGTACACCTCGCGGAATCTGGAGAATGTTGCGGTTGGATTGCCTTTGGGGCGACAAAAATGGACTTTGGCCGCGTCATTGTCAAGAACTGCTTGGCGCGGGCGGCGTTTCGCGCGAAATCTCGGCGGCCATGAATTAATTTCGCCGAAAATTTGGCATTGCCTCAATTGCGTTTCTATACTGGTTTTCAGTGGGCTCCCCCACGGTTTTCGGGGGCGCGGGATATGGAATGACGGAATGAAAGCGATGGAGACCAAATTGGAAACGACGATTGCGATGGCGAAGGCATCGGCGCCGAATGTGTTGCTGGTTTGTGTGATCGCGCTGACGGGCGCGATGTATTCAAGCATGAATCGGCAGTTTGACAGCATGGACGAACGGTTCGAGCGTTTGGAAGAGCGGATGGACCGCCGGATCGAGCAGATTGATCAGCGGCTCGACCGAATGGACGCGCGCATGGACGCGGGGTTCGCGCGCATGGACGCGGAGTTCGAGCGCATCAACTCGCAATTCGCGCGTATCGACGAGCGCTTCGAACGTATCGAACAGCAACTCGCGCAGGCGCGGGAGGAAAGGGCTCAGATTCGCGCGGACATAAGCGATTTGCGGGAGCGCACCGCGCGGGTCGAGACCCGGGTCGGCAATCTTGAGGACAGATTGGCCCAGATACCGGTCAACGGAGAGTGAATTTGTGGGGCGAGGGTCGCATCGGCCATCGATTATTTTCGCCGAAAACTTGGCATTGCCGAATTTTCGTTTCTACAATGGTTTTCTGCAGGCTCCCCACGGTTTTCGGGGGCATGGGATATGAAATGAGGGAATGATGGGGTGAAAGCGATGGAGACCAACCTGGAATCGACAATTGCGATGGCGAAGGCTTCGGCGCCGAACGTGTTGCTGGTTTGTGTGATCGCGCTGACGGGCGCGATGTATTCCAGCATGAATCGTCAGTTTGATCGCGTGTACGAACGGTTCGAGCAGTCCGAAGAACGCGTGGATGCGCGCTTCGAACAGTCCGAAGAACGCGTGAACGCGCGCTTTGAACAGTTAGAAGATCGCATGGACCAGCGGTTCGAACAGGCGCGGGAGGAAAGAGCCCAGATTCGCGCGGACATAAGCGACTTGCGGGAGCGCACGGCGCGGGTCGAGACCCGGGTCAGCAATCTTGAAGGCAGATTGGCCCCAGACTCCATTTGACGAAGTGTGAGATGGCGGATCGGAAAATGAATGGATTAATGTGATGGAGACCAACCTGGAATCGACAATTGCGATGGCGAAGGCTTCGGCGCCGAACGTGTTGCTGGTTTGTGTGATCGCGCTGACGGGCGCGATGTATTCCAGCATGAATCGTCAGTTTGATCGCGTGTACGAACGGTTCGAGCTGTCCGAAGAACGCGTGGATGCGCGGTTCGAGCAGTCCGAGGAAAGTGTGGATGCGCGCTTCGAGCAGTCCGAAGAACGCGTGAACGCGCGGTTTGAGAAGTTCGAAGAACGCATGGACCAGCGGTTCGCTCAGTTCGAAGAACGCGTGAACGCGCGATTCGAGCAGTCCGAAGAACGCGTGGACGCGCGGTTTGAGCAGTCCGAAGAACGCGTGGACGCGCGGATTGAGCAGTTCGAAGAACGCATGGACCAGCGGTTCGAGCAGTCCGAAGATCGCATGGACCAGCGGATTGAGCAGTCCGAAGATCGCATGGACCAGCGGTTCGAGCAGGCGCGGGAGGAAAGGGCCCAGATTCGCGCGGACAGAAGCGACTTGCGCGAACGCACGGCGCGGGTCGAGACCCGGGTCGGCAATCTTGAGGACAGATTGGCCCAGAATCCGGCTAACGGGGAATGAAGCGCGCTGTGGCTCCGAACGGGTCCGCGGGCGGGCGGGGCCACTCCCCTGCCCCTAGTTGATTTTAACCAGGCCGATTTGGTTGGAGCTGCTTTGGTGGATGAGCAGGTTGTTGTCTTCGGTCACCCAGACGTGGCGCACAATGCCGACGCCCGAGGGGATCGCCCAGCTCTGGAACGATTCGGTGCGGGGATTGAAGCGCACGAGGGCGTCGGGGCGCTTGCCCGATTCGTTGTACCAGATTACGTCGTCGATCACCGCCAGGGAGTAGGGATGCGAATCCGGCCCGCTGGGTGAATCCCACTGGGTGATTTCGCCCGTGGCCGGGTCGAGCCGGCCGATTTTGCCCATGGAGGAGTTGACGAACCAGACGATGTCGTTGCTGTCGATGCCAAGGCGGCGGATGCGGGTGCGGTTGTCGGGGACTTCAAAGTAGCGCACTTCCATGCTGTCCGGGTCGAGCGCGCCCAATTTGTTGATGCCGTTGTAGGCGACCCAAACGGTGCCCTTCGAGTCCACCTGGATGCCATAGGGCCGCGGCTCGGTGGGAATTTCGGTGATCTCGCCGGTGGCCGGGTTGAGGCGGCCGAGCACGGCGGCGCGCTGGGCGGTGAAATAGAGGTTGCCGTTGGGATGCCATACCGCCGAATGGGGGTCGGCCGCTTCGGTCTCGTATTCGGTGACCAGCCCGGTATGCGGGTCGAGCATGCCGATGGTGGCATTGCTGTTGCCGGTGTACCAGATGTTGCCGTCGGCGTCGGGCACGATGGTGTGGGGCCGCGCGGTCGGCGGCAGCAGGAACTCTTCCATTTCGCCGGTGTCCGGGTCCAGCCTGCCGGCGAGGGAGGCCCACATGCCGGTCCACCAGATGGAGCCGTCCGGGGCTTCCGCCGGGTCGCGGGAACGCTGGCCGAGGGTGGGAACGGTCCATTCGATGATCTCGATGTCGGTGTCGCCGGCGATCAAGGTGGGCCGGCGCGAAACATCCTCGGGGAAATGCTCGGCCAGATATTCGGCCATGGTGTTCGCCTGGGAGTCGGGCAGTTCGATCATGGTTGCCATGATCCGGCGCCACTCCTCGGCGGAGCTGTAGCCGGCGGAGCGCGTGATGGATGCGATGCTGTGGCAACTGGAGCAGTGATTTTGCACCAGCTCCCTGCCCGCGCCTTCGGGCAAGGCGGTCGGCGCCGGCCCCTGGGCGGATGCCGGCTGGAGGCTTGCAAGCATGATTGGCGCCACTGCGAACAAAAGGATTTTCTTCATCGGGAAGTCTCCTGTTTGGCACATGATCCAAAGCGTGAGTCTACTTCATTTGTCGCGGGTGGCCCAAGATTTATCCTTCCGCAATGGCGGGAATGCCGACCCGCGCGTCATTCTGCGCGCAGCGAAGCGGAGTCGCAGAATCTCCCAACCATTGCGCCAACCCAGGGAGATTCCGCGACTGCGCGCGGAATGACAGAAACCCGACGCGCAATGACGGAAACCCGAAGCGCAATGACGGGAATGCCGACCCGCGTGTCATTCTGCGCGCAGCGAAGCGAAGTCGCAGAATCTCCCAACCATTGCGCCAACCCGGGGAGATTCCGCGACTGCGCGCGGAATGACGGAATCCCCACGCGCGGAATGACGGGGAACCCCACGCGCGGAATGACGGGGAATCCCACGCGCGGAATGATGGGAAACCCCAAGCGCAATGACGGGAAACCCCACGCGCAGCCTCGGGTTGGGTGCGGTTTCGCTTTTGGGCGGGATTGTCTACCATTCGCAGCGGCGCAACGATGTGGGTGCGGGATGAGCAGACAGAATTCGGAAAAGCTTTACAGGCAAGCGCAAAATTACATCCCCGGCGGGGTGAATTCGCCCGTGCGGGCGTTTCGCGGCGTCGGCGGCGAGCCACTGTTTTTCGAATCCGGCGAAGGGGCCTGGCTGACCGATGTCGACGGCAATCAGTATATCGATTACGTCGGCGCCTGGGGTCCACTGATCCTCGGCCACCGCCACCCAGCCGTCATTGAAGCGCTGCAAAAGCAATTGGAAAAAGGGCTGGGTTACGGCGCCTCCACCGAAGCCGAAGTGCGCCTGGCGGAGGAAGTCTGCCGGCTGGTTCCCTCCATCGAACAATTGCGCCTGGTCACCTCGGGCACCGAAGCGACCATGAGCGCAATCCGGCTGGCGCGCGGCTTCACCGGCCGCGATGACGTGGTCAAATTCGAAGGCTGTTACCACGGCCATGTCGACGGCCTGCTGGTCAAGGCCGGCTCCGGCGCGCTGACCCTGGGCACACCGGACTCACCGGGTGTTCCAGATGGCTACTCCAGCCTGACCCACGTGCTGCCCTACAACGACACTGCCGCGCTTGAAGCATTTTTCCAGGCCCGCGGTGAATCCTGCGCCTGCGTCATCATCGAGCCGGTTGCGGGCAACATGAACTGCGTGCCCGCCTCGCCGCACTTCCTCGAGCGGCTGCGCGAGCTTTGCGATGAATATGCCAGCGTGCTGATTTTCGACGAAGTAATGTCCGGTTTCCGCGTCGCCCTCGGCGGGGCGCAGGAGGTTTACGGCATCAAGCCCGATTTGACCACGCTGGGCAAGGTCATCGGCGGCGGACTGCCCGTGGGCGCGTTCGGCGGCCGCCGCGACATCATGTCGCGCATCGCGCCGGAGGGGCCGGTCTACCAGGCGGGCACGCTGGCCGGCAATCCGCTGGCGGTGGCCGCCGGGCTGGCGACGCTGAAAGCCATCCAGGCGCCCGGCTTCCACGAATCCTTGCGCGCCCGCGGTGCGACTTTGCTCCACGAATTGCAAAGCCGCGCCGATGCCGCTTCGGTGCCGTTCACCACCAACCAGGCCGGCGCCATGTTTGGGCTGTTTTTCGGCGCGCAACAGACTGTGGAAAAATTCGAGCAGGTGATGGCCTGCGATGTCGATCTTTTTCGCGCTTTCTTCCACGCCATGCTCGACCGGGGCGTGTATCTGGCCCCGTCGGCCTTCGAGGCCGGTTTCTTCTCCGCGGCCCACGGCGAGCGCGAAATCGAATTGACGCTTGCGGCCGCGGAAGCAGCGTTCGCCGCCGCGGCGGGTGGCCGGGCGAAGTGAAAAAATCCGACTTGCCGCGGAAGACCTGCCCCGTCTGCCGGCTGCCCTTCGCCTGGCGCGCCAAATGGAAGCGCAACTGGCCGTCGGTGGTGTATTGCTCGCAGCGCTGCCGCCGCTCGGCGCGAGTGCGCTGCCGGGCATCCGCGTACGATAAGACGTCAAGGACACAGCTTTAGGCCAATTGAAGGACACAGCGACGATTATGGAACCCATCGACGTCTACGGCGTGGGCAATGCCCTGGTGGATATTGAATACGAGGTGGGCGAGGCTTTCTTTGCCGCCAACGGCGTGCGGCGCGGCGTGATGACGCTGGTAAGCCACGAACGCCAGCAGCAGTTGATCAGCGTGCTGGAAAGCCGCGGCGACATGCGCAAAATGATGGGCGGCGGTTCCGTTGCCAATTCTCTATTCGCCATCAGCAGTCTTGGCGGTCGGGCCTTTTTCTCCTGCAAGACTTCCAACGACGAGGCGGGCGAGTTCTATCTGCAAGAGCTCATCAAGCACGGCATTCAAACCCGCGGCAATTTTCACGAAGTGGATACCGGCCGCTGCCTGATCATGATCAGCCCCGACGCCGAACGCACCATGCTGACTTTCCTCGGCGCATCTGAATTTTTCTCGGAGCTGGACCTGGACCTGGAAGCCGCGGGGCGGTCCCAGTTTGTGTACATCGAAGGCTACCTGGTCAGCTCCGATTGCAGCCGGGCGGGTGCCATCAAGCTGCGCGAATTCGCCAGCGCCAACGGCGTCCAGACCGCCCTGTCCTTCTCCGACCCCTCGCTGCTGGAAATTTTCCCCGGGCAGATGAAGGAGATGATCGGCGACAGCGTCGACTTACTGTTCTGCAACGAAGACGAAGCGCGCCTGTGGACCAGCGCCGACAGTCTGGGCGAGGCCTGCGTGGGCCTGCGGGCGGTGGCGAAAAAATTCGTGGTGACGCGGGGCGCCAAAGGCTCGGTGCTGTTCGACGGCGAGTACTTCGTGGATATCGAACCGCACCGGGTCAAAGCGGTGGACACCACCGGTGCTGGCGATGCATTCGCGGGCGCCTTCCTCCACGGCCTCACCAGCGGCCGCAGCTTCGCCGACTCCGGCAGGCTCGCCAGCCGCATGGCCGGCGAAGTCGTCAGCCGCTTCGGCCCCCGCCTCGACGCCGCCGACTACCGAAAAATTTTATCCGTCTAAACCGGCGATTTCCGAAAATTCTTCCCATACTTATTGGTGCAGGCTCGCGCCGCGCGAATTCTTGTCAACTTTTGACATACCATTATGGTAAGAAATAGCATAGTTAGCCGGCATCAAGGGCCAACTCCGCTGCCCCGCGCAGTCAATCGTAAGATAGCGGAAGAGCTTTTCCCATGGGGATATTTTTTCCGGTGAATGATTCGAAAAAACTTTGCCCCATCTGCGAAGAAGGCTATCTGAAACCTGAACTGGGCTCCAATACTGTCGAGTATCGCGGCCGAAGCGACAACCTGGAATTTCACTTCTCGGTATGCGACGCCTGTGGCAGCGAGCAGTCAGATGTAGACGGCCTTCGCAAAAACAAACGCGCGACGATTAAATTCAGAAAAAGAGTTGATGGATTGCTGACTGGCGCCCAAGTACGTTCCATCCGCAAGAAGCTGGGACTCTCCCAAGCGGAAGCCGCCCGCATTTTTGGCGGAGGCCCGGTTGCGTTCTCCAAGTACGAAAGTGACGATGTAACCCAATCGGCGGCGATGGACAAGTTGCTTCGACTTGCGAATGAAATACCCGAGGCGGCGAAATTTTTGCGGAATTTGGCACGCACTGCCCCATGATTGCCATTTCGAGATCGATTTTTATATTTTGGTTATTGAGGACACATTTTATGAGTGAAGTACGAGATTTTATCGAGTCTCTTGTAGCGCATCATCTTTCAAATTTGGCAAAAACTTGCAAGTCAGACGTACTCGCAATATACAGCCCCATGCATTACCAGTTGCCTGGATTATTAAGAGATGAAATCGAAAATTTGCGTAAACAAAATTCAAACAAAGGTGAGCTGACAATACTATTGGACACTGGAGGAGGATTGATCGAATCGGTAGAAAGAACAGTTGATGTAATTCGACATCATTACGATTCTGTAAGTTTCGTTATTCCAGACAAAGCTATGTCAGCAGGCACGGTTTTTGCGTTATCCGGCGACAACATCTTCATGGACTATTATTCGCAATTGGGACCTATTGATCCTCAATTTTACATTGACGGAAAATGGGTCCCCGGCCTAGGTTATCTTGAAAAATTTGAAGAACTTAACAAAAAATCAGAGCAAGGGAGCCTCACAGCACTTGAGTATGCTTTGGTGGACAAACTTGACTTATCTGATTTACACAGATACGAACAAGCACGAGAACACTCAGTTGAACTATTGGAAAAATGGCTAACTAAATATAAATTCAAGAATTGGCGCAAAACTCAACGTGAGGGCAAAAAAATAACAATGGATATGAAAAAGAATCGCGCGAATGATATTGCAAGAAGCTTGAATGATACTACTAGATGGCATACACATTCGAGAGGCATTTCAATGAATATCCTTAAGGACGAAATTCAACTAAAAATCGAAGACCTGGCAGATCATGAAGCGTTTGCGGAACGTGTTTACACATTTCACAAATTTATGTTAGACTACATGCATTTTAACGACCATCAAGCATGCTTGAAGAGTTCGAGTCTTCCACAAAATCCGGAGTACCAATGAAGCAAAACGTTCAGAAACGATACAAAAATGTAATGCGAAATCGCACTGGGTTGAATTTGGACAACTTTGCAACGCACAAAGAATTCAAACAAAAACTTGCCGCAGCGGGGATTAAATCCTCGAAGAAAGCACCAAGAATATCAGATCCGGCGCATTCTCGAAATAATATAGACAATTAGTAGCACCTTCAATGTTTAGTAACAATACCCCTCCGGGGTGTATTGCACGGCGCCGTCGAATTGCATTTCCCGGATGATGGAGTGGCCGACGAAGATGGCGTCGTGTTCGGTGCGTTGGCGGTTCCAGGTCCACATGAAATCGTCCCCGTCTTCTTGGCTCGGGACGCCGCCTGAAAGCGCGAGTTTTACGATTTTGGCCAGTTCGGCGGGGCGGTCGCGCTGGGGATAGTGGCTGGCGGTGGGGAGAATCCAGTAGGAGCTTTCGACTTCGCGCCCGTTCAGATATTCGGCCCAGACGTAGTTTGCCGTGCGCAGGGGATTGACCGGGTCGAGCGCTCCCCAGACGTAGGCAACCGGGATCGGGCTGCGCGGCAGATTGTCGAGCCAGCGGTATTCGTTGGCGACGCGCTCAAGCAAATACTTGCCAACGTGCAAGCGCGCGCCGATGCCGTCGTTGAACGCTTGCATGTCGGCGTAGGCGAGACTGACGGGGTCGCCTTCGGTCTGGCGCGGCCTGGATTGCAACTCGGCGATGGCGGCGGGGCCGCGAACCGGGTCCAGCAGCACGCGCTGGCCGGGAACGAGGTTGGCCAAAGGCAGAAACATGCCGCTGTTGGAGAGGAAGTGGTAGTTGATGGTGTAGGGCCGGCCTTCATCGAGGTAATGGCCGAGGAACGCCAGCCCGACGCTGACGCCGCGATCGTGGGTGAACAGCGCGAAGTCGTCGAATTGGACGATTTCGCGCAGGAAAAAGTCGAGCAGCCGCGCGTCGTCCTCCAGCATGTAGGAATAGTTGCTCTGGGGCTTTTCCGAAAAACCGAAACCGGGGAAATCCAGCGTGGCGATGTAATAGTCGTCTTGCAGGTGGACAATCAATTCTTCGTAGTCGAAGCTGGACCTGGGATAGCCGTGGACGAGCAGCAACTGCGGGTCCGATGGCTCGCCGAAGGTCCGGTAATGCACATCGACCACGGCGCCGTTGTTGTTTTCCGTGGTTGATTGCCAGGAGAAGTAGGATCCAGCTTCGTACCAGTCCCTGGCCAGCTCCGAATAAAACACGAAGTCGTCTTGCTGCGCCGCGGCACCGCCGCTGGCGGCGGCAAGCGCCCATGTGGCCGATGCCACAACTTTCCCGAACGATTTCATGGCGATGCTCCTCCCGGCGGGTCTATGCGGGCTGTCGATATTATGGCGGTTTGCCCCCCTTTGGCGCCAATACTTGCCGATCCAGCGCGTTGCGCCGGTTTGCGCGCGCCACGGCTCGCCTGGACAACCGAACGAAAAAGAGTTCCATTCCCGATTGGACGGTGGTAAATTCCCGATTGGACGGTCAGAAATTCCCGATTGGACGGTGGTAAATTCCCGATTGGACGGTCAGAAATTCCCGATTGGACGATAGAAATGCAAGCTCGGCAAGAACAACTCATGAGGCGCCACGCGGAAATTTCCGTACGCGAGGCCCTGGACGATACCAGAATCGTTGCACTGGTGGGCCCGCGACAATCGGGCAAGACAACGCTTGCCCGCGAGGTCGCCGCCGAAAAAGGCATGGAATTCATCACGCTGGACGACGATCAATTCCGCCAGTTCGCCAACAGCGACCCAAGCGGTTTCATCCGCGGCCTGGAGCGCGCCGCCATCGACGAAATCCAGCGCGCCCCGGAGCTGATACTCGCGCTCAAGCTGGCGGCGGACGAAGACCCAAGGCCGGGCAGATTTTTGATCACCGGCTCGGTGGACCTCTTTCGCGGCACGATTTCCCCGGACTCTCTCGCGGGCAGAGTCGAAACCATTGAGCTTTTGCCTTTCTCCCAGGCCGAAATCGAACAGCGCGACCCACCGCAATTTATTGACCGGGCAATGGACGGCGATTTTCCCCCGGTCTTGGAAACCGGCGGCACCCAGGACCTGATCGAGCGGGTTCTCGGCGGCGGTTTTGCGGAGGCGCAGAAACGCAGGAGCGAGGCGAGACGAATCGCCTGGCTGAACCACTACGCCCGCTCGGTGGCCGAACACGATGCCGCCGAATTGGCCAGAATTTCAAGAAAAGATGGGCTGTGGTTGTTGTTGCAACTTGCCGCGGCAAGTGCGGGACAACTGCTCAACCTGGCCGCCATGGCCACCCCGCTTGGCGTGGACGCCAAGACGGTGGACCGCTGGTTGACGCTGCTCGAGCAGATGTTCGTGATTCGCAGAACGGGCGCCTGGCACGGAAACAACCGCAAGCGGCTGGTCAAGGCGCCCAAACTGCACTTTCTCGATTCCGGCCTGCTTGCCGCCCTGCGCGGAATCAACCTCAAGGCCGCGCGGGAAGACCGGAACAAATTTGGCGACATGCTCGAAGGATTCGTGTTCACCGAGCTGGCAAAACTCATCCCCAGGACGGGATTCGGCGACACCATCCACCACTATCGCGACAAGGATCAAACCGAGGTGGATTTCGTCATTGAACGCGATGGCAAGGTGCTTGGCATCGAAGTGAAAGCCGCAATGACGGTGCGACCCGGGGACCTCCGCGGCCTGAAACGCCTGCAAGGCTTGACCGGCGCCGATTTCGCCTGCGGCATCGTGCTCCACGACGGCGAGCGCATACAGCGACTTGGCGACCAGTTCTACGCCATGCCGGTACACCAGCTTTGGGCCTGAGCCCGGGATTCGCAGCGCGGGCTGGACAAACCAAGTCGAATGCGAATGCTAACAATTCTTATTTGCAAAATGAACGCCGCGTGCTAGGATGCCGGCCTGTGTGCACCGAATCTGAAGCACTCGGATAGGCATCCACAGATTGAAAAGATTGAAAACTGAGGAAAAGGCATGGAATCGAAAGAAGACAAGTACGGTCGAAGGTCGTTCCTGGAGATCGTAACTGGAACAGCGGCGCTGTCGGCGGCTTCGTTTATGGGGCTGGTATCTTCCTCGCGCGCGTTCGCGCGGCAGGAAGGAACCGATAGCAGCGATCAAAGCGGCGGCGAAAGCACGGATGCTTCCGACCAGGCCGGCGGCGAGAACACTGAGGCTCCCAACCAGTCCGGCGGTGAAAGCACGGATGCTTCCGACCAGGCTGGCGGCGAGAATACTGAGGCTCCCGACCCGTCCAGTGGCGAGAGCACTGAGGCTCCCAACCAGTCCGGCGGCGAAAGCACCGACGCCTCCGACCAGGCCAGCGGCGAAGTCACCGACAACAGCGGCCGCAATGGTAGAGGCCTGGACTACCGATAGACGTGCATGGCTACCCAAAGCGAGCGGAAAAATCCGCTCTCATGGCTAATTGAGCCGGTTGCCGAAAAGGAATTTCTCGAAAGTTATCACGAGCAACGCGCGCTGCATTGCCGGCACGCGGACTCGGATCGATTCGCGAAATTATTGAGCCTGAACCGGCTCGATGAAATCCTCGCAAACGCCGAATTGCCGCGCTCCGCCTTGTCCATGGCGCGCGGCAAGCCGCCCTTGCAGCGTTCGGACTACACTTTCAAGAACGGCAACATCGACCGAGGCGCGGTGATCCGGCATTTCCAGCGCGGCGCCACGGTGATTCTGAACCAATTGCAGCTCGCCGACGAACGGCTGGCGCGATTCTGCCGCGGGCTTGAGGAAGTGCTTAGTTGCCATGTGCAGACCAATGTCTACCTGACGCCGCCAAACAGCCAGGGATTCGCCACCCATTTTGACGATCACGATGTTTTCATCGTGCAAGTCTCGGGCGCCAAGCGATGGCGGCTGTATGAAAAGCCGGTTGACAACCCGTACCGCGGTGAAGGATTCCAGTCCGCGGAGCACAAGGCGGGCGAGCTCGACCAGGAGTTTGTGCTGCGCGCGGGGGAATGCCTGTACATTCCCCGGGGGTTGATGCACGACGCCGCCAGCCATGGCGACGAACCGTCCATGCACATCACAACCGGCCTGATCGTCAAGCGATGGGCGGATTTGATGCTGGAGGCCGTGTCCGAAGTCGCGCTGAAGAATCCCAAATTCCGCCGCTCGCTGCCGCCGGGTTTCGCCCGGCCGGAGCAGGATGCCGCCCTGCTGGAAGCCAGATTTCGCGAGCTGGCGCGGGAGTTCGCCGAGCAGGCGGATTTCCACAAGGTGCTCGACTATTTCCGCGACAACTTTCTCAAACTGCGCCGGCCGGCCTTGCGCGGCGCGCTGCTTGACGCGGCCGCGCCGCCGAGCGCCACCACAAGCTACGCGCGGCGCGCGCATGTGCAGGCCGATTTGCGCCAATGCGATACCGGGGCGGTGATTGTCGGCCCCGGTGGAAACGTGCATTTCGATTTGGCGGCGCTGCCAGGCCTGGAAACCGCGCTGTCTGGTGAACGCTTCACCATGGCGGCATTCGCCGATATGGACGATGACGGGAAACTTGAAGCCATCCGCAAACTGTCCGCCTTTGGACTGATCGAACGGGTGCCATGACGGGTGCCCCAACAATCAGCAAGGCAGGCGCCGCGACATCAAGCGACGGGCGGCGCGCAAGCGGCCAAACAAAATTGCCGACCGTCAAGCAGTCGCGGGACCGGCTCTGGTTCAAGGTTCATTCCTGGCTCGGCCTGAAGCTTTCCCTGCTCATGACTTTTGTGCTGGCGACCGGCACCATCGCGGTTTTCAGCGCGGAAATCGACTGGCTGATCACGCCGGAAATGCGCGCGACCGAGCGCGTGGCCCAGGAAGACATCGCCTGGGGCGCGGCCTTCGACACCTGGCGCCGGGAATACCCCAACCACCGGCCGATTTCCATCAACCGCCACCAGGACAACTGGTTTTCGCTGTACATGATCCTGAATACGCCCTGGCGCGAGAATGTGCTGCTTTGGCTGGACCCGCCCAATGGCGAAATGCTGGGCGTCACCTCCTTCTACAATGTGCAGCGGTTTTTCCGCAACACGCACCGGCATTTGATGATGCCGGTGAACATCGGCATCCCCATTGTGACCTTCCTCGCGTTTCCCTTGCTGATTTCGCTGGTTGCGGGCTTTGTGGTGTACAAGAAATTCTGGCGCGGATTTTTCAAACGGCCCCGCTTCGAGCGCAAAACAAGAATCTGGAATGGCGACCTGCACCGCCTGGCCGGCCTGTGGGGAAGCTGGTTTATCGCCCTGATCGCGCTCACTAGTGTTTGGTATTTCGTTGAGGTATTCGGCGGCCGCGCGCCGCCGTTTCCGCCGCCGAAGTCGAATGCGGTCTCCCGGGAATCGTCCCTGCCCGCGGATTTTGACGGTGACGACCTGGAAGTGGCCCTGGCGAGGGCGCAACAGCGACTGCCGGGGCTGGAAGTGCGGAGAATCCTGTTTCCGGCCAACCGCAACGGCAGCTTGCTGGTGCAAGGCGACTTGACCGCCGCGCTGGTGCGGCCGCGGGCGAATGCGGTTTATATCGACCCAAGTTCGCTGCAAGTGACCGGCAGTTACCGCGGCGAGGAGCTGGGCTTGCACACGCGCATTTCCGAAGCCTCCGACCCCTTGCATTTCGGCTATTTCGGCGGCATCGCCAGCAAGCTGATCTGGTTTGTGTTCGGCGTGATGATGACCACCATGGCGATCACGGGAATCGCTGTCTACTCGACTCGATTGCGGCCGGCGAAGTCCGCCGCGCGGGTCGCGCCGCCGAAAAATTTGTACTTCGCCGACGGCGGCGAAGCCTGATGCTGCGCTTTTCCCTTGATTGGTGGCGCTCCATGGGCATTTGGGGGTGGCCCAACCTGCTGCTGGTGGGCATCGCGATTGGGCTTTCGCTGGTGTATGAAGCGGTCCCGCCGGGCTGGACCAATCACGGCTTGCGCACTGTCGGCGAAGTGCGCGTGGGGCTGCGCAGCCGGGGCCGGATCGAACCCGGCGAACCCATCCAGCTCATGTTGACCGCCAGCGAAGCCGCCCGGATGCGGTTCGGATTCGACGCCGCGCAGGCGCGCCAGACGCCCCGGGCGCTTGCGGTTGACTTGCCGGCGGGTGAAGGCCTGCAACTCACGGTTGCCGCGCCGGCGCAAACCGGGGCGCCTTTGATCGCGGTGCTGACCGATGCCGGCGGCGATGCCGCCCGCTGGAATCTCGGGCGCTTGTACGACTGAGGCCCGTTGCCCCGGAGCGCCGGCTCCGCCTAACCGCGCAGGCTGTCCACAAACCGCTTCACACCGTCGAACCAGCCTTGCCGCTTGGGCGACTGGCGGCTGCCCTGCTCTTCCTGGATTTCGCGGAACTCCCGCAGCAGTTCGCGCTGGCGCGAAGTGAGCTTGACCGGGGTTTCGACAACCAGGCGATAGAGCAGGTCGCCGGGGGGGCCGCCGCGCACGGGGGTGATGCCCTTGCCGCGCAGGCGGAACAATTTGCCGGTTTGGGTTTCGGCGGGAATCTTCAATCGGACGCGGCTTTCCAGAGTGGGCACTTCGAGGTCGTTGCCCAGCGCGGCGTCGACAAAACTGATGGGAATGTCGCAGTGGAGGTCGGCGCCGTCGCGCTGGAACACCGGGTGCGGGCGGACTTCGATGCGCACGTACAAATCGCCCGGCGGACCACCGCGGGCGCCGGCCTGGCCTTCGCCGGAAAGGCGGATGCGGTCGCCGCTGTCCACGCCCGCCGGGACTTTCACCGACAGTGTGCGCGGTTCATCCACGTTGCCGGCGCCGCGGCAAGTCGAACAGGGATGCTTGATTTGGGTGCCTTCGCCGCGGCAGCGCGGGCAGGTTTGCTGCACGGAGAAGAAGCCCTGCTGCATGCGCACCTGGCCGAGCCCGCCGCAAGTGGCGCATTGCACCGGCTCGGTGCCCTTGCGCGCGCCGCTGCCGCCGCAAGCGCCGCAGCAGACCTTGGCGGGCACGCGGATATTGCGCGACACGCCGCGCACCGCCTCTTCGAGGCTGAGTTCGAGCTGGTATTGCAGGTCCGCGCCCTGACGGCGGCCACCGCCGCGGCCGCCGTGCCTGGCGCCGAACATGTCGCCGAAAATGTCGCCAAAAATGTCGGCGAAATCCGCCGCGCCGACGCCAGGCTGGCCTTCCACGCCAGCGTGGCCGAACTGGTTGTAGCGGGCGCGTTTTTGCTCGTCGGAAAGGACCTCGAAGGCTTCGCTGGCTTCCTTGAACTTGGCTTCGGCGTCTTTGTCGCCCGGATTGCGGTCCGGGTGATGTTTCATGGCGGTGCGCCGGTAGGCTTTCTTCAAGTCGGCCTGACTGGCGTCCCGGCCGACACCGAGAACCTCGTAGTAATCACGCTTTGCCATGCTCTGGCCGAACCTTCAAGCCGCAAGGCTTGCCGTTTACTTTTGATCTTCCTTGACTTCTTCGAACTCGGCGTCCACCGCCTCGTCGTTCGCCGATTGCGGCTCGCCCCCGGCGGCGGCGTCTTCCGCCGCGGCCGCCTGTTCGGCGTACATTTTTTGCACCACCGGCGTGGAAGCCTCGGTCAGCGCCTTGGTTGCCGCTTCGATGGCTGCAAGGTCATCGCCCTTGATCGCCTGCTCGAGGTTTTCGATGGCGCTGGCCACCGCCGCTTTTTCCTCTTCGCCGGCTTTCTCGCCCGCTTCTTCCATGGTCTTGCGGGTGGCGTGGATCAGGCCGTCGGCGGTGTTGCGCGCGGCAATCAGTTCCTCGAACTTTTTGTCCTCGGCGGAATGCGCTTCGGCGTCGCGCACCATACTTTCGATTTCCGCCTCGGAAAGCCCGCTGGAAGCCTTGATTTCAATGGACTGCTCCTTGCCGGTGGCTTTGTCCTTGGCGGACACGTTGAGAATGCCATTGGCGTCGAGGTCGAAAGAAACTTCGATTTGCGGCATGCCGCGGGGCGCCGGCGGGATGTCGGCGAGGTCGAAGCGGCCCAGGGACTTGTTCTGGGCGGCCTGCTTGCGCTCCCCTTGCACGACGTGGATGGTGACCGCGGTCTGGTTGTCGTCGGCGGTGGAGAAAACCTGGGTTTTCTTGGTCGGAATCGTGGTGTTCTTGTCGATCAAGGTGCTGGCCACGCCGCCAAGGGTTTCGATGCCAAGCGAGAGCGGAGTGACGTCGAGCAGCAGCACGTCGGTGACATCGCCAGCCAATACCGCGGCCTGAATCGCCGCGCCCACGGCGACGGCTTCGTCGGGGTTGACGTCCTTGCGCGCTTCCTTGCCGAAGAAATCGGCCACTTTCTGTTGCACCAGCGGCATCCGCGTCTGGCCGCCCACCAGCACCACATCATGGATGGCGGAAGCTTCCAGGCCGGCGTCCCCCAGCGCGATCTTGACCGGCCCAAGGGTGCGTTCAACCAAATCCTCCACCAGGGATTCGAACTTGGCGCGGGTGAGCTTTTGCACCAAATGCTTGGGGCCGCTGGCGTCGGCGGTGATGTAGGGCAGGTTGACTTCGGTTTGCTGCGAGGACGACAGCTCGATTTTGGCTTTTTCGGCGGCTTCCTTCAGGCGCTGCAGGGCCAGCGGGTCGTTGTGCAGATCCATGCCGTGCTCTTTCTTGAATTCGTCCGCCAGATAATCGATCAGGCGCAGGTCGAAATCTTCGCCGCCGAGGAAGGTGTCGCCATTGGTGGAAAGCACTTCAAAAGTGTGTTCGCCGTCGGTTTCGGCGATTTCGATGATGGAAATATCGAAAGTGCCGCCGCCGAGGTCGTACACCGCGATGGTGGAGTCGCCGGTGCGCTTGTCCATGCCGTAGGCGAGGGCCGCCGCGGTGGGTTCGTTGATGATGCGCTTCACGTCGAGCCCGGCAATGCGGCCGGCGTCCTTGGTGGCCTGGCGCTGGGAATCGTTGAAGTAGGCGGGCACGGTGACCACGGCCTCCTTCACTTCTTCGCCGAGATAGTCCTCGGCGGTCTTTTTCATTTTCATCAACGTCTGGGCGGAGATTTGCGGCGGCGACATTTGCTTGCCGTTGACCTCGACCCAAGCGTCGCCATTGCCCGCCTTGACGATTTTGTAGGGCACCATTTTGATGTCTTTTTGCACCACGTCGTCGCTGAACTGGCGCCCGATCAGGCGTTTGATGGCGAACAGGGTGTTGTCCGGGTTGGTGATGGCCTGGCGCTTGGCGGGTTGGCCGACCAGGGTCTCCCCGTCTTTGCTGTAAGCGACGATGGACGGGGTGGTGCGGTCACCTTCCGAGTTTTCGATGACTCTGGGTTCGCCTCCCTCCATAACCGCCACGCAGGAGTTGGTTGTGCCCAGGTCGATGCCGATGGTCTTGCCCATTTTCGATGTCTCCAAAAATATTGCCCGCCCGATTTCGCTGTTGCCGGGCCGGCGTAACCAATGCTGAATTCTTACTTTCGCTGTTGCTGTTTTGCGGCTGGGCGCGATCCGCGCCGCGCCAGGTTAGGCTTCGCGCCTTGCTCAAGGGAGCCGCGACACGACCACCATGGCCGGCCTCAGCACCCGCTCGTGCAAGGTGTAGCCCTTTTGCATCACCGCAACCACCGTATCCGGCTCCACTTCGCCGTTTTCCTGGATCGACATGGCCTGATGCAAGGCCGGGTCGAACGGTTCGCCGACCGGGTCGACCGCTTCGATATTGAACTTGGCGAAACAGTCGGCGAAGCTTTTCAAGGTCAGGTTCACGCCTTCATGAATCGCCTTCACGGCTTCATCTTCATGATCGCTTGCCGCGTCCAGGGCGCGTTCCAGGTTGTCCATCACCAGCAGCAATTCGCTGGAGAACTTCTCCTGGCCGAATTTGTGCGCCCGCCGCACATCCTGTTCGGTGCGGCGGCGCAGGTTTTGCATTTCCGCCTGGATGCGCAGCAATTTGTCCTCGGCTTCGCGGCGCCCGGCCTCGGCCTCGGCGAGTCTGGCGAGCGCTTCATCCAGGCTCAGGTCCGGCTGCGCCCCATCATCGGATTCGGCGGTGTAATCTTGCCGGGCGTCATCCGCCACCGCGCTGGCGGTTTCGAAATGTTCTTCGGCGAACGGTTCGCCGGTTTCTCCGTCATTGCCTGACTGGGGGGCGGATTGTGCTTCCGCTGTTTTCGCTGTGTCGGAGTTGTTTGCGTTTCCCGCCGCTTGCGGCTGTTGTGGGCGCTCTTGCCCAGACTTTTGCCCTGACTTCGAATCGCCGCTGGATGTATTCGCTTTGCCCATGTCTTGTCGTCCTGGCCCGAGCTTATCCCGTCTTCGCCGAGCTTTTTACAGCTCTGGCTCACAACTCTGGCCGCAAGTTCCGCGGCGGCGGCTTCGCGGGCCAATGTCTGCAACCCGGTTTCCGGGTCACTTTCGCAATATGGGGACAGGGGCCCGCGTTTCAAGGAAATGCGATGCTGGGTCAATCCCATCAGAACGGTGGGTGTCCCGCCGGCGCTTTATCCCCTATACTTTTCGCGCCATGTTGCAGCAGCTTTCGATACGGAATTACGCCACGGCGCAAAGCTTGGAGACCGAGTTCAAGCCCGGCATGTCGGCGCTTACCGGGGAGACCGGCGCGGGCAAGTCGATCATTGTCGGTGCCCTGGGTCTTGCCCTGGGCGACCGGTCGGACAAGATTGTCGTTCGGGCCGGCGCGAAAAAGGCGGAAATCGCCGCCGCCTTCGATGTGGCGCGCAACGGGCCGGCAAGCCGCTGGCTGCGCGAAAACGAGTTGCTGGACGCCGAGGCGGACAGCTGCCTGGTCCGCCGCACCATCGGCGCCGACGGCCGCTCGAAGGCTTACATCAACGACTCCCCGGTGACCACGGCAAGCCTCAGGCAACTCGGCGACCTGCTGGTGGATATTGTCAGCCAGCGCGAGCACCAGTCGCTGCTGCGGCGACCAGTCCAACTGGCGCTGCTGGACGATTATTGCGTCGAGCGGCCGCGGCTGGAGGAAATGCGTTCCCTGTACCGCCAGTGGCAGGCCAATCGGAGCGCCGCGGCGCGGCTGCGCGGCGCTGAAGACGACGGCCGCGCGCAACTGCTCGCCTACCAGATCGAAGAATTGCGCGAGTTGGCGGTGGAAGACGGCGAAGCGGAATCGCTGGCGCGGGAACATCGCCGCCTGAGCGGCGCGGAGCAGACGCTGGCGGCGCTGGCGGCGGCGCTTGGCGAGGTGGCGGAGAACGAGCAAAGCAACGCGTTGGACCATGTGCGGCGCGCGCTGCAAGCGCTTGGCGAACTGTCCAGCGAAGGGGGCCGCGTGGCCAACGCCGCGGAATTGCTGGCGGCGGCCCGCATCCAGCTCGACGAGGCCGGCGCCGACCTGCGCGCGGCTGCGGAGGAATTCCCCATCGACGCCGAACGCCTCGCGCAAGTCGATGAGCGCTTGGGGAAACTGCATGACATGGCGCGCAAGCACCGGGTGAAGGCGGCGGAGTTGCCGCAACTAACGCAATCGCTGGAAGCGCGCTTGCAAGAATTCCGCGGGCGCGAACAGGAATTGCAGCGGCTGGACGGCGAAGAATCCGAATTGCGCGGGCGCTACGCGCAGGTCGCCGGCGAAGTGGGCGCGCAACGGCGCGCGGGGGCGCAGCGGCTGGCCAGGGAGATTGAACAGCACATCGCGCAGCTTGGCATGGGCCAGGCCGCGGTCGAAATCCGTTTCGAAGACCTGCCGCGGGACACCATCCATGCCGATGGCTTGGAGAAAGTCGAATTTCTCATCCGCAGCAATCCGGGCCAGGCGCCGGGGCCCTTGAGCAAAATCGCATCGGGAGGTGAATTGTCCCGCGTCAGCCTGGCGATACGGCTGGCGACGGCGCGCACTTCGCAAATGCCTTGCCTGGTGTTCGATGAAATCGATGTGGGCATCGGCGGCGGCGTGGCGGCCCAGGTGGGCGCTTTGCTGCGCGCGCTGGGGGATTCGGCCCAGATTTTGTGCGTCACGCATCAGCCGCAGGTGGCCAGCCGCGCCCATCGCCAGTATTCGGTCAGCAAGCACAGCGAAGAAGGCGGCGCGCGCACTTCGATCGTGGCGCTCGACGCCGAAGCCAGGGTGCGGGAAGTGGCGCGCATGCTCGCCGGCGAGGAATTCGGCGACGCTCCGCTGGCCCACGCGGAGGAGATGCTGGCTGTGGATCGTTAACAATTCGTGATATGGGAATCTGCGAGGAGCAGCCCCACCCCAGGTCATTCTGCGCGTAGCGAAGCGCAGTCGCAGAATCTTTCTTTTGGAATTCTGGTGGTTTGCGGCTTCGAGCGGGTCGGCGGGCGGGCGCGGCTTTGCGCTAAATCCCGGCTCGACATCCTGTCGAGCCGGGAATCGAATCGGCGTCGCTTAGCACATCCCTGTGACGCTCCGCCTCTACGACGCGCAAAGCCGCGCCCGCCCGCCGACCCTGGAAACTTTGGCTCCCTGTCGGTCCAAGCTCCGACCCGCGGGAAGTTAAGAGTTATTTTGGCAGGTTGGGCAGATGCCGTAGAGGTAGAGGCTGTGGTCGGTGATTTTGAAGCCGAAGTCCTGGGCTATTTTGACCTGACGGTCTTCGATGATGTCGTCGTAGAATTCTTCGACCTTGCCGCAGGAGGTGCAGACCAGATGGTCGTGATGGTCGCCGGGCATTAGTTCAAAAATGGAGTGGCCGCCTTCGAAATGATGCCGCACCACCAGCCCGGCCGCCTCGAATTGGGTGAGCACGCGATACACCGTCGCCAGCCCGACTTCCTGGTCGGCCTCGACCAAAGCCTTGTAGACGTCTTCGGCGCTGAGGTGCTTGTTTTCCGAGGTCTCCAGAATCTGCAGGATTTTCACCCGGGGCAAGGTGACCTTGAGGCCGGCCTTGCGCAGTTCCTGATTTTCACTGCCCATGTGAGCTCCGCGGTTGGCGGGGTTGCCTTGCTGATTGTTCCAAGCGGAACGCTTCCGCTATTATGCACCCTTGGCAAGCGCAAGTGAAAGCCGGTGCCTGAATTGAACCGCGCGGGTTGCGGGTTTGATCGATGGCGGCGGAAGTTGCGCCGAATCGCGCAAAGCTGCGTTGGCCGCAAGCGGGAAAAGACCGCAGGCCGAAGGCAGAGAAAGCAGAAGGCAGAAAGGAAAAGATGAACAAGCAGCACAGACGCCGCAATCGCGGCAGAATTCTTGGCCTCGGCCTCAGCCTGCTGGCGGCGCTGACGGCTTGCTCGAACAATGTCGGTTCGCTGGATTTTCCCGGCGTGTACAAGATTTCCATCACCCAGGGCAATGTGATCCTGCAAAACATGGTTGATCAACTGCGGCCCGGCATGACCCGCAGCCAGGTTATTTTCGTCATGGGCACCCCCCTCGTGCGCGACCCATTCCACCAGGACCGCTGGGACTACGTCTACAACTTCCAGCCCGGCGGCGGCGCCCGCACCCAGGAGCGCATCACGGTCTGGTTTGTGGATGACGAACTCGCCACCATTTCCGGCGACTTCGTGCCCAATCCGCCGCCGGAACTGAATTGAGTCAGGCGTCGCCAACACCACCCGCCCCGCCATTACCCCGAATCTTCGCCCGCGCATTTTCCCGCGAAATGTGTTGTACCCATTTTGCGCGTTGGTATACACTTTGGTCTACTAACCTGCTTTCCCAATCTAGGCGCACCGAATGCAGACCAAATCGATGCGTATCCGGGTCCAGTTCGAAAGCGGGATGAATTGCCGGAAACCATGTGGCAGCGCGTCCGAGACTGGCTGAGTCGGACCCGCGACCGCTTGCACTGACAGTGTTTACTTAAGAAGATTCGACACCCGCAATCCGAAGTTTTACCAGAGAACGCAAAAGAGTTCGCATAAAGAGTACGCGGCCAATGAACGACAAAAGACTCTACAACACTGTCGCCCGCTCGCTGCTGGCGGCAATTGAAAAAGGCGTGTATCCCGCCGGCAGCCGCCTGCCCGCCGAGCGCAATCTGGCGGAAGAATTCGACGTCAGCCGGGTGACGATTCGCCAGGCCCTGGTGGCCTTGCAAGCCCGCGGCAAAGTGGACATCCGCACCGGCTCCGGGGTTTACGTGCTCGAAAACATCGAACATGGCCACGATGGGCTGCCCAAGGTGAACGCTTTTGAAGTCACCGAGGCCAGGTCGCTGTTCGAATCCGAAGTGGCCGCCTTGGCCGCGCTGAATATTGCTGAGGCGGAGCTGAACAAGCTGGCCGGCTACATCGAAATCATGGCGACGGACAATGCCGAAGACGAATCGGCGGCGGAAACCGCGGACCGGGATTTTCACCTGACTATCGCGGCGGCTTCGGGCAATTCGGCCGCGCGGCATATCGTCGAATTGTTGTGGAAGATGCGCACCGAACTTCCCCACGTGAAAGAGGTTTACGACTCGGTTTGTTTGGAAGACACTTCCCAGCGCGGCGATGAGCACATGGAGATCTTTGTGGCGCTGCGCGAGCGCGACCCATCCGCCGCGCGCCTGGCCATGCGCAAGCATTTCGCGCGCCTGCTGGGTGCGATGCTCGATATCACCGAAGAACAGGCGCTGGAACGCATCCGCAAGAAGGCGTCGGAAAGCCGCCACCGCTTTCTCAAGATCGCAAATCTCTAAGCCGGCGGCGCAAACGAATTCAGCCCATGCAATTCCAAAATCAGATAGCAGCGGCAATCGCCGCAACCTTCTTCGCGTTTTTCGCCACCGGTTATTCCGCCGCAAGCTATGCCGCGGAAGGACCCAAGCTGCTGCTGACGTCGGCGGACGTGGAATTCATTCAGCGCTTCCAACACGAGTCTCCCACTTTTACCCAGGTGCTGGCGCAAACCAGGGCCGAACTGGAAGAGTATTTCCAGACGGCGCCGGACGTGCCGGCGCCGGTTGACGCCGGCGGCGGCTATTCCCATGAAACCCACAAACGCAACGGCATCGTGATACACAATGCCGGCGCGGTTTACCAGCTGACCGGCGAGGAGGCCTTCGCCCGCCACGCCGGCCAACTGCTGCTCGCCTACGCCGCCATATATCCCGGGCTGGAAGACCACCCGGAAAGCCGGGGCTCGAATCCGGGCAGGCTGTTCTGGCAGAACCTGAACGAGTCGGTCTGGCTGACCTGGGCCATCCAGGGCTTCAGCCTGATCGAGCACACCCTCTCGGACAGCGAGCGGAGCGAAATCGTGGGCAACCTGTTGCGGCCCATGGCCGACTTTCTTTCCACGGGCTCGCCCCGCACCTTCGACAGAATCCACAATCACGGCACCTGGGCGGCGGCCGCGGTTGGCATGACCGGCTACGCGCTTGACGACGCGGAGTATGTGCGCCGGGCGCTGTACGGGCTCAATGGCGATGGCGAAGCGGGCTTCCTGCGCCAGATCGACCTGTTGTTTTCGCCGGACGGCTATTACAGCGAAGGCCCGTACTACCAGCGCTACGCGATGATGCCGTTTTTGCTGCTCGCGCGCAGCATCGAAACCAACGACCCGGACTTCGGCATTTTCGCCTATCGCGACGGGCTTTTGCTGCGGGCGATTTACGCCCTGGTGGACCAGTCCTACGGCGGGCTGTTTTTCCCGCTCAACGACGCGATGAAGGACAAGGGGCTGGACACCGTGGAGTTGCGCCTGGGCATCGCCATGGCTTACACCCTCACCGGCGACGCTTCGTTGCTTTCCATCGCCGCCTTGCAAGGCGCCCCGGTCTTGAACGGCGATGGTTTCCGTCTCATCCACGCCCGCGACCAGGGCGAAGCGCTGCCGTTCGCGTACCGCTCGCGCCTGCTGCGGGACGGGCCGGAAGGCGGGCAAGGCGCGCTGGCGGTGCTGCGCGCCGGGAACGGAGACAGCGGCCAGGCGCTGGTCCTGAAAGCGACATCCCAGGGCATGGGCCACGGACATTTCGACAAACTCGGGCTGCTGTTCTACGACAATGGCCAGGAAATATTGACCGATTACGGCGCGGCGCGTTTTCTGAACATCGAACAAAAGAACGGCGGCCGCTACTTGCCGGAAAACGAGACCTGGGCGAAGCAAACCATCGCCCACAATACGCTGGTGGTCGACTCGGGCAGCCATTTCGGCGGCAGTTTGCGCCTCGCCGAGCAAAGCCATCCCGAAGTGCTGTATTTCAACAGCGCGGATGAGATTCAGATCGCCTCGGCAAGCATGGAAGACGCCTACGAAGAGGTCTCCTTCCAGCGCACAGCGGCTTTGCTCGACGAAATTGGCACCGAGCACGCGGTGCTGGTCGATATCCTCCACGCCACCGGCACGGGCGCACATCAATTCGACTTGCCGCTGCACTTCAACGGCCACATTCTCGCCACCAGCCACACGGTGTCGCCCCGGGCCACGGATTTGCGGCCGCTGGGCGAGGACAACGGCTATCAGCACCTGTGGCTGCGGGCCGGCGCTTCAGTCCCCGCCGGCGAGCCATTCACCGTGACCTGGCTGACCGGAAACCGCTTCTACACCCACACCGCCATCGCCCAACACGATATGGAAGTGCTGTTCACCGAATTGGGCGCCAACGACCCGCAGTTCAATCTGCGCCGGGAGCAGGCGCTCATTTTCCGGGTTGAAGGCGCGGCTTCGAACTATTTTGTTTCGGTGCTCGAGCCCCACGGCGAATACAACGGCGCCGACGAATACACCCTCAACGGCAACGGCGCCATCGGCGAAGTGCGTTTTCAGCGCCAAAGCGGCGCCGATTTGCTTAGCCTGCGAACCGGCGACGATTCGCGAACGATTCTGGCGCTGTCCCATGATGCGGACGAGGCAACAACGCACACGGTCCGGCTGGAAGGCCAACCCCGACAATGGAACGGCTTTTACGCCTTGTTCAACGAATAGCAGGAGTGATGAAGGAATGTTCCGCGGATATTTGAGATGGGTGGTGGTGGGGCTGGTCGCCATAGCCACGGTGATCAATTACATCGACCGCAACGCGCTGGCGATCATGTGGCCGGCCATTT
Organism: uncultured Pseudohongiella sp.; assembly: GCA_965221015.1. GTDB lineage: Bacteria > Pseudomonadota > Gammaproteobacteria > Pseudomonadales > Pseudohongiellaceae > UBA9145. The sequence goes on along the minus strand of OZ244859.1, from coordinate 899,764 downwards.
CCGAAGATCTGGGCATGGACCTGAACGACTACGCGCTGGTCGTTTCGTTCTTCATGGTGGGCTACGCCATCGGCCATTCTCTTTTCGGCAAGATTTTCGACATGATCGGCACGCGGCTGGGTTTCGTGCTCGCCATCGTGGTCTGGTCGATTTCGATCATGCTCCACGCCGCCACCCGCAGTGTGCTTTCGCTGGGATTGGTGCGGGCGATGCTCGGCGTGAGCGAAGCCGGCAACTGGCCGGGGGCGACGAAAAGCAACGCCGAATGGTTCCCGATCCGGGAACGCGCGCTGGCCCAGGGCATCTTCAATTCCGGAGCCTCGGTGGGCGCGATTGTGTCCGCTCCCGCAATCGCCCTGCTCTACCTGCAATTTGGCTGGCAGGGCACTTTCATCGCGGTGGGACTGTTGGGATTCCTGTGGCTGGCGCCCTGGCTGTGGATTTTCAAGGCGCCGCCGGAGCGGCACCCCTGGCTCAGCGCCGAGGAGCGGGAATACATCCTGTCGGGGCAAAAATCGGAAGACCTGGCCGAGGAAGACAGTGAACAGGCCGCGCCGGGCTGGGGCGAAATGCTCAAGTACCGGCAAAGCTGGGCGGTGATTTGCTCGCGGTTTTTTCTCGACCCGGTCTGGTGGCTTTTCGTCAGTTGGCTGCCGATTTACCTGGCCGACCGTTTCGGCTTCGACATCGCTCAAATCGGCCTGTTCGCCTGGGTGCCCTACGTGGGCGCGGCGCTGGGCGCCATAGTCGGCGGCTGGCTGGCGGGCAAGCTGATCCAGTCGGGCTGGTCCGTCAACGCCGCGCGCAAACTGACGATTACCTTGGGTGGCGCGATCATGATGCCGATGCTGATTGCGACCGCGTTCGCATCCACTCCGCTGGTTGCGGTTTTGCTGATTGCTGTGATCCTGTTCGGATTCCAATTCGCCATAGGCAACATCCAAACGCTGCCGAGCGATTTTTTTGCCGGCAAATCGGTCGGTTCGCTGGCGGGCGTGGGTGGAACGGCGGCGGTTGTCGGGGTGTTGATCACGACCTGGATGGTGCCGGCCATCACCCAGGAATCCTATGTGCCGTTTTTCCTGCTGGGCGCCGCGCTGGTGCCGCTGGCGGTGGCTTCGGTATGGATTTTCGGCGGCCGCATAGAACCGGTGGCTTCAGCGCCAAATGCCGCGGCGCCCGCGGCGGAAGCGGCTGGTTGAGGCCTGCGGCACCATCTGAACATGTGATCCATCGAGACTTTCATTGACGCAAAACCAAGGCATTGTTTGTTCCGGAGACGAATTCAATCGCTTGCGCCATCAAGTCTGGCGGCGCATCCCGGTGCCGCGGGAATGCTCAGATTAATCAACATTTACTGGATAGTTAGACACCATTTGGAAAGGAAACAGGCATGAATATTGAAAACAAGGTGGCCATCGTCACCGGCGGTTCGCGCGATATCGGCAGGGCGGTTGCGGAAACGCTGGCCGCGAACGGCGCCAAAGTCGCTTTCACCTGGCTGCACAGCGAAGAGGATGGACAAGCCACCCTGGCGGCGATCGAGTCCGGCGGAGGCAGGGCGATCAGCGTCCGCGGCGACATGACGGTCAACGCGGACGTGGAAAATCTCTTCAACCGAACCCGTAGCGAATTTGGCGATTCCATCGACATTCTGGTCAATGTCGCCGGCGGGCTGGTGGCGCGCAAGACGCTCGCGGAAATGAGCGAATCGTTTTTCGAGGGCGTGATGAAGCTGAACCTGACCAGCGCCTTCCTGACCGCCAAGCACGCCGTACCGCACATGGGCGCGGGCGGCTCGATCATCAATTTTTCCTCCCAGGCCGGCCGCGACGGCGGCGGCCCGGGCGCCATCGCCTACGCCTCGTCGAAAGGCGCCTTGATGACATTCACCCGGGGCCTGGCCAAGGAACTCGGCCCGGCGGGAATCCGCGTCAATTGCGTGTGCCCCGGCATGATCGACACGACCTTCCACGACACTTTCACCAAGGATCAGGTGCGGACCAACGTCGCCGCGGCAACGCCGCTGCGCCGCGAAGGCCAGGCGCAGGAAGTGGCGGATTTGGTGGCGTATCTCGCCTCCCCGGCCTCCAGCTTCATCACCGGCGCCAGCCTGGACATCAATGGCGGACTCTATTTCTCCTGACCACCCCCCACCCAAGGAGCATCACTTGCCCGAATACATCTGCTTCGGCGAAATCATGCTGCGGCTGAAATCGCCGGCCCATGAACGCCTGTTCCAGTCGCCGCTGCTTGAAGCCACATTCGGCGGCGGCGAGGCCAATGTCGCGGTCTCGCTGGCAAACTACGGCTGCGACAGCGCGTTTGTGAGCGCGCTGCCGAACAATGCCGTCGGCGACGCCGCGGTCGCCGAATTGCGCAAATTCGCGGTGGATACCCGGCATATCCGAAGAATCGGCGAACGCGTCGGCGTCTATTTTCTGGAAACCGGCGCCAATCAGCGTTCCTCCCAAGTGGTGTATGACCGCGCCGGGTCCTCGATCGGCACCGCGCAGCCCGGCGATTTCGACTGGCCGGCAATCTTCGCCGGCGCGCGCTGGCTGCACATCACCGGCATCACCCCCGCGCTGAGCGCTTCCGCCGCGGCACTCAGCCTCGAAGCCGTGGCCGCGGCGAGCGAAGCCGGATTGACGGTCTCCTGCGATTTCAACTTCCGCGGCAAGCTATGGAAATATGGCAAGTCGGCGCCGGAGGTCATGAATGAATTGGTCCAGTATGTCGATATCGGCATCGCCAACGAGGAAGATTGCCAGAAGTCGCTGGGGGTGGAAGTCGATATCGATGTCGAAAGCGGTGACTTGGACAGCGCCAAGTATGAATTGCTCAGCGCGGAGATGTTGCGGCGGTTTCCGCGCATGTCGGCAATCGCGATCACCATGCGCGAATCACTGAGCGCCGACCGCAATTTCTGGTCCGCCTGCTTGCGCGACGCCGATGGTTTCCGCCTTTCGCGGCGTTATGAAATCAGCGACATCGTCGACCGCGTCGGCGGCGGTGACAGTTTCGCCGCCGGGTTGATCTACGGGCTGAACCATTTCGACGACCGCGGCCGGGCGCTGGAATTCGCCGTCACCGCGAGTTGCCTGAAACATTCGATTTCAGGCGATTTCAACCGCGTCGGCGTCGAAGAAGTAACGCGCTTGATGCAAGGCGGCGGCTCGGGCAGAGTGCAGCGCTAGCCATTTCTCGGACCGCGCGGTCTTGGGGAGAGACGGCGGCCCCGCTTCGCCACCAGGTCATTCTGCGCGCAGTCGCAGAATCTCCTGGGGCAGCGCAGGTGCCGGGAGACTCCGCGGCTTCGCTCTGCTTCGCCACCAAGTCATTCTGCGCGTAGTCGCAGAATCTTCTAGGGCGGCGCAGGTGCCGGGAGACTCCGCGGCTTCACTTCGCTCCGCGCGGAATGACGAAACTTGGGCTTTTCACCGCCCGCCGCTATTGAAGATTGCGCGCGAATTCCCTCAGCGCTTCCAGCCCGGCAATGTCTTTCGCCACCAAAGCCAGATTTTCGCGGGGTATGTCCGGCAGCGCTTCGGTCAAAGTGCCGAGGTGGGTGTCCTCTTGCGCGCGGCGGTGCTCAAGAAACTCGCCAACACCTTGCGGCAAACGTTTGTTGATCACCAGGCAGTCGATGGCGAGCCCCGCCTTGCCCAGTTGCCGGCGCAATTCGATGGTTTCCAGCACCGGCAGGCGCTCGGCGACGAGCACGATGACGAAGGAAGTCAGCTTCGCGTCCGCCAGCGCTTCGCGCAGCCGCGCGAACTTGAGCCGGCGCCGGTTCAGCACGCCGCGGATCCGGCTTTCCTTCTCGGCGGCGGGGTTTTTCTCGCCGACGATGTCTTCGGCCAGGGCGGCATCGGAGCCAAGGCCGCGCACGAATTCGGCGAAGCGGTCGGCGCGCTCCCGGCGCTGAATCAGACCTTCGGTCCAGGCGGTCATCAGTTCCGGCAACACCATGAGCCTGGCGGTATGTCCCGAGGGCGCTGTGTCGAAGATCAGATGTTGATACTCTTTTCTGCCCTGTTCGACGATTTCCGCGATTTTTTCCAGGATCGCGGCTTCCTGCATCCCCGGCGCGTCTCTGGAAAGCGCGATGTGCTTGTCGATTTCGCCATGCAGCCGCACCGGCATCAGGCTGTGCAAGGCGCCCGACACTTCGTCCATGTGCTCGCGCACGGTCGCTTCCGGGTCGATTTCAAGACCATCCAGGTCCGGCGCGAGCCGCACCGGGCGCGGACCGATTTCGCGGTTGAAAAGATGGCCGAGATTGTGGGCGGGGTCGGTGGAAGCGAGCAATACGCGGCGGCCTTCCTGGGCCAGCGCCAGCGCGCAGGCCGCGGAAACGGTGGTTTTGCCAACGCCGCCCTTGCCGCCGAACAGGAGCAGCCGTCTGCAGCGCGCGAGATCTAGCAGCAAGTCACATGATCCAAAGGCGAATGATCCATGCCCATGCGCAAGTGCCACTCGTGGAAGCGTTCATAGACCACGGGCAGCAACTCCATGGTGTAGAAGGCGGCGGGATTCGGCACACCCATGCTTTCGGCGAACACGAGCAGCATGAACAAGTCTTCCTCGTCGCGCCCCGCCCGGGCCATGGCGCGCCGGTGCGGCGTGACGTAGTACTCGTACAGCCCCTGCTCGATGCACTTCAGCAGCCCCGGTTTTTCGCCGCCGCGCTGCGATGGAATTGCCGGCATGGAAGTCTCGCGGAATGTGTGGTGGCTGCGCCCATTATCCGCCAAGCGGCCCGCAATTGAAACCAATAGCGAATGACGTGCAGCGCGGGACTGGGGGTGGTCGAAGCCAAAATCGCGGCGACGGGTTGGCGCGCACAGCCTGAGTCGCCGCACCCACCGGAATCCCAAAAAGATTCTGCGACTACGCTTCGCTTCGCGCAGAATGACGAGTTGGGCCCGCCCCCCGCAGCTTGCGGGCTTGCATGGGTGTTACCGTCAAGGGCCGGTAGATCTCCACCCGGTCGCGGGGCTTGAGCACGTAATCTTCCGGTGCCGGCGCGCGCTTGCCGTCCAGCTTGCGCGAAAATATGCCCATGGCCGCGTTGTCCAGGTCGATTTCGGGAAATTCCAGCGCAATGCCGGACTGGGCAACCGCTTGCCGGGCGGTCGTGCCGCTTGGCACACGCAATCTCACAATCCGCTGCGCTGCGGGCGTCGCCCAGGCGACTTCGACTTCGATGGAATCGTTGGCATTTTTCATCAATTCAAGTCCCCGGCGGCCCTTGCAAGCGCCCGCAGCGGGAATCTTCTTTCAAAGCGGCTCCGCTCACTCGCCATACACCTCGGCCGCCCGCTTCACCATGGCGTCGACCATGGTTGAGGCGGTGTCCTTGAACAGGCGGCGCACAGCGAAATCGAGCAAGGCCGAGCGAAACTCGAATTCCATCTGCAAACTGACCTTGCATGCCGCATCGTCAATGCTTTCAAAACGCCATTGCGCATCGAACCGCGAAAAATCGCCTTCCACCAGTTCCATGTTGATGGCTTCCGGCGGCCGCAGGCGGTTGCGGGTCACAAAACGCTGGCGAATGCCCGCCCGCCCCAGACACAACTCGCCCACGAGTTCGCCCGGGCTTTGGGAAAGCACCCGGGCCGATCGGCAGTCGGGCAGGAACGACGGGTATTGCTCGATATCGTTCACCAGATCGAACATCTGCCGGGCGGTATGGGGCAGCAAGGCGCTGCGGACCAGGTCGATCATGTCAAAGGTAGATTTGGTTCACCGTGCTCAGGAAAACCACCAGCAACACCACCGGAATGAAAATGCCGAGGGACAGATTGATATAACGATGCAATCTGGAGCCGCGGAAATTCGGGTCGCCCACCGAAAGTTCATCCGCCAGCCCGCTCAGTTTCCAGCGCCAGGCGCAGAAAATGCACACGGTGAAGCCCACCAGCGGCAGAATAGTCTCGTAAAACACATCCGAAATGAGGTCGAAAAAGGACTTCGACACGCCGCCGTAACTGGTGAAATTGGTGAAGAAATCGGACGCGCCCAAGGACAAGGTGGCGGGAATCGTGAACACGATCATCAACGCGGCTTGCACCGCGATGGCCTTCTTGCGGGAGATCTTGAACTCGTCGATCCAGCAACTGATGGGAATTTCGATGATCGAAACCAGCGAGGTCAGCGCGGCAAAGAGCACCAGGGTGAAAAACACGATGGCGGCAATGCTGGCGCCGAAATAGCCGACGGCGGCTTCCATGGATAGGAAAATCTTCGGCAGGAAGCTGAAAATCAGCCCGACGCTGCTGGTGGAAAGCTCGTCGGTGTTGGTGTTCGGGTCGAACGCGAAAATCGCCGGCAGGATCAAAAGGCCGGCGAAAAACGCGATGCCGGTGTCGGCCACCGCCACCATGCGGGTGGAGCCGGCGATGCTGTCCTCGCGGCTGAAATAAGAACCGTAAGTGATGAGTATGCCCATGCCCAGCGACAAGGAGAAAAAGGCCTGGGCCAAGGCGCCGTTGACCACGGTCAAGCTCATTTGCGAGAAATCCGGCACCAGATAATAGGCGATGCCAACGCTGGCGTTCTCCAGCGTCAGAACAAATATCGTCAAGGCCACCAGCATCACCGCCAGGGCGGGCATCAACACCCGCGCCAGCCTTTCGATGCCGTCGCGCACGCCGTTCACCAGAACCAGGAACACCACGGCAAGCAGCAAGATCATGTAAGCGAAGTTGGCCGGCTGCGCCGCGATTTCACCGAAACTGGCGTCTTCGGCCAACATGTTCAGCCCGCCACCCAACAATTCCTGCAGATAAACCAGCAGCCAGACGGTGATGACCGAGTAGAACACCGCGATCATGAATGGCGTCAGAATCGCCAGCATGCCCACGGCGTGCCAGAATTTGCTGCCGCCGGAAATCTTGTGAAAGGCGCCCACGGGGTTGCGCTGGGTATGGCGGCCCATGGCGATCTCGGCCATCATCACCGGATAGCAGATCACCGCGACAAAAAACAGATACACCAGCAGGAAGGCCGCGCCCCCGTTTTTCGACGCCATCACCGGGAACGCCACCAGATTGCCGAGCCCCACGGCCGAGCCCGCCGCGGCGAGTATAAATCCCATTCTTGAGGAGAAAGTTCCCCGCTCCTGTGCCGCCGACTTGTCCCCTGCTATAGTTGCCATCTTTTGGATTCCCGCCATGCAAAAAAAGATGGCCCCTGATACCACAATCGTGGTCAACAGGAAAGCGGCACATGACTACCACATCGAGGAAGCCTTCGAGGCGGGCCTATGCCTGCAAGGTTGGGAGGTGAAGAGCCTGCGCGCGAAAAAAGTCCAATTGACAGACAGTTATGTCTTGGTCAAGGACGGCGAAGCGTTCCTGCTGGGCTGCCATATCACGCCCTTGCAGACCGCGAGCAGCCATGTCGCCACGGAGCCAAGCCGCTCGCGCAAGCTGCTGCTGCACAAGAAGGAGTTGTCGAAACTGTTCGGGGCGACGCAGCAGAAAGGCTACACCTGCGTTTGCACGCACCTCTACTGGCGCGAGCATCTGGTCAAATGCCGCATCGCCCTGGCCAAGGGCAAGAAGGACCACGACAAGCGCGCGAGCATCAAGGAGCGCGAGTGGAACATCGACAAGCAGCGTATCGTGCGGCAGAGCAATCGTTGAGGACTAAATATTGGTCATACCAATTATTTGCAATTAATGCTACCTTTTGGTTTGCATTTCTGTTACCATGTGGTTCTCCGCATTGGCTGTAGTCAATGTGTAATCCAAAATTCGGGAGAGAAACCAAATGAAATTCAAACACACTCTAGTCGCGTCGGCTGTGGGGGCGGTCGTGCAGACGCTTGCCCCGCAAGCTTCCGCGCAAGATGTAATCGAAGAGATCGTCACCGTCGGCATTCGCGGCTCCCTGCAGGCGGCCGCAGACTTAAAACGTAATGATGCCCGGATCATTGACGCAATCGCCGCAGAAGATATCGGCAAATTGCCAGACAACAACATTGCTGAAGCACTTCAGCGTGTTACTGGCGTTTCGATTAACCGTGAATATGGTGTGGGAAATGAAGTATCTATTCGCGGTCTTAATAATAACCGTGTTGAGATTAACGGTCGTTCCACGCTTGGCGATAGCCGTAACGGCATAAGCCTGGACGATATGCCTTCTGCTTTCCTCTCGGCGGTTGAAGTCGTCAAGTCTCCAACACCAGAAATGATTGAAGGCGCTTTGGGTGGCACTGTCAACATGAAGACCCTTAGACCCCTCGATTTAGGCGAGCAAATCGTTTCGGTCAGTCTGGACATGGAATATGCGGACAAGACAGAGAATTCTGCGCCCATTTTGAACGCAACCTATGGCAACAACTGGGAGCTCGATAATGGCGGCACGTTCGGCGTTGTGGCATCGCTTTCCTATCAGGACAGAAGTCTGCGACAAGACACATTCCAGCAGGACTTGAGAGTTCAGGATGGCTTCGACATCAACAACGACGGAGTTATCAATCTTGCTGATGAGGCTCAAAATACGCCAAGCGGTAATTACGTGATTTCGCGGGAGCACAAATATGAGCCCTGGGTTGAACACAGAGAGCGTACGGCTGCGAACCTTAGTTTTCAGTGGGCGCCAAATGAAAGAGGCAATCTATATGCCGATTTGAACTTTACAGATCGCTCCGGTGGTGAAGAGGCTTATTCGGTACTGATGGCCGGTGGTTCTGCTACCAACGCTCTTGGTACTGCCTATGAAGACGCTAATGGCCAACTCAGCGGATATGTTCTGGAAGGTGCTTTTATCCTTCCGAAAACATGGAGTGAATTTCGGGAAACCAAGTCATACTCACACGCCTTTGGTGGAGAATTTGATCTAACGGATAAAATGCAAGTCAATTTTGAATTTGGAACCGCTGAGTCTGATCAAGCTGAACCAAAGTCAGAATTTAACTGGCGCGCACACGATCAGGCAGCAGAAGCTCTTAATCCGGCAGGTCAAAACCTACATTTAGTCGACGCCGTTATCGACGTAAGTAACCACGATGCGGTGCCTGGTGTGGATTATCTGAGCGATGCGAATCCATTTTTGGAGATGGACAGGCTCGCACTGCGTGAGTTCAGGCATTTGACCGATGATATTTTCAATGCTGAAGATGCTTTCCGTGTTGATTTTGAGTACAGAAACCCAGTTGATCTGGAGTGGTTTACTGCGTTTAAAGCGGGTTTTCGCACAACAGATAGAGATTACGAAAGATCTTCCAAAGAGTTTCGCTCGGCTAATTTGCACCAAGATCTGACCACAGCGGACGGCAGCGAATACGTCGTATGGACTATGACAGAATTTGATGCACTCTTTCCCGGAACGCTCGTGAACCCATTTCAGCCTGGCGACCTGTTCGATCAGGCAGGCTATGCTTCCGCAAACCAGACAGCACCATTTGTTCTGTATGATGCGGCCCGACTGAGTGGTGACTTGGAAGGAACTTTTGACATTATCAAGCAATTACTAGCAGGAACAAATAGGGAAGTTTCTGGTAGTTTAGCCAGTAATTTGAGCGCTCGGGACTCGGCGTATACCAAGATTGGTGAGGAAACGGCAGCCGTCTATTTGCAAGCTGACCTGGATTTTGATCGCGTTAGAATTGTATTCGGTGGTCGCTATGTCGAAACCGACGTCACTTCATCTGCGTTTCAGGACGGTGTGTTGGTGAGCGACACTGAAACTTATGCTGATTTCCTGCCTAGTATCAATGCCTCCGTAGAATTGACAGACAATACTATCTTGCGCGCTAGTGGCGCCAAGGTGATGCGTCGCGCCAACTTCGGAGATTTGAGCCCTGCGTACAACTTCAACTCTGATGTTATTTTGGCAAGTCGCGGAAATCCGGGCTTGGAGCCGTTCCGTGCGGCGCAATTCGATTTCGGGGTGGAGCACTATTGGGACGGCAACATGGTATCGGCTACTGTGTTCTATAAGGATGTGGCTTCATTTTTGAAGGAATCCATCTACTGTGCCTATTTCCCTGATGGCGTTTCAGGTCAGAACCACAATGTCGGCGCATTCGATCAGATCTGTATACTGCCTGCGGGTGTTCGGGCTAATTCAGACATATATACCGACACAGAAGACCAAGCTGAATTTCTCGCCTATGTGGCAGACGGGCGTAATGGTGTGAAGACGACTACGGTCACTAATGGCTCTAATGGTACGATTCAGGGCTTTGAATTGGGCACTGTTTACAACTTTGATTACCTGCCAGGCGCTTGGTCCGGTCTAGGTATCAACGCTAATTTTACTCTCTCGCAAAGCGAAGACCCGAATGGCGTAGCTCTCGAAGATATCTCTGAGACATCCTATAACATTCAACTGTTCTGGGAATACGAAAGTTTTGGTGCTCGCCTAGCCTGGACATCTCGCGAAAGGTTCCTGGATGACACAGCACAAAAGCGTACTGAGCATATCGGTGCGCTAGTGGCCAGTAATACTATTGATCTGGAAAATGACCCCACTCAGGGTAATAGCTTCCGTGATGGGATCGATCAACTGGACCTTTCTGGTAGCTGGCAGGTAAATGATTCGCTGACTATTGTTGGTAGCTTTACGAACCTGACTGGCGAGCATTTGGTAAATTCAACTATCAATGGCATTGCTTGGCAGATTCGAGAAAGTGATCGCAGGTTTAGCTTGGGAGCACGATACTCTTTTTAAGTGACGTAAATTGTGGAACTGTTATGGACCTTGGTCCTGGCACGTCCATAAGCGTGACAAAGGCAGCGCTCTGAACTAGAGCGCTGCCTTTTTTGTAGCCAGAGTCCAGCTTGACATAATCTCGCTGTTGGGAAAATTGCAAGAGGCCACTGTATGTTGAATTTCAAAACACCTCTACTGATGATCACTACCATTTCCTGCCTGGTGAGCGCAGGCTGCGCGAAAGATGACGCGCAAACTCGGGATGACGTGGAACGCTTTCCAGCGAGCCAATTCGATCTGAGTAACTGGTCGATAACCATGCCGATGGATCTCGATGGCGATGAAGTGGCCGATACGATCAATGCCCGGGAAATCCAGACCTATTCCCATCCAGATTTTTTCTATCTCGATGAAAACGACCGCATGGTATTCACCAGCCCAAACAAGGCGACTACATCTCCAAACTCCACCAACACGCGTAGTGAGCTGCGTTATGAGAGCCGGGGACCGGACAGCTCCATCAATACTTCGTCGCCTGGCAATAACTTTGCATTGGCGTCTCATGAAGATGCAGATCAATTTGCGTCAATTGGAGGCAGGATGGAGGCAACGCTGCAAGTTGATCAGGTATCCCTGCATGCCGGTCACCCCGAAAAACCTCCCGCCTACTCGGTGGTGATAGGGCAGATCCACGCGCTTGGCCGGGATGAGAAAATTGACGGCTTCGGTTATGGCAACGAACCGCTCAAAATTTCCTACAAGAAGTGGCCTGACCACGAAACCGGCTCTGTCTTTTGGACCTATGAAAGAAACCTTCCCACGGATGACCCGAATCGGATAGACATCGCCTATGTCGCGTGGGGAAACAACTGGGATGACCCGACTGATCCCGGCGATAACGGAATCGCATTGGGCGAGGTGTTCAGCTACACGGTCAATGTGCACGAAGACACGCTGCATCTGGTCTTCGAGAGCGATTCCAAAGGCACGGTTCGATATCAGATCAATCTCGCTGACAATGTCGATGCACATGGAAACGTCGACACCGCCGACCATCCTCAAGGCTATGCTCAAGAGCCCCTTTACTTCAAAGCGGGCGCCTACAATCAATGCAGTACATCAGAAGCTGATAGCTGGCGATATCCTGCATGCCCGGGCACGGGCGACTGGGAAACGGATCAAGCCAATGGAAATTTCGCCCGGGCACGATTCCATGATTTAGTCGTGAGCGAATCCACGCCTATGTAGACCAACAATAGTTGGAGTACAACCATGAAAATCGTTTCACCAATCGTAATGTTGAAGCGATGTTGCGGTACAAGGCGCTCAAGGCTGGAGAATAGGCCGGTTCGCGGCGCGAAGCGTTTTCGCATCGGTTTTCTGTTCAATCATCGTTCTTCCGAACATGGACATCTGTCCAGCCCGTGTCATCGAACAATACAGTTGCGCCCATTTCTGGCGGGGACACCAGTTGGCGGAAATTGGCGAACAATTCCCTCCCTACGCCTCGAGTCGCATGTTCCCCGGCAACGGCCCCGGTTCGCGCACTGAACGATTTCGCGTCCACGAGGCAGTCAAGCGTCCCCGCATTAGTGTCCAGTCGAATCATATCGCCGTCCTTCAGCTTGCCGATCAGCCCTCCAGCGGCTGCTTCCGGCGAAAGGTGGATCGCCGCCGGCACCTTGCCCGAGGCGCCGGACATTCTGCCGTCGGTTATCAACGCCACCTTGAATCCGCGGTCCTGCAAAGACCCGAGCATGGGCGTCAGGCTGTGCAGTTCGGGCATGCCATTGGCGCGTGGACCCTGAAATCGAACTACAGCCACGCAATCGCGTTCAAGCTCGCCGGCTTCGAATTTCTGTTTCAGTGCCTGCGGGCTATGTACCACCACCGCGGGCGCTTCAATCACTTGATGCTCCCGGGACACCGCCGAAATCTTGATCATGCCCCTGCCCAGATTTCCTCGCAGCAGGCGCAGCCCTCCTTCGCCCGCAAATGGATCGCCAGCCGGCCGCAATACCGACAGGTCCCGGCTCGCGGCGACAGCTTGGCGCCAGGCCAGAGCGTCGTCTTCAAGTACTGGTTCAACAGTGAAATCCGCCAGACTCTCGCCCCAGACGGTGCGCGCCTCACCATGCATCAGGCCCGCCGCCAAGAGTTCCCGGAATAGGAATCCGGCGCCGCCGGCAGCATGGAATTGATTGATGTCCGCTTCACCGTTCGGATAGATTCGGCACAGCAGCGGCACGACTTTCGAAAGCGCGTCGAAATCGTCCCAATTGATGTGGATCCCCGCCGCCCGGGCCATGGCGACCAGATGTATGCTGTGATTGGTCGAGCCGCCGGAAGCGAGCAGTGTGACAATAGCGTTGACGATCGAACGCACGTCGATAACTTCACCCACGGGACGGGGGTCGCCGGATAGTGCGGTGATCCGGGTAAGTTGGCGGCAAGCCTCCCCGGTCAGGGCATCGCGCAGCGGCGTATTCGGATTGACAAAAGAACCGCCTGGCAATTGCAAGCCCATGGCTTCCATCAACAACTGATTGCTGTTGGCGGTGCCATAGAAAGTGCAGGTTCCGGGACTGTGGTAGGAGGCCGCCTCCGCATCGAGCAGTTCGTCACGGTCAATCTTTCCTGCGGCGAACCGCTGGCGCGCGTTGGCTTTTTTCTGGTTGGAAATGCCCGAAGGCATGGGACCGGCGGGCACGAATATCGCGGGAATATGACCAAAACACAGGGCACCGATGAACAGACCGGGAACGATCTTGTCGCAGATTCCCAGCAAAATGACGCCATCGAACATCTGGTGCGAAAGCGCAATGGCGGTTGCCTGGGCGATGTTGTCGCGGCTGAACAGGCTTAATTCCATACCCGCCTGGCCCTGCGTAATGCCGTCGCACATGGCCGGAACACCGCCGGCGACCTGGGCGGTGGAACCCAGCTCGCGAATGTGGCGTTTGATCTTGCCGGGGAAATCGGCGTAGGGCTGATGCGCCGACAGCATGTCATTGTAGGCGGTGACAATGCCGATGTTGGCGGCATTTACAAGCCGGATGCGGTTCTTGTCTTCTAGATCGCAGGCGGCGAATCCATGGGCGAGATTGCCACAGCTCAGACGCGCCCGTTCCGGTTTGTTCAGGCCGGCGTCCCGGATTTGCTCCTTGTAACGGTCCCGGTCCTCACGGCTGCGTTCCACGATTCGGTGAGTGACTTCGCGTACAACGGGATTCATTGTGGGCCTTGTTCGCAAGCGGGGAGGAAGGGATGGACCACTCCACCGGTTAGATTACCATTAGCGCGGGAGCCCATCGAATTAGCGCCCCAGCCGTTGCAGCACATCGCCCACAATTGCTTCCGGCGCGGCGCCGACATCATAAGTCCAGCCGTAATCCGGCGCCTCGAAATTTTCAAATTGCGATTCGAGGAGTCTGGCGTCGAAAAAGTGGCCCTTGCGCATTTTCAGCCGTTCGCCGATCAGCGACTGTGGACCGTGGAGAATTATCCACCTAATCGGGGATGCGCATTTCCTGGACAATTCCACGCGGTAGGCCTCCTTAAGAGCCGAACAGGCAAGCACCGCGCCACACTCCCCACTCCACACTGACAGTTTATTCGCGAGAATTTCAAGCCATGGCTGGCGGTCATCGTCGCTTAGTGGAATCCCGCTGTTCATTTTCAACACATTGGAACGGGGATGAAATTCGTCCGCGTCAAAAAACGGGACATTCAATGCTTCGGAAAGCAGTCGGCCTATCGTCGTTTTTCCGGCGCCGGAGACACCACAAACTATGATCACCACTTTTCGACAACTTACTTCATTGAAACCGAGAGCGAACAATCAAGGATTCCAATTTGATTGCTCACTGGAACTGTGCGGCGAGCGCGAGAATTCCATTGTAGGAGATCATGACCGAAAACAGGAATGCCAGCCCCAGAATTGCATTGAGGAGATAGCCCGCCACGTGACTCTTCATCAGTTCCCGGTTATTGATCATCAATATGATCCCCACAATCACCAACGGGAGGATAAACACATTGAAAACCTGCGTTAAGAGCTGCCCTCTGATCGGGTTGAAGCCAAAAACGGGAATGGTGAGCGCAAGAATCGAGGCGATGCCGGTAACTATGCGAAACATCCGGGATTTTGTGTCCAGTTTTCCGGAACGGTAGTCTTCGATCAGCAATGGTGCAATGAGCAGACAGGGGAACACAGAGGACAAGCCGGCGGCGAGCGTGCCGAAGAAGAAAATCGTCAGTGACAGCCTGCCGGCGATCGGTTCCAGCGCGCCCGCCATGTCCAGCACATCTGTGATTCTCCCGCCGTTGTTGTAAAGCGCGCCATGCGCCACGGCCATTACCGACCCGCTGATGATGAATACCAGCACCGCGGCCACGATTGCGTCTTCTCTTTGTTGGGCCAGATTTTCCCCGGTCCAGCCCTTGCCCTGGATAAACAGCGGGCGGGAAAGAAACGTCGCCGACGCCATCGTTGTCCCCACAAACGCGGCGACCAGCGTCCGCCCTCCTTCCACTTGGGGAATGGTGGGTATCAGGCCCCGGGCCACGTCGCCGGGCAACGGGTATACGAACACCAGCGATAGCACGAACGACAGACCCATGCAGGATACAAAGAGCACCAGGATTTTTTCGAACAGCGTGTAGCTCCCGAGCAGCAGAATCGCGTACATCACACCGATAATGACCGCGGCAATCGCGATAACGGCAATATACTCGTGAGCCGCGATCATGGGCAGGTATAGAGCGGCAGTCTCGAAAATGATATTCGAAGAAATGCCGAGTATGCCGATCAGGGAGTTCCATTGGCCGAAAGTAACGCCGACGATGATGAGGATGGCCAGGGGTTTGCCGAATTTCAGGTGTTTCCTGAAACTGTACAGGGCGGTTTCTCCGGTTACCAGCGAGAAGTTGCCGTACGCGTAGATGAGAGCCCCGGAAAAGAGGCAGCTCAGCAGCAGGACCCACAGCAATTGCATCCCAAAAGTACTGCCCGCGACGATCATGGAAGTCACACTGCCGGTGCCGATGGTGTATCCGATCGCGAAAAATCCGGGGCCGAAGCTCAAAATGGCGCGGACCAATTTTCTCATTGCAACTCGAACCATGCTTGAATTTTGTAGGCTATTTAATCCAAAATCCTGGTGCATGTCACGCTTTTTGTTATTCCACTCAAATTTAATTGGTCTGACCACTTGGTATATGCCCACAAATGATGCATCATACTGCACAGAGCAAATCCTGACGTGGACGAATCATGAAAATGAACCCAATTTTGCGCTTGACCCCGTTGGCCGCGATTGCGGTGCTGATTTCCTGCGCACCGGACGACGGCGCCCGACTCGTACGGACCATGGAGGAGTTCGACCAGGCCGTGGCGATGCTGCAGCCCGGCGATCAGGTCGTTTTGGCCAACGGCGTCTGGACCGACGTGGAATTCAAGTTCAAGGCGCAAGGATTGCCGGACCAGCCGATCGAATTGAAGGCCGAAGAACCGGGCAAGGTAATCATAACCGGGCAATCGAATCTCGGTATCTCCGGTGAACACATCGTCGTTTCCGGCTTGGTGTTCAGGGACGGCTTTACCCCCACGAGCGAAGTCATCTCTTTTCGAACGTCGGCGCGGGAGCTGGCCAACCATACCCGGGTGACGAATTCCGTAATCGACAATTTCAGCAATCCTGAGCGATTTGTCTCCGACATCTGGGTGTCCATCTACGGAAAAAACAATCGATTTGACTACAATTCATTGCTGAACAAGGGCAACAGCGGCGTAACTCTGGCGGTAAGATTGAACACGGAAGACAGCCTCGATAACAATCATGTGATCGAGTACAACTATTTTGGTCCCCGGCAGATCCTAGGTTCGAACGGCGGTGAGACTTTGAGAATCGGCACCAGCCACTATTCCAGAGAATTCTCCAACACGCTGGTTCAATACAATTATTTCGACCGGACCAACGGCGAGCACGAGATTGTTTCGAACAAAGCCTGCGGCAATGTGTACCGGGGCAACGTGTTTTACGAAAGCCAGGGCACCTTGACCATGCGTCACGGACATACGACGCTGGTGGAAAACAACTATTTTCTGGGCAACCGAAAGCCAAATACGGGCGGAATCCGAATCATAAACGAGTACCAGACTGTGCGGAACAACTACCTGTACGGACTGACGGGCCATCGCTTTCGCGGTGCGCTCGTCATCATGAACGGCGTTCCCAACTCACCGCCCAACCGATACAATCAAGTGGTCGACTCGGTAATGGACGGCAACATTGTCGTGGACAGCGACTACATTCAGTTATGCGCTGGCAGCGACGAGGAGCGCTCAGCCGTACCCATTGGCTCATCGATGCGGGACAACATCATCATGAGCAGGACGAATCTCGATCCATTTACCATTTACGACGACATTTCCGGCATCAGCTTCGAGGGGAATGTACTGAACGAGGAAGCCAGTGTCCCGATAAGCAGCGGATTCAGCAAGGAACTTTATTCCATCATGGAAAACGAAAACGGCTTGCGCGTGCCGGCCCAGACGCTGATTGATCGGATTTCGTTCGGCGAAGTCAAGTTGCCCGTGACCAAGGACGAGACGGGAGCGGGATTCTACCCAAAAAACGACAACTCGACCGAGTTTCAAAGTGGCGGCACTCTCGTGGTCGAGCCCGGCGTTGACACCATCGTACAGGCGCTGAGAGACAGCAGTCCGGGAGACACTCTGGTGCTCGAGAACGGGGAAGAATACCTGATGACGAGGTTTGCCCACATCAATCACCCGGTCACGATCAAGACCCCGGACGGAGAAAGAGCGCTTGTGCGATCCGAGAAATCGAGCTTCTTCATAATCGAAAACGGCGGCGCCCTGGAATTGGAGAATCTGTGGATTGACGGGGCGGCGTCACCCGACTTGGCGGGAAACAATGTAGTCAGCACCAGCCGGTATTCGATGAATCGCAATTATTCCCTTGCCGTTCGAAACAGCAGGGTGACCAACCTGGATGTGAACCGCAACTTTGACTTCCTCAAGGTCTACATGGGCACCTTCGCCGATTCGATCCAGATCCTCGATACCGAGTTGAGCAACATCACCGGGTCGGTGCTTTCCCTGGACAAGGAAACCGATGACCTGGGCATTTACAACGTCGAGAACGTCAGCGTCAAAGGCAGCAGATTCACGGACATTCAGGGAGCGGTGGCAAATATCTATCGCGGCGGCACTGACGAAAGCACTTTCGGGCCGATGGTCGCCATCGAAGGGAACGAGTTCGCCAACGTTGGTCTCGGCGCGCAGAACAAGTCCGCGGCCTCACTCAAGTTTCACGGCGTGCAGAATCTGCGCATCTCAGACTCGAACTGGAGCGACAGCGCGCCATTGGAGTTATTCCTGACCAACGGGGAGCCCATTACCGTGATCGAAAACATCGTCATGACGAATACCGACGAGATACGTGCGAACAACGACGAATACGCCATCGAAAACGTCGTATACCAATAACGGGGCGTAGGCCGGCAGCCACAGCCGCGCGCCGGTGCTCCGCGCCGGCGATTGACATTGATTTGGATTGGTGTCATTGTCGGATTGGATTAACCGATTTGTGCTACCAAATTCCTTGCAGGGGTCCGACATGCGTACTACAAGTTGTTTTGCTCTTCGGCGTTCCTCGTTGCTGCTCGCGCTTTGCGCGCCAACGCTGCTGCCGGCGACCGCGGCGCTCGCCCAACAGGCGGAAAGCGCCGATGGCATCGAACAAATCGTCGTCACCGGTGTGCGGCGCGATATTCAAAATTCCATCCAGCTCAAGCGCAATTCGATAGAGATTGTCGACGGACTGAACGCCGAGGAGATCGGCGCGCTGCCGGCGCTGTCAATTGGCGAAGCGCTGGAGATCATCACCGGCGCGGCGACGCATCGCGAGAATGGCGGCGCATCCGAGGTTGCCGTGCGGGGCCTGGGGCCCTACCTCGGCAATACCGTTGTTAACTTTCGCGAGTCGACCAACGGCAGCGGCAACCGCGCGGTGAACTTCAGCATCTTTCCCTCCGAATTGTTCAATGCCGTGGCGATTCACAAAACCCAGTCCGCGAGCTACATCGAAGGCTCGGTGAGCGGGCAGGTGCAGCTCAGCACCCGGCGCCCGATCGAATACGGCGAACAAAGCGCGCAGTTCAGCTTGAAAGGTTCGCAGCATCCCGACGACAGGAACATCAACGGGCAGGACGACGGCTACCGGGCCACCGCCAGCTATATCAATTCCTGGGAAGTCGACGGCCTCGGCCGGATTGGCATCTCCATCGGCGGGCAACAGCGCGACGATTCGAATCCCGAAGCGGAAGCGACCCACACCACCGGCGGCGGACGCTTCGAAGCTTGCGTGCTGGAATCTTTCGATGCCATGGCGCAACCGCTCGACACCTCCGGGCGCTGCGATGAAAACGGCAGCAATCCCGACTTGAGCAACGACCAACTGCAGGATCTCATCGACTCCGATTCGGCATACAACAGCGCCTCGGATATTCCCTTCGCCTACATTCCCCGGGACCGCACGTTCCGGCGCAATACCACGGACGATGACCGCCAGGCCTTGTTCGGCGCTTTCCAATGGCAGCCGAATGACAATGTGGATATCTTTCTGGATTTCCAGCAGTCCGAGCGGGACCAAAAGGAATTGCGCCAGGATTTGCAGTTCGGGTCCACCCAGAACAACTTGACCAATGTCGTTTCCAATCCGCGCACGGGACTGTTGCACAGTTTCACCGCGGATACCGACATCCGCTCCAACACCACCGACTTTTCCCGCTTCGAGGAGTACGAAGGCGCCGGCCTCAATATCGCCTGGCAAGCCACGGACAGCCTCGAAATCGCATTCGACGCGGCGTTCGCGGACACCATGCGCACCGAGACCGACGTTGAAGTTCGCATGGCGGCGAACGAGGTGTTGATTACGGACCCCGACAGCACGTCCAGCCGGGAAGAGTTCCTGGTCAGTTTCGATGTGAACGCGCCCGGCACGGATGGGCTGACCTTGCCGACGATTCTGTGCACGGACGGCAGCAGCTCCTGCGACCCCAATTCGCTGCTGGATTTCGATATCACCGATCCGCGTTACTTCTCCGCCCGCGACCGCGCGCGAATCCGCGCCAGACAGCAGATTCGCGAGCACACCATCGACGCGTACCGGCTGGACCTGTCCTGGGACACCGACAGCCTGGGCTTCGTCAACAACGTGCAAGCGGGCATACGCTCTTCCACGCTGGAATATCGCACTTTCGGCGGCAACCGCAACGACGACGGTTTCAGCCTGTTCGAAGACGAGGATTTCGACGGTGTTCCGGGCGGAACGTCCAACACAGCCGAAGCCCGAGCGGTCGTTTTCAACGCCGCCAACAACTGCGGCCAGTCCAGTTTCCCGGAGCCCGGTTTCCTGTCGGAGTCCCGAGGCGGCAATCCGCTGGTTACGGTGGCGAACGGCATCGGCACCGGCACGGGATGGGCGACCTTCGACCACGGCTGTTTGCTGGATGAACTGACCGCGAACTACGGCGGCAGGTCCGCGATCGGCTTCCAGAACGGCATTCAAACCAATAGCATCGACTTGACCGAAGATGCTACCGCGCTTTATGTGCAGGCCAATTTCGAATCCGAAATGTCCGGCAGGCCCGTGCGCGGCAATTTCGGCGTGCGCGTGGTGGATACGGAGGTCACGTCCATTGGCTACCGCACTCCGCTGACTGTCACACAGGAAGACGGCTTGTTTTTCGTCGAGCAACAATCGGGCGCGGAATACGAAAGGGTATTGCAAACCAACAGCTACACGGAAGTCCTGCCCAGTATGACTTTCATTATGGATTTGAACACCGATTGGGTGTTCCGGGCTGGTGTATTCAAGGGCATTTCGCGACCGGACCCGCACTCCTACGGCAACAGCCGCGCCATCAACACCAACGACTCCGACGACCCGGACTCCGGCTACGCCACGCTGGCGGAAGCGGTGCAAGGCATTGGCGCGCCGGGCAACCCGAAGCTTGAGCCATTGCCGTCCTGGAATCTGGATGTCGGCGTGGAATGGTACGCCAATGAAGACACCATGATTGCGGCCGGCGTCTACTTCAAGCGCTTTCAGGGCGCCTTCGAGAACGCCTACCAGCAGGAAGACTTCCTGATCGACGGCAACACCGTCAGCGGCACCGTGCGCACCACGCAGGTTTCCGATGACACGAGCGACTTGCACGGCCTTGAATTCACCGCCACCCACGCCTTCGACTATCTGCCCGGATTCCTCGGCGGATTCGGCGCCAAGTTCAGCTACAACTACGCCGATTCCGATTTTGAATTCGAAGACGGCCACGGCGGAGACGGTGTCGCCTTCGACGCCGACGGCAATCCCAGCCCACTGCTGGGCCTGTTGCCGCCGGCCGGTTTGTGGGGGCTGTCGCGTCACACCAGCGCAACCCAGATTTACTGGCAAAACGACGATTTCAATGCGCAAGCAATCTACAAGGCGCGTTCCCAGTACTTCCAGGGCTACGGGCGCGATACCGGCGCGCGCATCCGCTATGTGGACGATTACAATACGCTCGACCTTCGCTTGCGCTACGATGTCACCGATGAAATTCAAATTTCGCTCGAGGGCATCAACTTGCTCAGCGAGCCGCGCGTCGATTTCCGCGGACTGGACGGCCAGGTCGTGCAAACCCTGGAGTTCGGACCGCGCGTGTTCGCCGGCGTCAGAGCGAGGTTCTAGGCAAGGGTTCGGGACGGCAATTCGATGATACGAATCACGCTCGCCGCGCTGACCTTCCTGCTCGGCCAAACAGGGCTCGCCGAGACGATATTGGTTGCCACCCAGGACGAGTATGAGGACGCCGTCGAGTCGTTGCGGCCCGGCGATACCCTCATGCTCGCCAACGGCGAGTGGCGGGATTTCGAGATTCTCTTTACCGGCCAGGGAGAACCCGGCAATCCCATTACCCTTACCGCCGAGACCAAGGGCGAAGTCATCATCAGCGGGCAGTCCAACCTGCGTCTGGCCGGAGAGTATTTGGTCGTCTCCGGGCTGGTGTTCCGCGACGGCCACACCCCCACCAATACGGTGATCTCGTTCCGGCGCACGCGGGGCGACCTCGCGCGCAACTCGCGGGTTACCGAAACGGTCATCGACCACTTCAACAATCCGGCGCGCCACGAGACCGATTTCTGGGTGATGATGTATGGCCGCAACAACCGCTTCGACCACAACCACCTGGTGGGCAAGAGCAACGCCGGCGTGACCATGGCGGTGCGGCTCGACAGCGGGGAAAGCCAGCAAAACCATCACCAAATCGACCACAACTATTTCGGTCCACGGCCGGTGCTCGGCTCCAACGGCGGCGAAACCCTGCGCATCGGCACGAGCCAATACTCGCTGACGGATTCCTTCACCGTGGTCGAAAACAACGTCTTCGACCGCTGCAACGGCGAACTCGAAATCATCTCGATCAAATCCGGCCGCAATACGATTCGGGGCAACCTGTTCCTGGAATCGCGCGGCACGCTCACCTTCCGCCACGGCAACGGCAATCTGGTGGAGAACAACGTGTTTCTCGGCAAGGGCGTCGACCACACCGGCGGCATCCGCGTCATCAACTTCGACCAGATCGTGCGCAACAACTACCTCCACGGGCTTACGGGACATCGCTTCGGCGGCGCTTTCGTGGTCATGAACGGGGTGCCGGATTCGCCGTTGAACCGTTATTTCCAGGTTGACAACGCCATCATCGAAAACAATTCGATTATCGACAGCGACCATATCGAGCTGGCCGCCGGCAGCGACGCGGAGCGTTCGGCGACACCGGTCAACAGCGTGTTCCGCTCAAACCTGATCCACAACGCGGACCGGCGCAACATCGTAAGCGTGCATGACGACATCGGCGGCATCGACTTCCGCGGCAATGCGCTGAACGCGGTGGCAGACTCGCCGCTGGTGGACGGCTTCGTCAATGCCGCCTTCGAGCTTGCGCCGGCGGCCAATGGTCTGCTGTATCCCGCAGGCGAAGCGCTCGCCGATGTTGGCGTCGCCAGGGATCTTCCAGTGCTGGACCCGGCAAGCACGGGCGTGCCCTGGTATCCCAAACCCGGCGCGGACGAGCGCTTCGATACCGGCGCGACGATCGCGGTTGAACCCGGGTTGGACACGCTGCCGGATGCGGTTGCGGGCGCCGCGGCCGGTGACATTGTCTCGCTGGCGCCGGGCGCGTATGTGGCTTCGAAAATCATCGTCGTCGACCGCCCCTTGACGGTGCGCGCGGCGGAAACGGCGACCATCGAATTCGAACGCACCGCCCTGTTCGAAATTGCCGAAGGCGGCAGCCTGAAACTGGACGGCGTGACCATATCCGGCCGGTCCGCGCCGGACGCCTCCGGCAATTCGGCGATTCGCACCAGCCGCCATTCGATGGTCCACAACTACCTGCTGATCGTGGAGAACTCGACGGTTGCGGACCTCAACGTGAACCACTCCTTCAATTTCTTCACGCCGGCGAAACACACCTTCGCCGACCGAATCGCAATCACCAATTCCAGTTTCCGCAACATCACCGGCAGCGTGCTCGCGCTGGATAAGGAAGTCGACGATTTGGGCATCTACAACGGCGAGTACATTTCGATTACCGATTCGAACTTCCGCGACATCGAAGGCGCGGTTGCCGACATCTACCGGGGCGGAACCGACGAAAGCACCTTTGGCCCGCACTTCGCGTTGCGGGGCTCGTCGCTGGTCGCGGTTGGCCACGGTTCGCGCAACCGGTCGCAGGCGTCGGTGCGGCTGCACGGCGCCCAAGACACGCAAATCGCCGGCAACGAGTTCGTGGACAGTCAGCCGCCGCGCGTTACGCACATTGTCGGCGAACCGGTGACCATACTGTCCGGCAACCGCTTTGACCGCACCCCGGAACCGGTCCTGATCGAGTTTGCCGCCGAATAGTTGGGCGGGGACCAGCTAGTCCATGGCCAACCGCAAAACCTTTGGCAAGTTGCGCTTCTTCCTGGCCGCGCCGACCGCCTCGTATTCGCGCGAAATCTCCGGGTCTGGCTTGCGTGCCGCAATTCATATGAAATCTTCCAAGGACTACCGTTGACAGCCAGAGCCGACATAGAACAAATTTTCAAGCGCGTGCCGCTGATCGCCCTGGTCCAAGCGGATGACGCGGACACCGCGCTGCGCACCGCGCGCGCCCTCGCCCAAGGCGGTATCTCCGTCATCGAAGTGCTGCTGCGCACCGACGCCGCGCTCGAGTGCCTGGGCGCGGTTGCCCGGGGCGCGCCGGAATGTGTCGTTGGCGCCGGCACGGTATTGTCCGCCGCCCAGGCCGAGGCGGCGCTTGAGAATGGCGCGGGCTTCCTCGTTTCACCGGGGCTCGACGAAAGTGTTGTTGATGTGGCCCGAAACGCCGGTGTGGCGGTTTATCCCGGAATCTGCACGGCTACAGAATTGCAAGCCGCGTACAATCTGGGCTTGGACACCGTCAAGTTTTTCCCGGCCCAGGTGGCCGGCGGCGTGCCCGCGCTGAAAGCGCTGTCCAGCGTGTTCCGGATGATGCGCTTTATTCCGACCGGCGGCGTGTCGGCGGCCAATCTCGTCGAATACCTCGCCCCGCCCGCCGTCCTCGCCTGCGGTGGAAGCTGGTTGACTCCGGCGGCGTTGATTCAAAATGGCGACTTCGCGGCGATTTCGAAACTGGCCGGGGAGGCTGTCGCCATCGCCGAAAACGCAATGCGGCAGCGAAGCCGGACATGACAGGGCCGTGAAATTGGTGGTGAAAATACCAGACATCTGTGCTATCCTGTCCGGTCTTCTCGGGGGCGATTCGGATTCGACGCCGGTATCAACACCTGAGGTGCATGCCGAGAGGGTAGTAACTCTCGTAAATCAATTACTGCAACTGCATAGTTGCCGAAGACAGACAGTACGCACTGGCCGCCTGATCGCGGCTAGCGATTGCCGTCGGGATGCCCGTAAACCGGCGTTCGCAATCGTCATATAGAACGGGATCGCGGCAAGACGCGCCTGGCGTGGCGCCGTTAAAACTTTCCAGGCTCGCCCTGTTCGCCCTGCCCGTCGGGTGGAACAAGGGCCAACTCAATAGACGACGCTAAGCATGTAGACCTTCAGGCCGCGAACTGACGGACGGGAGTTCAACTCTCCCCGCCTCCACCAATCTCAAACCCCAACCGTCCCCGGTTGGGGTTTTTTGTTTCCGGTTCGGGATGACCTGATTGCGCGCAATGATCTTGTTCCACGAATTGTTGCCCTGATGCGGCCTTGCAAGTGCTTGCAAGCGCTGTGCCGGTTGGGTAAGGTCAGGGCTTTGCGGCGTTGACCGCATTCAAAGGAGGCGAAAGTGCGCGCCGAGAATGCCGAGAACAAAGCGCGGTTGATTCCGTGTCCGCTGTGGGTCCCGCCGCTGCTGCCGGCTTTGGTCCTGGCCATGGCCTTGGCCGCCCCGAGCCGGGCACAGGACAGCGAACCGGTGCGGATCGCGTTCATGGATCCGCTGTCCGGCCCGTTCGCCTCGATTGGCACCAGCGGGCTGCTGCAACTGGAATTCGCCGCCGATTATCTGTACAACTCCAAAGGCGGCATCCTTGGCGGGCGCATGATAGAGATTGTGCCGCTGGACAACCAGCAAAGCCCAACCGAAACGCAGATCCAGTTCCGCCGCGCGGTGAGCGAAGGGATTCGGATCATCTTCCAGGGCAACAGTTCCGCCGTGGCGAACGCGCTCAACACCGCGGTGACCAGGCACAACCGGCGCAATCCCGGCCAGGAGATTCTGCAAATCAACTATTCCGCGGTGGACCCGATCCTGACCGAGGAAAACTGCAGCTTCTGGCACTTCCGCTTCGATGCCCACGCGGTGATGAAGCTCAATGTGCTGACCGACTTCATCGCCCGCAATGATGAAATCAAGCGCATGTACATCATTGGCCAGGATTATTCCTTCGGCCATGTGGTGGCGGAAACCGCCGAGCGCCTGCTGCGGGAAAAAAGGCCCGATATTGAAATCGTCGGCAACGAATTCCACCCCATCGGCCAGGTCAAGGACTTCACGCCCTATGTCACGAAAATCGTCGCCTCGGACGCCGACGCGGTGATCACCGGCAATTTCGGCGCGGACATGGTTTCGCTGGCGCGCTCAATCATCGACTCGGGCCTCGATATTCCCATTTACACCTTCTACGCCGCCTACGACGGCATCACCGCCACCTTGGGCGCGGACGGCAAGAACCGGATTCGGCTGGTGCACAACGACAGCGCGAATCCGATTCCGACCGAGGAACGCAAGCAGTTCTACCGCGATTTCAAAGCCGCACTCCCGAACCGCGACGTCACCCAGCCGCGCATCACGATGGCGCTGTCCATGATCGTCGAAGCGATGGAGCAAACCGGCAGCACCGACCCCTACGATATCGCGCTGGCGCTGGAAGACATGCGCTTCACTTCGATGAGCGGCGAGGAGGTGTGGATGCGCGGCAGCGACCACCAGATCTTCCAAGCCTTGCACATCTCGGTGCAAACCGATGAAGGCATCGAATTCGACGCCGACAATTCCGGCTTCGGCCTGCTGACGGAATACATGGCGCCCGCCGAAGACACCATCGTCGAAAGCAGTTGCGAAATGAGGCGGCCCCGACGCTGACAGGGAACGGGCGCGGCCGATGCCGGAAATTCTCGTATTCGCCACCTTGAACGGGCTGGTCACCGGTCTGCTGCTGTTCATGCTCACCAGCGGACTCACCGTCATCTTCAGCATGATGGGCGTGCTCAATTTCGCCCACGCCAGCTTTTACATGCTTGGCGCCTATTTCGCCTGGTCCATCAGCCTCCATTTCGGCTATTGGACCGGGCTGCTGTTCGCGCCGCTGATCGTGGGTGTGCTGGGCGCACTGGTGGAGCGGTACGGCCTGCGCCGGGTGCACCAGCATGGCCATGTCGCCGAACTGGTGTTCACTTTCGGGCTGGCATTTTTGATTGAAGAAGCGGTGCAATTCTTCTGGGGCCCGGACACCAAGAACTATCAAATACCGGCCCTGCTCGATTTTCCGCTTTTCACGCTGTTCGGCCAGGAGTTCTCGGCCTACCGCGGTTTCATGCTGGCCATATCCATCGGCATCTTCATCGGCCTCTACCAGGTGCTTACCCGCAGCCGGCTCGGGCTCATCATCCAGGCGGCGATTACCCATCCGCACATGGTGGCGAGCCTGGGCCACAACGTGCCGCTGATTTTCACCGTGGTGTTCGGCGTCGGCACGGCCCTGGCGGGCCTGGCCGGCGTGATCGCCGGACCGGTGCTGACCACTTTTCCCGGCATGGCGCTGGTGCTGGGCAGCATTGTTTTTGTGATCGTGGTGATTGGCGGGCTCGGCTCGCTGCCGGGCGCGCTGATCGCCTCCCTGCTGATCGGGCTGTTGCAGTCCTACGCCATCGCCGCCAATGTCGGCATGCCCGAATTGCTCGATGTGCTGGGCCTGGAATTTCCGCGGGGACATGCGCTGGATGATTTGTGGACCCTGGACCTGGCCCGGATTGCGCCGATTCTGCCTTTCCTGTTGCTGGTGCTGGTGCTGATTTTCCGCCCCACGGGCCTGATGGGCAAACGCGAACAATGAACGCGGCGGCCAAAGCGGGTGTCTGGGCGGCCTGGCTGGCGCTGCTGTTGCTGCTGCCTGTGCTGTTCAACTCGGTGTTGGCGATTTCCATATTCAATCAAATGGCGATCGCCATCGTGTTCGCGCTCAGTTACAACATGTTGCTGGGCCAGGGTGGCATGCTTTCGTTCGGCCACGCGGTGTACTTTGGCCTTGGCGGCTTTCTCGCCGTGCACGCGCTGCTGTTGATGGAGCGCGAAGTCGTCTATTTTTCCATCGCTTTCATTCCCCTGATCGGCGGCTTGACCGGACTGCTGGCGGGCGTTTTCGTCGGCAGCTTTTCGACCCGGCGGGCCGGCACGGTGTTCGCGATGATCTCGCTGGGGATAGGCGAACTGGTGGCCGCTTCGTCGCTGATTTTCACCGGATTTTTCGGCGGCGAAGCCGGTGTCAGCGGCGACCGCACCTACGGCCCGCCGCTGTTCGGCATGGATTTTTTCAGCGACCGCGATGTGTACTACCTCGCCGCCTGCTGGGTGTTTGTCTCCAGCCTGTTCATGTATCTGTTCACCCAGACTCCCGCGGGACGCATGGCCAATGCCGTGCGCGACAATCCCGAGCGGGCCGAATTCATCGGCTACAGCGCGCGCCGGGTCCGCTTCATCAGCTTTTGCGCCTCCGGCATGTTCGCCGGCGTCGCCGGCGGCCTGTTCGCGCTCAACTACGAGTTCCTCACCGACGAAAACCTCAACCTGGTGACTTCCGGGCGGGTTTTGTTGATGGCCTATATCGGCGGCCTCGGCTTTTTCATCGGCCCCATCATCGGCGCCATCCTGTTGACCTTGATGAACTTCCTGCTCAGCAATTACACCGAGCTTTGGCTGTTGTATCTGGGCTTGCTGTTTGTGCTCACGGTGCTCTACCTGCCGCGCGGTTTCGCCGGTTTCATCATGATGCACCAGCGCGTCTGGCTGCGGGGCAAGCTGCATACCCTGGCGCTGCCCTACCTGCTTACCGGGGCGCCGGCGCTGCTGGTGATTGTGTGTGTGGTCGGGCTGCTGGAACTGTCGCACAGCTCCGAGCCGCTGCTGCATTTTCTGGGCCTGCCCCTGGCGCGGGATTCGGCGCTGGCATGGAGCGGCCTGGCGCTGCTGGCCGCGGCGGGCTGGTACCTGACGCGGCGATCAACACCGCGGCTGCGCGAGGCCTGGGACGCGGCCAATGCGATGGACAGCGGAGACGGCCAGCGGCGCGCGCCGGAGGCGGCGGGCCAATGAGCATTCTGTCGCTGCGCGGCCTGTGCAAGCAATTCGGCGCGACCGAGATTATCCGCGGCGTCGACCTTGACATCAGAGCGGGGGAAATACACGCGATTATCGGCCCCAACGGCGCCGGCAAATCGACGCTGTTCCATTTGATCAGCGGCAAGTACGCGCCGACGGCAGGTTCGATCCTGTTCAAGAACCAGCCTATCGAGAAATTGCGGCCGTTCCAGATCAACCGGCTTGGCATCGCCCGCAGCTTCCAGGTGACCAATATCTTTCCGCGCCTGAGCGTGTTCGAGAACATTCGCTGCGCCCTGCTTTGGTCGGCGGGCTACGGCTACTCGTTTTGGCATTTGCTCCATCGCCAGCGGAACCTGAACGATGAGGCGGGGCGGGTATTGGAGCGGATTGGCCTTGCCGCCAAGTCCGAAATTCCCGCCGGCGAGATCGCCTATTCCGAGCAACGCGCGCTCGAGCTGGGCATGACCATCGCCGGCGGCGCCGAACTGATCCTGCTCGATGAGCCGGTCGCCGGCATGAGCCACAGCGAAGCCGACAACGCCGTGGAGCTGATTCGCAAGGTCACCGAGGGCCGGACCCTGGTTCTGGTGGAACACGACATGGGTATCGTGTTTGATCTGGCGGACCGCATCAGCGTGCTCGTCTACGGCCAGATCATCGCCAGCGGCGCGCCGGCGGACATCCGCGCCAACCCCCAGGTGCAGGAGGCCTATCTCGGCGAGGCCCAAAGCCATGATTGAGAACCGCCCACAGCACAAGCCATGGGACACCCACCCGCGAGATGGGACACCCACCATGCCGACGATAAGTTGCAAGGGTGAACGCGATGCTTGAAGTCGCCGAACTCAACGCCTGGTATGGCAAAAGCCACGTGTTGCAAGGCGTTTCCTTCCACGTCGGGGAAGGCGAGATTGTCAGCTTGCTCGGGCGCAACGGCGTGGGCCGCTCGACCACGGTGAAAACGATCATGGGCGAGGTTGCGCCCCATGGCTCGATATTGTTCAAGAACCAGCAGATCGCCGGGCGCAAGAGTTACGAAATCGCCCGGCTGGGCCTGGGCTACGTGCCCGAGAACCGGGAAGTTTTTCCCAGCCTGACGGTGCGCCAGAATCTGTTGTTGGGGATGAAATCGACGCGGTCCGCGGGCCGCTGGAACATCGACGAGGTGTTCGCCATGTTTCCCCTGCTCGCCGACCGCGCCGAAGTGCCCGGCGGCGCGCTCAGCGGCGGCGAGCAACAATTGCTGAGCATGTGCCGCAGCTTGATGGGCGACCCCGACATGATCATGATCGACGAGCCCACCGAGGGCCTGGCGCCGAAAATCGTCGAACAGGTGGGCACGCTGCTGCAGGAAATCGCCGGCCGCGGCGTCGCCATTTTGCTGGTGGAACAAAAACTGAACATCGCCCTGCGCATTTCGAAGCGGCTCTACGTCATGGGCCATGGCCGGATCGTTTGGGAAGGCACACCGGACGACCTGCAACAGGCGGGCGAAGTGCGCGCCGAGTGGCTTGAGGTATAGACTTCAATCCATGCAAATTCGCAATACAGCCGTCACAATTTCCGGCTATGCTGGACTTTTGCGCGAGGCGGGCAAAGCATGCGCCATTTGCTGATTTCCCTTCTGCTGGCTGGATTGACCGGCGCCGGTGCGCCGGCGATGGCTTGGGATTCGGTTGGCCACCGGGCGAGCGCGATGGTCGCGGTGGAGCGTCTCCAACCCGGCGTTCGCGAACGCCTGGTCGCCATTCTGCGCGAACATCCCAGGTTCGAACAGGATTTCATGGACCAGGTTCCCGGCTTTATCGACACCGGCGACGCGCTGGAATTTGAAAGTTGGCTGCTGGGCCAGGCGGCGTTCTGGCCGGATATCGTCCGCGGACTGCCGGACGCCGAGCGCAACCGGTACCACCGCGGCAATTGGCATTACATTGACGGCGCCTGGCTGCGGGGCGCCGCCACGGCGCAGGGCAAT
The DNA here is from genome assembly GCA_965221015.1 of uncultured Pseudohongiella sp. GTDB lineage: Bacteria > Pseudomonadota > Gammaproteobacteria > Pseudomonadales > Pseudohongiellaceae > UBA9145. The sequence continues at coordinate 869,184 of OZ244859.1, read as the reverse complement.
GTCTACGTCGGCATCGACCCGCAGCCCGCCATCGAAGGTCGATCGGGCGCTGCGATTGGCGGCGAATCCGAGGTTGACAACGTGGTCCTCGCGCTCGATTACAACATCCGCGTGCTGGCGGACCCGGCCGGCGACCCGGGTCGGCGCGCGGTCGCGCTGTGCTGGGTGCTGCATCTGGTGGGCGACATCCATCAGCCCCTGCATACCGGCTCGCTGTTTTCCGCGCGCCAGTTCGCCACCGGCGATGCCGGCGGCAATGGCATCCGCACCGCGGGCGGCAACTTGCACGCGATCTGGGACCGGGCGCTGCGCGAACAAGGCGTTCTCGCCAGCGTTGACGCCATCACTGGCCGGCTTGCGTCCGCGAACTTGGGCGAAATCGAGGCGGAAAACCTCGACTGGACAGCCTGGATGCGGGAAAGCCGCGCCCTGCTGACCAGCATCGTGTACCCGGAAGCGGTGCTGGACGACATACTCGCCGCGGAGCGGGGCGGCGGCGAGCTTGGGGAGGTCGAGCTTTCCGAGAACTATCTCGCGGAAATGCGCGAGATCGCCACGGAACGTCTCGGCCTGGCGGGCGTGCGCATGGCGCGGCTGCTGAATGCGCTGTGGCAAGGAGGGGCTTGAAACCCGGGCTTAAACCCGGGGCTTAAAACCCGGGGCTTAAAACCCGGGGCTTAAAACCGGGGCCCGCGGCGAGTTCTCCACCATCCATTCAATTGGCCCGGCAGGTTCTTCCCGTGAAACGCGCTCCGCGAGCCGGGAATTGCGGCGTTTGCGTCACCCGGCACTGACTGGTTTTACCCGCCGCTCGACTTCTCCCCGCAGGCACCCCGCCCGACCAGGCCAAGCAGATTGTGAATCAGGCGCGGCCCGTGGCCGCCTTTCAGACTCATGATCGACTCCGGGTGAAACTGCACCCCCCACACGGGCAATTCGTGGTGTTCCACCGCCATGACCAGGCCATCGTCGGATTGCGCCGTCACCCGCAGGCATTCCGGCACGCTGGCCGCGACCAGGGAGTGGTAGCGACCGGCGCTGAAAGTTGCGGGAATGTCGTTGAACAACGCGCTTGCCTGATGTTCGATCTCCGATTGCTTGCCATGCATGGGCTCGTCCAATTGCCGCAAGGCGCCGCCGAAGTGTTCGACGATGCCTTGCAGGCCCAGACAGACGCCGAAAATCGGCGTGTTTTGAGCCAGCGCGCAAGCAATCGTCGCCGTCACATCGAAGCGCTTCGGTTCGGAGGGCCCGGGCGAGAGCACCAGCAGGTCGACGCTTTCCCGCTCCAGATATTCGCGGGCGGCTTGCGGGCGCAAAGTGAGCAATTCCGCGCCCAGGCGGCGGAAACAGTCGCCGAGGCTGTGGACGAAAGAATCCTCATGATCGACCATCAAGATGCGCAAATGCGCAAATTCCGCATTCGGCTGAAAAGGCGCCTCGGTCGAGATCGGCTTGACGGATACGCCCATCGCCTGCATCAGCGCCCTCGCCTTCAACCGTGTTTCGTTCTCTTCCCGCTCCGGAACCGAGTCCGTCAACAAGGTTGCGCCGGCGCGAACTTCGGCCACGCCATGCTTGATGCGGATCGTGCGCAAGGTCAGGCCGGTGTTGAGGTTGCCATCGAATCCAATGCAGCCCATGGCGCCGCCGTACCAGTGCCGCGGCGATTTCTCGTATTGTTCGAGATATTGCATGGCGGAGCGTTTGGGCGCGCCGGTAACGGTCACCGCCCAGGTGTGGGTGAGAAAGCCATCTAGGGCGTCAAAGCCGTCTTTGAGCTTGCCCTTGACGTGATCGACGGTGTGAATCAGACGGGAATACATTTCGATTTGACGCCGGCCAACGACTTCCACCGTGCCGGGCTCGCAGATGCGCGCCTTGTCGTTGCGGTCCACATCGGTGCACATGGAAAGCTCGGACTCTTCCTTGGTCGAATTGAGCAGCTTGCGCACTTGATCGGCATCGCGCAAGGCATCGCCGCCGCGGGCGATGGTGCCCGAAATGGGGCAGGACTCGATGCAATCCCCTTCCACCCGGACGTACATCTCGGGCGAGGCCGAAACCAGATATTCCTCCTCGCCAAGGTTCATCAATGCGCCATAGGGCGCGGGATTGGTTTTCGCCAGACGCTTGAACACTTGCGCCGGGCTGTCCGTGCAAGGGGCGAAAAAAGTCTGGCTGGGGACGACTTCGAACAGGTCGCCGCGGCTGAACCGTTCTTTGGCGCGCTCCACGCCCGCGGCGTATTCGCCGGGCTCGTGATCGCACTCGCGCTCGACCCGGCTCGCCGGCGCGAATTCGCCGCCGGAATTGCCGTTGCGTTTCAGGCCGCCGGTGGTTTCGCCATGATGTTCGCGGCCCGGCGCGCGGCAGATGAAGTCGTAATTGTACGCTTGGGCCTGCTGCAGGCGGTGATCGGTTACCAGAATCCGGTCCGGCAGATAGAGCACCAGGTCGCGGTCCGCTGCGCCGCGTTGCTGGAAGCGCTCCACATCCTCGAATTGAAAGGCCAGGTCGTAGCCGAACGCGCCGTACAAACCGAGCATCGGGTCCTCGGGACTGTGGAACCAGCGCACCAGCGCCCGCAACACGGAAAATACGCTGTGCTGGCGGCTGCGGTCCTCCTCGTGGAAGCCGTCCCCGGCTTCGCGAATATCCACGTCGATACGCGATTTGCCGCTGCGCAGCCCGCCAACGGAACCGCATTCCGCCAAGGCCCGTTCCACTTCGGCGAGCAAGATCTCGCCGCGGCGGTTCAGCGCATCGATCGTCAATTCGCGCCCGCGCCCGGTCAAGCGCAAGGGCGGATGGACGAATCCGATATCCCAGCGCGTATAGCGCCCCGGATACTCGAAGCCGGATCGCAACAGCACGCCCGGCGCGCTGTCGAGGGAGTCCGCCAGTCCGTCCATCGCCGTGGCGTAGTCCAATGGTTCCACCGACAAATGCACGCGAATGCCGCCGGCGGTCTCGTGGCGGTATTGCCGCCCGGGTTGAAGTCTTCTGATTCCGTTATTTTCCATCACTGCCGCTCCGCCTGGGCCGCTGGAGTTGTGAGGGAACGCTTGCTGGAGAGAAACAGAACGACCGCCACAACACCGGGCGGCCGTTGAAGAATTACGCTGGATTCTTCCGGCAGCCCACGTCGGGAAACAGCCAGAAGCTAAAGTACGCTTGGTTCATGGCCGGCAATGTTGCCCGCGGCGAATAGCGATGTCAAGCGGCTGGCCGAGCGGGCGCTACGCTGCTAAGCTTGAGCGCCATCGAACTGCAATGAGGAGATTCCGCAATGGCTATTTTGCGTCGATTTCTGGCTGGTTTGCTTGTGCTTGCGATTTCGGGCGCGGCGCTTGCGCAAGAATTCGCTTCGGATTTCGCCGGCGCCGCGCCGGAGCAACTCGGCATGTCCGCCGAGCGGCTCGCCGTGCTGGATGCGAACCTGAAGTCTTTTGTGGACGAAGAGCGCATCGCCGGCCAGGTCGTGCTCGTGCTGCGCCATGGCGAAGTGGCCTTCTCCGCCGCCAACGGCTGGCGCGACAAGGAAGACGGCGTGGCGATGACCGGCGACACGATTTTCCGCATCGCTTCCCAAACCAAGGCCATCGTCAGCACCGGCATCATGATCTTGCAGGAACAGGGCAAGCTCTCCATCGGCGACCCGCTGGGCCGCTATATCCCGGAATGGAGCGACATGCAGGTTGCGGTGCCCGATGGCAACGGCGGCTACTCGCTGGAAGACGCGGCCCGGCCGATCACAATCCGTCATCTGCTGACCCACACCGCCGGCGTCAGCTATGGCGGCGGGCCGGCCCGGGACCGCTGGCAGGAAGCCGGCTTCCAGGGCTGGTATTTCGCCAATCGCGATGAACCCATCGCGGAAACCATCGCCCGCATGGGCGCGCTGCCGCTGGACGACCATCCCGGAGATAACTGGATCTACGGTTACAGCACCGACATCCTCGGCGTCGTGATCGAGAAAGCCAGCGGCATGGATCTGCAAAGTTTCCTGCAACAGGAAATATTCGACCCGCTAGACATGCGCGACACGCATTTCTTCCTGCCCGAGACCAAACGCGACCGCCTGGCCACGGTGTACCGGCCCGGCGCGGACGGCGTTGAAGCGATCGCGGCCACCGACGGCATGCAAAGCCAGGGCATGTATATCGACGGCCCGCGGCTGAGCTTTTCCGGCGGCGCCGGCCTGTTGTCCACCGCCCGCGACTACGCCCGCTTCCTGCAAATGACACTGAACGGCGGCGAACTCGAAGGCGAGCGCGTGCTTTCGCGCAAGTCCATCGAGCTGATGACGGTGGACCATCTTGGCGACATATCCTTCCGCCCCGGCCAGGGTTTCGGCCTCGGCTACTACGTGCTGGAAGATCTGGGCGTCAATGGCACCCTGGGCACCGAAGGCGAATACGGCTGGGGCGGCGCCTACCATTCGACCTACTGGGTCGACCCGGAGGAAGAGCTGGTGGTTGTGTATTTGACCCAAATCATCCCGGCCACCGGGCTGAACGACTACAGCGTTTTGCGCAACGGCGTGTACCAGGCAATTGTGGACTGATTCGCTGTTCGCGGGCGGAAACCGGGGGAGCGCTACTCACCCGGCGCGAAATTCGCCGATGCCGCGGCGCGATTAAACGGCGGCTCGGGCGATGGTTTGCGTTTGCGCCCCGGCCGCCGGGCTTCGGCGATTGCCACCTTCCGCGCCGGGGCGTGCTTTGGCGTGCTCGGGCTTGCTTCGGCCAGCGCCGGGGTGAGTCCGCACGATCGAAAGGAGAAAATCGGTTTATGCCGGAACAGCCGAAAATGTTCCTGCGGGCTTTGTTCCCGACCTTTCTGCACGAAGCCTGGTACCCGGGATTCGCCGCGGAAAAGGCGCAACTGATCCAGCGCATTCGCGAAATCCGCGAGGAAGACCAGGCCGGCCGGGAATATTCCGCGCGCCATTACCGCTATGGCTTCACTTCCTTTCGCAGCCGGGACCGGCTATACACCGAGCCGGCGTTCCGCAATCTGGTGGATTTCCTGTTCCAGGTCGCCTACGACTACGGCCACAAGCAATACTGGGATTTGGAGAATTTCGAACTGGCCCTAACCCAGCTTTGGTGCAACATCAATTCGCGCTACAACTACCATCGCGACCATGTGCACCCCTACTCCCAGATCAGCGGCGTGTTCTACATTCAATGCGGCGGCGAGGCGGCGCCCATCAGCCTGAAGGACCCGCGCCCCGCGCGCTGGATGGTGCCCGCACCGCTGCGCGAGAACCGCGCCGAAAACACGCTGATCACCACGCTGCCCGCGGAAGAAGGCAAGCTGCTGATGTTCCCGGCCTGGCTCGACCACGGCGTGGCCCAACAACACGCCGACAGCGAACGCATCAGCATGTCCTACAATTTCGAATTGCGGCAAAAAAGCAAAGGTTGAAGGTTCGGCTCGACTTGGGCCCGCCAAGTCTGTCAGCCGTAGAATCTAATCAAGGCGAACAGCAGGCCCATGATGGAGACTTGGGAGACGACCAGCGTCAGCGCCCAGCGGGCCAGGTTTCTTTCCGTGCGCACCTCGAAACTCACGAAACGAGCATCCACCTTCTCGAACCCAGAATCCACCTTCGATTCCAACTTTCCAATTCTGTCATCCACTTTTTCAAAGCGGTTTTCCATCCGCACGAAGCGGTTATCGATCTTCTCGAAGCGGTTGTAGACCTTCTCGAAACGGGCGTCGAGGCGGGCCTGCAAGTTTTCCAGCTTCTCATCAAAATGGCTTCTGGTGACCAATCCACGGAAGGCATCCGCGATGGTGCTTGCTGTGGCGTTGGCCTGCTCCATGGGCATTCCCGAATCCTGTAGATTGCGGCTCGCCTTCAGTGTATCAAAAGTTTTCTCAAGCTGTTCCATTTCCAAATCTCCTGGTCAACGAAAAAAGCGGCGCCACGTGCGCCCGCCAACTTCGTGAGTCTAGGAAAGTTTTAGTGAAAAGCAAGAAAACGGCGAAAATAGTTTGAAGCCGCGGCGGCGGGTTGCCCGCCGCCGGGATTCCGAGGGAGATACCGCGCCAGAATGGCCGGAATGCCATCTTGGGCGGCGCGACGCGCCGCCCTCAAGACTGCACCCTTAAGCGATCAAAGTTGCCACAGCACGCGGGCGTACCAGCGGCGGCCGCGGCCATCGAACACCGAGGCGTCGAAAGACGTGCGCCGGAACAGCGGCAGATTGGCGTTGGTTGCGTCGATCACGCCCAGCGTCAGGTTCGCGCTGCCCCAATCGGGGTTGTCGAACTGGTGCGTGTAGGCGTATTGGATGTCCACCGTGTTGTAGCTGTCGGTTTTGGGTTTGGCGTAGCCGCGGTTGATCGGGCTCAGGTTCGGGTTGATATCCGGGTCGACATAGGATTGGTGGCCCAGAATCTGGTACGAGCCGATGTGGCGGTTGAAGATCGAAACGCGGTGGTTGTCGCGGCTCCAGGTGAAGCTGATGGTGCCGCGGTTGTCCGGCACTTCGCGCACGATGTTCTGTTCGCCGTCAACGCCCGCGGCGTCGATCACGCCGGTTTCCTGCAGGCCCAGTTCCAGGCCCGGCACGTCATTGACGTTGTACTGGTCGATGTGGGTGTAATCGAGATTGATCTGGAACTGGCCCCAGTCGTGGTCCCAGGTGTAACCGGCGCGGAGGTCGATGCCTTGCACCTGGATGTTGCCGGCGTTCACCGCGGGCAGCACCAGGGTGATGAGGCCGGCGTTGGTGCTGGTCAGGTTGCGCTGCACGCCATCGACGATGTACGCGGTGGGATTCACCACGCAATTGCGCCGCTCGGCGGAGTCGCGGCCGAATTCGGCTTCCAGCGCCGCCGGGTCGCAGGGAATGGAAAGGCCGTCGGGCCCCCGCGCATCCAGCGGAATGCTGCTATTGAGCACGAAGTTCGCCGGATTCTGCACCACCTCGTTGAACCGTTCGATTTCCGGGTTCAATGCGGCCCGGGGGATTTTCGGCAGCACGCGGTCTTCCACGTCGAAGCGCCAAATGTCGGCGCCGAGGAACAGGCCGTCGAGGACGTTGTCCGGCGTCCATTGGAAACCGACACTGTAAGTGTCCGCGTTTTCGTTGCCGAGATTCGGGTTTGGCGCGCCCACGGTAAACGAGGAGTTGGATTGCGCGTTTTCGTTCGTCGCCGGCAGCAATCCGGCGCGCACGTCCTGGTTGCGCAGCGGGTCGAGAACGGTGGTGCCGAAAGCCTCGAAGGCCTGGTTCACAACACCGATGTTCGGCGCCCGGAAAGACTGCGACCAGGAACCCCGCAGCAGCAACTCGTCCACCGGCCGCCAACTCAGCGCGACTTTCGGCGACAGGTCGCTGCCGATGTTGCCGCCGTAGTCCTCCCAGCGCAGCGCGACCTGGGATTCCACGTTTTCGGCGAAGGGCAGCGACAACTCCAGGAACACGGCCTGGATGCTGCGTTCGTCGTCAAAGTTGAAAATACAGTTCGAGCATTCCAGATTGTTGGTGATGCCCGGCGCATAGGCGCTCGGCCTGTCGTCGAGCAGGGGCAGCGGATTGACAAAACTCGCCTGGGTGCCGTTGTCGTCGTAATCCGTGATCACGGTCAAGCCCGGCAGGTTGATTTCCGGCGCGATGCCGGCGGCGTTGCGCTGGCGATACTGGTAACCCGCCGCGAACTGGGCGGTGCCGCCGGTCATTTCGAACATTTCGCCGGTGACGACGGCGTCGAACACGGCGAGTTTGTTTTGCTTGTCGGCGCGCAAGATGTCGCTGGCGGTCATCCAGTCGATCAACTCCTGGGAGTTGGCCAGTTCGGGGTTGGTCAGCGACGTCAGATAGGGGTTGAAGAACTGGCAGCCGCCCTGGCCGTGGTTCGAACTGGTCAGCGCCAGCGACATGCTTTCGCGGGTGTTCAGAATATAGCCGGGGAAAACAATATCGAACAATCCCGCCAATGGCGCGAAAGCCGGATGGCCGAGGAAATTGAAGCTGTCGGTGCCGTTGGGGGTGCAGTTTGGCCCGCCCAGGCCGGCGATGGCCCGTTCGGTGCGGTCGCGTATCAGGGTTTCATATTGTTGCTCGATGCTCGAATAACTCCAGGAGCCGGAAATGTCGTAGGACATGGCGCGGTCGCCCATTTCGAAATCCCCGCGCAGGCCAAGCTGGGCACCGGAAGTTTCGGAATTGGTGTATCGGTCTTCGCCGGATCTGGGCCACCCCGTGGAAATCGTATTGCCGCCGGTAAAGTATCCCTCGTTGAAGCCCCCGTTCGCCAAGGTGTGTGGGTTGTTGCTGTTGTGGCCTTCGGGAAGCGCGTTGCCGGCGAAAGGCGCGAACAAGCCGAGCCAGCCGGGGGAGGGAACCAGGTGCAAGGTGCGGGAGAAAGTGTAACCGCTGCCTTCCCGGGTGGTTTCGATTTCCGAGTGTTGGAAAAAGGAGTAGAACTCGGCGCCGTCGCCGAAGGTGTGTTCGAAGCTGCCGGCGAAACTGGTGCGTTCCTGGCCGATGGCGATGAATTGCTCGGCCAAAGTGTCCTCGACACAGGTGCCATTCAGCCTGCCAAGATTGGCGAAGCGGTTGTCAATGAAAAAATCGCCGTGATTGCCGCTGAGTGTCGTGCATAGCGGGTCGGAAAATACCGTGCCCTGGGTTCCGCTGACAGTCTCGCCAAGCGCCAGCCTCTGCCCGACATTCTCCGCCGTCAGGGCGAAATTGATGTAGGCCGGATTGATATTGCCGCCCAGGGGCGAGTTGATGCCGAACGAGCCCACCCTGCCGGTGGAAGTGATGCGTCCCGGATCGAAATAGCTGGCGTGCTCCAGCGAAACCGGGTCCCGCTCGAAATATTCACCGGAAAGCACGAGCCGGGTGGCGCCGTTGTTGAAGCTGTCGCCCCAGATGCCACTGAAAGTTTGCTCGTAGGAACCGCCCGCCTTGTCGATGCCTTGGACATCGGTGTACAACTCGACGCCTTCGAAATCCGTGCGCATGATCACGTTGACCACGCCGGCGACGGCGTCGGAACCGTACAGCGCCGAACCGCCGTCGGTGAGCACTTCAATGCGCTCGGTCATCACCACGGGAATGCTGTTCAGGTCAACGGATTCCTGGCCGGAGCTGGTGACCACGGCGGAGGGCGTGAAGCGTTTGCCGTTGATCAAAGTCAAAGTGGAGTTGCCGCCGAGATTGCGCAAATTCACCGATGCGGTGCCGGCGAGTTGGCCGGCGTCGTTCGAGCCGGCGATGCTGGTGTCCGAGCCCTGGTTGACTTCGAGGTTGCGGATCACGTCCCAGATTGCCGAAGCGCCCTGGGCTTCGATCGACGTGCGGTCGATGACTTGCACCGGCGAAGGCGCGTCCTGGGGGCTGCCCTGGATGTACGAGCCGGTGACAACCACCTCCTCCACCACCTGGTCGGCGGATTGCCCGTGCACCGCCATCGGCAGCGCTAATGCGGTCATTACCGCCAGCGCCAGTTTTCTTTTACCGCCTGATTTCCCGCCTGAAAAATTGCTGTGCATCGTTCGGCCTCCCTCTGAAAGTTGACAATGATTGCGCGATGGGTCTCGGCGTCCCGTCGAAGCCGGGCGCGGAGCGATTTTTTTCTTCGGGGCAGCTTACTGGAATTCCCGCCATATTCAAGCCTTTTGGCGTTTTCCGCTTGAATTAAACTGTGATTCCTACTCGGCTGCGCGTGGTTAGACTTGTGTTCGCAAAAGTGATGGCCACTTTGCGGCACAGGAGTATTCTGATGCGTTTATGGAAGGGCTGGAGGCTGCGGGTACGTACCGGACAGTAAATTCTCAAGTTCCTGCAATACGGTCTCGATGGGCAACGCGGTGATGTCGTGTTCCAGGTTAAGCTTGGCATCGCCTCCGTGGAACAAGTGGCATTGCGCCTACGGATAGTCTTTGCTGAATTCGCGCAATGGGCGGGTGTCTTTCAAGCCCGGATTGCGAGCCCGCTTGATTCTCATCGCGATAAGATCGCGCGGGCCGTACAAAACAATATCGACCTCCAGCTCGCCATTCGTGTGCCAATAATGGATGCGGTAGCCAAGTCCGCGATATTCGTTGACAGCCCGAAGTTCCTGAAGGACCAGCGTCTCCAGCGCGGGTCCATCGATTTCCGCCACGCCGTCGAGGGGCCCCCGGGGGCGGATTGCGCGAAAGACGCTGGCATCGAAGAAGAAAAATTGCTCCGGGATACCAGTTTGCGTTTTGTGTGCAAAAAGAATATCGGCAAAGTCACGGTGATCAGCAAGTAGCACTTGGGGCCGGGCGCTGAATCGCATGATCTCGGCCAAGGCTGCACAGATGAGGAACATCTTCGGCAGGATGAATGCCAATTCCCAATTGGGGTGTGATCGCCGTATTGGCGGGCGAGCAAAAAACGGCAGTGAGTTATGCCCACCGCCGTTTTTTTCGATAGCCTTGCGGCAGAGCTAGGATTGCGCTCTTGGGTTACTATGCATCTACTTAGCCAGAATCCCCTTCGCATGTGTCCAAGCCGCTGGGGCAATTCTGTGAATTTGACGGCGGCGGCGGGGGGGGCTTCGTACAAGTAATCTGAGAGCAGCCGTCAGGAGGATGATAAGTAGAATTTGGATCTGAACCTGGAAGTAGTTCTATATGGTCCAACTCCTTCTCAATTTCCTTTGCATCTCCCACTAACTGTTCCGCCCAATCATAACATTCTGCGATTGCTTGTTCCAATGCGGGTCCAGATAAAAATATCTGAACTACAGCGACACAATTAGAGAAGTAATACGCAACTGTATTGCCATAGGTCTTTCCAGAAAATAGCGTTAAAACGACTAAAGACAGCGATAAAATTGCGCTTCTCGATAAATTAGCATTTGGACCACGATGAGAAAAACGAGTCAATAAATTGGGAGTTGTGTCTTCTTGCATGTTCATTGTAAATTTCTCCGAAGTTTTAGGGATTTAGTTTTGTGAGAAAAATTGAGGACAACGTTAGGAAAATTTTCTGACGGGGGTGGGCGAGTTTTGCCCACCCCCGTTTTGTTGTTGGCTTCGCGATTGTTTAGAAGTTCCAGTTCGCCCTCGCGTAGATGCGGCGGCCGCGCGGGTCGAATACGACAGCATCGTAGTTTCCAGCGCTGACTTCCCGGTAGGGAAGATCTTGATCGAGCAGGTCCAGCACGCCAAACGTGAAAGTCGTATTGCCAAACGCGGAATTGCCCCAGTCGTGGGTGTATCGGAATTGCATATCCCATGTTTGATAACTGTCGACTTGACGGCGCAACAGGGAACGAACCAAGTCATTTCCGGTTTCGTAGGCAAAGTCGTATGCCAATTCCTGATAAGAACCGATGTGCCGGTTGATCAGCGTTAATCCATATTGGTCCCGCTGCCAGGAAAACGTGATGTTGCCCTTGTTGTCCGGCAATGAGCGCACATGCAATCCGTTGCCGGTAGTGCCCGCCGCATCAAAAATGCCGGTGTCCAACAAACCAAGCTCAAGGCCAGGCACACCGATCAGCTTGTACTGCCGCACATGCGTGTAATCGGTGCTAACCCGAAATTGACCCAGATCGTTATCCCAATTGTAGGAGAGCTTTACGTCGGCACCGTCAGCCTCGATTTGGCCGGCATTGATCGCCGCCAAGGTCAAGGTGATCAAATTGGCGCTTTCGCTCCGCGCCGCGCGACTGATACCCAATCCTTGTTGGCCAACTTCATACAAAGCGGGATTTACGACGCAGTTGAGTCTCTCTTCGGAATCACGTCCGAACTCTGCTTCCAGCGCGTTGGGATCGCATGGCACGTCCAATATTGGGGAATCTGCCGAGATGCTGTCATTGAGAATGTAGTTGGCCGGGTTGTCCCGCACCGCCAAAAAGCGTTCAATTTCAGGTTGAACCGCGGAGATTCCGGGCTCCGGAAGCACTCTGTCGCTCACTTCGAAGCGCCAGAAGTCAGCCTGAACCTGAAGACCATCAAGGTTTCCGGAAGGCGTCCAGATGAATCCGATTGAATAAGTGTCGGCAAATTCGTTCCCAACATTCGGAGCCGGACCGCCCAAGGTGAATGTTTGCTCGACTTCACCATTCTCTGGAGTCGGATCTATCAGGCCAGCTCGCACCTGCTGATTTGATATGGGATCCCTGAATACGATGCTGCCCGCTTCAAGACCTTCTTCGACTATGCCGATATTGGGTGCGCGGAAAGACTGCGACCAAGAGCCTCGGAGCAACAATTCGTCGATCGGACGCCAGCTTAGTGCGATTTTCGGCGACAGTTCGCTGCCAATATTGCCGCCATAATCTTCCCAGCGCAGCGCGATCTGAGATTCCACATTGTCCATAAAAGGCAGGGAGAGCTCTCCAAAGATCGCGTTGGTGGTGCGAACGTTGTTGTAGTTGAAAATACAGTTTGAGCACTCGTAGTTGTTGGAAACGTAGTGGAAATCATTGGGAACGCCGTTTTCGTCGTATCCCAGAATTCGATTTTGCAGGCCGGGGAAGTTCAGATCGGGCGCAATGGAATGCGCGGTTCGTTCGCGAAACTGCACACCGACTGCGACCGCCGCCTCGCCGCCGGCCATATCGAATAAGCCGCCGCCAACAACTGCGTCAAATACGCGCAGCTTGTTGCGCTTGTCCGCCCGCAAAACAGTCTGATTCATCCATTCCATCAGTTCCGGGCTGTTGGCAAGGTTCGGGTCGGTGAACTGCGTCAGGAACGGATTGTAAAACATGCAACCATCCTGTCCCTGGTTGTTGCTCGTTAATCCCAAGGACAGGCTTTCCCTCGTGGTAAACACATAACCGGGAAAGAAAGTCTGGGTCATGGGCCCGTAATACGATGCCCAGGCGTTGTCGAATAAACCGGGTACGATCGCCGTCGGACTGTTTGCCCCGATCAATGCCCCCAAAAAGCCGGGAGCGTTTCCAAAATCGAAATCGGGCACTCCATTCGGAGTGCAATTCGGGCCGCCAAGTCCCAAAGCGGCAAGCTCGGTTCGCTCGCGATTGAAAACCTGATACGACTGCTCATTGCTGGTGCTGGACCAAGACAGGCTCACATCGTAGTTCCAGTCCCGGTCGTTGTACGAAAAATCTCCGCGGAGACCTGCCTGTATCAGATCAGCTGACGTGTCGGTGAAATTCGAACGCTGTCCGTTTCTGGGGATATTGTCCCGGGGATTGGCCCACATCATTGTGTTTATCCCACCATTTTCCAATGCCAACGGATTATTCGGCATGTCTTCCATGGTAGGTCGCTCCAGTCCTATTTCCGGAGCGAAATATCCCAATTCCAAGTATTGGCCAGTGGCGTTGCCGGCAAAGATTGGACTGAACAATCCGGCGTTGCGGATAAATGAGCCGGGAGGGGCCAGGAAAACCGTGGGACCCCGCGTCGTGCTGGAACCGCCAGTATTGTTCAACCCGCCACCTTGGAGCGTTACCTTATTTTCGGAGTGGGAGGCAAACATATAAAATTCCGCCGACTCGCTAAAGGTATGATCAAAAGAAAGCGCGAAACTGCTGCGCTCAGTCTGGTTCTCTAGAAAATTGAAGCGTGCGACATCTTCCCGGCATGCACCACCGCGTTCTCCGCGCTGCTCGCGCAATGTGCCGAACTGAAACGGGATGCCAGTGGTTCCCACCATGGTTTCGCAAAGTGGATCGCTGTAAATGGTAGTGGCCTCACCGCCCTGTGAGACGTTGTAGTCGGTAATTTCCTGGTTGATGTACGCGGGATTTATGTTCGCTCCGAAGAAAGGAGAGGCAACCGCGCCGCCGATCGAAGATACGGTCGATAGAAATTGAGAGTTTTCATCGATATGATTGCCGTACAGCACATTCAATCTGTCGCGCTCGAAAAGTTCGGCGGAGACGACAAAATGAGTGTCGCCGCTCTCGCTGCTCCAACCCCAGATGCCACTCACTGTCTGGTCGAAGGCGTCGCCGGCTGCTTCCACGCCTTGCAAGTCGCCATACAGTTCAATGCCCTCGAAATCTGTGCGCATGATGATGTTGACCACACCGGCCACAGCATCGGCGCCATACAGCGCCGAGCCGCCATCGGTGAGGACTTCGATGCGGTCGGTCATCATGATCGGAATAGCGTTGATGTTGACGAATTCTCCGCCGGTGGTTGTCTCGCCCGCGTGTGGCGCCATGCGCTTGCCGTTGATCAAGGTCAAAGTGGAGTTTTCGCCGAGGTTTCGCAGATTGATCACAGCGGTCCCTTCGGTTTGGGAACGCTCGCCGGAACCCTGATTGGTGAACGATCCTGAATTCACCTCGAGGTTCTTGACCACGTCCCAAATCACCGCCGCGCCCTGGGCTTCGATGCTGTTGCGGTCGATCAATTGCACCGGCGAGGGCGCGTCGAGCGGGGTGCCGCGGATGAAAGAACCGGTGACGACGACTTCTTCGATGGTGTCTTCGCTCTGCTGGGCGGCGACGGGCATGGACAGGCCGGCCAATACGGCCAGGGTGATGGCTTTGCGTGCTCCTGGAAAATTGCGTTGCATTTGGCTCTCCCCTCGGTTTGAAAATCCCAATGGTCTTGGTGTGGTTGCTGGTGCCTCGGTCTTGCTGCCGAAAGTAGCTACTTAGCCAGTATGGCGGTGTTTGTCAAGAATTATCGGTTTGCGCGCCGACAATTGGCTTGCGTTCGGCGATTGGACGGCCCAACGCGCGTTTTCGGGCGAATTGTCGAACCTGGGGAAGCGGCTGCGGACCCGGCAAAATTGAAACAGTGTGTAATCTTTTTGGCCTGTGGTGGGTTGTCGATTTAAGCTTGCGGGTCTGTGTGCTTGGGCGCGCCCGGGCACCGGGCCAACCGCCCGCGCGGCCCGTCCCGCGCGCAAATCAACTGCCCCAATGGGAGAATGGGAGAATCGGAGTAATACAGATGCGGCATCCCGGGTTTCCTGCAATAACGCTCTCTTTCATGACGCTGCTTGCGGCACTGCTGCTGGCGCCGGCGACGCCCGCGCTGGGGCAATTGGCCACGCCCAACCCAGCCGGACTGCGCTATGGCCATGTTCACCTGAACGTTTCGGACGTTGAATTGCACAAGCAAATCTGGGTGGAGCATTTTGGCGGCGTGGCGGTGGAAAAAGGCTCGACGACCGCGGTGCGCCTGCCCAATTTGCTGGTGGCGTTGAGCGAGCGCGAACCCAGCATGGGTTCGCGCGCCACGGCCATGGACCATTTTGGCTTCAAGGTCCGCAATATCGAGCGGTTCCTGGAAAAATGGAGCGCGACCGGGTACGAAGTCGGGCGCGTGTTCACCGGCGCCGAAGGGCAAACCAACGCCTATGTGATGCTGCCGGACGATGTCTACGTGGAATTGCAGGAAGACCAGAGTCTGCACGTGGAAGTCATGGGCTACCACGTGCATTTCATCACGCCGAACCATGAGGAACTGCTGCGCTGGTACAGCAAGGTGTTCGGCCTGGAAATCCGGCCCCGCGGCTCAATCGCCACCACCACGAACGCCCCCGGCATGAATCTCAGTTTCGGCGCCACCGACACAGCGCGCGCGGGCACCGAGGGCGCCGCGATCGACCATATCGGTTTCGAACTGGAAGACCTGGAAAGCTATTGCCGCGAACTCGAAGCCAGAGGCATCGAATTCGATGAGCCCTACCGCGAGAATCCGGCGACAGGACTGAAGTCCGCCCTCCTGACCGACCCGGTCGGCGTCCGCATCGAACTGACCGAAGGCTACGTCAGATATTGACGCGGGCCGCGCGAGCCCGCCGACCGCACAGACCGCATCAGGCCGCGCGGTTGCGGCGGACGATGGCGCAATGGGCGCCGCAGACGCAGGCTGCGGCGCCTTGGCAATCTAGTCGGAACTTACCTGCTGCGGCATTTCGTGCCTGGCCTCAAGCGGCATCAGCGCGGCGCGGATGACGCTGCCCCAGATCAAGTTGCCCAGCGGGTTGAAGTGCAGGTTGTCATCCACGAAAATGTCGGTCATCACCGTGCCGTCGGCCTTGAGAAATGGCGTTGCGGCGTCCACGTAATGCACCAGCGGGTTGGATTCGGCGATTGCCCGCAACTCCCCATTCACCCGCTGCGCCGCGGGCCAGACCTCCACCCGGGCCACACTCGGTTTGACCGACATCACATAAATCCGCGTATCCGGCAATTCCTCGTGCACCCTGGCGACGATCTGGCGGAATTGATCGACGATGGTTTCCTCCGGCACCCGCGCCCAAGTGTCGTTGTCGCCTTCGTAAATCAGAATGGCGCGGGGCTGGTAGCGCAACGCGACCCGGTCCAGATGGTACAGCGCATCGGCCATGGTGCTGCCGCCGAAACCGCGGGCGATCACCGTCAGCGGCGTCAGCGCCGCGGCGGCTTCATCGTTCCAGCGCGCGATGCTCGAGGAGCCGGTGAGGACAATGGCGCCCTCGGGCGGCGGCGAAGCCCGGTCCTGCTCATCGAAAGCCAGCATAGCCGATTCCCAGCGGCTGGGATCATTGTTCTGCTGGGCAAGGCTTGTCTGGGCGAGGAAAAGGGATAGCGCGAGAACGGCAACAAACGAGATTCGACATGGCTTGAACATGGAAACCTCCCGGATTCGTTTTATTTGATAAAAATGCTTGCAGCCAGTGTATACCAATTGGAGGGAGTGAGACACGCCGGAGACGGTTTGAAGCCACCAACCAAAAAAGATTCCGCGACTCCGCTTCGCTTCGCGCAGAATGACGGGATGGGGAGGTGCTTAGGGCACTTCCGCCACCAACACCTGCCGCCCTTCCACCTTGCCGGCTTTCAGGTCCGCCAGCGCCGCGGTGGCTTCGCGCAAGGGGCGCTCGGTGATCTGGATGGGGTCGATCTTGCCGGCGCGCACGAGCTCCATCAATTCCGAGAATTCGCGCAAGCTGCCGACGTAACTGCCCTGGATGACGCGCGCGTTCATGGGCAGAAAAGGGATGGGCAGGTTCAAGGCGCCGCCGTACAGCCCGACCACGACCAGGGCGCCGCCCTTGCGCAGGCAGCCGAGGCCGAAATTCACCGTCGCTTCGTTGCCGACGAAGTCCAGCGCGGCAAAAGCGCCGCCTGTGGCCTTGCGGATTTCTTTCGCAGCCTGGGCCGCGCCGGCGTTCCAGGTTCGGCTCACACCGAGATTGCGCGCGGCTTGCAACTTTGAATTATCGATATCGACTACGATGGGGTCGATCTCCATCACCGAGCGGGCGATCTGGATCGCCATCATACCGACGCCGCCGGCGCCGATGATGACGATTTCGTCGCCCGGGCCGATTTCGCCGACGCGCCGCAAAGCACCGTAGGCGGTCAGGCCCGAGCAGGCGTAAGTCGCCGCCAGCGAACCGGGAACGCTGCCGCAGTCGAACAAATAGCGCGGGTGCGGCACCAGCACGTGATCGGCAAAACCGCCGGGGGCATTGATGCCGAGCGCGCGGCCCGGTGTGCACAAATGTTCTTCGCCGCGGGCGCAAACCGGGCAATCGCCGCAGCCAATCCAGGGGAACACCACCCGCCGCCCGCCCGCGGCAAGGCCTTTCGCTTCCGGGCCGAAGGCGACCACTTCGCCATAGATTTCGTGGCCGAGCACCTGCCCCGGCCGGCCCACCTCAAGCTGCTTGCCGTGGCCGAGTTCGAATACGCCGTCGTGCAAATGGATGTCCGAGTGGCAGACGCCGCAGGCAAGCGTTTTCAGCAGCACCTCGGTGCCTTGCGGCGCCGGCGTCGCGCTGTCGATTGGCGCCAGCGGCGCGCCGGGAGTGGTCGTTTGAAATGAAATCATCGCTGTCCTCCGCTGCGCTTCGGCTTTTTCTCGCAAAGCGCACCGGCGGCGGTCGCGAGCTGTTCAGGTGAGGGTAACCGGACTGCCCCGCGTGAATTCGCGGTCAATTCTGCCGTTTGTCCCAGTCGGCGAAACTGCCGCCGCTCTCGGCGAGTTCGCGCAAAAGTTTCGCCGGCCGCCAGTTGCTTTCGCCATGTTTTTGCTGGAATTCCAGGATGCTGGCGTAGACGTCTTCCAGCCCCACCTGGTCGGCGTAGAACATCGGGCCGCCTTTCGCCGCCGGGAATGCGTAGCCGAAAACATAGACGATGTCGATGTCGGAGGCGCGCTGGGCGATGCCCTCTTCCAGAATCTTCGCGCCTTCGTTGACCAGCGGATACAGGCAGCGGGCGATGATTTCCTCCGCGCCGATCTTGCGTTGCTCAATGCCGAACTTCGCCGCTTCCTCGCGGATCATGGCTTCAACTACCGGGTCCGGCAGGCGCGCCCGGGTCTCGCTGTCGTACTGGTAGTAGCCGGCGCCGGTCTTCTGGCCGAGGCGGCCCGATTCGACCAGGCGCGTGCTCACGGCATAGGGGCGCGGGTCGTCGCCTTCGGTCTTGCGCGACTGCCGCGCCTTGTAGCCCACATCGAGCCCGGCCAGATCGCCCATGGCCACCGGACCCATGGCCATGCCGAATTTCTCGAGCGTTGCATCCACCTGTTGCGGCGTGCAGCCTTCCAGCAAGAGCAGTTGCGCTTCGCGGCCGTAGCCGGTGAGCATGCGGTTGCCGATGAATCCGTAGCAAACGCCGGACAGGGCGCAGACCTTGCCGATGCGTTTGCCCAAAGCCATGGTCGTGGCCAGCACATCGTCCGCGGTTTTTTCGCCGCGCACGACTTCGAGCAGGCGCATGACATTGGCGGGGCTGAAGAAATGCGTCCCGAGCACGTCCTGGGGCCGGGTGGTGGCGGCGGCGATGGCGTCCACGTCCTGGTAGGAAGTGTTGCTGGCGAGAATCGCGCCGGCTTTGCAGGTCTGGTCGAGTTTGGCGAAGATTTGTTTTTTCAGATCAAGATTTTCGAACACCGCTTCGATAACGATGTCGGCGTCGGCGATGTCGGCGTAGTCCGTGGTGCCGCGGATCAGGCCCATGCGCTGTTTCACATCGTCCTCGCTCATCTTGCCGCGCTTGACCGTGATCCCGTAGTTCTTGCGGATGATTTTCAAGCCGCGGTCGAGGGCTTCGTCATCCACTTCGAGCAAGACCACGGGAATGCCCACATTGGCGAAGCACATGGCGATGCCGCCGCCCATGGTGCCGCCGCCGATGATCGCCGCCTGTTTAATTTCCCGGGTTGGCGTCTCGCGGGCAAATCCCTTGACCTTGGCCGCCAGGCGTTCGGAGAAGAAAATATGGCGCATGGCGGCGGATTCGGTGGAGGTGACGAGTTCGACGAACAGCTCGCGCTCGCGCCGCAGCGCCTGGTCGAACGGCAAATTGACCGCGGCTTCCAGGCAACTGACGATGCGGTCCGGGGCGATCTGGCCGCGGGCGCGGGCGTTGACGCGCTTCCGCGCCTGTTCGAAGAAACCGGGCTCGATGGTGTTCGGGTCGATATTGATGTCGCGGATGCGCTTCAGCGGCGCGCCGGAATCGACCAGGTCCCGGGCGTAGGCGATCGCGCCTTCAACCAGGTCGCCTTCGATGATTTCATTGATCAAGCCCATGTCGTGGGCCTTCCTCGCCGCCACCGGATTGCCCGAAGTGATGATGTCCAGCGCCGCCTTGACGCCGGCCAGCCGCGGCAGGCGCTGGGTGCCGCCGGCGCCGGGCAGCAATCCGAGTTTGACCTCGGGCAAACCGACTTTCGCGCCGGCGACGGCGCAGCGGTAATGGCAGGCCAGCGCGACTTCGAAGCCGCCGCCGAGGGCGGTGCCGTGAATCGCGGCGATGACGGGCTTGTTGGAATTTTCCAGCGCGCTGAGCACTTCCTGCAAACCAGGCTCCCGGGGCGGTTTGCCGAATTCGGTGATGTCGGCGCCGGCGATGAAGGTTCTTCCCTCGCAGCAAAGCACCACGGCTTCCGTCGCGTCTTGCTGGGCGTCTTTGGCGGCGTTGAGAAGCCCTTCGCGCACGTGTTGCGAAAGGGCGTTCACCGGTGGATTGTTGACGCTGATGACGCCGATATTATCGTGAATCGAATAACTGACGGCCTGTGACATAATGGCTCCTGGGAGTGGCCGGGCGGCAGTGGGCGGCTGAAGGGGCGCCATACTATCACAGCCACAAGGCGCGGAAGATTTGTGGCTTCGATCCGTCGCCGCCTGGTGAGCGGGGTTTGGCGGACGCCGTAAATACATCCCTGTAGGCTTCGGCCTCGACATCCATGTCGAGGACGCCCGCCAAACCCCGCTCACCAGGCGGCGACTCACATAGCGTTTGCCCCTCACGTAATGTCGAACCCCCCCCACACGTCATTCCGCGCGGAGCGAAGCGGAGTCGCGGAATCTCGGCGGGATCAGGCATTGCCGGCGCTCGCTGCAAAAGCGCTTGCCGCTGTGCTACCTTGGCGCCCTCCGCAAAGGGGGTGGATATGATCAGAGACCCGGAAATCCTTCACCAGTTGCTGGCCTCGATCGAGCGCTTCGTGCGCGAGCGCTTGATGCCGGCTGAGAACCGCCTCGCGGAAGAGGGAAACGTGCCCGCGGAAATCGTGGCCGAAATGAAACAGCTTGGCCTGTTCGGCCTGACCATCCCGGAACAGTACGGCGGCCTCGGCTTGAGCATGGAAGAGGAAATTCTGGTCGCGTTCGAGCTGGGCAAGACTTCGCCGGCTTTCCGCTCGCTGATCGGCACCAACAACGGCATCGGCTCGGCGGCGATCGTGTTCAACGGCAGCGAGGAACAGAAACGCAAATACCTGCCGAAATACGCCAGCGGCGAATGGATCGGCTGCTTTTGCCTGACCGAACCCGAAGCCGGCTCGGACGCCGCCTCGCTGCGCACCACGGCGGTGCGCGACGGCGACCACTACCTGATCAACGGCGGCAAGCGCTTCATCACCAATGCGCCGGTGGCGCAGACTTTCAATGTCATGGCGCGCACCGACCCCGCCATCCAGGGCGCCCGGGGCATTTCCTCTTTCATCGTCGAGCGCGGCACCCCCGGCATTACGCTGGGCTCGGTCGACAAGAAAATGGGCCAGGCGGGCTCGCTCACCTGCGACGTGATTTTCGAAGATTGCCGGGTGCCGGCGGCGAATCTGATCGGCGCCGAAGGCGAAGGATTCGTCACCGCGATGAAAGTGCTGGACCGCGGCAGGCTGCATATCTCCGGCGTCGCCGTCGGCCTGGCCGAACGCCTGATCGCCGACGCCCTCGACTTCGCCATGCAGCGCAAACAGTTCGGCAAGCCCATCGCCGAACAGCAACTGGTGCAGGCCATGCTCGCCGATTCCCGCACCGAAGCCTGGGCCGCCCGCTGCATGGCGCTGGAAACCGCGCGCAAACGCGACGCCGGCGAAAACATCACCCTCGAATCCGCCGCCTGCAAACTGTTTTGCACCGAAATGGTGGGGCGCGTCGCCGACCGCGCGGTGCAAATCCACGGCGGCTCGGGCTACATGGCCGAGTACGCGGTGGAGCGCTTCTACCGCGACGTCAGATTGTTGCGCCTGTACGAAGGCACCAGCCAAATCCTGCAACTCGTCGTCGCCAGAAACATGATCCGCAACGCCTGAGTTGACCATCAGGCGCCGGACTGGTATACACATCCACATGCACAAATGGGGGTGTATTCTATGCGAACCAATATTGAAATCGACCAAGATCTGGTCAAGGAAGCGCAGCAATTGAGCAAAATCAATACGAAGAAGGCCTTGGTGCATCAAGCGCTGCTGGAATTTGTGTCGAATCGCAAACGGCTCGACCTGAGGGAACTTGAGGGCAGCAATCTAATCGATGACGACTACGACTACAAAGCAATGAGACGATCAGGCGCCTGATTTCGATGTACTTGGTGGATACATCGGTCTGGATTGATTTTCTCCGAGGTCGAAAAGGAGACCACGTGAATTTTCTGAGGGAAATTCTGTCAAATCCTCAAGCCGTTGCGATTTCACCACTCATCCATATGGAAATTCTGCAAGGCGCCCGAGACGTCAGATCCTTCAAACGATTGGAGAAGTTTTTTGGCGGACAGCGGTTTGTGGACTTCAAGCAGCCACCGCTCTCTTGCCACGCGGCAGCGGCCCGAATTTCCTTCGACTGCAAAAGGCGGGGCACCACCGTTCGTTCGAGCGTGGACAGCCTGATCGCCCAGTGCGCCATCGAAAACGACTTGACGCTCTTTCATCATGATCGCGATTTTCAGCGCATCGCCGGGGTCGTGTCAAAGCTTCGCGAGAAAAGCTTCCTCAACTGACTATCCACCTTTGACCACTATTCTGGCTGGATCCCGGACAAACACCTTTGGCGGCGAATGAGCGCTGTTTTACAATAGGCCGCAGTTCCCGGAAGCGCAATCACGGAGCCATGCGATGTACAGCAAGATTCTGGTGGCGATTGACCTTTCGGATGATTCGCGCAAGGTGATCGCCACCGCGGCTCGGCTGGCGGGGGACGCGGCCAAGTTGCATCTGGTTCATGTGGTGGAGCCCGTCGCCGCCGCCTACAGCATGGATTTGTACGCGGTCAATATCAATGATCTGCACGAGGAAGCGATCGCTTTCGCCGGCGAACGCCTGAAAAACATCGCCAAGGAGGAAGGGCTGCGCGAGGACCAGGCCTACACCCTGCCCGGCTCGCCCGCCAGCGAGGTGCCCAATCTGGCCAAGGAGATCGGCGCCGACGCCATCGTCATCGGCAGCCACGGCCACTCGGGCTGGAAAGTGCTGATCGGCTCAACGGCGATGAAATTGCTGCACCACGCCCGATGCGATGTGCTCACGGTCCATGTCGGCTGCGACTGAGCGCGCGAAACATTTGCCGCCGCACGCGCCAAGCTTTACCAACCGCTATCGCAGGTGCCGCTGGAACCATTCCAGGCGCAGGAGGTCGGCCTTGACCGCGTTTTCGCCGCGGAAGCCGTGCTGGCCGCCGGCGATGGTGACGAATTCAGCCTCCACGCCCCGCTCGTTCAGCGCCGCGTACATGTCTTCCGAGTGGCTGATGGGCACGAGGTCGTCGGCGTCGCCGTGAATGAGCAGGACCGGCGGTTCGTCGTCGCCGACATGCAGGATCGGCGAAACCGAGGCGGACTGGTCCGGCGCAAAATCCAGCGCCGGGAAGCGCTCGCTGGGTCCGGTCAACTCGCGCAGATCCACCGGCGGGAAGTAGGCGACCACCGCGGCCACGCTGTTGTCGCCGCGCAGCACCGGGTCGCCCGACTGGGCGTCGCCGGCGTCCGCGTCCAGCCCAACCATCAAGGACAAATGGCCGCCGGCGCTGCCGCCGGTGACGCCGAGGCGGTCGGGGTCGAATCCGTGGGCTTCGGCATGGAGTTTGATGTGGCGGATCGCCCGGCTGACGTCGGCGTAAGCTTCCGGCACCTTGTAGCGCGGCGCGCTGCCGTGATACACCGGGATCATGGTGAAACCGGCGTCGAGCATGTCGCTGAAAAAGCCCGCGGCGAGGCTTTCCGGGGCCGACCAGCGCGAGAACCAGCCGCCGCTCATCATAAACGCGACCGCGGCGCCGTTCGCGTTTTCCGGCCGGATCACGTCGTAGACCAGGGCCATGCCGTCCTTGTGGCCATACACCACGTCGCGCTTGATTCCGACATCGGCCAGTCCCGCCTTGGTCAGCGCCAAACATGCGAGCAACAGCGCCAATTGAATGATTCTTGGCATGTTCAATTCCTCGTTTCCACTGTGTGCAAGGCCGGAG
Organism: uncultured Pseudohongiella sp.; assembly: GCA_965221015.1. Classification (GTDB taxonomy): domain Bacteria; phylum Pseudomonadota; class Gammaproteobacteria; order Pseudomonadales; family Pseudohongiellaceae; genus UBA9145. The sequence goes on along the minus strand of OZ244859.1, from coordinate 845,545 downwards.
AAGGTAGCAGACAAACCGCCGCAAGGGAATTCGGCGAGATTCTGCGACTGCGCTGCGCTTCGCGCAGAATGACGGCTAATGGGTGCCGCACCGTGTTGGCCGCCTTCGGGCCGCGATTCGCTGTTCGCTAGTCGCGCAGCAGGTTGCCGGGGGAATATTGGTCGGTCAGTGTGCGCCGGCTCATGTCCCAGTCTACCCGGGTCGACATGCGGGCCGGGTATTCCAACAGCGGAATGCCGTACTTCGCGACGCGTTCGGCGAGGCGCCGGGCCGCGCCGCTGAGGTCGCCCCGGGGCGGCAGCGGGCCGCCGCGGGTGATGATGATGCGATTGCCCGAGGTGGGCAGTTTGAAATTGTAAAACTCGTTCCAAACGCGCTGGTAGGTGACCGATTCATGGTCGTACAAACGGCTGGTGGAAAAGGTGTTGGCGACGAGCACGCCGTCGGGGCTCAGGATTTGCTTGACCTCTTCCAGGAATTCCTCGGTGAGCAGGTGTTCCGGGATGTAGTCGCCGGTGAAAGCGTCGAGCACGATGTAGTCGTATTGTTGGCCGGTAAGGCCGGCGCGTTTGATGAAAACCCGGGCGTCGTTGACGTACACCCGCATGTTGGCGGTTTCCTCGAACAGGAAAAACTCCTTGGCCACGCTGACCACCGCCGGGTCAATTTCAATCACATCGATCCGCGCATCGGGAAAAAGATCGCTGAAAGTCATCGGAATCGAACCGCCGCCGAGACCGGCGACGAGAATGGAGCGGGGTTCCGGCTTGAGCAGCAGTCCGGCGAAACTCATGCGCGTGTAATCGAACACGAGGCGTTCGGGCTCGTTCAGGTCGAGGCAGGTTTGATTGCGGTCGCCGCGGTGCACGTTGAAGATCAGGCAGCGCCGCGGCCCGTTTTGTTCCACGGTGATATCGCGGTACAGCGAGCGCTCCTGATGAATCACATCGCCCGCCGCCGGCGCGGCGAAGGCCAGCAACAACAAGCTGAGTACCAGTTCAGGTTTCATTTCCGCGCACCCGCAGGCTGAGGGAACCGCGCATGGTTCCAACCACAAGGATTATAGCCGCAGCGATGAGCAGGGCGGCAACCGCGCCCCAAAGAATCCGGTTCACTTCGAACCAGAGCACGAAATAGAACGAAGTCCCCAACGTGCCCGCGGCGCTGCCAATGGTGGAGACGAAAAACAGCAGCCCGGCCATCTGCCCGCTGTGCTCCTCGCGCTCCACCAGCAAGCGCACCGAATAGGGCGAGATCATGCCGAGCAAGGTGGTCGGCACCGAAAACATGACGATGGACGCCAGCAGCGAACCGTAGCGGGCGTCCTCCACCGCCAGGAAAATCGGCCGCATGATGGTGTCCGCGAACAAGATGATCGGCAGCGAGGACAAAGCCGCGCTGACATAGAAACTGGCGAACACCAGGGCGTTGGGATTGCGCGTCGACAGGCGCCCGCCGATCAGGTAGCCCAGCGCCAGCGCCAGCATGAACACGGTGATGATGCTGCCCCAGACCGACACCGAGCCGCCAAAATACGGCGCCATGATGCGCGCGCCGAGCATCTCCACGGTCATGATGCAAAAGCCGCTGACAAACGCCACCGAAGCCACAATGGGCCGGGGCAGGGGTGAGGTGGCGGCGGCTTTCACAATAGGGTTCCTTTCAATTTCTGGTACAACGGCGTTTGACCCGACCGCGGTCTGGGCATGACCAGCCCCCGCGGTTGCTCGCAGCCGGTTGGCGCGGGCGGGGGATACCCCGCCCGCCAGAACCCGCGGCGTCAGCCATCACCCTTTATTTCAGAACGGCCAAGCCGGCATGGCGACGACTTCCTGCTCGATCGTGCCCAGGCTTTCCACCACGACTTCAACGACGTCGCCCACTTCCATGTTGCGCCGCGCGCCCGGCACCACCGGCATGGCGCCGGTGTAGATCAGGTCGCCGGGCTTGAGCGTCATGTAGCGGGAGAGGTAGCTCACGAGCCGGGCCGGGCGGTTGATCATGGTGGAGGTTCGGCCCTCGGAAAGCAGCTCGCCATTGACCCGCACGCTGATCTCGAGGTCGCTGTAATCGAGGCCGCGGACGATGGTGCTGCCGAGGCCCGCCCAGGTGTCGGTGGCCTTGCCCACGAGTTTGAGCGGGCGCACGCCGCGGTCGGAGGCGACCCAGGTCAGTTCGGTCCAGTCGTTGCCGGCGGCGACGCCGAAAATGTAATCCAGCGCCTCGCTTTCGGGAATGTGGCGGCCCTCGCGGCCGATGACAAGCACCAGCTCGCCTTCGGGAATCATCATTTCGGCCTCGGGCGGCTTTTGCACCGCGCCGCCGTCGGCGCTGAGCCCGGTGGAGGCCTTGTTGAACCAGCGCGGATGCGGCACCTGCCTGGGCATGCCGTCGACGGGATGGTAGTTGGCCGCGGCGGAGAGCACCTTGCGGCCCGCTTGTTCTGGGTCCACCGGCAAGCCCAGTTCGACGTCCGCGAGATCGAAGCTGCGCCCGGTGGGCGCGGCGCCGCCCGCCACCGGGTCGCCGTCGAGTTCGCGCACCGCATCGCCTTCCAGCATGCCGTATGACCAGCCATCCGCGTGTTCGAAGCGCACATAGGCGCGCACGCCATCGGGCTCGGGCAGCGCGGGACCGGATACGTTCTGCCGCGTCACGCGCACGAGTTGATTGCTGACGATTCCGATGCCTTCGATCTCGACTTCGACCACATCGTCCTGCCAAAGCTGGCGCCGCGTGCCGGGGAGCTGTGGCGGCGCGACGGTGCCGGTGTGGATGATGTCGCCGCGCTTGAGGGTGATGTAGTGGCTGAGCTTGCTGATCAGCGCGGCGGGGTCGTTGCGGAAGTCGGCGGTGGTGCCCTGGGCGGCGACGACGCCGTCCAGCCGCACGGTGAGTTCAAGGTCGCTCAGGTCCAGCCCCGTGACCACATGGTCGCCGATGGAGGCGAATGTGTCGCCGGCCTTGCAGAAAACGTGGCTCGGTTCCTCGTTGCCGCGGCCTTCGCCGCACCAGTCGTTCTCGCTCCAGTCGTTGCTGACGGCAACGCCGAAGAGATGGTCCATCGCCTCGGACTCGGGGATGAACCGGCCTTCGCGGCCGATGATGAGCGCGAGCTCGCCTTCGAAGTTGAAGTTGGTTGCGCCGAAAGGCACCTCGACCGGGTCGCCGTTGCGGGAAAGCGAGGTGGTGGCCTTGCCGAACCAGGACGGATGATCGACTTCGACGGGGTTGCCGTTCGGATTGTTCGAGTTCCCCGCCACGCCGAACACGCGGGGCACGCGGTCCGGATCCAGCGGAATTTCCAGCTCCACATCGGCCAATGCCACCGTGCGGCCCGTGGAGCCGACGCCGTCGTCGAAGATCGGGTCGCCGTCGAGCTCGTTGATGGTTTCCCCGTCGAGGATGCCGCTGTGGGTGCCGGTGTTGTCGGTGAAACGCACGTAGCGGGTCACGCCGGGCTGGTCCGCCCCGCTTTGGGCGGCGGCGGTTTGGAGAATGCTTTGCCCGGCAAACGCCAGCAGAAAAACGAGCAGGAAATTACCAAAGCAGGCTTTCAGCCGAATATTTGCTTGCATAATTTTAGGTTCCTGTGAAATTCTTGGGTTGCGGTCGGATTTTGAGTGGTCCGGTTTGATAAAGCGCCACCTTCCAGACTGGCCCAGCCGACGGCGGCCATCGACAGTAACACAAGGTGAATTTCATGTTCAATCGACGCGAGTTTCTCCTCACATCCCTGGCGGCACCACTGGTTTTATCGAGCCGGGAATCCCTGGCGCAAACGGCGCCCGCGGGCCAAATGCTGCTTGCGATGCATCAAAACACGTCCCGAGCCGCCGGTTTCCGCGGCTCGCTGGAAGGTTGGTCCCGGGCGGGTATCGAATACGTCGAACTCAACGATGGATTGCTCGACGGCTTTTTGGAAAACGACAGTTTGGGCGGCGCCCGGGCCTTGCTCGACGATCTTGGCATGACGCCGGTCTGCGCCGCGACGGCTTTGCCGGACCTGTGGATTCCGGGCCCGGCGAGAGCATCCTCCCTGGAAAGCTGGAGAATGCGCTGCGACCAATTCGCCAGCCTCGGGCTGGATAAAATCTATTCGCCGTCGATCACCAATCGTCCGATAACGATGGAGGACTACGCGGCAACGCCCGAGAGCATCCGCGAGGCCGCGGAGATCGCCAGCGAATATGGGCTTACTTGCATGATCGAGTTTCTCCGCACCTCGACGCACCTGGCCACCCTGGGCACCACGCTGCGCATGATCCGCGCGGCGGATCATCCCAACATCCGGCCGATGCTCGATTTTTTCCATTTCTGGTCCGGGCTTGGCAAATTCGAAGAACTGGACATGCTGGAGCCAGGGGAGTTGCTCCATTGCCACTTTCAGGATTTGCTCGATGCGCCAAGGGAGTTGACCGACAACAGCTATCGGGTCATTCCGGGCGACGGCATCGCGCCGCTGAACGCCATCATCCGCAAACTCGCCGAGAAGGAATACAACGGCGCGCTGTCGGTGGAATTGTTTCGGCAGGAGTTGGTGAACGGCGACCCGTTCGAAGTGGCGACGGAGATCAAGGGCAAATCCGAGGCGGTGATGCGCGCGGCGCAGGTTTTGTAGGCGAAGGTTACAGCGCAGCCCCGCAGCCCCGAGACGCATCAATCGTTCGCGGGCTCAGTTCTCAATCTTGCCGCTGATGATCATTTCGCACATCCGCTGCAACACAAAGGCTTTTTGCAGAAAGCCGGCGAAGCGCGCGTCGCGGGTGTGGCCGTGGTGGTAGCGGTAGTAGATTTGCTGGCCGATCACCAGCAGGCGGAACAGGCCGAAGCAGAAGTAAAACGGGAAATTCTCGACCGCGATGCCAGTGCGCGCCTGGAAGCGGCTGATGATTTCCGCCCGGCTCGGCGCGCCGGGCACGTCCGAAGGCATGGTGCGCGCTTCGCGGAACCAGTCCGGGTCGCTGGTTTGCACCCAATAGCCCAAGGTATAGGCCAGGTCCATCACCGGGTCGCCGACGGTGGCCATTTCCCAATCGAGCACGCCGATCAGTTTGAGCGGGTCGTCGAGGGCGAAAATCACGTTGTCCAGCTTGTAATCGTTGTGGATCACGCTGGCGCGGCCGCTGTCCGGCGGCAGTTGCTCGTCCAGCCAGCGGATGACCGCGTCGCAGTTGACGGTGTCGGGGGTGACGGCGTTTTCCCAGCGTTTGATCCAGCCCGCAACCTGGCGTTGCACATAGCCCGCGGGGCGGCCGAAGTTTTCCAGCCCGGCCGCGGCCAGGTCCACCGAGTGCAGGTCGCCGAGCACGTCGAAGAAATTGAACAACTGCTCGCGCGTCTGTTCCGGGCTCAGCTTCAATTCCGCCGGGTATTCGCGGCGGATGACGAGACCGCGGATGTAGTTCATCAAGTAGAAATCGCAGCCGATGACGTCGTGATCCTCGCAAAAATGCATCGGTGTCGGACCGTAGGGGAACACATCCTTCAGCGCTGAAAGAATGCGGAACTCCCGCGACATGTCGTGGGCCGATTTCACAGTGCTGCCGAAAGGCGGGCGCCGCAGCACCCATTGCCCGCCGCCGCCTTCGAGCAAATAGGTGAGATTGGAATGGCCGCCGGGAAACTGGCGGACTTGCAGCGCGCCGGCGGCGGCGCCGAGCAGCGGTTGCAAATAATCGCGCAAGCGCTCCAGCGGCAGTTCCTCTCCGGGCCGGATGCGGCCCGCCCGGTCTTCGAGTTCGGCTCCGGTCATGGCTGCGCTTAGCGGTAGGTGATCATGGATCGGGTCTCGGCCGCCTCGAGATGCGGCAGGCTGTTGAACTGCATCAGCGAGATTCTGCCATTGCCGTACTTGATCCGGGTAATCGAGGCGTTGTGCACCATCCAGTTGGTGGCGATCGCTTCGGCGTCCGGGTAGCGCAACACCCGCTGCAAGGCCAGGGCGATGACGCCGCCCGAAGTGGCGATGAGCACGCGGCTGCCGCGGTTGTGGCGCGCCATGATGCGGTCCAGCGCCTGGTGCACCCGGGCCTGGAAATCGGGCCAGCGCTCGAAACCGCCGTCGCCATCCGCGGGGGCGAGGCGGCCGGCGATCCATTTCGCGGCGGCGGCCTCGAACAGGCGCTGGAACAGTCCCCGCTCGCGCACGGGCCAGCGCGGGACCGGGTCGAAGCCCTCGTCCCCCGCGAAGTCGCGCAGGTAGGCGCGAATCAGCGGGTCGCCGTCGTACTCGTTCAAGGCCGCGTCCTCGTGGGGACCGTTCGAGTTTTCCGGCACCAGGGCCAGCAATTCCGCGGCGGTTTCGCGCTGCCGCCGCAAGCTGCCGCAATACAGGCAGTCGAAAGTCTCGCCGGTTGCGCGCCAATGCGCGGCCAGCTTGCGCACCTGTTCCCAGCCCAGCGGGCTGAGTTGGTCGTAGGATTCCGCGCCGAAAGTCGCCTGACCGTGGCGAACCAGAATCAGCTCGCTCATCCGTTTGCTTGCAGGCGGGAGAAGCGGCGGGTGTGGAAGTCGGCGTCGCCGAACAGCAATTCGAGCGCGGTGACCTGGCGAAACAGGTGCGCGACGTCGAGTTCGTCGGTCATGCCGATGCCGCCATGGATCTGCACCGCTTCCTGGCCGACCCGGCGAATCGACTTGCCAACCCGGCTTTTGGCCGCGCTCACCGCGGCGGCCTTGGCCGCCGCGGAGACTTCCGCATCGAGTTGCATCGCCGCCATCACCGTAATCGAACGGGCGAGCTGGCATTCCATGAACATATCCGCCATGCGGTGCTGCAGCGCCTGGAAGCTGCCGATATGCACCCCGAACTGTTTGCGCGTCTTGCTGTATTCGACAGTCTTGCGCAGCAATGCATCGAGCGCGCCCACCGCCTGGGCGCATACCGCCACGGTGGCGTGATCGACCACCCGCTCAAGCGCGGCGTGGGCCGCGCCGGCGCCGCCGAGCCGGGCCGAGGCGGGGATTTCGACTTCGCTGAAAGCGATCTTCGCGGCCCGCACACCATCGAGATTGGCGTAGTCTTGCACGTGGACCCCGGCCGCCGACCGGTCAACCGCAAACACGCTGATTCCCGCCGGGTCGGTGGCGCCGCCGCTTTCGCGGGCGCTCACCAGCAATTTGTCCGCGTTGGCGCCGTTCAACACGTTGACTTTGATTCCGTCCAGCACAAAGCCGTCGCCTTCGCTTCTCGCACTGAGGCGGACATTGGCCAGGTTGTAGCGCGAGCCGGTTTCCGCCCAGGCCAGGGCGAGTTGCAGGTTCCCCGCCATCAGCGCCGGCAAGCATTCGGCTTTCTGTTCGGCATCGCCAAGGGCGGCGAGCAGCCTGCCCCCGAGCACGACGGTCGCCAGATAGGGCTCCACCAGCATGGCCTTGCCGAATTCTTCCATCATCACCATCAGGTCCACGGCGGAATCGCCAAAGCCGCCGTCGGCTTCACTGAAAGGCACCGTGAGCCAGCCGAGTTCGCCGAACAATTTCCAGTTTTCCGCGCTGTAGCCGGTTGCGCTGGCGGCGATACGGTTGCGGGTATCGAAATCGTATTGCTGTTGCACGAATTTGCCGACGCTATCTTTCAGCATCTGCTGTTCTTCGGAATAGGAAAAATCCACTTTTTGACCTCTTTCGGCTGCTTTTGAAAGCCGCTCCAAAACGCTGTTTTTGCCCGGTTGATTTTTTCGCGGCGATTACAGACCGAGCACGGCTTTGCAGATGATATTGCGCTGAATCTCGTTGGAACCGCCGAAAATCGACAATTTGCGATCGTTAAAATAGGTCAGGCCCTGCCCCGCCGGCACGCCCGGCTCCAGCGGCGCGCCCTGAAAGCCTTCGTCGAACTGCTCCGGCAGATACGGCAGGCTGTGGTAGGCCGCCAGCTCGAAAAACAACTCGTCGATGCGCTGGGCCAGTTCGGTGCCGACCACTTTCAATATCGACGATTCCGGGCCCGGCGACTTGCCCACGCTGAGGGAGGCCAAGGTGCGCAATTCGGTGAATTCAAGCGCCTTCAGGTCGATTTCCAGCTCGGCCAGGCGGTGGCTGAACACCGGATCCTCCAGCAGGCTCGCGCCGAAACCGTCATCCAGACTCGCCGCGGCCCGGCGCAAGGCGCGCAGGCGGCGGGTGCTGCGCGGAACCAGGGCGATATTGGTGCGTTCGTGGGTCAGCAACACCTTGGCGTAGGTCCAACCCTTGTTTTCCTCGCCGATCAGGTTCGCCGCCGGCACGCGCACATCGTCAAAAAAGATTTCATTGACCTCGACGTGGCCGTCCATGAGCTTGATGGGCCGGTGGGAGACGCCGGGGGACTTCATGTCGATCAGCAGGAAGCTGATGCCTTCCTGTTTTTTCACCGTGGTGTCGGTGCGCACCAGGCAGAAAATCCAGTCGGCGTATTGGCCATAGGTGTTCCAGGTTTTGCTGCCGTTGACGATGTAGTCGTCGCCGTCGCGCACGGCGGAGGTCTTCAGCGAGGCCAGGTCGGAACCGGAATTCGGCTCGGAATAGCCCTGGCACCACCAGACATTGCTTTGCAGGATGTCGGGCAGGAAGCGTTGCTGTTGTTCCTCGCTGCCGTAGGCCATCAGCACCGGCGCCACCATCTTCATGCCGAAGGGCACCGGTTCCGGCGCGCCGATCAGGCCCATTTCCATGGCGAAAATATGTTTCCGCGTTGCGCTCCAGCCGGTGCCGCCATGTTCGACGGGCCAATTGGGGGCGGCCCATCCCTTGCGGTGGAGAATCTTCTGCCAATCGACGATTTCATCCTTGCTCAGGCGAATGCCGGCATCGACTTTCTCGCGCGAGGCCGCCGGAAACTCGTTTTCCAGGAACTCCCGCACTTCGTCCCGAAAGGCTATGTCTTCCGCCGTGAAATCCGCGTTCAATTCGATTCTCCCAAGCTGGTTTGCCGAACCGCCTTCGCGCCGTTCCCATTCAGGACTGACAGGTGCCGCGAGGCGCAAGAGCGGGCAAGAGTATCACGCGCCACCAGGCGGCGCGACCGGCGCGGCCGCCGGCGGGCTAGAGCACGATGGCGTTTTCCGAATGGCGAAACCCGTGCCGCCAGATCAGGAAAACGATCAAGGCCAAGGGCCCGAGCAGCCAGGTCCGCGCCCGGCTCAGATCCTGCTCGACCAAACCGCCAAGGTCGACCACGGCATAGACCAGAATGCCAAGCAAATGCGCCAGCAAATAATAGTCAAAATAGGGCGCGTTGTGGCGGTTGAGGGGCCAGGGCGAGCGCAAAATCAACCAGCGCAGGGCGATCGCGACGCCGATCAGGTCGGTGGGCCAGAACAGCAGAAGGTTCACATTGTGATGCAAGTCCGCGTGGCCGGACCAGAGCCAGCCGAAAAGCATGAGGCAGCCGAGAATGCCGCTGAACGACGCCACGGCAAGGGTCAGCGCGCCAAGCACCAGATAGCCCGGCTTGGAAAGCGAACGCGGCCGATTGCGCGAAGCGCCGAGGAAACGGCTGTGCCGCGGCCTGCGCGTGCTGAGCAGCGGCAGCAGCGAGAGGGAGACCAGCAAGGCCGTGGAAATCGCGTAGGCGTTCCATTGCCGCGTCGGCGGCTGGAATTGCATCACCACGCGGGATTCGTCGAGCAAGGGCAATTGCGCGCCGCCGCGGGCGACGTCGCTGTCCACCCGCGCCAGCGAGCGGCGCAGGTTCAGCGGCAGAAACATGCTTTCCCATTCGCTGATGGGGCGGTCGATGTTGCTGTTCATGCCCAGGTCGAGCAGCATCGCAACCACCGCAAGCGAGCCGAAATGCGACCAGATCAATTGCCGGTAACTGGTTTCGGTCTGTTGCGTGAAAAAGCCGCGCAATCTGCCATCGAGCGCCTCGTCGAGATAGTCGCGCAGCCGCGTTGTGCAATTGTCGTCGAAATAGTCGTACTGATAGCCGAGATTTTCCGGCTCCAGGTTCCACATCAAGCGTTGGTACAGGCGCGCTTTCTCGGCGTTGTTGAGATGGATGCGGTCTTCCCAGACCGATCTCGCCTCCTGCCGGTAGCGCGCGTACGCCTGATCGGTGGGGACCGTGAACAGCCGGTAATTCATCTCGCCAAGGAAAAAACGGAACCCAAACGCGAGCATGCCGCCGCTGATGTCGAAGCCACCCCAGTTGAACAACAGGTCGACACCGCCGGCTTCGTCGCGCATGCGCAAGGCGCTGTGGCCGAAGTTGTCCCACAGCCGGTTGCCGACATCGACGGTGACCAGATGAAAGTGCAAACGCCCATAATCCGCCGGCCGCGGATAGGCGTCCGCATCGCCCAGTGTCGGAAGCTGGGCCGGAAGCTGGGCATGAGCAAGCTCGATCAGGCAAAGCGGCAGGCAAAACGCCAGCCACAAGCCGACCGCCCGCGCCCGGCGCGCAACTCGCGTTGACCGGGTCTGCCGCGCCTGCCGCGGAGCCGCCGCCACGGGCCGGTTCCTACAATTCCCGCAACCAGATGTTTCGGAACGATACGACCTGTCCGTGGTCCTGCAAGCTCAGCGGCATTCTGCCGGTGCAGTCCCGCAAGCGGTCGCTGGGGTACGGCGCGCATTGCGCCTGGTAAACGGGTTCGGGTGTGTAGGTGGCGCCGTCAAGGCGCACGTGGTTTTGCACCAGCACGCCATTGTGGAATACGGTGACATAGGCTGGCGAGACGAGTTCGCCCCGCTCGAACACCGGCGCGGTGAAGACGATGTCGTAGCTTTGCCATTCGCCGGGCCGCCGCGCAGCGTTGACCAGGGGCGGGGATTGCAGATAGACCGAAGCGGCCTGGCCGTTGACATAGGTCGGATTTTCCCAACTGTCGAGAATCTGCACTTCGAACTGCCCATGCAGGAAAATGCCGCTGTTGCCCCGGCTTTGGCCGCTGCCGCTGATGACGTCGGTGGGACGCCATTCGATGTGCAGTTGCATGCTGCCGAATGCTTCGCGGGTTTGGATGGAGCCGACGCCGGGCGTCACCGTGGCCGCGCCGTCGGCGATTTCCCAGCGCGCGGGCTCGCCGTCTTCGATGCGCATCCATTGGTCCAGATTGGCGCCGTCGAACAGCACGATGGCGTCCGATGGCGGCGCGCCATCGCCCGGCGCGCTCACCAATTCGGGCTCGGGTTGCCAGACTTCCCTACTCTCGCCGCTTTGGGCGGTTACGGCTGCCGCGGCCAGCGCGGCGATTGCGAGTATCAGTTTTTTCATAACGGTTCAGTCTTTCAGCTGGTCAGGTTCATGTCGTCGTCCCAGGTTGCGATGATGTCGCGGCGGGACTGATCGACGCATTTGGCAAGCCATTCCGGTTCGTATTGCAAGCCGTGCCGCGCCAGCACTTGCGCCGGCACGCCATCCCAGACATTGGCCACGTTGCCTTGATAGCCGAGGTTCCGGAATCCTTGCGGGGTCGTATAGTAACCGGTCAAGGTCAGGTCGCGCATCAAGGAGAAAAAGACAATGCCCGGCCGCAGCAGCGGGTCGTCCACATCGGGCCAGGCGATGCGGTCGCAGATCGCCAGCCGCTGGGCTTCTGCAATGGAGACGAAATCGGCGCCGAATTCGGCGATGGCGCGCGCGTCCAGCCAGGCGATTCCGCCGCGCAGCGGCAGTTTCAGCCGTTCGCGGTCCTTGACGATGAATTCGACGAAATCCGGCACACCGGCGTCGAGGGCGCCGCCGTCGGGATGGTCGGAAGGCAAAATAATGTCGCAGAGCACGGCGATGGTGACGAGTTCGTGCTCGCTGAAATAGCTTTCGGCGAACAATTCCCGGTCCCGCCGCTGTTCGGTTTCGGTGCGGCCGTAGGCATAGTCCCGCGGCAATTCGGTCCAGGCGCGGCGCCGGGGCGCGGCGCAACCCGCGCCGGCCGCGACGCCGGCGGCGAGCGGCGCCAGCAACAGGGATTTCAGCGTTTCGCGGCGCTTCAGGTTCATGGCTTACAGGTTCCTTTGCCGCATTTGTTCGATGATGTGGTCGCTGGTGCGCCAGGCCAGGGCGAGTATCGTCCAGGTCGGATTTTTGTCCGCCTGGGATACAAAAGTGCCGGCGTCGGCGACGAAAACGTTGGCGGCGTCGTGCAACTGGCCAAAACGGTTGGTGACCGAAGTCGCCGGATCATCCCCCATGCGCGTGGTGCCGACCTCGTGGATGATTTCGCCCGGCAGGGTCAGGCCGTATTGGCGCTCCGGTCCGGGCTTCTCGCCCAGCAAAACGCCTCCGGACGCTTCGAGCAATTCCTCCATCGTGTCTTGCATGTGGCGCGCCTGGTTGATTTCCTGCTCCGTCCATCGGTAATTGAAACGCAGCACCGGTATACCCCATTCATCGACCACGTTCGGGTCCAGTTCGCAATAGTTGCCGAACTGGGGAATGCTTTCGCCGCGGCAGGCGATGCTCAGGCGCGCGCCGTAGAAGCGGCGCACATCGTCGCGCAGCCCGTTGCCGTAGCCGCCGACGCGTTCGCCGAGAAATTCCTTGTATTGGTTGGCGGCGAAACCGAAGCCGTAAGCCGGCATGTTCATGCCGCCGCCGATTTCCAGATGATAGCCCCGGGCGAAGTCGAGATTTTCGCCTTCGAGCCACCAGGGGGTGTAGACATGCATGCCGCCAACGCCATCTTCGTTGTAGATGTCCCGGTCCATCAGTTCCGGCAGGAAGGCGGCGCGGCTGGCGCCGGTGGAATCGTGCAGATAGCGGCCCACATGGCCGCTGCTGTTGCCAAGCCCCGCGCTGTGTTGCGGGCTGATCGAGTTGAGCAGGATGCGGGCGCTGCTGCAGGCCGAGGCGGCGAGCACGACGCTGCGGCCGTTGATCCGCAGTTCGCGGCGGTTGCCGCGGTCGATGCAGGACACGCCGGTGGCGGTGCCGTCGGGGCCGGTGTCGACCTTGCGCACCATGGTGTTGGTATACACATCGACCCGGCCGCCGGCCACGGCGGGATAGATCAGCACCGTGCTGGAGGAAAAATCGGCGTGCAGCGAACAGGCGCGGCTGCATTGGTTGCAATAGACGCAAACGCCGCGCTCGCTGTTGATGCGCTTGGTCAGAATCGACTTGCGCGCCGGGTAGACGGGAACGCCGGCCCGGCGCGCGCCGCGGATGTAGTACAACTCGTGCAAGCGCGGCTTGGGCGGCGGCAGGAAGAAGCCGTCCGGGTCGTTCGGCAGCCCTTCGTTGGTGCCGAACACGCCGATCAGCTTGTCCACCTTGTCGTAATAGGGTTTTACGTCTTCATAGCCGATGGGCCAGTTGTCGCCAAGTCCGTCGATGTCGCGCCGCTTGAAGTCCAGCGGCCCGAAGCGCAGCGAGATGCGGCCCCAGTGGTTGGTTCTGCCGCCGAGCATGCGCGCGCGCCACCACATGAAGTCGGTGCCTTCGGCGGTGGTGAACGGTTCGCCGTCGAGTTCCCAGCCGCCGATGCAGGCGTTGAAATCGCCAAAGGGGCGCAGCCGGGTGCTGGCGCCCCGGCGCGGCGACTCCCAGGGGTAGCGGAACTGGGTGCGCTGGCTATCGTCGGCGGGGTCGTACCAGGGGCCGGCCTCGACCAATGCCACGCGCAGCCCGGCCTGGGCCAGCCGCCAGGTGGCCATGCCGCCGCCGGCCCCGGAGCCGACGACAATGGCGTCGTAGGTTTCACTGGCGTTCATGCGACCGCCTCAGGAAAGACCAAATCCGCGTCGATATTCCTTCTCCAGCATGGCATTCGCGGCTTCGTCGTTGCGGAAGCGCATGGCCGCACCGTCATATTCCAGCACCTTGTGCGTATGCGCCTGGCGCACGGCGATGTTGCCGAGCAGCATCGTTTCCGTCAGACGGCCGGCATATTCAAAATCCGATGTGGTGACCTTGGAGCGATCCTTGATGGCGTCGATCCATTCCTGATGGATGCCGCTGGAGCGCGCCAGGGTGCGGGGCGGCGCCGGAGTTTGCTGATGAACCGATTCGGGAATCAGCACCGGGTCGCGGCCATAGACGCCGTGCATCAAAGTTTTGCGCTCGCCGATGATGAGCACGCCGCCGTCGTTGCCCGCCATCTGCCGGCCGTTTTCGAGTTGCGCGGGGCGTTCGGGCAGCAGGCCGCCGTCGTACCAGGTCAGCTTGAGCGCGGGCCTGGCCTCGGTCGGGGCGAATTCGAAATGGATTTTGCTGGCGAGGGGGAAACTCTCAAACCCCTCCCCCCAGCGGGTGGAACTCGCGCTGACGCGTTGCGGCAGGTCGAGCCCGAGCGCCCAAAATGGGTGGTCGATGATGTGGGCGCCCATGTCGCCGACGACGCCGGTGCCGAAATCGACCCAGCCGCGCCAATTGAAAGGGTGATAAGGCTCCGCCAGATAGGGACGGCTGGGCGCGGCGCCAAGCCAGAGATTCCAGTCCAGCGTTGTGGGGATGGCGGCGCTGCCGGCCGGGCGCGCCACGCCCTGGGGCCAAACCGGACGGTTGGTCCAGCAATGCGCTTCGCGAATCTCGCCGAGTTCGCCCGAAGCCACCCATTCATTGATCTGGCGCGCGCCTTCCTCGGCGTGGCCCTGGTTGCCCATTTGGGTGACGATATTGGTCTCGCGCGCGCGGCGGGCGAGATAGCGGGCCTCGGCGACGGTGTGGCAGAGTGGCTTTTCGATGTACAAATGTTTGCCGAGATCCATCGCCGGGGCGGCGATTGGCGCGTGCATATGGTCCGGGGTGCTGATCAGCACGGCGTCGATTTCAGGGTTGTCGTCGAGCATTCGGCGGTAGTCGCGATAGGTCTTCGCCTGGTCCCGGAACGGCGCCGCGAATTCCTCCGCCAAAGTCGCCGCCAGTTGCGCATCGTCCACATCGCAAAGGGCGTAAATGTTCTCCCCCGCCACCGCGCGGATATTCGCCCGCCCGCGGCCGCCAACGCCGACCGCGGCGATGTTGAGCCGGTCGCTCGGCGCGGTGAAGCCCACTCCGCCAAGCACGTGCCGGGGCACGATCAGGAACGCCGGGGCCGCGAGCAGCAGGTTTCTGCGGCCGCGGTCGACTGTTTGGGTTCGCTCCCGGTCGGTTGACGTCATTCCCGCGGCTCCACACTGCCCTGATTCGCGCCATGCTAGCAGAGTTGCGGGCCGGGAAGGAACCGTGAATGCGGGCGTTGCGCGACCGCAAGGAATGGGTGTTCCATTGCAATGGTGGGCGCAATGGTGGGTGTCCCATTGAATCGCTATGGAAGTGGGCTGCGGCTTCGATCGGGTCCGCGGGCTGACGGGGCTTTGCGCTTAATCCCGGCTCGACATCCTGTCGAGCCGGGAATCGAATCGGCGTCGCTTAACACGTCCCTGTGACGCTCCGCCTCTACGACGCGCAAAACCCCGTCAGCCCGCGGACCCGATCGAAGCCACTCCGCAAAATAAGGGAGAACATGGCCCGGAAATTTTTTCCATGGAATTTGGACCTTGTGCCATCGGGAGCGGTGGGTATCCCATGCGGAATGTTGACGATTTATGGATGGTGGGAGAGTGCCTGGACGAGTTCATCGAAGCTGGCGAGGTTGTGGGCGGAGCGGAAGTCGTCGACGTGGGGGAGCATGGTTTTGACGCCCTGGGCGAGAGGTTCGAAACCGTCCCAGCGCAAAAGCGGATTGAGCCAGACCAGGCGCCGGCTGGACTTGGCGAGGCGCTCCATTTCGGCGCCGAGTTGCCCGCTGTCGTCGCATTCCAGGCCGTCGGACAGCAGCAAGGTGGTGGCGTTCTGGGCCAGCACCCGGCGCGCCCAGTGCCGGTTGAAAAGGCCAAGGCAATAGCCGATGCGGGTGCCGCCGGACCAGTCCCGCACGGCGCCGGCGACGCGCTCGAGCGCGGAATCGACATCGCGCTGCGCGAGCTGCCGGGTGATATTTGTCAGCCGGGTGCCGAAGACGAAACTGTGCACCCGGCGCTGGGCCGCCAAGCAGTGCAGAAAGTGCAGGAACATGCGCGAGTAGGTGCTCATCGACCCGGAAATATCGCAAAGCACAACCAAAGGCGGCGGCCGTGTGCGGCGTGTGCCGAATTTCAGCGGCACGCCTTCGCTCGGGCGCAGCAATGCGCGCATGCTCGCCCGCCGGTCCGGAGTCCGCCCCCGCGGATCGGGCCGGTAGCGCCGGGTGGCGATGCGGTCATTGGGCAGACGCAATTGCGCGAGCGCCTGTTTCGCCTGTTCGAGTTCGGCGCGGGACAGATCCTCGAAATCCCGCTCGCGCAGCACTTCGCCGACCGAACTCGACAACAGGCCATGCAGTTCAAGCCGGTCGTCGGCGGCTTGGTTCGCCCCGCTTTTGGCGGACATCGCGTCGGCGAGCCGGCGGCGCACTTCCACGGCGGACTCGCGCGCATCGCCAAGCACCGTTGGCAGCATGGCGCCCAGCATGCGGTCCATCAAGGCGGGATTGCGCCAGAAGATTTGAAAGGCTTGATCAAACAACTCGCGCTGTTCGCGGCGGCTGACGAAAATCGCCGCCAGGCAAGCCTGGAAATCGCCGCGGTTGCCAAAACCCACCAGATCCACCGCGCGAATGGCGTCCAGCACTTTGCCGGGGCCGACGGGCAGGCCCGCGGCGCGCAACAGTCGCGCGAAATACATGAGATTCTCATGCATGCGTCCGCCGTCGAACGCGGTGTCAGCATCCCGCATCAGATCGCTCCATTGGCTTGCGTCCGCGGCCAAAAGGCCCAAGTTCACGAATGACGAAAGCGGGGGCGAGCGCCCGCTGGCCGCCGCGGTCGTTCGCGCAAGCCGCCGCGACTATTCATTGACCGCGGATTTGGAGGGCGGCGGCTGGCGGATTTCGCGCTTGACCTGTTCCAGAATGCGCGCCGCTTCGCTGCCGCGGATGCGGGCGATGTCGTCC
This sequence comes from uncultured Pseudohongiella sp., assembly GCA_965221015.1. GTDB lineage: Bacteria > Pseudomonadota > Gammaproteobacteria > Pseudomonadales > Pseudohongiellaceae > UBA9145. Next base: position 828,704 of record OZ244859.1, on the reverse strand, counting down.
TGGTACTTGAGCAGGGCGCCGAGGGTGTCGTCGATGACGGCGCCGTCCAGCGCGACCTGGTCGAGCTGCAGCAGGGCTTCGGCCCAGTCGAGGGTTTCCGCCACGCCGGGCGCCTTGTACAGTTCCTCGGCGCGCAAGCCCTGCACGAAGCCCACCACATGGCGGCGCAAGTCGGCTTCCATCCCCGGCAGGCGCGCCTCGACAATGCGCAATTCGCGCGCGGCATCCGGATAATCCACCCAGTGGTACAGGCAGCGCCGTTTCAGCGCGTCGTGTATTTCCCGGGTGCGGTTTGATGTGATCACGACTATGGGCGGCTCGCTCGCCGCGATGGTGCCGATTTCGGGGATGGTGATCTGGAAATCGGAAAGCAGCTCGAGCAAATAGGCTTCGAAGGGCTCGTCGGTGCGGTCGAGTTCGTCGATGAGCAGCACCGGCGCGCCGCGCCCGTCCGCCCGCAGGGCTTGCAGCAACGGCCGCTCGATGAGGAAATCCGCGCCGAACACATCAGCGGCCAATTGCCGCCGATTCACGTTTTCCGTCGCCTCGGCGAGGCGGATTTCGATCATCTGCCGGGCGTAGTTCCACTCGTACACCGCGGAGGAAACATCAAGCCCTTCGTAGCATTGCAGCCGGATCAGCCCGCGGCCGAGGCCGTTGGCCAGCACCTTGGCGATTTCGGTCTTGCCGACGCCGGCCTCGCCTTCGAGGAACAGCGGCCGGCCCATGCGCAGCGCCAGCAGCACCGCGGTGGCCAGCGAACGGTCGGCGATGTAGTCGCCGGCGGCAAGCAGGCGCTCGACGTCCGCGACGTTTTGCGGTTGCGACATGTTCAGGCGCAGGCCGCCACCGCCCGTTGCGCCATGACCTTGACCAGGTGCGCGCGATATTCGGCGCTGGCGTGGATGTCCGAATTCATTTTTTCCAGCGGCGCCTGAAAATCATCGAGCGCGCCGGCGCTGAAGTCTCCCCGCAGGGCTTCCTCGATGCGGTGGGCCCGGTGCGCGCAGGCGGTGGCGCCGGTGACCGCCACCCGCGGTCCGGCGGCGGTGCGGGCGACGAACACGCCGACAATGGCGTAGCGCGAGGCCGGGTTCTCGAATTTCATATAGCAAGCCGATTCGGGCCGGGGAAAATCCACCGCGACGATGATTTCGTCTTCTTCCAGCGCGGTTTCGAACATGCCGGTGAAAAAATCCCCGCCGGCGATTTCACGGCGGTTGCTGCGCACGGTGGCGCCGAGGGCGATCACCGCGGCGGGATAGTCCGCCGCCGGGTCGTTGTTGGCGATGGAGCCGCCGAGGGTGCCGCGGTTGCGCACCGCCGGGTCGCCGATATTGCCCGCCAGCGCCGCCAGCGCCGGAATCGCCTCCCGCACCGCGGCCGAAGCCGCGACTTCGGCGTGGGTGGTCATCGCGCCGATGCTGACGATATCGCTATTGACCGCGATGCCGCTCAATTCGTCAACACCGCCGAGATCGACCACATCGGAAGGGCTTGCCAGCCGGTGTTTCATGGTCGGCAACAGGGTTTGCCCGCCGGCGAGCAACTTGCCGTCGTCGGCATTGGCGATGAGTTCAGCCGCCTCGGCTACCTGGGCGGGCCGGTGATAGGAAAATTCGTACATTGCTGTCTCCTTTTGCTTGCGTTGCCGGGGCCTGCGCTAGGCGGCGCTCTGGCAGGCGCGCCAGACCGTTTCCGGCGTCGCCGGCATTTCGACGTGTTTGACCCCGATGGCGTTGGCGATTGCGTTGATCACCGCCGGCGGCGCGCCGATGGCGCCGGCTTCGCCGCAGCCTTTGACACCGAGTGGATTGTCGGGCGGGTTGGTGGGCGCGTAGTCGATCCTGAAATCCGGCGCGTTGTCCGCCCGCGGCATGGCGTAGTCCATGTAGGACGCGGTCACCAATTGGCCGTCGGCGTCGTAGCGGCAGCCTTCCAGCAGCGCCTGGCCGATGCCGTGGACGATGCCGCCATGCACCTGGCCTTCGACAATCATCGGATTGACCAGCTTGCCAAAGTCGTCCACCGCGGTGTAATCGACGATTTCGACTTCGCCGGTGGCCGGGTCCACTTCCACCTCGCAGATATGCGTGCCGGCGGGGAAGGAAAAATTCGTCGGGTCGAAGAATGCGTTTTCATCAAACCCCGGCTCGACGCCCTCTGGATAATTGTGCGGCACATAGGCGTTGAAGGCGACTTCGGCGATGTTCATCGACTTGTCGGTGCCCGCCACGCTGTAATTGCCATTGGCGAATTCAATATCGCCTTCGGCCGCTTCCATGGCGTGGGCGGCGATTTTCTTGCCTTTGGCGATGAGCTTGTCGCAGGCCTTGGCGATGGCCACGCCGCCGACCGCGAGCGAGCGCGAGCCGTAGGTGCCCATGCCGAACTGGGTTTTGGCGGTGTCGCCGTGGATCACTTCGATGTTTTCGAAAGGCACGCCGAGCTGGTCGCAAACCAGTTGCGCGAAAGTCGTTTCATGGCCCTGGCCATGGGAATGCGTGCCGGTGAACACCTGCACGTTGCCCGTGGGATTGAACCGGACCTGGGCCGACTCCCACAGGCCGACGCCGCCGCCAAGTTGGCCCACCGCCGCCGAGGGCGCGATGCCGCAAGCTTCCACATAAGAGGAAAAACCAATGCCGCGCAGTTTGCCGCGGCTTTTCGCTTGCGCCGCACGGGCCGGGAATCCGGCGTAGTCGGCCAGTTCCATGGCTTTGTCCAGGGCGGCTTCGTAGTCGCCGCTGTCATAGCATTGCACCACCGGCGTCTGGTAGGGAAAAGCGTCCTTGGGGATGAAATTGCGGCGGCGGATTTCCGCCGGGTCCAGCCCCATGTCCGCCGCGCAGACGTCAACCAGGCGCTCCAGCAGGTAGGTCGCTTCCGGTCGGCCGGCGCCGCGGCTGGCGTCCACCGGCGCGGTGTTGGTGAACACCGCCTTGACCTCGGAATAAATCAGCGGCGTGGCGTATTGGCCCGCGAACAGGAAGGCGTACAAATAGCTCGGCACCATGGTGGCGAAAGTCGACAGATAGGCGCCGAGGTTGGCGATGGTGTGCACGCGCATGGCGAGGAACTTGCCGTTTGCATCCAGCGCCATCTCCGCCCTGGTCACGTGGTCGCGGCCATGGGCGTCGGAGAGAAAGGCCTCGGTGCGGTCGGCGGTCCATTTCACCGGGCGGTTGATCTTGCGGCAGGCCCAGCCCACCACGAGTTCTTCGGCGTAAACGAAAATCTTGGCGCCGAAGCCGCCGCCCACGTCGGGGCCGACCACGCGCAACTTGTGTTCCGGAGCGAGCTGGTTGAAAGCCGCGAGCACCAGCCGGTGCACATGGGGGTTCTGCGTCGTCATGTGCAAGGTGATTTCTTCGGTGCCGGCGTTGTATTCGCCGAGGGCGGCGCGGGGCTCCATGGGATTGGTCACCATGCGGTTGTTGGTCAGCTCGAGGCTGGACACCTTGTGCGCCGCGGCGAAAGCCTCATCGTTCGCCGCCTTGTCGCCGAACGGCCAGTTGAAGCAGATGTTGTTTGGCGCTTCGTCGTGGATCTGCTGCTGGCCCTCGTTCGCCGCGTCGGCGGTGCTGGCGACCGCCGGCAGCGGCCGGTAACTTACCTCCACCAGTTCCGCCGCGTCCCGCGCCTGGGCCAGGGTTTCCGCGATGACGATGGCGACATGGTCGCCAACATAATTCACCTTGCCCTGGGCCAGGGCCGGGTGCGCCGGCGCGCGGTGGGGCTGGCCGTCGTCGCTGGTCACCACCACGCCGCAAATCAGCGGTCCGATGCCGTCGGCGGCGAGATCATCGCCGGTGAGCACGGCCACCACGCCGGGGGCGGCGCTGGCGGCCGCGGAGTCGATGCCCTCGATGGCGGCGTGGGCATGGGGCGAGCGCACAAAAATGGCGTGGGTTTGCCCGGCGACATTGATGTCGTCGGTGTAGCGACCCTTGCCCATCAGAAAGCGCTGGTCTTCCTTGCGGCGCACACTGGCGCCAATACCAAATTCTTGCATGACTACTCTCCCATGGCGCGGGCGCCGGCCCGAATCGCCTTGACGATGTTCTGGTAACCGGTGCAGCGGCAGATGTTGCCGTTCAGTTCCGCGCGCACCGTGCGCGCGTCGAGTTCATTGCCGTGGCGATTGACGATGTCGAGCCCGGACATGACCATGCCGGGGGTGCAAAAACCGCACTGCAGGCCGTGGTGGTCCATGAAAGCCTGTTGCATCGGGTGCAGTTCGGCGCCTTTGGCGAGACCTTCGATGGTGGTCACCTCGGCACCGTCGGCCATGACCGCGAGCAAGGTGCAGGATTTGACCGACTTGCCATCGATCATGACCACGCAGGCGCCGCATTGGCTGGTGTCGCAACCAACGTGGGTGCCGGTCAGGCGCAGTTGCCCGCGCAGGAAATCCACCAGCAAGGTCCGCGGTTCGACCTCGCCCGTCACAGCTTGGCCGTTAACCGTTAGATTGATATTCGACATAAAAGTTCTCCTAGTCTCGCAAAACCGCCAGCGCCTCGGCCCATCGCACAACCGGCCCGACGACCGCCCCTAGTCTACTGCCCGCAACGCAAGCATGAAACCCCCGCGCGGTGAAAGAACGCACTGTGCAAAGGGAACATGCGCAGCAGTTTTGGTGGGTGAGGCCCGGTCGGCGCAGCCGACAAGAAGCGCAGCTTCTTGAGGGCCGAACGACCCGACAGGATGTCGGGGCTGGGGTCAATCGAAGCCGAAACCCCCGCGCCAGGGATGGCATGCACGATCCTCCAGCATCCCGGAGCCTACTCCCCCCTTGAGGGGGAGTCAAAACTGCGGCAGCAGTTTTGGTGGGGGGTTACCAGCAACAATCTCCAATAATTTCAATTCTCAAGGAGATCCCGCAATGACCTCGCCCAGCCGGGAAAAAAATTCATCGGCGAGTTTTTTCGCGGCGCCGTTGATCAGCCGGCCGCCAAGCTGCGCCAGCTTGCCGCCAACCCGGGCGTCCAGCTCGTAAATCAGCACGGTGTCCCCGCCTTCGTCTTCGAGGGACACCCGCGCGCTGCCATTGGCGAAACCGGCGGCCCCGCCCTGCCCCCGGCCATGCAGCACATAGCTGTTTGGCGCATCAATCTCGCTCAATTCAATCAGGAAACCGAAACTCGCCTTGACCGGCCCGACGCGGTTGGTGATGCGGGCGGTAAACTGGTTTTCGCCGCTGCGCTCGAATCGATCGCAGCCGGGTATCGCGGCCTGCAGCGCCGCGGGATCGTTCAGCGCGTCCCACACCCGCTGGCGGCTGGCGGCAATGCTTTGCCGCGACTTCATTTCCATAAAATTGTCCCCTTGCCGCCTTGCTACCCGTGCGGTCGCGCCATGCTTCGCCCGGCGCCGGCGCCGCCGTGCGGCGTCCGCGCAAACTTGTGTTTGCCCGTGGGCTAAGATTACCATCCCCGCGCGGCGGGCAATACGCCGGCCGGGGAAGATTTGATCCGCAAGCAATACCAATCAGCACCCACACACACCAACCAATACAAAGGACTCCCCATGAACGGCGCCCAGGCATTGATCGAGACTCTGGCCGATTGCGGCATAGAATATTGCATCGCCAATCCCGGCACGTCCGAAATGCATCTGGTGCAGGCGCTGGACAGCGTGCCGCGCATGAAATCGGTGCTGGCGCTGTTCGAAGGCGTCTGCACCGGCGCCGCCGACGGCATCGGCCGAATGACGGGCAAACCGGCGGCGACCTTGCTCCATCTCGGGCCGGGGCTGGCGAACGGCATCGCCAATTTGCACAACGCCCGGCGCGCGAACTCGCCGATGGTCAACATCGTCGGCAATCATCCGCATTACCACATTGGTTTCGACGCGCCGCTGACCTCGGACATCGAAACCCTGGCGCGAAATTATTCGTGCTGGGTCAAGTCTTGCTCCACCAGCGAAAGCCTGGCCCAGGACGGCGCCGACGCCGTCAGCGCCAGTCTGCGCAGCCACGGCGGCAGTGTTGGCCAAATTTCGACTTTGATCATGGGCGCCGACGCCGCCTGGAGCGCAAGTCCGGGGCCGGTGCCTCCGAATCCCGCGCCCTTGCGGGCGCAAGTCGATGAACAGGCCATCGAGCGGGTGGCCGAATGGCTCGGCAACGGCAAGCCAAGCGCGTTGCTGCTTGAACATCAGGCGGCGACAACCGCGGCCCTCGAAGCAGCGGGGCGCATCGCCGCGAAAACCGGCTGCCGGCTGCTGACCAGCACTTTTCCCGCCCGGGTCGATGGCGGTCCGGGACGCATCGCGGTGGAGCGCCTGCCCTATTTCCCCGAGCAAGTGCTCGCCCATACCGCCGACATCGCGCAGCTCGTGCTTGTCGGCGGCGAAGCGCCGGCGAGCTTTTTCGCCTATCAGAACGTGCCGGGCCGATTGCTGCCCGACGGATGCGCGGTGGGCCGGCTCGCCGCCGTCGAGGAAGACGCCGTGGAGGCTTTGCAAAGGCTGGCGCAGAGGCTGAACGCCGAGTCCGCGCGGCCGCAGCGTTTCGAACGCCGGGAAACACCGCCCCCCTCCGGCCCGCTCAACACCCGCAACATCATCCAGGCGATTGCCACCAGCATGCCCGAGGATGTGATCGTCTGCACTGATTCCGGCGGCGGCAATGCGGCCTACCCCCACTGCCAGGCCACCGCGCCCAACACCTGGCTCAGCCTGACCGGCGGCGCCATCGGCCAAGGCGGGCCGGTGGCCACGGGCGCCGCGCTGGCCTGCCCCGACCGGCCCGTGCTCGCGCTGCTTGGCGACGGCGGCGCGGCCTACACCAATCAATGCTTCTGGACCCAGGCCCGGGAAGGCCTCAACGTCACCACGCTGATCTTCGCCAACCGCAGCTACAACATTCTGGAAGTCGAATACGCCCGGCTCGGCATCGAGCAAGCCGGCGAAATCGCCGCCAGCCTGTTCGACATCGGCAACCCGGCCATCGACTGGGTGCAAATGGCCGCGAGTTTCGGCGTCCCGGGCGCGGCCGCCGACAACGCCGAGGACCTCCTCGCCCTGCTCGAGCGCGGCTACCGCGAACCCGGCCCCTTCCTCATCCAAGCCAACGGCGAAATCCAGCGTTGAGACCTTTCAATCCGCTTTTGCCGCTGCGCAGTTCTCACTTCCAACTGAAGTCGCGTTGGATGCGGCCGAGGCGGCGGTAGAAGGTGTCGCTGGCTTCGCGGTCGGACGCGCCGTTGGGGAACAGCAGGCTGACGACGGGAATGATGCACAGGGGCAGCAGCAAGGTCAGGAAGGACGGGTCGGACCATTCGCCGAGGCGGACGATCAACTCGTGCCACCATTGGGCGAAGCCGCCGGCGCTGGCGTTTTCGACATCGTCGAACAGGGAGTTGAACAACCACATGGTCAGGCCGCCGACAAAGCCCGCCGCCATGCCCCAGAACACCCCGGCTTCGGTGGTTCGTTTCCAGTAAAGCACAAATGCGATGGCGACCGCCGGCGGCACCACCATGGCGAAGCCGAGCAGCAGCAATTGCAGCACCGATGTGATGTTGCCGAGCCAGGCGATCACCGCGGCGAGGGAGCCGTAGATTACCGTGACGATTTTGTAGGCCCGCAATTTCTTTTCCGAGGAAAAGTTCTTCGACCCCGGCACCCAGTCGTTGACGAACATGGTTGCGCTCGCAAGCAGAATCGGCGCGCCGGAGGAAATCACCGCCGCGAGCACCGCCGCCAGCGCGATGCCGCCGAGAATCTGGCCGGAATCCATCGCCAGTTGGGCGATGTTCAGGTAGCTGCTCAGGCCCGCCTCGGAACCGTAGGTCGCCATGGTCAGGATGCCGATGAAACCTGCCACCAGGGGCATCAGCGCGGCGATAATGCCGGCGAGAAAAAAGCCGGGAATCAGGTAGTCCTGCCGTGCCGCGCTGCTGGCGTAGTTGGCGTACACCGAGGCGGCGGGCGTGTGGATGGTGGCGGAGATGAACAGGGCGATGATTGTCGCCCAGCCGATGCCGGTGAAACTCCACCAGCGTACTTCGTCCCGCGAGGCCAGGGCGAGCATGCCGTTGGCGCGCTCGAGCACCGCGTCCCAGCCGCCCATGTTGCCCATCACCACCAGCCCCACGAGCAGCAGCCCGAAAATGATTACCGAGCAATGCACGATATTGGTGATCGCCGTGCCGCGCAGGCCGCCGAACACGGTGAAGGAAATGATGACCACGGCACCGATCAACACACCGAGCCCGAACGGAATGCCCGTCACACCACTGACGATGGAGCCGATGATGTAGGGTTCGATGATGTTGACGATCAGATATTCGGCCTGCACGCAAAGACTGGTCAGCCATTGGCAACGATAGGAGCCGAACCGGTAGTCGAAAGCCTGGCCGACGCTGACCAGTTTCAGGCGCCGGTAGGGAATGGCGAAAAACAGCCCCACCAGGAACAGCGCGGCAAAGGAGTTCACCCCGTACCAAAGATGGCCGATGCCTTCGGAAATCACATCGCCGGCGACACCATAGGTGCCCGCCCCGCCAATGCGCGTGCCGGCGATGCCAGCGGCGAGCATGGCGATGCCAAGCGTGCCGCCGCCGATGTCCCAATCTGAGGAACTGGCGTTGCTGCGGTTGAGATATAGCCCGGCGGCGGCGAAAAACACCAGGTAAGCAATGATGACAGTGGCGGTGATGCTCATGGGTGACTCCCGTTTCTTATGCTTGTGCGGCCCGAATTGTTGAGCATCTGCTGCTCCCTGACACGGCACGGCGGCCCGCAGGCAGGCATACTACAACACCGGAGCGGACGCAAGTTTGGAACGGCTTGTACAATAATGGCGCAGCGTTGAATTCTGCGGGAAACGCACTAGTTGCGCATTGCGACTGGATTCATTCTGCCGGGAAACCTTGACCAGCGATCTGATAGTTCCACGCGATGCGCATACAAATCACTTTGGACGAGCAAACAATTGCCGAACTGAACCGGCGCGTCGGCAAGCGCAACAGGAGCGCTTTCATCGCGGAACTGATCCGCCGCGAATTGATGGTTGAGCGCCGCTTGGACGAAATCGAATCGGCGCTTGGCGGCCTGCCCGACTCGGGTCATGAATGGGACGAAGACCCGGCCGCTTGGGTGCGGCGGCAACGGCGTTCGGATGATCGGCGCTAATGCGCCCGTGGCAAGACGCGCGTCGCCTTGGAGGTCGCACACCAAGCGCATGAACAGCTCCGCCGCGTGGTCCGCGGCGGGGTTTTCGCGGTTAGCTGCGGAATGAATTAAACAGATTCTTCTTCGTCCGGCGGCGGGGTCGGGGGCGCATCTTCGTACGGCGGCGGCGGTGGGTGCCTCCATCGAAGCATTTCCAAATCTTCGGGAAGGATCGTGCGTTCTTCTTGCGGTTCACTCATGTCGAATCCTCTTTAATAGGTTGTACCATACTGTGTACCCCGGCGCGGGAGCTTGGCGTTGACGGCGTCAGGCGGGTTCTTCTCCACCCCGCGGCGGGCTCGCTGGCAGCTCTTCGGCAGGCGGGGGAACCGGGAGTTCATGCGCGAGCATTTCCAAATCTTCGGGCAGGATGGTGCGTTCTTCGTGCTGATCGTTCATGTTTGATCCTCGTTGGCATAGAATTTTTTCGGTGTACCAGGAGCTGCGTGGCGTTCACGAGCCGCAGCCTCGCGGCTGGCGAAGTTGTCCATGAATGGACTGCTTTCAGCGAGTATCAAGCATGCCCGCGTGGCGTCACGCCCCCGCCAAACCGCCGGGAGGCGATAAGTCACCACCTTGCGGGTGACAGAGTCTTGGTCGGCGGCGGGCTACGAGCTTGCGCAATGCCTGGCAACTCGTCCCGTACATTGGGTTACAGTAGCAGAATTTCGGAGAAACGCGAATGGGAATGCTCGAACCGGGCTCGGATGCGTGGATGGCGCAGGTGGGGGAGGAGGCGCTGGAGCCTGGGCGGGCGATTATTGATCCGCACCATCATCTTTGGAAGAAGCGGTTCGGGCGCGATTACCTGCTGGACGAATTTCGGGCCGATACGGGTAGCGGGCACAATATTGTCAAATCGGTGTTCATGGAGTGCCGCGCTTTTTGGTTGCGAGAGGGGCCGGCGCATCTGCGGCCGAGCGGCGAGACGCGCTATATCGCCGAGCTTGCCCGGCTAAGCGATACCGGTGGAGATGCGGGCGGGGATACCGGCCGCATTCGTGGCGGGGGCCACCGCGGTGACAGCGGCGGTGATCGTGACGGGTGCGCAAGCGGTGACCGCGACAGGGGCCGCGCCAACGATAGTGGCGGCGACCGCGGCGGAGGCGGCGAAAAAAGCAGTGATGTTGGCGCCGGCGGGACGCGAGTCGCCGGCATTGTCGCCCATGCCGACTTGCGCCTGGCGAATACGCCGCTGCTTGGCGAATTGCTCGACCTGCACGAGGAAATCTGCGGCGGCCGGCTGCGCGGCATCCGCCAAAGCGCCGCGGTGGACCGCCGCGCGCCCTTGTTCATCGATGTGGGAGCGCCCGCGGGGCTCTATGCCAACCCGGACTTTCGCGCCGGCTTGCGCCTGCTCGCGGCGCGCGGGCTGGTGTTCGACGCCTGGCATTACCACCACCAGATGCGCGACTTCATCGAATTGGCCAAGGCGCTGCCCGAATGCACATTCGTGCTCGACCATTTCGGCTCACCGCTTGGCGTCGGCCCCTGGCGGCGCGACGCGCTGTTCCCGCAGTGGCGCAAGGACATGGCCGAGCTCGCCCGCTGCGAAAACGTTTTCGCCAAGCTTGGCGGGCTGGCCATGCCCGACAACGGCTTCGGCTGGCACAAGGCGCCGCGGCCGCCGGATTCGGATGAATTCGTCGCCGCGCAAAAACGCTGGTACTTGCATACCATCGACTGCTTCGACCCAAAGCGCTGCATGTTTGAAAGCAATTTTCCCGTGGACCGCCTTTCCATCGGCTACGGGGTGCTGTGGAACGGTTTCAAGAAAATGGTCGCAGATTTCAGCGAAGAGGAGAAACAGGCGCTGTTCCACGACACCGCGGCGCGGGTGTATTCAATTTGAGGCTGGGTGGGCCGGGGCCTATTTCTTCTCCGGGCGCTCGCGCAGGCGTTTGATGACGGCGCTGGCCGCGAGGACAAGCCGCTCGCCCGCGCGCACCGTCACCCGCACGAACACCATCGCATGGCCGCGGCGCAGCACTTCGCCTTCGCCCAGCAACAAGTCCCCAACCTGGGCCGGGGCGACGAATTCGGTGTTCAGGCTGATCGTGGCCGAGCTTTCCTGCTCGCCGCCGCTGGCGCCGAGGCAGGCGGTGTAATCGGCGAACGTCATCAGGATGCCGCCGTGGATAGTGCCGTGGGTGTTGGCATGCTCAGGCCGGGGCCGAAACGCGGTGCGCGGATGCGGCCCGTCCATGTGGAAGAAGAACGGGCCGATATTGTCCTCGGCGGTGTCTCCCGGCCAATGCCGGTATTGCGCGGGAACGTCGTAGTCTTCGGGCTTGAACGCGGCTTCCATCTCTGTGTTCCCTTTTGGTTCCCGTTTGAGTGCCTCGCGATGCGGCAATCGCGGCTGCGCCAGATTGCGTTTCGGCAAGCGGAATCCGGGCCGGCGAAGGCTCAGCCGTTGTTGCGGAACACCACGGTGAAGCTGACCGGCACGGCGTTGCTGATGCTTGGCAGTCCCGCGATTTCGCGCAGGGCTTCCACGCCCCTGACTAGGTCGAAACTGTTGGCCACGACGACGATCGGCTTCAAGGTGCTTGCCTGGATGCCGTTGTCGGCGAGCCGCGTGACCAGCACTTCGGCCTGGTAGCTGTTCGACTGGTCGCGCATGGCGAGATCAAAGCCGATGGTGGCCTGGGCGCTGCGGCCGACTTCGAGTTCGGCGAATTGGTCGATGTCGAGCTGCGCGGTGAGGTTGGCTTGCGGAAACAGGTTGGTTTCGAACAACAGGTTTTGCATGCGTTCGTCGCGAATCGGGATCAAGGTGTTGATGCTGATCAATTCGATGGTGATGTCGGCGTTGCCCGCCTCGTCGATCGCGCCGCTGAGCAGATCGAAAGTGTGAACTTCGCCCACATGGTCGGCCTTGATGGTGACAAAGCTCAAGGTCGAAGCGTCATTGTCGAGCTGCCATTGCGCCTGGACGGAAAACGCGCAGGACAGCAGGGCGGAACCGATCAGAATTCGCATGGGTGATGATGCCATTGTTGTCTCCAGGGTTGCCGGTCGATGGGCTTGGTGCAGAGAGAGCAACGGTACTTGAATGCGATGCGGTGGGCAAGCGCCGCGCGGGGGACTTCCGCAATCAAGGTACAATCCGCACCCTACAGAGGCGGCGCGAAGCGACCCATGAAAGCAGCCGAACCGCTGGTGAAACATCTGGTGCTGATTGGCGGCGGCCACAGTCATCTGGCCGTCTTGCGCAGCCTCGGCATGCGGCCGCTGCCGGGCTTGATGGTGACCCTGGTCAGCCGGGAAATCCTGGTGCCTTACTCCGGCGCCCTGCCCGCCTTCATCGCCGGCCGCTACCAGGCGGAGGAAATGTTCATCGACCTGCGCCCGCTGGCGCGCTTTGCCGGCGCGCGGCTGATCCAGGCCGACATTGACGCCATCGATCTCGACGCCCGCAATATCGTCTTGCCGCGGCGGCCGGAATTGGACTTCGATCTGCTCTCGCTCAACATCGGCTCGATTCCCGACACCAGCGGCATGCCCGGCGCCCGGGAACACACCGTTGGCGTAAAACCCATCGACGGCTTTCTCGCGGCCTGGGAGGAAATCCGCCACCAGGCCGTGCGCGGCTTGCAAGGGGGCGGAGGCTACCGAATCGCGATTGTCGGCGGCGGGCCGGCCAGTGTGGAACTGGCTTGCGCGGCCCAGGCGCGCATCCTGCGCGAAGCGGGCGCGGGCGGCGAAGGCGCTGCGGATGGCGCATCCGGGACAGCGCTTTCGATCAAGATCATCAGCGCCGCCGAGGAAGTGCTGCCCTCGCACAACCGGCGCGCGCGCGAATACATCCGCGCGGAATTGCAAGACAAAGGCATCGAAACGCTGACCGCGCATCAAGTTGCCGGCTTCGCGGCCAACGCCGTGCTCTGCGCCAATGGCGATACGGTCGAGGCGGACACGATCATTCTCGCCACCGGGGCCGCCATGCCCCCATGGCCGGCGCGGGCCGGGCTGGCGACTACGGCGGACGGCTTCCTCGAAGTCAACCGCCATTTGCAGTCCACCAGCCACGCGTTCGTTTTCGTGGCCGGCGACGCGGCCACCATCCGCGGCATGGACCGGCCGAAGTCGGGCGTGTACGCCGTGCGCCACGGCAAACCCCTGGCCCGCAATCTGCTGCGCTACGCCACCGGCGGCAGACTGGTCCGGCACCGCCCGCAGCGCCACGCGCTGGCGATGCTGAATCTGGGCGACGGCCGCGCGCTGGCTTCGCGCAACCGGTTGTTCTTCCAGGGCCGCTGGGTGTGGCGGCTGAAACATTGGATTGACCAACGTTTTCTGCGCAAATATCGCGACTTGCCGCAAATGCCGCAAAATCTGTCGATCGCCAGGGGTCTGGTGGACCGAAAGGAAGAACGCGAACTGCGCCGCCACGCCCTGCGTTGCGGCGGCTGCGGCGCCAAAGTGGCGGGCAGCGTGCTGCAGGAAGTGCTCGAATCGATTCCGGCAACGGCGGGAATCGTCGAGCAGGGCGTTGAAGACGCGGCTCTGGTGCGGCCGCCTCCGGGCGCCGAATTGTGGCAAAGCGTCGATCAACTCAAAGCTTTCATCGACGACCCCTGGCTGTTCGCCCGAATCGCCACCTTGCACTGCCTGGGCGACATCCACGCCATGGGCGCGCAGCCGGATTCGGCGCTGGCGATCATCGGCGTGCCCTTCGCCAACCGGTCGATCACCCGCGGCCTGATGCGCGAACTGATGCTCGGCTGCACCATGACCTTGAGCGGGGAAGGCTGCCGCCTGCTCGGCGGACACTCGTCCGAAACCGAACAATTGCAATTCGGGTTGTGCGTAAATGGCCACGCCGGGCCGGGCAAGACCTTGCCCAAGCGCGGCATGGCGCGCGGCGATGCGCTGATCTTGAGCAAGCCCCTCGGCACGGGCACCTTGCTGGCGGCGGACATGCGCCACCGGGCGGGACAGCTATGGATGGAGCGGGCCCTGCGCCAGATGCTGGTTTCAAACCGGGGCGCGGCCGCGATTTTCGCCGAGCACAATGCCAGCGCCTGCACCGATGTTACCGGCTTCGGCCTCGCCGGCCATTTGCTGGAGATGATCGATTCCGGGCCGGTGCAACTGCATCCGGCGGATATTCCGGTGCTGGACGGCGCGCTGGAATGCCTGCAAGGCGAAATCTTCAGTTCCTTGCACGCCGACAACAAACTGACGCAGAAAAACATCGAGGGACGGGACGAGTTGCGCGCTTCCGCGCGCTACGAGATTTTGTTCGACCCGCAAACCGCGGGCGGGCTGCTCGCCGCGGTGCCCGGGGAGCGCGCGGAGGCTTGCCTGGCGGCTTTGCATGAAGCTGGTCTGGAGCAGTCCGCCATCATCGGCCAGGCGGGCGATGGAGCCGACGGGCCGGCGCGAATCGTGCTGGCCTGATTTTCGCCGCGCCAGCCCCGCGGCGGCTGATCTGTTGTGGTTAACAGCCGGCTTGATCGGAGATTGCCAGGGAATCCAAAATTTCCGCCCGCCGCTCCGGGCTCATCCGCGCCAGTTCGCCCATGCGCGCATAGAACGCGGGCAAATCGCCATTCTCCCGCCGCAGCATTTCCCGCAATTGCGGCGCGAAGTCGTTGTAGGAGCCAACCGTCGCCAGCTGCGCGTTGTTCAGCGGACGGGAAAACCAGCCGTCGTAACCGGCGTATCCGCCCCATTCGCTTTTCAGTTCTTGGTATTCCGCCCGCATTTGCTGTTGCAGGGCGGCTTTCTCCCGGCGCATGTCCGCCTCGCCCGCCCCGCCGGCGTAAAGCGCTTCGAAGCGGCCGCGGAATCCCGTCACAAAATCGATGAATTGCCGGCGGCGCTCGGCGTCGGCCCGCGCCTGGTCGAACAATTTCGATTGCCGCCGGCTGTCCAGCCAACGCCGCAGGCCCTCCATTTCGACCACGGTGGCGAAACTTTCGCTCAGCGTGGTGTCGCCCGGCACGTAGGCGACCTGGTGCGCGAGTTCGTGAAACAGGAGCGCGGCCAATTGATGATCGGGCCGGCGGACCACCGTGCTGAGCAAGGCGTCGTCGAACCAGCCCAGCGTCGAATAGGCGTCGACGCCGCCGACGTACACATCAAAGCCTTCCGCTTCCAGCTCGGCGGCGTATTCGTTGGCTTCGGCCGCGTTGAAATAGCCCCGGTAGGCGGCGCAGCCGGCGATGGGATAGCACCAGGTGACGGGCTCGAGGGAGAATTCCGGCGCGGCGAAAACATTCCACACCGCGTGTTCGCGTTCCAGCCGGACAAATTCGAGATAGTTCCCGCCCACCGGCAGCGCAAGCTCGTTTGCCGCGAATTCGCGGGCTTCCAGCACCAGTTGCAGTTTCGCCGCCACCTCCGGCGCCAGCTCGGGGTCGGCGAGTACTTCGGCCATGTCCTCGCGGGCGCCGACGATTGCCAAATGCCCCTGGGCGGCTTGCAGATACCAGGCCACCGAATCGCAGGCGCCAAGCGCCAGGGCGGCGACGATCAGCGCCGCGCTGCTGGCCGCCGCGCGCGCCACCTATTCACCTTGCTCCGCGAGCTCGATTTCAAACAGGTGGGCCCAGTGCTTGCCGGTCACAAACAGGCGCCGGTTCTCGGTGTCCCAGGCGATGCCGTTGAGCACGGCCTCGCTGCTGCCGAGTTCGGTCCGCGCCGAAAGGCCGGTCAGATCCACGATGGAATTCACCACGCCGGTTTGCGAGTCGATCCGCACGATGAAATCGGTCTGCCAGACATTGGCCCAGATTTCCCCTTCGATGTATTCGAGTTCGTTCAGCAAGCTCAGTGGCTGGCCACCCACGGTGACTTGGATTTCCCGCACCGGCACAAAGCCCTCGGGGTTGATGAATTGCAGGCTCGCCGAGCCGTCGCTCAAGATCAGATGCTCGCCGTCCCAGGCCAGCCCCCAGCCTTCGCGCGGGTTGTAATGGGTTTCCAGGCGTTCGAGGCTGTCTTTGTCATAGACGAAGACCATGTTCGAGCGCCAGGTGAGTTGGTAGATGCGCTCGCCGATCATTTCAATGCCTTCGCCGAAATAGCGTCTGGCCAGCGGCACCTGCTGTTGCAATTCGCCGGTTTCCAGGTCGATCCTGGCGAGCCGGGAAAGCCCGTGCTTGCCGGTGCCTTCCCACAGCGCGCCGTCGCGGAAAATCAGGCCCTGGGTGAAGGCCGTGATCTGGTGGGGATAGGTGTTGACGACCCGGTAGCCGTGGATTTCCGGCTCTTGGGCGGACACCATCGAAGCCGCCGAAAACAGCAGCGCGAGCGCGGCGATTCTCCATACCAGCCGGTCCAGACCAATCATGCCGAATGCCTCCGTTTCATCCCGCGCGCAGCCGCGGGATGCCCATTCCACGCCAAATCAGCTACGGGCGGGAACCGGGCCTAGACTATCCCAATCCGGGCGGATTTGTTAGTCTGCCGAGCATTTCCAATCAAGGCGGCACAGCATGGATCCGGATTGTATTTTCTGCAAGATCGTCGCCGGCGAAATCCCTTGCAAGCAAGTGTACGCGGACGATCAAATCATCGCCTTCCACGACATCGCGCCCCAGGCGCCGACCCATATCCTGGTGATTCCGCGCAAGCACATCAGCGACATGAACGGGGCTGCCGCGGAAGACCAGGCGCTGCTCGGCCACATGATGCTGAGCGCCGTGAAAATTGCGGCCGATGCGGGCCTTGCCGAAAGCGGCTACCGCCTGGTCTTGAACACGGGGCCGGACGCCAGGCAAAGCGTATTCCACATCCACCTGCACATCCTCGGCGGCCGCCAACTCACAGGCCAGATGGGCTAAGTTGCGGCCCAAGATGGGCCTTGTGGATTATCACTGAGTGGCCGAAATGAACACACATCGTCAAATTCGCATGAAAAATCCCGCGCATCCCGGCGGATTCGTCAAATGCGAAATCATCGGGGAACTGGGCATTTCCGTGACGGCGGCGGCCGCGGCGCTGGGCGTGACCCGTGCGGCGCTGTCGGCGTTTTTGAACGAGCGCGCCCGGTTGTCGCCGGAAATGGCCTTGCGCATCGAAAAGGCATTCGGCGTTTCGATGGAGACCTTGATGCGCATGCAGAACAGTTACGATATCGCGCAGGCGCGGATGCGGGAACACGAAATCAAGGTCTCACCGTTCGCTTGACGCGGCCGCGGCTGAAGTGGGGCTCGCGAGCGGGGCGAGCGAGCGCTGGTTTGCTTCGAACACGCCGTGCTCGGTGATTATGCCGCTCACCAGCCGGGCCGGCGTGACGTCGAAGGCAAAGTTCCGCGCGATGGTTTCCTTTGGGTATTGGCGTACCTGGATTTCGCGTCCGCCGGCTTCGACACCGCTCGCCAAAGAGATTTCTTCCGCATCCCGTTCCTCGATGGGGATGGCCTCGGCCGCCGAAGGCCAGTCGAAGTCGATCGTGGACACGGGCAATGCGGCGTAGAACGGCAGCTGGTTGTCCCGCGCCGCCAGCGCGACGGGGTAGGTGCCGATTTTGTTGCAGACATCGCCGGCGGCGCTGACCCGGTCGCTGCCGGTGATGCAAACGTCGACCAGGCCACTGGCCATGACATGGCCCGCGGCGCCATCGACGATCAGGCTGTAGTCGATGCCGGCCCGGCGCAATTCCCAGCAGGTGAGCGCCGCGCCCTGATTGCGCGGCCGGGTTTCGCCGACCCAAACATGCAGCGGCACACCTGCGGCGGCGGCCTTGTAGACCGCGGCCAGCGCGGTGCCCCACGCCACCGTGGCCAAGGCGCCTGCGTTGCAATGGGTCAACACGCGCAAAGGCCGGTCTTGCCCGCATCGCTCGCGCCAAAGCCGGCGCAGCACTTCGCCGCCGTGCCCGCCGATCGCTTCGCAACAAGCGGCGTCTTCGTCGGCCAGGGCGAGGGCGAAATGCAGCGCCTTGTCAGCGATGTCGTCCCCAATTGACTGGGCCGGGTCGACCGCTCCGCCGGAGACTTCTGTCGCAGTATGTTGCGACAGGTTCCGGGCGGCGCGGTCCAATGCCCAACGCAAATTGACTGCGGTGGGGCGTGTTTTGCGCAAACGCTTGACCGCGTTTTCGAGTGAATCGGGGTTTTCGCGCAAGGCGAGATAGACACCGAACGCGCTCGCAACGCCGATCAGCGGGGCGCCGCGCACGCGCATCGAAGTGATCGCTTCGCAGGCGTCTTCCAAAGTGCGCAGACGGTGGACCACGAACGCGTGGGGCAGCCGCGTCTGGTCGATGACGCAGACTTCGCCGGCTTTGGCGTCGTACCAGATGCTCCTGAGCCGCCCGTTTTCAATCGGCATAAACCAGCAACTCCCCCGCGCGAACCGAAACCACCGCGGCGCCGATTATCCCATTTTTGCGCCGCCACGCCGGACGGGGCCGCCGGAAGAGCGCGGAGAATCGCGTGGTGCTTGCCGTCCACGGCGCCGGGGCTAAATCACGCGTTCGTTGCCGCCATCCACCGGAATCTGGGCGCCGGTGGTGCGGCTGAAGGCGGCGCCGGCGAGGCTGACAATCGCATTGGCGACATCGGCGCTGCGCACCTCCAGCCCCAGCAGGTTGGATGTTTTGTACTGCGCCACATCCATCCCGTAGCAGGCCGCCCGCTCGCGCAAGCGCGCCTCGGTCCAGATGCCGGTGTCGTAGACCGCGTTGGGATGCACGACGTTGACCCGGATGCCCCGCGCCGCGGTTTCCAGCGCCGCCACCCGGGCGAGTTGGGTGAGCCCGGCCTTGGCCGCCGAGTACGCCGCGGCGCCGGGCCCCGGCGCGGGCACGTTCTTGGATGCGACAAAAACCACGGCGGGGTCGAATCCATTGGCGAGCAGGGGTAGGCAGGCGCGCAGCACTTTCATGTGCGCGCCGAGATTCAGCTCCATGGATTGCTCCCAGGCAGCGTCCGGCATTTCCGCAAGGCTCGCGCTGGCCGGGAAACCGCCGGCGTTGCTGACCAGCAGGTCGAGGCCGCCAAAATGCCGCACGGCTTGCTCCAGCGCCGCGGCCACCGCGGCCGCATCGGTTACATCGCAACGCAGACACAGCACTTCGGGGAAATCCAGGTCTTGCGGCTCGCGCAGGTCCAAAGCGACTACGGCCGCGCCGCGCCGGCGCAATTCCTCCACCGTGGCGCGGCCGATGCCGGAGGCGGCGCCGGTGACGAGGGCGATTCTGCCCTGCAATTCCGGCGCGGCGCCGGCCTTGGCGAGCTTCGCTTGTTCGAGTTCCCAATATTCGACTTCGAACAGGCGCTCCCGCGGCAGCGCGCGCCAGCCGCCGATGGCTTCGGCCAGCCGGATCGCTTTTAGGGTATGCGCGCTGATGTCGGCGACGATGGCGAGGCGGCGGCAGTTGGCGCCCAGGTAGACCATACCCTGGTCCCGCCAGACTCCATATCGCGGGGCGGCGTCGAGGCGTTGCAGGCCGGCGTCGGCGTGGGCGTCGAAATAGGCCAGGTAGGCGCGTTCGAAATCCAGCAGACCGGGCACGGGGTCGGCGTCGAACACGGCGCCGAAGGGCTTTGCGTGCAAAGTGTGGTCGGGTGTGAGGGGGCCGCGCTGGAGCAGTTCGCCGCAGTTCGCCAGTTGCGCGAACCCGCGCGCGGCGGGGCTGGCGTCGAACCTGGCGAGCATCGGTGTGCCATGGATTCTCCGGTGGATTTCCCCCGCGGCCTTGCGCAGGCGGCTGAGTTGCAGGCGCAGCGAGATGGCTGATTCGTGGGTGGCGGTGGGTGTCCCATTCATTGAGGCAGAGGGCGGGGTGGGTATCCCATTCGTTGTCCCATTCGTTGCTGCAACGGCAGCGGTGGGTGTCCCATCAGTTGCCGCGGTGGGTGTCCCATCGGTTGAGTTGGTGGCGGCGGGGGTCGCATGGGATGCCCGGCGCCGGAGTTCGCGTTCGGCGCGGTCGACGAGTTCGATCATCGTCTCGTAGCTGGTTTTGGCGCTGTCGTGAAAGCTGAAAATGCCGTGCTGCAACAGCACGATGCCGCGCAGGCTGTTCCAGTCCGCATCGCGGGTGGCGGCGGCCACTTGCCGAGCAAGAATGAACCCGGGCATGACATAGGGCAGCACCAGCACCTCCCCGCCATACAATTCGCGCAAAAGGTCCGCGCCGCCGGGGGAATTGCTCAGCGTGACCACCGCGTCGGCGTGGGTGTGGTCGACATGGCGATGGGGCAGCAAAGCGTGCAATATGGCTTCCACCGAAGGATTCGGCGCGGCGGGGTCCAGCGTCGCCAGCCGCAACTGGCGCATCATTTCGCTGTCGGAAAGCTGTTCGAGCCGCGCCAGCCGCAGCAAGTAGTCGAGGTCGGTGGGCGCGAATCCGGCAACGTCGATGCTTTTCAGGTCCCAGCCGGACCCTTTCACGAACAGCGCCCGCCGGGTTTCGCCAAAAACATCGGTGAAGTCATGCTTGACCGAAGTGTTGCCGCCGCCGTGCAGCACAAGGGAGGCGTCCTGTCCGAGCAGACGGGAGGTGTAGGCGCGCAATTCAAGCTCGTCGGCGCAGGCGCGGGCCTGTTGCTCATTCCAGCGGCTTTTCATGGAATCTCAAGCTGTCCAGCGCGGTCCCGGCGCCGCGGGCGCGGCGGCGGATGAATCGGCACAAGCACCGATTCGCGCAAGCAAGGGCGGGGCGCGGACGGATCAGTTGCTGTCGACGATGGAAATATCGGCGATGCCGGCCTGCCGCGCGGCGTCCATGATCATCACCAGGGTGGAGACATCGGAATCCGAGTCGGGCTGGATAATCACCGTGGCTTCGGGGTTCTCGGCGCGCAACTGGTCGATATTGGATCGAATCTGGGTTGCGATGATGGGCCTGGGGTTGCCGTTGATGATGATCTCGTTGTTGGGTCCAATCTCGAACAGGATATTGCGGTTCTCCAGATCCTGCGGCGGAGGCGGCTGGTCTTCATTGTTTTCGCTGCTGGCCGCGCTGATCGCGACCTCGGACAGGAAGGTCGCGGTAACGACGAAAAATATCAACAGGATGAACACCACATCGAGCATGGGTGTAAGGTCGATCTTGGAGTCGTCGGACTTGTGCTTGACGCCTACTTTTTTCATCGCGTTTTCCTGCCACAGCAACCAACAAAGCCCAGTATAGCAGTCGATGCCGGGGAAGCAACAGCTTTGCGGGCGCGTGCCGGCCTCAACGCCCGGGCCGCGAGCCGACGACGTCCATTGGGCGGGCGGGCGGAAATTTATTTTTTCAGGGAGGCGATGGCGTGCTCGGCGAGGCGCTCGAGCTGCCGCGCGCTTTTGCCGTTGCGAGAGTTGACGCGGATGCCATGCAAGGTGTTCATCAGAAAATCGGCGGCGAGAAATTCATCAAGGCCCTTTTTCAACTTGCCTTTTGTTTTCGCCTCGCGCAGCCGCTCGATCATGGCCTTGCGCACCCGCACCAGCGAAGCGCGCAGGACGCGCTTGATTTCAGCGTCGTAAATCACGCTGGAGCAAAGCGAATTCACCAGCAGGCAGCCGAGATTCCGTTGCCGCGCCGGCGCCTTGACCGCGGTCTCGCGGAAAAATGCGTGGAGCGCTTCCCAGGGGCCCAATTGCGGATTTTTCAAAGTGGCGGAGACTTGCGCGTCGAGCAGGTCGCCGTAGCGGTCGATAACGATCTTGAAGAAAGTGTTCTTGTCGGTGAAAGAGTTGTACAAGCTGCCCCGATTGATGCCGCAGCACTCCAGCAGCTTGCTGACGGAACTTGCTTCGTAGCCCTCGCGCCAGAACTGTTCCAGCGCGCTGGCCAGCACATCCGCTTCATCGTATTTGATCGGCCTTGCCATGCGCGCCAACCATGATCCCCGGCATGGAAATTCGCTCGCGCCCGATAGTAGCACCATTGGCCTCGGCGCAGACAGTTCACAAGCGATCCGGCGAGATTCCGCGGCTTCGCTTCGCCGCGCGGGGAATGACAGTTTGCGAGGCGCGCCGCGGCCCTTGGGCGGGCCAGGCAATGCGCGGCGCGGCGCGTGGCAGATTAGCGCCGGTCGAGCCGGATGTGGTCGGCGATGGGCATTCGGCGACGAATGTCGCGCAGCAGCAACGGGTCCATTTCCGCCACCGCGACGCCCGGACCCTTGTCCAATTGGGCCAGAATTTCGCCCCATGGACTGATGATCATCGAATGCCCCCAGGTCTCGCGCTCGGCGCCGTGGCTTCCTCCCTGGGCCGCGGCGACCAGGTAGCTCTGGTTTTCGATGGCGCGGGCGCGCAACAGGCTTTCCCAATGCGCGGCGCCGGTCACCGCGGTGAACGCCGCGGGCACGGTGAGAATCTCGGCGCCGAGGCGGAACAGGCGCCGATACAATTCCGGGAAGCGCAAGTCGTAACAAACCGACAAGCCGATACGGCCGACGCCACTCTCCACGCAGACCACATCCGAGCCGGCTTCATAACTGAGCGATTCGGAATATTGCGCTTGCCGGTCTTCGATCACAACGTCGAACAGGTGAATCTTGTCGTAACGGGCGATCAACGCGCCTTCGGCGTCGTACACCAGGCTTGCCGCGCGCACGCGGCCGTCCTTGATCCGATAATCGGCGTCGGCTTCGCTTTTGCCCGGGCGCGAACAAAGCGGCGCGGTGCCGCCCACGAGCACGATGCCGTGCCGGCGCGCCTGGCTGGAAAGGAATTGTTGAATCGGCGCCCCGCGCGCGCCTTGCAGCTCGCCGCAATCGCGCATCGGCTCGCCTTCGAGGGCGGCGAAGACTTCCGGCAGCAGCACCAGTTCGGCGCCACGCGCCGCGGCTTCGGCGATCCATCCGGCGGCGTCCGCCAGATTTGTCTCGACATCCGGCCCGCTAACCATTTGCACCGCCGCGAGTTTTCGCTTCATGGGTTCAACCCGCTATTCCGCATTGGGGGTGCCGAAGGCTTGCTTGAATTGCGGCTCCAGGCCCTCCCAGGGGCCTTCGAGGGTGTATACCGCGCTGGTGAGGCTGTCCACCTGGTCGCCGAAGATCTGGTCGAACAAATAGGCGCCGACGGCCAGGGGCAAATTGCCGGTGATCAGGCCGATCCAGGGAATGTTGTCGCTCACCGGCAAGGTCACGTACATCTCGCCGGCGATGGTTTCCTCGCGCAAGTCAACATCGCCGGTGATCTGGTACAGGCTGGATGGACCGGAAATGAGGAGTTGATTCTCAATCCGCGCCAGGCCGTTGTCCATGGCCAGGCGCCCGCTGATTTCGTCGAAGGCCAGTCCGCGGCGCAGCAAATCGTCGCTCAGCCGCAAGCGGCGCATGATGGCGTCGAAATTGAGGATGCTGATCAGCTTCAAGGCGCCGCCGCCGTCATTGTCCTGCAGGAAACGGCCGTTTTCTATCAACAAGTCGATGCCGCCGCTTAATTGCGAGCCTCGAAAAAAAGCGGGCGAGCCCGGCCATCGCAGATCCGTATCGAAGCGCGCATGTTCACTTTCCATGCTGGGCGCGAAGCCGTTCTCGCGCAATACATTGGCCATATCCACGGCGTGGATTGCGGCGGCGAGTTCGGTTGCGTGGTGCTTGCCGTCGAAATTCCAGCGCAGACGCGGCGGGGCCACCGGCTCCGGTTCGTCCGGCATCAGCGGAGACAGGCCGAAACCGCGGAAATTGAAGTTCAGGTCGAAGAATTCGGCGCCGTTTCGGTCGGGTTCCAAGGTAAAGTCCCAGCCGCCCCAGTTGGTCTCGCCGATGGCGATTTCACCCACGGCAAAGCGCATGCGCGGCAATTCGCGGGGGTCGACCGAGGCCAGCATGTCCACCGGCGGCGGTTCGGGGCGCGCGTTGGTTTGCGCGGGTTGCCGCGCCGCCGGGTTGGGCTCTCCCGGCCCCTGAAAGCGCAAATGGTCGAGCCGCACTTCCAGGTAATCATTGGCCGCCAGCGGCATCCGCAGCGTGCCTTGCACCGAATCGCCCGCCAGCGAAGCCAGCCAGCCCCGGGGCGTCGGCTCGGCCCGCAGGTGCACACCCGCCAGCGTCTGGCCATACACTTCCAGTTTGTCGGCTTCCAGATCGATAAAGGCGAACACTTCGCGCAAGCCGCCGGCGGATGCCATCCCCCCCATGTCGTCCAGCAAGCGTGTCCATTGTTCGAGCACGATGCGGCGCAGGCGGCCATCGACTTGCAGTCCGCCTTCATTGCCCGGGGCGCCCTGGGCGCCATTCGCGCCCGCCAATGCGCGGCTGCCGCCGCCGAAGCGCACCCTGCCCGACTTGAGCGCGGCCTCGGCCAATTCCAGATTGAAACGCAGGCTGGAGCCAAGCGTGCCCGAAATCGACTGCGCGGCGCCGAGCTGGTCCACCTGCAAATGAAACGGCAAGGGCTCCCCCGCCTGTTTGCGGAAAGGCTCCGGCAAGGTAAGGAACAATCCGGCCAAATCGCTGCTGACGCGCAAGGAAGCGGTGGCGGCATCCATTGGCGCGGCAGGCAAGTCCAGATGCAATTCGGCGGAGTAGAGAAAGCTGCCCCTGGCATTTTCCAGCAGCCCCTTGACCAGGCCGCTTTGCCGCGGCCATTGCATCAGCGCGCGGCGGTCGGCGCGCCCGCGGGCGATGACGGCAATTCGATCAATCGCGCCGGACTCGCCCCGGCTCGACAATTCGATGCCGGTGTCGCCGCCGAACATGCTCGCGCTGAACCGGCCCTGTTCGATACCGGTTCGCGTGTCGAAGTCGAGCTTGCCGTTGACGCCGGCCAGGTCCAGGTCGTATTGGGCGATCCAGATATCGGTGTCGCCGAATTCGAGAGCCAGTTCGATTTCGGATTCCGGCAGACCGCCGCCGATGGGCAGCTCAAGCGCAAACTCGCCTTCCACCCCGCCTTGCATGCGCCAGTCGGCGCTGGCCCGGCGCAATCCTTCGGCCAGCGGCACCGCGTGCAGCCAGGCCAAACCGTCCGCCGCCGCCGCCCGCCCGCGCCCGCGCACATTGAGCAAACTGCCCGCGGTTTCATCGGGGCGGATCGAGCCTTCGATCGCATCCGCCGCAAGGCCCAGGTTGCGGCTGTCCCGCAGCAATATGTCGATGTTGGCGTCGTCGGTGAGCACCAGCGCCCGTTCGCTTTCGAGCAGCGGCCATTGCGGGTCGAAGCGCATGCTTCCGTCAAGCCACTGATGGAAACTTTGCAAGGTTTTGGTGATCGGCGCCGAGCCTTGGGTGGTCCGGCCGCGGAAAATGGCGGCGCTGTTGCGGATGCGGCCATCGATAATCGCCCGCTCAAGAAACTCCATGCCGCCGCGCAGGCCGTCGCGCACCCCCGGCCCGTCGGGCAAGTAAGGTGTCTTGTCGGCGGCGTTCATGTTGAGCACGCCCACCAGCAGACCCAGTTTGTTTTCGCGTTCGCCGTCGGGCTTTTGTTCCAGCGCCGAACGCAATTGCAGGCGTGTTTCCAGCTCTCCCGAGCGGCCGGCGAGCACGCTGCTGGCCAAACGCAGTTTTTGCCCTTCGCTGTAGTCGAGTTCGAAGCCGAGGCTGCCGTTCATTTCGTCGAAGGCCCAGGTTGAGGTGTAAACCCGGGGGATGTTGATGGTGAAGTCGCTGGAGTCGACTTCGATCAGGCCCGTGGCGCGGCGGGCATCGATGTCGGCGGAAACCTCGACGTAACCTGTCAGACCGGACATGGCGGGGGAATTGCGCACCGAAGCCACCGCGGCGCCAACCATATTGGCGCGGACGCTGGCCAGTTCGCCGCTGTTCTCCCGCAGGGGAACTTGCATGGCGAAATTTTCCAGCAGGCCCGCGGGTTGCAACTGCCCGACCAGGCTCTCGGCCGCTTCCGGCAGCAATTCCAGATTGGACGCGAGCGAGGCCAGTTGCGCCAGGTCGAAGCGGTCGGCGCGCAGCAGCAGGGATTGGCCGGGCGCGCGCGTCAAATACAACCGGGTTTGCGGCGAACTCGCGCCCAGATAATCGAACGACAGGCCGTCAACCGTGAGATGGGTGGTTGCGCCTTCATTGCGCAATTCGAACGCGCCTTCCAGCGCGTTCAAGGTGGTCGGGCCGCCGCCGGAGGCGAGCGTTAGCTCGTCGATGCGGCCGTCCGCCAGCACGTAGCGGACCTCGCCGCGGCTGAAATCCACCCAGATGTCGCCGCCTCCGCGCAATTGCTGAAACTGGAAGCCAGAGAAAGGCTGGGCGCCGGCCAAATCCGAATAGTCCGCGGCCGGCACCGCGAGATGGAGCCTGCCGTCGATAAGCGACAATTCGCCGCCGCGCACCTCCAGCGAGAGCGCCAGCGGCAGGTTCCGGCCCTCGGGGGTGATGTCGACATGCAGGAAGTGGTTGCCGTTGCGATTTTGTATCGTCGCCTCGCCATTGACGAAGCGCAATTGCTGGCCGGTCCGGGTGCGCAAATTGAGCGCGACATCGCGCAGGTCGAGTTGGGCGAAATCGAGAAAGGTCCGGTACAAGATGTCCGGGTCGACACCGCCGCCCGGCATGGCGATGTCGCCCAGCAGCCAGCCGCCGTCGCTGGTTTGTTCCAAATCGAGTTCGAGCCGCTCCACAATGAACTCGCGCAACACCCAGCGCCGCTGCCAAATGCTGCGCGCCATGTCCACCACCACGCGGCCGCGGTCGAAATCAAAGGCGCGTTGCTGCGATTGCGGCATGCCGGGAACGACCGCCACCTGCATCGACAGCCCGCTTACTTCGATCACGGGGTCGAAGCCGCTGAAGTTGCCCCGCAGCGATTCCACCCGCACCGGCACGCCCGTGATTTGCAAAATCTGGTTTTCGAAAAACGCCGAATAGCGGGAAATGACAGGCATGAATTGCCGTCCGGCGCTGACATAGACGGCCAACAGGACGATGGCGAACACCAGCAACCGGACCAGGCCGCTGCGAATCGCGCCGAGCAGGGTTCGCGGCTTGCGCTTCGTTGTGGAGTGTTCGGCGCTCATCGAATTCGACCCGGGTTTCGGTCCTGGTTTCGTTCCTGGTTTTGGTATCGGCTTGGCTTTTGGGACATCCGCGGTCCTAGTTCAGTTCCCAGGACCGGCGCAGTCCTTCGACCACGCGCCACACCAGCGGCCAAAACAACGCGCTCGTGACCGCCGGCGCCAGAAACATCAAATCGCCGCCGCGGGGCAAATCGAACAACACGCGCAGCCATTGGCCCAGCAACAATTGCAAGCCGATGATGACCAGCAGGACGCTGGCCTGCCGCGACAAGCTGAAAACCCGCAAACGCAAGCGCAGGCGCAAGCTCAAAAAGGCGACCAATGCCAGTCCGAGCGCGTGCAGGCCGAACAGGGTTCCGGTGAGCACGTCCACCATGACGCCCATGACCCAGGCGACGCCGATTCCGACGCGTTCGGGCTGGTTGATAATCCAGAAAACCAGCACCAGCGCGACCCATTCCGGACGATAATAAATCGCCCATTCGGGCAAGGGAATGATCGCCAGCAGCGCCGCGACGATAAATGATGAAACGATCAGACTGTTGAGCAATGCCGAACCCGCCATCGGCTGCACTCAATTGCTCGACTCGACAGCGGCCAACGGCGCATCGGCGGCGGCATCGGCGGCGGATTCTTCCGCCAACACCGCCGAATCCAGGCCCGGCGCTTCGCGGATAAGCATTACATGACGCGTGCTCCAGAGCTGGGCCGCGGGCGTGGCCTTGATGACCGCGTAAGGCTGACCGGCGCTTCTGCGCACACTCACGACTTCGGCCACGGGGTAGTTTTTCGGGAACACCAGGCCCATTCCGGAACTGATCAGCGAATCGCCCACTTCAATATCCTGGGTGGTGACGACGAACTCGAGATCGAGTTCGTTGGCGCCGCCTCGGCTGCCCCTGGCCAAGGCCCGCTCGCCGTTGCGGCTGACTTCCACCGGCGTGACGTGATTGACATCGGTGATCAGCAGTACCCAACTGGAAAAAGGCGAGACCTGCACGACCTGGCCCATCAGGCCATTGGACTCCAGCACCGCCTGGCCCATGAAAACACCGTCGCGGCTGCCCTTGTTGATCAATACGCGGCGCGAGAAAGGGTCGGGGGAAATATTGATGATTTCCGCCGGCAAGACTTCCTGCTCCAGCATCGCGGAAGAATTCTGCAAGGCGAGCAGCCGATTGTTTTCCGCGGCCAAGCTTTCGGCAAGCAGTAGCTGGCGGCGCGAGAGCATCAGTTCCTCGCGCAGGCGCGCGTTCTCTTCCAGCAACTGCGTGCGGCTGACCAGACTGTCGCCAAAAACGCCAGCGAAGCGCACCGGCGCATCCGCAAGCCAATGCAAGGGCGCGGCCACCAGGCCGAGCGCGCTGCGCGCGTGCTCCATGTAGCCGAAGCGGTGGTCCGCGGACATAAGCAGGACCGACAGGAGCAGGAAAGTGAAGAAACGGTACCCCAGCGACCTGTTTCCGGGAAAGATGATGGTCTCGATGCCTGCTCTCCCACGCTGCGCGCGTTGTGGCCCGTCGCGAACAGTCTAATGCATTTCGCTAAAAATTCCAGCCCGGACAAGCGGTTTGGTTAACCATGGCCGGCTGCGGCCGGCCGCGGCGGCCTATTCGAAGCGCATCGAATCGGACTCGTAGTGGTCCATCATTTCCATCGCCTTGCCGCCGCCGCGCACGACGCAGGTCAGCGGGTCTTCGGCGAGCACCACCGGCAGGCCGGTTTCCTCGGAAATCATCTGGTCCAGGCCTTTCAGCAGGGCGCCGCCACCGGCGAGCACGACGCCGGTCTGGGCAATGTCCGAGGCAAGTTCGGGAGGAGACTGCTCCAGCGCGCTCCTGACCGCTTCCACAATCGCCGTGAGCGATTCTTTCAGGGCTTCGAGGATTTCGTCGCTGCGCAAGGTGAACGAGCGCGGAATGCCTTCGGCGAGATTGCGGCCGCGAACATCGATTTCCTTGATCTCGGTTTCCGGCGAAATGTGGGCGTAGCCGATTTCCTGCTTGATGCGCTCCGCCGTCGCGGTGCCGATCAGGCTGCTGTAATTGCGGCGCACGTAGGCCACGATGGCGTCGTCGAAGCGGTCGCCGCCAATCAGCACCGATTCGGCGTAGACCACGCCGTTGAGGGAAATAATCGCGATCTCGGTGGTGCCGCCGCCGATATCGACCACCATTGAGCCGCAGGCCTGGTCCACCGGCAAACCGGCGCCAATCGCCGCCGCCATCGGCTCTTCGATCAGTTGCACCTTGCGCGCGCCGGCGCTGAGCACGGATTCGCGAATCGCCCGCCGCTCGACCTGGGTCGCCTTGCAGGGCACGCAGACCAGCACCCGCGGGCTGGGAGGAAAGAAGAAGTTCTCGTGCACCTTGTGAATGAAATACTGCAGCATTTTTTCGGTGACTTGAAAATCGGCGATGACGCCGTCTTTCATCGGCCGAATCGCAACAATGTTTCCCGGCGTGCGGCCAAGCATGTGTTTCGCTTCCTTGCCCACGGCGGTAACCGACTTTTGCCCGCCTTGTTCGCGAATCGCCACCACCGAGGGCTCATCGAGCACGATGCCTTTGTCGGGGGTGAAAATGAGGGTGTTGGCGGTGCCGAGATCGATGGCCAGGTCGTTGGAGAACATTCCCCTGATTCGTTTGAACATTTCCTGTTTCCAAAACGGGTTCGCCGTGGGTGTTGGCGGTGCCCGAACTGCTGCGGTTGAGTGATGCGCGAATTATGAAGCTTTTTGCGCAAAGCTTCCATTGCGCGCGCATGCGCGGCCGCGCTTCGCCGCGCACCGGATTTCAGTATAATCGCGGGCTTTCCGTCTCCGCCCACACGGGCCCGCCGATTGTGGAAAAATCCGAAATCGACCAGCTCGCCGCGCTCGCGCGACTGCGCGTCAGTCCCGCCGAGGCGGATGAAGTCGCCACCCGCATCGGCGAAATTCTGGCCATGATCGATCAGTTGCAGGCGGTGGACACCGAAGGCGTGGAGCCGCTCGCGCACCCGCTCGACGCCATGCAGCGCCTGCGCGCCGATGAAGTGACCGAGACCGACCGCCGCGACGAATTGCTGGAACTGGCGCCATCGTCCCGGAACGGTTTGTTGCTGGTTCCCAAAGTGATCGAATAGGACCGCGGGCGGGCGATGTTTCAACTAACTGTCAGCGAGCTTGCGGACGAACTCTCGCGCGGCGCGATCTCAAGCGTTGAATTGACCCGCGCCTGCCTTGACCGGATCGAGCGGCTGAACCCCAAGCTCAACGCATTCATCAGCGTTTGCGAAGAATCGGCGCTGGCCCAGGCGGCGGCGGCCGACCAGGCCCGCGCGCAAGGCGACGCGCGGCCGCTGCTTGGCATTCCGCTGGCGCACAAAGACATCTTTTGCACCCGGGGCCTGCGCACGACTTGCGGTTCGCGCATGCTGGCGGATTTCTCGCCGCCTTTTGACGCCACCGTGGTGGAAAAACTGCGGCAGGCCGGCACCGTGCTGCTGGGCAAAACCAATATGGACGAGTTCGCCATGGGCTCTTCCAATGAAACCAGCTTTTTTGGCGTGGTCGGCAATCCCCACGATCCGGCCAGGGTGCCCGGCGGTTCCTCCGGCGGCTCGGCGGCGGCGGTGGCGGCTGGGCTTGCGCCCATGGCGACGGGCACCGACACCGGCGGCTCGATTCGCCAACCGGCATCGTTTTGCGGCATCACCGGATTCAAGCCGAGCTACGGCAGGGTGTCCCGCTGGGGCATGATCGCCTTTGCTTCAAGTCTTGACCAGGCCGGCACCTTGACCCGTTCCGCGGCCGACGCGGCCTTGATGATGCGGGCCATGGCCGGACTCGACCCGCGCGATTCGACCAGTGTCGACCGGGCGGTGGAAGACTACGCCGCGGCGCTGGCGAAGTCCTTGCGCGGCCTGCGCGTGGGCGTGCCGATTCCGCATTTCACCGAAGGGCTTGGCGCCGGCGTCGAGCAGGGGATCCGCGCGGCGCTGGCGCAGCTCGAAAGCGCCGGCGCGAAGCTGGTCGAGATCGATCTGCCCAACAATCATTTGTCGGTGCCGGCGTATTACGTGGTGGCGCCGGCGGAGGCTTCGGCCAATTTGTCGCGCTACGACGGCGTGCGCTATGGCTACCGCTGCGAGCAGCCCAGCGACCTGGAAGACTTGTACACCCGCACCCGCAGCGAAGGCTTCGGCGAGGAAGTCAAACGGCGCATTCTGGTGGGCACCTACGCGCTTTCGGCCGGCTATTACGACGCCTATTACCGCAAGGCGCAGCGGGTGCGGCGGCTGATCCGGCAAGACTTCATCGACGCTTTCAAACAGGTTGACGTTATCGCCGGCCCCACTTCGCCCCATGTGGCTTTCCCCCATGGCGCCAAGGCCGATCCGGTGGAAATGTACCTGGAAGATATTTTCACCATCGCGGTCAACCTCGCGGGCCTGCCCGGCATTTCGGTTCCGGCGGGTTTTGAACAGGGCCTGCCGTTCGGCCTGCAAATCATCGGCCCGGACTTTGGCGAAGCGCGCGTGCTGAATGTCGCCCACCAGTTCCAATTGGCAACCGACTGGCACCGGCAATTGCCGCCAATGGCCGGCAGCGCGGAGCATTGAGATGGAATGGGAGGCGGTCATCGGGCTTGAGGTCCACGTGCAATTGGCAACCCGGTCAAAATTGTTTTCCGGCACTTCGACCGCGTTCGGCGCCGAGCCCAACACCCAGGCGAATATTTACGATCTCGCAATGCCCGGCACTTTGCCGGTGTTGAACGGCGAGGCCTTGCGCATGGCGATTCGCTTCGGCCTGGCCATCGAAGCCGAGATTGGCCGTATGTCGGTGTTCGACCGCAAAAACTATTTTTATCCCGATTTGCCGAAAGGCTACCAGACCAGCCAGCTCGATTACCCCATCGTCGGCCGCGGCTCGATCCTGATCGATCTCGACGGCGGCGGCGGGAAACGCATTGGCGTCACCCGCGCGCATATGGAGGAAGACGCCGGCAAGTCGCTGCACGAGGAATTCGCCGACGAGACCGGCATTGATCTTAACCGCGCCGGCACGCCGCTGTTGGAGATCGTCTCGGACCCGGACCTTCGCAGCGCCGCGGAGGCCGTCGCCTATTTGAAAAAACTGCACTCCATCGTGCGCTATTTGGAGATTTCCGATGGCGACATGTCCCAGGGTTCGATGCGCTGCGACGCCAACGTCTCCATTCGGCGCCCCGGCGCGGAACTCGGCACGCGCACGGAAATCAAGAACGTGAACTCTTTCCGTTTTGTGGAAAAGGCGATCAATTTCGAAATCCGCCGGCAACAGGAAGTGCTCGAAGACGGCGGCAAGATCAGGCAGGAGACCCGGCTTTACGACTCGGTGCGCGATGAAACGCGGCCCATGCGCGGCAAGGAAGTCGCCAACGACTACCGCTACTTTCCCGAGCCGGACCTGCTGCCGGTGGTGGTGGACGATGCCTTGATCGAAGAGATCCGCTCGCAATTGCCGGAGTTGCCCGATGCGCGCAAGCTCCGCTTCGAAGCCGAGTACGGCCTGTCCGCCTACGACGCCGGCGTGCTCACCGCCAGCCGCGAGACGGCGGACTATTTCGAACAGGTGGCGCGGCGCAGCGGCGAGCCGAAGTTGGCCGCCAACTGGGTTTCCGTGGAATTGCAGGCGCTGTTGAACCGCGGGAACCGGGGCATCGCCGACTCGCCGGTGAGCGCGGACAATTTGGCCGACCTGATTCTGCGCATCCGGGACAAAACAATTTCCGGGAAAATCGCCAAGACGGTATTCGAGCAATTGGCCGAAGGCGCGGGCAAGGTTGACGAGATCATCGAACAGCAAGGGCTGCGCCAGGTCACCGACGCGGGAGAAATCGAGCAACTCGTCGACCGGGTGATCGCCGAGAACGCGGCCCAGGCGCAGCAATTCCGCGACGGCAAGCAGCAAGTGCTCGGCTATCTGGTGGGCCAGGCGATGAAGCTCTCGCGGGGCAAGGCCAATCCCGCCCAGGTCAATCAGTTGCTGCGCGAGAAGTTGCAGGCATAGCTTTTGAGCCCGCGGAGTCGATCTTGAAAGAAGGCAAGAAACGCGGCGCCGAGCGCACCCAAATCGCCGTTCGCGATGAAGAGTGGTCGGATGAACGCCTGAAAGGCTTTCTTCAACTGCTGCCGCCGGAGGGCATGCCGCGGGATTACGCGATCCTGCTCAAGGCCTACCGCGGCATGACTGCTGAATTGTTCGCGCGCTTCGTTCCTTTCTTCATCGAAGCCGGACACAACATCAACGCCGAACTGGGCAACGGCAGCACCTTCCTCGACCACGTCCGCGAACACCGCAAATCCGCCGCCTACGCCGATATTTTGGAGCAAGCGGGCGCGAGGTCGAGCGAGACTCGGTCAGAATAGATGATTTGGTTTAAGAGTGGGTTTGGGGCTTCGATTCGGGTCCGCGGGCGGGCGGGGCTTTGCGCTAAATCCCGGCTCGACATCCTGTCGAGCCGGGAATCGAATCGGCGTCGCTTAACACATCCCTGTGACGCTCCGCCTCTACGACGCGCAAAGCCCCGCCCGCCCGCGGACCCTGGCACTTTTGGCATCCTTTACGGTACAGACTTCGAGTTAGTGAGGCCCGTTCGGCGTCAGCGGACTAGAAGCGCAGCGTCTTGAGGGCCGACCCCCCACCAAAACCGCTGCGCGGTTTTGACTCCCCCTCAAGGGGGGAGTTTCGCACCTAAAACGTCCGGTTCGCGTTCGGTGCCAGTCGCCGTCGGGGGGCGGCGGTACAGCGAGCGTGCACACCCGAAATGACCCGCACTTACAAAAATTCAAAATCCCACGGAGATTCTGCGACTCCGCTTCGCTCCGCGCAGAATGACTTGGGGTGGCTCTCCGCCGGGTGCTTGCATCCTGATGGATTGTGCTTGCCATCCCTGGCGCAAGTATTCGGCTTCGACAATCCCCAGTCTCGCCATCCATGGCGAGCCGTTCGGCCCTCAGAAAGCTGCGCTTTCTGTCGGCTGCGCCGACCGGGTGCTTGCATCCTGATGGATTGTGCTTGCCATCCCTGGCGCAAGTTCATCGGCTTCGACAACCCCCAGTCTCGCCATCCATGGCGAGCCGTTCGGCCCTCAGAAAGCTGCGCTTTCTGTCGGCTGCGCCGACCGGGCCTCACCCCTCAAGGGGGGAGTGTCGCACCTAAAACGCCGACGATGCCACGATGCAAGCCACCTTTACCCGACGCCCCTATCCCCGACGCCTGTTATTCGATAATCTTCGAGACCACGCCGGCGCCGACGGTGCGGCCGCCTTCGCGGATCGCGAAACGCAAGCCCTCGTCCATCGCGATCGGCGCGATCAGCTCCACGTTCATCTTCACGTTGTCGCCCGGCATCACCATCTCCACGTCGCCCGGCAACTCCACATTCCCCGTCACGTCCGTCGTGCGGAAATAAAACTGCGGCCGGTAGCCCTTGAAGAACGGCGTGTGGCGGCCGCCCTCCTCCTTCGTCAAAATGTACACCTCCGCCTCGAACTTCGTGTGCGGCGTGATCGAACCCGGCTGCGCCAAAACCTGGCCGCGCTCCACCTCCTCCCGCTTCGTGCCCCGCAGCAGCACACCGACGTTCTCGCCGGCCCGGCCCTCGTCCAACAGCTTGCGGAACATCTCCACGCCCGTGCAGGTCGTCTTCTCCGTCTCCTTGATGCCGACGATCTCAACCTCCTCGCCAACCTTCACCACGCCGCGCTCAATCCGCCCCGTCACCACCGTGCCCCGGCCCGAAATCGAAAACACGTCCTCGATCGGCATCAGGTACGGCTTGTCGATCTCGCGCTCCGGCACCGGAATGTAACTGTCCAGCGCCTCCACCAGCTTCTCCACCGAACCCACGCCCTGCTCCGACTCGTCGCCCTCCAGCGCCTTCAGCGCCGAACCGATCACGATCGGCGTGTCGTCGCCCGGAAACTCGAAGGTGTCCAGCAGCTCCCGGACCTCCATCTCCACCAGCTCCAAAAGCTCCTCGTCGTCCACCATGTCCGCCTTGTTCATGTACACCACGATAAACGGCACCCCCACCTGGCGCGCCAGCAGAATGTGCTCCCGCGTCTGCGGCATCGGGCCGTCCGCCGCCGAAACCACCAGAATCGCGCCGTCCATCTGCGCCGCCCCCGTGATCATGTTCTTCACGTAGTCCGCGTGGCCCGGACAGTCCACGTGGGCGTAGTGACGGTTCGGCGAGTCGTACTCCACGTGGGAGGTCGCGATCGTGATCCCCCGCTCGCGCTCCTCCGGCGCGTTGTCGATCTCGTCGAACGCCTTCACCGATCCGCCGTAACGGTCCGCGCAAATCTTCGTCAGCGCCGCCGTCAATGTCGTCTTGCCGTGGTCCACGTGGCCAATCGTGCCAACGTTCACGTGCACCTTCGTTCTTTCAAATTTTTCCTTCGCCACGATTGCTTACCTCGTCGTGATTGTGAATCAGCCTCTGGTTTCGTTGATGATGCTTTCGGCGATATTGCCGGGGACTTCCGCGTACTTCTGGAACTCCATGGTGAATGTGGCCCGGCCCTGGGTCGCCGAGCGCAGGTCGGTCGCGTAGCCGAACATCTCGGCCAGCGGGACTTCGGCGGTGATCACCTTGCCCGCGGGGCTGTCTTCCATGCCCTGGACCATGCCGCGGCGGCGGTTCAGGTCGCCCATGACATCGCCCATGTAGTCCTCGGGCGTTACCACTTCCACCGCCATGACCGGCTCCAGCAAGGCCGGGTCGGCTTCCAGCGCGCCTTTTTTCAGCGCCTGGGAACCGGCCATTTTGAAGGCCATCTCGCTGGAGTCGACGTCATGGAAGGAGCCGTCGTACAGTGTCACCCGCATCGCCAGCAGCGGGTAGCCCGCCAGGCAGCCATTGTTCATCTGTTCGCGCACGCCCTTGTCCACCGCCGGGATGTATTCCCTGGGCACCACGCCGCCGACGATTTCATTGACGAATTCGTACTCGGCGTCGGGGTCCAGCGGTTCCAACCGCAGCCAGACATGGCCGTATTGGCCGCGGCCGCCGGTTTGCTTGATGTGCTTGCCTTCGATTTCCACCTGGCGCCGAATCGTCTCGCGATAGGCCACCTGGGGTTTGCCGATGTTGGCTTCGACACTGAACTCGCGGCGCATGCGCTCGACCAGCACGTCCAGGTGCAACTCGCCCATGCCCGAGATGATGGTCTGGCCCGACTCTTCATCGGTTTCAACGCGGAAAGAAGGATCCTCCTGGGCGAGCTTGCCGAGGGCGGTGCTCATCTTTTCCTGGTCGGCCTTGCTTTTCGGTTCAACCGCGACGGAAATCACCGGCTCGGGAAAATCCATCTTTTCCAGCGTGACGATGCTTTTCGGGTCGCACAGCGTCTCTCCGGTGGTGACATCCTTCAGCCCCACGGCGGCGGCGATGTCGCCGGCGCGCACTTCCTTGATCTCCTCGCGCGAATTGGAATGCATCTGCACCATGCGGCCGACGCGTTCCTTGCGTCCCTTGATCGGGTTGTACACGGTGTCGCCGGAGTTGATGCAACCGGAATAGACCCGGAAGAAGGTCAAAGTGCCCACGAAGGGGTCGGTTGCGATTTTGAAAGCCAGCGAGGCGAAAGGCGCATCGTCATCGGCCTCGCATTCGGCCGGCGTGCCGTCTTCATTGACGCCTTCCATGGCCTTCACTTCGGTGGGCGCCGGCATGTAGTCAACCACCGCGTCGAGCACAGCCTGCACGCCTTTGTTCTTGAAGGCGGAACCGCACAACACCGGCACAATCTCGTTGTTGATGGTGCGCTGGCGGATGGCGGAGACGATTTCCTGTTCGCTCAGATCGCCTTCTTCGAGATACTTCTCCATCACTTCTTCGTTGGCTTCGGCGGCAGCTTCGAGCAAATGCTCGCGCCATTCCCCGCACAAATCGCGCAGGTCGGCCGGAATTTCCTCATAGACAAAAGTGGTGCCCTGGTCTTCGGTGTTCCAGACAATGGCCTTCATCTTCACCAGATCGACCACGCCGGCAAAATGCTCTTCCGCGCCGATGGCGATTTGAATCGGCACGGCGTTGGCGCCGAGCCGGTCTTTCATCTGCTGGACCACGCGCAGGAAATCGGCGCCGGCGCGGTCCATTTTGTTGACGAAGACCATGCGCGGCACCTGGTAGCGGTTGGCCTGGCGCCAGACGGTTTCGGTCTGGGGTTGAACGCCCGAAGTGGCGCACAACACGACCACGGCGCCGTCGAGCACGCGCAGCGAACGTTCCACTTCGATGGTGAAATCCACGTGCCCGGGCGTGTCAATGATGTTGATGCGGTGTTCTTCGTATTGGCGGTCCATGCCCTGCCAGAAACAGGTGGTCGCCGCGGAAGTGATGGTGATTCCGCGCTCCTGTTCCTGCTCCATCCAGTCCATGACCGCGGCGCCGTCGTGCACCTCGCCGATCTTGTAGGAGACGCCGGTGTAGAACAGCACGCGCTCGGTGGTGGTGGTCTTGCCCGCGTCCACGTGGGCGGCAATGCCGATGTTGCGATAACGGCTCAAAGGATGCTTCCTGGCCACTGTATTGCCCTCTTTACGTTTGGCCTTGCGCAGGCCAAGCTTTGCTCAGGATTCAGAAACGGTAATGCGAGAACGCGCGGTTGGCTTCGGCCATTCGATGCACGTCCTCGCGCCGGCGCACGGCTGCGCCGCGGCCGTCGGCGGCTTCGAGTATCTCGCCCGCGAGCCGCAAGGCCATGGATTTCTCGCCGCGTTTGCGCGAAAACTCCACCAGCCAGCGCATGGCCAGGGCGCTGCGCCGCTCGGCGCGCACTTCCACCGGCACCTGGTAGGTGGCGCCGCCGACCCGGCGGGATTTAACTTCCACCATGGGCGCGATTGCGCTCAAGGCGCTTTCAAACACTTCCAGCGGCTGCCCGCCGGATCGTTCCGCGACCAGATCCAGCGCGCCGTAGACGATCTTCTCGGCAACCGATTTCTTGCCGTCGACCATCACGTGATTCATGAATTTCGCCAGCGTTTTGCTGCCGAATTTGGGATCGGGCAAAACTTCGCGTTTCGCCGCAACTCTTCGTCTGGGCATTTTCGACCTCTCTCTATTCAGGTTTATCCGGGATAGCGTTCGGGGGAACGTCTACCCGGCCTTACTCAATTCCCATCGCCGCTGCACCGCATCCGACTGTTGCGCCGGATGCCGCGGGCCGCCTGCGCGCTTTCCGCGCATGGCCCGCATGGCGCGATGAATGGTGGGGATTACTTCGGGCGTTTGGCGCCGTATTTCGATCGTCCCTGCTTGCGGTCGCCCACGCCGGAGGTGTCGAGGGCGCCGCGCACGGTGTGATAACGCACGCCGGGAAGATCCTTGACTCTGCCGCCGCGGATCAGCACGACGGAGTGTTCCTGCAAATTGTGCCCTTCGCCGCCGATGTACGAAGTGACTTCGTAGCCGTTGACAAGGCGCACGCGGCAAACCTTGCGCAAGGCGGAGTTTGGCTTCTTGGGCGTGGTCGTGTACACACGGGTGCAAACGCCGCGCTTTTGCGGCGAGCCTTGCAGGGCGGGGACGCCGCTTTTGGCGCGTTTGGTCGCCCGGGGCTTGCGCACCAACTGGTTGATGGTTGCCATGCTTGTTCGTAAATTCCGTCGCTTGAAAAATGAGGCGGAAGTGTAATGACCGCGCGGTTTCCAGTCAAGCGCATTTCTGTTTTGGGTGCGGCTTCGACCCGCCGCTGTCGGGTGGGCGGTTTTGGCGGACGCCGTGAATACGTCCTTGTAGGCTCAAGCTCGGCTTCCTGCCTCGCATGCCGCCAAAACCGCCCACCCGACAGCGGCTCACATCGGTGGAGTCCCACTTATTGCCTTTCGGCGGCAGTTCGGGGAGATGTTATGAGCGATCGGGCGGTCATTACAGGTGGGTTGGGTGTGCGGTCTGTTGGTGTGTGCATGCCATCCCTGGCGCGAGATTGTTGACTTCGAATGGCCCCAGCCCCGACATCCTGTCGGGTCGTTCGGTCCTCAAGAAGCTGCGCTTCTTGTCGGCTGCGCCGACCGGACCTCACCCATGCCTCGCATGCCGCCAAAACCGCCCACCCGACAGCGGCTCACATCGGTGGAGTCCCATTTATTGCCTTTCGGCGGCGGTTCGGGGGGATGTTATGAGCGGTCGGGCGGTCATTACAGGGGGGTTGGGTGTGCGGTCTGTTGGTGTGTGCATGCCATCCCTGGCGCGGGATTGTTGACTTCGATTGGCCCCAGCCCCGACATCCTGTCGGGTCGTTCGGTCCTCAAGAAGCTGCGCTTCTTGTCGGCTGCGCCGACCGGACCTCACCCATGCCTCGCATGCCGCCAAAACCGCCCACCCGACAGCGGCTCACATCGGTGGAGTCCCACTTATTGCCTTTCGGCGGCGGTTCGGGGAGATGTTATGAGCGGTCGGGCGGTCATTTCAGGGGGGTTGGGTGTGCGGTCTGTTGGTGTGTGCATGCCATCCCTGGCGCGAGATTGTTGACTTCGATCCACTCCGACAGCGGCTCACATCGGTGGAGTCCCGTTGCTTTGCCACTTATTGCCTTTCGGCGACGTTTTTTTGGGACGCACACTGTGAGTCTTCGTCTGGCGGTGTGGGGTGCGGCGGGCGTGCGAGCCATGGATGGCGAGCCCGAAGCCTACAGGGACGTACTTGCGGTGTCCGCCGCACACCACACCGCCAGACGAAGACGGATCGAAGCCTCCACCAGACGAAGACGGATCGAAGCCTCCTTCCCAAGTTAACCTGCGGTCAATCGGTGGAGAGGGGCTCCGAGGCTTCGGTTTCTTTTTGGAATTCTTCGGTGAATTTGGCTTCGAAGTCTTCCTCCAGTTCCTCGGCGTAGCCCTTCTTGCGCGCCGCGTGATAGGCCAGGCCGGTTCCCGCCGGAATCAGGCGGCCGACCACCACGTTTTCCTTCAGGCCGCGGAGGAAATCGCGTTTGCCGGTTACCGCGGCTTCGGTGATCACCCGCGTGGTCTCCTGGAAGGAGGCCGCCGAGATGAAGGATTCCGTCGCCAGCGAGGCCTTGGTGATGCCGAGCAGGACGCGCTCGAAGCCCGCTTCGCGCAACTCCGGCTCTTCCTCGCGCTCTTCGGCCCGCGCCACCTCGTTGCTGGCGATGATCTGTTCATTGCGCTGGCGCAGTTCCTCGTTGATTTCGAGAATCCGCGTGTAGGCCACCTGTTCGCCCTTGATCAGCGTGGTGTCGCCCGGGTCCGTGATTTCCACCTTGCGCAACATCTGCCGCACGATCACTTCGATGTGCTTGTCGTTGATGCGCACGCCTTGCAGTCGGTACACGTCCTGGACTTCGTTGACGATGTATTGCGCAAGCGTCTCCACGCCCTTCAGCCGCAGCACATCGTGGGGCGCCGGCGGGCCTTCGGAGACCACCTCCCCCTTTTCGATGTATTCGCCTTCAAACACCGTCATGTTGCGCCACTTTGGAATCAGGGCCTTGTAAGGCTCCGGGCGCTCGCCGTCGGGGCCTTCCGGCGGCGTGATGATCAACCTGCGCTTGCCCTTGGTTTCGCTGCCAAAGCTGACCGTGCCCGAAATTTCGGCGAGAATCGCCGGCTCTTTCGGCTTGCGCGCTTCGAACAGGTCCGCAACCCGGGGCAGACCGCCGGTGATGTCGCGGGTCTTCGAGCCCTCCTGGGGCACCCGCGCGATGATGTCGCCGATGTGCAATTCCACCCCGTCGCGCATGTCGATGATGGAATGGGAGGGCAGCGGATAATGCGCCGGCACCTCCGTGCCCGGCATGTGCACCGGCTTGCCCTTGGCGTCGACCACATTCACCGCCGGCCGCAACTCCTTGGCCGAAGTCGCGCGTTCGTTCGGGTCGATTACCGACATGCTGGTCAGACCGGTGATCTCGTCGGTTTGCTCGCGCACGGTAATGCCTTCCTCCACGTGTTCGAAGGCAACCATGCCGGCGACTTCGGCGATGATCGGGTGGGTGTGTGGGTCCCAGGTGGCGACCATCTGGCCCGCCTCCACCGCGGCGTTCCTGCCAACCGAAATCACCGCGCCGTAGGGCAGCTTGTAGCGTTCGCGTTCACGGCCGTCGGTATCGCTGACGAGCAACTCGCCGGAGCGCGACACGACCACGAGTTCGCCGCGGCTGTTCTCGACCGTTTTCATGTTGCTCAACTGGATCGTGCCCGTGGTGCGCACCTGTACCGAGTCGCTGGCCGTCGCCCGGGAGGCGGCGCCGCCGATATGGAAGGTGCGCATGGTCAACTGCGTGCCGGGTTCGCCGATCGATTGCGCCGCGATTACGCCAACCGCCTCGCCGACGTTCACCAGATGGCCCCTGGCGAGGTCGCGCCCGTAGCACAGGCTGCAAATGCCGAAGCGGGTTTCGCAGGTGATCGGCGAGCGGACCTGGACCTGGTCCACGCCGCGCGACTCCAGCCGCTCCACCGTGCGCTCGTTGATCATCGCGCCAGCCTCGGCGAGGATTTCGCCGCTGCCGGTATCGACGATATCCTGCGCCAGCACGCGGCCGAGCACGCGGTCGCCCAGGGGGGCGATGATGTCGCCGCCTTCGATGATCGGCGACATGGCGAGCCCGTTTTGGGTGCCGCAGTCTTTCTCGGTGATCACCAGGTCCTGGGAAATATCCACCAGACGCCGGGTCAAATAGCCGGAATTGGCGGTTTTCAGCGCGGTGTCGGCCAGGCCCTTGCGCGCGCCGTGGGTCGAGGTGAAGTATTGGGATACGTTCAAACCTTCGCGGAAGTTCGCCGTGATCGGCGTTTCGATGATTGAACCGTCGGGCCGGGCCATGAGCCCGCGCATGCCGGCAAGTTGGCGAATCTGGGCCGGCGAGCCGCGCGCGCCGGAGTCGGCGTAGACGTACACCGAGTTGAAGGACTCCTGGGTTTCCTTCTTGCCCTCGCGGTTGATGACGGTTTCGGTGGAAAGACCCTCCATCATGGATTTGGCGACGATCTCGTTGGCGCGGGACCAAATGTCCACCACCTTGTTGTACTTCTCGCCCTGGGTCACGAGGCCGGAAGCGAACTGGTTTTCGATTTCCTCCACCTCGGCGTTGGCGCGCTGGATGATTTCCGCCTTTTGCTTGGGGATTTCAAAGTCGTTCACGCCGATGGAGGAACCGGAGACGGTGGAGTACTTGTAGCCGGTGTACATCAACTGGTCGGCGAAAATCACGGTCTCTTTCAGGCCGACATTGCGATAGCAGACGTTGATGATGCGCGAGATCTGCCGCTTCGCCATTTTCTGGTTGACCAGCGAGAACGGCAGCCCCTCGGGCACGATATTGAACAGCAGCACGCGGCCGACGGTGGTGTCGTAAATCGACGTGCCCGATTCCAGTTCGTCGTTCTCGTTCAAGTTGGAACTGGTGATGCGGGCCTTGATGCGGGCGTGCAATTCGACGCTGCCGGTTTCGTAGGCGCGCTGCACTTCGGCCGCGTCGGCGAACACCATGCCTTCGCCCTTGGCGTTGACCCGCTCGCGGGTCATGTAATACAGGCCCAGCACCACGTCCTGGGAAGGCACGATGATGGGCTCGCCGTTCGCCGGCGCCAGAATGTTGTTGGTGGACATCATCAGGCTGCGGGCTTCGAGCTGCGCTTCCAGCGTCAGCGGCACGTGCACGGCCATCTGGTCGCCGTCGAAGTCGGCGTTGTAGGCGGCGCAGACCAGGGGATGCAACTGGATCGCCTTGCCTTCGATCAGCACCGGTTCGAAGGCCTGGATGCCGAGCCGGTGCAAGGTCGGCGCGCGGTTGAGCAGCACCGGATGTTCGCGGATCACTTCGGCGAGAATGTCCCAGACTTCGGCGGTCTCGCGCTCGACCATTTTCTTCGCCGCCTTGATCGTGGTGGCCAGGCCGCGCGCTTCGAGTTTGCCGAAGATGAACGGCTTGAAAAGCTCCAGCGCCATCTTTTTCGGCAGGCCGCATTGATGCAGTTTCAGCGCCGGGCCCACCACGATCACCGAACGGCCGGAATAGTCGACGCGCTTGCCGAGCAGGTTTTGCCGGAAGCGGCCCTGCTTGCCCTTGATCATGTCCGCCAGGGACTTCAGCGCGCGTTTGTTGGAGCCGGTGATCGCGCGGCCGCGGCGGCCGTTGTCGAGCAGGGCGTCAACAGCTTCCTGCAACATGCGCTTTTCGTTGCGCACGATGATGTCCGGCGCGTTCAGGTCGAGCAGGCGCTTGAGCCGGTTGTTGCGGTTGATCACGCGGCGGTACAGGTCGTTCAGGTCCGAAGTCGCGAAGCGGCCGCCATCGAGGGGAACCAGCGGGCGCAAATCCGGCGGCAGCACCGGCAGCACGGTCATGATCATCCATTCCGGCTTGTTGCCGGATTCGAGGAAGGATTCGAGCAGTTTCAGGCGCTTGGAGATTTTCTTCAGCCGCGTTTCGGACTTGGTGGTGGGAATCTCTTCGCGCAGCCGCGTCACTTCCGCTTCCACGTCGAGATCCTTCATCAGTTCCTGCACGGCTTCGGCGCCCATTTTGGCTTCAAAGCGGTCGCCCCAGTTCTCCATGGCGATGTAGTACTGGTCGTCGGACAGCAACTGGCCCCGCTGCGGCGGCTTGATCATCTGCCCTTCGTGTTCCTGCACTTCGTTTTCGTCGATCAGCGATTCGGTGACCACGAAAGACTCGAAATAAAGGATGCGCTCGATATCGCGCAAGGTCATGTCCAGCAACAGTCCAATCCGCGAGGGAAGCGATTTCAGAAACCAGATGTGCGCCACCGGGCTGGCCAGTTCGATGTGCCCCATGCGCTCCCGGCGCACTTTCATCAGGGCCACTTCGACACCGCATTTTTCGCAGATCGAACCGCGGTGCTTGAGGCGCTTGTATTTGCCGCAAAGGCATTCGTAGTCCTTCACCGGGCCGAAAATTTTCGCGCAGAAGAGGCCGTCGCGCTCGGGTTTGAAAGTGCGGTAGTTGATGGTCTCCGGCTTTTTCACCTCGCCATGGGACCACGAGCGGATCATCTCCGGCGAAGCCAGCGCGATGCGAATGGAATCAAAATCATCAGACTGCGATTGCGATTTGAGCAGGCCGTAAAGGTCTTTCATGCTATCTCCTCCGGGAGCCGACAGTGCCGGGTTTGCGGTGCCTTGTCACAACGGGCATGGCTTCACTTGCTGACTTCCAGTTCCATATCGATGCCGAGCGATCGGATTTCCTTCAGCAAAACATTGAACGATTCGGGCATGGCGGGCTCCATGCGGTGGTCGCCATCGACGATGTTCTTGTACATCTTGGTGCGCCCCGCGACATCGTCGGACTTCACGGTGAGCATTTCCTGCAGCGTGTAGGCGGCGCCGTAGGCTTCCAGCGCCCACACTT
Source organism: uncultured Pseudohongiella sp. (assembly GCA_965221015.1). GTDB lineage: Bacteria > Pseudomonadota > Gammaproteobacteria > Pseudomonadales > Pseudohongiellaceae > UBA9145. Next base: position 784,258 of record OZ244859.1, on the reverse strand, counting down.
CCATCTCGCCGAAGCGCTGGCCGCCGAACTGGGCCTTGCCGCCCAGCGGCTGCTGCGTGACCAGGCTGTAGGAACCGGTCGAGCGGGCGTGCATCTTGTCGTCCACCAGATGGTTCAGTTTCAGCATGTACATGATGCCCACGGTGACCGGCGTATCGAAGGCGTTGCCGGTGCGGCCGTCGAACAGCGTCACCTGGCCGCTGTCGTCCTTGCCGCCCATCTTCAGCATGCGCTTGATTTCAGTTTCCGCCGCGCCATCGAAAACCGGCGTCGCCATGGGCACGCCGTCTTTCAGGTTGTGCGCCAGCTCCAGCACTTCTTCGTCGCTGAGACTGCCGAGGTCTTCCTTGCGCTCGCCGACGCCGTTGTAGATTTCCGTGAGCAACTTGCGCAGCGCGGGCACTTTGCGTTGTTCGCGCAGGTACTGGTCGACCATGCGGCCGAGACCGCGGGAGGCGCGGCCGAGGTGGGTCTCCAGCACCTGCCCCACATTCATCCGCGACGGCACCCCGAGCGGATTGAGCACAATGTCCACCGGCTCGCCGTTTTCGTCGTAGGGCATGTCTTCCACCGGCATGATCGCAGAAATCACACCTTTGTTGCCGTGGCGCCCGGCGAGCTTGTCGCCGGGTTGCACGCGGCGCTTGATCGCCAGATACACCTTGACGATCTTCAGTATTCCCGGCGCCAGGTCGTCGCCCTGGGTGAGTTTCTTGCGCTTGTCCTCAAAGCGGTCCTCCAGCTCGGCGCGGCGTTCCTCCAATTGTTCCTGAGCGCGTTCCAACTGCCGGTTGAGGCCGTCGTTCTTCATGCGCAACTTGAACCAGTCCTCCCGCGGCAGCGACTTCAGGTAGTCCTGGGTCAGGCGCTGGCCCGACTTCAGCTTTGGCCCGCCGCTGACTTCCCTGCCCTTGAGGGCCTTGCCGAGACGCTCGAAGGTGGCGCCTTCGACAATGCGGTACTCGTCGTCGATATCCTTGCGCACCTGTTCGAGCTGGTAGCGCTCGATTTCCAGCGCGCGCTGGTCTTTCTCCAGGCCGTCGCGGGTGAAAATCTGCACGTCGATGACCGTGCCGCGGACGCTGGTGGGCACCCGCAGGGAGGTGTCTTTCACGTCCGAAGCTTTTTCGCCGAAAATCGCCCGCAGCAGTTTCTCCTCGGGGGTGAGCTGGGTTTCGCCTTTCGGCGTGACCTTGCCGACGAGAATATCGCCGGCATCGACTTCGGCGCCGATGTAGACAATGCCGGAGGCGTCCAGCTTGGCCAGCGCGCCTTCCCCGACATTGGGAATATCGGCGCTGATCTCTTCCGAACCCATCTTGGTGTCCCGCGCCACGCAGCTCAGTTCCTGGATGTGGATGGTGGTGAAGCGGTCCTCGGTCACCACCCGCTCCGAGATCAGGATCGAGTCCTCGAAGTTGTAGCCGTTCCAGGGCATGAAGGCGATGCGCATGTTCTGGCCGAGCGCGAGTTCGCCATTGTCGACCGAAGGCCCATCGGCGAGGATGTCGCCGCGGCTCACCACATCGCCCTGCTTCACCAGCGGCCGCTGGCTGATGCAGGTGTTCTGGTTGGAGCGGGTGTACTTGGTCAATTGGTAGATATCGACCCCGGCCTCGCCGGCGTCGGTCTCTTCGTCGTTGACACGCACGATCAGGCGCGCCGCGTCGACGCTTTCGATAACTCCGCCGCGCAGGGCGATGAGGCAGACGCCGGAATCCCGCGCCACGATGCCTTCCATGCCGGTGCCAACCAGCGGCTTTTCGGTGCGCAAGGTGGGAATCGCCTGGCGTTGCATGTTCGAGCCCATCAACGCCCGGTTGGCGTCGTCATGCTCGAGAAAGGGAATCAGCGAGGCCGCCACGGAAACCATTTGCTGCGGCGCCACGTCCATGTAATCGACTTCCTCGCGCGGCTTCAAGGTGGTTTCGCCCTTGTGGCGCACCGTGACCAGGTTGTCCGTCAGCGCGCCGGCGCTGTCCTGGGCGGCGCTCGCCTGGGCGATGACGTACTCGCTTTCGTCGATGGCGGAAAGAAAATCGATCTCGTCGCTGACTTTGGTGCCGTCCACCTTGCGGTAGGGGCTTTCCAGGAAGCCGTAGTGATTGGCCTTGGCGTAGGTCGCCAGGTTGTTGATCAGGCCGATGTTCGGCCCCTCCGGCGTTTCGATCGGGCACAGCCTGCCGTAGTGCGTGGGATGCACGTCGCGCACTTCAAAGCCCGCGCGCTCGCGGGTCAGGCCGCCGGGGCCGAGCGCCGAAACCCGGCGCTTGTGGGTAACTTCCGACAGCGGATTGTTTTGATCCATGAATTGCGAGAGCTGGCTGGAGCCGAAAAACTCTTTCACCGCCGCGGCCACGGGTTTGGCGTTGATCATGTCCTGGGGCATCAGGCCCTCGGAGTCCGCCATGCTCAGGCGTTCTTTCACCGCCCGCTCGACGCGGACCAGGCCGACCCGAAACTGGTTCTCGGCCATTTCCCCCACCGAGCGGATGCGGCGGTTGCCCAGGTGGTCGATGTCGTCCACCGAGCCGAAGCCGTTGCGGATCGCCACCAGGGTTTTCAGCACATCGACGATGTCGTCCCGGTCCAGGGTCATCGCGCCTTCGGCCGACTTGCGGTCCAGGCGGCGGTTGAATTTCATGCGGCCGACCTGGGACAAATCGTAGCGCTCAAGGTTGAAAAACAGGCTGTCGAACAGTTTTTCGGCGGATTCGGGGGTTGGCGGTTCGCCCGGCCGCATCATGCGGTAAATCTCCACCTTGGCTTCGAGTTCGGAATTGGCGGTGTCGATGCGCAAGGTGTCGGAAATAAACGGCCCGCAGTCGAGATCGTTGGTGTGGATGGTTTGGAATTCGGTGATGCCTTCGGCGACGAAGCGCTCGAGCAATTCCGGCCCGAGTTCGGCGTTGCAGGCGGCGATGATCTCGCCGGTCTCCTTGTTGACGGCGTCCACGGCCAGGGACGAGCCATGGACGAAATCCCCGCTCACTTCGAGTTCGGAAATCGCCGCTTTTTCCATTTGCCGGATATGGCGGTTGGTGATCCGGCGTCCGGCTTCGACAATCTGCTTGCCGCCCTTGCCTTTGATGGGAAACGACAGCACTTCGCCGCGCAAACGCGCGGGCACCAGTTCCAGCGAGATTTTGGGTTCTTCGCCTTCGCCCCCGGCGATGCGGAAAGTATTGCGTTCATAGAACATGTCCAGGATTTGTTCCGGCGTGAAGCCCAGCGCCCGCAGCAGCACCGTGGCCGGCAGTTTGCGGCGGCGGTCGATGCGCACGTAAACCAGGTCCTTGGTGTCGAATTCAAAGTCAAGCCAAGAGCCGCGGTAGGGAATCACCCGCGCCGTGTACAGCAGTTTGCCCGAGCTGTGGGTCTTGCCCTTGTCGTGGTCGAAGAACACCCCCGGCGAGCGGTGCAATTGCGAGACCACCACGCGCTCGGTGCCGTTGATGACGAAAGTGCCGGAGTCGGTCATCAAGGGGATTTCCCCCATGTAGACTTCCTGCTCCTTGACTTCCTTGATCTTCTTGCGGGTGGATTCCTTGTCGTACAGGATCAATTGCAAGGTGACCTTCAGCGAGGCGGAATAGGTCGCGCCGCGAAGCTGGCATTCCTTGACGTCGAACACAGGTTTGCCGAGTTCGTAACTCTTGTATTCCAGCGCCGCCTTCTCGTTGTAGGAGCTGATCGGAAACACCGACTTGAACGCGCCGTGCAGGCCCTGGTCGCCGCGATCGCCGGCGGCGGTTTTCGATTGCAGGAACTGCTGGTAGGAATCCACCTGGATGGACAGCAGATAGGGGATCTCCATCGCGCTCGGCAATTTGCCAAAGTTTTTTCGAATGCGCTTCTTTTCAGTGTAGCTGTAGGCCATATCAAGTTCCTGGGTATGAATTCGCTCCGCGGGGGCGTTCAACGCGCACGGGCACGCCGCCGGGCCGCCCTGGGGCGGTCCGGCGCCTGCCTGTTTTGGTGGTCTTACTTAAGTTCAACAGTCGCGCCGGCTTCTTCCAGTGCTTTCTGCATCGCTTCAACTTCGGCCTTGGGCACGGCTTCCTTCACCGTCGAAGGCGCCGAATCGACCATTTCCTTGGCCTCTTTCAATCCCAGCCCGGTAATGCCGCGAACCGCCTTGATGACATTGATCTTCTTGTCACCCACGGAGGCAAGCACCACATCGAATTCTTCCTTTTCCTCGGCGGGGGCGGCTTCGGCCGCAGCCGCGGCCGCGGGCGCCGCGGCCACCGCGGCGGCGGCGGACACGCCGAACTTCTCTTCCATCGCCTCAACGAGCTGGACGACGTCCATAACAGACATTTCGGCGATTGCGTCCAAAACTTCTTGTGTTGACAGAGCCATTACTCCAATTCTCCTGCTTTAGTTGACTGTTGCCTGAAAAATTCCATCGGGAATTCGGTTTTTTGCCTTCACGGCCGGCCCGGAGCCGGCCTGGCGCGGATTTGCTGTTCGCGTTCAGGCCGCCTGCTTTTGGTCCCGCACCGCGGCTACGGTGCGGGTCAGCCTGGCGGGCACTTCCTTGACCGTTCGCGCGAGTTTGGTCACCGGCGCGAGCATGACCGACATCAGCATCGACCTGGCCTGGTCCAGCGTTGGCAGATTGGCGAGCACGTCAATCTCGCTCGGCTCAAGCAATTTGCCGCCGATGGAAAGGGCCTTGATTTCGAAGTGGTCATTGTCCTCGGCGAAGTCCTTCAACACGCGCGCGGCGGAACCGGGGTCCGTTTGCGAGAAGGCGAGGATCGTGGGGCCGCTCACCGCGTCGCGGATGCACTCGAAATCAGTCTTTAGCACCGCGCGCCGCAGCAGCGAGTTCCGCACCACGCGCAAATACACCTGGTTTTCCCGGGCGTTGCGGCGCAGCGCCGTCAATTCCTCCACGCTGACCCCGCGGTAATCCGCGAGCACCGCGGAAAGGGCCTCGCCGGCGGCCGCATTGACCTCGGCGACGATCCGCTTTTTGTCTTCCAAACCCAACGGCATGTTTACTCTCCTGTCTCCCGATTGCCGACCGCCTTGCCCCGGCGGGCGTTGCCGCCCGGCCCGGCGCGAACAGCGCCAAATCGCGACGCGGCTGCACCAAATCCTGGCGCGGCATCGCCGCTTAGTCTCAGGTGAGTCAAATTCGAACCACAGGTTCAAACTGGATTTCACCGTCTGCGCGGGAGATTAAGGCCGCTGGCCACCCGCGGTCTGCGACAGTTTCATCGATAGCCCGATGAAGCTGGCTATTTGCAATTGCTCCGAACAATTCGCGCCACTTCCCTGTGCCGCGAAAAAAATGGTTTTCGATCAAAACCTTCTCAATGTATACGGCTCAAACGGCCAGTGAGGATTGATCGATTTGCAATCCTGGACCCATGGTCGAGGAAAGCACGACTTTCTTGATGTAAATCCCCTTGGCCGACGCCGGCTTGGCTTTTTTCAGGTCCGCCAGCAGGGCTTCCAGGTTCTTGCGCACCAGGCCGCCTTCGAATCCAACGCGGCCAATGCCGCCGTGGACGATGCCGTTGCGGTCGGTGCGGTAACGCATTTGTCCCGCCTTGGCGTTGCGCACCGCCGATTCGACATCGGCGGTAACCGTGCCCACCTTGGGGTTGGGCATCAATCCGCGCGGGCCGAGGATCGGGCCCAGCGCACCCACCACGCGCATGGCGTCGGGGGAGGCGATCACCACGTCGAAGGCCAGATCGCCACCTTTGATCGACTCCGCCAAATCTTCAAAACCCACGATATCGGCGCCGGCGGCGCGGGCTTTTTCGGCATTTTCGCCCTGGGCGAACACCGCCACCCGCACTTCCTTGCCGCTGCCTTCGGGCAGAATCGTCGAACCGCGCACAATCTGGTCCGATTTGCGCACATCGACACCGAGATTGACCGCGACGTCGATGGATTCCTTGAAACCGCCGGCGGCGACTTCAGTCAACAGGCCGACCGCTTCCTCCACCGTGTAACTTTTTCCGGGGGTGGTTTTTTCCGCGATCAGCTTCTGGCGTTTGGTCAATTTGCCCATGTCAGTCCACTCCCTCCACTTCCAGCCCGGCGCTGCGCGCGCTGCCGGCCAAGGTGCGCAGCGCCGCATCCATGTCGACGGCGTTCAGGTCCGGCATTTTGATGTTGGCGATTTCCTCGAGCTGGGCGCGGGTCACTTTGCCGACTTTTTCGGTATTCGGCCGACCGCTGCCTTTGGCCACTCCCGCGGCCTTGCGCAGCAGCACGCCAGCCGGCGGAGTTTTGGTGATGAAAGAAAAGCTGCGGTCGGCGTAGACGGTGATCACCACCGGCACCGGCAGACCGGCTTCCATGCTTTGGGTCTGGGCGTTGAACGCCTTGCAGAACTCCATGATGTTCAGGCCATGCTGGCCGAGGGCCGGACCCACGGGCGGGCTCGGATTGGCCTTGCCAGCGGGCACTTGCAATTTTACGTGGGTGAGGATTTTCTTGGCCATGATTTGATCTCCGAGAATTTTTCCCAGCTTGCGCCTAGCTTTTTTCCACTTGGCCGAATTCGAGTTCAACCGGCGTGGCGCGGCCGAAAATCAGCACCGCGACCCGCAAGCGGTTCTTCTCGTAATTGACCTCTTCCACGGTGCCGGTGAAATCGTTGAACGGTCCGTCCACGATGCGCACCATCTCGCCGGGTTCGTAAATCGTCTTGTGCGCCGGCGTTTCCTCGCTTTCCTCCATGCGCCGCAGGATCGCCGCCGCTTCCCGGTCGGTAATCGGCGCCGGCTTGTCCGCCGTGCCGCCGATAAATCCCATGACCCTGGGCGTTTCTTTCACCAGATGCCAGGTATCGTCGTTCAATTCCATGTGCACCAGCACATATCCGGGGAAAAACTTGCGCTCGCTCTTGCGTTTTTGTCCGGCGCGCATTTCCACCACTTCTTCCGTGGGGACCAGCACCTCGTCGAAACATTCCTTCAGCGGCGAACGCTCGATGCGGTCGCGCAGCGCCTCCATGGCTCTTTTTTCATAGCCTGAAAACGCGTGCACCACGTACCATCGTTTACTCATCTGCGATTCCAAATCTGCCGGGCCACTGCCGGCGCTGTCTTGCCGCGGGATTTCCGTCACTTGCGCCTAACCAATAATGCCGGACACGATTCCGTTCAGCGCCCAGTCCAGCAACCAGAGTATGAGCGCCAGAATAAAGATCACGATCAACACGACTATCGTCGTTTGAATCGTGTCCTGGCGGGTTGGCCAAACCACCTTGCTGATCTCGACCCGCGCTTCCAGGCAAAGCGTCACAAAAGCGCGGCCGCGCTCGGTTTGCGCGGCGATCCATCCGGCAATGCCGGCGAGCGCGAGCAGCCCCAGCGTGCGGATCAGCAGGGATTCGGCTGAAAAATAACTGTTGGCGTAGACGCCGCCGGCAACTATGGCGGCGACAATCGCCCATTTGATCCAGTCCAATCTGGCCTGGTCACTGCTTTGCGACATATCTTTTTCGAATTCCGCGGCTCAGGTTTCGCGCCAGGCACGCCCGCGGGGGCGGCTTGGCGGGCGGATGGCAGGCCAGGAGGGAATCGAACCCCCAACCTGCGGTTTTGGAGACCGCTGCTCTGCCAATTGAGCTACTGGCCTATTTTCCGATTGTTAACTTGCACAAAAGTTTCCAAACGCCGACATTACGACGATGCAAGTCGCCGTTGGGTGGCGGCGGTACAGCGGGCGTGCGAGGCAAGGGTGAGGCCCGGTCGGCGTCAGCCGACAAGAAGCGCAGCTTCTTGAAGGCCGAACGGCTCGCCAAGGATGGCGAGACTGGGGCTAATCGAAGCCAACACTCTCGCGCCATGGATGGCATGCACACCCTTAATGATCTGCACTTACAACCATCCAAATTCCCATTTAGATTCTGCGACTTCGCTACGCTTCGCGCAGAATGACCTTGTGTGACTCTCAGTCCGGCATACCCACCAATTCTTACCTCCCCCTACTCGATGATCTTCGAGACCACGCCGGCGCCGACGGTGCGGCCGCCTTCGCGGATCGCGAAACGCAAGCCCTCGTCCATCGCGATCGGCGCAATCAACTCCACGTTCATCTTCACGTTGTCGCCCGGCATCACCATCTCCACATCCCCAGGCAACTCCACATTCCCCGTCACGTCCGTCGTGCGGAAATAAAACTGCGGCCGGTAGCCCTTGAAGAACGGCGTGTGGCGGCCGCCCTCCTCCTTCGTCAAAATGTACACCTCCGCCTCGAACTTCGTGTGCGGCGTGATCGAACCCGGCTGCGCCAATACCTGGCCCCGCTCCACCTCCTCCCGCTTCGTGCCCCGCAGCAGCACACCGACGTTCTCGCCGGCCCGGCCCTCGTCCAACAGCTTGCGGAACATCTCCACGCCCGTGCAGGTCGTCTTCTCCGTCTCCTTGATGCCGACGATCTCAACCTCCTCGCCAACCTTCACCACGCCGCGCTCAATCCGCCCCGTCACCACCGTGCCCCGGCCCGAAATCGAAAACACGTCCTCGATCGGCATCAGGTACGGCTTGTCAATCTCGCGCTCCGGCACCGGAATGTAACTGTCCAGCGCCTCCACCAGCTTCTCCACCGAACCCACGCCCTGCTCCGACTCGTCGCCCTCCAGCGCCTTCAGCGCCGAACCGATCACGATCGGCGTGTCGTCGCCCGGAAACTCGAAGGTGTCCAGCAGCTCCCGGACCTCCATCTCCACCAGCTCCAGCAGCTCCTCGTCGTCCACCATGTCCGCCTTGTTCATGTACACCACGATAAACGGCACCCCCACCTGGCGCGCCAGCAGAATGTGCTCCCGCGTCTGCGGCATCGGGCCGTCCGCCGCCGAAACCACCAGAATCGCGCCGTCCATCTGCGCCGCCCCCGTGATCATGTTCTTCACGTAGTCCGCGTGGCCCGGACAGTCCACGTGGGCGTAGTGACGGTTCGGCGAGTCGTATTCCACGTGGGAGGTCGCGATCGTGATCCCCCGCTCGCGCTCCTCCGGCGCGTTGTCGATCTCATCGAACGCCTTCACCGATCCGCCGTAGCGGTCCGCGCAAATCTTCGTCAGCGCCGCCGTCAATGTCGTCTTGCCGTGGTCCACGTGGCCAATCGTGCCAACGTTAACGTGCACCTTCGTTCTTTCAAATTTTTCCTTCGCCATCAGTAACTGCCCTTGCCAGGCTCGGCCCCCGGCCTCGCCTTTTTGTTGCCTTGAAATTAATTTGCGGAGCTTGCCGCCCCGCGCCCGTATATTTGCTGAAACTTTATTCTGCTTCGGGTTCCCCGACTGTACCGGGTCCCCGCCCGCTTGCCCGCCTTCCGATTGGTTGCCGTCGCCCGTGCGCCGCCGTCACTGCGCCATGACCATCGCGCATTGATTTCGCGCTTGACGCCCCGGCTTTTTCTTAACCTGTATATTTTCTGTGTGGTGCTCACATCCGGAGTTGAACCGGAGACCTCTTCATTACCAATGAAGTGCTCTACCTCCTGAGCTATGCGAGCTGATTGTGCGCGGAATACCGAATGCAAATCTGGAGCGGGTAGCGGGAATCGAACCCGCGCGACCAGCTTGGAAGGCTGGGGTTCTACCTCTGAACTATACCCGCCTTCTGGAAACAACTCCGCCCCGCAGGGGTTTCCAGTTGGTGGAGGGGGGTGGATTTGAACCACCGAAGCTTGCGCGTCAGATTTACAGTCTGATCCCTTTGGCCACTCGGGAACCCCTCCCAAAAGAGCAATAGTCCGACGCCCGCGACGGACCACTCTCACAGGAGTGCGGCATTTTAGTGGAAATGATCTGCGTGTGCAAATGTTTGGCAGGGATTTTCCATTCCCGTCAGTTCGCCACTTTTCCCAGCAAAATCAGGCCATTGCGGAATACTGGCCAAGTCTTCGACGTGACGCTGGAGGCGCACTTCGGCGTTCTCGCCGTCTTGCGCGACATAAACCGTCGCCTCCAGGCCGTCACCGATCACGCCCGCGGCGAATTCACTGGCCTGGAAAATATCGGAAAAACCGCTGACATAGAAGCAAACCTGCTCCGCTTCGGCGATGCGCCGCGCGGTTTCCGCCTCTCGCGCCTCGCTTACGAGCTGAATCCCTTCGACCCGCGGCGGGCGCGCTTGCGCTTCGGCGGCCGCGGGCGGCGCCGGCGGGCGCAGCAGGTTCCAACCGAAGTAGCCAATGTTCAGCAGCAAAAGCGATACGATAATGTAGCGCATCAGTCCTCCGTTTCCCCGCAGCCGATCGCCAGCCCGTCCAGCACCAGTTCGGGCGCAACCGCCGCTTCATCCAGACCAAGCTGGCGTTGCAACAGGGGCGCGTCGCCGCCGGTCAAAATGAGCCGGGCGGCATCGTTGCCGCCGCGCCGGAAGCGCGCGATGGCGGCCCGCACCGTGCTGCACAACATGAACAGGGCGCCGTTGCCCAGCGCGGCGGCGGTGTCGTTGCCGAGTTCGACCGACGCTTTCCCGCCCCCGTCCCCGGCCGAATCGGCCGGCGGAAGCCGGATCGCGGTGTTGCGCAACGGCGCCGCGCGCAAGCTTGCAAGCCCAGGCATAATGTATCCGCCCAGGTGCAAACCGCCGGCGTCGACCGCGTCGATCGTCAGCGCGGTGCCGCTGTCGACGATCAGGCAGCCCATGCCGCGGGACATGCGGAACCCGGCAAGCATGGCGAGCCAGCGGTCCGCGCCGAGCCGGGCCGGATCGGCGTACTGAATCCGCACGCCGCCACATTCCCGGGCAACTTTGGCGAATCGCGCCGGCAAACCCCACTCCCGCCTCGTCCAGGCGACCAGCTCGCCGGCGAATTCGGCGCCTCGGACATTGCAAATCAGCACTTCATCCGGAGTTCGCCCGCCGGCGAGCGCGGCATGCAGTTGCGCCGGCTCGCGCACGCTGTTCGCGGCGGCGCCGCGCCAGCGCCATTTCAAACTGGTGTTGCCGGCATCGATTTCCAAAATCACGGTTTCGGGCCGGCACCGTGCCGCGAAGGAAAAATCGTTCCCGAAACCAGCCGCTGGATGCCGGTGGCGTTGCGCAGCAGCAGGGCGCCGGATTCATCGACGCCGGATACGCGGCCGATGGTTTTCGTCTCGCCAACCTGCACCACAACATCTTGCTGAAAATAGCGGTCGAACTTGTTCCATTCGCCCTGGAAGCGGGCGAAGCCCTCGCGCCGGTAGGCGTCGAGGTATTCGATCATGCGCCCGAGTATGGCCGGCAGCAGGCGCGGCCAATGGGGTTCCTCGCCGCAAACCGTCGCCAAATCGATGGCGGGCTTGTCGATGTTCGCCATCACCTCCGGTGGGAAACGCAAATTCAGACCGATTCCCACCACCACATGCCGCCCGGCATCGGCACCGTGGGTTTCGATCAAGACGCCGCCCAGTTTGCGGTTGCCGCTGAGCAAATCATTCGGCCACTTCACGCTCAGCCCATACACTTCCAGGTCGCTCAATCCGGCGCGCAGGGCCAGTGCCACCACCGGCCCCAGCGGCAGCATTTGCTCCAGCGACAGCGGCAACGCGCGCACCAGGGAAAAATACAGACCGCCGCCAACGGGGCTGTGCCATTGATGTCCGCGTCTGCCCCGGCCCGCGGTTTGCTCACGGGCCAGCAGCAGGCAATCGCCGCTTTCGCCTTCGCGCAGCCGGCGCAGGGCCAGGTCGTTGGTGGAATCGACCTGGTCGAACTGAAAAACTCCGCCCAGGGACTGACGCAGTTCGGGCGACAGCTCCGATGTCAGCGTTTGCAGGTCAATTCCCGACATTTTCCGCCGATTCTGCGGCTTCGTCGGCGGGAAGATCTTCGCCGCGGCGGATTTTCCCGATAACGGACGCCGCTTCGAGCATGACGACGATGCTTGCCGCCATGACCGCCAGGCTCAGCGCGAGCAGCAGCCAGTTGTTCGATCGATAATAGTCGAACAGGTACCAGAGGCTGGCCCAGAAAGCCACGAACACAATAAACATCATCGGCGCCAGGGTGAAAATCGACGGTCGCTTCAACCGCATCAGATAAACCGAAAGCACCAACAGCGTGAGGCTGGCGAGAATCTGGTTGGACGCGCCGAAGATCGGCCAAATCAGCATGCCGCCGTCGCCGGGGTAATTCCCGTTGGTGGCGCCGAAAGCCAGGGTCAGGCAGCAACCCACGGCCACCAGGGTGGAGATGTAGTTGTTCTTGAGAAAACCGATCGAATAAATGTTGCCCCATTCCTGGATGATGTAGCGCTGCAAACGCAGGCCCGCGTCCATGGTGGTGCCGGCGAACAGCACGACCATGACCGCCAGCATGGTTTCGGAAAAAGTAAACGGAATGCCCCAGCCTTCCGTGATCAGGCGCGCGCCGCCCTCGATAAAGGCGCCCGCGGCGCCATCGCCGAAATTGGCGTAGAGCGTGCTCCATTCGACGCTGGAGACGGCATACAGCGAGCCGGTCACCGCGGTGATGGTGATCAGCGCCAGCGAACCCTCGCCCAGGGCGCCGAGATAACCGACGAATCGCGCGTCCTTTTCATTGTTCAACTGCTTCGAACTCGTGCCGGAGGATACGATGCCGTGGAAACCCGAGAGGGCGCCGCAGGCGATGGTCACGAACAGGATTGGAAACAGCGGCGGCGTTCCTTCGGCGAGATTCTCGTTGATCATCGGCGCGGTGACGTCGGGCAAGGCGATGAATACCGCGCTGTACAGCACGAGCAGGCCAAGCACGAGTTGCGCGCCGTTGATGTAATCCCGCGGTTGCAACAGCAGCCACACCGGCAACATCGAAGCGATGCCGGCGTAGATGAAGAGGATAATGATCCAGTTGCCGTGCGGCCCAAGCAAGACGCCGTCCCAGGTGGACTCCGTCTCCACCGGCCAGAGCGTGCCAAGGTAAATCGTGAAATACAAAATGGTTACGCCGATCAGCGAAATCGCGAACAAATTGATTTTGCGGCGAATCAGCACGCCCACGGCGATGGCCACGGGAATCGCGGCCCAGGCCGGCACGACGGAGGTTTCGATATCCACCATTTCGCCGGCGATGATGGTGCCGAACACGGCGTTGACCATCAGCAGCAGGAGGAAGATCACCACCATGAACAGGGCGCGTGTGCGGGCGCCGACGACATCTTCCGACAAGGCGCCCATGGAACGGGCGTTGTGGCGGTTGCTCGCCCACAGCGCGCCCATGTCGTGCACGCCGGCGAAGAAAATCGAGCCCAGCGTCACCCAAACCAGGGCGGGCAGCCAGCCCCAGTACACCGCGATGGCGGGCCCCACGATCGGCGCCGCGCCGGCCACCGCCGTGAAATGCGAACCCCACAACACATATTTGTTGGTTGGCACATAGTCGACGGCGTCATTGAGACGATTGGCGGGCGTGACGTATTCCGGGTCCAGCCGGTAGATTTTCTCGGCGATGAAGCGGGAATAGACGAACCAGCCAAAAGAGAAGCCGACGAGCCCGAAGATAACGATGAATATCGAAGACATGAAGCGCTCTCCCCAGATGCTGCAAGCCGGAGCATCATAGCAAGTAGCCGTCCAAACACACAATCAATCGAATGGATTTCCCGGCAGAGCACGGAATGCTGTTTTTCCCACCCGATCACGCGCGAATCTGGCACAACGGAAGTCGGCGACGGCGACGGTTCGAAGCCACGATGCCTCAAAAGTTGACAGCACCAGGATCCCGCGGGTCAGATTCGCGCAACTGCCCGAGCTCGGCGAAACTGAGCACCAAGTTGAGCCGGCGGAACAATTCGTAAGTCAGCCAGAAGCAGCCGACGACGATGATCGCCAACATGGCCCAGCGCATGAGCGCCGCATAGAACAGGCTGTCCATAATCGGCATTTGGAAGGTGAACAACTGCAATTGCGCGCCCCGGTCGAGCATCCAGTGCCAGGCGCTGTGGGCAAGCAGGGCCGACAACAGAATGCAGCCCATGCGTTCGGCGACCAGAAAGCGGAACATCAGGTTCAACACCGGTATGACCAGGACCAAAACCAGCAACTGCCCCAGTTCCACGCCGACATTGAACGCCAGCAAGGAAGAAATCAGATGGCCGCCGGCGAATTGCAGCGTTTCGCTGAACAGGAAGGAGAAACCAAAGCCGTGCACCAGGCCAAAGCCGAAAGCGACCATCCAGCGCCGTTCCGGGCGCGAGCCGACGATATTCTCAAACGCCATATAAACGATCGACAGCGCGATCAAAGTCTCGATCAGGGGCGGGAACCACAGCGCCCGCGGGGCGATCCCCATGGCCGACCCGATCAGGGTGATCGAGTGCGCGATCGTGAACGAGGTGACCACCGGAATCAGATGGCGCAAGCTGCGCAACGGAATCACCAGGCAAAAAAGAAACAGCAGGTGGTCGACGCCTTCCAGGATATGCCAAAAACCCATCACGATGAATCGCAGGGAGGCCTGGTGCCAGCGCGGGTCCAGTTCCACCAGGCCGGGATTGCCCAGGTAGTTGAACAGGCGCTCGCCGCCGCCGGGGAGCAGAAAGCGCAGCACCGTGGTGGTCTGGTCGGAAAGCGTGCCGAGCTGGGGATCCACCGAAAAATCGGAATCCTCCGCCTCGATCGGATAGGTAACCAGCAAGTCGAGCACGCCCTGGCGCCAGAACAGGTTGACATCGTCGCCGAGCGGCGCCGAATAAACATTCTCAAGCGCCGTTTCATAGTCGGTGAACGCCCGGCTTGACGGCAGCGAGATGCGCGCGGCGCGCAAGGTTTTCTGTTCCAGTTCGACGCCGTTCTCGTAGAAGACCAGAGATTCGGTGATGTACATCCGGGCCGCGTCGCGCATGGCGGCGTCGGCTTCGCCGATGCGCAAATAGCCCGGACCGCGCAGCGGAAAACTGATCTCGCCGAAGGCTTCCATCGGCACCCGCAACAGCGCGGTCAAGGTGTCGCCCTCCGGCTTGACGAAGGCGTACACGGTTACCCGGCTTGGAATGTCGTGGGCCGACACCGCCGCCGGCAAAAGCAGCAGCGGCGCCGCCAGCAGGGCGGCCGCGGCCAGCATTGGCGCCAATCGAACTCGTCTCACTTGGGCATCCTCCCGCAATTTCCGATGAATGAAGCCTTGAACGCGCCGAACAATACCAGCGCCGGAGTCGCTCAAGGGCCGATTGTGGCGCATCCGCCAGCGGCATTCCAGCGGCGCGGGGGACACGGCGCGCGAAACGCGCGATTTTGGCGGAATTGAAAATAGGCGCGAATTTGTTTGCGTTATTTCCACCGCTCGCATAGGATTCGGTTGATACCCGTGTTTTCGTCCGCGCGGGCCTTCCATCCGCAACCGGAGAACAACGATGACCAAAATCAAAATGATGGCCGGCGTTTTCCTCGCTGCCGCACTGGTCGCTTTGGGGATCGGCCATGGCCACATGCAGTCGCCAAGCGTCGCCGCCAGCAACGATGTCATGGCGCCGCACTTCCTGGTCGATCCGCTGTGGCCGAAACCCCTGCCCAACCACTGGGTGCAGGGCAACACCATCGGCGTCGATGTCGACGAACGCGACCACATATTTATCGTCCACCGCAACACCGAATCCCAGTTCATGCGCGTGCAGGAAATTGGCCTTTACGCCGGCGTGGCGGAATGCTGCACTCCGGCGCCGCCGATCCTCGAGTTCGACATCGAGGGCAACCTGATCAACGCCTGGGGCGGCCCGGTGGAAGGCGCGCCCTATCAGTGGCCCGAATCCAACCACGGGATTGAAGTCGACCCGAACGGCAATATCTGGATTGGCGGCAATGGCGGCGGCGACTCCCACGCGCTGGTTTTCACCCGCGATGGCGAGTTCGTGCGCCAGATCGGCATTCCCGGCCAGGACGTGGACAGCAACAGCGAAACGCATTTTGGCCGCATCGCCGAAATCGCCATTGACGCGCAGGCCGGCGAAGCCTATTTCGCCGACGGCTACACCCACAAGCGGGTTGCCGTGGTCGATGTGGACACCGGCGAATTTCTGCGTTACTGGGGCGCCTATGGCAACCAGCCCGAAGACGGCACCGACGTGACCTACACCCCCGGCGTGCCCGGGCCCGACCAGTTCCGCGGCCCCGTGCATTGCGCCGAGCCTTCCAATGACGGGCTGGTTTACGTCTGCGACCGCGGCGCGGACCGCATTCAGGTGTTCCGCACCGACGGCACCTACGTGCAGGAAGTGATCATTTCCCCCGCGACGCTGGCCCAAGGCTCCACTTGGGATATCGCCTTCTCGCCCGACGACGAGCAGGAGTTCATCTATCTCGCCGACGGTCAGAACTTCAAAATCTACATCATTGACCGCGCGTCCATGGAAGTGCTGTACACCTTCGGCGACGGCGGCAGGCAGCCCGGCCTGTTCTTCGCCCCACACAGCATCGCCACCGACTCCGAGGGCAACATCTACACCACCGAAACCTACGAAGGCAAGCGGGTGCAGAAGTTCCTCTACCAGGGCATGCGCCCGGTCACCGTGACCGACCGCGCCCCGACCTGGCCGCCCGACGAACTGTAAACCGCGCCGCGACTCGCAACACCAAACCAAAGGGCCGCATCAATCGATGCGGCCCCTTTTCTGTTCAATCCAGCGTGAAACAACCTGCTTTGCAGCCCGGGCCATTGGCATTGGCAACCTGAAATTCAGGCTTGGTAAAGGTATGCGATCTTGGCTGCCAACTCAGGCTTGCCAGCGAAAATCGAGTTTCCGCCGCGAGTGGGCGCAGTCCCGCAGATAGAGATTGATCAGGCTTTGGTAGGGTATGCCCTTGTCTTCCGCCATGGCCTTGAAGTAGACAATCGTCTCCTGATCAATCCGAATGGTTATCTGCTTCTTGAGCCGTTTTGCATAAGGGTTGCTGGTGGATTCTGAAAAATCGTAGTTTTCACGCATTTCTAAAAGCCTCGTAGGCGTCTTTTTCCGACCGGTTTGCCTTTCTGGCGGAAATTATTCGCAGTCGCGTTTCATCTCGGACACAATGGCTCACTGTGATCAGGCGCAGTCTTTGACTCATTCCAAGCAGAATGTACCTCTCTTCGTCCGATGAGTGATCTGGATCAGCAATCAAGCGAGCAAATTCATCGGCAAAGACGGATTTCGCTTCCGCGAAAGACACGCCGTGCTTGCGCTGATTGGTCGCATCCTTGTTGACGTCCCATTCGAAATCCAGACCTTCCATGCGGTTATTTTAACTACATTGTAGTTACATGCAAGTCGGCAAGTTCAGGAGGTTTGGTAATCGCGGGGGAGGGGGTTTTCCGGTGCCGCGCTGGAGCGGCTGAGTCCCAGCCAGAGGAGCAGGCAGCCGATGGTCGCGGAGAGCGCGGAACCGGTCAAAATTCCAAGCCGCACCACATCGTAGTAAGCGCCGCCGGAATGCTCGAAAGCGAGGCCGGCGATGAACAGGCTCATGGTGAAGCCGACGCCGCAGATGCAAGCCACACCGGCCAGTTGGGTCCAGTTCACTCCGTCCGGCAGCCTGGTCCAGCCCAGCGCGACGCCGATGCCCGTGAACAGCAGGATGCCGATGGGATTGCCGAACACCAGGCCGCCTATGATGCCCAGCGCGACCGGGCTGGACAACTCGGCCAGACCCATGCCGGACAATGACAAACCGGCGTTGGCGAAAGCGAACAGCGGCAGAATCAGAAAGGCGACCGGCGTGTGCAAATCGTCTTCCAGGCTTTTCAAAGGCGAATAGCCGTCTTTGTCGCGCACGGGAATGCACAGGGCGATGAGAACGCCCGCCAGGGTTGCGTGAACGCCGGATTTGAGCACGCTGACCCACAAGGCGACACCAATGAGCAGATACACCGATGTGCGCCGCACGCCGAGCAGGTTCGCCCCAACCGCGAAGGCAAGGAATGCCGCCGCGAGCGCCAGCATCGCGGGCGAAAGATCGCCGGCGTAGAAAAACGCGATGATGACGATCGCCGCCAGGTCGTCGAAAATCGCCAGTGTCAACAGGAACACTTTCAGCGCCGGCGGCACGCGGCGGCCGAAAAGACTCAGGATGCCGAGCGCGAAAGCGATGTCGGTGGCGCTGGCCACGGCCCAGCCGCTCATAGCGACGGCATCGCCCCAGTTGAGCAAGCTGTAAATGATGGCGGGCGCCGTAATGCCGCCGAGGGCGCCCAGCCCGGGCAGAATAATTTGTTCCGGCGAGGACAACTCGCCTTCCAGCACTTCCCGCTTCACCTCCAGCCCGATGAGAAAGAAGAACACCGCCATCAGGCCGTCGTTGATCCAGAGAATGAACGGTTTGTTGATCAACAATGCGCCTATCTGAATCGCCACCGTGGTGTCGAGCAGGGCGGCGTACCATCCCGCGAAAAAGCTGTTCGCCACCACCAGACCGAGCACGGCGGTGAAGAAAAGCAAGACGCCGCCCGCCGCTTCCAGCCGAAGAAATTCCTTGATTGTCGTCATATGCCTTGCCCGCGATGCAATTGGCCGCACTGGCTGTGCGCGCTGTCGGTTACCAGCTTGATTATACGTTTGATGCGTGAGCCTGGATTTTCCCGGCGCGGTGCAAATAAACAAACTATTCTATTCCCCGCGGCATGGGCATATACTGGCGCCAAAACCCAATGCCATCGCCCGCGGGAGATAGACATGAATCGCAATCCCTCAACTTTTGTTCTGGCTATTGCCGCAGTGCTCGTCCTGTTCGTGTTGTTCGTCGCGCAAGACAGGATGGGGCAAAGCCCACAGGCGGCAAACAGCGACCAGCTCGTGCCGCACTTCGAAGTGGACCCCTTCTGGCCGCAACCCTTGCCCAACCAGTGGCTGCTCGGACGCACCATCGGCGTCGCCGTTGACGCCAGAGACCACGTCTACATCGTGCACCGCGATTCTCCAGACATGTTCATGAGCCAGGAACTCGGGCTCGACCGGGGCGTTGCGTCCTGCTGCACCGCGGCGCCGCCAATTCTTGAATTCGACCCCGAGGGCAACCTGGTGAACGCCTGGGGCGGCCCGGTGGAAAGCGGCGAATACGAATGGCCGGCCTCCAACCACGGCATCGAAGTGGCGGCCAACGGCGATGTCTGGATCGGCGGCAACGGCAGCACCGATTCCCACATCCTTGTTTTCAGCCGCGAAGGGGACTACGTTCGCACGATTGGCGAACCCGGCAACCTGCCGGACAGCAACAGCACCACGCATTTCTCGCGGGTAGCCGAAATCGCCATCGACGCCGCCAACAACGAAGCCTGGATCGCCGACGGTTACGGCAACCGCCGGGTGGTCCTGCTCGACGCCAGCACCGGCGAGTTCATCAATTATTGGGGCGCCTACGGCAACCAGCCCGATGACGAGGCCGACAACACCTATATTCCCGGCGAACCGCTGCCGCAACAATTCCGCCCACCAGTGCATTGCGCCGAACCTTCGGCGGATGGCCTGGTTTACGTCTGCGACCGCGGCGCCGACCGCATCCAGGTATTCCAGCGCGACGGCACTTTCGTCCAGGAAGGACTGGTCGCACCGGCCACCTTGTCGGGCTCGACCTGGGACATCTCTTTCTCCCACGACCCGGAGCAGGAATTCATCTACCTGGCGGACGGCTCCAACATGCTGGTGCACGTGCTCGACCGCGAATCGCTGGAAGTGCTGTACACCTTCGGCGACGGCGGCCGCCAGCCGGGGCTGTTCTTCGGCACCCACAGCATCGTCACCGCCTCCAACGGCGATGTGTACACAACAGAGACCTACGAAGGCAAGCGCGTGCAGAAGTTTGTGTACCGCGGCCTCGTTCCGCTGGGCGACATCCGCCCGGGCGCGCCCTGGCCCGCCTCGGAAATCCACTAGGCGATTTTTTTCCCGCCGGGGCGGCAGCTCCGGCGGGATTCGGCCCAGGCGAGGTTCAACCCGTTGGGATTCAGCCCCGCGGAATTCAATCGATCCGCAAGAGATCCAATGCCATGATGTTACGCAGCTTGTTGTTCGTCCTCGCCACCCTGTTCGGCGCGGCCGCCCTGGCGGCCGAACAGGTCAATGTGAATTACCAGTACGACGGCAATCACCGCGCCGACTTCAGCCGCATCCGCGGCAGTTTGCAATTGGGTGAGTTCAGCGATGAACGCGGTCTCGCGGACGCAAGCGTCATCGTCGAAGGCTTTCAGGCTGAAACCGCAATGTCTCAAATTCTGCGGAGCGCCCTCGTCCAGGGCTTCGAACACGGCGGCGCCACGCTCGTGGAAGGCGAAGCGGATTTCGTTGTCGGCGGCAGCCTGACTTCCATCGAAACCGCCGAAACAGACGACGGCATCCAGTTGACGATGCGGGTCAACCTGCAACTCAACCGCGGCGGCCGCAACATCTGGCAAACCAACCTCTTCGGCCGCGGCACCGCCGAAAACATCGCCGGCGCCACCCACGCGGCCCTCACCCGCCTCATCCGCGAACTCATGAACGACGACTATTTCCTGATCGAACTGCAATAGTTAACTTTGCAGAATTGCCCAATCACGTCGTCCCAACCGCGCCGAGCCCCGCCCCACCCCTGTCTTTCCGCGCGAAGCGAAGCGTAGTCGCGGAATCTCTTCGGCCGATAGGGGGGCGCCATTGCGGCGACGTCATTGAGAAACGACACTCGCAAGCATAGAATTCGCTCTGGCTTTACTGTATGCCTTGCTTGGCTGGCAGGAAGTACTCGCGACTCTGGCTAGAACCATCCTTTTTAATACAGTCTTGTCGGATTTTGCGACAAAATATTTAATTGGAGTATAAAACATTGAAAGATGCACAAATACCAGGTCATGTTAGTTTGGTTACGCTTGTTGATTGGTTGAGAGAAGGCAGATATGTCATACCAGATTTCCAGCGAGAATTTGAGTGGAAGCCGTCGGACATTCGAGAATTAGTGCGTTCAATATTTCTAGATTATTACATCGGAAGCTTGCTAATCTGGAAAGGGAAGCCGGAGAATTTTGACGCGCTTTCTTGTGAACCAATTTATGGGTATCGAGGCAACCAAGACAACCCTTTACATATCGTTCTGGACGGCCAGCAGCGCCTAACAGCGATATATTATTCGTTTTTTGCTCCGAATATTCGACTTCCCAATAAAGGCAGTCGCTATTTATACTTTATTCGAGTCGATAAACTCATTGAAGAAAACTACGACGAGGCATTTGAATATGATTGGACTCGAAAGGGTGTGAACATATTAGAAAATCAAGTCGCCCAATTTGAGCAACATTACTTCCCTGTATCGGTCATTGGTCAAGGAGGCTGGAATCTTGGGAATTGGGTTCAAGGCTACGAAAAGCATTGGCGCAACTTGCAACAGGTCGCTCAAACTTCGAATTGTGGTGAAGCAGATCAAGAGGCGGATCGCCATGCAAACAACGCAGTAGAATTTGGAAATCTTCTTAAGGCTATTGTTGAAAAATACCAAATATCATACATCGAACTTGATCGAGATCTTGAAATTGACAAAGTTTGCGACATTTTCACACAAGTGAACAGTCGCGGCATTCGTTTGGATATTTTTGACCTTATGAATGCGATGCTGAAACCCAAAGGTCTTCAATTGAAACATCTTTGGCGCCGTGCTGCGCCGCGGCTAGAATTTGTGGATTCAGGCCGTATGAATGTCTACATCTTACAAGTGATGTCAATTTTGCGCCAAACATATTGTTCACCCAAATATCTTTATTACCTACTTCCCGGGCAACAAAGACAAGTCCGCGGGACAGATGGCTCTCTTCGTAAGGATGTGCTGGTTCCTGATGTTACAGATTTTGAAAGACGTTGGAATGAAGCTGTCAAGGCAGTTGAATGCGCAATTAAGTTATTGCGCGATCCTCGAGAATTCGGCGCGATTTCGTCTCGGTTCCTACCTTATGTTTCAATTCTTCCGGCTTTTGCCGCGCTCCAAACTTGCCTCGGAAAGCTTTCGCCAACAAGTAAGCTTGATGCTCGGCGTAAGCTGCACCACTGGTACTGGGCTAGTGTTTTCACTAACCGCTATTCCGGCGCCGTGGAGTCTACTTCAGCACGCGACTTCATGGATGTTCGAGACTGGTTCAATAATGACACTGCAAAACCGGGTTTGATTGACGAATTCCATTCACGTTTTAGATCACTGGACTTGCACAAAGAAAATAAACGTGGAACTTCAGCCTACAACGGTATCTTTAACCTGCTGGTACTGCGCGGCGCTCGCGACTGGATTACAGGTAACTCACCTCAACACGATGATCTTGATGATCATCACATTGTTCCGAAAAGTTGGGGCAAAGAAAATGACTTGGCCGGTGACATCGATACAATTCTAAACCGTACTCCGCTCACGACTGACACCAACCGAAACGTCATCGGGGAACAGCTGCCAAACGAGTATATTCCAAAACTAATCGAAGCAAGTGGTGAAACAAATGTCCGCGCTACTCTTGAAACTCATCTTATATCTCCGGAAGCATTTGATATTTTATTGCGAAACCCCTTCACCACGAGTGATTTTAGGGCGTTTACTTCAGAGAGGCAACGTACACTTCAAGGCGCCATAGAGGATCTACTCGTTAAGGAGCGGCTGGATCTTCCTCCGCCACTGCGAGATTTGGACGCTAAAATAGAGAATGTTGAACTAGCCCTAAGGGGTCGCATCAATACGGCTTTAGAAGGGAAATACGAGCATCTACCAAATCACGTAATACAAAAAATTGAAGAACGATTGCAGACTGCAATGAGGAAAAACTTAGCACTAGGTTCAGATCACTATAAAACGCTTTTGGGAAAGTTGGAATACACTGACCTTCGGGAGTTAAAGGACATAGTCATGAACAAAAATCTATGGGAGAAATTTCAACCTTTCTTCGTTAACAAGGAGACATTAGAAGTGCGTTTCGGGCAATTTGCGGAGTTACGCAATTGTATTCGCCATAGCAGACATGTGGGCGAAGTCACACGTAAGGAAGGTGAGGCAGCAATCCTCTGGTTCGAGAATAAAATAGAGTAATATGAACTGGAATCCAACAGCACATTCAATTGGAATACTGGAATATCCAAGTGTAACGCCCACCTCTCGACAACTTGACCGTTCTTGCGGTTTTCAAGCGGCGTTCTCGGCGCGGCGCGCTCTGGCAACTTCCCAGGCGGCCTGCATCCGGGTCCAGACTTCGGCGGTACTCCAGCCCAGGTTTTCCAGTCGCACTGCCAGAGTAGCTGACATTCGCACCTTGCCAGCGAGTACGCGGTTGAGTTGGGAAGTGGACGCACCCAGAAGCGCCGCGGTTTCGGCAATCGTCTTGTTATTGCCCTGCATCCATTCGCGCAATACCTCGCCGGGATGCGCCGGAAGTTGCAAGTCAAGGTTGTTCATGATCGATTTCTCAGTGGTAGTCGACAAGGTCAACATCTGTGGCCTCGCCTTTTTCGAAGCGAAACACAATTCGCCAGTTTCCGGTTACGCGTACGCTCCAAAACCCGGCCAAATCGCCTCTTAGCCGATGCAGTCCCCACCCCGGGTTGCCGCGCATGCCTTCCGGCCCGCTAGATTGCGACAGCACGGTCAGGATAAGCCTGATTCGAGGCAACATGGCAGCGTCAAGTCCGGCTCTGACGCTTCCATCAGACATCCAGAATCGCCTTAGCGCCTTATGGCGAATTCTCATTTCGCCATCGTATCGCAGCGCGACACATTGTGGCAACAAGTTGCAATGCGGCGCGTCAGGCCGCGCGGGCAATTGAGAATTGCCAGTGCAGGGCTTAGAATTCGCGGACGCTCAAGAGCCATGGCGCCGATGCTTGCGGCTCTTCGAATCAAGAACCATTTGCAATTACAGGAGAACAGGCATGCGGAACCTGGCAGCACTTTTCACGCTTGCCGCGACGGCGGTATTGTTCGCCGGCGCCGGCAAGGCGGCGGAGCGCATCAGCGACTTTTCCCTGATCGACCACGAAGGCAAGTTCCATCAATTGAGCCGCTACGCCGACCATGATGCCCTGGTGTTGTTCTCCCACGTCCGCGGCGACCGCGATTCGCGCCGCGCGCTTGACGACTTCAACGAATTGATCGAGCAGTTCGGCGCGGACAATGTCGCGTTCTTCGTACTCGACGCCAGCGGCGAAACCGACAAGTCCGTGCTGCGCCGCGACGCCGAGCGCAACAATGTCGAAGTTCCTGTGCTGATAGACGACACCCGCCTGGTGGCGAAGGAACTAGGCCTGAACCGCGGCGCCGAAATTGCGATCATCGACCCTGCCGGCCGCGCAATACTTTTCGCCGGGGTCATCAACAACCGCTTTGCCGCCGAGGGACGCTCACGCCGCGCCAGCGAACATTACGCCACCGATGCCCTGCTCCAGGTGCTCTCCGGCGCGGAACTGGAAGCGCCAGAATTGGCGAGCGCCGCCGAGCCCATCGAATTCGACGCCGCCGCCGGCATTTCCTACGCCGAAGACGTTGTCCCCATTTTGCAGCGCCGCTGCCTGGCCTGCCATACCGAAGGCGGCATCGCGCCATTTGCCATGAGCAACCACCAGACCGTGCGCGGCTGGTCGCCAATGATCCGCGAGGTGCTCTACACCAAACGCATGCCGCCGGGCCAGATCGACAACGAATATGTGCATGATTTCAAGGACGTTTCGCATATCACGGTCGAAGAAACGCGGACCCTGGTGGGATGGATAGACGATGGCGCCCGTTTCGATGGCGGCGAGGACCCTTTGCCAAGCTTGCAACCCGAGATGGTCAAGTGGTCCTATGGCGAGCCCGACCTTGTGCTGCAAATCCCGCCCCAGCAAGTTCCGGCAACCGGCATCCAGGATTATCGCCATCTGTCCGTGCCGCTGCCCATTGAAGAAGACGTCTGGGTGCGGGCGGTGGAGTTCGAGGCGGGCGACCCGACTGTGCTGCACCATATCATCGCCTTCGCCTATGGCCCGGATGGGATGAACGAGTTTGAAGTGCTCAACCAAGGCATCGGACTCGGCGCCTACGCGCCCGGCAACGAGATCAACACCTATCCGGAAGGCGCCGGTTTTCCGCTCAAGGCCGGCGGTGGCTTGCTGTTGCAAATGCATTACACGACTTCCGGCCGGGAAACCGTCGACGCCTCCGAAATAGGCCTCTACTTGTGGGACGAGGAACCCGAGCGCGCGGTACTCGGCGGTTCCGCGGCGGAACTCGACATCGACATCGCGCCGTTCTCACGCCAGCAAATGACCGCAAGCAAAACTTTCCGCGAGGATGCCTACCTGTCCATGCTTGGGCCGCACATGCACTATCGCGGCTATGACGCCCGCTTCCACCTGGTTTACCCCGACGGCGAACGCGTGGAAATCCTCAACGTGCCCAACTACCAGTTCAACTGGCAAAAAGTCTACGACTTCAAGCAACCGCTGTTCGTGCCCGCCGGCAGCCAACTCGAGTTCAGCGGCACTTTCGATAATACCGAGATGAATCCATTCAACCCCGACGCCTCCCAGACTTTGAGCTGGGGCGAGCAAACCTGGCAGGAAATGTTTTTCGGGTTCTTCCGTTACGTTGAAGCGGACCCGGACGGCCATTCGGACTAGACCCGCGGGCCAAGCCATGAGATTCATATACCGCCTTGCCTGCGCGACTTGCGTGATGGCGTCGTTGATCGCGGCGCGGCCCGCTTTTGGCGAAAGCGTATTGCTGGAGAATGTGAACGGCTACACGCTGGATTCCAGCCGTGCGCTGCAACGTTTTTCCGCGCTGCTGTTTCGCGACGGGGAAGTCGAGCGTTTGTATTCCGCCGATGACGCATTGCCGGATGCGGTGGAACAGCGCATCGACGGCGGCGGCGCAACGGTGATTCCCGGCTTGATCGACGCCCATGGCCATGTGCTCAGCCACGGGCGGGCGCTGCTGTCGGTGATTTTGACCGGCGCCGATTCGGAGCAGGAAGCGGCGCAAAGAGTGGCGGATTTCGCCGAAGAAAATCCCGAGGTCGAATGGATCCAGGGCCGGGGCTGGAACCAGGTGCTGTGGGAAAGCAATGAATTTCCCACCGCCGCCAGTCTCGACGCGGTGGTGGCCGATCGGCCGGTGTGGCTGGGACGCGTGGACGGCCACGCCGCCTGGGCCAATTCGCTGGCGATGGAACTGGCCGGCGTAACGGCGCAAAGCGAAGACCCGGACGGCGGCCAGATAATCCGGGACGCGCAAGGCAATCCCACCGGCGTATTCGTGGACACCGCCATGGGCCTGGTCGCCGGCATCATTCCCGAGCCGGGCCGCGACGAACTGCGGCGGGCGCTTGCCGTTTCCATGGCGGACTTGGCTTCCTGGGGCCTGACCAGCGTCCATGACGCGGGCTCCGGCAGCACGGTCATCGCCGTGTTCCGCGAGTTGCTCGAAGCCGGTGAAATGCCGATACGCGTCAACCTGATGCTGGCGGCGAGCGATGAATTCTACGAGGCGCGTCTGGCGGAGGGCCGCTTCCGCGACGCCAACGAATTTTTGGTGATGCATTCGGTGAAGGTCGTGGGCGACGGCGCGCTTGGCAGCCGCGGCGCCGCCTTGCTGGAAGAGTATTCCGACGACCCCGGCAATACCGGCCTGCTGCGCTACACCGATGAACAATTGCAATACCTGATGCGCGCGGCGATGAACGCCGGTTTCCAGGTCAACACCCACGCCATCGGCGACGCAGCCAACCGGATCGTGCTCGATTCTTACGAAATGCTGATCAACGAGACCGGCCGGGGCAACTTGCGGCACCGGGTGGAACACGCCCAGGTGCTGACCTTTGACGATATCCTGCGTTTCGCCGAACTGGGCGTCGTTCCATCGATGCAGGCGACCCACGCCACCAGCGACAAAAACATGGCCGAGGACCGGCTGGGGCCGGTGCGCATCCAGGGCGCGTACGCCTGGCGCAAATTGCTTGAAACCGGCGTCATCATCGCCAATGGTTCGGATTTTCCTGTCGAGCATCCGAACCCTTTCCATGGTCTGCACGCATCGGTTACGCGCCAGGATCATGGCAACGAGCCCGACGGCGGCTGGTATCCCGAGGAAAATATGACGCTGGAAGAAGCCTTCGCCAGTTTCACCCTCGACGCCGCCTGGGCCGGACACCAGGAAGACGCGCTCGGAACGCTCGAACCAGGCAAGAAAGCCGACTTCCTGTTGCTCGACCGGGACCTTTTCGCGGTACCGTTTAGTGAGATTTGGCAGGTCCAGGTGCTCGAAACCTGGGTCAACGGCGAACGCGTGTATGCCCGCTCAAGCGAAGCTTCGCCCGGCGCGCAATAACGCGCACTAAAATGAATAGAGGCTGCGCGGCATGATTTTGCAGTCATACCGCGCGCAATCGCGGAATCTGTTCTGAATTGGCGCGCAATCCAGCGAGATTCCGCGACTGCGCTTCGCTCCGCGCGGAATGACAGGAATCAAGGCGCCCGCAATGACAAGTATGCGGGGCGTGAAGTCGGGTAAACTTGATTCGAAATTGAAAACCATCCGCGGAGCCGTCATGAAAATCGCCGTAGCCCCACTGCTCGTGTCACTGACCATGCTCGCCGTGACCGCATGCAGCCCAGCGCCGCAAGGAGGCGATGCGGAAATGAGCACGAATACTTTCAGCGACGCGGAAATCGCCCGCTGGCAGGAACGCGCGGCCCGGGTCGAGATTCTGCGCGACCGCTGGGGCATTGCCCACATCTATGGCGAGACCGACGCCGATACCGTCTTCGGCACGCTATACGCCCAGGCCGAAGACGACTTCAACCGGGTCGAAACCAACTACATCAACGCCATGGGCAGGCTGGCGGAGGCCGAGGGCGCGGGCGAGCTCTACCGCGACCTGCGCATGCGGCTGTTCATCAACCAGGCGGAAATGGAAGCCTTGTACGAGAGCAGCCCGGACTGGCTGAAACAGTTGATGGATGCCTTCGCCGACGGCCTCAATTACTACCTGCACACCCATCCCGAAGTCGAACCGCGGGTAATCCAGCGCTTCGAGCCCTGGATGGCGCTCACCTTCACCGAAGGCTCCATCGGCGGCGACATCGAGCGTGTCAACATCGCCCGGCTGCGCGATTTCTATGGCGCCGGCGACATGATCGCCGCGACCGACGATCTCGTCGTGGACATGGAACCGCGCGGCTCCAACGGTTTTTCCATCGCGCCTTCGAATTCCGCCACGGGCAACGCGCTGTTCCTGATCAACCCCCACACCTCGTTCTTCTTCCGCTCGGAATTGCACATGGTCAGCGAAGAAGGCCTCAACGCCTACGGCGCGGTGACCTGGGGCCAATTCTTCATCTATCAGGGATTCAACGAAAACACCGGCTGGATGCACACCTCGAGCCGGGCCGACGCCATCGACGAATATCTGGAAACCATTGTCGAACGCGACGACGGCTATTACTACGTCTATGGCGATGAAGAACGGCGATTGGAGGAAAGCCAGGTCGAAATTGACTATCGCGACGGCGATGCGATGGGCAGCCGCGAATTCACCGTCTACCACAGCCATCACGGCCCGATCATCCGCGAGCAGGACGGCCGCTGGGTCGCCATCAGCCTGATGCAGGAGCCGGTGCGGGCGCTGACCCAATCCTACCTGCGCACCAAATCGCGCAACTACATGGAATTCAACGCCAGCATGGAATTGCTGACCAATTCCTCCAACAACACCGTATACGCCGATTCCGACGGCAACATTGCCTACTACCACGGCAACTTTATTCCGCGGCGGGACCCGTCCTTCGACTGGAACGCCCCGCTGGACGGCAGCAACCCGGCGACGGACTGGCAGGGCCTGCATCCCCTCGATGAGTTGATCACCGTGCTCAATCCGCCCAACGGCTGGATCCAGAACACCAACAACACGCCGTTCTCGGCGGCGGGCGAATACAGCCCGCGGGCGGAAGACTATCCGGCCTACATGGCCAACAATCCGGAAAATCCCCGCGGCATCCACGCCATCCGCGTGCTGGACGGCAAGACCGATTTCACCCTCGATTCGCTGATCGAAGCCGCTTACGACTCCCTGCTCACCGCCTTCGAGCCGCTGATTCCGGCCCTGCTCGCCGCGGCCGAGGCGGCGCCGGCGGACGACCTCGCCGAGCCGCTCGCCCTGCTCGGGGCCTGGGACTATCGCTTCGGCGTTGATTCGGTCGAAACCACGTTGGCGGTGTATTGGGCCCAGACCTTGATGGACAATGTGCGCGCGGAAGCGGACGCCGCCGGCATCAACATCTACGATTACATGGCGGCGAACGCCGGCGCCGGGCAACAGCTCGACGCCTTGCGCGCCGCCGTCGCCGAGTTGCAAGGCGACTGGGGCGACTGGCGCGTGCCCTGGGGCGAAGTCAACCGCTACCAGCGCATCAACGGCGACATCGTGCAACAGTTCAACGACGAAGAAGAAAGCTGGCCGGTGGGATTCGCTTCCGGCCGCTGGGGCGCGCTGGCCTCCTTCGGCAGCCGCAAGTACCCCGGCACCCGGCGCATGTACGGCACCAGCGGCAACAGTTTCGTCGCCGTGGTGGAATTCGGCGACCCCTTGCGCGCCAAGGCGATCACCGTCGGCGGCCTGCAAAGCGATCCGGCTTCGCCGCATTTCGACGACCAGGCGGCAATGTACGCCAACGGCGAATTCCGCGACGTGCTGTTTTACCGGGATGACGTGGAAGCAAACCTGGAAAGCCGGTACGCTCCGGGGGTTTCCCGCTAGGCGCAACCCGGGAAAGACATCGTTATTCGTGGGCGGAATACCCAATGAGATTCTGCGACTGCGCTTCGCTCCGCGCAAAATGACAACGGGAAGAAATTGATGAAGCTGAATTCAGGACGCCATTTTTGCAAATTCCCGGGCCGAGCAATGTGCCCGAGCGCGTCGCCCTGGCCATGGCACGGGCTGGCGTTGACCATCGCGGCGCCGATTTTCCCGAATTGAGCTTGCGCATCTTCGCCAATTTGCGCAAGGTTTTCGCCACCGAACATCCCGTGCTGATTTTCCCGTCCTCGGGTTCCGGCGCCTGGGAGGCCGCCCTGGTCAACACCTGCTCGCCGGGCGAGAAAGTGCTCGCGTTCGAAACCGGACAATTCGCCACCTTGTGGAAAGATGTCGCCGCCCGGCTCGAACTCGACGTGGTCTGGGTGGAAGGCGACTGGCGCCGGGGTATCGACCCGCAAGCCGTGGAAGAGCGTTTGCGCGCGGACCCGGACATCACCGCCGTGCTCGCGGTGCACAGCGAGACCTCCACCGGCGTCACCAGCGACATCGCCGCCGTGCGCGCCGCCATGGACGCCAGCGGCCATTCCGCCTTGCTGCTGGTGGACGCGATCTCCTCGCTCGGCTGCACCCCGCTGCCCATGGACGAATGGGGCGTGGATGTGGTGATTTGCGGCTCGCAAAAGGGCCTGATGCTGCCGCCGGGGCTTGGTTTCAACGCCATTGGCCCGAAAGCGCTGGAACGGTCGGCGCAGTCGACCGCGCGCAACGCCTACTGGAACTGGCGGACCATGCTCGACAACAACGCCAGCGGCTATTTCCCCTACACCCCGGCAACCAACCTGCTGTACGGACTCGACGAAGCGCTGAACATGCTGCTGGAAGAAGGCATGGACCAGGTTTTCGCGCGCCACGCGCGCCTCGCCGCGGCCACCCGGGCGGCGCTAAACGCCTGGGAGTTGGAAAACGTGTGCGTCAACGAACGCGAATACAACAATGCCACCACCGCGACCCTGCTGCCCGACGGCCACGACGCGGACCGGTTGCGCGCGATCATCCGCGAACGCTTCAACATGTCCCTGGGCATGGGCCTCGGCAAACTCAAAGGACGCTGTTTCCGCATCGGACACCTGGGCGATTTCAACGATCTGATGCTCGCGGGCACCTTGAGCGGCGTCGAAATGGGCCTGGAAATCGCCGGCGTGCCGCATCGGCGCGGCGGCATCAACGCCGCGCTGGATGTGCTCGCGAGCGAATCAAAAGCAACCTGGCGCTGAGCCGCAATCCGGGATACCCACTGCCTAATCGAAAACCTGCCCAAAGACCGCGACACCAATCCCAGTATCGGGCAAGATGGCGTCACTTGCGAAACCCGCCGTGTTTCGCCGTGCCAGGCATCGGCGCCAGCAAACTCGATTAACAGAGGAAGACCACCATGGACCCGTCCACCGCGGTAAACACCAGCGCCGCCATTTCCCTGCTCGGATTCGGCGTGCTCATATTCCTGTTGCTCTTCCTGATCGCCAAATGGAAATGGCACGTGTTTTTCGCACTGCTCATTCCCATCATGCTGTTTGGGATTTTGCCGGGCATTCAGCAGAACAACTTCATCGATGCCTTCGAGAGCGGCTTCGGCAATACCCTGGGCTCGATTGGCGTGGTCATCGTGCTTGGCTCGATCATCGCCGAAGCGCTGAAGCACACCGGCGGCATCCAGGTCATCACCCGCTCCATGGTGCGGCTGGTGGGCGCGGCGCGCATGCCCCTGGCGCTGACCTTGACCGGCTTCATCATCGGAATCGCCATCTTCTCCGATGTCGCCTATGTAATCCTCAACCCGCTGGTGCATTCCGCCGCCCGCACCATGAATATTGGCATCGCCGCCATGTCCACCGGACTGGTGGGCGCGCTGCAACTGACCCACGCCATCGTGCCGCCGACACCGGGCCCGCTCGCCGCCGCGGCACTGGTGGGCGCCGATATCGGCAAGACCATCATTTATGGTGGCGGCGCCTGCCTGGTCGGCTCGCTGGCCTGCTGGGCCTGGGGCAAATTCGTTTGCGGGCCGCGGGTGAAAACTCCGGCCAGCGATGAGTTCGGCAGCGTCGAAAGCAGTCTTGGCGACGACGCAAACCTGCCTTCCACGCTGAGTTCGTACACGCCCATCGTGATTCCCATTTTGCTGATCGCGGCGCAAAGCGTGGTCGCGCTGGTGTTCGAGGAAGGCCACGCGCTGCGGGCGGTTTTCCGCTATCTCGGCTGGCCCGTGGTGGCGCTGTCGATTGGCGTCTGGCTCGCCTACCGCAACATCCGCACGAGCGAACAGCGCGAACAATCCCGCGACGCCTGGGTCGAAGCGGCATTGAAGACCTCGGCGATGATCCTCGTCGTTACCGGACTCGGCGGCTCGCTCAGCGCCATCCTGCGCGGCACTCCGGCGGTGGATTACATCGCCGCCCTGTTCACCGAGTTCGGGCTGCCGGCGATCCTGCTGCCGTTCACCATCGGCATCATCGGCAACATGATCACCGGCTCAACCACCGTCGGCGTGATCACCGCGGCCTCCCTGAGCGCGCCCATGCTTGGCAACCTCGGTCTTTCGCCGGAGGCGGCGATGCTGGCCGGCGCCAGCGGCTCGGTCATCATCAAATATGTCAACAGCAGCTATTTCTGGGTCTGCACTTCGCTTTCGCGCCTCAGCGTGCCCGACGCCGTCTTCAGTTATGGCGGCGCGACGCTGATGGGTGGGCTGGCGTCCTTTGCCGCGGTTTGGGTGTTTTGGGTCACCGGCCTGATCTAGGCCCGCCGCGGGCGGCGGTGATCGCTATTCCGCAGCCCGCAGCGCCTGCTCCAACACCTTCGCGAGGTGCAAGGCTTCGCGGCCCGCGCCGTGGGCGATCTGGCCGCGGCAACTGACGCCATTGGCGAGGAGCAGGCAGTTTTCATCCGCGGCGCGCACGGCGGGCAGCAGGCTGAGTTCCGCCATCGCCATTGAATGGTGGTAATGCTCGGCTTCGTAGCCAAACGAACCCGCCATGCCGCAGCAGCTTGACTCGATCACTTCAACTTCAAGTTCCGGAATCAGCGCCAGGGTTTTGCTTAGCGCGGGCATGACGGCGAAGGCTTTCTGGTGGCAGTGGCCGTGAACCAGGGCGCGCTTTTGCGGCAGCGCTTGCAAGGGCAGCTCCAGGTTGCCGGCTTCCTGTTCCGCGGCGAGGAATTCTTCCAGCAACAGGCTGTTGGCCGCGAGTTTTTCCGCTTCCGGCCCAAGCCCCATCACCAGATATTCGTCGCGGAAACTGAGCAGGCAAGACGGTTCGAGGCCGATGATCGGCACGCCGCGCGCCAGGAAAGGCCGCAAAGCTTCCAGCGTGCGCCGGGCTTCGGCTTTTGCTTCATCGACAAGTCCGCTGCTGAGGAAAGTGCGGCCGCAGCAAAGCGGCCTGGCATCCCCGGCCGGGGATGCCGGCACGGTTACGCGATAGCCCGCGGCTTGCAGTACTTTGCGCGCCGCCTCGGCGTTCTCGCGCTCAAAGCAGCCGTTGAAGGTGTCGACGAGGAGGACAAGCTCGCGCGCGCCGGCGCCGTCGGCCGAAGCGGATTCGGGTTCCTGCCCGCCATTCGCGGCGCTGCCCGCGGTGCCTTGGGACGGGTCGAACACGTCGCGCCGCCAGCGCGGCAGCGGGCGCTTCGCGCTCAGGCCAAGCAGCCACTCGGAAACCCGGGCAAGGCCGGGTATGCGGTCGCGCAGATTCAGCAGCGGCGCAAGCGGGGCGAGGCGTTGGATGTGGCGCGGCAAGTAGGCGAACAGCCGGTCGCGGAGGCTGAGGCCCTTGCCGCGGTGATAATGATGCAGGAACTCGGTTTTCATGCGCGCCATGTCGACGCCGGTGGGGCACTCCCGGCGGCAGGCCTTGCAGCCCACGCACAGGGCCATGGTTTCGCGCAGTTCTTTTGATTGCAGCGCATCCGCCCCGGCACCTCCGCTCAGGGCCAGCCGCAAGCTGTTGGCCCGGCCCCGGGTCAAATGGATTTCCTCGCCGGTGACGCGGAAGGACGGACACATGACTCCGCCGCTGGCCTTGCGGCAGGCGCCATTGTTGTTGCACATCTCTAGCGCGCGGTCATAGCCCCGCCATTGGGACCAGTCGAGGGCGGTTTGCAAGGGCTCGCATTGATAATCCGGGGGGTAGCGCATGATTTGGCGATCGTCGAACTTGTGTGGGTTGACGATCTTGCCGGGGTTGAAGACGTTGTCCGGGTCGAACCAGCGTTTCACTTGTTCAAAATTTTGGACCATGCGTCGGCCGAACATCGGCTCGTGGAATTCCGAACGGGAAATTCCGTCGCCATGTTCACCGGAATGCGAGCCCTTGTATTCGCGCACCATGGCCAGCGCCTCTTCGGCGATGGCGCGCATCGCCCGCGCTCCCTGGGCCTGTTTCATGTTCAGCACCGGCCGCACATGCAGGCAGCCCACGGAGGCGTGGGCGTAAAACGTGCCATTGGTGCCATGGCGCGCGAATATCTCATTCAGGCGGGCGGTGTAATCCGCCAGATCCTCCAGCGCCACGGCGCAATCCTCGATGAACGAGACCGGTTTGGCGTCGCCTTTCATCGACATCATGATGTTCAGGCCCGATGCCCGCACTTCCCAGACCGCTTTTTGAAAGTCGGGATCAACCGCCTCCACAACAAAGGGTGGGCGTCCATTGGGAATGGTGGATGCCCCCGGGGTTCCGGGCGATGCGTTTCCGAGCGATTCCACGAGTTGGCCGAGTTGGCGCAGCGTGGACAGTTGTTCGGCGTGGTCTTCGCCGGCAAATTCGACCAACAGCAGCGCATCGGGCTCGCCTTTGACGAAGCGGGCAACCGTGGGCGCGAACAAGGGAATGTCGCGGGCCAGTTCGATCATCGTGCGGTCCATCAATTCGACCGCGGCGGGTTTCAGCTCGACGATGTGGCGGACGCTGTCCATGGCGTCGTAGAAACGGTCGAAATGGCAGATGCCAAGCACTTTGTGCCGGGGGATCGGCTGCAAATCGAGATGGATGCGCCGGAAGAAGCCCAAAGTGCCTTCGGAACCGACCAGCAAACGCGCCAGGTTGGGTCGCTCCAGCGTCAGCTCATCAATATTGTAGCCGCCCACGCGGCGCAGCAGTTTCGGGAAGCGGCGGTGTATTTCTTCCGCTTCGCTTTTTCCCAGGGCCAGCAGATTCCTCACCAGCTCCGGCGGCACGGCGTCGGTATTCAACCCCGGGGTTCGAGCGCTATTGCCGTTGCCGTTTTCGCCTTGCGCGGCTGCCACATCCACTGCGCGGAAATGGGCCTTGCGGCCACCGGCAAGCAGGGCTTCGATGGCCCGCACGTTGTGCACCATGTTGCCGTAGCGGATTGAGCGCGCGCCGCAACTGTTGTTGCCGGTCATGCCGCCGATGGTGGCGCGGTTGGCGGTGGAAACGTCGATCGGATAAAACAGGCCGTGGGGTTTGAGAAAGCGGTTGAGCTGGTCGAGCACCATGCCGGGCTGCACGCAGACGCTGCGCGCGTCGGGGTTGAAATCGATAACCTTGTTCAGGTGGCGTGTGCAGTCGAGAATCAGCGCTTCGCCAATGGCCTGGCCGTTCTGGGAAGTGCCCGCGCCGCGCGGCAACACCGGCACCCCCTCTTCTTCAGCGATGGCAAGCGCCACCGCCGCGTCCGCTTCGTCGGCGGGAACCGCCACGGCGATGGGCATGATCTGGTATATCGACGCGTCGGTGCTGTAGCGCCCGCGGTTGAAAGCGTCGAACCAGACCTTTCCCTTGCACTCCCGCTCCAGCCTGCGCTGCAGATTCGACGGCTTCATGCGCGGTGCGGCGCCCGGTGCCGGGGGTGGGCTTTAGTAGCCCACCGCCGCGCCGTCCCCCCGGCGCGAATCGGAAGCGCCGAGAAAGAGGCCGGCTTCGCGGTCATGGTAGACCCCCATGGCCGCCCCCTGGCTGCCGCGGGACATCAGCCGATGGCCCTTGGCTTCGTACAGGCGAATTGTGTCCGCCGAAAAGGCATCCGGTTCGATGCTGGTGACGTCGGGCAGCCATTGATGATGAAAGCGCGGCGCTTCGATCGCTTCGGCGATGTTGTAGTCGTGATCGACCACATTCAAAATCAATTGCAGCACGGTATTGATGATGGTTTTGCCGCCCGGACTTCCCACCGCGAACAAGGGCTGCCCGTCCAGCGCGACAATGGTCGGCGTCATGCTGGAAAGCGGCCGTTTGCCGGGGCGGATCAGGTTCGGCGGCGTGCCGATCAGGCCATTGGCGTCGGTGACGCCGGGCACGGCGTTGAAATCGCCCATTTCGTTGTTGAGCAGGTAGCCGCCGCCTTCGACGACAATCGCCGAGCCGTAGCCGAACTCCAGGGTGTAGGTCACGCTGACCATGTTGCCGTCTTTGTCCACCACGGAAAAATGCGTGGTTTCCTCGCTTTCAAAGGCGCCGGCGAAGCGCTCGGGGTCGCTGGCCGAGGCGCGCTCGGGGTTGATCGTGGCGCGCAGCTCGGCGGCGTATTCTTTTGAGGTGAGCCGCTCGATGGGCATGCCTTCGTTGAAATCCGGGTCGCCCAGATGCTCGGCGCGGTCGGCGTAGGCCCGGCGCATGGTTTCGGTCAAGACGTGCATATACTCGGCCGAATTGTGGCCCATCGCCGCCAAATCGTAGCCTTCCAGGATGTTCAGCATTTGGGTAAGCACGACGCCGCCCGAGCTGGGCGGCGGCATGCTGACGATTTCATAGCCGCGATAGTTGCCGCGAATGGGGGCGCGCTCGTCGGCCTCGTAGTTGGCCAGATCTTCTTCCGTGATCAAACCGCCGATATCGGCCATGAATCGCGCCAGCCGCTCGGCGTTTTCGCCGGCGTAAAAACCGTCCTTGCCGTTTTCCTGAATCAGTTCCAGCGTCGCCGCCAGATCGGGCTGCACCCAGGTGTCGCCGAACTCGTAAAGTGAACCGTCGGGCCTGAAAAAGACCGCCGCGCTGGAAGAATATTGCCGGAAACGCCCCGCCGTGCGGGCGAAACTGGTCTGCAGCGTGTACGTGATTGGGATGCCTTCCCGGGCGAGCGCCACCGCCGGCGCCACCAGGTCGGCCCAGGGCAGGCTGCCGAGTTCCTGATGCGCCTTCCAGAGCCCGGCCACCGTGCCGGGAACACCAACCGCCAGCGGCCCGAAATGGTTGGAGTTGTTGACGACCCGGCCATCGACGCCGAGATACATGCGCTCGGAGGCGGCCATGGGCGCCTTCTCCCGAAAATCGAATGAAGTGGCGTGGCCATCCTCGCCAAAGTAGACCATGAAGCCGCCGCCGCCAATGTTGCCGGCGCTGGGCCAGGTGACCGCGAGGGCGAACGCGGTGGCGATTGCGGCGTCCACGGCGTTGCCGCCATTCCGGAGCGTTTCGGCGCCGACTTCGGAAGCCAGCCGGGAAGCGCTGCTGACCATGCCGTTTTTGGCGTAGGTCGGTATGCGCCCTCCTTCGGCCCAAGTCTGGCTGACGAGGATCAACAGCAGGAACGCGGTGATTGTCCGGCAAAGGTTCTGTTGCATCACGTGAGAATCCCGTTGGCAAAAACGGAATTATACGGAAACTGCCGCAGGTGTCCCAGATTGGCGGCGCGGGCGGAAAAACGGCCCGGCTCGCCACTGGCGGTGGCGAAAACCGGGCCGTGCCTGAAAGGGTCTGGCCCGAGGGCCTGGATTTATGATTGTTACGGGCTGTAGGGCATCGACGAATGATGCAGATTGATCTTCAGTTCGCCGTCGACCAGGACGTAGCCGAAGCTGTACTCAACCTTGGTCTCGTTGCCGTCCGGGCCGGTGAAATAGTAGTTGCCCATGGCCATGGCCGAGCTGTCGTCGGTGTAAATGCCGTTGCTCTCCCAGCGCACATTGGTCCAGCCCGAGATTGCGAAACCCGAGTCCTCGCTGCCTTCCTGCCCAATGAAGTAGCTCAGCGCCTCGTCGAATGTTTCGCGGAATTGGTCTTCCGACGCCAAGGTCGGCTTGAACATGACCTGGGCGTCGCCGTATGCGTACAGGTCATTGATGTGCTGCGTCGCGCGGGCGGCGTAGTCTCCGCCTTCGGCGTGAACACTGGCGATCGCGACGATTCCCTCGCCCCAGGTGGTCTGCGCGTCAATCACATCCTGTTCGGAGATTGCTTGCGCTGAAGCCGACGTCGCAACGACGGCAAGGGCGAGGCCGGAGGCCGCGGTGAAGAAGGGATGCAGTCGATTCTTCATGATATTTATCCTCCTCTTTGGTTGAATCAAATCGACGAGCTAATGGGCTCGGGGCGAATTATAACAGCCTTTTCATGCGGTTATGTCAATATTCGCGAGGCGGATTTGGCGCGTCCCGGCGGGTTTTGCGTTGCCAAGCCGAGTGCCGGGAGTGGGTGTCCCATCGTTGAAGTGGGTGTCCCATCGTTGGGGGTGGGTGTCCCATGGTTGGCCTCCCATGGTTGGACATGGGGTGGGGCGTGGTGGCTGTTATACTGGCTGCGTCACTTGGAGGTCGCCGTTATGACTGAGCTACAGCGAAATACTTCTCACTGGGCCGCGGTTTGCGTGGTTGTGGCCGGGCTGCTCTTGCTGGGTGGTTGCGGCGAAAGCGGCGCGCCCGCCGAGCCTGGCGCGCCGGCGCAAGCGAATGCCGCCGCGGCGACGGATGCGGTGGACGCCAACGCGGCAACGGATGCGGCGGAGACCGGGGTGGAGGAAGCTCAGGAGCAGGAGGCCGGAGCGGCGGAAAGCGAGGCGCAACTGGTCGAGCGCGCCCGGGGGATTCACGACCGGATTATCACCCTCGACACGCATGTCGACATCAACACCGCCAATTTCACGGCGGACAACAACTATGCGAGCGACCTCGACACGCAAGTGACGCTGCCCAAGATGGAAGCCGGCGGGCTGGATGTGGCCTGGTTTATTGTCTACACCGGCCAGGGGCCGCTCGATGACGAGGGCTATGCGGCGGCCTACGCCAACGCCATCGACAAGTTCGACGCGATTCATCGCCTCGCCGGGGAAATCGCGCCGGAGCGAATCGGCATCGCGCTGACTTCGGACGAGGTCCGCGAGGTCGCCGCCAGCGGGCGCAAAGTGGCGATGATCGGCATCGAAAACGCCTATCCCCTCGGCCTTGATTTGTCCCTAATCGAGGAATTCCACGACCGCGGCGGGCGCTACATGTCGCTCGCCCACAACGGGCACAACCAACTGTCCGACTCCCACACGGGCGAGGCGAACAACGACTTTCTGCATGGCGGCCTGAGCGAACTCGGCCGGCAAGCCATCGCCGAGATGAACCGGCTGGGCATCATCATCGACATCTCGCATCCATCGGCCGATGCCATTTCCGAGATGCTCGACCTCAGCAGCGCGCCGGTCATCGCCTCGCATTCCTCGGCCCGGGCGCTGACCGACCACAGCCGCAACCTGAGCGATGCGCTGTTGCTTCGCATCCGCGACAACGGCGGCGTGGCGCACGTCACCGCCTTGGACATTTACGTCAGCGAAGCCCGCCGCGTCTTTATGCAAGAGGGTCGGGAGCGGCTGATGAACGAGATTGCCGAATCATTGGGCGTTGAACTGCTCGGCGAGGAACAGATTGAACAGCTTGAAGCGGGCGAACGCGACGCTTACGAGGCTTCCATGGCGGAAGTGCGCGAGCAATTCGGCGCGCGGTTCGGCCCGGAGGTCGAGGGCCTGGCGCCGCCGGCTACGGTCGCGGACATGGTGGACCATATCGACCATATGGTCGGCTTGATCGGCATTGAACACGTGGGCATCAGTTCGGATTTCGACGGCGGCGGCGGCATTGAAGGCTGGAGCGACGCTTCCGAAACCTTCAACGTCACCTTGGAACTGGTCCGGCGCGGCTACAGCGAACAGGAAATTGAAATGCTATGGAGCGGCAACCTGTTGCGCGTGCTCGATGAAGTCCAGGAAATCGCGGCGCGGGGCGGCTGTTAAAACTTTTGGGGGGAACTTCGCCTCACCCGCCTTCGTAGTCGAGCTCGAAACGCACCTCGGTCACACCGGGCACGGCGCGCACGACAGTGCCAAGGGATTGCTGGATGGTGCCCACATTGCCCGGCGTGCGATTGCCGCCGCAGTCTTCGCAGGCAATCACGCCGGAGACCAGCACCACGCCATCGGCAACTTCGACCGCCAGTCCCTGGGGTAAATCGCTTGCGCCAAGCAGCGCGGCCCGCACCTGCTCGGCGAGGACCCGGTCTTCATCGACAACGGGTCCGCCGTCTTGTTGCGGTCCACAGGCGGCAAGTGGCAGCAGGCACAATGCCAGCAGCGCCAAAATTTTTTTGATCGGTTTCATGAGTTAGCCTCGGCGGCTTGTGAATTCGCATGGACTTTTGACCCGGCCTCCGTGGCCGGCGCTTGCTCGACGATAGAGACTTCACCGCCCCCCGCGCGAAAACCTTCCAGCAAGCGTTCGACCGCTTGCCGCAATTCGCTCTCGCCGAGCCATTCCCAATCGGTTAATTCAAGCCTGCGTTTGTTTCGCAGTGCTTCGGCAAGGTGCTGGAAAAACGACTCGGGGGATTCCAGCGCGAGTTCGGAATCGGGTTCGCCCGCCCACCATTCGGAATTTTCGGGCGAGGCTTCCGCGGCGGCGGGGGTGTTGTGTGCAAGGTCGCGATAGTACATGAACAAATGGCGGCAGGAGAGGCGCGCGCATTTGTCGTCTTCGTGCTCGAGGAACAGGAATTTTCTGCGGTTCATGTCGTTTTTTCCTCTTGCGAATGCATCGGCCGCCTGCGAAGCCCACCAACCGTCATTCTGCGCGGAGCGAGGCGCGGTGACTCGGGGCATCCTTGCCCCTCGCCCTGACGGGCGACGCTTCGCGCCGTCCAAAATGGCAATCCTGCCATTTTGTCGCAGAATCTTGCCATCCCATGGAGATTCCGCGACTGCGCGCGGAATGACGACGGGCCGTCGCACTGCGGCGCGGAATGACGACAGGCCGTCGCACTGCGGCGCGGAATGACGACAGGCCGTCGCACTGCACGAGGAATGACAGCGTGTCGTCGCGCTGCGCGGCATGACAGCATGTCGTCAGACTTCGCACAGAAAATGGGGGCGCTCACCCCGCAGCCAATCCGAGGATGGCGCGCTCCACGGCGGTGCTGGTCATGGGGAGCTTGTGGCGGTTTTTGGCCAGGGGTTGGGCGTTCTCGATGGATAACTCGCCAGCCTCCCGCGCGGCTTCGGCGGTGATTTGCCGGCCGGCCAGGTGCTCTTCCACCGCGCGCAGCCGCCAGGGAATGGGCGCGACGCCGGCGAGCACGACGCGGGCGTCCACCACCGTGTTGCCGTCGCGCTGGATCACTGTGGCCACCCCAACCTCGGCATGGGTCCAGGCCGCGCGGTCCATGACTTTGTGATAGCTGCTGACGGTGTTCTCCGCCGGCGCCGGCACCAGAATCCGCGCAAGCATTTCCGCCTCGCCGAGCACGTTCTCCCGAACCGGGTCCACCCGCGGCAGCACGAAAAACTCAGCCGCCGGCACTTCGCGTTCGCCATCGGGGCCCACAAGCTGAAAAACCGCTTCAAAGGCCACCAAAACCGGGGCAATGTCGGAAGGATGCACGATAAAACTGGGGCCGCCGCCGAAAATCGCGTGCTGGCCGTTTTCGCCGTTCACAGAAAAGCACTCGTTGCCGCCAGACTTGAAGCAGTTGAAGCCGTTGCGGTAATACCAGCACCAGGGGCGCTGGGTCATATTGCCGGCCACCGTCGCCACGTTGCGGATTTGCGGCGTGCCCACGCTTTCGGCCGCCTGGGCCAGCGCCGGCAGGCGCGCGGCCACTGCGGCGTCGCCTTCCAACTGGCTCAAGGTGGTCAGGCCGCCGATGGAAATCGCGCCGGCGCTTGGTTCGATGGCGCGGGCCTCGTCCACGGTGCGCAGATTGATGATCACGTTGGCCGGGTCGGTGCCGTCTTTGATTTGTTGCAGCAGGTCGGTGCCGCCGCCGGAAAACGCCGGCAGGCCGCCTTCGGCGCGGGCCTGGGCCGCGGCCCGCACCGCGTCCGCGATGCTTTCGGCGTTGTGATTGCGCAGCGATCTCATGGGCTCAGCTCCCGCGACGATTCTTGCCGCGCCACTGGCGGCAAGCCCGTCCA
This sequence comes from uncultured Pseudohongiella sp., assembly GCA_965221015.1. Lineage (GTDB taxonomy): Bacteria > Pseudomonadota > Gammaproteobacteria > Pseudomonadales > Pseudohongiellaceae > UBA9145. The sequence continues at coordinate 742,427 of OZ244859.1, read as the reverse complement.
ACCGCCAGCCTTGTTCGACTCTAAATCGTCGGTTCGGGCGAGGCATGCCTCGCCTCTACAGGAAACCATCCGCCCGCCCGCTGTATTCGGCTCTGTATTGTCGATTCGGGCGAGGTTTGCCTCGCCGCTACAGGAGCTCATCCGCCCGCCAGCCTTGTTCGACACTTTAATTGCACTCGGATTGCGCGGAATGTTCATACGGCCAGTTCCCGCAGCAGTTTGTCGCGTGTGATGGGCAGCGAGCGCATACGTTTGCCGGTGGCGTTCGCCACCGCGTTGGCCACCGCCGCCGGGGCGAGGATGATGCCGGACTCGCCCGCGGTCTTGGCACCGAAAGGTCCGTAGCCGTCGTCGGTTTCGATGAAAGTGACTTCGATGTCCGGGATGTCCTGGTGCGTCAGATGGCGGGCGCGGTAATAGCCGGGGCTGAGCGGCTGGCCGCTACCCGGGTCGTACAGCAGGTCCTCGTGCAGGGCCTGGCCGATGCCCTGAATCGCGGCGCCGCGGATCTGGTCCCGGGCCGTGGTTGGGTTGATGATGCGGCCGGACTCGTGCACCGCGGTGTATTTCAGCACCCGCGTCGTGCCCATGCGCACATCAACTTCCACTTCGACGAAATGCGCGGCGAAACATTGCCGTATCAGCCCGTCGGTGCTGGGCACCGGCGTCGCGCTGCCGATCAACACCTCGCCGCCGCCGGGCATGCCGCGGTCCGCGATTTGCTGTTTCAGATTTTCGGCGGCCTGGACCACGGCGTAACCCGTCATGATGGTCGTGCGGCTGCCGGATTCGCCCACCGAATAGGGCGTGCGGTCGGTATCGCCCCAGACCACCTCCACTTGCTCGAGCGGCACGCCGAGGGCTTCGGCGGCGATCATGCCCATGGTGGTCTTGGCGCCGGGGCCGATGTCGGTAACGCCGACGTACAAGGTGTATCGGCCTTGGGCATCCACGCGGACCACGGCGCTGCTGGTGCCGAGCCCGGCGCGGAACATCATGAAGGAGAATCCCGAACCGCGTTTGAGCGGACCTTCGTCGGAGCCGGGCTGGACCCGCCGCCGGGCGCGCCAGTCGAACTGCTCGGCGCCGGTGGTGATGACGTCTTCCAGAAAATAGTTGGTGAAGCGCAGCTCTTCGGTGGGCCGGCGCATGTTGGCGAGGGCGAAATCGACCGGATCGATGCCCATTTCATAAGCGATGTCGTCCATGATCGACTCGACGCCGTAGACCCCATGCGGGTCCGACGGCGCGCGGAAATTGCCCGAGGTTGTGCGGTTGGTGTAGACCGGATAAATCTGCCGCAGCCGGTTGGGGCAGGCGTAATAGTCCATGCCCGAAATGCCGCCGGAGTTCTTGCGGTACGGCCCCATGCCGCTGTAGCCGCGCATTTGTATGGCGGTAACGGTGCCGTCGTTCTTCACGCCCACCTTGTATTCCTGCACCGTGGGCCAGCGGCCATGGACGCCGAGCCAATCGTCGCGGCGGGTGAACTCGAGCATCACCGGGCGCCCGATGCGGCGCGAGAGTTCCGCCGCCACCAGGTCCGCGTCCTGGTTTTGGTTCTTGTTGCCGAAGCCGCCGCCCATGTATTGGGAGATGATGCGCACCTGGTGGTCCGGCAGGTTGAGGTCGCGGGCGGTGTCGTGGCGGCAATTGGAGATGCCCTGGGACGGCGTGTGCAAGGTGAGCTTGTCGCCTTCCCAGCTCGCCAGGGCGCAGCGCGGTTCCATTTGCGCGTTGTGGACGAAACCGGTCTCGTAGCGCTGCTCGAATATGCGGTCCGCCTCGGCAAAGCCGGCTTCGACATCGCCGATGCGCGAGGTCATCGGCTCAAAATTGTTGCTCGTGTCCGGGCACAGGTTGCCTTCGGGCCAAATGCGCGGCGCGTCTTGCGCCAACGCCGCTTCGGGTTCGAGCACGAAAGGCAGTGGCTCGTATTCAACTTCGATCAAGTCCAGCGCCGCCTCGGCGATGTTGCGGTCCGTGGCGGCCACGGCGGCGACCGAATCGCCCACGCAGCGCACCGGATTGTTGAAGATGTAGCGCCGGTGGATGGTGGCGTCTTTGATGGCGTCGTTGTATTGCCGCCCGCCGGAGACGCAGCCCGAACCCCAGACGATGGGGCTGGTTTCATGGGTGATGACGTCGAGCACGCCGGGCAGGGCCAGGGCGGCGGACACGTCGATGGAAACGATGCGCGCGTGGGGATGCGGGCTGCGCAGCACACGGGCGTAGACCATGCCGGGCAGTTTGACGTCGCGGGTGTAGCGCGCGGCGCCGGTGACGCGCTCCAGCGCGTCGATGCGCGGCGTGTCATTGCCGATGGTTTGCAGGGGCTCAAGGCCGATTCGGGTGGGCTGGGTCATGCCGTCTGCCCTCCCCCGGCCGCGACTACCGCTTCAAGGTTGGCCTTGCGACGGGCGCGGTTCGCGCTGCCAATGAGCGCGGCGCAGTCCAGGCGCGATGCCGAACGCGACGGCATTGGCGTTTCGCCGGCTTGCATCATGCGCTTTCCCCTCCCGCAGCAACCACCGCTTCAACAATGGCGTTGTAATTGGAGCAGCGGCACAGATTGCCGACCAGCGCGGCCCGGGCTTCCTCCGCCGTGGGGCTTGGGTTGGCTTGCAGCAGCGCCGTGGCCGACATCAGTTGGCCGGGGGTGCAGAAACCGCACTGGGGGGCGTTGTGGTCGATGAAAGCTTGCTGCAGTGGGCTCAGTGCGCCATTGCGCGCCAGCCCTTCCACGGTGTGAATCTCGGCGCCGTCGGCCCAGACCGCGAGCTGGCTGCAGGAATACACCGGCGCGTCGTTGAGCATCACGGTGCAAGCGCCGCACTCGCTGCGGTCGCAGCCGATTTTGGTGCCGGTCAGGCCGATGCCGTCGCGCAGCAGTTCGGCCAAGGTCCAGCGGTCTTCCACTTCGACTTCATGGCGGACGCCGTTGACGCTGAGCGCGATGGCGGTTCGCGGCGCGGTGGAAGCCGCGGCGGTGGACTGGGCCAGCGCCGGCGCGGCAAAGGAAACCACGGTGGAAGCCGCCACGGTGGCGCCGGTGGTTTCAAGAAACTCGCGGCGCGCCGGCGAATCGGGGGCGTTGGTTGCGGCGTTTTGGCTTGCTGTCGACTTGGCCGCTTTTGCCAGCGTTTCCGGCTTGGCCTTCTTCTCCGCCGGGTCGAACGAATCGGAATTCACAAGACTGCTCCTTCTAGCTGGGAACATCATGCGCTTCAGCCCCGACTATATGCCCAAGTCCAACCGCGATGCAATATCGGAGGGGCGGTTTTTTGCGGAATTGCGCCGGGGCGCGAGTGTGATTGAGGCATTTGGTTACAAATGGCGGATTCAGTTGCCGCCAAATGCCCGAATAATGTATCGCCAAATACCGGGTTGATCTTTCGACAAATGACCGAATAGAATTACGCCATATGACCGAACGAACAATCGACAAACAACCGGTTGCGAATTCGCCGGATGGCCGCTCAAGCGCTTGTTGAGCAAGCGAATCCACCCTCATTCGGATCAGCCGGGCACATCAACATGGAGCATATCCAAACGTGAAATACATCCCCCGCATCGTCGAAAAAGAGCTTGCCGAGTTGCTTGAGGCCAGCGGCGCCGTGCTCATCGAAGGCCCCAAAGCTTGCGGCAAGACCGTGACGGCAAAACAATCGGCGGCGAGCGAAGTGCTGCTCGATTTGGACGAAAACGCCCAACGCTTGATCGACCTGGACGCCGGCGCGGTGCTCGACGGAGATGCTCCCCGTTTGATCGATGAATGGCAACTCGCGCCCAAGGTCTGGAACCACGTGCGCCGCGAGGTGGACCGGCGGGGCGCACCGGGCCAATTCATTCTCACCGGCTCGGCCAAGCCCGCGGACAACCATTCCAGGCACAGCGGCGCGGGCCGATTCACCCGGCTCCGAATGCGGCCTTGCACACTGAAGGAGTTGGGGCATTCATCGGGGCAAATTTCACTCGCCGGGTTGCTGCGCGGCGAAGCGCAAAACAGCGCGCGGCAAGAGATATCGATCCCCACACTCACCGAAGTCGTTTGCACGGGAGGCTGGCCCGTCAACATCGGCAAACCCTGGCGAAGGGCGCTTCAAGCCAACCGGGGCTATCTGGCCGACATTTGCCAGACAGACGTTTCACAGGCCAGCGATGCCAGTCATGACCCGATCAGGGTCGAACGACTCATGCGCGCGCTGGCTAGAAACACGGCCACACTGGTTTCCACAAGCAAGCTTGCGGCCGATGTGGGCGGCCCCAACGGGCAAGGCTTGGATCCGGGTACGGTCGCAAATTATCTGGAAGCGCTCACCCGGCTGATGGTGGTGGAAGACCAGCCGGCCTGGTCGCCGAATCTTCGCTCCCGCACCCGCCTGCGCGCGGCGGCCAAGCGCCACTTTGTGGACCCTTCCCTGGCCGTGGCGGCTCTTGGCATCGCGCCCGATCGACTATTGGAAGACCTCGCCTACTTCGGATTCCTGTTCAAATCGCTCGCGATACGCGACTTGCGGGTTTATGCGCAAGCGGCGGACGCCCGAGTGTTTCACTACCGGGAGAAGGACGGACTAGAGGTGGATGCCATCGTCGAAACAGCGGACGGCCGCTGGGCCGCGTTCGAAATCATACTCGGCGAGCGCTGGGTTCCCGAAGCGCAAAAGAACCTGTTGCGGATTGCCGACCGGCTCGCCGACACCGAGCATGGCAAACCCGCGGCGCTGGGGGTGATCGTGCCCAATGGTTTTGGGCATTTTCGACCGGGCGAGGTTGGCACCATTCCGCTTACTGGGCTTGGGCCGTGAGCTTTGGGAGCCGGCTTGAGACGCGAATTCAAGTAAAAGGAGCGAAAAATGGAACGACAGACAGACACACAGTTGGCGGCCTGCCCCCGCGACGGGGGTTTGATCCTGCGCGGGCGGCAGATGAACCGGATTGAGACGTTTGTCGACGCGGCATTCGCCTTCTCCCTGACTTTGCTGGTGATCAGCATCGACGAGATTCCGCAAAGCCCCGTGCAACTCGTTGAAACCGCCCGCGACGTGCCGGCCTTTCTGCTCAGCGCGCTGCTGCTGGGCCTGCTGTGGCTGGTGCACGTGGGTTGGAGCCGGATTTACGGCCTGCAGGACCGGATTTCCGTGGTGCTCAGCCTGGCGCTGGTGTTGCTGGTGCTGATTTTCGTCTACCCGTTGAAACTGATGTTGCAGTCGGGAATCTATTATTTCTCCGATGGCTGGGTCGGCGCGGACATCATCCTCGACGACGCGGAATGGACCGTTGCGGACATCTCCAACATGTTCGTGTTCATGGCCGCCGGCGTGATTTGCCTGGCGTTCGTCGTCGCCGCGCTCTACCTCAACGGCCTGCGGCACAGCGAGCCACTGCGGCTGAATGCCCAGGAAGTGTTTCTGAGCTGGAAACGAATCCTGTTCGCCCTGGTGGTGGCGGCCACCGCGGTGGCCTGCCTGATCGGGGCCATGGTGCTTGACGTCGGGCAGTTGCGATGGGCGTATTTTGGGTATTTGAGCCTGTTTTTCACGCTGCCGCTGGCGGAAGGGGTGTTTAGGCGGGTTTATCGGGAGGCGGATTGAAGGTTTTTCGGATTACTGTCACGCGGCGCCTGGATTTCGGCATGCCAAGGCGAGGTCGCGCAATCCGATGGCTTCGACTTCGTTGGACAAGGGGTAGCGGTCGTCTCCCGCGTGTACGATGAAGGCGCGGCTGGGTTTCAGGTCCGCGAGGGCGTGATGGAATCCGCGGCTCATTTTGGCGGACAGTGAACGTTTGATTTCGATTGCCCAGCGCTCGCCGCCGGGGAAATCCAGCACCAGATCGACCTCCGCGCCCGCCGCGGTTCGGTAGAAACTTGCCTGCGCGGGCCAAGGCGCTTGCCCAAGCAGCGTCTCAATGACAAAACCTTCCCAGCTTGCACCCACCACAGGATGCCCCGCGAGTTCGTTCAACGAGGCGATGCCCAGCAGGCAATGCAACAATCCGCTGTCGCGAATGTAGACTTTCGGCGACTTGACCAGGCGCTTGCCAACGTTAGCCAGCAACGGCGGCAAGCGACGCACGAGCATCAAATTCACGAACAGGTCGATATAACGATTCACACTTTTGTTGCTGGATTCGAGCGCGGCGGCCAGTTTTGATGTGTTGAGCAGGCTTCCCTGCAAATGGGCCAGCATGGTCCACAGGCGCTCCAGCGTCGTCGCCGGAATCCTGGGCCCAAATTGGGGGATGTCGCGTTCGAGACGGGTGCGGATGTATTGCTTGCGCCACATCAGACTGTCCCGGTCCGAAGTGGCGAGCCAGGACCGGGGAAATCCTCCGCGCAGCCAAAGCGCTTCGCGGGTCGACCGGTCCAGGCCAAGCTCCAAGGACGACAGGGGCATCAATTCCAGCCTCTCGATGCGGCCAGCCAGAGACTCGCCGGTTTGCCGCAACAGGTCAATTGAGGCCGAACCCAAAATCAGAAATCTGCTTGTGCCTTTGCCCCGCCGTCTGCCGCGGTCAATCACACCGCGCAAAGTGGAAAAAATCTCAGGCGCGCGGTGTATTTCGTCGAGCACCACCAGCCGGTCTTCCTGGGCATCGAGGAACAATCTCGGTTCCGCCAGCCGCGCGCGGTCGTCCCGGTCCTCCAGGTCCAGATAGACCGCATCTGTTTGCTCGGCGATTTCGAGCGCCAAAGTCGTTTTGCCAGACTGGCGAGGCCCAACGAGCAGCACCGCCGCTTGCCGGGATAGCGCGGCTTGGAGTTCGCTTTGTAGCTGCCGAATGATCATTAATCTTGCATATTAGGCACGTGATGCGTGATATGCAAGGTTAATTGGTGGTGCTTGAATCGCGCAGTGGTGTGGTTTGCGATTAGAATGCATCGCAATTGCTGACGGGTTGGCGTTTGCGAAAGGGGAGGGTCGATAGTTATATGATTATCACGCCTTCAGCGTTCGTGGTGCTGTATAGCGCCTGAGGTAAGGAAACGTTCATATGAAAGCGCAGCCGTTCGTTGCCTGGGGCAAGTACGACAAGGACACTCCCGGCAGATTCCACCGCCTCGAACATCACTGTGCAGATGTTGCGGCCTGTTTTGAAGTCTTGGTATCAGAACCGGTTATGGCTGCTCGTTTCGCGCGTGCTGCCGGCAAACCCGAAAAACTGGATCAAGTTACGCTCTCAAGGCTAGCCGTGCTTGCATTCCTGCACGATTTTGCAAAACTAAACTCGGGATTCCAGTTTAAGGTCCGGGACCGAAGCGATCTTCCATCAAGACCGCCGATTAACGCTGGTCACATTTCCGAAGCTTTCTTTGCATTCGAAAACCAACAACTATGTGAATCGATAGGATTTTACGAGATTTTCGATTCTTGGGGCGAAGGTGTCGAAACTCTCTTGCTCGCCGCATTAGCTCATCACGGGCGACCGGCTCGCCGTCGTAACGGCGGCGGCGGCCCCTCAGAATTATGGGAGCCGTTCGCGGGATACGATCCTATCGCGACAGCCGTTGTGCTCCGCAATTGCATGCGAGATTGGTTCCCTCATGCTTTCGTGCCCGACCCTCTGCCCTCCTTCCGCCCTGCATTGGAGCATCTTTTCGCTGGGACTGTGGCACTTGCCGACCAGATTGGCTCGGATGAGAAAAATCACTTCCCCTTCATATCCGATCCTGATCCGAAATATATTGATAAAGCGAGGAAACAAGCGCGGCTAGCGATTCAATCACGAGGACTTGAACGGACATCGTGGCGAAAGGGGGCATCCCGCCCCGATTTCCAAGCAATGTTCGGGCACCCGGAACCTCATCCGATCCAACAGGAGGTTGCGAAAGCATCCGTAGATGCTCCTTTGTTGATTCTGGAAAGCGAGACTGGCTCGGGCAAGACCGAAGCAGCCGTGTTGCGCTTCGCTTCACTTTGGCGTGCTGGCATGGTAGACGGACTCTACTTCGCCGTTCCGACTAGGGCGGCGGCAAAGCAGTTGCAGCACCGAATTCACCTCGCCATGGAAAAGCTGATTCCAGGGAAATGGGGGAAAAATACTGTTCTAGCGGTGCCGGGTTACCACGTGGCAGGGAAATCCGAAGGCAGGACAGTGGGAAAATACGATGTATTTTGGGAAGACAAACCTGACGAGGCGGACCGCATCGCTCGCTGGTCCGCGGAGAGTACCAGGCACTTTCTAAGTTCACCTGTCGCCGTGGGAACAATCGACCAAGCGCTGCTTGCCGGAACTCAAACCAAATGGGCTCATCTTCGCGGCGCATCACTCGCGCGAAGCCTGCTCGTAGTCGATGAAGTGCACGCGAGCGATGCCTATATGAACGAGCTTCTCGATACACTTCTGAAGTCCCATCTGGATTTGGGGGGGCACGCAATGCTCATGTCCGCAACTCTTGGAGTCAGCGCCCGGGGCATGTTTACTGCTGATTCTGGAGCAGACGAGGCCGATATTACCGAGGCTATAGAAACCGCGTATCCAGCCCTGACTCTTGCAGGCAACGGTGTTCCGCAAACATTTGCTGTCAAAAATGTTGGCAGGGAGAAAAAAGTTTCGATTGAATCCATGCCCTCTATAGCGGAACCCCATCTCATTGCCGACCGCGCACAAACCGCCGCGCTGCGCGGAGCAAAAGTGCTTGTAATCCGCAATACGGTTGCGGAAGCGCAGGCCATTTTTGAGCACCTAAAGCGTTCCGATGCAAAAGACTTGTTGCTGAGTGTTAATGGTGTCGCCACTCTCCATCACAGCCGCTTCGCAGCCGAAGATCGAAAAAGGCTGGACGATGCGGTGGAATCAGTCCTTGGTAAACACAGCGGTCCGAACGGGCGAATTGTGATTGGAACGCAGACCCTGGAGCAGTCCCTTGATATCGACGCGGATATTTTGATTACGGACATCTGCCCCGTGGATGTTCTGCTTCAAAGGATAGGCCGCTTGCATCGTCACGCTCGAGAACGCCCGGAAACGTTCGAAATTCCTCGATGCATTGTGTTGGTGCCGGAAAGTGGTCTGGAGCAAGGACTGGAAGGCGGTCTTATGCGGCATGGGCTGGGTGCCGGTGCGCGAGGGGGCGGAATCTACCGCGATTTGCTTGGAATCGAGCAGACCCGGAGGCTCATTGAAAAATACGCAATTTGGAACATCCCGACCATGAATCGAATGCTTGTCGAAACGGCAACTCACCCTGTTGCACTGAGGAATCTGGCGGAAGAGCTGGGTGGTCCGTGGGAAGTGCATGAACAGCAAACATTTGGACTCGCTGCCGCCGAAACGAAACGCGCGCGCGAGCACAGCTTGGACCGTACCGTGCCGTTCAACGAAGACCTGAATTTTGTGGATATGGACGAAAAGGTGCGCACGCGGCTTGGCGAAGACGGTCCTAGAATCGTGCTTAGCGACAAGAGTGAGGGACCGTTCGGAAAGTCAGTTCGGACTTTCAACCTGCCGGCGCATTTGTTTGGCGGAGCGCAATCCACGCCAAGCCGAGAAGAAATAGAGCAGGCCAAGCTTGCAGGACCCGCGCCTACCGCTGTTTTGCAGGTTGGTTCGCACCGATTTACCTATGACTGTTCTGGAATTCGAAAGGGCAAGGAGAACCAATTCTAATTTTTTTGGTTCGCAGTCTTGACATTTATGGTGATATCCCAGTACTATTTGATTAATTGGTCAGGTGAAGCTCCTTGTAACCTAAGTTAGCCGCAGAACCAGATTTTCGATAAATAGCTGATTTTAAACAGGAATTAATTGAATGCCGAAGATAGCAATCAATCAGAGCGTCCGCAAAGCGCAGACCACGGCCGTTTGCGAAGTTTGGAGCGAGGTCCGATTCGAAGTAGATTTGGCATCCCAAGCCGGTGAAACAAGTTTCCCCGATTTCGGGGATGGTCCAGGGTCTGGTGCTGCTCCTTGCAGTCGGCTTGGCATTCCCCGCCACAGCGGGGCACTACCGTGCAGGTCGCGGATTCACAATGAAGAATAATCTTTTGACGGACCCGCTGATCCGCGTTCGGTTGACGGAGGGCGTGGAGGAAATGCGCGCCTTACCTTCTTTGTACGTTTCGTTGGCGAAAGACGAAGTAGCAGATTTCCCCGCGCTGCGCCCCCACCAAAGGCACGCATGGCACGCCTTTCTCGCACAGTTGGCGACGATCGCCTTGGATCAAGCCGACCTAACGTACGCACCTCCATCAGCACAAGAGTGGGAATCTACGCTGAGGAATCTAACCCAAGGATTCTCAGCCGACGAGCCGTGGTGCCTGACAGTCGAGGATGCGAACTGCCCCGCATTTCTCCAGCCTCCCGCACCGGATGGACTAGGAATCTACAAACGGATCGTCAAAGCTCCAGATGATCTGGATATTCTGGTCACTTCCAAAAACCACGATGTAAAGCAATCCATTGCCACTTTGGGAGGGCGCGATGACTGGATTTTCGCGCTAGTCAGTCTCCAGACAATGGCTGGCTTCCTTGGGGCTGGCAACTATGGCATAGCTAGAATGAACGGGGGATTCTCGTCACGCCCCTGTTTGGGGCTCGCTCCAACGGAAGGCTATGCAGGCGCTCATTTGTTTAGTGACGTGCGTCGCATGCTTGCAGATCGTGAAAAATTGCTGGAGCGTACCAAGCCTTATTTCAGACGCCGGAACGGATTGAAACTGCTTTGGCTGGAACCTTGGAATGGCACCGATTCGCTTGACCTTCGCAAACTCGATCCCTACTTCATAGAAATCTGTAGAAGGGTGCGGCTTATCGGCGATGGAGATTCTCTTTTGGCAAAAACTGCAGCCACGAAGAAAGCGCGAATTTACGCCAAGGACGCCAAAGGCAACTTGGGTGATTTCTGGACTCCCATAAGCGCGGAAGAAAGCAAGGCGCTCTCACTGCCCGCGAGCGGCTTCAATTACAAGCGCCTGTCTAATCTGCTCTTTGAAAAAAGCGAATTCATTCTCCCCGCCGCCATGAAAGTCGACCCGGAAATCAAGGCCAGTTGGCGGGTCGTTGCCCGCGCGGTCGCCAGCGGACAAGGGAAGACCGAGGGGTACCACGAGCGAACCGATATTCGTTTCGCGCCCCCTACGGCGCGCTCTCTTTTTGGCGGGGCGGGACGCGATCAGCTTGCGGAACTAGCAAGGCAGCAGATCGAAGAAATAGATGCGGTTTGTCGTGCACTGAGAATAGCTATCGCAGTAGCGGCAAGTGGAGGAAAAACGTTCGATAAGCTCGGCAAGACCGACCGAGAGCGCGCCACCAACTATGTGCGCCGATTGGAGGCGGATGCGGACACGCGGTTCTTCGAAGTATTGGAAAAGCGATTCTTAGCTAAAGATGAAGAAGAAAATCAGGGTTTCAGGGCGGGATTTGTACACCAATTGGAAGATTCGGCGCGGCAACTCCTGCTGGAGTCCATTGAGGCAGTGCCATGTCCCACGATCCGCCGCCACCGCGCCCGGGCAAGAGCGTTGGACGCCTTTGCGGGCGCGCTGCGACGCGCCAGATCAGGGGCGTTGGCAGACTTGGCGGGGAGACCCCGCACACAAGGAGAAGCAGCATGAGTCAACTAAAGACCCAGGTCCCCGCTGAGTCCATACGTCACGGCCCCAACATAAGCAGCGTTGTCCCCAAGGTTGCACAGCAAATCGCCCTAATGGAATCCGGCCCGGCGGCAGCCCTCAGAAGAGGCCCCCTTGCCGGTGCGGGTGCAGCGCCATTTTGGAAGTTGATGGCCGAATACAACATTCAAGAATGGGACATAGAGGCTTGGGCGGACGTTGTACAGGCAATCGCAATTCTTACCCCAATAACGAAATCCGAAGAGAAGGCCAAAACCACGGCGCATGATTCCTCGCGCTCCATGGGCTCGATCTTACACGGCGCCGGAATCTCGGAGCTTCGGCTCGCCAGGCTGCTGGGCGCAAAAGGACCACTTCGCCGAGAACTCATGGTTCGCACGTGTCGTCGTCTAGCCCGAAAATCCGAATATCGCCGGTTTGACTTAAGAACTTTGGCTTGGTTCATTTTGCGCGAACCCGAGAAAACGGACCAAGAAATTGCTAAAGACTACTATAGGGCCGACCGCCGCGCGCACGATTCGGCACAAGACAAATCTTCACAAACGAAGGAGCAGTGAGCAATGCCAGAAGCCAACTTTTTACAGATTCATAGCCTGCACGGATACTCATCCGTACTTCTCAACCGGGATGATTCGGGACTCGCCAAGCGCATTTCCTACGGGGGTCGCACTCGAACTCGAATTTCATCTCAGTGCCTCAAAAGGCATTGGCGCACCACGACAGGTGAACATGCTTTGCAGAAGATTGATGGCGCGACGACAGCGGTGCGATCTCGTGAAATCGTCACACGCGAGGTGATTGATATATTGCGTGCCGAAAACCACAATGAGGCGGTGGTCAAGGCTGTGGGTGATGAATTGCAGATGGCGGTTTATGGCGAAAAAGGAACTGATCGGAGCAATCGACAACCGTTGCTTCTCGGTAAACCCGAAATCGAGTATCTGCTGGGGCAGGCTCGCACACTGGTCGCGCAACATTCGAACAGCCCCGAGGGAGCCGCTGAGGCGGCTAAAGAGTGGCGGAAGAACGCATCGGCCAACCTGAAGGAGATGCGCAACGCGACAAAATTGCCTGGCGGTCTTGTAGCCGCCCTCTTCGGACGAATGGTAACAGCAGATGTTGAGGCGAACCTTGACGCGGCCATCCATGTGGCGCACGCCTTTACGGTTCATGAAGAAGAAAGCGAAAGTGACTATTTCACCGTTGTCGATGATCTACAAAGACTTGAGGACGATGCCGGTGCGGACCACATCGGAGAAACAGAGCTCACAAGCGGAATCTTCTATGGTTACGTTGTGGTCGACAGAAACACTCTGTTGAACAATCTCAACGAGGATACAGAAATGGCCGGAAAAGTTGTGGAACAGCTTATCCACTTGATTGCGACCCAATCTCCCGGTGCCAAGTTGGGTTCAACGGCCCCTTACAATTTCGCCAGTTGGCTGATGGTCGAGGCGGGGCGCCGACAACCGCGCAGCCTAGCAGAGTCGTTCCGGGAACCATGCAAGCCTACATTCAGCGAGGCGGAGAAAGCAGTATCAAACCAGCTCAAGCAGCTCGATATGGCGTTTGGGGAACATGAAGCAAGACGCGCCATGAGCCTATCCGGTTCATCTTTGCCTGGCACAACGCTTACATCACTAGCCGACCTTGCGCACTGGGCAGGAGCTACTGCACAGAAGGGCGAAGCCTAATGCGCTGGCTACGATTCCGCATCGAAGCACCCATGGCGTCGTTTGGGGCCGAGGCGATTGACGCCCGCGGGAAAACGAATAATTTCCCTACACAATCGATGCTAACTGGTCTGCTCGCCAATGCCATGGGTTGGTCTCGTGCTATGCGCGAACAGCACCAGTCGCTGCAGAATCGCATCGTCTATGGGGCGATGCGGGTACAGGAACCCACTCTAGGGCTCCTTACGGACTACCAGACCGCCCGGCTTGACAAAGGTGACCGAGCTTGGACAACAAGTGGGCTTCCTTTGGGGCGGGACGGAGGCGCAGCCACCTATCAAGGCTCTCATCAAAGATGGCGGGACTATCACTCGGATGTATGCATACTGGGTGTACTGCGGCTTGAAAACGAGCATCTAATGCCGACTTTGGACGATTTGGCTGCGGCGCTAATTCACCCAGCTCGCGCGCTGTTCTTGGGACGCAAGGCTTGTCTGCCTTCACGTCAAATCTTCGACGGCTGGGTCGACAACGCGACAGACGCGCGAACTGCTCTCTTGCTCATTGCGCCGGAGACGAACCGTGAATTTCAGGCACTCTGGCCCGTGGCCGAGAGCGTTGAAGGCTCCAACCTGCAAACGTCAACCACAGATCAACGCAATTGGCTAACCGGCCTGCACGGGGGCCAAAGGCGCGTGTGTGAAGGATCCTTGGTGCGAATGGAGTCAACTTCATGAACACGCACCTTATTTCTGCTCCACTGAACATGCGCGCGTTCAATCGTTGGGCTGCCGACCGCGGACTAGTCCGCCGCGCAACTTTCGATGAAGGCTTCGCATTGCACGTGCTTCTTTCGTCGATGTTTGGGAAATCGGTATTGCAGCCATTTCGCCTTTTTTCATCGCCGCGCAGGCAGGCGGCTTCCCTCTATGCCTACGCAGACGAGGATAAAGCGATGCTGAGGGAAATGGCCCAGTCAGTCGCGATGCCAAATAGTCTTGCGGTACTTGATCCAACAAAACTCAAGTCGCGTCCTATGCGAACCGAATTCTCCTCTGGTCAGCGCCTCGGTTTCGACTTGCGTGTCAGGCCTATTCGTCGCCTCCATGCGCCGCTTTCCACAAGTCGCGGACAGAATATAAAGGCGCGTGCTGAAGTAGATGCTTTCGTTGTAGAGGCGCGTAGAGAATCGTCGAATTCGGAAAGTACATTATGTGATCGATCTATGGTGCGACGAGAGCGAACCTATTCAAACTGGCTGATGGAAAGGCTTGCAGATGCCGCTTCAATAGATCTGGAAAGTTGCAGGCTTTCGGCATTTCAGCGAACGAGAACGATGCGAGGCGACGGGCCGGGACCCGAGGGTCCAGATGCAACGATACAAGGCGAACTGATTGTGCAAAATCCGACAGCTTTTGCCACTCGTTTGCGGTTGGGAGTCGGCAGGCATCGAGCCTACGGTTTTGGCATGCTGTTGCTCCGCCCACCTAATCGAAAGATTCGAACTTAAAGGCGTTTTTCTTATGCTTGTGGGGCGACTAGGTCTCGAAACCGCGCGAATTCCGCATGCCGATCGCGCAGGACTATTATGGCTATCGCGCGGTGCATTAACTGCGCGAGATGGAACGCTCTCCTTCGAACGAAACCAAGAACTTGCGGAAAATGATCCTCTATCCGCCGGACGATACTCTGTTCCATTTCAAGGAGTGTCCATGATCTTGTTGGGACCGGGCTCAACGGTTAGCCATGATGCACTTCGACTGCTTGCACGGCACGGCACGGCATTGGCAGCAGTGGGTGTTGACGGAGTTCGCCAATACACGGCACCACCGCTAATTTCCGACCGGTCGGGCTTGGCGCGAAAGCAGGCGATGGCTTGGGCTGACGAGAGAAGACGATTGAACATTGCTAAACGAATGTATGCTTGGCGCCTTGGAAAAGTGCTACCGCACCGCGATATTGCGGTACTGCGAGGGATCGAAGGAGCTCGCATGAAGGAGACTTATCGCCTTGTGGCCGCCCAAGTCGGCATTGAGTGGCATGGGCGCCGTTATGATCGATCACGCCCATCTTCAGGCGATCTACCCAACCAGGCACTCAATCACTGTTCCAGTGCTGTGGAGGCCGCCGCCGCGATTGCAGTTTCAGCGACGGCGACAATTCCGCAGCTTGGATTTATACATGAGGATCCCGGCCAATCCTTCGTTCTCGATATTGCTGATCTGTTTCGTGATTCTGTAACCATCCCCGTCGCGTTTCGAGCAGCCAAAATAGCCAATTCACCTCCCTTCGAAAACATTGAACGCATTGCTCGCCGAGAGACCGGCAAAGTGCTTGCTCGAGAAAAATCAATCTCAAAAATGATTGGACGTATCAAAGAACTCTTCGAGGAATAAAGTTATTCCAAGGACAAACTCTGATGCCGATGACAGTAGTTGTCACTCGTAACGTGGAAGCTCGTTACCGTGGATTTTTGGCTTCAGCGATGCTTGAAGTAGCCCCGGGTGTATATGTGGCGCCCGCGCTGACGACTGGCGTTCGAGAGCGCATCTGGTCAGTTGTAAGTGACTGGCACGCGTTGCTTGGCAACGGTGCCGTGGCCATGATTTGGCGCGACAACAATGAGTCTGGCGGAGTTGCGCTGAAACATCTCGGAGATCCACCAAAACAAATCTGCGACGCAGATGGTGTGCTCTTGGTTAAGTCATCTTAACCGCCGTTCACTTGTGTTCTGTAACAAATTGAAGCACAATCAAGCGGTTAGACCATAGAGTCTCCCCCGCGCCCGCGGGGATGGACCATCGTTTCCGCGCTGCCCATGCCTGGACCTCCTGTCTCCCCCGCGCCCGCGGGGATGGACCCAAGCTCAGTATTTGAAAGACCTGATGCTGAGCGTCTCCCCCGCGCCCGCGGGGATGGACCTTTCCTTTTTCCCTATATGTCCCATCAAATCGTGTCTCCCCCGCGCCCGCGGGGATGGACCCCCACGACGTGGCCGGATTCAAGGCCGCGACGCGTCTCCCCCGCGCCCGCGGGGATGGACCTGTGCGCCTGGAAAATAGGTGCGCGCTGGAAACGTCTCCCCCGCGCCCGCGGGGATGGACCCCAACGATAGCGAGCTTGAGGAGGTTTTGTGCGGTCTCCCCCGCGCCCGCGGGGATGGACCCCATGATAGGTTCTTTCGGGTTGATATGTGCCCGTCTCCCCCGCGCCCGCGGGGATGGACCTCCACCGATTTGGCGGTGCGCGCGCAAATTCCGGTCTCCCCCGCGCCCGCGGGGATGGACCCGTGTGTCAGCCATTCGCCGAGCGTAATGCCGCGTCTCCCCCGCGCCCGCGGGGATGGACCTTTGTCGGACACCATGCTTGAGGCCGACGCGGCGTCTCCCCCGCGCCCGCGGGGATGGACCCCCTACTCGCTCATCCCTATAAGCTGCCGCATGGTCTCCCCCGCGCCCGCGGGGATGGACCTGGGTTCGAGTCCTGTTATAAGCGCAAGCAATGGTCTCCCCCGCGCCCGCGGGGATGGACCTTCTTCGAGTGTCTTACTGTTGGCTTGCTGGTAGTCTCCCCCGCGCCCGCGGGGATGGACCCGTCGACGTTTTCAAGGCGGGCGAGGGCACGGAGTCTCCCCCGCGCCCGCGGGGATGGACCCGTCGACGTTTTCAAGGCGGGCGAGGGCACGGAGTCTCCCCCGCGCCCGCGGGGATGGACCGTTTTGCTGGACCGTTCGACTGGCAGTTTCAAGGTCTCCCCCGCGCCCGCGGGGATGGACCTCCTTGGCAAGCGGCGCAAGACTTCATGAACGAGTCTCCCCCGCGCCCGCGGGGATGGACCCTGGGAGATTGATATGAAATTTTATGAAGGTGAGTCTCCCCCGCGCCCGCGGGGATGGACCTCTTGATTGATGGCAACACCGGAGAAACCAACAGTCTCCCCCGCGCCCGCGGGGATGGACCCGCTTCCCGCGTCACTTCGTCAATGTTGCTGTAGTCTCCCCCGCGCCCGCGGGGATGGACCCCGCAATGAAGCCGTCTGATCCAGTGTGTGGGCGTCTCCCCCGCGCCCGCGGGGATGGACCCGCCCTGGCCATCGCTGTGTCATTCATCGCGCTGTCTCCCCCGCGCCCGCGGGGATGGACCCGACGGAGCACAACAGGTGCCGGCGCACGAGTGGTCTCCCCCGCAACCGCGGGGATGGACCCGTCCGCATTGCCGGGATACCGGGGCACCGACAGTCTCCCCCGCGCCCGCGGGGATGGACCCGGGGAACATCCGTGATGGACGAAACCGCCGCGGTCTCCCCCGCGCCCGCGGGGATGGACCCCGACCAGCTGCGGGAAATGCGCGACACGCTGGGTCTCCCCCGCGCCCGCGGGGATGGACCTCTTAAGGGCTTGGCGCAGGCGCGGCGGCTCATGTCTCCCCCGCGCCCGCGGGGATGGACCCCACGTATGGCGAACCATCGCGAACCTTTTCCAGTCTCCCCCGCGCCCGCGGGGATGGACCCTCGTCGAAGAAATAGACGCCGCGCGTTTGGCCGGTCTCCCCCGCGCCCGCGGGGATGGATCCTCATGGGAAAGGCTCTGCGATTTCGTGGCCCAGTCTCCCCCGCGCCCGCGGGGATTGACCCTGGAACTGCCCTACTCGGACCCGCGCGAATTGGTCTCCCCCGCACTAGCGGGGATGGACAGCTGAGCCGTTATTGTCAATGGCAATTGTAAACTGCACATTTTTGACTGACCAAAGGCGAGCATCAAAATGAACAACACTTCGAACGAATGCGTTGGTCCGATGCGAAGCCCGCCCAACCTTGGGAAGCTGGTCCGCGAAAGCATGGACGATGCGGGATGGAGTGTTTCCGTAACGGCGGTACAGCTCGGCTGTCAACGCGGCACCCTTCCTGCCGTTTGAGCGGCAAGGCGGGACCGTCAAGTCACGTTGGTGTAAGCCGTCGGCGGGGGTTGGAGCCCCCCGCATGCTAGAATCTTGCGCTTGTTCGGGCGGTTCCAATCCGTCCGGGGCGCTTTGGCATGGGTAATGGCATAAGGAATATCGCGAGCAATCCGTTCACGACCGGTCACGGGAAAGTTCCGCCTTATCTCGCCGGGCGCGAGGACGAGAAGCACAAGTTGTACGAGCTGCTGGGTAGGACGGTTGGCGGTGAGGTCGTAACCAGCAATGTGCATATCGTTGGCCCGCGAGGGGTGGGAAAGACGAGCCTGCTTGAGCAGATGAGAAGGGAATTGAAGTTTCTAAAAGCCGGGAGGGAAGGCAAGGCGGCGCTGTCGATACGCTTTGGCGTGTGCCGCCGGTCGATACTCGCCTGGGTCGCCACACAGTCGATTTTCCTGGTCGGTTTGTTGGTCGTTTTCTTGGTCGGTCTCTCAAAATTGACTTGAATCATCGTTTCAGCACCCGCCCCCGCGCCGTAAGCTGATAGCGCTGATTTCTCGCAGTCGGCAAATCGGGTCGGGTCATTTCAATCAAGCCAGCGTCAAGCGCGGGCCGGAGGTAGTTTCTGCGAAACGTTGGACGATGGGAGAGCCCCAGCGCGGCCATAAGTTCCCCCGCGGTCTTGGATTCGTCTCGCGAAGAACTGAGCGGACGAGTTACTTGGTCGCTTTCCTGGTCGGTCGCCCCGTTTCCCCATACGGCGAGCAGCCGTTCGACTTGGGGGCTCACTTGCGGGGCTTTGTGCGCGGTGGATGCAACGGCGTCGAGAATGGCTTCCAGCATATAAACTATGAACGCTGTGCTCGCGCCCTCGGCGGCGCTTTGCTGAATTGCTTTGTAATACGCGCTTTGGCGGGAGTACACCAGACTCTCCACCGGGACATAGGCGAACAGGGGCTTCCAACGCGCCAGGATCAGGGTCTGCCAGAGCCGCCCCATGCGCCCATTGCCGTCCTCGAAGGGATGTATGAACTCGAACTCATAGTGGAACACCGAACTGGCAATCAACGGATGTTCATGAGTTCGATGCAACCAGGACAGCAAAGATTCCATTAGCGCGGGCACACGATCGGCGGGCGGGGCGACGTGATGCACTTCGCCGCCCCCAAAGACGCCCACGCCCATGCGCCGAAAGCGGCCGGGAAAGTCGAGCAATCCCGCCATGAGCATCTCGTGCGCGGCGAGCAAATCGCCCCTGCTCGCCGGATTCCAATTCGGGAAGTGGTCATAGGCCTTGAGGGCGTTGCGCGCTTCCTGCACTTCGCGCGGTGGCGCGATCACGGGCCTTCCTTCGAGGATGGCGGTGATCTCGTCTTCGCCCAGCGTGTTGCCCTCGATCGCCAGCGAGCCCTGAATGGCGCGTATGCGGTTGACCCGCCGCAACCGCAGATCCGCTTTGATTGCGGTTTTATCCAAACGACCTATGGCTTCGCCGATACGCGCCACCAGATCAAGCACTTGCGGGGTAATCGCGTAAGGTGGATTTTTGGCCGCCTGCTCGGTCATTCGCCCAACTTCCCGAAGAATTTTTCGATTATGCCCATAATCCTTCTCTTGCGCATTGAACGCGAGACAAACCCATTGGCAAGGCGCGATAATCGGCAACCTGCATATTCAACTCGAACCATTCGCAACCCGGAGGCCGCAAGCCATGAAAAAAACCGCGCTCACATTGGCCGCAATCATCGGCTTCATCGCCCTGGCCCAGGATTCGGGGGCGCCCCCCGCGCTGTACAAGTCGAACGCGGAACTTGAAGCGGCGCTGGAAGAAGCGGTGGCGGCCGCGGCTTCGGCCGCGGGCTGGTCCGTGACTGTTTCACCCGGCATCACGATTCGCCGCCGCACCGCCGCCGTCGGCAACTACGCCATCATTCATCCCCATAGCATGGAGATTTACCGGATACTCGAAGGCAGCGGCACGCTGGTGACCGGCGGCCGCTTGAACGAACCGCTAGAGCCGCAAACCAGCGACGACCTGATTCGCACCGCCCGCGGCATTTCGGGCGGACTGGCGCGGCGCGTCAGCGCCGGCGATGTGCTGGTGCTGCAGCCGGGCACGCCCCACTGGTTCAGCGAAGTTGGCGCGGAAGGCGTCACTTATATGGAAAGCCGGGTGCGCGTGAGCACCCATCCGATTCAGTACCAGTAATCGGTCGCTTCCATTTTCCCGCCGTTGCAACGGCACGTCGGGCTTGTTGGCGAGAATAGTATTGGTGTTGTGGGGCCAAGCCTCGGCGAGATATTCCAACAAGCGCGTCTAACCGCTTAACTCCCTCACCTCATCCCTCTGGCTTGCCCGGGATTTTCCCCTCTCCACGATGTGGCTCAGGAAACGAAGTTTACCGACCCAAACCGCGAGAAGATGGAGCCTTCCTTGAATTGATCCTCCACCTGATCAAGTTTGCCGATTTCAGACATCGGCCCGATGGTTCGCACTTTGCTGGATAAGTTTCCCGCCCTTTTTTGATCTTCGATATGCAATCGGACCCAGTTCAGCAGCGTGGTCTTGCCGCTTCCCCGGGGGCCGACCAGTATCACGTCTCGCACATTGTAGTCACCTTGAGCCACTTTGCGTGCTTGGCGCATGATCTTGCTTTGCTCGTCTTCGCGGCCTGCCACGAGGGGTGGAACTTTGCCGCCAAAGCCCGGGGTGAACGGATTCGAAACTTCGCCCGCCCCATTTGCGTTTGCGCGTCCCCAAAGTCTGATCACTGCGGTTGGCCAACTCCGGACATCCGGCCTACTCTATCACGACGCAAATGGCCCTCATGGAGCGCGGGCAAGCAACTTCCACATTCCGCAGTTCAAGCTGCGCCCAAACGCCTTCTGGCCGTATACTGTGCCTGGTTGATTCAGGAACTTTCGATGATCCAGCGAGGCCATTCGCCATGAAGATATCCCGACTTTGCCTGACCCGACTTTTTCCCGCCATCGGCGCGCTGGCCGCTGCGCTGTTGATTCCGGCCCCGGGCGGCCAAGCGCTTGCCGCCGACAATCCCTACCAGGTGATTTACCACTGGGGCGAATTGCCCGGCGGGCGCACGATGGGAATCGTCACCGGCGTGCACCCGGACCCAGACGGCGAGCATCTGTGGATTTTGGAGCGCTGCGGCGCGAACCAGTGCGCCGGCTCGGACCTGCATCCCATCCACAAGCTCGACAGGGACGGCAACACCGTGCACAGCATCGGCGCCGGCCTGTTCGCCTGGCCCCACGGCTTCGACATGGACGCCGAAGGCAACTTTTGGGTCACCGAAGGCGCGCCCGACGGCGACGCCCGCGGCACGGCGGGCATGGAACGGGGCATGGGCCACCAGGTGATCAAGATCAGCCAGGAAGGCGAAGTGCTGATGCGGCTGGGCGAGGCCGGCGCGCCGGGGGACGACGCGACGCGTTTCAACGGGCCGGCGGCGGTGCTGGTGGCGCCGAATGGCGAGCTTTGGATTGCCGATGGCCACCGCGGCGGCAACAATCGGGTGATGAAATTCTCCGCCGATGGCGAGTTGCTGCTGCAACTTGGCGGCGGCGTCGAAGACACCAGCCGCGAGACCGGCGGCTTCAATGATCCGCACGACCTGAAGATGGACTCCCAAGGCCGGATTTTCGTCGCCGACCGCGGCAACAACCGCATCCAAATTCTTTCCCAGGAAGGCGAAGTGCTGGACATCTGGACGCAGTTCGGGCGGCCGAGCGGCATCTGGATTGATGAAAACGACCGCATCTTCGTCGCCGACGGCATGTCCGGCGAACAATGGAACCGGGGCTGGGAGCGCGGCATCCGCATCGGCGACGCGCGAACGGGCTATGTGACCGAATTCATCCCCGACTACGAAATTCCCAGCGGCAGCGGCATCGAATTCCTGGCCAGTGATGCTGAAGGCAATATTTACGCCGGCCAGGTGGGCCGCCAGCGGTTCGAGAAGTATGTGCGGGTGCGGCCATGATGACTTTTGGAAGCGAAACGATAGCTTGGACAGTACGCAATTTTCGCCGCCTTGGCGCGATGCTCGTTTTGCTCGCGGCCGGAGCGTGGAGCACCGCACTGGCGGACAGCGTTGCCGGGCCGGAAGGCGAGATTGAGATTTCGGCAATCACGCACAATGGTGCGCAACTGGTGCATGGGGATACTGTCGTGACGGTCGACCCTTGGGGCGTCATGGGGCTTGACGGCCTGCGCACCGCGGACCTGATTTTGATCACCGACAATCCCGGCCACCATCTCGATGTGGAAGCGGTTGCCGCCTTGAGCGATGCGGACACGGTCGTGGCGATACCCGCCAACAGCAGCGAGCGACTGCCCGATGCCGTGGTGCTGGAAAACGGCGAGGAAACCACGCTGGCCGGGGTACCCATCGAGGTGGTCGCCGCCTATGACATCATTCCCGGGCCGCCGGAGCATCCCAAGGGCGACGCCAACGGCTATGTCGTGACGCTGGGCGGCCTGCGCTTTTTCTTCGCCGGCGTGACCGAATGCGTGGATGAGGTTCGGGCCTTGCGCGACATCGACGTGGCCTTCATGCCGATGAATATCCCGGTGGGGCGCATGACGCCGGCGGCGGCCGCGGAATGCACGCGTCTGCTTGGGCCGAATGTGGTCTATCTTTACCACTACGACCAAGGCTACGCCCGGCGCGCGGCGAATCCGGACGCCGAGGCGGTTTCGCTGGCGGGCGGGATGACAATCGCCGAGAGTCTTGATTTGTTCGAACGCGAGATGGAGGGCAGCGGCATCGAGGTGCGTCGCGGCGACTTTTATCCGCCGCTGCCCTGAAGTTTCCGAGGCTGTTTTGCGTGAAGGGCTGCTTGCCTGGTCGCGGCGGCCTTTTGCCGCTTTGTGTTATAGCGCCTTCTGCCGGATCGTCGGTGAACGTTTCACCGGGCGACGGTAACTTTTCCCAATTCGTCGATGATGTTCCAGCAACCGCATTGCCAGGCGCGGTGCTGTTTCTGCCGCGGCGCTTGTCCTGGCTGCGGCGCTAGTTTCAGCAGCGGCGCTTGTTAGGCTTTGACGAATCATTAGCCGGCGCTGTGTTGCGGTTCTCCAATCTGATTCGCCGGGTCGTTCGCGCGGTTCTTCTCCGGAACGTTTCGGGCTGCGAAGGCTTTGATCAGCCCTTCCATTCTCGCGATGCGCTCGCGCAATCCGGACACATCCCGATGAATCGTCCACAAGAATCCCAGCACTGGGATGGCCACCGCGATGGTTGCGATGATTTGCCCGTCCATTTCACTCCTCCTCGTGCGAAATACTGAAGTTGGGGGGAGTATGGGACAGAATTGCACGCAATGCCAAGTTTTCGGCGAAAAAAGTTCAATGCCTCAGCGAAGCTCCACCGGCTGGCCGTGGGGCGTTCGCAGATAGGCGGCGCGCCAGTCGGCGATGCGCTGGCGAATCTCCTCGCCGGCGGCGAGATTCGCCGCCAGCAGCCACGTCTCCAGCGCGGCGAGGCAATGGGCGTAATAGGTGTCGCCAAGGTCCGGGTCGCCCTGCTCTTGCGCCCGCCGGATTTCCTCGCCAAGCGCGGCCGACCATTCCGCCTGCGGCAGCGTTCCCGCTTCCTGCAAGGCGCAAACCAACGAAAACACTTGCGCCTCCCAAGGCGCCCGGAACGGCGGGCCTTCGGAATCGGCAAAGCCGGTTCGTGGACTCATCAGATCTCCGTAATTGGATGAATCCGAATTCATGGAATTCGTTTCACTGCGCATTCCGGGCCGTACCGAGTTCGCCTTCGTCGTGCGCCGGCGCAAGATAGGGTTCCCACAAGTCGATCAGCACGTCGAAAGCTTCGGCGCTTTCTCCCCACAGCTCTTGGGAGCGGAATTCCACGTTGTACAAGTGGTGCGCCAGCGGCTCGCCCCGGCTGTTGGCGTCGGGAAAGATGTGGGCGCCGTGATGGCCGCGCACGCGGCCCCGGCAGCCTTGCACGTAGTCTGGGGCGCGGGTGTGGCCGCTTGTTAGCCGGCGTTGGACGACGACTTCGGCCCCGACGCTGAATCGCGGCGGGCGGTCAATTTCCCGGGCGAAGGGGCCGCCGCTGGTGAGGATTTTGCGCGCTGACTCCGCGTCGGGAATGCGCAAGTCTTGGCCACGGTGGTTCACGCCAACACCGGCTTGCGATTTTTCAGCCACCGCGCCGCGCAATTCTTCCTCGCTGATCAAACCGTTTTCCAGCAATAGTTTTTCGGTGCCCGCGAGCCAGTTCTCGTAGTAGGACTGGGCGAGATAGTCGATGGGATGCTGGCGCTCGCGGGCGTGGCGCGACTGGTCGATGTTCCATTGCCCCAACATGCCGGTGGCCAGGGTCATGGCGAACACGCGCCGTTCCCACTCCGCATGGAATATCGGTTCTTCCTTTTCAGACTCTGGATGGATTGCGCCAAAGCCCTGACGCCCGCCAAGATCGTGGCCGCCCCTCATGGCGCGGCTTGCTCCGGCGGCAGCGCGGTTTCCACGCCGATCATGGAATTGCGTGTCACGAGCGCGCGCAGCCGCTCCACGCTCCAGCCCTCGGTGCCCGCCGGCCGCATGGGCACGACCAAGTAGCGCATTTCGGAAGTCGAATCCCAGACGCGAATCTTGACCTGTTCGGGCAACTTCGTGCCGAATTCGGCGAGCACGGCGCGCGGCTCGCTCACCGCCCGCGAACGGTAAGGCGCCGACTTGTACCACACCGGCGGCAGGCCGAGCACGGTCCAGGGGTAGCAGGAGCACAAGGTGCAAACGACCAGGTTGTGAACTTCGGGGGTGTTTTCGACGGCTTGCAGATGCTCGCCCTGGCGCCCGAAAAAGCCCATCTCGGCGGCGGCGGCCGAGCCATCGGCGAGCAGGCGGCGGCGAAAGTCGGCGTCGGTCCAAGCCAGCGCCACGAGCTGGGCGCCATTGCGCGGGCCAACCTCGTTTTGGTAGGTCTCGATGATGGCATCCAGCGCCTCCGGCTTGACCAGGCCCTTTTCCACCAGCAGGCTTTCCAGCGCCTTCGCGCGCAACACAGTCTCCGAAGGCACATGGCTATGGTCGCTGGGCATCATTTCCCCCGCGCGGCAAAGAATGGAACGGCTGGCCGCCGCAAATCCGGCGATGCTGTTATGATTGTGGCATGAACCCCGTCAAATTGCCCGCATCGCTTGTGTTGGTTCTCGGCCTGCCGCTCGCCGCGGCGGGCTGCACCAGCGAGCAACTCTACAACGCGATTCGCGACAACCGCATCCAGAACTGCGAAAACCTCCCCATCCCGCAACAGGAACACTGCCGCTCGCTGTACGAAACCACTTACGAAGAGTACAGCCGCGACCTCGAAGAACTGCAAGCCGAACAACAAAACTGAAGCCTCGCGGGCGCATTCCGGCTGCATGGCTCGCCGAGGGGTTTTGCCGCGGGAGGGAGATTCTGCGACTCCGCTTCGCTTCGCGCAGAATGACGGGTGGGGGCGGGTGCGGCGGGGTGGTTGGGATTAGGCGGGGCGGACGGAGAAGCGGTAGCGGGCGCTGCGGGCGGATTGGGTTGGTTGTTACGATTTATTGAATACGAAACAGTTCAGTAAGTCTTCGAGCGTTGGCAACGATTTTCGTTTTTCCTGCAGCAGCGACTTTGGGAATGCGGATTTGAGGGTCTCGGGATTTCTGAACAGGCTTGGGAAACGGCGTTCTATTTCTTTTTTGCACGCCTTGCTGTTATCGGGCACCCTCACGCCCAGTATCTCCAAAAGGAATCCTTCCAAACAGGGTGTTGATTCAATCAACTGAATTCCTTTTCCTATTGCTTTCTTGCGAACCGCAGAGGACATTTCCACGTCGGAATCCAGCACCACAACACATCTGTCGAAAGACTTAATACTTTGCTGCCTGATGGTGTAGTTCACGACATGTCCTGGACCCTTGCCATGAGCGTTGAGTATTTTTATCGCCACTCCGCAACGCCAGGGTGCGTAAAGGGATTTCAAGTACTGCAGAAACGCCTTCTCGGTTTTACCCTCACCGACGAACAGAACCGTATGACGCGCGGAGTGACTTCCCTTGGATCGCATCGTTAAATCGTCAGTTCAGGTACAGCGCCGTAGGCTCCGGCTCGATATTTGCCGTACAGGTTGTCATCCCTCCGCACGCCTTTCATGTCGCTGAGCCGCCAAGCTTCGCTGCGGCATTCAGGATCTTTCTCGACCAAAACGACTTGCTCCTTTTGCAAAATATTTAGAATCTCGTGGTTATGGCAGGAGAATATGAATTGCGCATTCTTGGGGTTGCGCTCAAGGTCGATGAATAGTTCGAGCATGGCGACCACCAATTCCGGGTGCAGGTCGGCTTCCAACTCGTCCCAGATCAGTATTCCGCCATCCTCAAGAACGGGCAATATCCACCTCAGCAAGTAGAATGCGACTTGGGTTCCGCTTGATTCATCTTGAAGTCTGAGTCTTTCCTCTCTTCCGTCGCTGCGGTGAATACCCCATGCTTCTTGGATATTCATGTCTACTCCAGTGTCGGATATCCTATTCGCGGATTCAATTGCGACTTCAGATATGCCTAAATCGAGTGTGCTAACAATCTTTGACATTCGTTCGCGTAAATCCTCATTCCTATTATAGAAACCGGCACAAGCCGCCAATTGATTCCGGTCGTAGTGATCTCGACCAAAAAATCTCACATTGGTGCTGTAACGCTTGAAGTAGTTTGCTATTTCAACTGCGAGAGGGACATTATATTGCGCTGCGGTTGCGATCAATGAAGCGTTTTGCCGGAGTTTCGAAGTCTCGCTGGGCGGGAATCCGAAGTGCTGCTGCGTTACTTCATAAGATGGCAAATTGGTGTCGCACCAGTCTCGCCGAAAGATGTAACTGAAAAATTTGCTGGTCTTGCGGTACAGGGACTCATGTATGACGAGAGCCGGATTGGCGACCAACGAATAGCGGTAATGCTCACCATTCAACTCAAACTCGACCTCGAACTCGCTGTTCTTATCATTGGAGAAAAAATGCGGACGAACGCCTATCTCTATATCGGGTCTGATATGCACGAAAGAATCTCGTGCGAAATCGCTCAGGAATGCCAATGATTTCAAGACATTGGTCTTGCCCGAACCGTTGGCGCCGACCACAGCCATGACCTTTGACAGGCGAGCGCCCCGCGGAGTCTCAAACAGCAAATCGGTATCCGGCACCTGGCGATTGAGCTTGAACGAAACTTCGGATTGTTCCTCGAACGAAAAGTAGTTCTTGAATCTGAAGGCATAAATCATGAGTGCGCCTCAATAGGCCCAAAAGGCGGAATTAACGAAAATTCCGCAATTATAGGAATTTAGGAGAGAAAATAAAGGTTTTAATCGCATTTTTGGCAAATATCTGTGTTTTTTGCTTTTTGGCAGGACAGGATGCGCGGCGAGGTGTTGCTGTAGGTGGGAGATTCTGCGACTCCGCTTCGCTTCGCGCAGAATGACAGTGTGAAAGGGCGCTTCGGGCGGTATGACGGTGTGGAGGGGCGCTTCGGGCGGAATGACGGTGAGAATGGGAGGTTTGGGCGGAATGGCGATGTCGTGGGGGTACGGCGGGGTGGCTGGGTTAGGCGGGGCGGACGGAGAAGCGGTAGCCGGCGCTGCGGACGGTTTGGATGAGTTTGGAGTAGTCGATGGAGGTTTTGTCGATGGAGGACAGCGCTTTTCGCAGGCGGCGGATGTGGACGTCGATGGTGCGCTCTTCCAGGTAGACGTTGGCGCCCCAGACCGAGGTTTGGATGTGGTCGCGGCTGAAGACTTTTTCCTGATTCTGCATAAAGAATTTGAGCAGGCGGAATTCGGTGGGGCCCATTTCCACCAGCCGGTCTTCGATGGTGACGCGGTGGCTGGTGGGGTCGAGCTTGAGGTCGAAGACTTGCAGGCTCTTGTCGCGGTCCTTGCCATTGACGCGGCGCAGCACGGTTTTAATGCGCGCCACCAGCTCCCGCGGCGAGAAAGGTTTGGTGACGTAATCGTCAACGCCTTCGTTCAGCCCCTGGACCTTGTTGTCCTCGCTGGCCTTGGCGGTGAGCATGATGATGGGGATGTTGCTGGTGATTTCGTCCCGGCGCAGGCGGCGCGCGAGTTCGATGCCGCTGCCGCCCGGCAACATCCAGTCCAGCAGCACCAGGTCTGGCTTCTGGTCGACGATGGAGACGTGGGCTTCGTGGGCGTTTGAGGCCTTGATGGTTTCGAAGCCCGCCAAGTCCAAAGTGATGCCGACGACGTCGCGGATGGCGGCTTCGTCATCAACGATCAGGATAGTGGCCTCTGCCATCGCCGTCGCGGCCCTCCCGAGTTATGCGTCAAAACGTGTAATCCACCTGCAAGCTGAACTGGCGGCCCCTATTGTACGCCGTTGAGATCAATCCGCCCTGGGTGATCTGCGATCGTTCGTCCATCAGGTTGCGGCCTTTGGCCTGAATTTTCCAGTGCTCGTTCAATTCGCGGATGAAAACAAAATTCAACTCGCCGAAGGGTTGCTCGTACAGGTCCGGCGCGCCTTCGATGCCGACTTCGGTGATGCGTTTGCCGAAGTAGTGGTAGAGCACGGTCGCCGTGGTGCCGGTGAAGGGCTCGTAGCCCGCCTGGAAGTTGAACAGCCAGTCGGACTGCCCTTGCAGCGGCCGCGACAGGTTGGTCACGATGCCGGCGTTTTCTTCACTGATCTCAACCGCGGAATCCACGAACGAGACATTGGCCTGAACGTAGAAGTCTTCACCCATTTCGCCGAGAAAATCAAGACTTTTGTAAACTTCCCACTCGATGCCCTGGTTTTCGCCCGCGGCGGCGTTGGTGAAGGTTTGCAGGCCCGTGGCGCCGCCGAGGATGATGGATTCGATGGGGTTTTCAAACTCCTTGTAAAACACGCCGACGGACATGTAGTCGCTGAAGCCGAAATACCATTCCCAGCGGAAATCGTAGTTGGTGATGCCGGTGATGAGCAGTTCCGGGTTGCCGACGACTTCGCGCCCGGTGATCGGGTCGGTGAACGCGGCGGTGGACAACTCGCGGAAATCGGGCCGCGAGAGCGTTTCGCTGTAGGCCAGGCGGAACTGGTGGTCGTTGTTGATGTAGGTGACGCTGAACGCCGGCAGCAGGTCCTGGGAGTTTTGGCGCGCGGAAACCACCCGGTCCTGTTTGAACAGGTCGAAAGTGTCCACCGACTGCTGGAAATCCTCAAAACGAACGCCGCCGTTCAGGCGCAGCCGGTCGTCGAAATTGATTTCGCCGTTGACGTACCAGGACTCGGATTCGTTGCGCGCGACGTAGTTGTCCGTCGGCCGGGTGAACTCGCGCAGTTCGAAAGCGTCCGGGGCGATGTTTTCGGGGACGAAAATTTCCTCCATGGAAAGCCGCAGCAGGTCCGGATCGCGGGAGCGGCGGCCGCGGTCGAAGAAGGAATAGCGGCGGATTTCCGAATCGCGCTGTTTTTCGTTGATCACCAGGCCCGCCTGGGCGGTGATGGTGGAATTGGCGGGTCCGTCGAACAGCATGGTGGCGTCGAGGCCGAAGTCTTGGGCGTTGTCGTCCAGCGCGCTGAAGCGGCGCACATTGCCGTCGGCGCGGGTGGAGAACTGGTACAGGCCATCGGCTTCCAGGTCGTAACGGTAACGGCGGTGGTCCGGGGAATCGCGTTCGGCCTTGACGTCGCTGTAGCGCCAGTTGAGCACCAGCTCATTGAAGCCGGGGAAGTAGTGGTCGCCCTGCAACTGGTTGGAGAACAATTCGCGTTCAATCCATTCCAGCTCGGTGCGGCGGATGTAGGCTTCCTGGGCAATGTCGCCTTCGACGAAGCCCACGCTGTCGTCGGTTTTGCGCAGCACAACCGAGGTCAGGCGCACGTTGTGGTTGGCGTTGAAGTCGATGCCCGTGGCCAGAATGGCGCTGATGTCGATGCTATGTTCGGTGCCGTTCCAGACCAGGTCGTCGTCGAGGGCCAAGCCATCGTTGTTGACCTTGTAGGTTTTGCGTTCAATCTCGTTCTGGTCCCAGGAACTGGAGTAGTCCACCGCCGCCAGGTAATTGAACGTGGCGCCGCTGTCGCCGATTTCGTGGAAATTGCCGAGGGAGGTGGAGATGTCGAAGTTGGCCGGCAGGTCTTCTATGTTCGGATTGTATTCATTGCGCAGGGATTGGCCGATGGTCTGCAATTCCTGGGCGCTGTATCCGCCGCCGCCGCTGCTGAAGCGGCTTGCGCGCCGGAGTTCGTTGTCGCCTTCGGTTGCCTGGCGCAGGACTTCCGGGATGCCGCGGTAGCCATTGTCATAACCCAGCCAGGCGAGGTCGCCGCCGGGAGTGGTCATGCCCTGCTTGAAGTTGACGTCGGTGGTCATGCCCAGGGAGGAGGAGATGTTCCAGAAAAATTCGTCGGTGGACTTTTTCGTGCGCAATTGCAACACGCCGCCGCCGAATTCGCTGGGAAACTGGGCCGAATAGGTTTTTTGCACCAATACGCTTTCGAGCACCGCGGTGGGGAACAAGTCCATCGGCACCACGCGGT
Organism: uncultured Pseudohongiella sp.; assembly: GCA_965221015.1. Classification (GTDB taxonomy): domain Bacteria; phylum Pseudomonadota; class Gammaproteobacteria; order Pseudomonadales; family Pseudohongiellaceae; genus UBA9145. The sequence continues at coordinate 711,738 of OZ244859.1, read as the reverse complement.
TGATGGGCTCTGGGCTCGGCAGAATCGCGCCGTTGAGCAAGGTGGTGGAATAGCGTTCCCCCAGCCCGCGCACATAGACGAACTTGCCGCCCACGGTGCTCAATCCCGCCACGCGCTTGAGGCTTTCAGCGATGTTGGAATCGCCCGAGCGGGTGAATTGTTCCTGGCCGACCACATTCGAGACCGAAGCGGTTTCCCGTTTTTCATCGGGAACATATTGGCCGATGACGGAAATTTCTTCGATCCTTGGTTCCTGGGCGAGAGCGCCGCCGCCGGCGCCGCAAAGCGCGGAAGCCACGGCCACGGCCAGGATGCGGGATTGCAATGCGGGCTTGGTCATTTTGGGTACCGAAAGCAGGATTCTGGGGGCAAGCTTATTTCTTCTTTGTGACAACAGTGTTACTGCAACAAAAGTATTTCCGCGGCGGCGCGCCGGCCTGTTGGTGAAGAAAAGCCGATATAAAAGAAGGGGATACCGGGGCATCCCCTTCCATCGATTGCAGGACTTTACCGCCCGAGGCCCGTTTTGGATCAGTCGGAGTAGGACCAGCCCGCGGTCCAGTCGGAGGTTTCGTCCTTGATGGCGCCGATGTAGTCGACTGGTTCGAAAAACGGGTCGTCCGGAATCGCTGGGTCCACCGCATTGAGCAGATGGGCATTGATCAGGCCGCTGTCGCCGCCGAGGTCAACCCCGCCCATCATGCTGCCGGTTTGCGCGTTGAACCATTCGACCACCGAGAACGGGTCGCCGTCGGACTCATCGAGATTGCAGCCCGTGGCCAGGCGCGAATGCGTCAGCGTCAAGCTGCCGTTCAGGTTGGCGATGCTGCCGCCGGCCGCGTTGAAGGTGGCCGCGTCGTCGATGTCCACGCAGTAGCTGGCGCCGATATTGCCGATCACCGCATTGGAAATCCGCGCCGACGTGCCTTCGCGCAAAAGGAAGCCCCTCGCGTTGCCCTGCGCCGGGCCGGCGCAGGTAATGTTGGAAATGGTCGGATTCGCGCGCGGCTCGGCGTCGTTGTTGTCGCTGTTGCTGTCCGCCTCGATGCAATGCTCGCTGATGCCGCTTTGCTTGATGGCGACAAATTGCATCTTGCCGTTCCAGCCCTGGGTCCAGTCCAGCGCGTCGTCTTCGTTGCCGGTAAGCAGGACGTGCCTGGCGCTGGTGGTGCCGCCGAAGAATTCGACGCCGTCGTCGGAGTTGTTGTGCACCTGGATGTAGTCCACCAGGGTGCCGGAGCCGGTGCCCTGGAAGGCGATTCCGTTCAATTCGTCTTCCTCGGTGAAGTTCTGGCCGGCGTATTTGACTTGCATGAAAGTCATCACGCCGCTGCTGTCTTCGGGATTGTCGCCGCCGTAGGTGCCGCTGGCGCCCTCGCCTTCGGCGGTGCCGCCGCCTACGTTCAGCGGCGCGCTGCCGTTCAATACCAGTCCGCCCCATTGGCCGGTGGTGAATTCGTCGGCTTCGTCTTCGTTTTCATAGGTGAAGACGACCGGCTTCTCCCGGGTGCCGTTGGCGTGCAATTGGCCGCCGCGGTCGATCACCAGGTAGCCCAGGCCGCCGCCGGCGGTGGGCGCGAACACCGTGGTGCCGGCGTCGATGGTCAAGCGGACCTTGTCTTCGTTCGCGGTGACGTCGTTCTCACCGATGATGACCTGGTCGGCCAGAAAGTAGGAGAAATTCGAAGTCAGATGGGTGTGGCTGGTGATCCTGCCCGAGAGGATGCAAACTTCCTTGCCCTGGAACAGTTCGCCGCTGGTGACCGCGGTGGTGTTCGCATGACAGGTGTCGGCGGCGGCCTCGGCGATTCGCAATTGCGCCGGGGTGCCGTCGGCGGCGGTTTCGCTCGCGCCAAGCGTGTTGTAGGTTACTTTGCTGAAGTCGCCGTCCACGGCGTAGCCCACGTAGGAATCGATCGCCATGCCGGCCATGTTGGCGTCGTCGCCCACCAGGCCGTCGATCAGGGTGATCATTTCGCGCTCTTGCAGAACCTTGCTTGTGTAGGGTTTCAAGGTGGCCAAATCGACATCCCAGGGCACCCAGATGCCGCCGGAGATGCGCTGGAACCAGGCCACGTCTCCGTCCATGCCCAGCCCGGGAATGCGCAGCACGGCGAAGATATCGGCTTGCCGGCCGACATCGTTCGGGTCGGGTTCGATGGACATGACCAGGTCGGCGGGTTCGGAAGAGGGAACTTCCGGAAGATAGCTCACGCCGCCGTTGATGGTGGCGCCCGCCGCGAATTTTGCGCCGCGTCCCGCGCCCGCGGTGTCGAGTTGCGTCAATCCGCCTTCGGCCTGGGCGGCCAGGCTGGCAAGGCCAAGCGCCACGCCGGTGGCAAGCGCGGTCAATTTGCTGTGTGTGAATTTCATGGTGGCTCCTGATTGGTTTTGCGCCCTGTGAAGGCACTGCCCATGTTAGGAGCGGCCTGTTTCAAATTCGCGACATTTTTTTTGCAGTTACACGACAGTTCCATTGCAAAAATATGACGCAGAGTTTGGCTGGCCCCAAGCCATTCGCGGACCGCGCGCGGCATGGCGCGCGTCTTATTTTGGACAAGCTGGCTGGCGTTGCGGGTCAGGCCGGGAAATCGCGCTCTACCGGCCGCCTTTGGCTTTGCCGTTGCGGCGCGCGACGCCGTCGCGAAAGCGCAGGCGCCGCAGCGGGTTGAGCAGCATCGGCAGCCCCTTGGTGAAACGCAGCGGTCGATCCAGCACAGCGAAGCTCAGGCAGCCATTGTCGCTTACCGGTTGATGTTCGTGGCTGGCATCCCTGACCAGCAAGTCGCCGCTGCCGTAACTGCCAAGTTCATCGTGAAAGCGGCCTTGCAGCACCAGGGTGTATTCACGGCCATCGTGGGTGTGCGCCGGAGAGCCGGCGCCGGCGGCGGTGAAAATAAATTCGCAATGGGTTTCGGTGTCGATGGGCGCCATGGCGTGGTGGATGCCCTCGCCGGGTTGGTTCCAGCGCAAGTCGCCGGCAAGCGGGCGCAAGGCGCGCGGCAGACGAAAATCGCCGATGAATTCATCCGGCGCATGGTCTTGCGCGGTGCTTTCGGTTTCAGCTTGGGAATCGGCCTGCCGCCGCGGCAGTTCCACGATTTTTTCCATCATGCCGCTGAAATCCGGCGCTTCGCACTCCACGGCGTCCGAGCCGGCGAGCAGCTCCGCCATATGGCGCGACTCGATTTCCGCCGCCCGCGCCTGGCAGTGCCGGCACATTTCGATGTGGGCCGAAACGATCACGCTGGTGCCGAGCGGCAGCTCGCGCCGCACGAATTGCTCAAGCAAGTTGTCATCGGGGTGATGGGCTATTGTCCCGCTCATTCTTCCACTCCCGCCAAATATCTGAGTTTGTCCATGCCGAGCCGCAACCGCGACTTCAGCGTGCCAAGAGGAATCCCCAGCCGGCTGGCCGCCTCCTCGTGGGTCAGATCGAGCACGTACACTTGCTGGATCACCGCCTGTTGCGCCTCCGGCAATCGTTCCAGCAAGACTTCGATGCGCGACATCAAGGCGCCGCGCTCGGCGGAATCATCCGCCTCGGCCGCGATTTCGGCCACCTCGCCGGGCGGCCAAATGTCGTCGGCGCTGACGCAAGATGGCTGGCGCTTCAGCTTGCGCAGCAAATCGAAACATCGATTGCGCGTCAAGGTGAAAATCCAGTTGTCCGCGCTGCCCCGGTCAAGATCGAACAGCGAGGCCTTGCGCCAGACTGTGAGCATGGTCTCCTGCACCAGATCCCGCGAGAGCTGTTCGTTGCGGCTCAGTTGCATGCCCATCTGGTAGATGCGCCGCGAGTAGCGCTCGAACAGCAATGCGAATGCCGCACGGTCGCCGGAATGGCTCACCTTGCCGAGCAATTCTTCATTGCTTGCCGATTCCCGCCGGCTCGACGCTTGCACCATGTCACCGTTCCTTGACCTCAAGGGTTTGCCGACGAACGCTGGCGCGCCCGGAGTGCGGCGCGATGCACGCTTCGGCTCGGGCAGCAGCCCCGTCAGGTCGGCTTTCAGAAGCAGTTCCATGATACCCAATTTACGCCGCCGCGAGCCTTGCGGATCACTTGCAATCTTCGCGCACCAGGCGGGAAATGATCCAATCCGGCGAACTTGGCCGTACATTCAGGCACGATGGCCGCAGAACAACAACCGCAAGCGCTTCGCCTGACGCCAAACCCGCCCGCACCGGGCACTGCGCCGCATGGACTTCCCGAATGACCGCACCCACATCCGAGCGCGCGCGCATTGCTATCGTCGGCGCCGGCGTCGCCGGCCTCACCGCGGCCCGGGCCTTGCGCCGCAACTTTGACGTCAGCGTCTTCGAAGCCAACGATTATGCCGGCGGCCATTCGAACACCGTCGAAGTTGAGGTGGAAAATCAAAGCTACGCGGTGGATACCGGCTTTATTGTGTGCAACGACCGCAATTACCCTTCGTTTATGGAAATGCTGCGCGAGTTGCGCGTTGACCTGACCCCGACACAAATGAGTTTCAGTGTTTCAAATCCGGCGCTCGACCTGGAATACAACGGCCACAACCTGAATACCTTGTTCGCCCGGCGCGACCATTTGTGGCGCGGGTCGTTCCTGCGCATGCTGCTGGACATTCTGCGCTTCAACCGCGCGGCGCGGCGTTACCAAGGCGCGGGGACCGTGGAAGAATTTGTCGGCCAGCGGCGATTCGGCCGCTTGTTCGCGGACAACTACCTGCTGCCGATGGTTGCCGCGATCTGGTCCTGCGAGCCGCGGCAGGCGGAAGTCTTTCCCATGACGATGCTGACGCGATTCTTCAACAACCACGGCTTGCTCGACCTGTTCAACCGGCCGCGCTGGTTTTCCATCGCCGGTGGTTCGAAAAGCTACGTCGGCGCGCTGATCGCCGATTTCGCCGACCGCATTCGCCTGTCCACAAGTGTGCGCGGGGTCAGCCGCGAACCCGGCGGCGTCCGGCTGCGCTTCGACGGCGGCAGCGAATTGTTCGACAAAGTGGTGCTGGCCTGCCATAGCGACCAGGCGCTGGCCTTGCTAGAATCGCCGGGCCGGGCCGAATCAGAAATACTGGGGGCGATTCGCTATCGGCCCAATTCGGTGTTGTTGCATCATGACGACAGTCTCATGCCGCGCAACCGGCGCGCATGGGCGAGTTGGAATTTTCGCACCGGAAACGCCGCCAACGGGCGGCCGCCGGTGATTACCTATTGCATGAACATCCTGCAACAACTGCCGGCGCCGAAACCATTGCTCGTTTCGCTGAACGCCGAGCATCTCGTTGACCAGGGCAAGGTGCTCGGCGAATTCAGCTACAGCCATCCCCAATACTGCGAACAAAGCCTGCGCGCCCAAGCGCGCTTGGGTGAAATTGACGGAGTGGACCGCATCCATTACTGCGGGGCCTGGTGCCACGACGGTTTCCATGAAGACGCGGTGCGCAGCGCGCTGGCCACCTGCCGGCGGCTGGAGCGGGCGGCGTGAACCGCGCCTTGGCGGCCAGTGGCGAGTCGGCGCTGTTTCGGGGCTTCGTGCGCCACCGCCGCTTGCGGCCGGTGCGGCACCAGTTTCGCTATTCGATTCACATGTGGCTGCTGAATCTGGATGAATTGCCGGCGCTGTTCGCGCGCCACTGGCAAGTGGGGCCGCGCCCCTGGCATTGGGCGCGGTTCAGGCGCGCGGATTACCTGGACCAGCCCGAGCGCCCCTTGCGCGAAGTGGTGCTCGACCAACTCGCCGACAAACTCGCGCTGCAACGAAGCGAGGTGGACGGCGAGGTGTGGCTGCTCGGCCACTTGCGCTACCTTGGCTGCTACTTCAGCCCGCTCAACCTATATTTCGTGAAACGCGATGGCGCCTTCCGCTACGCTTTGGCCGAGGTCAGCAACACGCCTTGGAATCAGCGCCATTGCTACGGCCTCGATTTGCGCGGTTTGCAGCCCCACGGCAAGCAGTTCCACGTCTCGCCGTTCAACCCCATGGGGCAGCAATACCATTGGCGCATTGTTGCGCCCGAAGGCGACCGGCTTGCCGTGCGCTTGCGGGTTACCGATGCCGACGGCGACGAGGCGATGGACGCCAGCTTGCACTTGCGGCGGCTGCCGCTGGAGCGGCGCGGCCTGAACCGAATCCTGCTGCGCAATCCTTCACCAACCGCCGCCGTGCTGGCGTCGATTTACTGGCAGGCGCTGCGGCTGTATTTCAAACGCAGCCCGTTTTATCCTCACCCGGACCGCGCCGGCGCAACCGGCGGCAGCGGAAAACCTTCATTATGAACAGAAAGTCCCTGGCACAAATTGGAACCGCGCCGACACCGGACAATGTTGCCCGCCACCAGGTGGTGCTGCGGGAAATGCTGCTGCGCGTGCTGCGACGCGGCCGGGAAGGAAGCTTGACGCTGCGCGAACACGGTTCGGTGGTCGCCACCCTGGGCGCGCCGGACGCCGACCTGCGCGCGGAAGTCGATGTGGAAGATTGCCGCTTGTACGCGCGGGTGCTGCTCGGCGGCGACACCGCCGCGGCCGAGGCCTACATGGACGGCTGGTGGACCAGCCCGGACCTTTCCGCGGTCATCCGCTTCTTCGCGCGCAATCTGGATATGACCGACGCCTGGGGCCGGCGCTTCGGCTGGCTGTTCAAGCCCGCCAGCCTGCTGCGCCTGCGCGCGCGGCGCAACAGCCGCAAACAGGCGCGGCGCAACATCCGCCGCCATTACGACCTGGAAGTCGACTTTTACCGCGGTTTTCTCGACCGGCGCATGCAATATTCCAGCGCGATTTTCGCCCAGCCCGGCGAAGCCCTGGCCGAGGCGCAGTTGCGCAAATTGAACCGCATCTGCGAACAGCTCGACCTCGGGCGGGACGATCATCTGCTCGAAGTGGGCTGCGGCTGGGGCGGGCTGGCCATGCACGCGGCGAAACACCGCGGCAGCAAGGTGACCGCAGTGACCAATTCCCATGCGCAATTTGAGTATGTGAGCCAGCGCATCGCCCAGGAGGGCCTTGGCGACCGCATCGAAGTCGTCAACCGCGACTACCGGCAACTGGAGGGAAGCTACGACAAGCTGGTTTCCATTGAAATGATCGAAGCCGTTGGCAAAAGCTACCTCGCCACCTACTTCCGCAAATTGAACGATTTGCTCAAACCCGGCGGACGACTGTTTCTGCAGGCGATCACCATCGCCGACCAGCGCTACGCCGAATACAGCCGCGGCGAGGACTTCATCCGCAAACACGTTTTTCCGGGCGGCTTCCTGCCCTCGCTCAATGTGATCTGCGATTTGATGGCGCGCAAGACCGACCTGGTCATGCGCGACCTGCTCGACATCGGCCACGACTACGCCGACACGCTGGCGCGCTGGCGCGAATCCTTCCTCGACAATCTCGAAGGGCTGCGCGGCGAGGGCTACCCCGCCGAGTTTCTGCGCCTGTGGGACTATTACTTCGCCTATTGCGAAGGCGGCTTCCGCGAGCGCCGCATCAGCGCGGTGCAACTATTGGCCAGCAAGGCGCCGCACCGCTAAGCCCCGCCCGCACCGCTTGCAAAAATTGCAATTGCGGGGCCTTGCCGCCAACCAAAGCCACGAAGCCAGGCAAACCGACAATCAGTGGCGCCGCTTTTTCTTCTTCAGGCAAGCATGCCGGGCCGCCGCCGCGCGCCAATTTGGCAGTGCGCGCGGCGCCGGGCAAAACGGCAATCCCGCCTTTCGCCTGCGGCATCTCGTTGGCATAAAGAGAATCGCCGGGAGATTCCTCACGGCGTTTACAGCGCACAGGGTTTTTCGTTACATTCGCGGAACGACTTCGTAAATTTGTCCTTCCGCAACAACAGGAGAGGCTGATATGAGAAACCTTCGCTGGCTGTTTTCGTTCCTCCCCGCGTTGACGATGGTTCCGGTTTTCGCGCAAATGCCCAGCGGCTACGAGGCGCCGCGCACGCAATGGGGCCAGCCGGATTTGCAGGGCGTTTGGAACTTCAACTCGGAAACGCCCATGCAGCGCCCGGAGAATTTTGGCACGCGCGAATTCCTCACCGAAGAAGAAATTTTGCAAGCCCGCGTGCGCCGCGCGGAATTCCGCGCGGAAGCGGATGCCGCCGAAGCGGAGCTGAACGTGAACCCGGAAGCGCCGCCGGCGGGCGCATCTAGCACCGGCGGCTACAACAACTTCTGGTACGAGCGCGCCAGCATCGGCGAGAACACGCGCACCTCGCTCATCATCCACCCGGCGGACGGCCGGATTCCCGCGCGCGTGGAAGGCGCCGAAGTGCACACCGCCACGCTGGGGCCGGACGTGGAAGGCGAACGGCCGGTGCGCGCGATATTCGGCGGCATCGGCAAGGACGGCCCGGAAGACCGGGGCCTGTCGGAACGTTGCCTGGTGGGCTTCAACGCCGGTCCGCCGATGACCGGGGGCGGCTACAACGCCAATTTGCAAATCGTGCAAAACCGGGACCACGCCGTCATCCTGACCGAAATGGTCCATGACGCGCGCATTGTTCCGCTTGGCGACCGGGAGCACATCGACGATGATATTCGCCTCTGGTCGGGCGATTCCCGCGGCTATTTCGAGGGCGACACGCTGGTGGTTGTGACGCGGAATTTTACCGACTTGGCGCCGAGTTTCAGCCGCTTCGGCAATGCCAAGAACAAGACGCTGACGGAAAAATTCACCCGCACAAGCTACGAGACGATCCAATATGAATGGACGCTGGAAGACCCTTCAACCTTCACCGACCGCATCACCGCCACCATGCCCATGACCAAGGTTGCGGGGCAGCTGTATGAGTATGGCTGCCACGAAGGCAACTACGGCATGACCAACCTGTTGCGCGGCGAACGCATGGCGGAACTGCGCGCGGCAGCCGAAAACGAAGCGGACCAGGAGAACTGACCGCGGGGGCTTGCGGAAGCTCCGGGCCGTCGGAGCTTCCCTAGCCGAATTCTTCCACCCGCAGATAGGGTTTCAGCGCCTCGAAACGGAAGTCGATTTCGGCGATTTCCAGTGGGCTGAAACTGTAGTCGCCGCGGCGCGAGACCGTGGTCTTGAACACGCCGCGCTTTTGCATGACATGCAGCCGCACGCCGGGAATGATCTGGTCCAGATTCTGGATCAGCAGCAGGCGGCTGTAGCAGTCGCGCATCGCTTCCCGGTCGCCTTGCTCGTAGAAGTCCCACAAGGCGGCATAGACATCGGCGTACATGGCCCCGCCGGTCATCACGCCATCGGTGCCGATGCGCATCTCGTACAGCCAGCCGCGGCCGAGGGTGGCGCCGAATATGCTGCGAATCGGCTGTGGCTGATGTTGTTGCAAAGCGAGCATGCGGTCATGCACACGGCCGTATTCTTCTTTCACGTAGCCACATTGGGGAAATTCGGTGGCGAGTTGCACGAGGAAATCAATCGTCAGCTCGATATCCGGCCCGCCGCTGGTCTGCACAAAAATCGGCTGCTCGGTGATTTCGCACAGCGCGGCGTAGTAGTCGCGGATTTCAGCGAGAGAATTCGCGCTGGTGGGTGGAATCGCTATCATGCCATCGGGGGCCAGGGCCTCGGCGGCGCGCGCGTACTCGAGCATGCCGGCGGTATCATCGGCTTGCACACCAAGCACAAGCACCATGTCGCGCCCGCGATTGGCCTCGGCAAGCACTTCAAAGCCACGCAGTCGTTCTTCCTTGCTCAGATAGCGCTGCTCCGAAGAATTCTGCGGCCAGACCAAACCCTGCACGCCGCAGCGGTCGCAAAATTCGACTTCTTTCGCCAGATCTTCGTAATCGACTTCGCCGGCGGCGGTGTAGGGCGTGCTGAGAATCATCAAAGCGCCGCGCATGCGGTTTTCCGCGGCCAGGGCGAGCGACGGAAGCGTTATCGTTGAAGCCGCGGCCATCGCGGCCAAGGTCTGACGCCGGGTGAACTTCGCGTTGAAAGGCATGGCGCAATCCTCGTCTGTTGCGGAACCCCCACACTCGCCAGAGTACGGGCAAGCCAAGCCACATGCAAGACAAGTTCGATTTGCGTTCTCCGCCAGCATTAGGATGAAAACCGATGGCCACAGTTATGTTTCCGAATCGAACCCCCAGTCGTCATTCTGCGCGAAGCGAAGCGTAGTCACAGAATCTCCCACCCGCGCGCCACACCAAAAGGCAAATGACCTAAGTCATCACCCCGCCGCGTACCCGCCCCGTCGTCATTCTGCGCGAAGCGAAGCGTAGTCGCAGAATCTCCCACCCCCGAACTGCGCCAAAAAAAGATTTGGCGACCTGGCGCAAGGTCGGTTGCAAGAAACCCATCCAAGTTCTATTGTTCGCACCCCATGAATCCACCTGAAAATCCAGCCTCGGACACAATCGAAGCCCTGCTTCGTGGCGCGAAGACTTTTCGCGAGCGCGAGTACGCCAGCGCCGACGCACCAATGTTGCGCCTGACCGACGGCCAGCAGCCCGGCGCCCTGGTGATCGGCTGCGCCGATTCCCGGGTTGACCCGGCGCTGATTTTCGGCGCGCGCCCGGGAGACTTGCTGGTGGTGCGCGTGGTCGCCAACCTGGTGCCGCCGCCCGGGAGCGACCGCCTGGAAAGCGGCGTGATGGCGGCGGTGGAGTTGGGCCTGAACGCGCTGAAAATTCCGCATCTCATCGTTTGCGGCCATTCCGGCTGCGCCGGCGTGCGCACCGCGCTGGACGCGGCCATGCTCGGCACCGCGCCGAAAGACACCTGCCTGCATGAATGGACCAGCGCGGCCGTGCCAACTTGCTCCGAGGTCATCGCCGAGCATGGCGATGCGTCGGCATCGTACCTGTGCACCCACGCCGAACAACGCACCGTGCTTCAATCCCTGGAAAACCTTCGCGCCCACACGTGGCTGCGCGACCTGGAATCCAACGGCCAACTAACCCTCCACGGCTGGTGGTTCGAAATCCCCACCGGCAACCTCTGGATAGCCAACCCCAAAACCGGCGAATTCCAAAGATCCTAACCCGCATATCGCTGCCACAATTCAAGTACAGCAACGAACTCTGTCAGTACGCAACTTTGGTCGCTATTGGTCAAGCCAGGGCGGCGCGCATTCTGGATCGTCTGGTCCCGAGCCAACCCGAGGAAACGGTGGCTTGCCCCAATCTTTTTCAATTCTGATCTTTATACAGTCACGGATACACGGAACCAATGCCTGCAACAGTCTTGCGCACAGCTCCACTTGCGTCCGACCCCGACTATCAATGCCAGCACTTCCTCCATGCACAATCTGATTTCGAACCAATCGAATACGTCCGAATAGCGAGTTCAGGCTGCGAGCCAACTGATTGCGATCTCGACTTTCTTGAAGTAAAACATCCAATTTCTCTAACGAAGTCACTACGGATGATTTGTATTTTTTAGCCCATTCATCAGGACTTTTTTCTTTCTGTTTGTTTTTTTCCCAGAAAAGCGGGCTCGCTTGACGAAGATTGAACAATCTTCCAATATCTTCTGTGCTATGTTGCAGAGTATTAATAATTTCCAACTTAGCATGACGAGCCAATGTGTGGTTGAACCTCTTCCATGGTTCATTTACATTGAATCGCTGATAAGCAGCTTCGTATGCAATATAGAAATACAAAAAGCGGACGTGGTCGTGGTCATTACCTTTCGGTACTGTTTCAGCTTTCTCTATCCACGTATCCATGCGCTCAAGACGGATTCTATTGTCCTCAATACATTCCTCGGCTTTCCTTCTTCCCGGCATACCTTCCTGCTGCTCAATGTATTCCAGGCGTAATTTGACCTGCTCCCAATCCAGCGACTAGTCGCTTGGGTCTTGGAGTCGTTTGGTTGCAACGCTCAGATCGTCGCAATCTTCGAGGAAGTGCTCAAGGGCCATGTGGATGATGGCCTCCCGGCTGAGCCGACGCTGCCGCGCCGCCTCGTCCAATGCGGCGATCATCGAGTCCGGCAGTCGCGCGGTGACTTGTCGATCCATTTCCCATTCCAACGTATCGCGAGAGTGAACATACTAATGCGGGATGTCCTCCCACTCAACGCTCATGGCTGCGCGCGGCTTTTGGCGGGCCGGGATTGACGTTAGAATCGGGGCATCCCTTGGCTGATGAAGGCGGGCCCGATCATGACCAAGCTTCTGTTCGAAATTTCAGCGACACGAATGTTTCTTTGCTGCCTGGCGATTTGCTGGCCGGTTGGCGTGTGGGCGCAAGCCGGGACCGGCGGCGGGGATTGGCCGTTTTATGGTGGCGACGGGGGCATGACCAAGTATTCGCCGCTGGATCAGATCGACGCCGGCAATGTCGGCGAGCTGGAGATTGTGTGGCGGCGGCCGGGGCTTGACGCTTCCTATCTGGAAGTCAATCCGAACCAGCGCACCTCGGCCAACCATGTGGCGACGCCGATTGTGCGGGATGGCGTGGGCTATGTACCGAATGGCGTTGGCCTGGTGGAAGCTTTCGATCCGGGCACGGGCGAGACCATCTGGGTGCAGCAAGTGCCAGGCGACGGAGATGGCCTGCCCGGGGCGGTCACCCGCGGCTTGGCCTTTTGGTCCGATGGCGATGAATCCCGCATTCTTGTGCAGCGCAACGTTTGGCTCTACGCGCTGGATGCCGGAACCGGCGCGCCCATCGCCGGCTTTGGCGACAACGGCCGCGTCAACCTGCAACGCATGCCCGCCGATTTTGAACGCTACCGGTGGGGCGGCGTGCCGGTTGTGGTGCGCGACTCCGTCATTGTTGGGCAGGGTATGAGCGACACCTTCTCGGGCAGAGCAGCCCCGCCCAGCGAAGTGCAAGCCTTCGATGTGCGCAGCGGCGCCTTGCGGTGGACCTGGAGCGCGATTCCGCAAGAAGGGGATTTCGGCGTTGAGACCTGGCAGGACCGCTCCTGGTCCTACACCGGTCACGCGCCGGTCTGGGCCCTGATGTCCGCCGATGAAGAACTGGGCATGGTTTACCTGCCCTTGAGTTCCGCGACCAACGACATGTATGGCGGACATCGCATCGGCGACAACCTGTTCACTCAGAGCATTGTGGCGCTTGATGCGGAGTCGGGGGAGATGGTCTGGTATTACCAGATGGTTCGTCACGGGCTGTGGGATTACGACATTCCGGCCGCGCCTGTGCTGATGGACATCGTTGTAGAAGGCCGGGAAATTCCGGCCATCGCCCAGATCACGAAACAGGCTTTTACCTTCGTTTTTGACCGCCGCACGGGCGAGCCGGTGTGGGACATTGAAGACCGCCCGGTCCCGCAATCGGTCGTGCCGGGTGAAGTGACCGCCCCAACCCAGCCTTTCCCCACCTTGCCGCCGGCTTTCGACCGCCAAGGCGCCACCGTGGAAAATCTAATCGACTTCACGCCGGAATTGCGCGCCGAGGCGCTGGAGATTTTTTCGAACTATGTGACCGGCCCGATGTTCACGCCGCCCACGGTGGCTGAACCGGGCGGCACCCAGGGAACCATTCAGCTGCCCGGCTCCCAGGGCGGCGCGGACGTGCAAGGCGCGGCATTCGACCCGGAAACCGGCTACTTTTACATCCCGTCGATTACTTCGCCTTTCGTTGCCGACCTGTTCCCCGGCGACCCGGACAGCACCGACCTCGCCTACACCAAAGGCACCCGGCGCTGGGTCGCGGGGCCGCGGGGACTGCCGCTGTTCAAGCCGCCGTATGGCCGCATCACCGCATTCAACATGCACACGGGCGAGCAGGTTTGGATGGCGCCCAACGGCGATGGCCCGCGCGATCACCCGGCCATCGCGAATTTGAATTTAGGACAATTGGGCTGGCCGGGGCGGCCTTCGCCGCTGCTGACCAAAACGCTGCTTTTCATCGGTGAAGGCCAGACCAATCTGCGCCGGGACGGCAGAATGCCGCCGGACATGCCGGTGGAGATTGCAACCAACAGCGGCGGGCCGTTCTTCCGCGCTTATGACAAGATGACCGGGGAGATCGAATGGGTGGTCGAGATGGAAGCCGGCGTGACCGGCGCGCCAATCACCTACCTGCACGAAGGCCGGCAATACATCGTCGCCGCCATCGGCGACCGGATGTACGCGCCGGAACTGGTTGCCTTCGCGCTGCCTCGGTAGCCGGCTGAGTCGGGCGAGGCATGCCTCGCCTCTACAGATGAATTCCTGGAATGCGGGGCGCCGGCCAGATCAGTTCTTGGCTGTGGCCTCCGGCTGTTTCACGGTGCGCAGATAGGGCTTGACCGTCGTCCATCCTTCGGGGAACAACTGCTCGGCTTCTTCGTTGGAAACCGCGGGCACGATGATGACATCGTCGCCCTGCTGCCAGTTCACCGGTGTAGCAACCTTGTGTTTCGCGGTCAATTGCATCGAGTCGAGCACGCGCAGGATCTCGTCGAAATTGCGGCCGGTGGTCATTGGGTAGGTCAGCATCAGCTTGATGGTCTTGTCCGGCGCGATGATGAAAACCGAGCGCACGGTGGCGTTGTTCACCGGCGTGCGGCCCTCGGAGGTGCCGGGCTCATCGGCGGGAAGCATGTTGTACAGCTTCGCCACCGCCAGATCGTGGTCGCCAATCATGGGGTAGTTAACCTTGTGGCCTTGCACGTCTTCGATGTCGTCGGCCCAGGCTTCGTGGCTGGACACCGGGTCCACGCTGAGGCCGATGATCTTGCAATTCCGCTTGGCGAACTCCTCCGCCAGGCCCGCCATGTAACCCAGCTCCGTGGTGCAAACCGGCGTGAAATCCTTGGGATGGGAAAACAGCACACCCCACTGGTCGCCCAGCCACTCGTGGAAGTCGATCTCGCCGTGGGTTGTGGCGGCGGTGAAATTTGGTGCGGTGTCGTTGATTCTAAGCGCCATGGCAATGTCCTCGAAGTCTGCGTAACCCGGCGGATGCCGCATTCGACAAGCTCCGCGAGGGGCCACGCAGTTTACTGAAAGCGCCCATGCGCATCAAGGTTCGGGCGGAGCGTGTTGTGATAGCACCTTCAGTTGGCGACGAAATTGGAATGCGTTGGCATTCAGAATGGCCGGCACATCGCGTGTTTGCCGAATTAGGGCAACGATCGCAATGCGTTCGCCATGAATTGGCACGTAAATCAGATAATGTTCGCGGACGGCATGGATTCGCAGGTTTAGGCCATCCACTTCCTGTTCCAAGTCGGTGGATGTGAGCGGGTGGCGGGCGAGAATCTCAGCGCTGTTGTGCAAGTCTGAGAAGTATTGCCTGGTCAAGGATTTGCCCCAGCGGGCCAAGGACCAGCGCCGCGCCGCCTGGAAATCGGCTGCCGCGGTTTCGGTAAGCACGTAGCGATTTTGCTTCCATGCCGCAGGTGTCATTACTCATCCGCAAAATCGAGTATGGATTTATCCGAGAAACGGCCTCGCGCGAGGTCGTCCAATCCGCGCGACACATGCGCGACGATTTCCTGGCTTTCCATATCGCGCCGTATAAGGTCGCGCAGATATTCGCTGGGCGTGGCAAAAGGGCTTGCGTCGCCTGTGCGGCTGTCGACAAATTTGCGCAATTCTGAAGTTAACGAGAGATTCAAGCTGCTGGCCATCTTGATTTTCCGCTAATGATGCCGGTTGCGGCAGAATACGGTACTGTGACAATTATTGTCAATATCCGACATAAAAGGGGGATGCCACTTTTGGAAAACCGCAACCGGCGAGGCTTGGCGTGGCGCTTGGGCGCGCAGTTTAGCCAAGAAGATATTCGATGCCCGTTGAAGCCAGGCCGGCGATATCGATGTTGCTAAGGTTGAGTTCGTGGTCGGCGACCAGTTGCGCCAGTTCAAGCGCGGAAATCTCGCCGCTGTCCACCATGCCGCCCCAGTGTTCCGCGAGTTCGTCCGAAGCTTCTTGCCCGGTAAGCGCCTCGTGATAGTGGCGCACCATGTCCGCGCCCGTTGTTTCCGCGTCAAACACGGTATCTACGGCCAGTTGCAGCAACTCCGCGTAGCTCATGCCATTGTCGAGCAAGTCCAGCACGAGGCCCACGGTTTCCGGAACCCGCAGCCCCGCCCGTCCCACAAAGGCGCCAAGCACCTTGGCCGCAATGCCAGCGGCGCCGTCGAAATCAAATGCGAGATTTATATTCGCGAACAGGATGCGTTCAATGCCGCTCAACTCGTCTTGTCCGGTTGCCGCGATTGCCAGGGGCTTTGCGCGGACGATGATGCCCTCTCCGTTCGCCTCGACTGTGAACTGGCCCCGGTTCGCGCCGTACATCGCGAAGTCGAGTCCGTCACCGCCTGCGAGCGAATCGTCACCCGCCCCGCCTTCGAGGCGGTCGCTGCCCGGCCCGCCGCTCAATTGATCGTTTCCTTCCTCACCGAACAGCAGATCGTCACCACCGTTGCCAAGCAGGAAGTCGTCGCCTTCCTTGCCATACAATCTGTCGTTGCCGAAGCGGCCGGAGATTTCATTGTCCAACCAATTTCCTGTCAATAGATCGTCGTAACTCGAACCAAGCAAATTCTCGATTTCGCTGCCGAAGTTGACGGTGATCTGGCCTGGCGTGGTGATCAGCCGGTTCCGGTCCGTCAGGCCGTTGAATCCTTGATAGCCCGGTTCGAGATAAATCGTCACCGAGCCGGGCGCGCTGGACGCGTCTATGGTGTCGATTCCTCCGCCGTCCCAGATGAAATTCGGCGCATCGGAGCGGTACATGTACGTGTCGTCGCCGGCTCGGCTTTTTTTGCTGGGTCCATAAAGGAATTGCAGCGCGGCGATGTCGAGCAGGCTAAGTGTCAGTTTGTATTGGTTTTCCGTTTCGTTGTAGGACATCATCGTCCAACGCGCATGATCTTCTGAGTTCGGCAAGTACGGCGGGTCTGCAATGCTCCCATCAACGTCTGGCTCGTCGAATGGATGTTTCAAGCCGAGCGCGTGGCCCAGTTCGTGGATGAGTACGTAGGAACCAAATGTTCCACGTGCCAATGAAGCATTGTAGGACGCATCATTAAAAAATACATCGGAACCAGTTTCAGAAGATGATGGGTGGAAGGCATATCCTCCGCTATCCGATTGTTGGTTAATCGCCATCAGTATTGTGTTTGATTGTTCAGCAATGTTGGTTTCTTCGAACGTTATGTCAATGACTCCTTCCAGATACTGCAGTGCCGCTACCGCGTTGTTTCTCTGTACGGCGGATAACGGTGCAAAACCATTTTCGTGTTCCGTATCGGCAAGGTATTTGGGTACTTCCGCCGGAAACACATAACGCATAGTTCTGGCTTCGCCCAGTAGAGAAGATGCGAACATTCCATTCATTGAGTCGTCAATGAGGGCGTCAATCCAATACGGCAAAGGCTTGACACCATTCTCTAATCGAACAGTCTCAATGAAAGAAGGTATCTTTACGAAAGAAACCCTGACGATCGCTGTGTCATCGCCCGAAGAATCCGAGATGTTTCCTGGCCACTCCTCAATGACGTAGGTATCGTCGCCTCTGCCGCCGTTTAGAACATCGCCATGGTCACCGTAAAGCGTATCGTTGCCGTCTCCACCTGATAAAACATCAATGCCTGAGCCGCCCCGCAATATGTCGTCACCATTCCCAGCCCAGATTCGGTCTTCGCCATCCCCACCAAAAATCGTATCGTCGCCATCACCGCCAAATATTTCGTCGGCGCCTTCTTCTCCGTAAATTGCATCGTCACCGTGACCACCTTGAAGATTATCGTCCCCTTCCCGACCGTGGATGATGTCATTGCCGTTGGCTCCATGCAGCGAATCGGCGTCGGGTCCGCCATCCAAAATGTCGTCCCCTCCCCAGCCGTAGATCCGGTCCTCGCCGGGGCCACCCAACAGTCTGTCGTTTCCAGTTTTTCCGCCGATCAAATCATTGCCGGGACCGCCAATAGCGACCAGAGAACCATCGTACACATAGTATGCATCTCTTCCCTGCTCGTCGTACAAAGCGTTAATCCAATCGTCCCCGCCTTTGCCATACACGGTATCGTCGCCGTCTCCGGAACGAATCTCGTCGTCATCTTCGGTGCCTTGGATAGTTTCGGAAGTATCGTCGCCTATGATTTCCGCCATTGTTTTTTCTCCTTTGGAATTGATGGTCCTCTTGGCGGCCAGTTGCCGCGGGCGTTCTCGTCAGGTCAGCCAGAGCGCGCCGACTTCGGCGCCGATGAAAACGTATAGCGCCGCCAGGGGGAACGCGCCGATGGTCACGGCGGCGGCGGTGTGCAGCCGCGGAAATTTGGCCAGTCCCGCCACGTAGCAGATCACATCCGTCGGCACCAGCGGAAACGCCGCCCAGCCTATGCACAACCACCAGGCGTTGGCGCCGCGCATGCGCTCGCGGATGAAATCGATGCGTTTTGGGTACATTGCCCGCAGGTGCTCATCGTAAGCGCCAATGCCGGGAAAACTATGCACCAGCAGCGCGCCGAAGAAAACCCCGATCATCGAGGTGGCGAGCACGAGCAGCGGCCAGTCGGGGAAAGCGAGCGCGCCGGCTAGTACGAACGGCGTGCTTGGGAGCAGCAAAATTGCCCGGGAGAGACTGATGCCGGCGAAAACCAGAAATGCCTGGGTGCCGAAGCGGTCTAGAAACTCGGCCAGAGTCTCGCGGTTGAGCCATTGCGGATTCAGCAACAGCGCCAGCGCGACCAGCGCGACCAAGCCGAACCAAAGAAGATTTACGTGCTTGATCAACAGCTTGGCCACGGAGTTTTTGCATCCCGCCCGCTTGCGACTGCCGTCACTCTAACACCGCGCTTGGCGCCGTGCCATGTTCTGGATGTCCCATGAAATCGCCCAATGGGCGTCCCATGCGGTGCCGTGCCCGATGGGTGTTGTCAATGTCAATCGAAAATTGCAGGCTCTTGGAGAATATCGCCGGGGTGCGTTAGCGGTTGTCCCATGTGGTGTGCCATGCGGTCTGTCCCATGGATTTTCGCCATGGGTTTGGGGCGCGAGCCAAGTGTTGCGGGTCAGGTGTAGAGGTGGCAGGCGACTTGGCGGTCGGATTGGCGCAGGGGGATCAGTTCGGGGGTGGTTTGGCGGCAGATGTCCATCACCTTGGGGCAGCGGCCGGCGAAGCGGCAACCTGGCGGGATGTTTACCGGCGAGGGAATTTCGCCCTGGATGGGGGCGGATGCGCGGCCGCGTTCGACTTTCGGGTCGGGTTCGGGATTGGAGCCCACCAGCAGCTCGGTATAAGGGTGTTTCGGCTCGAAGTAAACCGCGTCGGCGGCGCCGGTTTCCACCAGCGAGCCGAGATACATCACCGCCATGCGGTCGCTGACGTGGCGCACCATGGACAGGTCATGGGCGATGAACAGCAGGGTCAGGCCCAGCGAGTGCTTCAATTCGCCCAGCAAATTGATGACCTGGGCCTGAACCGAGACGTCGAGGGCCGAAACCGGTTCATCGCAAACGACGAATTCGGGCTCGAGGATGAGCGCCCGGGCGATGCCGATGCGCTGGCGCTGGCCGCCGGAGAACTCGTGGGGGTAGCGCGAGCCGTGGTCGGCGGACAGGCCCACCCGGTCGAGCCAGGCCGCCACGCGCTGGTTGATCTCCGCTTTCGGCAAGTCGGTGTGCAGGCGCAGCCCTTCGCCGACAATCTCGGCCACCGTCATGCGCGGGTTCAGCGACGAATACGGGTCCTGGAAAATCATTTGCATCTTCGTCGCCAGCCGGCGAAAGTCCGCCGGGCTGTAGCTTTCAGGCAAGGATTCGCCGCGGTAACGAACGCTGCCGGCGGTTTTTTTGTACAGTCCGAGCAAGGTCTTGCCGAAGGTGGACTTGCCAGAGCCGCTTTCTCCAACCAGACCAACAATCTCCCGCGGCGCGATGGCGAGGCTGACATTTTCCACAGCGTGCACGCGCTGGCCGCGGCCGATGTCGAAATAGCGGCTCAGGCCCTCGGCCGCAATCAAAGCCTGTTCAGTTCCGCTCATGTTGGTTCACATTCCATTCCACGAGTCTGCGCGCCAGCATTCAAACCGTCTCCGCCGCGTTGGCGAAGTGCAATTCGCGCGGGCGCTGGCGGGACTGCTCGTGGTGCAGCCAGCAGCGGCTGTAATGGCCGGGGCCGATGCTGAACTCCGGCGGATGTTCGCGCGCGCACAAATTCATCGCGTGGGGGCAGCGCGGCGCGTAGCCGCAGCCCGGCGGCGGCGCGAACAAATCCGGCGGCCTGCCCTCGATGGGCCGCAGCTCGCCTTCGCGCGCGCGGTCGTTGACCGGCATCGCCGAACGCAGGCCACAAGTGTAGGGATGCGCCGAACGGTAGAAAATGTCGTCCACCGTGCCGTGTTCGACGATTTTGCCGGCATACATCACCGCGACTTCATCGGCCATGCGCGCCACCACGCCGAGATCGTGGGTGATGAGAATGATGGCCATGCCGGTCTCGCGTTGCAGCTCGCGCATCAATTCCAAAATCTGGGATTGAATCGTCACGTCCAACGCCGTGGTCGGCTCATCGGCGATCAGCAGCGCCGGCTTGCAGGCGATGGCCATGGCGATCATGGCGCGTTGCAACATGCCGCCGGAGAATTCGAAAGGATATTGCGCGGCGCGTTTGCGGGCTTCGGGAATGCGGCAGGAATCCAGCAGGCGGATGGCCTCTTCCCGCGCCTGGCGCGCGCTCTGGCCGCGATGCACGCGCAAGGGCTCCGCGATTTGGGCGCCGATGGTCATGGTCGGGTTGAGCGAGGTCATCGGGTCCTGGAAGATCATGCCGATTTCCGCACCGCGCACTTCGCGGCCGTTTATCAGGCTGTTGCCGAGAATCTCGGTGCCGCGCAGACGCGCGGAACCCGCCTTGATGCGGCCCGGCGGCATGGGAATCAAACCCATGACGCTTTGCACGCTGACCGATTTTCCGCAGCCCGACTCGCCGACGATCGCCAGGGTTTGATTGGCGTCCACCGAAAAATCTACCCCGCGCACGGCTTGCACGACGCCGCCGTGGGTGGAAAATTCCACTTGCAGGTTTTCCACCGCCAACAATGGTGCGGCTGTCATGCCGCGTTCCTCATGCGCGCGTCGAGAGCGTCGCGCAGGCCGTCGCCGAGCAAATTGAAGGCGAGCACGGTGAGACTGATGAACAGCGCCGGAAAAATCAGCTCGTGGGGCGTGGTCAACATGGTGGCGATGCCTTCGTTGGACATCGAACCCCAGGACGGCGTCGGCGGCGCGACCCCCATGCCGATGAAAGACAGGAAAGCTTCGACGAAAATCGCTTTGGGAATCTCAAAGGTCAAAGTGACGAGCACGACCCCAAGGGTATTCGGCAGCATATGCCGCAAGACCAGATAATGGGTCCGCGCGCCAAGCAATTGCGAAGCCTGTACGTAAGCCTGCTCGCGCAATTGCAGAATCTGGCCGCGCACCAGCCGGGCCGTGGCCGGCCACAGCAGCACCACCATCGCCAGCAGCATGGGCATTACGCCGCTTTCGCCGGGGCCGATGCCAAAGGCGATCTTGAACAGGATCATGAACAGCAGGAAGGGCAGCGCGACGACGAAATCGGCGAAACGCATCATGAATTGATCGACCTTGCCGCCGATGAATCCCGCGGCGGCGCCGAATCCCACGCCGAAAAGCACAAACAGCATTGGCGCGACGATGCCGATGAACAGCGAAACCCGGGCGCCGGCCATGAGTCGGGCGAGCATGTCGCGGCCGAGATAATCGGTGCCCAGCGGGTGCAATTGCAGGTTGACCGAATCGCCAACCGCCAGTTGGTTTGAATCCGAAATCAGCCCGCGTTCGGCGGCGTCCGCCAGCGTCGTCACCCGCCGCACATCGACGGCGATTGATTCATAGTTGCCGGTAATCACGCCATCTTCATCAAGAGCCACCACCGAGTAGTAATAGCGGCCGGGGCGCAAGTCGAGCCGGTCTTCGTGATGCAAGGTGGCATTGTCGTAAAACTCCGCCAGCGGCATGCCGTAGGCCAATTCGGGCCCTACGGGAAACAGGTTGCGGTACACGCGATGCCCGTTCGCCCCCGGCAAGGCGTCCCATTTCAGCCGCACCGATTGCGAAGTGGCCTCGCCGATTACATGCAAGGGTCCGGCCTCGCCGCCGCCGTCCCAGGATTGATACTCGGGCACGATCAGGGCGGCGCGGTCCACGCCGGGCGGCTGGCTGATCTGGTCGAGATCCTGCACCGCCGGGTCGACGCGCCACAGCCAGGGCCCGGCGATGGTGAAAAACAGCAATCCGAGCACCAGATACAACGAAGCCAGCGCGCGCCGGTTGGCCTTCAGCCGCAGCCAGGCGTCTTGCAGCCAGGACAGCGAAGGCCGGCTGATGCCGTGGGCATCGCGTTGCTCGCCCAGGGGCAGAAAATCGGCCGCGCTATACATCGGACCGCGCCTCCCCTTCTCCAGCAAAGGGAGAATCCGCCGCCCCGCGCGCAATGACGGTGTTTGACCTCATTGCAGCCGCACCCGCGGGTCGATGAAGCCGTACAGCAGGTCGACCACAATCACCATGAACACCAGGAAGGCGCCGTAGAACACCGTGGTGCCCATGATGACGGTGTAGTCCAGTTGCTGCACGGCCTCGACGAAAAAGCGGCCGAGGCCTGGGATGGCGAACACCAGTTCGACCACGAATCCGCCGGTGGTGATCACCGCGATTTGCGGGCCAAGCACGGTCACCACGGGCAGGATCGCGTTGCGCAACTGGTGGCGGGAGAAAATCAGCGCTGGCGGCACGCCCTTGGACTTGGCCGTGCGCACGAAGTCCGAGTCGATGATTTCCAACATCGAAGAACGCATCAGGCGGGTCAAATAGGCCATGGTGCTCAGGCCCAGCACCAGCGCCGGAGTGAGCATGTGGTAGACGCTGCCCCAACCCGCCACCGGCAGCAGGCTGCGCCCCGTCAAATTGTTCAAGGTGACCAGGCCCAACTGGCTCAAGGCCGCAACCACGAAACTCGGCACCGAAATGCCGAGGATCACCAGAAACATGATCAAGTAGTCGGGCATGCGGTTGCGGTACAGCGCGGTCAGCGCGCCCCAAAGCACGCCCCCCGCGGCGGCGAACAGCACCGCCAGAATCCCCAATGTGGCGGAAACGGGAAAATGTTCGCGGATGATGTCGTTGACCTGGCGGTTCTCCTGGGTGAAGGAAATGCCGAAGTCGCCGCGGGCGAGATTGCCCAAGTAAATCAAGTATTGGTTGAACAGCGGCTGGTCGAGGCCATAGCGCGCTTCCAGGTTGGCGCGAATCGCCGGCGTCATCGCCTGGTCGTTGAGCAAGGGGTCGCCGGGCACATTGTGCATGGCGAAGAATGTCGCCGTGGCGATGAACCAGACCGTCACCATGCCCTGGAGCAGGCGCTTGGCGACGTACCAGGCCATTCCCTGCCGCATGAAACTATTCCGTTTCCAAGCCTTCGATCCGGGCGTAGGTGTAATCCACGTCGGGCCCGACGGACCTGCGCTTGAACCCTTTCAGGCGCGGATCGACGACATAGGACCAGCCGCGTTCATACATCGGCACGATGACCACATCTTCGTGCACCAGATCCTGGATTTGCGCGAAAGCTTCCATGCGCCGGACCGGATCGAGTTCCGATTGGGCGATGCGGATCAGCGCATCCATTTCATCGCTTGCGTAGCGGCCGCGGTTGTTCAGATTCCAGGACGAAAACAAGTCGCCGAAAGTGAGCGCGTCGTCATAATCCGGGCCCCAGCCGCTGACCACGATATCGAACTCGCCGGCATCCATCTTCGCCAGCCGCTGCTTGAAAATCTGCTTGTCGATGCGCATCTCCAGGCCGAGATTGCGGGCGTACACGGCCTGGTAGTACTCCGAAGAGATCGCCCCGATCGGACTGTCGTCCGCCAGCAAATGCAGTGGCGGAAATTCCTCCAGGCCCAGTTCCAGCCGCGCCAGTTCCAGATGTTCGCGCGCCTTGGCGACGTTGTATTCGTGGGGTATGGGCGGGTGCTCCTGGCGGAAATAGTCTTCGGCGCCGCGAATCCAGAACGGAAACAGGCTCACCGCGGGCATGTAGCTCGGTTCTTTCAAAGCCTTGTAGACAAATTCCACCGGGTCCTGGGCCAGTAGCAGCGCCTTGCGGAAATTCTTGTTGGCGGTGAGGCGGCCTTCGCGGAAATTCAGTTGCAGAAAAAACACCGTGCCATCCATCGACCGGTCGATCTGCCAGCGGCGCTCCATCGCCTCGCCGAGCATTTGCGGCACGAGCTGGGTGTCGGCGATCTGGCCGTCCTTGAACAGATTCAGGCGCGAGTTCACGTCGTCGGTCATGTAGCCCACATTGATGGTGTCGATGAAGCCCTTGTGATCTCCCCAATAATTCGGATTGCGCTCCCAGCGCATCGACGCGCTGTGCACCCATTCGGTCATCCGATAGGGGCCGTTGTAGAGCAAGGTGTCGGCATCGGCGCCGAAGCGGCCATCGGCCGCGAGGAAAAATTCCTCGTTGATGGGAAAGAAAGTCACGAAAGCGACCAGTTTGTCGAAATAGGGCGTCGGCCGTTCGAAGTCGACTTCGAGGATACGGTCGCCCAGCGCGCGCACGCCCAGCGCTTGCGGCGGCAAGTCGCCGCGGTTGATCGCTTCGGCGTTTTTCACCGGATACATGATGAAAGCATAGGCCGACGCCGTGGCCGGATCTTGCACCCGGCGCCAGGCGAACACGAAGTCGTGGGCGGTAACCGGCGCGCCATTGCTCCAGCGCGCGTCTTCGCGCAGCCAGAAAGTGGCGCCGTCTTCGCGAATTTCCCAGCGCTCGGCGACGCCGGGGATCAGCGCCATTTCATTGTCGTAGGTCAGCAGCCCTTCCACGGTGTGGAACAGCACGGTGACACTGGTTGAATCCGTGGCGCGGCCATAATCGAGTTGCGGCGGTTCGTTGCGCAAGGCGATGGTGATGGCGTTGTTTTCCGCATCAATGGCGCCGCCGGTGACCGCGCCGCCGGTGCGGTTGGCGGCCAGGCCCAGCAACCAGACCACGGCGGCCAGGCCGAGGACGACATACAGCGCGAGCAAACCGAGTTGCCGCAATTCCGAGAAGTTGATTCGCGAAGCTTGCCTGTTCATGTCTCACCCGCCCTCCAACACCACATTATCGCCATGCCGCGCCACCAGCGCTGTGCTACAAAACGCTCCTGACCGCGCCGACCAAGGCCGCCACCAGCAGGTACAGGGACGCGAACCAGCCGATTGCGAATCCCGAACTGCGTTTTTTCGGGTCGGCCACGTAGCCGCGAAAATACAGCAATCTGCCGATGACGAACACCAGGCCGGCGACCGCGGCGATGGTGGGATTGCCGAAATGGGCGTAGATCAGCATCGCCGGAATGACAATGACCAGTTGTTCGAGCGTGTTCATTTGCGCGCGGAAATAGCGCTCGAACTCGGGATGCCCGGTCGTGGCCGGCGCCGGCACTTCAAATTTCTGCCTCGCGCGCCCCACGGCGAAACTGAATCCCATGAATTCCACCAACATCAACAAGATTACGATTGCCACCAGTTCCATATTCCTTTCTCCAGAATCGAAATTGAAATTAAACCATTGTCATTCACTATTTTCGACCATGTACCGCTGCAGATATTGATGCGGGTCGGTTAAGCCCAATTCGCCGAAATCATAATCCGGATGCAACTCGCGCAGGTATCCGGCGAGCAATCCGTGGGCGGTCCTGATCAGCGAATCGACGATCAGGTTGTCGGTATCGCAATCCCGCGCCAAACTGAGCAGCCGCTCGAAGCCGACGATGAAGTTGTCGGAATGGCCGCGGCGGATTTGGGTGCCGAAGAACAAGTCTTCCGGGTCGATATCTTCGTTCGCCAACATGCCGAGGAACATGCGCGACCAGATTTCGCTATCGCCGCGGGCGTACTCGCGCCAGATCTCGGTCAGCTGATCGTTGTCGTAATTGCTGTTGCCCAGCGGCCCCTGGCTGGAAATAAACAGCAGGCCCACGGTGCCGCCAAGTTGACGGCGGGTGCTTTCGGCGATCTTGAAGAAGGTCTCCTGGCGCGCGTTCAATTCGGTTGCGGCGATCGCCTGGGTCTGCTTTTCGCTGTTCAGATTGCTGCGGCGCAATTCCTCGTTGTTTTCCGCCAGCACCGATTGCTGGATGAACAAGCCGATGACCAGCCAGAGAAAGGCGAGGAAGGCGAATGCGCCTTCCAGAAAATTGCCCATCTCGGCGATGGGCAAATCCATGAACCGGCTCCAGCCGACGTTCATTTGGATGTAAACGCCGAGAAAGACGAACCAGAACAGCGACACCAACAGCCCGAAAAGGATGCGCCAGTCCCGGGGCAGAATTCTCCTATGCATTGTTGTCTCCGGGTTCCGCCGTGCTCGCGAACATATCAGGAACCGCCCCGATCTTCAGGCGCGGCGAAAGTCTCGACGATGGCGTCGCGGATGACGGGCATGTCTCCCCACAAAATGAAATGGTCGCCGCCGGGGCGCGGCAGCCACCGGGAATTGACCAGTCGTTCGCGCAGGAAGTCGGCGTTTTGCGGATGGACCAGGCTGTCCTCGTCGCCCTGCACGATCAATGCCGGCATGGTGAGACTTTCCCAGCGCGGCAGCATTTCCGCAAGTTGCGGCTGCACCGCCATGATTTCGTCATTGGCGCCCATCAGCCGGTCGCCGAGAACGAATTCCGGCCACCAGAAACTGAAATAGTTGTACCAGCGCGGCCCGCTCAGCTCCGGGTCCGCGGTGGCTGCGACAAAGACCAGTCCGCCGACCAGTTCGTTGTAGTCCATCGCCGCGCGGGCGATTACCGGGCCGCCGTAGGAGTGCCCCATCAAAATCGCGCCGCGGCCGGAACGGTCCATTTCCAGGATCGGCCGCAGCGCCCGGGCCTGGGCCGCGAGAGACGGTTCCTTGCTTTCGGCCCCGGCAATCCAGCCCACCCGGGTGATCGAAATCATGTGGAAACGCTCGCGCAAAATTGGATCCGCGAGGTAGGAACGGAACGCGCGCAGGGAGCCGGGCGTGCCATGGACGAAAACCAGCAATTGCCGGGTTTCCCCGGCTGCGGGGGCCACTTCCACGTACTCTATCTCGCCGAGCCGCAGCGGTTCGCCCGCGCCGGCGATGGCGCCCGCACCCCCGCCGGGAGGCCCGGGCGGGCCGTCGATCAGCGCGCAGGCGGCCACCAGCGCCAGCGGCACCAGCAAGAGAAGCCAGCGCAAGGCCCGCCGAATGCCGCGCTTGTTCCGCACGATGCGCAATCCCCGTTTGGGTAAGAGCGCCGACTTTAGCATTAGCGGGGAACGACAGCTAATGCTTTGCGTCGGCAATGCTGGTCGCATTCCGCGCGAAGCGGCGGAATCTCTTTGCGGCGGCGCGATCTTTGGGAGAATCCGCCGCTACGCTTCGCTGCATGCGGCATGACAGTTGGGCGCGGTCCGGCGTTGATGCGAATTCCCGTTTTGCCTATATTGCCTCTGCGCGGTCGGGCGCCAGATTGGTTGCAATCATTCGAGCAATGGCATTCCACTTTCCATCTCTTTCGGGCTTGTCTTTTTTCCAGGGAAATCCGCGCCGCTCCCGTCTGCGCGCGCCAGCCTGGCTGCGCAACCTGGTGCGGGCGCTTGCCGGCAGCATCCGCGACCTGGCGCCGATCATCTGCGTAATCGCGTTCTTTCAAGTCATCGTGCTTGGCCAGGCCCCGGCGAATTTCGCCAGCATCGTGGCCGGTCTGCTTTGCGTGGCCGCGGGCTTGACCTTGTTCGTGGCCGGGCTGGAAATGGCGCTGTTCCCCCTTGGCGAAAGCATGGCGAACGGATTCGCGTGCAAGGGGAGCCTGACCGCCCTGCTGGCGTTCGCCTTCTGCCTCGGTTTCGGCACCACGGTCGCCGAACCGGCCTTGATCGCGATCTGCGCCGAGGCGGCCGAAGTGGCGGCGGCTGCGGGAATGATCAGCGGCGACCCGGCCGCCGTCGCCCGCTACGCGCTGGAACTGCGCTATGTGGTCGCTTTCTCGGTCGGGCTTGCCATCGTCATCGGCGTGATCCGCATCCTCAAGGGCTGGCCGATTCATTGGCTGATCATCAGCGGCTACCTGCTCGTCGTGGTGATGACCGCGTTCGCGCCGCGGGAGATCGTCAGCATCGCCTACGACTCCGGCGGCGTCACCACCTCCACCATCACCGTGCCCATGGTTACCGCGCTGGGCGTGGGCCTGGCGAGCTCGATCCGCGGCCGCAATCCGATGCTCGACGGCTTCGGGTTGATCGCTTTCGCGTCGCTGACGCCAATGATCTTCGTCATGGCTTACGGCATGGTCGCCAACTGATGGACTGGCTGGCACTGGCAATTTCGACCTTGCTGGGCACTGTGCGCGACGTGCTGCCGATTGTGCTGGTGGTGGTCGTGTTCCAGTTCCTCGTGCTGCGCCGGAGCCTGGCCAATCCGGCCCGGGTGCTGACCGGGTTCCTGTTCGTGCTGCTCGGCATCGCGTTGTTTCTGATCGGCCTGGAAACGGCGATTTTTCCCCTCGGCCGCGGCATGGCCGAACAACTGATCACCCAGGCAACCGAGGGCGGCGGCCCCGGCTGGCTCGGCTACGGATGGCTTTACCTGTTCGCTTTCGCCATCGGCTTCAGCACGACCATGGCCGAGCCTTCGCTGATCGCCGTCGCCATCAAAGCCGGCGAAATCTCCGGCGGCTCGGTGGGTGTGCTGGGGCTGCGCATCGCCGTCGCCCTCGGCGTCGCGGTCGGCATCACCCTGGGCGTCTACCGGATCATTTACGGCTTGCCGATTCACTGGTTCATCATCGCCGGGTACATCGTTGTGGTGATACAAACCGCCACGGCGCCGCGAACCATGGTGCCCCTGGCCTACGATTCCGGCGGTGTGACCACATCCACGGTCACCGTGCCGCTGGTCGCCGCGCTCGGCCTCGGCCTGGCCGGAGCGGTGCCGGGGCGCAATCCGCTGATCGACGGATTCGGGCTGATCGCCTTTGCCAGCCTGTTCCCCATCATCGCTGTGTTGGCTTATGCCCAGATTTCGGTTTATATGTCGCGCAAGGGCTGAAGGAGAAGCGGGAAAATGAAATTCAAACTGATACTCGCATTCGTCGACGAACGCGCCACGGAGAAGGTCTTGCGGGCGGTGCGCAAACTTGGCGCCACCGGCGCCACGCTGATCCCGACGGCGCGGGGCGAGGGGCTGGAAATCGCCAAGGGCATATTCGGTTTGACCGTGGGCACGCGCCGGGACGTGCTGTTGTTTCTGGTGGAGCAACACATGAGCCGCGGGATTTTGGAAAAAATCTGCGAGGTGGGCGAATTCGAGCGCAAATCCGGCGCCGGCATCGCCTTGCAACTCGATGTTGAAGACGTGGTTGGCCAGTCGTCCCAAGTCGACAAGCTGGCGCGGGAGTTGGACGCGAAAATATGAGCGCGCGGGCTGCCCGGCCGCGGTCGGCGCCACCGCGCAAACTGGAGTGCGAACAATGAGCGAGAATACCGCGCTGACCGTGCGCGATGTGATGGACCAAAACTATGTTTCGGTGAACGGAACCGACACCGTGGCGGACGCGTTTCGGCAGATGCGCGACACCGCGGCCTATTGCATGATCGTGCGGCGGCGCGATGCAAACGACGAGTATGGCCTCGTGCTGCACACGGACATCGCGCGCAAGGTGATCGGCCCGGACCGCTCGCCGGAACGCGTGCGCATTTACGAAATCATGAGCAAACCGGCGTTGTCGGTGCATCCCGGCATGAATATCCGCTACGCCGCGCGCCTGTTCGAACGCTTCCACATCCGCGTGGCGCCGGTGCTCGAGGCGGGCGAACTGGTCGGAATCGTGTCCGATCTTGACATCGTCATCCGCGGGCTGGGACGATTGCTCGCCCCGGACAAGTGAGATTCGCGGCATACAAGGCAAAAGGATATGAGTGAAAACCCTTCGCTTGAATTCAACTTCGAGCAAAAACTGGCCGAATTGGAACAGCTCGTCACACGCATGGAAGAAGGCGAGTTGGGCCTGGAAGAATCCTTGCGCGCTTTCGAGCACGGGGTGAAACTGGTCAAGGATTGCCAGCGGGCGCTGGAGCAGGCGGAACAAAAGGTCAAAGTGCTCACCTCCGCCGAAGGCGACACCAAAGACCTGGACATGGGCCAGAATCCGAACCACGACGCTCCCGCCGCGAAATGACCAGCACTTTCGCCGAATTCAGCGAATATTGCCGCGGCCGGATCGATTCAGTGATGGCGCGTCAGCTGGAATCCCCGGCGATTCCCGCCGGCGGACTGCTTGATGCGCTCCGCTACGCGTTGCTCGGCGGCGGCAAGCGCGTGCGGCCGCTGCTCGCCTACGCCGGCTGCAAGGCGCTCGGCGGCGACTTCGAAGACGCCGACGCCGCGGCCTGCGCGGTGGAATACATCCACGCTTATTCATTGATCCATGACGACTTGCCGGCGCTGGACGACGACGACCTGCGCCGCGGCCGGCCCAGCTTGCATCGGGCCTTCGACGAAGCCACCGCGATCCTGACCGGGGACGCTTTGCAAGCGATGGCGTTTGAGATTCTCTGCCGACCGGATTCGGGCGGCGACCGGCGGCAAATGGCGCGCGAACTCGCGCTGGCGGTGGGGCCGGCGGGCATGGTGGGCGGACAATGGCTGGACATGAACGCCAGCGCCCAAGCGGTTTCCGGCCAGGCGCTGGAGACAGTGCATCGGCTCAAGACCGGGGCGCTGATCCGCGCCAGCGTTTTGCTCGGCGCCATGAGCGCGGGCGTCGCGGCGCCGGAGCAACTCGAACCACTCGGGCGCTACGGCCACGATTTGGGGCTCGCTTTCCAGATTCGCGACGACATTCTTGACGAAGTGGCCGATACCGCAACCCTCGGCAAACCGCAAGGTTCGGACCGGGACGGCAACAAGGCGACTTATGTCGCCCTGCTTGGCCTGGACGGCGCCCGCGCGCGCGCCGCCGAACTCGCTGGCAACGCCGCGGCGGCGGTCGATGCGTTGGGCGCGAACGCCAAACCCCTGCGCGATCTCGCCAGCTTCATTGTGGAACGGGCAAATTGAGCGCCAGTCTCCAACCAGGTCGGGAATGCGGCGGGCCCAATCTTTCCGCGATCCTCATTGGCGGAGAAGATGGCGCGGCGCCGCTTCGCCTTGCCCATGGCTATATTCAGTCCCGGCAATGGGGTATGCTCGGGGCAGCGCGGGGGCAGTGTTCGTTAAAATAAGGCAAAGTATTGAAATTCAGGGCAAAACAAACTCGCCCATGAGGCTCGCGGGGAAGCGTTTCGGCAAGGGCGAAACTCCCGGACTGAAAAAACCCATGCGCCCGCGCGGACAGCGGCGGCGAAGCGCGTGTGGCGGGCGTTCGACGCTTTTTGCCCGGGGCGCGCCGAAGACAGGAGCATCGGAAACAGCATGATCGAGAATATACCGGCGGCGAGGCCGGAAACACCATTGCTGGACGAGGTGGACTCGCCCGCGGACCTGCGCCGGCTTGAGGCGAGCCAATTGCCGGAACTGGCGGAGGAATTGCGCGCCTATTTGCTGTATTGCGTGAGCAAAACCGGCGGGCACCTCGGCGCCGGTCTCGGCGTGGTCGAACTGACCATCGCCCTGCATTACATTTTCAATACGCCCGAGGACCGGCTGGTCTGGGACGTGGGCCACCAGGCCTATCCGCACAAAATCCTCACCGGGCGCCGCGACCGCATGGAAACCATGCGCCAAGCCGGCGGTCTGGCGGCCTTTCCGGCCCGATTCGAAAGCGATTACGACACTTTTGGGGTGGGCCATTCCAGCACCGCCATCAGCGCCGCCCTCGGCATGATGGTGGGCCGGCGCATGAACGGCGAAAAACACAATATTGTCGCCGTCGTCGGCGATGGCGCGATGACCGCGGGCATGGCCTTCGAGGCGATGAACCATTGCACGCATCTGAACGAGAACATCCTCATCGTGCTCAACGACAACAACATGTCCATCTCGAACAATGTGGGCGGATTGTCGAACTATTTCGGCCGCCTGTGGGCGAGCAAGTCCTACAATTTCTTCCGCGCCGGCAGCCGCAAGGTGCTGGCCAAGGCGCCCAAGGTGCTGCGCGCCGCCGACCAGACCGAAAAATACATGAAGGGCATGCTGTCCCCCGGCACGGTGTTCGACCAACTCGGCTTCAACTATGTGGGCATTATCAACGGCCACAACATCGGCCATTTGCTCGAAGCGCTGCGCAACATCAAGGACCTGAAAGGCCCGCAACTGCTGCATGTGGTCACCCAAAAGGGCAAGGGCTACAGCAAATCGGAAGACGATCCGTTCGGCATGCATGCCATGGGCAAGGTTGCCCCGCTGGCCAAAAGCCCCGGGCCGGGCGCGGACAAGGCCAAGGCCCAACCCACGTATTCGCAAGTGTTCGGCAAATGGCTTTGCGAGGCGGCGCGGCGCGACGAAAAGCTGGTGGCGATCACGCCGGCCATGGGTGAAGGCTCGGGCATGGTCGAATTTTCCAAGGAGTTTCCGGACCGCTTTCACGATGTGGCGATCGCCGAACAGCATGCGGTCACTTTTGGCGCGGGGCTCGCCTGCGAGGGGCTGAAGCCGGTGGTGGCGATTTATTCCACTTTTCTGCAACGCGCCTATGACCAGTTCATTCACGACACGGCCCTGCAGAATCTCGATGTGCTGTTCGCCATCGACCGCGCCGGCCTTGTTGGGGAAGACGGCCCGACCCACGCCGGCAGCTTCGATCTGACCTATCTGCGCTGCGTGCCGAACATTGTGATCATGACCCCCAGCGACGAACAGGAAACGCGCTTGCTGCTTAGCACCGGCTACGATCACGTTGGCCCCGCGGCGGTGCGCTACCCGCGCGGGAAAGGACCGGGCGCGGCCACCGGCGACGACTGGCGAACTGTGGCCATCGGCAAGGCCGTGGCGCGGCGCGAAGGCCGCGATGTGGCGATCCTCGCTTTTGGCAGCATGCTCGCTCCGGCGCTGGCGGCGGCGCGGGAATTCAACGCCACGGTGTACGACATGCGCTTCGTCAAACCCATCGACGAAGACGTCGTCCGCAAGGTGGCGGAAACCCATGAGCTGGTGGTTACCGTGGAGGAGAACGCCATCATGGGCGGCGCCGGTTCCGCCGTGACCGAGGTGCTGACGCGCGACGGCTACCACGTCCCGGTGCTCAATCTCGGCCTGCCCGACCGCTTTCTCGAGCACGGCAAGCCGGCCGACATGCTGTCAAGGGCCGGGCTCGACGCCGGCGGCATTGGCCGCGCCATTCGCGACAAGCTCGCCGCCCACCAGATTCGCTGCCGGGCGATTTGAAAACGGCGAAGCACCGCTTCGGGGGAGACAAAATGGCGCAGGAAAGCGGGCGCGACGCGCGCCACCAACGCGCCATGCGGCGCAAGAAGGCCCATGTTGACGCCCGCATCGCCGCCGCCACCGAAGATCGGGGCTTGCTGCTGCTGTTGACCGGCAACGGCAAGGGCAAAAGTTCATCGGCCTTCGGCATGCTGGCGCGCAGCGTCGGCCATGGGCTGCGCTGCGCCGTGGTGCAATTCATCAAAGGCACTTGGCAATGCGGCGAACAATTGCTGTTCGCCGACCATCCGCTGGTGGAGTTTCATGTCATGGGTACGGGTTTCACCTGGGAAACCCAGAACCGGCAAACCGACATCGCCGCCGCCGAACAGACCTGGAGCAAAGCCGAAGCCCTGCTCGCGGACGCCAAGACCGAACTTCTCATCCTCGATGAGCTGACTTACATGCTCACCTACGGTTACCTGGACAAGCAAAAAGTGCTGGATGCACTGCGCGGGCGGCCGCAAGCGCAACATGTCGTGGTCACCGGGCGCAACGCCAGCCGCGAATTGCTTGAGCTGGCGGATACCGTGAGCGAAGTCAAAGACATTCGCCACGCCTTCAACCACGGCGTCATGGCGCAGAAAGGGCTGGATTATTAAGCGTTGGTTGATCGGCGTTGGGTCGGGGCAATGCGCGCCCGGCAAGCGGCGGGCGCTCAATCCGGGCGGCGCTCCGCTTCCGAACCGCCCAAACCGGCGTTGTGGAACAACAGGCTGGCGCGGTGGCGGCCGCCCTCGACATTGAGCAGGACGCGGCTGATGCAAGCGAAGGGAATATGCAGCGGATAGCCCCGGTTCAGCGGCATGCCGAGCACGGTGGGCAAAATCACCCGCATGACGCCGCCATGGGTGACCAACAGCGTGTGGCTGCCACCCGGCAAGGCCGCCAGTTGCTCCCAGGCGCCGAGCACACGGTCGCGAAACTGCACGAAAGTCTCGCCATTGGGCGGCGCCAGCGCGGTGATGTCTTCGCGGAAACTGCGGAACTGCGGCGCCGATTTTGCGCGCCATTCGGCCACCGGCATGCCGTCCCAATCGCCATAGTCGATCTCCTGCCAGTCCTCGCCGATTTGCAAATCCAGTTGCCGGCTTTGCGCCAGATGCTGGGCGAAATCGCGGCAGCGTTGCAGGGGCGAGGTGATGATGCGGCTCCAATTGGCGCCCGCCCGCTCGGCGGCGTCTTCCATCTGGCGCCAGCCGCGCGGGGTCAGGCACGGGTTGACGCGCCCGCGCAGGATATCCCCGCCCTCGGGCTCGCCGTGACGCAAGATGTCGATGGTGATGCTGTGGCCCATGGTTAATCTCCCTGCGGATGGATTCATCCTTGCGGCAGCGCGTACAAATCTTCAAGCGCGTACCAGCGTGGCGAGTTTTCGCGCGCCGCGGGTTTGCGGCGCGTGAAAAAACGCTGCCCGATTGTGGCGCCGCGGCGATTCGGATACAAAGTGGTTTTGCGGTGCAATTCCGCTTCCAATGCGGTCGGCGACCGCACCGTGCCCCATTTGCATTCGCCGAGATCGGTCCAGTTGTCCGCGCGCAGGCCCACCAAGTCGATTTGCGCCGTCGCGCTCCAGAATTCGCCAATCTCGAAACCGGCGTTCACCGCCTCGCGCGCGTAAATCAAGGGCAGCGCTTCCCGGCACAGTGATTCAAAACCTTGGCCGAACCAGGCTTCCAGCGAAGGCGCGATCCGCTCGCTGAAAGCGCGCGCCGGACCGGCGCTGCGGATGAGGCTGGTATTGGGGAACACGAATCGGAACCAGAATCGCAGCAACGGGTCGTGAATGGCGTAGCGCAGCAATTTCGGATTGGCCCGGCGGCCGTCCAATGGATAACGGCGCCGCAAATAGCCCAACTCGAGCAGTTGCCGCAGATAGTAATGCAAGTTGCGCTCCGGCAGGCCGGTGGCGGCGGCGATCGCCCGCGCCGTGCCCTCTCCGGCCGCGACCGCGAACAGAACGGCATGGTACGCCGCAACCTCGCGCAATTCCTCGCGCAGCAAAAAAACCGGTTCGTGAAAAAGCGGAGCAAACTCATCGAGCAGGTTGTGTTGAATGTTGCTTGCGATTGAAACGCGGTCATTCAGGCAGAGCAAATATTGCGGCAAGCCGCCCACCAGAAAATAGGCTCTGGCGCGGTCGGCTTGCGACCAGCGCGGATGAAAGCGCGCGGCTTCCAGGTAGCCGAATGGGCGCAAGTGGATCTGCGCCGTGCGGCGCCCAAAAAGCGGGCTGGATTTGCCCAAAACTTCCCTTTCCATGAATCCGATGAATGAACCGCAGAGCAGCAGCATGACCGCGCCGCCTGCTTTCCAGCGCCGGTCCCAGCAATGCTGCAAATCGGCGACCAGGCTGGGTTGGGATGCGGAAATCCATTGAAACTCATCCAGCGCCAAAACCAGTTTCGCGCCGGGGCGGGTCAAGGTCCACTGTTCGACGATGGTTGTCAGCGCTTCGCGCCAACCGTCCACGCGCAACGCCGCGAGCAAGGGAAGCGCCAGCGCGCGGGCGGCTTCGGCGAGAAATTCCCGCACTTGCAGCCCGGTGGGCCATTGTTTGCCAAGGTAATAGACGCCGGGTTTGTCCGCCATGAATTTGAGGATCAATTCACTTTTGCCAACCCTTCTGCGCCCATACACTGGAATGAATTCCGAGCGCGCCGACGCGTACGCGCTTTCGAGCGCTTTCAACTCCGACTCGCGGCCGATGAACCTGGTCACCGCGGATCCCGGCCGCGACGCCGAAGCGGCCCCACAGGTTTGCCTGTTGTGTCGGCCGGAATCATGCCATACCGCCCCGAAGTGGAGGTCAAGTTTGCGCCGCGCAACGATTATTGTCAAGCCGTGTTTAGACAAGTCGTGTTTAGACAAGTCGTGTTTAAATGATCTTGCGCCTGGGTGGGCGGGCGGGCGCCGCGTTCAGCCGCGGGACTGGCTCATATGGCCCAGTTTGTTGATCTTGACGGCGAGGTAGGTCTCGTTGTGCGGATTGGCGCCGGTGTGGATGGGGATGATTTCGTTCACTTCGATGCCCATGTCGCGCAAGGCGTTGACCTTGGCCGGGTTGTTGGTCAGCAACTTCACTTTGCGGACGTCGAAAAAGTCGAGCATGGGCTTGCAGATCTGGTATTCGCGGCTGTCGGGTTCGAAACCGAGCTGGACATTGGCTTCGACGGTGTCCGCACCGGCATCCTGCAAGGCGTAGGCCTTCAATTTGTTGAGCAGGCCGATGCCGCGGCCTTCCTGGCGCAGGTACAAGATCAGGCCGCTGCCGGCTTCGGAGATTTCCCGCATGGCGAATTCGAGTTGGGGGCCGCAATCGCAGCGCAGGCTGAACAGGCAATCGCCGGTGAGGCATTCGGAATGGATCCGGCACAGCAAAGGTTCTTCAAGGTTCAATTTGCCCAAGGCCAGCGCCACGTGTTCCTTGTCCGCTTCCAGGTCCTTGAAGCCGTAAATTCTGAAATCGCCCCAGCGGGTTGGCAGCTTCGCTTGCGCGACGTATTCGATGGTCAATTCAAACTCTCCCGGTAAAGTTCCCGACCGGCAATCAGGCGAGCAATTGGAGGCATTGCATGCAAAGGGCGGCCATTATACCCGCCGCCACATCATCGAGCATGATGCCAAGACCGCCGCCGAGATTGCGGTCCAGCCACTTGATCGGCCAAGGCTTGAGGATGTCGAGCAGGCGGAACAGCAGCAGTCCCCCCAGCGCCCACCACCAGCCCGCGGGAATGAACGCCAGTGTGATCCAGCAGCCGGCGAATTCGTCCCAGACGATGCCGGGATGATCGCCGCCGCCGCGCCGCGCCGCGCTGCGGCCGCAAATCCAAACGCCGGCCAAGCTGGCGGCGCCAATCAGCGCCAAGGCCATGGGAAAGGAGAGTGGGGGCAAGGCCAGCCAAATCGCGGCGGCGGCCACGCTGCCCGCGGTGCCCGGCGCCCAGGGCGAAAGCCCGCTGCCAAAGCCGAACGCGAGCAGGTCCACCGGCCGCGCCAGCAGTTCCCGAAACGAGGGATTCCGCGGCGCTTCAGTCATCGCCGGAACCCGCAAAGTGATCAAAGGAAGTCAACTTCTTTTTTAACCCCTCGCATCGCACACCGGCGCCGGCGGTCACTTCACCAACGCGGGTTAGGGGCAGCTTCATGCCGGCGGCGATTGCCATCAATTCGCCTTCATGGGCCGGGTCGGCGGTGAAACACAATTCATAATCGTCGCCGCCGGTTAGCGCGGCGCGGATGCGCGTTGCCGCGGTCGTGTGGCGTTGGGCGCAGGGAGAAAACGGAAACTTCGCGGGCCGCAGAACAATGCGCGCGCCGGATGCCGCCGCCAGTCGGCCGGCGTCGCCGAGCAAGCCGTCGGAAACATCGATGGCGCTGGCGATCCAGGGCGCGGCGGCGAGCGCGAAGGGAAGCCGCGGCCGCGGCCGGAAGTAAGCCTGAAAGAAATGCGCGCGGCAATCCGCCGGCAGTTCCGCGTCTGGCGTGAGGAAGCGGATTTCCCGCGGGGCGACTTCGGGGCTTTCAGGGCTTTCGTGGCTTTTGGCACTCTTGGCGCCATGCCGCGGTTGGGGCGCGGCCGCGGCGCTTGGCGAACGCGCCGCCTGGCCGCGGTCGCCGCGCGGCCCCGACTCGGCGGCGCCGGCCCCGCGATCGGAATCGACGCCAAGGCTGGCCAGGCCCAGCGCGCCCTCACCGAGCCAACCGGTTACATACACATACTGCCCGGGCCGCGCTCCGCTTCGGCGCAGTTCGCGGCCGCTCCCGCACATTCCGTGCACCTGGATCGCCACTTGCAAGGGCCCGCGGCTCAAGTCGCCGCCGATCAGCGCGCAGCGGTGCTCCCGCGCGGGTTCGGCAAGGCCGCGGCTGAAGGCTTCCAGCCACTTTGCATCCGCTTGCGGCATGGTCAGGCCCAAAGTGAAACACAGCGGCTCGGCCGCCATGGCTGCGAGATCGCTGAGATTGACCGCCAGGGCGCGGTGCGCGATCAAATCCGCCGTAGCGTTTTCGGGGAAATGCACGCCGGCGGCGAGCACGTCGGTGGACACCACCAGGCGTTTATCCTTTGGCACCTGCAAGACCGCGGCGTCGTCGCCGGGGCCGAGCTCGATCTCCGGCCTGGGGAAGGCCAGTTCAGGCACAGTGAAATAGCGCTCGATGATGTCGCGCTCGCCAAGGCGCATGTTCAACTGGCGCCGGCTTCGTCGCCGCGCAGCCGGGTTGCCAGTTTGTCCAGCACCGCGTTGACGTATTTGTAGCTGTCGGTGGCGCCGAAGACTTTGGCCAGTTCGACGGATTCGTTGATGACCACGCGATAGGGTATCTCCGGTTGGCGCGCGAGTTCGAAAGCGCCCAGCCAGATTGCCGCCTGTTCCACCGGGTCGAGCCGGCGCTCATCGAGCACCGGCGCCAGGTGCCGCCGCAGTTCGGCTCCCGCTTCGGGGATTGCAGGAAACAACGCGTCGAAGTACGCCCAATCGATTTTGCCGGCGGCGTCTTCGCGCAATTGGCGCGCGATTTCGCGGGGTTCGGTTTCCGCCAGAATCCACTGGTACAGCCCTTGCAGCGCCAGCCTGCGCGCCCGGCCGCGCGCCGACGGCGCGCGCTTGCGCGAAGCGGGCTTGGGCGCGTCAAGGCCGGCGCCGTTCACCGGCAACCCAGCTTTTGCGTCAGACTCACCATCTCCATGGCCGCAAGCGCCGCCTCGGCGCCTTTGTTGTCGGCGGGGCAGGAACGCGCCTCCGCCTGCTCCACGGTTTCCACCGTGAGCACGCCAAAGCTGACAGGCTTGCCGGATTCCAGCATCGCCTGGCGCAGCCCGCGCGCGCATTCACCGGCGACATAGTCGAAATGCGCCGTCTCGCCGCGGATCACCGCGCCAAGGGCGATCACCGCATCGATGTCGTTTCGCCGCGCGAGCTGCCGCACCGCGAGCGGCAATTCCCAGGCGCCGGGCACCTGAACCAGCTCGATGCGCTCCCGCGCAACACCTTGCCCGCGCAACGCTTCCATGGCGCCTTCCAGCAGCCGTTCGACGATAAATCCATTGAAGCGGCTCATGGCGATGGCGTAACGCGCATTGCCGGTTTGAAAATCACCTTTGATCACGGAACTCGCGCTCACTTGCCGGTTCCTCCATTGCGGGATTTCTTGAAGCGTACGAATTCCTCCACCTCCAGATCGAACCCGGAGATGGCGTTGAATCGCGCCGGAAAACTGAGCAGACGCATTTTGCCGACGCCGAGGTCGCGCAAAATCTGCGAGCCGGTGCCGATGGTGAGATCGTTGCGCAATTCGCCGCCGCGCCCGCGCCGCCCGGCGGCGAGCAGCGCCGCCATGTCCTGATCGATGCTGCGGCCGTAATCGTCGCCGGAGAGCAATACCGCCACGCCGGCGCCCTCCTCGCCGATCCGCTCCAGCGCGCCGCCGAAGGACCAGCTAACGCGCTCGCCGCCAAGCACTTCGCAAACGTCGCGCAGGGTATTCGGAATATGCACCCGCACCAGGGTGGGCTGGTCGGCGCTGATCTTGCCCAAAGTGAAAGCGAGGTGGACGCTGCCGCTGATCGAGTCCCGGTAGCTGTGCACGTCGAATTCCCCGTAACGGGTTTGCACGCGCTGGCTCGTCTCGCGGGTCACCGTGTGTTCGTTCGCCAGGCGGTAGTGAATCAGATCGGCGATGGTGCCGATCTTCAATTGGTGGGTGCGGGCGAAATGCTCGAGGTCACCGCGGCGCGCCATGCTGCCGTCCTCGTTCATGATTTCGACGATGACCGCGGCCGGGGCGTAGCCCGCCAGCCGCGCCAGATCGCAGCCGGCTTCGGTATGTCCGGCGCGGCGCAGCACGCCGCCTTCCTGGGACATGATCGGAAAAACATGCCCGGGCTGGATGATGTCTTCGGCGCGGGCGTCGGCGGCCGTGGCGACCTGGATCGTGCGCGCCCGGTCGGCGGCGGAAATGCCGGTGGAAACACCGCTGGCGGCTTCGATGGAGACGGTGAAACTGGTTTTGTGGCGGGTGCGGTTGTCGTTGACCATCAGCGGCAGTTTCAGATATTCGCAGCGCTCCCGGGTCAAGGTGAGGCAGATCAGGCCGCGGGCGTTGCTGGCCATGAAATTGATGTCTTCCGGGCGCACGCGCTGGGCCGCCAGCACCAGATCGCCCTCGTTCTCGCGTTGCTCGTCATCCATGATGACGACCATTCTGCCCTGGCGGATTTCTTCGATCAGTTCCGCGGTGGAATTCAGTTGCATGTTTTTCGCACCCTTCATTCGCTCGCGCCTACCCGCACTTCGACAATACCCAACAGGCCGATGAGAATCCGCGGCTGCGCTGTATTGCGCGCGGAATGACGGCGGGGGCGGTTCATTCCTGGCCTTGGCCTTGGCCTTGACCTTCGCCTTGGCGCAAGCGTTCCAGGTAGCGCGCCAGCAAGTCCACTTCCAGATTCACCCGCGAACCTTCGCGGTATTGGCCGATGATCGTCCGCATCCGGGTGTGGGGAATGATGTTGACCGTGAACTCCGCGTCCATCACCTCGTTCACCGTCAAGCTCACCCCATCGATGCAAATGCTGCCCTTGCGCGCGATGTATTTGGCGAGCGCGGCCGGCGCCCGCAGCGCAAATCGCAAGCTGTCGCCGTCGCTTTCCCGGCGCAGCACATCGCCGATGCCGTCCACGTGGCCGGTCACCAAATGGCCGCCGACGCGGTCGCCGAAGCGCATGGCCAACTCCAGGTTTACCCGCTGCCCCGGCCGCAGGGAACCCAGCGTGGTGCAGTCCAGGGTCTCGTTGGAAACATCGGCATGGAAACTTTCACAATCCCGTTCCACCACGGTCAGGCAGCAACCGTTCACGGCGATGCTGTCGCCAAGCGCCGTATCGCCAAGGTCGAGCCCATCTCCCGCGACGCGCAAGCGCCAGTCGCCAGCGGCGTTTTGGCGTTCGAGCAGGGTTCCCATTTGCGCGACGATTCCGCTAAACATCCCGCCAACCTCATTCCTGTGAACGGGCGATGATCTTGACGCCGGCGCCAAGCGCGCCAACCTCGACAATTTTCAGCGCCGGGGCTTGGGTCAGGGAATCGGGGCCGGTGAATTCCAGCAGGGGTCTGGCGTCGCTGCCGAGCAATGTGGCGCCCACGTAGAGCACCAGTTCGTCCACCAGGCCGGCTGTCACGAAGGCCCCGCCCAATGTCGCCCCGGCCTCGACCAGGATTTCGTTGCACTCAAATTTCGCGGCCAAGGAGTTTAGCACGAATTCAAGGTCCACCTTTTCCTCCCGCGCCGGCGCCTTGAGCACTTCCACATTGTCCGGGAAGTCGGCGGCGGCGTCCCGGCCGCGCAGGCTGAAGATCTTCACTTCGCCGGCCAAGGCCAGGGTTTTCGCGCGGGGGGGTGTGCGCTGGCCGCTGTCGAGTATGACCCGCAGCGGCGGTCCGGCGCTGGCCAGA
This sequence comes from uncultured Pseudohongiella sp., assembly GCA_965221015.1. GTDB lineage: Bacteria > Pseudomonadota > Gammaproteobacteria > Pseudomonadales > Pseudohongiellaceae > UBA9145. The sequence goes on along the minus strand of OZ244859.1, from coordinate 669,995 downwards.
CGCTTTTCCACGAGTTTTCTATCGTGGCCGTGCAAGGCTTCCGGGCGCAGGTTCAGCGCCGGGTCGTCGGCCAGAATCGTGCCGACGCCGGTCACAATGGCGCAACTGCCGGCGCGCAGCAATTGGGCGTCGGCCCGGGCGCGGGCATCGGTGATCCACTTGCTTTCCCCGTTCGCCAGGGCGGTGCCGCCATCGAGGCTCATGGCCAATTTGCAACGCACGAAAGGCCGGCCATGACGCATGCGCCGGATAAAACCGGGGTTGAGCTCGGTCGCCTCGGCGGCGAAATCCTCCAGCAGGAACACTTCGATGCCGGCGGCTTCCAATTGCCCGACGGCGGAAACTTGCGGATTCGGGTCGAGTCCGGCGAGCACGACCCGGCTAACACCGGCTTCAATCAAAGCTTGGCTGCAAGGTCCGGTGCGGCCCGAATGGGAGCAAGGTTCGAGGGTGACGAGCAAGGTGGCGCCGGCGCCGCCTTCCGGGTCCGCCGCCAGCGCGGCGATTTCGGCGTGGACCTGGCCGGCGCCGGCGTGAAAGCCCTCCGCCGCGCGGCGGTCGCCGCGCACCACGACGCAGCCCACCCGGGGATTGGGCGCGCAAGACAAAACCGAGCGCGCCAGTTCGAACGCGCGCGCCATGTGTTCGGGCCATGCCGAATAGGGGCCGACGCATTCCGCGGCGGTGATGATCCGCATAGGCCGCTGTCTCCGGTTGGGTTGTGCATGCCATCCCTGGCGCGAATTCATCGGCTTCGACCAGCCCTCACCGTTTCGAAAGGCGTTCGATTTCTTCGCGGAATTCGTTCAGGTCCTTGAAGCTGCGATACACCGAGGCGAAACGCACGAAGGCGATTTCGTCGAGTTCGCGCAATTCGCGCATGACTTCCTCTCCCACCACCCGGGAGGCGATTTCGCGTTCGCCGCCGGCGCGCAGTTTCGCTTTGATTCGGCTGACCGCCGCTTCCAGGTTTTCGATGCTCACCGGACGCTTTTCCAGCGCCTTTTGCAAGCCCGCGAGCAATTTCTCGTCGTTGAAGGGTTCGCGCGAGTTGTCGCTTTTGATGATTCGGGGCATCACCAACTCGGCGGTTTCATAGGTGGTGAAGCGGTCCTCGCAAGTGATGCATTCGCGCCGCCGCCGCACATGATCGCCGTTGGACACGAGCCGCGAGTCGATGACTTTGGTGTCCACGGCGCCGCAGAAAGGACAATGCATGTTGCTCGATTCCCCTCAGGCCATTGTCCGATAGACCGGAAACTTCCCGCACAGGGCCAGCACTTTCTCCCGCACCGACGCGATCAGGGATTCGTTGTCGAGATCTTCGAGAATATCGCACATCCAACCGGCCAACGCTTGCATCTCGGGCTCGCGCAGCCCGCGGGTGGTGACCGCTGGACTGCCGATGCGCAGGCCGCTGGTGACAAATGGCGGATTCGGATCGTTGGGCACGGCGTTCTTGTTCACGGTGATGTGGGCCCTGCCGAGGGCGGCGTCGGCGTCTTTGCCGGTGATCCCCTGGCGGATCAGGCTGAGCAGGAACAGGTGGTCGTCGGTGCCGTTGGAGACGACATCGAAGCCGCGCTCGATGAAAGCCTGGGCCATGGCGCGGGCGTTGGCGAGCACCTGCGCCTGGTAGGCTTTGAAATCTTCACCCATGGCTTCCTTGAAGCAAACCGCCTTGGCGGCGATGACATGCATCAGCGGCCCGCCCTGGCCGACCGGAAACACATTGAAATTCAGCTTCTTCTCCAGTTCGGGGTTCGATTTCGCCAGAATCAACCCGCCGCGCGGACCACGCAGGGTTTTGTGCGTCGTCGTTGTGACCACATCGGCCCAGGGCAGCGGGCTCGGATACAGGCCGGCGGCGACCAGGCCCGACACATGGGCCATGTCCACCACGAAAGCTGCGCCCGTCTCGTCGGCGATTTCGCGGAATCGGCGCCAATCGACTATGCGCGAATAAGCCGAGAAACCCGCCACAATCACTTTCGGCCGATGCTCCCGCGCGAGGCGGGCGACTTCTTCGTAATCGATTTCGCCAGTGTCGATATCCAGGCCGTATTGCACGGCGCGGTAAATCCGCCCGGAAAAACTGACCGACGCGCCATGGGTGAGATGGCCGCCATGGGCCAGACTCATGCCGAGCAAGGTGTCGCCGGGCTGCATCAGGGCGGCGAAAGCGGCGACATTGGCCTGGGAACCCGAGTGGGGCTGCACATTGGCGTAATCGGCGCCGAACAATTCGCAGGCGCGGTCGATGGCGAGCTGTTCCACCACGTCGACATGCTCGCAACCGCCATAGTAACGCTTGCCGGGGTAGCCTTCGGCGTACTTGTTGGTGAGCACCGAGCCTTGGGCTTGCAGCACCGCGGGGCTGGCGTGATTCTCCGAAGCGATCAGTTCGAGATGGGTTTCCTGCCGCTTTTCTTCGGCGCGAATCGCCGCGTCCACGGCGGGGTCGCAGTTGGCCAGGGTGTCGGCCGGATTGAACATGTCTTGCTCCTTGGGTGCTGTGCTGCGCGGGGCGGGAAATTATACCCGATGCGGCAAAACCGGTTCGTTTGCGGAAGGCGCGCTCGGCGTGCCTGAGTCTGGGTCCGCCGGTGGCGGCGCGCGCGTGGGCTTGTGCCGCAAATCAGTGCCGGAATGAACTCGGCGGCCGGCGGAACCGGCCTGTCGGCAGGGTTGAAAAACTCAGCCGCCCAGTTGCTCGCGCAGGTGGCGCAAGCGCCGCAAGGTCTCTTCCCGGCTCAATTCCTCGCGGGATTCATCGGGCAGCGGCGTGGGATGCGAAATCCGCAACTCGGCGCCTTCGATGACCTGGCGGCACAGATCCTCGTAATGGTATTCGAACTGCGGAAAACTGACCGTCTCGGGTTCACTGGCGAGCAATGACCAGCCGGTGGCGGCGCCGGCGAGATAGACCGCCGGGTGGGACCAGTCGTAGTCCTGCTTGGGCGCGGGGGCGAGGCAGGCTTCGGCGTAAGCGCGGCGCGGCGAAGGCAGGCCGAACAATGCGGTGTCTTTGCGGCAGGCGTTGACAATGGCGGCGAGCGTTGGCATGAACTCGCTCGAATTGACCAGTTCGCTGGTGGCGCGGCGGATTTGGGCGGGGCGGAAAACGCGGAGCTGCTCGTGCCAATAGGTTTTTGCGCGATTGACCCGGGATTGGTTCGGAAAAGCCTTGTGGAACTGGTTGTGATAGGCAAGTTCGAACTTGGCGAACATTTCGTTCACCGCCCCGTGCAGCGCATCGGGCTCATTGGACCCCGAGGAGTTGGCGCGGTATTGCCCTTTTTTTTCCAGCGCGGTCTCGGCGGGCGGGCCGGTCCGCATCAGTTTCGACGGATCCACCGGCTCGAGGGGATGCTTCATGGATTTTCCGCCGCGGCCGAATTTTCCCACCAACGGTCCGTGTGAAAGGCGATCCACTCCCGGTCGTCTTTTTCGTTTTGCTCTTCCACCGACGAAACGCCGGCGTCCACCACGCCGGCGGCCTTGCCGTCGAGCCGCCTTGCCCACAACTGTTTCAGGCGTTGCAGGAACAAGGTATTCCAGGATGACCGCGCCTCCCCGGTCTCGCGCCAGTACAGCAGGAATTCGGGAATCTGCCGCATGGCCCAGGCTTCATCGATCTCGGCAAGTTGCAGGATTTCCAGGCAAGCCGCGTCGGGCCGCCAATCGGGAGGGATCGGCTGCGGTTCGCCGCCATAGCGTTGTTGCGCCTGCAAGAGTTTCCATTGCCGTTGCACATGAGCGATGAATTTGGTGTTCCAGGCGCCTTCCCCATTGCCGCCGCGTTCCATCCAGTAGAGCACGAATTCAGCCACGGTGTCTTCGACGAAATTGCGGCTCACGCCATCGCGGGCGAGTATGTCCAGAGCGACTTCGTCCGGCCGCCAGTTCTGATCCATGACACCAAACCGCTCCCGCGCGCCGGTGGCGGTTTGCTGCTCGCGCCATTGTTTCAGCACGTGTTTGCAGAATTCGTTGCCCCAGGAATGCAGGGCGATGCCGCGGTCGCGCCAGTAGAGCACAAATCGCCCCACCTGGGCATGGATGAAATCCTCCGGAATATTGTGCTGGCGGCATTGTCTGACCCATTCCGCGTCGGGTTGCCAGTTTTCCGGAATCGGCGCGGTGGCGGGACGTCGCCGGCGCACGGCGCCGCGTTGGCGCCGGGCGCTTTCCATTCTTTGCAAGGCGTACCAGGCGGCGCCCTCCCGCTCGGGGTGCGGCTCGTAGACCAGCATGTCGAGTTGCATCAGCCGCGTGCGGATGCGTTGCAAATCCGCCGCTTTCCAGAACGGGAAGAAACGGCCGATGTCCGCCTCGCTGAGCAGCACGAAATCCAGGCCGGGGTGCGCGGGCAGCCGCTCGATGGGGCGAAAAGTGAGCAATTCGGCCAGCACGTGGACCATGACCGCATCCTCCAGACCGATGGTCGCCGCCAACGCGGGGGAAATCGCGATGGGCCGGTCAGAGTAGAGGGAGTCCAACATCGAATCTTTTCACAGGGCAATACGAGCGAAACACCAAGCCCGGGCCGGACGCTCCGCCCCGCGCCCGGCTGCGCGACCCCGGCGTGGCTTTGCGATTGCGCATGGGCGCGAAATGGCCAATTCCAGGTGGCGGATAAGCCGCGAAACCGTCGCGAAACAGCCTCGGCGCCGCCGTCAGACCGCCGCCAAACCGCCGCTTAGCTTTGCCGCAACAATAGCACATACCCGCGCCGGACAAAGCGCTTGTTCGCGGCGCGGCGAAGATATATTTTTCGCGGTGGATTTCCAGACAGCCCGCAACCGGCGACAGCCCCAAGACTTTGCTTCCATGTCCACACCCGTTCCCCACTTGCTTGCTGAATTCATCGCCGAAAAGCGGCTTCCCGCCAGCTTCGCCGAGCAAGCGGAGCAATGGTTTTTGCCTTTGGCGGAGGCGCTGCGGGAGCTGGCCGCCCAGTCCCCGCGGCCGCCCCGCATCGGGGTCAGCGGCGCCCAGGGCAGCGGCAAGACCACTTTGGCCGAATTGTTGCCGCTGTTGTTGGCCCAATGGGGCGTGAGTGTCGCCCGGCTCTCGCTGGACGATTTTTATCTGAGCCGGGCCCGGCGCCGGGCGCTCGCCGCCAGCGTGCATCCCCTGCTGGCGACCCGGGGCGTGCCCGGCACCCACGAGCTGGACCTGCTCGTTGCTGTTCTCGACGAGTTGACCGAAGGCGCAAGCGTCGATTCGGTAATGCTGCCGGTTTTTGAGAAGTCCATTGACGATCGTATCGAGGCCAAAGCCTGGCGCGAAGGGCGGCCCGACCTGGTCCTGCTCGAAGGCTGGTTTGTAGGGCTTTCTCCCCAGGAGCCGCAAGCTCTTGTCGAACCAGTCAATTCGCTGGAAGCGGAAGAGGACGCGGACGGCGCGTGGCGGCGTTTCGTCAATGCCCGGCTGGAGGCGTATTTCCGGCGCGTGTTCGCATCGCTGGACCGCTTGGTCTTCCTGCGCGCGCCGGACTTCGACAGCGTGTACCGTTGGCGCGGCCTGCAAGAGCGAAAATTGCGTGAGAGCGCGGCTGCTCCAGACTCGGCCCAAGCCTCGGCCCAGGCCTCGGCGGTCATGAGCGAGGCGGAATTGCGCCGCTTCATCGGGCACTACGAGCGGTTAACGCGACACGCGCTCGCCACGCTGCCGGAACGGGCGGACTGGATGTTCGTGCTTGACGAATCTCAGCAAATCGTCGCCCGGGTTGACCGCTTGGGGCAGGACGCCATTCAAGCCTGAGCCAGCCGCTCATTTTGCCGGCCGCGCCAGCGGCTGGGCCGCAGATACACCCGCAGTACGAGGGCGGAAAGCAGTACGGCCAAGGCTTGGCGCCACCAGGGCCAATGTTCGTGGGCCACGGTGGAAAGCTGCAGGGGCCAACCAAACCAGCCGTACAATGCGTTCAACAACAGCCCGCAGGCGATTGCGGTTCCGACCACGCCGATCAAGTAGGCCAGCAGCGAACGCATTCCCATTTGTTCCTTGATGACGCCCATGGTGGCGATATTGGTCGCGGGACCCGTGAGCAGAAACACCAGTGCCGCGCCCGGGGAAATGCCAGCAAACAGGAATCCGGCCGCCACTGGTGTCGATGCCGTGGCGCAGATATACATGGGCAGCCCCACGACCACCATGACGATCATCGCCATCAGGCCTTCGCCCCATTGCAGGAAGAAGGACTGCGGCACGAGCACCGAAATCAGCGCCGCGGCGGCCAGGCCGATCACGAGCCATTTGGCGGTGTCGGCAATCATGCTGCCGTAGCCGTAGCTGACGGCCTTGAACAGGCGTTCGCGCAGCGGCGGCAGCGGTGTCCGCTCTTGCGTTTGCGGTTGCTCGCAGCAATGCCCGGCGTCCGGTTCGGCCGGCGCCGCCCGATCATCGCGGTCGAAAATGTTCACCAGCAGGCCGGCGACGATGGCGCTGCTGATCGCGCCGATAGGCCGGCACAAGGCGAAGATTGGGCCGAGCACGGCATAGGAGAAAGAGACCGAATCGACCCCGGTCTCGGGGGTCGCGACAAGAAAGGACGAAGTCGCGCCTTTGGAGGCGCCGGCGTTGCGAATGCCGAGGGCCGCCGGAATCACGCCGCAGGAACACAGCGGCAGCGGCGCGCCGATGAAGGCCGCCTTCACCACCGAGCCCGTGCCGGGGCTGGCCAGTTGGTTTTTGATCCAGGTGTCGGGCAACACTTGCTTGATGATGCCGGCAAGCAGATACCCTGCCAGCAGCCACGGCGCGCTTTCGACTACCAGATCCCAGAATGATGCGAGAAAAATCATGTGCTCATACCCATTTCAGGTTGCGGTTCCGTCACCCGCCCGTGCTCCAGGGCTTCGAGAATCGAACAATGGGTGGCGCTTTCCGGTCCGCCACAGCAACTGTCCAGCAGGATTTCCAGCGTTCTCTTCATGGACTGAAGTTCGCCGAGCCGTTCGTTGACTTGCGTCAACTTGCGGCGCGTGACCTCGGCGACCTGCTCGCAGCTATGGCGGTCCAGATCCACCCGAATCGACAGCAGCAAGGCGATGTCTTCCAGGGAAAATCCGACATTGCGCGCGCTGCGGACGAATTCGACCCGCCGCAGGTCGGCCTCGTCGTATTCGCGGTAACCGCTTTCGCTGCGCCCGCGGTGGCTGACCAAGCCGCGTTTTTCGTAGAAGCGCAAAGTGTGGGTGGAAAGCCCGGTGCGCCTCGCCAGTTCGCTGATTCTCATGTTCTGGAATCCCATTTCGAATTTTCTGGTGGCTAGCTTAACCTTTGATCTGACTCTAAGGTCAAGGGCTTGGCAAAGGAAATGGTTTACGTTCGCTGTGCGGCATTGGCATTCAAGACCATTTGATTCTTACCGACCCGGGCGTCGGCGTTTATGTCGACGGCGTGTATCTAGGCAGGCAAATCGAACAGCACTGGAGCTTGGCCAATATCGAGCGCATCGAGCTGTTGCGCGGACCCCAGGGCACCTTGCTGGGCCGCAACTCCTTCGGCGGCGCGATCAATATCGTCACCCGCGCGCCACGCTGGAGTGGTAACGCGCGGATTAGCGAACGGAAACGAATGGATTGTCCGTGCGCAGTTCGGGAAATAGTGAAAAATCGCGATCGCAACTCAACAGGGCATCCACGCCGTGGGCCACGCATAAAGCGGCGATACGCGCATCGTGAACCGTTCCACCCACGACATGGGGCCGCGTCACGAACCCGGCCAGTATTTCTTCGAAATCCGCCGTCTCGCCCAACATTACATTGAAGGGTGATTTACGCCAAGCGAGAAATTGCCGCCAGGCGTCATCTGCGGCAGTGGCCGTCTCCTTCCATATTTTGCGATTGGTAACGACACTCAGGAATTCGTAACAGCAGGGCCAGGGAACCGCCCAAGCATCGCCACCTTCGGCAAGTCCAGCCATCAAGGCGAAAGCAGCCGCCCCGTGGCGGGCTTCCCGCCGGTGGGCATAGACCAGAATATTGGTATCGACGGCGATCAATCGGCGCCGGGCTCGTTGTAGATGGTTGAGCGCAATTCTGGCCAAGTATACGCTTCGAGCGGATTCCGGGCGTCGGTTTCGCCCGCCCGCAAGTCCGGCATTACATAGCTCTTTGCGGGTTCGGCGTCCGCCAGCACACGGCGCAGTCCTTCCTCGACCACGGCGCGCAAGGTACACCCGCTGCGCCGCGCGTGGCGCTTGGCGCGAGCCAGCAGTTGATCTTGCAAATCAATGGTCGTCTTCATTGGCCCATACTAACAATATTTTTCAATATGGGATAGCAATACCAATTGCGGCGCATCCTTGTCCACCGCCGGGGAATGGTGGCGAATCAGTTTCCCAGCACGAAACGGATCCAGCGGCCGATTTGGTCGATTTCCGGGAGGCAGACTTCGTGGGCCATGGCGTAGCTGTGGTATGCCGGGTCCAAGCCGAACTGCCGCAGGCTCTCGATGCTGGCGCGGCCGAGGGCTTCCGGCACCATGGGGTCCATTTTGCCGTGGCAAACGAGTATGGGAATGCCTTGCTGGGCGGGGGCCATGGTCATGCCGGCGGCGGTGGGAAAATAGGTGGACAAGGCGATGATGCCGCCGAGGCGTTGCGCAAAGGATAGCCCCGCCTCGAAACAAACCGCGCCGCCCTGGGAGAAACCCGCCAGCAGTATGCGCCCGCTGGGGATGCCGCGGTCGATTTCCTTTGCAATCAAGGTTTGCACCTTCGCCGCCGAAGCGCGCAGCCCCGCTTCGTCCAGGCTGCGGACATTGTCCAGCCGCAAAATGTCGTACCAGGCCGGCATGACCAAGCCGTTGTTTATCGTCACCGGAATCGACGGCGCCGTCGGGAACACGAAGCGAACCGCGCAGTCCGCCGGCAGCTTCAGTTGCGGCACGATGGGCGCGAAATCGTTGCCGTCGGCGCCCAGGCCATGGAGCCAGATGATGGCGGCGTTGGGTTCGGCTGCCTTGGTTGAAAGCACTTCGATGGTTGGCAAATCGCTCATGGGTGTTCCTGTTTGCAATATCGTCCCGGGGCTTGCCGAGTTTGGGAGCCTTGCGTGGGTTGCGGCGCGCCGCCATACGGGAGCGCCCACGCACTTGGGCGGGTGAAAGCATATCGGCGCGGTCGTCCCGCGTCCAGCAAAGGAATTGCCGAAGAGATTCTGCGACTCCGCTTCGCTGCGCGCAGAATGACAGGGGGGTGGGGGATGAAGGAGGTTTTGCGATTTTGCTTCGCTGCGCGTGGAATGACGGGAAGCGGGGGCGGCACGGCGGGATCGGCGTTGCCGCGTTTGCGGCAACGGCTAGTGCTGTCTTACACTCGGGGCATGAAACACGCGGTCGCCTTCTTGCTCCTGCTTGCTTGCGCCGGCGCTTCCCAGTCCCAGGAAGTCGCGCCCGAAGCGCTGCTCGGCACTTTCGAAGGTCCACTGGTGATCGGCCGCGACAGCATGACCCTGGCATTCACCTTCAGCATCAGCGGCGGCGAAATGCGGGCGCAATTGTTCAGCGCCGCAATGGGCATCTACGGCATGCCGGCGGACAGCGTCAACATCAACGCCAACGCCCTGCGCATCGCTATCGCCCGGCTTGACCTGGAATTCACCGGCCGCATGCGGCTTGATGAAAACGGTCAAATCGAACGCATCGACGGCGACTGGTTCCAATACAGCGAGATGGTGCCCGTGATGCTGCTGCCGGTGGACGCGCCGAGTTTTTGACCGGCAACGTTCGAAACCTATGGATTTGGCACGTGTACGCACAAATGGTTGACGCGCGCCGGGTCGCTGCTTCAATATCCCGGCTCAGCATGTGTAGCAGAGTTGGAACACTGTTGAAATGAAGTACACCGTCGTAATCAAAGCTTCCCCGGAAGGTTACAGCATTGCTTGCCCGGCTTTGCCGGGATGCTGGTCTGAGGGAAAAACCGAAGAAGAAGCCGTAGCAAACATCATTGAAGCGATCCAGGACTACCAGGCGGCGGTCATGGACGAATTTCGGAATGAGCAGTATCGTGAGATCGACGTTGCGATATAGTCATTCATGCCGAAAATCCCCGGAGTCAAACATCGCCAAGCAGTACGGGCACTAACCAAACTTGGCTTTCGAGTTGTCAGGGAGGGCAGGAAACATATTGTGATGTCGGACGGAATCCACTTCTTAACGGTTCCAAGAAGCAATCCGATCAACGCATTCACTATGGCCGGGATCGTCAGGGATGCTGGATTGACCATCGACGAATTCAAGACTGCGCTTTAGGTGGGGAATCCGGTTTCGCGTCGCGCGCCCGAAGAGGGCAAATGGACTATTGCTTGTAAATCCGGCCGTCTTTCATGACGAAATGGACTTGGCCCATGAGTGAAATGTCGGCGGTCGGGTCGCCGGGCACGGCGATGATGTCGGCAAGTTTGCCGGCTTCTATGGAGCCGATGTCTGCGGCGCGGTCGAGCAGAACCGCCCCCGGCATCATCGCGGAGTGCAGGGCTTCGATCTCGGGCATGCCCGCTTCCACCATGTAGCCGAACTCTTTCCAATTCTCGCCGTGGGGCGAAACGCCCGAATCGGTGCCAAAAACGATCAGCACCCCTTCGGCGTAAGCCCTGGCGAAGGTGTCCTGGATGAGCGGGCCGATCTCGCGCGCTTTCGGCCGCACGGTTTCGCTGAAGTAACCATCGATTTCGGCCATTTCGGCAACGAATTTGCCGGCGATGATGGTCGGCACGAAGGCGGTGCCCCGCTCTTTCATGAGGCGCATGGTTTCCAGGTCCATGTAGGTGCCATGCTCGATGGAATCGACGCCGGCAATCACCGCCCGGCGCATGCCTTCGGCGCCGTGGGCGTGGGCGGCGACCTTGAAGCCGTAGTCCCGCGCGGTGTCGACGATGGCGCGCAGCTCTTCGTCGTTGAATTGCGCGTTCATGCCGCTGGTGGCTTCGCTCAATACGCCGCCGGTGGCGGTGATCTTGATCAGGTCGGCGCGGTCCTTGTAGCGCTGCCTGACGCCTTGGGCCGCGTCGGCCGGGCCGTTGACCACGCCCTCTTTCGGCCCCGGGTCGCCGGTCAAGGCGTCGTTCACGCCATTGCTGGGGTCGGCATGGCCGCCGGTGGTGGCCAGGGATTTGCCCGCGGTGAGGATGCGCGGGCCGATGATATGCCCCCGCTCGACGGCGTCGCGCACATTGATCGAGACGTTGTTGGCGCTGCCGAGGTCCCGCACGGTGGTGAACCCCGCCATCAGCGTGCGTTCGGCGTAGGGAACGGCGCCAAGCGCGTAATCCGCCGGGTCAAGCTGAAAGCGGTCGGCGAAAGCGTTCGGGCGTTGCTGGGAGACGATATGCACGTGGGCGTCGATCAGCCCCGGCATGCAGGTGGAATCGCCAAGTTCGACCGTGGTGGCGTCGTGCCGTCCGTCATGGACCGCGGCGATGCGATTGCCGCGCACTTCGATGGTCACGTCCTCCCGCAGCGCAAGCTCAACGCCATTGATCATGCGCGCGCAATGGATAAACGATTGCGCCGTGGCGGCTGGGGCGCAAAGCACCAGCGCCGCGGGAAGCAGATACCGATTCATAGCGAATTTCCTGTTGTTCTCCCCAAAAAATCCATACTTCCCCGGTAGGGGCGAGGCATGCCCCGCCCTTGCGGCAAGAGCCACCGGGGGTATACGAGTTTTAGTCCCCATCCACCGCCATGCGCACCATGGCGACGCGCTTCGGCACCTGGCCGACGGGAATCACCGCGACAACCTCCATCGATTCCACGTCCACCGCGTAGGTGACATGGTCGCCCGCGGCGCCCATATAGGCGGTTTTGCCGTCCGGCGTGAATGTGACCCACTCCGGATGCTGGCCGACAAACACGCGGCCGATTTCTTCCAGATCGGGCAGCGAATGAATGTACACGTGGCTGTAGACCTTGCTCGTGGACCAGAGCGTCCTGCCGTCGGGCGAGACGCCGAGGCCATGGGCCGGCGCGCCTTGCAGGCCGTCGTAGTGGGCTTCCTCGCCGGGAACCGGCGGATGCTCAACCCGCGCCACTTCGCGCCGGGTGGCGAAATCAACCACCGCGAAGCCGTGGAAGCCAGACAGTTGCACAAAGATGTTCTGGGTCGAGCCATCGGGATTGGCGTTGAATGCCATGGGCCGGATGCCGGAACTCATTTCCAGCGTCCAGGCGAGTTCGTCGCTGGCGGTGTCGATGACGTTGATCGTGCTGGTGTGGATCGAGCCGGCGACGGCATGCTTGCTGTCGGGCGTTGTGTAAATGTTGTGGATCGCGCCTTGCACCGGCAGCGTCTTGACCAGCTTCATGCTGGCCACGTCGATAATGTCCACCGAGCCCGGCATTTCCATGATGCCGACATAAACCTTGCTGCCGTCGCCCATGACGGCGACATTGTTGGGCCGCCCGCTGAGGTGGATGCGGCGCTTGACGCGCAAGGTGCGCGCGTCGACGACATCGAGCGCGTGCATGGCCTCGTTGGTGATGTAGAGCTGGCTGCCGTCGGGGGCGCCGACGATGCCGTGGGGAATCTCGATGTCGGTGATTTTGCCGATGACTTCGTTGGTTGCCGGGTCGATCACGTGGGAGTCATCGCCCGCGGCGTTGGTCTGGATAATGCGCACCGCGAGTTCCGCCGGTTCGCGACGCTCGGTCGCGCCGGCCACCCAGTCCGCCATGATGCGCCATTCCGGGTCGTCCTGGCTCCAGAAATGCGTGCCGCCGCCATGGAAGGGGTCTCCGCCGGCGTCCCGCGCGAGCACATGGGTCAACAGCCGGCTGGACAGCGGGCCCTCGCCGGGGCGCACCATGCTCAAGGCCGATTCGTAATTCATGCGCGACTGCTCCTCGGTCCAAAAGAACGCGCCATCCTCAAGGGATTGCAAGCGAAAATTGCTGGACCGGTAATGGCATTGAATGCAACGCACATTGCCTTCCCGCTTGGCGAGGAAAATGGGCTGCACTTCATTCATGAAGTAGTCGAAATCGGGAACGATCGCGCCGGATTGGGCAAATCCCGAAGCGCTGGCAAGTAGAGCGGCAAGCAAGGAAACGATGCGAATCATCATGGCTGGCCTCCGAATCGGTCCAAACACCGCGGTTTGGACCATGGTCTGAATGTTTTCTGGATAGTAGGCAATTCCCGGAAGCGTGTAAAACCCGACGAATCTCCGCGGCAATGCAACATGTTCAATTTTTGTCGAATTAACTCGACAAAATGTATTTTGTCGATTGGACTCGACAGTGTTGCTTTCGCGGAGCCTGGTGCTTCGCCTGGATCAGGGAGCGGTTTCGAAATTCAGCTGCGATGCGGCCCCGGAAGTGGCGAACGCGCCGGCGAATGCCTTGAGGAAGACCGGGCCGTCTTCGATGGCGGCGCGCGATTGCGGGGACAGGAAAATGCTGCCGCTGACGTTGGCGCTTTCGCTGTTGAGCAGGTCCGGGCCGGCGAGATGGATCGCCATGGGTGCTTGCGGCTCGCCGAAGACGAGCCCGAGGGCTTGCGCTCGCGCGGGGTTTTGCCCGGGATTTTGCTCGATGTTTTGCCCAACCATGTCTTGATTGAATCGCAATTCCCATCGCAGCAGGTTCAGCGCCGGCTCGAAGCGGAATTCGCCGTTTACTTCGATGCCTGTTTCGACATCGCTTTCGAGAGCCGCAAAGCCGCCGCCGGCAAGAACTGCGACGCGGGGCGCTGTTGGCTGTCCGTCGACCAGTTCGGGAGTCACCACCGGTGGCTGGCGTTGGGGGTAGCCCGTCTCGATGGCGTAGCCGATGGCGAGCAGGCGTTCGTCCTGGAGAAATCCGCCGAGCAGTTCCATGCCCACCGGCAGGCCCGAATCGCTGAAACCAGCCGGCAGTGAAAGCGCCGGCAGGCCGGAGTTGGCGGCGATGCTGCAATTGTTGCCGGGCTGGGGTTCGCCGATAAATACCGGAATCCGCCCGATGGTGGGGTAGACGAGGGCGTCGAGTTCGTTGTCCTCAAGCACCCGCTCGACCGCCGTTCGCAACACGCCGCGCGTCGCCAGCGCCTCCTGGTAGACTTCTTCGTCGAGTTCGGCATCGCGCGAGCGGTTCAATTGGCCGGCCACAGCCTGGTGGTACAGGCCGAGGTCGACGATATCGGCCAATCCCGCAATCTGTTCACTGCCGAATTGCGCCAGATATTGCTCGAGATCGGTGCGGAATTCGTGGCCGATCACGCCGGAGCGGCCGATCAAGTCGGCAAGGTCGGGAATTTCCACCGAAACCACGGCCACGCCTTGCTCTTGCAACCATTCCAGCGCGTCTTCGATGACGTCTCGCGTTGCCCCGTCGGCGCGCTCGAAATAACCATCCAGCTTGCCGAACCGCAGGCCTTCGAGGCCGACTTCGCCAAGCCTTTCGCGAAATCGAGTGGGCGGCCGGTCGCGCACGGCTTCCGTGGCGGGATCGTTGGCGTCAAAGCCGGAAACGATATCGAGCACGATGGCCAGGTCGTCGAGATTGCGGGCGAGCGGACCGGCGGTGTCCTGGGTGTGGGAAAGCGGCAAGACGCCGTGGATGCTCGAAGCGCCCTTGCTCGGCCGCAACCCAACGAGGTTGTTGAACGCCGAGGGGATGCGGATTGAACCGCAAGTGTCCGAGCCCATGCCCACGGCGCCGAAGCTGGCCGCCACCGCCGCGCCGGTGCCGCCGCTGGAACCGCCGGGAACGCGCCGATAGTCGTAGGGATTGCGGGTCTGGCCGGTGAGCGAACTGACGCTGGTGATGCCGTAGGCGTATTCGTGCAAGTTGGTTTTCGCCAGCACGATGGCGCCGGCGGCAAGCAACTTCTCGACCTGGGTCGAGGCGGCGTTGGGGATGAATTCCGCCAGCGCCACCGAACTGCCCGTGGTCGGCATGTCCGTGGTGTTGTAATTGTCCTTCACCAGCACCGGGATGCCGTGCAAGGGTCCGCGCGGACCGCTTGCCGCGCGTTCGCGGTCGAGTTCGGCGGCGGCCTCCCGCGCGGCGGGATTGACCCGCACGATGCTGTTCAGGCGCGGGCCGGCGCGATCAAAGGCTTCGATTCGCGCCAAATATTGCTCCACCAATTGCAGGGAAGTGACTTCGCCGCTTGCGAGCATGTTTTGCAAGTCGGCGATCGAGGTTTCATGCACCGATTGCGCGCCCGCCTCCGGCCCGCGTACCAGCAAACCGGCGCAGAGCACGGAACCCAAAGCGAGCATGCCGACTCTTTGCAGCGACACCTTCACGGCGGAAACTCCCGACTTACCTCTCAGTCATTTTGCGCGCATAACAATAAAGCGCAGGTTCCGCAACACGCGAGTCGCCATCGGGTGGCGGGGCTAAAGCATCGAGTCACCGCGCGCGGATTGACAGGCGCCGGCCTCAAGGCATGCGCGCCGCCCGAATCTCGATTTCCAGCAACCAGCCGTCCACCACCAGGTCGGCAATTTCCAGGAACGAGCGCACGGGCTTGTTGGGGTTTTCCTCGGTGCCGAAGAATTCGAGATAGCCTTCGTTGAATGCGGCGAAATCCACATTGCCGTTTTCATCGGCCACGGCGAACACGCGCACCTGCACGACATCGCTCATCGACCAGCCCAACTCTTCCAAGGTGTCCTGGAATCGACTGAAAGTATCGACAGCCTGCTGGCGAATGTCGCCCCAGCTGCCGTCTTCCTGCTGCCGCGCGCCGGTGCCGCTCAGATACAAAGTCTCGGCGCCCGGCGGTATGGTGATGGCGGTATTGAACAGTCTGCCCTCCATGTGCCGCTCGATTTCCTGGGCGGTTGCGCCTTGAATGAAAACGAAGTACGCCGCGGCGAGCGTCAGGATGGCGAAAATGGATTTGAATGTACGCATGGGTTTCTCCTCTCAATCGAATCAATTGAACAAATTTGCCGCTTTCGCGAAATGCGGCGGCCGCTGCCGGAATTCCTCAGCTTGAAGCCGCCGCGCGTTCCGCTCCGGCGGCGGCCGCGGCGCCGGCACCGGCGCCGAGCAAGCGTTGCGTGACCATACCACTGGTGATGGCCCCGTTGACATTGAGCGCGGTGCGCGCCATGTCGATCAGCGGCTCGATGGAAATCAGCAAGGCGGCCACGGTAACCGGAAATCCCATGGCCGGCAAGACCACCAGGGCCGCATTGGTGGCGCCGCCGCCGACTCCGGCGATGCCGAAAGAACCGATTGCGATGATCAACACCAGACTGGCGATAAAACCGAAATCGACATCGACGCCCATGGTCGGCGCGACCATCACCGCCAGCATCGCGGGATAAATCCCGGCGCAGCCGTTCTGGCCGATGGTGGCGCCGAAAGAAGCCGCGATATTGGCCACCGGCGGCGCCACTTTCAATTCCTCGACCTGGGCGCGAATCGTCAAGGGAATCGTCGCGGCCGAGCTGCGCGTGACGAACGCGAAAGTCAGCACCGGCCAGACCCTGCGGAAGTAGTCCGGCACGTTGGCGCCGATCATTGCGATCATGCCGGCGTGGACGACGAACATGATCGCGATGGCAATGTAGGAAGCGACCACGAATCCGATCAGCGTGACAATGGCGTTGCCGTCGGAAGTGGCGATGACCCGGGTCATCAACGCGAGCACGCCGTAGGGCGTCAGCGCCATGACGATATGCACCAGCTTCATGATGACCGCCTGGGCCGAGTCGAGAAAGCCGCGGATGCGCGGCGCCTGTTCGGCGTCTTCTTCGCAAACCAGTAGCGCGGCGACGCCAAGCAGCAAACCGAAAACCACCACGGCGATAATGGATGTGCTGCGCGCGCCGGTGAGGTCAAGAAAGATGTTGCTGGAAATGAAGCTGACCAGCAGTTGCGGAAAAGTCAGATCGGCAACCGTGCCCTGGCGCGATTCGAGCACCTCGGCCCGCGCCAGTTCCGCCGGTCCGGCCGCGAGTTCACCGGCATTGAGGCCGAAAATCGAAGCCATGGCGATGCCGACCAAGGCCGCGATCACGGTGGTTCCCACCAGCAAGCCGACAATCGAACCGCCAATCTTGCCGAGCGAGCGGATCTCTTGCACTTTGACCACCGCGGCGATCATCATCACCAGCACCAGCGGCATGATGATCAGCCGCAGCAGATTGACATAGCCGTTGGCGATGATATTGGTCCATTCGACCGTCGCAGCGACCACGTCCGCGCCGGTGCCGGCGCTGGCGCCAAACACGAATTGCAAATAGAAACCGTAGCCACAGCCCGCCAGCAGGCCGATCAGCACCCGGCGCGACAAGCTCAATTCCCGGCGCGTCAAATGGAACAGGAAGCCCAGCAGGGCGGCGAAAACCACCAGGTTGAACATTGTCATGGAGGACATGCGAATTCTCCCGCCGGCCGCTTGCAACCGGGCGCCGGCCGCCTGGCGGCGGCTGTTATTCGGACAAGCTGTTTATGTAGGCGACCACGTTGTGGATGTCGTTCCCGCCAGTCAGCCCCACAGTCATCGCGCGCATCTGCGCGCCGTACACATCGCGCGGGTGTGCGCCGCGATAACCCGCGAGAAAATTCTCAAGCTGGGTGACCATGTACCAGTCGTTCTGCCCCGCCAGCGCCGGCGCGCCCAGCGCCTCGTTGCCTTCTGCGTTCGCGCCGTGGCAGGTGGCGCAGGGCTGGTACAACGCCCTGCCGGCGTCGAGGTCGCCGCTGATCGTGGGTTCCGCGGGAACGTAACTCCAACCGCCCACCCACTCGATGATATCTTGAATGGAAGCATCCGTCAGCTTGGCGGCCATGGGTTGCATGGCGAGGCCTTCAATGTCGTCCGGATGCGCGCCGCGGATGCCGGCCCGATAGTTCTCCAGTTGCCGCTTGAGATACCAGGGCTCCATGCCCGCAAGCCGCGGCGCTTGCACGCCTTCATTTCCGCGTCCGTCGCTGCCGTGGCAGGTGGTGCAATAGCGGTCGTCGAAAGGTTCGCGCTCGGCGGCCCCGGCGGCGTTCGCGGCGATGCCCAGCAGGCACAGCCAGAAAATCGGAATCCATTTCATCGGACGTTTGCTCCTGGCCCGCGGCGGCGTCAGGCGGGGCTGTTGCGCAAGCGCGCGTCGAGATCGTTCATCGCCCAATGCGCCGAAAGCAACGCGCTTTCCATCCAGGCCGAACGCATGCTGATCTGGTCGCCGATCATGTAATGGCGACCGTTCACCGGCGACTGCAACGCGCGGTACAGCGCATCCATCTCGCCGGTCCAGCCGTCGCTGAAATTTCTCGCCCAAATCGCGGAACAGCCGAGCATGTGGTTCATGCGGTGCCAGCCCACGGTCACCGGCTTCTCGACCAGTTCGCGGTAATCGGGATGCACCTTCTCGCCGTCGGCCAGGTGCGCTTCGATGCGTTGCTCCTGGGTCATGCGCGTGTGGTGCATGCCGGTGCCAAAATCGTAGGCCGCCAGGATCACCCCTTTGCGCTTGTGAATGCCCGCCACCGGATACCAGATTTGCCGGCTGGCGTTGTTCATCCATGTGATGCCGCCGTAAATGTCCTGTTTCTCCCAGAAGCGCTCCTTGGCCTGGAAGGCGGCCTTGTAGGCTTCGCCGCGGCGGATGTATTTCAGCGCGCGCACGTATTCGGCGGGGAAATTGTGATCGAGGCCGGTGACCAAATGGCTTGGTATGCAGTTGAAGCAATAATCGGCCCGGATCAGCCGGCGCTCGCCGTCCTGGTCGTATGCGACTGCGACGCCGTCGTCGCGCACCTGGATCGAAGCGACCATGGCGCGATAGCGGACCCGGTCGCCCACTTGCCGCAGAAAGCCGTCGACGATGCGGTCCATGCCGCCCCGGGCCTGCAGCAGAATGGGTCCGGTTTCGCCTTCGCCGGCGCGCAACAAACCCATGCCGAGCCGGGTTTTGAGCAAATCGCGGAAGGCGATCATGTCCTTTTGCACGCCCTGGGTCAGGAAGCCCCCCGCGGCATAGCCGGCGTTGCGGCTGCCGCGATACAGCAAATCCTCGTTGAGATCGCCGAAACTGCGGATCATGCCCAGCAGCGTCTCGGCCTCCTGTTCCGTGAACGGCTGGTCCATGTCGGTTTCGTTCATGGCCTTGGCCATCAGTTCCGCCATGAAGCCGCGCATGTGGGTGGTATATTCGGCGTTGCGGATGGGCTTGCCGCCGAGCATGGCGTCGTCCTGCACCCAGCAGGTCTTGTTCTCGTTGATGAAAACCTCAAGTTCGATATCCAGTTCCCGGCAATAATCGAGCAAGGTGCGGTGGGTGTTCGGAATGCGCGCCGCGCCGGCGTTGAAATACATGTGCGGCTCGTCGTCGAATTCGCAATATTGCCGGTTGCCGATCTCGTCGATGAGGGTGCCGTGGCGCACGGTGAAGATGCGCCCGCCGCTGCGGTGGGAGGCTTCCAGAATCGTGCAATCCCAGCCAACCTTGCCGAGTTCGTAGGCAACCGCCAGGCCCGAGAGGCCGCCGCCGAGGATCAACGCGCTGCGGCCGTTGCCGGCGGCCAGGTCCAGCGTCGAGGCCGCGGCTTCCGCCGGCAGCATGCCCAGCGCCGCGCCCGCCTTGACCACGGCGCCGGCCCCTCCCGCCGCCGCCAGCAGGTTGAGAAATTCGCGTCTGCTAACCGGTTTGACCACGCCGGCCCCCGAGCCGATGAATCAGTGAAAGGAATTTGAAAAAACTGGACCCAGCGCAACTTCGAAAGCGGCCGCGGACCACCAGCAGCCAGCTCCCGCGCCACTGTCACGCCACTGCCGCGCGCCGCACGATACCGCCGCCGGGAATTCTAACAAAGTAAGTTGGCCGGGTCCGCCCCGCCGGCACCAATCGCTGAAACTGTTGTCTCACAAATTTGATCGAACGCAGTCCATGTATGCCGACCGCTTCCGAGTACAATGCCGCTTTGACCAGTGGCCCGAAGTTCGTATCCCGGAGTGAGCGTCCCGCAGGAATTTGCAGCATGGCCGATGAAAATCGCACCGCAGAGCAGCTAGCCCGCGACAATATCGACGCGATGCTTGAGCTTCCGGGTTGGGACGAACTGGCGTCAATTTTGTTGGAACGCATCCGCGACAAAAGAGACGGCGACGCAAGGAGGCCACAGCATGAGCGGTGAGCTTCCCATCAACATCGACCACCTGCTCCATCCGCGCCGGATCGAGGGCGAACGGATCGAGTACAAGGCGGGGTGGAATCCCCAGAGCGTGCTGCACACCATTTGCGCCTTCGCCAACGATTTCCATAATCTCGGCGGCGGCTACGTGGTGCTCGGCGTCGAAGAACGCAACGGCAAGCCGCTGCTTCCACCCAAGGGGCTCGACCCAGATGCTATTGAAGGGATTCAGAAGGAACTGTTGGACTTGGGCAACTCGGCGATCCGGCCCTACTATCACCCGCTTACCGCCACGTACGAGATCAATGGCCGGCTGGTCCTGGTTCTTTGGGCGTTCGGCGGCGAAACCCGTCCATACAAAGCCAAGGTCAGCCTGGGCAAGACGCGCCCGGATTGGGCCTACTACATCCGCAAACTCAGCAGCACGGTGCGAGCCAGAGGCGAGGACGAGCGCGAATTGCTTGGCTTGGCCGCGACCGTTCCCTTCGACGACCGCTACAGCCAATCGGCATCGCTTGATGATCTGTCGCATCGTCTCATCTGCGAGTACCTCCGCGACATCGGCAGCGATCTCGCCAAAGACGCGCTTGGGCTCTCCGTCGCGGAACTTGGGCAACGTCTGAACATCGTTGGCGGGCCGCCCGAAGCCCTGTTCCCCAAGAACGTTGGGCTGCTGTTTTTCAACGACCAACCGCACAAATTCTTCCCCGCAACCCAAATCGACGTGGTGTGGTTCCCCGACGGCCCCGGCGGCGACCGCTTTGAAGAGAAGGAGTTTCGCGGCCCGCTGTCGGTCATCCTCAGCGAGGCAATCGGCTACATCGAGCGCAACTACCTCAAGGAAACCGTCGTCAAAGTTCCCCACAAACCCCAAGCGGAGCGGTTCTGGAACTTCCCCATCGGCGCTATTGAAGAAGCGCTGGTGAATGCCATCTACCACCGTTCCTATGAGGAACGCGAACCCGTGGAGGTGCGCATCACAAAAGAGGAATTGCTGGTGCTGAGCTACCCCGGCGCGGACCGCTCCATCCGCATGGAGGATTTTCAGCGCGGGCAGGCCGTCAGCCGCCGCTATCGCAATCGCCGCATCGGCGAGTTCCTCAAGGAATTGGACCTGGCCGAGGCGCGTTCAACCGGCGTCCCAAAAATCTTTCGGGCCATGCGGCGCAACGGCTCCCCAGATCCGGTGTTCGAAAGCGACGACGACCGCACGTGGTTCCGGGTGAGCCTGCCAGTGCATGAGCGGGCGTTGCTGGCGGCGACCAAACATGTGACAGAACATATAGAGGAACAAGCGACCCTACAAGATAATGCATTGAATAAAATAGAGAAATCTGAACATTCCCCTCAGGATGCCCTACAAGATACCCTACAAGTAACCGAACATGTAGAGCGGCTGATATTCACGCTCAGAACTGATATGAACCGTATGGAGTTGCAGGAGGCACTCCAACTGAAGGACCGACAGAATTTCCTCTCCGCCTACCTGAAACCTGCGCTGAGAGCAGCCTTGATCGAAATGACACTGCCCGAGAAGCCCACCAGCAAGAATCAGCGCTACCGTCTCACCCAAGCGGGCAAAGCACTCGCTCGCAAAATCGAGAGAAGGAACACGCGAAAATGAACACCGCCCCCATCGTCTCCAAGGTCTGGAGCTTCTGCAAAACCCGGCTCAGGGCGATGGCAAAATGGTTCCGGCCCGGCGCTAAGAAACCCGCATCGACTGACAGCCCGACCATTACGGAAACATTGTCCGAACACTTGCCGGAGACACCAGACGACGCAGGTCCGCGTCCGAAGCAGCCGCTTGCCCAGAACATCCAGGGAGAACCCAACCGAGACCAAGACGATGAAGGACAGCCTTCCGCATCGGAGCCCACCTCCGCTGAATCCCCATCCAATTCCGCCCTCTCCGAACACGAACCTCCTCTCCCGAATTCCGATGTCGGCGATCTGTTTCCGCCCTCTTTAGATGTAGCCGATCCCGCCAAGGCGCCCAACGTCGTTCCATCAGCCTATGGCGATGGGCAAGTCTATCTGCCAAAGACCGGAGAATATCCGCGAGACGGCATCCGGGACGGTAGTGCCGAGGGACACACGAGCGCGGGGAATTCTCGGGAAACGAAACCCAAACCACGTAAAATTGGAGGAAGACGAGATCGAACGTCGCCGAATCCATCATCTAAACGTCGATCTCAGTCTCCGTCTTCCCTCCCGGAACTGGTTTGCCGGAAAGTTCCCGCATCCGCGACTTGGGAGGTGCTCTTGTCCGCAGACGAACAGTACCAGGTCGCGGCAGTGCATCTCGAAGGCAAGCCTGTGGACTTTGCCGGTCGGCAATGCAGCATCCCTTCGCTGAGGGGCCCCCTAACCGTTTTGTCTCGGGACGGGCAGAAACGGGCCGTTCCGCTGTTTGAAGACGAACCTCTAATCTTCAAACTGCGCAAGGACTGGTCCGGCGAAGGACGCAAGATCGCCAGGATCACGAACGGATTCTTCATCGTTATCGCTCCGGATCGATGGAAGCGGACGGGTCATGTGCCCGTCGAACCGCATGATTGTGTTGATCTGGAATTCCGGGCGCACTATTTCCACCGGGACACGAGCGCCTCGGATGATGGAGTGGGCGGCTTCCAAGAGTGGAATGGCTCCCTGGTGGCCACTGGCATCGAACTGGGCGGGCGGCACATTTGCGATGATTCGGACGACGAAGGGCTATTCGTAGGCGACGCTCCGACTCTGGAGCCCTCACCCGAGATACAGTGGGCGCGGGTCGGTGAGGAGACCGGGAACGGCTGGGGGCAGAATTTTCGTCCGCACGAACAGCCGCTCCCGGATGTTCTGGCCGGCAGAGAAGGCCGCTTTTTTCTACGCGTTTACAACGCGGAAGTGCGCATGCTCGACAGCATGACGTTCCGGTACATGCGTGATCTGCGACAAATCCAGGTCGACGGGAACGAATATGCCCAGGACACGATGCTCGCACCGACGCCACGGGGATACTTGGCCACGAAGGTTTGCTTTATCGGCGCAAACGGCTTCACGCTTTTCCCAGAATTGCCGCCCAGAGCTCTCCAATACATAACGTCGTCGGGCGCCATCGAGGTCCCACCGCGACCGGACGCGGATCGCATATCGTGCCGCATCGCGTCGGACAACTGTACCATCAACATCGTCCTTGATCTTCCTCGAATCTGGTGGCGGCTGGAGGACGGCGGCTCCGATCCTGGCGCTTGGCGTGACACGCAGCTGGTCATGACGCGCCAGGAGTTCAAGAAACGCGCTTACGCGGACGACACACTTTCGCTTTTGTCGAGACGTCAGACATCGGTTCGCGCTGGGTTCGACGATGAAGTCGGGGCACCGTATAACCGCAATGTGGACGAATGTCGAATAGCAATCCCCTTGGTGCATTTTGTTGACCACCAACAGATCGACCAGAAACAAAATGACGATCGCCATTTCAACATTGAAGTGGCCGACAAGACAATACCGCTCATCAGGATTTCCGCCGACCCCAATCCCGAGATTGTTTCGTTCACGGCAAAGCCGGCAGCGAATTCCGCCGGTGAGGAGGTAGTTCTGGCGTGGGCTACCCGGAACGCGCAAGACGCCCGCGTCGCAATCGATCCAGACTTGGGTGAGGTCAAAAGCGATGGAACCTGCACCGTCCGCCCCGCTAAAACGACCAGGTACACACTCACCTTGGCCGTTTCCGACGCGAACGAAACTTCCAGGAGCGTTACGGTTACCATCGACACACCATCCGGGCCGGGCGGCAAGCGGTCCGCTGCCGTCATGTCGCACGGAGGCAGATGGAGAAATGGCAAGGGGTTCAGTGTCGGCGAACTTCGCGCCGCTGGGCTGATGGTGACAGAGGCAGCCACCCGCTCAATTCCGGTTGACAGGCGTCGGAGAACCACGCACCGAGCAAATGTAGAGGCAATCAGGAGCATGCTCGATGACTGAAATAGACATATGGAATTGGCCGGAACGCATCCGGCAACGTTACGAGAACTATCTGAAGACATCGTTCTTCTTCAAGGAACCCCGCCTGCGGACATCCTTCGAGGACGCCTTGCGTGAGGAGGAGGGTCTCCTGAAGGGTCCATATCCGGAATCCCACCGAGGATTCAAGAGAGGGATGCATGCACGCACGCTGGCGGGCGAGTGTTTCCCTAGCGGGGCTGAGGGACTCTTGCCCGCTCTCTTAGATGACCGGGACCGGCTGTACACTCATCAGGAACGTGCCATCCGGGCAACACATGTCGATGCGCTGAACGTGGTGGTTGCCACCGGCACCGCCAGCGGCAAGACGGAGAGCTTCCTCTATCCGATCCTGTTCGAGCTCTATCGCCAACATCTGGCGGGAGTGCTGGAAGACCCGGGGGTTCGGGCCATGATCCTCTACCCAATGAATGCGCTGGCGAACGATCAGCGCGAGCGCCTCGGCGCGATCTGCCGCGACTTGAGCGAGGCCGGATCCGAGTTCAAACCGACCTTCGGGCAGTACATCGGACAGACACCGGAGAATGCCACGGACGGATGGCGCAACGCCGCCGCGCGCGCTGAGGACCGTTTGCCCGGAGAACTCGTGTTTCGCAACGAGATGCGCCATTCGCCGCCACATATCCTACTGACCAACTACTCCATGCTGGAATATCTGCTCATCCGGCCCGACGACAGCCCTCTGTTCGACGATGGTCGGGGTGCGCACTGGCAATTCGTAGTGCTGGACGAGGCGCACCAGTATCGCGGTGCGCGAGGCATCGAAATGGGGATGCTGGTCCGGCGTCTCAAGCAGCGCTTGCGCGACGGTGGCCGGCAAGGTCCGTTTCGATGCATCGCCACCAGCGCGACCATTACTTCCGGCCAAGACGAAAAAGACAAGCAGGCGGTTGCCAAGTTCGCGGAAGAGCTCTTCGGCGAGCCTTTCTCGACGCCCGCCATCGTCTTCGGGGAATCACTTGAGTCAGGCGACAACGAGTCCCCTCGGCGCTATCACGCATTTCTTCGCGCGCTCGAAGGCGCATTCCTCGTTCACCGAGACGGTGCCGATTCGGTAGTGCTCAATCGCAAGAGCGGGGGTGGAGAAGGCACAGAAGAGAAACCGCTTGAGATCGCACTCTGCCGCGAGTGCGGTCAGCACTACTATGTCGGCCGAGAGCGTGAGGGGAGGTTGACGGAGGCCGACCGCGATCCGAGCCATCCGGGATTCGGCGTTGACTACTACCTACCGGCGGATGACGGGGACCGATTGCTGTGTAGAGGCTGTGGCATTTTCTCTAAGTCTACTCCCGGTTGCGACTGCGGCGCCGCAATACGGGTCAAGAAGTGCGCTTCGCACGAAAAGAACCCGGACCAACTGAAGCAGTGCGCGGTCTGCGACTATCGGCGCGGCGGGGTCGGCGATCCTGTTCAGGAGATCGTTCACGGATCGGATGGGCCGAACTCCGTGATCGCGACCGCTCTTCATGAACTTCTGCCACCGGCCCGGCGTAAAGTTCTTGCCTTCGCGGACAGCCGTCAAGAGGCGGCTTTCTTTGCGTGGTACGCCGAAGATTCCTACGAAAAGCTGCGTGACCGCAATCTCATCCTACGAGCCGTGATGTCCGAACCGGTTGGCGAAGAAGGCCTGTCCATCGACGACATTCAGAACCGTTTGCTCCGGGTGTGGGACGAGGCCGGACTCTTCAGCGAAGCGGATACTCGTGAGCAGCGAACCCGCCGGGTGCTCACGTCGACCTTGCGCGAGGCGATGACCGACGAGAAGAGACTGTCCCTTTCCGGTGTCTGCCTAGTCAAGTGGTTTGTCGCACTCCCCCGGGGGCTGCGAGTGCCCGAAGCCCTAGGACGCCCGCCATGGAATCTCGCCGAATACGAGGCGCGAGACCTGATCGGCTACTTGCTGGACGAGATGCGCACACGTCGCGCCATGAGCCTGCCAGATGGTGCCGGAACGCCGGTGTGGACCGACATCTCTCCCTGGCCACAACAGGCAATGGGGATCGCGCCACCCCGCAAACGGCGCAACGTTCGCCAATGGGGCGGCCCGCAATCCGCGGTCGTGAGTCATTTCCTTTGCCGGCTCCTCGCAGGCAGTACCCTGTCACAGGACGACAAGCGGTCGGCGTCGTACGAACTCATGAAGGGTGTCTGGCATGCCTTGCGGGACCATGCCCCTGATCCACTACTGCTGCCCGCAAAGGAGAACGGTACTTTCCGCCTCAATCCACGCTGGCTCCGAATCAAACCGGCGAGGCTAGACGAGATATGGGAGTGCAACACCTGTGCCACCCTCGCAAGCTACAGTATTCGAGAGGTCTGCCCACGAAATGCATGCCCCGGCAGGCTCTCGCCGGCCAGTCGCGAACGCCTCGAAGGGAACCACTATCGAATACTCTACGAAAGTCCAAGATTGCCTTCGGCGCTGTGTGCAGAAGAACACACCGCGCAGATTGATGCCGAACAGGCCCGCCAGAGACAGGCCCGCTTCAAGAACGGCGACATTCATCTTCTCAGTTCGTCCACCACATTCGAGGTCGGCGTCGACCTTGGCGATCTGGAGTCCGTGTTGCTCCGCAACGTTCCTCCCGAATCATTCAACTACGCCCAACGCGCAGGACGAGCCGGCAGGCGGGATACACCCGGGTTGGTGCTGACCTACTGCCGCCGCAATCCCCACGACCTTTATCACTACGAGAATCCCGTCGAGCGAGTGATCGAGGGTACGATTCACCCGCCTCGCTTGCATATGACAAACGAGAAGATCGTGCTGCGGCATATGGTCGCCGTTGCCCTTTCCGACTTCTTCAAGAACTTCCGGGACAGGTTCTATAACGTCGAGAGCTTCCTCAGTGACTGGCTTGCACCCCGGGCGACGATCGACCTGTACGACTTCTGCAAGGACAACCGCAAATTGAAGGAAACGATGTCCCGCGTCGTTCCGGAGAACATGCACGGCCGGGTCGGTCTCGACAGTGAAGCCTGGATGGCCAATATCGCCGGCAAGGAGAGTCGCCTTGCGCTGGCGGAGGCGGAGGTCTGCTCCGACTACACTTCGATGGAGGTCCTTCGTAGGCAGTATTTCGAGCAAGGCAAGGATAGCTGGGTCAGCCGCATCGGCAGGCGCATGAAAACCATCGCCGAGGAACGGACGCTCAACTTTCTTTCCCGAAAGGCGGTCATTCCCAAGTACGGGTTCCCGGTGGATGTCGTAGAGCTCGACGTTCAATCCACCGACAGCCCTTCGACCGGCGTCGCACTCCAGCGCGACCTGTCGCAGGCGATCGCCGAGTACGCTCCCGGCGGCAAGGTGGTGGCCAACAAGCTGGAGTGGGAGTCCTGCGGCGTCAAAGCGGTGACCGGTAAAGCATGGCCCGTTCGCCACTACTGTTACGACGGCGCGCGCAACTTCAGACAATGGAATGAAGGCGATGCAGAGACGCAATCCCGCGAACGGAAATACCTCATTCCCGAGTTCGGGTTTGTGACGCCACTATTCAGGAAGCCCTCCGAGCCACAGGGACGCGCGCATCGTCTGTACACGACGCGACCGTTTTTCCGGGGCTTCAACGAGCAACCCGATAGCAAGACCCTTTTCGGCGTGAACTTGACGAAGGCCGTACCCGGAGTGCTGGTCATCTTGTGCGAAGGCCGGAACAGGGAGGGATTCTACATCTGCCGTTCCTGCGGCAGCCACACGGCGACAAAGCAGGCCGGTCACAAATCGCCGTCAGGATCGGACTGCAGGGGCACCCTGGAGCGATTCTCACTCGGCCACGAGCTGGCCACCGATGTCGTGCGCATTCAGTTTCCGATGGTTCGCGACGAGTGGGAGGCGTATTCGGTCGCCTACGCGGTCCTGCTGGGGGCGGCGGATGCACTGGAAGTGCCGGACACCGATCTGAACGTCACCATCACCGGCGGCGACCGGCCCGATGAGTCTGCAATCGTGCTCTACGACAACGTACCGGGTGGTGCCGGGCTGGTGGCGCAATTGGAAGACGAAGCCGTCTTTGCCGGCGTCCTTCAGGCCGCGAAGGAGCGCGTGCAAGGCAATTGCGGTTGCGATTCGAGCTGTTACGGCTGCTTGCGGAGCTACCGCAATCAGTTCGCGCACACTCAACTCGACCGAACCCGAGTGCTGGAGATACTATCCCGATTGCCTTGACTCGCGCACGCGGACCATCTCCTGTGACGGTTCGGAGCTTCCTTCACGGTATCTCGTCCCGGTGTCGGCGTTACACGGCGCTTGCGAATTCCTTAAGGAGCTGGACCTGGCCGAGGCGCGTTCAACCGGCGTCCCCAAATATCTTCCGTGCCATGCGGTGCAACGTCTCCCCGGACCCGATCTTCGAGAGCGACGACGATCGCACCTGGTTTTGTGTGCGATTGCCAGTACATGAGCAAGCCCACATTGCGCTAACAGGACATGCTACCGAACATGTAGCAGGACAAGCGACAGGACATGTGGAACGTCTGAATGCAATACTCACGAAAGCGATGAGCCGCCCGAAGTTGCAGAAAAAATTGGGCCTGAAGAGCCGCGCTCATTTCGTCAAGGAATATCTGAATCCAGCTCTCAGAGCCGGATTAATCGAAATGACCCTCCCCGACACACCAAAGAGTACAAGTCAACGCTATCGTTTGACTCAAGCGGATAAGGCTCTCGCGAGAAAAATCAAGCGAAGGAATGTCCTAGAATGATCACCGCCCCCATCGTCTCCAAAGTCCGGAGCTTCTGCAACACGCTGCGCGATGGCGGCAGTTGAACGCGGTCGGTGCTCGGGGTAAGGTCAGGGTTTGGGCAACGATTCTGGAACGAATGCGCACGGGGAAAGCTTGAGCCATGTCCAACGACCGCGAATTTCCCGAGCCGATTCGGCGGCTGGCGCCGCTGGCGGGGCACGATGGGGCGCTGAAGCTCGACGCTGAAGGCTGCGACGTGGTCTTCGCCACGTATCCGGCGGGCAAGACGCTGCCGCCCCACGATCACGACACGGACAATGTCGGGGTGGTGACACGCGGCGCGATTCTGCTGACCATGAACGGCAAGACCGAGCGGCTGGGGCCGGGGGACTGGTACCATGTGCCGGCGGGGACCATGCACGCCGCGGAGTTTCTCGAAGACACCACCGAAGTCGAATTCTGGTTTCGCAACGAATGAGAAAACTGCTCGCCCTAGGCTTGCTTTTTCAGGCGGCGGCATCCGTTGGGGCCGAACCGCAAGTCGAGGGCCAGGCCGCGGCCAAACTCGCCATCCAGGAGTTGATTTCGGAATACGCTTTTCGCTGGGACAGCAAGCTGTCGGCGGATTTCGCCGAGTTGTTCACCGAAGACGCCAGTATGGAACGCCGCCTTGGCGGCGAGCCGGTGGCGGGTTCCCGGCTCGAAGGCAAGCAGGCGATCCTGAATTACGCCGTGGAATCCCACAACGGTCGACTGGCGGACCGGCAATCCCGCCACCACATGTCCGGCATCCGCTTTCTGGAACTCGGCGAAGACGCGGCAATGACCGAAAACCTGGTGCTGATTACACACCAAACCGCTGATGATCCGGCGCCGGTGATCCGCAGCACCGGAATTTACCGGATCCATTGGCGGCTGACACCGAATGGTTGGAAAATGAGCCGTCGCATTTTGTTCACGGACAGCGTCGGCAATTGAATTGGGAGGATTGGAACTTATGACCCACAGCTTGCGGATTACCCTCTTTTTCTGGCTGCTGAGTTGCGGCGCCCCGGCGCTGGCGCAAGCCACGGTTGAGCCCGCCATCAACGCCGAAGAGTGGGAGATGGTGGAATGGCTGGAGCAGCGCGAAGAGGAAATGATCGCTTTGCTGGAGCGCGTCTCCAATATCAATTCGGGCAGCCTCAACCGCGCCGGTCTCGACGCGGTGGCCGCGGTTTTCGACGCCGAATTGCGCGAGCTTGGCTTTGCCACCAGCCGCCTGCCCGGCGCATTGATCGAGATGCCGAGCTGCCCCGGCAGCGATTATTCGGTTGATCTGGCCGATCACCTGCTTGCGCGGCGCGGCGCCGACGGGGTCCGCTTCCTGCTCAGCGGCCATATGGACACCGTGTTTCCTCCCGACAGCCCATTCCAGACCTTTCGCCGCGACGGCGACATCTTGCACGGGCCGGGCGTCGTGGACATGAAAGGCGGGATTGTGATCATGCTATATGCGCTGAAGGCTTTGGCGGCGGCGGACGCGCTCGATGAGGCCACTTTCACCGTGCTGCTCAACAGCGACGAGGAAATGGGCTCGCTTTCCTCCCGCCCCTACCTGGAAGAAGAAGCGCGGAACCACGACTGGGGGCTGGTTTACGAATTTTCCGGCGAGGGAACCATGACGCGCCAACGCAAGGGTCTCGGCCAGGCCCGGCTGGTCGTCCACGGCCGCGCAGCCCATTCCGGCGGCGCCCATGAAGAAGGGCTTTCGGCAATCAAGGAACTTGCCTACAAGATTGTCGAAATCGAAAACATGACGGACTATGAAGCCGGCCTGACGGTAAACGTCGGGGTGGTCAGCGGCGGCGAGGCGCGCAACACCATCTCCCCCTGCGCCGAGGCCTTGATCGACCTGCGCTATCCACTGCCCGAACAAGGCGTGGCCGCGGTCGAACGCTGGCGGGAAATATTCGGCAGCGTCCTCGGCTATCCGGTGGACAGCGGCGCGATACGCACGGAAAGTTACGTCAACCTGCATCGGCCGCCGAAGATTCCAACTCCCGAATTCGATTATCTGCTCGATAAAACCGTTGCCATCTCGTCCCTGCTCGGCCAGCCATTGACCGTGGTCGATTCCGGCGTCGGCACCGATGGCTCGCTGACCCAATACGTGGGCTTGCCTACGCTGGACGAGCTTGGCATCGCCGGCAGCGGCGCCCATTCGAATCGCGAACAGGGCCGCGCCGGTTCGCTGGTCGAGCGCGCCGCGCTGAGCGCGGTTCTGATTCGCCGGCTCGCGCGGGAATAAGCGCCGCGGCCGCATCCGCGGCCAGGCGGGACTGCGCGAACCGCTGGCACTCCCGCGCGCAATTGCGCAATTGCCGCGGGGATTCACCCGCCGCGGACAAAAGTTGTCACGGGCTGGCAGGAGATGATTTCCAGCGCAACGCGCCCAGCGGCGTCGAACCGGTTCCCGCCCGGGCCGCGGACGAGCACGATGGGGCCGGCGTCGAGTTGGACGCGGTACAGGCAAGTCGCTCCTTCGTATTGCGCGGAAACCACCGTTCCGCCAGCGCCGCCGGGCTCCACGCCCTCTTGACCGCCGCCGCCGGCCTCGCCCATTGGTTGTAACACCAGGTCACCAGGCCGCAGCAGCACATCCACTTCGCCATCGGCCGAATCCGCCGCCGCCATCTCGCCGAGCACCGTGGTCACACTGCCGCCCTTGGCGCGGCCGGGGAGGAAATTGGCCTCGCCCAGAAAAGCGGCGACAAAACGGCTGGCGGGGCGGGTGAAACAAATCTCCGGGCGGGCCAATTGCTGCAAGCGGCCCTGATCCAGCACGCCAATGCGGTCGCCGACCGAAAGCGCTTCCTGCTGGTCATGGGTGACCCACACGGCGGGTGTGCCCGCCGCTTTCAAAGACTCGCGTATCTCCCGGCGCAAATTCTCTTTCAATGCGGCATCGAGGTTGGACAGCGGTTCATCCAGCAGCACCAACGCGGGTTCATGGGCCAGCGTCCGCGCCAGGGCCACGCGTTGTTTCTGGCCGCCGGACAAGGTGTCGGGCCTGGCGTGTCGAAAATCCGCCAGCCCCAGCAAGTCCAGCCAATGCTCCGCCCGGGCCGTATCGGGCATGCGGAAGCTGACGTTTTCCAGCACAGTAAGGTGCGGAAACAGGGCAAAGTCCTGAAAAACCATCCCGACATTGCGCCGCTCGGGAGCGACCGCCGCGCGCGGGGAAGCGCGCCAGCGGCCCAGCCGGATTTCCCCCGCGGCGATGGGAACCAGGCCGGCGATGGCGTGCAGAATCGTGGTTTTGCCGCAGCCCGTGGGGCCGACCAGGGTGAGAATCTCATCCGCGGCCAGGACGAATTCCACACCGTCGATCACCCGGGTGTTGCCGTACTCCACACATAGCCCACTGACTTGAAGCATTATTCGCGTTTTTCTTCCAGCAAGCCGTATCCGGCGCGGCGCTCGCCGGAAAGCATCAGGGCGAGCACCAGCGCGGACATCAGCACCAGCATCAGGCCGGGAACCGCCGCGCGGCCGAAATAGCCCGCCTCGTAGACCCGCCAAAGGTAAGTGGCGAGGGTCTCGAATCCGGTGGGCGCGAGCAGCAAGGTGGCCGGCAACTCGCGCATCGCTTCCAGAAAAACCAGCGCCGCGCCGGCCACCATGCCGCGCAGCGTCAGCGGCAGGGAAACACGCCGCGTGACTTCCCGCGGCCCGGCGCCGAGCAGGCGGGCGGCGTGGAGC
Organism: uncultured Pseudohongiella sp.; assembly: GCA_965221015.1. Taxonomy (GTDB): domain Bacteria; phylum Pseudomonadota; class Gammaproteobacteria; order Pseudomonadales; family Pseudohongiellaceae; genus UBA9145. The sequence continues at coordinate 637,475 of OZ244859.1, read as the reverse complement.
ACGCTCCGGTCAAGTTGTTCCACCGCGGAACGGATGGCGCCCACGGCCAATGGCAAAAACCGCAATACATAAGCGAAAACCAGCAAAGCCAGCGTCTGATACAACGGCGGCGCCCGCAAACCGATGTAAACCAGCGCCGTGCCCATGACAATGCCGGGCACGCCGAATCCGAAATAAGTCACGCGTTCAAGCAATCGTCCCAGGCGGCCGGCCACCGCGGCATAGGCAACCGGCAAGGCCAGCGCGACCGCCGCGCCCGCGGCCAGCAAGGAGGCAAAGGTCGAATTCCAGGCCAGCGCGAACTCAAAATCGCCGCTGCCGTCGCGCAGCAGCCAGATGCCGAAGATTGCGAGCGGCAACCCAATGGCGAGCAAAATCACCGGCGCCATGGCCGCGAAACAGCACAGGCTTTGCCAGGTTTTGGGCCATAGTTGCACAGTTCGGCCGGGGCGCTCGGGCGCGGCCGCCACTCTCGATTCAAGAAACAGCACAAGCGCGACAATCACCAGCAATTGCAGCGACAGCATGGCGGCCTGCTCGAGTCCGAAGGCGTTGTACTCCACGTATATCGCCCGCGTGAAAGTATCGAGCCCCATGATCGCCGGCGTGCCGAAGTCGGACAGGGCATACAAGGCGGCGAGCAGGGCGCCGGCCGCCATGCCCGCGCGCGCCCGCGGCAGCGCCACCCGCAACAGGCAATTGGGCAGACTTAACCCCAGTGTGCGCGCCGCGTGAATCAGATTGGCATCCTGGCTCAGCAGGGCCGCCCGCGTCGTGAGCAGAACGAAGGGATAGGTGTACAGCGTCATCACCAGCGCGGCCCCGGCAAGCCCGCGCGCCGACGGCGTCGCCAGCGCGAACAAGTTGTCGAGTTCGCCGCCGGGGCCGAAAGCGGCATAGAAAGTGAACGCGCCGATATAGCTTGGCATGGCCAGCGGCGCGGCGAGCAGCACCAGCCAAAGCCGCGACCAGGGCAGGCGCACATATGCCGTCACCAAGGCCAGCGGCACACCCAGCAGCAGCGCGCCGCACACGGTGAGCAGCGTCAGCGCCAGGGTATTCGCGAGCAGGTCCAGATTGCGCGCCGGGAAAAATTCGGGCCGCTCGCCGAGCAGTCCGAGCAAAACCAGCACCGGCAGCACCGCCAGCAGCGCGATAAGCAGGGCGAAAGGATAGGACTTGGGCCAACGTGTCATAACACGCCAGCTTCACGCATCAAATCCAGCGTCGGACGCAGGTCGGCCAGCAGGGTCAGGTCGATATCGGGAGGTTCGATGCTGTCGAGAGCCGGCAAGCCCGGCGGTGAAGCGACACCGGCAACCAGTGGAATCTCATAGGCTTGATTGGCGAGGTAGCTTTGCACTTCATTGGTGAGCAAATAGCGGATGAAGTTGAGCGGCATGTCGCCGTCGGCGAGCGCGAGAATGCCGGAGGCGTTGACCAGGCAGCCGGCGTCGTTGTTGGTGAAGGCCATGTCCACGCGGGCGTCGGGCATGCCCGAGCGCAGGCGCAAGGTGTAATAGTGATTGGCGAAACCGAGTTGCACTTCGCCCCGTTCCACGCCCATGACCACGCCGAGTTCCCCGGCGTAGCTTGTGGCGTTTTGCTGGATTCCGCGCAACCAATCCAGCGTGGCCTGTTCGCCTTCCAGCAAGCGCATGGCGGTGATGAAAGATTGAAACGAGGCGTACGCCGGCGCCCAGCCGATATCCAGCCCGCTTTCCGACAATGCCATCACCGCGGATGGAATACGATCGGTGGAGAGTTTTTCCGTGTTGAAAGGCAAGGTGCGAATGCGTCCGGTAACCGGCACCCATTGCCGGTAGCGAAAACCGGGTTGAAGCTGCCCCACCAGATCATCGGGCAAGTCGCGCGCCAGCCCGGCGCCATTGATCATGCCGATGGCCCCAGAATCGACCGCCCAAAACACATCGGCGCGGCGCACCCCGGCCTCGGCTTCGGCGATGACCGCGTTGGCCAGGGCCGCGGTGGGGCCGCGGCGCACCTGCAAGCGCAAGTCGGGGTTGCGTTGCTCGATGGCCGCCAGCACGTTTTCGTACAAGCCGCCTTCGCCGCGGCCCAGATACAGCGTCAGTTCCCCTTGCAGGGCGGGCAGCGCGTCAACGCCAACCGGGCTGCCGCTGTTGGCAAACCCGCCGCCGGGCGCCAATGGCAAAGCGCCCGCGGCGCCCGAGATGGCCAGGCCTTGCAGAAATGAACGACGGCGCATTCAGAACACGCTGGGCTGGTTCTGTTCAGCGGTTTGCAACAGTGACTTGGCCCGGTCCAGCTTGCTTTGCATCGTCTGCACCACGCCGCGCACGGTATCGACGCCGCTGTCGTTTTCCAAGGCCTGGGGCAGGGTCACATTGAAGTCCAGTTCAAGGTCCAGCACCAGTTCGGCGTCCTGTTCGATCAATACCCCTTCCACGCCTTCGAAGCGGGTCAGGTAGGTGTCGAAAACGATGCTCGTGGCCTCTTCCGGCAAGCGCTCGGCGTATTTCGCCACCACCCGGTCAAGCCGTTGCTTGATTTCATCCAGCGTCTCCACCGGCGTGGTCGCCTCGGCTGTTTCGATTGTCGCGGTCAGCCCGCGCTGTTGAAACTGGGCGGCCATTTTGACCGCGCCAAGGGCTTGCCAGAGCGACTGTTCCAGCATGGCCTGCTGGCCGCGCACATCGGCCACCGGCGCTTGCGCCTCGATCGCCTGGCGCACGCCGAACAAACCCTGCCAGATCGATGCGTAAACCGGCACGTAACTGGTTTCGATCGCGGCGTGGAAAATCACGGCTTCCCAATGTTCCATCAATGCTTCCGGGTTGGACGCCGCCAGCCCGCCGCTTTCGTAGGTATTGACGATGCCGTCGATCTGTTCGATGAGCCAGACCACCTCATCCCCGTATTCGAGCAAATGCGCTTGCAAATCGTTGACATGGTCGCCAATCGGTCCATTGGCGGCGGCATTGCCCGACGCCAGCGCCATCGCCAGGCCCAGTGCCAAGCCCAGTGCCGGGATAAATCGACCTCCTTGCAGTCTCGCAAGTGTCATCGCCTTCTCCTGAAGTCAAAACAAGATGCAAATGGTAACGATTATCAATTACCGCGTAAACCGCCAGGGACGATTAATTTCATTTCCGCGCCGCGGCATGCATTCATGGACTTGCCGCCGATTTAATGCTTTCATCCGCCGGGTTTCCCGCCGCGCCATGTGAAAACGCAAGCCGGCGCAGGCGGGAACCGCGGAAACGTCCTGCGCGGCGACGCGCGTCGCGCGAAGAAGGCGGAGCGCATGAGCAACGAAACCAGCGACCAGTTCGAATTCGGCGCCAAGCTGTCCGCTTCCCAACAAGCGGTCATGGAAGCCTACCGCAAGCCGGCGTACCGCTACTTCGTGCTGGGATTGCTCACCATCGTCTACGTTTTCAACTTCATCGACCGCCAGATCATCAATGTGCTGGCGGCGTACATCATTGAAGACCTGCAACTCAGCGACGGCCAGTTCGGCATGCTGTCGGGCCTCGCCTTCGCGGTCATCTACACCACCCTGGGCATCCCCATCGCGCGTTGGGCCGACCTCGGCAACCGGCGCAACATCATCGCGCTGGCGGTGACCGTGTGGAGCGCGATGACGGTGTTGTGCGGGGCGGCGCAGAATTTCCTGCAACTGTTCCTGGCGCGTTTCGGCGTTGGCGTCGGCGAAGCCGGCGGCTCGCCTCCGGCCCATTCGATCGTCTCCGACATCTTTCCCGCCGAGCAGCGCGCCACGGCGCTTTCGATCTATTCGCTGGGCGTGTACGGCGGCATTCTGGTCAGCACCGTGGGCGGCGCCTATCTGGTGGAGATGTTCGACTGGCGCACGGCGTTTGTGGTGGTGGGCCTGCCGGGGCTGTTGCTGGCCGTGCTCGTGCGCGGGCTGGTCAAGGAACCGCTGCGGGGCATGGCGGAGGCGCGCCGGGACGCGCAACCGCCGAGCTTTTTCCAGGTGCTCGGCTTTCTCTGGCAACGCAAATCCTTTCGTCATTTGTCCTTCGCCTGCGCCTTGCACGCTTTCGTCACTTACGGCATGGGCAATTTCATGCCGCTGTTCCTCGGCCGCGTGCATGGCATGCCCATCATCGACATCGGCTGGTATTACGGCTTGGTGGCCGGCATCGGCGGCCTGGCGGGCACCTATTTCGGCGGCTGGGTTTCCGACCGCATGGCGAAGCGGACCGGGGACAAAACCTGGTACATCTGGATTCCCTTCATCTCCACCGTAATCGCCATTCCCTTCGCGCTCAACACCTTGCTGTTGATGCCCAACGGCTATATCGCCACTTACTCCTATCTGCTGCCGGTATTCTTTGGCGGCTGGTACCTGGCGCCCTGCCTGGCTTCAACCCAGTTCCTGGTGGGCCTGCGCATGCGCGCCATGGGCACCGCGGTGCTGTTGTTCGTGCTCAACCTGATCGGCCTCGGCCTCGGTCCGATGATGACCGGATTCGTCAGCGACTTCCTGACGCCCTCCTTCGGCAACGACGCCTTGCGCTACGCCATGGCGATCACGGTCTTGGTCAATGTCTGGTGCGCCGCCCACTACTACTGGAGCGCCCGCACCATCAAAGCCGATTTCGAAAACGCCCCGCCGTGACAGGCGGCTGAAAACACCCGCCAGGCGGAAAGCTCCCCGTTTTTTCTGCGCAAAGAGCCTTGGCGGTGGAAGTTTGACCGCGCTTCAGAGCGATTGGGCGGCTTCGATGGCCTGGGTGACGTTGCTGGCGGGATGCACGCGCAGGCCGGGTATGGGTTTGCGCGGGGCATTGGCCGCGGGGATGATGGCGTTGCGGAAGCCGTGTTTGGCGGCCTCGCGGAGACGTTCCTGGCCGCCGGGAACGGGCCTGATCTCGCCGACCAGCCCCACTTCGCCGAATACGACCAGGTCCCGCGGCAGCGGCTGGTCGCGGAAACTCGAGACAATTGCGAGCAACAGCGCCAGGTCGGCACTGGTTTCCGACACCTTGACGCCGCCCACCACGTTGACGAACACGTCCTGGTCGGCCATGAACAGGCCGCCGTGGCGGTGCAGCACCGCGAGCAGCAGCGCCAGGCGGTTTTGCTCCATTCCCACCACGACCCGGCGCGGATTGCCCAGCGGGCTGGCGTCGACCAAGGCCTGGATTTCCACCAGCAGCGGCCGGGTGCCCTCCCACAAGGCGACCACCAGCGAGCCCGGCGCTTCGTTTTCGGCCCGGGCGAGGAAAATGGCGGAGGGATTGCGCACTTCCTTCAGGCCGGTTTCGGCCATCACGAAAACACCCAGTTCATTGACCGCGCCGAAGCGGTTCTTGTGCGCGCGCAAGATGCGGTAGCGCGATTCGGCGCCACCTTCGAGCATGAGAAAACAATCGATCATATGTTCGAGCACTTTCGGCCCGGCGAGGTTGCCCTCCTTGGTGACGTGGCCCACCAGAAACAGCACGGTATTGGCCTGTTTGGCATATTGGATAAGGTGGGCGGCGCACTCGCGCACCTGGCTCACGCTGCCGGGGGCGGAAGGAACTTCCGCGCTGTGCATGACCTGGATCGAATCCACCACCAGCGCTTCCGGCTGTTGCCGCGCGGCGGCGTCGAGAATTCTTTCGACCCCGGTTTCGGCGAGCAGGTGCAAATTTTCCGCTTCCTTTTCCGCCTTCCCTTTCAGCGCTTTTTCCGACTTCGGCTGAAGGCGTTGCGCGCGCATCGCCACCTGCCGCGGAGATTCCTCGCCGGTGACGTACAGCGCGCGTTTGCCCCGCTCGGCCAGCGCGCGCATCACCTGCAGCAGCAATGTGCTTTTGCCGGCGCCGGGATTGCCGCCGACCAGCACCACCGAACCGGGCACGAGGCCGCCGCCGAGCACCCGGTCAAGCTCGGCCAGTCCGCTGCCGGCGCGGGGCAATTCGGCCATATCGATATCCGCCAGCCGTTGCACCGCGCCGCGCGCGCCGGCATAGCCCCGCTCGCGCGGACCACGGCCGGAATCGGACAGCCCCGGGTTGAACCGGGTCAAGGTGTTCCAGGCTTTGCAAGCGCCGCATTGACCCTGCCACTTGGCGAAGTCGGCGCCGCATTCACTGCAAACGAAGGCGATTTTCGCTTTGGCCACAGCTTATAGCTTCAGTGGTGAATTCTCGGCACGCGCGCGGTGACGCGCGTGAACAGTTCATAGGAAATGGTGCCGGCGCGGGCGGCGATTTCATCCGCGTCGAGCCCCTCGCCCCAGAGTACCACCTCGGTTCCCGGCGCGACGTCATCCAGCGTTCCCAGGTCCACTGTGATCATGTCCATCGATACCCGGCCCACCAACGCGCAGCGCGCCCAACCGCCGCCGCTGGCCACCAGCACGGGGGTGCCGGCGCCCGCCGCGCGGGGGTAACCGTCGGCGTAGCCAATGGAAACCACGCCCATGCGTGTATCCCGCGGGAAACGCCAGGTGGCGCCGTAACCGACGGCTTCGCCGGCTTTGACATCGCGCACGGCGAGAATCCGCGCATGCAAGGTCATCACCGGTCGCAGGCCAAGCTCGGCGGCGCCGCCGACAGCCAGGGGCGAACCGCCATAGAGCATGATACCGGGGCGGACGAAATCAAAATGCGCGGCGGGCAAGCGCAATATACCGGCGGATGCCGCCATGCTGCTCGCCGGCACCGCGCCGAGCGCGCGGGCCGTGTCATCGCGCAAACCTTCGAAAGCGGCAATTTGCCCTGCGGAAAATGCCGCCGAGCCGGGATCTTCCAAGGCGTCGGCCCAGGCAAAATGCGTCATCAAACGCAAGTCGAGGTCTTCGCGCCGGGCCAGTTCCACAGCCGCCGCCAGCGCGGATTCCGCAGCCAGGCCAAGCCGGTTCATGCCGCTGTTCAGTTTCAGCCAAACCGTCATTCGACGGCCCGGCGCCATGGTCCATCCGCGCAACAGGCGCAATTGGTTTTCGCCGTGCACCACGGGCTCGAAACCGTGGCTTGCGCACTGCCGCAATTCATCGCCGTCGCTGAATCCGTTCAGGCACAGAATCGGCATGTCCGGCTGCAAGGCGCGCAGCTTGGACGCCTCAATCATGGTGGCGACGGCGAATGCGCGGATTTCGGTTCCGGCCCCGCGCAGGGCCGCCGCGCAAACGGCCATGCCGTGGCCGTAGGCGTCGGCCTTGACCACGGCGATAATGCCGGCCCTCGGGCAGGCTTCGCGCACGCGGGCGAGATTGTGCCGCAAGGCGGCGAGATTGATGCTGGCCCAGGCCCGCGGCGGAGCTTGCCCGCTCTCCATGGCGGGCGAATCAGGCCTCGGGGCCGGCGTATCGATAGACATCGTCCTGCTTGGCAAGATTTTCGAACTTGGTCAAATTATTCAGGAAACTGAGTTTCACCGTGCCGATCTCGCCATTGCGGTGCTTGCCGATGATCACTTCGGCGACGCCCTTGTCTTCCTCCCTGGTGTCTTCTTTTTTGTAGACTTCTTCGCGATATAGAAAAAGAATCAGGTCCGCGTCTTGTTCAATGGCGCCGGATTCGCGCAAATCGGACATGATCGGGCGCTTGTTGGGGCGCTGTTCCAGGCCCCGGTTCAACTGCGACAGCGCCATCACCGGACATTCGAATTCCCGCGCCATCAATTTCATGGAACGGGAAATTTCCGAAATCTCGCCCACGCGGTTTTCCGACGTGCCTTTCAAGTGCATGAGTTGCAGATAATCCACCACTATCAGCCCGAGGCGGCCCTCGTGTTGCTGGCTGATGCGGCGCGCCCGGGCGCGCATTTCGGTGGGCGAAAGGCCGGAAGCGTCGTCGATGTACAAATACTTGTCGCTGAGACGATTGATCGCCTTGTCGAGTTTGCCGTGTTCCGCCGCGGTCAATTTGCCAATGCGAATCTTCGAATGGTCGATGCGCCCGACCGAAGACAACATGCGGAAAACCAGGCTTTGCGCCGGCATTTCCAGGCTGAACACGAGCACCGGCAGCGGCTGATGCAAAATGGCGTGCTCCACCGCGTTCATGGCGAACGCGGTTTTGCCCATCGACGGTCGGCCCGCCACCACGACGAGGTCGGATTTTTGCCAGCCGGAGGTGATTCGGTCGAGATCGATGAATCCGCTGGCCATGCCGGTGAGATCCGAGCCGGACTCCGCCAACTCTTCAATTCGCGCAACGGCCTTGCCCAGCAAGGGTTTCAAGGCTTCGGGGCCTTTGTCCGCGGGCCGGTCGTTGGCGATGCCGAAAATGCGTTGTTCGGCCTGGTCCAATATTTCCGCCACGGGGGCGCCTTCGGTGTGATAGCAATTGTCGATAATTTTGTTGCCCGCGCTGATCAATTTGCGCAGCACGGAGCGGTCGCGGACGATTTCGGCGTAGTGGCGCAGATTGGCCGTGCCGCGGGCGTTGTCGGCCAGGTCGGCGAGATAATCCACGCCACCGGCGGCCTCGAGTTTGCCGCCGGCGACCAGCGCTTCGGCCAGGGCCAGGACGTCAAACGGTTTGCCGGCGCTGTCCTGGCGCAGGATTGCGTCGAAAATCTGCCGGTTCTCGGGAAGGTAGAAATCTTCGGCGAGCAGCAGGTCGGAAACCTCGAACCAGCTTTCGCTGTCGAGCATGAGACCGCCGAGCACGGCCTGCTCGGCCTCTCGGGAGTGGGGTGGCACACTCAAAAGTGGCGTAGGCGACTGATCCACGGATTCCGGGGATGCTTGCGCAGGTGAGGCCATGGATTCCAGCCTGAGAGGACTGCCCGGAGACTTTGCACAAAGACGCAGGCAGTCGTGTTTTTTGTTTCTAAATCAATATGTTGCAGCGCGGCCAATAAAGCTGGCGCAAGTCCAGTGTACTACAAAGGCGAAGTGGATGCCCAAGGCGCGGCAGGCCGTTGCCGCGCCGGCGGCGCAAGCGTTTACGGCTGTGGCGGTTCCGGTTCGGGTACCTGCCCGGGTTCTGGTTTTGGTTTTGGTTCTGGCTCTTGCGCAGCCTCGACTTCGCTTGCGCTTTCCGCGTCCGCTTCATCCACCGCATCCGCGGCTTCCTCATCTTCCTCAATTCGCGCGGGCGCGTTGCGGTTGATGATCGAGAGGGCGAAGGTCGCGCTGACGTCGAATCCGAGGTCGGCTTTGACCTCGTAGTCCCCACATTGGCGAATCGAACCACCGGGCAGGATGACTTCCGATTTCTCCAGGTCGCTGCCCGCTTGCTCGTTGACCAGGGAGGCGACATCGCGGGCGCTGACCGAACCGAACAGCCTGCCTTCGTCGCTGGCGTTGACCTCGATGGCAAGCGCGACTCCCGCCAGCTTTTCGGCCCGGCTTTGGGCGTGGGCGATCTTTTCGTTGTGCGCGGCGAGCAATTCCGTTCGCCGCTGCTCGAATTCTTCCAGGTTCCGTTTTGTGGCCGGGACGGCTTTGCCTTTCGGGAACAGGTAGTTCCGGGCGTAACCCGACTTGACCGTGATGGCCTCGCCGATGTCGCCGAGCTTGGCGATTTTCTCCAGCAGAATGATATTCATCGCATTTTCCTCAACTTCAATCGTTTCGCGCCAAGGCACGCGGCGGCGCACGGCCCGTGTCCGGCCGGACCCGGCGCGGCAAACTCAGGCCATGCGCCCGCGGATGTCGTACCAACTGTCCACAATCGCCACCAGAATCAGCAGATACATCATGGTGGGAAACAGCAGCAAGGGATACAAGGCCACCAGCCAGATCACCGAAGCTTTTTTCCGGGCCACCAAGGCATGGGCCAAGGCCAGTCCCGCGAAGGCGAGCGGCGTGGCCAGATAAATAATCCATATCCGCGGCAAGGCCTCCACCAGATTCACCAGCAAGATCAATCCCACCAGCGCCAACGTCGTGGCCTGGCTGATGCGCAATGCGTGGAACTCCGTTTGAAACCCGCCCGGGTTGTACAAGCTTGCCTGCATTGAACGTCCCAGCATGAGCAAGGCGAGCGACAAAACCATGTAAAACGCGGCGAGGGAACTGGTCATCAGCCGCCGCAGTTCTTCCAATTGCGCGCTGTCCAGGCCGTCGCCCGGAAAATACAGCGGCAGTTGTTCGAACATCACATCAAGCACCGCCGGCTGCGCGCGCAGATAAAATTCGAACAAAGCGCCGACACCGATTCCCGCAATCAACACGCTTTGCCAGGATTCACTGGTCCGCAACACCGCCGCAAGCGCGAGCACCCCGGCCAGCACCAACAGGGGAAACGCGTCTCCCAGCATCAGCCAGAGACCCGTCGGCAGCAATGCCCACAGCGCGAGGAACAATCCCGCGGCCATTCCCTTGCGCAAGCCGACCATTGCCACCAGGGCCGGCGACAGCAGGTACACCAGTGGCGGCAGGCCCAACAGGACCACCGCCGCAACCGCCTGACTGCGTCCCGCCATTACGAATTCGGCAAGGCCGCGCAACATGATCCGCTACACCTGATGGCTGTCCGTGTAGGGGATCAGCGCGAGATAGCGCGCGCGTTTCACCGCTGTCGCCAACTGGCGTTGATATCGCGCCTTGGTGCCGGTGATGCGGCTGGGAATAATCTTTCCGGTCTCGGAGATATACGCTTTCAGCGTTTCCAGGTCCTTGTAGTCGATTTCCTTGGTGCCTTCGGCGGTGAACTTGCAGAATTTGCGTCGCCGGTAATATCGGTTCATTTTTCGTCAGCCTCCGATTTGGGCGCGTCTTCGGCCGCGTCGCTTGCGCCGGCCCCGTTTTCAGGGGTGTCTTCTCCGGTTTTTCCGGCTTTCGCGGTCTTGCCGGTTTTCGCGGTTTTCGCGGATTTCGTGGCTTTCTTGGCTTTCACAGCCGGGGCTTTCGGCGCGTCAGCGTCGGAGGCAGCGGATTCGGCACCCTCTGCGGATGGCTCGGCGGCCGCCGGTTCGGGTTCGCTCGCCGGCTCATCCGCGGGTGATTCCGGTGGCTCTTCTTGCGGCTTTTCTTGCGGCTCAGACTGTTCCGCGACAGCGGATTGCACCGCGGCCGCCTCCGCGGGTGCTTCGGCGGAATCCTCCGCGGGTGCTTCGGATGCGGCCTCTTCGGGCGCATCGGGGGAAGTCTCCGCGGGTGCGTCGGCGGGCGATTCCGCGGCAGCGTCAGCCGGCGCCTCCGCGCTTTGCGCCGCATCCCGCCGCGCAATCTCTTGGTCGCGCAGCTTGCGCCGCTGTTCGGCTCTGGCCTTGCGTTCCCGCGACTCGCGTTCGCCTTTCAGGATCAGCGACTCGCCGGTAACGGCTTCCTGCTTGCGAATGAACAAATCCCGAACCACCGCGTCGTTGTAGCGGAACAACGTGCCAAGCTCCGCCAGCGCCTCGCGGTTGCATTCGATGTTCATGAGAATGTAATGGGCCTTGTGGATCTTGTTGATCGGGTAGGCGAGCTGGCGCCGGCCCCAGTCTTCGCTGCGATGCACAGTGCCGCCGCTGTCGGTAATCAATTGGGTGTAGCGTTCCACCATGCCGGGCACCTGGGCGGACTGATCCGGGTGCACCAGCAATACCACTTCGTAGTGTCTCATCAAAGCTCCTCTTGGATGCAGCCTTCCATCAAGCGGGTGCCGCCGTGGTAAGGCAAGGAGTAAATGGGCCGCGGAGCCGCGCTCCGGGCGAAGACCGCGCATTCTAGTGAAAGCGCCCCCGCGTTGCAACAAGACCCCTGGTGGAAGCGTGGTTTGATGTGGCGCTTCCCTTCTTGCTTGCGGGACTGCGCCGCCAAGTTCGATGGACGAAAAAGCGCCGCCCGCGGACCGGTCGGCTATGCGCCGCGGCGTTGCCGGAGCACCTCGAACAGGCAGATGCCGGCGGCCACGGACACGTTCAGGTTGCGCAATGATCCAGCCATGGGAATGGCGACGAGATAGTCGCATTTTTCCCGCACCAGACGGCGGATTCCCTTCTCTTCCGAGCCCATCACCAGCGCCACGGGGCCGGTCAAGTCCTGCTCGAACAGAACTTTGGGGGAATCGTCCACCGCGCCAACGACCCAGATGCCGGCTTGCTTGAGGCGGTCGATAAAGCGCGCGAGATTGGTCGCCGTGACCACCGGGACCGTCTCCGCCGCGCCGCTGGCGATTTTGCGCACGGTGGCGTTGACCCGCACCGATTTGTTGGCGGGAATCACCACCGCGTCGACCCCGGCGCCATCCGCGCTGCGCAAGCAAGCGCCGAGATTGTGCGGGTCGGTGATGGCGTCAAGAATGAGCACGAAGGCCGCGGAGCCTCTCAGGCGCAAGGCGTCGAGCAGGCCGCGTTCGTCGAGCGCGGGCGGAGGCGCCGACTCGTGAAGAATCGCAACCGCGCCTTGATGCGGCCCCGATGCGAGCTGGTCGAGCTCGTCGCGGTCAAGTTCCCGGCAGGGAATACCGCTTTGCGCCGCCATCTCGCGCAAGGACTTCAGGCGCCGGTCGGCTTTGCCGCGCCGCAGCAGCAATTCCTTCACCGCGGACGTGTTGCGCCGCAGCAATTCAGCCACCGCATGGGGGCCACGGGCCTGCGAACCATCGTTCATCTCGCCGCGCGGCCGGCGGTGCCGCGGCGCGCCCGCGGATTGCGCCTTGCCCGAGGTCCGCGAGGCTGGTTGCGGCGCGCGCGGTGCTTTCCCCGGGGGCTTTCTTGAACCGACTGATCGTCTCCGGCCAGACGCAATTCGATTTTTTGCTCTTCCGGCAAGACGCTGATCAACTGGACGCGGAGCATATCGCCGAGGCGGAAAATCCGTCGCTTGCGCTCGCCTTCGAGAATATGTTGCACCGGGTCGTGATGGTAGTAGTCATCGCCCAATGCGCTGATATGCACGAGCCCATCGATGTAAAAGTCCCGCAGTTGCACAAACAGGCCAAAACCGGTGACCGCGCTGACGACGCCCTCGAACTCGTTGCCGAGCTGGTGGCGCATGTATTCGCATTTCAGCCAATTGGCCGAATGGTAGCCGGCCGCGTCGGCGCGGCGTTCGGCGTCGGAGCAGCTCTCGCCCAGGTTTTCCATCGCATCCAGGTTGTAGGGATAGATTTTTCGCCGCCCCAGCTTGGGCGCGCCATCGGCCGCGGGGGCGGCCGGATGGGTCCGGCTGCGGATCAGAAAACGTATGGCGCGATGTACGAGCAGATCGGGATAGCGGCGGATGGGCGAGGTGAAATGCGCGTAGTTGGGAAAATTCAGGCCAAAATGGCCAATGTTTTGCGGCTGGTAGACGGCCTGGGAAAGCGAGCGGATCAAAAGCGTTTGCAGCAAATCGCGGTCGTGCCGGCCGTTGAGTTTCCGGAGCAGTCGCTGGTAGTGGGCGGGACGCGGCTTTTCGCCGCCTTGCAGCGTCAAGCCGAGGCCGCGCAAGTACTCGCGCAAATCGCCAAGCCTTTCCGCGTCGGGCCCTTCGTGCACGCGATACAGCGCGGGCAGTTGGGATTCGCGCAAAAGTTTCGCCGCCGCCACATTGGCGCAAAGCATGCATTCCTCGATCAGTCGATGCGCGTCATTGCGCGGCACGGGAACAATGTCGCGCACGGTCCCGTCACCCGCCAATTCTATGCGGGTTTGCACGGTTTCGAATTCAATCGAGCCGGAAACCGCGCGGTGTCTTTTCAGCATTTTGAACAAGGCGAACAACTCGTGGATTGGCCCGCGCAATTTCCGCGCGGGCGCTGGTGGATTCGGCGCGCCGCGGCCAGCCCCGGCATCCGGCGCCATGGCCGCCACCTGGGTGTAGGTGAGCCGGGCGCGGGATTGAATCACCGCTTCATGGAACTTGAAATCGAGCAGTTCGCCTTCGCCGGCGATGCGCATTTCACAAACAAGCGCGAGCCGGTCCACCCGGGGCTTGAGCGAGCATAAGTCGTTGCAAAGCTCCTCCGGCAACATGGGAATCACGAAATCCGGAAAGTAGGCCGAAGTGCCGCGCGCGCGGGCCTCGGCATCGAGCGCGCCGCCAGCGGGGACGTAGTGGGAAACGTCGGCGATGGCCACGAACAGGCGCCATCCGCCCGCATCTTCGCGCTCGGCGAACACGGCATCGTCGAAATCCCTGGCGTCTTCGCCGTCGATGGTTACGAAAGGCAGCTTCCGCAGGTCGAGCCTGTGCTTGATGTCCGCGGACGCCAGCTTGCCCGCCGCGCGGGACGCTTCGAGTTTTGCGGCTTTCGGCCAGGAAAGGCGAAGCCCGTGAGCGATAACGGCAGCCTTGAGATCGGGGCGCAGCTCGTCAAGCGCGCGCGCTTCTTCGTCCATTGTGTCTCGGGATGCGGGCCAGCCGTTGGATTGGGTGCTGCGCCGGGCGGGGGAAGCATTCATGGGAATGGACCGTCATTATACACGCGCGCGCCTTGGGCGGGGTGACTGATTGACAGGGGGATGTTCGGTGGGTAGAGTTGCCTGCCCGCGTCGGCGGACGCCTTCGCCGCCGCGCGCCGCCTCCCATGCCCAGGTGGTGAAATTGGTAGACACGCTAGCTTCAGGTGCTAGTGATCGAAAGGTCGTGGAGGTTCGAGTCCTCTCCTGGGCACCATTTTTTGGATAAGTCCGGTCGCCTGGGCGCGAGTTATTGCGGCTCGATTTGGACCCGGAACCGGACCTCTCCGACGTATTCGGTGGGGTCATCCCCAAAGGCCGCGGTCCATTTCACGCTGTAGTCCCCGTTGGCGAGAGGCTCCATGATCTCGATCATCAGATCGTCGGCGGCCATGGTGTGCAAACCGCGCAATTCGACTTCGCCACCGGGGCCGGTCAAGCTCAGGCTGCTGCGTCCGACGTCGGGCAAGGCATTGTAGTACAAGCGCAAGGTGCGGGGCATGCGCGTCTGGATGGAGTCCGCCTCCGGTTCGGAGCGGAGAATCGGTGTATAGTCCGCGTTGCCCGCGCAGGCGGCGAGCAAAACGGCGGCGGACACCAGTAAAACCGCCGTTGGCAAAACTCGCCGCATTTCTCTGACTCTCGTGGTTTTGTTCACGGCTTTTGATTCACCGAATGGGATCCACCGTTGTTGATCGGCCGGTGTGGTCCATTATAAGCGGCCCGGCGGGTGTGAACTGGCCTCGCCGACATACGTTACCACATCAGCGGGAGCGGCAAGACGATTTCCTGGATAGGTCAGCGTCGGGAGCAATTTGGCGGCAACGCGTTATGGCGGCCAGGTTTGCATCGCGCGCTTGTCGAGCCCCGCGGGCGCCCGCCGCGCTGTGTTAACGCGGCCGCTTGCGCTGTTCGCGGGCGCTTTCCATCTCTTCCGCGAAAGCGGCAAGCCTGGCGCGGATTTCATCTTCGCGCCTGCGCTTTTCGAGCAGGGTCAGAAGCTGGTCGCTGGCTTTTTTGGTGGTCGCCTGAACCTTGCCGCGCAGGTCACCGGTGGTGTTCTGTGCTATTCGCGCCATTTCTGATAACCTCATCCGCCGTTTGGCTCCACGGGCGGGCGGAGCCTGCTGCAGCGGGTCGCGAATTCGTTTCGACTTCGCTTAATGGTTGGTGCATTTGAGCGTTGGAAAACCCGCTGGACTCAACATATAGCGTCGGAATGGCAAAGTCAATCCATATATTGGGTAAATTCTAATCGTTCCCCATGCCTGACATTCGTCCCGGCCGCGGCGCCCGGGCAGGCACAGGAAGGGAAAGAGGAAGGCAACGAGGAAGGGAAAGAGCAAGCGAAAGAGGGGAAACACCATGGAACAGGAAAGCCTTTGGCGAATCGGCGTCGATGTCGGCGGCACCAAGATGGAAGGCATCATATTGACCGCCGATGGCGAGGTGGTGGAGGTGATTCGACGGCCAACGCCGCCGCAAAACTATGCGGAAGTGCTGGACGCGTTGTGCGGGCTGGTTGAAGCCCTGCAACAAGGACGGCGGCTGCCGGTGGGCATTGGCACCCCGGGAGCGCTTTCGGCGCCGTCGGAGACCATCAAAAATTCCAATTCCACCTGCTTCAATGGCAAACCGCTGAAACGGGACCTCGAAGCGCGGCTGGGCTATGCGTTGCGGATGGAAAACGACGCCAACTGCTTTGCGCTGTCGGAAGCACACTATGGCGCCGGGCGCGGCTGCCGGACGGTTTTCGGTGTGATTATCGGCACCGGCACCGGAGGCGGAATTGTCGTGGACGGCAATTTGTTGACCGGTCCCAACCGCATCGCCGGCGAGTGGGGCCACAACTGCATCCCCGCCAGCGTGCGCGACTTGATCGCAGACGATCGCCAATGCTATTGCGGCCGCTTGAATTGCATCGAAACCGTGCTCAGCGGCGCCGGACTCAGGCGCTCCTACGCCGAGATGGGAACAGCCGAGATGCCAACCACGGAAATTGCCGACCTGGCGGACCAGGGGGATCCGACCGCGCTGGCCTGTCTGGAGAAATATTGCCGGCAACTGGCGATTTGCCTGTCCACCGTGATCAACCTGATCGACCCTGATTTGGTCGTCTTCGGCGGCGGGCTGTCGAATATCAAACGAATCTATGACCTGGTCCCGACAATGCTGCCGGACCATGTCTTCACCGACAACTTGCTGACACGAATCTCGCCGCCGCGTTTCGGCGACGCCAGCGGCGCGCGCGGCGCGGCCTGCCTTTGGCGCCTGGATGAAGTCGCCGCGGCGCGGGAAATCAGTCGAAGGGATGGCGCAGGCTGATGGTTTCGTCGCGGTCGGCGCCGGTGGAGATGATTTCGACCGGCGCCTCGACGGTTTCTTCGATGAAACGAATGTAGGCGCGGGCGTTCGCGGGCAGCGCTTCCAGCGTGCGCGCGCCGCGGGTCGATTCGCGCCAGCCCGGAAGTTGCTCGTAAATCGGCTCGAGACTTTGCCAATGGTCGCCAGCCTGGGCGGCGCCGAGCGCGGCGCCGTCTTTGCCGCGATAGCCGACGCAAACTTTCAGCGATTCGAGGCCGTCGAGCACATCGAGCTTGGTCAGGCAAAGCGCGCCGATGCTGTTGATTTGCGTCGCCAACCTGACCGCGACGGCGTCGAACCAGCCGCAGCGCCGGCCGCGCCCGGTGGTTGAGCCAAACTCGCTTCCCGCTTTCGCCAGATGTTCGCCGGTGGCGTCGAACAATTCCGTCGGAAAGGGGCCGTCGCCAACCCGGGTGGTGTACGCCTTGACCACGCCGAGTACGCGGTCGATGAACAACGGCCCAAAGCCGCTGCCCGTCGCCGCGCTGCCGGCGGTGGTATTGGAGGAGGTAACAAAGGGAAAGGTGCCATGATCGATGTCGAGCAGGGACCCTTGGGCGCCTTCGAACAGGATGCGCCGGCCAGCCTTGCGATGGGCGTGCAAGGCTTCGACCGTATCGGCGATCATGGGCCGCAATTGCCGCGCCTGTTCGAGCAATTCGTCGCGGGTGCCGGCGAAATCGACCGGCTCCACCTGGTAATACTCGCGCAGCAGGAAATTGTGGTAGGCGAGCAATTCCTTAAGTTGCGCGGCGAATCGCGCTTCATCGAGACTGGCGCCGAGACGGATGGCGCGGCGGCCCACCTTGTCCTCGTAAGCCGGTCCAATGCCGCGGCCCGTGGTGCCGATTTTCTCGCCGCCGCGGCGGGAGGATTCCCGCGCCTGGTCGAGGGCGATGTGGGAAGGCAAGATCAGCGGGCAGGCGCCGCTGATCCGGATGCGGTCGCGCAGGGCGACGCCGCGCGCCTCGAGCCCGCGGATTTCCCGCAGCAGCGCAGCCATGCTCAGCACCACGCCATTGCCTATGATGCATTGCACGCCGGCGCGCAAAATGCCCGACGGCAGCAAATGCAAGATGGTTTTCCGACCGTCGATCACCAGCGTGTGGCCAGCGTTGTGGCCGCCTTGAAAACGGGCGACGACTTCGGCCCGGTCGGTGAGCAGGTCGACAATCTTGCCCTTGCCTTCATCGCCCCATTGGGCGCCAAGCACTACCAGCGATTGCACCATAGTCCCGTCGCCGCTTTTCAGATTTGCTCGACGCGCCATTCGTCGCGCCGCAGCCGCAGGATCCGGTCGCAATCGAGCCGCCCGGCCGCCGCTTCATCGCAGGCGCCGCTGACATCGTTGATTACGACTTCGCCCGTTGCCCGCAGATGCTCGACTTTCGCGCGCAGCGCCGCGCAGTCCCGGTCCGGCGCGAGTATGCCCGGTTGGCGCTGGAATTTCCGCGGCGTCAGGCGGGCAAGCGTTTTCAGGTCGCTGTCGAATCCGGTGGCCGGACGCGCCCTGCCGAACACCGCGCCGATGTTGTCGTAACGCCCGCCCTTGGCCACCGCGCCGCCGCAACCCGGCGCATAAGCGGCGAAGACGATGCCGGTGTGATATTGATATCCGCGCAATTCGCACAGGTCGTAGCTGAGGGGCAAGCCGGGCAAGCGCTTGCGCACACCTTCGTCGATGGCCAGCAGTTCGGCGAGTTCGGCCTTGACCGCGCTCGGCGCCTTGGCAAAAGTCTGCTTCGCTTGCGCCAGGACTTCGGCATCGCCGCTGAGCCGCGCCAGACGCGCGAGCATTTCGCGCAAGCCGGGTTCGGCGACATGGATGGTCAACAATTCGTCGATTTCGCCATAGGCCTTGCGCTGCACGGCTTCGAACAGGGTCTGTTCGGACTCTTGATCCATGCCCGCCTGCTGGAGCAGCGAGCGGTAGATGCCTACATGGCCGAGCACAAGGTGGACGTTTTCCACGCCCGCTTGCCGCAGCATGGCGCACATCAGGCAAATCACCTCGATGTCGCATTCGACGCCGGCGTGGCCGTAAAATTCGGCGCCGATGCGGATCGGCGCGCGGGAAGTCTGGATGCCGCGGGGCAAGGTGTGCAATACGCTGTCGGCGTAGCACAGCCGCACCGGGCCGTCGCGGTTGAGCCGGTGGGCGTCGATGCGCGCCGCCTGGGGAGTGATGTCGGCGCGGATGCCCATGGTTTGCCCGCTCAACTGGTCGACGAGCTTGAAGGTGTGCAGGTCCAGATCGCGGGAGGAACCCACCAGCAGGGAGTCCAGAAACTCGATCAAGGGCGTGATGACCAGCTCGTAGCCCCAGCCGCGATACAGGTCGAGGATTTCGCGCCGCAGGCATTCCAGCTTGCGCGCTTCCTCCGGCAGAATCTCTTCGACGCCGTCGGGCAGCAGCCATCTCTTGGCGGAGCTCATGCCGTTCTCTTCAATTGATCAGGTACAAAACGAATGCGCCGACCACCAGGAACCCCAGACCCGCCAGCCGCAAGTGGCGTTCCGGCGCTTCGCTCAGGGTCAACAGCATCCGCTTCCACAATCCGGGATTGACCGCGGGCAACAAGCCTTCGATGACCAGCAGCAAACAGATTGCCACCGCAAGATCATGCCACATGGAAAGTCACGAACCGCCGATTGCGGCCGCGGCGGCGCCCGGCCATCGCTAATTTCCCGCCGCGGCCTGAAACCGGGTTGGAGGCGGGATTATGGTTCAGTCCCGCTATCGAGATCCTTCAGATACTTGAAATACTCGCTTTCCGGATCGAGCAGCAACACGTCGCCCTTGTTCTTGAACGTTTCCCGGTAGGCGTTGAGGCTGCGGGTGAAGGCGTAGAATTCGGGGTCCTTGTTGTAGGCGTCGGCGTACACCGCGGTCGCGCGGGCATCGCCTTCGCCGCGAATGCGCTCGGCGTCGCGATAGGCCTCGGCTTCGAAAATGATGGCCTGCCGGTCGGCGTCGGCGCGTATGCCGATGGCGAGTTCGTCGCCGCGGGATCGCAATTCCTGGGCTTCCCGGTTGCGCTCGGTGATCATGCGCTCGTACACGGAATCGCGCACGTCTTCCGGCAAGTCGATGCGTTTCACGCGCACATCGATGACTTCGATACCGATATCGACCGCGGAATCCATGTTCAGGTTCGCGGTCAAATCGAGCATGAGCTGGTCGCGTTCGCCGGCGACAACTTCCTGCAAAGTGCGCTCGCCGATCTGGTCGCGCAAGCCGTCGTTGACGCGTTGCGCGAGCAGCGAACCGGCCCGGGATACCTCGCCCTGGGTGGAAACGTAGAACTGACCGACGTCAACGATCCGCCACTTGGCGTAGGAGTCGACCACCAAGGCTTTCTGCTCCAGGGTAAAAAAGTCCGCGGGCACCGAATCTTCAATTTGGATGCGGGCGTCGAACTTGCGCACGGTGTTCACCCAGGGAATCTTCACATGCAATCCGGGCGGAATATCGGCGTTGACGAGCTCGCCGAACCGCAACATGACGGCGCGCTCGGTTTCGCGCACCACGAGCAGGCTGTTGGCGGCCAGCGTCAGCAGCAAAACCGCAAGACCGATTATCAAATAATTCTTCATTGACGGAGTACCCCGCTTCTGGAGTTGGTCAACCGCGTCGCGTCGACGGCCCCTTCGCCGATATTGGGCAAATAGGGCGCCAATTCATCGGCGAAGTCGCGCCATTCGGCCGCCGAGCGCGGCCTGGCCGCGCCGGTGATGGAAGTGTTTTGCTCGAGAATCTTGTCCAGCGGCACATAAAGCATGTTGTTGCCGCCTTCGACATCGATCATGATTTTGCTCGACGCGGTCATCACGTCCTGGATTGAATCGATATACATGCGTTGCCGCGTCACTTCGGGCGCTTTCTGGTATTCGGAAAGCAATTGATCGAAACGCGAAGCGTCGCCTTCCGCCCTGGCGATCACTTCCTCCTTGTAGGCGTTGGCCTGCTCGATCTGCCGCTGGGCCTCGCCGCGGGCCTCGGGAATGACGCGGTTGGCGTATTGTTGCGCCTGGTTTTGCGCTCTTTGCTCATCCTCCCGCGCCTCGATCACATCCTCAAAGGCCGGGCGCACGGCTTCCGGCGGATTCACGGCGGCGACGTTGACCTGACTGACGAAAATGCCGGTGTTGTACAGGTCCATGTAATTCTGCAAGCGTTCATGCACATCGGCCGCCACTATGGGACGACCCTCGGTCAGGATCTGGTCCATGAAATTGCCGCCGACCACGTGGCGGATCGCGGATTCGGCGGCATTGTCGAGACTGCGTTCCGGGTCCTGCACGGCAATGACGTACTTGACTGGATCGTCAATGCGGTATTGCACCGTCACCACGATGTCGATGATGTTCTCATCGGTGGTCAGCATCGCCCGGTTTTGATACTCCTTGGAGTTGAGCTCGGAGACGTTGACCTTGTTGACCTCGTCGACGAGCGGCGGGTTCCAGTGCAACCCCGGGGTTACGGTATTGTCGAGCACGCGGCCGAATCGGAGCACCACGGCGCGCTCGGCCTCGTCGACGATGTAAAAGCCGAGAAAGCCCCAAACCACCAGCGCGACAACGAAGAAGCCCACCAGCAAACCGCCCGAGCGGGCTTTGCCGGATGCGCCCTTGCCGCCGGAGCCGCCTTGGCCGGCGCCACCAATGAAGCCGAAGCGTTGCAGCAGTTTCCTGATTACTTCGTCGATATCCGGCGGGCCCTGATTGCCGCCGCGGCGGCCACCGCCGCCCCAAGGATCGGAACCGTTGCCATCTTTGCCGGGTTCGTTCCAGGCCATCTAAGTCTCCGTGGTCAGACTCGCGTCAAAACCAATCTTCAAAAAGGGGATTCTAACGAATTTTGGCCCTCGGACACAGTGCCCGCGGGCCGAAACCCGGAATTCTCGACGCGGCAGCCCGCGGCCGCCGCGATGCGCTTCGCTTCCACCGGCGTCAACCGCGCCAGCAAATGGAAGTTGCCGCGCTCGTCCACGCGCTCCTGTTCTATGCGCCCGCGCGCCAACAGGCGCGAGCGCAGACCCGCTTGCGCCGGCGGCAGCATCAGCGTCAAGAGCCGCAAATCCGCGCCGAGCAACTCGCCAAGCGCTTGCCGCAATTCTGTCTCGCCGGCGCCGGTGCGCGCCGACATCCAGACTCGCCGCGGCCGTCCTTCGCGGTCCCGGTCGATGCGGGCTTGCAAGTCGGCGCATTGATCGATCTTGTTGCAAACCTGCAAGCGCGGAATAGCGGCGGCGCCGATATCCGCCAGCACCTTGTCGACCTGCTCGATCTGTTGCTCGCGCTCCGCGCCGGCCGCATCGATCACATGCACCAGCAATTCGGCCGCCGCGGTTTCCTCCAGCGTCGCCCGGAAGGCGTCCACCAACTGGTGCGGCAGGTGGCTGATAAATCCCACCGTGTCGGCCAGGATCGCGGTGCCGTAGCCGGGCAGCGAAATTCGCCGCAGGCAAGGATCCAGCGTCGCGAACAATTGGTCGGCGGCAAAGTTTCGCCCACCCGCAAGCAAATTGAACAACGTGGTTTTACCCACATTGGTATAGCCCACCAGGGATACCGTCGCCAGCTCCGCCCGCCGCCGCGCGTCGCGGCCGAGTTCGCGCCGCCCGTGCACCCGCGCGAGGCTCTTGTTGATGGATTTTATCCGTTGCCCGATCATGCGCTGGTCCAGCTCGAGCTGTTTCTCGCCGGCGCCGCGCAGACCAATACCGCCCTTCTGCCGGTCCAGATGCGACCAGCCGCGGCGAAGGCGCGTGCGCAAGTGCCGCAACTGGGCGAGTTCGACCTGCAACTTGCCTTCGTGGGACCGGGCCCGCTGGGCGAAGATGTCCAGAATCAACCCGGTTCGGTCAAGCACCCTGCAACGCAAGTGCCGTTCGAGGTTGCGTTCCTGGCCCGGCGTCAGCGAATGATTGAACAGCACCAGACCGGCCTTGTGGGACTGGCAGGTTTGCGCCAGTTCCTCAAGTTTGCCGGCGCCAAGGAAGGTGGCGGATTCCGGCCGGTCGCGCGCTCCCGTGACGATGGCCACGGGTACGGCGCCGGCGGAAATCGCCAGTTCCTTGAATTCGCCCAGGTTTTCCCGATGGTCGCGCGCGGCCATTTCGACGTGCACGAGCACACAGGATTCACCGCTGTCGGGCCGTTCAAAAAACAAGAAATCGCCCCACGACCGGCGCCGCGCGCGGTTCGCACAAGCCGACGCCGGTCGCTGTCGGCTCAGTCTTCGCTGTCGTCATCCTGGTCTTCGGCGGAATGGTTGACTTGGATTTTCACCATCCGCCCCGGCACCACGGTGGAAATCGCGTGCTTGTAAACCATCTGGCTGACGGCATTCTTCAGCAGTATCACGAATTGGTCAAACGATTCGATCTGGCCTTGCAACTTGATGCCGCTTACCAGGTAGATCGATACCGGCACGCGATTTTTCCGCAACGCATTCAGAAACGGATCCTGCAAACTATGTCCCTTGGACATTCTTGTTCTCCCATGCTCTCTGCGTTTCACGCAGTAACTGGTTACCCGGGAATTTCCTTGCTTCCCTGATTACCAGAGTGCGAGCGAATCTAAAAATTTCAATGCTTCATCCAGATTCCCTGCCGGATCCTCGGTCAGGCGGCGCGACTCGGACCAGCTGCGCAACCAGGTCAACTGCCTTTTGGCGAGTTGCCGCGTTGCCGCGACCCCTTGCTCCACCATTTCTGGATAAGCTGTTTCCCCATCGAGATATCGCCATACTTGCCGATACCCCACCGACCGCATGGACGGCAGGCCGGGGTGCAGATCATCCCGCCGGTGGAGCTGTTCCACTTCCTCGATCAACCCGCCGGCCAACATGCGCCGGAACCGGGATTCGATACGCTGGTGCAGAACGCTCCGCCGAATCGGATGGATCACCAAAAAATGCAGTCTGAAAGAAGTAGACCCTTCCGATGCAACTTTTCTTTCATTGTGCAGGCTGGTAATAGTTTTGCCGGTTAGCAAAAAAACTTCCAGCGCGCGCTGCAGCCGCTGGGGATCGTTGACATGAATCCGCGCCGCCGCTTGCGGATCCACCGCGGCGAGACGGCGATGAATCGCCCCCCAGCCTTCCCGCGCCGCCTGCGCCTCGATCTCCCGCCGCAACTCGCGGTCGGCGGCGGGCAGCGCCGCCAGTCCCCGGCGCAGCACCTGGAAATACAGCATGGTGCCGCCGACCAGCAGGGGCGTGTCGCCCTGTTCGCGCACCTCGCGAATCGCGTTCTCGGCATCTTCGCGGAATTGCGCCGCCGAATAGGACTCGGCCGGGTCGCGGATATCGATCAACCGATGGGGCGCCAGGGCCTGCGTCCGCGCATCGGGCTTGCCGGTGCCGATATCCATGCCGCGGTAAATCTGCGCCGAATCGACGCTGATGATTTGCAACGGACGGCGCCGCGCCATTTCCACCGCGAGCGCGGTCTTGCCCGCCGCCGTGGGGCCCGCCAGACAAATCACATCGACCGCGGATTGCGCAGGACCGGCGGCCGCGGCCGAACTAGCGGCCACGCAGGAACAACTTGTCGAGTTCCGCCATGGACTGCCAGACCCAGGTGGGCCGGCCGTGGTTGCATTGACCGCTGCGCTCGGTGGCTTCCATATCCCGCAACAAGGCATTCATTTCATCGATGCCCAATCGCCGGTTGGCGCGCACCGAACCATGGCAGGCCATGGTGGACAGCAATGCGTGTTGATGATTCGCGAGCCGGTCGCTGCTGCCGAATTCAAGCAAATCCGACAGCACGTCGCGCACGAGCTGTTCGATGTCCGCGTCTTTCAGCAAGGCCGGAATCTGGCGCACCAGGATAGACTCCGGCGCCACCCGCTCCAGTTCCAGGCCAAGGCCGAGCAGATTCCCGCGATGGCTTTGCGCGCAATCGGCTTCGGCTTCGCTGACCGCCAGCGGCAAGGGCACCAGCAGCGTCTGCCGCTTCAGTTGTTCCGCCTCCAGCGCCTGCTTCATGCGTTCGTAGGTAATGCGTTCGTGGGCCGCGTGCATGTCGACGATAATCAACCCGTCGCGATTTTGCGCCAGCACGTAAACCCCGTGCAATTGCGCCAGGGCGTAGCCCAGCGGCGGCGCCTCTTCCCCGCCGCCGAACAATCGCGCGTAGTTCTCCCGCGCGCTGTCGTCAACCGCCGGCGCCGCATCCTTGGTAAAGCGGTAAGCGGCGGAGGACTCGCGCAAAGGCAATAATGACTGTTTCGGCGCGGATTCGGCGATGGCGGAAAGCGGCGCGCCGGCCACTCCCGGTGTTCCGGACTGGAGTTCGGCATCAAACCGGGCTTCGGGCTTGGCTTCCGGTTTGACTTCGGCCAGTTCCCGGTGCAGCGAACGGAACAGGAAATCGTGCACCAGGCGGCTGTCGTGAAAGCGCACCTCGTGCTTGGTCGGATGCACGTTGACGTCCACCGCCGCCGCGTCGAGTTCCAAAAAAAGCACGTAGGCTGGGTGGCGGCCGTGATACAAGACATCGTGATAGGCCTGCCGGATGGCGTGGGCGACGATCTTGTCGCGCACAATGCGCCCGTTGACGTAGAAGTACTGCAAGTCGGCCTGGCTGCGCGAAAACGCCGGCAAGCTGATCCAGCCCCACAGGCGCAGTCCCGCCGCGCGCTGCTCCAGCGCCAGCGAGTTTTCCAGAAAGGCGGGGCCGCAGACCAGGCCGATGCGGCGGCGCTGTTCCAGCTCGCTCGGCGCGGGGCGCAAATCGCGCACCACGCGCTGGTTGTGGCGCAGGCTGAAATGCACGTCGAATCGGCTCAGGGCCAGGCGTTTGAGCACCTCGTCGATGCGAGCAAACTCGGTTCGCTCGGTTTTCAGGAACTTTTTCCGCGCGGGCGTGTTGAAAAACAGGTCGCGCACTTCCACCGTGGCGCCGGCGGCGTGCTGGCAAGGTTCCAGCCGAACCTCCATCTGCTGGCCTTCGGCGCGGACGGTCCAGCCGGTGCCGCTTTCGTCCGCGGCCGCCCGGGACGACAATTCCAGGCGCGAAACCGAGCCGATGCTCGCCAGCGCCTCGCCGCGGAAACCCAGGCTGGCGATGGCGGCCAAGTCTTCCGGCCGGGAAATCTTGCTGGTGGCGTGGCGGCTCAGCGCGAGCGCGAGATCGTCCTTGTGGATGCCGCCACCGTCGTCGCGCACCCGCAACAGCTTCTTGCCGCCCTGCTCGACATCGATATCAATGCGCGCGGCGCCGGCGTCGAGACTGTTCTCAAGCAGTTCCTTGAGCACCGAAGCGGGGCGTTCCACCACCTCGCCCGCGGCTATCTGGTTGGCCAGGCGCGGACTCAGTCGATTGATGCGGTTCATCTGGATTTCCGCGTGTTTGGGTTCAGCTTCCGGATTCGCCGGCTTGCGCGCGCCGATGCATCCGCGCGCCGCGCGCGGACCACGATCAATCGGTGCCGCCTGGGCGGGGGATTTCCAACTCGGCGCCGACCTCGATCCGGTCGTCCGCCAGACCATTGATTTCGCGCAGCCGGGCAAGGCTCACCGAATAGCGCTTGGCGATAGCGGTTAGTGTATCACCGCGCCGCACCCGGTGGGTGAGCGGCGCGGCGGGAAGCGCCTCTTCCGCGGCGCTTTCGGCGCCATGCAAGGCATTGGCCAGCGCGCTTGCCATGTTGGCCACTTCATCGCCGGTCGGCGCGGCCGCGATTGCGCCGTTTGATTGTCGCAGCGCGATCAAGGTTCCCGCTGGAGCGCGCTCCCCAAAATAACTCACGATGCCGTCGGCCAGCGCCGCCGCCATGCGGCGCTGGAACGCGGGCGAGCGCAGATTCGACAGTTCCGCGGGATTGGTCATGTAGCCCGTTTCGATCAGTATCGAGGGAATGTCCGGCGAATTGAGCACTTGCAACGAAGCCTGTTGCACCTTGTCCCGCCGCAGATGCGTGAGCGCGCCGGAGTGGCGCAGAATGTGGGCGCCGGCCAACTGGCTTTGCTCGAGGCTCCAGCCCATGTGCACGGAAACCAGGGTCAGGGCGACGTCGTCTTCGAAATCGCCGAGGCGCAAATCGCTTTCGACTCCGGCGATCAGGTCGCTGGTGTTGGCCTTGCGCGCGACCCTCGCGGCGTTTTCGCGGTCCGCCCGCTCGCCGGACAGGGCGTAAATGGTCATTCCGCTGGCGCTGCTGGAACGAAATGCGTCGGCGTGAATGGCGACGAACAAATCCGCGCGATGCTCGCGGGCGATCTCGGTTCTGCGCCGCAGGGGCACGTAATAGTCGCCTTCGCGGATCATCACCGGCCGGAATCCGGGCTCTTCCCGCAGGCGCTGCGCGAGCAGGCGCGAAATCGCCAGGTTGATGTCCTTCTCGAAATGCTTCCCCACGACTGCGCCCGGGTCTTCGCCGCCGTGACCGGCCGAAATCGCCACCACGATGTCGCGCGGCGAAGAATCCGCGCTTGGCGGCGGTTCCGGCTCGGGCAATGCGGGGGTGGACGGCGGCGCGCGGTCGTACAGATCGATCACCAGCCGGTCGCCATAAGGTTCAATGGGCGGCAAAGTGAAGCCGCGCGGCTCAACCGGCGCGGCGAGTTCGGCGACAAAACGCAGCATGCCGCCCGGCGCCGGCTCAATCCGCAAATCGGTCACGGGTCCGCGTGGGCCCGCCGCCGGGTCGGGAAAACGAAAGCTTTCGACAACGTTCGAATCTTCAAGGTCGATCAGCAGTTGTCCGGCAACATCAAGCCGAATCAATTGATATTCGACTTCGCCGTCCAGATCGAAAACCAGGCGCGTGCGCTCCGGCGCGCGCCAGATTCTGACGCCTTCGACCTCGGCGGCGAGCGCCGCCCCGAACTGCGGAAAGCAGGGTGCGAGAGATGGCCCAAGATACGCCGCCAGCGCCCAGCCCGCGGCCGCGAACCATACCCCACGCTGTTGGCCGCATACTGTCATGGCAACATTTCGCTTGTTATACCCAAGTGTTAGTTACATCGACTCCGCGGCGCAATTTCTTGACTATTTCAGCGCCCGCGGCGGAACGGGCCGAACATTCCGCGCTGCGGCCCGCGCCCGCCGGGCGCAATTCGATGTCGAGGTCCACCGCGGGAATGCGCGCGGCGCCGCGCCGGGCCCATTCCACGATGCACAGACTGTCGCCCGCGAAATAGTCTTCCGTGCCGAGAAAATCCACCTCGCCGGGGTCGGCCAGGCGATACAGGTCGAAGTGGTAAATCCGCCGGCATTCCAACTCATAGGGCTCGACCAGGGTATAAGTGGGGCTTTTGACCGGACCTTGATAGCCGTAGCCGCGCAGGATGCCCCGCGCCAGCGTGGTCTTGCCGGCGCCCAGCTCGCCATGCAGGTGTATCACGATGGCCTTTGCCGGCAAGCTTTGCGCGCTGTTGGCTTGCGAATTCCCGGCTTGCGAATGCTGGGCTGGCGATTCCCGATTGTGCGGTTGTCGACTTGGCGGCTCTCGACCTTCCGAATCCCGGCGCGTCGCATCCGCCAGCAGCCCGCCCAGACCGAGCGTGGCGGCTTCGTTTGCAAGTTCGACAGCGTAGCGCCGCATACCACTTCAACCGGGATTGACCAGGGTTCTGATGAAGGGCATGAGATCGGTTGCCAGCAAACCGCGCTGACCGTGTTTTTCCGCCGCCATATCCGCCGCCTCCCCGTGAATGCAAACGGCCAGACACAGACTGTCCTCAAGCGTCAGGCCCTGGGCGTGCAAAGCGGCAATGACGCCACCCAGCACATCTCCCATGCCGGCGCTCGCCATGCCCGGATTGCCTTCGCTGCAAAGTTTGAACCTTCGCGGGGCACCCTGCAAGCAGATCAGGCTGCCGGCGCCTTTGAGCAGACAATGCCCGCCGTATTGTTCCTGCAATTTCGCGACCGCCGCGAACCGGTCCGCCTGCACCGCCTTCGCTTCGATGCCAAGCATTGCCGCGGCTTCGCCGGGATGCGGCGTCAGAATCCAGAGCTCGCGGTGCGATTCGGCCGTCGGCACCGCATTACGCGCCAGCAAACGCAAGGCATCGGCGTCCACAATCAGCGGCAGCTTGCGGGTGGCATTCGCGCCGAGCGCCGCCCGCAGCAGATTTTGCGACCATTCGCCGAGGCCCAATCCCGGCCCAACGACAATATTGCTGGCCCGCTCGAACAGGCTCGGCAAATCGACGGTCTCTTCTTCGGTGCCGGTGACCATGATTTCCGGCCGCCGCGCGAGCAGCGCCGCGCGGTGGGCGGACCGGGTCACCACGCTCACCAGCCCCGCGCCGGCGCGCAAGGCGGACTCCGCCGCCATCATGATGGCGCCGCCCATGCCATGGTCGCCGCCCAGCAATAGCACATGGCCATGACGGCCCTTGTGCGCCGAAGCCCGGCGCGGAGGCAGGCGGTCCATGCCGGAATGAATATCGATGCGCCTGACCGCGGCCGTGGTGGACGCTGTGGCGCCATGTATGCCCGCCGGCGCATCCAGGTCCTCGAAAACAATCTCGCCGGCGCAGTCGGGCCCTTCGTGGGTGAGCAATCCCCGCTTCATGGCGATGAAGCTCACAGTCAGATCCGCGCGCACCGCAGCCCCCAAAGGCGTCCCGGTGTCGGCGTCGAGCCCGCTTGGAACATCCAGCGCCAACACCGGCCGACCGCTGTTGTTGATCCACTCGACCGCGCGCAGCCAGTCGCCGGTGAGCGCGCGCCGCAATCCCGTGCCGAGCAGCGCGTCCGCCACGAGGTCGAAATCGCGCCAGGGCTGCAGCTGGAATTCCGCGAAGGAACAGATGGGCACGTCGGCCCGCTTCGCCAACCGCCAGGCCGCCGCGGCCGCGCCTTCGAGTTCGTTCGGCGGCTGCAGCCAGATAAGTTGGACGCCGAGTCCATTTTGCGCCGCCAGCGCCGCCAGCGCGTAACCGTCGCCGCCGTTGTTGCCGGCGCCGGCGAAGACCAGCAACTTGTCCGCCAGCGGCCAGCGTTCGCGCAACCGGGAAAAAGCCGCCGCGGCCGCCCGTTGCATCAGCTCGAACGCGTCCACGCCCAGCGCTTGCTGCGCGAGCAGGTCCAGTTCCCGCACTTGCTCCGCCCGGTACAGCGCCCGCGGCAGATTTTTGCTTGACTCCACGGCTTTGTTACACAGTTTTCCCGGTTTGCACAGAATGCTCTTGTCTTGAGGCGCTTGGCGCCAAGTGCCCGAAAGCGCGCCCGGTCATTTCTGATGGTCCGGGAAAACCCGGTTCCGCATGACCGCGATCCCCGCATATTGGCGGGAAATTCTATTTTTCGCAATTTTTGCAACAAATTTTCCAATACCCGCCCGCGCGCGTTTCCACCTCCTTCGTTTTGCAAGCCGCGCCGCTGCGCCTATAATTCGCGGACATGGTTTTCCGCCGCCGGAAATGCCGTGTCGGAGTGTAGCTCAGCCTGGTAGAGCACTGCCTTCGGGAGGCAGGGGTCGCAGGTTCAAATCCTGCCATTCCGACCAATTTCCCAAAGCGGTCGGGAGTGGGTCGGCGACACCACGCGAACACCGCCAAGAGCGCGATCACGGGAACCACCATCTTGCCGAAACTCGTCAAAGCAGATTTTCCGCGACTGCGCCAAGCTTGGGCGGCGGCGATGCTTCTCGCACCATTGTTGACCTTCGCCGCGAGCGCGGAAGACTCCATCGAGGAAGCAAGCCGCTTGTTGCGCGTGACCGGCACGGGGGAGCTGTTTGATTCCACCACGCGCAAACAGGCCAGGCAGATTGTCCGCAGCTATTCCCTTGTCGTCGCCAATTCCGTCGACCGCGCGCTGCCCGGGCATATCCGCGACGCCATCGCCGACTGCTACCATCGCGCCTACGCATGGGAGAATTTCGCCGAGGGCATCGCCCGCATCCTGGCGGACCATCTCAGCGAAAGGGAAATGCGGGTGCTGATCGGCATGCATCGCAACCGCGGCGTGGCGCCCATGGAAATCGAGACTTTCCGCCAAACCGTGCGCAAACGCGACGCCATCGCCGCGGCCAGCGCCGCCTACATCTATGCCAACAGCGGCGACTGCGTGGACCAGGACACGCGCCTGATCAGGCGGTTTCTGCGGGAATCCCAAGCCGCAAGCTAGCGCCGCGATTCCAGCGCCGGCGGCGCGGTATCGCGCCATGGTCGTTGTCATCATTTTGCAATATTGGCCGAATAATCTTGGCAACGGCAGTGCTTTGCGCGGCGCGAACGCGCTGCGGCCGGTTTGCGCAATACCGGGCCGAACCGCAGCCGGGCCACAGGACGGGATTGGAGTAATCCGCCGGAAAACCGCCGATGTATTGCCGGACAAGCGATCCACCATTCCCACACAGTTGCTGGTATGGAATTTGCTTAACAAAAATTTGGAAAACCGTTGCCTGAAGTTTTTTCCAAACGAACGCCAACAAACAGACCGACGAACTCAGCGGAGTAATCCGCCACAGAAGATTTTTCGCCAACATTATGCGCAAGCACATCGCAAGGAGGTTCCAATGAAAGCGAAGTTAGTATTCAGCATAGTTTTGACTCTCGTCTGGCAAGCGCCGATCGCGCCACCGGTTCACGGGCAGGAACAGCAGTCGGCCGCATTGGAAGAAATCATCGTTACCGCGCGCAAACGCGAGGAACCCTTGCAGGAGGCGCCGGTGACGGTGACCGCCCTGAGCGGGGAAAGCCTCGAGCGCATCT
The DNA here is from genome assembly GCA_965221015.1 of uncultured Pseudohongiella sp. Taxonomy (GTDB): domain Bacteria; phylum Pseudomonadota; class Gammaproteobacteria; order Pseudomonadales; family Pseudohongiellaceae; genus UBA9145. The sequence continues at coordinate 606,157 of OZ244859.1, read as the reverse complement.
TCGCGGTTGACACCATGGACCTGAATTTGCGGGCGCCCAATGTGCAGGTGCATCCCTCATTCGGCTCCAACAACTCGATGGCGGTTTTCATCCGCGGCGTTGGCAATTCCGACATCGATTCCACCATCGACCCGCCCATCGCGCTGTACGTCGACGGGGTTTACATCCCCCGCGGGCAAAACTCCGCGCTTGATCTTTTCGACGTGGAACAAATGGAATTGCTGCGCGGGCCCCAGGGCACATTGTTCGGCCGCAACACCACCGGCGGCGCGATCCACTACCGCACGCGGCGGCCGACTGGAGAGCGCGCGGCGCGGGGTTCGATCACCACCGGCGAGTACGGTCAGCGAGATGTGCGCTTGAGCGTGGAGGCGCCGCTGGTGGAAGACCTGGTTGCCGCCAAGGTTGCGGTGTTTTCGCAACAATCGGACGGCTTCTTCGTCAACACCTACAGCGACTCGCCGGGGCAGCGCGCCGAGTCCGATTCCGGCGGAACCAATACCTTGAGCATCCGTCCAACCGTGCGCTTCACTCCCAGCGACACATTCGAGCTGAATTTGATCGGCGAATATCTGCGCGAGCGCAGCCTGGTGCCGCCGACGATCAATACCTCCAATCCGTTCCAGGCGCTGCAGTTCTTCCATGGCAATCCACCCAGCTATCCGGTTGGCACGGAAATTCGCGAGGTGTCTTTCAACAGCGACCGCTTCATCCATGTGGATGCTTGGGGACTGACGGCCGAAGCCATCTGGGACGTGGGCCCGGGCACACTGACCTCGATCTCGAATTACCGCGAAACCAAGGATTTGACCGGTGTCGATATCGACGTCACCGAGGCCGTATTCTTCGAAACCCTGCGCGACCAGCCCCACGAACAATGGTCCTCGGAGTTGCGCTACAACACCGATTTCGGCGACCGCGCGGAAGTGGTCGCGGGCCTGTACTTCATGGAGCAGAAATACAACATCCGCCGCGACAGTTGGATCGATGCGACCAATACCGGAAACTTCGGCCACATCTGGGCTTTGGCCGATCAAGAGCACAGCAACGCGGCCATCTTCGCGCAGCTCGACTACAACTTGACCGAACGCACCCGGCTGACCTTCGGCGGCCGCTACACTGATGAGAAAAAAGACTTTTCCGCCACGCTGTATTACCCCTACCCGCTGCTTTCCCCGCGCTATTACCTGTCCGATTCCTGGTCGAATTTCGGGCCCAAGCTCGGCATCGACCACCGCTTTTCCGACAATGTCATGGCCTACGCCGGTTTTTCGGTGGGCTTCAAAAGCGGCGGCATGAACGGCCGCGGCGGCTCGCCGACGGCGCTTGGCCCATTCGATGAAGAAACCGTGGACGCGTTCGAAGCCGGCTTCAAGACCGATTGGCTGGATGACCGGTTGCGGGCCAATATCGCGCTGTTCTGGAACGAATACGACGATTTGCAGCGCACCATCGGCCGTTTTTTGCCGGGTGAGGATAACGCCCAGGAAACCGTTACCGACAACGCGGCGTCGGCGACAATCCGCGGCGTGGAAATCGAAATCAGCGCGCTGCCGATGCCGGACTTGCAAATCGACTTGAGCCTTGGCTACAACGACGCCACCTACGACAGGTTTTTCGCCGACCTGAACGGCGACGGCATCGAAACGGACAACTCCGGCATCGACTTGCAATACGCGCCGGAACTCACCGGCTACGTGGGAGTTTCCTACAACCTGGCCACGGGCAACACGGGCACACTGGTGCTGCGGGGCGACTTGATCTACGCCAGCGAGCAGAACACGCTGGCCACGGGCCTTGCCGTCGGCGAGATTGACGCCTATAAGACTGCGGATGTGAGCCTGACCTGGCGACCCGCCGACGGAGCCTACTCCGCTTCGCTGTTCGTCAAGAACCTGACCGACGAAGTGTACGTCTCAAGCTACCTGCAAGCTGCGCAACTGTTCGACTCCTACGCGCTCAGCCCGCCGCGGCGCTGGGGTTTGACCCTGGGATTCGATTTCTGACAGCGTTAGCCAACAAACACAGGAAAGGAGCAAGCCTTGAATATCAATAAAATTGGCGCCACCGCTTTTTTCATCGCCGGATTTCGCGCCATGGAATCGGAAAGAGAGCGACCTTTTTTCAGCGATCCCTACGCCGAGTGGTTCATCGACGATACCATCCGCGGTTGGATCGCCGACGCGGAGGAACGATTCAAGGGAACCAGGGTTGCGCCGCGGGGCACGATCGCCTACCGCACCCTGGCATTCGACGGGATGGTGGCGGACGCCGTGCGCCGCGGCGTGCGGCAGATCGTCATCGTCGGTTCCGGTTTCGATATGCGCCCGTATCGATTCGCCAGCGAAGGCGTTTCGTTTTTCGAAGTGGACCAGCCCGAAGTCATCGACTTCAAGCGGCAAGTGATGGCCGCGCATGACCTTGAGCCCTGCCCCGCGGTGCGTTGCAATTATCTCGAGGTTGACCTGCCGCGGGAGCTGGCCGCGGTCGGCCTCGACCTGGAACAGGAAACGATGTTTCTCTGGGAAGGCAACACCTATTACCTGCCCGATGGCGAGGCGTTGCGCTTCCTCAACCTGATGTGCGATCAGATTCCGCGCTTCCGCATCGCATTCGATTACATGTGGAGCGACATGGAGGACGACGACACCGCCCAGGTCTGGCTGCAAGTTTCCGGGATCGATGCCATGCACGGCTTCGAGGGAATTGAGGAATTCGAGCGGGAAACACCCATGCGGGACGTGTTTTCGGCCTCGGTGGGCGAGTTCGCCCTGCGTCATGTGGACCGTGAACTGCGCATGCCGCTCGCGGAAATCATCGCCGCGGATCAATTCAACGTGATGTACCGCATGGCTGTTCTCGGCCACGGCTGAAGCCGGCGGCAAACATCACGCAATCGGCGCCAGCCTCACCCGCCGGACACTCCACTCCGGCGGGTGGCGGCTGTCTTGCGCAAATCCCAAGCCGCTTCCCCGTGACGCATTGAGTTGCGCGCCGCCTTGCCGCACAATAGCGGCATACAAACTTCTCGGGACAACATCCTGGAGGCAAACACGATGAATACGCACTTTCGTGGCGGCGCGATGCTGCTGTCGGTTTTCATGCTGGCGTTGGCTGCTTGCGGACCCACATACGATGTGGACAGGGAAGTGCTGGAAGCCGCTGATATCGCCAATTTCAGCGCTCCCCAAGACCTGGTTTTCGCCAGCGGCCAGCCCACCGAGGAGCAGATTCAAACCCTCGCCGACGCGGGCATCCGCCACGTCATCAGCTTGCGCACCGATGGCGAGATCGACTGGGATGAGTCGAGCCTGGTCAACGCCGCCGGCATGGAGTTTTATTCGATACCCGTGGCCGGCGCCGAAGGCGTCACCAGCGAAAACGCCGCGACCCTCGATCAATTGCTCGCGCAACTCGATGGCCAGCCCGTGCTGTTGCATTGCGGCAGCAGCAACCGGGTCGGCGCCTTGCGCGCCATGACCGCCCGCGACGGCGGCGCCAGCATTGAAGACGCCCTCGCCGAAGGCCGCCGCTGGGGCATGACGCGCATGGAAGAAACCGTGCGCGAAATTCTGCAATAGCGGAAAAGCCGGCGCAGCTCTTGAGACAGCATTGGTCGACAGCACTGGAAAAAGGCAATGGGAAACAGCACGGGAAAACGGTACTGAAAATATGAGCACCGCCACCGAAGTCGTCAACAACCCAGGCGGAGGATTCAACCGCGCCGCGATGCTGCTTGCCGGCGCCGGCGCCGCCGTCATTTGCATCTATCTGGCGGCTGTTCACGGCTGGCGCCAAACCGCCTTGTTCGCGGTGGGCATCGGCGCCGGTGTCGCGCTGTACCACGCCGCTTTTGGCTTTACCGCGGCCTGGCGCGAAGTGGCCAGCAGCGGGCGCAGCGCCGGGTTGCGCGCGCAAATGATCATGATGGCGCTCACGGTGCTCGTGTTCACGCCTTTGATCGCCCAGGGGGAATTCGCCGGCATGGCCTTGCGCGGCAATATTTCGCCGCTCAATTTGGCCGTGGTCTGCGGCGCTTTCATCTTCGGCCTTGGCATGCAACTCGGCGGCGGCTGCGCCTCGGGCACCTTGTTCACCGCCGGCGGCGGCAACGCGCGCATGCTGGTTACCCTGGCGGCTTTTGTGGTGGGCTCGGTAATCGGCACCTGGCACTGGTCCTCTTGGCAGGACGCCCCCGGCCTGGCGCCGGTTTCGCTTGCGGACCGTTTCGGCCCCGGCGGCGGAATACTGCTCAGCCTGCTGCTGTTCGGCGCGGTTTGGCTGTTTGCCGCGCGCCACGAGAAAGCGCGCCATGGCTACGTGGAAAACGAATGGCGGACATCATCCCAAGGCACCTGGCTTGCCGGCCCCTGGCCGCTGCTGGCCGGCGCGCTGGCGCTGGCGCTGGTCAACATCGCCACCTTGCTGCTGGCCGGCAGACCCTGGGGTGTGACCTCGGCCTTTGCCCTGTGGGGAGCGAAAATCGCGCAGCCGCTTGGCATCGATGTCGGCCAGTGGGCCTACTGGCAGCGGCCGAACCTGCAAGCCGCGCTGGAAGCCAATGTGTTCAACGACGTGACCTCGGTGATGAATTTCGGCATCATCCTGGGCGCCTTGGCCGCGGCAAGCCTGGCGCGGAAGTTCGCGCCTTCATTCAAGATTCCCGCGCGTTCGGTGCTGGCGGCGGTGGTCGGCGGGCTGATGCTCGGCTATGGCGCCCGCATCGCTTTCGGCTGCAACATCGGCGCCTATTTCAGCGGCATTTCCTCGACCAGCCTGCATGGCTGGCTCTGGTTCGCCGCCGCTTTCGCCGGCAGTCTGCTCGGCACCCGGATGCGGCCCTGGTTCGGGCTGCGCTGATGCCCGGCGTCGCCGCGCCGCCCGCGGCGTAAATGCGGCAGCTTCGGCATGAATGCGGCGCCCATTGCATGAACACGGTGCCGATGCCATGAACGCGCAGCTCCCCCACGACCCAGCCATAGAAAAAGACCGCGAGGAATGGCTGGAAGCGATCGAGAACATTCGCGAACAATACGGCAATGCGGGCGTCGCCAGCATACTCGCCAGCCTGCGCGAATGGAGCGAACAGCATTGCGCCGACGCTTGCCCGGCGCCGGTGTTCAACACGCCATACCTGAACACAATCCCTGTCGAACGGCAGCCGGAATACCCCGGCGACCGGGAAATTGAACAGCGGCTGGAGAACATTCTGCGCTGGAACGCCATGGCCATGGTGCTGCAAGGCGGCGACGCCGGCCATGGCCTCGGCGGCCATATCGCCACCTACGCCTCGGCCGCGACGCAGATGGAAGTCGGTTTCAACCACTTCTTTCGCCAGCAAAGCGAACACTACGGTGGCGATTTGGTGATTCTGCAACCCCATGCGGCGACCGGCGTCTACGTCCGTTCCTGGCTCGAAGGCGTGTTCGACGATGAGCAGTTGCGCAACTACCGCCGCGAACTCGCCCCCGGCGGCGGCCTCGCCGCCTACCCGCATCCGCGCTCGATGCCGAATTACTGGCAAATCGCCAACGCGTCCATGGGGCTTTCCACGCCAACGGCGATTTATCAAGCGCGCTTCGCCAAATATCTGGAAAACCGCGGCTTGAAACCGAAACGCGGCGGCAAGGTCTGGTGTTTCATTGGCGATGGTGAAACCGACGAACCGGAAGTGCTCGGCACCATCAATATCGCCGCCCGAGAAGGTCTCGACAATCTGATTCTGGTGGTGAATTGCAATCTGCAGCGGCTGGACGGGCCGGTGCGGGGCAACGGCAAGATCATTCAGGAACTGGAAGCCTCTTTTCTCGGTTCGGGCTGGGACGTGATCAAGGTGATTTGGGGCGGCGGCTGGGACCGGCTGCTCGCCGCGGATGAAAACGGCACCTTGCGCCGGCGCATGGAGGAATGCCTCGATGGCGACTACCAGCGTTATTCGGTGTTGCCCGGCGACCGCCAGCGCGAACTCTGGGTTGACGGCAATCCCGAACTGAAGGCGATGATGGACGCCCTCAGCGACGAGCAAGTGCGGGAAATCAAACGCGGCGGCCAGGACGCGGTGAAACTCTTCGCCGCCTACGAGCGCGCGATTCGCTGCCGCAAACCGGTGGTGGTGCTGGTCAAGACAGTCAAGGGCGACGGCGTCCTCGGCACCGCGGGCAGCAACGCCGCGCACCAGAAAAAAAACATCAGCGCCGGGCAGCGGGTTGAAATCGCCCGCTCCCTGGGCATTCCCCTCGACGACGGCGAAGCGCGCCGCGCGGCCTACCACCGGCCAGCCGAGGACAGCCCGGAGGTGCGCTATCTGCGCTCGCGGCGCCAGGCGCTTGGCGGCGCACTGCCCGCGCGCAAGCGCGAATGCATGCCGCTGGCGGCGCCGCCGCTGGAGAGTTTCCACAGCCTGCTGGGCAAAATCGACAAGCCCCACTCCACCACCTTGTGCCTGGTGCGGATTCTGTCCATTTTGCTGCGCGAAAAATCCTTAAAGCGCTACATCGTGCCCATCGTGCCCGACGAGGCGCGCACATTCGGGCTGGAGGGCCTGTTTCGCATCGCCGGCATTTTCTCCTTGCAAGGCCAACGCTACACGCCGGTGGACGCCGATACCGCCATCGCCTATCGCGAGGCCGAAGACGGGCAAATTTTGCAGGAAGGCATTTGCGAGACCGGCGCCATGGCGTCCTTTCTCGCGGCGGGCACCGCCTGGTCGATTCACGGCCTGCCGATGGTTCCGTTCTATTTCTTTTATTCCATTTTCGGCTTTCAACGCGTGGGCGACATGATCTGGTCCTGCGGCGACATGTTCTGCCGCGGATTTCTCATCGGCGGCACCGCCGGCCGCACCACGCTGAATGGCGAAGGGCTGCAACACCAGGATGGTCATTCCCACATTCTGGCCAACACCTATCCCAACCTGAAGAGCTATGACCCGGCCTTCGCCTACGAATTGGCGGTCATTGTCCGCGACGGCATGCGCCGCATGTACGAGCGGCAGGAAGATTGTTTCTATTACATCACCGCCTACAACGAGGCCTACCCCATGCCCGCCATGCCCGAGGGGGAAATGGCCGAGACCGGGATTCTGGCCGGCGCCTACCTGTTCGCCAGCGACGCGCCGGCCGCCGCTTGCGCGGTCCATCTGCTGGGTTCCGGCTCGATCATGCAGCAGGTGCTGGAGGCATGGCGGCGGCTGCGGGACTGGGGGCTGGATTGCGCCGTTTGGAGTGTGACCAGCTACAACGAGTTGTATCGCGAAGCGGAGTCTTGCGAACGTTACAACCGTCTGCACCCCACGGCGGAACGGCAAGCACCTTACGTGCAACGGCTTTTCCCCGTCGATGACACAGTCGCGGTGGCCGCCACGGACTATATGAAGGCGCTGCCGAATTCCATCGCCCGCTGGATGCCGCCGAATTATCTCGTGCTGGGAACCGACGGTTATGGCCTGTGCGAAACCCGGGCGGAGCTGCGCGAATGGTTCGAGGTCGACGCCGACCATATCTGCCACGCCGCGCTGGTGGGCCTGTATCGGGCGGGACGAATCGATGCCGCGGAGCTGGCGGCGAAAACAGCCGAACTCAACATCGACGCGGAAAAGATGGATTCCGCCCTGCGCTGACCCCGTTGACCGCGCCAGCGGCCTTCGGCAGCCAGCAACCCTGCCGACGCCGGATCTCCCTCAATGCGTCATGGAGTACATCAGGTAATTGATGCCGAGGCGGTAGGCGGAATTGGCGTAGCGGGTCGGGTATTCGGGATGGTAGGTGTGTTCCCAGCCGTCGCCCATGTCCGAATTCCAGTTGATCAACACCATAATGCGGCCGGAGTCGTCGAGAATCGCGTGATTGCTGGCATGGTCGATTCCGCGTTCGCCAAACTCGTCGCTGCGGAACAGCGCCGGAATCATTTGCGGCCCGTCAATGTCGTAATACACGCGAAATATTTCGTGGTCTGGCGGCAATTCGGTGATTTCCCGGTCCGGAAACACTTGGCCGAATGCCGCCTGGAAATTGTCCCATTCGTTCTGGCCCCAGAAATCGTCGATCAGCAGGAAGCCGCCGCGCAGCAGGTATTCACGCAGATTTTCAATCTCCGCCGGGCTCAGCAGGATACCGCCGTTTTGGCCCACTTCCAGCATGTACAGGAAGGGATAATTGAATATTTCCGCATCGTCCAGGCGCAGCACGATGGGACTGGTCATGACGCGGATGTTGGTCAGGCGCGCGACACCGCGCAGGAAATTCTCGTCCGAGTCGGGAAAGTCGATGGCCCAGGGACCAAAACCGAAGCCGCGGCCGAAATAGGTGTCGAACTGCACACGCACGAAATTGAACTCGCCGGCGTTGTCGTATTCAATCGCCGGCGACTGGCCCTGGGCGCCCGCCGCCAGCGCAAGCCAAACGATCATGCAAAGCGGACCACGCATCAATGCGCACCGCCCCGGCCGCGGCGGCGCGGATGCCGGGCCTCGCCGGCATCAAGCTCCGCAAAAATAGACCCCCGCAAGATCATCTGAAACTCCTCACAACAGGCTTGCGCAATAGTCCTGCTCCTCCACCGCCGGTGTGAACCACAGGTAGTCGTACTCGGCGATGCCGCCGAAGCGCTCCAGGTAGTCCGTCGGCACCAGCTCATCTTCCCTGACTTCCAAAAAAGCCAGCGCAACAATCTCGACCCGGGACAGGCCGGCATCCAGCGCGAGCAGATAATTGGGCACGCCCAAGTCTTGCCGCACATGATAATTGCCGGCCACCAACAGCGCCGCGCCGCCTTCGTTCGCCAAGGAACGCAAGGCTTTCGCCATGGCCAGATCCCGCGCCTGCTGCACCCGCGCCATGGCCGGGAACTGGCTTTCGGGCAATAGCCCGCAGTGGCTCTGGTCAATGTCCGCATGGAGCTTCCCGGTGGCCGCCGCATCGAGCACGTTCGCCGGCAAGCCCGCATCCGCGCCTTGATAAATCTCCGCGATGGCATCCTGCGCGATATTCGCCGCGGCCAAGGGCAGGCCGGCGTTCAGCGCCGCCCGCAGCAGTGGCGCATAGAATTCCCAGGTCCAGCCTTCGTCCCAATCGAGCCATTGGCGCAGTTCTTCGTCGCCAGCGAATTCGCGCTGGGCGATGCCGTCCAGTTGCGGCGCGCGGGAGGCGTCGATCATTTCCAGGGCCACGCCGGAAAGCGCGCCATCGGCGATCAGCGATTGAAGCAGCCGCGATTGCAAGCGGTGGTGATCAACATTGTCGTGTTTTTCGCCAAGCAGCACGTAGCGGGCGCTGTTCAAGGCGGCGAGCACTTGTTCGGGCGCGACGAAACGCTGCAGGCGGTTGTCCCAGATGCGCCCCACCAGCGAATGGTCGGCGCGCAATGGTGAAACATAGGTAAAGGGCTCCACCGGCGCTGGTGCCTGACAAGCCGCCAGCGGCAGCAAGGCCGCAATCAACAACAGAACCGGCGCTTTCAAAGCATCCTCCGTTGGCAACGGCTTGCTACTCGGTGCCGCCAAGCAGCAGCCACTGACGATAAATCTCATCGCTCCAGAATTGCTGGAACCAGGCGATAGCCGCAAGTTTTTCCCGCTCATCCAGCACTTGGGCGAAACCGGGCATCTGTCCGCTCAGGGCCACGCCGCCCTGGTCGATCACTTGCAGCAACACAGACAGGGGATGATGCCACGCATGGGCCGAACCGTTCAAAGGCGGGGGCGGGAAAGAGCCGTCCGCAAGCCGCGCGCGCCAGTCGGCGACCAGGCCTTCGGCGGCGGCGCCATGGCATTGCGCGCAATGTTCGGCGAATACCGGCGCCCCGTCAGCGGCCAGTTCGGCGCTGTACCAGCGCCCGGTTTCGGCATCGACCCTCTCCAGCGACGAATCCGGTTCGGCGCAGGCGCCAAGCAGGCTCAGCAGGCCAAGCGCCAGCACCAGCCCTGGCGAAAACGCGCGCCGGGGCCGGCGGCCGCGACCGGGATACAGGGTCAATTCAGCCACCGCCGGGATGCCCGCCAGCCCCGCCCCGGCACGGCGACATCAAGCCGGCGCAAGCTCCGCCGCGATTTGCCAGTGAACGCCTTGAGGCCGCCACGCGGTCAATCCTCGTTCTTGGGAAAGTCGAACTCGACCAATTTGGAATTGCCGCGCTGGATGTCGGACCAATGGTCGATGGGCAAGGCAAGCTGCACGAGACCGCAGGTGGGAATATTGGCGATATTGGCGTTCGCCATCTCGTTGGCAAAGTCGGTGATGGTCGGATTATGGCCGACGAGCATGACCGCGTCGCAATTATCGTCCACCAGGCTGGCCGCTTTCAGGTACATGGAAGTGCCGCAGAAGTACAGGTCGGGATTGCTGATCACTTCGTCGACGGGAAAACCGATGGCTTCGGCCATCAGCAAAGCGGTGGCATGGGCGCGGGTGGCGGGGCTGGAGATGATGCGGTCGACGCTGGATTCGCGTTCAAGAAAGCGCTTGCCCATGACCGGCGGCTGGCGGTCGCCGCGGGGCGCGAGCGGACGCTCGAAATCGCGCAGTTTCGGATAATCCCAACTGGACTTTGCGTGGCGCAGCAGAAATAGGGTTTTCATCTTCGGCCATTGCCGCCCGTTTCGGCATAGTGATGTTCAAGCTTTCCCGGGCGATAGTCAATCGCGGGCCGGATTTGTAAAATTCCGACCTTCCCGCCCCAGCCAAGGAGCCAGCTCTTGCCCAATTCGAACCCGTCCAGCCTATTTCCGCTTTTGGCCCTGCTCCCGCTGCTGTTCAGCCACGTTCTCCTGGCCGCGGAAGAAGAAGCGGAAGAGGCCGAAAGCCCGTTCAACAGTGAAATCGAGTTGGGCGGCATCTACACTTCCGGCAATACGAACGATGAAAATATTCAGTTCAGAGGTGCCGTCAACTACGCGTTGGATGGCTGGGACCTCGGCCTTACCGTCGACGGTTTCCGTTCCTCCAAGGAAAACCAACTCGCCGCGCAACGGGTGTATTACGTCTCGGAAGCCAACTACAACGTCAACGAGGAAAGCTTCGTGCTCGCCCGGTTCGCCCACGACGACGACCGCTTCAGCGGTTACGACGGCCAATCCGACATTTCCATCAACTATGGCCGCAATTTGCTCACGGGCCGCGACAACATGGGCTTGACCCTGAACCTCGGCGGCGGCTACCGCCGCTCCACGACCGCGGCCGAAGACTTCGACGAAGCCATATTGCGCCTGGCCGCCGACTTCAATTGGGATTTGTCGGACTCCGCCACGTTCCTGCAAGAATTCAGCACCGAGGCTGGCGAGGAAACCAGCATCTTCCGCGTCCGCAGCGGCATCGAAACCCAAATCGTCGAAAACCTGCTGCTGCGCTTCGCGATCAGTTTGAAACACCAAACCCAGGTGCCCGCCGGAAGAGAAAACACCGACACCGAAACCAGCGTCACCTTCGTGATGCGCTTTTGAGCGGTGGCGCATCCGCGTCTAGCGGCCAAACGGGCGGCGGTGCGCGGGTTTTCGCGGCTCAGCCGGAAAGGAGCAGCGCCGCCAGCGGGCCGGCGTTGGCCTGCATGAGGTAAAAACCGACGGCGCAGGCGAAACACCCGGCGACGGCTTCGAATACGCGGTGCAACCAGGTGAGCGAGCCGGCGGCGGTGGACAGCGGAATGGCCACCACGAGTGATAGCAGCGCCATGCCGGCGATGGAACCGGCCCCGAAGATGAGGATAAACAGCAGGCCGGGCAGCACCGATTCCGAGGTCGAAGCGGTCAAGGCCACGATCGCCGCCGAACCGGCCAGGCCGTGCATGATGCCGACGGCGAAAGTTCGCCCCCATCGATTTGAGCGGTGTTCATGCTCATGCTCGCTATCGGCGTGCGTCAGCGCTTCACCGCGGTGACTGTGGGCATGCAAGTGGTGGACGTCGTCGCCGTGCCGGTGGAAGTGGAAGTGGACCCGGTCGCGGATCAATTTGTGAATCAACCTGCCGCCGAGCAGAATCAGCATGACGCCAACGAGAAATTCCAGCGTGGCGGCGAGGAACTCGTCAATGGCGAGGCTGAAAGCAAACACCACGCCGCCGAAAGCGGCAAGCGTCAGGCTGTGCCCCAGGCCCCAAAGCGCGCCATGGCCGGCGATGCGCCTGAACCCCGACTTGTCGGCGACCAATGTGCCCACCGCGGCCACATGATCCGCCTCCAAGGCGTGTTGCAGGCCGATGACGAATCCAAGCGCCGCCCAAACAATCATGCTCTCATTCCGGTTGCAGTTCCGCTTTCGAATGCGATGTCTTCCGTCATCGAACCCGCCCTGGTATCACACTTCCGAGGGAATGCATCATTGGTTTTTGCCTTTTCTTGGCGCCTGACGAGTTCAGTTAATCCGCGACCGCCACATTCAAGGCCGCGCGCCGGCGCTCCAGCCAATTGTACCAACCGCCGAGTCCATCCCCCGTGCGCGCGGATAGTTGGACGACCTCGATGTCGGGATTCACTTCCCGCGCGTGCGCGACGCAGCGTTCGAGGTCGAAATCGACATAGGGCAGCAAGTCGATCTTGTTGATGATCATCAGCTCCGACGCGTTGAACATGTGGGGGTACTTGCCGGGTTTGTCGTCGCCTTCGGTAACGGAAAGAATCGCCACTTTGGCTGCTTCACCAAGATCGAACAAGGCCGGACACACCAGATTGCCGACGTTTTCGATCATGATCACCGAGCGCCGCGGCGGTTTAAGCTGTTGCAGGCCGCCCATGACCATATCCGCTTCCAGGTGGCAGCCGGCGCCGGTGTTGATTTGCACCGCCGGCGCACCCGCCGCTTCGATGCGCCGCGCATCGTTCACGGTTTGCTGATCGCCTTCAATCACGGTGAACGCCATACGCTCGCCGAGTTCGCGTATGGTGCGCTCAAGCAGCGAGGTCTTGCCCGAGCCCGGCGACGACACAAGGTTCAAAGCCAGTATTTCTCGCTCGCGCAGCCAAGCGCGGTTCCGCGCCGCAAGCTCGTCGTTCTTGCGCAGTATGGCCTGTTCAAGCGCAACGGTCGCACCGTGCGCCGCGGCGTGAATATGCGCCGGATCCCCGTGGTCATGATGGTGCGCTTGGCCGTGGCCATGATCGTGATGATGTTCGTGGCTATGCTCATGCGTGCCCTCGGCGCCCTCGGCATCCGGGCTTGGCGCAGCGCGCCGCATATGAACATGCTTTCCCGTTCGCAAGTTGCTGATCTTCACTTCTTTGCCGTCAGAACACCCACATGTTCCACACATTAGGCCGCCTCCAGTTCGTATTCCTTGATATTGAGTTCTTCGCCGGCAAGCTTCTCCACATCAAGCGAGCCGCAAGGGCAACGCGGCACCAGTGTTGCCGGCACGATTTCCGCGCCGCAAGTCCGGCATCGCGCGCGGCCCGGAATTTCGATAATTTCAAGCTCGGCGCCGTCGAGCACGGTGCCGCGGCTCGCGACATCGAAGCAAAATCGAATCGCGTCCGGGATCACCGCGGTCAGCGCGCCAATTTCCAGACGCACCCGCTTCACCGGTCGCGATGCGGCATGTTCCGCCACGATGCTGACGATGTTGCGCGTAATTCCCATCTCATGCATGGGTGACCTCAGCAAATCCGGGGCAATTGTTCGCCGGTCAACATGTCCATCATGCGACGGCCGCCAAAACTCGTGCGCATCACGACGCGCCCCGGCTTCGAGTCGGTAACCGCGCCAATGATGGCCGCGTCGCGTCCGAGTGGATGATCGAGAAGACAATGCAAGGCCGTTTCGGCCTCAGTCTCCGGCACGACGCAAACGATTTTCCCTTCATTCGCCAGATAAAGCGGGTCGAGACCCAGTATTTCACAAAACCCCCGCACTTCTTCCCGTATCGGAACCGCCTCCTCGTGCAATTCGATGCCAACTTTGGAGGCCGCGGCGATTTCATTCGCCACGGTCGCGACACCGCCGCGAGTGGCGTCGCGAATGAAGCGTGTTTCGGGACAGACCGTCAGCAAATCCCCGATCAAGCCGCCAAGTGGCGCGCAATCGCTTTCAATGGTTGTATCCAGGGCGAGTTCGCCTCGCGCGTCCAGAATCGCTGCGCCATGATCACCCAGCAGACCGTTGAGCAATATGCGGTCGCCGGGCCGCGCGCGGTTCGCTCCGAGGTCGAGGCCTTTGCGGATTACGCCCACACCGGCGGTATTGACAAACAACTTGTCGCAGGCGCCCCGGTTCACAATTTTTGTGTCACCGGTGACGATGGCGACACCCGCTTCGGCCGCGGCGCTCGCCATTGACGCCGCCAGCGCGCGCAAGATCTCTATTTCCAAGCCTTCTTCGACAATGACTCCGCAAGAAAGATACAAAGGTTTGGCGCCACCGACGGCGAGATCGTTGACGGTGCCGCAAACCGCCAGTTTGCCGATGTCGCCGCCAGCGAAGAACAGCGGATTGACCACAAAGGAATCTGTCGTGAAAGCGAGCCGGTCGCCATGTTCAGAAAGCTCGGTCAAGGTGATGCGGGCCTGGTCCTCAAGCGGCGCGAGGCGGGGATTCGCGAAAGCCCGCACGAAAACATCGTCGATCAGGTCGCGCATGGCCTTGCCACCCCCGCCGTGGGCCATCGTTACTTTCGGCGCGCTGTTCGCGCCGGACCCAAGCGGCGTATTCAAGGCTGCGGCGGCTTGATTCATGCTCTTTCCACCACTTCGATCAACTCCCCAACGTCACTGAATTGATAATAGGCTGCGCAGGCGCCTTCACTGGAAACCATCAATGCGCCAAGCGGCGTTTCCGGCGTGCAGGCCTTGCCAAAGACTTTGCATTGCCAGGGTTTGAGCACGCCTTTCAATACTTCTCCGCATTGACACGATTTTGGATCGGCGATTTTCGCGGCCGGCACCGGAAATTTGCGCTCGGCATCGAACGCGGCGTACTCGGCACGCACGCGCACGCCTGAATGATCGATTGATCCGAGCCCGCGCCATTCAAAATACTCCCGGGTTTCGAATACTTTGGCCACAGCGGCGAGTGAGCGCCGATTGCCCGCATCGGGCACGATGCGCCGGTATTGGTTCTCAATCTCGCACCGACCTTCGGCAAGCTGCTTGATCACCATCCACAGCGAATGCAGCACGTCGAGCGGTTCGAATCCGGCGACAACCAGCGGCTTGCGGTAGCGCCGCGCAATGAAGTCATACGGGGCGGTTCCAACCACCATCGACACATGCCCCGGCCCAAGAAATCCGTCAATTTGCATGTCCGGTGAATCGAGTATCGCCTTGATTGTGGGGATTATGGTGATGTGGTTGCAGAACAGGGAAAAATTGCCGATTCCCTCCGCTTCCGCCTGCAGGATGGTCAAGGCGGTGGAAGGCATGGTGGTTTCGAATCCCAGCCCGAAGAACACCACTTCCCGGTCCGGATTGGCGCGGGCGAGTTGCAGGGCGTCGAGCGGCGAATACACCATGCGCACATCGGCGCCGTCGGCCTTCGCGCCGAGCAAGCTTTTGCGGGAACCGGGCACGCGCATGGCATCGCCAAATGTGGTGAAGATCGTACCGGGAGTTTCGGCGAGCGCGATGCAATCATCCACCCTGCCCATAGGCAGCACGCAAACCGGACAGCCCGGCCCATGCACAAGTTCGATCTCGGGCGGAAGCATTTTCTCTATGCCGTATTTGAAAATCGAGTGGGTATGTCCGCCGCATACCTCCATGATCGACAGCGGTTGCTCGCGGCCGGCCATTATGCGCCGCGCCAGAGCTTCAATCTCACGCAACAAGAACCGCGCTTTGACCGGATCGCGAAATTCGTCAACGTATTTCATTCGCCTGGCTCCCGCCTGTCGCGGTGCAAACCGCCGCGCTCGTCCGCAAGCAAGCTGTGAACGAGATCCCAGAGAATGTGATAGATGGCGACATGGGTCTCCTGTACGCGGTGAATCGAATCGGTGGGCACCACAAGGCAATGTTCGAGCCCGGCACGCGCCATCCCGCCGCCATCGCCCCCCGCCAGACCGATGGTGACCAGACCCATTTCACGGGCCTTGGCGAAGGCGCGCAGCAGGTTTTCCGAATTCCCGCTGGTTGAAAATCCGAGCAGACAATCGCCTTCGCGACCGTGGGCGATCAACTGCCGGACAAAGGCATGTTCGAAACCAAGATCGTTTCCCACGGCGGACAACATCGCCACTTCGCTGCATAGATTGATCGCGCACAAAGCCGGCCTTCCCGCCGTGACCGGATGCAGGAATTCGACCGCGACATGGGCCGCGTCGCAACTCGAACCGCCATTACCCATCGTCAGCAATCTCCCATCGCGCAAGTAGACATGGGCCAGCGTTCTGGCGGCGGCTATCAGATCCCGGCTGTTGGCCGCGAAAAAATCTTCAACAATGCGCAGATGATGCGTCGTTTTTTGTTGTACAGATTCGAGCAGCGCCGGGTCGATGGCTGCATTGTCCCGGCTATCTTTTTGCAGAAACGGGTACAGACTTTGCAAAGGAGTTTGTTCGACCATGGCGGGCTACTCGTTGATGGCGCGCGCCGACTCGCGCATGGCGCGGAGTTCTTCCTGAACCTCGCCAAGCTCGGTGAGTATGCGCAAGGTTTCCGCGGCTTGTTGCGCGTCGATGCGGCTCATGGCGAAGCCAACATGGACCAGCACCCATTCGCCAATGCAAGAGTCGAGGCTGTGCATTTCATCAACGATGCAGGCGATATTGATTTCGCGTTTCACGCCCGCCACATCGACGGTCGCAAGTTTTCGCTCCGCATCCGAGATTTCTATGATTTTTCCTGGAATGCCAAGGCACATGATCAGCTTCCCCTTGATTTCATCAACTGGGCCGCGCCGATGAGCGCTTGGCCCAGGGCGATGCCGCCGTCGTTCGCGGGCACGCGGGAATGGCAAATCACCCGCAACCCATCACCGCGCAGCAGCGACGCGGTTTCCTCGAGCAAGGTTCTGTTTTGAAAGCAACCACCAGTCAAGGCGACGGTGTCCGGCGGGTGTTCGAGCTGGCGCGAAATCGCGATGCGCGCGAGACGCGCGATCGCCCGCGCCAATCCCTTGTGAAATCGGGCCGCAATCGTCGCCGGCCGGGCGCCAAGATGAAGGTCCCCCAGCAACGCCTGCCACATCATCAAGGGTTCAATGTAGGGCAGTCCTGAATCCGGCAGGTTTGGCACTCCGAAAGGATAGGCGAGTTCTTCCGGAAGGGCGGCGAATTCCTCTGGATCGATCAGCGCTTCGAAACGCACTGCCGCCTCGCCTTCATAGGTCGCGGTTTCGGCGCAAACACCGGCAGCCGCGGCGGCGGCGTCGAACAGTCGGCCGCAGGATGAGGCGGTCGGTGAATTGATGCCTTTTTCCAACATCGCCGTCAACGTGGCGAGGCGCTTGGATTCCAGCAACGCGCACAGCTCCAGTGCGCCGAAGTTCATCTTGAAGGCCGGCCAGCCCATCTCGGCCAGCAGATGCGCCAAAGTGTTGCGCCAAGGCTCGCGGATGGCGGCAACGCCACCGGGCATTGGCACTGGCTTGAATGTGCCGAGCCGCGTGCTGGAATCGTAATCGGCCAGCAAAAACTCGCCGCCCCAAAGCGTGCCGTCATCGCCATAACCGAGTCCATCAAGCGCGATGCCAAGCAGCGGTGGCGTGTGCAGCGGAACGCCATTCTCCGCCATGCAAGCGGCAACGTGGGCATGATGATGCTGCGCGTCGAGCAGCGGCAAGCGGCGGGTTTCGGCGAGCTTGCGGCCGTGCGCGGCGGAGAGGTAGTCGGGATGCTTGTCGATAACGATGGCGCGGGCTTGGTGTTCGAACAGCGAGGCAAACAAGTTCAAGTTCGCGCGATAGTCGTCGAAAGCGCGCTCGTGCTCAAGATCCCCCAAGTGCTGGGATAGAACGGCCTTGCCGTCCTTGAGCAGCGCGAATGTCGATTTCAGTTCGCCGCCCATTGCGAGCAGGTCGGGCGCGGCGCTGAAACCTTCCGGCAGCGGCAATGGCTCCGGCGCGTAGCCGCGGGCGCGGCGCAGCAGCGTCGGATTGCCTTCCATCAGCCGGACCACCGAATCATCGACGCGAACCGCAATCCTGCGGTCATGGCCGAGCACGAAATCGGCAATTCCACCCAGCGCGGATTTCGCCTCCTCTTCCGTGGTCACTTGCGGTTCATCGGAGCAGTTGCCGCTGGTCATCACGATGGGCCGGTCGAGTCGCCTCATCAGCAAATGGTGCAGCGGCGTGTATGGCAGCAGGAAACCCAGTGTCGCCATGCCCGGAGCCACATTCATCGCCACTTGCATTGACGCGCCGCGGGAGTTGAGCAAAACGATTGGCGCCTGGGGCGAGCGCAGCAAGCGGCTTTCTTCTTCGTTCACTTGCGCGTATTGGCGCACGATGTCCAGATCCCGCGCCATCAGCGCGAATGCCTTGTTCGATCTCCGTTTGCGCGCGCGCAGCTTCGCCACCGCGTCCGCGTTAAGCGCGTCGCAGGCGAGATGGAATCCTCCCAAGCCCTTCACCGCGACGATTTCTCCCCGCTGGATCAGACCGGCAACTGCGTCCACATCATCAAGCATGGAAAAGCTGTCGAAAGCGACCGGACGGCCATCCATGCGCGCCAACACCGCCTTCGGACCGCAGCGGTGGCAGGCAATTGGTTGGGCGTGGAATCGCCGGTCAGTGGGATTATCAAATTCCTCAAGGCATTGCGAACACATTGGGAAGGCCGCCATGGCGGTGTTGGCGCGGTCCCAGGGGGCACGGTCGATGATGCTCAAGCGCGGGCCGCAATGGGTGCAATTGGTGAATGGGTAGCGAAAGCGGCGCTCGAACGGATTGGCGACTTCCTTGACGCATTCGGCGCAAGCCGCCGCGTCGGGGCCGACTTCGGTGCGCATCGCGCCCGATTCGCTGGCGACGATGCGAAAACCCGTGAATCGATGCGGCGACGAAGCACGCTTTCGGCTAATCTCCTCAATTCGGGCCAGTGGCGGTGCTTCGGCGCGCAGCAGCGCAACCAGTTCATCGACTTCCAAAGCGCTGGCGTTGGCCCGAACCAGTACGCCTTCGCCGTCATTGCTTACTTGGCCGGCTATGCCGCGATCTCGGGCTATACGCCAAACCGTCGGCCGCAATCCGACTCCTTGCACGAGTCCCGTGATCCGTATCTCCCAAGTGGCGGATTCTTTCCCTGGTTCAAGGCTGACCATACTCATTGGGCCAGCCTCCAAAGCAGAAGCCGATTGTTGCCCGAGTCGGCGATTAGCGCAGTGTCGCCGCATACGCCGATCGCGTAAGGCCAGCACAAACTGTCACGCGCGGGTGTCCCCCAGCGATTGTCGCCCTTGGCGTGGAAATTTCTTTGCCCGGCGAGGAAACGTGCGCGGGCACCACTGGCCAGCTCCAGGTCGCGCCAACCGACAATGCGCGAATTGGCGGTGTCGGCAACCAGCAGGCGGCCACGATGGCCTACGACACCGTATGGCATGTTGACGACAGTCGCATCCGGCCAATACGCGCCGCCATTATGTTCACCGCAATTGACATTTTGCTGACCCAAAACCAAGTCGCAAGGAGTGCCGTGCTCTTCCGGCCAGTCGCGCCAGACCATGATGCGATTGTTGCCGGCATCGGCCACGCCAAGCCCTTCGCCCACGGCGGCCATGGCATGCGGCCAGCGCATGCCGCGTCCGCCAAGGCCCACGCCGGCGTTTTCGTCCCGGCACTCGAAGCCAGCCTGTCCCAAGACGAGGTCCGCCGGCTGGTTGTTTCGCACAGGCAACGAATTCCAGATTAGTACCCGACGGTTGCCGGTGTCGGCGACAAGCAGGCGGCCACCGATGATGGCCACGCCATAGCACCAGTTCAGGCCGGTTGCGGATACGTCCGCGCCTTGATTGGCTTGGTTGCCGGCAAAATTCCGTTGTCCGAGAACAATATCCGCGGGCGCGTTGTCGCGGCGTGGCGGCTCGTACCAAAGCAACACCCGGTGGTTCCAAGCATCGGCAACAGCAAGCGTGCCACCTTCGACAGCCACTCCGGTGGGAACGTTCAGAGAATGCGCACAAACTTGCGCCTTGCCGTTGCGGCCTTCTTGCAGGAAGTTCGATTGACCAATCTGCCAGTCCGCCGCCGCATGATCCGCATCGGGAACACGCCGCCAGATCAGCAAACGATGATGGCCGGTATCGGCCACGTACAGCGGCCCCGCGGACGCGGCTAGACAAGCGCCGCGGGGTCCGAACAACGTGCCGGCCCGCGGCGCCACCGGTTCGGGCAATCCAGCCTCGTCCACACCGCAACCGATTATGCGAAACGGACCATCCGGGTCCAGCAGGGGCTGATCTGGAATGGGATCCGGCGCATGGGATGCGACAGAAAGCTTTACCGAAGTGGACAAAGTGACTCGCATCGTCAGCCTACCCGGTCAACCGCACTTCGACGCGGTCCCCCACCACGCGCACGGCATGCATGCGCAATTGCACCTCGGGTGCCGTCAGACATTCGCCAGAGGCGAGCAGATAGGCAAACCCGTGGTGCGGGCAAGTGATTTTGCCATCGTCCACCCGGCCATCGCTCAAAGGCAGTCCCATGTGGGCGCAGAAATCCTGAAAGCAACTGACCACCGCCCCGTTCTTGCTCAACACCACGGCATCGCCTTCGATTTGTTTCGTTAAAATTCCGCCTTCGGGAATTTCTTCCAAAGTTGCGGCGAACCACCAGCCGGTTGCGATTTTGCTCGCAAAAGGACTGACAAAATTGATTGCATTTGGATTGTCGCTGGCGATACCCGCTCCACGCACCTGCCGAATTTCAACGATTTCCGGGCAATGCGTTTCGATAGCCGCCTTCACTCCAGCCTCGAAGGTCAAGGTCGAGGCGGGGCAGCCATTGCAATTGCCCATAAACCGTATCTCCACCGCATTGGGAGGTCTTACCGCAACCAGGTCAACATCGCCGCCATGGGAGGCGAGCATGGGTCGAATCGAATCCAGCGCTTCTTCCACCCGTTCCTGCAAACTCGCCTTGAGCAGTCCATGCCGCCGCAGCACTCCGTAAACCAGTGGATCGGCTGCGATTTCCCTGAGCGCGACCGCCGCGGCGGGTTCTTGCTTCAGAGCCGCGATCAGGCGACGAAAAGCTTCCTTGTTCAATTCATCGATCGACTGCCGATAGGCTTGCACAGCACCGCGCGGCTCGCTTTCCCAGCCTTCGATCACTTCCTCGAGCCGTGCAATGTCGCCAATGAGCCGGTCGAGACGATCGTCCCGCTCGCGATTGGGCAACTTGGTGGAGTGATGGTTCATTAAACGCTATTGATACTTGAGATCCTTGAACAGCCAGGGCTGGACCAATCCGCCCACAAAACCCCCGGCCACACCGCAAAGCCAAAGCGGCGCGCCAACGAGATCCAGACCCACCACCACGACGATGGTTATGCCGATTCCGATAGCGAGTTGCCGGTACACAAGTTGGGGGTTTTGAAACAGCTTGCCGCGGAAAAACAAGGTGATGGAACTCTTAGCCATTTCCCACATGGTCGCGCCCTCCTAGATTAGCCAGATTATCGCGCCGGCGCCGAGCATAACGCCGGAAACGCCGGCGAGGGGGCCATAAAACGCGCCCATAATCATCGCCAATTCCTTGCCGATGGCGTCCGCGCCGGTTGCCAGACCACCGACTACGCCGCCGGCGATGGAAGCGAGCCCGCCCGCGGCGAGCGCTACCAGGAACGATGCTGTGTTTGGATCCATATCAGTCTTACCTCTTCAGTGTTTTCTGTGGGTATCCGAAACGATCTCACCGACCGATTCTCCCCATGCCGGACGCTCGATTTCCAGCTCCGCGAGCATCTCGGCGACGGATTGCGCTTTGTCCACAGCGCCCATTTCGTTGAAAATCTCCATGGCGTCGCGGAAGCTCGCCATGGCTTGCTCCCGGTTGCCGCGATTGCCTCTGTGTGGCTGTTGCGGATCGTCGGGCAGATTGAGCAGGCAATTCGCCCGGTTGCAGATCGTATTGGCATATTCCAGCGGCGTATCGCGGCGTGTTCGCACCTTCATAGCCTCGTCATAGGCTTCGAGCGCGCGCAGGTTGTTTTCGATGGCGTGACTGCTCGACGCATATTGCAGGGCATTGCCCAAATTGTTCTGCAGCATCGCGTATTCGATTGGATGCTCGATCAGATTGACCACTTCCAAGCCTTTTTCGAAAGACTGCACCGCCAGCGCCTCGCGCATTTTCGCGCGCTGGTCGGTAAATGGAATCGACAGGAAAAGCGTGGCCAAATTGTTCTGCAAGATGGCGAATTCCCGGGGAAAACGCTTCGCGTTGAAGGTGCGCAAGGATCGTTGATAGGCGGAAATCGCGTCACTGGCCCTGGCTTGATTCATGCCCGCCAGCGATTGCAGCGTCAGGCCGAGATTCATCTCGAGTTCGGCGATCTCTTCGTCGCCGCCGGCCTCGCCGAGAACTACCATCGCCTGTTCGAACGCTTGCCGGGCTCGAATGAGGTATTCAGCGTCTTCCGCCGGCATTGCCTGCAAGGCGGTGCCCATTCTGGCCAATACCCGAGCGCCGAGCAGTTTTTCCCGCGGCGGACAAATTTCCAAGGCCTTCTCGTACAGACCAATGGCTTGCCGCAGTTGATAGGCGGACTTCGGACGTTGCTGCATGCCCATGGCGATCTCCATGAGCATCTCCACTTTCTCTCCGGGCCCCGCGTGCTCCGCCTCGATGGCCGCCATGGCGGCTCCAACTTCGGCATCTATCCGCGCATTCAAGTGCATTGCTCCCAAACGGAAGGAACGGGCAGTCTAGCAACCGAAATATTCGTTGTCTATACCCTTTTCAATATGTAAATATAGTTTACACTTTTTCTTCGAAAAACCCCTTCGAGACCGCCGCACCTCGCGCATCGCACCATGTCAGCGTCAATTGCGTTTCCGTATCGTCTTCACGTCCTTGGCCACGAAAAAACTCGGCGGCGTCAATTACCCGGTCGCCGGCGCGATTGCGCAGTTTGATCAAGTAGCCGCCGGCGGCCGCATGGGCGACTGGCAAGATCTGCAAATCGGCCCCATCGCGCAGCAATATTACGGTTTGCTTTCCCCGCAGCAGCCGCTGGTGGGTTTCGGCGCTTAGATACAAATTGCCGCCCCGCAACTGGCTGGAACCTGTGATTTCGTTTTGCCCGATTGTTGCGTTCATCCAAAAGCCCGGATGCGGGATTCAAGATCCGCTATCACTTTCTCAGCGGCTTTGGCGACTGCGGGGCTCAATTCCGTGCCCATGTCGAGGTTCTCAGCTTCGATCAGAATCACCGTGACGTCGCTCGGAAAATCCTCCTTGAATATGCGGCGGCCGGCATACAGCGCATGGTCCCAGCGAAAGTCGTGCAAATTGAAGCTTGCTTGCGGACTGCCTTCCAGTTCAGCACCTGGTACTTCAAAGACCGCGCCTGGCTCGGAATTCGACCGGCACGCGTCGATAATGATCAGGCGTTTCGCACCCCGCGCTTGAAACATCACTTCCATACCACCGGTACCGGCATCGAATATGCGCGCCCGCTCAAGCAATTCATCAAACTCCATTAGGCGCCTGGCGACAGTGACGCCAACACCGTCATCACTCCGGTTGAGGTTGCCGCAACCAATAATGGTTAGCAATGAACGAACCTCCAGCGCAGTCTCCGAATGCTTCGTTAAATGCGCCAAAGGCGGCAAGACCAGTCGGGCTCGACGGGAATATCGAGCTCCGGCAACTCGCAATATCTGCGATGGACCAGGTAGTACATGCAAGTCTCGCAAGCTTGCTCAAGGCCCGCCTCCGGGTGGGTCACGATAAAATCGGTCACGCCCGAGACTACAAGCCGTCCTCGCAAATCCGCCGCGTCAAGCGCTTGCAGGCGATTGACAACGGCTTGCACTTGCTCGTGGGTGTCGCAACGCGGAAATGCTTCGGTGGTCAATCCGTCTCCGAGCAGGCTGGCAATTTGTTCCCGGCGCTGATTATCTGCTTGCTCAGGGCGCGCAAGAGAATTTGGCTCGCCTTCACCACCCGTTAAATCCGCCAAAGTCGGCACCACCATTCGGGTTCGACCGGAACGGAAAGTTCCGGCAAGTCGCACCACTTGCGATGCACCAGATAGTACATACATTCCAGACAGCGTTGATTGTCTTCGCCGTAAGGGTGGTCGACAAATCCGCCCACCACCAACTTGCCAATCAAATCGTCGGGATCAAGTTGGCGCAATTCATCGAGCACTTCGGCGAACTGGCGCGCGTCTTCGGGGAAGGGTTCGGTGCGGGTTTTAAGTCCGTTCGCCAGCAAGTCGGTGATTTCGATTAGCACCTTGTCCTGACCGTTTTCCGACATGGGGTCGACCCTGTTTCGATCCGCCTGCTGTTTCTGGCCGGCGCGCGCCGCCCCTTCCCCCTTTCGGGCGGCGCGCTCAGGCTGTTCGGAATCGCGCCAACTCTTTGCCGGTCTTGGCGTCGTGCGCATGCACGGTGCAGACCAGACAGGAATCGTAAGAGCGGCAGACATGGCCGACTTCAACCGGATCCGCCGCGTCGGCGATAGGCGTCCCGATCAAGGACTCTTCGATCGGTCCGCGTTCGCCGTCATCGGCCCGGGGGCCTACATTCCAGGTAGTGGGCGCAATGATCTGATAGTTGTGGATTTTGCCCCCCCGCACATCTATCCAATGGCACAAGGCTCCGCGGATGGCTTCGGTAGCGCCCCAGCCTTGCCCATCCTTTTCCGTTGGCTTGATGTACCACTCCTCGTCAAGCCGCAGTTCGCGCAAGCAGCGTTCGATCTGACGATAGATCTTGACACCTTCGTGCATGCGCGCGAAATGGCGCAAGGCCACGCTGGCGCCGCCGAGTTCGCGGTACATGTCCAGCACCAGCGGGTCGGTATGCTGCCAGCTTTCGCCATGGTCTCCGCCGGCTATCAATTGCCGCGCCAGCGGACCCGCTTCCAATCTGCCGCGATCATCGTGGCGCACCGCGGTACACCAGGAATACTTGCCCTCGGGATCGAGGTCGTTCTTGCCGGTGGCTTTCGTGGTGCGTTCGAAAGGATGCAGCCCGCCCGGCTCGTCGTACCAGGAGCGGGCGACGTCTTCCCGCGTAAACGCCTGATTCATGGTTTCGTGGCTGTCTTTGGCGCCATCGTAAACACCACTTTTCATGATTACCGCGGCGTTGCGGCCATCGATTGTCGGTTGGTTGTATTTCTCCTCGTGCGGCAGGTAGCCCCAACTGATGTACTTGCCATGGCCAATGCCATACTTGTCAAGACCAATTTCCCGCGACATGCGCCAGAACAAACCCAGGTCCGAGTTCGCATGCTCCGGCTTTTCATCGAGCCAAGCCTGGAAATCCGCGAAAGAGCGAATTTCCTCGTAGCGCTCGAGCGAACATCCCAGCCAGACCGGTTCAAACCAGTTGCGGCGGAAATGTTCCAAGATCGACCAGGCTCGGGTCACGTCGGTCAAGGTCGGCGCGCACATGACGCCGCCCGGAACCATGTAGCTTGAATGCGGCCATTGCCCGCCGAGCAGCGCGTAAATCTCCACCGGTCGGCCGGAAATCGTCACACCCAACTCGTAATTGGTGCCGGTGAACGGTGACCAGCGTTTCACCGCCTCTTCGAAGAAAGCGCTGTGCGAGTAGTTTTTGTTGGTGTAATCGATCATGTACAGACCGTAATGATGTCTGGGCAGCGATTGCAGGCTCTCGGTCAGTTGTCCCAGATT
Organism: uncultured Pseudohongiella sp.; assembly: GCA_965221015.1. GTDB lineage: Bacteria > Pseudomonadota > Gammaproteobacteria > Pseudomonadales > Pseudohongiellaceae > UBA9145. Next base: position 580,420 of record OZ244859.1, on the reverse strand, counting down.
GCGCGCCAGAATGGCATTGCGGGGAACCGTGGTGCCCCAGGCGGTGTCCAGCGCCCAGGCGGCGCAAGTCAAATGCGAAGCGCCGCAAATGCCACAGGCCCTGGGCGTTACCACCAAACCCGCCTGGGGGTCCTTGTCGCGCAGAATGATTTCGAATCCACGAAACAATTCGGCGGAAGTCCAGGCGTTTACAACAACGCCGTTTTCGATATCCACCCGCACGTCGAGGTCGCCTTCCACGCGACCGACGGGAGAAATATCCAATGTTTGAACTGCTGGTTCAGCCATTTTGCTTGTCCTCGCTTACACAACGAAAATGTCTTGCTCGGCCCAAGCCGGAGCAACGGCCTTGGCGGCGGCGGTCAACTTGATATAGCCCGTCTTGTTAACCCCGGAAGGCATATCCTTCGGCACACCCATGACAGTCTGGGTCTTGAAGACCGTGCCCGGCGCCAGATCAAAAAACGGAAATTCGGGTTCGGTGCACCCCAGGCATGGCATGCCTGCCCGTGTCTTGGATGACTGCCGATTCCAAAGAATCCGATTGCATGGGCTGTGCGTCATCGGGCCGCGACAGCCAAGATCGTAAAACAGGCAGCCTTTGCGCTGGCCGAATTCGGTGGCGGACACCTTGTAGGCGAAATGCATGTTTCTCGTACAGCCAGTTTGGGTGAAACTGGTGAAGAATGTCGCTGGGCGCTGGAACTCGTCTAGCTGCAAGTCTCCGGCCCTACCCGTCGCGACCGCGACCAGGATTTGGGTAACCCAGTCCGGATGGGCCGGACAGCCGGGAATATTGATTACGGGAAGCCCGGCCTTGGAAACGAACTGGTCACCCAAGGCGCCGCCCTTGTCGCGCTTGAGAAATTGCAGCCCCCTGGATTCGGAAGGATTGGGCGCCATCGCGGGAATTCCGCCCCAAGTGGCGCAATCTCCGATGGCAACGACAAATTGCGCTGCCTTCGATAAATCCCGGACCCAATCTTTCATCGGCCGCCCCGCGAAGCGGTTCCAATTGCCGCTGCCGTCGGGCGCGTTCACCACGGTCCCTTCGAATACGAAAATATCGAGCGGGATGTCGCCAGAGGCGCAATCGGCCAATATTTTGTGGACGTTTTCTCCCAGTTCCAGTCCTAGCGAGGGGTGCCACAACACATTGATGCCGAAGTCGGTAACCAGATCGCAGGCGCTGGGTTCTTCCGCATTCAAGAACGACATGGTATTGCCGGAACAGGCGCCGCCTTGCAGCCATAGCAGATTAGCCATGAATTCCACTCCCGAGTTATTTCCAGATGATTCACCAGACCCGCGAGTTGTTCGCGGGTCTGCGCAATACAAGCGCATGCAACTAGCGGGCCAACCTTAAGAAGCGGAAAAATAACCGGTTTTTCAGATAGATAGAGAATGTTTGCCGCAAGGCTTCCAATAATTGGGAGACAACTGAAAAGCAACTATGCAGTGGCGATTGCAAAGACAATTTACAAATCGCCACCGGCGAACGGATCATGAGCCGGAATCAGGGAGTGACTTGGTTCAGGTGCCTGACTGCGCCAAGGCGTACCGCTTGATCTTGTTGGCGAGCCCAACTCTGGATATGCCCAGCTCCCGCGCGGTGCGGCTCTGATTCCAACGGTGTTTTTGCAGCACCTTGGTCACCAGTTGCTTCTCAAGCGATTCAACCATTTCCGGCAAATTCGTTCCTTCGGCAATGATCGGCGCGGCGAGTGCGTCCTCGGGCGGTGGCTCGGGCAGTTGCGCCAGTTCAGGCGACAGATGGCGCAGGGACAAGTATTCGCCATCCTGGGCACAGGCGACCATGCGACGCACTTCGGTTTCGAGTTCGCGCACATTGCCCGGAAAAGAATGGCGCGACAGTTGGTCGATTAGATCTTTTGAGAATCCAAGCAACCTACGCGACATCTGCGCGCTGTGCTTTTGCAGAAAAAAGTCGGCGAGAACCGCCACGTCCTCCTTTCGCTCTCGCAGGGGAGGCGCTTCGAACATGAATCCCTTCAAACGATAATAGAGGTCGCGGCGAAATTCGCCCTGCTCCACCATTTCCGCCAAATCCCGATTGGATGCCGCGATGATGCGCACATCGCAATGTTCGATCTTGTCGCTGCCAAGCGCTTTGATTTCGCCTTCCTGCAGGAATCGCAGCAGACTTACTTGAAAGGACGACGAGATTTCCGAAATTTCGTCGAGAAACACCGTGCCGCCGTCCGCGGCGCGAAACAGTCCAAGGCGGTCGCCAATCGCACCGGTGAACGCGCCCCGCTTGTGGCCAAATAATTCCGATGCGAGCAGGTCATCCGGCATGCCGCCGCAATTCTGCACCATGAGTGGACTGGCGCCGCGGTCGCTGTTGAAGTGAATCGCCCGCGCGAGCAATTCCTTGCCGGTGCCGGTTTCTCCCTGAATTAGGATCGGCAGGGAAGTTTTCGCGGCCTGGCGCGCGGCATTGCAAAGTTCAGCCATTTTCTGGCTGATGTAGACCAGTTTTTCAAACTGGAAACTTTGCAGACGCTGGGTCTCGGATTGCTTGATATTGAACAGGGCCGAATCCTCGTCTATTTTCAGTTCGCGACTGATCAAACGGTGTCTGCGCGCCAACTCCCTGGTTTCCAGCGCCCTTTTCACCAGCAACAGGGCCTGGGCCGATTGCACCGGCTTGGTCAGGTACTGGTATGCCGCGGTGTGGGCAAGCACCTCGCTGCTCCAACGTTCGTTCTGGCGACCAAATACGGGTATTCTGATGACATAGGGATGGGATCCCCGCATTCTGCCAAGTACTTTGGCGCCGTCGAATCCTTCGCTGTCGGCATCGCAAAGCACGAGATCGACTTGCACGGTGTCCAGCACATCGAATGCCCGCTCGGCGGATGGCGCAACCAAGGTGCGATAATCGGGCAGAGACGCGAGAGAATCGGTGACCGCTTGGTAGTCAGACGGAGTTTCGCTAACCAAAAGAATGGTTGAACTGTGATCCATACTATCAATGTACTTTACGAAATGTAAAGCAAGTTAGCATATGAGCGCGTGCTGCGCAACGGATAATTCGCTTCAATTGGGCGGGATCGAAGAAGTATGTCGAAAATCTCGGTAGCGCTGTCAAAATGACTCCCGCTGTTCGACTGTATTTGCTCATCGCCTTTGTGCTCACGCCGCTGAGCTTGGCTTGGCTGTTGTTGAGCATGGAGGAAATCGCGCCAAGCTGGGCCGCGCTCAGCTCGGCGCCATGGCCGTTGGCGCTGTTTCTCGTGCTGTTCGCCTGGACGGCGCTGGGCAGCTGGGAGTATTTCCTCAGCAACAGCAATTTGCGCCGGAACTACCCGGTGTTCGCGAATATCCGCTATTTGCTTGAGTTTTTCCGCACCGAGATTCAGCAGTATTTCATCTCCAATGACCTGGAAGAGCGGCCATTCAGCCGCGAGCGGCGCAAGATCGTTTACTCCCGCGCCAAAGGCATGTCCGATACGATTCCCTTCGGCACCCAGCGCAATCTGCTCGCGGACGGCTACCGCAGCTTGCAGCACTCGCTGAGCCCGACCCATCTCAACGAAAGCCATGGTCGGCTGCGGTTCGGGGGCGGTCAATGCGGTCAACCCTACGATGGTTCGCGGCTGAATGTTTCCGCGATGAGTTTCGGCGCCTTGAGCGCCAACGCGGTGCTGGCCTTGAACAAGGGCGCCGAGCTCGGCGGCTTTGCCCACAACACCGGCGAAGGTGGCGTCAGCCCCCACCACACAAAACACAATGGCGACCTGATCTGGCAGATCGGCACCGGCTATTTCGGTTGCCGCCAGGGGGACGGACGTTTTGATCCGGGCGCTTTTGCCGAACGAGCTTGTGGCGATCAGGTGAAAATGATCGAGTTGAAATTGTCCCAGGGCGCCAAGCCTTCCCATGGCGGCGTGTTGCCGGGGGTGAAAGTTACCCCGGAAATCGCCAACATACGACTTGTTGAAGTCGGCAAGACGGTAAACTCGCCGCCGCGGCATCCCGAATTCGACTCACCCATCGGGCTGCTGGAGTTTTTGCGGCGGCTGCGCGAGTTGAGCGGCGGCAAGCCCGTGGGATTCAAGCTCGCCCTCGGCAAACCGGGCGAATTTTGCGCCATCGTCAAGGCGATGCTCGCAACCGGCATTTTGCCGGATTTCATTACCGTCGACGGCGCCGAAGGCGGCACCGGCGCCGCGCCGGTGGAATTCATCAACCGGCTTGGTGTTCCCTGCCTCGAAGCGACGTACTTTGTCAGCCAGATATTGCTTGGCGCGGATCTGAAGCAGGATATCCGGGTGGTGGCCTCCGGGGTAACCGCCACCGGATTCGACATGCTGGAAAAAATCGCGCTCGGCGCGGACGCGGTCAACGCCGCGCGTTCGATGATGCTCGCGCTGGGCTGCATCCAGGCCCGGGCCTGCAACACCAACCGCTGCCCAACCGGGATTACCACCCAGGACAAGGCGCTGGCCCGCGCCATCAACGTCGAAGAAAAAGCCAGGCGGGTGTATCGCTTCCAGCGCGCCACCGTGGCGGCTTTCCTGGAGTTGTGCGGCGCAATGGGACTGGGCAGCCCCGACGACCTCGGGCCGCGGCACCTGTTCATCCGCCGCGACGACGGCGTTCATACCTATGCGGATATCAACAGCTCGCTGGCGCCGGGGCAACTGCTGACGGCGGGCGAAGGGCCGCGGCGGTTCAGAAGCGAATGGGACGGCGCCAGCGCGGACAAATTCTAGGCTCGCAAGGCCCATGCGCCGCGCTCGAAACGCCGCGCGGCGGGAATCCGCGGGCCAGCATGCGTCGCCGCTACAAGCACCGCTGCTTGTTTCGCCCGTCACCGCGAGAATGCAAGCTGTTGGCAACACCAACCACGCCACGGGAAAGCAACCCGTTCGGCAACACCATCATGGGCCGCGGAAATGCGGCCGGGCTGCCAGTCCCGCGGAGAACGCTATTGGCGGGTGCCGGAAACCGACATATCGCCAAAGTCGGAACCGAAGGTGCCTTCGAGGGCGTCGCCTTCCACCGAGCCATTGAAATCGAGCATCACGGACTGCCCCTGGGCGTCGATTTCGGCGGTGAAGCTAACATTCGGGCCGTCGTAGACCACGTCGGAAACCGGCGCCTCGCCAAGATTGGCGGCCGCCATGCTGCCGGTGCCGTCTTCATTCAGCGTCAAGGTGACCGGGATCGAGCCCAATGGCGTGTCCATGTTCACACCCCACATGCCCACCGCCGGAGGCGGACCACTGGCGCAGCCGGCGAGAATCATCAGGGCCACAAACAGGCTTGCGCCGGTTATTCTGTTCATATGCATACCTTATTTTGTCTTTGGGGGGGTTGGTGCGATGCGTTCGACGGTAAAGTTGGTTCCGGTCGCGTATCGCGGCGTCTATTGTCCGGTTAATTTCGCACCCGTCAACCGTCAAGGAGCGCTTGTTGCTTCTTCCCGCTTGCTTTCGTGGGCGATGTAAACCTGCGTCATCTTGATATCCAGCGCGGTCGATATCGCGGTGTTTTCGCCGGTTTCCGGGTCGGGGTGCGCGTCGGCCAAGCGGCGCAGCGCCTTATACAGCGAGATGCCCGAAATCTGCCCGTTGCTCAAATGGTGCGTGGAGTCGTTTCGGATGAGTTGATAGTACCAGGTGTCCACATCGGCATAGCCGGCGAGCAGCCCGCTCGCGCCGTCGCTGGTCAAATCAAGCCGCAAGCGCGCATCGCGGAAGAGATGTATCGATGGCACATTCAGATTCATCCAGGGAATCACCAGCTCGTCAATGGGTTCGCTGGTGAATACCGAATCGACGATCTTGCCTTCCGTTCGGCGAATCAGGCTTTCGCCCCAGCGCCTGTCGACTCTTTGCGTGCCGCCGGGCATCACTTTCTGGCCGGTGGCGTCGGTCAACAGCCGATCCATTCCGCGGTACCAGACAAGCGTCACGGAATCGTCGTTCTCGAGATCGTCGACGCCGGTCAGTTCGATCATCATCCGGTTGTAGACGCGGTCGAGTATGGCTTTGTTCTGGAATATGAATTCGACGCCGTCCGGCCCGCGGAAACCGATTATGCAGCCGACGGCGCGATACACCTCGTTGTCTATGCCGGGAGTGCCGTCCGGATGCGTGAAGTCGTTCGGCCCGATCTCTCCATCGAGATCCAGGCCCCAGGAAAGCTCCCCTTCCACTTCAAGAAACTCGAATCCGTCCGGCTCGGTGGTCGGATGCCAGGTTTCAATTTCCTGCTTGAGCTGCGTCTCTTCCACCGTGAGAAATTCATGGGCGGGAAACAATTGTTCGAATTGTTCGCGCGGTCCGTCATTGAAACCGCGCGGACATTCCCCGCTTCCGTCCGCCGTCTGATACACCGACCAGAACAGGTCGGTCATCACATAGCCGATCGCGCCATCGCGCGGCGGACCATCATCGGCCCGCGCGCCGGCGCAGGCAATCGCCAGCAGAGCGGCAATGAACCGTGGTGCCCGAGCCATCAGAGAATCCCATTCATGAAATCATCCCGCAGCCAAAACGCTTTCAAGCCGTTGCGCTGGCCCCTCCACTCCCCGGTGCCGTCGCCGAACACGTCACCCGGACGCTGGTCCCCGGCGAACCGATATACCGGTCTGCCGCGATAAGACCAGACCCGCAACGCTCCCGGTTCACCATTGCCCGCCAAGCGGCCGGTTTTTGGATCGATGGACAAAACGCGCCAAGTGCGGTTGATGCTTTTCGCTCCATCGCCCGCCAGCACGTAAGGCCAATGTTCAAGACACTTTTCGGCGCTGCCGCCGCCGCACATGGCGAGCCGGTACACCTGGGTGTCGTCCGGATGGTCGCAGGCGAGTTGGTCCGCGGAATCTTCGCCGCAACGATAGACATAAATCGTTCTGCCGCTGACATCCGCCAGCACCTCTCCGGCAATCGTGGGTTGCACGGTAAATTCGGGCGGGTGCGCCGGCGCCTTTTGGGTGAAAACATTGTCCCACATGGCGACATCGCTGCCTTGCCGGCTCCAGGAACCGGTATCCAGCGCGTAGGTGTACAGCGGCTGGCCCCGGAAGACCCATTGGCGCTCTCCCGGCGAGCGTTCCAGCATCGACCACTCGCCCTGGGCGCGGGCCAAGGCCGGGGCGGACACCGGCTTCCAGTCAACCAGACATGCGTCATGGCAATTTGTCGTCGTCGCGGTGTCGCCGGCATAGGCATACACCGCTTCATTTTTGTCCGTGGTGAGCATGCGGCCGATCGAAGTCGTCCTGACGGCAAAGCCGGGCGGCAGCAGCGGCGGCGGCCCGATGGGAACTCGATACGCCGGAGAGTCGCCGCCGTAACGCCGCGTCGTGCCGCCAATCACATCGCCGGGCTGCTGGTCGCGAATGGAGGTGTACAAGGGCTGTTCATCGAATGCCCATTGCCGCTGACCGTCGATGCGCTCGACAATCGTCCACTTGCCCACGGCTTCCGCATCGTTGCTTGCCAGCACCGGCGGCCATAATTCTGTGCAACTCAAACGTCGGTCGAGTTCGGGCAATTGAATGCCGGGTGGATAGGGACTCATCAGCCCTGCGGTCACGGTGAGCACTTCGTCGTAGCACCGCGGCGTGCCGGGCGGTTCCCCGCTGTAGCCGTTGCGGAGCCTGTGCTGCGGCCATTTGTAAAGTGTCTTGCCGGAACGGTCGGCAAAGACCGGGCCATCGAGTTCGGTCAACTCGACATGAAAATCTTCGGGCGTGGGTATCTCCCGGTACGCTTCGGTGAAGAATTCCCCGTCCGCGGCGAAAGCCCCGGCGCCGAAAAAGGCCATGGCCAGCGCCATGCCCATCTTGCGGAGGACGCGGCCAGAGATTTCAAACCAGAATTTCACCAATCTCACCCGAGGTCGTGTTGCTCTTCGTCCCCCAGGAATCGATCTCCAGTCCCATCAGGCGCTGCGCGGTGTAGCCCAGCCGGCAACCGGGCGACCCGGCCCCGTCGATGTGCAATCCGGTCTTCACCCGTCCGCCGGCGGTCCCCGCGCTGAACATGGGTATTCCGTCAATGGCGTGGGTTTTGGCGAACGACTGGTCCGTCGTGCAATAGATGAAGGCGTTGTCCAGCAGGGAACCGTCGCCCTCCCTGAAATTGGCCAGCGCGCCGACGAAGTACGCCCATTCTTCCATGGCGCGGCGGGTGAACCAGGATACATTGGGCTGGTAGCCGAGCTCGCTGTCCACCGCTTCTTCGTGGGTTGCCGTGTGATGGGGTTTGTCGTAACCGGGCTTGATGGTGGCGGAAAACGCGGAGGCGTAGAACATGTTGAATACCCGGGCCTGGTCGCAGGCGACCGCCATCAGCATCAACTCGGTCATCATGCGGTGACGCTTTGCCACGAGATCGGCATCGAGTCCGGTTGGCAAGTCTTGGGGCGCCTCGCCGATGACGCAGGCTTCCCGGGGGTCCGGTTTTGTGAGTTGCAGGTCGAAACGCCTTTCCAGGTCGCGCAAACCGGTAAAGTATTGATCAAGCCTGGCGCGGTCCGCCGCGCCCAAAGATTTTTCCAGTTTTTTGGCGTCTTCCCGCACCGCGGAGAGCGCGCTCTTTCTCACCATCACCCGCGGGTCCGGGGTGAAGGATTCGGCGTTGGGATCCTGAAAATCTTCCCCGAACAGGCGCTGATAAAACCGCAGGGGCGACCATTCCGGCGCGTTCACCGAATTGCCGCCTTCGTAGCTGAAGCTGTCGCGCACGTCTCCGGTTGCGGTTGCGCTCAAGCTGCGGAACCGGGTGGCGTTGCCGATGTGGCGCGCAACGGAAACATCTATGGTTTCACCCGGGCGATTCTCGGCGGTCATCGGCGCGATACCCGAGCGCAGCACGACCCAGCCGGAGTGATGACACAAATTGGGCGCGTCATCCTTGAAGACATGGAAATTGGTGAACAGGTTGATGTGCTTTTGAATCGGCGCCAGGGCCGCGATTTCTTCCGGCAAGTCGAAATCCGGGCCGGTTTTTTTCGGCACGAAGATAGACTCGCTCATGCCCAGACCCCAGGACCAGGTGCCGAACCGCATGGGAACCGGCGCGCCGTTCGCCAACGCCGTTCCATTTTCGTTGAGAAACACGTCGAGCAGGGGAAGGCCCACGGCGACCGCGCCGCCGTTCAAGGTTCCTTTCAAGGTCTTGGCGAGAAACTTGCGTCGATTGAATTTGCTCATGTTTTCACCTTTGCGGCGATGAGCCGAATCTTGGGCCGCTGAAGCGGAATTCCGCTTCACCCGTGTCCAAGCGGTCCATATTATCCTGAAATTCACCCGGCGATACAGTGGAAAACGCCTCGCCAAGCACCAGTTCGCGCAACAGCGGCCGCAGTTGGTGGCCATTGGCGGCGAAGCGGTCTTCGAACCAGCGAATGATGTCGCGGTCGCGGCGCAATGATACGGGGCCGCCGGTGCCATAGGCGAAAAGGCGATTGATCAGGCAATTCGAAAGTTTCGGGTGGTCCCGCAGCGCCAAGGCGAGCCCCGCCGCATCCCCAAAGCGCACGCCATCCAGTTCACCGCCAAGGTCCAGCGCCGCGCCGTTCTCAGTCTCCCGGAAACGCCCGGCGCCATCGAAACCTTCCAGCGCCAGCCCGATCGGATCGGTAATGAGATGACATCCCGCGCAAGCGGGATTGGTGTTGTGCACGTCGAGCCGCTCGCGCGCCGTGGCCGCGTGTTCGGCTTCTTCCAGCAGGGAAAAATCCACATTCGGTGGCGGCGGAGGCACGGTCTGGCATAGCAGGCGCTCGCGCAGCGCATGCCCGCGAAGCGTCGGTGAACTGCGCACGGCGTGGGAATTGGCGGCGAGAAAGCTGACCTGTGTCAGCAAGCCGACGCGGGGACTGCCCGCATCGAATTCATAAGGGATCCAGCCATTGCCCGCGGGAATGCCATAGACCACGGCCAGAGAAGGAGAGATGAAAGTTTTGCGGGTGGTGAACAAATCGCGATAGTCCGCTTCCCGGTTCAGCAGGTGATCGATGATGGTGCGCAAGGTTTGTTCCCGCGCGTCTTCCAGGGTGGACCCGGTAACCATCGGATAGACCACGGGATCCTTCGCCAGGCTGCCGAATGCGTCGAATCCGAGCATGTCGTCGAAGAAGGCGCGCATGCCGGTTTCGAGTCTTGCGCTGGACAGCATTCGATCAACCGCGGCGCGCAGCCCCGTGTCGGTATGCAATTCTCCGCTTTCCGCCGCATCCAGCAAGGCATCGTCGGGGGGCCCGTTCCAGAGGAAAAAACTCAATCGGGAGGCCAGGGACCAGGCATCCAGACGCTCAGTTCCCGGGCGGTCCGGGTCGGGCTCCGCCCGGTCCACGATAAAGACAAATTCCGGGCTGATCAGAATGGATTCCAGCGCCAGGGCCAATCCCGCATAGAAGTCTTCGGTTTGTTCCGCCGCGTAACCGGCGATATCGACCAGTTCGGCGAGTCGCAGGTCCGCCAGGGGTTGGCGCTGAAGCAGTCGGCCGGTTTCGCGCAAAAACAGTTCGGCGCAAGCGGGGTCGGCTGCTTCCGGGGATTCGGGCCGGCAGGGGATCAAAAAATCGCGATGCGCTTCATCGACCACTTTTGCCGCTATTGCCGCCGCGGCCTGTTGAATCTGGGAAATCTGGTCGGATGTGACACCCACGAAAGCGGCGCCGGAAGCCAGCAGGCCATCGGTCCTGACCATGGGTGGGATGGGCGGAAGCACGCTGCCGCTGATGTCCTCGCCGAAAATTTGCGCGATTGTGTTCGCGTATTGTTCGCCCGTCATCAGGCGCGTTCGCGGAACCGAGGCGCTTTCCGGCGCTCCTGTGGGAAAAGCGGCGTCGCGCCCGCAGGCGGCCAGCAACAGCGCCGCCAGGAGTGCGCTGGCGGCGGCCCACCACGCGGGTTTACTGGCACAGGGAAGCAACAAGTCTATCCGCCTCATTTGCTGGCAAAGTCGAATGGAGCCGCGCGGACATTATCGATTAACTGTTGTGCGGATTCAAAGATCGTTTCGCTTCGATCGCACTGGAATCTCTGACCATGCCGGAATGTTCCCGCGGCATTTGACGCTGATGCCGCTGTTCAACGGCAGGGGCGGGGCATGCCCCGCCCGCGGGTTCAGACCATTGCTAGCGTTGGCGCGCCACTTGCGCGGCGGTCACGACACCGGCCGAATTGTCCCAGGCATTGCGAATATAGCTGGCGACGGCCGCGATTTCCTCATCGTCCAACAGGTATTGAAACGCATCCATGGGTTCCCTCCATTTTGGCGGCAAGGGATGTCCGGGCGTCTCCGGCCCATACAAGATGGCGTTGATCATGGACGCCGGATTCGAGGACTGCACAACGAGGCTGCCGGCATTGAGCCTGGGCGCCATTTCGGGATCACCTTCGCCGTCCGGCAGGTGGCAGGTTCCACAATGGAGGTTGTAGATGGTCCGGCCGCGACCCATAAGCTGCGGGTTCGGCATATCCGCGGCGGGTTCCTCGACCGCGGGCAAGCTCTTGAGGTAGGACGCCATGGCTCGGATGTCTCTGTCCGACAGAAAGCGCGTGCTGTTCATAATGACCTGGTTCATTGGCCCGAAGGATTCCAGAAATCCGTTCCGCGCGGTTTGCAGGTAGTCTTCAAGTTCTTGTTGGGTCCACAATCCGAGTCCGCGCTGTGTTGCGGTGAGGTTGGGGGCGGACCAGGGCCGGTGTTCTCCGGTTCCGACGCGGTCCAGGTACTCGCCGCCGCTCATGTGCAAGTCTTTTATTTCCGCTCCGAGACTGTTTCGCGGGGTGTGGCAGGCGCTGCAATGGGCGAATGCTTCCACCAGGTAGGCGCCTCGGTTCCATACTTCGGATTCCTCTTCGTTCGGTTCGAATTCTCCCGATTCGAAATAAATTGTTTTCCACAGGGCCATGAGTGGCCGGATGTTGAAGGGAAAGGACAGCGCGTTTTCGGGTGCGGCTTGATTGATTGGCGGGATGTTTTGCAAGTAAGCATAGATCGTGGCGATGTCTTCGTTGGAAATTTTGGTGTAGGCGGTGTACGGAAACGCGGGGTAGAGGTGTTCATTGTTGGGTCGCACGCCTTGCCGCATGGCGTTTAGAAAATCCTGTTCGCTCCAGTTGCCGATTCCAGTTTCGGGGTCGGGGGTGATGTTGGTCGAATAGAGTGTGCCGAAGGGTGTTTCAAACGCTACGCCGCCGGCCATGAATTCGCCGGCGGCGGTGGTGTGGCAGCTCGCGCAATTGCCGGCGATGGCGAGATATTCGCCGCGGGCCAGCAGTTCATCGCCGCTGATGTCGAGGGCGGCGATTGGGCCATTTTCTCCGCGCGAATCGGATCGTGACAGGGTGGCGATCAACAAGATTAGGGTCGAGGCTGCGGCGAGAATGGCGATGTGGAGCGGGGAAAGTTTCAAATTGGCTGCTCGCTGGGGGTGTTTTTCCGATGAGGTTTGTAGGTTTGGCGGTTGGCAATTACAACGGCATTGGGCGGTTAAGTCCAGTCGGGGTAGTGGCTTCGATCCGTCGTCCTTGGGCTGAAGCTTCGATCCGCCACCGCAGGGGTGGAGCTTCGATCCGTAACCGCAGGGTTGGGGCTTCGATCCGTCGCCGTCTGGCGGTGTGGGGTGCAGCGGACGCTGTGAATACGTCCCTGTAAGCTTCGGGCTCGCCATCCATGGCTCGCACGCCCGCCGCACCCCACACCGCCAGACGGCGACTCACAGTGTGCAGACCCCTTACCGTCATTCTGCGCGCAGCGAAGCGGAGTCGCAGAATCTCGTTGGGTAACAGGCTTGGGCTTCGACCCGTCCCCGTCGGGTGGGGGGAGATTCAGCGGACGCCGTGAATACATCCATGTAGGCTTCGGGCTCGGCATCCTGCCTCGCACGCCCGCTGAATCTCCCCCCACCCGACGGAGACTCACAGTGTGCAGACCCCCCACCGTCATTCTGCGTGCAGCGAAGCGGAGTCGCAGAATCTCGTTGGGTAAGAGTGTCAATGGCAACTGAAAACTGCACACATTTGGCAATTGAAAATCACACACTGTTGGTCGGTTCGCTCTGGGCCGCGCATGCTTGGAGAGTGCGCATCCCATCTATGGCTCGTACGCCTGCCGCACCCCGCCCGCAGAGGGAGACTTACGCTGTGCGGAATCCGAAAGCTACGTCGTTGGAGCTAATGTGTTAGCGTTTCGGACTTATTGTGTGGAGGGCGGAGAGTTGAACGTGTATAGGCACTTTGATTTTTTGAAACGAGGTATGTGTTTGCTGGCGATGGGTTTTTTGCTGGCGCAGGGGCCGCATGGTGTTGCGCAGGGTGTTATTTCCGATGAAGAACTGCTGGCGGCGGATCGTCCGATTGCGGCGGGGCAGTCGTTTTGGATGGAAGAGCTGACGTTTATGGAGATTCGGGATTTGATTGCGGATGGGGTTACGACTGCGATTTTGCCGACTGGGGGGATTGAAGAGAACGGGCCGTATTTGGCGACGGGGAAACACAACCTGATACTGGAGGCGATTTGTCCCGCGATTGCGGAGAAGCTGGGCAATGCGCTGTGCGCGCCTGTTGTGAAGTTTGTGCCGCAGGGAAACATCGACCCGCCCAGCGGCGCGATGAAGTTCCCCGGGAGCATCAGTTTGAGCGGGGCGACTTATGAGGCGCTGTTGACGGACATTGCGCGCAGTTTGAAACAATCGGGGTTTGCCGACATTGTGCTGATCGGCGACAGCGGCGGGAACCAGCGCGGCATGGCCAATGTGGTGGCGGCGTTGACGGCGCAGTGGGAAGACGGGGAGGCGCGAATCCACTTTGCTCGGGAATTCTACGATCCGGGTTGGGAAGAAACGGAGAAGTTCACTGAACGGGAACTGGGCGTCGCCGAGACTGGGCACGATGGCTATCACGACGACATCTGGGTGACGGCGATGATGATGGTCACGGACCCAGACCAGGTTCGCTTTGCGCAACGGGTGGATGCGGGCCTGGCGTCCATCAATGGTGTTTCCATTGCGCCCCTGGAAGAGACTGTCGAATTGGGCGCGAGGATGGTTGAGTTTCGCGCTGAATTCACCGCGAACGCGATTCGCGCGGCGCTGTCGGAATCCAGGGATTGATTCGCCGCTAGCCCGAGTCGGCCAGGAAACTTTCGCCCTGCAGCCAGCGCGCGGCGGGCCAGGCGAGCAGCGCGCCGATGGGCGGCGCGGTCAGGTATAGCCAGAGCAGTTCGAGGTTTTCCGCCGCCAATGCGGGACCGATGGAACGCGCCGGGTTCATCGAAGCGCCGGTGACGCCGCCGCCGAACATGCTCAGCAGGGTCACCGCGGCGCCGATGACGAGCCCGGCCATGGTTTTCTTCGCCCCATTGCCGCTGAGCACGTTGAAGATCACGAACATGAGCAGGAAGGTGAGCATCACTTCGAACAGGAAGCTGCGCGGCACATCAATTCCGCTCGCGGTCATGCCGTAGCCTTCATGACCGGGAAACAACAGGCGCAGGCAGAACGCGGCGGCGATGGCGCCGGCGCATTGGGCGGCGATGTAAGGCAGCAAAAGCTTGCGCGGCAGGCGTCCCGCGGCGCAGAAGGCGACGCTGACGGCTGGGTTGATGTGGGCGCCGGACACGTTGCCCAGCGAATACACCACGGCCATCACAATCAGGCCGAAAACGATATTGATGCCCAGCGCGCCGAAGCCCACGCCGAACAAGTCGTTGACCACCACCGCGCCGCAGCCGGTGAATACCAGCGCGAAAGTGCCAATCACCTCGGAGCCGAGAATTCTCAAGTTCATCGCCTGTCCCCGTTGTTTCGGTCTCGGTGGCATTATCCCCGACATCCGCTCCGCTGTCGCTGGCATCCGTCAATCCATGCGGGAATTTTCAATTGCAATGCCGCGCCATCGGCAGGCCGGCGCGGGGCGAAAGCTCTGACAAGCGGGAGCTTTCTTGTATACTGGGCGCTGGTGAAGCGGGAGTGTGCGAATGGCAACTTTCATAGTAAACGGAGAACCTAGGGAACTCGATATCGAGCCTGAAATGCCCTTGCTTTGGGCGCTGCGCGATGAGCTCGGCATGACCGGCACCAATTTCGGCTGCGGCATCGGCAATTGCGGCGCCTGCACGGTGCATGTCGACGGCAATGCGCTGCGCAGTTGCGTGACGCCGGTCAGCGCGGTGGAGGGTCGCGAGATCACCACCATCGAAGGGCTTGCCACAGTCGCCGGCGGCGCCAACGGCCTGAGCCCGGTGCAACAGGCCTGGATCGATCACCAGGTGCCCCAGTGCGGTTATTGCCAGTCGGGCATGATCATGGCGGTGTCGGCCTTGCTCGCGCGCAATCCCTCGCCAAGCGATGCGGAAATCGACGCCGGCATCAGCAACATCTGCCGCTGCGGTTCCTACCCGCGGGTGCGCAAGGCCATTCGCGCCCTGGCGAGCGCATAGCGCGAACGCGTTGGAGACAACCATGAGCAACGAAAACAGCGAATCCAAATCCAGCCAGCCCAAAGTCAGCCGGCGCAAATTCCTGCTCGTTTCCGCCGTTGCCGGCGGCGGCGTGCTGATCGGTTACGCCGCCACCCGGCCAAGTCGGCACCGCCGCGCCAACGACACGCTTGCCTCCGGCGGCGACCGCTTCGTCACCTCCTGGATCAAACTTCGGCCCGACAACCGGGTAACGGTTTATGTGCCCCACTCGGAAATGGGCCAGGGTACGCACACTGCCCTGGGCATGATGGCGGCCGATGAACTCGACGCCGCCTGGGAACTGGTCGATGTGGAACAGGCGCCGGCCACGGACTTGTTCGCCAATGAAGCCTTCATCAGCGGTTTCGGCGAAGAAATGCTGTCCGGAGTTCCCACCGGACTGGTCGATTTGAGCGCCCTCACCGTGGCCCGGGTCATGAATGTGCAAACCACCGGCGGCAGTTCCGCGGTGCGCTGGACCGGCGAACGCGGCACGCGCGTGGCCGGCGCGGCGGCGCGGCAAATGCTGCTCGAATGCGCGGCGGCGCGCTGGGGCGTGGCGGTGGAGGAATGCTCGACCGCGGAAAGCCACGTGCACCACGGCGCCAGCGGCCGAACACTCGCCTACGGCGAATTGGCGGAGGCCGCGGCGCAGCTCGAACCCCCGGAAAATCCGACGTTGAAAGACCCGTCCCAGTTCACCATCGTGGGCAGGGCGATTTCGCGGCGCGATATTCCAGCCAAGGTGGATGGCAGCGCGCGCTATGGTATTGATGCCCACAGCGATGACATGTTGTACGCCGCCCTGCGTTTGGCGCCGGTGTTCGGCGCGAAATTGGCCTCGGTGGACGCCGCCGGGGCGCTCGCCCAACGCGGCGTGCGCAAGGTGGTCGAACTCGAAGATGGCTACGCCGTGGTGGCGGACAATTACTGGCGCGCGAAACAGGCGCTGGAAATGGTCCAGGCCGAGTTCACAACCACCGAAAACGACAATGTCTCCAGCGAGCTGCTCGCGCAACGCTTCGACCAGGCGCTGGCCGAAGACAACAGCTCGGAGGATTTTGAAAGCGGCGACACCGAGGCCGCCCTGGCGCAAGCGCAAGACGTGCTCGAAGCCGGCTACCGGGTGCCCTATCTCGCCCACGCCGCCATGGAACCCATGAATTGCACGGTGCACATCCAGGGCGACCGGGCCGAACTTTGGACCAGCACCCAGGACGCGCTGGGCATCAAGAGCCGGGTCGCCTCGGTGGCGGGCCTGGACGCCGACAATGTCACTTTCCACCATTGTTATCTCGGCGGCGGCTTCGGCCGGCGCTTGCCGTTCACCTGGAATGTGATCGACCACGCCACGCTGATCGCGATGGAATTCGATGTCCCGGTGAAAACGATCCTCACCCGCGAGGAAGACATGCGCCAGGATTACTACCGGCCCGCCGTGCACAGCAATTTCAAGGCGGCGTTCGACGCCGACGGGCGCGTGACGGCCTGGCACAACCGGTTCACCGGGCCGATCCAGATCCCCGGCGCGTCGCATATTCCCTATGCCATCGAGAACCAGTCGATTCGCGTCGTTGACGTGGAAACCCATGTGCCGATCGCCTCCTGGCGCAGTGTGGATCATTCCCAGCAAACATTCTTCATCGAGTCCTTCATCGACGAAATCGCTCATCGCATGGGAACCAATCCCTACCAGTTGCGCATGGACTTGCTGCGGGATCACCCGCGCCATCGCAATGTGTTGCAAGTGGCGGCGGAAGCGGCAGGCTTCGGCGGCGGACTGCCCGAAGGCCGCGCCCTGGGCATCGCCATCCAGGAATGTTTTGGCAGCATCGCCGCCCAGGTTGCGGAAGTCTCCATCGGCGGGGACGGTCGTCCGGTCGTGCACAAAGTCACTTGCGCGGTGGATTGCGGTCGGGTGATCAATCCCGACAGCGCGGAAGCGCAGGTGGAAAGCGGCATCATTTTCGGGCTGACCGCCGCGCTGTACGGCGCGATCACCATCGAGGATGGCCGGGTGGCCCAAGGCAACTTCCCGGACTACGAGATGTTGCGCATGGCGGATTCGCCGGAAATCGAAGTGCATTTGGTGGAGTCGGGCATTGCCCCGGGCGGACTCGGCGAACCGGCGACGCCCCCCGTCGCCGCCGCCGTCGCCAACGCGATCTACTCGCTGACCGGACAACGCGTGCGCGAACTGCCCATCGGCGACCGCGACTTCTCCCCGGCCAGATCCCTCGCCGGCAATGTCTGACCCAAAGACTAAGCAGACAAATTCCGAGCCCGAACCAGCCCTCGACCAAATCGCCGACTTGGCGGGGGGGGGGGGGCTTTGCCTCAATCGAGCCGCTTGCTGAAGCGGAGCACCGCCAGGGTCAGGGCGGCGGCGGTGAATGCGGCCAGGGCGGCGAGTTCCGGCAGCATGATCGAGATGTCGGCGCCGCGCAGGATGATGCCGCGGATGAGCCGGTTGAAATGCGTCAGCGGCAGGACCTCGGCGATGCCCTGGGCGATTTCGGGCATGCCTTCGAAAGGGAACATGAAGCCCGAAAGCAGGATCGACGGCAGGAAGAAAAAGAAAGTCATCTGCATCGCCTGGAACTGGGTGGCGGCGACGGTGGAAATCAACAAGCCCAGGGACAGGTTGGCGGAAATAAACACCAGCGCGGCGAGCAGCACCTGCCATTCGCTGCCCATGATCGGCACCGAGAATATCGTTCTTCCGACCGCCAGGATGATGACGAGCTGGATCAGCCCAATGACGATGTAGGGCACGATTTTGCCCAGCATCAGTTCCACGGTCCGCACCGGCGTGTTGATCAACAATTCCAAATTGCCGCGCTCGCGCTCGCGCACGATGGCGACCGCGGTGAACAGCACCATGGTCATGGTCAGCACAACGCCAACCAGTCCGGGCACGATATTCACCGCCGAACGCCGCTCGGGGTTGTAGTAATTGCGCACCTCGATCATGCGTTGCCGCCCAAGCTGGCCGGTCTGTGAATCAAAGCCCACGGGAATCGAAGCCAGCCGTTCCGCCACACCGAGAATGATCGGGTCGGTGCCGTCAACAAGCAGTTGCAGCGCCGGGCGGTCGCGGGCGATCACCCGGCGGTCGAAATCGTCGGGTATGGCGATGCCCACCGAAACCGTTCCCGAATCGAGCAGCCGGGTCAATTCCTCCGTGCTCGCCAGACGCTGGCGCAGCACCACCACCTGGGTCGCGTTCATGTCGGCGAGAAGCTGGCGGGAGAGATGGCTGTCGGCTTCGTCTACATAAGCCGCGCTCAGGTTGCGCACATCGGTGTTGATGGCGTAGCCGAACAACAGCAACTGGATCAGCGGAATGCCGATGATCATGCCGAAGGTGAGGCGGTCCCTTGATAGTTGCAGCAATTCTTTGCGCATAATGGCGAAGATGCGGACCAGGGATTTCATGCGGTCGCCGCCCCCTGCTCCGCCGCCCCCGCTTCGCGCAATTCGGTCACGGCAACGAAGATGTCTTCGATATCGGGAAACACCCGCTCGACTTCAGCCGCGATGCCCGCCTCGCGCAGCCCCCGATCAACGATGGCGGCGGGCTCGGGAATTTTTTTCGGAATCTGCGCCCGCAGCTTCGAGCCGAGCCGGGTCAAGCTGACGATTTGCGACACCCCCTGCAACGCGAGATGCGCCGCGTCCGCATCGGGCGCCCGCACTTCCACCACATGGGTGTCGATATTCTCCCCCAGCCACCGCGGCGAACCGTCGGCGACTTTCACACCCCGGTCGAGTATCGCCAGCTTGTGGCAGCGCACCGCTTCGTCCATGTAATGGGTGGAAACGAGAATCGTCGCGCCCCGCTCGGCGAGTTCGAACAGGGCTTCCCAGAAATCGCGGCGGTTGCTCGGGTCCACCGCGCTGGTCGGTTCATCGAGCAACAGCAAGCGCGGCTTGTGCATGGTCGCCGCGGCGAGCGCGAGACGTTGTTTCTGCCCGCCGCTGAGCGTGCCGGCGCGTTGCCGCTCCCGGCCTTCGAGACTGAAGCGGGCAAGAAGCTCTTCCATGCGCCGACGTCGTTCGCGCCGGGGTATGGCATAGACTTCGGCGATGAATTGCAGGTTTTCCCGCACGCTCAAGTCTTCATAGAGCGAAAAGCGTTGCGTCATGTAGCCGATTTGCTGTTTCAGCGCTTCCGAATCGCGGCCGGCGTCGAGCCCCAGCACGCTGGCCTGGCCGGAACTGGGCCTTAGCAGGCCGCACAGCATCCGAATGGTGGTTGATTTGCCCGAACCGTTGGGGCCGAGAAAACCGTAAATCTTGCCGGAAGGAACGTCGAGATCGACTTCGTTGACGGCGACGAGGGCGCCAAAACGTCGGGTCAGCCCGCGCGCCTGGATCGCAAATTCGTCGCTACTTGGCATCTCTCAACAAATAAGTTTTTTCAATCATTGGCAAACAGCGCTTGCACCGGAAGACCTTCCGGCAGCCGCTCGGGCAAATCGGGCATGCGCACTTCGGCGAGGAAGGACAGCCGTCCGCGGTCCCGCTCGGTGAGCGCGAAATACGGCGTGAAATTCGGCTCGGCGGCGATGCGGCGAATGGTCCCGGCCAACGGCTGTTCGATGCCGTCGACGGCGATGCGAATGGGACTGCCCACCCGCAATCCGGCCCGCAGCGGCTCGGGGATGTACACCCGGGCGTATGGCTGTTCGCCGGTCAGCAGCACGGCGACGACGTCGCCGGGCCGCGGACGTTCGCCGACTTCGAAAGGCAGCGTGTCGACCACGCCATCCACTGGTGCGGAGACTCGCAATCGCTCGCGGTCGAGCTGGAGCGAATCAAGCTGCGCCCGGGCTTGGCTCAGCGTCGCGCGGGTTTGTTCGATCTGTTCCGGTCGCGTGCCCGCTTCGAGTTCGGCCAGCCGCGCCGAGACGATTTCGATTCTGGCGCTGGCGGATTCGAGCAGATTGCGCGCCTGGTCAACGCTTTCCTCCGAAGTCAGGTTGCGCTCGCGCAAGCCGGTCAGCCGATTGAGTTCGCGTTCGCGAAAATCGCGTTCGATGCCGGCTTCGCGCAAGCTGGCGCGGGTGGCTTCGATCGTCTCGATGCGGGGGCCGGCTATCTGTTCTTGCAGCAGCGCTTCGATGCGGGCGATGTTGGCCTCGGCGCCGCGCACGCGGATGTCGAGCCGAGCCGCATCCTGGCGCAGGATCAGCCCGCCGGCGGCCAGTGCATCGCCTTCAAGCGCCAGGATTTCGACGATGGGCTCATTCGATTCGGCGACAACTTCCACGCGGTCGGATTCAAGTTGCCCAAAGGCTTGCGGCGGCGGCTCAGCGCAGCCGGCAAATCCCGCGGCAAAAGCCAGCAAGCAGACAATCCTGATATTCATCGCGGATTTCCACCTCCGCGGCACCCGCCAAATCTGCGCGCGCCGAAATTGCGCGCGCTGGAATCAAAAGGAATAGCGCAGCCCCGCGCCCAGCGCGAATCCGCCAATGGCGTCAAGCTCTCCGGGGGCCACCAAGGGCTGTCCGCTCACGAACAGCGACGGTGTTGTAAACGCGTTGTCGCCGGGCGACCGCAAAGCATCCGATGATTCGAATCGGCTCCAGCGCAAATTTGCGAAAACCGAAACTTGCTCGGCCAATGCGCGCTCGACGCCGACGATCACTTGCATGCCCAGCACGTTGTCATCGACTTCGGTGTCGAGCGCGGTGCCGAATCCCCCAATCGAGAGCGGTTCGATGGCGCCGGCCCCATTTTCCGGAATCCAGTACACATCGTCCAGCGATGGCACAAAAGTCACAGCGCCGCCGCCCTGCGTGTATCGGTAGCGCAGGCGGGCAACGCCGAGGCCAACACCGAGATGGGGCCGCCAGGCGCCGACGGCGGGGAAACCGTAATACCCATTCAAAAACAATTGCCGCGAGTTCAGGCGAAGGATCTCGTGTTGCGGTGGTTGGATGACCGGCAATATCGGAAAGCCGATTTCTCCTATGCCAATCGCCGCCGTCAAGTCGAGCGGATTCCGCGGAGTACCGGGAGAATCACCGGCATGTTCGCGCTGCTGGAACTCCAATTCCAGGCGCCAGGAGCCCCAATCCATGCCGACAGACAAAAATCCGGCGAAGGCGTTTTCGAAGTCGAAATCGATCACGCCGGAATCAAAGGCGGCCAAGTCGGGGCAATATTGCAGCGGAAAGCCTTCCGGCACGGCCGCGACCGAGCAAAACGACACGTTGGGCGCCAGCGAATTCATTTCCAGGGATTCTTCGGTCACTCCCAAGCCGACCGAGACATAAGTTTCGGCGGCGAGCGTCCTTGCCGCGACCAGCATTGCCGGCGCCAGCGCTATCAGCGCCGCGGCCACCACGCGCATTGACATAAATTCCCTCCGCGCCAAAGCGCTTTGCGGAAAACGAGCGCTTCCTAGCACATTGGATCACTGAAGCCAAGATCATAACACCAAAGCCGTCGGCACAGCCGGGAAAACAGTGGTTCCGGTGTTTCCCGGGCTCTGCCCCGTGGCTTCAGCCTGCCCCATGCCTTGCGTGCCCCTTGCCTTCGGTGGATGTCTGGTGATTCCATGATCCCGGTCCGGTGACAAAGGCCCATGACCTTGCGATGGGTGTCCCGTGACTTTGGGGTCTGCCCCCATGCGCTCGGCGGAATGGTTGGCGCGGGGGCGAACGCGGGGCGCCGTGCTACAATTTCGCCCGCATTCGTCAGCGTAGGGAGGCGCCCGCGTGACCTGGCTCATTCTCGGCTTGATTCTGTTTCTGCTTCCCCACAGTTTGCGGGAAATGCGCCTGCGCGAAGCGATTGCCGGCGCTTTTCCCTCGGCCGGCGCGTACAAGGGCGCCTACAGCCTGTTCGCCCTGGCTGGGCTCGGCCTGATCATTTGGGGCAAATCCATCGCGCCATTCGTGATGATCTGGGAGCCCCCGTTCAACTTGCGCTATGTTTCGCATTTCATCATGTTGCCGGTATTCCTCCTGTGGCTGGCGGGAATGCTGCCGGGGAATCTGCTGCGCGTCCATGTGCGCAATCCCATGCTGCTCGGCACCGTGTTTTGGGGCGTGGCCCACTTGTGGGCCAATGGCGACCTCGCCTCGATGCTGCTGTTCGGCAGTTTCACCGTGTGGGCGCTAGTCAAGTTCCTGAGCCTTTGGCCCAGCACCGAACCACCGCGGTGGCGGTCCAGCATGGTCTGGTGGGACTGCTTGATTTCCGCGCTGGCACTGGCTCTGTTCATCGGCGTGTTCATGTTTCACGGCGAGCTGTTCGGTGTGGGGCTGGTGCTGTGAGGTTTTTCGCTTGCGCGGCGTTGTTGCAGTGCCTTAATGGCGCGGCGCTGGCCGAGCAGGATTTCGCCGCCATGTGGAACGGAGTCTGGGCCGCCGAAGGCAGTTTGTTCGCGGTGGAAGTGACCGTAACCGACGGCAATGTGGAACTGCGCCAGATCCAGTCGCTGGGATTTCAATGGTCGAGTTCGACGGGTACCGTGGCGGGATCGATTCTCGAAGTCGAAGTTGCCTATGCGGGCGTTTCGGGCGTCATCCGGGCGCGATTGGAGAATCCCGGCACGGCGGTGGTCTCCGCCCGCACTTGCCTGCCCGAATTCATGGTGGTCTGCGCGCTCGCCCGGGACCGAAGGGCGGTGTTTCGCAAAGTCAGCGACTGACCGCCTCGCTCTCCCCGCAGTCTCCCCGGCTGTATTCGAGGTAGGCGATGATTTTCCAGATGTCGCTGTCGCCGTCGGGAAAGTTGTCGCCGAAGCCCACCATGGGCGTGCCGGGGATTCCGCGCTTGATCACTTGGAAAATCCCGTCGTGGTCTGCCGCGTGGGTCCATTGGCAATCAAACAGGGATAGCGCGGCGGCGGCGGCCGGTTCCGGCGTTTCCTCCGCCGGATTGTGGCAGAAGCTGACACAGGAGCCGAGGAACAGGTCCCGGCCCCTGCGCAACGCGGCGGCGTCTTCGCGATACTGGGCGAGAAGCAATTCCTCCGGCGCCAGAGGCTCGGCCGGTTCGGGCTCGCTTTCGGCGCAGGCGGCGAGCAGCGTCGAAAGCAGCGCCGCCATCGACGCCGCGCGCGTGAGCTTGCCGTGCTTGTGAATCAGGGCGGACATCAACCGGATTCCGCGCCAAGTGGTTTGAAGGTGGCGAGCAATTGCGGCAACAAGGTTAACGATCCCGTCAGGGCCACCAACATGGCCAGACTGGTCAAAAGGCCGAAAATTCCGGTCGGAATAAAATTCGACAGCACCAGAATCGAAAATCCGGCCACTATGGTCATCGAAGTGAAATACATCGCGCGCCCTATGCTGTCGTGGCAGTAATACATGGTTTTGCGATAGTTCCCGAAGCGCGGGAACACGCGCCGAAACCGGTACATGTAATGGATCGTGTTGTCGACGCCAATGCCCACCGAAACCGCGGCGATGGTGATGGTCATGATGTCCAACGGGATATTCAGCCAACCCATGACGCCAAGCACAAGAGAGGCGGCGATGGCGTTGGGGATAATGCACAGCAGCGCGATCAGCGGCGAGCGGAACAGTACCAGAAACATCAGCATGATCGCGAACATGACCACCCCCAAGGTGAGAATCTGGGACTGGAACAGGCTTTGCAGCACATTGTTGTACATCACCAGCAGGCCGGTCAGGCGCACTTGATCCGGGGCGAAACCAAACTCTCCCTCCAGGCCGGCTTCAATCCTTTGCAGCAGTTGGTTGCGGTTCAGATCCGGCGCCGACTCGCGCACCCGCACATTGAATCGCAGCTCATTGTCTTCGATGCGCACGTAAGGGTCTAGCACCGCGTCGCGCAAGGTTTGCGGAATGCGGTTGTACAGCACCGCCCAAAGCAGCCCGTCCACCGGTTCATCCTCGTTGAGCTGCTCGGCGAGTTGCACCACGGCGCCGAGCGACAACACTTTGCCGGTGTAAGGGTCGGCATCGAGATATTCATGGATCGCCTTGACTTGGGCCATGCGCGGCGCGGTGAACCAATAGGCGTCGTCGGATTCTTCAGAGAAGCCGCCGCCGAATCCGTCATCGAAAGCGTCCGCGAAACCCGCCTCCTCACGGGGCAGGGTGACGATGGCGTCGAAAGACAAGGTGCCGCCGAATTGCTCGTCGATCAGGCTCATGCCCTGGCTGATTTCGGTGGAGTCGCGGAAATAGTCGATAAAACTGTTCTCCACCCGCAGCCGGGACAATCCGGCAACGCCGACGATGAGAATCAGCGCGTAAATCACGAACACCCAGCCGCGCAAGCGGTCGGTCAGCCGCGCCAGGGCCGAAGTCAGATTCAAGCGCAAATCGGAAGACAGCCGGGTCCGGTCCGGCGGCAAGGTGGACATGATCGAGGGGAACAGGGTAAAGGCCACGATCAGCGCCGTGGCGACACCCATCATCATCATCCAGCCAAAGGTGATGATCGGCAGAATGCCGCTCACTATCAGCGAGCCGAAAGCGACAATCGTGGTCAGGGCCGTGTACAGACACGGCCGAAACATGCTCAACACCGCATGACGCAACATTTTGCCGTGGCGGCTGAAATGGCGCGTCGCGCGCAATTCGCGGTAGCGCACGGTCAAATGCACCGTCAGCGAGATGGTGATGATCAGCAGCAGCGAGACAAAATTCGACGAGACCACGGTGACGCGCCAATCCATCAAGCCGAGCGTGCCGACCATGATCGTCCCCGCGGCGGCGCAACAAAGCAGCGGTATGGCGATAAAGCGGAGCTTGCGGAAGATCAGGCCCAGGGCGACGATGATGAGAACGATCACGGCGATGCTGAAGCTGCTCAGGTCGCCGCGGACAAAAGTGATCAGGTCGTCGGCAATCATGGGCGCGCCGCTGAGGTGGATGCGCGCTCCGTCGCGGTAGCGGTCGAGCGTTTCGCGCACGCTGGCGATCAATTCGCGCTGCCTGGCGTTGGCGAGAATGGTGTAGTCCGACCATGCGCTTTCGACTTCGGCCAATTCCTCCAGCCCGGCGGCGTCGAGGGCGCCTTCCCGGCGCAGGCGGCGCAGTTGGTCGCGGCGGTCGCGCAGTGCGCGGGCGGCATGGTCGACGGCGAGATGCAGTTGCAAACCGGCGCCTGATCCTTCCGGGTTGATCAAAGCGTCGCGGTATATCGGATTGGCCAGCATCTCCGCGCGCGCCGCTTGCAGATCGACCTCCGCATCGAGCAAGGTCAGATATTCCTCGGAGATTCCGGTCAGTGGCGTGTCGGCGAATACGGGCACCGTGAGGATGCTGTCCGCCCGTTCGACGCGATCGATGGCGAGCAAGTCGTTGCGCAGCCGGTTGAGCTTGTCGAGCTCGGGCCGGGTGAACAAATCGGCTTCCGGCAAATAGGCGACCACGAGAATTTCGCCGATGCCGTAGCGGTTCTCGACCTGGCGGTAGAATTCCAGGTCGGGATCGTTTTCCAGCAGCAGCGAATCCGCCGAGGCGTCGAGTCTGAAGTACTGGGCAAACCAGGCGAAAGCGGCAACCACAAGCACGCTGACCGCGATGACGAGCCAAGGTCTGCCAAACACCAGTTCGCCGTAGAGTTTGACAGCTCTCGAAGTCATGGATTGCTGACTTGCGCCACTAATCGGGCCGCAGCTCGGCCTCCACTTGCTGCCGCCGCGCCCCGGCCAGAATGCCGGCGAAGGCGTAATTGCCTTCATGGCAGGCGTATTCGTACATGCGTTCGTCCGCGGCTTTGCGGTTCATGGCGACTTCGCCGCTCCATGGCTGGGTGTAAGTCAGCGGGTCGTCTATGGTGAAACGATAGCGGATTTTTTCCGGGCCCAGCAGTTCGAATTCCTCGCGAATCACGACCTCCGCGGAACTGCCGCGGAAAGATTGCTGGGGATGGAAATCGCGCGTTTCCACCTTCAGCACATCGCCGTCCCAGTAGCCCACGGAGTCGCCCATCCACTTGTCCAGTTTGGCTTCGTGATGGCTGGCATCGAGCCGGATGATGCGCGCGTCGTGGACCATTTCCACCAAAATCATGAAATAGTCCGGCGTTTGCACGATTTGGTAATTGCTGTTGTACAGGATGGGCAGCATCGGCGGCCCCGAACCCGAGCCAAAGGTCAGCAGGCAGCGTTCGGCCAGGGGCCGCAGGGGATAGTCGTCGAAAGGCTCCACCCCCGGCCGGCCGCGCCACATCGTGCGCAGGTCGTGGCCGGGCGCGCCGCCTTCAACGTAGGGAATCTGGCCGTCGGGCGGGTCGACAATAATCGAAGTGCGATATTCGCCATTGATTTCAATGGCGTCGTCGCGCGGGTCCCACCAGAAGCTGTTGTAGCCGAAATTGGCGTTGCCGTCGGTGGGCGGGCCCCGTTCCGGGTCGATCGGCTGGGCCAGCAGGTTGTAGCGGTCGCGCCAGCCCTGTTCGATATCCTCGGCTTCCTCGCGGGTGAGAAACCCTTTCGTGCCGAATTCCTCCGGCCGCACCAGCGGAGTCTGCGAGGAATTGGTCCAGACGCCTTGCAGGTCCGGCTGGCCATCGGGCGTGCGCGGTGGCGCCCAGTCTTGCTGCGCAAGCGCGGGCGCCGACAACACGAGGAAAACCGCGGCGCCAATCAATTTACTTGTCCAGTTCATGACCGTCTCCCGAAAGAGTCGTGCCCCAGGAGCGGTGAGCATACTCCGAAGCGCACAGCGCCTCAACAAGCGCGCTCGCCCGGCAGGCGGCGATTCAATCGGCGCTTGTCCGCGGGGCCGGGATGCGCGGCCGTTCAGACTGCAACATTCTGTTACCGGAAAAAATTGCCGCTGGGAAGAATTGGCTGGAATCGTTAAAATCGCGGTCGCAAGCGGGTGGCTGCGCCCGCTTGCGCGTGTGTGAATTTCAATTGAGGAAAATTTTCAGGAGCGGACGGTGAAACGATTGTTTGGCGCTTTCATTTCCCCCACATTGCTGCTGGCTTCGGCACTGGCGGCCAGCTTTGCTTTTGCCGAGAACTGGCTGCGAACCATCCCAGAGTTCGAATTGAACGATCATTTGGGCGAGGTGCACACCCTGGACACCTACCAAGACTACGAATACGCCGTGTTCTATGTGCAAGGCGTGGGCTGCCCCATTGCGCGCCTGGCCTTGCCGAATTACCGCGCCGTGCGCGATGAGTTCGCAGCAAAGAACATCGGCTTCACCATGTTCAATTCCAACATCCAGGACGACTTGGCGCGCATCGCCAGGGAGGCCGAAGAGTTCGGCATCGATTTTCCGATCATGAAAGATCAGGATCAGGCGCTGGCCAAGGCGCTGGGCGTGGAACGCACCGCCGAGGTCTTCATCGTCGATCCGCGCACCCGGGACGTGCTGTACCGCGGCCCCATCAACGATCAATTGGGTTATGAGACCCAGCGCAACGAGGCCAGCGAGCATTATCTGAAAGACGCCTTGAACACCGTGCTCGCCGGTGGCGTGGTGGACATGGAAAACATCCCCGATTCAAAAGGTTGCCTGGTCGCCATTTTCTGATTCGCGCGCTCGCGGGCACAGCCTCCACTCTTTCCTTGAGGGACGTCGAAACCGCTCAGCGGTTTTGGTAGGTGGCAAATCGCAAACAGCTCCATCCAAAATGAAATACGCGCAATCAGCCGGCGTTCGACCGAATCCGATCACCGCTTCAATCTTGGTCTGGCGCAGATTGTGCCCGGGCTCGACATGAACATCACCCGACGCGGATTCACGCTGCGCCTTGCCGGCCTGTTGGCCGCGGGCATGGCGGGGCCCACGTTTGGCCAGGACGCATTGCGCCCGTTTCGCTCGCTGAGTGCGCGCCTGACGGGCTTTGCGGAAGACGCGATCGATCCCGCGCTTGCACTGGACATGATGGAGAATCTGCAAGCGGCGGGCTCGGCGGCCGCGCTCGACCGTTTGCTGGAAGACGAGGGATTGGCGCTGGCGTTGCGTGATTCAGGCGCCGCGGACGCGGCGGAAACTGAACTCGCCCGGCGCATCGCCGTGGCCTGGTTCTCGGGCATGCATCCCGATGCGGCGGGGTCTCCTTCGCCAGCCTATTTCAACGCCCTCGCCTGGCGCGCGCTTGATTACACCAAGCCGCCGGGCCAATGCGCCGCCGCGCCGGCGGAATGGAGCGATCCTCCCGCAGGGGCTGTGCTGTGAACACAATCGAAGCCGATGTCATTATCATCGGCGCGGGTTTCGCCGGCGCCCTGCTGGCGGACCGGCTCGCCAACGCGGGATTCGGCACCGCGGTGCTCGAAGCCGGGCCGCGGGTCAATCGCGGCCTTGCCTTCCAGACTTTTCTCAACGCGCCGGCAAAGACGCCGGAAAGCCCCTATGAGCGTTTGCCCGAAGCTGATTTCCCAGACACGCTGAACAGCAATCATTACTACCGGCAAGACGGCCCCGACCTGTTCAAGAGCACATATCTGAAAGCAGTCGGCGGCACCTCATGGCATTGGCTGGGCACCTGCGTGCGCTATGTGCCCAATGATTTCCGCATGCGTTCGGCTTTCGGCCGCGGCGTGGACTGGCCCATCGATTATGCGGAACTCGAGCCCTGGTATCTTGATGCGGAAACCGAACTTGGCGTTGCCGGCGATTCCAGCGAAGACTTTGGCGCGCCGCGCTCGGGCCCGTTTCCCCAAGCACCGATTCCCGGCACCTGGCTCGACCGGGTTTTCGCGCGCAGCCTGGAAGGCACGCCATACCGGGTGAGCTTGACGCCCCAGGCGCGCAATTCCGCCCCCTGGAACAACAGGCCCGCCTGCTGCGGCAGTTCCACCTGCATTCCGATCTGCCCGGTGGGCGCCAAGTACGACGCCACCGTACATCTCGACCGCGCCGAAAGCCGCGGCGCGGCGATTCACGAGCGCACCGCGGCAACGTCCATTGAGACCGGCGCCGACGCCCGCATTGCGGCTATCCACTTCCGCAGACCCGACGGCAGCGGCGGCACAGCCCGCGGGCGCGTCTTCATTCTCGCCGGCAACGCGGTGGAGACTCCTCGACTGCTGCTGCATTCGCGCTCCAGCGCCAGCCCCGAAGGCGTCGCCAACCAATCCAACCAGGTCGGCCGCAATCTCATGGACCATCCGATACAGCTCAGTTGGGCCTTGGCCGGCGAGCCGGTTTGGCCCTACCGCGGCCCGCTTTCAACCTCGGGCATCGAGACGCTGCGCGATGGCGATTTCCGCGGCGAAAGATCGGCCCTGCGCATTCAAATCAGCAATGACGGCTGGAATTGGCCCACCGGCGGCGCGCTCACGCTGGCCGACACGCTAACCCGCCGCGGATTGCTTGGCGCCGAATTGCGCCGGGCAATCCGCAACCACGCAGCGCGCGAAGTGCAGCTCGCGGCACTCACCGAGCAACTCCCCGACCCGGAGAACCGAATCCTGCTGGACCCGGTGGACGCCGACCCCTACGGCGTGCCGCTGCCCCGCATCCGCTACCGCGTGGACGACTACTCCCGCGCCGGGCTCATCCACGCCCGCGAAGCGCACGACGCGATCTTCTCGCGCCTGAACGCCAGCGAGATTCACCACGCCGAAGAATTCCAGGGCGCCGGCCACATCATCGGCACCACGCGCATGGGCGACGACCCGCGGACTTCAGTGGTTGACCGCAACCTGCGCAGCCATGACCACAACAATCTCTACCTCGTCGGCGCCGGAGTA
The DNA here is from genome assembly GCA_965221015.1 of uncultured Pseudohongiella sp. Taxonomy (GTDB): domain Bacteria; phylum Pseudomonadota; class Gammaproteobacteria; order Pseudomonadales; family Pseudohongiellaceae; genus UBA9145. Next base: position 550,305 of record OZ244859.1, on the reverse strand, counting down.
TTCCCCACCGCATCCACCGCCAACCCCACCTTGACCATCGCCGCCCTCGCCCTGCGCGCCGCCGGGCAAATTTCCGCCGCGCTGGCCAACCGCTGAATGCCCCACTGATTGGCCACCGATGGCCGGGTTGCGAGTCTCGTAAGGTTCCCGCAATTGACGAAGGTTCTGATTTGCGAAGTGCGATTCCCCGGCGAGACAGGGTTATAATTTCGACCGCGGGAGAGGTGCCGGAGCGGTTGAACGGGCTTGACTCGAAATCAAGTGAGGGCGCAAGTCCTCCCAGGGTTCGAATCCCTGCCTCTCCGCCAGATTTTGATGGCGTCGCCGGCTTGCGGGCTAATTTTCGATTACCGCGACGGCTTCGACTTCAACCAGCAACGCCGGAATGACGAGCCCCGGCACTCCCACCATGGTCGAAGCCGGCCTGTTCCGCTGGGGGAAGAAAGCCACCCTCGCCGCGTTGTAGGCGGACACTCTTTCACTGCTTATGCCCACGATGTAAGTGCGAATCTGCACGACGTCTTCCGGGGAAGCGCCCGCCGCCTGCAATTGCCGCCGCAAATTCGCAAAGGTGTATTCAACTTGCCGCCCGAAATCCTCGGGAATTTCGCCGTCGGCAATGCCCACCTGCCCCGATACGTAAATCGTGGTCACGCCTGCGTGGGTCGTGGTCACAACGTTGGAAAAAGTCGAGCCGACGTTGAAGAACTCCTTTTGCAGCTCGCTTGATTCGGCCGCGAAACCCATGTTCGCGAGTAGCGGGAATGCGAGTGCCCAAAGGCAGAGCCGGGCAAGCCGAAATCCGGTGAAGTGAATGTTCCCCGTGAATCTGTTCATCATGCCCGCCTCATTTGTCGCCTGTGCCACATTGTGTCACGAGATACGGGTAGCGGCGCAATCTTTCCGGTTATTCGAGGAGAAGAAAATTAACCGGACTCCGCCGCGGCGCACTGGTGTTCACCACCTGCAACACCGACGATTGCCCTGTGTAACGATGTCCTCCCGCGGGGCGCCGGGATTTTCCGCGATGAAGTCAAGAATTGCTTGGTCGTAATGCGGCATGAAACGATTCTCAACTTATCCGGAAGAGTGGTTCAACCCTATGGCAAAGCCAGCGCCACCAATTCCGGCTCGTCGCCGAAGCTGCCGACGGCGACGACGATGTATTGCCTGCCGTCGTGCATGTAGCTCATGGGGGCGCCGGTGGTGCCCGAGGGCAGATCGGTGCGCCAGACTTCCGCGCCGGTGTGCTTGTCGTAGGCTCGAAAACCGGTGCCCCACATGTTGGGCTGGGTGCCGCCGTGGTTGTTGCTGCCTTCGCCGATGAAAAGCAGCGTCTTCGTCACCAGCGCGGCGGGGCGGCTGGCGATGCCCAGGGTGGGCAGGTCGAGTTGATCCAGATCGGGATGCTCGCTCAGCGAATCGCCGTTGGCGATTTGCCAAACGTGTTCGCCGGTGTTCATGTCGATGGCGGTGATGCGGCCCCAGGGCGGCTTGGTCAGGGGGATGCCGTCCAGGTAGGGCGCTTCCCGGTTCGGGCTCCAGTAGGGCATGTCGGCTTCGGGGTCGTCGGTTGGCACAAGACGGTAGACGCGGGGGATGTCGTTGGCGAAGCCGAAGTAGTAGCCGGTTTCCGGGTCAAAAGCGCCGGTGTTCCAGTTCGCCGAACCCCAGGAGCCGGGCAAGGTCAAAGTGCCCTGGGTGCCGCCGGGTTCATCGCTGACGATGCTCGGCGGTGTGAAAATCGGCCCGGTGACGAAATTCGCCACTGTGGCGCGGGCGACCTGGGCGATTTCGGGGAAATCGACGATGTCGGCTTCGGTGATACCCTGGGTTGCGATTGGCGCCGGCTTGGTTGGAAAAGGCTGGGTCGGCGACAACACTTCGCCGGGCACGTCGGATTGCGGCACCGGCCGTTCTTCGATCGGCCAGACCGGCTCTCCCGTTACGCGGTCGAATACATAGACCCAGCCGGTCTTGTTCGCCTGCATCACCGCCTTGATGGGGCGGCCGTCGACGACAATGTCGCCGAGCACGGGAGGCCCGACATTGTCGTATTCCCAAACATCGTGCCGCACCATTTGGAAATGCCAGACGCGCTCGCCGGTGGCGGCGTCGATGGCGACCAGACTGTTGGAATACAGATTGTCGCCGGGCCGGTGGCCGCCGAAATAGGCGGCGGTGGGCGCGGTGAAAGGAACATAGACGTGGCCGAGTTCCTCGTCCGCCGACAGGCAGCACCAGGAACCAAGGTCGCCGGCGCCTTGCCAGGAGTCGCCGCCCCAGGTTTCAACGCCAAACTCCCCTTCCCTAGGCACTGCGTGAAAGGTCCAAAGCAACTCGCCGCTGCGGGCGTCGAATCCGCGCACGTCTTCGGAATGAACGCCGCGCCATTGCGTGCCGCCGTCGCCGGCGCCGTCTACGGTGCCGGAGATAATGACCACTCCGTTCACCACGATGGGCGCGCTGGAGACGAGACTGAACGTCTGCGCGCCTTCGGGAACCAGGTTGACGGCGCCGCCGCTGCCGAAATCGGCGATCGCCTCGCCGGAGGCCGGGTCCAATGCGTAAAGTTTGCCCAGCCGCACCGAGAAAATGCGATCCCCGGCCGCGTCGGGCCAATATTCGATGCCGCGGGACGAGGCGCCGCGCGTGGCTTGCAAACTGTCCGCCTCGAAAGGCTGCACCCAGCGCGTTTCGCCTGTGGCGGGATCAATCGCCTCGACAAGGCCGACGCCGTTGGAAGCGTAGAGCACACCATCGACATAAATCGGGGTGGCGCGGAAATTCCCGGAAATCCGCAATTGCGGGTCGGCGTCGGCAACCGACGAATCCGCGGCGGGTCTGCGCCAAACGATTTCGAGTTCATCCACATTGCCGGCATCGATCTGGTCCGCCGGCGAATAGCGCTGGAACAATTTGGTGCCACCCCAGTAGGGCCAACCGCTCTCCGCTCCGGCGTTCTGGGCCAGGGCCGCGGCCGCGCCCAGGGCCATCGCGATGAACACGGTTACGGGCGGGAAGATGGTTTGGAATACTCGGTGGTCGATGGTGGTCATGGTTCCGATTCTCCCGATGTTCCGTCGCGTTGCACCAATCCGGGATGGATCTGTCGAGATCGACGCTGCGGGCCCCGGCGCGGCGCGCGTTGCGGGTATCTCCCGCGGGCGCCAAGTGCAGCCCACGCCCGCGGTGTTGTTCGAACCGACAGCAAAACCGTTTCTTGCCCCCGGTCCGGATCAGGCCGACATGCCCCGGCCGGCAACGCGCCAGATCGCTTCCACGCGATCATCGCGTGTGGCGTAAATGTGATCGTAAAGATTCACCACCGGGTCGCAATGGGACACGATCAGTTCGAGCTTGTCGCCAACCTGGTAGGTGCGGGAGGCGTTCTCGCCATAGCGGATGGTGCCGAATTCGTCCGAACCCGAAGTGTAGCCGATGTCGGTTTCGCCTTTGACGATGGGCCAGGGCCGATTGATCGTGCAGGCCTTGGCGCCGGCGTCCGAGGTCGCCCTGCCGGCGTATTGATCATTCAGCACCGTGGCCAGAATCGTCAACGACGGCTCGAAATCGGAATACACCACGGCATCGTTTTCGCCGCCGATCGCCAGATACTGCGCATCCATAAAGACGTAGCTGCCGACCTGGACATCGGTTAGCCCGTTGGTTTCATGATCGATGTTGTAAGTGCCGGTGCCGCCGCCGCTGAAGATATCGGTATTCAGGCCCGACTGCCGCAGCAGTTCGAACGTCTCCGCGGCGGGCGCCATGGCATCGAGGGTTCGCGCCCGCCGCTGCGCGAAGCCGGTCACATGTTGCGAGGCGCCGTCGTAACTGAGCATGCCGCGCAAACGCAGGCCGGGCAGTTGATCCACCAGTTGCGCGAGGCGCAAGGCGGGCTCGCCCGGCGGCGTGCCGGTGCGGCCCATGCCTGGGTCGACGTCCACCACAACGTCCGCCACGAGGTTTCTGGCCACCGCCGCCTCGGACAGCAAGCGCGCGTTTGGGGCGGAATCGGTCGCTTGGACAAACCCTGGGAAATTTTCGGCCAAGGCCATGGCGCGGTTGATCTTGGTCGGCGTGACGTTGGTGGTGGTCATCAGAATTTCTTCGATGCCGTGCTGGAACATGACTTCGGCTTCGCTCACCTTGGCGGTGCAGATTCCCACCGAGCCGGTGTCGAGCTGCATCCGCGCAATCGCCGGGCACTTGTGGGTTTTCGCGTGGGGCCGGCTGGCGATTCCGTTCGCGCCCAGCGCCGATTGCATCCTCGCCAGGTTGCTCTCAAGCAAGTCCAGGTCGACGCAAAGCGCCGGGGTGTCGAGTTCCCATTTCGAGACATCGACTTGCATTTCGCCATCAACAAAGAAACTTTGCATCTCGGCGCTGGTGTAGCCCCGCACCGAGGTCGGAATCCAGATGGCGGCGGCCCCGCTGGCCTGGAGAAAGCGGCGCCGGTTGAAGTGGGATGAATGCATGAGTTTGCCTCCTGCCGGGCGCCGTGGGTCAGGGCAGACGGAACACGAACAGCGTGTTGCCGCCACCGCGCTGCTGCAACTCCGGCGTCAGCATGCGGTAGGTGACGCCTCCGCCGGCGGCGATGGCGATGTATTGCACGCCGTCCACGGTGTAGGAAACCGGGAAGCCGCCGGCCGTGGAATTCAGGATCTGTTCCCAGAGCACTTCGCCGGAGTCGGCGTCGAAGGCGCGGAAACGCCGGGCGTCGTCCGAGACGAACACCAGTCCGCCGCCGGTGGTCAGCACCGATCCGCCGATGCCGGCGCGTTGCCGATGGGTCCAGAGCGCTTCGCCGGTGGCGACATCCACCGCGGTCAAAAGGCCAACTTGGTTTCCCAATTCCGGCGCCGCGACAATGCGGCTGGTCGCCGAGCGATGATGCAGACCGACAACAGGCTCGAAGGGATTCAGGTAGTAATCCATGCAGGCGTTGTTGGTTGGCGTGTAAATGGCATTGGTTTGCGGGCTGTACGCCACGGAATTCCAATTGATGCCGCCGCGGGTCGTGGGGCAGACGAATTTGCGCTGCCTGATTTCGGTGATGTCGAGATCGATATTGGTGATGCCCTTGCGGTTCTCGATGTCAACGCCGACGATGACATTTTGATAATTCGTCTCGCGCGCCCAAAGAAACTCTCCGCTGGCGGCGTCCAGCGTCCAGACGATTCCGGTTTTGCCGGGAATGCCGGTGATGACTTTTCGCCGTTCATTGGAGGCGATGTCGGGGTTTATCCAGGAAACCGCATCGGCGTTCGGCGTGACTTCGGATTCGACAATGATGCGTTCAAAAGGGTGGTCCAAGTCCCAGTTGCCTCCCGGTATGTGCTGGAAATACCAAACGATTTCACCGGTGTCCGCGTCAAGGGCGAGGGTTGAATTGGTGTACAGCACGTCGCCGCCCCGGGTGTCGCGCTGGATTGATCCCCAGGGAATGGGCACGGCGATGCCGATGTAGATCAAATCGAGTTCCGCATCGTAACTTGCCGGCATCCAGGCCGAACCGCCGCGGCGCTGCTCGTTGGGGACGTCGCCCCAGGTTTCGCCGCCGGGTTCGCCGACTCTGGGCACCGTGCCCGTGCGCCACAGTTCTTCGCCGGTGTCGGGGTCGTGGGCGGTGATCCAGCAACTGGTGTTGATGTAGTAGCAGCCGGACATGCCGGCGATGATTTTGCCGTCGAGAACCTGGGGGCCGCCGGAATAATGCTGGCCCACGGTCCAGTCGCCCATGCGGCGCTCCCAGGTCACTTCTCCGGTGTATACGTTCAGCGAAACGAGGTATGCATCCCTGGTGGCGAGCAGCAGTTGATCTTCGTACAGCGTGCCGTTGCGGTTGGCGCAGGACAGCGGCGCCACGTGATCCACTTCCGGGCGCCGGTATTCCCAAAGCAGCGTGCCGTCGCGGGCGTCGAGGGCCTCGATGAAATCGCAGGCCTGGGGCAGGAACATCACGCCGTCATGCACCAGCGGCGTGGTTTCCTGCAAGCCCGGACCCATGGTCCACGCCCATGCCAGGCGCAGGCTGCCCACGTTTTCCTTGTTGATTTGATCGAGCGGGCTGTAACCCCAATGGTTGGCCGTGCGGCGCCACATCAGCCAATCGCCGTCGGGCGGATTGCTCAGCTCGTCAAGACTGACGGGCGTGTACGAATCCAGCGGTGAAGAAGCGGGCGACTGCGCCGCCGCCCCGGGCGCGAACACCACGAAAATGGGCAGGGTGGCGGCAAGACAGAACCGGCGCATTGGGAGACTTCGCATGCTGGCTTTCCTTTGTTTTCCAACTGGGCAATCGAACGCTTTGCGCTGGTTTGCTTCAGGCCTGTCGTCCCGCGAACCGGATTTCAATACGGGTAGCCTTCGAGCCTCGGCTGTCCGGGGAACCAATCGGGGACGCGGGCGAAATTGTTGCGATTGGGCATTTCGATTTTCGGCAGACTGTCCTGATCGAGCACCACATCTTCCTCGATCACATCGTTGATGAAGAGCAGATAGGCGACGATCGAATAGACCTCGTCGGGCGTGAGCGAGCCTTCCATGCCCAAGGGCATGCCGCGGTTGATATAGTCCCAAACCCCGGTCGCGTAAGGCGCGCGGATCGGCAGAATGCGCCCGTAACCCCATGGATCCTCAAGCACTCCCACGTCGCGTTTGACGAGCCGCGGTGCCGGCCCGCCCGAGCCGTTCAACCCATGACAAACGAAACAGGTTTTCTGCACATAAAGTTCCTCTCCCTCCGCCACGGTGCCGCTGCCGACCGGAAGTTCCTTTCCGTCCGGACTGATGGCGATATCCCAGGCGGCCACTTCCTCGGCGGTGGGTGCGCGGCCCAGGCCGTAGGTGGGCGACTGCGCCTGGACGCAAACACCCACCGCAAGCAAGAGCAAGCCAATCAGCCCAATTTCGCGGGCCAAGCGTGCCCCGCCATTGCGCATCGTCGTCAACAAACGAAAGGCGACGCCCGGGTAAAGATCAGACGATCGCATTGTGCACGCTGCCGTCGGCCTCGATTCTCCATGGCTGGATGGAATTGTCCTGCCCTTTCACACGGATCGGCTGATCCGGCGGTTGGTTCCAGAATGCGGCAACCTGGGCGCGGGACGGTTGCACCTGGCCGAGTTCGTCGGTGCAACGGGATTGCAACTCGCATTCACCGCCATCCCAGGTCCAGTTCATGCTGAAGCGCGTGTGGGCCATGGGCTGGGGCTCGCCGCGAATATCGGCGTCGCGCCATGTCCGGCCGCCGTCGGTGGAGACTTCAACTCTGGCCACCTTGCCGCCGCCGGACCAGGCGAGCCCGCTGATTTCATAGAAACCGGGCTCGGGAAGTTGCTGCCCGCCGGACGGGAAGGTAATCACCGACTTCGGACCGATTTGGTAACCGAGGGCGGCTGTTGCCGGATCCTGGGTCAGATGGCCATAGTCGTTGTAGGTCATGTAATACTGGTCGACGACTTTGATCCGGCGCAGCCACTTGACGTTGAAAATGCCTTCGAAGCCGGGAACGAGCAGCCGCAGCGGATAGCCCTGCTGGGGACGCACCGCTTCGCCGTTCATGCCGTAGCACAGAATACAATCGTCCATCGCCTTGTTCATTGGCAGCGTGGAAGCGCCTTTCACTTCCTCGACGCCTTCGGCGACGATCCATTCGCCGCCATCTTGCACACCCGCTTCTTCGAGCAAGGTCGAGAGCAAAACACCGGTCCATTCGGCGCAGCTCGTCATGCCGTGCGTCTCTTGCACCGTGGTGTGGCTGCTGCGGGAGCGGTTTCCCGCGCATTCGATGAAATGCAGGCGCGTCACCGATGGGAAACGCCGCAGTTCCTCCATGGTGAACACCAGTTCACGGTCCACCAAGCCATGAATCATCAATCGATGTTTGGCGGGATCAATGTCCGGCACGAATGAGCCGCGGGTTGTTCCCACGTAATGCAGCGACGACGGGGTGATCACTCCCACCGATTCCTGCAATGGAGCGGCGATGTGAAAGTCGAGCCCGAAAGCGTCGGGCGAGTGCCTGCCGCCGTGTGGAATGCGTTTCGAATCCTCGAAACGGGATCGTTTGCCGTAAGCGACGAGGTCGTCCGTGCCGACGATCATGCCTTCGGGGTCCGGCAACTGGGCCGATGCCGGTTTGGCCGCGGCCAAGCCCAATCCACCGGCCAATGCCGCCCCGCGCTTGAGAAACTCCCTTCGATCGGATTGTTTGGAACTCATGGTTCTCTCCTGTTTGAACGAAGTCGCGTGTGTGATTCGATTACCCAAGCCCTTGTTGTTCCACCCAGTTCCAAGGGGGAATTCTTACTTGGTCAATGCTTTCCGGCGTTTTGGCCGCGCCGATTTCCTGTATGCGGGCAACCGGCTTCAGGTACTATGTAGCCTAATTTCCTTTCCACAGCAAGAAGAGTTGGCGAAATGATCAAACCATCCAGGTTTCCCGCGCTTCTTCTGCTTATCGGCTCCATGTTGGCCGCGAGCAATTTTTCGTCGGCCCAGGTGGGCTTCGCCGATGCCGAGCTTTCCATCGAGCATGTTGCCGGCAACGTGTACATGGTGCAGCGGCCGGGAGGTGGCGGCAACATCGGCGCCTTCGTCGGGCCCGATGGAGTGCTGCTCGTTGATTCGCTGTTCGCGCCGATGACCGGGCAACTGGTGGATGTCGTAGGGGAAGTGACCGACAGGGAAATCCGCTTCCTGATCAATACCCACATTCACGGCGACCATGTCGGCGGCAACGCGAATTTGGCCGAAATGGGCGTGGTGATCTTCGCGCATGAAAACACCCGCGTGAAATTTTTGGAACAGAGCAGTCATTTTCCGCGCGGCGGCGGCAGTTTCGCGCCCCAGCAGCCGGTCGCGGCGCGGCCCGTGGTGACTTTCAACGATGCGATTTCGTTTCACCTCAATGGCGAGGAAGTCCGCGCTTTCCTCGCTCCACCGTCGCATACCGATGGCGATACTTTCGTGTATTTCCCCGAATCCGATGTATTGCATCTTGGCGATGTATTCCGGACCACGAGCTACCCGATCATAGACAAGTTCAATGGCGGCACCTTGCGCGGAACCATTGCCGCGCTCGACATGGCCATCGATATGGCCGGCCCGGACACCAAGGTCATTCCCGGCCATGGCCTGGCAGTGGTCGGCCGCGCCGAGATGGTGGAATTTCGCGACATGATTCTCGACATCCGCGACCGGGTCTACGACATGATCCGCCAAGGCATGCATCTCGATGCAATCATGGCCGCGCAACCAACCTCGGCTTACGACGCCGAGTGGGGTCGGGAGGCAAGTTGGACCGCGGTCGATTTCGTGCCGCTCGTTTACTACGAGCTCGGTGGGGCGGGCAGGCTGGAAGATCGCCAATAGTTGGGCTGTGGCATGTTTGGTTTCGATACAAGACAACCGCGCATGACCGGAATTTCAATCTTCGGTTGCCTGATCTTGCTGTTTGGCTGCGCGTCATTGCCAGCGGAAAAGGCCAAGGGCCAGGAGCCCGAAGAAGAATTCGCGCTTGCCCTACCCAGCGCGAGAACTGAACTCAGAGAAGCACCTTCGGACAGCGAGTTGCTTGCTCCGACTCGCGTGGTTGTGCTGGGGACCGGCACGCCGATTCCCGACGCTTTTCGCGCCGGTTCGAGCATAGCCGTCATTCACAAAGGCGAGAGTTACCTGTTCGATGCCGGCGCCGGCGCGGTGCGCAACGCGGTAATCGCCCGCTACAAATACGATATTCCCTCGCTTTACCCCAGTCTGATCTGCTGTGTGTTCTTCTCGCACTTGCACAGCGACCACACGATGGATTTTTCGGAACTGGCGCATACGCTGTGGTGGCGGCGAAATGAAGGTCTCAGAGCCTGGGGCCCGGAAGGCATCGAGCGTGTGGCTCAGGGGTTGATGGCGATGAACGCTGTCGATGTTGAAACGCGCGGCGACAGTCTGCAGCCCGTTCAAAATCCAGACGGGTACAGGGTCGCAACCCGATCTATCACGCCTGGAATATTGTTGCAAAAGGACGATCTCGTGATTGAAGCCTTTGCCGTCGACCACGGCGACATCCGCCCGGCATTCGGCTTCAAGATTACAACCGACGACCTTTCCATCGTGATCAGCGGCGATACGGCCTACAGCGAAGCGGTTTTGGAACAGGCCCGGGGCGTGGACCTGCTGTTCCACGAAGTGATCAGCGTCGAAGGGCTGTCGAGAAACTCGCCGGGATTTCAGCGCTACCACAACAGCGCGCACACCACATCGGTGGAATTGGCGCGCTTGGCGATGGATGCCCAACCCGGCTTGCTGGTGCTGTATCACGGCCTGTTTTACGGCACCGAGGAAGAAGGCGTGCTTGACGAGATTGGCGCCCTCTACGACGGCGATGTCATTCTCGCCGAGGACCTGGACGTTTTCCCCGAAAACTGAGCCCTCCATTCCGGTTCCAGCGAAGCAGCGCTTCCGGCCCCGGGCCAGGTTTCCCCACCCCTCTCGAGCCACCGGCCTTCGCCGGGATTACCGATCACTACATCTTCCCCGTCAAATGGCGGACCGTCGCCGCGTCTTCGGCAATTGGCGATCCCGCTGGGAGATTCGCGCAAAAATCTTTGCGAATTTTTTCCATTTGTTAATGCGAATCTTTCGTATTTGCATTTACATCAGGCGAATTTTTCTCTAACATTCCCCTCTCGTCGACGCCAATCGGGGCTGGCCGGCGCAAACTTTTGGATGGGGAACGATATGAACGAGAGGAAATTCGCCAAGCGACCGACATGGCCCGGCGTGATTTTGACCGCGGCAATGGCTGGGTCATTGGCGACGGTCGCGCCAGCGCTGGCGCAATCAAATGAACCGGCGCGGCAAGCCGACCATGACCGCGCGCAAAACCGCATTGAGGAATTGATTGTCACCGCCACACGGCTGCCGCGCACGATTGAAAACATTGCCGGCACGGTGTCGCTGATCACGTCGGAGCAGATCGAGCGCGAAGTGATGGATGACCTGGACGACCTCGCGCGTTTCCAGCCCGGCGTGTCCGTCAGCACCGCGAGCCGGGGAGGCAATCAGGGTTTCAGCATCCGCGGCATGGGCGGCAATCGGGTGCTGACGATTATCGACGGCATCCGCGGCAACGACATCTTCGAAGCCGGACCGGCAAGCTACGGCAGAGACAGCATCGAAACAGAAAATATCAAGCGGGTCGAACTGATTCGCGGACCCGCTTCGGTGTTGTATGGCGCCGACGCCATCGGCGGCGCGGTCATTCTGACCAGCAAGCAGCCGCGCGACTACCTGCAAGGCGACCGCGCCACCCATTTCAGCCTGCGCGCCTCCTCCGCCGATGCCGACAGTCAAAATCGCGGCGGATTCAGCGCCGCATTCCAGGGCGAGGCCGTCGGCGCGCTGGCGCAATACACGCACAGGCAATTCTCGGAACAGGAAGTCAACGGACCCGGCGGCGCGAATCCCCAGGATGGATCATCCGACAGCTTGTTGCTGCAACTTTTCTGGGACCCGGCTCCCGGACATCAATTGCAATTCAGCCTCGACCGCTATGTTGATGACATCGCCACCGATCTGGCTTCCGACCTCGGCCGGACTGTTTCCGCCTCCATGGGTCTGGACGAAACCGAGCGGCGCCGCGCCGGCATCCGCTATCAATGGCGGGCCGGACTGGCGCTGTTCGACGATTTGGAAATCAGTCTCAACCGGCAGGATACCGATGCCAGCCAGCACACCGAGCAAACGCGCACGAGTTATTCCTTCATCAACCCCCGCGACCCGCGCAGCTACGGCGGCACCAACGCATTGCGGCAAACCACCTTCCAGTTCAACCAGCAGACCGAGGCGCTGAACCTGAACTTGCGCAAAACCGTTGCAACGGGTTCGATCACCCACTCTTTCGCCTTCGGCGGCAATTTCGAGCAAACCGACACCGAGCGGCCGCGCAATCGCTGCGAAACCGAACTGGCCAGCGGCCGCGGCACCTGCGCAATCTCCGCGTATCCCTTCGCGCCGCCGGAAATGTTTCCCAACAAGACCATTCCCGACACCGCGACCGACCGCTCCGGCTTCTACCTGCAAAACGAAATGGTGTTCGGGAACAGCGGTTTCACTTTGATCCCGGGCGCGCGTTACGACCGCTACCAGATGGACGCGATGCAGGACCCGACCCTCGATGGCACCGGCCAGGTCGGCGGCTATGGCTTCCCGGTGGAATCGATCGATGAAGGCGCCTTGTCCCTGAGCCTTGGCGCGCTGTACGACTTCAACGAGACCTGGTCCGTTTTCGGGCAGTACGCCGAAGGCTACCGGCCGCCCAATTTTGCCGAAGCGAACCAGTCTTTCGTCAATCTGGGCTTCCAGTACGCCTCGGTTCCGAATCCGCAACTGCAAGCGGAATCCAGTGAGGGACTTGAATTCGGCTTGCGCGCCAATTTCGCCGACGCCTACTTCAGCGCGGCGGTATACCAAAACCGCTACCGAAACTTCATAGAAAATTCTTTTGTCGGAACGCGGGGACCCATCAGCCTGTTTCAGAACCGGAATATCGACGCAGTCAAAATCCGGGGCGCCGAATTCAACGCCCAATTCATTCTCAATGAACACTGGCGGGCACGCGCCGCCCTCGCTTACGCCCGAGGCGACAATGAAACCGACCTGGCGCCGCTCGATTCGGTTGACCCACTCACCGCGGTCGCCGGTCTTGGCTACACGGCGACATCGGGACGCTGGGGAGGAGAACTGCTGCTTACGGCGGTGGGTGAAAAGGACCGGGTTTCGGCGCCGGACCGCGTGACCGCGGACAGCTACGGCATTGTGGACCTGGTTGGCTATTTCAACCTCACCGACGCGGCGCGCCTGCGCTTCGGCGTGTTCAACCTGTTCGACGAAACCTGGGCGCGCTGGATCAACATCAGCGGCCTGAGCGCCGATTCGCTTTCCGCGATCGAAAATGCCCGCCAGCCCGGAACCAATTTCCGCCTCGGCTTGCAAATCGATATTTAAGCCGCTGGCCTTTGGGAGTTGTCAGAGAGAAATGTTATGAGAGAAAAAACACCCGCGAAACAATGGATTTACCGGCTGGCACTTCCGGCGGTTTTGTTCATGCTCGCGTCCTGCGCCGGGACGAATACAGCGGAAAGCAACAATCCAACCGCTGAAGCGTTGTCCCGGCAAGTGCGCGATTCGGAGGCACGTATCGACCCAGCGGAGAACGACAGTCCCGACGGTGGATTCAATTTCGGCGTCATGGTCATGGCCCATGGCGGCAGCGCGGAATGGAACGCGCATGTTGCGCAAGCGGTGCGGCCATTGCGCGAGCGCTATCCGGTGGCAATGGCCCTGGGCATGGCCGATGCCGGCTCCATCGAAGACGCCGTGCAACGGCTGGAATCCCGCGGTGTGAACCAGGTCGGCGTGGTGCGGGTTTTTGTCTCTGGCGAAAGTTGGTTTGATCGAACGCTGCAAATTCTTGGCGTCGAGCATGGCGCTCCGCCGCGGCCGGATCAACAAACGATAGACGCGGAAAGAGAGCGGATGATGATGCCCATGGGCTTTTGGCGGGTTGAGTCGAATGCGGATTTTCAGGTCAATCTGGACGGATTGGCCGACGCGGTGGAGATGGACGAAGTACTGCTGGCGCGCATTCGCAAGCTCAGCAAAGAACCCGCCAATGAAGTGGTCGCGGTGCTCGCCCACGGCCCCGGCGACGAGGCGGAAAACAGCCGCTGGATCGAAAAGATCAGCCAGCGCACACGCCTCGCCGGAGAGGAACTGGGCCTGCGCGAAATCAAGGTTTTCACTTTGCGCGAGGATTGGCCGGAAAAACGGGCTGAGGCGGAACAGGAGATTCGCGGCTACATCAAACAAAACCGCGCCAAGGGCTTGACGCCGATAGTCGTACCCTATCGTTTGCAGGGATTCGGGCCCTACGAAAGCGTGCTGGACGGGCTGGACTATCGCGCCGACCGCCTCGGCCTGCTGCCCCATGAGAACGTTGGCCACTGGATCGACAGCCAGGCCCAATTGATGGAAACGAAAGCGCTGCGCGCCTGGTGCCAACGCGCCGAAGCCGGGCAAGCTCGCCCAAGCGACCGCTGCGGCCAATAACACCAAAAATTCGGATTCTTGCGTCTCGCGCAAAGCGAAGCGCCACGCCACCGTCATCCCGCGCGGAACGAAGCGCCACCCCACTGTCATTCTGCGCGGAGCGAAGCGCCACCACACAGTCATTCTGCGCGGAGCGAAGCGCAGTCGCAGATTCTCCGCCAATGCCAAGTGCATCAAAAAAAGCCGTGATGCCTTATCATGTCGCGCACGACATTGACCGGTGAATATCCCGAATGAAAACCGTGCCCGTCATCAGCCCGCAACAGGCCGCGGCCAAGGTTCGCAGCGGCGACACCCTGCTCGTCGGCGGCTTCGGCATGACCGGCTCACCAACACATTTGCTGCACGCCCTGGCTGAAACCGATGCAAGGGATTTGCTCTACATCGGCAACAACATCGGCGAACCCGGCCTCGGCGGCAGCCGGCTGTTGCGCAACGGCCAGGTGCGCAAGGCGGTGGGCTCTTTTTTCACCAGCAATCCGGAAGCGGTCGCCGCCGCCCATTCCGGCGCGATCGAAGCCGAACTGATTCCCCAAGGCACATTCGCCGAGGCGCTGCGCGCGGGCGGGGCCGGCCTGGGTGGATTCTTCACCCCCACATCCGCCGGCACCTTGCTCGCCGAAGACCGCGAGACGCGCACGATTGGCGGCCGCGAAATGGTGTTCATCGAACCCATCCGCGGCGAAATCGCTTTCATCCGCGCCTGGCGCGCCGACACCGCGGGCAACCTGCAATACCGCATGACCGAAAGCAACTTCAATCCGGCGATCGCGACCGCGGCCACTACCGTGATTGCCGAAGTGGAGGAAATCGTCGCCGCGGGCGAAATCGAAGCCGACGCCATTCATACCCCGGGTTGCTTTGTCGATTACCTCGTGCAAGCGAACATGCGCCTTGAAGACCTCGGCGTTTCCGCTTCGATCAAGGGCAGCGGCAAGAAAGTCGACGCTGGGCGCCTGGCCATGGCCAAAGCCGCCCTCGGGCTGCTGCGGCCCGGCGATATCGTCAACCTTGGCGTCGGCATTCCGACCTTGGTCGCCGACCTCATCACACCCGAACACGGCATCGTCCTGCATTCCGAAAACGGCATGTTGGGCATGGGTCCGGAGCCGGCCACCGGCGGCGCCATGGATTATCCGGTCAATGCCGGCAAGATTCCGGTCACCGCCCTGCCCGGCGCGAGCTATTTCGACAGCGCAAGCTCGTTCGCGATGATTCGCGGCGGCCATATCGACGTCGCGGTCATGGGTGGGCTGCAAGTCGATCAAAACGCCAATCTCTCCAACTGGGCGGTGCCGGACAGTCCCTTGCTCGGCGTCGGCGGCGCGATGGACCTCGCCAGCGGCGCGAAACGCCTGATCGTGACCATGACCCATACCGACAAGAGCGGCGCGAGCAAGGTGGTGGCGAATTGCGACCTGCCGCTCACCGCCCTCGGCGCCGTCGATGTGTTGATCACCGACTTGGCCGTGTTCGAATTCGGCCCCGGCGGCATGACACTGAGCGCACTTATGCCCGGCAGTTCCATCGAAGAGGTCAAGCGGCGCACCACCGCGAACTTCCAGATTGCTGAAGATCTCGACACCGCCGCCGCCAAAATCCGCAAATCGCCGTAATCAACCAGCCAGATCCGGGTATGTGGCCTGCGTGGCTCTCGTTCGCGCTTCGACATCGCGCGAACGCGAAAATCTGGTATCGTGAGGCTATTCCTTGAATCCATCCCATGAACACGGTCTATGCGTGAAAACCATGACCGCACTATGAGGAAATCGAAGTGAGCACCCATCGAATTGCGACCGCCTGCCTTTGCGCGGGTTTGTCGATAATCTTCACCGGCAACGCGCTTGCCCAGCAGAATTCCCTGCTGCCGGATTACCCCAACTCCTTCGAGATCGTCCGCGATATCGTACACCTGCCGGATGGCCGCGCGATGGGTTCAAGCAACGCCGTCGATGTCGATTCCGAAGGTAACATTTGGTTGTTCGAACGCTGCGGCATGAACAGTTGTTCCGACTCTGGGCTCGATCCAATCCTCAAGTTCAGTCCCGAAGGCGAGTTCCTGTTCAGCTTTGGCGCGGGCATGTTCGTTTTTCCCCACGGCATCATCGTCGACGACGAGGACAACCTTTGGGTCGTCGACGCCGGCGTGGAGGACGGTGTCAAGGGCAACCAGATTTTCAAATTCAATCAGCAAGGTGAGCTTCTCATCGAACTTGGCCAGCCCGGCATCCGCGGCGAAGGCCCGAATCTGTTCAATGAACCATCGGATCTGGCGATTGGTCCGGACGGTTCGATCTACATCGCCGACGGCCACATCAATCCCGAATCAAACCGCCGCATCGTGCATATGACCGCGCAGGGCGAGTTCATCGAGGCTTGGGGCGAGAAAGGCAGCGGGCCGCTGCAATTCGAATGCCCCCATTCCCTTGCCATCGATTCCGCGGGACGCATCTACGTTGGCGACCGCACGAACAATCGACTGCAAGTCTTGTCGCCGAATGGCGAGTTGCTCGCCATCTGGACGCATTTCGGCAGACCGAGCGGGGTTCGCATACACAACGACACGCTGTACGTCGTCGATTCCGAATCCCGCGCCGCTGAAGGCGAATACGGCTACAATCCGGGCTGGCACCGCGGCATTTATGTGGGCACCCTCGACGGCCGCATCACCGACTTCATACCCGACCCCAACCCCAGCGGTGCCACCAGCTTTCCCGAAGGCTTTTCGGTGGACGACAACGGCGTGATCTGGGGCGCCTCGGTGGGCGACCGCGAAGTGCTCAAGTTCGTGCAACGGTAATTTCTCGACACTTGCAAAAGAGCGCGCCAGCCATGTCCAAGCCGGATTACTTTGAGGATTTTGAAATCGGCGCCACCCAGCGCTTCGGCAATTACCGCGTCACCCGGGAGGAAATCCTCGAATTCGCCGCGAAATACGATCCGCAACCATTCCACCTCTCCGACGAAGCCGCCGCCAAGACGCTGTTCGGCAAGCTCTGCGCGTCCGGATGGCACACCTGCGCCATGCTCATGCACATGATTGTCGAAAACATGGGCAGCGGCCACAAAGGCGCCCTCGGCTCGCCCGGCATTGATGAGCTGCGCTGGACCAAGCCTGTCTACCCTGGCGACACGCTGCGGGTGGAATCCACCATCCTGGACAAAAGAGAATCCCGCTCGCGCCCGGAAATCGGCACCGTCTACATGGAAAACAAAGTCTTCAACCAGCACGACGAACTGGTTATGAGCAACAAGCCCATGGTCATGTTCCGGAAGCGAAACCAGGGCTGAAGGCTAGCTCGATCTTCTTGCAACACATCGAAAGTTTCGCGTCCATGGAGCCAAGACTCCCCTGCGCCAGGTTGTGTTGACAGCAAGGACAAAGGATCTATTATTGATATCATTAATTGATTCTGAAAAGGTCTCTTCATGAGTGTAACGCACCCTATCCTTGCTGGAACAAGCGCCGGAATTTCTGAATTGAAAAAGAACCCCATGGCCGTGGTGGAGCACGCCGGAGGCGCTCCGGTGGCCATCTTGAATCGCAATCGACCGGTCTTCTATGCGGTGCCCGCCGAAGCTTGGGCCGCTATGTTGAACAAACTTGAAGACCTGGAGCTCGCGGCGCTGGTGCGCGAACGCGAGGGCGAGGCGGAAATCAAAGTCAATATCGATGAACTATAGGTTGGTGTTTCTTCAAAGGGCTATGCGCGAATGGGGCAAGCTTGACCCAGACATTCGCCAACGATTCAGAAGCAAACTCAAGCAACGCCTCGCGTCGCCGCGGGTGGCGGCGGACCGACTGACTGTCTTGAAACATTCCTACAAAATCAGACTTCGCGGAGCGGGCTATCGACTGGTCTAGCAGGTTCGTGAGCGGGATGTGGGGCGCTTCGGTCGGCGACCGCGAAGTGCTCATGTTCGTGCTCCGGTAATATCTCAAAAATTGCATAAGGAGCACGCCAGCCATTACCAAACTAAATTATTTCGGGATTTTCGAAATCGGTACCACCCAGAGTTTCGGCAACTACCACGTCACCCAGTAGGAGACCCTCGAATTCGACGCGAAATACGGCTCGCAGCCGTTCCACCTCACCAACGAAGCCGCCGCAAAGACGTTGTTCGGCAAGCTCTGCGCATCCCGCTCGCACACACGCGCCATGCTTATGCGCATGATTGTCGAAAACATGGGAAGCAACCTCAAAGGCGCTCTCGGCTCTCCCGGCATCGACTAACTGTGCTGGACCAAGCCGGTCTACCCGGGCGACACGCTGCGTGTGGAATCCGTCTTCCTCGACAAGAAAGAATCCCATTCGATTCCCAAAATCAGCACCGCCCACATGGGAAACAAGGTCTATAGCCAGTAAGACGTACTGGTCATAAGCAACAAGCCTATGGTTATATTCCGTAAGCGCAAACTGGGCTCGAGACGGGCACGACCACCCTGAAAAAATCGGACAAACGGCATGACTGCTTGAGGATGAACGGAAATTGACCAAGGGATACACATGAATTTAAAACTTTCTCTGCTGGATTCCGCCTTGGATGAATCCGGATTGGAAAATATGGTCAATCTTCCTGCATTTCGTAATTCCCAAGTTGCCCGCTATGAGGCAGAGAGTTTTCTCAATGGGTATTCTCGAAGCTGTCGATATAGAAAGCCACTGGATGGAGAACAAAGCGATGCAAAATTTTTTTGTTCCTAACCAAGACGCGGAAGCGGATCCTATGCCGACGAGTGCCGACGGTCTTAGGCCCAATCCCGAAGTGAGCCGCCTATCGAACATCATCGACCAAATCAACGACTTGTTCGGCGACTTTACATAAGAGGACCAAGATCGCGCCGTGCGAATGATCACAAAGACCGTTCCCGAGCGAGTAACAGACGACTTGGGCTAAAATAATGCGCACAATTCCAGATGTCAAAAAAACGCGCATAGAATTCGCGAAGGCGCAGCTGCACTTCATGAACTCGGTGATCTGGGATGCCAGCTAGCGATACAATACTTATAGACAACGACGAATTCAAGCAGTGGGTGATCGAAAGTTTTCTCAGCCAAAACTGAAGCACATGCGCGCTCGGTGAATTCTGTTTAGTCGTCAGGAATTACGAATTTTTCTTCAAGATTGCATAAGATCTCTGAAATTGACATTCCGAATGCAGAACACAAATTAATTCGAAATAATAAAATGAGAAGAATCGTGTATTCTGCTTTGGAATAATTTGTAATATTTATTGGAAAATTATCGAACTCAAACACCAAAATCGACCACTGAATTATATCCTGCAAGACTATCCCCCAACCAAAAAAGAATAAGATCATCCAACCTATCATATGAAGCCAACCGTCTAACCAAAAACATCTGTAATCCACTTCTTTAACTGGTTTTTCCTGCGTCCATCAGGAGAGCAGAAAAAAATATAAGCAATGTTGACAATTGAAGTGCATCACCAACACCGGATATATATATATCCAAGCTGGAACAAGAAAAAAATACGCACAAATGCATAAAGCACATGTCCAACCATATATTGCTCTCAGATTTTTTTCTTTGATCATACTCACCTCATATGTTTCAATTTCAGTAGATTGAGATGCGATTTTACCTTATTCATTCGACCGTTTGCCTCAATCATGCGACCCTTTGAATCGAAAAAAAGACGTTAACTCAAATCCGGTAATTCGTGGAACAATTCGAGCGCTTCGGGGTTGGCCAAGGCATCGGTGTTTTTCACTGGTTGGCCATGGACGATGACTCACAAGGCGAGTTCGACGATTTTGCCGCTCAAGGTGCGGGGAATGTCCGCGACTGCCATCATCCAAATGGGCACATGGCGCAGGGTTGCGCCGGAGCCGATTTTATGCCGGATTCGTTTCCGCAAATCATAATCTAGCACGACTCCAGGCCGCAGCACGTCGAACAGCGCGACGCGCACATCGCCTTCTCGGTACTCGCCAATGCTAATGCTGTCTATGATTTCGTCGAGCATTTCCGCCTGCCGGTAGACTTCGGCGCTGCCGATGTAAGCGCCGCCGGGGTTGAGCACGTCATCGGAATGGTCGTGAATGAAGTCGCCGCTGTGTTCGGTCATTTCGCCGTAATCGCTGTGGAATCAGACGTTCGGCCAGAAATCAAAATATATCTCGATATAACTGCGGTCGTTCAGGTCGTTCCAGAATTTGTTGGGCGCGCTGGGAAATGGCCGCGCGAAATCGAGTTTTCCAGTCTTGCCCGCCACACCGGCGTAGTCTTCGTTTCGGAATTCCAGCGTCAAGCCCATTCCGATGCACTAAAATTTGCCCACACGGTCTAGCGGGCATTCATTGCAAAGCACGAAGCAGGAGATGATGTTGGTGCCGCCGGAAATGGATGAAAAACAGACAATCCATTACGCCTCGTGGTACACATAACGAATGCTTTGATGGGAAAGAGGGGAATCAGTCGAGAAGATGGAACGCTGCAGAAAACGATCATGGGTTGGTAATGGCCGTAAATTCACCTTTTCGATCAGCGCGAGGTATTTCACCCTGGTACCTAAAATGATGATTCTTTCCTCCTCGGCCGTGTCGTGCAAGGCGGATAGGCTTGGATCAAGCGGCGAGCCGTCGTACCGCACAAGAGTAGCGCCACTGGCGAGTACGCTCACAAGCCAGTCTCACATCCTCCAACCGCAGTTGCTGTAATATAATACGCATCGTATGGATATAACCGGTCTGTCCTGACGACAAGCTGAGCGTAGCATCCAACACCTTATATTCAACCGGCAAGACGAGTATGACACGAGCAACATTCCCATGGTCAAGTTCCGCAAGTGCAAATCGGGTTTAATACAGACACGACCACCCAGACTCAAAAGCGGATAAACGGCAAAAATTACGGAGGATGATTCGCAATTAGATAATGGCGACCAGAAACGGAACACGAACTACATCCGGGGCGAGGCGGACGATGTTCTGTAAGCACAGGAAAGAATTTGGCGTGATAGCAACATTTGCTGCAAACACTTGGGGAAGACATGTTTATCCTGGAGTCACACTGAAATAAAATGTCACCATTACATTCGATGGCGCATCAATTTATTTCACAAGCAATGTGATCCCATGTTCGTCCCGCGGCGACGACGATTACCGTACGTTGATGACAACATCGCCAGAGTCTGGTTAAACGAAAAAGGCTTCAGGCGAAGCTGCCAAGACTCCATTCCGCGTTTTACGGTCGGACTGGAATTTCTTCGAGGGCTCTCAAATTGATGCGGGTGACGGTATACAGCGATTGCAAGAGGCGTTCATCAGCAGAAGAATTACGATTCGCGATTTAGTCAGCAGCGACAAATCTTGGCTGAAGCGCGAAGCGCGGCGGATCGGTGTTTCCATGGAAGAATATGTGCGACGCATGATCTGTGGAAAATGGGAGAAAATCGAGCGGCACCAAAAGCCGTCCGAATTATTCGCCAAATGTATTGGCGAAGAAAATGGCACCGATCTTCCACCTCTACAGATATTTTTCCATTCGACCGATTCCATTACTTGACGTGAATTTACCAAATCCACGCACAACATAGCCGAACTCCAACATTCTGGAATCAATTCGGATAATCTTTGACATAGCTAGTAGAGTTAGCTCGAATTAAAGATTTTAATATATATCTTCAGCATCTTGACAGTATTTTTCTAAAGCTTCTTGCCAAGATTTACGATGAACGGGATCACTTTGCTCATCAAGCTCCCGTCCAATTTCGCGCAATAATTCTGTTCGCCAATGTTCGTCCAACAGAACGAAACTGTGAGTAATCAGCTCCAATACTTCCACGCAATAGATATTCAATCCAGTCGTCCAAGCCGAGCGAATGGTTGAGTGGATGGCACTTTCCTCAGCAGATTGAACGCTGGGCACGGCAAACAGTAGATTTGACATTGATCCTTGCGTTTGCCTCGATTTTCTCACGGATGCCTTTAAATCCGCCAATGTCAAAACACGATCTTTCACTTCAACAGCGAGCAAAATTCTGCCATCGTTGTCGAAACACATGATGTCACCGGGAACGCCCGAAGCAGAATCTGCTTGATTGATACCTTGAGATTTGACATTCTCGAATATATTGAAACCTTCTCCAACAACACGCATAGCTGCTGTCGCCACCACTAACGGACGCAAACCTCCGCTGGAATCAGAAAGGAAATGTGAGAGAATTCCGCGCAGATCCGGAAGACTTACCCGAATTGGAATTTCATATTTAAACGATAGCGCGGCCATCCTTCTTGCAACGCATATTAGACACTGGTACATTGCCTGTTCAAGTTCACTTGAACTAGATCGATCCAACGGAGCAAAAAAATCGTAAAGTCGCATCCAGTCTTTCTTGTCACGAACATTCGGCATACTTCGTTCCAAGCGATCTCGGCGCAATGGCTTGCTGGCGTAGGGTTCCGCGCTTGTACCGAGTACATTCTGATTTTCGCTCACCCAAGGTACGATTACAGCGTCACAAAAACTTCTGGCATTCCATGCGCCATCTTGCCCTGAACCGCTTTGCAATGACAATAAGCTTCGCTTAGGATTCGCTATTTTACCGAGCAGTTGCGTAAGCAATGCGTATCGAATGGAATTTACGCTAGAATTGACCAATTGTTCGACTGGATCGTCAGGGTTGGCGGCCAAACCTGCCGAGGTTTCCGCAAGCGCTTTGTGCCATTCTTCATCCAACCATGCACGTGCTTCAGAGTTGTTCACGAAAGCTATCGTTTCAGCAACATCAAAAATTCAACCACACAGATTCCTGTCGCAATTTGCGAACGGAATGACAGATTTTTTCCGGAGCGTCTACTCGTCTCCATTCGGCGTAAAGTTCGTCATATAGATCAGTTCGGTAGCCAGAAAGTACAGCCCGGCCTCGAATACAACGCAAGACGCGCGCCAATTCCTCATGATCCCCGTCTCTCATTTCAAAACCGTACGCGCTGGTGTCGCCACGAGAGGAATGGACGTAGGGCGGGTCCAAGTAAAATACGGTCTCTTCCGTATCGTAACGTTGGATCACTTCCGTTGCGGGGGCATTCTCGATCTGGACACGTTGTAGTCGGTTGACAATCTCAGGCAATCCCTCCACCGAGCCCAACCAGCGCGAAACGGCACCCGACATGCCTGAGCGGGATGTCAGCACACAATGTGCCCAGCGCCCGGTGCTGCTTTTTTGCGCGAGCCCGGTTCGTGTTTGCCGCGCTCGAACATAGAATCTTCGTGCACGCTCCAGCGGCGACAAGTTGTGAGCGGGTTCGCAGGCCTGCATAAGTTCTTCTCGTGAAAAGGGTGTGAGCGAAATGACCCTAATGAGATCATCGCCATGGTCGCGCAGCATTCTGAAAAAATTGACCAGTTCGGAGTCTACATCGTTGTAAGACTCCACAGGATACGGTCCTACGTTCAGCAGCACAGCGGCGGAACCACCGAAAACATCGCAGAAGTGCGTGGCATCCGCTGGAATCAGCGGTGCGAGAAATCCTAAGTGCGAAAACTTGCCACCATACCAGCCGAACGCGATCCTTCGTTTGGACTTGCGCGACGCTACGCGGCGCCCGGAACCCGTCGCATTTGCCGGGGGTGGCATCAATTTGAATGGATTGGCCAAGTTCTGTCCTTTCATTTGTCCCTCTGGTATGGCGGTCGGGCTTCATGACCAAGCACAACATACACAGCCCGTTGGCGAACCAAGCTACTACATCTAGAGGAATCGGGTCAACAATCTGCGCAATTTAACTGGGGCGGCAAGTTGGCCTCAGAAGAAAGCTCGCGAGAATTTCGGTGATGATGAGTGAAATGTGTCATAGGTCAATCTCGTCCTGACAGACCCAATTCCGGCAAGTCGCGGAATAGCGCCAGCGCTTCGGGGTTGGCAAGGGCGTCGGTGTTTTTCACGGGTCGGCCATGGACGATGTCGCGCACGGCGAGTTCGACGATTTTGCCGCTTAATGTGCGGGGGATGTCCGCCACCGCGATGATTTTCGCGGGCACGTGGCGCGGGGTTGCGCCGGCGCGGATGGTTTGCCGGATTCGCTGCCGCAAATCATCATCGAGCACGACTCCGGGCCGCGGCACGACGAACAGCACCACGCGCACATCGCCTTCCCAGTCCTGCCCAATGCAAATGCTGTCCAGAATTTCGTCGAGCTTTTCCACCTGCCGGTAGATTTCGGCACTGCCGATGCGAACGCCGCCGGGGTTGAGCACCGCGTCGGAACGGCCGTGAATGATGACGCCGCCGTGTTCGGTCAGTTCGCCGTAATCGCCATGGGACCAGACGTTCGGATACCTGTCGAAATAGGCCTCCCGATACTTTGCATCGCCCGGGTCGTTCCAGAATCCGATGGGCGCGCTGGGAAACGGCCGCGCGCAGACCAGCTCGCCTTTCTCGCCCGCCGGCGCGGTGCCGTTTTCATTGCGGAATTCCACCGCCATGCCCAAGCCGATGCATTGAATCTCGCCCGCGTGGACCGGCAGGCATTCATTGCCGAGCACGAAGCAGGAGATGATGTCGGTGCCGCCGGAGATTGAAGACAGGCAAACGTCCTGTTTGATCTCCCGGTAAGCATAGCGAAAGCTTTCGTGGGAAAGTGGCGAACCGGTGGAGAGGATGGTGCGCAGCGCGGAAAGGTCGTGGCTGAGCCGCGGCTGAAGGTGTTCCTTCTCGATGGCCGCGATGTACTTTGCGCTCGTGCCAAAGACCGTGATGCCTTCCTCCTCGGCCATGTCGAGCAAAGCGGACGGGCCGGGATGAAACGGCGAGCCGTCGTACAACACGAGCGTGGCGCCGCTGGCGAGCCCGCTTACCAGCCAGTTCCACATCATCCAGCCGCAGGTGCTGAAATAGAAAAACACGTCGTCCGGGCCAAGACCCACATGCAAGCGGTGTTCCTTCAAATGCTGCAGCAATGTGCCGCCGGCGCCATGGACGATGCATTTGGGCGCGCCGGTGGTGCCGGATGAGTACATGATGTAAAGCGGGTGGTCGAAGGGGAGTTGTTCGAATTCCAGAACTTTCGCGCCTTCCGCAAGCAGAAAGTCATCGAACCAGACGGCATTGCGCGTGCGGGAAAGGTCGGCCTTGCTGCCAGCGACCGGAACGACGACGATGCGTTCCAGACTGTCGATGCTGGCTCCGATCTTCGCCACACGCGGCAGACAATCGATGCGCTTGCCGTTGTAGAAATAGCCGTCGCAGGCGAGCAGCACTTTGGGCGCAATTTGGCCGAAGCGATCCATCACGCCGGCGAAGCCGAAATCCGGCGAACACGAGGACCAAACCGCGCCGATGCCCGCACTGGCCAACATGCCGATCAAGGTTTCCGGCACGTTGGGCATGAAGGCCGCGACGCGGTCGCCGGGGCGCACACCCTGGGCGCGCAAGGCGGCGGCGAATTGCCCGACTTGCGCAAACAATTGCGCATGGCTGAGGCTGCGGCGTTCGCCGGTTTCGAGCCGGGAGATTACGGCGGTACTGTCGTCGCGGCGGCGCAGCAAATTTTCGGCGAAGTTCAGCCGGGCGCCGTCGAACCATTTCGCGCCGGGGAATTTGTTCCCGTTGGTAAGCACCCACTCCCAGGCTTGCGACGAGACAATTCCGCAGAAGTGCCAAACTTGTTCCCAGAACAGCTCTGGATTTTCAATCGACCAGCGATGCAAGTCCCCGTAATCGGCAAACCGCCTCCCCAGCTTGCGTTCAAGTTCACGCGCGAAACGCGCCATCCCGCTGCCCGCGATTCGTGCCTCGGAAGGCTGCCAAAGCGCGTCAGCCAGTGGCGTCACTATTGTCACTTAAACCAAGGCGGTGGGCATGGATCATTCGGTCCCGTGCCAACCCTGGGAAAAGGAGGTTTCCCCCAATCCACAGAATTATTTTTTACTATAAAGTCTCGAAATAGTGGTATTATGGATTCCAAGATTTTGGCACCCCATTCAACTTGATCACCTCCATAGCCGGCCTCTCCAGAACTTCCACCATGAATGATCTGATGGCGCACTATAGACAAATTCGCAAATACCGAATCAAAAACCTTAGCTAATTCTCTACCATCGTGGGCTGCAATTTTAAAGTGATCGCAGTCGACCTTCACTTCTTTATTGAACTTGCGCTCCCACTTTTCTGGATTTTCATCCCATCCATCTTTTTTGTACCAGAAATGTCGGCTAGCTTGACGCAACATTATTAAATTTTGGACTTCATCTTTCACTTTCATGAGCGCGGGAGGGAATTCTTTTTTGGCAAATTTACACTGTTGAATGTTCTCGTGGAAATCCTTCCTTAGTTTGAATTCATCTGTGAAATTCTCCCATTCTTGTTTCTTATATGCAGCCTCATATGCGATCCAATAAAATAAAAACTTAACGTAGAACTTATCTTTTGCCGTGGAGTACGATTGAGCATTCTGAATCCAGTAATTCATTCTCCCAATACGACGCTGATCGTTCTGTAATTTTTCCGAATCGGTGTCCAATATAGAATTATTATTTGAATTCATACCCATTCCTTTATTCGAATTTTTTCTTAATTTCAATTTCTTAAGAGATTTATTCTTGCTAGCACCATATAGTCGGCCTTTCTGTAAATTTTGCCCGAATGGAATAAATTTTTTGTCACTTGATATAACGCCTGCTAAATTATAGCGCTCCTTTTTCTTGTCATGATGTATCCAGTAAAATTTTTTTTCGAAACCTAATATATCTGCAAGCTCTTCGATAAACCCCCAAAAACCTTTCTGACTGCCAGATTCACTGATACTCATATCATATGTGAAAAAGCAAGCAACCCCTGGATTCCGGCTGTTGAAATACTTGCTGAGTGCAATCTTCAATATCTCCAAGTCTTCATAATACAGATTATCATCATCAATTTTCATCGCAATCTTGTATTTCATAGGGTCCATTGACAAAAGCCAAGGTATCCTCAGATCACTAGGGCAGCATAACACCCGGCCTGGTTCCAGTTGTTTTCGCCAAGAAGAATTTTTGACATACAAACTTGAACCAGAAACTGCTTTTACTATTTTCGCATGCTTTACTAGATCAGTTTCAGTGATCCCGCCGGATAGCCTTTCAACTCCGACAATGTGCTTTAATATTATTGCGGTATTTGGATATCTACTTGGCGATGCCCTAACTTTTCTATACGCCGTCACAATTTTCGGTTCATCGGATTGAAGATTTTTCTTCGCTTTGTCCAGTGCATCATACAGGATTCTCTTCTCATTGTTATTATTTTTGGAATCAAACGGCTCAAATGGTGCCATGCCATGTGTCAAAGCAATGTGGAGGCGGCCGAGGGGATCGGCCAGAGAAAGGTGCGAAGCCACCTCAACTTCAATGCTGTGTTGCAGGTAATTTCCGTCGTTACCTTTTGCCATGGTAACTCACCCCGCTGCGTACAGAGTCTAATCAATTGGATCGTGGGTTTAACGGGCTGTTAGGCTCCTCTCTCGCAATCTCCGGGTTGCAACTACGTCGCACGTCTTAGACCGCAGAATTATAACTCAATGTTAGCGTACTCTAATCGCGAAGCCGCAGATCGCGCCACCGTAATAATTCCGGCATACTTGAAGAAGACAGCCAAGAAATGGAGTAATGTCCCTACTTGGACTCATACGGCGGATGTTTTGCGCAAGGTTTGCTTGGCCAGGTGGCGGGCTTGGTCCATGGTATCGACGATGCGGCCGGCGGGCACGTCTTCGAGGATGTCGAAACTGTGCAGGATCTCGGCGACTTCGTCGCTGAGCCCCATGACGATGCATTCGGTGCCGGACCTGGACGCGATGCCGAGCAGTTGCTGGATGACGGTGGACGCGCTGTCGTCGATGTAGTGGGTGCCGGTGAAATCGAAGATGACGACTTCGTGGTCTTTGATGTCTTGGCCGATGATGCTTGAGAGCTTGTAGGACGAGGCGACGCTCAACGTGCCGCGCAAGGCCACCAGCCCGACCCGGGCGGAGAGCGGGTCGTCGGCGAAATCCGCATCGCCTTCGAAAAACTTGGCATCGAGCACGGGCACCGAAAGCACGCTGTCGAGTTCGAGCCGTTCCAGCCGCCGCGCGTGCACCCATCCCGCGGCGATCAAGCCGATGGCGACGGCGCTGATCAGGTCGATGAAAACCGTCAGCAGCAGCGTGGTCAGAAAAACCACAAGATATTCCCGGCGCAGATGGTGCAAGCGAACCATCAAATGCCAGTCCACCGTGTCCCAGCCGACTTTGATCAGCACGCCGGCCAGCGCGGCGAGTGGAATCGGTTCGGCGAGCCGTCCGAGCCCGACCACAAGGATCAATAGCAGCAAGGCGCAAATCGCCGCCGCCAAGCGGGTGTTCGCCCCCGAGCGCGTGTTGGTCACGGTGCCGATTACCGAACCGGTGCCGGGCAGGGCGCCGATCAATCCCGCGGCCATGTTGCCGATGCCTTGGCCAATCAATTCCCGGTCCGGGTTGTGCCGGTTGCCGGTTAGGGAATCGGCAACCAGCGAAGATAGCAGGCTTTCCACCGAACCCAGCAGGGCGAGGATGACCGCGGGTTCGACAACGCCGATGAGAAAATCCGCTTCGGGCATCGCCAGTTGCAGGCTGGGCAGGCCGCTGGGAATCGCGCCGATGGTCGGTGCTTCGCTGAACCACAACACGCCGACCAATGTGCCCACGACCAGCGCAACCAGCGGGCCTGGCGCGTACCGCCAGAGTTTGCGCGGCCAAACGAATCCGGAAACGATGGTCACCAAGCCGATCACAAGGGCGCCCACTTCCAGATGCGCCACAGCCTCGGGAAGCTCGAGCACCGCGCCGATGGCGCCTTCGGAAACTGGAGGCGCGCCTAGCAGCGGCAGCAATTGCAGCAGCACGATGATGATGCCGATGCCAGACATGAAGCCGGAGACGACAATGTGCGGCGTATAGGCGACAAACCGGCCGATGCGCGACAGGCCCAGCAAAATTTGCAGCAAGCCGGCGAAAACGACGATGGCCAGCGCTTCAGCCAGACTTCCGGCGTGGCTGGTGATGACCACCACCATGGCAACGGTCATGGGTGCCGTCGGCCCGGAAATCTGCGTGCGCGTGCCGCCGAACACCGCGGCGAAAAAGCCCAGGGCGATGGCGCCGTACAAACCCGCCGCCGCTCCCATTCCCGAAGCGATGCCGAAACCGAGCGCGATGGGCAGCATCACCACCATCGAGGTGAGGCCGCCAAAGAAGTCGCCGCGGAAGGCTTCCAAGTTGTAGCGCATTGGTTTTCGTCCCCATGTCCAATTTTGCGGGGACTATCGTACACTTTTTGTGCCGGGCAATTTCTCGCGCCGGGTGCATTCGGGGGAACTTTCCATGATCAAAACGATGAACTTATTCCACAGCGCAAGCCCTTTCCGGATTGCATCCCGGTTTTGCGGTCGCGCCGAAGGGCGGCGCCGATTGATGGAATCTATCAGGGCCAGCCGCAGCGCCACCCCCGCAACCGGGGTGAGGCCGCCGGTTCTCAAGGGTTTGGGGCTTGGCCTGAGCTTGGCCTGCTGCTCGTTCGCGTCAGCCGCCGCCGAGGAGGATTCCACGCTGAACCGGCTCGTCAATTCGCTGGAAGGGCGCTACAGCAACGCGGCGCAAGTTGACGCCGGCGAACTTGATGCGGAAAACAATCTGCTTTTCCCGGTGTTCAGTCGAGTCGATATTCCAGCCTTCGGCAGCCACGTGGTTTACCTGCAATGGCCAATTGGCGCGCCGGACGGATCGTTGCAGCGCCAGCGGCTGTGGACCTTTCACGCCGATGCGGCCACAGGCGCCATCGGCATGCGATTTTTCACCTTGCGGGAGCCGGACCGCTGGCTTGACGCGCACACTAATCCCACCAAGGTCCACGCCATGACGCCAGCCGACACGATTGGCTACCCGGACGCCTGCCTGCTGCCGGTGGCCGAGGCGAACGGGATTTTCCAGGCTTCGATTCCCTCCAGCTGCGAGATCGTCTCGCAAGCCACGCGCACCACCATGACGCTGCAAGCGAGCATCACCATTGCGGCTGATCGAATCACCTACAGCGAAAGCGGCGTGCGGCCGGACGGTTCCATCGTATTCAAGGTGCCGCCGAGCGGGCAGTATGCGTTCGAACGGATTGCGGACTGACTTCCTGCCATCGGCAATTCTATCCTTTGCCGCGGGGAAATTCGGATTTCAGCGGAATTTCGCAATCGCGTTGCCAATGCGGCGCTACGGCTGGAAGCGGCCGGTCGCCAGGAAGGCGAGCACTTGCCGCATCACCCGGTTTTCAATGAGCAACAGCGAGTGGGATTGTTCCACCGCGAGAAAGTCCCGCATTTCCTCCAGCCTGGCGCTACTCAAGCTGACCCGGCCGTCATTCGGTTCGGGCATGCGGCTGGACTGCAGGAAGATCGAATCGAGGCCGGCGCGGGTGCCCGCGATAACGCCGATTTCCAAATCCACGGGATCGAGCTGGGACGGCAAACCGCCGGCTTCGGTTCCCAATTGAAGGGCCGCGGGCCCCAGCACCCGGAACCAGGCGTCGGCGCCGAATCGGTCGACCAATTCACTGCCCTGGTTGGGTGGACCCAGCATTACCATTCGGCTGCCCGCCGGGAGATCCCGGTCTTGCAGATACTGCCGGACCAATATGCCCCCCATCGAATGGGCCACGAAGTGAACCGGCGCATCCGGCGGCGAGCCGCACTTGTGCAGCGCCTCGGCTACATGCGCCGCGGCCAGCGTCTCGATCGATTCTCCGCGCGAGGGATAGCCCTGGTTCACCGTGCGGTAGCCGGCAAGCTCCAGCGAGATTTGCAGCGGGACCATGGATAGCGGTGAGCGACCAAGCCCGTGCAGCAAAATCACGCAAGTTTCCGGTTCGTCCGGCCAAACGCCCGGCGAAGCCAGCAGCAAGACCGCCGCCAGCAAACCTGTCGAGATCTTCATGCGCCTGTCCCGCCAATGATGAACGTGAGCCGCCATAATCGTTTATGCTCGCGGCTCGAATCAAGCCGCAATCAACAATTCGGGAACACGCAAATGGATTCAATTCAAGACAAAACCGCGCTGGTGACCGGCGCTTCATCGGCAATGGATCTGGGGTTGGCGCGTTTGGTTCCTCGGTGAAGCCCAGATCAGGTCGCTGATTTGGCAGCACCTCCGCGAGCGCGACGGGAAAACCAAAATCCTCAAAATTGAGCCGCGGAAGCACAACAATTGCGGACTTCAAGTGTCATCGGGCGATTTTTTTACATTTGCACCCATCCACAATGGCGCCGATGCAAACCAAAGCAAGGTGCCGACCAGCATAAGTGTGTTCATCTGCGGCTTTTCGGTAAAACCAGCAAGGTAGAGGCAGGCCGGAACGATAATCAATGCCAAACCGGCGAATGAGATGGCAGGCAGTAGTTTTTTCATATTGTTGCTCCTTGCGTTGCCGGTGGCTGCCGCTGGAGAAGCTTGCTAAGGCCGAGGTACACAGCCGCAGCGAAGAACCATCCCGGCAGACTCGCGAAATACAAACCTACAATTCCCATGTTTACCGCCGTCAGGCACACCGTCACGGTTGCGATCCAAGCAATTGCCGGTGCCCAGTTAATTTTTTTTGCTGCCGCCTCGGCATAGAACGGCTGCATCCCGAAACGTTTCATGAGCCAATAGTCACAGAAAATCACCGCACCCATCGGCATCAGTATGAGGCCATACAGGGCGACGAAACCGAGCAGTTGCATGGCGATTGCGGGGAACATGCCCGCCACCGCGCACAACATTCCGGTGGCGAAGGTGACTTTGAACCGGGACGCTTTTGGTACGATGGCTTGGAATGCCAGGCCAGCACGGTAGATCGTCGGGTTTGCTGTCGTCCAGCCAGCGACAATAACGCACAGCAGCCCGACGAGGCCAACAGCATTGGCAGCCAGTGGCCCGGGCAACACGTCGGTGTTGGACGGATCAAGATGCAGTTGCAGCGCGAAGAGAATCGAGGCCGCGATCCAGGCAAGGAAATGACCAAGGTACATGCCGGTGGCCGAAGCTAAGCCGTAGCGGGCTTTCTTGGCGTAGCGAAACACAGACAAATCGGACATGCCCACGTGCATGGCCATGTTCGCGAACCAAGCAAAAAACATTACGTGCCAAAAAGTGAACTTCACTTGGCCAGGCAAAGGTTCTCCGCCGGTCCAGATCACGGTTTCGGCCAGTCGCCAAAAGTCGCCCAGGCTACTCATCGATGTTCCAGTCGCGTTCGCGAAGTCGCGCAGACCGACAAGGCCGAAGGCGACAAAAACCAGCACCATCCACGGGGCCGCGTAGTTCGCGACCCTCGCGACCAACTGGTAGCCGGCCGCCGCCACGTAGGCTACCACGGTGCCTACGGCGAGAACGGCGATGACCCAGCCAACGCTGTTCGGATACAAGTCATTCAGGCCGGGCATCGGGAACTCGAACCAGACGCCAAGCGCTGTAGCCGATACGGTGATCATTGATCCGGCCAGAAAACAGAATGCAACTCCATTGACCGCGTTGTAAACGACCACAAAATTGCGACCGGTAATTCTCTCAAGCTGGAAGTAAAGTGTCTGGCGCACTCGCGTGGCGATCGGCGCTGTCATCAGAGTCCAACTCAGCACGGCGAGCAGGTTGCCAATCAACAATCCCGCTATGAGGTCGACGGCGCTGACTCCAGCCGCGACGAATAGTGGGCCGATCATCAGCTCGGTGCCCGCCGTATGCTCGCCAGCGTACTGGCCAACGAAACTCCTGAAGCCCAAGCGCGCCTTTTCCGGCACCGGTTCTCGTTCGTACTCTGAAATTTCAGACATTGCTCTTGCTGGCTTTGTTGATTCAGTTCGCATTGACGAGGATGTCCCTGTCAATCGCCTTGATTTGTGTCTGGCCCGTCAGGGACATTGCGACACGCATCTCATCCTCTATCAGTTGGAGAATGTGCTCCACGCCCTCCCGGCCGCGGCCGGCCAGCGCATAGGCCCAGGCGCGCCCAATCAGCACCGCATCCGCACCGAGTGCCAGCATGCGGATAACGTCGAGTCCCGAGTAAATGCCTCCGTCCACCATGACGGTGGTTTCATCGCCAACTTCGCCCGCAATCATCGACAGTGCATTCGCGGTGGATGGCACGCCATCGAGCTGGCGCCCCCCGTGGTTTGAAACTACGATCCCGTCAACGCCCGAATCGCACGCAATTCGTGCGTCTTGAGTGTCCATGATGCCCTTCACAACAATAGGCCCATCCCACTCCCCGCGGATGAATGCGAGATCATCCCAGCTTGCAGCAGGATCGAAGTTGTTGCTCATCCAAGCAAAAAAATCCTCAAGGCCGGTCTTGCCGCCGAGCAAAGGGACAACGTTGCCAAGTTCGTGAGGTCTTCCCCTGACACCCACATCCCAAGCCCATCGAGGTTTGGTCATGGCCTGCCACATCCGCCGCATTGCGCCGAAAATGCCAGCGTCTCCCGTGAGACCCGATCGGCGGTCCCGATAACGCGAACCAGCAACCGGCATGTCAACCGTGAAGACCAGCAACGAGCAGCCGGCGGCTCGCGCCTTTTTCAGCAGATCCCGCATGAATGCACGGTCACGTAGCATGTAAAGCTGTAACCAGAATGGTCTGCTCGCGGCTGCGGCAACTTCTTCAATAGAGCATGCGCTGAGGGTGGAAAGACAAAATGGCACGTTTCGGTTCTCAGCGGCGCGCACGGCCTGGACCTCGCCGCGACGGGCGTTCATTCCGGCGATGCCAATGGGCGCGAGCGCCACGGGTATCGCATATTCATTTCCGAACAAACTGGTCGTCATGTCAATCTTGGAGACATCGCGCGCTACCCGCTGTCTCAACGCAATGCGTTCGAGGTCGGCGCGATTCCGGTTGAGCGTTATTTCCGAATAAGCTCCACCGTCCATGTACTCGAACAGGAACTTCGGGAGGCGGCGCTTCGCCAGTTTTCGATAGTCATAGACTGCGGCGGGTTTCATGCGGCTTCCTGGGCTCGCTCCGCGCACTGGCGCCAGTGCGCGGCGTATTCGGAAATGTCGATATCCAGTGGCGCGACGGGTGTGAGATTTGAAGTCGCGGTCAGTCGCGGTGCGACCAGCCGCATTGCGCCATACGCGACATCATGCTTAGCGCCTGACGTGTATACCATTTGCCCGGGACGCAGAGAGGCAAGCGCCCTGACAAAAATTGGATCCTCCGCAAAACGACCTTCAACAAGGAGCCTGTCACGCGAGCCAATCAGGTCGAGTGACGCGTTGGCCATAAATGCGAGGTAAAGCTGTGTGAGAACGAACTGGTCGACAGCGTCTTGCGGGCGGTCCGGCCAAGCGCCCTTCGCTGTGGGAAACGGTCCAACACCCTTCACAAATGTTGGGCAGGCGGGAAGGTGCGACGCGATAAGCGCAGGCAGGCGCCGCTGATACTCTTCCGGATCGACACCATCAATCAATGCGAAGGAGTCGGTGCCGACTATATACTCAAACTCCCGGCCACCCATAAGACGCGCAGACGGAGTGGGGACTCCGTGAACGTCTATATTGACCAGGCAGTCGCGCGTCTCTTCAAGTTCGGGCATACCGGTGTCAGCGCCCTTGGCGAGCGAGCGCATTGCAACAAACCACGTGCCGGTGGATAAAACGGTCGCGTCGCCACCTGCGATTTCAGGATGCCCCAGCGCGGCAAGCAAGGCCGCATTGCTGTCATGCAGACCACATAGCACCTCGCAATCGGGATTCAGGCCGGTGGCGGCAGCAAACTCGGTGGAAACAGACCCGAGCACTTCACCCGCATTGCGCAAAGGCGCCATGCGTTCCGCCCAGCCTTGGCTGACCGCCAACTGGCTGAATGATTGTGCCGCGGGCTGCCACAAGTCAGTGTGGCTGCCGAGGCTGGAAACTTCACTCGCGGCCACGCCGCAGAACCGCCAAGACCAGTACTGGGGCCAGGTTACGATTTGCGCGTCGTGCGGAATCTCGCCAGTGAGCTGTTCCAGGCGAAAGAGTTGCATCCCGAGATTCAATCCCAGAGGTAGCAGGGGCGAACCAGTCGACTGGAACGAGTCGCGAAGGGAACTGTATTTTGCCCGCTCGCCGTCAGGGATTTCATCCTCGTAATCGATGGGGTCGAGAAACAGCTCGCCATTCCTGATCAGAGCCGCCGCAGCGCCGTGACCTACGGTAACAATCCTTGCAATTTCTCCAATTTGCGCAAATGCCTTGATCGACTTGAGCAACCAGAC
Organism: uncultured Pseudohongiella sp.; assembly: GCA_965221015.1. GTDB lineage: Bacteria > Pseudomonadota > Gammaproteobacteria > Pseudomonadales > Pseudohongiellaceae > UBA9145. Next base: position 514,937 of record OZ244859.1, on the reverse strand, counting down.
ATCAATTCCGGCAACGTCGAGTGCGCGATAGCCCGATGGCGACCGCAGCACATCGTTTGACCGGATTCGACGGTCGATCAATTCGGTGTGCTCATTCCACAAGCCGACCTTGGCGTGCGTCTTGCCAACGTCGACAACGATGGTTCTGCCTTGAATCACGCCCGCCATTTCTTCCCGTACGATCAAATTTGGTCAGTATAAGTCACACGCTCTTGAAATTCCATGCTGAATTGATCACAATAGCTCGCAAGTTGCGGGCACCTCCGCTGCCCTTACACCAAATATACGACTCAACGGCGCGCGAGCATGTCCAAGAAACTTAAAAACCAATGGAGCGATGAACTGGCAAAATCTATGAGCGAGCAGGAATTGCTCCTGTATCGCTCAAACCTGCTGGGATCGGATCTGAGAATTACGAACTACGGTGGAGGCAATACGTCGGCCAAGATCGATATGCCGGATCCGCTCTCCGGCGCCCAAGAGACCGTACTTTGGGTCAAAGGTTCAGGTGGCGACTTGGGCAGCATGGGCCTGGATGGCTTTGCCACGCTCAATCTCGACCAGCTGAAGCAATTGAAATGCCTCTATCGCGGCCTTGAGCACGAAGACGAAATGGTTGGCTACCTGCCGCACTGCACATTCAACTTGAATCCTCGGGCGGCAAGCATCGATACACCATTGCATGCATTTATTCCGCATCGACACGTTGATCACATGCATCCCGATGCTGTCATCGCGATTGCCTGCACCAGCAACAGCAAGGAGTTGACGGAGAAAGTTTTTGGCGGAGAAATGGGATGGCTGCCGTGGCAGCGGCCCGGCTTCGACCTCGGGCTTCGTCTTGAGGAGGTGTCAAATTCGGACCCAAAACTCAAGGGCGTGATCCTCCAGGGTCACGGTCTGTTTACGTGGGGGGAGACCTCCAGGGAATGCTACGAAACGACGCTCTCGATCTTGCAGCGCGCGGCGGACTGGCTTGCCGAGAACAACTCGACCGACGCTTTTGGCGGCGCGAGATATGACGTCCCGCTGGACGACGAACAGCGGCGAAAAGTGGCCGCGGGACTGATGCCGGTGCTGCGCGGCAAGATAACCGGCGACCAGCGCAAGGTCGGTCATTTCAATGACTCCGCGGAAGTCTTGCAATTTGTCAATTCGAACGGCCTTTCGCACTTGGCCGAGCTGGGCACATCATGCCCGGACCACTTTCTGCGCACGAAAATCCGCCCGCTGGTTCTAGACTTTGATCCAATTGGGGATACTGAAATAGCGTTGGCCCAAACCGTGGCAAGTCTCGATTCCCAGATCGCCGAATATCGCCAGACCTATTCAGAATATTACGAACGGTGCAAGCGCGAAGACAGCCCGGCGCTGCGCGACCCGAATGCTGTGGTGTACCTGGTTCCCGGCGTGGGCATGGTCACGTTTGCCAAGGACAAGGCGACGGCGCGCATTGCCGGTGAATTCTACGTTAATGCGATCAATGTGATGCGCGAGGCCAACGGCGTCGGCGAGTACGTTGGACTCGACGAGCAAGAGGCGTTCGACATCGAGTACTGGTTGCTGGAAGAGGCAAAGCTGCTGCGCATGCCAAAGCCCAAGAGTCTGGCCGGCAAGGTTGCGGTTGTTACCGGCGGAGCCGGCGGCATCGGCAAAGCGACTGCCACTCGATTGCTGGAACAGGGCGCATGCGTCGTGCTTGCCGACATTGACGAGGAAGCGCTCGCCTCGGTGGAAGATGAATTGACAGAAAAGTTCGGAGGGGATGTTGTGCGCGGGATTCGCTGTGACGTTACGAGCGAAGATTCTGTGATAGCAGCGCTGGCATTTGTTTCGGTGGAATTTGGTGGTGTCGATATTGTCGTGTCGAATGCGGGCATTGCGAGCTCTGCGCCACTGGACGAAACTAGCTTGCAGATGTGGAATCAGAACATGGCGATATTGTCTACCGGTTATTTCTTGGTGGCGCGAGAATCGTTCAAAGTGCTCAAGGCTCAGCAGACTGGAGGGTCGATCGTCATGGTTGCCAGTAAGAATGGACTGGTTGCGTCACCCAATGCGGCGGCGTACAGCACGGCAAAGGCCGCGGAGGTGCAGCTTGCCAGGGCTGTGGCGCTCGAAGGCGCCCAGTATGGTGTACGGTGCAACGTGGTGAACCCGGACGCGGTTCTCCGGGGATCGAAAATCTGGAACGGCAAGTGGCGCGAAGAGCGAGCGGCCGCGCATAAGCTATGCGGCGAGGGGCTTGAAGATCACTACCGGAAACGCAGCTTATTGAAGCGCAACGTATTTCCCGAGGACGTCGCGGAAGCCATCTGCTTCTTCGCGTCGGAGGTATCCGCCAAGTCAACTGGCAACATACTCAACGTCGATGCCGGCCATGCACCTTCGTTCACACGTTAGCTGATACCGCTTCAGGATTGCAGCATATGCCGAAATTCGGCGACATCGCTCCGATATTGTCCGAACTTGCCATCGAGCTGCCGTCGTGGGCATTTGGAAATTCTGGCACGCGCTTCCGGGTGTTTCCCCAGCCGGGAGTGCCGCGCGATCCTTTCGAGAAGATTGAAGATGCGGCGCAGGTGCACAAGCTGACCGGCCTGGCGCCGACTGTTGCGCTGCACATCCCGTGGGACAAAGTTGGAAGTTTCCAAAAGCTAAAGGCGCATGCCGAGAATCTGGGCGTATCTCTCGGAACCATTAATTCGAACACTTTTCAGGATGAGGTCTACAAGCTGGGAAGCCTTTGCCATCACGACGAGGCGGTACGCCGGCAAGCAATAGACCATCACTTCGAATGTATCGATATCATGCGCGAAACTGGCTCTCGCGACCTGAAGATCTGGTTGGCGGACGGCAGCAATTACCCGGGGCAGACGGATTTTCGCGCCCGCCAGGATTGGCTTGCGGATTCGCTGGCAAAGATCTATGAAAGATTAGACCGATCGCAGCGCCTCGTATTGGAGTACAAGTTCTTCGAACCGTCGTTTTATCATACAGACGTACCGGATTGGGGCACCGCGCTCGCACATGTTATGGAACTCGGCGACAATGCTGTGGTATGCCTCGATACCGGGCATCATGCGCCAGGCACCAATATTGAATTTATTGTCATGCAGCTGCTGCGGCTCGGCAAGCTTGGCTCGTTTGACTTCAATTCGCGCTTCTATGCTGACGATGATCTGATTGTCGGTGCCGCCGACCCATTCCAGCTGTTCCGGATCCTGGTTGAGGTGATCCGCGGAGGCGGCTTCGACAAAGACTCCGAGGTAGCGTTCATGCTGGATCAATGTCACAACGTCGAGGCCAAGATTCCAGGGCAAATTCGTTCAGTGCTTAACGTCCAGGAAATGACGGCTCGGGCCCTGAAGGTCGACCGCGAGGCGCTGGATGCCGCGCGCAATGCGGGCGAGGTGCTCGAGGCGAACGAAATTTTCATGAATGCGTTCTACTCGGACGTGCGCGGCGAAATTGCCGAATGGCGCGCAGCGGCGGGGTTGCCGCCTGATCCAATGGTCGCATATGCCGAAAGCGGCTATGCCGAAAGAATAGTGGAAAGTCGCAAAGGTGGCACCCAGGCGGGGTGGGGATCCTGATCAGGCAGATCGTTTTCCACGAGCGGTGGAAATTGATTTGAACCTGCATCATGTGCAAAATGGCGCAAATTCAAGTACTACTGGGTGGTTGGCCGCCTGGTCGAGAGGAGTTTCCGCCTTGCTCGAGAAACAGAGACTTCAGCTATTTCTTCACTTGCTCGACGAGCGGCAGTTCGTCAAGGTTCCGGAAATGGCCCAATTGTTGCAGGCATCGGAAGCAACCATCCGCCGCGACATAAACAAGCTGGCCAATAGGAATCTGATTCAAAAGATTCGGGGTGGAGCCCAAGCGCTCGATACGCCGGGACAAGAACCTAGAATAACACCATTAGCGGGATCCCATTTCCTGCTGGACAAGGAATTACATGCAGACGCGAAGCGCATGATTGCCAGAAAGGCCGTTGAGCTCTGCGAAGACGGAGAAGCCATTATTATCAATGCAGGCAGCTCCACTTTTATGATGAGCGAATTTCTGGTTGACAAAAACCTGCAAATTCTTACGAATTCGTTCTTTCTTGCGCAAGAACTTGCAGTGAACAGCGACAATCAGATCACACTCCCTGGCGGTGAGCTGTATCGCAAACAAGGCATTATCCTGAGCTCGTTCGAGCATGACTCGATCCCGTATTTTCACGGCACGAAAATGTTCATGGGGACTCCCGGCATTGGTCAATATGGAGTAATGGAGTCCGATCCTCTGTTGATACGAGCCGAACAAAAGTTGCGCAAACAGGCTGAAGTTCTTGTTATTCTCGCGGACAGCTCAAAAATTGGTGCGCGCAGCAATTTTGTGTTCAGCCCGCTGGAAGAAGTAAATATTTTGATTACCGACAAAATGGCTGATGAGCGGGCGATTGCGCAGTTTGAACGCCATGGCATTGAAGTCATTATTGCGGATGAGCCTCTACCAGAAGACGATAGCCAATCGGCGCTACCGTCTTAGCCTGGATATTGCATGTGTGAATTGGGCAAGGTAACCGCATTTCAGGCTATCAACTAACGCTGCACCCTGCCAGACGCGTCCCCACCCATCAGTTTTTCAACCTCGGGAACGGTGACGCGATTAAAGTCGCCCGGGATGGAGTGTTTGAGGCAGCTTGCCGCGACCGCGAATTCCAGCGCGTCCCGGCGGCTTTCGTACGTGTTCAAACCGTAAATCAACGCCGACGCGAAACTGTCGCCGCCACCGACGCGGTCGACGATGTCGTCGATCCCGTAGCGCCGCGACAAATGAAAGCCCTTGCGGTCCCGCAGGCAGGCGGACCAGCCATTGCGGTCCGCGCTCATCGACTCCCGCAAGGTCACCGCGAGCACATCCATTTGCGGGAACGCTTCCATGACCTTATCCGTCAGGCGCGCATACCGCGCGGGATCAAGTTCGCCGCTTTCGACATGCACATGGTTGACACCGATATCCAGCGACTTCTGGCAGTCTTCTTCGTTGGCGATACCCACATCCACATACTTGACGAGCTCACGCATCACTTCGGGTGCCGACTTGCCGTACCGCCACAGTTTTCCGCGAAAGTTGAAATCGCATGACACGGTGACGCCCCCGGATTGCGCCGCCTTGACCGCGGCCAGGCTCAACTTGGCCGCGGATTCGCTCAATGCCGGCGTAATGCCGGTAATGTGCACCCATTTCGCGCCGTGGAAAATTTTCGGCCAGTCGAAGTCTTCCGGATTGGCCGAAGCAATCGACGAATTGCCACGGTCATAAACAACGTTCGAGGGGCGCTGATTGGCACCGGTTTCGAGGAAGTAAATGCCAACGCGGTCGCCGGTGCGTTGCACATGGCTGACGTCGACGCCGAATCCCCGGAGCTCCCGCAAGCAAGATTCGCCAATTGGGTTGTCCGGCAGCGCCGAAACGAATCCGCTTTTCAAACCGAAATTCGCCAGTGCCACGGCAACATTCGCTTCGCCCCCGCCGAAAGTCGCCTCGAACGACGGCGATTGAAAAAACCGTTCATGCCCCGGCGTTTTCAATCGCAGCATGATTTCGCCGACAGTCAAGTACTCGGCCATTACTTCTCTCCTCGATTGCGGGCGATTGCAACTCCCGGGTCGCTGACTTGGACCAGCCGTGCGATTGGCGCCCTCTCCAGCCGCCTTCTCAATTCCAACACCAAGCTACTCCAATATGGAACGGGTTCGTGAGCGGGCCAGTTGGAAGATGTCCCAGTCAACTTCCAAGCCGCAAGAGCCTCCTTGTGGAGGTGGACGACCGGAAAAGTTGTGTTATGATCAATGTTGCAATATTATGATTATTACTGACGAAGATAGTCAAGGGCGCTTCACGGCATCATGGCGCCAAAGCCGGGCACGAATTCGGATTTGGCTATAAGTTGGAGTTTACTGCGAATCGAAAACCCATGAATTCATCACGTTACCGCAATTGGCTCAGCATCGTCGCGCTGGCGGGCGGACTCTGGAATTTGCAGTCCGCGGCCCAGGAGACGATCAACCTCCGCGCGGCCGATATTCATGACGCGGACTATCCCACGGTGCGCGGCATGCAGTTCATGTCGGATCGACTCGCCGATGAGTCCGATGGACGCATTCAACTCAATATCTATCCCGGGGCCCAGTTGGGAGATGAGCGGGCCGCGCTGGAGATCACGATTTTCGGCGGCATCGACATCAGCCGAACGAGTCTGGCTCCGCTCAACTCGATCGTGCCTGAAACCGGGGTGTTTTCATTGCCGTTCCTGTTTCGGTCCACCGCGCATATGCGAAGTGTGCTTGATGGCCCGATCGGCGAGGAAATTCTAGCCGGGCTCACTCCGCATGGGCTCGTGGGTCTGGCTTTCTACGATGCCGGCGCGAGAAACATGTACAACACTTTGCGGCCCATCCACTCGCCCGCCGACATGCGTGGGATGAAAGTCCGTGTAATGAACTCGGAGATTTTCGTCGACATGATCGCCGCGGTTGGTGGCAATGCCACGCCGATGGGGGCTGGGCAGGTCTACGAATCTCTCGCGCTGGGCACGGTCGATGGCGCGGAGAACAACTGGCCGACATTCGAATCGTCACGGCACTTCGAAGTAGCTCCTTATTTCAGCCTCACGCAGCATGTAATGGTGCCCGAGGTGATCGTCATGTCCCGCTATCGTTGGGAACAACTGTCACTTGAGGATCAGACGCTGCTGCGCAACGCCGCCAAGGATTCCGTAGGCGTGATGCGGCGACTCTGGGACGCGCGCGTGACGGCATCCCGCGAGGCCGTGATTGCGGCCGGTGTCGAAATCGTCGACGACATCGACAAGCAACCTTTCATTGATGCGATGGAACCACTATACGACCAATACCTTGAGGATTTGGCACTGAGACAATTGGTGGAGCGAATACGTGCAGTCAGGTAAAGCCAAAATTGGACGTGCGGTCGAATATCTTGCCGCAATCGTCACGGACGCCGCCGCGACGGGGCTGGTACTCATGACCGGAGTGATCGCCTGGCAGGTTTTCGCGCGCTATGCGCTGAATAACAGCCCGCCGTGGTCCGAGGCTGCCGCGCTGATCATCTTGGCTTACTTCGTGCTTCTCGCGGCGGCCGTCGGTGTTCACGCGAGGTTTCACCTGGGCTTCAGATTGTTCGTATCCATGCTTCCGTCTCGAGCGAAAATCGCGGTTTTCGCACTGGGCCAGCTGTTGATCATGGGTTTCGGCGCCATCATGGCATCCAGTGGCATGGTTTTGGTTGACTACACCGCATCCCACGTCATCCCGACACTCGGTGTGCCGCGGTCCGTGGCCTATTGGCCCTTCGTGATCTGCGGCGTCCTCATCTCTCTGTTTGCGCTTGTCAACTGTATAGGCCCGATACGAGGCCAGCGAGGTGTCGACCCATGGAGCTAGCGGTGCTGTTTGGATCTTTTGCGATTCTATTGGCGATGGGCGTGCCGGTGGCCTTTTGCCTCGGCCTTTCGGCGCTGGCCACCCTGATCTTCCTGGATATTCCACTGGTCGTCGCATTCCAGCGCATGGCCGCCGGCATCGATGTATTCGCATTGCTGGCGATACCATTCTTCATTTACGCCGGCGAGTTGATGAACCAGTCCGGCGTCGCGGAGAGACTGGTCCGCCTCGCCGAATCCCTGCTCGGTCGGCTCAAGGGTGGGTTGGGGCACGTCAGTGTCCTATCTTGCATGCTGTTCGGCGCCGTATCGGGTTCAGCCGTAGCCGGCGTGTCGGCAATGGGATCGACCCTGACTCCGATCATGCGCCGGAATGGCTATGACGACGACTTTGCCGTCAACGTGACGGCAACGGCTTCGACAACCGGACTGCTGATCCCGCCCTCTCACAACATGATCATTTATTCCATTGCCGCGGGCGGCAGTGTCTCGATCGTATCGCTGTTCCTTGCGGGTATCGTGCCGGGAATTCTGCTCGGACTGACCCTGATGGTGGTAACGTATCTGATCGCCGCCAAGCGAGGCTACCCCAGTGGGCGATTCCCTGGATGGCGCTTGCTCGGTGTCGCATTCATGCGGGCGGTGCCGGGGCTCATGTCCGCAATCATCATTGTAGGAGGCATCCTTTCGGGCGTCTTTACAGCCACCGAATCATCGGCAATCGCCGTTGTTTATACGGTCATCATCGCGGTTCTAGTGTATCGAAGCCTGGATTGGCCGGGATTCGTCGCGGCAACCCGCAACGCCGTCAAGACCACGGCGATTGTGATGTTGATTATTTCGGCTGCGTCGGCCTTCGGCTGGTTGATGGCGGTTGCGGAAGTGCCGCTGCGCATGTCCGAAGCCTTGCTGAGCATCAGTGAGAATCCGCTCGTCCTGATGCTCATCATCAACCTGATCCTGTTGATCTTGGGCACGTTCATGGACATGTCGCCCCTTATCATCATCACGACCCCGATATTTCTGCCCGTCGTTACCGAACTGGGCATGGACCCCGTACAATTCGGCGTCGTGCTGATTCTAAATCTCGGCATCGGCCTGGTGACGCCACCGGTCGGATCGGTTCTTTTCGTTGGCTGCGCCGTCGGCGGCATTCCGATCGAAAAAAGCCTCCGTTCGGTGTGGCCGTTCTATGGCGCCATGATTGGAGTCCTGTTGCTGATTACAGCTTATCCAACAATTTCGCTTGGCCTGCCAAGCCTGTTGGGCCGATAAATTCATTCTCTAATGACAATCCCGGGTTAAATCATGCTTATGAACATTCAGAAACTTGCGATGGTGCTGCTAGGTGTTGGTTTTCTGGCAGGATGCGGCGGTACAGGCGATCAACCAAGTCAGCCGCCGGCCAATGCAAGGAGTGCAGAGGATATCAGATATTCAGCCCATGATATCGCCAGCAGAGCTGCGCGCTGGCAGATTGAACAACTGGGGAATTTGGAGTATATCCCCGAATCCCACCGCGAGAGGTCCGAAAACCCCAAATTCTGGATTCAGGCGGCCTTCTACGTCGGACTGACTAGATGGGTCGATGTCTCAGATGACCAGTTTTTTCTTAATTTTGTCGAGCAAATGGCCAATGAGCAACAATATGAGTTGTTGCTCAACCGCCCCTATCATGCGGACGACCACACTATTGGTCAGACCTACTTGTGGTTGACAGAGCGCACAGGCAACCCGGAAACCTACAGACCGACCCAAGAGCTGTTCGACATGATTCTGGCCAATCCTCCGACGGTAGGATTAGAGATGATCGAATTCGGAGCAAGCGGCGGAAACTCAGGGCTGGAAGGCAATTGTCAGTTGAGATGGTGTTGGGCCGACGCATTGTTCATGGCGCCAAGAACTTGGTTGAAATTGAGCAATGTCACCCGAGACCCAAAATATTTCGAATATGCGGATAAAGAGTTTTGGGCAAGTACAGATTATCTGTTTTCCGACCAGTACGGTTTGTATTATCGAGACAGTCGATATTTCGACATGAAAAGCGATAACGGTGCACCGGTGTTCTGGAGTCGGGGGAACGGCTGGGTATTCGCAGGAATACCGCTGATTATTGATGACTTGCCAGAGGGCCATCCTTCCAGAGACAGGTATGTCGATTTATACAGAAGGTTTGCGGCCAGCCTGTTGGAGCTACAGACTGAAGAGGGCTATTGGCCAGCATCCCTGATGGATCCCGACAAGGTTAAAACGCCGGAGATGAGTGGCACTGGCTTTATTACCTTTGGCCTGGCTTGGGGCATCAACAACGGTGTCTTGACGGACGAGCATGCGAAACAGGTTGTCGAGCGAGGCTGGGCCGCGATCGAAAGAGCTGTTGACCCGAGCGGTCGAGTAAATTGGGTACAGCATGTCGGCAGAGCACCAGACCCTGTCCGGCAATCGGATTCCCAATTGTATGGCGTGGGGGCGGTACTGCTGGCCGCATCGGAAATGGTCAAATGGTCCGAGTAGACGCCAACACAATTCAGCGCTGGTCAGACCGGACAGGCTGGACAGACCGAAAGAAATATTTGAAGCGGGGAATTATTCGTTTGTTCTGGGGACAATGACAAAGAACAGTCGAATTGAATGGTGAACACAATCTGCCCAACTTGGCAAGGAGATAGCCAGAGGTGGTTGAAAAAATGGCAGAAAAAAGTGACTGCTTAGCATCCCATTGAAATCAGCGAGATTGTACAGGATTAAACTATGTTTAGGATTACGTCATCGCTTGGAATCATACTCCTTGCTTTTTACGCAGGGCCTGGTCGAGCCCAATCCGTCGACAGCATATACAGGGACCCGACTCAGCCGATCGAGGAACGCGTCGACAGTCTGATTTCGCAAATGACCTTGCAAGAGAAGGTCAATCAGCTTCTCAGCAATTATGTGCAGGTAGACATCGACGAAGGCGGAGCGCTCTCTATCGAATCAACCTTCAGGGAGCAGCTTGGGAACGGCCTTGGCTCGGTACAGTACGTCAACCTGACACTGGATGCGGCGCAGGATGCGGACTTCAGCAACATGATTCAACGCTATGTTATTGAAAACACCCGGTTGGGCATTCCAGTGCTGCTGGGGGGCGAAGCCCTGCATGGACTCATAGCGCGCAACGCCACCACTTTCCCTCAGGCGATTGCCCTGGCCGGGACTTGGGATCCGTCCCTGGTCAACCGGGTTTACGCACGCGCCGGCTTGCAGGCGCGGTCGCGCGGAAACCATGTAATGTACACGCCCGTGCTGGATCTTGCCCGCGATCCCCGCTGGGGCCGCATGGAGGAGACCTACGGCGAAGATGTCTACCTGGTCACGCAGATGGGCCTGGCTGCCACCATGGGTCTTCAGGGCGGCGGCGAGTTTGTCGGCAACGATCACGTCGTGTCCGCCCCGAAGCACCTCGCAGGCTATGGACAGGCCGACGGCGGTCGAAATTTTGCCCCTACCAGCATACCGCCACGCATCTTCCAGGAAGAAATTCTCGAACCCTTCCGCCAGGCGGTCACAAAAGCAAATGTCTGGGGCATCATGCCGTCACACAGTGAAATAGACGGGGTTCCCGCCCACGGCAATGAATGGCTGTTGAATGATCTCCTGCGCACGGAATGGGGATTTCGGGGGATGGTGGTCAGCGACTACCATGACATCCATCGGCTTAGAATTCTGCATCGAGTTGCAGCCACGGAAGAAGAAGCTGTCCTCCTGGCGCTTAAATCAGGAGTCAACCTGGATCAGCCCAGGGGTGAGAGCTACGTATTCTTGCCGCGGGCGCTTGAAGCCCGTCCGGAATACATGCCCTATCTCGACCAGCGTGTTCGCGAGGTTTTGCGTGTCAAATTTATGCTCGGCCTGTTTGAAAATCCCTATGTTGACAAACAAAGAGCCGTCTCCATACAAGATGATCCGACCAACGCAGATCTGGCGCTCGAAGCCGCTGAGAAAGCCGTAATCTTGCTGAAAAACGAACACAGCCTTCTGCCGCTGGACAAGAACAAGCTGTCAAAGATTGCTGTTATCGGTCCCAATGCGGGGGAAACGGTGCTTGGTGGTTACACCTACCGGGGCAAGGAGGTCCAGTCTATCTACGACGGGCTCAAGCAGTACCTTGCAGACACCGAAATCGAGATCAAATTTGCCCAGGGCTGCGGTATCACGCGCGAGGATGCGTTCACGCAGTTGGAAGCCGGCAGTATTTCAAATCACCGAATATTCACAATTCCCTACGAGGAAGAAGAAGAGACAATCGCCGAAGCGGCCGCACTGGCCAGCGAGTCCGACGTTGCAATTGTCGTTGTTGGCGACAACTACTTTACGAGTCGCGAAGCATTCTTTGCCGAAGGGGCGCTTGGCGACCGCGGCGACATCAATCTCGTTGGCAACCAGGACGCTCTGGTTAAGGCCATTATCGACACGGGCACACCGACGGTTGTCGTACTAATCCACGGTCGGTCGTTGAGCATCAACTATATCAACGCACATGCGGATGCGATTGTCGATGGTTGGTACCTCGGTGACGAAACTGCCAAGGCGATTGCCAATACCTTGTTTGGAGAAAACAATCCCGGTGGCAAGCTGGTGGTCACCGTGCCACGTAGCTCGGCGCATGTTCCGGCATACTATAGCCAGCGCTTTTCCGCCAACTGGAAAGACTACCTTTTTGAAGATGGACCGCCTCTGTTCCCGTTCGGTTATGGAATGAGCTACACTGAATTCGAACTTTCAGAAATCCGCCTTTCTGATCAGCGGATCAGTTCGGGTGACTCCGTGGCGGTGACACTTGATGTCACCAATACCGGAACCATGGACGGCGATGAAGTCGTACAGGTCTACTTGCGTGACGTCGTAGGCTCGACCACACGTCCGGACAAGGCACTAAAGGCGTTCAAACGAGTGGCGCTTGAGGCTGGTCAAACCAAAAGCATCGAACTGGCTCTCGAGCCAGAGGCGTTTGAAATGATTGACCTCGCACACAATCGTGTGATTGAACCCGGTGAATTCAAGGTGCTCATCGGTACTTCCTCGCTTGACAAAGATCTGACCGAGTTTACGCTGATAGTCGATTAATCGATATGCAGATTTCACTGCAACTGGCAAGAATAGCGAAGGCGAATGTATTCTGCATTTCTTTTTTCTTGGGCTGTTCCTGCAGTGTCCCGGAATCCTGGTCGACGCACATAGCCCCACCCACAGACCTGAAGGTGGGCGAAGGTTTTGTCAATCCTCTGGGCTACTATGAATCGATACCACGATTTTCTTGGAAATTGTCCCCCGAATCCGATTCCGATTTTCAGTCGGCTTACCAGGTGCAAGTTGCTTCCAGTATCGAGAAACTCGAATCAAGGGCCGACTTATGGGATAGCCAAAAAGTCTTCTCCGACGACACGGCCTGGATCCAATACCCAGGCGAGCCGTTTTACTCCCGCCAAAAAGTATATTGGCGGGTAAGGATTTGGGATGGAGAAGAGCGGGTTTCAAAGTGGAGCGACACTCAAACCATAGAACTGGGTCTTTTGGCCAATACCGACTGGGACGGCCGCTGGATTGGGCACCCTGACACAGAATTGAACAAGCAGCCTTCCAAACAGGTATTGGGGATTCCGCAGTACTTTCGAAAATCATTTATTGTTTCGGGTGACGTAACGCACGCAAGGCTCTATATAACAGCCAAAGGACTGTTCAAGCCGTTCATCAATGGAGCTCCGGTTGCGGAATACGATGTTATGACCCCTGGCTGGACGCCATATAGCACACGTATCGAAACATTGACTTATGATGTAACCGAACATCTCAGTCGAGGCGAAAACATCATTGCTGCCAGTCTTGCTGGCGGTTGGTATTCCGGTCGCGTGGGTGATCAGCATCTGCAAGATTTTAGACGCCCGCCGCGCTTGTTGGCGCAGTTGGAAGTAACGTATCGTGATGGGAGAACACAATTAGTTGCCACCAATGACGATTGGAAGACCACGCAACAGGGACCGATACGTTTCGCGAGCAACTATGATGGCGAGCGATACGACCAATCATTCGAGATGCCGGGTTGGTCAAGCGCCGAATTTGATGATTCCGCTTGGTATGAAGCGATAGAAGAGCCACTGGATGAACAGGTGCTGTTACGCCCAAAACGCCATGCTCCAGTTCGCATTAGTCACGAGCTTCCAGTTCTGGAACTGACAACCCAAAGCGATGGAGCTGTGATCTTTGATTTTGGCCAAAATATGGTGGGTGTTCCACGCGTAAGGATTCCAGCTATTGCCGGCCGGGAAATCAGGATACGTTATGCAGAGGCATTGGACAAGGGTACGTTCTACACTGACAACTACCGAAGCGCCCTATCCACCGACTATTTCCTGCCCGAAAAAACCGGGATAATCGAGTATCAGCCGACATTCACTTTCCATGGTTATCGTTATGTGGAGATCACAGGATACGATACGAGCAAGACTCCTCGAAAAGATTGGGTGAAAGCCCTTGTGCAACACTCCGATGTGAATCTGCATTTCAACTTTGAAAGTTCTCACGCCAAACTCAATCAGTTGTCCCAAAATATTTTATGGGGTCTGCGGAGCAATTTTTTCGATATTCCGCTTGATTGCCCTCAGCGGGATGAACGCTTGGGCTGGACCGGAGATGCGCAGGTTTTTGCGACACCATCCATGTACATGGCCGATGTATACGGATTCTGGTCGGCCTGGTTGCAGAGCATGCGTGAAGAACAAAGGGAAGATGGCTCTATACCACTGTATGTTCCATTTGTTGATTGGATCAATTGGGCGTCTTCAGGTTGGGGAGATGCTGCTACGATCATACCCTGGGAGCTCTATTTGTTGACTGGCGACCAAACGATCTTGGAAGACAATTATCAGATGATGACGCGTTGGGTTGCATATCATGGAAGCCAAAGCATAGACCATATCTCCGGAATGCAAACATTCGGAGATTGGTTGCAACCATATCCAAATTCTGAAAGTCAACAGGGCAATCGAGGCGACACCGATTTTGCATTGATCTCTACAGCGTTTTACGCGAGATCGGTAGAAATTACCAAGAATGCGGCGGAAGTATTGGGAAAAGAAGTCGATCTTAGACGACTCTCTATCCTTCACGGTCAAATCAAGACGGCTTTTCAAACCTTTTTTTTCGACGAGCAGGTTCGTCCCAGGCAGGTTGAAGCAACTCAGACCACCTACTTGCTGGGGTTGGCATTTGGCTTGTTTGACCCAGAAGAAAAAGCGTTGGCGGAGGAACATCTTGTCAACTTGATTAAACAAGCCGATATGCATTTACGCACGGGTTTTCTCGGTACGCCATTGCTGGCCTCAGTTCTTCAAAATGCCGGCAGAAGCGACCTTGCTTATGAATTGCTGCTGAAAGAATCCTATCCGTCGTGGTTTCATTCCATCAACAATGGCGCAACTACGACCTGGGAACGTTGGGACTCATATTCGATGACAGATGGTTTTAATCCACAACTCATGAATTCGCTAAATCACTATGCATATGGCAGTGTTTCAAGATGGTTTTACGAAGGAATTCTCGGTATTACATCCTCCCAGCCGGGATTCGACGTCATTCGCATTCAGCCGCAATTCAGCACTAGGTTGACAAGCGCAAGAGGTGGATTCCCCACGCCCCACGGCGATGTCGGAGTGAATTGGAAAGTTTCGGACGGCATATTGGAAATGACCTTCACCATCCCCAAGAACGCAATTGCGGACATTGTTCTTCCCGATATTGACGGTGAGAGCCTGATGTTGGATGGAGTGGCGCAAAACGCCAACCGGATTTCGGGGATTGGCCCGGGTCAGCATGCGCTCAAAGCGAATTTTCTAAATAGTTTTACTAATGCCACGATCATGGATATCGACGGTCTCGTGGTGATTGAAGCGGAAGATTTTGTCAGTCAGGAAAGAGACGATGTCCGTCGCTGGTATCGCTTCAACAGTAACGCTTCACAGCATGATTTCGCCGATTCCGATCCTCATCACGTAGAAGGTGCCAGCGGTGGCGCTTATCTGGAAGTTCTTCCAGATACACGGGCGGCACATGATGACCGATTGATTGAAGGCGAGAACTTCATCAATACACCGGGACACATGGCGGTCTTGTCGTATCCGGTATTCTTCAGCGAGGCTGGGCGCTACTACATATGGGCAAGATCCTACAGCACCAATTCGGAGGATAATGGTGTGCACTTTGGCTTGGATGGGCGATGGCCCGAATCGTCCTCCCGCGTGCAGTGGTGCGAGGGCAAGCATCGGTGGACCTGGTCCTCGGCGCGCCGAGTGCCCGAAAATCACTGCGGTGAGCCATTGACAGCCTGGCTTGACGTCGAAGTTGCCGGACATCATACCCTGCAGGTCTCAATGCGGGAAGACGGATTCGAGCTCGACAAAATCATCCTGGCAAAGGACAAAAGCTTCGCGCCATCCCCACTCCCCTCTCCGTAGGGGGAAGTAGGAGCTAATGCTTCAACCGATTTGCGAGCTGGTAGTCGTACAGGGACGGGACCGCGACGAGTCGCTGATTCAGGCTTTCAATGTAAGGCTCGGGACGGTAATCAAGCAACAATTCGCGATTGCCGTGCAATCCCACAATTCTTGCTTGCGGCCCCTCGTCCAACCCCTGAACGAGAATCGTCTCGTCGCTGGAAGAACCACTGACGAAAAGTAGTTTCAGATTCCAGGTCGTGTTAAAAGCGCCATGACCGGGTTGCCAGTAGCCGGCTCCGCTTCCGTCCCATATAGTGGCAATGACAGAGTCACCCTTGCGCTGCGCCTCGACATAGAGCGTAACATTGTCGAACAGATTCTGGTGATTTGATCCAGCATGCTGATCAAGGACTGCCGCCGTATGGACAATCGAATCCTTGTAGACGGATTTCGTCGACTGCGTATTGAATGTCAATGAATGGAGGACTGGATTGAATACTACTATTCGCTCGGCAAGCACGTTATGCACATTACCCATATGAACACCATAGTGAGCCGGTCTACTCCCATCCGTGATGATGTCCCGCAGCGTCACATTTGCGCTGTTATAGGTCAGCAGGCCACTATCGGCATTTGAAATTCGCACATTTCGCACCCACGAATCGAACACACTCGTAAAATAGATGCCGTTATAGCCACGTTCCATGTGGTGCCCGAACCATGGGGCTTCCGGAAACTCCAGATGCAGGTCTTCGATACCAATATTGGAAAGATGATCCCAACTGGCGACAGTGGCGGGTAGTTCTTCGCTAATGTCATGCAACAATGGATCTGAAACGGTAACGTTTAGCCCCTCAATATCAACAATCCGTGTCGTCTGCCGCACGAGGGGGCGTTGCGGGAAACTCCAGTGATGCGATCCGACTTCGATATCCGTATCGCCATAGATGGAATCGATAATGGCGGCTTCCGGGCCGTCGGCGTTCGTCCAGAGAATCTGGAGTGTGTCACCACGTGAAAATGAAGCTGCGCTGGTCAATTGCAGACTGCGTTCTCCACGTGTTCCAGCGGCGATACGTGCCAGAGTATTGATTTCCGGATCGAACTCGGTCAGGTACGGTGCGGGCCGGGTGCCCGGTTTCTGTACCCAAATGAAACCTCCGGTCCAGGAATACTCGGAGTAGTAGGAATCTATGTTGGCATTGGGTTCGACTTGTCGCTTGTCAAGTTCGCGAATATATTGACGTATTTCGTCGAGTGAATTGCCAGTGTCGACCTGTGCCAGCGGTCTTGGTATCCATATGGTCGTGCCGCCTCTGCCGGATCCCGCGCCCTGGAGTACGATATTGCCCCGCTCGATGTGAATCACTTCACTGAGTCGATACCGCCCGGCGCCAAAACGAATGCGAACGGGACCTCGTATATCGGCTGCCGCGTCGAATGCCGCCAGGATCGCCTTGCTGTCGTCAAGGCCGTCGTCGGGCAAGGCACCGTAGTGTTCGACTTCTATAAGTGTGCCGACGGCGACTGGCAAGTCTCCGGCGCCATTCTCGAAACCCGCATATGAAAAATCGGGCAAATACGGTGACACGGATGCATCGTCGGATTCCAGAATTGCCGGCAATTCCGAAGCGTTGGTGCTGGTTGATGCCAGTATCGGAAATAGCCAAAACAGCCAGATAGCTTTCAAGGGCATATGCGAACTCCTTTAGCGAGCCAGCCAACCACCGTCAACAGGAATAAGGGTTCCGTGGACATAGTCGGATGCCTTCGATGCGAGAAAAATGGCCGCGCCGCCAAGGTCGTCCGGATCGCCCCAGCGACCGGCCGGGACGCGTTCCAGGATTTGGCGATTGCGCTCCGCGTCGTTTCGGATCGCCTCGGTATTGTTGGTCGCGAAATAGCCGGGAACGATCGCATTGACGTTGATCCCGTGTGGCGCCCACTCATTTGCCATCAGTCGTGTCAGGCCCGCGAGCCCGCTCTTGCTGGCCGTATAGGACGCAACCCGAATTCCGCCCTGGATCGACAACAACGATGCGACGTTGATGATCTTGCCCGGGCGCTTTGCGGCGACCATCAGCCTTGCGATGGACTGTGCGAGAAAAAACGGTACCTTGAGATTCGTTTCCAGAACGTCGTCCCAATTTGCTTCACTGAACTCCAGCGCATCTTGTCGCCGGATAATGCCCGCATTATTGACGAGAATGTCCACAGGGCCGAGCTGTTTTTCCGATTCGGCAAGCACCGAGGAAACCACAGATGCATCGCCGAGGTCGACCATTACCACAGCGGTCCTGCGGCCCAGCGCCTTGATGCGTGCTTCCGTTTCGTCGGGCGCCGATCTTCCAACGAGCGCGACATCGGCGCCCGCGCCGGCCAGCGCGATAGCCATTGCTTGCCCGAGGCCGGTATTGGCACCGGTGACGAGCGCGCGCTTGCCGTCCAGGTTGAATAGTTTCCCACCCATTCGAGCTTCTACCTGAGTTGACAGATGTCCAGTACGTTCATGTCCGTGTAATCAAGGTTTTCCCCACCCATCGCCCAGATGAAGGAGTAGTTGCTGTTGCCGGCTCCCATGTGGATCGACCAAGGCGGCGAAATGACGGCCTCCTTGTCGCGCATCACGATATGACGCATTGAATCTGGTTCGCCCATGAAATGGAAGACGCGTTCAGACTCACCGAGATCGAAGTAAAAATAGATCTCGGAACGCCGGTCATGCAAATGCGGCGGCATCGTGTTCCAGACACTGCCGGGATTGAGAGTCGTTAATCCAAGCAGCAATTGCGCCGAACGACAGGTTTCCGGAACGACATACTTGTAAATCGTCCGGTCGTTCGACTCCTCGAGTGAACCGAGCTTTACGGGCACCGCTTCCCTGATCGGAATCTTCACGAGCTCGAAGCGCGCATGGGCCGGAGTGGATGCCAGATAATACTCGGCCGGCGTATTCGCGTTGTCGCTGCGAAACAGGACCTCCTTGCTGGCCATGGGCACGTATAGGCCGTCACGCGGCTCCATTTCGAAGGTCTCGCCGTCAACGATTACTTTACCGCTGCCGTCGCCGACATTGATGACACCGAGCTCTCGCCGCTCGAGAAACGGCGCGCCCGCGACCGGTTCGACTTGATCGGGCAGGCGCAATTCGCGTTCGGCCGGCGAGGCTCCACCGACCACCATGCGTTCGTTGTGCGAGTAATGCAGGCTAATCTTGTCGGTCAGGAAAAGGCCCCTGACCTGGTACAGATCGCATAGAGTTTGACCATCGATTTCGTCCATCATCGATGGGTGCGTGGCTTGGTAGGTCTTGTCGAACATGCTGCCGTTCTCCATTGTGGTTTGTCCAAATTCTGGTGGCGATGGCCACCAATCCATGCATCGGAATAATCACTCAAGTAGCGCTCAATTACAAGCATTTTATTGCATTTTCGAGCTTAAATGCTAAACTAGCAGCAACAGCGCGATGATCGCGCAACTGACTGGCGTGCCATGGACATGTCTCTTCGTGAAATTGGGGCGCGGCTTGTCAAGGCAAGGCGCGGGGCAAAACCGATTGCCGAATTCCCGGGCATTCTCCCGGTCGATCTCGATTCCGCCTATGCCATCCAGGATATCGCCATCAGCCTCTGGCCGGACCGGATTGGCGGGTGGAAAGTCGGCCGCATCCCCGCAGACCTTGAGGATCGCCTCGGCATCGATCGCCTGGCCGGCCCCATATTCGAGAACGCCATCTGCGCTGCCGCGAATGGCGACATTGTCCAAATGCCCGCTTTTCGCGGAGGGTTTGCCGCCATGGAGGCGGAGTATGTAGCTGTTATCGCCCGCGACGCACCCGAAGGGAAGACTTCCTGGACGACAGGGGAAGCGGCAGCAATGATAGAAGACCTTTGTGTCGGTCTTGAAGTTGCGAGTAGTCCACTCGCTGCTATCAACGAACTCGGGCCAACAGCGGTTGTTTCGGACTTCGGGAACAATGCGGGCCTGATCGTTGGGCCCGCCATCCCCAACTGGCGCACGCGGGAACTCGAATCGATGCGGGTCAAAGCTTACGTCGATCGAAAGATGGTCGGGAAAGGCGGAGCGTTCAACCTCACCGGAGGGTATTTGCGTTCCGTCCAATTCATGCTGGAACTAACCGCGCGTCGTGGAATTCCGCTCAAAGCGGGCGATGTCGTCGCCACCGGGCAGACAACCGGCATTCATGACATTCGGAACGATCAGACCGGAAGACTCGATTTCGGTGAAGACGGTGTTCTCTGCTGCCAGATCACCGCCGCAACGCCTGCCTGACAATGCTTGTTTATGCCCTGCGCTAGCCCATCATTGCAATCGCAGGCGTTGTTAGCAGGCTCGTATTTCGCGCAAGTGAGGCCAACCACAAAATTTTATTGATCAAATACGTTCATAATATTGCAATATCGATCATTTCCGGTTAGCTTACGACATTAGGTGCGCAGACCGCGTGCTCGGAACACCGAGAAACCGTCCGGGGAGAAATACAATGAACTGTAGATTTACGAATACTTGCTTAACCGCCGCTGTGGTGGCGTTCAGTGGATTTGCCGGGTCCGCGCTCGCGCAGACGATCGACCCGCCGCAAATTGAAGAAATCGTCGTTCAAGGCATTCGTGGTGCGCTTACGAACGCGTTGGTGGAAAAACGCGGCGCGGACAACATCAAAGAAGTCATCCAGGCCGAGGACATCGGCAAGCTGCCGGACCAGAACCTGGCCGAGGTGCTCGAAAACGTCACTGGAATTCAGATCACAAGGGCGGCCGGCGTAGGCACAGGCGTACAAATCCGTGGTACGGGCGCGAACCGGGTGGAAGTTAATGGTGTGTCCACCGTGTCCGCCGGCAATGGTCGCTCGGGAATCAGTTTCGAAGATTTGCCGGCGTCGTTGATCGGCTCTGTGGAAGTTACCAAGGTGCCAACCGCAAAGACGATCGAAGGATCTGTTGGCGGCACCATCAATCTTCGTACGCTGCGCGGTCTCGCCCTGAACGAGCGTGTGCTGGCATTCCGGGCGCAAATGGAAAACAGCGACTTGGCGGATGCCAGATCACCGAGAATTTCTGGCACGTTTGGCGACAATTGGTCCACCGGTGCCGGTGAAATCGGTCTCGTCGTCAGTGCCAGTTACGCGGAACAGGATGTCGCATCGTTTGATCCCCGATTCGACCGCGACCGGGTGGTCTTGCCGGGCTCAGGCCGGCTGAGCGAAGAGTCCTTTCCGTTTCTCCGCACGCAATTCCTGGATCAGCAACTTACCAATCAGGAATATGAGACCTACAACCTCACCAGTTCGGTCGAGTTCGCACCCAATGAAGAGCTGAATTTGTACTTCGACGCGACTTTAAACGATCAAACGCGCGCGCAACAAAGCGCGCGGGCGTTTTTCTCGGGAACGGGCTCGAATGCTGTTGTTGACAACACGACGAATACGTCATTCGAAACGATCAATTTGGGCAGCATAGAAGGACCGAACGGCCCACTGCATCTCGGTGAGGTTCAGGCTGTGCTCACAGGTGTTCTCGGTGTCGGCGTGTTGCCGAACGGTGGCATCGATTCCAATCTTCGCACCACGGGAAACACAAGTTCGCGTGAGACGAAGAGCAGTGTGTTCGCGTTCGGTGGCGAATGGGCGAGAGACCGTCTTGAGATTCGGGCGGAGGCGGCTTATTCGAATTCCGATACGCTATATCCCAATCTGACGACAACGATTGACTTCATAAACCCAAAAGGGCCGCAGCCGGCACAGGGAAAGAGCGCTGACAATGGCATACCCGCCATATTCGATGCCACGGGTCGCACATTGCAGTTTGGAATCGCACCGGGACTCGCAGAGACCCCGACAACCGCGGAACTGCTGGACCCGGCGAATTACGCCCTGCGTCAGGTTGGACAGGGCCTCAGCACTAACGACAACACCGAAACCGCAATAAGGCTCGACGGATTGTACGATACCTCGGAGTCGATACCGATTTTCTCGTCAATTGAGGCTGGCATACGCTGGAACAAGAATACGGCGCTCAATGACGATGTTGGAGACCGTACGAACTTCACTAACGCAAGCACAGCATTTTTTCGGCCAACCGGAGACTTGTTTGCGAATATTCTCACAGCTGGTCCAAACAATTTTAACGCGGCAGACGACCGGTCGCTGTATGTTCCGGATTACCTGATTGTGGATCCCGCAATAGCATTCAACGATCCGGCGCGGGTAGTCAACGCGCTTAATGAAGCTATTTTGGCTAGTAATACTGCTAATGGAGTTAACTATGCGACGTTAGACGAGCCGTCCACTCAGCTGTCAGCTTTTTTCGACATCGAAGAGACAACCAGCGCCGCTTTTGTTCAGGGGAATTTCGAATTCGATGCCGGTGTTACGCCTGTACGCGGGAACATCGGCGTTCGGTGGATTAGTACTGATATCAACTCGGTTGGCAATAATGTCGTAAACGACGTTGTTGAAAGCCAGAATGTATCTAAGGGATCTTATGATTTTTTTCTTCCGCGACTGAATGTAGTCTTGGAGCCTACGGAAAATTTACTCATACGTGGCGGTATTGCCAGAGATATTCGCCGACCAAACTTTGATGCCCTTTCGACCTCAGTCAGTTTCCCCGGCGGGGCAAGTGTTGCCGTCCAGGTTGGAAATCCCGAACTGGAACCGGAAACAGTCTGGTCGTACGATCTCTCCGCGGAGTATTACTTTTCAGATGTGAGTTTTGTCAGCCTCGGTCTTTTTCACAAAGAACGGACCAATCTATTTGCAATCGAAACGGAATTCCCGGCCGAGCCCACGGGTCCCGACGGTCAAATTGAACGTGATATATCGCCGCCTTGCGAGGCAGGCGGAATATTCAATCCAGTCGCCGACAGAAATGTATGGTCGTCCATTCAGGGAGTCGGTATCTGTGTACCGCTCGCAACAACATTCAATGTCAGTGGCGATACCACTCAATCCGGTGTGGAAGTAGCGTTCCAGTACGACCTTTCAGCGTTCGAAGATCGAATCGGATGGCTTTCAGGGTTCGGCTTTATCGGCAACTACACGTTCCAGGAGACTGGCGGATCAGCCAAGGAGTACCGCTTGGCGAACGGAGATGCCAACGCGCTGAACCACTTGCTGGGGCGGACGGATGCGAATCAGTCCACGCCGTCACTTGACGATGATGTTGTCAGGGAACGAATAACACTGGCAAATCTTTCTCGCAACGCCTATAACGCGACTGTATTCTACGACAAGAACGACGTGAGTTTTCGGGCACGTTATACTTGGCGGTCGAATTACAAGGCAAATCGTTTCGTAAGCTTCAACATGCCGCGTATAGTCGATGATCGGGCGCAACTCAATATGAGCCTGAGCTACGCCATTCGCGAGAATATTACGGTCGGCATTGACGCGATAAACCTTCTTCGGGAGGACAAGACCGAATGGTGTGTTAACGATAATGCTCTGCTTTGCTCCCAGGGCCTGACGGATCGTCGTATCATCGTTGGACTCAGTGCGCAGTTCTAGAGATTACATTCGTTGGAGGTGGAGGTATGAAAAAGCTTCTGTTAACAGGCTTTGCGCTGGCCCTATCCGCGTGTTCGGAATTGCCTGACGCGCCTGGCGGCACAGAAAATGGGGAGGCCGGCCAAAGGCCCAACATCCTGTTTATCCTGACAGACGACCTTGGATTTAATCAAGTGGGCGTCTACGGGCAGAGCAGGATTAATACACCAACGCTTGACCGTTTGGCTGGCGAGGGCATCAGATTTACCCAGGCATACGCGGGCAACACGGTCTGTTCGCCATCGCGCGTATCGCTGTTCACTGGCCGCGATGGACGTAAGCTGCACGGCAATTCCAACATGATCAAGCTGCGGGAGTCCGACGTGACCCTTGCTCACGTACTGAAACAGGCCGGCTACGATACCGGCCTGTTTGGCAAGTACTCGATTGGTCAGGATGATGATCTGGCGAATACCGGCCCTTTGCGCATGGGGTTTGATACCTGGTATGGCATGGATCACATTATCGAAGGTCATCGCCAATATCCGACGTTTCTCTGGGAGAACGACAGAAGGTTCACTGTAGACGCAAACCTGAACGGTGAGAAAGGCGCATACGCGCAGAAAAAGTTCACAGAGGAAACCATCAGGTTTATTCAGGAAGACCGGGAAGTGCCGTTTTTCGCCTTTTTGGCCTACACATCACCCCACGCGGAACTCGCCGCGCCCAGTGAGTTCATCGAACAGTATTCAGGTGAGTTTGATGAAACTCCCTACACCGGCATGGCCTCGGGTGAGCCAGCCGATCTATATGCGCCCTATTATCCTGAGCCGGTCGATGAACCGAATGCCACGATGGCAGCGATGATTACCGCGCTGGATTCCTATATTGGTGAAATTGTCGAAGTTCTTGAAGAAGAAGGGCTTGCGGAAAACACGATTATTTTCTTTTCGTCCGACAACGGCCCCCACGATGAAGGCGGTGCTGATCCGGATTTTTTCGAGGCCGCGAAACCATACCGGGGCATGAAGCGCGACTTGTACGACGGCGGCATACATGTGCCCATGATCGTTCACTGGCCCGCGGGTATCAAGGTGCCGCGCACAGATGGGACGCCATGGGCATTCGCTGATGTTCTGCCGACATTCGCGGAACTCGCGGATGTGTCGTTGGACGATGTACCCGGCGTTGATACAAATGGTGTTTCTATCGCTCAAATTCTAAATGATTCTCCCCAGGAATTGGCGGAGCGATTGATGTATTGGGAGTTCGGCAAACAGGCGGGCGACCCCAACTCCGGTGTCATCGGCGAGGTAATGCAGGCGGCGCGTAAAGGCGATTGGAAAGCTGTGCGCTACGATCTGGACATGCCGGTCGAGCTATACAACATTATTGAAGATCCCGGTGAATCCAATAACCTTGCCGGCGAAAGAGTGGAGATGACCGATGTGTTTTACCAGCTATTTGAAGAGATTATTTCCGATAACGCCATTGAGTAGACCAATCGCTTCGTCTCTCTTGCTGCTGCTTGTTGCGTCAAGCGGCGCCGCCGCACAGAAAGTCGAAGCAATCGATCTGGTGTGGTCCGCGCATCGGGCGTTCTTCGATTTCGTGGGGCAAGGAGATCATCAACTTGTTGCCTACTACGACGCTTCCCGACAGATGAGCGTGGCTCACCGGGCATCCCCCGACAGCACGTGGCGCTACCAGAAGCTTCCGTCATATCTTGGTTGGGACAGTCACAACTCGGTCGTGGTTGGCATTGACGAGGCGGGCTACATTCATGTGGCAGGGAATATGCATACGGATCCGCTGGTCTATTTTCGTTCGGAAAATACATTCGATGTTCGGTCCTTGAGGCAAATTGAATCGATGGTCGGCGGAGTGGAAGAAAAGCAAGTGACCTATCCGCATTTTTTCAATGGCCCCGACGGTCGGCTATATTTTAAGCATCGTTTCGGTTCGAGCGGTAACGGCGTAGAACTGTACAAGGTTTTCGACACGCAGAACCTGAGTTGGCGGAAAATGCATGAGACCGCCTTTGTCGATGGCGAAGGAGAACGAAACGGCTATTTCGCAGGGCCGACCCTTGAACGCGACGGCCTGTTCCATTTGGCCTGGGTATGGCGGGAAACACCGTCCGCGAATACCAATCATGACCTCAGTTATGCGCGTAGTCGTGACTTGCTGAACTGGGAAAGATCCGACGGCACACCGCTGGAGCTTCCGATTCGACTGAACACAGCGGAAATCGTGGATACGGTGCAGATTGGTGGCGGTCTTCTCAATGGGCAAACGCCACTGGGTCTGGATTCACAAAATCGTCCAATGATCGTGTATCAGAAGTACGGACCGGATGGCAATTCCCAAGTCTTTCTCAGTCGCAGGAATTCGGGTGGTTGGGAGTCGGTGCAAGTATCGAATTTTCACGACTATCGAGCGGACCTCGATCGTCAAGGCGCGCTGGCGCTTGACCTCGACACCAGAACGGCACCGTTCGTCAATGAAGAAGACGAAATTATTGTTCGAACCAGACTTCGCGGTGACGATCTGGAGTTTGTTCTCGATTCCGAGACATTGGTCGTACGTGAACAACGACGCTTTGATCGATACCCGGAGTCAGTAAACGCGGACGATCTCGACAACGGGATAGCGCTGCACGTTCGTCGATTGAACGTCGCGGGCGAGGCCTCGCGCGAGTGGTTCATCGCATGGGAGGCGCAGCGACCCAATCGCGACAGGGCACGGGAAACAATCTCGGCACCGAGCACTTTACGCTTGCATTACGTACCGATTGATTAGACTCTCGATTTTTGAGCGATCGCCTCGCGTAGCTCAGGCCTTTCGCGCAGGACTCATGCCACAATCGCGCCGAGACGGACGGTTGTTTGAAAATATGAGGCTAATCAAAAAATGATAAAGTCGGCGACTGGATTTTTCCTGCTTGTAATCTTCGCCATTGGAACTGCTAGGCAGGCCAGCCACGCGCAAAGTCAACCCTATTTTCAGTTCGAACCATTCGTCCTTTCATTTACAGGACCGTCCGCCAGCGAACTGGGTGAAATCAATCCATTCATGGACTACCGATTGGATGTAACGTTTACGCACGGCGGTGAGAATTATGTTGTACCGGGATATTTTGCGGCGGATGGAAACGCAGCAGAGACAAGCGCGGATTCGGGAGATCAGTGGCATGTAAAATTTGTCGCGAATAGTCCGGGTGAATGGGAATACAGCGTTTCTTTCAGGCAAGGGAGTG
The DNA here is from genome assembly GCA_965221015.1 of uncultured Pseudohongiella sp. Taxonomy (GTDB): domain Bacteria; phylum Pseudomonadota; class Gammaproteobacteria; order Pseudomonadales; family Pseudohongiellaceae; genus UBA9145. The sequence goes on along the minus strand of OZ244859.1, from coordinate 488,247 downwards.
ATATTGCTGTTGCCGGAGCATTAGCGGATTCACTGCCTGTTGAGGGAGTTGATGGCCAGCACGGCGAGATTACAGTACTGGAAAAACGTGAAGGTCCTTATGCTGAAGGGCGATTGGAGTACATTGGAGAGCATTATCTAAAATTGTCCGGCAGTGGCGAGTATTTTATTAAGGTTGGTGTAGATTCCCCAGAGAACTTGCTCGCCTATAGTGACTTCGATGGAACGCCCAATGTGTCGGGCCGCAGGAAAAGCTGGGATGCCCATCGCGGTGACTACAATGATGATGCCGATTCGCTACTGTGGCAAGGGGGTAAAGGTCGGTCACTGTTTGGCGCAATCAGTTACTTGCATGAAAAAGGTTTGAATGCATTTTCGTTTCTGACTTTCAATGTAGACGGCGACGATCGCAACGTATTCCCACATTTGTTGAATACTGACCGGGAATCCTATGAAACTTACGCAAATAGGCCACAGAACAGGCAGGCTTGGGAATCCTACTTCCACAGTACTCGCTTAGACGTATCCAAGCTGGCTCAATGGGAAAGGCTCTTTACGTATGGAAGTCAAAAGGGTTTCTTTCTCCATTTCAAGACCCAGGAAGAGGAAACCGATCACTTGATGGATGGCGGTTCATTGGGCAACGAACAAAGACTCTACTACAGAGAGTTAATTGCCCGATTTTCTCATCACCCGAGACTGAACTGGAATATTGGCGAAGAGAATGATCTGCCTCGTGAACTTCAGCGTGAGATTGCCGCTTACATTCGCGCGACTTCCCCATATAAGAAGCAGCATATCGTAATGCATACGTTCCCACCTGAAGACTACTTCTACGCTGACTTGATAGGCGACCAATCCGTGCTAACCGGCGCGTCGATCCAAGGTCAACGACCTGACTTCAGAGATGTATATACCCGCATAACCCGCTGGTACCATGAATCCGAAGAAGCTGGGAAGCCGTGGGCCGTTGCGGTGGACGAAGCTGGCAGTGGCGCCTGGGGCCTGGTTACCGACGCGGAAAATCCGACTCACGACGAGGCGCGAGTGCGTGTCATTTGGGGATCGTTGCTCGGAGGCGGGTTTGGTGTGGAATGGTACTTCGGTTATCAAAGCCCGCATAATGATCTGGAAGCCAATGACTATCGGTCACGGGACCAATTTTGGGAGCAGAATGCCATCGCTCGCCGATTTTTCGAAGAACATGTGCCTTTTCACAAAATGCGTCCGTTGCCACAGTCGTTACCGCTAAAATTTCTGTACGTGTTCGGCATACCGGACGAGCACTATTTGGTGATGGTCGAAAATCCCGTCGAGTTCAATGAAGTATGGCTGGACTCTCCGGGAAAAACATACCAGGTCCAGTGGTTCAATACCCGGGAAGGTGGTGAATTGGCACAAGGCACAGTCGACGAGGTTGTCGCCTCAGGCGCTCCGGCGTCGCTTGGCCTGCCACCTGAACAGATTGGCAGCGACTGGTTGGCTGTTTTACTAGTCACCAATTAGGGAAAAATGCGCTTGACGCCTCTTGGATTCCTTGACTTTCGGAGTAAACAAATGATTGATATTGCGGTTTTTTGCACTGTGTAGCAGGTTTTTGAAATATTTTGCTTGATTGCTGTGACTGATTCTGCTACCGTCCCAGTGTGATGAACCATTGTATTGGACGCTTTGCCCTATTTGATCAGCTGTACCAAAGAATACGGCCTGGCGTCATCCCGGAGGGGGAAGCCATGATTAGTAAAACACTGTTCAAGTCAACCATTGGGATTGTGGGCGGTCTCGCGTTAGCGCTCGGAAGCCACGAGCTTCGTGCTCAAGACAATCAGCAGATCGAGCAAATCGTCGTAACAGGAATACGTGATTCCCTGGAGGACGCGCTAGCATTCAAACGAAACGCAAATTCCATCGTGGATCACATTTCGTCCGAAGATATCGGAAGCCTCCCAGCTCTGGATCTGGGTGAAGCTCTACAGGCCATACCCGGTATTCAACTCAACGCGGAGGGTACGCAACGAACTTCGGACATAAACCTGCGGGGCCTGTCCGGAGGATTTGTCATGACAACCGCAAATGGATTTGGAATTGCAACTCCGAGCCTGAGCACAAGCGAGAAAGGCGCCGCAAATCCATTTGGCGCCTATGAGTCCAGCATATTCAGAGGGATAACGGTAATCAAGACCCCGACCGCCGACCTTCCAACGGGCGCAATTGCGGGTTACGTTGACAAGAAGCTTCCCAGCGCATTGGATGCCAGCCGGGACAGGTACGAAATACAAGTCGGAAACAGATACGAACATCTTAACGATAGCAACGATTTGGAAATGTCTTTCCGCGGGCGCAGGGAACTTATCGAAGATGTATTGGCGATATCAGGCACCTATGCAAGGTCAGATCAGAATTTCAGACGCGACACGGTGAACATCACTCGTTACGCCGACGTTACAGGTGGCGCCAACTTTTTTCTGGGAGCGAATGGACAGACTCTCGATGAATACAGGGAGGAATGGGGATTGCCGGCAGACGCGAATATCCTTTATACGGGGGAAGTAAGGCAGTTCTCCGAGCTTGCGAATGGCGACAGGGAAACGTATGCGTTGAACATTGAATGGCAGGCAACGGAGAAGTTGTTTTTGGGCTTGGACTTGCTCGGCAGCGAGAAGGACTTGAGTGATGCCAACTCGGACATATTCATCCTTGGTCCGCGTCAACGGTTTGGCACCACCGCGGCTTCACGGATAACACCCACCGCGGGAGTTGAGCCGCTATATGCTTTTACCAATGACCCGCTTCTGGATGAAAATGGCAATATCGTTGCCCAAGGCGCCGATAATTATCTAATTACTGACTACACGTATCAGAATGGGCAGTACTTTCCAGGCAATCGACTCACAGACCGGCTGGAGAAAACCGATGGCCAATACCTGAGGGCAGAATGGGTGGATGACAATTGGGTGCTTTCGGTAGGCGCAGTCACTTCGAACGCCGAGGCCGAATCTTACCATACCCAGTTTGACGCCCGGTACAGGCCTGCGGATCTTCGGCCGGGCGGAGGCAGGAGTCCCGATGATACCAATGGAATCTTTGGACGCATGATTACCGGAACGGGAGATATTGGTAATTACTATCTGGATGTTAACGGATTTCAGAACCTGTCTCTGGAGGGTGATTTCCAATACGACCTTCGTTCCCGCGATGACAGGCCCTACGAGGAATTGGATCGACTGCTTTCACGATTCAGCGCAAACTCGAGGGGTATAAATCCGGACGGAACACTCTACTTTACTTCAATGTTGATCGCGGGCAATGAGGTATTCGTTACCAGGGACTACGACGAGTACAGAGTCGACTTTGAGTATGATATCGATGTATCCATATTGGAAAGCGTGAAAGTGGGCGCCTATACCTCGGAAGAACAATTCTGGCGTATGCAGAACAGAGATTCTTCCGCATATATGAACCTCGATGGAATCAGCGATGAACTTCTGATGCCGGCTGTTTACACCAAAGGAAACGACTTTTTCAATGGCCACGCGCCCGGTGCGGCCGGCGCTGACGGCGGCTGGGTGGCGATTGACGTAAAAGCCGCCCGCGCGGCGCTCACGCAAGGTATCCTCGATCGCTATAACGACGCATTTCAGCGACTGCTTGACGACCCCACGGTTGAAGACGGAAACACGGCTTCAGATGCCCTCACGCAGGCCGAAAAGGATCAAGCAATCGCGTTCTTTGAAAACCCAGAGTTTACCTCCGGTGGCTTTTTGCGCCGCAGGGGAGTCGGCCATGAAGAAAACTCCTATACATCCTCGGTGGAAATTAGTTCCGCCTATTTCATGGCCAACTTTTCGGGTGAAATAGGCCGCATGCCGTTCCGGGGAAATGCTGGCGTTCGCTACGCTGAAACAAAGAACAAGGGGCAAGGACTTGCACTAGTTCCGAAGGCAAATGAAACAGCTACGCAGAGGTCTAGAATCTGGGATGACGAATTCCAGGTCTCCACGCCCTCGAATACCTACAGTCATACTCTTCCATCGGTAAATCTGAGTCTTGACGTAACACAAGATGTCGTAGTTAGGACCGCGTACTATGAGGGTATTGTCCGGCCAAATGTCGCATCCTTCAGACCAAACGGGTACTCGAGCGTCGGCGATCGGACGGTAAGAATCCAGGTTGCGGACTCCGAGCTGCTGCCCTTCGAGGCGGATTCCTGGGACCTATCCGTCAACTGGTACAATCGACCGGGAAGCGTGGTCTCCCTGGGCTTCTTTCAAAAGGACGTCCGCGACCAATCGGAATTTGAGCGAATCTGTCCTTTAGACGGTGGCGGATTCGGATTCGGAACGCTCACGTTGACCGGAACGGCCGCGGACCCGCTGTGTTTAAGCGATGACTTGTCGTCCGTTTCGAGTGGCCTCGACGATGATCCGAATACACCCGAAGACGAATCGGTTGCCGCCATAAACCGAGAGATCATTATTACGAAACGGATAAACACGAATCAGGAACAAACCGTCAGAGGATATGAAATGGCGATGCAGCAGAATCTGGATTTTCTGCCGGCGCCATGGAGCAATTTTGGCGGAATGGTCAATTATTCCATTGTCACAAACGACGGCGAACGCATCCCGGGGATCTCGGAAGAATCATATAATGCGGTGGGGTATTATGAAACGGACGACTTCAACATTCGCTTGGCTTACAACTACCGGTCTGACTATCTTCTGGTCTCGACAGGGACGTTTAATGGAACCGCGGATCGTGACGTAAAAGGCAGGGGCAGGTTGGATTTGTCTGCGACCTACCGGCCTACCAACAGACTACGATTCACCTTCAGAGCCTATAATCTGCTCGATGAGATTTACCAGGAATTTCAAGCCAGAAATCCAATGCTTGGTCGACGCACCAACTACGATGGGCGTATATTTTCGCTTTCCATGAATTACGTGTTCGATACTCAGTAGAGCGAATTTGGTAGCGGACCGAGATCCCTATTGGTGATTCTGCGGGCCCAGACCAAACAGAAACCAATCTTAAGCGGGGAGATGCATTATGATCAATCAACATACTCTGCCTTTACTGGCTGCCTTGGTAACGATGGCTGCATGCAGTCAGCCCGGTCAAGATCCGAGCATCGCTGCGCCGCCCCTCGCCGCAGACCTCGTCAATCAGGTCTACGCCCCGAGTGTCAGCGAGCCAACCTGGGCCGAAGTGCTCGGCAGCGGCGCACTCGAACCATTGGGGACCGATACGACTCGAGGCGTGACAGGGAAGAAGATTAATATCAATAACGACCTGATCGAACAAGGTCCATACGCGAACAACCCGATTGACTCCAAGGCACGCCGGATGCAAATACATACCTTGGGACACTCAAACATCCCCGCCCAGGACTTTCACAAGTGGTCGCGCTGGTATCAGGAAGACGGAAACACACAGATTTTCAGGCTATTCAAAGGAGAGCACAACGTCCGCAACACGCGCCGGAACGCGGCAAGAATCGAAGCATTTAGTCCGGCGGACCGATGGATGCCCGAACCAGGCGTGTGGCGCGAGTTTGGCGCGCGATTCACTGTGCTGAAGTCAGCCGGCTGCGTGGGATTTCATCATTGTTCGATCTTTCAAGCCAAAGGAAACAACGTTGATCACTGGTCCGTCATGCTGAGGGTCGACGAACACGCGAATCTCTGGTTCTATCCTCGCCGCGGGTTCGGTGTCGGCAACAACCAGAACCGCAAACTCCTTAGCAAGAATATCCTGGGCAAGCCATTTGACGTGAAAGTCCGTGATAACGGGCTCGACTACGAGACCTACATTGACAATCAACTCGTTGGCACAGGTCAGTGGCAGCGTACCGAAGAGATCGGGTTCCGCTGGGGGATTTATGTAGGAGATTCAGAAGTTGCTAACGATGTCATGGTACTGGTCACCGGTGTGACAATGAAATAGCGCGTCTGATTGCGACTAGTTCGAGGGTTTCACGACTGTTCGCACTACAGGACCGTTATCGCCAACCAGATACATACGCCGCATATCGGTACCGTCTGGCTTCTCCGCAATAATCATTCTGGCGTCGGGGTGAGCATTCAGAATAAAAGCACTTGCGGCGGAACCCGGGCTATCCAGGTTACTCAGTGACTTTGGCCGCGCGCTGTTGGTTTCCTCGCCTTTGGCAACAATGTAATCGCCAAACCGCAACAGTTCTTCGCCTTTCGCAAAGTTCATACCTCCGTCATTGCTTTCCCACCACCGGACGATGGTCTCGTCTTCATCAGAGTCGATTCCGCTCAATAGAAAGCGAACCAAGTCTCCGGAAGCCAGGAAATCTCCTCGACCGATCGGCAACCCGCTGTCGAAGCTTCCTGTCCACTCTTCCCCTGTCCATCTGAAGTACCGAGCGTTTTTTGGCCCGCCAATCTGCCAGCCAATGTCCTCACCGATATAGGCTGCGATGTGTGGAAATCCATCCGCGTCGATTTTCGTTGAACCATTGAATGTCCACAAGTCGCCTGTATCAACGGCCAGTGCCGTTTCGTCAGCTTCTTCTTTAACCAGGGGTATATTTAGCAACTCACCTTCAATGTTTCGCCAAGTGTTGTCGACCGTATTGAATGTCATGAAGTATAGATTTTTTCGCTCGGTTGAATGTCCCCCCCGGTTGTTTCTCGGCGCGTCCGTGTCCCAGCAATAATGGTAATCGAAACCGACCACGATCTCATCGTTCATCCCTTTTGACACATAGGCATACCAACTGTCGACAAGCGGCAAGTCGTCACGCCTTTTGTGCTTGAGGAAGGAAACAGGCGCTTCGAATGTTCGTCCATTGTCTGTAGACTTCTGGTATACCCAATCGCTGCGATGCGCACCATGTCGATAGAACAGGTAGATGTCACCATTGTCCATCTTGATCGCCTGATTGTAAGTACCAAAGGGCGCGATGTTATCGAGGTCTACCCAACTTGAAATATCCAGTGGATTTGCTGATACCGAGTGCTTGTTCTCTCCTGAGCCAGTATCGCCCAATACGTTTTCCCCGTGCAGCGCCCTTTCTCCGCCGTGTCCCCCATAGAAAATGTGGATGTACCCTTCATCGTCTATAAGCATGGTTGGTTTGCCATGACTATCTATCATCTTCGTCGGGTCTTTTCCAAGTATGCTTTCACCTGCCTTGAAGGGGCCAAACCATTTCTTCTCGTTGTGATCGTACGCGGCAACATGCGGGTCCTCTTTCAAACCCTGGAATGCGACGTACGTTACGCCGTCCCGATGTTCGCCAGCCGGATGCTGCACGACGGCCACCCCTTCGCCATAACCGATTGCAGCGAAATATTCCACGACCTCTACCGAAGTCCCGACATCTTCCTCTGCGCACGCGCTCAACAGGCAGAGCGACAGCAAGATGGTTGAAATGATCTTTGATTGAGAATGAAACATGAGGCTATTTCCCGTATTGAAGCTAAGGCGCCTGCGTTCTCAGCACAATGCTTGGCGCATCCCTTGCGTGGTTTTCCGTGGCGAGATTTTTCAAAAATCCAGTCAGGTATTCCGCTAACGTCGAATCGGGCCGGATTTGGGACCATCACCAGAGCTGGTCTTGTCATTCTGCTGGTAGTGAATTCACGGTTCCGGGTTGCATGGCATTGGTCTTTTCGCGTTGGATCGGTCCACCGTCTCCCAGGAGATACATTCTTCGGAAATCAGTGCCACGGGATTTTTCGGCCACGATCACTCGAGCATCAGGATGGGCGTTTCGGATGATCGAGGAGGTCGCGAGGCCTGCGTTCTTACGTCGTAGAAGCTCCTCGCCCTTGACAAAGTCTGCTCCGCCGTTCTTGCTTGACCACCAGGCAACAACACCATCTCCTCCTTCCTCCTGGTACGAAAGTAGAAAGCTTACGTCGCTGGGCGCAGATACCATAAAGTCTCCCCTTGCAACCGGCATACCCCCGGATCGTCCTCCGATCCAGTGATTGCCCGTCCAGCGAAAATGACTCGTTTGCTTTGGGCCGCCAAAGTGCAATCCCATGTGCGGCCCGATATTGATTCCAATATGCGGATTTCCCTGGGAGTCAAGGTGTGCCGACCCATTGAATGTCCATTCTTCGCCAGTGTCGGCCACAAAAGTCATTTCATTCGCTTGTTCTCGCACAATGGGCATTTCGAGTGATTCACCGCGTACGTTGTGCCAGGAATTGTCATTCGTATCAAAGACCATGTAATAGACATTTCGCCTCTCGGTGGTGTGGCCCAAGCCATTTCGGCCGGCGGAGTTCCCGTCCCAACAGAGGTGATAGTCGTAACTTACGATAATGTTGTCTCCGTCGCCTCTTGTGGCCCAAGCGTACCAGCTATCCACTGCGGGAAGATCATCGCGGCGCTTGTGCTTGAGAAACGACACTGGCGGCGCGAACGAGCGCCCGTTGTCGGTGGACTTCTGGTAAACCCAGTCGCTGCGGTGGGCCCCGTGGCGGTAGAACAGGTATATGTCGCCATTGTCCATCTTGACCGCCTGGTTGTAGGTTCCGAAAGGCGGAATCGTGTCAAGCTCTTCCCAGCTCGAAATATCAAGGGGATTTTTCGATACAACGTGTTTGTTACGACCGTAATGGTAATCGCCAAGATGATTCTCACCATGTATCGGCATGCCACCGTGCCCGCCAAAGAAAACATGAATGTAGCCTTCATTGTCAATGATCAGGGTCGGTTTTCCATGGTTGTCGATCCTGGGAGTTCTATCGGGGTCCTTACCCATGTCGCTGACACCGGCCTTTACCGGCCCAGCCCATTTGCCCGTGTCATGATTGTAGGCAGCGACGTAGGGGTCTTCCAACGGCCCCTGGTAGCTTACGTATGTAATTCCCTTATGGAATTCGCCCGCGGGATGCTGGACGACTGCGACGGCATTGCCCAATCCATTGTCGGCGAAGTAATCAACCTTCCCATGGACTTCTTTTTCCGATTGTGCATTTGCGCCAAGACCAGACATCAGGGCGACACAGAAAAGTGTCGCCACACTCGGGCTTGGTGGCTTTTTCCGAAATTGATACATCACAACCTCCTACTCAAGGTGGAACATCAATTCGAGCGGTTCGCTCACCGGAGAGTTATCATCGTTCGTCAACATAATATCAGCCATGAACGCCCACCACTTTTGAACGACGGGCTCCAAAGGCAGGCGATCCATATTATGGTCATCGGTCCGCTTGAGAATTGCAAACAACTTGTTGGACTCCCTATCGAGAAATATCGAATAGTCGGATACTCCCGCCAACTTCAGTGCCTCCACCAGTTCGGGCCAGATTGCGTCGTGCCTCTTCCTATATTCCGAAGCATGGCCCGGCAACAACGTCATTGCAAAGGCAATCTTTTCCATTGTATGGCAGTCTATTCTGATTCTCGTGTGTCCAGATACTCTTGCCAGGCGCCATCGGTCAAAATCTCACCAGCCGCCTCCCATGCGAAACCAGCTCTATATGACAGCCGCCCATTGTCATCTGATGCGGTGATTATCCAAATATGGCTCTCGTCTCTGGTATCGCTTGGGATGTGCCTGATCTCTCTAACCATTGCTGGTTCCACCAACGCTCCGGTACCCAATCCGAAGTCATCAATAAATTCCCACGTGGATATGCGTCCGGTTTGTTCATTCTGCGAGACTATTGCGTTCTCATCGTGCGTGGTCAACCCCACAGCAACGGGAACTGATGCCGGTCTTCCGTCCAGCATGAATTCGGACTCGACCTCGTAAAGTTGCGAACCCAGTGCCAGTGATACGGTCTTGTTCTCAGTGATATGGCCGATGGGGGTGCTCCACTCATAGAGCAGACTGAACACCACTTGGTCACCGCCGCTCTCGATGACTTCGAATTCGGCGAATGTGTGAGCCGCATGCGCTTTGTTGTCAATCCAGATAGCGGAGCCACCGACGCCGCGGCTTGTACCAACGTGATACGGATCATAACCCTCGCCATGATCGACGTGGTAGGAGACGCCGTCGAGATTGCCTTGATACCACTTATCCACGATCGCGTAATCGACCCGCTTGAGCCATGCGTCGACACCGCTTGAGTGACCTTCGAGCGGGGCGGCGGGACCGTAAACACGAAAGGCGACCTTGTCATTCTCCCACGCGAAATCGTCCTGCCGTTCCGGCACAAAGCGCCCGAACGCCATGACTTCGCGAACGTCAGTATGTTCTCTTGCCATTGTCTCCTCCTGATTTGCCGTCGCGCGCTCATCTGAGCAGGATACGGTTGCGCTCGCCAAACCCAGAATCAGGTATGGCAGGAACGCCTTCCCGAAGCCTGGCACTCCGCTCGAGCCAATTGCGTTTGCAGGTGCGGTGTCATCATTGGTTGCTGCTCTGGCCATGTTTTCATCTCCTTTCGGAATTTGCTTCACATTCTTGCGCGTACATGACGTATGATGCAGGATATTGCACTATTATGCAATTTTATTCTGGGGTTGCGGTGAACAGACGAAACATACTCATTGGCGGGGCGGGCGCATTGGGGGCTTCGGCCATCTTCAAGCTTGGATGGCTTGCCGAGATTTGGGAAAAACACCCGAACGTACTCATGTTGATCGTCGACGACCTCAACGATTGGGTAGGCCCGCTGGGCGGCCACCCAAATGCGATTACACCCAACATTGACCGGCTGGCCAATCAGGCGACGGTATTCGCCAACGCGCATGCCTCCGCGCCACTATGCGGACCCTCCAGGGCAAGCATCATGACGGGACTGGCGCCTTCCACAACGGGCATCTACGGCCACGTCAATGACAATGACATCAAATCGGCGAACCAGAGGGCTGCCCAGTCGATTTTCATCAGCGACTACTTTCGGCGGCATGGCTACTACACCGCCGCCGTTGGCAAGGTTTTTCATCAAGGCGTAGCCGATGGCAGTTTCGAAGATTTTGGGGGGAGGTCCGAGAACTTTGGGCCGTATCCCGATGAACGCATAAAATGGCACGACTCGAGAACAAATACAGACTGGGGACCATTTCCAGATTCCGACACACAAATGCCAGACTACGATTCCGCACAGTGGCTGGCCGAACGGTTGTTGACTGAACATGACCGGCCGTTCTTCATGGCAGGCGGATTTCTTCGTCCCCACGTTCCGTGGCACGTACCCGGAAAGTGGTTTGACATGCATCCTGTCGAGGAGCTCGCTTTGCCGCCTTACCTTGAAGACGATCTGGATGATGTCCCTGGAATTGCCAAGCGAGTAACGGAAGTACCAATGATGCCCACTACACAATGGGCAATTGAAAATAGCGAATGGGGGAATATGGTCCAAGCCTATTTGGCGAGTATTTCATTCGTTGATTATTGTATCGGAATTGTGTTGGATGCACTGGAACATAGTGGACACTCTAAAAACACGGCCGTTGTTCTGTGGGGCGATCACGGCTATCAGATTGGCGAAAAGAACAGATTTGCGAAAATGGCGCTTTGGGAGAGTGCTACGAGAACACCACTCATTATCAAACCGCCCAAGTCCACCGAAAAATATGTCAGCAATCGACCTGTTAGCTTGTTGGATCTCTATCCAACCCTGGTAGAGATATGCGGTCTGCCCGCAAATGCGGATAACGAAGGCAATAGTCTTGCTCCATTGCTACTCGATCCAGATGCTTCATGGCGACATGCGGCGGTAACAACATTTGGACCAAATAACCATGCGGTCAAGACTGAGCGATATCGCTACATTAAATATGAAAATGGAGCGGAAGAACTCTACGACCATGAGCAAGACGAGAATGAGTGGAATAATCTGGCTGACGCTCCCGCGCACCAGGTACTAAAGTCACAGCTTGCTGCTTTCCTGCCACAAGAAAATGCGTCATGGTCTCCGGTGTCCCACTATCGTGGAAACGACTATTTTGATGCGCTAACCAATCAGGCTTCGAGAGTTGAACGTCAGCCGCCATAATCGTTTATGCTCTCGGCTCGAATCAAGCCGCAACCGCAAATGGCCACAACCGCCTACCGCACAGCCCCGGTCGCGTCTCCCGACATGCCGCGGGGCATTCCCCACATCATCGTCAACGATGTGACCGAACGCTTCAGTTTCTATGGCGTGCGCGCGATTCTGGTCATCTTCATGACGCAGTATCTGATGTCCGGCGATGGACAGCCCGCGACGATGTCCAATGAAGAGGCGACCACCTGGTTCCACCTGTTCACCGCCACGGCTTACTTCCTGCCTTTTCTTGGCGCGATTCTCTCCGACGTTTATCTTGGCAAGTACCGCACGATCATTTTTCTCTCGCTCGTGTATTGCGCGGGACATCTGGCTTTGTCGCTCGACGACACCCGGACCGGGCTGTTCCTCGGCCTGACCCTGATCGCCTTCGGCTCGGGCGGCATCAAGCCCTGCGTAGTCGCCAACGTCGGCGACCAGTTCGGCCGGACCAACCAGCATCTGATGTCGCGCGCCTATTCCTGGTACTACATGGGCATCAATGTCGGCTCGGCGACTTCTTCGCTGGCGACGCCCTGGCTGCTGGCGAATTACGGCGCGCCGGTCGCTTTCGGCGTTCCCGGCTTGTTCATGATCCTGGCGACCCTGGTGTTCTGGATGGGGCGGTACCGGTTCGTTCATGTTCCCCCCGCGGGCAAGACTTGGCTGAAAGACATCACCGGTCCGGAAGGCGTGCGCGTGGTCAAGCGGCTGGCGATTATCTACCTGCTGGTGGCGGCTTTCTGGTCCCTGTTCGACCAAATGGGCAGTTCCTGGGTGTTGCAGGCGGAAAACATGGACCGCACGCTGTTCGGTTACGAATTGCTTTCGGGCCAGTTGCTCTCGGCGAATCCCTTTCTGGTCATTCTGCTGGTGCCGGTTTTCACCTATCTGGTGTACCCCGTCCTGGGCCGGTTCTTCCAGTTGACCGCAAGCCGGAAGATGACCATGGGCATGTTTCTCGCAGCAACGCCGTTTCTCGTAACCGCTTGGATCGAAACGCAGATCGGCAATGGCGCGGCGCCTAGCATCGCCTGGCAATTGCTGGCCTATTTGTTGCTGACTTCGGCCGAGGTGTTGCTCGTCATCACTTTCATGGAGTTCTCTTACACCCAGGCGCCGCAAAGCATGAAATCGCTGATCATGTCGTTTTTCTACCTGTCCATCTCAATGGGCAATCTGTTCACCGCCGGTGTGAATTACTTTATCCAGAATCCCGACGGCACAAGCAAACTCGAAGGCGCGATGTATCATCTGTTTTTCGCCGGCTTCATGGCGGGCGTGGCGCTGATCTTCGCGGTCTATATGATGCACTACAGGCACGAAAACATCGTGCAGGATGAAAACGGGCAATGAATAGGGAACCGCACGATTACGCCGGCGGCCGCGCGCTGTTCGAGCGGGCCCGGCGGGTGATTCCCAACGGGATTTCCGGGCACTTCAATCCGCAAACGCAAAAGCCCGCCGGCACCTACCCTTATTACGTCCAACGCGCCGGGGGCGCCCGCTTCCGAGACGTCGACGGCAATGAATACATCGACTACATGTGCGCTTACGGGCCGATGATCCTGGGCTATGGCAATCCGGTTGTGGATGCGGTTTTCGAGGCGCAATTGAAGCGGGCGGATACTTGCACGCTGGCCTCGCCGGTGATGGTTGAATTGGCGGAATTTCTCGTGGACCTGATCCCGGCGGCGGACTGGGCGACTTTCGCCAAGAACGGCGCCGACGCCACCAATATGGCTGTCCTCATTGCCCGGGCGGCAACTGGGCGCGAGAAGATCGTGGCGATCGAGGGCGGCTACCATGGCTCATCGCCCTGGATGCAATCCATGGAACGCGGGGGTATCCGTCCCGATGATCTGGCGAATGTCATCCGCATCCCCTGGAATGATGTCGAAGCCCTGCGGCGAGCCTTGGACAGCCACGCCGGCGAAGTGGCGGCATTTGTCGCCTCGCCCTACCACCATCCGGTTTTCAGGGACAACGAACTGCCCGCGGAATACTATTGGCGGGACGTTCACCAATTGCTGCGCGCGCAAGGCGTGGTATCGATCTGCGATGACGTGCGCGCCGGCTTCCGCATCGACATGGGCGGTTCCAACGAATATTTCGGCTACCGCCCCGACCTGATTTGCTTCTGCAAGGCCATCGCCAACGGCTACCCGATCTCCGCCGTGGTGGGAAGCGACGCGCTCAAGGATGCCGCGGGCAAGATTTTTCAAACGGGCAGCTTCTGGTTTTCAGCGGGGCCGATGGCGGCGGCGCTGGCCTGCCTGAAGGAATTGGCGCGCATCGATGCGCCCACGCAGATTCTCGAAACCGGTCGCAAATTCACCGATGGACTTGCCGGCATTGCCGCCGATCATGGCTTGGCGCTGAAAGTAACGGGCATGCCTTCGATGCCGTATTTGCGCATGGAACATGAAACCGGTATCGAGTTTCACCAGAAGTTGTGCGGCGAATGCGCCAGACGCGGCCTGTTTATGGCTTCCCACCACAATTTGTTCGTTTCCGCCGCCCATACCGAGCGGGACTTGGCGCAAAGCTTCGAAATTTTCGAAGCGGCGCTTGCGGCGGTGCGCGCGCGGGCGTAGCTCAGCCAAGGCCTGACCTGGATTTGCGGCGCGCATTCCGGACAGATTCAAGCGTACTCGTTCCGGCAACATCGGGTGAAATTCCCAATGAGGATTCCCAAAGCCTTGCCGATAGACTTCGATAGTGAAGATTCAAAAGAAAAGTTAAGGTATAAAGAACAAGGTTCGGCAGCAAGAATCCGCGTAAAACAGCGCCAAACAAAGGAACAAAAGCTTGATCTTCCGAACAATCGCGATTCTGGCCGTGGTATGCGCGCTGTCTGTGGAATGGGCGCAGGCGCAGACCCTGCGTGGTTCAAGAGAATCCGTGCAACGGCAGTACATTACCGCCATGCGGGAGGGGTTTCCTTTCGTCGCCAGGTCAAGCGGCATCCCGAACCTGGTTGAACACGGCGAATTGGTACGGGTGACGGAGAACCAGAACATAGTTTTGCACAGGGTTTCCCAGCCCTATGCAAGGCCCGCGGTGAAGCTGTTCATCGACCGGCTCAGCGCGCAATACCGGCGCGCCTGCGGCGAACAATTGGTTGTCACTTCGCTATTGCGGCCGCTGGACCGGCAGCCGCCCAACGCGGCGACAAGTTCCGTGCATCCCGCCGGCATGGCGCTGGACCTTCGCATACCCCGAAACGGCAGATGCCGCGCGTGGCTGGAACAGACGCTGTTGTCGCTGGAAGGTTCAGGTGTGCTCGACGTTACCCGCGAACGTTGGCCGCCGCATTATCACGTCGCGATTTTCACAACCCCATACAAGAACTATGTGGCCAGGCTGACGAACTCCAGCCGCGAATACCGCGTGCGCCGGGGCGACTCGCTGTCGAAAATCGCGCAAGAGCATGGCATCTCGCTTGGTCAATTGCGCGCGGCGAACGGCATCACGGGCGACTTGATCCGAGTCGGCCAGCGGCTGCAAATTCCCGCAAGCGAAACAAGAGAACCGGAAACAATCGAGTATCGTGTGCGCCGGGGCGATTCGCTCTGGCGCATCGCCGAGCGATTCAGCACCACCGTGGCGCGGATCATGCGTCAAAACGGCCTGACCAGCGACGTGCTCGCGGTCAATCAGCTTCTCAAGATCACACCCGGCGGCTCCAGCTGAACCGAAATTTGCAACGCGCCACCGCGGGAGCAATTGATGAAACTCATACGCAATATTGTTCTTTCCGCGGCTGCGGCAAGTATGGCCAATGCGGCCGCCCAGCGTTTGCCGGCCATTGATCCGAACGACTATTCCGAGGAACAGATGCAGGCGGCGTCAGAATTTGAAGCCGCAAGAAACCGCCCCGTTAGTGGACCTTTCCTACTCATGATGCATAGTCCCGCGGTGATGAGCCGGGCGCGGGCGTTCGGGGATTACCTGCGCTACAACTCGGCGATCGGCAATACCCTCAGCGAATTGGTGATACTGATCACCGCGCGCGAATGGACGCAGGACTACGAGTGGTATGCGCATTATCCGATTGCGCTGGAGGTCGGCATCGACCAAGGAATCGCCGATGCAATCGCGGAAGGGCGCCGTCCGCCCGGAATGAGCGAAGACGAAGAGATTGTTTACGATTTTTCCATCGAACTTCACCGCAATCGCCGCGTCAGCGAGGTGACTTTCCAGCGCGCGCTGGAGCGGTTCGGAAGCAAGGGAGTCATCGATCTGACGGGCATCAACGGTTATTACACGTTTCTGGCCATGCAAATGAACATGGCGCAGTGGCCGGTGCCCGAAAATGCGGTGAAACTGCCGCGCTTCCCCGATTAGTCGTCGCCAACCGACAAGTCCGACACCAGGCGGTCGTAGCCAAAAGCCGCCTTGGCTTTTTGGTACATCGCATCGGGTTCGTCTTCGCCAAGCAGCAGATTCGCGGCGATCCGCCCGTATGCCAGGGCGCCTTTCGCGCCAACGCCGGAAAGGCCCGCAACCACCACCAGATTCGGATCGGGTTCTCCAAGGTCGTTGCGCAGCTGGGTGACATAAGGAAATTCTGTCGCGGTCAGAGAGTAGACGCAGGAATAGCCTTGCACATAACTCAAGTCCGCCTCGTCAATGTCGAGACCGAGCAAACTCAAATGCCTTGCCGTGCTTTCCCGGCTCCACTGAATTTCAGCTTCGGTGAGTTCCTCCTGCCATACGGAATCGAGGTCGCTGATATCGGAGCGTTGGAAATGCCCGCCAATCTTGATGATTGGTGATCCTCGCGGCGTCCGCCCTTCCAGCATGGTGAAAAAGCTGCCCCGCGGGCTGGTGTCGGTGCTGTTGATGGCGGGGTACAGATCGCTGAAGCGCTGTTGGTCGGCTTCCGACCATGCGTCGTAGAGCTCCGGGTCGATCGCGAAGTAAGCCAAAAACACCCGCTGGGGATTGATGAGCGAATCGAAATAGGGCGCCACGTTTGCCAACAGGCGGCCGGTATATGGGCCGGCGGCGCTGACCACTTTCTCGGCTTGCAAGCGACTGCTTGCGCCTGTTGCGGTGTTCGTCACCAGCAGGCTGTAGCCACCGCCTTCGCGTGCCAACTCGTCAACCTGATTCCGGTACTGAACATCCCCATCCAAGAGTTCCGTGGCCTTGTGCAGGTATGCAATCAGCGCCTGCGGATTTATCGTGCCCGAATGGGCCTTGTATTCCCTCCACATGATGGTGTCGGCGGGCATTTTGAGATCGAACAACGCGGCCGCCTCTTCCGGAGTACTGGCATACTCGTAGCGATCGACCTGATTCTGTTGAAGACTTTCGATCCGGGAGGATTGGCTGCGGTGGCGCACGTAACTCACGGGCGAGGTCGTGTAGACGTCTTCCATGGAGTGGCCGGGTTCGTGGCTGTTGAGGAACGCGATCAGTTCCTCCACCTCGGCCACGGTCCGGTTGTGCATGTAGGACCAGACATCGTTCTCGGGTCCCAGGCTGCGCGCGATTCTCGCTTCGCCCAGGCTGGACCCTTCCGTGTACTCGGCAGCCTGTTTTTCCAGCAACAGCACCTTTTGTCCGGATTTGGCGAGTTGCCATGCCGCGCTGCTTCCCATGAGCCCGCCGCCGATGACGACCACATCGTAGTCTTCCTCGATTTGCTGACACGCCACCAAGGCTAAAATTGCGCCGGACACGGCGAGCGATCTGACTGCGAGGCTACATCGACGGAGAGCGATCATAGGACAATTCCAGCTTCGCTACTTTCTGTAGAGCACGGTAAATTGACTGGTTTGGCCGCGAATGGACGGGGAAAACACGCCTTCCGTCAGCGGGTCGTCCGGATTGATGAACAGGTCGGAACTGGCTTCAACTGAAAGCCCCGCCGCTTCGGCCATCTCGGTGACCAGACTTTCTTCGATGCGATGCAAAGTATCGCCCGCTTCCCATCCGGAACCGTCCGGCGCGATATGGTCGTTGGCCAGGAACACACCGCCCGGTTTCAGTACGCGGGCAATTTCGTTGAAGCTGCCGGCAATGTCGCCCAGGCTATTGCCATCGGGCGCGAAGCCCAGCTCGTGCGGCCCGAGAATCCAGGTGACCATGTCAATGGAATCATCCGCGGCGTCCAATTCGTCAAAATTGGAGATGCTGATCCGCACGTTTGCGAGTCGATCATCCGCCGTGCGAAGCTCCATGCCGTCGCCGACAAAACCCATCAAGCCGGGCGGGTGTTGCATGATCACACTGCCATCCGGCCCTACGGCGCGACTGAGGATTTCTGTGTAGTAACCGCCGGCGGCTTCGAGTTCGAGCACGGCCATGCCGGATTCCAGCCCGGCGAAAGCGAGCACTTCCGCGGGTCTGCGTCTTTCGTCGTTGGCGGCGTCTTCAGCGGGGCGCTCGGGATGCGCGAGCGCCGCGGCCACATCGGCTTCCGCGCCGTAAGCCGTTCCACTAGCCAGCGCCATCGCCACGAGAGGAAAACCACATAACGCTCCAAGCAAACTTCGGAACAATCGATTCATGTCTAAACCCTCCACGTATCCACGTCGATAGTAACAGAACATCGGAACGAGAATTCAAGCATTTGCATGGCATGAGTCGCCGTTGGCCCTCGGGCTGCGCAGCGGGTGCGCGCACCCCCGGGCCGACGGAGACGGACATGAGGGTTTGGGCTTGGAGCCGTTCCGCGATAGGCTAGGCGCATGTTTGGCTGGCTTGAATCCACCGCCGTGGCGAATTGGGTGGCGCTTTCCCTCTGGGCTTACCCGGCCCTGCTGTGCCTGCATATTCTCGGACTGGCCGTCGTCGCGGGAATTTTCCTGACCCGCGACCTGTGCCTGCTCGGCATGGTCCGGGGCGTAAATCCGTGCCTGTTCGCCAATCTCGCGCCGCTGGCATGGCTCGGATTTGCCGTCAATCTCATTTCCGGACTGCTGTTGTTCACTTCCCAGGCAACGATCTTTGCGACAAACGCGCCTTTCCTGATCAAGTTAAGTTGCATTATTGCGGGCATGGCGCTGGCGGTGTTCATCGACGGGCGCTTGCGGCAACAATCGGTTTCCACGTCGCAATATATGGCGGTGTTGTCCGAGCTGGGGTCCTTGCGGCCACTCGCCCTGCTTTCGTTGACCATCTGGCTCGGAGCCATCAGCGCCGGCCGGCTAATCGCGTATTTTTAGGCCCATGTTTCAATCCTTCGCCAGCAGCATCGCCGACAGCGCCATGAATCAATGGATAGCGGAAACAATCTGGCTGTGGCCGGTGCTCGAAATCATCCATTTCATCGGCCTGAGTATCCTGCTCGGCGCATTGCTTGTGATCGACTTGCGCTTGCTGGGAATGTTCAGAATCTACGACGCGGCGGAGGTCAAGCGGCTGGTGCCGCTGGTCTGGCTCGGCTTCTTCATCAACCTGGCAAGCGGCACAATGTTCTTCATTGGCGACCCGATGCGCTACGCGGTCAATATCGGCTTCCAGTTGAAGATGCTGCTGATCCTGCTTGCCGGGCTCAATGTCATTGTCTACCAATTGCAGGTGCGCCCGCAGTTGACCGGCTGGAACACGCTAACAATCCCCACAGTCGCCAAACTGGTCGCAATCACTTCCCTGGCGACATGGGCGGGCGTGCTGCTGCTCGGCAGACTGATCCCCTACGTTGGCACTGGGTAAGGCCCGGTCGGCGCAGCCGACAAGAAGCGAAGCTTCTTGAGGGAATTAGGACTCGCCATGGATGGCGAGGCTGGGCCCAGTCGAAGCCAATGTTCTTGCGCCAGGGATGGCAAGCACAATACCTTAGAATGCTAGCACCCGGTCGGCGCTGCCCCCACACTCAGTCGTAGCGCGACGGGAAGAAGCGCACCGCGCCGCGGGAGGCTTCGGGGTCGCAATCGTAGGGTAGCAGTTTGTAGCCATCGGAGGCGGGGATCCAGCGCGCGGTGTAGGAAGTCGGTTCTTCGAGGAACATCGGGTCTTCGACTTCCAACGTGATCCACAGGTCGTCGCCATCGCGCCAATAGCGTTCGCGCACGATCTTCTGGGAAGACGACGGAATGCCGTTGTAATCGTCGAAGCCGACGATATCGAACACGAAATTGGTCGTCGTCACGATCAGGGCGCCATCTTCGTAATAGCCGGTGGAGAATCCCTGCACACTGAATTCGTTCGGTTCTGGCTGGCGCCCGTCGAGCCATACCGTGCGCAGTTGGTCGTCCTTCTCGTAACGGAACAGGACCCGGTCGGGCCACTGGGTGACTTCCATGTTGTACGGATCGTATTGAATCGCCGGCGAAGACGCGGGCTGGCAATCGTACTTGGGTGCAATGATTTCTTCCCAGATTTGCTGGTAGGCCAACGCCCTGGCGTTCAGTTGCGGGAAATTGTCTTCGGTCCAGGGCATGTTCGGCCCATTGATCGGACGCGCCCTTGGCGAACCGTCCCAGACCCCGGACAAGTCCGGAATCGCGCCATCGTTTTGCTGCGCGTCGACTCGTTCGATAAGCCCCACCGAGAGAAGCGCGCAAATCAGCAAAGCCAGACTCGATTTGGCCGTTGCCGCGGTAACGGCACCGCGCAATTTGCCCAAAGCCGCGACTGGCGGACAGGTGGATGCCAGTTTGTCCACCGGCGATCCAGAAGCCATCAACAATCTTTCGCGTGCCAGCCGATTGAACAACGCGGCAGAAGTTGATTGTACGGCCAGAGTTGCCTGGATGTTGGAGATTGGATTCACTATTGCACATCCTCCTCTTCGACGCGGCCGCCGGACAGGATGGGGCTGCCGTCTTCCCGCGTCATGCGCACGCAGCACAGGCCATAACTGCCTTCCACCCGGGATTTGTTGCCGGTCATTCGCACGACGGTGCCCGGCGTCAGTGAATCGGGGGTCCAGCCGGTGCGCCGCAGACTGATGGGCGCGCCAAGTTCCACCTGCCATTCAATCGTCTCGCCGCCCTCGCCGGGAACTTCCACGAACAGATAGGCGTGGGGATTGCGGAACACGAAACGGCTGACGGTGCCCTGAATTTCCACCCGGTTTTCGGGATCGTAAAACGGCGCGCTGGCGTGATGGGCCAGCACGGGTATCAGAAACAGGCCCGCCCCCAGGGCGGCGGCAACCGCGGATGAAGAGAGAAGCGCTTTCCTGCCCAATAGCATTGTTTTCATGACCGGCCTCTCAAGATGGGATTGGTAACTCGATTATAGGGCCAAACCCCGCGGCGGTGGCAAGTATGAGATTTCTGTTTGGATATTCTCCAAGAATCCCAAGGATCAGTACTTGCGAAAAATTGGGATAACTCTAACTGAATCGGGATTTTACCTAATCCGGCAAGGCGAACACGAACAGGTTGGCGCCGCGGCTGGGCCGCAGTTCCGGCGCCAGGTTTACCTGGGCGCTGCCGGTGTTCACGGCGATGTACTGTTTGCCGTCGATGGCAAAGGAGATGGGATAGCCCGCCACCGGCGAACCGAGGTTGATTTCCCAGAGCACGGCGCCGGTCTCGTCATCGAACGCGCGGAAACGGCCGTTGGTGTCGCCGCCGAAGACCAAGCCGCCGCCGGTGGCGACCAGCGACATCAGGCCCGCGCGTTGTTCATAAAGCCAGCGGGTTTCCCCGGTTTCGGCTGAAATCGCGCGCACGGTGCCGACATTGTCGGTTCCCGGAGCGATCTGGTGGCGGTAGGCGATGGAATAGATTTCCAGTTGCTGCGCGAGTCCCTCGCCGGAGACGGCATCGTTGGCCGCTTCGCTGAAGACATCGGCGGTGGCCATCATGTTGGCGCAGGAATTCGTCAGCGGGTAATACATGGTGTTGGTCAGCGGACTGTACGCGCCGGCCTCCCAGTCCTTGCCGCCCATGATGCTCGGGCAGACGAAAACAATCTGTTCGGTTTCCCGGAAGACCACTTCCGGATTCTCGGTCACCGCGCCGCTGACGCCGTCGATGTCGGCGATCACGTTTTGGCGCACGGTCGGCGTGGCCCAAAGAAACTCGCCGGTCGCGCGGTCCAGCGTGTAAACCACCCCGGTCTTGCCCGGAATCCCGCTGATGACCTTGCGCATCTCGCCGCTTTGCAGATTTGGATTGATCCATTGCACGGCTTGGGGGTCTGGCGCCACAGCGGTTTCCAGCAGCAGCCGTTCGAAAGGATGGTCCAGGTCCCAATGATCGTTCAAATGCTGGTAATACCAGCGAATCTCGCCGCTGTCGGCTTCCAGCGCCAAAGTCGAGTTGTGATAGAGATGGCGCAAGTCCGCCCCGCCGAGAAAGAATTTGGGCGCGGGAGAGGTGACTGAAGTGCCGAGGAAAATCAGCTCGAGTTCGGGGTCGTAGCTCGGCACCATCCACGAACCCACATGCTGGCGTTGCTCGTAAGGCACCTCGCCCCAAGTCTCGTCGCCGGGCTCGCCGGGCCGCGGGATCAGCCGCATGCGCCACAACTCCGCCCCCGTCAGCGCGTCGTGGGCGGTGATGATGCAGGCTTCAGGTCCGCCCCAGGGGCGGCAACTGCGGCCGGAGACCGCCCTGCCATCGGCGATGATCGGCCCGGCGGAATGCGTGGCCGAATTTTCCAGATAATCGAGAATTTGCGTCTCCCAGACGGGCTCGCCGCTGACCGCGTCCAGCGCGAAGATGTGATTGTCGTCGCTGGTGTTGATGATGTAACGGTGATAAATCGCCAAGTTGCGATTGTTGGCGGCATTGCCCCCCACTTGCTGATACAAGCCCTCGGGAATCTCCCTGCGGTTTTCCCAGAGCAGGTCGCCGCTGCGGGCGTCAAGCGCTTGAATGACGTCGCGGGTTTGCGGCACATAGAGCACGCCGCCGTAGGCCAGCGGCGTAATCTCGCCGGTGCCGGGATCCAGCGCGCGGGTCCACACCATGCGCAAGTCGGCGACGTTGTCGCGGTTGATGTCATCGAGAGGACTGAAACCCCAGGCATCGAGCGTGCGGCGGAACATCAGCCAGTCACCGTCGGCGGGGTTTTGCAGCATTTCATCCGTAATCGGAACAAAGTCCTCGGCGGCCTGCAGTGGCGGCAATGCCGGTGCAAGGCATATCACAATCGCGAATTGCAGTATGCGCATGCGGCCCGCCGGATTGAACTTAAGTGTTTCAGCCATGAGGCTTCTTCCTGTCGAATGAAAGGTATTGATAGCAAAATTGGGGAACGTAGCCAAATTTCGAAAAATATGAGCTTGCGCGGCTGCGGATCGCAGCCACAATCAACCGAAAATCCACACGGATTTGCTCGACCGGGACCGCGTTGGCTAATATCGGTCAAATCGAAATTGAACGTGGGGAACCGAGACAGGATGAAAACTGTGCTGGGTCGTTGCCTGACTGGACTCTGCTTGCTCGCGGCGGCGGGCTTGGCTTCCGCCCAAGGTGTGCCGCTGCCTGTTGAATTGTTGCCATTGGGCAAGGACATCGGAATCAGTTCGGGGCAAACGGTGACACCGGCGTACGAAGGCTGGTATGTGGACGACGACGGCATGGTCGCGCTCTCGTTCGGTTACTACAATCGCAATACCGAAGAAGTGCTCGAAATCCCCATCGGAGAGTCGAACCAAATTTTGGGCGCGTTGGACGGCAATCCCGATCAAGGTCAGCCGACCCGATTCGAGGTGGACCGTCATTGGGGAGTTTTCACCGTCAAAATTCCCGAAGGCCATGACGAATCGGTTGTCTGGCGGCTGTCAAACCAAGGCAAGACCTTCGACATACGGGCCAACCTGCACACCGATTACATCATTGACGCCATCGCCGGCGACGCCAACGGCAATTTTCCACCGCGGATCAGTTTCACCGAAGACGGCGACTGGGGCCACGGCCCCGGCGGAATCACTTCCGACGAGCTTCAGGCTCGGGTCGGCACACCGCTCGAACTGACGGCCTGGGTCGAAGACCGGGGGGAAGTGAACCCGCTATTCGCCCAGTTTTTCGGCGGTGATGGTGGGCCTCCTCCGATTACGGTGACCTGGTTCAAACAACAGGGGCCGGGAGAGGCAAGTTTCAGCGAGTCCAGTGCCCGCGTTCCCGCCGAAGGCGGCGCCGCGAACACCGAAGTGACGTTTGGCGCTCCTGGCGAATATGTATTGCGCGCGAGGGTGACGGAATTCACCGGCCCCGCGACGGCCGGCCACGCCCAATGCTGCTGGAGCAACGGTTTCATCAAGGTAAGTGTAAGTGAGTAACCCCGGCTGTTGGCCGGCATAGCCCGCGGAGACCCACCGTCTCCAGGAGAAAATCCAATGAGCAGGATTCGAAAGTTCGACTGGTGGTCGCTTGCGGCCTGCGCCGCGTTGGCCATACCCGCGCTGGTTATGGCCCAGGAAGAAGTTACCTGGGCCGAAGACGTTATGCCGATTTTTCAGGCGAAGTGCCAGGAATGTCATCGGCCCGATTCGATCGCGCCCATGCCGCTGTTGACTTACGAGCAAGCCAGCGCCTTCGCGCCATTGATCCGGTACCGGGTGGAGAACCGGGTCATGCCGCCCTGGCATGTGAATCCGGATGTCGGAATACAGGATTTCATCAATGAACGCGGCCTGACTCCCGAAGAACGCGAAATGATACTGGCCTGGGTCGACCAGGGCGCGCCCGAAGGCGACATGAGCCTGGCGCCGGCGCCGCTTGCATTCAACGAAGCACTGATTTGGCGTTTGCAGGAACAAATGGGCTCGCCGCCGGACCTTGTCGTCGAATCCGAACCTTATGACTTGCCTGCTGTCACCCAGGACAAATGGTTCCGGCCGCTGGTTCCCACCGGGCTGACCGAAGAAAAATGGGTCAAGGCGATTGAAATTCGGCCCAAGGACGCGCAGACCCGGCAAGTTGTCCATCACGCGCTGGCATTCCTGCTGCAGAACGAAACCGAAATGGTGGGCCTGCCCGAAGATGCCGACATTCCGCTCGGGCCGCGCTTGTTCATGGAGTGGGCCGTGGGCAAAGCCGGGCAGATTTTCCGCCCCGATTCGGGCAAGCTGATGCTGCCCGATTCCCAAATATTGTGGGAGGTCCACCTGCATGCCATGGGCGAGCGCGTACCCAATGCCCAGGTCGAAATTGGGGTTTGGTTCCATGAAGAGCCGCCAAAACATCGCACCATCCTGAGCATGCTCGACGCCCGTGGACCGCGCAGCCTCGACATCCCGCCCAATGAAATCGCCGTTACGCAGGGAACTTTCGTGCTGGCCGCGCCGGCGCGGCTGGAGAATTTCCAGCCCCACATGCATATGCGCGGGAAGGCCATGTCGATGGAAGCGATTTATCCCGACGGCAACCGGGAAATGTTGGCCTTCGTCGACAATTTTCAATGGAATTGGCAGATCAACTATGTATTCTCGGAAGACGCCGCGCCGCTGGTGCCCAAGGGCACGATGATCATCACCACGGCCTGGCACGACAACACGGCCAACAATCCTTCCAATCCGGACCCGACCCAATGGGTCGGCTGGGGCGACCGCACCGTGGACGAAATGGCCCACAACTGGGTCGATGTGACCTATCTGGGCCAGGAAGATTACGAACGAATGCTGGCGGAACGCAACGCGCGGCTTGCGCGGAATACATCCGAATCGGATTAGCAACGGCCTGACCCTCGCTCAAGCTTTCATTGCGCGAGTCGGCAAACAAGGGCGCCACGGTGAAATGATTCAAGAATTCATTCACCGCTCAAGCATACGAAATGCTGTTTTTCTATACGCATCGTTTTCCCGTGTTGAGAAAAACACGATTTCGTATGCATGACGATGCGCATATGTAAAAAACTTTTGCCATTTTGCATCACGGCGGCCGGCTCGCGGCCGATCGGAGACGAATCAGGAAGAGGAACCACGATGTTGAGAATTTCCCAGTCCAAATACGTGGGCGCGGCCTTGGCCTGCGCCTTGTTGGCCGCTGGTTCGGCCTTCGCGCAGTCCAACAGTGGCGCGGAGCTGCTGCGGGACTTGCGCCCGGTCAGCGCCGAGATGTTGGCGAATCCCGGCGCCGGCGACTGGCTGAGCTGGCGCAAGACCTACGCCAGCCAAGGCTACAGCCCGCTGGACGAGATCAACACCGAAAATGTGGCCCAACTGGTTGAGGCCTGGCGCGCGCCGCTCGGCCAGGGCTCCAGCATGGCGACACCGCTGGTGCACGACGGCGTGATGTTCCTGGCCGACACCAACGATGTCGTGCTGGCGCTCGACGCGCGCAGCGGCGCGGAACTATGGCGCTACGAACACGAAACCGGCCCCGATGCGACCGGCGGACTGAACGGCAAGTTCGGCATCGCGATTTACCAGGAAACGCTTATCGTACCGACGCTGGATTTGCGCCTGCTCGCTCTGAATTTTCGCAGCGGCGAACTGGTCTGGGAACACGCCATCACTGTCAGCGCGGATAGCCCCACTCGCTACTCGCTGCGCGCGGCGCCTTTGCTCGCCAACGGCGTGGTCGTGCAGGGAGTCACCGCAACCATGGTGCCCGAAGGCGGCTTCATCATCGGCATTGACGCCGCCAGCGGCGAGGAATTGTGGCGCTTCCAAACCGTCGCCGGGCCGGAAGACCCGGGCGGACACACTTGGAACGATATCGCCCATGACGAGCGCGAGGGGGGCTCGGTCTGGATTGCCGGCAGCTACGACCCGGAGCTGGACCTGGTCTTTTTCGGGCCGGCGCCCACCTACCACACCGCGCCCCTGCTTGATCCGGTTGAGCTGGAAGACGTCAGCAACGACGCGCTGTACACCAATTCAACCATCGCCCTGCGCCCGCGCAGCGGCGAGTTGGTTTGGCATTTTCAGCACGTGGCCAACGACCAGTGGGACCTGGACTGGTCCTTCGAGCGGCAAATCATCGAAGTCGATGTTGGCGGCGAAAACCGCAAGGCGGTGATCACCGCGGGCAAAATGGCGCTGTACGACGCGCTGGACGCGGCCACGGGCGAATATCTCTTTTCAATCGACCTGGGACTGCAAAACCTGGTCGCCTCAATCGACCCGCAAACCGGCGTCAAAACCATGAATGCGAACGCGCGGCCCAACGCCGAGAGCGCCGTGCTGGTTTGCCCGCAGCCCATCGGCGGGCGCAATTGGCTGGCGGCGGCGGTGAATCCAATAAGCAACATGCTGTTCCTGCCACTTGCCGAAACTTGCATGATGGGCGGCCCGACGGGCGGCGAAAGCGAACTGCTCAGCACCGGCGTCGCCATCTCGGGCGTGGCGCCCCCCGACAGCGACGGCAATATCGGCCGTTTGCAGGCGATTGATCTCAACACGCGGGAGCTGGCCTGGAGTTTCCGCGAATTCATGCCGCCGGCCTCCGCGCTGCTCGCAACCGGCGGCGGCCTCGTTTTTGGCGGCGCCGTCGATCAGTCCTTCAAGGCTTTCGACCAGTCCAACGGCGAAGTGCTCTGGACCACCGACCTCGGCGACATCGGCGCCTCATTCCCGATCAGCTACAGCGTGGATGGAAAACAGCACATCGCACTGGTGGTGGGCCAAGCGGGTTTGCACGCGAGCGCGCTGATTGGCCACGCCATGCAGACATCCGGCGACTTCACCCGTTTCGGCGCACTCACCCGCGAAGGCCCGTCCCTTGTGGTATTTGCGCTGCCTTGAGCATTGACAACTGTGGAAGCATCGGAACGCGACCGGCGGCAAAATTCTCGCAATCATCATCAAGCCAAAATGAAACGAACGATCACACCGCTGCCGCTTTTGGCAGCGGTATGTTTTTGGATATACCCTGGTTCTTCGGCTTTCGCTTCCGAATCGGATAATCGCGGCGCCGATACCACCCTCAATCAACCTTATCTGAGCCTGGGCGTGGCGGTGGTCCGCCCGGAGAGCCTGCGCTTCGTTGACGGCGGAGACGCGGGCCACGCGGCGCTTTACGGCGGCGAGGAATTTTTCGACGCCGGCAAGATTGGGGAAGGCGCCGAAGGCCGCTTCGCGGCGGGCGTTCCTTTCGGCGCGGTGTATCGCCTGCAACTGGAATACAACCTCGCGCGGGACCTTGCCTATTCCGGCAACGCCAACTACACCAACTCGGGGGAATACCAGCCGTCCACCGCGGAGCTTGACACCCGCCAGGTGCTGCTTGCGGCATTTCGCGATTTTCCGAACTGGGAATACGCGCCAGGCCGCGCGCTGCGGCCCTTTCTCGGCATCGGCGCGGGCATCACCAAGTTCCGCCTGGGCGAATATCGGCAACAGTTCCCCTCCCCGCCCAATCCAAACGGCGGCCTGCGCCGGGGCCCCGGAGGCGAAATCCCCTATACCGCGATACCTCCCGGCAGCGACAGCAATTTCACCGCCATGCTGGCGGCCGGCGCATCCTTTCCCGTCGGGGAAAACATGGAACTCGAACTCAGCTACCGCTACACCGACGCCGGCGAGATACACAGCAACGTCGGCGCAATCGAGATTGTGCGCTACCGCGCAGACGGCTCGCGCAGGGAAATCCCAGTCACCATCAACGAAACCACCACCGATTTCCGCACCCACTCCCTCTCGCTCTCGCTCCGATTCCAATGGTGAATTCCAGGTTTTCCCACTGCGCGGATCGATATCTCCAACCATTCGCCGTACTATTGTTGGGGCGCGCCCGCCATCAATTTTCCGCAATGCCATGAGCCGAACAAGGCGAGCCTCGCCAGCGCTGGGGGCTGGCCGGTATAATCTTGGCTTGGAGCCGTGGCGCATGGCCGGGGCGGCTGAATTACTTGCTGGGACTGGATTGATGGATATCTCGATTGCCTACTGTGTAGAGTGAGACTACAAACCCAAGGCTGTCAGTTTGGCGGCCAAATTGGCGGAACGCTTCGGCGTGACGGCGCGGATGATCGAAAGCGGCCGCGGCAGGTTCGATGTGCATGTGGACGGCACGCTCGCCTATTCGAAGTACGAGACGGGACAATTTCCCGATGAAGCCCGCCTGGTCGAGGAAATTGCGCAGAAGTTCACTTAAGTCCAGCATTCGCCACGAACCGCCCGCGCGATATCCTGGCGCAATGGGTCCCGGCAATCCAGAATGATGAGGCGCAGGGAAGTCGCCAAGATGCGAGTATTCTGCACGCCGCTTGCCATCCTCCCCAGTGCGATTGCGCAAGCGGCGAACCCGCGGGACACAAATGAAGAACCGCTCGCCGCTGTGACCTAGGAAGGGTCTGGCCCTTGTGGATATGCCATGAAGCTGAATTCCGCCGCATATGATTTGGAGAACTTTGAGGACGCCCAGGAGTTCTTCCACAGCCGCGGCTGGACCGATGGCTTTCCCATCGTGCCGCCGACGCCGGACGCGGTGCGGGCCTGCCTGGAGTGGGCGAACCTGCCTCCCGGCGAATTGATCGGCGTCGAGCCGGTGCGGGAACGCGCGGTGACCGCCGAGAAACTGGCGGTCAATGCGGTCATGGCGGGCTGCCTGCCGAGCCATTTTCCTGTGGTGGTCACGGCCTGGACGGCAATGCTGCAAGAGGAATTCCTGCTCCACGGCGCCACCGCGAGCACCGGCGGCTGCGCCATTTTGGTGATCGTCAATGGTCCAATCCGGCGCGAAATCGGCGCGGACGGCGGCTTCAACGCCCTCGGCGGCGGCGACCGGGCGACCGCTGTGATTGGCCGGGCGATGCGGCTGGGCCTGATCAACATGCTCAATGTCAGCCCGGGCGCAATCGACCGCTCGACCCTGGGCCATCCCGGCAAGATCAGCTATTGCATCGCCGAAGACGAAGAAGGTTGCGATTGGCCATCAGTCGCCGAAACACGCGGAATACCCGGAGAGGTTTCCGCCGTAACGGTGTTCGCCGCCGGCGCGCCGCGGCAGATCATGAATGAATGGACCACCGAACCCGAGCAAATCCTCGAAACCTACGCCGCGGAAATGCGCGCCAACATGCGCAACTACTCGATCTGGTCGGGCAACTACGTGATTGTCGTGCCGAAACAGCATCGCGATCATCTGCGCGCGGCGGGCTGGAGCAAGGCCGACATCGCTGAATTCATCCACCGGCGCGCGCGCATCCAACGCGGCGAATGGGCCAAGGTGGGCAAGGGAGCGGTTGTCCGCGACCAGGGCGAAACCGAATATTGCGCCCTGCCCTCTCCGAAACATCTGCTGGTGCTGGCGGCGGGCGGCCCCGCCGGAGGGTTCGGTGCCGTGATACCGCCTTGGCTCGGCCTGAAAAGCCAGGCCGTAACGCTGCCTGTTGGCGCCTGCGTCGATTGCGGGCCGGAGCCGGAACACTGAAATGACAATTCGCGTACTTGACCCAACCAGCGAGATGGATGCCGCCGACAAGCAGCCGGCGACGTGGCCGAACACGTTGCGCGGCGCGACGGTCGGCTTCGTCTCCAACGGCAAGGAAGGCACGGTGGGCTTTTTCGCCCATCTGGACCGGCTGTTGCGGGAGCGCTTCGACGTGGCGCGGGTGGTGCACCGGAGCAAAGCCAATTACAGCGCGCCGGCGGAGCGCGAGATTATCGACGAGGCGCGCAACTGGAATCTCGCCATTACCGGCCTCGGCGACTGAGGCAGTTGTTCGTCGTGCAGTTTGCATGACGCGGTCAGCGCCGAACTGGCGCAAACCCCGGCTGTTGCGGTGATGACAACGCGCTTTGTCTCGGCCGCGGAACTGATGGCCCGTGTGCTCGGCATTCCGGGCTACCCGTTCGCGGTCATCGAGCACCCGGTCAGCAGCGCATCGGACGCCGAACTGGAACAACGCGCCCAAACCGTGATCCAGCACATCGAAGACATGATTCCCGCCGCTGCTGCCGAAGCGGTTGCGGAATAGTCGTCCATTCAAAATTGGCATCAAAAATTCACCCGAGTAGGCACTTGCCTATTGGTAACCTTTGCGATACCATTTTTCGATGTTCGAAATCAGGGAGTATACCGACGCTCAAGGAAACAGCCCTTTTGCCTGGTGGTTCAAACGCCTTGATCCAGTGTCGGCGGCAAAGATCACAACCGCGCTGTATCGGATGAATGAAGGGAACCTGAGCAACGCCAAGGGGATTGGTGCCGGACTTTTCGAGCAACGCATTCATTTTGGTCCGGGTTATCGGATTTATTTCGGTCGCGATGGTGATCGGCTGATAATTCTTCTGGCTGGGGGAACGAAAGCGCGCCAGCAACGCGATATCAAATCCGCCAAAGTACGTTGGCAAGACTATCGACGAAGAAAATGACAAAATGAAAATGACCATGGGAAATCCAACATGCCATTGACCAGAGACTTCAAAGAGACCATTCAGGCGCGTGTCGAGAATGACGCCGCGTTCCGCAAGTCTCTGCTTGAAGAGAGCGTCGAGTGCCTGCTTTCGGGCGAGGTCGAAGTCGGCAAATCGCTGCTGCGCGACTTCATCAACGCGACCATCGGATTTTCGGAACTCGGCGGCCTCAGCGGCAAATCTCCAAAGAGCCTTATGCGAATGTTCAGCGCCAGCGGCAATCCCCAAGCAAAAAATCTGTTCGAGATCATCGGCTGCCTGCAGGAACGAGAGAGCCTGCGTTTGCAGGTTCGGGCGGTTAGATTGAATGGGTAGCCTTCATCGAACGCTGTCGTCGCCGTATAGTTGATCGCAATACGCTTGGGCGGCGTCGCGCCAGAGGAAGCGGCGCGCGGCGGCGGCGCGGCGGATTTTGGACCAGCTTTTCGGCGCGCGGCGTTTGCGCGCGAGCACTTGCTTGAGTTTTTCGACGAAGGCGGCCGCCTGCCGCGGCGGGTCTTGACCGGCGAAAAGGAAACCGTCGACGTTGTCCTTGATCGTGTCGCTCAATCCGCCGACGCGATGGGCGAGGCAGGGCTGGCCGGCGCGCATGGCGAGCATCTGGCCGATGCCGCAAGGCTCGAAAGAGCTGGGCATAAGGAACAGGTCGCCGAGCGCGTAAATCATCTGCGAAAGGTCCTCGGAATAGCCGCGCAGGAACAGAAAGTTCTCGCAATCGGCGGCGCAGCTGGTGAGGAAGCGCTCGATTTCCGCATCGCCGCTGCCGAGCATCACCAATGCGTGGTCCTTGGGCAGCGCACCAAGAATATTCTCAAGGCAACTTTCGCCGTTTTCCATCGTCGTCTGGAATAGCGCGGTTTTTTGCGGCGTCAATCTGGAAATCGAGGTGATCCAGTTCGTCGGCGCCTTTCCGCGCCATCGCGCCAGCCGTTCCAGGGCGATGAAATGTCCGCTGTCCACCTGTTCGCTTTCGCCGATCCAGCGAATGACGCTGCGCCTTGCCGCTTCGATAAATTTTGTCGCCGAAGGCGCGCCGCGCGCCGGCGGATATTCGCAACCATTGAGGATTCCGCGCAACTTGCCCGCGCGATGGGCCCGTTGCAGATCGCGCTCCAGCCCCTCGCCGCCATGAAAGCCAATCTCCGCCCGGTTGCTCTTGCGGATTTCCGCGGCGTAGTTGGGCGAGACCGCATGCACTTTGTCGCATAGATTGATCGCCGCGCGCATGGGATTGACGCAATCCGGGTAACGCGGGTCGGCGATTGCATCCCGGTCGCAGCTCAGCCCCGGGAACCAGTCCGCGAGCGAGGATTCGTCATCGACGAAGGGCCGAATGCCTTGCAAGGCCAGATTGTGGATGGTGAACACCAGCCGGTTGCCGGCAAGCATGGCGAAGCGCGGGTCGAAGCGGATCAGCAAGGCGGCGAAGGCCGCATGCCAGTCGTGCAGATGAATCGCGTCGAAGCTTCCCAGCCGGGCCGCGCCCAGCAGCTCGCAAGCGGCGGCGCCGAACAAGGCGAACTTGTTGGCATCGGTGGCGAATGGCCTGCCCGGCGCATCCCCGCAATAGATTTTTCCCGGCCCGCAGGCGGCGAAATGCGCATGGTCCAGAAACCAGCAACGCACGCCTTCGCGGGGCAAAATCAGCTTGCTTACGGAGACTTCAATGGTTTGCCGGCGAAAACGGACCGCAACCGGCGCTTGCGGCTCGGCGCCGCTGGCGGCGGCGAAGCGTCCATAACCCGGCATTAGCACATCGACTTCATGGCCAAGTTGGGCCAAAGCGGGTGGAATATCCCGGACCACATCGCCAAGGCCACCGATCTTGGCCCCGGCGATGGCCCCGTTTTCGGCGGCAAGCATACAGATTTTCATCTTTCCGCCGCCTGTCAGGTAATCACGTCGGGCGTTGTTCGTCCGGTGAATTCGGCGATGTCGGCGAGTTCGCGCGCCGCCGCCAGGGTTTGCGCGAGCTTGCGCTGGGTGTCGAGGCCGAGCAGCGCGGGGTCGGTCTCATATTGGTCGCAATAAAGGCGCAAAGTCGCGTTTTGCGTGCCGGTGCCCGACAGGCGGAAAACCGTCCGGCTGCCATCGTCGAAACTAACGCGCAGGCCCTGGCCCGTGCTGACGCCGCCGTCGACGGGGTCGGTATAAATGAAGTCATCGGCGCTGGCCACGGTCAAGCCGCCGGCGCGTTCGCCCGGCAAAGCGGCAATTCTTTGCCGCAGGCGCGCCATCATTTCCTCCGCGCGCGCGGTGTCGAGCCCTTCGAAATCGTGCCGCGTGAAATAGTCCCTGCCGAAGCGCTGCCAATGCTCGCGCACGATCGAACGCGCCGGCTTGCGCGATTCGACAATGATGTTGAGCCAGAACAGCACGGCCCAAAGGCCGTCCTTTTCCCTAACGTGGTTCGAGCCGGTGCCAAAACTCTCCTCGCCGCACAAAGTGATCTTGCCGGCATCCATCAGGTTGCCGAAGTACTTCCAGCCCACCGGCGTTTCATAGCAGGGCACATGCAGCGACTGCGCGACGCGGTCCAGGGCGCGGCTGGTGGGCATGGAACGCGCCACGCCGGCGATTCCATCCCGGTAAGCGGGAACCAGCGCGGCATTGGCGGCAAGCACCGCGACGGAATCGCAGGGATTGATGTAAAAGCCGCTGCCGAGCACCATGTTGCGGTCGCCGTCGCCATCGGAAGCCGCGCCGAAGGCCAACGGCGAATCCCCGTTCATGCGCTCCACCAGTTCCCGCGCATGGGCCAGATTGGGGTCGGGATGACCGCCGCCGAAACTCTCATCGGGCACGCCATTGATCACAGTGCCCGGTTCGGCGCCGAGCCGATCTTCCAGGATCGCCCTGGCATAGGGGCCGGTGACCGCGTGCATGGCGTCGAAACACATGTGGAATCGCCGGTTGGCGAGCAACTGCGAAATCTTCTCAAAATCGAAAATCGAGGCCATCAAGTCGGCGTAATCGGCGACCGGATCGATGATTTCCACTTCCATGCCGCCGAGGGCGGTTTTGCCGAGGCGGCCAAGATCAATCTCGCCGGCCGCCACTGTCAAATAGTGGTCGATAGACAAGCTTTGTTGATAAATCGCACCGGTGACCGCCTCGGTCGCGGGCCCACCATTGGCGCCATTGAACTTGATGCCGAAATCGGCGTCGGGCCCGCCGGGATTGTGGCTGGCCGAAAGTATGATGCCGCCATCGAGGCCGTACTTGCGGATGACACAGGACATCGCCGGAGTCGAAAGCAGACCATCCCGGCCAATCAGCAATGCGCCGAAACCATTGGCGGCGGCCATTCGGGCGATGATCTGAATCGCCTGGCGGTTGTGGTGGCGTCCGTCGCCGCCAAGCGCCAGCCGCTTGCCCCGGCAATCGCCCAGGGTGTTGAAAATGGCTTGGACGAAATTTTCCAGGTAATGCGGTTTTTTGAACTGCGCCACTTTTCTGCGCAGGCCGGAAGTGCCGGGTTTCTGGTCATCGAACGGTTGGCTTGAAATGGTCTTTGCTTCGCACATGTTGGTTCTGGGTTGCTGTTGTTGCTGTGTCATACGTCAGGCATATCCCTCCGGTTGCCCCAGCATGCCCCGGGTTACGAGCACCACGCCATTGGCGGAAACCCGGAAACCGCTGGCTTCGTCCTGCTCCAGGTCGTGGCCGATGGTGGTGCCGTCGGGAATCCAGCAGCCGCGGTCGACAATCGCGTTCTTGATTTGGCATCTGCGGCTGATATCGACACCGGGCAGGATCACCGAATCCTCCACCGCGCTGTAGGACCGCACGCGAACATTGCTGAACAAAAGGGAACGCCGCACCTCGGCGCCGGAAATGATGCAGCCGCCGGAAACCATGGAATCCACCGCCATGCCGCGCCGGTCGTCTTCGTCGAAGACGAATTTGGCCGGCGGCAATTGTTCCTGGTAGGTCCAAAACGGCCAGTCGGAATCATAAATATTGAAACGCGGCGAAGCGCTGATCAGCTCCATGTTGGCCTGCCAGAATGCGCTTAGCGTGCCGACATCGCGCCAATAGGCGCGCCCGCCGGTCCGTTCGTCGCGGAAAGCGTAGGCTCGAACGTGATAATCGTCGATCAGCGATGGAATAATGTCATTGCCGAAGTCATGGCTGGAATCCGGGTCGCGCGAATCCTTGACCAGTTGTTCGAACAGGAATTCGGTGCGGAAAATGTAGTTGCCCATCGAGGCCAGGGTATGGCTTTCATTGCCCGGTATCGGCGTTGGCCGCTCGGGCTTTTCCTCAAAACCAATCACCCGGTTGTTTTCATCAACCCGCATCACGCCGAAAGCGTTCGCCGCCTCTTCCAGCGGCACTTCCAGGCAGCAAACCGACATGTCGGCGCCGCTTTTGGCGAAATCCAGCAGCATTTCGGAGTAGTCCATTTTGTAGACGTGGTCGCCGGAGAGAATCAGCACAAATTCCGGCTGTTCGGCGCGGATGATGTCGAGATTCTGGTAAATCGCATCCGCGGTGCCTTGGTACCAGTCGTCGGAGTAGCGTTGGGAAGCGGGCAGCACTTCCACAAATTCGCCCAGTTCCTTTTTGAAGTGGCTCCAGCCCCGCACCAGGTGGCGCACCAGCGAGTGCGCCTTGTACTGGGTCAGCACGCCGATGCGGCGGATGCCGGAATTGATGCAGTTCGACAGCGGAAAATCGATGATGCGGTATTTGCCGCCGAAATACAGCGCCGGCTTGGCGCGCCAGTTGGTCAATTCGTACAAGCGCGAACCGCGCCCGCCGGCGAGGACCAGAGCCAAGGTGGAGCGGGTAAGCCGGCTGCGCGGCGATCTGCCCTGGAGCGGATTTTGCACTTTTTGCAATGGCCTTGCCTCCGGTGATGGGTTCATTGGCTTCCGCCGGCGTACCAGATGCGGTCCCGGTATTCCCTGATGGTGCGGTCGCTGGAAAAGCGGCCGCTCGCCGCCACGTTGCGGATGCTCATGCCGGACCAGCGATTCCGGTCCGCGTAGGCCGCTCCCGCCCGTTGCTGGGCGTCAACATAGCCGCGAAAGTCCGCGGCTGTCATCCAAGGCTCGTGGGGGCTGCGCACGGCGGCGATGATATCCTGAAACAGGCCCGGCTCGGCGAGGTCGAACCGCCCGCTTTTCAGCAAATTCATCACCCGGGCCAAGTCGCTGTCGGCGGCGATGATCGCATCCGGCGCGTAGGACGCGCGCGCCTCGCGCACTCCGCCTGCCGTCAGGCCGAACAGGAAAAAGTTCTCCTCGCCGACCGCGTCGAGGATTTCGATGTTGGCGCCGTCGAGGGTGCCGATGGTTACCGCGCCGTTCATCATGAATTTCATGTTGCCGGTGCCCGAGGCTTCGTTGCCGGCGGTGGAAATCTGCTGGGACAGATCGGTGCCCGGGCAAATCACCTCCATCGCGGTGACGCCATAGTTGGGCAGGAAAGCCACCCGCAGCCAATCGGCGCAAGCGCTTTCGCCATTGACCACGGCGGCGACGTTGTTGATCAACTTGATGATGCGCTTGGCCATGTAATAGCCCGGCGCGGCCTTGCCGCCAATGAGCACGCAGCGGGGCTGCAGGCCGGCGGTGTCTCCGCGCAGGATGCGGTCGTACAAATGGATGATGTGCAACACATTGAGCAGTTGCCGCTTGTATTCGTGAATCCGTTTCACCTGCGTGTCGAACAGCCAGTCGGGGTTGAATTCGATTGCGCATTCGCGCCGCACCAGTTCCGCCAGCCGCTCCTTGTTGCCGCGGCGCACGGCCATGAAGCGGCGGGCGAATTCGCTGTCGTTGGCGTGTGGTGCGAGCGCTTCCAGCCTATCCAGGTCGCGCATCCAGCCGTCGCCGATGGTGTCGTGGATCAATTCGCCCAGGCCGCGATTGCAATGGGCCAGCCAGCGCCTTGGCGTGACGCCATTGGTTTTGCTGTTGAATTTTTCCGGCCACAACGCGAAGAAATCGCGGAACAGCGTTTGCGTCAGCAATTCGCTGTGCAATTTGGAAACGCCATTGACGGAGAAACTGCCGACGATGCCGAGAAAGGCCATTCGCACCACCGGCTGCCCGCCACCGCCGATGATCGACATGCGCTCTCGGCGCTGCTGGTCTCCGGGCCATCGTTCCTCCACCAGGGCGAGAAAACGCGCGTTGATCTCGTAAATGATATCGAGCAGGCGCGGCAGCAATTGCTCGAACAAACTGACCCGCCACACTTCCAGCGCTTCCGGCAGCAAGGTGTGGTTGGTGTAGGCCATGCTGGCGGTGGTGACGCGCCAGGCTTCGTCCCAGCCGAGGCCGTGTTCGTCGAGCAGCAAACGCATGAGTTCGGCGATGGCCACCGTGGGGTGGGTATCGTTCAATTGGAACACGCATTTTTCGGCGAACCGGCCGAAGTCCCCGCCGTGGTCCCGGCGCCAGCGCGACATCACGTCCTGCAAGCTGGCAGAAGCGAGGAAATACTGCTGGCGCAGGCGCAATTCCTTGCCGGCTTCGCTGGCGTCGTTGGGGTAGAGCACCATGGTGATCTGTTCGGCGAGGTTCTTCGCCGCCACCGCGTCGGTGTAACTGCCGGCGTTGAACTCTTCCAGGTTGAATTCATCGGTGGCCTCGGATTTCCACAAGCGCAAGGTGTTGACGGTGTCGTTGCCATGGCCGGGAATCGGCAAATCGTAGGGAACCGCGAGCACATCGAGCGTATCCACCCAGCGCACGCGCAATTCACCGCCCGCATCAAGGTGTTTTTCCAGGCGGCCGAAGAATTTCACCCGCCGGCTGGCGTCGGGGCTTTCGATTTCCCAGGGGTTGCCGTAACGCAGCCAGGGGTCCGGCTGCTCGACCTGGTTGCCGTCCGCGATGGTTTGCCGAAACATGCCGTACTCGTAGCGAATGCCGTAGCCGGTGACCGGGATTTCCAGCGTCGCGCAACTGTCGAGGAAACAGGCCGCCAGACGGCCCAGCCCGCCGTTGCCAAGCCCGGCGTCGACTTCTTCGCTTTCCAATTGTTCCAGACGGCAGGAGTAGGCTTGCAACGCTTCGCGCACTTCCTCTTCGATTTGCAGGTTGAACAGCGCGTTGGTCAAGGTGCGCCCCATCAGAAACTCCATCGACAGGTAGCTGACGCGCTTGACCTTGCCGCGCCGGTACCGTTCGCGGGTTTCGCGCCAGCGGCCGACCATGCGGTCGCGCACGGTCATCGCCAGCGCCGTGTACAGATAATGATGCGACTCGCCGATTTCATCGCGGCCGAGGGTGTATTCAAAGTGGCGCCGCAGGTCGCGGCCGATGTCGGCGGCGGAATCGACAGGGGCGTGGGAGGCGCGCGATATCTCTTCGCGCTTCATGACATGATTCATGGCTCTGGCTCGGCTTCGGTTTCCAGCGGCGGATTGGAGAGAATCGCAACTGTTTGCGCCGCCAATTCAAGGGTCGCGCCGGCGGCATGGTCCGCCGTCGGGATTCCACCCGGTTCCGCGCTGTTGAGCAACATTCTCCAGTTTCCATTGGGTTGAGCTGGCAGTTTGAAGCGCGCCGCCCCGTTCGCGGCATGGAAAACCACGAGCAAGTGGCGCGCGCCGCGATCGCCCGCTTCGGTCAGCAAGTAGCCGAGGGTGCGCCGGTCGTTCTCGTGCCAATTTTCGCTGCGCATGGGTTCGCCTTCGGCGGTGAGCCATTGGATGCCATGTTCGCCGGCGCCATTGGGCGAATGCCGGTACTCTTGAGCCTGCAAGGCCGGAAAGCGGCGGCGAAGCGCCAGCAGTTCGCTGAAAAATTCCCGCAACGCGGCGCCTTGCGTCGTGATTTCGCGCCAGTCGATCCAGTTCAAGGGATTATCCTGGCACCAGGCGTTGTTGTTGCCTTGCTGGCTGCGGCCGAATTCGTCTCCGGCGGCGATCATCGGCACGCCAAGGGAAACCGCCAGCGTGGCCAGCAAATTTCGTTGCCGGCGCCAGCGCAGCGAGTCGACCGCCGGGTCTTCGCTTGGACCTTCCACACCGTGATTGTCGCCGTGATTGCCGCGGTGGCCATCGCGATTGCTTTCCTGGTTGGCCGCGTTGTGACGCTGTTCGTAACACGCCAAATCACGCAGGCTGAAGCCGTCGTGGCAGGCGACGAAATTGACGCTGGCCCAAGGCCGCCGCCCGGCGGACTCGAACAGGTCACCCGAACCATGCAAACGCCGGGCCAATTCCGGCAATTGCTCCGCGTCGCCCCGCCAAAAGCGCCGCATGGTATCACGATAGCGGTCGTTCCATTCGCTCCAGCCCGGCGGGAATCCGCCAAGTTGGTAGCCGCCGGGCCCGAGGTCCCACGGCTCGGCGATCAATTTGACGCCGGCAAGCACGGGGTCCTGGGCGAGGGCCTGGAAAAACGGCGCGCGGGCGTCGAAGCCGCGCGCCTGGCGGCCGAGAATCGCCGCCAGGTCAAAACGGAAACCGTCCACTCCCATGTCCCCGGCCCAGTGGCGCAAGCTGTCCATAACCAGCCGCAGCACCTGGGGATGGGCGATATTGATGGTGTTGCCGCAGCCGCTGTCGTTGATGTAGAAGCGTTTGTCCCCCGGCAGCAACTGGTAGTAGCTGAGATTGTCGATGCCCT
The DNA here is from genome assembly GCA_965221015.1 of uncultured Pseudohongiella sp. Taxonomy (GTDB): domain Bacteria; phylum Pseudomonadota; class Gammaproteobacteria; order Pseudomonadales; family Pseudohongiellaceae; genus UBA9145. The sequence goes on along the minus strand of OZ244859.1, from coordinate 448,463 downwards.
TGAAGCTGAGCGTGGGGCCGCGGTGGTCGCCTTCGCAGGTGTGGTTGTAAACCACATCGAGGATGACTTCGAGCCCGGCGTCGTGGAAACGGTTGACCATGTCGCGGAATTCGGCCGCGCCGCCGGGGCCGAGGTAGGCGGAATGGGGGCAGAAGAAGTTCAGGCTGTTGTAGCCCCAGTAGTTGACCAGCCCTTTGTTGACCACATCCAATTCGCTGACGAATGCGTGCACCGGCATCAACTCCACCGAAGTGATGCCAAGCGCTTTCAGATAATCGATGATTTGCGGCCGGGCCAAGCCGGCGAAGGTTCCCCGCAATGGTTCAGGCACGTCCGGATGCAGCTTGGTGAAGCCTTTGACGTGGCATTCGTAAATCACGGTTTGCGGCCACGGTGTAAGCGGGCGGCGCTGTGATTCAGGCGGGCTGTTGGCGCGGGTCACGACCGCCTTGGGCATATATTTGGCGTTGTCGCGCCCGTCTTTCGCCAGATCGCCCTCCGGGTGCTCGAGCGGGTAGCCGAATTGGGCGTCGTGCCAGCGGAATTCTCCGGTCAGGGCTTTGGCGTAAGGGTCGAGCAGGAGTTTCGCCGGATTGAATCGGTGCCCGGCATGGGGCGCGTAGGGGCCGTGCACGCGGTAACCGTAAGCGGTGCCCGGCGCCAGCCCGGGGATGTAGCCATGCCAGACACCGTGGGTCTTCTCCGGCAGAAACAGGCGCTCGATGGCGGTCTCGCCGCTGGTGTCGAACAGGCAAAGTTCAACCGCTTCGGCATGGGCCGAATACAGCGCGAAATGCGTTCCTTCGCCATCGAAGCGGGCGCCCAGGGTGCCGGGGTCGCCGGCTTCGATGCGTCTGGCGGATGGCTTCATGGGTTGGCGGCGTGGAGAAACAGCACCGTGGCCAGCGGCGGCAAGGTCACCGTTAGCGAATGGGGCAGGCCGTCCCACGGTGACTCCTCGCTCCAGACACCGCCGCCGTTGCCCTGGCCGCTGCCACCGTAGACTTCGGCGTCGGTATTGAGGCATTCTTGGTAGCGTCCGGGGGCGGGCACGCCGATGCGGTAGTCGTGGCGGCATTCGGGGGTCATATTGGATACCGCCAGCAGCACATCGTCATCGCCGCGCCGCAGCCAGGCGTAGACCGACCATTCGCCGCTGTCCGCCTGCACCCACTGAAAGCCTTCCGGCGAGATGTCGCGGGCGAACAGCGCCGGCGTTCGCCGATAGAGAAAATTCAGGTCGCGCACAAGTTGCAGCACACCCCGGTGACGCGAATCCTCGAGCAAATGCCAGTCCAGGCTGGTGTCATGGTCCCATTCCCGGCGCTGGCCGAATTCACCGCCCATGAACAGCAGTTTCTTGCCGGGCTGGGCCCACATGAAGCCGTAGTACGCGCGCAGGTTGGCGAACTTGCGCCAATCGTCGCCGGGCATCTTTTGCAGCAGGGAAGCTTTGCCGTGGACGACTTCATCGTGGCTCAGGGCGAGCACGAATTTCTCGCTCCAGGCGTAGAGAATGCCGAAGGTCAGTTCATGATGATGGTGCTTGCGATGGATTGGGTCCCGCGCCATATAGCGCAGACTGTCGTTCATCCAGCCCATGTTCCATTTGTAGCCAAAGCCGAGCCCGCCCTCGTCCACCGGACGGCTGACGCCGGACCAGGTGGTGGACTCCTCGGCGATCATCATGATGCCCGGATGATTGCGGTACACGCTGCTGTTGACTTTGCGCAGCAATTCGATGGCTTCCAGATTTTCGCGGCCGCCATGTTGGTTCGGCAGCCACTCGCCTTCCCCGCGGCTGTAATCCAGGTACAACATCGAGGCCACGGCATCGACCCGCAGGCCATCGATGTGGAATTCCTCGATCCAGAAATTGGCGCTGGAGAGCAAGTAGCTGACGACTTCCTTGCGGCCATAGTTGAAGACCAGGGTGTTCCAGTCGCGGTGGAGCCCTTTGCGGGGGTCCTCATGTTCGTACAGGCAACTGCCGTCGAAGCGGGCCAAGCCGTGGGAGTCCGCCGGGAAGTGTCCGGGCACCCAGTCGAGCAAGACGCCAATATCGTGGCGATGGCATTCATTGATGAAGTGCTTCAATTCGTTCGGCGTGCCAAAGCGGATGCTCGGAGCGAACAGGCCGATGGGCTGATAGCCCCAGGAGCCGCCGAAGGGATACTCGCTGATCGGCATCAGTTCGATATGGGTGAATCCCATGTCGAGCACGTAGGGAATCAACTCCCGCGCCAGTTCGACATAACTCAGGTGGCGGTTGTCTTCCTCGGCCTTGCGCCGCCAGGAACCGGCGTGGACCTCGTAGATCGAAACCGGCCGCCGCAGCAAATCTCCACTGTCGCGCCGGTTCAGCCATTGCCGGTCGCTCCATTGAAAGTCTTCATCGAGCATCACCCGAGAAGCGGTGTCCGGCGGGTGCTGCATGGAACGCGCGTAAGGGTCGGCCTTGGGCGGCAGCAACTTTCCCTGGCGGTCGGTGATTTGGAACTTGTACAAATCGTGGTTGCGCACATCGGGGACGAAAACTTCCCACACACCGGATTCGGCCAGTGGCCGCATGACATGGCGCGCGCCGTCCCAGCCGTTGAAATCGCCAATCACGGAAACGCCGCGCGCATTCGGCGCCCACACCGCGAAGCGCACGCCGTCCTTGCCGTCCCGCACGCAGTGGTGCGCGCCCAACCAGCGCCAGGCGCGTTCCGCCGTGCCTTCGTTGAAAAGGTAGATTTCCTGCTCGCCCGGCATGGTGTCGCCGCCGCGTTCTGTCACAAAACTTCTCCCAAACTCAGCCTCGGCTTATATGCCGGGAAACCTGATTCCGGCGACGAGATCCCGCGACTGCGCGCAGGATGACAAGTATGGGCGGGGCATGCCCCGCCTTCCACATGCGGACCGCCGGCGCTATCGAAATGCCGCTCCGATTCAGTCGGCGCTTTTCGAGAGCAGCCTGTCAGCCAGCGCCCGTGAGCCAGCGTCCAATACACCGCGACCCCCGCCGCCATCGTCTTGAAGCAACTGTTGTGCCAATTCCTTGCCCAATTCGACGCCCCACTGGTCGAAGGAATTGATGTTCCACAAGCTGCCTTGCACGAACACCTTGTGTTCGTACAGCGCGAGCAAGGCGCCAAAAGTTTCGGGCGTGAGCCGTTCCAGCAGCAATATATTGGACGGGCGATTGCCGGGATACCCGCGCCAGGGCGGCAGCTCGCCGGCCGGCCTGCCCCGCATCAAGGCGGCGGACTGGGCGATCATGTTGGCAAGCAACACGCGATGGTGCCCCGGCGCGCTGAGTCCATCCTCGCCGAGACCAATGAAATCCACCGGCACCAGATGCGTTCCCTGGTGCAGCAATTGGAAGAAACTGTGCTGGGCGTTGCTGCCGGTCTGCCCCCAGAGGATCGGTCCGCTCGCGCACCGCACCGGCTCGCCCGCCACCGTCACCGATTTGCCATTGCTTTCCATATCCAGTTGCTGCAAATAGCTGGGCAGCAGCGCAAGGCGCTCGCAATAGGGAACCACCGCCTGGCTTTCGGCATCGAGCAAATTGGCGTACCAGATGCCAAGCAGGGCCAGAATCACCGGCATGTTGCGCTCCATGGGCGCGCTGCGGAAATGCCGGTCCATTTCCCGCGCGCCGGCGAGCATGCCCGCGAAATTTTCGTATCCCAGCGCAATGGCGATACTGAGCCCGATTGAAGACCAAAGGGAATAGCGGCCGCCGACCCATTCTCCAAAACGCAAGATCCGATCCTCGGAAATTCCGCTCGCCAGCGCTTTCGCCGGCGCCGCGGTGATGGCGATGAAATGCGGCGAGGCGAAGGGATTTTCGACGCCCAAGCTTTCGTTAAACCATCGCGCCGCGGTGTTCGCGTTGAGCAGGGTTTCCTGGGTGGTGAAGGATTTGCTGGCCAGAACAACCAGCGTTGTGTGCGGGTCGAGCCCGCGCAAGGTCGAGCGAATCGGCTCGCCATCGACATTGCTCAGGAAATCGCAGCGAACCTGCTCTCCCGCATATTCTTTCAGGGCCTCGCAGGCCAGTTTCGGCCCGAGATCCGAACCGCCGATGCCGAGATTGATCACATCGCGGATCGGCTTGCCGGTGGCGCCCAGCCACTTGCCGGCGCGTATCCGTTCGCTGACATCGCGCACGCGCCGTAATTGCTCTTCGATTTCACGGCCGATTGCATCGAGCCCATCGGCTTGCAAATCCTCGGCCTTGGCCCGCAGGGCGGTATGCAGCGCCGGCCGCTGTTCACTGGTGTTGATCGCCTCGCCGCGGAACATCGCTTCCCGATGCGCCGCCAGCGGCGATTCCCCGGCCAGTTCGGCCAGCAGCTTCATTGCTTCGTCGCTGACCAGGTTGCGCGAATAATCCAGATGCAAACCGGCCACTTCGAGTTGGTAGCGCGCAGCGCGTTCGGGGCCAAGCAAGTGATTGCAATCGGTTGCGCGCAGATTGGCGGCCAGCGCCCGCAGCCGCGGCCACTGTCTGGTTTCATCAAGCAGGAATCGTTCCATGAGCACGCGCAAAAAAGCCCGAATTCGCGGCAGCCAAACAGCAATGCGCAAGGCATGGCGGCTCGGGAATTCGGGTATAGACCAAACTAAGACAAGTCAGGGCGGGACTTTACCATTTTTTGTCTTGCGAATTTGCGCAATCTTTTTGTGGTTGGCGCGCTGGTTGGGAGATTCTGCGACTCCGCTTCGCTTCGCGCAGAATGACTGTGGGAAGAGTTTTGCTTGGCGCGGGATGATGCGGGGAAGGGCTTTGCTTGGCGCGGGGCGAGCGGAGTTTCAGGGCGGCAGGTTCCAATTGAAGCGGTAACGGACGTTTTCCACCGCCACGGGTTCGAAGTCGACCAGGCGGGGCTGGTAGCGCAGACGCGCCGCGGCGCTGACGGCCGCCTCGTCGAATATCGTCGGCGGATTGGCTTCGATCACCACAACATCCTCCACGCCGCCACTTTCATTGACTGTGAATTCGACGACCACATGACCTTCCAGCGCCTGCTGCCGCGCGTATTCAGGGTATTCCGGAGTAACGAAACTCGCAGGCAGGTACTCGCGGTAGCCGCTATCTTCGTCCACCCGCGGCTCCACCAACAATCGGTCGCGCTCCTCAAGTTCGAAGCGGAACACGTAGCGCACATCTTCCACCGGCCGTTCCAGGTTGTTCTCGAAATTCATGCGCCGAACGGCGTCGATCGCCGCGCTTTCAAAATAGCCCGGCGGCTGCTGATCGATCGTGTCGATGGTGCCGGGAATTACGTTGCCGCTTTCATCCACGCTGAAAGCGAGCATGACCCAACCTTCAACCCCGAGGGAGCGGGCGCGCAGGGGGTATATCGGCTGCGCCGCATTGAGCACGACCATGCCCCGGGTGAAGTTGGGCGGCGCGTTGGCGGTGGATGGGGAGATGGGAAAGTTTTCCAGCAGGCCGCCGCCGCACCCCGCGCACAGCAAAGCGACGAGCATCCCCGCAACGGGAATGCGCGGCGCGTCGGGAACGACTGACCGGCGCAAAGCGCCAGCTTTCGCACGAATCAAATTGAACATCGCCAATGCGGAGTTTCGCGGTGCGGATCAGAAAGTCGCGCTTACCCGGAACGCCAATTCCATGCCGCTGCCGTTGCAATAATGCTCGATTTCCTCGACGATGCCGTCCGCGGTGGCGCCGAGAAACCGGGTTCTCTTGCGGCAATACTCGCCTTCGGTAATATTGCGCGATTCCAGCCGGAAGGTGAAGTTGTCGAACGCTTTCTTTTCCACAAAAGCCATCAGAAACGGGTCTTCGATCCGTTCTTCAATGTCTACGATGTCAATTTCCGTGCGGCCGCTGCCGCCATTGGACGAATGCGAATAGAACATTCCGTAGGTCAGGCCCCGCTCCACCAGGTCGTTGCGAAAGCCGATATTGGTTGACCAGCGCTCGGTGCCCGGCTGCCTGCGTTTTTGGCCAAGAAAAGGATCGATGATTTCCGAATCCCGCAAGCGGATGCCCGTGGTCAGCAGGGCGTTCGGCATGCCGAACATCGGCAGGCGGGTGCTGAGGTCGAGGTTCAGGCCGTAGCGCTTGCCGTCGCCGATATTGCCGCGGGCCGAACGCAGAACGTCCGGGCTTGGCGATACATCGACCCGCTCGATGACGTCTTCCAGGTCGCGATACCAAAGTTGGGAATTCAACACGCCCAGATTGTTGGGCAGGCGCATTTCCAGGTTGAGTTCGTAGCGCCAGGACTGTTCCTGGCGAATTTGCGGATTGCCCGCCAGGGTGTTCTGGTCTTCGTCGCTGTTGTCGGTGGAGGCGCTGAAATCGGAAAAGCTTAGTTGCTGGACGTCTTTTTCGATCCTGCCGCGCAATTGCAGGTTGGGCGTGATGTCGAAGCGGTAGTCGATCTTCGGCCGGATGAAGTTGAAATCGCGCGAATTCAGCACATCGCCGCTTTGTTCGATGGTGGAAGTTTCCAGCACCAGCGAACTTTCCAGCGTCATGCGCGGGTTCAGCCGCCAGTTGTGCACGGCGAAGCCCTCGTAGCGCATTTCCTCCACCGTCGACTCGCTGTTGTCGATGGCTACCGGCACCAGGTTGCCGAAGGCCGGCGAACGCTCGCCGTCGATGTCGAGGCCCATGCGAAGGCGGGAGTCGCGAATGGTCTGGGCGCCTTCCAGGCCCAATTCGAGTCCTTGCTGGTCCGCCACATCGAAAGTGTAAGAGGTGCGGGCGATGCGCTCGCGGTCGCGGCCGAGATTGTTCAGGAACAAGTTCGGTATTTTGTCGCCATCCACCAGGTCGGAACGGTTGCGGGTGTACTGGAATTCGCGGTCGTTGACGATGAAAAGGAAACGGTAAGTGCCCAAGCCCGCGAAATCGCGCTCGTAATCGCCGCCGATCTCCCAGGAATAGCGCTTGCTGACATTGTCTTCGCGCTGCAGGCGCACACTGTCGTTGACCAGGTCGTGAATGCTGCGCTCGCGGGGCGAAGGCGACTCGCCGCGGGTTTCGTACAGACCGTTCAATTGCAGCACCTGGCCGTCGAAGCGGTAGCCCATGTTGCCGCTGATTTGATATTCGAGTTCGTCCCGAATCTGGTTCTCATAGCGAACTTCGCGCAAGTTGTAGTCCGGGTCGTAACTGAATTCCTCGCTTTGCGAGGCGTTGTAGCGGGGGCTGGCCTCGAAATGCAGCAGATAGTTCAGATCACCGCTCTGGCCGCCGCGGGACAATTGTCCACCAGTGTCCACGGTGCCGTCGCGGGAGCGGTCCGAGCGGATTTCCACCGTGGTGCTGGAAGTCGACAGCACGTCAAGCAACACAATATTGACCACTTGTCCGCCGCCGCGGATTTCGATGTCTTCCGAAGTGCCGCGGATAATTTCAATGTAATCCACCTGGTCCGCCGAAATACGGTTGAGTTGGTCGCGGCCGCCGGAGTTCTTGCCGGTGATGCGCTGGCCATTGATCAGCACTTCGCCTTCGCCCGAGCCAAGCCCGCGCCGTCCGCGGTTGCCGCCGCGGCCACCGCCGGACCCACCGCGGCCCATGGCCAGATTGATGCCGGGAATCCGGTTCAGCATATCGTTGACCGAAACCGGCAGGAATTCGGCGAAGTAGGAGGCCGGGTAGACAATGGTGGAGTCGTCGGTTGTGTCCTCGAGGCCGGCAATCTGCTGGGCGGCGGCGGGCGCTGCGAATGCGCACCACGCGAGCGCGGCGGCGAGAAAGGAACTGGATGGCTTCAGCTTCATGAGACTCCCATGGCGCCGGCCCGTCATGGCCAACAGGTATTCAGCAACGCGATGCGGGGCAGTATACCCACCTCATCGGCGGCTTTGTGTGACATTTTGTGGGATAAAGGCGAATGCCCCGGCGAAGCCGCATACTTTCACAGAATCGGCACAAGCGCGCCATGATTTGGTCAGAGTTCGCGCCTTACAGCGGGTGCAACACCACGGGCAAGCGGGTGTAGCCGTTGATGAAACTGGAATATACGCGCTGCGGCTCGCCGGTGACTTCCACGCGATGGAAGCGTTGCAGAATTTCTTCCCAGAGAATGCGCAATTGCATTTCCGCAAGGCGGTTGCCCATGCAGCGGTGAATGCCGAAGCCGAAGGAGACGTGGCGGCGGGCGTTGGGCCGGTCGATCCGGAAATCGTCCGGCCGCTCGAACACATCCGGGTCGCGGTTGCCCGAGGCGTACCACATGACGATCTTCTCGCCCGCGCCGATGCGCCGCCCGCGCAACTCGGTGTCGACTTTGGCGGTGCGCCGCATATAGGCCAAGGGTGTTTGCCAGCGGATGATTTCGGACACCATGTTCGGAATCAGCCCGGGATCGCCGCGCAGTTTCTCGTACTCAGCGGGGAATTGGTTCAAGGCGAGCACGCCGCCGGTGATGGAATTGCGCGTGGTGTCGTTGCCGCCAACGATGAGCAAGACAATATTGCCCAAAAACTCCGCCGGCGGCATGTCCCGGGTCGCTTCGCCGTGGGCAAGCATGGACAGCAAATCATTGGCCGGCGCCTGGTTCACCCGTTCATTGCGCAAGGCCGTGAAACATTCCAGGCATTCGTTCATGGCGCGCCAGCGATGCTCGTGGCTTTCAGCAACGCCGCCGCCGGGTATCGCTGTCGCCATGTCCGACCAGTATGTCAGCTTGTAACGGTCCTCGAACGGGAAATCGAACAAGGTGGCCAACATGCGTGTGGTGAGGTCGATTGAAACCCGTTCCACCCAGTCGAATTCCTCGCCCAGGGGCAACTCATCGAGAATGGCGGCTGCCCGGCGGCGGATCGTGCCGGAAAGTTTTGCCAGATTCTCCGGCGCCACCACCGGCTGCACGACCTTGCGTTGCGCGTTGTGCCGGGGCGGATCCATGGCGATGAAAGAGGGCGCGTCGAATTCCGGCAACATGTCGACGATGCCGATGGTGGGTTCGGAAGAAAAAATCGCCGGGGAAGTGTCGACCGTCATGATGTCGCCATGCTTCATGATCGACCAGTACGGCCCCACCGCCGAATGCCGGCAATAGTGCACCGGCGCCTCATCGCGCAACCGGGTCAGGAATGGCAGATGTTCATTGGCTTGCCAGATGCCGGGGTGGGACAGATCAATGTCCTCGATGGGCATCGCCTGCGGGTCCTTGCCCACCATGCTCCATTTGCTGGGCTGGCGGTTGATTGCGCTGGTAATCGTGTCGGCCATTTGCGCGCTACCCGGGATTGGCAAGGGGATGGACGAGCGCCGCTCCGGCGGAACCCCCCCTAGAACTGGAATTCCGGGGTGGTGACGACCAGGCCGTCGAGTTCCTCGCCAACCGTGATCTGGCAGGAAAGCCGGGAATTCGCGCGGCGGTCGTCGACCATGTCGAGCATGTCCTCTTCATCGTCCTCGATGGGCTTGAGTTTGCCCAGCCATTCCTCGTTGACGTAAACGTGGCAGGTGCCGCAGGAACAGCAGCCGCCGCAATCGGCGTCAATGCCGGGCACCTTGTTGGAGACCGCGGCGAGCATCAGTGAATTGCCGTCCACCGCCTCCACCGTGCGCTGCGTTCCGTTGTGTTCAATAAAGGTAACTTTGGTCATGAATCCGCCTTCCGTTCAGCAGGGTGCAAACATACCAGCATGTTCGGGCGAACGAAAGGCCACCCCGCGCGAGGCGTGGCGTTGCCGCAGCACCTGCACCCTGTAGCGGCTTCCAACCGCGATTTGTGGCAAACTCGCCATCTTTTGGCGCTTTGATTGGAGCTGTGAAATGTTGAGATTCTGGATTGCGCTGGCCTTGACAGCCTGTGGGCTGGCGCGGGCGGCCGAATCGGATTCCGCGTCCGCGGAACTCGAACAACTGGTTGAGGCCTATTTCGAGGCCACCCTCGAACTCAACCCCTTGCAGGCAACGTTTCTGGGCGACATGCGCTACAACGACCGCTTCGCCAATTATCTCGGCAGCGAACACCGCGCCGCGGCGGAAGCGCTGGACCGCGATTACCTGGAACGGGCCGAGGCCTTGGATCCGCGGCAACTGGACCGTCAGGACCGCCTGACATTGGAAGTCTTTCGGCTGACATTGACCAACAATCTCGAACTGGCCCGTTTCCCGGAGCATCTGCTTGCCATCAACCAGTTTTACTCTTTCGCCAACCAGTTCGCCCAGCTTGGCAGCGGCAGCAGCGCGCATCCATTCCGCAACGAGAAAGACTACCGGGATTTTCTCTCGCGCATCGATGGATTCGTCATACTCACCGACCAGGCGATCGCGAATATGCGCGTCGGCATGGACCGCAACGTGACCCAGCCGCGGGTGCTGATGGAACGGGTGATTGACCAACTTGCGGCCCTGAACCAGGATTTTCCGAACAGCGTGTTTTACGCACCCATCGAAAACCTGCCGGCGGACCTGCCGGAAGCCACCCGCGAGGCCTTGGCGCGGGATTTCGCCGAAGCCTATGCCGGGCAGTTGCGTCCGGCGTTGCAAAGGCTGCACGACTTCATTCGCGACGACTATCTGCCGCGGGCCAGAACCAGCGTTGGCATGTTCGATTTGCCCGCCGGCGACGACTGGTACGCAACCCTCGTCCGCCTTTCCACCACAACCGATCTTACGCCCGGGGAAATCCACGAAATCGGCCTGCGCGAAGTCGCATCCATCCACGAGGAAATGCGCCAGGTCATGGCCGAGGTTGAATTCGATGGCGAACTCGATGAGTTTTTCGACTACCTGAAGACCGAACCGAGTTTCTATTATGACGAACCCGAACGACTGATCGAGGGCTATCGCGCCATGGCCGACCACGTGCAAAGCCTGGCCGCGAACCTGTTTGAGACCTTCCCCAACTCGGAGTTCGAAGTGCGCGCCGTGGAAGCCTATCGCGAAGCTTCGGCGGCCGACGGCTCCTACATGCCCGGAACGCCCGACGGCGCCCGGCCCGGCATTTTTTACGCCAACACCTATGACGTGGGCACCCGTCCGAAGTGGGAAATGGAATCGCTGTTTCTGCACGAGGCGATCCCGGGCCACCATTACCAGATCTCGCTGCAACGCGAAATGGCGGATTTGCCGCGCATCCGCCGCTTCGGCGGTTACACCGCCTATGTTGAAGGTTGGGGTTTGTATGCCGAATCAATCGGCCGGGAACTCGGTTTGTACACCGACCCCTACCAGTATTTCGGCGCGCTCAACGCCGAGCTTTGGCGCGCCATCCGACTGGTGGTGGATACCGGAATGCACGCCATGGGCTGGACCCGCGAAGACGTGCTCGCCTACATGTTCGAAAATTCCGCCTCGGGCGAGGCCAGCGCGATCAGCGAAGCCGAGCGCTACATCGCAATCCCTTCCCAGGCGCTGGCCTACAAAATTGGCGAGCTGAAAATCAGGGAATTGCGCGACCGGGCGGAATCCGCCCTCGGCGAGAATTTCGATGTGCGCGAATTCCACACCCAGGTGCTCATGGACGGCGCCCTGCCGCTGAGCCTGCTCGAAGCCAAAATCGACGCCTGGATCGAAGCCAAGTTAGAAAGTTCGGTTTGAAACTTAATTTGTACGGTGGTGGAAGGCCCCCCACCAAAACCGCTGCGCGGTTTTGACTCCCCCTCAAGGGGGGAGTATTGCATATGCCTCCCGGCTGCGGTTTTCACTCCCCCCTTGAGGGGGAGTCGGCAAGGCAAGGGCGCAGCCCGCAGCTGCGCCGGAGGGGGGAGCGGGCTTTACTCGCGGCGGTGAATCGAGCAAGATTGCGCCTTTTGCCGCTTCCGGGGGGTCGCGCGGTGAACCGATCAATTTCGCTTTTGCTGGCGCTGCTTTGCGCGGCATTTTCCGTATTGGCGCAAACCCGGCCCGTCGCCTTGGAGGACTGCCGCATCAGCGCCGGGCCGGGTATGCCAAGCATACCGGCGCGCTGCGCCAGTGTATCCCGCCCCCTCGACCCCGGCGGCTCTGTGGAGGAGACTATAGAACTGCGCGTCGCGGTAGTGCCGGCGCTCACCCTCGAGCCTGAACCGGACCCGCTGGTGCCAATCGCCGGCGGCCCCGGCCAGGGCACGGTGCAGTTTTACAGCTCAATCAGGGGAGCGTTCGAGAACGTGCGCCGCGAGCGCGACATTTTGCTCATCGACCAACGCGGCACCGGACAATCGGCAACCATGGATTGCGAAGTCGACGACGATATCGTCGAGGGGGAATACTCGGTGGAGCAAACCATCGAATTCACCCGGACCTGCCTCGAACAATTGCCCCACGACCCGCGTTTTTTCACCACGAGCATCGCCGTGGAAGACCTCGAAGCCGTGCGCCAGACCCTCGGCTATCCGCAACTGAACCTGTACGGCGTCTCTTATGGTTCGCGCGTTGCCCAGCACTTCGCCCGGCGCTACCCCGAGTCGACCCGGACACTGATCATCGACGGCGTGGTGGCGCCGCAAAAAGCGCTCGGCCCGGAAATCGCCCCCGAAAGCCAACGCGCGGTGGACGAGATTCTGGCGCATTGCAGCGCCGATGCCGTTTGCGGCGAACGCTTTCCAGAAATCGAAACGACTTTTGATCGCGTTGTGCAGACTTTGACCGAAACGCCGGTGGAAATCGAAGTGCCGCATCCCAGCCACGGCCGGCCCGAGGCGCTGCGCTTCGGCCGCAACGAGTTCGCCGGCGCGATCCGGCTGCTCGCCTACAGCCCAAACACCATCGCGCTGATCCCGCTGCTGGTGCACGAAGCCGGCCAGCAGCGCTACACGCCGCTGGCGGCGCAATATCTGATGACCACGATCTCGCTCATGGACAGTCTCTCCTTCGGCATGCACAACAGCGTCATGTGCAGCGAAGACGTGCCCTTCTACGACCCCGATTCGATACCGTACGATTTGCTCGAAGCCAGTTACATGGGGCCGCTGCAACTGCAAGCGCTTGAGGCGATCTGCTCCGTCTGGCCCGCCGGCCCCATTGATGCGGATTTCAAGGCACCGCTGGCAACGGCGCTGCCGGTTTTGCTGCTTTCCGGCGGCGCCGACCCGATCACGCCGCCTTCCTGGGCCGAACTTGCCATGGTCGAGATGACCAACGCGACGCATCTCGTGGGCGAGCGCCAGGGCCACGGCCTGATCGTCGTTGGCTGCGTTCCCGACATCGTCGCCGAATTCATCGCCTCGGCCGAGCCCGCCGCGCTGGATACGCAATGCCTGGAGCGCAGTTTCGTGATGCCGTTCTTTGTTGATTTTTCCGGGCCAACGCCGTGATCCAGGTCCAGGACATCCACAAATCCTTCGGCGATGTGCATGCCGTGCGCGGCATCAGCTTTTCGGCGCCGGACGGCAAGATCACCGGTTTGCTCGGCCCGAACGGCGCCGGCAAGTCAACCACGATGCGCATGCTGTGCACCTTGCTTCGCCCCGACCGCGGCACGGCCAACATCGACGGCGCCGACATCGTCACCGACAGCCTTGGCGCGCGGCGCGCCCTCGGCGCCCTGCCCCACGCTTCGGGACTGTATCCGCGCTTGAGCGCGCGCGAGAACATCGCTTATTACGCGCGCTTGTGCGGCCTCGACAAAACGACCATCGCGAGACGAGTTGAGGAAATCATCGAAGCGCTGGAGATTGGCGATTTCGCCGAGCGCCGCGCCAAGGAGTTCTCCCACGGCCAGCGCACCAAGGTCGCCCTCGGCCGCGCCCTCGTCCACGGCCCGCAAAATCTGATCCTCGACGAACCCACCACGGGCCTCGACGTCATGGCCACCCGCGGCCTGCGCGAGTTGATCGTGAAATTGAAAACCGAAGGGCGGTGCGTGCTGTTTTCCAGCCATGTCATGCAGGAGGTCGCCGTCCTGTGCGACGACATCTGCATTATCGCCAAGGGAAAAGTCGCGATAAACGACTCGCTCGAGGGCATTCGCGCGCGCACGGGCCATGACGATCTGGAGGATGCTTTTGTCGCCGCGCTGGAGATGGTGGAAGAATGATGCGTTCTGTTTTCGTCGTTTTTGTAAAGGAAATCGTCGACAACCTGCGCGACCGCCGCTCGCTTCTCACTGCGGTGTTCGTGACACCGATTGCCATGCCGGTGCTTATGGTGGCCCTCATCAGTTTCCAGATCGAACGCAACATAGACACTGCGGAGCAATCGGTCGAACTGCCTGTCATTGGCGCTGAAAACGCGCCGAATTTGATGCGTTATCTGGAGAGCCGCAACATCGTTGTCACCAACGGCCCCGCCGATGGCACCGCGGCCAGGGAAAGCGTTCTGGCGGGTGATCAAGATGTGGTGCTGTTGGTTCCCCGCAAATTCGGCAAAGAACTTTCCGAGATGATTCCAGCGACCGTTGAACTCTATTTCGACACCGCGAACACATCGGGCAATGCCGACATCGGTCGCGTCCGCGACGCGCTTTTCGCTTACAACCAAACCCTTGCCGGTATCCGGCTTTCCGCCCGCGGCGTCAATCCGGCGCTGCTGCGTCCGATCAACATCGACCATATCGACGTTTCCACACCCAGCGGACGCGCCGCGATTCTACTCGGCATGTTGAGTTATTTCTTTCTCTTCGCCCTGCTCATGGGCGGCACGTATCTCGCCATCGACGCCACCGCCGGGGAGCGCGAGCGCGGTTCACTCGAACCCTTGCTTTCGCTGCCGGTGACAAGGGCGCATTTGATCTTGGGAAAGATTGCCGCGGTTTGCGTTTTTATGTCGATCTCGCTGGCGCTTTGTCTGTTGTCGCTCTTCGCATCAATACCATTCATGCCGATTGACCAACTCGGCATGACGCCGAACTTCTCCTTGACGGTAGTTGTCGCAGCTTTTTTGCTGCTTTGCCCCTTCACGCTCACGGGCGCTTCGATGATGACGCTGTTCGCTTCGATCACCAAAAGCTACAAGGAAGCGCAGACTTGGCTGGGCGTCATCATTCTGATTCCGACAACGCCGATTCTGATCGTCAGCATTCTCACCTTGCAACCGCGCTTTGAATTCATGTTCATCCCGGCTTTGAGCCAGCACCTGATCATCGTCGACATGATCAGCAACGAGCCGGTCAACATCGTGCACGTCGCCGTTTCTGTCCTGAGCACGCTCGCCCTCGGCGCCATCCTCAGCTGGATCTGCGTGCGCCTCTACCGCCGCGAATCCCTGCTCGGCTAGGCCGAGCCGTTGAAAACACATCGACCGAAAGGGCCAAACGCATTTGCCGGCGTCGGGTGGTATCAACCTTCCTGATAATTTTCCGGTGGGGGGCAGGCGCAGAACAGGTTGCGGTCGCCGTAGACGTTGTCCACGCGGTTGATGCAGGGCCAGAATTTGTCGGCGGTGCTCTTGCCGGCCGGCAAGGCCGCCTGGCGTTTGTCGTAGGGCCGTTGCCAGTCGTCTTCAAGCAGGTCGTCCAGGGTGTGGGGCGCGTTTTTCAGCGGGTTGTCTTCGCGGCTGAAAGTGCCGCTTTCGATGGCGGCGATTTCCGCGCGGATTTGGGCCATGGCGTCGATGAATCGGTCGAGTTCGGCGCGGGACTCGCTTTCGGTGGGCTCGATCATCAGCGTTCCCGGCACGGGGAAGGACATGGTCGGTGCGTGGAAGCCGAAGTCCATCAACCGCTTGGCGATGTCTTCATCGGTGACGCCGGTGGATTGCTTCAGCGGACGCAAGTCGATGATGCATTCGTGGGCCACCAAGCCGTTTTGGCCGGTGTACAGCACCGGGAAAAACCCGCCCAGCTTCCGCGCCATGTAATTGGCGTTGAGAATCGCCACTTCGGTCGCTTTGCGCAGGCCTTCGGCGCCCATCATTGTGATGTACATCCAGGTGATGGGCAAAATGCCGGCGCTGCCCCAGGGCGCGGCGGATATCGCCGAATTGCCGGTGTCTGGCCCTTGCAGCGGAACCACAGGATGGTTGGCCAGATGCGGCGCGAGATGCGCCTTGACGCCAATTGGACCCATGCCGGGGCCGCCGCCGCCATGGGGAATGCAGAAGGTCTTGTGCAGGTTTACGTGGGCGACATCGGCGCCGATCAGCGCCGGATTGGTCAAACCGACCTGGGCGTTGAGATTGGCGCCGTCCATGTACACCTGGCCGCCGGCATCATGAACAATGGCGCAGATTTCCTTCACCGCCTGCTCGAACACGCCATGGGTGGACGGATAGGTGATCATCAGGGCCGCCACCCGGCCCGCGTGCTGCTGAACTTTGGCGCGAAGGTCGGCCACGTCGATGTTGCCGGATTCATCGCAGCGCACCAGCACAACCTTCATGCCAAGCATGTTCGCGCTCGCCGGATTGGTGCCGTGGGCCGAAGTCGGAATCAGGCAGACATCGCGATGCGCTTCGCCCCGGGCCGCGAGGAATTTGCGGATCGCGAGCAGGCCGGCGTATTCGCCCTGGGCGCCGGAATTGGGCTGCATGCTGACCGCGTCGAATCCGGTGATTTCGGCGAGCATGTCCTCCAACTCGCCGATCATGCGCGCATACCCTTCCACCTGGTCCCGCGGCGCGAACGGATGCGGCTGCGCGAACTCGGGCCAGCTTATCGGCATCAATTCGGCCGCGGCGTTCAATTTCATGGTGCAGGAGCCGAGGGGGATCATCGCGTGGGTCAATGAAATGTCGCGGTTTTCCAAGCGCTTGAGATAGCGCATCATTTCGGTTTCAGAATGGTGGCGATTGAAATTCGGATGCTGGAGAAAGTCGGATTCCCGGCGCAGCGCCGCCGGGATTGCGGGTTTGGCCGCGGCGACTTGCCGGTCGATGGCGTCAATCGCGAGTTCCGCCGCAGACTCGCCCAAAAACACCCGCCAAAGCAATTCGACCTCGGCGGGCGTTGCACATTCATCGAGACTGACGCCGACCGCGGCCTCGGCCGCGTCGAAGCGCAAATTCACCCGATGCTCAGCCGCCCGGGCCTGGATGGCGGCGAATTGCGCCGCATCCACCGGCACGCTCAAGGTGTCAAAAAAGCCGTTCGCCGGCGCGTTCAAGCCACACCGGCGCAAACCCTCGGCGAGCACCGCGGTCAAGCGCTGTACCCGGTTTGCGATGCGCCTTAATCCCCGCGGGCCGTGATACATGGCGTAGAGCGCGGCGATGTTGGCCAGCAGCACCTGGGCGGTGCAGATGTTGCTGTTGGCCTTTTCCCTGCGGATGTGCTGTTCCCGGGTTTGCAGCGCCATGCGCAGGGCCGGCCGTCCGCGGGAATCTTTTGAAACGCCGATGATCCGGCCCGGCACGGCGCGGCGGAATTCGTCCCGGGTCGCGAAATAGGCCGCATGAGGGCCGCCATAGCCCATGGGCACGCCAAAACGCTGGCTGGAACCCGTCACCACGTCGGCGCCCATCTCCCCCGGCGGTTTCAGCAGCACCAGGCTGAGCAGGTCGGCCGCAACGACAGCTTTCGCGCCTTGCGCGTGCAGGCGGGCGATGGTGCCGGTCAAGTCCCGCGCGCTGCCGGAGAGGCCGGGGTATTGCAGCACACCGCCGAACAAACCCTGCTCCGGCATCTCGGCGGCGTCGCCAATAACCAGGTTGAAGCCGAAACAATCGGCCCGCGTGCGCAGCACGTCGATGGTCTGGGGAAAGCAGTCTTGGTCAACGAAAAAATCGACCGCGGCGCGATTGCGGCACACCCGCTTCGCCAGCGCCATGGCTTCGGCCACCGCGGTTGCCTCGTCCAGCAGCGAAGCGTTGGCCAAGGGCATGCCGGTCAGATCCATGGTCATGTGCTGGAAGGCGAGCAGGCATTCGAGGCGGCCTTGTGAGATTTCCGGCTGGTAGGGTGTGTATGCGGTGTACCAGCCAGGATTTTCCAGCACATTGCGCTGGATGACCGCCGGCAGGCGAGTGTCGTAGTAGCCCATGCCAATGAAAGACCGCGCGGGGCGGTTTTGCGCGGCGATGGTTTTCAGCTTTGCCAGAGCCTCGCTTTCCGGCATCGGCGGTGGGAGCGCTAGCGGGCCCTGGCCGGCAATGGCGGCGGGAACGGTCTTGCGGACAAGTTCTTCGAGTGAATCAAGGCCGAGCACGGCCAGCATGTCCCCGATTTCGTCATCATCGGGGCCGATGTGTCGATCAACAAATTCGTTGCGGTAGAGCAGCGAATCGAGAGGGTCGCTACTCATCCGCGCACTGTTCCGCGTAGGCCTCCGCGTTGAGCAGGTTGTCAAGATCCCCTTCGTTGCCGATGGACATCTTGAATATCCAGCCGTCTTCGTAGGGGGCGGAGTTGACGAGCTGTGGATTGTCGATCAGCGCTTCGTTCACTTCGGTGATCTCGCCGCTCACAGGGCTGTAAATGTCCGAAGCCGCTTTCACCGATTCCACCACCGCCACTTCTGCGCGGGCGTCGATTGCGGTGCCCGGCTCGGGCAGTTCAACAAACACGATATCGCCCAGGGCTTCCTGGGCGTGGTCGCTTATGCCCACGGTGGCGACGCCGTTTTCGTCGACCTTGACCCACTCGTGGGTGGAGGCATAGTGGAAATCATCTGGAATATTGGACACCGGCGGCCCCTCTTGCTTCGCCATCAACAACTGACATACTGAAAAATCGCCGTGGCGGATTCATTCAACAATCCTTTTGCCGAACCGGACGAAACCCGGTTTCACGATCTTCAGCGGTGCCATGGCGCCACGCAGTTCGACTTGGCAGTCGGCGCTGCCCCACGGGATTCTAGCCAAAGCGATGGACTGCTTCAATGTAGGGGAAAAGCTGCCGCTGGTAATGACCCCCGCGCCCTTGTTGGTTTGGACTTTTTGACCACTCCGCAACACGCCGCGCGCTTCCAGCACCAGGCCGGCGAGCAAGGAAAGCTCCCCATTTTCCCGCATTTGCTTGTGCCGCAGCACCGCTTCCCGGCCGACGAAATCCCGCTCCGGGTCGCGCAGATTCACAGTCCATCCGAGATTGGACGCCAGTGGCGGCGTGGTCTCGTCCATATCCTGACCGTACAGGTTCATGCCCGCCTCCAGACGCAAGGTGTCCCGTGCGCCGAGGCCGGCGGGTTTGACGCCGGCCGCGAGCAGGCCATCCCAAAGCGCGCCGGCCCGCTCGGCTGGCAGAATGACTTCCAGGCCCATTTCTCCGGTATAGCCCGTGCGCGCCACCAGCCAGCTGCCATGTTCGAGGGCTTCAAAATTGCCCAATTGCCGCACTGGTCCAACGGCTTCCGCCGGCAGCGCCCCGCAGGTCAGATTGATCGAATCCGGGCCATGCACGGCAAGCATCGCCAAATCGGGCCGCTCCTCGATCTGGACGTTGAAACCATGGCTGTGCTGCGCGAGCCAGATCAGCACTTTGCGCCGCGTGGCGCAATTGGTGACAAGCCGATAGCCGGCTTCGGTGCGGTAGACAATCAAATCGTCGACCACGCCACCGTCGGGATTGAGCAGCAGGCTGTACTGCGCCTTGCCGGGCACTTCGAGACGGGCAACGTCGTTCGCGAGCAGATGGCGCAGCCATCGTTCGGCATCCAGGCCGGCGACATCGGTCACCGTCATATGCGAAACATCGAACACGCCGGCGGCGCCGCGCACCTGATGGTGTTCCCCGATCTGGGAACCATAATGCAGCGGCATCTCCCAACCAGAGAAATCAACAATTTTAGCGCCGGCCGCCGCATGTCGATCATAAAGGCAAGTGCGTTTTCCCATCGTCACCGCTTTCCCCGCCGCCAAGCATTCCCGCGAGGCCGCCAATGCTAGCACAACAGATGGTCGGCTCATTCATCGACGGCATTGCCAAATGGCCGTTTTGCCGATACGCTGGTGGCACTAGATTATGGTACTATTTCTGAGTGAAACGCCGGCGGCAGAAAACCCTTGAAGCGATTTTCCGCCGCCCGGTCAGCGGCGCGATCCCATGGCGGGACATTGAGGCGCTGTTGCGTGAACTTGGTGCAGAAATCAGCGAACGGGAGGGCTCCCGTATCGCGGTGAGGCTATTTGGAGAAATCTACGTGTTCCATCGACCGCATCCACGGCCAACCGCGGACAAAGGAGCTGTTGCGAGTCTGCGCAAGTGGTTGCGGGCAAATGGAGTAGAGCCATGAAAAACGTGATGAACATCAAAGGATACAGGGCGATTATCCAGTACGACCCGGACATCGGAATGTTTCGGGGAGAATTTCTGGACCTGCGGGGCGGGGCGGACTTCTATGCCAAGGATGTTGAACGCCTGAAAGCCGAAGGCGAAGCATCGTTGCGGGTCTACTTGGACCTGTGCCGGGAAGACGGTGTCGAACCCACAAGACTATATTCCGGCAGGTTCAATTTGCGGTTGCCGCCGGAACTTCACGGCGACATCGCCGCCGCCGCCTCCGCTGCCGGCAAGAGCCTGAATCAATGGATCAACGACGAATTGCGCGACGCCCTCGTCGAATAGACCTGAATCTTAGTGGGCAAGGCGAGGTGGCATTGGAATTCAGGCAGCTGCCGCGGTCGGGCGCGAAAGGGAAACCTGATCGGATTCACACGGAAGATAAGGATGTTCGGATATACTGTGGTGATTAAGCGCCGCTGGGCCAGGGACCATGAGATGCCGTCATTAGCCCGGGTAGCGCTGTTGGCCGCGAGAGAGAGGTCCGCGCATGGACAAACAATCGCTGCTCGATGAATTGAAAATCGACCGGGACGCGCCGGAGCCGTCCGGCATCCGGCCTTTGCGCTGGTTTGTGGCGATTGCCCTGATTGCCGGCGCGGCGTTTGTGTTTTGGAATTTTCGGCCCTTGCAGCAGGTTGAGGCGCTGACGGTCGACACGACACTCGCCCAAGCACCGCAAGCGCAACCACGCTTCGCGAGCGGCGAAAGCGTGCTGGACGCCACCGGCTACGTCATCGCCCGGCGCATGGCGACGGTTAGCTCCAAAGTCACCGGCAAGGTCATGGAAGTGCTGGTGGAGGAAGGCATGCGCGTCGAGGAAGGCCAGGTGCTCGCCCGGCTCGACGACAGCGTCAACCGCGCGCAACTGGCCTTGGAGGAGGCCCAGGTCGATTCGACGCGGGCTTCCGTCGAGGAGTTGGAGATCCAGATTCGCCAGGCCGAACTGAATCTGGGCCGCACCCGGGACTTGGCCGCGAATCGACTCGCCAGCCAGGCAGAACTCGACCGCGACGAACTCAGCCTGCAAGCCTTGCGCGCGCGCCTGGAAAAGACCGGGCGCGATATCGAGGTTGCCGAGCGGGCGCTGCGCATACAGCGGCAATTGCTGGAAGACATGCAAATCCGCGCGCCATTTGCCGGCGTCGTCATCGCCAAGGCGGCGCAACCGGGCGAAATGATCTCGCCGGTGGCCGCCGGCGGCGGCTTCACCGCAACCGGCATTTGCACCATTGTCGATATGGAGTCGCTTGAGGTCGAAGTCGATGTCAACGAGGCCTACATCAATCGCGTCGCGCCGGGCCAGCAAGCGACAATCACGCTCAATGCCTGGCCGGAAGATCCTTACGAAGCTGAAGTAATCGCCATTATTCCCGCCGCCAACCGCAATCAGGCAACGGTCAGGGTGCGGATTGGTTTTCTGGACCGCGACGACAGAGTCATGCCCGAAATGGGCGTCCGCGTGGCGTTCATGGAAGATGCCGGCGAGCAAGCGCGGCTGCTGGGCGAGTCGCTGGAGGCACAAAGCGAATCGCCGCCGGCCGGCGTGCTGGTGCCAGGGTCGGCGATCGCGCGCGAAGACGGCTTGGCCCATGTCTGGGTTGTGGAAGACGGCCGCGTAAGCCGGCGCGCTGTTGAACTGGGCCAATCCAGCGGCGCCCAGGCTTTGGTGCTTAACGGCCTCGATGCCGGCGAGCGCGTGGTCAGCAGCCTCAACCTCGCTTTGCGCGAGCAGTTGCAAGACGGCCTGGCGGTGGAGCTTGACGCCGGCTCCTGAGAAGCGCGGCGATCAAGGCGTCCAATACATTGGAATAGACGGCGCGTGTCCAAGCACTGGCTTGAGGATCCGCCCGGACCCGACCGAGCCGAACACGCAAGCCAAGTGGGAATCAAACTGAAGACAAAAGCGAATCGGAAAACTTGGGGAAGGTAAACTCGTGGGCACAATCGTTGATTTGAAAGACGTTGGCCGCAGCTTCAAAAAAGGCGGGCGAACAGTCGAAGTACTCAACAATCTCGATCTCAGCATCGAAGAGGGCGATTTTCTTGCCCTCATGGGACCTTCGGGCAGCGGCAAAACCACCTTGCTCAACCTCATTGGCGGCCTCGATCAGCCCAGCTCCGGCAGCGTCGAAGTCGCCGGCCAACAACTCGTCGGACTGTCCAGCCGCAAACTGGCGCAATGGCGCGCGCGCAACATCGGTTTCATTTTTCAGTTTTACAACTTGTTGCCGATCCTGAGCGCGCGCCGCAATGTCGAACTGCCCCTGCTGTTGACCAAGCTCAGTGGCCGCCAACGCAAACGCAGCACTGATGTCGCACTGACAATTGTAGGATTGGAAGATCGCGCCGGTCACAAGCCGGGCGAACTTTCCGGCGGCCAGCAGCAACGGGTCGCAATCGCCCGGGCCATCGTCGCCGACCCGCGCATTCTGGTTTGCGACGAACCCACCGGCGACCTCGACCGCGAAACCGCGGACGAAATCCTCGATTTGCTGGAATTGCTCAACCGAGAACACGGCAAAACCATCATCATGGTCACCCACGACCCGAAAGCCGCCAGCCACGCGCGGCACACGCTCCATCTCGACAAAGGCAATCTGGTGCGGGAGGCCGCATGAAATCCTTACCCCTGGTTTGGTTCAACTTGTTCCGCCGTCCGGTGCGGACTTTTCTGACGCTGTTCTCCATCATGGCGGCGTTTCTGCTGTTCGGACTGCTGCGCTCGGTGACCGCCGCCTTCGACAGTGGGCTCGACGTGGCCGGGGTTGACCGTTTGATGGTGTCGCCCAAGTATTCCATTGTCGACGGCCTGCCCATCAGCCACGAGCAGCAATTGGCTTCGATGCCCGGTGTGGCCGCGGTGACCCACAGCACCTGGTTCGGCGGCACCTATCAAAATCCGGCCAATTTTTTCCCGAAGTTTCCCATCGAGCCCCGGGCCTACTTCGAGATGTACGACGAATACATCATCGACCCCGCGCAACTCGATGAATTCGAGCGCATCCGCACCGCCGCCGTGGCGCCGGCGGACCTGGCGGAGCAATACGGCTGGCAGGTCGGCGACCGCATACCCATCGAAGGCGACATCTGGCTGCGCGCGGACGGCAGCCGGCTGTGGGAATTCGAACTCGTCGGCACCTACCGCATCCGCGACGACGAAAACCTGTTCGCCGGTTTCCTGTTCAACTACGATTATTTCGACGAGGCCCGCTTGGCCGAAACCGAAGGCATCGTCAGCAATTTCTCCGTGCGCGTGGCCGACCCGGACCAGGCTGGGGAAGTGGCGGCGCGCATCGACGCGCAATTCGAAAACTCGATGAATCCAACGCGCACGGCCACCGAAGCCGAGGCCAACCGCCAGTTTGCCGCCCAGGTGGGCAACATCGGCCTGATCATGAACAGCATCCTCAGCGCGGTGTTTTTCACCATTCTGCTGCTCACTTTCAACACCATGGCCCAAGCCCTGCGCGAGCGGATTCCGGAATTGGCGGTGCTCAAAACCCTCGGCTTCACCGACAGCCGCGTGGCCTGGCTTATTTTGATCGAATCGGTGTTGCTGTGCGCAATTGGCGGCGCCATCGGCATCGCCCTGTCCGGCGTGATGCTCGCCATCATAGGGCCGGCGCTGGAAGGCTTTCTTGGGCAGATGGAATTGACCGCGGCAACCACCCTCAGCGGCCTCGGCATCGCCGCGTTGCTGGGCATTTTGGTCGGGCTCAATCCGGCGTTGAGCGCGCGGCGCCTGCAAGTCGTCGAAGCCCTGCGCCGATAGTCGCCATCGGAGGCCCAGCCGCAAGATGTTCACGCAAATCATCCAGATTACCTTGCTCAACTTGCGCAACCTGCCCTCGCGGCTGGGCAGTTCATCGGTCATCATCGTTGGAATCGGCGGCGTGGTTGCCGTGCTCGTGGCAATTCTGGCGATGGCCGCGGGCTTTTCCGCCACCCTCGACCGGGCTGGCTCGCCGGACCGCGCCATCGTCTTGCGCGGCGCCAGTTCAACCGCCGAACTGAGCAGCACGATCGATCTGCAACGCAGTCAATACGTCGCAACACTCGATGGCGTGGGCCTGGCCAGCAGCGAGTTGTACACCGTCGCCGACATTCCCAAGCGCGCCAACTTGCTGCCCGCCAACGTGGTGATTCGCGGCGTGGAACAGTCCGCGTTCGAAATCAGGCCGGAAGTGCGCATCGTCGAAGGACGCAACTTCACACCGGGCCGCAATGAATTGATCGCCGGACGCTCCGCCAGCGCCGAGTTTCAAGGCATCGACCTTGGCGCGACCGTGGAACTGCGCCAATCGGAATGGACCGTGGTGGGCATTTTCGAAGCCGAAGGCTCGGCCTATGAGTCCGAATTGTGGACCGATCTCGCCATCGCCCAATCGGCGTTCCGCCGCTTCAGCCTGATTAGTTCCATGCGCTTGCTGCTGGACTCGCCGGAGGCGATCGAATCAATCCGCGCCGAATTCGAAATCAATCCCGCGGTGGACCTTTCGATCACTTCCGAAGAAGAATTCTTCCGCAACCAGTCCGAATTCCTGACAATTCTAATCACCAGTTTCGGCTACGGCGTCGCCTTGATTATGGCAGTGGGCGCCATGTTCGCCGCGCTGAACACGATGTACGCCGCGGTCTCCACGCGCACGGTGGAAATCGCCACCTTGCGCGCCCTCGGCTTCGGCGCGGCGCCGGTGGTGATTTCGGTGCTTGCGGAATCGGTGGCGCTCGCCCTCGTCGGCGGCCTGCTCGGCGCCGCCGCGGCCTGGTTCGGCTTCAACGACTACACCGTCTCCACCTTGAACCAAGGGTCATTTTCGCAAGTGGCCTTCGACTTCGCCGTCAGCCCCGACATTCTCACCACCGGCATCATCTGGGCGCTCGCCCTCGGCTTCGCCGGCGGCCTGTTCCCCGCCCTGCAAGCCGCCCGCATGCCAATCATCCGCGCCCTGCGGGGGGATTGAGCAAAATTTTATCGGCGAATTGACGTGCGATTAGCAGGCGTTTGACGTTCGTGATATCAATGCCTGCGCTCAAGGTATTTGAATTGAGATTGCGCGCTCAGGAATAGATAATCAGATTGTTGGAAGTCTTCGATAATCCGCTGAAATCCCGATCCTGTGTGACAAGCCCCAAGCACGAGATTTCAAGCGCGCTCGCGAGCTGAATCGCGTCCGGGGTTCGGAGCCGGGTCTCGCCCCGAATTTGCGCCGCCCGGTATGCGATCGCCGGAGTCAAGTGGACCACGTGCCAACCCGGAGGCGATGTCAGCGCCTCGCGATAATGGTTGGCGAGCGTCTTGTTTCCGTGCCGCAAGGGTCCGGTCAGAACTTCCACAAGAGAAACCGTGGTAATCGCCAATTCGTACTTCCCGGCGTCCGCACCGATAAACATTTGCTCGTACCGCGCGGAAAACACGGGATGATCTTCAAGGTAGTAGATGATCGGCGCGCTGTCCACAAGCAGCCGACCTTGGGTTGGTAAATCGCCAATATCGCGAATCACCATCGACGCTCGTCTTCGATGTAATCCGCAATTTCGCCGTACAAGCCCGCCGCGGATCCTCGCAGTGAACTAAGCCGCTTCGCATCGTGCTGTTGCAGATGCGAAAGCGGAACGATCGCGGCGCAAGGAACGCCACGTTTCCGCACGATGGTGATCAGCCCTTCGGTTCGGGCCCGATCAAGCAGTTCCGGCAGTCTTTTTCGCGCCTCCTCGGCGCCAGTTTGGTGCATGTGGAAATCCCCCGTACTGTTCGTACAGTTTACTTGCAGAAATCCACGAATGCAACGATCCGCCGTTCGCGGGCACCCACGATGGGTGGCTCAGAGTGCTGTCGCAAGACTGGAGAATTCGAGCTTGAAGCTCTTTTTCGCTACAGACTGGCGGCGGCTTCGAGGACGAAGGCGAAGTCCGGGCGGTCCCGGTAGTCTTCTTCGGCGAACTTGGCTTGGATCACGCCATCCGGGTCGACCAGGAAGATGCCTGGATAGGGAACGCCATACACGCGGGAATCCGGCTCGTAGTCGGTGTTCAGAATGCCGAGCGCGTTGACGTGTGTGATCGCCTCGTCATGCAGCAAGGTGAATTCGATGCCTTGGTCTTCTTCGACTTCCTTCAGGGTTTCCACCGCGTCGTAGGTCATCGCGACGACGGAAAGCCCCATTGCTTCAAACTGGTCTGCGATTTCTGTCAGCTGCACGAGCTGAGCGATGCAGTAGGGTCACCAATCGAAGGAGCGGCTGAGCATGAACAGCATGCCGTTGCCGCCCACGAGATCGTCGAAGGTGCGAACCGCGCCGTTTTGATCTTCGGCGGAAATCGGCGGCAGTGCTGCGCCGACCGGAAAATCGGGCGCCCAGACGAAATCCTGGGCGGCGGCGCTTGTGGCGAGGAACATGGCCAGAATCGTTCCAGCCAGGGAATTGCGGAATTGGGAAATCATGCCTGACGCCTCCATCAATACGGGCGAACCCGATTCTACACCAACTATTGCGGAACGTATGAACAACGCAGGGCGCCCGTGACCATATATACCGCATTGCGTCAAATCGGGCGAGGCATGCCCCACCCCTACATTGACCAGCAGCAGTAGCCGAGGGAAAGCTTGGATTCGATCAGGAATTCCTGAATTGGTCGAACGCAAGCTTATTCGAGCCCCGACAGGAAGCGGCTGCCGCGGGGCAGATAGTAGTTGTCGCTGTCGAGGGAGAACACCACCGACCGCGAGCGGCCAATGATTTCCCCACGGGGAATGAAGCTGTACACGCGGCTGTCGGCGCTGCTGTTGCGGTTGTCGCCGAGCACGAAGTAGCGGTCTTCCGGCACCACCACAGGCCCGTAACTGCGGCTGGAACGGTTCATCGCGTACTGGCTCAAGCGCACCTGATGGATGCGTCCCGGCAGAGCTTCCTCGATGATGATGGCGCCGCTCTCCCGCGACACCACTTCATAGTCCACCGGTGCGCCATTGATGATGAGCGCGTTGTTTTGAATCTCGACCTGGTCGCCCGGCAGTCCGACGATGCGCTTCACAAGCCGATTGCCCGCCTGGGTGCTGTCGATAATGACGATATCGCCCCGCTCCGGGTCGGACACTTGCGCCAGGTTCAGGTCCGTGAACGGCACTTTCACATCGTAGGCAAGCTTGTTGACCCAAACCTTGTCGCCGTCAACCAGGGTCGGCATCATCGACGCCCCGGAAACCGAGCTTAGGTCGGCAATCGCGCTCTTGAAGAACACGATGGTGCACAGCAGCAACAGGAAGTTCCGATTGTCCCGCCAGAAATTGCGCAACCACCTGGCCACTTTGGCGGAAACGCCGGATTCGGCAACCGACTCGCTCATCGCTCACGTCCTTAGCCATCAATTTCACTTCAGCCACCAAGCTTGCCGACGGGCCACCCGCTTGTCAACCGAGCGAGTTCTGCCGCTCCGCGTAGCAGGTTCGCAAGGCAAAACTCCCCCCTTGAGGCGGAGTCAAAACTGCGAAGCAGTTTTGGTGGGGGGTCGCCGCGAAGTCGCGGAAGCTTTATGGATCCGATGAGCCCCCGACACCGAAATTTTGATAGCATAATTTGATGTTCAACGAATCTCGAACGGTTCACGGTTGAATGGGAGACTCGGTCATGGGCAGCAGCATCACAGTTCGCGAGATTGATCCCGGCGACAAGTCTTGGCTGCGCCGCGAGGCACGGCAGACCGGCGTGTCAATGGAGGAATTGGTCCGGCGCTTAATCCGCGAGAAGCGCACCAAGACCGAGTGCCGGCCCAAGCCGTCCGAAGTGTTTGCGCGCCATTTCGGAGAAGAGCACGGTGTCGAGCTTACTCAGCCGGCCCGAACTGGCTATAGGCCGCTCTCGTTTTCCACCCAGGACAGGGAATGACTGAACCGTTGGCCTGGTTGATTGACACAAATGTTGACTCCGAATTGAGTCCAGGGGATTTGCAATGATGGAGACTATAATCTTTCCATCCCGCGTGGATTTATGGTTGGTCATTTTGGTTGTGGCCGTATTTGTATTAGTTTTTGCGTTCCACTACGTGGTTCCGAAAGAATCCAAACTTCGCACGAGCCGAAAGACGCATGTAAGATTTCTGGCGTCGGTAGTGCCTACCGCAATCTTTTGTGTGTGGCTTTTCACAACTACGAAATATTCGCTCTTTGAAGACCGTCTGGCTATAGCAAGCGGCCCGTTTTCGTGGGAAATCGATATCGCTTCTATTGAAAGCATAACTGAATCCAATTCCACGCTTGCCAGCCCCGCATTATCCTTGGACAGACTGCTAATCACTTATGAAGAAGGGAGATCGATATTGATATCTCCCCTTGACAAAGAGCTTTTCGTTGAGAACCTGTCTCAACGAATGATTAGCGACATGGAATAGACAGCATGATGATTAATATTAGATTTGGGAGGTGGCAATCATGATTTACAAATCCAAAATCGACGCTTGGCTAGGCTTGATCATTTTAATTGTTCCAGCAGTGACAATTATCACAATAATTGTCGAAGGTATCAGTCAAACCAATCTTTTGGCACTTGCGTTGATGGTGCTGGCGAGCCTTCTTACCATTTGGCTGATGTTGGCCACGGATTACCGATTCAAGGACGATAAACTGGTGGTTAGATCAGGTCCGTTTAATTGGAAAATCCAACTTTCGGACATAACGCACGTAAAAGAGTCCCGCGAACTAATTGCAAGCCCCGCACTTTCTTTGGACAGGCTCCGAATTGAGTACAAAGGAACGTTTGGTGCGATTTTGATCTCCCCGGAAAACAAACAAGGCTTTATTGCTGAACTCGAGTCCAGGCGCGCTTCTTCGGCGTAAACTTCAGCAGATGTTTGATCCAGCTTTTCGGTGGCCAAGGCAAAAACCGATTTCGACTCGTAGTTCAGCTGCCGCATCCTCTCATCGTTAGCTTTGAAGACACGGATCGTGGGATGTGGCTCCTGGGGGCTACATCCAGCGCGATGGCGATTTCGGCCCGCCGCGCTTTGCGACTTGGCGGGAATTTTCGGACAATGCTCCCGACACCGGAGTTTTCGGTTTCCTTGTGCCCAGATTGGCGGGAAAGCAATGTCGCTAGATGGATTTCAGCCGGCTTGCCGGCGCTGGTTCGAGAATGCGTTTTCGTCGCCCACGCGGACCCAGGCGGACGCCTGGGCGGCGATTCGGCGTGGCAGCCACACGCTGATCGCGGCGCCCACCGGCAGCGGCAAGACGCTGGCGGCGTTTTACGCCGGGCTCGACCGGCTCGTGGGCCAAGGCGAGGCGCTGGCGGCGGGTGTGCAGATTCTGTATGTGTCGCCGCTGAAAGCGCTGAACAACGATATCCACCGCAACTTGCGCATTCCGCTGGCCGGCATCGCCGAATTGCGCGGCGATTCCGCGCCCGAGATCCGCATCGCGGTACGCACCGGCGACACCCCAACAGACGAGCGCCGCAAGATGGCGCTGAACCCGCCGCACATTCTGGTAACCACGCCTGAATCGCTGTATCTGCTGCTCACCAGCGCCAGCGGCCGCGCCATGCTGGCCTCGGTTGCGACGCTGATCGTCGATGAAATACACGCCATGCTGGGCGATAAACGCGGTTCGCACCTGGCGCTATCGGTTGAACGGCTGGAACAGCTCGTGCGCGGGGCCGGCGGGCGGCCCTTGCAGCGCATTGGGCTTTCGGCGACGCAGAAGCCGTTGGCAACCGTGGCCAACTTCCTGGTGGGCGCGAATCAAAATGAAGCACCGGCGCCGGGCGCAGACGCGGTATCGAACTCCGGTGGGGACGAGAGCGGAAATCGGGACGACGGCAAAGAAGCAGCCGAGCTTGCGCCAGTCGAGGCGTCTGTTGCGAGCGGCGCCGGGACCACCGACATCGGGGAGCGCGATATAGAGGGCGGGAATTACGACTGCGCGGTCATCGATGCCGGCTTTCAACGGCGGATGGAGCTTTCCATCGAAGTACCCGGTTCGCCCTTGTCCGCAGTCATGAGCGCCGAAGTATGGGATGAGTTGTATCGGCGCCTGGTCGAACTGATTCTCGCCCACAACACCACGCTGGTTTTCGTCAACACGCGCCGCCTGTCGGAGCGGCTCGCGCTGGCCCTGGGCGAGCGCCTCGGCGAAGGCGTGGTCAGCGCCCATCACGGCAGCATGAGCCGGGACCATCGCTTCGCCGCCGAACAGCAATTGAAAACCGGGCAACTGAAAGTGCTGGTGGCCACCGCGTCCATGGAATTGGGCATCGACATCGGCCACGTTGACCTGGTGGTGCAATTTTCCTCGCCCAAACGCATCGCGACATTCCTGCAGCGGGTGGGCCGCAGCGGCCATTCCATCGATGGCACGCCGCGCGGCATTCTCTTCCCCCTCAGCCGCGACGACCTGGTGGAAGCCGCGGCCTTGTTCGCCGCGATCACACAGGGCGAACTCGACCGCATCGACGTGCCGGACAAACCGCTCGACATTCTCGCCCAGCAAATCATCGCCGAAACCGCCATGGACGAAGACGGAATCGAGCTGGATGCGTTGTTCGCACTGCTGCGGCGCGCCTGGCCGTACCGGAATCTCGCCCGCGACGAGTTCAACGAAATCGTGCGCATGTTGGCGGAAGGCTATACCACCCGGCGCGGAAGACGCGGCGCGCTGTTGCATCTCGACGCCATCAACGGCCGCCTGCGGGCGCGGCGCGGCGCCAAACTGGTGGCTCTGACCAATGGCGGCGCGATTCCGGACATGTTCGACTACCAAGTCGTACTCGACCCCCAGGACGTGGTCGTGGGGACTTTGAACGAGGATTTCGCGCTGGAATCCCTGCCCGGCGACGTGTTCACCTTGGGCAGCCACAGTTGGCAGATGATCCGCATCGACGGCCTCAAGGTGCGCGTGCGCGACGCCGCGGGCGCGCGCCCGACGGTTCCCTTCTGGTTTGGCGAAGGGCCGGGCCGCAGCCGCGAGTTGTCCTCAGCCGTGTCGGCGCTGCGTGAACGCATGGCCGGGTTGTTGACCGAGGGCGGGCCCGCCGCGGCCAACGCCTGGCTGACCCGCGATTTGGAGTTGGACGTCAACGCGGCGGCGCAACTCGTTGATTACCTGCATGCCGGCATGCGCGGCCTGGGCGTGATGCCGACCCGGGACACCATCGTCATGGAGCGATTTTTCGACGAAGTCGGCGACATGCACCTGGTCATTCACGCGCCTTTCGGCAGCCGCCTCAACCGCGCCTGGGGGCTGGCCCTGCGCAAACGCTTCTGCCGAACCTTCAATTTCGAACTGCAGGCGGCCGCCAACGAGGACAACATCGTGCTGTCGCTGGGCGCGGTGCACAGTTTTCCGCTGGATGAAGTGTTCCGCTATTTGCACAGCAACAGCGTGCGCGATGTGCTGATCCAGGCCATGCTCGACGCGCCCTTGTTCGAAGTGCGCTGGCGCTGGAACGCGACCCGCTCGCTGGCGATCCAGCGCAACCGCAACGGCCAGCGCGTGCCGCCGCAATGGCAGCGCATGGACGCCGAAGACCTCATCGCCCATGTGTTCCCGGACCAGATCGCCTGCCAGGAAAATCTCACCGGCAAACGCGAAATTCCCGATCATCCGCTGGTCGCGCAAACCATCGGCGACTGCCTCACCGAAGCCATGGACATCGACGGCTTGACCGCGCTGCTGCGGGAGATGGAACAGGACAAACTCGCTTTGGTCAGCCGCGACCTGCGCGAGCCTTCACCTTTCGCCCAGGAAATCATCAACGCCCGGCCCTACGCATTCCTGGACGACGCCCCGTTCGAGGAACGCCGCACCAACGCCATCCGCAACCGCTCCTGGCTCGACCGGGCCGAAGTGGAAGACTTCAGCCTGCTTGATCTGGACGCGATCAAACGGGTCAAAGCCGAAGCCTGGCCGCTGGTGGGCAATGCCGAGGAACTGCATGACGCTTTGCTGGTGCTGGGCTACATGACCGAGGCGGAATTCGCCGCCGGCCACCGCTTCGCCGGCGACCTGCTTGCGCAAGGGCGAATCTGCCGCGCGGGCGGGCTGTGGCTGGCGGCCGAGATGCTGCCGCGTTTTCTCGCGTTGTTTCCGCGCTTGCAGTCCCGCGCGCAACTGCCCGATTTCCTCGGCGAAAAGCAATGGACCGGTGAAGACGCCTTGCGCGAGCTTGTGCGGGGCCGCCTCGGCGGCCTGGGTCCGGTGACCGCGGACGAACTGGCGCGGGAATTGCGCTTGGCCGAAGGTTCCGAGCAGAGCCCACTATTGCCTCTCGACGGCCTCGAATCCGCTGATGAAAGGCGCGCGGCCGACCGCGGCGACGGCCACGAAAGCGACCAAGCTGTTCGGGGCGTCGATGATTGGCGCACACTGGTGGATGCCGCATTGCTCGCCTTGCAAAGCGAAGGTTTCGCCTTGCAAGGGCATTTTTCGCCGGAAACGCGTGGCGGTGCGCCGCAATGGTGCGAACGGCGCCTGCTGCAACGCATCCACCGCTACACCATCGACCTGCACCGCAAGAGCATCAAACCGGTATCTCTGGAAACATACACCGACTTCCTCTTTCAACAACATGAATTGCACGCCTGCGACGCCGCCGCGGCCAAGCCGGTTGCCGACGCGCAATCGCGGTTGCGCGAATGTGTTGCATTATTGGACGGCGTCTCCGCGCCGGCCGCGGCCTGGGAAAGCGGCATCTATCCGGCCCGCATCGGCCATTACAACCCGCAATGGCTGGATCTGCTCAGCATCGGCGGGCGCCTTGCCTGGGGCCGTTACAGCCCGCCAACGAGCCGCGCCGGGGGCGGCAGCCCGATCAAAACCACACCCATCACCATGGCGGCAAGAAGCAATCTGGACCTCTGGCGGGCGCTGGCAAGGGCGCGGCACGAAACCGAACAAGCTGTTGAACCGGGCGCTGGGGCGCGCCGGGTGGAGGACGATCTCCAGACCCATGGCGCAAGCTTTTTCGACCAAATCCAGGCGCGCACGGGATTGTTGCGCAGCCAACTTGAAAGCGCGCTGGCGGAGCTGGTCAACCTGGGCCGCGTTTGCAGTGACAGCTTTGCCGGCCTGCGCGCCTTGCTGCTTCCCGGGCACAAGAAAGAATCCAGAAAAAGCGCGGGGCGCCGGCGGCGAAGCACCGGGGCCGGCGTCGAGGACGGGGGCCGCTGGAGTTTGCTGGAGACTTTTCGCCAACCACCCGCACGGTCAAATGGCGGAAACAGCGCGCGCGCCTGGGACGTGCTGGACGAAGACCAATTGCAACGCCTGCTCGATGTTTATCTCGACCGTTGGGGCGTGGTCTGCCGCTCGCTGATTGCGCGGGAAGCCTTGGCGCCGCCCTGGCGGGTATTGTTGGCCGCGCTGCGCAAACAGGAATTGCGTGGGAAACTGCGCGGCGGCAGATTTGTCTCCGGCCTGCAAGGCGAACAATTCGCCCGCGCGGATACCGTCGACGCATTGCGCAAATTCGGCCGCCAGCAGCGGCCGCCGCGGCACTACGCGCTATCCGCCGCCGACCCGCTCAATCTGCTGCATCTGCTCATGCCCGAGCGCTCGCTGCCGCGGCTTGCGCGAAACCGCGTGCTGTACCGCGGCGGCGCACCATTGGCGGTGCTGATCGCGGGGGAAATCAGTTTTCTGGGTGAAGTCGCCCACGAAGAGCAATGGCGGTTGCGGCAAATGATCATCAGCGGCGCCGCGCCCGCGGGCACAGAAACGCTTGGCAAAGCGGCTGCGCCCTCGGTGAAAGCCGCTTTGCCAGGCGGCGCGGACCTTAGAAACTGAAGAAAAAGCGCAGCGAGAAGTACAGCACCAGCCCCGCGAGCACAAGGCTGCCGAGGAATCGCGCCGGGCTTTCACGCAAATTGTCGAGCGCGGTTCGGCTTTCGCCCCGTTGCCGCAATTCGTGAAAGTGCGAGCGAACGCGCTCGCGCCGCTGCGCCTGATACGCGTCGATCAGCGCGCGCGCCGTTTCGAATTGATCATCCCGCCGCACCCAGATGGCGGGGAAAGAGATGCCGAACAGCCCGTCCGAGGTTTCAAAGTACTCAATCGCGTGGCTTTCGAGCAGGTCGCGCACTTCG
This sequence comes from uncultured Pseudohongiella sp., assembly GCA_965221015.1. Lineage (GTDB taxonomy): Bacteria > Pseudomonadota > Gammaproteobacteria > Pseudomonadales > Pseudohongiellaceae > UBA9145. Next base: position 414,312 of record OZ244859.1, on the reverse strand, counting down.
CCCGCCTCATCGTCGGGAACGTGGCGCATTCGAAACAACAATTTGGCCATGGGCTTTATATTTGCCGTGCAGGGAAAGAAAATCGCCGTTTTGGCGGTCTTCCTTAGTAATGCCCGCCAAGCCGGCGCGGCCGGCGGGCGGGCAACCGGCAATTTACCACAGGACTAAACAATGACTACGCAATTTCAGGATCTCAAGCATTTCACCGCCGGCGCGGCGCTGGCGATTTTTGCATGGCCGCTGCCGCCTTCGGCGCAGGCCGATTCTTCGGTGTGGGTGGTATCCAACGGGGAAACCCGCCTGTTTCTCGGCGGCACGATTCACGCCCTGCGGCCATCGGATTTTCCTTTGCCGCCGGAGTTCGAACACGCTTATGCCGCCGCGGAGGAAATCCATTTCGAAATCGACCTGAATGAAACATTCGACCCGGGCTTCCAGGCCCAGTACATGCAAGCGTCGAGCTACAACGACGGGCGCAGCTTGGCCAGCGTGTTGAGCGAGGAAACCTACGCCGGTTTCTATGCCCTGGCCGGAAAGTTCGGCATACCGGCCGGCGCGTTGGACATTCTCAAGCCAATGCCCGCCTCAACCATGGTGCTGATGATGGAATTGTCCACTTACGGCTTTGGCCCGGAAGGCGTGGAGATGAGTTTCATCGAACGCGCGAACCGTGACGGCCTGCCCCAGGGCGCGCTGGAAACGGTTGAGTATCAACTCCGATTGCTGGCGGATTTGGCCGAAGGCAACGAAGACGCGATGGTTGCCGATTTCCTCGAAGAAATCGACGTTTTGGAAGAATATATGCTGGACATCGTCGGCGCCTGGCGCGAAGGCAACGTCGACATGCTCGACCAGTTGTTGCTGGCGGATATGGTCGTGGAGTTTCCAGCCGATTTCGAAGCCATGTTCACCAGGCGCAACCGCAACTGGGTGCCGCAGATCATGACCATGCTGGAAGACGCGGACACGGAATTTGTCCTGGTCGGCGTTGGGCACATGGCGGGGGAAGAAGGCTTGCTGGAGCTGCTGCGGCGCGAGGGCGCCAGCGTGGAACCGCTGGATTTGCCCGAGCGTTGATCGCCATCTGAATTGCGGCTTGATCGCGGCCCGAGGTCGGAAACAGGACTTCCGGCTGCGTTCAAGCGCGCGGGGGCCAAACTTCTCCCCGCGGACGGGTTCCCCGAACTGGAACAGGGAAATGGAACAGGTTCCCTGGCTCAGGAACTGGTTTTGTGGCTGAGTACGATCTGGCGCGGGCCGCTGGTGGTGGTCTGGCCGCTTACTCCGGTGGGAATCTGCTGCACTTTGCCCCCGGCCTTGAGGAAATCGGCAACGTGTTTCGCCAAGTCTTCCCGACTGTTGCCCGCTGTCGTTTTCTTTGCTTTTGTCGACATCATGTCCTCGCTGGATTCGGCTCAGGGCGGCGCAGTATACACCGGATGCCGGAACAGGCCAAATCGCGGATTTTGCGGCCTGGGCAAGCCGCCGAAGACGCCAACGGGCTGACCGCGAAAATATTACGAATTCACCCGGTTTGTGGTATTTTGCCGCTTTCCGCGGCGGTTTTGATTGCCGTGGATTTGCGGGCGGTTGCGAAGGCAATGGCCGCACCAACAACAAGCGGGCAGATCAAGCAAAAATCAAAAAGGAAACAAAAAAAGAAACCGGGTAATGAAAACGAGAAAACGAAAACACCTCAAAACGAGACCAAAAAATGAACAGCAAAGCCAATGCGAAATTTTCTCCGATCGCCCTGGACGTAAAAAAGAACATTCGGAGATTGCGCCTGAAGGCGGGGCATTCCGTGAACGAGGGTGCCAGGCTCCTCAACATTTCCCGCAAACAGCTTGAAGATATCGAGACCGGCCGCAACTACGGCTGCCACATCGAGCTGGAAATTCTCGCCAAGATCAAAGTGGTGTACGGCGCTTCGATAGACGCGATGGTTGGCGACCCGCCCAGCAATACGGCCTCGGAATATTATTCCAGGCCGCGCAAGCGCATCGGTTCCCGCAGCCGCTAGGCGCCAGGCGGCGCGCCGAGCCGTCTACCCGGCGCAGAGCAGCTTGATGAATCGCGCGCCATTGCGGCGCAGGCGCCAGCGGAACCACCAGCCGAGCCATCGCGCGCCGCGCCCGCATTGCAATTCCATCGCCAGCCTCAAGCCCCGCTTGTCCGGCGCCGAATCCGCCGGAAACTCGAAACACCAGGAACATTGATGCAGTTTGTGGCGCATGATGAAAGCCAGTTTGACCCGCGGTTCCCAATGCACGATTTCCCAGCTTTGTCTCGCGCCGGAGGCGGTGTCGATTTCCAGTACGCTGCCTCTGCCGGCGCCGCCGGCGGGCTTGCAGGCGACTTTGCCGAACCGTGGGTTCCAGCCCGGCCAGCACTGGAATTCGACCAGGCGCTCCCAGCACCCGGCCAGCTCCGCATCAGGTAAAGGCTTGCTCAGGTAAATGTTGTGCACGGGAGCTGTCATTGCTTGCGCGCCGGCGGCGGATCCGCTGAACCGGCGCGCAGTATAGCCGACGCCAGCGATTCCCAGGCTGGCGGCGGGATCTTGCGACTTCGCGCGGGATGACCGCTGTGTTCCCGTCATTCCGCGCCCAGCGAATCAAAGTCGCAGAATCCCATTGCTGTGACGGGAATTCTCAAGCGCACCGGAACGGCGTGCCGGCGCGGCTGTTCGAGGCGTACAAGGCGGGAATGTTGTGTTATTGTCCGGGTTGGCCCAGCGCAGATTGAGAGCAAGCAAAATGAATCCAAACGACATGCATGACGATGGCCGCAGACAGGTTCTCAAAGGTGCCGGCGTACTCGCCGCCGGCGCCGCCACGGTACCGGCCTGGGTGCTGCCGACATTGGCCCAGGGCGAGCGCCTGATTCCCTTCACCGATGTGCCCGAAGCTTTCCAGGTGAGGGAGAAACGCCCGGGCGCGACGCACTATCAAGATACGCGGCTGATCACTTCCCACATCACCCCGAACGAAGATTTCTACGTGGTGCAGCACTATGGGCAGCCGGAAGTCGATGTCGACAGCTACCAGCTCCGCGTCACCGGCATGGTCGAGCGGGAACTGACGTTTTCGCTCGACGAACTGATGGGACGCGAAGCCGTGGACCTGCAAGCCGGATTCGAATGCGGCGGCAATAGCCCGGGCCTTTTCAATGGCCTCATTGGCAATGCCAATTGGCGCGGTTGCTCCTTGCGCGCATTGCTGGAAGAAGCCGGCATTCAAGGCGGCGCCAAGGAAGTGGTGTTCTTCGGCGCCGACGTGGGCACGGAGGAGATCCGCGGACGCGAGGTCGAAAAAGCCTATGCCCGCAGCATGTCCCTTGACGACGCCATGCGGCCGGAAAACCTGCTCGCCTGGGAAATGAACGGCGAAGCGCTGCCGGTTTTCCACGGCAGGCCGCTGCGCCTGCTCGTGCCGGGTTGGTACGGCGTCAGCAATGTGAAATGGCTGACCCAGATTCACGTCCAGGATACGCGCTACATGGGCCGCTTCATGGGCCGCGACTATGTCACCTTGAAGCGCGTCATGGTGGGTGGCCAGGAGCGCTGGGTGGAGAATTCGGTAACCGCGATCCAATTGAAATCGGCCATCGTGCGGGTGACCGAAATGGGCGGCGAGTACCGCGTGCTGGGTTTTGTGCTGAACGACGGCACGCCGCTGCGCAGCGTTGAAGTCAGCGTGGACGGCGGGCCCTGGCAGCCGGCCGAGTTGAGCGCGGACAACACGCGGTACTCCTGGAAGCTGTTCACTTTCAACTGGGAAAATCCGTCGGCGGGAGACCACACACTGGTTTCCCGGGTGACCGATATCAACGGCAATGTGCAGCCGACCGCGGAAGAGTTCCCCGAGAAAGTAAGCCGCTGGGAAAACTTCGCCCAGTTCCCGCGCACGCTGACGATTTGACAAAAAAGCGTATGTGGCTTCAATCCGTCGCCTTCGGCAGACGGCGATTCGGATTGCGCGGAGTCGGGTCGCTCATGGACGCAGGGAAATAGTCTTCCAGCCGCGTTCTTGGGCGAGTTGGGAGAGGCGGGGGTCGGGGTCGACGGCGACGGCTTCGCCGGCTAGTTCGAGCAACGGCTGGTCGTTGATCGAGTCCGAGTAGAACACGCTGTTGCCCAATTCGAAGCCGCTGTTGCGCGCCAACCAATCGCGCAGCTTGCGCACCTTGCCACCCTGGAAACAAGGCGTGCCGCGAATGCGGCCGCTGATTGCGCCGTTGATCATTTCCACTTCCGTGGCCAGCAATTCCCGCACCTCGAACAATTCGGCGATGGGCCTGGAAACAAAATCGTTGGTGGCGGTGACGATCATGCAGAAGTCGCCCGCGCGCCGATGGTCGCGCACCAGCTCCAAGCCCGCTTCAAGCACCATGGGCCGCACCCAGCCGGCGACATACTCATCAAGCAGCAAATCCCGCTGCCGCTTGTCGAGCTTGCGCACCGGCGCGAGGGTGAAAGCGAGCCAAGCATGGATATCGAGCGTGCCGGCCATGTAATCGGCGTGGAAGCCGTCGTTCGTTCGCCGATGCGTGGCCTCGTCAACCAGCCCGCGGGAAATCAGAAACTCCCCCCAGGCGTGGTCGCTGTCCCCCGCCAGCAAGGTATTGTCCAGGTCGAACAGGGCCAGTCGCCGCGTCATAAGGCAGTGCAATCGAGTCCAACAACCGAGTGTGAGAATATCGCCGCGCCGATAACATACTAAATTTTAGTTATTTTTTCCGACCGGCCGATCATTTCCGGTTTGCCTGAATGCGATCAGGTGTGAAACAATGGCCGCATTACAACAAGGCAAAAGCAAGTGCTGGACCCGGACGGATTCAGAGCGAACGTCGGCATAATTGTCTGTAATCCCATTGGGAAATTGCTTTGGACCAAGCGCGTTGGCCTCGACGCCTGGCAGTTTCCCCAAGGGGGATTGCGGTCGGGCGAGTCGTTCGAAGAGGCCATGTACCGGGAATTGCGGGAGGAAGTCGGCCTGACCGGGGCGGATGTCAGCATTCTCAAACAAACGCGGGGCTGGTTGCGCTACCGGCTGCCGGCGGGCCTGATTCGGCGGGAAGCGGGCAGGCGCTGGCTGGGCCAGAAACAAAAATGGTTTCTGCTCAGCCTGGACAGCGACGAAAGCCGCATCCAACTGGATGGCTGCGAGCCGCCCGAATTCGATGCTTGGCGCTGGACCTCTTACTGGGAACCAGCAAGACAGGTTGTGCCATTCAAGCGCGATGTCTATTTGCGGGCGCTAACGGAATTGCGCGCCGCCCACGGCCAATACCTCGGGACGCGGCCCCGGGTGGCCGCTGGAATCCATCGCGCGTGCCTGTGACTCCTTTGGCCAGGCAAAAGCACGTTCTGACGTATTGGCAAACTGAACGGAAATGGGGAAAGCGCGGTCATCGCCGTCAACGCGGTGCGATCGCCGGTAAAGCATGCTCGAAAGACTCCGCAGCATAGTTCAGGAAGTCAATACCGCGAAGGATCTGCAATCGGCCCTCGACATCATCGTCAGCCGGGTTCGCGAGGCGCTTGACACCCAGGTTTGTTCCATTTACCTGCTGGACCACAACTTCCATTGCCATGTGCTGATGGCGTCGGAAGGACTGAAAAAGGAAGCCGTGGGCCACGTCACCCTCGAAATGGGCGAAGGACTGGTTGGCCTCGTCGCCAAACACGCCGAACCGATCAATCTGCGCGACGCGCCGCTGCACCCCAATTTCCACTTCATTGAAGGCACCGGCGAGCAGGAATTCCACGCGTTCCTCGGCGTGCCGATTATCCACCACAGATCGGTGCTCGGAGTGCTGGTTGCGCAAAATCGGCAGCGGCGGCGATTCGACGAAGGCGAAGAAGCCTTTCTGGTTACTTTGTCCGCGCAATTGGCCGGCGTGATCGCCCTGGCCGAGGCGACCGGCGCCATCGAGGGAATCAGCCCCTCCGGCCAGCGCATATTCGACACAGCTTTTTCCGGAATTTCCGGTTGCGCCGGGGTCGCGATCGGCACGGCGGTGGTGGTGTCGCCCCACGCGGACCTTGGCCACATCCCGGAACGGAAAGTTGACGATGTCGAAGCGGAAATCGAGTTTTTCAACGCTTGCCTGAATGCCGTCAGAGAGGAGATGAAGGAACTCAATATCCAAGTCGCCGACCGGTTCGCCGAAGAGGAAAGGCAATTGTTCGACGCCTACGTGCGCATTCTCGATGATGACGCGCTTGGCAATGAAGTGGTGGAACGCATCCGCCTGGGGCATTGGGCCCAGGGCGCGCTGGCCTGGGTCGCCAATGAGCACCTGCGCGCCTTCGAATTGATGGAAGATGACTACATGCGCGAACGCGCGGTGGACATCAGAGACCTCTGCGCGCGGGTGCTTTCGCACTTGCAGGAAGAAAAACCCGAGAAAATCCATTACCCGGACGACACCGTGCTCATCAGCGAGGAACTCACCGCTTCGATGCTGGTGGATGTGCCCAAGGAAAAGCTCAAGGGCCTGATTTCGGTCAAAGGTTCCGGCAACTCCCATGTCGCGATACTGGCGCGCACCATGGGCACGCCCGCGGTGATGGGTGTCGTGGATTTGCCTTATCATCAACTCGAAGCCAGAGGCTTGATTGTCGATGGCTACAAAGGCGAGGTGATCACCAATCCTTCGGAGCACCTGCTCGAACAATTCCGCGCCACGATTCGCGAACAGGAAGAACTGTCCCGCGACCTGGAAGGGCTTAAGGACCTGCCCTGCGAAACGGCGGACAAGCACAAGGTTTCGTTGTGGGTGAATACCGGTTTGATGTCCGATGTGCTGCGTTCCGTCGACCAGGGCGCGGAAGGCATTGGCCTGTTTCGCACCGAAGTTCCTTTTTTGATCGCGGAACGATTTCCCAGCGAGCAGGAACAAACCGAAATTTACCGCGAACAACTGCAATCTTTCGCGCCGAAACTGGTCACCATGCGCACGCTGGACATCGGCGGCGACAAGTCCCTGTCCTATTTCCCCATCCAGGAAGCCAATCCTTTCCTGGGCTGGCGCGGCATCCGCGTAACACTCGACCACCCGGAAATTTTCACTTCCCAGGTGCGGGCGATGATGCGCGCGAGCATCGGCCTGGAAAACCTGCAAATCATGCTGCCCATGGTCAGCAATGTGCGCGAGGTTGAAACCGCGATCAGCCTGATTCGCAAGTCCTATCACGAACTGTTGCAGGAAGGCTCGGAGCTGGTGTATCCGCCCATCGGTGTGATGATCGAACTGCCCGCCGCGGTGTATCAAACCCGGGCGCTGGCGAGCCGGGTGGATTTCGTCTCGATCGGAAGCAACGACCTCACGCAATACTTGCTGGCGGTGGACCGCAACAATCCCCGCGTCGCCAACCTGTTTTCCTCTTTCCATCCGGCGGTGCTGAACGCTTTGCAATATGTGGTCGACCAAGCCCACGCGGAGAACAAACCGGTGAGCATTTGCGGCGAGATGGCCGGCGACCCGGGTGCCGCGCTGCTGCTTGTGGCCATGGGCTTTGACATTCTTTCCATGAACGCCGCCGCCCTGCTGAAAGTGAAATCGGTGATTCGCAGCATGACCCTGGAAACCGCCCGGGAGTTGCTGGCCAAGATTATGCGCATGGAAGACGAACAACTGATTCGCAACGCGGTGGACATGGCGCTGTACGAGGCCGGTGTCGACCGCCTGCTGCGCTCGCAGCGAACGAACTAGCCAACCCCCGCCAGGGAAAACTGGAAACAAGCCTGTTCTTCCACCACGCCTTCGACGTCGAAGTTTCGCTCGGCAAAGTGGCACAGCCCATCGCCGCGGCGGACCAGGGCGCTGCTGCAACGGGTACCGTAACCACCGGGCTGCACTGGAATAAACATCGACGACAAGCGGCTTTCCCGCCGCGCGGGCAATCCGGTTGCGGGCAGCTCGGCATCTTCGGCCAATTGTTGATCGCGCATGTTCGCAAGCAGCGAATCGGTGCTCGGTTCGGCGCCTTCAGTGAGCAATTCCGCCAGCTTGTTCCGGCCGCGGGCAATTTTGGGCCATTGCGAACCGAGCGGGCCATTGGACAGCCCGAAGATCTCCGCGCCGATTTCGTGAATCCCGTCGGCGCGGTTGCTGGCGCAGAAAGTCGATTGGGTGTCGCCAACGAGCAAATTGAAACCGGCGTAACGGTTGAACCCGGCCGCGAATTTTTCAAGATAAACGTCCGGCGGCAAATCGCCGCGCAGATAGTTTAGCGGCAATTCCCCCCGCGAGCGCAAACCAGCGCCATCGCCGCCGGATTCGCGCACATTGGTCACCGCGGCGAAGCGGCCGTCCAGCCCCACCCCCAGCCAAATGCCACCGGCGGTGAGATCGCGGCCGGCGATGAAAGCTTCTTCCGGCCACAGCCGCGCCGGGCGCGTTGGCCTGGCGAAAAACTCATCGCGGTTCGCCGCCAACAGCAGCGGATAGTCGGCGGACATTCGATGGGCGATGATGATCAGGCACATGGCGCGAGATTCCCGGCAAGACGCCTTGGTGGCGTGTTGGCATGCTACCATCGCCCAGGCGGTTTCCGGCTGATATTCCCATGCTCACCTTTCCCGATTTTGATCCTGTCGCCTTTTCCATTGGCCCGCTCAATGTGCACTGGTACGGGATCATGTACATTGTCGGCTTCGGCGCCGCCTGGTACCTGGGAAACCTGCGCGCGCGGCGCGGCGGCTGGAGCGCCGAGCAGGTTTCCGACCTGGTGTTCTACTGCGCTTTTGGCGCGGTGCTCGGCGGCCGGCTGGGTTCGGTGTTGTTCTACAATTTCGACCGCTTTCTCGCCGACCCGGCGTGGTTGCTCCGGGTCTGGGAAGGCGGCATGTCTTTTCATGGCGGGCTGCTTGGCGTGGTGGTCGCGAGCTGGCTGTACTGCCGCAAGTGGAACCGCGATTTCGTCGCGGTTACCGATTTCGTCGCCCCGGCGGTGCCCCTCGGCTTGGCCGCGGGCCGCTTCGGCAACTTCATCGGCGGCGAATTGTGGGGGCGTCCCACGGAATTGCCTTGGGGCATGGTTTTCCCCCATGTCGACGCTCTGCCCCGGCACCCGTCGCAGCTCTATCAGATGGCGCTGGAAGGCTTTGCGCTGTTCGTGCTGGTCTGGTGGTTCTCATCGCGGCCGCGGCCGAAATACGCGGTGTCCGGCATGTTCCTGCTGGGCTATGGCGCGCTGCGTTTCATGGTCGAATTCGCCCGCGAGCCGGACGCCCATATCGGCTTCGTCGCCGCCCAGTGGCTGACCATGGGTCAATTGCTGTGCATTCCCATGCTCGTTTGCGGCCTGTTGCTGCTTTGGCTTTCGCGCTTCCAGGCAATGCCGAAATCGGTGGCCGGCTGATGCGCCAATACCTGAACCTGTGCCGCAAACTCATCGACGAAGGCGAATGGGTGACCAACGCCCGCACCGGCAAACGATGCCTGACTTTGCTCAACGCCGACCTGGAATACGATGTCGCCGGCAACGAATTTCCCCTGGTAACCACGCGCAAGAGTTACTGGAAATCCGCCATCGCGGAGCTGCTGGGCTACCTGCGCGGCTATGACAATGCCGCCGACTTTCGCGCCCTGGGCACGAAAACCTGGGACGCCAACGCCAACGAAAACCATGAATGGCTGCGAAACCCGGCGCGCAAGGGCGAGGATGACATGGGCCGGGTCTATGGTGTGCAAGGCCGCCGCTGGCGCAAACCCGATGGCGGCAGCGTCGATCAATTGCGCCGCATAGTCGATCATCTCGCGGCCGGCATCGACGACCGCGGGGAAATACTAACGTTTTACAATCCGGGCGAGTTGCATCTGGGCTGCCTGCGTCCGTGCATGTATTCGCATACTTTCTCCCTGCTCGGCGGCGCCTTGTACCTGACCAGCCACCAACGCTCCTGCGATGTCCCCCTCGGCCTGAATTTCAACCAAGTGCAAGTTTTCACTTTGCTCGCGCTGATGGCGCGCATCACCGGCCATCGGCCCGGGCGCGCCTGGCACAAAATCGTCAATGCGCACATCTACGAAGATCAGCTTGAACTGATGCGCGATGTGCAATTGCGGCGGGAGCCCTTTCCCGCGCCGCGGCTGAAGATCAATCCCGATATAAAATCCCTGCGGGACCTGGAAACCTGGGTCGGCCTGGACGACTTCGAAGTGGAAGGCTACCGGCATCACCCGCCCATCGCCTATCCATTTTCAGTGTAAGTTTCGCTTTGGGTGCGACGCTCGCGCCGCGGCAGGATCAAAATTGGCACTGAGTAAGGATTTAAACAAGGTTTGGGGGAAACTTGGCAAACCAGATCGGAAAAATGCGAATCGCGCTGATCTGCGCCATGGCGGAGAATGGTGTCATTGGCCACCGCAACCGTTTGCCCTGGCGCCTGCCCGCGGACCTGCGCCATTTCCGCCGCACCACCATGGGCCACAGCGTCATTATGGGCCGCAAGACCTGGGAGTCCATCGGCAAGCCATTGCCGGGTCGAAGCAACATCGTGGTCACGAGGCAGCCGGACTACCAGGCTGAAGGCGCGAACGTCCGCGGTTCGCTGCAAGGGGCGCTTGCGCTGGCTGAAAAATTCGCCGCCGCGGATGGCGGCGAACAGGCCTTCGTCATCGGCGGTGCCGAGTTGTACCGCCAGGCCCTCCCGATGGCCCAGCTCTTCCACCTCACCCGAATCCACACCGAAATCCCCGGCGACACCCGCTTGGACGGATTCATCGAATCCGAATGGCAAGAAACCGCCCGCGAAGACCACTACCGCGACAATGACACCCCCTTCGACTTCAGCATCTGCCTGCTGCGCCGTCGCTGAAGCGCCAACGCGCTCCGCCGATATTCTCCGGGAGCCTGCAATTTTCATTTGTCAAAACCCTGCAATTTTCGATTGACATTGACAACATCGCCAAACGCGCCAGGCTCGGCATTCTGGTTCTGGCCTTGCTCGCCCTGCTGTATTGGGCGATGCAAAGTAGGAGGTATCAAATGGCACAATCAACAATCTTGGGCCTCAGGACTGTGGTCTACGAAGTGAGCGATTTGGAAGAAGCTGTCGGATGGTATACGCAAGCATTTGGCATTGAGCCCTACTTTAATGAGCCCCATTATGTGGGCTTCAATATTCGGGGTTTCGAGTTGGGCCTAATGCCTGCAGAATGCACTGAAGATCCAAAGGCAAAGAATGTATTGGCCTATTGGGGTGTAGATGATGTTGAAAAAGAATATGCCCGCCTACTAAGCTTGGGAGCTAAAGAGAATGCCCCCATCATTGATGTTGGTGGCGGTATTCGGCTGGGTTCGGTAATAGATCCTTTCGGCAATGCGTTGGGCATCATTTTCAATCCCATTTTCACCTTGGGATAGCCTGACCAAAGATCAAGTCAGTGTGATTGTAGGCGCGTTTTCCGGAGGCAGCTGCTTGTGACCTATCTAACGCGGGCTGAAGCCCCCGGGCGGCTTCCGGGTCCGGCCTTCACAACGCCTTGCGCAGGATTCTGGAGTTGCGTTGAAAGTTGTAGAACTCGCGCCGCTCGGCGGGCAGCTCGGCGGGCGTGGAGGGCGCGAATCCATGGCGCTGGAACCAGTGCTCGGCGCTTGTGGTCAAGGCCAGCAAGTACTGCATGCCCGCCGCCCGCGCCTGTTGTTCCAGATTGGCGAGCAGACGCTCACCGAAGCCCTGGTTTCGGTGCCGGGCGTCGATGGCGATGCAGGCGATTTCCCCGTATTGGCCGTTGACCGGATACAAGGCGGCACAGGCGATCAAGGTGTCTTCCCATTCGATGATGCTGAAATTGCCGATTTCGTTTTCGATCAATTCGCGCGAGCGCCGCACCAGCGAACCGTCCTCTTCCAGCGGGGCGATCAATTGCAGGATACCGGGCACGTCGGACAACTGCGCGCCGCGCAGCAGGTGCGCTTCTTCGCGGCTGAGCAAACTGCCGCCGCCTTCGCGGGTGAACAACTCCCGCAGCAGCGCGCCGTTTTCCCGGCAACTGATCAGATGGCAACGGTGAATTCCTTCCCGGCAGGCGCGCAAGGCGGATTGCAGCGCCAGGCCCGCGCTGCGCGAATCCGCATCTTTCCGCGCGAGCAGCCGTTGCCGCTGCCGCTCGCCTTCGGCCTGACTGAGCCTTGACAGCACCGCGCCGTTGTCGTCGCAGACGCCGGCGCCGGGAATAAACAAAATCAGCTTGTCCGCGCCGAGGGCGATGGCGGTTTCGGTTGCGACCTCACCGGGCTGCAAATGGAAAACCTCTCCGGTCACTGAATAGCCGAGGCTGGGCAGCAGCACAATCTTGCCCTGGACCAGTTCCCGGTGGATGGCTTCGTAATTTACTTTTCTGACTTTGCCGGTGAATTGCAGATCGACTCCGCCCACCACGCCGGCCGGTTTCGCACTGACGAAATTGCCCCGGCGCACGGCGATGTCGGCGCCATGCAGCGGCGACTTGCTGGTGCCCTGGGAAAACATCGCCTCAAGTTCGATACCGATGCCGCCGGCCTGCATTCTCATTCGCGTCATGGCCGCGGCATCGGAAACCGGCGGGGCGGCGCCCGCCGCGACTTCCAAATCGCCCTCGCGCGCGCCGTGCACGAGCACCATGCGCACGCCAAGGCTGTGCAACAGACTCAAATCAAGCACGATATTGGGCAGATTGGCGGGCGCGAGCGCCTCGCCATGGAGCAGAATGACAAAGGTGCGGCCGCGATGGGCGTTGATATAGGCCGCCGCCGAGCGGAACAACTCGATCATTTGCGCGCCGTTGTTCATGGCTTCCTTCCCGCGGGGCTTCTGTTTCCCGCGGGCCTCGATTTGCTCGCAGTTATTGCGTCTCTGGCGATGCTTGCAGACAGTGTTGGCCCACCAGCTGCCGCAACACATCAATGCAGGGCTTGATCATATCCAGCGAAAGATATTCATCCGGCTGATGCGCCTGATCGATATGGCCGGGGCCGAGCACAATCGTGTCCATGCCGAGCCGCTGCAAGAAGGGCGCTTCGGTGCCGAACGCCACGCAAGCGCCGCCGTGGCCGGTCAGTTTTTCCGCGGCGCGCAGCAGGGCGCTTTGTTCCCGCGCGAAAAAAGCCGGCGTGCCGGGGAACAAGGGCACAAGTTCGAACTCAATCCGCAAGGGCTCGGTAACGGCGCGCACACGCTGGCGGATCTCCTCGCGCACACTTTCGATATGCATCCCAGGCATCACCCGAATATCAAACTGCAATTCGCAATGCCCGCAAATCCGGTTCGGATTGTCGCCGCCATGAATCACGCCAAGATTGAGCGTCGGCCAGGGAATCTGGAATATTTCGTCGCGATAGCGCTCGCGCAATTCCCGGCGGAACAGCATCAGGTCGGCGATGACTAGGTGCATTGCGTCCAAAGCGTTGCGGCCCAGGCCGGGGTCGGAGGAATGGCCGCTGCCGCCAAGCAAGCGCACCGATTCCATCATAATGCCCTTGTGGGCGCGGATCGGGCGCATGCCGGTGGGTTCGCCGATGACCGCCGCGCGTGCCCGAGGCCGGCCCATTTCCGCCAAGGTGCGCGCGCCTTGCATTGAAGTCTCCTCGTCCGCGGTGGCGAGCAAGATTAGCGGCTCGCGAAATTCCTGCTCCAGCAGCGGGCGGACCGCTTCTATGGCGATGGGGAAAAATCCCTTCATATCGGCCACACCAAGCCCGTACAAGCGGCCGTCGCGCTCGCTGAGCTGGAACGGGTCGCTGTTCCACAGGTTTTCGTCGCAGGGAACCGTGTCGGTGTGGCCGGCGAGCACAAGGCCTCCCGGCCCGCTGCCACAGGTCGCGATCAGATTGAATTTGCCATTGCCCGTCGCCGATGGAGATGGCACGACCTCGCAGTCAAAGCCCAGATCTTCAAGCTGCTGGGCCAGGAATTCGACCACGGGCTCGTTGCTCATGTCGATTTCGATATTGCTGGAACTGATGCTGGCGAGGCGGATCAGTTCGCCGAGGCCCGGCAGCGGCTCCCGGCTTCCAGCGCCAAGCGTCAATTCAGTGCCCCAGCCATCTGCCCAAAAATTTCGTCGGTTTTGGCCGCCATGATGAAATCGTTCAAATGAAGCCCATTGACCTTGTGCGTCCACCAGTGGATCGTGACTTTGCCCCATTCGACGATCATGGTCGGGTGGTGGTCTTCCTCCCGCGCAAGGTCGGCCACATGGCTGGAAAAGGCAAAAGCTTCATCGAAGCCGACAAAATTGAACTCGCGCAACAGCTTGTCGACTCCCAGCTCTTTGCCCCGGCGCCAGCCGGGCACTTTGATGATCAGCTCGCGCGTTTCCTGCTCGGTGAGGCGTTTGGCGCCGAGCTGGCAGGGCACGCATTTTGACTCGCGCAATGACTCGTTCACGGGAATTCTCCGAGTATGCTGTCCAAAAATCGATATCCAAGCGCTGTCGCGCGCACGAAGTCTCCGTTCGATTGCAGCAATTTCCGCTTGGCAAGACATTCTATCTTTTGCTGAATCGTCTCGAAAGCAATTCCCGTGCGGCGCTCGAAGTCCCCTACGCGAAAGCCCCGGGGGCGGCGCAAGGCGTTCATGAGAAATTCCAGCGGCCGCTCGGCCTCCGGCACTTCCTCCACGATGGTGGGCTCGCCCGGCGCAAGATAGTGGTTTGGTTGACGCGTCTTTCGCGTGCGCAGAATTCGATTGGCTTCCGGTTCGGTCAACTTGCCGTGGGCGCCGGCGCCGATACCGAGATAGTCCCCGAAGGCCCAATAGTTCGCATTGTGCCGACAATGCTTGTCGTCCAGCGCGAAGGCCGAGACTTCGTAGCGCGCATAACCCGCCTCCGCCAGCAGTTTCACTCCGGCGCGCTGCATCGCATAGAGATCGTCCTCTGCCGGCAATGGTGGCGGCCGTCGCCAGAACACGGTATTGGGTTCCAGTGTCAATTGGTACCAGGAGATATGCTCCGGCCGGAGTTCAATGGCCGTTTCCAGGTCGCGCAGCGCCGCCTCGCGGCTTTGTCCGGGCAATCCGAACATCAAATCGATATTGATATTGTCGAAGCCGGCCGCGCGCGCCATGGCGATCGCCTCCCGCGCCTCCCGGCTTCCGTGGATGCGGCCGAGCCTGGCCAATGCGGCGTCGCTGAAACTTTGCGCACCAACGGAAAGGCGGTTGATCCCCGCCTTGCGGTACCCGGCAAAGCGCGCGGCTTCCGCCGTACCCGGATTGGCCTCCAATGTAATTTCCGCATCCGGCGCCAGCCGCCCCCCCGCCCGCAACTTGTCCAGCAGCCGCGCGAAGGACTCCGGCTGAAACAAGCTGGGGGTGCCGCCGCCGAAAAAGACTGTTTCGATCCTGCGGACAGTAGTTCCGTCGGGTGTACCAAAGTGTGAGGGTCCGCGGGCGGGAGCGCCTGTGCGCGTCGTGGAGGCGGAACGCGACAAGGATGTCCCAAAGTGACGCCGACCCGATTCCCGGCTCGTCAGGGATGACGAGCCGGGATTTAGCGCACAGGCGCTTCCGCCCGCGGACCCGGCGGCAGTGCCCGCGCGCGTCGTGGAGGCGGAACGCGACAGGGATGTCCCAAAGTGACACCGACCCGATTCCCGGCTCGTCAGGGATGACGAGCCGGGATTTGACGCACAGGCGCTCCCGCCCGCGGACCCGGCGGCAGTGCCCGCAGGCCCGCTCGAATCCACCGTCCGTTGCTCCCGGGCGAGTTCGCGTTCCAGGTCGGCGAGAAGTCGCTCGACGTATTCCGCCTCGGGTATTCCCCCGCCTGGACGTTCATGGGAATTGAAATCGCAGTACGGGCACTTGCGCGCGCACCAGGGGGTGTGAACGTAAAGTCCTAGCGGGGGAAGTTCCAGCATGACAGCAACCTGGCCATGGCTTGGGCGCGATGGCTAAGTACATTCTTGCGCGCCGGGGCCAATTGCGCGGAACTGGCATTTTCGCCGGGCACGAAAAACAAGGGGTCATAGCCGAACCCGTTTTCGCCGCGGGGCTGGAACAGAATGCTCCCCTCCCAGGTGCCCTGGCAAACCAGCGGCATGGGGTCGGTGGCGTGGCGCAGCAGAACGATGACGCACTGAAACCGCGCGCCGCGCTCGCTCTGCGGCACTTGCGCCAATTCCGCCAGCAATTTCACATTGTTTTTCTCGTCCGCGTCGGGGCCATCGCATTGCGCGAAGCGCGCGGAATAGATGCCGGGCGCGCCGCCAAGGGCATCGACTTCAAGCCCGGAATCATCGGCGATGGCGGGCAGTCCGGTCTCCCGGCAAGCGTGCCTGGCCTTGAGCAAGGCGTTCTCGACAAAACTGAGGCCGGTTTCCGCCACCGCCGCAACGCCGAATCCATCTTGGGAGAGCAACTCCACGCGTTTTTCCGATAACAGCGCGCGCAGCTCCCGCAACTTGCCTTGGTTGCCGCTGGCAAGCACAATTTTCGACATGGATCAGGCCTGCGCTCCGCTTTCCGGGCTTTCGCCCCCGGTCAGATGATAAATAGCGACTTCACCGAGGAAATTCGGCCAGGCTTTCATCGCCCAACTGCCTTCGTGACGCGAATTCACGAATGTGCGCGCCAGTACATGGATGTTCCCGTCCCGGCAAAGCACGTCAAAGTCTTTCACCGTGCAAAAGTGGATATTGGGTGTGTCATGCCATTGGTGCGGCATGAATTCGGACACCGGCATGCGGCCCCGCAGCAAAAGATCGAGCCGGCTGCGCCAGTTGCCGAAATTGGGGAATGTGACGATGCCTTTCCTGCCGATGCGCAGCATCTCCTTGACGAGCTCGGCGGGATTGGCCAGCGCCTGCAAGGTCTGGGCGAGCAGCACCGTATCGAAACTGCCCGTCTCGAAATTCGACAGGCCCTGATTCAGATTTTGTTCGATCACCGCCACTCCGGCGGCCAGGCATTGTTGGATGTTGCGCGCATCGATTTCCAGGCCAACGGCGTGCACACCCTTTTCCCTTTGCAACCAGGCGAGCAGGGCGCCGTCGCCGCAGCCGAGGTCGAGCACCCGGCTGCCGGGTTCGATCCAGCCCTGGATGATGTTCTGGTCAGGACGCATCGCCGCATAGCTCCCGATGAACGTTGCCGAGGTAGGCGGAAAGCGCATTGATATAACGTGGGATCGGCAGCAGGAAGGCGTCGTGGCCTTGATCCGCTTCGATTTCCAGGTAGCTCACTGGTTTGCCGGCCTTGAGCAAATAATCAACGAGTTCGCGCGAGCGCTCGGGAGGAAAGCGCCAGTCGCTGCTGAAGGAGATCAGCAGGAACTTGCAGTCCGACTCCGCGAAAGCGCGCGCGAGGTCGCCGTCGTAGTCTACCGAAGGATCAAAATAATCCAGCGCCTTGGTCATCAGCAAATAGGTGTTGGCGTCGAATTTCTCGGAAAACTGCTCGCCCTGGTAACGCAAATAGCTTTCCACTTCAAAATCGACATTGAAACCGAAGCTCAGCGAGCCGGATCGCAGATCGCGGCCAAAATTGCCTTTTCGCCCTTGCAGGCCCGCCGCTTTGCCAAACTTGGCGCGCATGGCCGAATCGGAAAGGTAGGTGATATGCCCCACCATGCGCGCGAGCATCAGTCCGCGCTTGGGATGGACGCCGTGTTCGAGGTAATGTCCGTCGTGGAAATCGGGGTCGTTGCTGATCGACTGCCGCGCCACCTCGTTGAATGCGATGTTCTGCGCCGACAGTTTGGGCGCGGCGGCGATGGCGACGGCGTGATGCAATCGTTCGGGATAACTGATGGCCCAGCGCAGCACTTGCATGCCGCCGAGGCTGCCGCCGATCACGGCGGCCCATTTTTCGATTCCCAGCCGGTCCATCAGCCGCACCTGGCTGTTGACCCAATCGCGCACGGTGATGATGGGGAAATCCGGCCCGTAATGGCGGCCGGTTTCCGGGTTGATGGAAACGGGGCCGGTGCTGCCGCCGCAGCCGCCCAGATTGTTCAGGCAAACCACGTGAAAGAGGTTGGTGTCGATCGCCTTGCCCGGACCAATGCAAGCATCCCACCAGCCGGGCTTGCGGTCGTCCTCGCTGTGGAAGCCGGCGGCGTGATGATCGCCGCTGAGGGCGTGGCAAATGAGCACCGCGTTGGAGCGGTCGGCGTTGAGTTGGCCATAGGTTTCCACCATCAACTCGTAGCCGGGCAGGGTTTTTCCGCCGCGCAGCTGCAGCGGTTCATCAAAACGGTAGGCTTGCGGTGTAACGAGGCCGACGCTGTGCTGATCGTGTGCTTTGCTCATGGCTATCCGCGGCCGCGTTTGCCCGGTGCGGCCCGCCGGCCCCGGTCATGCTTTGTCAGATGCCGATCACGACCAACGCGACCTGCTGCGAACCAAAATTGCTGTCCAGAAAATTCCTGAAAAACGAGAACAACAGGAATATGAAAATCGGCGAGAAATCGAGGCCGCCCATGGGCGGGATAATCTTCCTGATCGGCGCCAGCACAGGATCGGTCAACTGCCAAACGAGCATCAGGATTGGATGCGGATTCATATTGCCGGAAAAAAGCATGACAAAGGACATGATGATGGAACCGATTATCGCGTACCAATAGATATTGATAACGAAGTACACCACGCCCAAAATCGACCAGGTGACGAGAAATCCGAGCCCCGGGATGTTTCCGCCGTACAACAGGATCAACACGCAAATGGCGATGCCTTCAATGACGAAAGCGAGCGCGAGGGCGGCAAAATCGAAATTGCGGTAGCCGGGAACAAAAGTCCGGAAAACCCGCACCATGGGGTCGGTAATCCGAACCACCGCCTGGGACACGGGATTGTAGAAATCCGCCCGCGCGATCTGCAGCAGAAAGCGCAGCAGGACCGCGAGCAAATACAATCCCGCCAGCGCGCCAAAAAGCATTGGCAACAGGTTCATGCCGATTTCCTATGCTGGCTCCCGCGCCAGCTCCCTTGCGCGCTCGGTGGCGGCGACGATGGCTTCCTCGACGAGTTTGGGAAAACCCCCTTGTTCAAAGCGGGCGACGGCGGCGGCGGTGGTGCCGCCGGGCGAGGTCACCTGCGCCCGCAAGCCGGCGACTCCCAGCTCGCTGGCGCGGGCCAGTTGGGCGGCGCCATAAGCGGTTTGGCTGGTCAGTTTTGCGGCCAGTTCCTGTTCCAGGCCAAGATTGCGGGCGGCATTTTGCATGGCTTCCATGAGCAGGAAAAAGTAGGCCGGGCCGGAGCCGGAAAGCGCGGTGATGGTATCGAGGTCGGACTCCCGTTCGCACCAGGCGCAAATTCCGACTGAACGCATCAATTGTTCCACATCCTGTTTCTGCCGTTTGCTCGCGCGCTCATTGGCGAACAGGCCCGCTGCGCCGGCACCGACCAGGGCCGGCGTATTGGGCATGCAACGGACCAGCGCGAAGCCGGCGCCGAGCAGTTGTTCAAGGCGCGTCAGGGTCACGCCGGCGGCCAGCGACATGATCGCGGTGGTGCGACCCTCGAGCGCGGGCCGCAAAGTGGCGCAGGCTTCGGCCATGGATTGGGGTTTGACGGCGAGCACGATGAGATCGCAGTCTCGCCCGATTTGCCGATGGTCGGCGGCGTTGACGCCATGTTCGCCGGCTAGTCCCGCCACTTTGCCCGCGTCGATATCGGCGACATGGATGTGCGCGGGGTCGCGGCCGTTGGCGAGCAGGCCGAGCACGAGGCTGCGGGCCATGTTGCCGCTGCCGATGAATCCGATATTCCGCGCCGTCACGTGTTCAGCCCCGGTCCTTCCAGCAACACCGCGCATTCTAGCAGTAAACCGCCAAGCCGACAGGACGGCTGTTTTTTCATTGTGCGTGCCCGTTTTATTCACTGTGTGCGCCCGCTTTTGGCATCCCGCGCGTGCCCACTTCCGTCATTCTGCGCGGAGCGAAGCGGAGTCGCAGAATCTTCTTGGGAGTTGTGGCTTCGATCCGTCGCCGTCGGGTGGCGGTGGGTTCAGCGGACGCCACAAGTACATCCCTGTAGGCTCCGGGCTCGACATCCTGTCTCGCACGGCCGCTGAACCCACCGCCACCCGACGGCGACTCACATTGTGCGGACCCGATAATCCGTCATTCTGCGCGGAGCGAAGCGGAGTCGCAGAATCTCCTTGGGAGTAGTGGCTTCGATCCGCCGCCGTCGGGTGGCGGGATTGCTTGTGTCAGTTGCCGGGGCGCTTTCCGAAAATTGCCTCGCCGAGGCGGATCAGGGTGGAGCCTTCGGCGATGGCGGCTTCGAAGTCGCCGCTCATGCCCATGGAGAGGGTGTCCATGGAAGGGAAGATTTTTTGCAGGCGGCGGAATTCGGTTGCGAGTGTGCGGAAGGCTTCGCGCTGGGCGGCTTCATCGGTTGTTTTGGCGGGTATTGTCATCAGGCCGCGCAGGCGCAGGCGTGGCATGGCGGCGATTGCGCGGCACAAGTCTTCGGTCTCAGTGGGGTGGATGCCGGATTTGCTGGATTCGCCGGATAAATTGACTTGGGCGCAGACATTCAGCGGGGGCAAATCGGCGGGGCGTTGGTCGTTGAGGCGCCGGGCGATCTTTTCGCGCTCGATACTTTGCACCCAGTGAAAGTTTTCGGCGATTCCGCGGGTCTTGTTGGATTGCAAAGGGCCGATGAAGTGCCAATTGCAGCGCCAGCCTTGTTGCCGGAACAGCGCAATTTTGGATTGCGCCTCGCGCAGATAGCTTTCGCCCAGATCGGCGATACCCAAGCGCCGGGCTTGTTCGATTTTGCCTGGCGGCTGGCCTTTGCTCACCGGCAGCAGGATCACGCTGCCCGGCGGCCTGCCGCTGCGTATTTCGCTAACCCGAATGCGGGCGCGAATCCGCTTCAGCCGGGTGGCGATGTCGGCATTGGAATCAACGCTGCAATCCAATGACTTTGCTCCGCTTCTGGGTGTTTGCGCCGCGGCAGTCTAACACCACCAGGTGGCGCTCGGGGCCGAGGTGTAGGAATCGGGACGCGAGCAGATGTGCGAATGCAAATTTTGTTAAACCAAATGAGGAGAGAATTTATGGAGTTGGAGAAATTGCTTGATTTTTGCTCCGAACAGGGCGCTTCGGACTTGCATCTTTCCGCCGGGCATCCGCCCTGGCTTCGGGTTGATGGGGAGTTGCGGGCGGCGGCGTTGCCGGCCTTAAGCAACGACCAGGTACTTGCTTGCATCGAATCTTGCCTGGAACCGGCGCAGCGCAAGCGTTATCGCGCCGGGTCAGAAGTCGATATGGCTATCGACCGGGCTGGACTCGGCCGTTTTCGGCTCAATGCATTTCTGCAAAACCGTGGCTGCGCGGCGGTTTTTCGCGCGATTCCGGCGCAAGTGCCGTCGCTGGCGCAGCTTGGCATGGACGGCGCCTTCGCCGGCATCGCGGAGTTGCCGCGCGGACTGGTGGTGGTGACTGGACCGACCGGCAGCGGCAAGTCCAGCACGCTGGCGGCGATGGTGGATCATGTCAATCGCAATCGGAGCGGCCATATTCTCACCATCGAAGACCCAATCGAGTTCGTCCACGACAGCAAGCGCTGCCTGGTAAGCCAGCGCGAGGCGAACTTGCATACCAAGGGCTTCGCCACCGCTTTGCGGGCCGCCCTGCGCGAGGATCCGGACCTGATCCTGCTGGGCGAACTGCGCGACACGGATACTATCCGCCTGGCCCTGACCGCCGCGGAAACGGGACACCTGGTGTTGGCCACATTGCACACGGCGTCCGCAATCAAGACGGTCAACCGCATCGTTGACGTTTTCCCCGCCACCGAGAAGGCCATTGTCAGAATCCAGCTTGCGGAGTCCTTGCAGGCGGTGATCGCCCAGGTACTGCTGCGCAAACCCGGCGGCGGGCGCGTCGCCGCCCGGGAGATATTGATCGCCAGCAACGCGGTTCGAAACCTGATTCGCGAAGACCGCATCGCCCAGCTTTATTCGTGCATGCAGTCGGGCGCGGCGCTTGGTATGCGCACGCTGGATCAAAGTCTTGCCGAATTGCTCGCCGCTGGAGAGGTGCTGCTGGAGGAGGCGCGCGGCCAGGCGCGCGAACCGGGCCTGCTCTGAATGTTTCCGGTCAGTATTTTTTTGGAAATTTACTCAACCGGCGCGGCGGATTTCATTGAACCAGTTCTCGAGGATGATCTGGGCGGCGATATGGTCGATTGCGGTTTTCTTGACGGTTTTGGCCGTGTTGGCCTCCACCAGCCGTTCGATCGCCTCCCGCGAGGAAAGCCTTTCGTCCATGCCGTAGCAGGGTTTGTCGAATCGCTCTTGCAGGCGGCGCGCAAACTTCTCCGCTCGGCCAAGCAATTCACTGACGCTGCCGTCGATGTTGTAAGGCAGTCCCACCAGAAAAACGTCGGGGTTCCATTGCGCCACCAGTTGCGCCATTTCATTCCAGCGCGGTTGGCCGTCGCGGGCTTTGAGCACGGTCACGGCGCTGGCGGTGCCGGTCAGGCTTTGACCAAAGGCCACGCCGATGCGCTGGGTGCCGAAGTCGAAGGCAAGCGCTGAAAACGCGGAACTCGGGTTGTCTGGAAACAAGCTCAGCGTCATCGGGATGTTTCAGGAGTGTCCCGCCTCGGGCGAAAGCTGTTCCAGTGAAATACCGAGTTGCGCGGCGGCGGCGCGGGCCTTGCCGGCATAGTCCTGGGAGAAAATCAGGTCGCTGTTGGCGGGGGTGGTCAACCAGACGTTGTCGCGCAGTTCCTGCTCAAGCTGGCCGGGAGCCCAGCCCGCGCAGCCCAAGGCGACGAGGTAGTTGTTCGGCCCCTTGCCGGTGGCGATGGCCTGGAGGATGGTTTTCGAAGTGGTGATGCTGATTCCTTGCGTCACCCCAACCGAAGATTCCCATTCAGCGCCCGCATCGTGCAAGATGAAGCCTTTGTCGCGCTCCACGGGACCACCGGCCAAGACTTGGCGCCGGTGAAAATTCTGCTCACCCGCCTCGCTCTTGATTTCCAGTTCTTCCAGAATATCGGCAATGCTGGCTTGCAGCGGCTTGTTGACGACAATGCCGATGGCCCCGGAATCGTCGTGTTTCCAGAGATAGGTGACCGAGCTGCCGAAATAGCTTCCGGCCAGTTGCGGCATGGCCACCAGAAATTGATTTTCCAGACTGTCGGACGTGTTCATGCCAATTCAGGCTTGCGGTCGATGTCGCCACGTCGGCGTCGACCGCGCCGCGTTCAGTAACTGGTCAGTCCCTGTGCTTCGTGGAAGCGCCAGGTTCGTATGATTTCGAGTATATCAACTTCGGACCGTATTTCCGGCGGGAAAGGCGCGAAAGGCGCCGCCATATGCACAATTCGCACCGCCGATTGATCAAGCAACTCGTGGCCGGAGGAAGCAAGAACCTTCACTTCGTTGACGCTGCCGTCGGGCAGTTGCGATACCAGCAGGCGCAAACTGCCGTGCAAGCGCTGGTGTTCGGCTTCCGCGGGGTAGTTGCGGTTGCCCACGGCTTCGACTTGCCGTCGCCAGTTGTCGAGATATAAGGCGTCGTGGCTCTTGTGGGTCGATGCGGAAGAGATGGTGTAGGTGCGCGGCCGGCTGGCGTAGGCTTGCCGTCGCCGGTCAAGCCGGGCCCGCAAACTGGCGATGGCAAAGCTGATTTCGGTGGATGCCGCGCCGGTCGCACCCTCGCCGGCCAGGTCCGCATTGGCCCGCCCTCCCTCGTTGGCGACGACTTCGGTCAATGGATGTTCTTCGCCGTAGTCGGGAATTTGCGGCGGCGGGATCACTTCCTCGATGGATTGCGCATGGAATTCGCTGGCGTACAAGGTGGCGGGCGCCGCCGCTTCATCAAAGGTGCCGCTGCCGGTCTGGTTTTCCTGGGCGCGGAAATCGGCATCCTCCGGGGCCTGGTCGCTGCGGTACATGGCCAGCGTGATTTCAAGTTTTTCTTCGCCGCCGCTGTCATCGGGCGGGACAAATCCGATGCCAAGAATGATCAAGGCATGCAGGCAGACCGAAAGGGCGACGGTGAAGACGAATCGGTCGGTTTGCCTGGCCCGCTCGGAATGCTCCACGGTGGTACCTGAAAGACGCCATGCTTGCTTCGCCGTCCGACCGCAATCCGCCGCCGGCGCGGCTAGCGGGCGCGAACGGCGCGATGAGCCGGATTAAGCTTGTCCAGTATACAGTCCATCAGTTCACCGGCAATATCCAGCCCGGTCTCCCGCTCGATCTCGCGCATGCAGGTTGGGCTGGTGACGTTGATCTCGGTGAGGTAATCGCCAATGACATCAAGGCCAACGAAAAGCAGGCCGCGCCGGGCGAGATCGGGGCCAACCTGATCGCAGATCCAGCGGTCGCGCGCATCGATTTCGCGGCAAACGCCGCTGCCGCCCGCAGCCAGATTGCCGCGTGTTTCGCCGGCCGCCGGGACGCGGGCCAGCACATGGGGTATGGGCTCGCCGTCGATCAGCAGAATTCGTTTATCGCCGGCCGAGATTTCGGGAATGAATCGCTGGGCCATGATCTGATGCCGGCCGCGGCCGGTCAGCGACTCGATAATCACCGAGATGTTCGGGTCGTCGGCGCGCGCGCGGAAAACATTGACGCCACCCATGCCGTCGAGGGGTTTGTACACCACATCCCGATGTTCGTCATGGAATGCCCGCAGCAATTCCGCGTTCGCGGAAACCAAAAATGGCGCACAGCAGTCGGGAAACTGCGCGGCCGAGACCTTTTCGTTGCAATCGCGCAAGCTGCGCGCTTCGTTGACGACGAGCGCCCCCGCGGCCTGGGCGTGTTCCAGCAGATACGTGGTGTTGATGTAATCCATGTCAAAGGGTGGATCCTTGCGCATGAGGATCACATCCAACTCGCCGAGGGCGATGTCCCGTTCGGTGCCGATCGAAAACCAATCCTCAGGATCATCTCGCACGACGAGCGCCCGGCTCCGGGCGCGGGCGCCGCCGGCGCCGAGATACAAATCGGGCTGAAGCATGTAATGAATGCGCCAGTCGCGGGCCTGGGCGGCGAGCAGCATCGCCAGGGTGGTGTCTTTCTTCTCGACGATGGACTCGATGGGGTCCATCACGACGCCAAGTTGTACCGTCATGCGGAATTATGCGGTTGGAAGTTGGGCGGCATTGTGCATGGGAATTGGCGTTGACTCAATCCCGCCCGGTTGTCCAGCTCGAACGGAACCGGGATTTAGCCATGCCATTCTGCGACGGCCCCTTCAGTCGTAGATCAGGTATTCCGCGCGGGCCGCCCGGAACGCCGCCAACTCATCGGACCACGACGCTATGATGGCTTCCGGCGAGGCGTTGGGGAGCATGGCGCGCAGGCGTTCGGAGCCGCTCAACTGGTCGAGCCAGCGCGGGCGGGACAGGAACGCGTCCTTGTCCGGCGCGGCGTGGTAGAAAGCGTGGAACAGGTGGATACCGGTTTCAAGCGGGCGGTAGGCCATTCGGTTGGTCACCCGGATTTTAACGCCTTGCAACGCCTGGCCGCCAAGCTTGGGACTCGTCTGCGCGCCGTCGCCCGGCGCCGGAGTGAAGCGGGTGGCCTCGAAGGCAACGCCTGGAAGGCCGGCCCCGTTCAGTGCCCGCGCCAAGGCGGCGCCATCGGCCCAGGGCGCGCCCGCGTGCAGGAACGGGGTCGCCGTGCCCCGCCCTTCGCTGGCGGACGTGGATTCGAACAGGCACAGGCCCGGATAGACCAGCGCCGTCGTGAAATCGGGAATGTTGGGACTGGTTGGCCGCCAGGGCAATCCCGTATCCGGCCACTGCATCGAACGCGTCCAGCCGGACATGGGCACCACTTCCAATTGGAGGTTCTCCAAGCCCGGCAAAAGCGCGGCGCCCTGGATCATCCGCGCCAACTCCGCCACCGTCAGGCCGTGGACCATGGGAATCGCGAACCGGCCGATGAAAGACGCGAGCTCAGGCTCCAGCACAAATCCTGACAGGTAATCCCCGGACAACGGGTTCGGCCGGTCCAGCACCATGAACGGCAGGCCGGCCTCCGCCGCGGCTTGCATCGCCAGACCCATTGTCGAGATAAAAGTATAGAACCGCGCCCCCACATCCTGAATGTCGAAGACGAGGATATCGAGCCCTTCCAGCATGGCGGGCTCCGGCTTGCGGGTGCGCCCGTAAAGGCTGTAAACCGGTGCTCCCGTAAGCTCGTCCACACCGTCGGCAATGGCTACGCCATCCGCTTCAGTGCCGCGCAAGCCATGTTCCGGGCTGAACAGCGCCGCGACAGTCACCCCGGGAGCGTCATGCGCCAAATTGATCAAGTGCTCATCGTGGACGCGGGCGGTGTGGTTGACGATCAGTCCAACACGCAAGCCTTGCCAGCGCTCGAAGGCGGATTCATGGAGCAGCTGCGCGCCGGTCTTGACCGGCGCCTGCGCGCAGGCGGCGCTTGCGATTACTGAGAAAAACAGCGCGGCAATGGATTGGATGTGGTATTGGGAAGCGCCAAGTTGTGTCGTCATGTGCGCGAATTTCCCACCAGAACCGCAGCGCGGTTTTGACTGCCCCTCAAATCCTCAAGAGTGGCTTTGATCGGGTCCACGGGTGGACGGAACTTTGCGCTAAATCCCGGCTCGAAATCCTGTCAAGCCGGGAATCGAATCGGCGTCGCTTTGCACATCCCTGTGACGCTCCGCCTCTACGACGCGCAAAGCTCCGTCCACCCGCGGACCCGATCAAAGCCTTTCCATATTCGAAGCGGGAACATGGCTCGAAAGACAGGCTCCATGGAAGGGAGGAGTGCTTACTGTGCGCTGCCGTTCTTCAGCGCTTCGCTCAACTGGTACACCGCCATTGCGTAAAGCTCGCTGCGGTTGTAGCGGGTGATGGCGTAAAAGTTTTGCATGCCCAGCCAGTACTCGTCACCTTGCTTGCCGACAAGACGCCACGGCGCCACTTGTTGCGCCCGATCCAAATCTCCCAATTCGCCCGTCACGCCCAAAGCCTCCAACTCGGCGATGGATTTGCCGGGTTCCAGGGATACATTGAAAACATCCTCCGGCACGCCGGCAGCCTCCACCCGCACAGCGATGCCGCCTTCGCGCTCCCAGCCATGTTCATACAGGTAGTTGGCGACACTGCCGATGGCGTCGACCGGGTTGTTCCAAATATCCCGAAAACCGTCGCCGTCAAAGTCGACGGCATAGTGCAGATAACTGCTCGAGATAAACTGTCCAAGGCCCATCGCCCCGGCATAGGAGCCGTAGAAACTGGTGATGGGCTGTTGCTCTTCCCGCGCGAGCCGGAAAAACTGCTTGAGTTCGCCGCGGAAGAACGCGGACCTGGGCGGATAATCGAAGGCCAGGGTTGCCAGCGCGTCGAGCACGCGATAATCGCCGCTGAATCTGCCATACATGGTTTCAACGCCGATGATGGCGGTCACGATCTCCGGCGGCACACCGTAGCTCTCGAAGGCTTCCCGCAACGCCGCGCGATGTTCCGACATGAACGCGGCGCCACGTGAAGTTCGCTCCCCCGTCAGGAAAATGTCCTGGTATACCGCCCAGGTCAACTCTCTTTCCGCCGGACGACTGATGGAGTCAATGACACTTTGCTGGTATTCCGCCTGCCCGAGCATCGACAGCAATTCGCGCTCGTCGAAATCGGCCTCTTCGGCCAGTTCGCGCGCGAACTCCAGCACCTCGGGACGGCTGCCGTAGTCGGCGGCCAGCGCCGCCATGGGGAACATCAGCCACCCCAGGGAGAGTCGAAATGCCTTGCGCATCGCAGTTGTCATTCACTTGTCCTTCACTTGCTTGTTGTCCTTTACTTTTCCGTCAGTCGTCCGCGCGGAATTCAGAACCTCGCGTTCACGCCGACCGCCACGCGGCGTCCGTGATTATATACGCCGATTGGACGTCCCTGGTCCGGTGTGTGGTTTTCCCGGCTCGCGTACCAGACGATTTCCTCGTCGGCCAGATTGATCACCTGGAACAGCACTTCGATATCGTCTGTCACATGGTAGCTGGCGTTGAAATCGAACTGTCCGAAATCGCCTTTGTACCCGATCAAGCCGCGACTTACACCAAAGCCGAGATTGGAATCGCCGGCCGCCCGGGTATCGGTCACCGCTTGTTGCGACGATACCTGGATTCCCGCCCCGTGCAAGTGGTTGGACGGGTATTCGGAACGGAAGGTGTAGGATAATCGGGCCGCGAAACCGAAACCCTCGTAGTACGCGGTCGCATTCCAGGTGTCTTCCGAATGCCCGAACAGGACCGGCTCCTGGCCGGCGTCCCTCTGCGCTTCGGTCTGCGTCAGGTCGACTTCGGCGTAGGTGTAGTTGGCGGTTACGCCGAAACCGTTGGCGATGTCTTGCTGGTAGTTCAACTCAAAACCCTGGATGCTCAAGCCCTCGCCGTTGATCGGACGCTGCATGGCGAACTCCCGGGGCACGAAGATGTTATTGCCATTGGCATCGATGGTCCGGTAGTCCCGGGTCGCGGTGAAAGATTCCACATCGATGTAGGATTCGACGTCCTTGTAGAACAGGGCGAACGCCAGCAGCGAAGCATCATCGATGTACCATTCCGCGGAAACATCGTATTGGTTGGAGCGGAACGGCTCCAGGTCCGGATTGCCTTCAAAACCGGTGCAGCCCCGCGAACCGCAGTTCAGCGTTTCGAACGGCGCGATGTTGATGTAATTGGGCCGGGCGAGCACCTGGGCCGCCGCGAAGCGCAATACGACATCGTCAAACCCGACATAGTTCAGGTTCAGGCTGGGCAAAATGTCGGTGTATTCATTGTCGATCACCACATCTTGCACGGCCCCGCGGCTTTCCGCATTGAAGTTGGGGCCGTCGTATTGCTTGGCTTTCGAGGAGGTGGCGGTTTTCACCGCGCGCAGCCCGATGTTGCCGCGGAAGTTCTGCGTTTCGAAGTTGCCTTTCAGGTACGCGGCGGTCACTTCCTCGCTGACGTTGTAGCGGTCGTTGGGATCGTTCCAGGTGCTGTTGCCGGTGCCCGGCAGCACGGGTATGCCGTCCTGCCATTGCTGGAAAGCGTCAACATTGAAGTTCCACAATTTCGTTGGCGCCTGGCCGACCCGGAAATCGTTGATCGGGGAGCCGACAAACCGCGACAAAGTGCCATCCTCGATAAAATCCCGCTTCACGCGGCTGGCGCCCTTGTTGTACTCGCGGTACTTCACGCCCGCCTCGATGCTGGGGAACAGATCGTTGTCCAGGTTGATCTCGGTGTCGGCCTGGACGAAAGTCGAATCGGAATCGTTGCGGATCGTGTTGATGTGGGAGTAGTAAAACAGGTAGTCGTCCGGCGTCAAGCCCGCGTCCACGGTGCCTTCGACCAGGCCCGAGGTCAGGTCGAAATTCAGGCCCGATTCGGCTGAGAACTGGGCGGCCTTGTCCAGCGCCAGACCATCGGCATAGCTGTGGCCGGCTTGCACCGTTACCCGGTAACTTCCCCGCTCCAGGGTCGCTTCCATGTCGAAAGCCGTGGTTTCAACCTCATCCTGATAATAACCCGTGTCGAAGATTGCGGCTTGGAGATTTGTTCCCAACCAGCCCGGGATGCGGTTTGAGCAACACGTGGGCAAGTTGCCCGCAACCACGGTGCCGTCGCTGATGGTGGCGAGATTGTTCGCGCGAACGTCGGCCAGGCTGAGGGCGGCGGTGAGGCTGGCGAATCCGAATGAATAGATGCCCTGGGATTTGCGGTCGGTCACCGAGTTGAGCGCCGTGAAGGTGATGTCCAAATCTTCACTGGGCGCGAACTGCAAGGTGGCGAACGGTGTGCTCAAGCTGTATTCGGCGGTGTAGCGGTTTGCGCCCACATGCACCGGAATACGCTCGTTCACGCCATCGCCATCGTAGTCCGTCGGGCGGAAGTAACCGGCGATGTTGCGCTTGGAATCCATCAGTGTGGCGCTGTCCCGGTAGATGTAGGCAAGGTTGAAGCCGAAAGTTTCGGCTTCGTTTTTCCAACTGTACAAGCCGGAGATATGGGGTTTGTTTTCGCCGGCGTTGTCGAAGTCGAAATAGCGGGCTGAAACGGCGCCGGAGTTGGCTTCGGCGTCGAGCGGCCTGCGGGTTCTGACAATCACCGTGCCGCCCATGGAGCCTTCGTCGACGTTGGCTTCCGGCGATTTGTACACTTCCAATGTGTCGACGATTTCAGTGGGCAGCAAGTAGTAGTTGAAGCTGCGGTCGCGCAGTTCGCTGCGTCGGTTGCTGGCGGTTGCCGTTGCGATTTGCTGATTGTTCAACAGCGCCAGGTTCAAATGGGAGGGTGTGCCGCGAATGCTCACGCGCACGCCTTCGCCGTCCCGCTCGTCTTTCTCCACCTGCACGCCGGTGACGCGTTGCAAGGCGTCGGCGACGTTGATGTCCGGGAACTGACCGATGTCTTCCGCCGAGACCGCGTCGACGATGGTGTCGGACTCCCGCTTGATGCCGATGTTTCTTCGCAGTGAATCGCGATAGCCGACCACTTCGATGAGTTGGATTTCCTCGCCCGACCCGCTCGCGTCATCCGACTGCTGCAACTGCTGCGACTGCTGCGCTTGGGCGATCGCCGGAAAAGCCAGACTGGAGAACAGCGCCAGGCACAGGATTCTTTGCAAAATCGTCTTTCCGTCTTTCATCATTCCACCCCCAATTGGATAGTATTCGCGGGCACCGGCCCGCGTCTTGGACTCTGCTGCGACAAGATATAATACAAATTCAATACTAATACAAGCCATCCGGTATCAATATTGGTAATATATTTGCCCGGTATCCATTTCCGCGCTTGTTGAGCAGCCCCAAGTTGTCCAATACGCCGGCTTTCGGCATACCGATCACAAGCATTGCCGGGGGAATTCTGAACCAGGAAAGAAGCCGGGGCCCGATGCCCGGTGGGCCGATTGGGAAGCCGAATGCAATCGGGCCGACGTTAATGGTATGGTTTCGGACATGTCAACACCGCTGACTCTGATCGACTGGTCCATCATCGCCCTGTATGTCGCGGCGGTGATTGGCGGCGGTGTGGCGCTGTCGCGCCGGCCGACCCGGTCGATGCGGGAATTTTTCCTCGGCGGAAACCAGATGTCCGTCTGGCTGGTGATGTTCTCGGTGCTCGCCACCACGCAATCGGCCGCGACTTTTCTCGGCGGCCCCGACAACGGTTTCCGCGGCGATTACACCTATGTCGCCTCTTCCTTCGGCGGCATCCTGGCGGCGCTGTTCGCAACGCGCTTTCTGCTCGGCCGCTTCTACGCCCTGAAAGTGACCACGGTCTACGAACTGCTCGCGGCGCGCTATGGCGAGCCCGCGAAACGCGCGGCCGGCGCCATGTATCTGGTCGGCCGGGTGTTCGCAAGCGGCGCCCGCGTATACATCGCGGCGACCGCGGTTGCCATGATGCTGTTTTTCAATATCGAGCCGCAAAGCGTGATTCTGGCGGTTTGCGCGATCACGGTTTTCTCCCTCGGCCTGACCCTGGTGGGAGGCGTGCGTTCGGTGATCTGGAGCGATTTCGGGCAATTCATCGTCTACTTCGGCGCCGCCTTGATCGCCTTGGCCAGCATTTGGTCGCAATTGTCGCTGACACCGGCCGAGGTGATCGCTGCTTTGCGCGAGACACCGGAAGGCGTGAACAAACTCGTGTTGTTCGATTTTTCGCTGGATTTCTCCAAACCTTTCACCGTGTGGGCGATCTTGACCGGCGTGTTTCTGCTCAACCTTGGCAATTTCGGCTTCGACCAGGATACGACGCAGCGCTTGCTGACTTGCCGCGACGCCAAATCGGGCGGACGGGCGATGATCGCCTCTTCGCTGGTGGCGATTCCCATCGTATTTGTTTTCGTGACCATCGGTCAGCTTTTGCATCTGCTATACGAGCGGCCGGAACTGCTGGCGGCCAGCGGCGGCAGCGAGCTAATGCCGGAATTCAACGGCGAGAGCATCACCGTATTCATGTCCTACATACTCAGCGAAATGCCAGCGGGCGTGCGGGGGCTGGCCACGGCGGGTATTGTCGCCGCGGCCATTTCGACGATGACATCCGGCTTGAGCGCCATGTCATCGGTTCTGGTCGGCGATTTTTACCGGCCCTGGAGAGAATCCGCGGCCAACGGCGCAAGCCCGGAGCACTATGTTTTTGCCGGCCGCGTCGGCATGTTCATCTTCGCCGTGCTGCTCGCGGCGATGGCGGTGCTGTGTTTCTACTGGCAACGCTACACCGACATGGCCTTGCTGGAGTTCGCGCTGGCGGTCATGTCGTTTGCCTATGCCGGACTCACCGGGGTGTTTTTCACGGCGGTTTTCACCAGGCGCGGATCTTCGTTTTCGGTGTCGGCCGCGCTAATCGCGGGCTTTTTGACGATTCTTTTTCAGCAAAGTTACATTGTCGATTCGCTCAACCTGCCGCCACTGATGAAATCGCTGTCTTTCCCCTGGCAGTTGCTGATTGGCGCCGGCATTTCCATCGCGGTTTGCATGGCGGGAAAGGACACGGCGGCGCAAGCTGCGCGCCATGCGAAACCCGCGTAATCCGAACAAGACAGGACCGACCCATGCGATATTATCTTGGCATTGACGCTGGCGGCAGCCACTCCCGGGCGCGCCTGACCGCGCTTGACGGTACCGTGCTCGGCGAGGCCAAGTCCGGCCCCGCGAACGCCCGCATTGGTCTGGACGAATTGCATGCGGTGTTGATGACCGTCGCCGGAGAAGCGGTGGCCGCGGCGGGGCTGGGCGAAAGCGACATGGGCCTGATCGGCGCCGGGATGGGCATTGCCGGAATTTCCCGCCCGGGCATGAAACTGGCGGTGTCGCGGCTCAACTTCCCGTTCCAATTCCTCAATCTGGAGACCGACGCCGCGATTGCGAATCTGGGCGCCCACCTTGGCGAGGATGGGGCCACCCTGGTGCTGGGCACCGGCAGTGTCGCCTATATCAAGATCGGCAAAATCGGCATCACCATCGGCGGTTACGGTTTTCCGATTTCCGACGAAGGCAGCGGCGCGGCGCTTGGTTTGAGCGCGATGCGTCATGCCTTGCGGGCGCTCGACGGCCGCACGCGTCCCACCCCATTGAGCGCGGCGGTCACGGCGCGATTCGACCACGATACCGGCCGCGCCATCGAATGGATGGACGAGGCAACGCCGCGGGACTACGCGGCCTTCGCGCCCATGATCATGGATTACGCCGAACAGGATGATGAAATCGCGCGCTCTATCGTGGAAGACGCGGTAAAACATGTGGAACGATTCATCGAAACGATATTCGCCAAAGGGGCGCCGAAATGCGCGTTGGCCGGCGGGCTGTCCAAGCGATTGCAGCCTTGGCTGCGCGAGCGAACCGCGGCGCGACTGACCCCGGCCAAGGGCGACTCCCTCGATGGCGCCTTGATTCTGGCGCGCGCCAATTCGGCCCTTGAATCGGGTTGACGCGGTGCCGTGTACTGCGCCGTTCCGACCGGCGCTCTCAACGCCAGCCTGGCCTAGTCCAGGTCTACCCCGCCAATCCACACCTGGCGAACATTGAGCTCCGGCGTCGCGCGAACCAGGTCCGCTCTGCGGCCGGTGGCGATGCCGCCGGCGCGTTGTTCCATGCCCAGAAACGAAGCGGGCATGGCGCTGGCCAGCGCGCATGCCTGTTCGATGCTCAGTTCGAGCATCGTCATGGCGTTTTTCACGGCATCGATCATCGAAAGCACGGATCCGGCCAATGTGCCGTCTTCGGAACGGCATGCGCCGTTGCTGATGCCGATGCGGCGGCCGTCGAGGTGGAAATGGTCGCACTTGGAGCCGACCACGGGCATGGCGTCGGTGACGAGCATCAGGCGGCGGTCGGATTTCGCCCGCAACGCCAATCGCAGCATGGCCGGATGGACGTGTTCGCCATCGGCGATCACACCGCACCAGGCGGCCGATTCCAGGGCCGCGGGAATTACACCGGGATTGCGCGTTTGCATGGCGGGCATGGCGTTGAACAAATGCGTGAAGCCGGTAACGCCGGCCGCCAGCGCGGCGCGGGTCTGGTCGTAACTGGCATTGCTGTGTCCGGCGCAGACTTTGACGCCGCATTCCACCAATTGCCTGATCTGCCCGAGTTCGACACATTCCGGGGCCAGCGTCACCACCACCCGCGCGTGTTTGGCGGATGTCAAAATGTCCATCGCCTCTGGTGACAGTTTGCGCAGCTTGCTTGCGTCGTGAATGCCTCTTTTTTCCACATTCAGGAAGGGACCTTCGATATGAACGCCCGCGATGCCGGGCGTGCCGCGCCGGACTTCGCCATCAATGGCCTTGATCGCTTGCTCGACCTTGTCCAGGTCGTCGCTGATCAGCGTCGGCAACAGGCTGGTGGTGCCGAAAGCGCGGTGCGCCCGCGCAATCCTGGCCGCCGTCGCCGCGCTGGGGTCGTCATTGAACAGCGCTCCGCCGCCGCCGTTGACTTGCACGTCGACAAATCCGGGCAGCAGATAATCGCCCTCAAGGTCGATCACATCCGCGTTCGCATGATCCACGGCATGGGAGTCTCCAACCCGGGTGACCAGGCCGGCTTCGACTTCCACCGCGCCGCGATTGCGTATGCCATGGGGCGTTACGATTCGTCCATTGTTGAAAACCAAACTCCCCATGCCGCTTCTCTAAACCGTTTCCGTCACTTTGCTGAGCTTGCGCGGCTGGTCCGGGTCGAGCCCCCGCTCAAGGGAGAGGGTGTTGGCCAACTTGTAGAATGATTGCAGGAACACCAGCGGCTGCAGGTTGGCGTCCGGGGCGCGCGGCATGGGCAGATGCAACGCGCCGTCAACGGCTTCGCCGGCGACCATCACCCGCGCGCCACTGCCCTGGAAGTCGCGCGCGACACTGTCGATGCTTTGCTGGGAAGCGTCGAAGCTGGAAATGGCGAGCACCGGAAAATTCTCATCGACAATCATCATCGGGCCATGGCGAACTTCGGCCGCGCTGAAGCCCTCGGCCTGGATCATGCAAGTTTCTTTCAGTTTCAGCGCCGCCTCTTGCGCGCCGGCAAGGCCAATGCCCCGGCTCAGCATCATCGCCTGGCGCGCTTCGCGCAAAGGCGCCACAGCCCGCGACCAATCCAGCGACCACGCACCGGCCAAGGTTTCCGGCAGGTCTTCCAGCGCAGCCAGCATGGCGCTGTCGTCGCGCCAGCGGGCGCACAAGTGGTACAGCGCCGACATCGCCCCAATGCAGGACTTGGTGGCGGCGACGCTGAGTTCGGGGCCGGCATTGATAGGCAGCACATCCTCGGCCAATTTGGCCAGCGGGCTCGATTCGTCGTTGACCACGGCGAGCACATGGGCGCCATTCGCTTTCGCCGCCCGCGCCGCGCTCAACAGGTCCGGGCTTCTGCCGGATTGGGAAATCGAGATGAACAGCGCCTGGCGCATGTCGGTTTGCGCCGAGTACAGCGACGCCACCGAAGGCGCGTAGGAGCCCACCGCGAGACCCATGCGCGTCTCGAACAGATATTTGGCGTAGGTTGCGGCGTGGTCGGAACTGCCCCTGGCGCAAGTCAGAATGAATTTGGGCGCGGTATTTTTCAGTTTTGCGACGATTTGTTCGACCAGCGGGGCATTGTGGATCTGTTGCCGCCGGGCCTTGTCTGGAATTTCGCCGGTTTCCCGGAACATCCAGGTCGCGTCGGGGCTTGTTCGGCGAAGGGGCACGGTATTTCATCTCCTGATTGGTAAATACCATTATAATACTAATTTGCGCCGCAATGATGCCCCGCATCGACCACGCTTCCATAGCCGGTCTTGCGCGCTATCTAATGATGTCGGTGACAAATTCGTATCGATCGCCACGATAGGCGGAACGCGTGAATTCAATCACGGTGCCATCGTCCAGCCAGGTTACCCGTTCGATTCGCAACACTTCGCTGTTTTCCTGGATGGACAACAGCCCCGCCTCGGTTGGCGAGGCGAGGGAGGCGCGCACTTTCTGGCGGCCTTGCTGCGGTCTTTTTCCCTTGGCCTCCAGCGCCCCGTAGAGGGAGTCGCCGATTTCCTCGATGGGCGGCAGATGGGAACGGACCACAACCGCGTGTTCGATCGCAAGCGGTTCGCCTCCAGACAAACGCACGCGGCCGAGGCGCACCACTTCCACAGTGGGTGCTATTTCCAGTTTCACCGCCTCTTCCCTGGTGGGGGTGGCATAATTCCGGATCAGCCAGATCGAGCCCGATTCCTGGCCGCGGGCCCGGGCATCGTCGGTGAATCCTCCAAGATAAGTTGCCGGCACTTCAATGCGTTCGGAAACGTAGGTGCCCGAACCCTGCTTGCGCCACAGCAGGCCTTCTTCGATCAACTCATCGACGGCTTTGCGTATCGTCACCCGCGAGGCACCGGTGAGTTGACACAAGTCGCGCTCGGACGGCAGCGATTCTCCCCTGCCGATCCGGCCTTCATTGATCTGGCGGCGGATGCTGTTGGCGATCTGTATGTACAGCGGTGTGCTGCCGGACTTGTTGAAAGAGAAATCGATCATTCACGGCCCCGCTGCGCCGCGCCGCGCTGTTCCCAATCGGCAACCGCGTCGCGCAACACGCCATCGCGCCGCGAGAGCAGCTCGGCAGCCTCGGCAAGGCTCAGGCCTTTGGCGTGAAGGACCGCGAGCTTGATGTTGTTCTCCGCCGCGTCAAGCGCTTTCGCCGCGGCACCCTCGTCGACGCTGGCAAGCCGCTTGACGATATTGACTCCCCGGGCCTTGAGCTTGCGGTTGGAGACCACCATGTCCACCATCAGACCTTGATACACGCGGCCGCAGCAAATCATGGTCGCGGTCGAAAACAAGTTGAGAATGGCCTTTTGCGCCGTGCCGGCCTTCATGCGGGTCGAGCCGGCAATCACCTCGCTGCCGGTTTCCGCGCAGATGCCGATTTGCGCCTTCTCCAACAAAGGCGCCGGCTGATTGTTCGACACGGCAATGGTCAAGGCGCCGGCGGCATTGGCCTTCTCGACCGCGGCCACGGTATATGGCGTGCGCCCGCTCGCCGCCACGCCGACCAGCACATCGTTACCGGCGACATCCATCGCATCCAGGTCGCGCGCCGCCGCTTGCGCGTCGTCCTCGGCGAGTTCGACACTGCCCATGAGCGCTTCCCGGCCGCCGGCCATGGCATAGGCGACACGCTCCGCCGGCCAGCCGAAAGTGGGGCCAAGCTCGACGCCGTCGAGCACGGCGATGCGGCCGGAAGTGCCCGCGCCGACGTAGATCAGGCGCCCGCCCCGCTTCAGGCGCCGGGCGGCCGCATCCGCCGCCCGCGCGATCGTGGCGAGCTGCGGGCCAATGGCGGCAATGGCGGACAATTGCGCTTCATACATAACGCCGACGGCGCTGTCAGTGGACCAACGGTCGATATCCGCAAATCGCTCGCTGGCGTTTTCCGTAGGCATGAATCGCTTCCGTCCTCCCGCAGCCAAGCGCGTTCATGCCCCCGCCAGGCGGCGGCGGCAACTGCGCGATTGGTGTAGCCTGTATTGTAGTGGTATCAAATTAATAATCAATCAAATTTACATCTGGCCTGACAGCACCCGGCCATCCGCGCTATCTTTGCGCCGGCGCCATGCTTCCGGCCCAGCGCCATCGGCTTCCGGAACGGTGCGATTGCGAAACAGCCCGGCCGCGCGCCGGATCCCGACTTCCACTCAAGAACCGGGCCAAAAACAGGATTCGTAAATGGTTGCCAGCGATGATGAAATTCGGCATTGACCGCCTGTTGGCGGAAGCGGAACTGCGCGCGCCCCTGCGCGGGCGGCGGGTGGCCTTGCTGGCGCATCCCGCTTCGGTCACCGAAGATTTGGCGCACTCGCTGGACGCGCTCGCGGCATGCGGCGACATCCGGATCAGCGCAGCATTCGGCCCCCAGCATGGCTTGCGCGGCGACAAGCAGGACAACATGATCGAGTCGGCGGACTATACCGACCCGGTCCATGGCATTCCGGTTTTCAGCCTGTATGGAGACGTGCGGCGCCCGACCCCGGAAATGATGGACAGCTTCGACACGCTGCTGTTCGACCTGCAAGATCTTGGCTGCCGCATTTACACCTTCGCCACAACGCTGCTTTATGTGCTGGAAGCGGCGCAAGAACATGGCAAGTCCGTTTGCGTGCTTGACCGCCCGAATCCGGCGGGCCGCCCCGTCGAGGGGCTGCTTTTGCGCCCGGGATGGGAAAGTTTTGTCGGCGCCGGACCGATGCCCATGCGGCACGGCCTCACGCTTGCCGAACTGGGACGATGGTTCATCGACCAGTACCGGCTTGATGTCGATTACCGCGTGATCGCGATGACGGACTGGGGGCCGGAGCAGGCGCCGGGCTATGGCTGGCCGCTGGTCGAGCGTTGCTGGGTGAATCCAAGCCCCAACGCGGCAACGCTTGCGATGGCGCGCGCCTTCCCCGGCACGGTGATGCTCGAAGGAACCACGCTCTCCGAAGGACGGGGCACGACACGCCCGCTGGAGTTGTTCGGCGCGCCCGACATCGACGCCCGTTCGCTGCTGAGGACCATGGGCGAGCTGGCCCCGTCTTGGCTGCTCGGCTGCCGCTTGCGCGAATGCTGGTTCGAGCCCACGTTCCACAAACACGCCGGCGCGCTCTGCCACGGCGTGCAAATCCATCCCGACGGCAAGGATTACGACCACTTCGCCTTCAGACCCTGGCGCCTGGTCGCGCTTGCTTTCAAGGCCATTCGGCGATTGTATCCGGAGTATCCGATCTGGCGCGATTTCCCTTATGAGTACGAATTGGGCAAGCTCCCCATCGACGTGATCAGCGGCGGCCCGCTGCTGCGCGAATGGGTGGACGACCCGGCGGCCACCGTGGGCGACCTCGACCATGTGGCAACCGCGGACGAAAACCAATGGAGGGCGCAAATGCGCCCGTACCTGACGAGCGCATAGCGGTCATTCGCACGTAACGCGCCCCGGCTTGCCCGCCGCGGCCGCTATAATGCGCGACTGACAGCTCGGGGCTGACAATATCCACTGGGTGGCGGATTGAAATATCTTGGCTTGGCCTGGGGCCTTGGCGGCGTGTTGGCTTTGCTGGCGTTTGCGATCTACCGGCTGGCGCCGCTGGCGCTCGAAATCTTTGCTTTGCGCCTGAATCTGTTGCATTGGGCCGCGCTGGGCTTTAGCGTGGCTTATATGTCCTACGCGGAAGGCTACAAGGGATTCCATCTTGGTTTCGCGCCGCGGGTCGTGCTGCGGGCGCTGATTCTGGGGCGCAGTCCCAGCCCCGGGTTTGTGTTGCTGGCGCCGCTATTCTGCATGGGCTTTATCCACGCCACGACCCGGCGCAAACTGGCAACCTTTGGACTGACGACCATGATCATCTGCTTTGTCGCGCTGGTGCGGCTGTTGCCGCAACCCTGGCGCGGCATCCTCGACGCGGGCGTGGTGAGCGGACTCGGAATCGGCATTGGCTCCATCGTCTACTTCATCGCGCGCGCCTGGCGCGCGCCGGGAAGTTTGCCGGTTGCCCCCGACACACCGGAATCCGCGGGGCCCTGAACGTCATGCAAGCGGCCCGCAAGCGCGAAACCTGCGCCATTGTCGTCACTTACCACCCCGATATCACGCCCTTGCTCGAAATGCTCGGGCAATTGAACCGGGAAACCGATTTTGTTGTGGTTGACAACGGTTCGCCTTCGATCGGCGAGCTGGAGGAGTCCATTCGGGCCTACAACAACTGCCTCGGCATTATCAAGCGCGGAACCAACGAGGGCTTGGCGCGGGCGTTGAACATCGGCATCGCCCGCGCGACGCGGGACAACTACGACTACATTTTCCTGTTCGACCAGGACAGCAGCCTTTGCGAATCCTATGTGGAGCGCATGGTAGCGGCTTACGGGAAAGTGAGAGGACACAGCGCAAGGGGCATTGCCGCCATGGGGCCTCGCATCATCAACCCCCAGACGAGCCGCCAGACTCCATTCAAGCTGTTCAATCGATTCTGGTTCCGCACCAATCGACATTATGCACGCAGTGAGTCCCACTTCGTCGCCGACTTCCTGATCACTTCAGGCACCATGCTGGTGGCGCGGCATCTGGCCGAAATCGGCCTCATGCGGGAAGACTACTTTATTGACAATGTGGACCTGGAATGGTGTTTCCGCGCCCGCTCGCTGGGCTTCGACCTGGTCGGAACCAACCACGCGATCCTCTACCACCTGATTGGCGAGCGCAGTTTGAACCCCCTGGTGCGGGCGGGACTCATGGCCCAGCACAAGCCTTCGCGAACCTATTACTCAAGCCGCAACCGCATCCATCTGTACACACAAGCGTACTCCCCCATCGGCTGGAAACTGCGCGACCTGCCCCGCTTCGCCCTAAAAACGGCCTGGCTGCTGATCAGTTCGCCGCAACGCGCGGAGTATTGGCGGTACATCCGCGCCGGCATGCGCGACTATCGGCAATTGCAGTAAGCCATGAAGCCCGCACTGGCCATTCTCTTGTCCACCTACAACGGGGAGCGCTTTCTCGGCGAGCAACTCGATTCGCTGTTGGGCCAGACCCGGCGCGACTTCATCATCGTCGCCCGGGACGACGGGTCCAGCGACGGCAGCCGGCAAGTGCTGGAACAATACGCCGCCCGCCATCCGCGGCACTTTCATTTGCTGGCGAGTGATTCAATCAATCGCGGCGCCTGCGCCAGTTTCGCCTTGCTCATGCAATCGGCGCTCGACCAGGCGGGCGCGCTCGGGCTTCAGTCGGCCTACCTGATGTTCTGCGACCAGGACGACATCTGGCAAGCAGGCAAGATTGAGCGGCAAATGGCGGCGATGCGCGCGGCCGAGGCGGACGATCCATCGCTGCCGGTGCTCGTTCACGGAGACTTGGAAGTGATCTCCGCGGACAAACTTTCCATCGCGCCTTCCTTCGCCGCTTATCAGGGTCTTGAGCCGCGGCGCAATGGATTGACCGGAATGACGATAAGCAATCTCGTTACCGGCTGTACCGCCCTGGTCAATGAAGCGCTGGCGCGCAGGGCTTTGCCCATCGCCGCCGACGCCATCATGCACGACTGGTGGCTCGCGCTGACCGCGAGCGCTTTCGGCAAGGTGGTTTATTTGGAGCAAGCTCTGGTCCAATACCGCCAGCACGGCGCCAACACGATTGGCGCGCGCCGACACACCAGGCCCAAACTGACGCGCTGGTCCCATTGGCGCCGCATCCTCACCGAGGGCGCAAATCCGCATCTGTGCGAAGTCGGCCGCCAGGCGCGGGCGTTTCTGCGCCAAAACCGCGCGCAGCTCAGTGCTTCGCAACGCCGCGGGCTGCAACTTTGCGTATTGCTGCGCCTGCGCCAGGGGTTGTTGCAGCGGCTGATTTACCGCCTCGCCAGACATCGCGGCCGGAGGCACTGAGCCGATGGCGGTTTCCTCCGCGCCACCAGGCCGATTACTATCGGCAAACGGCGTCGGGTGCGGGACGAGTTGCGCCAGTCGCTGAAACTATTGCGGGGAGAAACCAATTGTCCAGGATTATGGGAAGCGGCGCGGGTTCCCCCGCGCCTTGGTGGGATCAGGCACGGCGCGCGCTGGCCGAAGCCGA
The DNA here is from genome assembly GCA_965221015.1 of uncultured Pseudohongiella sp. Classification (GTDB taxonomy): domain Bacteria; phylum Pseudomonadota; class Gammaproteobacteria; order Pseudomonadales; family Pseudohongiellaceae; genus UBA9145. Next base: position 372,811 of record OZ244859.1, on the reverse strand, counting down.
TGCGAAATTGGGCGGGATTATCGAAGCCGCGGGAGAATCCATGCTGCTGCCGCGCAACGACCCATTCTTTTCCCTGTCGCGTTCAATCGTTGGCCAGCAAATCTCGGTGTCGGCGGCGGAATCGGTATGGCAAAAGATGCTGGCCCACATGGGCGCGGTCACGCCGGAGACGATCGCCTGCGAAAACGTCGAAAGCTTGCGGGCATGCGGCTTGTCGCGGCAAAAGGCGGCCTATTTACTGAGTCTGGCCGCGCATTTCATCGACGGATCCCTGCAACAGCAGCAATGGAGCGAATTGGACGACGAAGCCGTGATTGAACGGCTTGTGCAAGTCAAGGGCATCGGCCGCTGGACCGCGGAAATGTTCCTGATCTTCCACCTGTTGCGGCCCGATGTGTTGCCGTTGGGCGACATCGGTATCCAGCGCGCGATTGGCAATCACTTCAACGGCGGTGAGCGTCCAACCGCCGAGCAGATGCTGTCGATTGGCGAGGTCTGGCGGCCCTGGCGCTCAGTCGCCTGCTGGTACCTGTGGCGCAGTCTTGATGCCATTCCGGTTGAATATTGAGCCGAAGCCCATGCGCTGCAGCCGGCCTCAGACTCTGCCGCCGAACCACATGCGCCGCAACAGCCCATCTTTCCGCCCGAACTGATGGTACAGCGCCGCCAGCGTGTGCAAAACGATCAAGGCGATCAGCAAAACCGCGAACAGGCCATGCAGAAACAACTGCGGCATGCCTTCGAAGGTCGCCGGCAAGGGGTCGCCGGAACCACCATAGACAATGGGTAGCAGTTCGGCGCCAAGCGCGGCGGCCACGCCACTGAGCACGATGCCGCCGATCAGCGCATAAAACGACCAATGCGTCCAGCGCGCGACGCGGTCGAGCGTGGCGTTGCCAATGCTCGCGGGCGCGGGATGCGTACTGCGCAGGCGGGTGATCAGGCGAACCACGAGCAACAGGCCGATGGTCATGCCGAATCCCATGTGGCCGCCGAGAAAGGTCGGCTTGGCCGGATTGTCGTTCGGCATGTTGGCGAGAATGATGCCGCCAAAGGTCAGTGAAACCGGGATCATCAGCACCATCAACCAGTGCAGGGCGACCAACAGGGGATGATATTTGCGCATGGGAAGTCCTCCGACGAAGTCGCCGTCAACCCGCCTGTCAATTCCCGGCCGGATTTTTGGCCGGACTCGCGGCTGGCTGAGGGAACAAGTCTAGCAAGGTTTGGCGAAATTTTGACTGCGAACAATCGCGCGCCACGGCCTTGCGGGCGGCGTCGCCGAGCCGCCGCCACAAGTCGGCGTCGCGATACAGGCGAATACACTGTTCGGCGAATGAATCCGGACCGTCGCCCACCAGCACTTCGCGCTCATGGCGCCAGCCGAGCTGCCGCGCAAGCAGCGGCGTGACCACCGCCGGGATGCCGTGGGCGGCGGCCTCGTGCACCTTGTGCGGAATTCCCGCGGCAAAGCGCGTTGGCGCGACAAACACGCGGTTTTCGTTGTATACCTGGTCCAAATTCTCCAGCCTGCCCTTCAGATGGATATTCGCCCGCTCGATGCTGACCAGCGAGGGCGCGACGGCATGGCCAACCACATTCAAATGCAGGCCCTCGATCTCGTTTTCGATTCGGGGCAGCACATTGCAGACGAACCAGAGCAGGGAATCCACATTGGGCGAAAGTTCATCCTTCAAGGCGCCGACAAAAAGCAATCCCCGGCGGCCGTCGAACGGCGCCGGCGCCGGCTTCGGTTCCAGGCCATGTCCCAGCACCAGCACGCGCTTTTGGCCGCGACCCCGAAACAATTCGGCTTCGGCTTTGGAAACCGTAAGAACCGCCGAGGCTTGGTCGGCCAGCGCGAGTTCCTCGCCCAGGACGCGATTCCGTTCTTCCGCGTCGATACGTTCGCCTTGCAATTCGCGCCACTGCAATTCACGGGCGGCGAATACGGCTTCGGCGTCGTAAATCAGTTCAAACTTCCGCGCCGGCGCCGGCAAGGATTGCAAAACCAAATTGAAAAACGCCATATTGGTGGGCCGGCTGACCATGACGTACCGATAGAATCCGGCCCGCTCCCGCAACAGTTGCGCTAGACCGGAACGCCCCCGCTCAAGCAAAACTTCCACATTCGCCGGCAAGGTCTGGTAGACCTCATCCCAATAATCGTTTGGGAATTGCAAAGGATAGAAGGTGACATTGAGGGGCATTTGCGCCAGCACATGGAGGATATGGCGGCAGCGGGGGTAGCCGCCGCCCAGGCTGACGTGGGGAACCGCATCGTCGATCAGCAACAGGTTGGGATGCTTGTTGCTGGTGCGGGCGTGCAAAATGCGCGCTGGATCGGCGGCCGGCTGGTCCCGCAGAAAACCGGCGTGCTTTTTGCGGAACAGTGTGCGGTTTTTCTTCTGCAAGGCCGCCGCGGCGCGCATGCTGCCGGTGCTGGCGAATTCGTAGTGACGCAGATAGGCCATTGGTTCGTAAACCACGCGATACCCTTCGGCTATCAGGCGCAGGCAAAAATCGGATTCTTCGTAATAGGCGGGCGCGAAGGCTTCATCAAAACCACCGAGTTGCCGGAACAGGCCGGTGCGCAACATCAGAAATGCCCCCGAGCAGTAGTCCACCTCGCGGCGGAACAGGTAGGCGCCGTTGTCCGGCTTGTCGCCGCGCCCGTATCCAGCGCAGGAACCGTCGCGCCAAATGACGTTGCCGGCTTCCTGCAATGTCCCGTCGAGCAGTTGGATGCGGCCGCCGACAGCGCCCACGCCCGCATCTTCCGCCAGCACATCGCGCGCCGCGCCCAGGGACCCGGGCTCGATGAAGGCATCGTTGTTCAGCAGCAGCAGGTATTCCCCCGCAGCCAGTTCGGCGCCTTGGTTGACGGCTTTGACGAAGCCGCGGTTTTCCGTATTGCGGATCAGTTTTACGTTGTCCAGCCGCTTGAGCAAAGCGCCGGTGCGGTCGCTCGACGCGTTGTCGACGATGACCAGTTCGAAGGGAACATCGGCATTTTCCCGCAGCGCGCGCAAGCATTGCAGGCTGAGATGAGCCTTGTTGTAGAACACGAGCAGTACCGTCAGCAGCGGAGGCGCGGCCTTGTTGCGCGCCCCGGCCACGCCAAACGAGAGTCTCTCATCGCTGGCGAGGAACTCATCCAGCTCGCCACTGGCATGCCGGTCGAAAACAACTTTTACGGCTTCCGGTTTGCCGTCTGGCGCTGTCATTTCCACCGGCGCGGCCTTTCCTGCCGGCACCGGCGCGGCGGCGGGGGCCGCGTCTGAGTCAGCAGCCGCTGTCTCCTGGGCCGGCGAGGCGGTATGAACCGGAAACGGATTGCCGCCGGTCAGCGATTTCAAACGACCACCCAACCAGCGCCAAGGCAGCGTTATTTTCCAGCTTCGGGAGCCAAGCACGTCTTGCAGTTGGATTTGCACCAGGGAAAGTGAACCGTGCAAGTCGGTATTGGCTTTTTCCAACTCGCCGATCTTGAATTGCAGTTTGTCGCGCAAGCGTTCGATTTCCTCGATTCGGTGATCCAGCGCCAGCGCTTTCCGTTCCGCTTTTTGTCTGGCTCGCCGCAGGCCGTCCAGCGCCTTGCTGAGTTCGCCGATGTGTTTGACGCTCTCGGCCTGGTCCCGCTGGGACGCGCCGATCAAACGGTTCATTTGCTCGCCTTGCCAGCGCCCCATCCACTTGTCGTAGATGGCGGCCCGGGCCTGGCCGAGTTTGTGGTCGGAGTCGAAACGCTGCAAATGCGCTTCCCGCTCGGCGGTTTGCGAAGCGCCGCCGGATCGATAAAACGCCGTGCATCGGTCCAGGTGATGAAACTCGGTGAGTTCGCTTGCTTGCAGCCAGAAATCCCAGTCCTCGAATATCGTGAAGTTCTCATCGAACTCGCAGCCTTGGTCGATGAGCTTGCGGCGAAAGAGCACCGAATGAATTGGAATGTAGTTGTCGCGCATCAACAGCACTCGGTCGAAAGGCTGCTGGAAGGTCTCCAGCGTTGCTTTGCCGGCCGCATCGGTTTTGCGTGTGCTGCTGTACACGGCATCGACGTCGCGCCGGGTCATGAGATGGTGCAGAAGGTGTTCAACGTGATTGGGCGCCAACCAGTCGTCATCGTCGAGAAACATCAGATACTCGCCGGAGGCGCGCCGCAATCCGAAATTCGCGGCATTGGAACGGCACAACGCCGATTCAGGCAAGGCCAGCTTGACCGGCTTGCCCGCGCATACTTGGCGAAACGCGGGTTCACCGAGGGCCGCGGCGTCGACCAAAACGATTTCCAGCGGGCGATGCGTCTGCGCGGCGGCCGCTTCCAGCGCTTCGCCGAGCTGCGGCCTGCCCACGCTGCGGCAGATGATGCTGACCAGCGGAGACTGCGGGTCTGATGTTTTGTTGGCCATGAAGTCCTGGAGTGGGCCGCCGGCAATCAGGCGGTGGCGGCTTCCAAGTGCAATGTGAACATGGCGCCCATGATTTCGGCAATAAAATCGAGGAACATCGTTTCCATATGGATGGTGAAATGGTCCTGTGTGCGCTGGCCAAGCGCCATCAAGGCCAGCGGCTGCCCGTTGGAGTTGATGGGGCAGAGCGCGGTGGACTGGATCCTGGCGCAGCTGGCGGGAAACAGCCAGCGCAACACCGTTTCGCTTTGCTTGCCGCAATAGGCCTTGTTGAGTCGAAACACGTCGCTGAATTCATCAAGGATCAGCGCTTCATCCTCCACCCGCAATTCGCCCACCGGCAGCCGCCGCCGGTTGCGCAGGAAAATCACTTCCAAGTTCTCAACACCGGTGCGGCTGAGCAAGTGGCCCCGGGTGATGGCGACCACCTGCTCCACATTGCGCGTTTCCATCAGCGCCAGCGCGAGTTCCTTGGTGATGGCGAACAATTGTTCATTGCGGCGGCCGTTTTCCAGCAATTCGCCGAGCTTGCGACTGGTGTTGTCGAAGCGGCGGCGCAACAGCATGACCTGATGTTCAAGCAAGGAGACCGCTTTGCCGGAGTCGTGGGGCAGGGATAATTCCGCCAGGAGATTCTCATGCTCCAGGAAGAATTCCGGGTGTGTTCCGAGAAAATCGGCAACTTGAGACGCCGTCAAGCCGGCCACCTCCACGTCGGATTTCTCCGCCGCCAGGATTGCTTTCTTGTTCATACTTCCACCGTTCCCTCAAACACGGTTTGCGCCGGACCGGACATGAAAACCGGCGCCCGGCCGCCTTCCCATTCAATTTTCAAATCGCCGCCGGCGAGCCGGACGGTAACCGGGCTGTCGAGCAGGCCGGCCTCGATGCCGCTGGCTACCGCCGCGCAGGCGCCGCTGCCGCAAGCCGGCGTTTCGCCGGGCCCGCGTTCATACACGCGCAGCCGGATTTGATTCCGGCTTTCCAACCGCATAAATCCGACATTGACGCCGGCTGGAAAGTCCGCGTGCCCGCCCAACGCCTTTCCTATTGTCTTTACGGCAGCGTTCGCCAGGTCTTCAACCAGAATGACCGCGTGCGGGTTGCCCATGGACAAGGCGGCGAATTCGACTTCGGTTCCGGCTTCCGTTAGCTCGCGCCGATACAGCGCCTGGCGGCGTTCCGCATGAAATGGCAGCGACGAGGGCGAAAAATCCGGCCTGCCCATGTCCACCGAAACGCCGCCATCGTCAAGCAAGCGCAATGCCAAGGTGCGGTTCAATGTCGAAACGATGATTGGATTGCGCTTGCCGAGGCCGGCATCGGCGATGTAACGGGCCAGGCAACGAGCGCCGTTGCCGCAATGCTCAACTTCAAGCCCGTCGGGATTAAATATGCGATAGTGGAAGTCGGCCTTGGGGTTCCCGCTCGCTTCAAGCACCAGCAACTGGTCGAAACCGACGCCGAGCCTGCGGTCGGCGAGCGCGGCTATCCGCTCGACCGGCAGATTGAACTCGCGCCCAAGGCAGTCGATGAGCATGAAATCGTTGCCCAGGCCGTGCATTTTGGTGAACTTGATCTTCATTGTTTTGCCCGCGAATTAGCGGGACACCGATTGTCGGATTGGTTTTTGACTCCGCGGCTTTGCGATGGCGTTTTCGATCCGCGGGCGATGCCCGCCTCAGGCGGGAAGCATGGACTCCAGCGCCAGTTGCGCGGCGAATTGCTCGCGCTTGCGCACGACATGGAATTCGTTCCCATCCACCATGATCTCCGCCACCCGCGCCCGCGAGTTGTAGTTGCTGCTCATAACGAAGCCGTAAGCGCCGGCGCCACGCACCGCGAGCAGGTCGCCGGTTTGCACGCACAAGCGCCGATCCTTGCCAAGGAAATCGGCCGATTCGCAAACCGGTCCAACGATATCGTAGCTTTTCGATTCCCCGCGCCTTCGACGGACCGGGATAATCTCCTGCCAAGCGCCGTACAGCGCCGGCCGCAGCAAATCGTTCATGGCGCCATCGACAATGGCGAAGTTGCGCGCCGAATTCGATTTCAGATATTCGATGCCGGTAACGAAAATGCCGGCGTTGGCGGCGATCGAACGGCCTGGTTCAATCACCAACTCAAGGCCGCGGCCGTGGAACCGGTCCGCAACCGCCCGCATCAGTTCATCGGGCCGCGGCGGGGCTTCATCGCCGTAGCGCACGCCAAGTCCGCCTCCCATATCGAAATGCCGCAGGCAAATGCCCTCGCCCGCCAGTTCCTCAACAATGGAAAGCAGTCTGTCGATGGCGTCGAGAAAAGGCGCGACACTGGTCAATTGCGAACCAATATGGCAGTCGATGCCAACTGCTTTGACCGCTGTCATGCCCGCGGCGCGCCGATACAGCGCCACAGCGCGGTTGGCGGGAATGCCGAACTTGCTCTCTTTCAGGCCGGTGGCGATATAGGGATGCGTGCCGGCATCGACGTCCGGGTTGATTCGCAGGGAAACCGGCGCAACGCAACCCAACTGCCCGGCGATGTCGTTGATGCGATCGAGTTCCGCTTCCGACTCGACATTGAAACAGCGGATGCCGGCCTCCAGCGCCTGCCTGATCTCGCGCCCGTTTTTGCCCGGCCCGGAAAAAACCGTCTTCTCCGCGGCGCCGCCGGCGGCGAGCACGCGTTCGAGCTCGCCCCCGGAAACAATGTCGAAACCACTGCCAAGCCGCGCCAGCACGTTCAGCACCGCGAGATTGGAATTGGCTTTCACGGCGAAGCAAACGAGGCCGTCAAGCGCACCCAGCGCTTCGCGATAGACCCGGAAATGGCGTTCCAGCGTCGCCCGCGAGTAAATGAAACAGGGTGTGCCAACGCGTCCCGCGATTTCGCCAACCGCGACATCTTCGGCGAACAATTCCGCGCCGCGATAGCGGAAATGGTCCATGGCTAGCAGCTCAACAAAAGTGCCGGGATGCCAGCCCGCGGCGGGTGCGGCAATGGCTGTCCAATCGAAGCGGCGATTGGGTTGGCGGCTGTGGCCGATATCGCGTCCGCCGCCGGTTCCGGGCGCGTGAGACCGCCCTTTTGCCCACAGCCGGCAACAAGCGGCGCCATGAGACAGCATGCGGCGAGCAAGACGTTGCGGCGGATTCGAAGAGTCATGGGCGGTTGTTGGAGACTGCCAACGGGTGTATTGCCGGGCGGGGAATTATAGCCCCGCGACCAAACAAAAACACGGATGCCGGCAGGCCGGATCGCAATCCCGGCCCGCCTCGGTCTTCTTGTTCCAGTGCCGTTTCTCAGTTCAGCGCAGCGACGTATTTCGCAATCCCGTCACACCCAGAACGAGAAGTAGAGGTAAACCGCCGCAACCAGGCCGAGCACGACGGCGGTGCCGATGACATCGTTGCGGTTCCAGCTTTGGCGCACGGCGTCGCGGTCGATCGTCGCCACGGTCAAGCCGCGAATCTGTTCGGGCTGCGGCGGCGCGGCGCCTCGGGAAAAGCCGACGATGATGGCGAGGCAGAGCAGGAAAAGCACGCCGGAGAAGTAAAGAAAATTGAAATCCGCGATCGCCGCGAGCAAGGCCGGATTTTCAATTTTGCCGGCGCCGAACACCGCCTGCAGTGCGAGCTTGGTCATGCCGAGCGTGAATCCAAGCCCCATGCCCCACACGGCGCCGCGGGAATTCACCCGCTGATTGAACAATCCCAGCAAAAACACCGCCGTGATTGGCGGCGCGAGGTAGCTTTGCACGTTTTGCAGGTATTGATAGAGCCCACCTTCGGAGACCGCCGGCATGATTGGAATCCAAATCAGGCCAAGCACGATTACGACACCGGTGGCGAGCCTTCCGACCGCCACGATCTGCCGCTGTGTGGCTTTCGGCCGCAGTTTTTCGTAAATGTCCACCGTGAACAGCGTGGCGGTGGAATTGAACAGCGACGACAGCGAACTCATCAGCGCGGCCAGCAATCCGGCGACCACGAGCCCGCGCAATCCGGCCGGCAACAGCGAGACCACCAGCGTTGGAAAAACCTGGTCGCCGGCGAGATTGCCGGAGGCGTCCAGTGGAATTTGCAACATGCCGCGATCGTTCAAGGCGGCGCCGATCAGTCCCGGCACGAGAAAAATGAACACGGGCCAGACTTTGAGAAAAGCGCCCCACAAAGCGCCGCGGCGGGCGGCCGTCAAATTCTTCGCCGCCAGCGTGCGCTGGACGATGTATTGATCGGTGCACCAATACCAGATGCCAACGATGGGCGATGCCACAAGAATTCCCAGCCAGGGAAACTCGGGGTCGGACAAAGGCCGCCACAAGGCGTACTGGGCGACATTGGTCGAGGCGAAGGCTTGCAGCTCGCCCCAGCCACCCAATTGCTGCAGGCCGAACCAGGTAATCGCGGCCGAGCCGAGAATCAGCACCAGGGCTTGCGCCGAATCGGTATACAGCACGGCGCGCAGGCCGCCGGCGACGGTGTAAAGCCCGGTGAGCAGGACGGTAACCACAGCGCCGACCCAGAACGCTGCGTCGGGACTGCCGAATGTATCCGGCAACAAGGTGCGGAAGATGATCGCGCCGGCATAAACGGTGACCGATACCTTGGTCAGCACGTAGGCGGCGAGGGACACCAGCGAAAGAACCCAGCGCGGCTTTGGCCCGAAGCGCCGCTCGAGAAACTCCGGCATGGTGAAAACGCCGGCCTGGTAGTAAAACGGAACAAAAACCCAGGCGAGCAGCACCACAATCCAGGCGTGCAACTCATAGTGCGCCATGGCGAGCCCGGTGGAGGCGCCTTGCCCCGCCAGGCCGACGATGTGCTCCGAACCGATGTTCGAGGCGAAAATGGAAGCGCCAATGGCGAAAAACCCGACGTTGCGGCCGGCGAGAAAGTAATCCGTCGAAGTTTGCTGCCTGCGCGTAAAGGCAAGAACCAGCGCCAGCAAAAAACCGAAATAGGCGGTGATGACGATCCAGTCGAGGGTGCTGAGCGATGGCATGGGCTGAGTCCTTGTTTCGGGCGGGACAAGAATCTACGATTACGCTGGTCTTGTAAACCTGATTTATCAACGGAACGACAGCGCGAACCGCAATTTCGCCAAAGAAGAACCGCGGAATTTTCGGCGCGGGAAGCCGGTGGGAATCACCGCACGGGAATAAAGCGGATGGGAAACTTGCTGTGAACACCGCAATCGGCATCGACTTGGGCACCCAGGCGCTGAAAGTGGTGGTTTACGACGTAGACTCGCGCGAGGTCGCGGCGGTGGAATCCGCCGCGCTGGAACTCCACCAGAACGAAAACGGCGCCGCCGAACAGCAAACCCAGTGGTGGCTGTCCGCGCTGCAATCCGCTTTTGCCCGAGTCGATGCGAAAATTCGCGCTTCCGCCCGGGCGATTGCGGTTTCCGGCCAGCAGCACGGGTTTGTCGCGGTCGATAAAGGCGACCAGGCGCTCGCGCCGGTGAAATTGTGGTGCGACACATCCACCGCGGCGGAGTGCGCCGAGATTATGGATGCGGTCGGCGGCTTTGATGCCTGCATCCAACAGGCGGGAAACCCGATTCTTCCCGGATACACGGCGTCCAAAATCCGTTGGCTGAAGAAAAACCGCCCGCAAGCCTACGAAAAGCTCGACGCGATTCTGCTGCCCCACGATTTCCTCAATCTCCATCTGACCGGGGAGCGCCGCATGGAAATGGGCGACGCCTCCGGCACCGGACTGCTCGACATCCGCGAGCGCGACTGGTCGCGGCCCATGTTGCGGGCGATCGACCCGGAGCGGGACCTGGGTGAATGCCTGCCTCCGCCGCGCATCGAAAATGGTGCCATCGGCACACTGCGCGCCGCCGCGGCCGCCGAGCTCGGCATTCCAGCGGGCATACCCGTGGCCATTGGCGGCGGCGACAACATGATGGGCGCCATTGGCACCGGCAATGTCAGCCCCGGCAATATCACGATGAGCCTGGGCACTTCGGGCACGGTGTACGCCTTTGCGGAGCAACCCGTGATCGACCCAAAAGGCAACATCGCGGCTTTCTGTTCATCCACCGGCGGCTGGCTGCCATTGCTTTGCACGATGAATTGCACGGTTGCCAGCGAATTGATGCGGGATTTGTTCGGCGCCAAGCTGACGAGGTTCGAATCGCAGGTCAACCTGGCGCCCCGGGGATCCGAAGGCGCAATCACGCTGCCCTTCTTCAATGGCGAACGCACACCGAATCTTCCCAAGGCCCGCGGCTGCATCGTCGGCCTCGACAGCGGCAACATGAAGCCGAAAAACTTCCTGCGCTCCGCGGTCGAGGGCGCGACTTTCGCCTTGAAATTCGGCATCGACGAACTCGCCACCCTTGGCGTGGAAGCGAAAAACATCGTTTTGACCGGTGGCGGCGCCAACAGCGGCGCCTGGCGGCAAATCGTCGCGGACATTTGCGGCGCCCCGGTGACCGTGTACAAACAGCAGGAAGGCGCGGCCTTCGGGGCGGCCTTGCAGGCGATGCAGTTGTTGGAGCCCGGTGTCGCGATCACCGACATCTGCCGCGAGCACCTTACCCGCGACGATGCGTTGTCTCGCCAGCCCCAGGCTGAAGCGGTCGAGTTCTACGAAGGCGCCTATGTTCAGTACCAACAGGCGGTGGCTGCGGTTTCAGCGCTCTATGCCTAAATGTATGGGTGAGCCTTGCCCGCCCGGAACACCGTTTGCAACCCGAATCCGAATGAGAAAACCAGGTTGAGAAGAGAGCACAGAAAATGAGTCGAAAGGTTTTCATTGGGGATCAGGCGTATTTCCCCGGCATCGGGCAAATCCGATACGAAGGACCGGAATCCGACAACGCGCTGGCATTCAAGGCGTACGACCCCGCGCGTGTGGTGGCGGGCAAGACCATGGAACAGCATTTGCGTTTCGCCGTCTGCTATTGGCACACGTTTTGCGCCGAAGGCGCGGACCCGTTCGGTCCGGGAACACGCAAACACGCCTGGGCGGTGAAAACAGTCGCCATGGACCGCTCCCGCGACCGGCTCGACGCCGCATTCGAATTCTTCAGCAAACTCAATGTGCCCTTCTGGTGCTTCCACGATTTCGACCTGGCAAGCGAAGGCGCCTCGGTCGCGGAGTCGGAACGGAATCTGCGGGCTATGGTCGAACTTGCCGGGGAACGGCAACGCGAGACGGGCCTGCGGCTGCTGTGGGGCACGGCGAACCTGTTTTCCCATCCGCGCTATATGAACGGCGCCGCGACCAACCCGGATTTCGCCGTCGTCGCGCGGGCCGCGGCCCAGGTCAAGGCGACGCTGGAGGCGACTGTCGAGCTTGGCGGGAGCAACTATGTGTTCTGGGGCGGGCGAGAAGGCTACGCCTGCCTGCAAAACACCGATACGCGCCGGGAACTCGAGCACATGGCGATTTTCCTGGAAAAAGCCCGCGACTACGGCCGGTCAATCGGCTTCAAGGGCACTTTCCTGATCGAACCCAAGCCCATGGAGCCAATGAAACATCAATACGACTTCGATGCCCAGACCGTGATTGGATTCCTGCGCCACCACGGGCTGGCGGGGGACTTCAAATTGAACATCGAAGCCAACCACGCCACGCTGGCGGGGCACCTTTTCGCCCACGAATTGCGCATGGCCGCGGACGCGGATTTGCTCGGGTCCATCGACGCCAACCGCGGCGACCCGCAAAACGGCTGGGACACAGACCAGTTCCCCCTTGACCTCTACGACTGCGTCCACGCGATGATGGTGGTGCTGGAAGCGGGCGGCCTTGGTGGCGGCGGTCTCAATTTCGACGCCAAACTCCGGCGCGAGTCCACCGATATCGAAGACCTGTTCATCGCCCATATCGGCGGCATGGACGCCTTCGCGCGGGGACTGCTGATCGCCGACAGCATTCTCGCCGACCCGAGAATGAATATTCTCAGGCAGGGACGCTACCGCAGTTTTGATTCCGGCAACGGCAAACGCTTTGAAAACCGCGAACTCGACTTGGCCGCGCTGCGCGACATAGCGGCCGCAACAGGCGAACCCGCCCCAAACAGCGGCAAGCAGGAACTGGTGGAGAACCTGATCAACGACTATATCATCCGCGCTTGCCGATAGTTTGAGTCTGGCGCGCCCCTGTCCTTACAATGTAAAGTAAGGGGCCCTCCTCCTTACCGCGCGAGGTCAGCCCACCGGTGCCAATCCTACGTCCGCATCAACCGTCCACGGAGATAACGGACATTTACACTTAGACAGACAGCTAGGTACCTTCGAGGACGCGAACAATCAAGTAATGAGGCTGTTTCTCGACCCCGCACTGTTTGTTCTTTGGTTTACTTGTCCACCGTCGTGATTATAGCTTCTCTTTTGCCACAGATACCCAAATTTACGGTTCGAGTGGATTGACTAACAGACTCAAGTTGTAATAATGTTTGCGGATTCGGGAATCCTCAGCGGGCTGCGTACGTGTGGCAAGAGTGGAAACAGTCAAAGACCAATCGACCAAGCTAGATAATCGATGGCGTTTCAAGCGTTTAAATACGTCATTGAGCAGAGTTCCTGCGTTACCCGGACTTTACGCCTACGGTCACAATACTCGTGTATGCCACGGATTGACGGCAAACCGTGTTTACGTGTACATTGGCGAGACAGAAAACCTGAAACGACGGCTTAGTCAGCATTTGCCGTCAAATGAAACAAACTCCGGTTTACGTGACTATCTGCGCAACAATCCTCATTCGACATGTTGGTTTTGTACAACCGAGGGGATGTCATCAGATTTGCGAAAGAAACTTGAATCGGAACTGATACAGTATTTCCGCCCCAAATATAATTCTGTTGGTAAGTAACGGAGAAATGCAGTGAACGAAATAGAAGCAAGTGAACTAGATCAAATGGTAGATAGCGTGGATGAAATTGAAGTCAAGTATGCCAGAACGCTGCGCATGCTTCTTGATCGCCAACGGGACAAGGAAAATCACCAACTTGCTCTAAAAGCTAGAATGGGTGAAAGTGATTCTTATCTCATGTCAGTCTCCCTTAAATGGATCGCGAGTAATGTATCCTACGCAAAGGACCTACCAATCTTTAAGGACAAAATTAACGAAGATACAGGTAAGATTTCTATCACTGATATAACGATGCCCGCAATTCAGCAAAGGGAACCGGACTGGAGGCGACAACTGGCAATGTCGACTTATCTGGCAGTTCGCAAGAATCACAAGTTTGGCCCTTTACTTCTCGTTGCTTACCAACCTTGGGTATATGAAGAAAATTCGGACAAATGGGGGCCAGATAAGTGTGCTCTTCAATCGTCTCTAAATTTGGTGAATCTTGATAGCAAGGCCAACATTGTCGATTTAGATACAGTAAATACTAGTTACTTCGCACTTGACGGACAGCACCGTCTCATGGCAATTCAGGGTTTACGCGACCTATTGGAAGGTCGACTTTATGCGAAGGACCGACATAACTTAAGAACAGGGAAAACAAGTCTGAGCAGGGAAGAAGTTGAGGAATATTATGACCGACATGGACTCGAAGTTGCTAAACTTCCTCACATATTGGACGAAATGATGGGTATTGAGGTCATTCCGGCTGTACAGGAACGCGAGACGCTACTAATGGCGATGTCCAGACTCCGCTCGATATTTGTCGATGTAAACGAGAATGCCCGAAGATTGGAAAAGGGTGAATTAACCTTGCTAGATGATAACGACGGTTTCCGGATTGTCGCACGAACGCTGATGGTTAAGCATCAACTTTTCGCGAAAGGCGATCGAGTTGACGAAAGTGGAAGTCAACTTTCCGAAAAATCCCAACATTATACGACGCTCAATACAATAGTTGATATTGCCAAGTCGTATTTAATGCCTAAGCAAGAATTTAGTGATTGGAGCGTCGAACCATTTCCCGTTAAAACAAATCTTGTTATTCGACCAGAAAATGACGAAATTATTGCTGGTGTTAATCATTTAGACAAATATTTCAACGAATTACAGGATATTCCATCACATAAAGAGATGATCGCCGGCAAGAATGTCACTGAACTTCGGGCACCCAACGGCGATGACAATATTCTTTTCAGACCGATTGCACAAGTAGCACTTTCAGAAGCAATAGCAACACTGGAAGATAAGGGTGTCAAGCTAAGTAGCTTAATTAAAATTTTAGCTATACAAGAAAAAGAAGGACAGCTCCGACTTCGAAGTAAAACTGCTCCGTGGTACGGTGTTCTTTGTGATACTGTCGATAATAAAATGAGACGGAAGAAGGAAAATCGCGATCTCTGTTCAGAAATGTTCAGGTACCTGCTTGGCGGTGGTTTTGAGGATGAAAACGAGCGCAAATATCTGTGCGATAAGTTCTTCTTAGCTCGGCGGCCCGGACAAACTGAGGGCGATGAAGAAACGGCCTATGACATATCTGGAGAACTAGTAGATAGGGTAAATTTCCATCTACCACCTCCATGGCAATAGGCAAAATTTACGTGGCAATTCAATATCCAGACTGTTCGCCGCCAGAAGCAGCGATTAAATTCTCGTCAATTGGAGACATTCGTCGCGCAAGCAATCAATTTCGAATTAATCGCCAAAATCCCGAAGCTGTCAAGATTTTGAATCATTACCGGCGATTTAGGCTCAATTGTATTCGTACTAGTTTGACGATTCTTCGGAAAGCGAGAATTCCAAAACGAGTTTTCATAAGTGCTCGACTGAAGCGACTTACAAGTATTTATCGTAAGTTCAAGCGAAACGAATTACATAACATTAAGAGCTCAATCAATGAAATGGACGATATCATTGGATTTCGAATTATATGTAGTTCATTAGACGAAGCGAACCTGCTGGGTGCAAGCCTTAAAAAAACTTGCGGGGCACGTATAAAAAACTATTTACAAGAACAGCATGCTAATGGAATTGGTTATAGGGCTATACATGCGGTATTACGGTTCAACCAACCATTTAATGAAAAGACTATAAACTCTCGGTTCGAAATACAAATAAGGACTTGGTATCAACATCTTTGGGCGTGTTGGTGTGAGAGTCTCGGAGAACGAGCCAAAGAAGGGTTTCCGAATGCTAGTGACAAAGAAAAGGAAGTTAAGAATAAACTTTTTCTAGTTTCGCAAAAGCTTAAACACTGGGAAGAAGCTAATTCAAATCACATTCAGCACAAGTTATTGGATATTTCAGATATATACAATGTTGCAATTGTTTGGTACCGTGACGGTGTTATACTCGGATTTGATCCATTTATGAATGACACGGAGAAAGCGGCTAATCAATTAAGCTATCTGGAAACAATGACGTCGATTAATCCGTTACTTCTTATTGGAGTAACATCTCAGCAAAACCTCAAGTATTTATTGCGAAATACTCATCCGAAGTTCATGAGTCATAATACTCTAGATCCTGAATACTGGATGCCATGCATGTTCTAAAACCAACTATTGTTTTAATATAGCTTTGAAATTCTTTCCGCTACCGCACGCCAATTTACATCAGGAGTCAAGTGGCACCAAGAAAAACGGACAGCACCAGATATCATCTCATTGGGCAATCCCATCACACCTAGCACGTGACTTCTCTCATGACTCTGTGAAGTACATGCGGCCCCATTGGAGACGGCGATTAGATCTTTCACCACCACCATTAATGCTTCCGCATCAATACCCTTTACTGAAAAACTAAGGATATTTGGCATAGCAAAAGACTGATCTCCTATTACAGTAACTTCCATCCCAAATTGAGTTTTTAGAGCGTCAAGTAATTTTTTACGAATCATTAAACAATGATTAAATCTGGATGAATACTCTGTCTCTGCAAGTTCGGCCGCCACTCCCATACCAGCGATGAGTGCTACTGGAAGAGTTCCATGGCGCATACCTCTTTCTTGGCCACCACCATACATAATTGGGACCAGTGGTGGTTTTGCAAAGTCTCGTCTCCGAGCCACTAAAGCTCCTACTCCTATCGGGCCTGAAATTTTGTGAGAACTCACACTAATAAAATCTATGCGCGGATGTTTAAGAGAGTTTAGATCTTTCCCAAAGCCTTGTGCGGCGTCGACGTGAATCCAAGTGTCATGGTTCTCTAACAATCTAGCTACGTCCTCTATCGGTTGCCGTATACCTGTCTCATTGTTTACTTGCATTACAGAAACAAGCAGTGTGTCTTTACGGACAGCGGCTTTCACTTCTTCCGCATTAACAACTCCTGACGAATTTGGTCTAACAAGAGTCACTTCAAACCCTAAAGTTTTTAGTACATTCAAAGGTTCGAGCACAGCTTTGTGCTCGATTGCCGTAGAAACTATATGTCGCCGGCCTATCTTTTTCCCATAATCTGCTAGCCCAAGGATAGCTAAATTGTTACTTTCCGTTGCACCACTTGTGAAAATTATCTCTTCAGGTTTTCCTGCGATTACACTGGCAATTTGTTTTCGTGCTCTCTGTACAATTTGCTTAGCATTAAATCCAAATATATGGGTTCGGCTATCAGCATTCCCTGGTTCTGTCGTCCAGACAATATTCATCTTTGCGAGAACTTCAGGATCTATTGGTGTAGTCGCAGCACAATCTAGATATATGGGAAATGTTGAATTACTAGGGACCATTAAAAAACACCTGGACTAATTGTTTCCAATTACATTAATATCAGAAACTCAGTTTATCGGTTAGAGTCTAATTTTCCCTGATTCATATTCCGGCATGCTTCTTCGCATGCCTTCTGTGATTTAGCTGACTTTGTAGCCAACTTAGCCAAATCGTCAATACTCTGTAGTTCCTGAATGCTAGAAAGATAGGAAATACCCCGATGCAGGTGTAATTTAAATTGCAATGCTAGGGTCTCCCTATCCACCGGTAGACTATCTCGATATAATCGCATCTTTAGCAGAGCCACATACAGGTCGGCATACTCACCACCAAACACCGTCCAACTCATTTCGATATTGCTGTCCACAGGAATATTTGAAATAGGAGGCACACCAGGCTCTGAAAGCGAAAGGCAAAAACCCCATCGACATAATTCATTCCAGTACTTTATACCTGTTTTTCGCTTCAACTTGATAAGTTGGTCTTTAGCGCGTTGCGAAAGTCGTACAGTTTCAAGTGCCATTTTAAATAGCCTTTTTTCCGTCAAAATAGCCATTTATAATTTTAGAGCTACCAGTCTGGTCATCAAAAATAAGATTGTAACAAAGGCCCACATATGGCCAAAGTTCACATAAGTACTCACCTGTGATTTCCTCATCAGTAGAAAATAAAAGAACTTGATGACTCGCTAGAGGAAAGTAATGTCTCACCAGAAATTGACGGTGACTAGCATCAAGCCGACCAAGCGGTGTGTCTATCGCAGTCGGAAGCGCTCGACCGGAAGCTTTAGCAAGACCCCATAGTAGCGCAATTGCCAATAACTGTCTTTCACCTGCAGAGAGACGGTTAGTTTCAAGCGGATAACCGTCGCGACCGAAAAGTGTGAGACTAAATGAATTTGGGTCAATCTCAAGCCGAGTAACCAAAGAAGACTTCCTAAGAAGTTGCTGATAACTATCGAGTACATTAGCCTCAATTTTTTCAATATGTCTATCTATTACGGAAATACGGAATTTTTCTAACGTCCCCCTAACACGCCCGACATGGTCAAGTATCCTTGCGCGATCTTCGCGTAAACCAGCTGCACGCGCATCTCCTTCGATTAAACGTATCAGCATTTCTTCGTTCCTTGATTTATCGCGGACTAATTTCTCAATTTCTTTATGCATTCTAGCTAGCTTCTCTTCTAATACGACAATCTGTGTTCGGATCAGATCACGTTTCCTAATCACTTCTCCAATTATGTCACCACGTGGAATACTCTCATGCTTCTGGCGGAGAAATTGGGTCTCACCTTGAATTTTTGAACTGTTTTTCAATTCAATTCTCACCGCTTGATTTAACTCATCAATACCATTATGTAACAGTGAAAACAGATCAGACCTAGTTGTCCCTGATAGTCTGAGTAACACTTTACATTCTCCTACTTTCTTTTGCGTTGCGCGATTTTGCTGTAGCCAATTCATAATTGCATCTATTTTTACTTCTTCAACACCCTGCCTATGAAGTTCCTGGATCAGTTTTCTATCTCGATCAACTAAGGCAGTCATCATCTCTTGAGCCTGGCGATATTTCTCTTCTTCACCGTCTTGAACCGCTATTTCTTTCAAAAGATCTTGTACGAGTAACAAAGGTAAAGACCCACCGCAAAATGATTTTAATCGTTCCACACTTCCTTCATGTTCCTTTTCCGTCTCCTTGAGCTCTTGTTCGATACAAACTCTTTTTTCATATAGCTCACCGCCTAAAACCCGATACTCATGTTCGATCATCTCTAATGTTTTGTGCAAATGCATAAGGCTTTCTTCAGTCAAAGTTTTTCGTTCTTCTTCTATTGCGCAAATTTGTTTTTGTAGTCTAATTATGCGCTCTTCTGCTTCTACAATGTTTGGACGAGCAGGATCATTCTTTTCTTCCATACGCTTACGCCGCGAGTATACAACAAGATCTTTACTTAGCTGATCAACAATATCTAGGCCGAGAAGATTCTGAATTGCCGTACTGACCAATTGTATTGAGCTTTCCGGGGCCGCATACTGTTCAACTTGTTCGCCATCGAAGAAAAAAAGACCAGCGATATTGGGCGGAATAAAATCTTCTACCTCTGATATCCAGTTTTCAGCCAAGGCATCTTCACGTCGCCGATTTTTTAGTACCTCAAATCGTTCTCGACAACCATTCTTGTTGACACGCCAAGAACGATGAATTCTGTACTGGTTTTCCTGCCCATTTGTGGCATGACGAAATGCAATCTCAATAGCTGCTTCCTTGACTCCTGAGTTGCGATGAACACATCTATGTAGATAATCGTTATACGGTAAGCTTCCACGGCTAACATTGTTTGAAAATGGCCCATATAGGCATAGTTGCAGAGCGTCCAACAGTGTAGTTTTGCCATGTCCATTTAATCCACCAAATAAAACTATGGGTTTTTCAGGACTTGGTGGCGTTAACGTTACCCTATGCCGTTCTGCAAATGGCCCAAAATTGTGAACAACAAGTTCATCGATGATCATTTGACGCTAACTCCTTCATCTTTTAGATTAATACGAGTCGACCTACTCTGAACTTTACTTTCACTAATTGATTGCTTAGCAATTTGGTTGGTTCCGCAATGCGATACTGCCCTAGCAACCGCATCTTCCTCGTCTTTAAAAAAATGTTTCCGAAATGCTTGGTCAACTGCTTTAAATAAACCAGGACGTCGTAGAAATGATTTATATTTCTTTTCCACAGAGAGTAATTCTCGTGTCAGCTGATAATGCAGTTCGTCTCCCGCACAAATGTCAGAAAGTATCTTAAGTTCATTCGACCCAAAGACTTGATTGTCGTCAAATCGTCGGCCAAGAAAAGGTTTGCCTGTCACTTCTTCATAGATTACAGGGAGACAATCCTCTATCTCGTGTTTCTCTACTACCCATATTCGTCGGATCTCCTCAAGCTCATCATGAGTGATCAGCTCAATGTCTTGAATTTCGGGCGGACCGTTTTGTTTAATGTAATTCTGGGTCGAGAGTAATTTACGAAGCCAGTTAGCACGAACATCTTGTCGGTAAGGACCAGGAATGGGGCGACCATGAAAAAGTTGAACTGATCCATTCATACGTCGAAAGTCACGAAGATGTCGATCTCCATCTATCGTTCGAGGCGGATCAAGTTCATTTCGAAGTTTGAGCAGCGGCAACATCCATTCCTTCTCTTCGTCATTTTGAATCATTGCACTCATCGACTTGTCTTCATTGACGAGCGTGCAAACCCAGCATCCGAATCGGCTATCCCCGCAACTGGGGGTTGTAGTATCTACAACAAGTGGGCACTCCCCCCCTTCAGAAGCCCCCTGATACATAGTAAGAAGATCCTTGTTGCGGTATCCCCATGGATTTCTAACCTGCATGAGATAGAGCCATACATCATCGTTAGTCCAGTTTTCGAGAGGCGAGTATATGAATGAACTGGGTAATTGACCATTTGGGCTCAACTTTCCACGGACTCGCTGGGCTTCATATTTCGCCATATTTGCAGCCCGATTTACACTTTCTGCTTTTCTCGTACCAAGAACTACAATTGCCTCACCGTGTCGTTGCACTATAGTACGAATAAAACGAGTTGATGGTAGTATTTTCAATCGTTCGGTACACCATCGAAATTTTGGCCTCGGCGCGGGATATCCGCGACCAATTAAGTTTACCCAAAAAGTATTCTGAACTTCAGGCGTCAGCCGATGCGCTGTAATAGGTAAATTCTGCTCAAGCGCCGCACAATTGATCTTTTCGAGTGATTTTGAAACCCATAAGGCTACGATCGGGTTCTCCACCAATGTATCCGTGCTAATCACATGTACCGGTTTCGTGAGTTTTTCCCGGGGTAATGCGGCTAACGACATCCAGACCAACTGTAAAGCAGCCGTCGAATCTTTGCCACCGCTGTATCCTACGACCCAGGGAATACTATCACTTTCATACAGAGTTGCGACTTCATCCATAGTCACAGCTAAGGCTTTACTAAAACCAGATTCGCTCATTATCTGCGAAGATTCTCTGACAATGTATTTCATTTTAGTTGCCTCTCTGAAACGCATCTTCAATTCTCTGCTCTTCTGGAGTAAGCGCAAGTCCAAGCGCAATTTTGATTGCGTTTGTCGTAAGCGCAATGTTTTGTTGCGATTTGGAAACTCTTCCAGCAATAAGAGCTCGCCCTTCCCATAGTTCTACGTTATCGCGACGCCAGTTAATTTTTCCAATTTTCTTAACTTCCTCGCGCCACTGCTTAGGTCGTTCCCGAAGAAGAGCGTTGCCAGCACGGGCAAGAGCCTGTAAAACTACGCTATGTGTATTGAGAAAGTCGCTTCGAACTTCGCCAGATGTTAGCTGATGTGTGCTCACACGCCCCCACTCCGGTATACTTTCAGCTAATGTTTCCCAAAACTGTAATGCAAGATTTGCCATCTTCTCATAATCGTCTTCTTTGAGATCAACTAGGAGATCTCGAGTCGCACTATACAATGCACTTAAAGTGAATAACCGTCCAGAGCGGGCCGATAAGGTTGTTTTCTCCAACTCGACTAAACCTCGAAATACTCGTGACTTTGCAATCAATTCCTTGACAAGTTGCGCTGACAGATCTCGATGGTCATACAGAAGGCTTAGAGACTTGGAGGGGCGAATAGCGTATCGGTTAAGATCGGCAAACATTTGCTGACATCTTTCAAGGCCAACATCAAGAAAAAAAACCACAGCAATAGTCTCGTCACCAAGCTCTGGGCGCTCACGCAGTGCCATCTCGATAGCAGCTCTTCGGTGCTGTCCGTCGTTGATAACGAATCTGGCGGTCATCGGAATATTCAGGAATCCAATTCGGCTGGCATTTTCTCCCTCTCGAGGCATTTCATCGAAGTTGACTTCACCATCAATAGACGCTGTGATAGCTGAAAAGACATAGTTTCCTGGATTCTCCGACAAGTATCGTGACATCTCGGGTACACGAGCTCTATTGAGTTGACGCTGCGCCCGGAGTTCGGGGACGATCTCATCCTCATCGAACAAGAATAGCTTGGGGATAAGCCGGAGCGGGCACATTGAAGTGTAGTATTTCCGACCCGCTTGGATTCCCTGGATAGCCGGAAAAATATATCTAAAATCTGTTCCCATGGACTCCTCTCGCTCTTTAGCCTAGGTCACGCAAACTGATTATTACAAACAATGCAAACATAGTCAATTCTTGATATACGCAAAGCAAAATTGCCCAAAATGGTCAGTCAAATAAGGAGGGCGGTTGGCAAGGAATAGGTATTTTGCGGCTCCGACCATCATCCTGAACCCGGAATCGATGCCCACCGTCTGGACCACAGCCCCCGGCTGGACTCGTTGCCATCCACCAATTCGCCTCTTGGTTCCACCTTTCCACACTCTCGCTGAATTCTGAGGAGAGCTGGTTGCCTTCTTTCCTTACCGCGCACACTGCCGCGCAACAGCACTGCTCCGTCATCCTTAACCTAAGACCTGCAAACCACCCGAGTCACCAACATGTGTGTTAAGCCGGAATCCCCGATTACCCCAATGCTTCCCAGTGTAGGGTCTTGTGCGGTCGCAGGCTTCCGGCTTCGCCCACTGAAGCTTTTTTAGCGAACAGTGTAGAAAGAAATTGACGCGAACGCCAAGTCTTGAGGAATTTTTGCTCAGTATCCCGAGGTCTCGCCCATTTTCCAGTTCGCAAGTGGCTGGATCTTGAAAATCCGCCAAGGCATACCTATATTTGCCTGCCTGAAACAGGTGCCCGTGGGCGGGTCTTGATCGTTCGGGCAAGGACAGGAGGACTGCGAACCAATGATTGAAATCCGCAATCTGACCAGAAAGTTCGATCAGGTCGTGGCGGTGGACGATTTGAGCTTTGAGGTCCGCGAAGGCGAGGTGCTCGGTTTCCTCGGCCCCAACGGCGCCGGCAAATCGACCACGATGAAAGTCATCACCGGTTTTCTCGCCCCGAGCGGCGGCAGTGTCACCATCGACGGCTTCGATATCGGCCGCCAGCCAATGGAGGCCAAGGAGCTGATCGGTTACTTGCCGGAAGGCGCGCCGTGTTACGGCGACATGACCACCGCCGAATTCCTGCAATTCATCGCCCGCGTGCGCGGCTTTCGCGGCGAAGAGGCGCAGCGGCGCATCGCCGGCGTCATGCGCGATGTGGCGCTGGAACCGGTCGCGCATCAGACCATCGAGACCTTGTCCAAGGGGTTCAAACGCCGCGTTGGGCTGGCCCAGGCGATTCTGCACGACCCCAAAGTGCTGATCCTCGACGAGCCCACCGACGGCCTCGACCCAAACCAGAAAAACCAGGTGCGCGAACTCATCCGCAACCTCGCCAAAGACAAGATTGTCATTGTTTCCACGCACATCCTTGAAGAAGTGACGGCGGTGTGCACCCGCGCCATCATCATCGACCAGGGCAGGATCGTCGCCGACGGCACGCCGGCCGAACTCGAAGCGCGTTCGCGCTATCACCACGCGGTGGAAGTGCAACTTTCCGGCGAGCTCGATTTGGCGCGGGAACTGCAAGGCGTGGAAGAGATCGCCGGCGTCGAACCGGGCCGACTCGACGCGTCGAACATCACGATTCTGTCGAAAGGCAAACCCATTTTCGCGCGGGTCTCCGAACTCGCCCAGCAGCGGGAATGGCCGGTTGAGGAATTCCACGTCCGCCGCGGCCAACTCGAGGACGTGTTCCGCATGGTTACCCAAAGCACGGACCAGCGCGCGTCGGCCAACGCGAAAGATTCGGCGCAAAATCAGGAGGCCGCGTGACGCGGACGCAGTCGATGCAAAATCTGGCAATCATATTCCGACGCGAACTGATGAGCTATTTCGCCACCCCGCTGGCCTACGTGTTCATCGTGATTTTCCTCATCACCAACGGCATATTCACCTTCGAACTCGGCGGCTTCTACGCCCGCGGCCAGGCCGACCTGCTGCCGTTTTTCGGCTTTCATCCCTGGCTCTACCTGTTTATGGTGCCCGCCATCGCCATGGCGCTTTGGGCCGACGAACGCAAGACCGGCACCATCGAATTGCTGCTCACCCTGCCGGTGAGACTGGCGGACGCCGTGCTTGGCAAATTCCTCGCCGCCTGGGCGCTGACCGGAATCGCCCTGCTGTTGACCTTTCCGATTTGGATCACAGTCAACTATCTCGGCGAGCCCGACAACGGCGTCATCGTGGCGAGCTATATCGGCAGTTGGTTCATGGCCGGCGCCTACCTCGCCATCGGCTCTTGCATGTCCGCCTGCACCCGCAATTCGGTGATCGCCTTCATCCTGACGGTCAGCATCTGTTTTCTGTTTGTCATCATGGGCTCGCCGATTTTGCTCGGCGCGTTCCCCGGCTGGATGCCCCAGGCGATCGTCGACGCGGTGGCGGCGCTCGGTTTTCTGACGCACTTCGACTCGATATCGAAGGGCGTGCTGGACATTCGCGATGTGCTGTATTTCAGCGTGTTCATCGCCGCCTGGCTGCTGGCCAGCGCAATCGTCATCGAAATCAAGAAAGCGAATTAGGAAGGTGAAGTTATGACTAGCGGACGCTTGGTGTCGCTGGCCGGACTGGTCTTGATCGCAGCCGCGTTGTTGTTGGCGGTTGCCTTGATTTCCCTGCTGCCCGGCTGGCGTCTGGACCTGACAGAAGACCGCCTGTTCACGCTGGCGCCGGCCACCCGGGACATTGTTTCCAATCTGGAGGCGCCCATCGAACTAACCTTTTTCTACTCGGATTCGGCCACAGAAGACGTGCCCCAGATCCGCACCTACGCCACCCGCGTGCGGGAACTGCTGGGGGAAATCGTTATCGCCAGCAATGGCCGCCTGTCGCTGCGCATGATCGACCCCGAACCGTTTTCCGAGGACGAAGATCTCGCCAACCAGTTCGGCGTGCAGGCGGTTCCCGTCACCCAGGGCGGCGAAGCGATTTATTTCGGTCTGGTGGCGGCCCAACAACTCCCCGAAGGCGCGCCGGAATCCTTGCGCGTGTCCGAAACCATGCCGCTGATCCGCCCCGACCAGGAGCCCTTTCTGGAATATGAGTTCGTCAAACTGATCACCCAGGCGGCAAACCCCGAGCGCCCCGTCGTCGGCTTGCTTACCGAGCTCGACGTCGATGGCGGATTCGACCCGGGAACGCAACAAATGTTGCAACCCTGGTTTGTGATGGACGTTATCCGGCAGTTGTACGAAGTGCGCCGCATCAGCGAATTCGAAGAAAGCATCGATGAAGATATTGATATCGTCATGCTGGTGCATCCCACTGAATTGTCCGCGCAACTGACCTACGCCCTCGACCAGCACATCATGCGCGGCGGCCAGGCCATAGTTTTCCTCGACCCCAACGCCGATACGCTGGTCACGCGCTCGCCCGGCGGCGTGCTGGTTCCCGCCGGCATGAGTTCCGACCTGCCGGAGCTGTTGGCGGCCTGGGGCGTCGATTACGACAGTGGCAAAGTGCTCGCGGACAGCGACCTGGCGCTGCGGGTTTCCATGGGCCAGGGCTCGCGGCCCGAACCGCATCTCGGCATGCTCGGCCTCGCAAGCGGTAATCTTGATGGCGACGACATCATTACCAACCGGCTGGAGGCAATCAATGTCTCCTCCGCCGGCGTGATCGCCCAGGCGGAAGGCGCGGGCACGCTGTTCGAGCCGCTGCTGCAATCCTCCAACAATTCCATGTTGATGGACGCGGCGCTGATTCAGGACATCACCGAACCATCGGTGCTGTTCGACAGCTTCGCCCCTTCCGCCGAGCGCTACACGCTCGCGGCGCGCATCAGCGGCGTTCTCGCCAGCGCTTTCCCGGACGGACCGCCCACGCCGGAGACGGAAGCAGCGGAGGAAACAGAACCAACCGGGCAGGCGGCGGACGGGGATGAAACCGCGCCAGCCAATGCGGACGAAGATACGGCGGCCGCAACCGACGCCGCCGCAGAGGAAAGCGACTCGCCCTTTGAGCGCCTCGCGGCAAGCGCGGAATCCGCAGACAACGACGAAGAATCAGCCGCGGACGCTGAAACCACCGAACCCGCCCCCGAGGCGGAGAGCCTTCCCCATCTGGCGCAATCGGAAGCGCCGGTCAACATCCTGCTGTTCGCCGACACCGACCTGATGTCGGACCGCATGTGGGTGCAAGTCGCGCAGTTCCTGGGTCAACGCATACCGCAACCTTTCGCCAACAATGGCGACATGATTATCAACGCGCTGGACAATCTCGCCGGCGGCGCCAATCTGGCGAGCATCCGCGCCCGCGGCACCTATTCGCGGCCCTTCGACCGCGTCATGGCCATGCAGCGCGAGGCCGACGACCGTCTGCGCGAGGAAGAAGCGGTATTGCTCGCCCGCCTGGCGGACGCCGAGGCCGAAATCGCGCGCTTGAGCCAGAACGAGGAGGGCGAGCCGCTGGAGCAGATTGCGCCGGAAATCCAGGCGGAGATTGATCAGTTCAATCAGCAAATGATCGACACCCGCCGGCGCTTGCGCGATGTGCAGTTCCAGTTGACCGAAGACATCGAGCGGCTCGGCAACAATCTGCAATGGCTGAATACCTTGCTGGTGCCGGTGCTGCTGAGTGTGCTGGTGCTCGGCTTGTTCCTGCTGCGCGGCCGGCGACGCGGGGACGCCGCAGTCGCCGGCGCCGCCTAGACCACCGCCGCGGGCACTGTCGCAGCCTGCGCCGGCAGCGTCAATTCCGCGCTCGACCGGCGCGGCAGCCGCACCGCCACGCGCGTGCCCCCGCCCAATTTGCTTTCGATGCCGAGCATGCCGCCGTGGGCTTCGGTGATCAGGCGGCACAAATACAGGCCCAGCCCCGTGCCGCCGGTGTCGCGCCGGCGGGCGCTGTCGGCGCGATAAAACGGCTCGGCGATTTGCTTCAGATGTTGCGGCGGAATCCCCTCGCCCTGGTCGGTCACTTCGATTTCCGCCTGCTCCTCCGAAAAAGACACTTTGACCTGGATCGGCTTGTTTTCCCCATGGCGCAGCGCGTTGTTGAGCAAATTGGTCAACAGCAGCCGGAAACGCAGTTTGTCGATACTGAAATCCTGGTCGGGGCTGGCAATGCTTACTTCCAGACCGCCCTTGTACTCGGCGTATTGTTCGGCGACGGAACGGACGAACCCGCCGAGCGCCACGGTTTCGGCGACGAGCACCGAATGTTCCTGGTTCAAACGCTCCGCTTCGATCAGATCGGAAATCAACAGGTCGATATCGTTGATGTCTTCGCGCAATTGTTCGGTTTGTTCGTTTTCTTCCAGGAACTCCAGGCGCAATTTTGCTTTCGCCAAGGGCGAGCGCAACTCGTGGCTGATCGCGAGCAACAACTGGCGTTTGGCCTCCAACATGGACTGCAGCGAGTCCGCCATGTGATTGATGCTCTCGGTCAGTTCTCCCAATTCGTCCTGGCGGTCGCTGTCGACGCGGAAGCCGAGGTCGCCGTTGCGGATTCTTTCAGCGCCGTGCTTGAGCAGCCGCACCGGCGCCAGCAGCCGGTTGACCATGAAGTAATTGATCAACAGCACCAATGCCGCCAGCGTGAATCCGATGTACAGCACCAGGTAATTGATCGCCGGCTCGGGACCGGCGCGCTGGTACAGATAAAATTCGTAACCGCCCCGTTCGACCATGATGATGTCCTCTCCGCCGACGCGGCGGATTTCGGCGTCGGCGCTGAGGCTGTGGTCGAATTCCGCCTGGGTGACATCGATGCGGTTGTCGGTGTCGGAACTCCAGCGCATGATCGGGCTGCGGATCTGAATCGTCCAGCCGAGTTCCTCGGCCAGGCGCATGGCGTTGGCGAGATTGGGCGGCGAGCCGATGCTTTCGATGTCGATGATGGAGTCGATATTGCGGGAGAAGAAGTCGGGAATGGCGTCAATGGTGTTGCCGGTATCGGTCACCAGCCGCAGCGACCAGAAAATAATGATGAAAAACAGCAATACGGTGGTGCCAAAAATCAACAGCAGGCGCAGAAACAGCGAGCGCCGGATGGACAGCACCAGCGCTTTCACAAGCGCTGGCCAACGAAAGTGTAGCCGCGGCCCCAGATGGTCTTGATGAAGCGCGGCGTCTTGGAGGTATCGTTCAACTTGTGCCGCAGCCGGCTGACCAGGGTGTCCACGGCCCGCGAGAACAGTTCGGCATTGATCCCGCGCAGGCGGTTCATGAGTTCGTCCCTGGAGAAGGTCTTGTTCGGATATTGCATGAACAGGATCAGCAGCTCATATTCCATGGTGGTGAGTTCCAGCACCTCGCCATCGAGTTTCACTTCGCGGCGCGCGACATCCACGTCGAGGCCGGCGATGCGCTTGATTCCGCGCGATTCGAAATCGTCCACGCTGCGGCGGAGAATGTTCTGGATACGGGCGAGCAATTCCCGCGGCTCGAAAGGTTTGGGCAAATAATCGTCGGCGCCGAGCTCAAGGCCGGCGATGCGATTGTTGACCTCGGCATGGGCGGTCAACATCAAAATCGGCAGGTTGTCATAAATCGACGATCTGGAGCGGATTTTTTTGCAGACCTCGAAGCCGTCCATTACCGGCAGCATGACATCGAGAATCAACAGATCCGGTTTGATTTTCTTGAGCAGGTTGAACGCGAGCGGCGGTGTCAGCGCCACATGGCATTCCATGCCATGGCGCTCCAGATACTGCGTCAACAATTGACACAGTTTTTCGTCGTCATCGAGGATCAGGATTTTCTTCATGGCGCCGCCAGATTCAGCGTCTTCAGCAAATGGTACGGATTCGCTTCCGGCAATGCAATTTGCCGGCGATGGGGCCGAGGCCGCCCGCCAAGGCTGGAATGCGCCGGGGCCGCGACGGCGCGGGCGCATGGCACTGGTTGAAGTGGAGTTGCTGTCCCATGGGCCCGTTTTTTCTTGAAAGCGGCGCACATTGCTCCTATTTTGAAAGAGTTCCCGACAGTGGATTGGAAAATGAAAGTTCTCGGCACACTGCCAGTGATGTTGGCGGCTGCGATGTTCGCCGGCGCGGCCGCGGCGCAGACGCCCAACTACCAAAACTTCAGCACCATCGATGAAGCGAACAACATCGAGGTGTTCAAGCTCGCAAGCCCTTCGGTGGTCAACATCACCAACTCGCGCTTCGTGCGCTCGTTCTATTCGCGCAATCCCCAGGCGGTGCCGCAAGGCAATGGCAGCGGCTTCATCTGGAGTGAAGACGGCTACATCGTCACCAATTACCACGTCATCCAGCAGGCCGACAGTGTCAGCGTGACCTTGCAAGACGGCAGCACCCATGCCGCGGGTTTGCGCGGCGTTGATCCGGACAAGGATCTGGCGGTGCTGAAAATCGAGCCTGGCGAACTGCGATTGACACCAATCCCGCTGGGCGACTCCTCCCTGCTCGAAGTGGGCCGCAAGGTGATCGCCATCGGCGACCCCTTCGGCCTCGACACCACCATGACCGTTGGCGTGGTCAGCGCACTCGGCAGGGAAATCGACGCGCTCAGCGGACGCAAGATTCGCGATGTGATCCAGACCGACGCGGCGATCAATCCAGGCAATTCCGGCGGCCCGCTGCTCAATTCGCTCGGTCAACTGGTCGGTGTCAACACCGCGATTTTCAGTCCCAGTGGAGCCAATTCCGGCATCGGTTTCGCCATTCCGGTCAACACCGTCAAGCGTGTCGTGCCCGAACTGATTCAGTATGGCCGCATGCAAACGCCTTTCCTGGGCATCTCGCAAATGCCCCAGCCCGACTATTACCGCAGGCTTTGGGGTATTGAAGGCGTGATTGTGCTGGATGTGGTCGATGGCGCTGGGCCGCAACGCGCCGGCATGCGCGGCCTTAGCCGCAACCGGCTCGGCAGGCTCATTCTTGGCGATGTAATCGTGGCGATCGACGGCGAACCGGTGCGCGATGAGGACGATCTCGCATCCATGCTCGAACGCTATCGCGGCGGCGACACCATCACCGTGACCAGCATGCGCGACAACCGCCGCATCGACTACGAAATCGAACTGCTCGCGCCCGCCTCCCGCTAGGCTGGCCCGGCTGGCCCCGCTGGCCCGCCAGCGCCGCTTACCCGCTCCCGCCGCCGCCGCGCTAGAAGCGCTTGCGCTTTCGCCGCGGCCGCCTTGACCTGGGCTGGCGCGGTGCCGCCGCAATGATCGCGGCTGGCGACGGAACCTTCAACGCTGAGAACCGCAAACACGTCCGCCTCGATCCGCGGCGAAAACTCCCGCAACTGCGCCAATTCGAGTTCGTGCAATTCCCTGCCCCGCTCCAGCGCCCGGGCCACGATTTTGCCGGTGGCGGCGTGGGCATCGCGAAAAGGCAAACCCTTGCGCACCAGATAATCCGCCAGGTCGGTTGCCGTGGCGAAGCCCATTCCCGCCGCCTCGCGCATGACCCCGCGCCGGCATTCGATGGCGGGAACCAACTCGGCGAAAGCGAACAGGCAATCCTTGACCGTGTCGACCAGGTCGAAGACCGACTCCTTGTCTTCCTGGTTGTCCCTGTTGTAAGCCAGCGGCTGGGATTTCATCAAGCTCAGCAGCGCTTGCAGATGGCCCTGGACACGCCCGCTTTTGCCGCGAACGAGTTCCGGCACGTCGGGATTTTTCTTCTGCGGCATGATCGAGGATCCGGTGCAAAAACGGTCGGGCAGGTCGATGAAGCCAAACTGCGCCGACATCCAGAGCACGATTTCCTCCGACATGCGCGACAAATGCATCATCAGCAAACTGCCCGCCGCCGCCAGTTCGATCACGAAATCGCGGTCGCTCACCGCATCGAGGGAATTGCGCGCGGGGGCGTCGAAACCGAGCAATTCCGCGCTGCGGGCGCGGTTGATGGGAAAGCTGGTGCCGGCCAGCGCGGCGGCGCCGAGGGGCGATATGTTGACCCGCTTGCGGCAATCCGCAAGGCGGGCGTCGTCACGCTCGAGCATTTCGAACCAGGCAAGCATATGGTGGCCAAAAGTCACCGGCTGCGCCGATTGCAGGTGGGTAAAGCCGGGCATGATGGTCTCGGCCTCGCGCCCGGCCAGATCCGCAAGCGCCGCCTGCAAGTTCAAGATCCCGCCGCGAATCGCGTCGATTTCTTCCCGCACGTACAGCCGCAGGTCGGTGGCCACCTGGTCATTGCGCGAGCGCGCCGTATGCAACTTCTTGCCAACCTCGCCGACGCGCTCGGTCAAGGCGGCTTCGATATTCATGTGCACATCTTCCAATTCGACCGACCAGGCAAAACGCCCCTGCTCGATATCGGCGCGAATGGTTTGCAGCCCGTCAATAATCCGCCGCGCTTCGTCCTCCGTCAGCACGCCGGTTTCGGCGAGCATGGTCGCGTGGGCGATGGAGCCGGCGATATCCTGCTTGTACAAGCGCGCGTCGAAACCCACCGAGGCCGTGAAACGCTCGATAAAGCGGTCGGTGGCCTCGCCAAAGCGCCCACTCCAGAGTTTGGCATTGCCGCCGGCGCCCGCCGCGCCTTTTTCTTCGCCCATAACAGCCATCCGCCGCGGGCACACCCGTCGACTCGAAAGGTCGGCGATTATAGCAGCACCCGTTTCAAGCCAAATGAACGCTGTCCGCCCCCAAGTGCTTTTGTGTCGCAAGCCCCGCATGCGGAAAAAAGCGGAGTGATTGCGTAGAATGGCGGGGTCGTCGCGCCACCGTTCCCGACATGCCGCAATCCACTCTCCGCATCGCAAGCCGCAACAGTCCCCTGGCAATGTGGCAGGCAAATTTCGTCAAATCATCGCTGCAAGCGCTGCATCCCGGTCTGGCGGTGGAAATCCTCGGCTTCACCACCACCGGCGATCGTCTGCTGCACAGCCCGCTGGCGCGGCTTGGCGGCAAAGGACTGTTCGTCAAGGAACTGGAGCGGGCGATGCTCGAAGGCGAGGCCGATATCGCCGTGCATTCGATGAAAGACGTCCCGGCAATGCTGCCCGAGGGCCTGGCCATCCCCGTGATTTGCGAACGCGAGGACCCGAGGGACGCGCTGGTTTCGAACCGCTACGAAAGCTTCGCCGAACTGCCGGCGGGCGCCGTCGTCGGCACTTCGAGCTTGCGCCGGCGTTGTCAATTGATGAACCTGCGGCCGGATTTGCGGATTGTCGATTTGCGCGGCAATGTCGGCACGCGCCTCGGCAAACTCGATCACGGCGAATACGATGCCATCGTGCTGGCGAGCGCGGGATTGATGCGGTTGCAACTTGAGCCGCGCATACGGGAAAGATTGGATATCGCGCAATGCCTGCCGGCGGCCGCGCAAGGCGCCATCGGCATCGAATGCCGCGAGGACGATGCCGCAACCCGCGCGCTGCTTGCGGGACTGCATCACGTCGACACCGCGGCGCGGGTCGCCGCGGAACGCGAAGTCACCCGCATTCTCGATGGCGGCTGCGAGCTGCCCATCGCCGCCCATGCGCGCCTGGAAGCCGGTCAATTGCACCTGGAAGCCCTCGTGGGCAAGGACGACGGCAGCGAAATCCTGCGCGGCGGGGGCAGCGGTCCAGCCACCGAAGCGCAAGCGCTTGGCGGCCGGGTGGTGGCCGAATTGATCGAGCGCGGCGCCGGACAGATCATCGACACGCTGCGCGACGGGTCCGGCTCTTGAACGAAAACCCGCTTCGGGGCTGCCGCGTGATCGTCACCCGCCCCGCGAAACAGCAAGATGAACTGAGCAAGGCCATCCGCGACAGCGGCGGCGAAGCGCTCAGCCTGCCCTTGCTCGCCATTGAAAGCATCACCGGGGCCGGCGCCAAAACACGGCTCGCGCAAGGGCTTGCTTGCTTGCCGGACTGCGACACGCTGATTTTCGTCAGCACCAATGCCGCCCGCTTTGGCGCGCAATTTATAGAGCAGGGTATTGCGCCCAAAGCCACACAGGGCGCTGCGAAAAGCAACGTGGCAATTTCGCCGCGGGCCGCGCTGTTCGCGGTCGGCGCGGCCACGGCGCGGGAGGCCGAGCGCTTTTTTCATCGACCGGTTCAGGCCCCCGCTGACGGCAGCGGCAGCGAGCATTTGCTGCGATTGGCGGAATTGCGCGAGGTGCAAGGCCGGCGCATCGCAATCTTTCGCGGCGAAGGCGGCCGCGAGTTGCTCGCGAATGAATTGCGCCGGCGTGGGGCGCGGGTCGACTATCTGGAAGTCTATCGCCGGGTCCCGGCACCCGGCGCCGCGGAAGCCCTGCGCGAAATCTTGCGCCGGGGGCCGCCCGGGCTGGCCGTGATCACCAGCGCCGAAGCGCTCGCGCGTTGGCGCGAACTGCTGGACGAGATGGCGGAAACTGCCCAAAACCATCCAATCGCGTTACCATTGCGGGCAAGTGAAGGTGCCCATAACCCGGCCGGGCAATCGCCGCTGGACAGCTTGCTGCAAGTGCCGGTTGCGGTGCCTTCCAAGCGCGTGGCGGAATTGGCCGCGCAACTGGGGTTCGCCGCGGTCATCGACACCGTCGACGCCGGAGCGAAAACAATCGTCGCGGCGCTCGCAGCTTACTTGCGCCAAAGGCAGCCTTGACCCGAGGGGGACGCCGGCTTGGCCGAAGAAACCGAATCAGCAGCAAAAAAGCCCGGGGCCGAAGCCGCCAAGAGCCCAGCCAAGGCGCCGGCCAGGAGCTCCGCCAAGACTCCGGCCAAGAGCTCGGCCGAGAGCCCCGCCAAAAGCAAACCGGCGGCGACCAAAACACGCGCCGCGCGCCAGTCTCATCCGGCGCGCAATCGTTTTTTGATCCTGCTCGCGCTGTTGCTCGCGGCGCTCGCCACCGGCGGCTACTTCCTGACGCAACTAACCGCCACGCAAGCCCGCTTGTCCGAGCTGGCCGGGGAAAATACGCAACTTTCCGAATCCCTCGCGGCGCAATCGGCGGAACTGGAGTCCATGCGGGCGCAAATCGCCGCGCCCGCCGAACCGGTGCCGATGAACATGGCGCCGCTGCGCGAGTTGGAACAACGGTTGCGCGCGGAAACCGAAACGCTGCAAGCGCAACTTGGCGCGGTCAGCGCCGCCCAGCGCAATTTGCGGGCGCGGCCCGAACTGGACTGGAAAATCAGCGAAGCCGGCTATTTGCTGCATCTGGCCAATCTGAAACTGCAACTCGAGGCCGATGTGGACGGCGCCATCGTGCTGTTCGAAAGCGCCGACCGCGCGCTCTCGGATGCCCGGCGCGATGACGCGCTTCACATTCGCCAGACAATCGCCGAGGAGCTCGCGCAATTGCGCGCGCTGCCTACGCCAAACCGCGAGGACATCTATTTCCGGCTGGAGAGCCTCGGCACCGCAGTCGCCCAACTTCAGGTGCCGCGCGGATTGCCGGCGGCGGGC
This sequence comes from uncultured Pseudohongiella sp., assembly GCA_965221015.1. Lineage (GTDB taxonomy): Bacteria > Pseudomonadota > Gammaproteobacteria > Pseudomonadales > Pseudohongiellaceae > UBA9145. The sequence goes on along the minus strand of OZ244859.1, from coordinate 338,512 downwards.
GGTGCGGACGGCAGTCAATCCAGTGCAGTGGACCCGGTGCAGTCCGAGGCGGCGTTGGGCGGAGGTTGGTTCGCCGCCAGCCTCGATTATCTGGGCGACATCTTCGTCTGGCGCCGCTGGGAAGAACGACCCGACTTCGAACGAATCGCCGGCCGCGAGTCCTACCTGCGCGAATCCCTCGGCCTGCACATCAAGCAAGCCCAACTCGCGCTTTTGCTGCGCGATGCGGCGCTCTATCGCGCGAACCTGCAATCCGGCCTCGAACTACTGCGCAGCTTCACCGGCAGCGGCGGCGGCGGCACCGACGAACTTGACCGCGAATTCAATGAATTGCTGCGGCTTGACATCGCGCCGCAACTGCCGAGCCTGAATCAATCGCTCAACCAGGTTGGCGCATTCCTGGCCAGCGAACCGCAATGATCCGATTGTTTGTTTATGCCCTGGCGGCCATCGTCCTGGCACTGCTGGTCATCGTCTTCACCGATCTGCCCGCCGACCCGGGCTATTTGCTGATCGCGCTCGGCGACTACACTTTTGAAACCAGTCTGCTCGCTTTCCTGCTGGCACTGGCGGTGCTTTATCTGCTCTGGCGCGTGTTGCGCTTGCTGCTGGTCACACTGAACCCCTGGCAATGGAAACAAGCCAGAACCCGTATTGACGGAATCTTGCGCGCGCGACGCCGCGGCAAGACCGAGGAAGGCATGCTGGCGCTGTTTCGGGGCAACTGGCAATCGGCGTACAACCTGTTGATGCAGGGCAGCCGCGAGCGCGAAGCCAACGTGGTCAACTATCTCGCGGCGGCATTCGCCGCCCATAAACTCGATCAGACCGAGCTATGCCAGAATGCCCTGGATATCGCCGAACAGCGCCATGCCCACGCGCGCTCGACCATTGGCATGCTGCGCGCTTGGCTGTTGCGGCGCGGCGGCCATCCCGGGCAGGCGCTGGCGGCGCTCAGTGTGTTGCGCAAATCGGCGCTCAACGATGCCCCGCTGCTGGGCCTGCTCAAACAGATTTATATCGACCTTGAAGAATGGGATGAACTCGAACAATTGCTCGCGGTGCTCGAACGCAACCAGATGCTGGAAGGCGGGGAAATCACGCGTCTGCGCCAGCATATTTTCGCCCAACGCCTGCACGCGACCGGAGCGGGGCGCGAAACCAGCCTGGACCATAAGGAATGCCTGGCCAAGTTGCGGCAGATGTGGAAAAAGGCCCCCGCCGAATTCCGCCAGGCGCCCGACCTCGCCGGTCATTACGCCAGGCTGGTCCTGCGCCACGAGGGAAAACAGGAAGCTTGCGCCGCCATCGAACAGGCCTTGTCGGCGCGATGGAACCGCGATTTGATTGAACTGTATGGCGCTTTGCCGCTCGGCGACGACCAGCGCCGGCTCAAGCTCGCCGAACAATGGCTCGCGCAGCACAAAGACGACGGCGGCTTGCAACTCGCCCTCGGCCGCTTGTGCCTGCGCAATGAACTATGGGGCAAAGCCAGGGAATACCTGCAAGCCAGCATCGATTGCGGGCCGAGCGCCGCAGCCCACGGCGAGATAAGCCGCCTGCTGGAAAATCTCGGCGAATCCGCCGCCGCCAGCCACCACCTCAACCAATACCGCAAACTCTCCGCCACCCCCCTTCCCGACCTGCCCCAACCCAACCCCACACCAACAAACTCCGTTTGAGGTGAGGCCCGCTCGGCGCAGCCGACAAGAAGCGCAGCTTCTTGAGGACCGAACGGCTCGCCAAGGATGGCGAGACTGGGGGTATTCGAAGCTAGAAAACTTGCGCCAGGGATGGCAAGCACAATCCACCAGAATCCGATTGGAGATTCTGCAACTATGCTTCGCGCAAAGTTACGCTCTAAATCAATCCAGCCCCAATTCCGGCCACAAATCATCAACGCGCGCCTTGACCTCGGCGCTCATCTTGATCGGCCGCCCCCACTCCCGGCGCGTTTCCGGAGGCCACTTGCTGGTGGCGTCGAGGCCCATTTTCGAACCGAGCCCCGCCTCCGGCGAAGCGAAATCAAGATAGTCGATCGGCGTGTGGTCAATCAGCACCGTGTCCCGCACCGGGTCCACCCGGGTGGAAATCGCCCAGATCACCTCTTCCCAGTTGCGAATGTCGATGTCCGCATCGACAACAATGACGAATTTGGTATAGACGAACTGCCGCAGAAAAGACCACATGCCCATCATCACGCGCCTGGCGTGGCCCGGATACTGTTTTTTCAACGCCACCACCGCCACCCGGTAGGAACAGGCCTCCGGCGGCAGCCAGAAATCGGCAATTTCCGGAAACTGCTTTTGCAGCAAAGGCACGAACACCTCGTTCAGCGCCACGCCCAGCATCGAAGGCTCGTCCGGGGGCTTGCCGGTGTAAGTGCTGTGATAAATCGGGTCGGGACGGTGGGTGATGCGTTCGATGGTGAATACGGGAAAAGTCTCAACCTCGTTGTAATAGCCCGTGTGATCGCCATAGGGGCCTTCCTCGGCGGTCTCGCCCGGGTCAATAAAACCTTCCAGCACGATCTCGGCGCTCGCCGGCACTTGCAAATCGTTGCCGATGGACTTCACCACTTCGGTTTTCGCGCCCCGCAGCAGGCCGGCGAAAGCGTATTCGGACAAGGTGTCCGGCACCGGCGTCACCGTCGCCAGAATCGTCGCCGGGTCGGCGCCGAGGGCGATGGAAACCGGAAACGGACGCCCCGGATGGCGCGCGCGCCATTCGCGGAAATCCAGCGCGCCGCCGCGATGGGGCAGCCAGCGCATAATCAGCTTGTTCCGCGCCAGCACCTGCATGCGGTAAATGCCAAGATTCTGCCTTTCTTTTTCCGGCCCGCGGGTGATCACCAGCGGCCAGGTCACCAACGGCGCCGCATCCTCCGGCCAGCAGGTCTGCACCGGAAACATGCCGATATCGACCGTCTCGCCTTCCATGACCACCTGCTGGCAGGGCGCGGACTTTTTCAGCGCCGGGCTGACATGCAAGGCGCGGCGGAAATTGGGTAGATTCGCCCACAAATCTTTCCAGTCCTTGGGCGGGGCCGGCTCGCGCAGGAAAGCGAGCAATTTGCCGACTTCGCGCAATCCCTCCAGGTCCTCGCGCCCCATGGCCAAGGCGATGCGGCGCGTGGTGCCGAACAGGTTCGCCAGCAGGGGAATTTTCGAACCCTTGGGATTTTCAAACAGCAACGCCGGTCCTCCGGCGCGCAAGCTGCGGTCGCTGATCTCTGTGACTTCCAGAACCGGATCCACTTCGGCCGAGACGCGCTTCAATTCGCCGCGCTGTTCTAGCATGGCGATAAAGTCGCGCAGATCCTTGAATGCCATGGTCCGGCCTCACGCAAAGTCGGGAAATGGGAACCAGTGCTTGCCCCGGGCAATCCCGCGCGGCGGCGGGGAATGCGCGGGGCGCGGGGCGCGAACCGCTAGGAGCGGCGCATGGATTTGAAGAACTCCTCGTTGGTTTTGCTGTTCTTCAACTTGTCCAGAATGAACTCGGTTGCTTGCACGTCTTCCATCGAGGACAGCAACTTGCGCAAAATCCACATGCGTTGCAGCTCTTCTTCCGTGGTCAGCAGGTCTTCGCGACGCGTGCCGGAGCGGCGCACATTGATCGCCGGGTAAACGCGCTTCTCGGCAATCTTGCGGTCGAGGTGCAGTTCCATGTTGCCGGTGCCCTTGAACTCCTCGTAAATCACTTCGTCCATTTTCGAGCCGGTTTCGATCAGGGCGGTGGCGATAATGGTCAAGCTGCCGCCTTCCTCCAGGTTGCGCGCGGCGCCGAAAAAGCGTTTCGGCCGCTCCAGGGCGTGAGCGTCAACGCCGCCGGTGAGCACCTTGCCCGAGGAAGGCACGGTGGTGTTGTAGGCGCGCGCCAGACGGGTCATGGAATCCAGCAGAATCACCACGTCTTCCCGGTGTTCCACGAGCCGCTTGGCTTTTTCGATAACCATCTCGGCCACTTGCACGTGGCGGGTTGGCGGTTCGTCGAATGTGCTCGCCACCACTTCGCCGCGCACCGAACGCTGCATTTCGGTAACTTCTTCCGGGCGTTCGTCAATCAGCAGCACGATCAGGCGGCATTCCGGATTGTTGCGGGTGATCGATTGGGCGATGTTTTGCAGGATGAGCGTTTTGCCCGCTTTCGGCGGCGACACGATCAAACCGCGCTGGCCCTTGCCGATGGGCGCGGTGAGATCGATGATGCGCGCGCTGAGGTCTTCGGTGCTGCCGTTGCCGACTTCGAGCACGAGCCGGTCCTGGGGAAACAGCGGGGTGAGGTTTTCGAACAGAATCTTGTGCTTGGCGGTTTCGGGGACGCTGAAATTGATTTCGGAGATTTTGAGCAGGGCGAAATAGCGTTCGCCGTCTTTCGGTGGCCGGATCTTGCCGGAGACGGTGTCGCCGGTGCGCAAATTGAAGCGTCTGATCTGGCTTGGCGATACGTAGATGTCGTCGGGTCCGGCGAGATAGGACGAGTCGGCGGAGCGCAGAAAACCGAATCCGTCCTGCAGGATTTCGAGCACGCCATCGCCGTAGATGTCCTCGCCGTTGCGGGCGTGACGCTTGAGCAGGAAAAAGATGATGTCCTGCTTGCGCGTTCTCGCCACGTTGTCCAGCCCCATTTCATGGGCGGTGTCGAGCAGTTCGGCGATGGGTTTCTGTTTGAGTTCTGTCAAATTCATGAGGGGATTACCACTTGTTTGCGCGCGGCTTGCGGAATCGTCTGGTCGGACCGCGAAGCGCGCGCGTTGGATGAAACCCGTTGCACGGGTGGTTGGGGGTTGTCCTGTCAGCGTCGTATTCGCAATTGTGGATGTGTCTGAACCGATGGGCTGGTCCAAGTTTGAATTCAGTGATTTGTTTGCCCAGGGGAGCCCTGCGCTTGCGCCTGTGACCACGATTGACGGTCAAGGTTTTGGGGCTTGTTTTGTGTTCCGCTTGGCGTTGTCTTCTTCGGCGGCTTTGTCTGGGCTGTTTGTTGGGCTCTTTACCGGGTCTTTCGCCGGGTTGATTTCAGGCTCGGTACCGGGAAAACGAATTCGGAAACTTGGCAGGCCCCGCCATTCCTTGCCCGCCTGATCGGAGGACATTGCGGCGCAGTGTAATGCATAGTTGAGGCTATAACAAGCCATTGTTCGTGTTCGCGGGTTCATGCCTTCCCGCTTGAATTCTGTGCAAAGTTCTTCGCAACCGACCAAAATCCCCCAAGAGATTCTGCGACTCCGCGCAGAATGACGAATGGGTAAGCATCGCGGCAGGGGGCTTAGCGTCGGTCCGGGAGTTTGCGGCCCAGGGGCAGTGCGGTGACGTTTTTGATTTCGGTAACCGCCATATGGGAATGCAATTCGCTGATCAGGGGGCTGGCGGCCAGCGTGTTGCGCATGAAGTCCTCGTAATGGCGAATGTCGCGGGTGATGATTTTCAGCATGTAATCCCAGATTCCGGCCATGGTGTAGCACTCGAGAATTTCTTCATGGCCGGCGATTTCCTCCTCGAACGCGAGCAAGTTCTGGCGTCCGGTCGAAGTCAGGTTGACGGTGGCGAACACCACCACGTCAAGGCCCAGCGCCTCGCGGTCGAGCAGGGCCACGCGGCCCCGGATCAGGCCCGACTGCTGAAGTCGTTGAATGCGCCGCCAACAGGGTGATTGGGCGAGATTTACTTTCTCGGCGATGGCGGCCGTGCTGAGCGTGGCGTCCCGCTGCAACAATTGCACGATGGCGCGGTCGTACCTGTCGAGCTCCATAGGCAAATAATTCCGTAAAAACGTCATTTGGCGAATAGATTTTGCGAAATATAGCAAATTATGCAAGCAATTTAGATAATTTTCCGGGGGATTTTGCGGGAAAATGCGCCTTTCGAATTAGGAGTGCGAGATGAGCGTTTTTTCCCATTCGTCATTCGGCGAACACGAGTTGGTCGCTTTCCACCATGACCGCAACAGCGGCCTGAAAGCCATTATCGCGGTCCACAGCAGCGTGCTCGGACCGGGCGTGGGCGGCTGCCGCATGTACCCCTATGTCAAAGACGAGGACGCGCTGCGCGATGTGCTGCGTTTGTCGAAAGGCATGACTTGCAAATCCGCCCTGGCCGGATTGCCCTTCGGTGGCGGCAAGTCCGTCATCATTGGCGACCCGCGCTCGGAAAAAACTTCGCGGTTGCTCGAAGCCATGGGAGATTTCATTGATTCGCTTGGCGGCCGCTACATCACCGCAGAGGATGTCGGCACCGCGGTGGCCGACATGCGGGTGATTGCGCGGCGCACGGCGCACGTGACGGGCCTGGACGACAACGAACATGGCGGAGACCCGTCGCCGAGCACCGCTTTCGGCGTATTTCTGGGCATCCGCACCGCCGTGCGGCAGCGATTTGGCAACAACAGCCTGAATGGATTGACGGTATCTATACAAGGACTGGGCCACGTCGGTTTTCGGCTGGCGCGCTTGCTCATCGACGAGGGCGCGACGGTATACGGCGCCGACATCCACAGGGCCAATCTCGAGCGCGCCGCTGCCGAACTTGGCGTGCGGCCGACAAGTGTCGAAGATGTGCTGGGACTTGCCGTGGACGTGGTGGCCCCCTGCGCGATGGGCGCGGTCTGGAACCGGCAAAGCATCGCCCGCCTGCGCGCGGCCATTGTTTGCGGCGCGGCCAACAACCAGTTGGCGACGCCGGAAGACGGCGAGCGCTTGCGGCAAGCGGGTGTGCTCTATTGCCCGGATTTCGTCGTCAACGCCGGCGGCATCATCGAAGCGTTCCACCAGCGCCTGGGTTCCAGCGAACAAATCAGGCGCGAACATTTGACGCGCATTGAGGCCACGCTGGCGGAAGTGCTCGAAGTTTCACGCGAGCGGCAAGTGTCCAGCGAACGGATTGCCGAGGAAATGGCGCGGGATGTGCTTCGGGCCAAACTCGACGGCAGAGAGTCGCTTGCCGCCTAGGCTGTCAATACGGTTCGAACGGGCGCTCCCGGGCGCCCCGAGCCGGGGCGGGGCGGGAGCGCTGGGGAAACGGGTCGGGCGGGGTCAAATCAGGCCGTCGACAAAGGCCGAAAGCTGCGACTTCGACATGGCGCCGACCTTGGTGCCGGCAACGTCGCCATTGTTGAACAAGATCAAGGTGGGGATGCCGCGGATGCCGAAACGGGGCGCGGTCTGGGTGTTGGCATCCACATCCATCTTGCAAACTTTCAACTTGCCCTGGTAGTCGGCGGCCAGTTCTTCAAGCACGGGCGCGATCATCTTGCAAGGGCCGCACCATTCGGCCCAGAAATCCACCAGCACGGGGCCTTCGGCCTGCAACACGTCTTTTTCAAAACTGGCGTCGGATACGTGAACGATGTTGTCGCTCATGGGAACTCCTTATAGTAGGGACACTCGGAACTTTCGGGGAACATTCGAAAAATCTATCTTGGCGCCGACCCGGCCAGGACCGGCGGCGCGGACGGCAGAGGCGTATGATAATGGCAGTTTGCCAGGATTCAAGTAATGGCGCAGTCCTCCGCGCCTAGCCCGCGGCGAGCAATCTGGCCGCGGCCGGCGCGAAATAAGTCAGAATCGCGTCGCCGCCGGCGCGCTTGATCGCGAGCAGCGATTCCAGCATCACCGCGTCGCCGTCGAGCCAGCCATTTTCCGCCGCCGCGCTATGCATCGCGTATTCCCCGCTGACCTGATAGACGAAAGTCGGCACGCCAAACTCGTCTTTCACGCGGCGCACGATATCCAGGTAGGGCATGCCGGGTTTGATCATCACCATGTCGGCGCCTTCGGCAAGGTCGAGCGCGACTTCCTGCAAGGCCTCGTCGCTGTTGGCCGGGTCCATTTGATAACTGTATTTGTTGCCGCCGCCAAGCGAAGCGCTCGAGCCCACGGCATCGCGGAAAGGACCATAATAGGAAGACGCGTACTTGGCGGAGTAGGCCAGAATACGCGTGTGAATTTCGCCTTCTTGTTCCAGGGCTTCGCGAATGGCGCCGATGCGGCCATCCATCATATCCGAGGGGGCAACGATGTCGGCGCCGGCCTTGGCCTGGGACAGCGCCTGACGCACCAGGGCGGCGACGGTTTCATCATTGCGCACGTAGCCTTCGCCGTCGATGATCCCGTCCTGGCCGTGAGTCGTATACGGGTCGAGCGCGACATCGCAAATCACGCCCAGTTCGGGAAAGGCCGACTTCAACTCCGCCACCGCCCGTTGCACCAGACCATCGGGATTCCAGGCTTCGCGGCCGTCGAGGGATTTCGTTCCCGCATCCGGCGACGGGAACAAGGCAAGCGCCGGAATGCCCAGCGCGACGGCCTCCGCCGCCAGCTTGCGCAGTTCGTCGATGCTGAGCCGGAAAACACCGGGCATGGACTCCACCGGCTGCCGCTCGCCGCCGCCTTCGACGATGAACACCGGATAAATCAAGTCATCGGGCGACAGGCGATTCTCCCGCATCAGGCGGCGGCTGAATTCGTCGCGGCGCATGCGCCGCATCCGCGCGCCGGGAAACTTGCGGGAAGGAAGTGAAAAGGCCAATCGAAACTCCTGTGGCATTTGCCGCCGGGCGGCGCAGGCCATAGCATACCCGACTTTGCCCGCGGCGGAATACTGCGGATGATTCGCAACAACCGGCGCGCCGGCAAGCGTTGGAAAGGATACCCATGACCAGACTAAGACAGCTTTTGCTGCTGCTGCTCGTCCTCGCCCTGGGCGCGTGGTTCGCATTCGACCTCGGGCGCTTCACCAGCCTGGAATTCGCGCAATCGCAACTTGCCGCCTTGCAGGCCTACACCCGGGAAAACCTGTTCCAGGCCGGACTGATCTACTTTCTGATCTATGTGAGCTGCGCCGCGCTTTCGCTGCCAAGCAGCCTGATCCTGTCCTTGATCGGCGGCGCGCTGTTCGGACTTTTCTGGGGCACTGTGATTGTTTCCTTCGCCACCAGCATCGGCGCCACGCTGGCATTCCTGATTGCCCGTTTCCTGTTGCGCGACTGGGTGCAAAACCGCTACGGCGAAAAATTGGAGCCGATCAACCGCGGCATGCGCAAGGACGGCGCGTTTTACCTTTTCAGTATTCGCATGGTGCCGGTGTTTCCATTTTTTCTGGTTAACCTGCTGATGGCGCTGACGCCGATCAGCGTTGGCGCGTACTACGTCGCCAGCCAAAGCGGCATGCTGCTGATCACCGCGGTACTGGTCAACGCCGGCGCGGAACTCGGGCGCATCGATTCGCTCGCCGGGCTGGTCAGCACACCGATTCTTGTCTCCATCGCCCTGGTTGGCCTGTCGCCGCTGCTAACCCGCTTCATTGTGGCCGCCTTGCGCAGGCGCAAAATCCTGGGGCGGTTTCCCCGGCCGCGGTCGTTCGACTTCAATACCGTGGTCATCGGCGGCGGTTCCGCCGGTCTCGTGGCCTCGCTGGTGATCGCCGGCACCCGCGCCAAGGTCGCGCTGGTGGAACAGCATCGTATGGGCGGAGATTGCTTGTATACGGGCTGTGTGCCAAGCAAATCGCTGATCCGCAGCGCGCGCGTCAAGCGTCTGATCGACCGCGCGGCGGATTTTGGGCTGCGCAATGCCGGCGCCGAAGTGGACTTCGCCGCCGTCATGGGGCGCGTGCGCGAAATCATCGCGCGAATCGAACCCCACGATTCACCCGAACGTTTCAGCGCGCTTGGCGTCGAATGCCTGTCCGGCAAGGCGCATATCGAATCGCCCTATGTGGTGCGTGTGGGTGAACGCAAAATCACCACCCGCTCGATCATCCTGGCCACCGGCGCGCGGCCTTTGCTGCCGGCGCCGCCCATCCCCGGAATCGAACAAAGCGGATACCTCACCTCGGACACGATCTGGGACCTGGACGAACTGCCGGGGCGGCTGCTTGTGATCGGCGGCGGCCCAATCGGCTGCGAACTGGCCCAGGCGTTCAGCAGCCTCGGCTCCCGCGTTGCGCTGCTGGAAATGGCGCCTAGCATTCTTCCCCGCGAAGATGCCGACGCCGCCGAACTGCTCGCGGACCGGTTCAAGGCGCAAGGCATCGCCTTGCTGACCGGCCACAAGCTGTTGCGTTTCGGCCAAGACGGAGGCGGCCGCTACGCCGAAGCGGATTTTGCCGGGGACGTCGTGCGCATAGCGTTCGACCGGGTGCTGCTCGCGCTTGGCCGCAAGGCCAATGTGGAAGGGTTCGGCCTGGAAGAGCTGGGCATACAATTGACAACGGCGGGCTCCGTGGAGGTTGACCGGCAACTGCGCAGTTCCTGTCCCAACCTCTTCGCCTGCGGCGATGTCGCCGGCCCTTACCAATTCACCCACGTGGCGGCGCAGCAAGCGTGGGTGGCCGCGGTCAACACGCTTGCCGGCGCCTGGCGCTCGGTCGATTACAAAGCGGTTCCCTGGGCCACTTTCACCGACCCGGAAATCGCGCGGGTGGGATTGACCGAGCAAGAAGCGCGGGAGCGGGGCATCGAGCATGAAGTGACGCGCTACGATCTCGACTTGCACGATCGGGCACTGGCCGACGGCGAGGCCACCGGCTTCGTCAAGGTGCTCACAGCACCGGGCCGGGACCGCATCCTGGGCGTGACAATCGCCGGTCACCAGGCGGCGGACCTGATCGGTGAATTCGTCTTCGCCATGACCCACAACATGGGCCTGGGCAAAATAGCGGCCGCAACCCATATCTATCCGACCATGCTGGAAGCGAACAAATTCGCCGCCAACGCCTGGCGCAGGAAACACGTGCCGGAGCGGATGCTGCCTTGGCTGGAACGCTTTTTTCGCTGGCGCAGGACTTGAGCCATCCGGCGGCGCTTCAGCCGGAATCCATCTCGCTGCAGGAAGCGCCATGGGCGAAGCAACCAAAACAGCGGTGGTGGGTCAACATCACCCGCTTGCCGGCGGCTTCGCCGAGACTGCCGCCAAGGTCAAAGGATTCATCGTCGTCGACCAGGGTGCAGGCGTACACCCGCATGCGCCCTTTCTTTTTCACCACCATTTTTGAGAAATGGCACATGAAATTCCTGCGCGATTCCGCGCTATGGTGCGTCGTCATGCAATTTTCGGTGATCAGCGGACCGGGGGGACGGGCGCCGGGGCCGAGAAAATCCGGGAAGGAGACGATATGGGTGTCTTCCGGCAGTCCATGGGCGCGACACAGGGCGTGAAATTCGCGGTCCACCGCCGCGCTGTCCTCTCCCGGCTCCCGCTGCCGGGCCAGTGAGACTTTGAATCCGCGCCGGTGCAATTCCGCCAGGGCGCGCCAGGCCTTGCGGTAACTGCCGGCGCCCCGGCCGGCGTCATGCCGCGCGGCGTCGGCGAAATCGATGCTGATCCGGAGCGATAGCGGATGGGGCAAGCCCGTCAGGGAGTCCAGGGCCGACAACCGCCGCAGCAAGGGTTCCGTGCCATTGCTCAGCACCAGGCAGGGATTCAGCCGCAGGGCGTAATCCAGAATGCGCACGATATCCCTGACCACGAAGGGCTCGCCCCCGGTGAAGGAAAATTGCCCCACGCCCAGCGCGAAGGCCTCATCCAGCCAGGGCCGGACTTCTTCGAAGCGGACTCGCTCCAGCCTGTTATCGCCCGGGCTCGAGCCTTCCAGGCAAAAAGGGCAGGCGAGATTGCAGGCGGTTCCAGTGTGGAACCAGAGTTCGCGCAAATCGCCCGGCTGAATGTAGCCCGCCGCCTCGGCAATCGGCTCACTGACGGCGAGTATCGCGCCCATGCATTATTCCCGCGCGGCGCTGGCCCACTGGTCGCGCAACAGCATGAACACGCAGGCCGCGAACAGCATCACGAAAGCGACCATGGCCATTTCGGGAATGCTGAGCAGGCCGAGGAAGCGGAATTGCACTTCGGCGCAGTTGCCGTCGCCCCGCAGCAGAAAGTTGAGCGAGTCAACGAGGGGGAAGTTTTGCAACAGGTAGTTCAGACCGGGGCCGCAGGCGGGGATTTGTTCTTCCGGCAGATGCTGCAGCCAGATTTGCCTGCCGGCGAAATAGGCGCCGAAAATCGACATAGAGGCCGCCACGCCGGCGTAGATGCGCTGGCCCTTGGGCGCCGGATTGTGAATCGCGCAGGCCAGACAGGTCGTGCCGCACAGAATGATGAATATGCGCTGCGTGATGCAAAGCCCGCAAGGGGGAAGAAACATCACGTATTGCATGTACAGCACGATGCCGATGGTGGCCATGGTGAACGCGAAAATCGCGACATTCAGTTTGCGGTTGTCGGGAATTGCCAACTGCATGAAATTTGCTCTCTTGATTGTTTCGTTTTGCTGTTTCGGTTTGCTGGTTGTTTTGGCCTGCTTTCGCGACGGTCGCGGCGGTCGCTGCCAGGGCCCGCGCCGGCATACCCGCGCAAGCGGACGCTGACTGGTTATTTTGCGCAAAAATCCGGGCCAGCGCAAAGCAAGGCCTTGCGCCGCAGCCGTTTTGACCATTACCAGGAGATTCCGCGACTTCGCTTCGCTCCGCGCGAAATGACGGTAAAACTGTCATCCCGCGCGCAGTCGCAGGTTCTCACGGTGACAACAAGAACGGATACGCGCAATTTTTGGAAGTTTCGAAGCCGCGCTCCATGCATACGCCGCCCGGACAATCTTCAGTTCGCCTGGCTCTCCTGGACCGAATGATTCAGTGGCTCCCAGGCGTTCCACTCGCGCAGGAATTGGTCGAAACTTACCTCGTCCGCGGCTTCGGCCTCGCGCTGCTGCTGCCGCGAGCACGCGGCGGTGCGTTCCATCAACTCGCGCACGTCCTCGCCCAAAGGCTTGGCGAGCAAGGATTCCGCGTGCCGCCGCGAGATATTCATCGAGAATTCGCACAAGCTCAGATCCTCGCGCTCCATCTGTTCCAGCATCATCGCCGACGGCGTCAATTCCGGGTTGCGCAGTTTTTCCATCTGGTGCTCCAGGCTCGCCAGGTAACCCTCGCCCTGGCGGTGTTCGAGCAGGGCTGCGGCATGCCGCATGTCCGCCAGGAAATTCCCCGCCCAATCCGCCAGCGCCACCGGCTCGCCTCCCCGGCGCAGCGCAATCGAGGTGTCGCGTCCTTCTTCCACCACCCGAAGAATATTGTCCGAAACTTCAAAAAATTCCCTGCGGTCGCATTGCGGGCTTTCGCTCAGCAAGCAATGCAACAGGAAGGTGTCGATAAAGCGCACTTGATCGGCGTCGATGCCCAGCGGCAAAAAGGGGTTCAAATCAAAAGCGCGCAATTCGACGTATTCGATGCCCCCGCGCACGAGGGCGTCCAAAGGCCGCTCGCCGTCGACGGCGATGCGCTTCGGGCGAATCGTGCTGTAAAACTCATTTTCCAATTGCAACAGATTGACGTTGATCTGCCGGTAATCGCCTTTCAGCGAATGACCGATTTCCTCATAGGGTGGATAGGGCGTCTTGATGGCTTGTTGCAGGCAATCGACATACAGCGGCAGATCGTTGTAGCAAACGAACAGAGATTTCTGCGCATCGCTCTGGTAGCCCAATCGCCCCATGCGCAGACAGGTCGCGTTGGGCAGATACAACGTTCCCGAGCGCATCCGCCGCAAATTGTGCTCGCGGCCTTCGACAAAACTGCTCGCCACCGCCGGCGAGGCGCCGAACAGGTAAAGCAGCAGCCAGGAATGGCGATGGAAATTGCGGATCAGATGCAAATAGCACTCGGTGCGGAATTCCTGAAGGGAGCCGTTGAAGCCGGTGATGCGCTGGTACGGCGACCAGAATTCCTCGGGCATGGAAAAATTGTAGTGCAGCCCGGCGATGGCCTGCATCAAACTGTCGTAGCGAAAGGAAAGCCCGGTGCGATACAGGCGTTTGAGGCGGCCCATGTTGGAACTGCCGTAATTGGCGATGGGCACCTCGCCCTCGGTGCCCGCGGGGCAAGGCATGCTCGAAGCCCATAAAATCTCGCCGGCGTCCAAGTTCGCCAGGCTGAAGCGGTGAATATCGTCGAGCATGCCGAGGCAGCCCTCGATGCTCTGGTATTTGGGCGTGATGAACTCCAACAGGGCCTCGGAGAAATCCGTCGTGATGTACGGATTCTTCAGCGCCGAGCCTAGCGCCGCCGGGTGCGGGCGCCGGGAAATGCGACCCTCGGCTGTGACGCGCAGGCATTCCTTTTCGATACCGCGGCAGATGGCGGTCCATTCAGGTTCAAAGAGAGGTAGCCCATAGCGCTTGAGGGCAGCGTCGAAAGCGTCAGCCACAGCGACTCCGGAAAGGAAAACCAGCGGTGCTTCGCGAAGGTCGCGGCATTATGGCAAAAATCGCCGTAGGGCGCGACATGACCAAGCAGTGCCGCGAGAACCACCGGACATTGACATATCTTACTTTCGTCACGCAATTTCTGGGTCGGACTCCGCTCCGGAAACGGAGTCCGATAATGCCGGCTTTGCCCGATAGAAGCCGCGCCAGGTTGACCCGGCGGCGATTGGCGACCAGCTAGCGCCATTCGCTCGCCGGCTGGTCGGGGTCGGACTCCAGGAAACGAATCAGGTCGGCATGAAACCGCTCGGAAATCTCCATGTGGGGATTGTGGCCCACATCGGGGTATAGCAGCAGCGCGGAGTTCTGCAACTCGTTGTGCACATGGGTCGCCCGGGCGGCGAAATCGTCCGAAAGCAGATCATCCTCGCCGCCGATTACCAGCGCCTTGGCCGCGATGTGTTGCCAGTCGTAAACCACCGGGTCGTTGTACATCATCGCCGAAACCATGCGCCGCACCCGGGCGAAATGGGGATAGCCGCCGGAGAGCGTTTGGCCATAGGAGCGCCTGACAAACTCCAGTTGCTGGGGCGGCCAAAAGTTGGTGTAGTAGCGTTGGTGGCCGCGCAGGATCGACTGGTAGGTGGGCACGCCGGGCTCGCCGGCCATCGGGTCGCTCCATGGCCGCGATTGGCGCGAATCCACCAGGCCGATCTGATTCACCATGACCACATGACTTACGCTGCCCGAATACTGCATCGCGAACCGGCTCACCACCATGCCGCCCATCGAGTGGCCGGCGGCCGCCACCCGGTCGATGTTCAACTCGTCCAGCAACGCTTGCATGTTCGCCGCCACAAAATTGAAGTTGTAGGGAATCAGCGCCTTGGAGGATTTTCCATAGCCGATTCGGTCCACGGCAATCACCCGAAAGCCGGCGTCCGCCAGAATCTGGAATGTGGGCGAATAGGCTTCCGAGTAGAAGTTTCCGCCGTGCTGCCAAAACACCGTTTGGCCGTTGGCCGCGCCCGTTGGCGGAATATCCATGTAGGCCATGCGCATTTTCTCGCCGTAACGAACGAACTCCAGAAACCGCACCGGCCAGGGGTAGTCGATCTCTTCAAAATTGATCGATACCGGGCCCCAATGCTCGGGCGCTTCGGCCGGAGGCTGCGCCGGCCATTCCTCGGCGGCGAAAACGCCGGGAAAAATGAGTACCGCGCCAGCCAGCGCAGCCACTTTCAAAACTGCCTGCAATAATTGCCTGATTTTGTTCATGACATAGCCCTTGGGATGCTGCGCATCCAGTCCTGCTTGCGTGGAAACACCGGAAACCGGGGCGGCCGCTCGCGCTCGCCGCCAACGGGGGGAAATGCGATACTTCGATTATAGCGGCAAAGATTCACCAGAAAAGCGCCTGTCCCGCCCTGCACGCCCCGCTGCGAAAGTGCGTCCAATGGAAATCGCCAGACAGGAAAAGGCGAGTGGCGGAATATGGCAAGCGCGACACAAAAGAGCAACGCCAAGTGACTTCCCAGCGCCCAAAACGAATCATCATCCCACCAATCTGGTTCGCGCTCGGCCTCGCCGCCATTTACCTGCTCGACCGCTTCCTGCCAGGGATCATTTTTTCCGGTCCGTTGACCCTTGGCCTTGGTTTGATCCTGTGCCTGCTCGGCATCGCCTTGGCGGTTTCCGCCGCCGGCCTGTTCCGCAAAGCCGAAACCGGAATCGTTCCATTCTCGGATGCCACCTCCCTGGTAACTTCCGGCCCTTTCCAACGCAGCCGCAATCCCATGTACCTCGGCATGGCGATGGTCCTGCTCGGCGCCGCCCTGATTGCCGGCTCGATTTCCAGTTTGCTGGTGGTGCCGGCTTTCATGCTGTTGATCCAGTCGCGCTTCATCCGCGGCGAGGAGCAAATGCTGCGCGAGGAGTTCGGCGAGGAATTCGAGGACTATTGCCGCCGGGTCAGGCGCTGGTTGTGACCCGCCGGGCGCAGCCAGCGACCTGAATAGCGAACGGGGTCGCACCGCTTGCGGTGAGCGGAGAATGGCTCTTGCCAAGCGTCGGCCTGAAGATGGTGGCGAAAGGCGCGAATCTTCAATTGGCGGCTGCACCGGCAAAGGCGGATTGCCCGTTGACCGGCGGCGTTTTCAGATACGGCGCTGGGACAGGGTCCATTCGGCGATTTGCTGGTCCTGACGAAGTCGTGCCCGCTGGTGCCGCGCCGCCTGATGAATTTCTTGCAGTGCGGGACGATCGTGGCTGAGCCCGGGCAGTGAATAGATCGCTTCCATGAAAAACTGCTCCTCGCGGGAACTGCCCATCCAGGCCCGGGACCACCAATCGATCATGCGGTCGCGCGCACCCATCAGGGTTTCCGCGCAAGGCAGCTTGTCGCTCTTGCTTGAATTGACTTTTTCATTCGCCGGAAGAAGATTCCAAAGGTCGTTGTTGCGCCATCGCGCCCAAGGGAAACAATGGTCGATGTGAAGTGAGTTTCTGATGCGCGCGGCGGACCAGACACAGGAAAGCGGTGAACCACCGTCTTGCATTTCCCTGGCCCTCAAGTATGCGAGTTTCGTATCCCGAATGGCCTCGCCCCATTGGAACGCCGTTTCATCGTTGGCGGATGGCTCGGCGACACCATTCCAACCGGCGGTCAATTGCCTCCACTCGCGCACAATAACCGGGTCAAGCCAGCACGCGAACTGGCCAAGGGTTTGCCACAGCAACGCGGGAATTCGGAACCCGCCAAAGCGATGCAGAAAGTCCCGCGACAATACAATGGCCCGGCCATCGCTTCGCGCCGAGGTGAACCCGCGGTCAAAAACCGGCTTGTCCGGGGACCCTGGATATGTGATGTAACGCGCCGGCATTTTGTCTATGTTGCGGCAAGCGTCGTTGATGGCTTTTGTGATGGTGGCGGCCCGGTCACCAGTAAATCGGGCGCCTGGACGCAGATCGGATAGGGAAAAATCCGCCAATTTGTAGAATGGCTCTCCCGCCCAGCCATATCCGCCTGGCCCGGGCGGTCTTTGGCGCAATCCGCGATGCAAAACCATAGGCGCGTACAGCTTCAGCCAAAACAGCCCCACGGCGCCAAAGGGAATCTCGACATATTCGTCGGTGCGTTGTGTCACAATGCCCGGAGCGGTCTCCGCAAGTCTGACCAAAATGCGCAACAAGCCCAATTTGTAGGTTGAAGACTTGTCGTCATTGACAATGATGTGCCGCAACAAAGGCAAGTTCCCCGTGCCATCATCGGGCATTTCGAAAACCAGCCACTCCCAATCGATATGGCTCTTGGAACGGTCGGGGTGCTTGTATCGCCCGCGCAGGCTGATGGCGCGGTCCCTGGCATAACGCAGCAATTCGTCGGCGCTGATGGGGTGGAAGCCGCGGGAGCGGTTTTCGTCCTCGTCGCGGCCGTGGCGCAAGCTGATCACCAGCAATCCGCCGGGATTCAGCAGCTCGGCCATGATGCGGAACGCGCGTTCCTGGCTCGCCTTGGGGACATGCATCCAGACTGACCGCAGCAGGATCAGGTCGAACCGGCGGCCCAGGGCGCGAACTTTTTTCAGGTCCGGCAGCTTGTCTTCAAGCCAGGTGACGCGCGCATTGGATTGAGCCTCGCCCAGCAGGCGCAGTTCGCTCGGCTCTACGGCGAGCACTTCCCAGCCCTGTTCGGCCAGCCAGTTCGCATCCCTGCCGGTGCCGGCGCCGATGTCGCAGGCGAATCCCTGCGTTCGCCCCTTCAGGTGCTCCGGCGCCCAGGCGCGATGCACGAACTCCGGGTCATAGGCGTGATATTGCGCGAACAGGGCGTCCCGGTTCTGGTTGTAGTAGGAAGTGCTGCTCAAGGCGAAGCCTCGCGGAGCCGACTCGCTCTCCCGCATCGACAGGCGTCAGCATAGCAGACGGCTGGGAGGGGGGCTGTGTCATGTCACGGAGTTACCAATTCAGGCCACCGCCAAGGTGGATCAACAAGAACTACACAAAAACTCGGAATCACCGAATCTCAATGCCAGGCCTGCCCGGAACAGGGAAAAATTGGCCGGAGACGAACAGTTTCGTCTCCGGCCGAAACATTCTCAATTGGTCCAAATCATGCCGCTGATGCGGCTCAGATGGAAGTTCTCAAGAATCCCGTCAGTGAGTTGATCAGTTCATTGCCGGGCGGTCTGTCCGGTGCATGGCAGATAAACAATGGCCAGCGAAGGCCGCTGCGCGCCGAGCCGACCGCCACATGAATGGTCGTGCCCGAACCCGCGGCCAAGCCCGAAATCGCGCCGGGCAAACCCGCGGACCCCCCCGCGCCCTGACCAATTCCCGCGCCGCCGCTCGCCTTGAACCCGACCCCGCCATCCACCTGCGTCATTTCTTCAAGTGTAAGTGCTCTCATCGAAATGCTCCTTTAGCCGAGTTGGAAAATAGTGCAGCCAGATGTTGAACTCTTCGCCGCGGCGGCAGCACCTCCAGCAGCGCCACTTGCGGCCGCGGCCTCGGCCCGGACTTTCTTTCCATGGGCATCAGCGAAGTAGATCGCCGACAAAGGCAGTACACCCGGGTTCAGACCACCATTCACCTGTCCAGTCTCTTCAAACGTAAGTTCTCTCATCGTATTGCTCCTTTAGCTGAGTTGAAAAAAACTTGCAGCTAAAGCGTAGTAACGATTGTGAGAAATTGCGCAATTTTCGGTGAAAAAAGTCGCCAGCGCCGAAAAAATCCCGATCTGGTTGTTCCGTGGGGGGCAATGCCAATATGTGCGCTTATGCACGGGGATCTTCATGATCCGTCATCTTATGGTACTGGTGGCGCAGCCAACGATTGAATTTGTGGTGATGCGCCCATTCAACGTAGAGCCGGGAAGAGAGAGTCGCAACAAACAAATAGAAACCAACATCCGCCAGCACGTCAGGACCGGGCTTGCCCTGGCTGATCGAAAGCAGCCCGCCCATAATCGCCACTAACATCAGAATTGAAAGTGCCTCTCTGCTGAAGTAGCCACCATACCGACCGGATTCAGCATCCCAAACCGCCTCCGGCAAGAACTTTATGGAAATCAAAACCATCATCAGTGTGAAAAATAATTCACCGCCAGAAAGCGCGGGATCTAATATATTCATTCAAAATTTTCTCCTACTCAACTTTGAGCCCGGTGCCCATGCCAAAGAAGCCCGGGAACGGAGAAATCCGTTCCCGGGAAAACATTCAGTCAGAAAGTTGCTTTATTTGGACATTCCCCGGGAAGCTTCATTGCCAAGCAACGCGGTGCCCACGGAGTAGGTGGCGAGCATCCATCTTCCCACGCCGTACGCGGCAGCAGCTGCACCACCAAAAATGGCTGCGGGCGCAGAGAATGCAAGTCCGACCGCCGCACCCCGCACGCCCCCATTTCTGTACCCAATTGCCACTCCTGTACCGACCGCTACTACCAAGGGGAAAAGCGGCAGCGCACCACCATCCACCTGCTCCATCTCTTCAAACGTAAGTTCTCTCATCGAATTGCTCCTTTAGCTGAGTTGAAAAAAACTTGCAGCTAAAGCGTAGAAACGAATATGAGAAATTGCGTAATTTTGTGAACAAATTTTTCCCGGCCGCGAAATTTCCCGCGGCCGCGCAGCCGTGCGCACGTCGCCCGAGGGCAAGCTTAGGCCGATACGGCGGAAATATCCAGAAGTTGACGGGAATTTGCTATTCTGGCGAATTATCCGGAATGCACTGCTGGGGTGGATATTGCCGGGCGAGCGATTGGCAGGTGCCGGCGGGGCCGTATAATTTGGATCCGGCTTCAGCTATCGGAAACAGCGCGATGTATGATCGATGGACCAGAAATTTTTCCTCGGACGTGACATTCCCGGACGATCTCGGTGCGATAGGCGCTTGGGTGGGGCCGCGGCAGGGAGTTGGCAAGCGAACCCAGGACCAAAAGGAAGACTATGCCCTGCGGCGGCTGCTCGTGGCATGGCGGCGGTTGGGCTTGTTGCCATTTCCGTTCACCGTCGAAGCTGCTTCCACGGGGAAGGGATATCCCGACTTTTCACTGTCTCTAGAAATCAACCAAAAACTCGGTATTGAAGTCACCGAAGCTGGCAGTGAAGCATGGCAGGCGAAGCTTTCGGCGATTGAGCGAGCCGGTGCCGACGGCGGCACCGAGGATGACCCGGTCCGGCGCGGGAGCGGGCAAATTGCGGAAGAAGTGCTGCCCTACGGGAGTAAGCGTAAGGTGGCGGACGAGATCAGGGCCGCAATTGAAAAAAAGTCGAAGATGGCCGACGGTGATGGATGGTATGTAAATTCCAACTCCGGGGTTCAGAATTGCGACTTGCTGGTGTACGAAAACACAAGCGGTTTTGAGCGCATCACCGGCAAGGACCTCGGCGCATTCCGTGAATTCGAGATTAAAACACCATTCCGCCAGGTGCACCTGATCAGCGGACACTTCGTCCACACGAATGTTCTCGACGCCGCGCCGAGAAGCGTGGACGTCTCCCAAGACTACAACATCGACTTCGCCGAGTGGGTCGCCGGGCAGGTGGAATTGCTGCGCGAAGGCCGGCTGGAAGACCTGGACCATCAAGCAATCATGGAGGAACTGACCGCCTTGGCCAAATCAGACCGACGCGCGCTTCGCAGCCACCTCAGAGTATTGTTGCATCATTTGCTCAAATTGCGTCATCAGCCAGGGGCCGCAAACCGGAGCTGGAAATCTTCGATCAACAACGCTCGCACCGAAATCGAAGAACTGCTTGCAGGCTCACCCAGCCTCAGGCGCGAACTGGAGTGCGATGGCGACGGTCGGGAAAGCGGGATTTCCTCGGCCTACCGCAAGGCGCGCAAGAGTGCTTCCATTGAAACCGGCATTGAATTGGAAACCCTTCCCGAGTCCTGTCCTTTCGCGTTGGACCAAATATTGGACGACGATTTCTTTGGCTGACGGCCCAGGCCCGAAGCAGACTTAAGCGCAATTAGCCGTCGGGCGCATCATGGTCGGTCAGCTTGTGGTATTGGCGGTGCAGCCAAATTTGATACTTGTGGTGGTGGGAATACTCCACGGCAATGCGGGAGATGATTATCGCCAGCGAAAGATATAATCCAACAGTTGAAAGAACTTCCGGCCCGGATTCTCCCTTGCGTATTCCCAGCACACCGGCCAAAAATACGACAAACATAAGGATGGCCAAGGCCCTATTGTTAAAATAGCCCCGGTATCTGCCGGACTCTGAATCCCAAACAGCAGCGGGTAGAATGATTGTGCATATCAATACCATAAGGGGCGAACCCAAAACAACACCTTCCGAAAATGCTCCTTCCATTAAAATACCCTCATATTCGATTGCGTTCAAAATTGGAATTTCTTAACCCAATTTATGGATCCGCATCGTTGAAAAAATGCCGGGGAAAGTCGACCTTTCCCCAGCCCGAATGATTTCTGCGATAGAAATTTCACTTCTTGGAAACTTCGCGAATGACTACTTCATACTTGCCATGCTGCTCAATGCCCGGTTCGAAACCCATGCGGTTCCTACAGAGTAGCTACCGAGAATTGCCCTGCCATAGCTAACTGCCATTGCGGCTGCGCCACCAAATATTGCTGTCGGCACGGCCAGGGTTGCCCCGACGACCGCACCTTTCCACCCGGCGGTGTCGTATCCAAGCACGCCACCGGTAGCTATAGCCAGTCCAATCGCGAACGGCAGCGCCCCACCATCCACTTGCTCCATCTCTTCAAACGTAAGTTCTCTCATCGAATTGCTCCTTTAGCTGAGTTGAAAAAAACTTGCAGCTAAAGGGTAGAAACGATTTTGAGAAATTGCGTAATTTTGTGAACAAATTTTTCCCGGCCGCGAAATTTCCCGCGGCCGCGCAGCCGTGCGCACGTCGCCCGAGGGCAAGCTTAGGCCGATACGGCGGAAATATCCAGAATTTGACGGGATTTTTCTATTTCTCCCGAAATTTCCTGATGTTGCGCCGTTGCTTCTTGGTGGGACGGCTGGGTGCCGGCCAATGGCTGGGGCGGGCTTTGCGCTCGGCGGCGAGTTCGTCGCGCAAGCGAATGCTCTCTTCGGTTTCGCGGTACAGCAGTTGCGCCTCGGGGGCGGGCCGGCGGTCATTGCGCACGCCTTGGACGATGACGATGCGCTCCCAGTCTCCTTGCTGCAAACGAATCGTCATGCCGACTTCGACAATCTTGCCGGGCTTGGTGCGAATGCCTTCGCAGCGGACCTTGCCACCCTCGATGGCCTGGCGCGCAAGCGCCCGCGTCTTGTAAAAGCGAGCGGCCCAAAGCCATTTGTCGAGACGTATTCTTTCGTCTTGCGTCATGGATGCCATTCTCGCGGACTGAGCCAAGCCAGCATAGTAGTCGCTTTCCCGGCGCACCGGGAACAGGGGCCATGGTCTGCCACACGCGATACCGGGGACCACAGAAAGCGAATTCGTGGGCCACCGCACGAAGAGCCACGACCCACCGAAGGCAGACCAATGACTTTCATTAGCAAAACAACTCAACGCACGCTCCCGTCCGGCATCAAGTCCGCGAAATTATCGACCAATGGAAACTCGTCGTAGTCCAGCGCGGGACGCCGACTGTCCGGTTGGCGAATGCCGTAAACGTGGCGCACCCCTTCCTGTTTCGCGCGGCGCAGCACCGGCAGCGAGTCGTCGAACAGGATCGTTCGCTGCGGGTCGAATGGTTCCAAATCACGCAATTTGTCCCAAAAGCCCTGGCTTTCCTTGGCCAGACGCAACTGGTGCGCGCTGATGCAGCGGTGGAAATAGACCGCGAGCTCGGCGTTGTTCATCTTGATCTCCAAGCTGGCCGGGTGGGCGTTGGTGATCAACAACATGCGCTTGCCGGTATACCACAGCGCCCGCAGAAACGGTTCGACATTGGGCCGCAAGGCGATCTTGCGGGTGATGGTCCGTTTCAGTTCGGCGATTTCCAGGTCCAGCTCCCGCGCCCAGAAGTCCAGGCAGTACCAGTTCAAGGTGCCGTACACCTCGTCGGTTTTCTGCTGCACCACTGCAAGGGCGGCTTGGGGGCTGACGCCATGCCTGGCGCTGTAGGTCTCGGGAATCAGCTCGCGCCAGAAATAATTGTCGAAATGCAGGTCGAGCAAGGTGCCATCCATATCGAACATAATGGTTTCGATACGGGACCAGGGGGGAACAAGAACCGGCATGCAAGCGTTTTCCAAGCGACAGCGCCGCGCTGGGGCGGCCCGCGTCCAATGCAGATTGCAGCATAACCGTGAAGACGCAAAAATCAACCGCGGGGCGGGCAAGCCCCGCCAATGCTTAAGAACTGCGTGGCCGCCATGGATACAATGGATCGGGCGCCACTGCGGGAATGCGGATGAATGCAACTATGCAAGACCTGAACGAAATCGAGGCGATCGCGCGCCGGGCGGGCGCGGCGATCATGGCAGTGTATGCCGCGGCCGGCGGCGTGGCGGTGGAATACAAAGACGACGATTCTCCCCTGACTGAAGCGGACCGGCGGGCGAATGCGATCATCGAAGCCGGCCTGGCCGAACTCGAACCGCGGCTGCCGGTCCTGTCGGAGGAATCGGCCCAGCCGACTTACGAGACCCGGAGGCAATGGCGAAGCTACTGGCTGGTGGACCCGCTTGACGGCACCCGGGAATTCGTCAAACGCAATGGCGAGTTCACGGTCAATATCGCGCTGGTTTGCGATGGTGTGGCCGAGCTTGGCGTGGTGCATGTGCCGGCAAGCGGCGTGAGCTACCTGGGCGCGGTGGGGCGTGGTGCTTTTCGGCGCGAAGACGCGGTCGCGGTTCCGATTCGCGCCGGCGCCAAGCCGCTAGCCGCGCCGCTGAAGGTGGTTGCAAGCCGCAGCCACGCCGACGCGAACCTGCAACGCGTGCTGCGCGCACTCAAAGCCGAATTCGGCGCCGTGGAAACGGTTTCCATGGGGAGTTCGCTCAAACTGTGCCTGCTGGCCGAAAGCAAGGCCGACATCTACCCGCGGCTCGCGCCCACGTCCGAATGGGACACCGCCGCGGCCCAGGCGGTGCTCGCGGCGGCGGGCGGCGAAGTCTTCGACACCCGTTTCCGCCCGCTGCGCTACAACCAAAAGGCCGATTTGCGCAATCCCCATTTCATTGCGGTGGCCGATGTCAATCCGGATTGGCGGGTTCTGCTGGGGTCGGCGATTTCCGCTGGATGATCCAGGCGCCACATTCGGCCGCGGGCACGGCTTGCCACGCCCGCGCATGCGGAAGGACGGCAACACCGCCACGGTTGTGGATCAGATGGGCTGCGCCTTGCAATAGTGATCGATAAAACGCTGGTGCGAAGGAAGCTGGCCGACCAGTTTTTCCACCGAACCGTGGATGCCGGTCAGAAATCGGTTTAATTCCTCCTCACTCATCATGTTGACGATGGGGTGGTATTGCTCCGGCAGCAAGCCTTGGCCAAGCATGACCTGAATCCAGGAATTTTCGCCAAACAATTCCGTCGGCACCTTGAACACGCGCCCCGCCTGTTTGAACAATTCGATTCTGTGGGTCAGCGATTCGGGGATGTCCATGCCGCGGCACTGGCGCCAAAAGCGGGTGTCGGTCCGATTCGTGACGTGATAATGCAGGATGATGAAATCGCGCACATTGTCGATTTCGAACTGCATCTGATTGTTGAATTCCTCGACATCGGGCTGGCGGATGCCGTCGTATGGGAACATCTGCATCAGGCGGATGATCGAGCGCTGGATCAGATGGATGCTGGTGGATTCCAGCGGTTCGATGAACCCGGAGGACAAGCCCATGGCGACGCAGTTCTTGTGCCAGTGCTTGCGCCGCTGGCCGGCGTTGAAGCGGATCACGCGGGGCTCGGTGAGCACCTTGCCTTCGACGTTTTCGAGCAATTTGGCGATGGCTTCGTCCGCGCTCCAATGGCGGCTGCTGAAAACGACGCCATTGCCAACGCGGTGCTGCAAGGGAATGCGCCATTGCCAGCCGGCTTCGCGGGCGATGGAGCGGGTGTAGGGGATGGGCTCTTCGACGGATTCGGTCTGCAAGGCGACGGCGCTGTCGCAGGGCAGCCAATGTTTCCAGTCTTTATAGCCCGCGTTCAGGGTCTGTTCGATGAGCAGGCCGCGGAAGCCGGTGCAATCGATGAACAAGTCGCCTTCGATGACTTCGCCGGATTGCAAGCGCAGCGCGGTGATAAAGCCTGAATCCGGGTCCTGTTCGACGAAATCGATCTTGCCCTCCTGGCGCACCGCGCCATGTTCCTCGGCAATGCCGCGCAGAAACTTCGCGTACAGCCCGGCGTCGATGTGATAGGCGTAGTTCAGCCCCTGGCTGGGCATCACCGCGAATTTGTTCCGCATCGCCGCGGCCCATTCGTTGCAATACTCGCCGAACTCGCGGCTGATGCCCATCTTCAGGCCTTTCAGCCAAAAATGCTGGAATCCCGCCGCCCAACTGTCCTTGCCGGTCCAACCGAAAGAGTGGATGTAGTCCTCGTTCACATCGCGCCAGCTTTCAAACTTGATGCCGAGCTTGAAGGTGCCCTGGGTTGCCTTGAGGAAATCCTGCTCGTTGACCTTGATCAACTGATGGAAGGTGATCAAGGTGGGTATCGTGGCCTCGCCAACGCCGACGGTGCCGATTTCCTCGGATTCCACCAGCGTGATTTGCAAGGTTTTGCCAAGCAGCCTGGACAGCGCCGCGGCGGCCATCCAGCCCGCGGTGCCGCCGCCGGCAATGACGACTTTGTGAATGGTGCGGTTTTGCATGTGCGCCGCCTCCCCGGTTTCCCTAATGCTTCAGTCTGTTCAACAAATCGGCGCGCAGGCGCTTGGCCGTGGTTTCATCGAGCGGCGCCAGGCAGCCCCGGCCCGCTTCAGGGATGTGCTCGTAAACTTCAGCGTCGGCTTCGAAAACATAATGGTTGAACACGCCGCGCCATTGCTCGCGCTGCCGCGGCGGCAAATCGCGCAAGGCGAGCATGGCATGCAGCAGCGCGTTGGTTGGCGAACCCATGAAATTCGGCGTCCGGCACCACCAATAGTTGATCAGCATATTGAAATCCTGCCGCGACTCGACGCTGTGCCACCACATGCTGGGTATTAAGATCGCATCGCCCGGGTCGAGCACGGCGACCCGCGCGTGCTTGAGCGCCTCGGCGAACTTTGGAAAACGCGCCAGATCGGGGTTGGCGATGTCCACCAGGCTGATCGCCTGCCCCGAAGGCGTTTTGTCAATGGGGCCAACGTACAAATTGCCGATCTGCTCCGGCGGGAACAAAGTGAAGCGGCGCTGCCCCGCCACCACACAGGCGACATTGTCCGGGAAATCGTAATGCGCCGACACCCGGGTCCGGTTGCCGAGCCAGAAACTGGCCAGCGCGTCCTCGGCCGGCAAGCGCACATCGTTTTGCGCCCGGAATCCGGGCATCCATTTGTCGACGGGAGTCGAACCAATATACAAGGTCGCCAAACGCTCCTCGCGGTCGGGCTCGGCGAGCTTGGCGAACACCTGGGGCAGGGTGGCCTTGCCGGCAATGAAATTGAAGCCGGTAAAGTCCTCGTTGTAGAAAAATCGGCCATCGATCGAGGAATCGGCGGCGTACACCGTGACCGGCTCCTCGCGCCAGAATCGCGAAAGATAGCTGGCGGCGTCCGGGATGGACCCGCCACAATGGGCGACGGCGGGCCAATCGCCGACCAGGCCCCGCAGCAGCAGGGGCTCGCTTGATTCGAACACTTTCGGTGGAATTTCACCGCCGCCGCAATCGATGCCTGGCAATGGCGTGGGCTCGATCATTGCGTTCATGGGACTCCACCTGCGCCGCCATGCGCCATGGCCGCATTCTTGCGTTCGGTGAGTGCTTGCAGATTTCCCATCGAAGCAACCACCATGAAGATGGGCATGAGGAAGCCGTTTTCGTTCAGTTCGCCCAGCGCTTCCGCGGACAAGCTTTGCAAATTGTCTTCATTCAGGCAATGGAAGCCGATCAACTGATTGCGCGACCCATCCCGCAATTCGATTTCCAGCGTCATGGATTCGATCAAGTCGTGCCTTTGCAACGCGGCGATGAAAGTCTTGTTGTGCTCGACGCCGAGATAAATCCGCTCCAGCAGGTCGGCGCTGTCTTCCAGGAACTGCGTGCGCCCGCCCAATGGTTGAAACAACGGCTCGCCCTGTTCGGTATTGACCCTGGGATGGTCTATATCGATCGACATCACGCGGGTGCGAACCGGTTCGCCTTCGCCTTTGCTTTCCTGGTAACCAATCAAAAATGGTTCCCGGCGCACCATGGCGGGGATGTAGGCGGCTTGCCAGTTGTCGCCGTTCAGAAAGAGGTTTTCACCGCGCTGGAACCCAAACAGCGCCAATGGGGAGAAATTGCCGGCGCTGTCCTGCTGAAACAGAATGGGATAGCTCGCTTGCACATTGCGGAACTCGAAGGGGAACACCGTCGATTGCATGACGTCGTCGCCGAATTGCGCGCCGCGCTCGGTGATCACCTTCAATTCGGCGTGTTCGACGTTGTTCACCAGCGCGTAATTTGCCATTGCGGTTCGGTTCCGGTGGTTTACGGCTGGGCAATCCGGCTGCGCGAACTGGCGCGGCGGGCTATTGCGCCGACCAACTCCCGGGTAGTCGGCAGCAATCGCTCCATTTGCCGGGCCTTCATGCGCACGCCATGAAAAACGGCATCGGCGCGCTTGCGCATGCGCGCATCGTTCGCCCCGGCCGCGTCGGTGTAGCTTGGCCTGAAACCCATGCCATAGAGCACGTATTGATAGCTGGCCGACGGAAACAACTCATCGAGCCGCGGCGCATCGTCGTGCCAGGGCGTTTGTTGCCGCCACAGTGTGATTTTCCCGCGCAAGCCCTCGGGCCAGGATTCCGGCGCGCGATTCTCCCGCCAATAGTCACTGTCTTTCCGGGCGCTGACCGCGTAATGCAATTTGAGGAACTCGATAATGCGTTGCCAATGGTAGCGCATCTTGTCGTTGAACCGGTTCGCGACCACATCCATGATGGCGCGGTCCCGCGGCAATTGCTCACCGATAATCGCCGCCGATTGTTCGATCAGCACAAGGGCCGAGGCTTCCAATGGTTCGATGAAACCCGCCGACAGGCCCACGGCGACGCAATTTCCCACCCAGAATCGTTCCCGAAAGCCGGGCTCGAAAGGAATCGTGCGGAACTTCAGTTTGGCGGGGTCCACACCGGGCGATGTTTCCCGGACGTATGCTTCCAGTTCCGCCTGGGCCGCCGCTTCGTCGACGTGGGAACTGGAATGCACGTAGCCAAGCCCGCGCCGGCTGCTGAGGCCGATATCCCAGATCCAGCCATGGGGCTTTGCGGTGGAGATGGTGACCGGCGCGATCGGCGCTTGCGGGTCGGCGAAGGGAACTTGCACGGCGATGGCGCGGTCGTTGAACAAAACATCTTTGACCGAGACGAAAGGACTGCCGCAATGCCCGTCGATCAACAGCGCCTTTTGGCCAGTGCAATCGACCCACAAGTCGCCCGGCACGCGCTCCCCGGTGTCGAGATGCACCGCCGCGATGTCTGCTTCCGCGCCCGCCTCGACCTGGACTACATTGGCGGCGATATAGCGCACGCCAAGGTTTTGTTGCGCATGGTTCCGCAGCAACACGGCGAACGCGCCGGCGTCGAAGTGGTAGCCGTAGTTGACGCTGAAGGCGTATTGCGGCGCATCGAACTGTTTGGGCGCCAGGCCCAGTTCGATCACCCGGGCCTGGGGCGTGACCAGCTCGGCGAATGCCGTGCCAGCGCCATGGGCGAGCCAGAATCGGGCGGGGTTGAGATCGGCGTATTCCAGCGGCAAGCTGAAAGGATGCAAATATTGCGGCGACTCGGAGCGGCCCGACCAGTCGCGGAAACGCGTGCCCTGCTTGAAACTGGCGTGGCATTCCCGAATCAGATCGTCTTCGGCCAAGCCAATTCGCTGGAGCGTCCCGCGCATCGAGGGCCAGGTGCCCTCGCCAACTCCAATGATGGGAATGTCGGGCGACTCAATCAGAGCGACTTGCGTCCCGGATTCGCCCCGCTTGCGTGATTCGGCCGCAATGACGCTGGCCGCAATCCAGCCCGCCGCGCCGCCGCCGACGATAACGATTTTCCGCGTTGGCCGATTCATTGCGTCACACAAGAATTTCCGCGGCGCCATGCCGCGGTCAGATCTTTTCGATGGCGGGATGGTACAAAAAAGGCCGCCCCGAAGGGCAGCCTTTTCTGTTGCGCGAAAGATAGTTACAACTTGTAGCGGAAGCCGATGTTGTAACGTGGGCCGGATTGCGCGGCGAACAGCGTCTGGTTCTTGTCCCTGCCATAGACATGGGTGGTTTCGTCGGTCAGGTTCAGGGCGTCGAAAAACACTTGCATGTTTTCGTTGAACCAGTAACTCGCGCTCAAGTCCAGTTGCTGATAGGCCCCGACATAGGTGGGTGGCCCCGCGCCGACATTGTTCTGGCCGGTGCCCGCGAGAAAATCGTCGCGCCAGTTGTACGCCAGGCGCACACCGATGTCGTTTTGGTCATAGAACAAAATCAGGTTGGCGGAATCGCTCAGTCCGGTCAGCACGAATTGTTGCGCCAAACTGAAATTGTCGTAGCCCACGTCGGCATCGACGATGGTGGCGTTGGCGATGACGCCAAAGCCGGTTTCGCCGAAGTTGTGCTGGACGACCAATTCCCAGCCTTCCATCTGCGCCTGCTCGATGTTCACCGGTATGGTCAGATTGAACGGCGATGCCGGGTCCCGCCCCGCCACGCCGGAAATGACGCCCGTGGCGGCATTGACGCCCGGCGCGTCGGGCCTGTTTTCCAGAATCCAGGAATACAAGGCGCCGCCGTCGGAACTTCCCGTTGCCGCTCTCGCTTCATCACCCAGTGGCCCAAGCGTTGGATGCGGCAGACTGAATGTTTCTTCGATGATCGACGCGGTGCCGATGAAATTCTCCACATCCTTGAGGAAATAGCCGACCGCGGCATAGCTGTCTTCGCTGTAATACCACTCCAGCGACAAGTCGCGGTTGAGGGAATCGAAAGGCAACAGGTTCGGATTGCCCCGATTGCCGGTGCCGCCGTCGATGCGCAGCAACTGATTAATCGTCTGTCCGCCTTGGATGTCGCCATAGTTGGGGCGGGTAAGCGTTCTGCTGATGGACGCCCGGGCAACCAAATCCGCGGTCAAATCGAATTTCAAATCCAGATTGGGCAGCAGAATTCCGTAGTTGCCGTCCAGCGAAGTGAAATCAGACTCTCCCACCACCGCAGACAGTTCGTTGCCGGCAACCCAATCGATGCCCGTGTACGCGGGCGACAGGGCCTGGGAGCTGATGTCGGTTTCCTCGTAGCGCAAGCCAAAGCGGATGTCGAGCGGAACATCGCCCACTTCAGTGGACATGTTGGCTTGGACATACACGGCCAGCGATTCTTCCTGGGTGCGGCGGTCGCTGTTGAAATTGCTTGAAGCGCACAGGTCGGAGAAACAATCGCCGCTCCAGGGCGCGCCAAAAGGCGTCGCCTCGCCGGAGGACAGGAGTTGTTCCGTTCTGGCGATCAGGTCGGTCATGTCGAAACGGAAGAAATCGGTCTGCCGCCTCGGGTCGCCGCCACCGGGAATTTGCGCGAAACCGTCCGCGGCCGAAGCCGGGGTAAGCAAATCCGCAATCGCTCCGGGTTGGGTCACGCCACCCCAGGCATCGCGCTGCACCACCGAGCCCGCCGAGTGATTATTGACTTCGGTAAATTGGATGCCGAAGTCGATGGACTCGACAAAATCAAGGTCCGCCAGGTAGCTGCCGGAAGCTTCCGCCTGGTTGATGTCCATCCTCGAGTAGTTGTTGACGAATACGCTGCCCGTAACAATCATGTCTTCGGGCGAAAGCGGCCGGCTCAGGCCCAATTCGAGAATCGGCAAATCGTTGCCGAAATAGCCCGTGGTGCGGTCGCGCGTAAACGCCGCGGTCGACAGCAACGCGGAATCGCCGTAGGGGCTGTTGGGGGAACGCTTGGCGTTGGAGTCGTGAACATCGAGCTCCAACACCAGGGTATCGGATACGTCCCACATCAGATTCAGGCCCACGGAGCCGTTCCGGGTGCGCCAGGCGTCTTCGCCGCCTCCCATGGAGAAGTCGGAGTTGGGCAAGTTTTCGGTGTAGGTCAGCGGACTGGCCTGGGGACCGTCGGTCCAAAGCGTTTCCTGGCCGCCGAAATTGAACCAAGCCGACAAGTTGCTGTAGGAACGCGAAAGTTCGATTTCCGAATACGTGTAGTCCAGCGTTGCGGTCAGGTTTTCGGCCGCGCGCATCTGCAAGGTGAGTTGGCCATTGGTGCGCACGCGGTCCCATTCGGCGAGTTCGTAGCCGATGGACTGGGGCACCGAATACAGGTCGCCCTCGCCGGGGCGGTTTTGCTGGTTCGGGTCGGTATACGGTGGAATGCCACCCCACTCTGAAGGGCCGATGCCGCACCAGCAATTGTCGGTTTCGCCGGGGAAGGTGCGCCAGCCGCCGACACTTGCCGTGCCGGCGCCGTTGTTGCGCTCTTGCCGCACCGCGCTCAGCGCAATGCCGATGGTGTCGTCGGCGAAGGTGTTGGAAAACAGCGCGGAAACTTCCGGCGTGAAATCATCACCCATTTCGGTGGATCTGTCGCTCATGCCGCTGGCCGCCGCCGTGAAATTCATGCCGGGCGATTCCAGCGGCCTCGTGGTGCGGATGTTCAAGGTGGAGCCGATGCCGCCAGTGGGCACGTCGGCCTTGCCGCTCTTGTAGACTTCCACCGCGGCGATGCCTTCGGAGGCGAGGTCGCCGAAGTCGAAGGAGCGGTTGAGCCCGGAATTGGTCGGCATCTGGCGACCGTTCAACAGTACCAGGTTGAAAGGTGGGCCGAAGCCGCGCACGGTGACGTGCTTGCCTTCGCCGCGCTCGCGGTCGATGGAAACACCGGTGATTCGCTGCAGGGATTCGGCGAGGTTGGTGTCGGGAAAGTCGCCGATGTCCTCGGCGGTGATCGCGTCAACGACCCCATCGGTATTGCGCTTCAGGTCCATCGAAGCCCGCAGGCTTTGCCGGATACCCGTTACCACGATCTCTTCGATCGCCTGCCCTTCTCCGCCTTGTTGCTGCCCGTAAACAGCGCCGCTGGCCAAAGCGAGCGAAACAGCCGCCGCCAATGGCGATTTAACGTAGTTTGACACTCCCACCTTGATTCTCTCCCCCACCCCCGCGCTGGACTCGGCGCGGGCTGTGATTGTAGTTTCCCCACCGCTTCGGCGGGCAAAATGATAACGTTGTCATTTGGTTTATAAGCGATGCGAAATGCGATGTCAACAATTTTGCGAATTCAGTGCACGAGCAGGGCGAGGATGAGTTGCAGCTGGGTTGCGTCGAGGCGCTGTTCGTCGAATGCGGGCATGACGCCGAAGCGGCCTTGAGTCAGGGATTCGCGGATGCTTTCCGCGTCGCCGCCGTAAAGCCAGATGCGGTCGGACAGTCTGGAGGCGCCAAGCAGGACGTTTCCAGCGCCATCGACGCCGTGGCAGACCGCGCAGTTCTGATCGTAGGCGGCTTTGCCGGGGTGGCTTTCGTCGCCGCCATCGGCCAGCGTCAGCACGTATTGCCCCACCTGTTCGATGCCTTCAGCGCCCAATACCGCCTCCCAGCCCACCATGACCGCATTGCGGCCACCGCGAATGGACTGCCGGATTTGTTCTTCCGTGCCGCCCCATTGCCAATCGACATCGAACAGATTGGGAAACAGGTTCGCTTGGCCGCGGCCTTCGGCGCCATGGCAAACCGCGCATTCGCGGCGGAATACGCGCTCGGCGGCCGCCATCAGTTCGGAATCGTTCTGAATCTCCGCCAGGCTCATGCCGGCGATTTGCGAGCGTGCCTGACTAAATCTGGCTTCGTATTCGTCATAGCTGGCGGCCACCCGGCTGCCTTGGGACCAATCCAGCAATCCGGGGTAGCTGCCCAAGCCGGGAAAGAGTATGAGATAAAGCAATGAGAAGATCAGCGAAGCCAGCAGCAGCCAAAACCACCACATGGGCGCCGGCCGCTCGCCTTCCTCCAAATTGCCGTCCCAAACCGGCCCCTCTCCGGCTTCGTGCCCCCGGTCTTTGCCGAAATAGACGCTCCAAACGAGCCAGAACATCCCCGCCAGCGATACCAGGGTTAATACGGCAATCCAGCCACTCCAGAATGCCGAGGGCATGTCAGCCATGGTCGTCCTCGTCTTCCAGCGGGATGCGGGCGATTTCGTCAAGCTGTTCGGACTTGCCGCGATTCAGCAGCCAAACGGCAAGCCCCGCCATAAAGGCCATGACCAGCATATCGCCGAGAAAAATGAAGGTGGTCATGGTGCCTGCTCCGAAAAACCCGTGCCAAGGGATTGCAGATAGGCGATCAACACGTCGATTTCCATAAGTCCATCCAGTTCCGCCTCGGCATTGGCGATTTCTTCATCGCTGTACGGGTGGCCCAGTCGGCGCAGCCCGGCCATCCGCGCCGCGATATCGCCGCGGCTGTCGGCTTCGCGCCGCGCCAGCCACGGATACGCCGGCATGATGCTGCCGGGCACGACTGCGCGCGGCTCGAGCAGATGGATGCGGTGCCAGTCGTCGGTGTACCTGCCGCCAATGCGGTGAAGATCGGGCCCGGTGCGTTTGGAGCCCCACAGGAAGGGCCGGTCGTAGACGAATTCTCCGGCCCGTGAATACGGCCCATAACGTTCGACTTCAGCGATCAGGGGCCGAATCTGTTGCGAGTGGCACACGCCGCAACCTTCGCGGATGTAGATATCGCGGCCGGCGAGTTCCGCGGCGCTGTAGGGCCTGGTGTTGGCCGTGGCCGTCTCCAGGCTTTCCTGTTGCAGAACGGGCAACAATTGCACCAGCCCGCCAATGGCGGATACGAACAGGATGCCGAAGATGAGCAAGCCGGTGTGCGCTTCGATCTTGCGGTGCAGCCCCATTCCGTTCATGCGCTGTACCCATAGGCGGCGGAGACCGGCGGCGGCGTGACGCGTCGGGGGGACAGCCCCCGCGCCGTCATGTACAAGTTGTAGGCCATCAGCGCGGTGCCGGCCAGGAAAATCAGCCCGGCGACGAAGCGCAGGATGTAATACGGCGTCATGCTGGCCATGATGTCCCTGAAGTCGAAGCTGAGTTCACCGATGGTGTCGACACTGAGCCAAAGCAGGCCCTGGGAGACTCCCGCCGCCCACATCGCGAAGATGTACAGCATGGTGCCCGCCAGCGCGAGCCAGAAATGCAGATTCGCCAGCCGGCTGCTGTACAGCTCCCGGCCCACCAGACGCGGCACGAGGAAATAAAAGGTGCCGTAGGTGATCAGCGCGTTCCAGCCCAGCGCGCCGGAATGGACGTGGCCGATAGTCCAGTCGGTGAAGTGGCTGACGACATTGACGCTGCGGATCGACATCATCGGCCCTTCGAATGTCGCCAGACCATAGAAAGCCAGCGAGAGCACGATGAATTTCAGCGCCGGGTCGGTGCGCAATTTCTCCCAGGCGGTGCTCACCGTCATGATCCCGTTGACCATGGTCGCCCAGGACGGCGCAAGCAGAATCACGCTCATCACCATGCCCAGGCTTTGCACCCATTCCGGCACCGCGTTGTAATGCAGGTGATGGGGTCCGGCCCAGATGTAGCTGTAAACAAAGGCCCAAAACGCCACCACCGAGAGCCGGTAACTCCAGATGGGTCGATCCGCGTGTTTCGGCAGGAAGTAATACAACATGCCCAGAAAACCGCCGGTGAGCAGGAAGCCGACGGCATTGTGCCCATACCACCATTGCACCACGGCGTCCTGGGCGCCGGCGAACAGGGAGTAGGACCGCATCGGACCGACCGGCAGCGCCAGACTGTTGACGATATGCAACATGGCGATGACGATGATCAGCGCACCGTAAAACCAGTTGGAAATGTAGATGGGGCGAATCTTGCGGGTGGCGATGGTGCCGAAGAAGACCACGGCGAAACATACCCAAACGACGGCGATGGCGATGTCGAACGGCCATTCGAGTTCGGCGTATTCCTTGGAGGTATTGTAGCCCGCGAGCAGGGACAGCCCGCCAAGCAGGACGATCAGTTGCCAGGCGTAGCAGCAGAACGAGGCCAGCCGCGGCAGGAACAGGGACACATGGCAGGTGCGCTGCACGCTGTAAAACGCGGTCGCCATCAGCGCCGACACGCCAAAGCCGAATATGACGCCATTGGTGTGCAGCGGCCGCAAACGCCCGTAACTGAGCCAGTATTGCCCGAAGTCGAGCCCCGGCCAAATCAATTCCGCCGCCAGCCAGACGCCGGCAAGCATGGCCAGCAGCGCCCAGATCACGGAAAACTGAATCAGGCGGATGACCGCATTGTCTTGGTATGTCTTGTTGGCGACAGCTTCCATCGTCGAATTGCCGGCGCTTACGCCGTGCTTCTCAATCTAGTCGTGGCACCGTCCCCGAATCGCATCGCTTTCATCGGCGGCGGGGCCTCATCAAACCCCGAGCAGCGGGCCTGTTCCCATAACCCACAAACCCATGCTGATGCCAAGCAGGCTCACCGCCGCCACCAGCAGCCAGGCCACCAGCGAAGAGGCCATCAACATGCCGCGCTCCGGCGGCGTAGCCAGCGCGATGGGAATGCCGCGGTAGAGCAGGCTCATGCTCCAGATCATGATCGGGATAAGCACCAGGACTTGCACCAGCACGTCGGGAAACAGATGCGCGATACTTGCCACCGCCAAAGGTTCGCCGACGATTGTGATCAGCGCCAAATGGCGTCCAAAGGAGGCGTTGGCGGCGTAGGTTGCCGCCATCCATTTGCTGATCAGCGCGGTGCTGAACAGGCCGAACACCAGGATCAGGAAGTAGCCCGCGCTGATCAGCCGGAGTTCGGCTGCCGGCAATGCGAGCGGCTGCTCGGCGCCAAGGCGCCAGCCGAAACTTGATCCGCCGATGAAGGCGAAAATCGGAGGCAGCAACAACAGCCACAGGGAATAGCGGAAAAATACGGCGGCGGCGGAGTGTTCGCTGCGCGAAAGCTCCTCGAAAGCGGCTTTGGGTTGGTAAAGCGAGCGCAGCAACAGGTAGGAATAGATGTTGCCGCTTACCGCGCCTGCCGAAGCCGACATTGCGCCAATCCCCCCAACTGAAACAGCAAACTGTTTCTTAGCACTCACGATTCCCCGCGGGCCGGCGCCCGGAAAGAAGCCGAAGACGCATGCCACACCGGCAAAGTATGCGCTTGCCGGGCGATGATATCAACTTGCACCTTTTACCGTGTGGCGGGCAGGCGCAGGCCGTGGCCGGCGGGGAAGGCCGCGCCGGATTCGCGCAGTTGACCGTCTTCTTGCCCGGGGCCGGGCCATGGCGTCGGCAATCGGCCGCTGAAGTTGTGCTCGCCCATAAGCACTTCGGCAAGGCCCCGGCCCTCGGCGCCGGGCAGCCACGCGGCGACAAATGCGTCGGAAGTTTCGAGTTCTTCATCGACAATCAAAGGCCGGCCGGACACCAGCACCGTGACCAGCGGAACGCCCTTGCCGGCGATATTGCGGATACAGGCCAAATCTTCCGGGTGAATGTCGGCCAACACGAGCGTGCTGGCATAGGCTTCCAGTGGATTCATCAATCCGTTGATGCGGGAACCGGCTTCGACGAGAAGATGATCCCCCTGGCGAATATCGCCGTGCCCTTCGGCGTAGGGAGTTTCGCCAATGACGACAACAGCGACATCGTGCCGCCGCGGGTCGATCTCGGCGCCGTCGAGTTTCTCGCTCAGCTCGGCCCCGGGGACCAATGCCCGGATGCCTTCCCAGATGGTCTCCCCCTTGATTTTGTCGTTGTTGGATTCCCCCTGCCAACTCACCGTCCAGCCGCCGCATTGGTGGCCCAGATTATGCGCGTTCTTGCCGGCGACGAGGATGCGCTGGTCGCGGCGCAGTGGCAGCGCCGCGTTTTCGTTCTTCAGCAGCACCTGGGACTGCCGCACCGCGCGCCGCGCGAGTTGCCGATGGGCGTCCGAGCCGAAATCCGCATTGCCGACCCCGGGCCGCCGCGCCGGCCGCGGCAGGTCGAACAGTCCGAAGCGCAATTTGGTGCGCAAGATGCGGCGCACGGCATCGTCGATTCGCGACATTTCCACGTGCCCTTCCAACACCTGCCGCTCGAAAGTGTCGATGAACTCCCGCCAACGCTCGGAGATCATGAACATGTCCAGACCGGCGTTGACCGACTTGCGAATCGCCACGCCATAGTCTTCGTCGAGATAGTCGATGCCGTCCCAGTCGGACAACACAATACCTTCAAAGCCCAGTTTTTGTTTCAGCAACTCGGTGACCAGAAAATGGTGGCCGTGGCATTTTTCGCCATTCCAACTGTTGAACGACACCATGATGCTGAGGACGCCCTCGCGCAGCGCCGGGTAGTATGGCGCGATATGTGTCGCCTCAAGCTCTTCCCATGGCAATGTGGTCTCGCCCTGGTCCATCCCCTGCCAGGTGCCGCCGTCGCCCACCCAATGTTTGACGCAGGCGATCACGCCTTCCGCCTGCAAGGCGCGCGCGTAGCTGGCGCCCAGGCTGGCGACGCGTTCCGGGTCGCTGCCGAAACTTTCATAGCTTCGGCCCCACTTGCAGTTGCGCACGACGGACAGCGCCGGAGCGAAATTCCACTCGATGCCGCTGGCGCGGATTTCCCTGGCCGTGGCCCGGGCCACTTCGGCAACCAGTTCCGCATCGCCCGCGGCGCCAAGGCCAATATTGTGCGGAAACACCGTTGCGCCGCTGATGTTGCCGTGACCGTGCACCGCGTCCACACCCACCAGAACCGGCACGCCGGGGCTGTCCTCTTCGCCCATGGCCGCCTGCCAGAAAGCGTCGTTCATGGCGACCCAGTCTTCCGGCTTGTTCTCTCCCGGATGGGAGCCGCCACCACAAAGTATCGCGCCCAAGGCGTGCTGTTTGACGTCCTCGGGCGTGATCGACATTCGCTCGGCCATGGTCATCTGGCCAATTTTCTGGCGCAGCGTCATGCGCTCGAGACAGGTGGAAAGAATCCCTTCCCGGTTTTTGTCCAACATCAGGCGGTTCTCCAAGCCTTATGGCGATGCATCCACGAAAAAAGGAATATTCGCGTGGGCAACGCGGCCGCGGCCGTCGCCCACGTAAACGAATAAACGGTAAGCGCCGGGCCGCTCCGGCGCCCGCAGCGCAATGGCGGACCGCGCCGGGTCGGCGATCAGGCCATCGAGTACGGGGGGAATCTCTTCCCGGTCCCCGCCAACCTCGGTCGCCGTGCTTTCTTCCATCACGCGCCAGTCGAAAATCAACGTATCGCCATCGGGATCTTCCGCTTCGACGGACGCAGAAAATTCCTCTCCGGCGGTCAGCCGCACGCTTTGGTCCGCCCCGCGCCCGTCAAGCCGCATTGAACCGATCCTGGGCGCACGGTTGTCCGGCCATTGCCCGGACCAGATGCGATGCAACTCGTCGACGGCTTCGGTGGCGCGGCCGTCGGCGGTGAATACGCCGTACCAGGTCGGCGTGCGCTCCTGTTTCTGACCCCAAAGGAATGCGTAATTTCCGACCAGCCGGTCTTGCATCGGCGCGAGAATCTCTTCAAAACCGCGGCGGTAGACCGCGGCCTTGGCCGAGCTGTGCAATTCGATGGGCGCGCCCCATTCGGTCACCGGCACTTCCCAATGACCGATGGTGCCCCATTCGGTAACCATCAGCGGCAGTTCCGGGTCGAGGTCGGCGAATCTTTGCGGCAAATTGAACACATCGCCGTAAACCTGGACGCTGAGAAAATCGAGATCCGGCGCGCGTTGCTGAATGATCCGCGCCAGGTCCGGGCTGATGCCGGCTGTGGTTGTCGTCGTGGGATGGTGTGGGTCGAGCTCGTGAATCATGCGCGAGATTTCGTTGACTGCATCGTAAACCCGCGGATTTTCGGCCTCGAGATTCATCTCGTTGCCGATGATCCAGAACAGCAGCGCCGGGTGGTCCCGGTAGCGCAGCACAATGTCCCGCGCCTGTTCGAACTGCCGCGCCACCGCCTCGGCGTCGTCATAATCGAAGCCATGGCGCTCGCGGGTGATTTCGATGCAGAGCGCAACCGTCAGCCCCAGCTCCTGGGCGATATCGAGCACACTGCCGTCACCGGGACGCCAGGTCCGCACCGAATTGGCGCCGTTGCCCGCGAGCGATTCCAGGTCGGCAAGGGTCTCCGCGCCGGCGCCGCGGATGTGGTACGGCTCACCGCCCCGGTACAAAGTGAAGTTGCCCGGCCCCCCGCGGATTTCGACCGTGATCGGACCCTCCTGGGCAAGCGCACCCACGCCCGCGCCCACGCCCGCACCAAAGCCCAGCGCGGAAACCAGCAAGACGCGCAAGAATTTCAGATTTTTCATGATCGGCTCCGGGCCGCCAGGCTCTGTTCCAGTTCTTCCAGCGATTTGCCGCGGGTCTCCGGCATGACGCGAACGAGAATGGCGAGC
The DNA here is from genome assembly GCA_965221015.1 of uncultured Pseudohongiella sp. Lineage (GTDB taxonomy): Bacteria > Pseudomonadota > Gammaproteobacteria > Pseudomonadales > Pseudohongiellaceae > UBA9145. Next base: position 298,779 of record OZ244859.1, on the reverse strand, counting down.
CCCGCCACAGCCACGAGTCCGTAGACGAGAAAAGTCAAACTGCTGCCGAAGTTCGCCAGTTCCCAGGGAAACAGCATTTGCACCAGGAAACTGAAGCTGGAATTGACCAATCCAACAAAGGAAATCGCCGCCGCCCGCACATAGTTTGGAAACAACTCGGCGAACAGCACCCACATGATCGGACCAAGGGAAAACGCGAAACAAGCGACAAAGCCTAGAATCCCAAGCAGCACCAAGGCGGTGTTGACACTGATCGCCTCGGCCACGAGTTGCGATTCAAGCCCGCCCGCGGCGTCGATGCCGGCGGCGGCCAGCGCCCCGCGCAAGGCGTTTTCGTCATCGAACACTTGCCCAACCAGGGATTGCAGCGCGGCGCGCGAATCCGCGTCCGCCACCGCGGCGACCGATTCCGCGCTCAACTCGTAAGTGGCCTGGTTGAATGTCCAGGAAAGCAGCAGCATGAACGCGGCGATGCCGACCAAACCGGTGAACAACAAGGGCTTGCGGCCGAGCCGGTCGATGCAAAGAATCGCCACAATGGTGAACAGCAGATTGACCAGCCCCACCAGCACCGCCTGCAGGAAGGCGGCGTCGTTGCCGATGCCGCTTTGCTCGAAGATCATCGGCGCGTAGAAGAACACGGCGTTGATGCCGGTGGCCTGCTGCACGATGCCGATGGTCAGCGCAATCAGCAGCACCAGGCGAAGATGCGGGCGCAGCAATTCGGCAAAGCCCGCCGGCGCGCCCGTTCCCTCATCGGCGAGGCTGGCGGCAATGGCGGCGTGTTCCCGCCTGCCCCCGGCCGCGCCGTTGATTCGCACCAATGTGGCCAGCGCCTCGTCGCCGCGGCCGCGCAATTGCAGCCAGCGCGGGCTTTCCGGAACCCAACGCAGCACCACCAGATAGAGCAGCGCCGGCAAGGCTTCCACGCCAAGCATCCAGCGCCAGAGCGATTCCGGCGCCAGCAGCGGATCATCGCCCTGGGACAATTGCAGCAACAGGTAGTTGCTGAAGAACGCGGCGGAAATGCCAATCACGATATTGAGCTGGTTGAGCGAGACCAGTCTGCCGCGGATCGCCGCCGGCGCCACTTCGGCAATGTACATGGGCGCGATAATCAAGGCCGCGCCGACGGCGAATCCGCCCAGCATCCGCGCCACCACCAGGAAGTTGTATCCGGGCGCGAACGCGCAACCGATGGCCGAAACCAGGAACAGCAGCGCCGCCGCCCGCAGCACGGCAACTCGGCCGATGCGGTTGCTCAATGGGCCCGCGCCAAGCATGGCCAAGGTGGAGGTCAGCGTGAGACTGGCGACGGCCCAGCCGAGCTGCAATTCGTTCAACTGGAATTCGTCTTCGATGAAGCCGACCACACCGGAAATGACCGAAGCGTCGAAGCCCATCAAGAATCCGCCGAGCGCCGCGCTCAGGCTCGTCAGCCAGATATAGGAACCACCCGCCTGCTCGGCCCGGGTTTGCTCTGCCGCCATGCCAATATTCCGAAGCTGTTTCCCAATGTGCTTATTACCAGCAAGCTGACAGCGTTGTCAATGAGTTATGCGTGAAGCCCGGTCGGCGAAGCCGACAGAAAGTGCAGCGTTTCGAGGGCCGAACGGCTCGCCATTAGAGTGAAATGCGGCTTCGATCGGGTCCACGGGTGAGGCCCGGTCGGCGCAGCCGACAGAAAGCAAAGCTTTCTGAAGGCCGAACGACCCGACAGGATGTCGGGACTGGGGGTAGTCGAAGCCGAAATTCTCTCTCCAGGGATGGCAAGCACAACCTGCCGGAATCCAATTGGAGATTCTGCGACTCCGCTTCGCTCCGCGCAGAATGACAGGAGAGCCGGGAATCGAATCGGCGTCGCTTAACACATCCCTGTGACGCTCCGCCTCCACGACGCGCAAAGCCCCGCCCGCCCGCGGACCCTGGCAGTGTGGGTCCCCTTCTGGTCTACACTTCGAATCGCGCTGGGACTGCGGACTTTGCGGTGCTAATTTTCCCTGAACCCCAGCGCGGCCTCGCCGCTCCGCTTGCGCGGAGGAAACATGGCTCAAAGGAGGTGTTTCATAGGAGAACGAAGCAGCTTCGTGGTGGATTCGCGGATGACGACTTCGCATTCGAATGGCGTTTCGGGATTGGCCGCGGCGCCGCCGTTGAGCTTTTCAATGAGCAAGCCCGCGGCGGTTTCGGCCATTTTGACGATCGGCTGCCGCACCGTGGTCAGCGGCGGCCAGATACGCGAGGAAAAACGCGTATCGTCGAAGCCGGCGATGGAAAGATCGCCGGGCAGGTTCAAGCCCCGCCCGCGCGCTTCGAAGATCACTCCCGCCGCCATGTCGTCGTTGCTGGCGAGGATGGCGCTCGGCGGCCGCGGCAAATCGAGCAGCTTGGCCGCGGCGGATTGGCCGGAATCGAAATCGAAGTAGCCTTGACGCACCAGTCTCGCCGAATACGGCAATCCGTGTTTCTTCAACGCCCGCCGGTAACCGCTGAAGCGTTTCGCGCTTGCGCCATGGTCGGGGTGGCCCTTGATGAAACCGATGGCCTGGTGGCCTTGGCCAATGAGCAATTCGGTTAGCGAGAAACTCGCCGCTTCGTCGTTGCAAAGAATGTTGATTTCGTCCGATGCCGGTTCCCGCGGCGTGATGGCCGCAAAGGGAATCTTCATTTCCCGCAGCAAGGCGGTAACCTCGGCCAAATCCCCGAGCGGGGCGGGCAAGACGAAGCCTTCCACGCGGGCATTGAGGGCGAATTGCCTGATGTGTTCGACAATTTCGGTATCGGGCAAGGTAAGCGGACGCAGCAGCAAGGTGTAGCCGGCTGGCTCGCAAATGCGCAAGGCGCCGTTGAACAGGTCGTTCAGGTAACTGAACTCCTCGGCGTTTTCGTAGATCAGTCCAACCACCCGCGAGCGCCTGCCGCCCAACTCCCGCGCCGCGGCATTGGGCTGGTAGCGCAATGTCCGCACCGAACGCAACACTTTGTCCCGCGTTTGCCGGCGCACGTTGGGCTCGTTGTTGACCACGCGCGAGACGGTCTTGATGGAAACGCCGGCGTGGCGCGCCACATCGAAGATGGTTGCCTTGTCTTTTGCTTTGTTCATCCGCCCGGGGCTGCCGGCTCTCGCGGCCGGTTCGATTCGACTACCGGATAATTCTACCCGACCCGCGTTGGCCGATTCGGAGATTCCGCGTCTCCGCTTCGCACCGCGCGGAATAATGGAGGGTTTGCGCCCCCTCCCCCGTCATCCCGCGCGCAGCGGAGCGAAGGTCGCGGGTTCTCGTCGCGATTTCATCGGCATGCCGGCAAGAACGCCGGCATCAACGCACTTCGGCAATCAACAAGGACTTTGGCGGCAGCACGATTTCACCGTTTTCGATCGATCCCTGCGGCGCGGGAGCGAAATCGAGCCGTGCCAGACCGCGTCCGTTCAGCGCTTCCAATTGATCCAGCCCGATGCTGCGTTCCTCCCCATTCAAATTGAAGCTGAGCAGCAGCGTTTGTTCGGCCGTGGAGCGGGAGAACGTGAGCAGGTCTTTCCGCAATGGCATGAAGCTGAGATCGCCCTTCAGCAGCGCCGGCTGGCGCTTGCGGAAATGCAGGAAGCCGCGCACGCATTGGTAGACGGAATCGGGGTCGCCCTGTTGCCGGTCGACGGCCAGTTCAAGGTGGCGGGGATCCACGGGCAGCCAGGGGCTCGCTTCCGAGAATCCCGCGTGCGGGGCCTCTTGCCGCCAGGGCATGGGCGTGCGGCAGCCGTCGCGGCCCTTGTAGACCGGCCAGAAATTGATGCCGTAAGGGTCCCGCAATGATTCAAAAGGCACGTTGGCCTGGGGCAGGCCAAGCTCGTCGCCCTGGTACAGGCACACGGCGCCGCGCAAACTGCCCAGCAGAATGGCGAACAGCTTGGCCGATTGCGCGTCGGGCTCGTTATCCGTCCAGCGGCTTGCGACCCGTTCCACATCGTGGTTGCCGATGGCGAAGCAACACCAGCCGCGCCGGATTTTTTCCTGCAAGTCTTCCAGGGTGCGCTTGATGTGCCTGGCGGAACCGTCCGGCCCCATCAGATCAAAACTGTAGGCCATGTGCAGGCGTTGATCGCCCCGGGTGTATTCGTCAATCAGCTCGGCCGAGCGTTCCGAGCCAATCTCGCCAAGGGCCACGGCGCCGTAGCGGTCCAGCAGTTGCCGAATCTCGGTTAGGAAGCGCAAGTTGTTCGGGTGGCTGTGGTCATACAAGTGCTCTTGCATGGCATAGGGCGAAGCGGCCTGGCCATCGGCCAGAAACTCGCCGCGGGCCTTTGGCTTGGCCGGATTGTCGCGCAATTGCGGGTCGTGCATGCAGAAATTGACCGCATCGAGGCGAAACCCGTCAACGCCGCGCTTGAGCCAGAATTCCAGGTTGTCCAGCGCAGCCTGGCGCACGGCGGGATTGTGGCAATTCAAATCCGGCTGACTGGACAAAAAGTTGTGCAGGTAATATTGCCCCCGGCGCGGCTCCCACTGCCAGGCGATGCCGCCGAACACCGAGAGCCAATTGTTGGGCGGGCCGCCGTCGGGTCTTGGGTCGGCCCAAACGTACCAGTCGGCCTTGGCGTTGCTTTGGCTTTCGCGGCTTTCCAGAAACCACGGGTGGCGGTCGGAAGTGTGGCTCAACACCTGGTCGATAATGACTTTGATGCCATGCCCATGGGCCTGGGCCAGCAAGGCGTCGAAGTCCTCCAACGCGCCGAACAGCGGGTCCACGGCGCGATAATCGCTCACGTCGTAGCCGAAGTCTTTCATCGGCGACTTGAAAAAGGGCGATATCCAGACCGCGTCGACACCCAGCGCCTGGATGTAATCCATCCTGCGCGAAATGCCGCGCAGGTCGCCGGTGCCGTTGCCGTTGCTGTCCTGGAAGCTGCGCGGATAGATTTGGTAGATGACGGCGTTGCGCCACCATTCGCCGGCCGCCCGGCGCGGCTTTGGCCGCGCCCGCGAAGGGGCAACGGTTTCAATTTTTGGGCAAGGTTGATTTGCGGTTCGGTTCAATTCCATGTCCCCGAGTCAGTTTCCGTTCGTGGCGCAAGTATAGAGTGACTGGCGCGGGCGATAGGCGCGCTGCATTCGTATTCATTGCGCGGGATTGCCTGCGGCGGCGGCCACGGAAAGCCGCTGCCGCAACTCGCAAGGCGGCAGCCGGCGACATCCGAATAGCGCATCCGGCGGGGGATGAATACGTATGCAAGCACTTGCAACGCGAATAGCCGCCTGGCTAGCATTCGCAATCTTTTTTTCTAGTGGCGGCGAGCCAAATCCGTGATCGGGGAATGTCTTATGAAACAAACTGAAGGATTCAAAAAACACCGTTTGGCGCTGGGTGTTGCAACAGCCTTGAGCGTGATCTCCGCGCCTATGGTTTATGCCCAGCAGGACGAAGGCGCGCAACCGGTTATCGAGGAAATCGTCGTTTCCGGATTGCGCCGCAGCTTGACGGACTCAATTTCCGCCAAACGCTTTAATTCCTCTTTGATCGAGGCGGTGTCGGCGGAGGAAATTGGCAAATTGCCCGATGTTTCCATCGCCGAGAGTTTGGCCCGGCTGCCCGGAATCACCGTTGCCCGGCTCAACGGCCGCGGCCAGGTGGTGAACATCCGGGGCATGTCTCCCGATTTCGCCACCGGCTTGTTGAATGGGCGCGAGCAAGTGTCCGTTGGCGACAACCGGGGGGTCGAGTTCGATCAATATCCTTCCGAGCTGCTTTCCCAGGTCATCGTTTACAAAACTCCCGACGCATCGCTCATTGGCCAGGGCCTTTCCGGTTCGGTGGATTTGCGCACGGTCAGGCCGCTGGAATACGGGGAGCGCATGCTCACGGCCAACGTGGCGTATGAAGACGCCGAGTACGACCTCGCCTCCACCGTCGACAACGCCGGCGAACGCTGGAGCGCCACCTACGTGGACCAGTTCTCCGACGATACCATCGGCATTGTGCTTGGCGCCGCTTCGATCACCAGCCCGAACTACGGCAAGGCCAACAACGCCTGGGGCTATTACAACAGCGACGCCGCGGGCAACACCGCCGTCGGCGGCGGCCGTGTCTGGGCGCGGGCGGCGGAACTGGAACGCAACAGCTTCGTGGTCGCGCTCGATTACGAGCCCAACGCGCGGCTGGCGGTCGAATTCGACGCCTTCATCAGCGAATTTGTCGAATCCCAGGTCAAGCATGGCCTGGTAATGAATACCGGCGGGCCGATCGAAACACTGTCGGCGGCCAACGGCATCGTGACCGAAGGCGTGATCGGCGGCTCCGTCGGCACGGAAAACAACCTGTTCCTGCGCGACGCGAACAGCGATTCTTTCGGCCTTAACATCGAATACCAGTTGACCGACAACTGGACCGTTCGGGCCGACATTTCCAATTCCAAGGTGTCGCGTTCCGACACGGCGGAATTCGAATCCAACGGCGCCCTGCTTGATGCCGACGGCAATGTCGTTGCCGAACGAATCGGCTTCCGCACGTCCGACGAAGGCACGCGCTGGAGCGTCCAGAACGACTACAGCAACGTGAACTATGGCGGCGGCGCGCCGGCGTTTTACCTGACCAGCCCCTTCGGCTGGGGCGACCCGAACGCGCTGGCGCCGTTCCAGCCCGCCGGGCAATTCGGCTACAACAAGGTGTTCGACGTGGAGGACGAAATCGACGCCCTTCGCTTCGAGGCCGAGCGCAGCCTTGACCTGGGCATCTTCGACACCGTCGAGTTCGGCTTCAACCGCACCGAGCGCAACAAATCGCGGGTTTCCAACGAAGGTGTGATCACCAGCGGCCGCGTGGTCGACGGACAGCTCGCCACCTCGGTGCAGTTGCCCCAGGGCACGGCCGGAACCGCCGACATGAGCTTTGGCATGTTCGGCGCGAACACTTCGATCATCGCTTACGACCCCTACGCGGTGCAGGCCGCCGGCGCCATCCAGCAAGGCGCGTACCTGTATGACGACATTTTCGCCAAAGCTTGGGAAGTCAGCGAGGAGGTCGACACCTGGTACGCGAAATTCAATATCAACACCGCGCTTGGCAATATCCCGCTGACCGGCAATATCGGCCTGGCTTTCCAGCCATGGGATCAATCCTCCTCCGGCATCGATGCTTCCGGTTCGGGCGCGGGCCTGGTGACCTATCCCGCCGCCGACGACGACAGCGACGATGAATGGCTGCCGAGCATGAATCTGAACTTCGCGCTCACAGACAATCAAATCCTGCGCTTCGCCATGTCCCGCAACCTGGCCCGGCCGCGCATGGATGAAATGAAGGCAACCGCCTTTTTCCGGGTGGACGGCGGCAGGGCGGAACAATTCACCCAGGCAGACATCAACGCGCTCATTGGGCAGGTCGGGGAATTACCGGCTTACGATCAAATCGGCCCCTGGTCGCGAAGCGGCGGAAACACCAGCTTGAAGCCCTGGGTTTCCGACAATATCGACCTGTCCTGGGAATACTATTTCGATGACCCGAGCAGCTACCTGGCGGCGGCTTATTTCTACAAGGATCTGAAAACCTACATCTACAACCAGAAGGCCTTGTACGATTTCACCGGGCATCCCAACAACAGCGGGGTGCCGACCGACGTGGTCCTCGGGGTAACCAATTCACCGGCCAACGGCGAAGGCGGAACCATCGAAGGCTACGAACTCGCGGCTTCGATCGGATTCGGCATGTTCGCCGACGCGCTGGATGGTTTTGGCCTGATCGCCAATTACACCAGCAACGACAGCACCATCGCACCGAACGGCCCCGGCAGCGATTCGCCGCTGCCCGGCTTGTCCGACAGCATCTATTCGGTAACCGGTTTCTACGAGAACTACGGCTTCTCCGCGCGGATCAATTACCGTTACCGCGACGGCTACGTGGGCGAGGTCGCCGGCTTCGGCGGCGCCCGCACCGGCTTCGATGTCGATGAAGAAGCCATTGTCGACGCGCAGGTCGGCTACGAGTTCCAGTCGGGCGCGCTGGAAGGATTGAACATCAATTTGCAAGTGCTGAACCTGACCGATGAGCGGCAGCAGTCGCTCGATGTCGGCACGGGCCTGCCGGTGGAGTATCAAACCTTCGGCACCGCCTACCTGCTTGGTGTATCCTACCGGTTCTTCTAGCAACTTCCCGGTATCCGGTTGACTGGCCCGATTCACTGAAAGAGCCCCCTCCCGCCGCCGGGCGGGGGCTTTGCAGCGGAGATTCGACGTGGCTGGCCGGATGATCGAAAAGGCGGTGGTGGTTGGCGGCGGCACCGCCGGCTGGATGGCGGCGGCCTTGCTGTCGCGAATCGCCGGCCCGAAGTTGCGCATCGAACTCGTCGAATCGGAGCAGATCGGCACCATCGGCGTCGGCGAGGCGACGATTCCTCAAATCCGCTACATTTGCGACGCGCTCGGCATCCCCGAGCACGAGTTCCTCGCCAAGGTCAACGGCAGCTACAAACTCGGCATTGAATTTGTGAACTGGGGTCGAATTGGCGACTCTTATATTCACACTTTCGGCGACACCGGCCGCAGGCTTGGCGTGCTCGACTTCCATCAAGTCTGGCTGCGCAGCCGGGAACTCGGCATCGAGCGCGAATTCGAGCGCTATTCATTCAACGCGCGTTCCGCCCGCTCCAGCAAGTTCGCTCCCGTGGAAAAGCTCGGCAACACTGGCATCTACGGCATCGGCTACGCTTTTCATTTCGATGCGGGACTGGTGGCCCGCGTCCTGCGCGAGATTGCGGAAAAGCAGGGCGTGGTCCGCACCGAGGGCATTGTCGATCACGTCGCGGTCCATGCCGGGACCGGCCATATCTCGGAACTGCGCCTGCGCGATGGCCGACAAGTCGAAGGAGAACTCTTTCTCGACTGTTCCGGCTTCAGCGGTCTGCTGATCGGCAAAACCCTGGGCGTGGGTTACGAGGACTGGACCCATTGGCTGCCGGCGAACAGCGCGCTGGCCATACAATGCGAAAACGCCGCCGAACTGCTGCCGTACACCCGCTCAACGGCGCGTTCGGCGGGTTGGCAGTGGCGCATCCCGCTGCAGCACCGCATCGGCAACGGGCACGTTTACAGCAACGAATATATTTCCGATGACGCCGCCGCCGATGTGCTGCTGGCGAACCTCGATGGCAAGCCCACCACCGAACCCCGGCAACTGCGCTTCCGCACCGGCAAACGCAAAACATTCTGGGAGCGCAATTGCATCGCCCTCGGCTTGGCGAGCGGCTTCATGGAACCCCTGGAAAGCACGAGCATCCATCTCGTGCAATCCGGCGTCAGCCGTCTGATCGACATGTTTCCCACCGGCGATTTCAGCCGCGTGGACATCGACGAATACAACGCGCGCACCCATTTTGAATACGACACGATTCGGGATTTCCTGATCTTGCACTACCACGCCAATCAACGCGGGGATTCGGAATTCTGGCGCTATTGCGCCAACATGGGCATTCCCGATTCGCTCAAGCACAAAATCGATCTTTGGAAGGCGCACGGGCGGTTCTACCGAAACGACCTGGAATTGTTCACCTCGGCGAGTTGGGTCCAGGTTTTTCTTGGCCAGAACATCATCCCCAATGATTGCCACGGCATCGCCAAAGTGTTGACCGCCGCGCAAATCGAAGACTATATGGGCAACATCGACAATTATCTTTCCCAGGCGGTCGAGAAGATGCCGGGACACGCCGAATACCTTGAGAAAAATTGCAGGTACCGCCATTGACGACCCGCGGCGGGACCGCGGCGCGGCTGCAATCGTATTCACCGCGCCGGTTTTTGTGCAATTCCCGATGATGTGATATTGCCTTTGAACATGCGCAATCTCGTCATTTCCGCCTCTGCACTGGCCTTGGCCGCGTGCTCCGGGGATGAGCCGGGCAACGCGGTCGGCGCCGGCGTTTCTCCCCTTGCGGGTCCTCTGCCCGAAGCGGGACCCGAAGCCTGCGCCGCGGGTTCCGGGCCACTGCTGCATGTCGCCTCGCCCGACTGGAGCGAGCAAGTCATCTACATGCTCATGACCGACCGCTTCAACGACGGCGACCCAACCAACAACGACCAGGGCTATGGTGAATACGACCCCAGCCTGCCCAGCCACTTCAGCGGCGGCGACTTCCAGGGTGTGATCGACCGCCTCGATTACCTCCAGACCCTGGGCGTCAGCGCGGTGTGGGTCACGCCGCCGCTGCACAACCAATGGTGGAGCACGCCCTACCAGGCCACCGGCTGGCACGGCTATTGGCCTGTGCATTTTCAGGAAGTCGACCCGCATTACGGCACTTTGGAAGACTACCAGCGCCTGTCCCATGCATTGCATTGCCGCGGGATGTACCTGATCCAGGACACCATCACCAACCACGTCGGCAATTTCTACGCCTACGAAGGCGGGTACGACCCCAACGACACCGCCGCCGGCTTCTACCTGCTTGAGCCGGATTCCCACCAGCCCGCGCCCACGCAATACCCGTTCAACATGATCGACCGGCTCAATCCCGAGCATTACGCGGCGGACATTTATCACTGGACCCCGTCGATCACGGACTTCTCCAGCCTTCACCAGGAGCACAATTACTCCCTCGGACACGTCGCCGACATCAACACCGAGAACCCCGAAGTCGTCGCCAAATTCAAGGAGATTTACAAGTTCTGGATCGACGAAGCGGGAGTGGACGCTTTCCGCATGGACACGGTTTCCCTGGTTCCGTTCGAGTTCTGGAACCGCTTTCTGCGCGACGCTGACGGCATCTACGCCCATGCCCGCGCCCGCGGCAAGGAACACTTTCTCACTTTCGGCGAAGCCACGGCGGTTTCCGAGCCTTACACCGACGATGGCGAACGCAGAGTGGTCGCGTACCTGGAACGGGACGGCCGGCAAGGACCAAACTCCATGCTCGGCTATCCCCTCTACCACAGCATCAACCGGGCGCTGGCCCGGGGCGCGCCGTCGGCCACCCTCGGTTACCGCCTTGAGCGCTTCATGGCCTTGTATCCGGACCCGTTCACGATCCCAAACTTCATCGACAATCACGACACGGCGAGATTTCTCGCGGCGGCACATCCAGCGGCTTTCCGCCAGGCGCTGGCGCTGCTGTTCACGATTCCCGGCATCCCCATCGTCTACCAAGGCACCGAACAGGCATTGCCGGAATCGCGGATGGCGATGTTCGCCGGCGGCTACCGCAACGCCGAAGGATCTTTTGATGAGAATTCCGCGCACTTTCAATACCTGCGGCGGCTGACCGCGCTGCGCGCGGAAAATCCGGTTCTGACCCGCGGCGGATTGGAAATGCTGGCCTCCGAGTCCGCCGGGCCGGGAGTGCTGGCCTACTCGCGCGAATACCAAGGCGAAAGCCTGGTCGTCCTGCTCAACACCGCCGACCACAGCGTGTTCGCCCACCGGCTCGAAGTCGGCGCGCAGCCGTTCCAGCCATGGCAAGCGCTGTTCGCCGAACCCGCCCAGGAGTTCGCGGCGCAAGCGGCGATTGCGGACGCGGATGGGCGTTTGAGCCTGCGCCTGCCGCCGCGGGCCGCCCTGGTGCTGCGCCCAGGCGGCGAAACCGTGTCCGCCGCCGAGGCGCCGATGCCGCTGGACATCGTGGTGGATTCGACCGGGATCGAAGGTGGCGTGTTCAGTGCAGATTTCGAATTGACGGGCACGGTCAGCCAAGGCAACGCGGCTTTGCAATGGATCCCGAACGGCAATCTTGACCGCGCCAGCGAATTCCGCGCGGACGCGGCCGGCCAATGGCGCGTCGATGTGCCCGTGCGCGACCTCGGCGAATCTTCCCACTTCCTGCAAATCTACGCGCCGGAAAGTGGTCAATTGTCCGAGCGCGTCAACTACGCGACCCAATTGGACAACGCGGTGCTGGCCGCCGCGATGACCGACGACCCGGACGACGCCCGCGGCCCGACGGGAGACTATGTGATTCCGCAACATCCAGACAGCGCGCGCCAGCGCGAGATCGAATCCGTTGCCGCGCGAGCCGCCGGGCGCAACCTGGAACTCAGTTTGACCATGGCCGAAATCACCACGCCCTGGTTGCCCCCCTACGGCTTCGACAATGTGCTGTTGACGATTTTCTTCGACCTGCCGGACCGGCAAGGCGCCACGGTGCTGCCCCTGCTCGATGCCAGCGCGCCGGATTCGATGGATTGGGACCTGGCGCATTTCGCCCGCGGCTGGGACAGCTACACCTATCTCGCGGCGGGCAGCAACGCCAACCGCCAGGGCGACAAGCTCGGCGTTTCGCCCCGGATCAGCGCCGACCAAGGCAATCGAACCATCACCCTGTTCTACGAAGGCGCCGCGCTTGGCGTCGAAGACTGGAGCGGAAGCCGCATTTACGTCACCACCTGGTCGTCAACCGCCGAGGGCGACTACATCGACTTCCGGCCCGAGCCGGCCGACTGGTTTTTCAGCGGCGGCGAACCCGGAGACCCGAAAATTCTCGACGACGCGCTGCTGGAACTGGCGCCCCAATGACGCAACCCGCACCAGGAGACCCAAGATGAAGCGCACTCTTTCAATTTTTTGGCCGCTGGCCGCCGCGCTGGCGCTGACCGGCGCCGCCTCGGCCGCCGAGCGCGCGCCGAACATTGTTTTGCTCGTGGGGGATGATCACGGCTACCCCTACTTCGGCTTCATGGGCGATGAAAATGTCGTCACGCCCTCAATGGACGCCCTCGCCATGGGCGGAACGACTTTTTCCCACGCCCACGTCACGGCGACCTATTGCCGGCCGTCGCTGCGCACGCTGATCACGGGCTTGCATCCGGTGCAATACGTGCTGCGGGAAAACGAAATTGTTCAGCGGCGCCGCGCCGAGGACACCGACTACGCCGCGCTTGACGCGCGCGGGAGAGGCCTTTGGGACCAACTCGAAAAAGCCGCGGCCATGCGCGAATTTGAAACCCTGCCGAGGCTGCTGGGCGAGGCGGGCTACGTTAGTTGGCAAGGCGGAAAATGGTGGGAAAACAATTACCGCAACGGCCATTTCAGCGAAGGCATGAGCGAGGGCTGGGATCTGTCGGCCTATGGCGGCGACGGATTCTTCGAACAATTGATGGGCGCCGACGGCAATGATCTGGTGCGCGAGACCATGGACCCGGTGTTCGATTTCATCGACCGCAACCAGGACCAGCCGTTCTTCATCTGGTTCGCGCCTTCGCTGCCCCACGTGCCTTTCGACGCGCCCTACAGCTACCGCAAGTACTACCAGGACATGGACATCTCGGAGTCGGCCAAGCTCTATTACGCCAATGTGACCTGGTGGGACGACGGCGTCGGCCGGCTGCTCGACCACATCGAAAGCCGCGGACTGATAGACGATACGATGTTCGTTTACATCAGCGACAACGGCTGGGAGCAGGAACCCGATGTCGAATACAAAGTGGGCGAAAACGCCACCATCGCCGACGACCTGCTGCTCGGCAACGGCGGCCATCTGGGCAAAAACGGTCTGTACGACATGTCTTTCCGTTCCCCGCTGGTGTTCAATTGGCGCGGCCGCATCCCCCACTCCTTCAACAGCTCGAGCCTGGTTTCGTCCATGGACATCTATCCGACGATTCTGGATTTCGCCGGCGTCGAAATTCCCCAGGGGCTGCCCGGCAACTCGCTGCGGCCTTTGATCGAGGGCCGCTCCATCCCCGAGCGGCCGCATATCGTGGGCTACACCGACAACCGTCGCTCGGACACCCCCATGGGAGAACGCGCCGAAGGCTACTCGGTGCGCACCCACCGCTGGCAATTCCTCTGGTACGCGGACACAGACGAGAAAGTGCTGTACGACATCACCGTGGACCGTTTCGCCGAGCACAACCTGGTGGACGACTACCCCGAACTCGTGGCCGAATTCCAGGCAATCATAGAGGACTGGAAAGAAGAAGTCGGAATGCCGGAAGCGATTGCGATCTACGAGTAGGAAGAACCAGCGCTTACCGCCGCAGGATGCGCTCCATTTCCTCGTCGGCGGCCGCCAGCGCTTCGCGCGCGTCCATCCGCCCCGAAGACGTCATCTCCAGCGCGGTGTCGAGTTGTTCGAAAACCATGAACGTGGCGCGGGTGGTTGGCACTTCGCTGCCGAATCGCGCTTGGCGCAGGTAGACATTCAAGGTCTCATCGGCGGCGACTTCCGGGTCCGTCGCAAGCGCGCGCAGCGACGGAATCAGGTAGGTTTCGAGGGCGAACTCCTTTTGCACATCGTAAGAGGACAGCCACCGGGCCAGTTCCACCGCTTCCAGCTTGCGCGCGCTTTGCTTGGTCACGGCCCAGCCGAACACGCTGTACATCGGCCCCATGCGCAGGCCCGTCTCGGCCACGATGGGCATAACCTGCAAACCCAGATCAAGTCCGGCAGCCTGGTAGGCGTTCCAGTTCCAGGAACCGTCCAGCACCATCGCCGCCCGCGACAATTGAAACCGCGTCGACATGGTTTCGATGCCCGTGCCCGAATCCGCCACGCCATGCACGCGCTCGAGATCGAGGAACCAATCCAGCGCCCGCGCCGAGCCCGGCGCATCCAGCGTGGGGTTGTCCGCGGCGTCGAACAAGCTTGCCCCGAATCCCGTCAGAAAAGGAATGAACCAGTAAGACCATTTCAAGGGCAGCGCGATGCCTAGCACATCATCGCTGGTCAATGTTCGCGCGGCGGCGATCAGGTCATCGGTGGTCCAATCGTCGCGGGGATAACCCACACCGGCCGCGTCGAACAGACGCTTGTTGTAGATCAGCGCCAAAGTTCCCTGGCTCACCGGCAACGCGTACAGCGCGGCGCCGTAGCGCATCGCGTTCAGCGCCCGCGGCTCGTAAACCGCGCGCTGCGCGGGTGTCAAGTGGGGCCGCAAATCCTCAAGCAGCGGCAAGCCCTCCACCGAGATGTGGCCGATTCTGCCAAGCTCGGTATCCGACAGCCGCACCAGGTCCGGGGCCTCGCCCCCCTGGGAGGAATTGATGAATTGCTGCAGGTTCTGCAGGTAGGGTATGCGCACGGGTTCCACGGCGATGGCCGGGTGTTCGGCTTCGAACGCCGCCACCGCGTCGAGGAAAATCCGCTCATCGACGCTGTTGGCGCCAAAAGTGTGCCAGACTTCGAGACTCCCCGCCTCGCTGGCGGCGCCCAGACCGGGAGGCGAAGCAGACAGCACCGCAAAAAGTAACGCCGTCGCGCTGAATGCCGACAACCTACCGGCCGTGGCGTGGCAAATTGTGTCGCTGCACGTCACCATGGCGAATCATACTAACATCGAACAGAGACTCTGGAACTTCGCGCGAAATAACGTGTATGGGATGTCGTCGAGACTGGCAATGCGTGAGTCGCCGTTGGCTTGCAGGAGGTTTGGCGGGCGTCCCCGACATGGATGTCGGGGCCGAAGCCTACGAGGATGCATTTACGGCGTCCGCCAAACCCCCCTGCAAGCCAACGGCGACGGATCGAAGCCAAAAACCTAGCCCTCCAGATCAACGGCCGAACGACATTCGCAAGGACTCGTAGCCAGTCTGGCGCCGATAGACGTCGCCTCCTTCGAAACGGGGCTCGCTTTCAATCACTTCCAGTTTCACGCCCTTGCTCGCGATCAGTTCTATAAGCGTCCGCAGCAGCAAGCGCGCGTGGGACGCGCCGAGACACCGGTGCGGGCCGGCGCCATAAGCCAGATGCGGGTTGCTGCGCCGGTCCAGAACAAATTTCTCGGGCGATTGGAAAACGGTTTCGTCGCGGTTGGCCGAGGCCCAGCACAACGCGGCGCGACCGTTCGGCGGCACCTTGCAGCCATGGACGTCGGTCTCGCGCGGACACACCCGGGCGATCATGGTCAACGGCGAAGCGATACGGACAATTTCCTCGGCGGCCCTGCGCGCCAGCAAGGGCTTGCCGCGCAATCTGGCCAGGTCTTCGGCATGGCTGGCGAAATGCGCCAAAGTCATCGACACCGCCGCGATGACCGTGTCCCGTCCGCCGGCAAACACGAGATTGGCGTAGCCAACCAATTCCCCGCGGCTGAGCGGCCGGCCGCGAAACTTCGACCGCCCGAGCACGCTGAAAAAATCCTCGCCGGAGTTGCCCGCCGCCGCGGCCCGGTCGAACTGGCGATGCAGGTAGCGGTCCAGGGCGCCGCCCTTTTCCTCGCTGTGGCCTTCAGGACCGGCGAACACATGCAGACCCCAGCCAATCCATTCCCGCGCGGCTTCAGCGGGCATGCGCAGCAGCAGGGCCAAGGCCCGCGATTGCAGCGGCAGCGCGAATTCGCGCACAACTTCCACGCGCCCGGCGACCGCGGCCGCGTCAAGCATTCCATCGATCAGCGCGGCGACATCCGCAACCAGTTTCGGCCGCGCGGAGACGGTGAAAAACGGCTGCACCAACGCCCGGTATTCGCTGTGCTCCGGCGGGTCGGTCTCGATGGGCAACTGCCGAACCGCGCGCACACGCTCCTCGGAAGGAATCGGCACGCGGAACGGCGCGTTGGAACTGAAACTGCGGTAGTCATGGGCTGCGGCGCGCACATCCCGGTAACGAAGAATCATGGGGATTTTCTCACCGTGAAAGTCCCCTTCGAGCACGCCCGCGGCGCGGCGCGCGGCGGCGAAGGGGTCGGCGGCATTCCAATCGGCGGGCATGGCGGCTATTCCCTGAAGATCAGCGCGGAAGGCACATCGAAGCTCACCCGGACTTCGGCACCTTGTTCGATCTTTGTTTCACCCAGACCAGCTTCGGAACCGCGCCACAGCGAACGAATCCAGTTGCCGCCCGCGTCCAGGTGATAAATCGTGTCGCTGCCCAGGCGTTCGACGCCGCCGACCCGGCAAAGCACGGTGTTTGCGGTTGTCTCCCGCTCGCCGCCCGAATCCGCGGTAGTTTCGGCCTGATTGTCCGTTGAGTCGCCAAGCACCAGGCACACATCTTCCGGGCGAATACCAAAGATGCCAGGTCCTTCCTGGCCTGAGAGATGGCCGGGCAGCGCGAAGCTGAGTTCACCGGCGCGGAAGACTCCGTCCACCGCGACCCCCTCGATGAGGTTCATCGCCGGTGTGCCGAGAAAGGAAGCGACGAAGGAATTCGCCGGGCGGTGATAGGCTTCGAGCGGCGTCGAATTTTGCTGCAGCTTGCCGCCGGAGAGGATCGCGACGCGGTCGGCCAGGGTCATCGCCTCGACCTGGTCATGGGTGACATACAGTGTGGTGGTGCCATGGGCTTCGTGCAGGCGGCGCAGTTCGAAACGCATGCGGTTGCGCAGCTTGGCGTCGAGATTGGACAAGGGCTCATCCATGAGCAGCACTTTCGGCCGGCGCACGAGGGCGCGGCCGATGGCGACCCGCTGTTGCTGCCCGCCGGAGAGTTCCCGGGGTTTTTTTCCGAGCAAACCACCGAGATCAAGCAGTTCGGCGGCTTCGGCAACGCGCCTGGAGATTTCTCCAGCGTCCACGCGCACCCCGCCCCGGCGCAGACCAAAAGCGAGATTGGCGCGCACCGTCATATGAGGGTAAAGCGCGTAAGACTGGAACACCATGCCAAGGCCCCGGGCGCCCGGCGGCAAATCGTTCACTTTCGAGCCGCCGATGCGAATCTCGCCGCGGCTGATGTCCTCAAGCCCCGCGAGCAAACGCAAGGCGGTGGACTTGCCGCAGCCGGATGGGCCAAGCAGCACCAGGAACTCGCCTTCGCGGACTTTCAGATCCAGCGCGTCGAGGGCGATGGTGCCGTCGTCGTAAATCTTGGTCGCGGCGATGAATTCAACGTCGGACATCTACTTCTCCAAGCCCCGCGCCGGCCGTCTCTCAGCCTTTCACACTGCCGGCGCTCATGCCCTGAATCAGGGAACGCTGAAAGAGCACGAACAACACGACCACCGGAATGCTGACGATAATGCTGGCGGCGGCGAAATCGCCCCAGAGCTGGTTGGTGGCCGGAATCATCGACGCCAGGCCCACGGGCAAGGTGTAAGCGTCATTGGAAGTATTGAACACCAGCGCCAGCAAAAACTCGTTCCAGGCGGTCAAGAAAGAGAACAGCGCCGTAATCGCGACCGCGGGCAGCGACAGTGGCAGCACAACGTGGAAGAACACTTGCGCGCGATTGCAGCCGTCGAGCAGGGCGGCTTCCTCCAAGGCCCGCGGCACGGCGTCGAAAAATCCTTTCAACATCCAAACGCAAAGCGGCAGCGCGGTGACGGAATACGCGATGATCAAACCAATGCCCGTGTTGAGCAGGCCAAGCGTCTTCATCACCATGAAATACGGCACCAGGATAATAATCCCGGGAAACATCTGAATGAGCATGAAAACAAACATCGCGCCTTTGCGGCCGGCAAACTGGTAGCGGCTGAAAGCGTAGCCGGCGGGAATCGCGAGCAACAGTCCGGCCAAGGTCGTTCCCAGCGCGACGATCAGCGAGTTGCGGGTCCACAGCCAAAAAGATTCGCCTCCCAGCACGGCGTGGAAATGTTCCAGCGAAAAAGCGTCGCCGATGGCGCCGCCGAGAATGTTGCCGGGCGAGACCGAGAGATCGACAATCCAGATCACCGGCGCCACCACCAGCGCCGCCGCGTGCAGCAGCGCGGTATGCAACGCGAACGCCTCGCACTTCGGCCCCAGGCGGCGGTTGCGGGCCAGTCCGCGCTCCGCCAGCCGCGCATCGGCGGCGCCCGCGCACCAGTCGCCACTAAGTCCGGTTGATAGCCAATACAGCGCCACAGCCGCCGGAGCGACAAGCCAGGAAGTTGCCCACAAATCATAGAGCGCGAACTCCCCGCGCAGCAGGGAAATCGCGCCAAGCAGGAGAATGGCGGCGGCAAGACCTTGCCCCGCGGTTCGCCGCCAGCGCTGTTTGCCGTCGGGAAGAATTGCGCGCAAATCCGACAGCAGCACAACCGCGGCGAGCACGTACAGCAGCGCAGCGCCATCGCCGCGCAGCGCTTCGCCGCCTAGAATGCAGAGATTGACCAGCGCCGCGCAGGGCAGCCAAACGCGCAAGGCGCGGATCTCGGCGGGCACGTACCAGCGCACGGCCAGGTTCGCGGAATCGACAGCGTGGGCGGCATCCTCGCCGGAACGGTTCGCCCGCGCAACGGGCTTGCCCTCGTTTTGCCCGTTGCCGCGCGCCTTGCCGCTCACGCCACCGCCTCCATGGCGCGGGTACGGTTCAGGTAGGCCCAGGAAAAACCGATCAAGACCAGGAAAATCAGCACCGACCACGCGGCGGCAACGCCGTATTGCCCATATTCGAAAGCGACGGCGAACACATGGGTAATCAGCGTGTCGGTGGCGCCCGGCTCGCCGAAACCGCTGTAGGGGTTGCCCCGGGTCAGCAAGTAGATGGTGTTGAAAGAGTTGAAGGTCCAAATGAATCCCAGCAGGCTGACCGGCACCAAAGTGCTTTTCAGGTTCGGCAGCGTCAAGTGGCGAAACTGGTTCCAGCGGCTGACGCCATCCACTTGCGCCACTTCATACATGCCGGCGGGCAAGGCCTGCAAGGCGCCGCTGAACACCATCATCATGAAAGGCACGCCGAGCCAGATATTGACCAGAATGACGATACCGCGGGCCGAGCCCGCCCCGTCGAAGAAATCGATGGCGGTGCCAAGCAGCCCGTTGACGAGGCCATCCGGTTGCAGCATGCCATTCCAGGCCAGCACCGAGATATAGCCGGGAATCGCCCAGGGCAGGAGCAAAATCGTGCGGTAAACCGTGCGCCCGCGCAAGCCGCGGCGATTCAGCGCGAGGGCGAGACCAAGGCCTAGCAGCACGTGGGCGAGCACATTGCTCAGGGCCCAGACGAAAGTGAACAAGGTCACCCGCCACAGCCCCGGCCCGGCGAAAATCGCCGCGAAGTTCGCCAGCCCAATCCAGCTTTCGTCGCCGAGCCGGCTCTGGTCGGCATTGGTGAACGCCAGCCAGATGCCGTAAAGAATGGGATAAAACGTCAGCGTGGCAAGCGCGATCAGGGCCGGCGCCACATAGATGTGCGCAAGCCGGGACTGGCTGCGGCCAAGGCGCGCGTCGTGGCCGCGCAGAAAGACCAGCAGGGCCAAAGTCGACAGAACAACCAGGCCCAGCGCGTACAGCACCGGCCGCGTATCCGGCGGCGGTGTGCGTTCGTCGGCAACATCGGTGCGGCCAACCACGGCTTGCAAGCTTTCCGGGTCGATCAGGGGAGCGCCGTCGGCGGCAATGGGCACCACGGCAATCCATTGCTCGACCCCGGGCGTCATGCCGCTCAAGGCGCAAGAAAAACTTGTGGCGCCGGGGGCCAGCACGGGATTGCCCGCCGCGTCCCGATGGATCGGCAGGCCGTCGCTCCAGCAGCGGTCGAAAGCCGCGTCTTCCGGCACGCGTTCGAGGGAGGCGGTATCGGCCACAAGCAGCGTGGAGTGCAATTCGGCATCGACCGCGCTGGTGAACGCCCGGTCGGAAAAATAAATGGCGAAGCCGGCAATGGTGGCGTCCGGCGCGAAATCGACGTTGATGTGAATTTGCCGGTACGACTGCGCCGCCTCGTCAACCACCACTTGCTGGGCGTTGAGCGCGAAGCCGCCCAGCGAGAGGCAAAGCGCGATGATGCTTCGCCCAATTCGACGCGCGGCCATTGCATTGGCGGAACCCGTCATTCCAGCCGGCGGCCATGAACACGCCGCCGCGCGGCGGCGCCCGGCGCGGGCCAGTCCAGCCTGCCCGAAATCAGGGCGTTGCGCTGCCACCCGACTCCCCATATTTGCGCAGATAGACCGGATTCGCTGGAACTGTATAGCCAAGCCGGGCGTGGGGGTCTTCGCCGCAAACCACGTGCACGCTGCGATTGTCCGAGCCATGTTTGCCGCCGTCGGCAAGTTCCTCGTCGAGGCACCAATGCAAGGGGCTTTGCGTGCTCATGTAGTGGTTCACCAGCGCGCGCCGGTAACCGCCGCTGCTGTTTTTGCGGCTGCGGTGCAATAGATAGCCGTTGAAGAACAATACCGAGCCGGCGCGCAATTCAACGACCAGTTCGTCGCCTTCGTCAAAGCCGTGGCTTTCCGGCGCGGGATCGAACTCGCCGGTTTGGCTGTGCTCCCTCGATGGATACAACGTTCCGGCGAGATGGCTGCCGGGAATCACCCGCAGGCAGCCGTTGTCCCGGGTCGCGTCGTCGATGGCGATCCAGGCGGCGCAGAGGCTGCGGTCGCGGGTGGGAATGAAGCATTCGTCCTGGTGCCAAGCCTGGCCCGGCTTGCCGGGGGGCTTGGCGAAGAACATCGACTGCATGCACTTGACGCCGCCGTTCCAATGGCCGGGCCGCAGGTGGGCGCCGACGATTCGCCCAAGCACTTCGGTGATCCGCGGATGCGCCGTGAAGCGCCGGATCAGCGGCGAAACAAAATGCGGCATGTGAATGCAAAGAATTCGCGCAAGCGCATCGGCGTCCCCGGCATCGGCGGAGACGGGTTCAATGCCGGGGGTGTCATAGCCTCCCCGGGCGAGCTTTACCAGGTCGGCCTCCAGCTCGGCGAGTTCCGCCCCGGTCAGCACATCCTCGACGATCAAATAACCGCGCTCGGCGTAGAAATCGGCTTGCCCGGCTGGCTTGGCAAGCGCCGCGGCCTGGTCGCGCATCTTGTTGCCCTCCCATTGGCTTTCTCGGTGAGCAAAATTGTACATGTGTTCCCTGTTGGATTATGAGAATTGCCGCCACTGAATTCGAATGCAAACAGCCGCGGCGTTGACGAATCCACGGGCTTGGGGTAAACGGAAGCCAGCATTGTTCCAATTGTTCCAGCGGGCGAATACGAATCATGTCGAACAATTATTCAGGAGTGGTTTCCGATTCCAACCGCCGACTCTTTGCCGAAGAGGGTTATATGGTGCTGCCGGGCATCATCGACGGTGGCATGTTGCAGATGCTGCGGGAAGAATGTTCGTATTTCCTGGGTTATATGGACGCTCGCATGGATGCCGGACTGGTTTCCAGCGGCGCGCTCTCGGTCCGCGGCCGGCGCTATTTCGTCAACAATCTCTACCGCTACAGCGCGCGCACCTGGCAATTCATTTTCGGCGAACTCATGGCCGAGGTCTGCCGCGCCACGCTGGGCGATGAAGCCTATTTGTTCAACGAACAGTGGGTCGTAAAAGGCGGCGAGCAAGGCATGGATTTTTCCTGGCACCAGGACTCGGGCTATGTGAAATTCACCGATTCCGGCACCAGCCACGCGCCTTATCTCACCTGCTGGTGCACCCTCGACGCCGTCGACGAAAGCAACGGCACGGTGTATTTGCTGCCGCACTCCCGCGGCGGAACGGCGAACCGGATCATCGATCACCACCGGGACCCGGACAGCAACGACCTGGTCGGCTATACCGGCGACGACCCGGGCATCGCCATCGAAGCGCCGGCGGGCAGCGTGGTCGCTTTTTCCAGTTACAACCTGCACAGCAGCGGCGCCAACACCACCAGCCGCATGCGGCGCGTTTATCTGCCGCAATACGTCAAAGCGCCGCTTCAGCATTCGCGCACCGGCGAGCGCTTCAATCTCGCCGTGCCTTTCCTGCAAAGCGGCCGCATAGTCTACGACCATGGGTTGGACACAGCGGAACGCTGGGGCGGGGTGGCGCCGCCCACGCCAACCGCCACGGCGGCCTGAGCCCAGCCGATAAGCCTGGCGGGACCGACATGCAAAATCATCCGGCTTGGGCGAACAGGGGATTCCCGTGACCAATCCGGGCCACGCGCCGCTGCGTCGGGTCGTCATCGCCGGCGGCGGCAGCGCCGGCTGGATGGCGGCGGCGCTGTTGGCGCATGCCATGGGGCGAACCGTCGATATCCGCCTGGTGGAATCCGAGCAAATCGGCAGCGTCGGCGTCGGCGAGGCCACCATTCCGCCAATCCGGCAATTCAACCAAGTGCTGGGCCTGGACGAGAATGACTTTCTGCGCCGCACCCAGGGAACTTTCAAGCTCGGCATACAGTTCCGCGACTGGGGCCGCGTCGGCGATTGCTACATGCACGCATTCGGCGAGGTGGGGCGCGACCTGGGCATGGGAAGTTTCCATCAATATTGGCTGCGCGCCGCCCGCGAAGGCCACGCCGGGCGATTCTGGGACTATTCGGTGAATGAAACCGCCGCCCTGGCGAACCGCTTCAGTCTGGTTGAAAAGTTGCCCGGCAGCCCGCTGCAAGGCATCGTCCACGCCTACCACTTCGACGCCGCCCTGTATGCGCGGTACCTGCGGGAATTCAGCGAAAAACTCGGCGTTGCCCGCATTGAAGGCAGGATTGCGCAAGTTGCGCGCAATGCCGATTCCGGTTTCATCGAAGCGCTCGTGCTGGAAGATGGAGAGCGCGTCACCGGCGAGTTTTTTATTGATTGCACCGGATTCCGGGCGTTGTTGATTGGGCAGACGCTGGGCGTGGAATATGAGGACTGGTCCCACTGGCTGCCCTGCGACCGGGCGGTCGCCGTGCCCAGCGAAGCGGTGGATCCGCTCGGCTCCTACACCCGGGCAAGCGCCCGCGACGCCGGTTGGCAATGGCGCATTCCCTTGCAGCACCGCATCGGCAATGGTTACGTGTATTGCAGCCGATACCTGAGTGATGACGAAGCCGCCGCCGTCCTGCTCGACAACCTGGACGGCGCCGCCCTCGACGAGCCAAGGCTGCTGAAATTCACCACCGGCCGGCGCAAGCAATTCTGGAGCCACAACTGCGTTGCCCTGGGCCTGGCCAGCGGCTTTATGGAACCGCTCGAATCCACCAGCATCCACCTCATCCAAACCAGCGTGAGCTGGCTCGTGCGCCTGTTCCCGGACCAGCGCTTCGAACAGGCGAACATCGATGAGTTCAACCGCCGCTGCCTATTCGATTTTGACCGTATCCGCGACTTCCTGGTGCTGCATTACCTGTTGAACGAAAAGGACGATCTCCCCTTCTGGCGCGATTGCCGCAACGCGCCGCCGCCTCCGGCGCTCGAACACCGGATGGAATTGTTCTCAGCAGGCGGCGCGGTGTACCGGGAACTGGGGGAGTTGTTCACGGAAACCGCATGGCTGCAAGTGATGATCGGCCAGAATTTGCGGCCGCGCAGCCACCACTCGATTGTGGACGGCATTTCCTCGCAGCAGTTGCGCGATTATCTGAACAATCTGAAAACCATCATCCAGGGGGCGATTCGCCAATTCCCCACCCACGAGGACTACATTCGCCGGCATTGCGCGGCGCCGTCGTTTCGACCCACAAACACTTACAGGTGAACCCATGATGCCAATATCAGCTTGCATTGAACGTCAGGCCCGAACACTGCGTCTTGTCAGCGGCTGCTTGCTCGCGATTGTCGCGCTCGGCGCGTTCGCCCAAACCGACAGCTTCCGCAACCCGATCCTGCGCGGCGGCTATCCCGACCCTTCCATCGTCCGCGTCGGCGAGGATTTCTACATCGTCAATTCCACTTTCGAGTACTTCCCGGGCCTGCCCATCCACCACAGCAAGGACTTGGTCAACTGGACCCTGGTCGGCCACGGCATCGAGGACCCGGCGCTGTACCGCGACGCGGTCAACCTGGTGGATGTGCAATCCGACGGCGGCATCCACGCGCCGTCCATCCGCTGGCATGACGGGCTGTTCCACATCATCACCACCAACGTTTACAACCCCGGCAACGGCGAGCCGACGCGAATGGTGAACTTCGTCATCACCGCGGAAGACGTGGCCGGAACCTGGTCCGAGCCCCATGTGATCGAGGGCGCGCCGGGCATCGACCCCGACATATTCTTCGACGACGACGGCAAAGCCTGGTATGTCGGCAACCACGGCCCCGACGACCCGGAATTTCCGGGCCAGGGCGAGATTTGGCTGCAGCAGCTGGATACCGAAAACTGGCGCTTGATTGGCGAGCGGCACTTCCTCTGGCGCGGCGCCTGCGATGGCACCTGGGCCGAAGGTCCCCACATCTACAAGCGCGACGGCAGGTATTACCTGCTCATCGCCGAAGGCGGCACGAGCTACAACCACGCGGTGATGATCGCCGTCAGCGACGCAATCACCGGGCCTTATATCCCCAACGACCGCAATCCGATTCTCACCTCGAGAAACCTGTCCTACAGCAATTGGGTCCACAGCACCGGCCACGCCGACATGGTGGAACTGGCGGACGGCCGCTGGTACATGGTGGCCCTCGGCAAGCGCAACGACGAGGCGGGGGACTCCAACATGGGCCGCGAATCGCACCTGATCCCGGTCGAATGGGAGCGGGAACCCTTCGAATGGAAAGACCCGCGGTACGAATGGCCGGTGGCGGCGCCGGCAACGGGCAGAGTCGAACGCGCCACCCCGCTGCCTTTCGAAGACGCCCCGCAATACCGCAACAACAGCTTCATCGACGATTTCGACCAACCAACTCTCGGTTTGCAATGGAATTTCCGCAGAGTGCCTTTGCCCGGTGTCTATTCATTGGATGACCGGGAGGGATTTCTGCGCCTGCACGCCCACGAAAACACAATCCGGGAGCGCGGCCGCGCGTCACTGCTGGGCGTGCGCCAGCGGGAAAGCGATTTCCAATACAGCGCAAAAATGGCGTTCGCACCGGAGCAAGACAACGTCGAGGCCGGCGTCAGCCTGTTCCAGAAGGACGACAACTATCTCAATTTCACAATAGTGCGCAGCGGCGGCGAGAACGTTCTGCAACTGACACTCGCCGAACGCGGGCAGGCGCCGGCGGTGCTCGCCCGGCGCGC
Source organism: uncultured Pseudohongiella sp. (assembly GCA_965221015.1). Taxonomy (GTDB): domain Bacteria; phylum Pseudomonadota; class Gammaproteobacteria; order Pseudomonadales; family Pseudohongiellaceae; genus UBA9145. The sequence continues at coordinate 273,084 of OZ244859.1, read as the reverse complement.
GCTGGACGACTATGCGGGCGAAATCATATTCCGCGTCCAATCGCGAAATCACCAATACCGCTACGAGTACTCCCTCGACCAGGGCGCAAGCTTCGCGCTGCTCGCGGAAACCGATGCCGCCAGACTGCTGAGCCGCGGCTACACCGGCGCCTATCTCGGCCTCTACAGCACCAGCAACGGCAACCCATCGAACCAACACGCCGACTTCGACTGGGTGCGCTACCAGGATTTCGAGCGTCTCTGACCCGCAAGTAGCTGTATTGACTTGTTTTATTCACTACTCAGGTGTCGGACCGAATATTAGCAAGTTATAAGGCCCTCACCTTATACCGCCATATAAGTTGCTATAAGAGTCTGCATAAGTTTGGAATTCTCCGGGGATTCGGCGTCGACTTTGAGCGGCTGCGATATGAATACGTATGCAGCAAGTTGCCAAAGTGGGGCCACCGGACTATAAGCGTGGGTTGGGCTTGCTTTGCACCAAGATGAGGCAGAGCGCGACCCGACCCATCCGGAACAGAAAAATTGCGAGGGCAATCATGTCGGCTCACAACTCTGATCGTCGTCAAGGTCGTTTTTCAAACCCAATCAAACCGCTTTCCCTGGCTGTGGCGGCGGCACTGACTCCGCTTGCCGGGCAGTCCCTGGCGCAGGAAGGCTTGGGCATCGAGGAAATCGTGGTAACCGGTTTCCGCCAGAGCCTTCTCAACTCCATGACGGTGAAACGGAATTCGGAATTGATCGTGGAGGCGATTTCCGCCGAAGACATCGGCAAACTGCCGGACAACAGTATCGCCGAAGCATTGACGCGGCTGACGGGATTGGCCGGACAGCGGCTCAACGGCCGCCAGCAGGTGATCAGCATTCGCGGCCTGGCGCCGGACTTTTCCACCGCCTTGCTGAATGGACGCCAGCAGGTCAGCGCGGGCGACAACCGCGGCGTCGAGTTCGACCAATACCCCTCGGAATTGCTGCAAGGCGTTGTCGTTTACAAGACGCCGGACGCCTCCCTGACCGGACAGGGCCTCGCCGGCACCGTCGACATGCGCACCATCAGCCCGCTTGATTACGATGAGCGCGTGGTCGCGCTCAACGCGCGCCGGGAGTGGAACGAATTTGGCGCGCTCAACCCCGAATTGGATGACGCCGGCTGGCGCTATACCGGTTCCTTCATCGACCAATTCGCCGACGGGACCGTCGGCCTCGCGCTGGGTTACTCCCACATCGGCTCGCCCAGCCAGCGCGAAGTGGTGGACATTTGGGGATACAGCGAATACGACGGCGCCCAACTGATGACGGGTGTCAATCCCAAGGCCCAGTCGGGGGAATTGACCCGCGACAGTTTCATGGGCGTGCTGGAATTCCAGCCCAGCGAAGGGGTCAATTCGACGATTGATGTCTACACCTCCAGTTTTGAAGAGTCTTCGCTCTCCCGGCAATACGAGATGCCGCTGTTTCCCCCTTGGTTTGGTTGGCTGCACGGGAATACTTTGAGCAATACTCAGGTAAATAACGGATTGATCACTAGCGGCACCTTCGACAACGTCAAGGCGGTAATCAGCAACAACCTTGAAGCGCGCGACGCCGACCTGTGGGCCGCCGGCTGGAATCTGGAATACGATATCAACGACCAGTGGACCGCAACCGTCGATGTCAGCCATTCCGCGGTCGAACGCCAGGACATTATCCTTTCGCTCAACACCGGCACCGGCCCCTCCGGCGAAGGGGCACTGGACACGGTGGGATTCACCATCGGCGCCCACGCGCCCCGCTTCACCACCGTGCTCGACAACGCTTCGCCCGGCGCGACCGTGCTCACCAGCCCGATGGGCTGGGGCAACCCGGTGGTTCCCGGCGGCCAGGTGGGTTATGACAATCGCCCGACCATCGACGACGAGTTGACCCAGATCAAGCTGAGCGCCGAACGCTATCTCGGCGGCGCCATCAGCGGCATCGAATTCGGCATGCAATTCGACAGCCGGACCAAGTCGAGAATCGCCAGCGACCAGGGCTTTATCGGGCTGACCAGCGGCGCGCTGAGCGAAAACTTCACCCCCACCGGCGCCGTGACGGTTCCCTTCGGCCTGCCCGCCGTCGCGACGGTCGATCCGGTGGCGCTGTTCGAGAGCGGCGTTTACTACCGTGCGGATCATTTTGGCGGCGGTGTGCACGCCAACGACTGGACCGTGGACGAAGATGTCACCGTCGCCTACGTCCAGTTCAATATCGACTCCTCGCTTGGCGACGTGCCGGTGACCGGCAATTTCGGCTTGCAGGCGGTTCGCACCGAACAAAGCTCGGTTGGCACCAGCGGCGCCGGCGGCTGGCCGCCGCCGACCAGCCGCTCCGAGGCGACCACTTTGCAGCAAGTCTCCGGCGGCGCCACGTACACCGAATACCTGCCCAGCCTGAACCTGAACTTCGCCATTGCGGACGGGCAATTCGTTCGCCTTGGCCTGGCGCGCACTTTGGCGCGGGCGCGCATGGACGAATTGCGCGCCGGCCGCGAAGTCAGCTTCAATCCCGGGCTGGCCGGTTCCACGGATATCAACCAGGCGCCCTGGGGCGGCAGCGGCGGCAGCCCCGACCTGCGCCCGTGGATGGCGGATTCCATCGACCTGTCCTACGAGCTGTATTTTCCCGACGCCGGCGGCTACTTCGCCCTGGCGGCTTTTTACAAGGATCTGTCGACCTACATTTACGACCTGCCCAGGTTGGTGGATTTCGCCGGCTTTCCCACCGGCGATGTCACTCCCGCGCTCACGACGGGCATCGTCAACCGGCCCGCCAATGGCGACGGCGGCACTATTTCCGGCTACGAAGTGTCGCTGCAAGTCGCCGGCGAAGCGTTGACGCCAGCCTTGCAGGGCTTTGGCGCGGTTTTGAACGGATCCTTCACCGACAGTGAAATCGCGCGCGGCACCGGTGATCCGACGACACCGTTGCCGGGGCTCTCGGACACCGTGGTCAACCTGACGCTGTACTACGAGCAAGGAGGCTTCTCGGCCCGGGTCAGCGGCAATCACCGCTCGGATTTCCTGGGTGAAGTGCAAGGCTTCGGCGCCGGCCGGACCTTGCGCTCGATCACCGAGGAAAACCTGGTTGACGCCCAACTCAGCTACGCTTTCGAGGGCGGCCGTTTCGATGGCGTGACCTTGTACCTGCAAGGCACCAACCTGACAGACGAGCCCTTTGTGGGCTTCCTGAACAATGATCATCGGCAGATCAAGGACTGGCAGGCCTACGGCGCGACCTATTTCGTCGGCATGTCATACCGGTTCTAGCGCCGGCGGCGGGATCTTAAAGGAAGGCAAGGTGAAAGTTGCACCCGCAGTTCGCAGGATTGCCGCCGCGCCGCGCCTGCCGATGATCCACGCGGCGATCAAATCCTTGGCGGGCACTTTGCTGTCCGCCTTGGCGGTGTTCGCCGGGATCCATTCCGCCACGGCGCAAATCGAAGTTCCCGACCCGGACGCCCTCGACGCCGTTCTCGACCGCTTTGTCGAAGAAGGCCACTACCCTTTCCTCTACGCCCGGCTTGAAGACCGCGCGGGCAATCTGGTCTACGAACACAGCGTCGCGAACCGGGATTTGCTGCCGGACATCGAGATAAACGGCGATTCATGGATTCGTGTTTGGTCCATGAGCAAAATCGTCACCATTTCGGTCGTGCTGGATCTGGTGGAAGACGGCGTGCTCAGCCTGGAAGATCCGGTGGCCGACTACATCCCCGAGTTTTCCGACATGCAAGTGGCGCAAGCGGCGGATGGCGCGAGCCTGGCGGAAGTTGGCATGGAGCGGGGCGCCGCGGCCTGCCCCTACACGCTCGTTCCCGCGCGATCGGTAATGACCGTGCGGCACCTGATCAATCATGAAGCCGGCTTTTACTACGCCACCACGGAAATTCCCTGCATCGATTCCGCGCTCGCCGAGCGCAATGTGGCGACAGCGGCGGACTCCGACGACTTCATCGCCCGCCTCGCGGCCCTGCCGCTGATCCAGCACCCGGGCACCACTTATTACTACGGCACCAACACCACGATTCTGGGCATGGTGGCCGAACGCGCCACCGGCAAAAGCCTCAAGACATTGGTGGCGGAGCGGTTGACCGGCCCACTGGGGATCGAAGGGCTGCAATTCGACCTGCCGCCGAATGCGGAATTGCCGCCAACCATCAGCGGCCAAGGCGGAACGCTGCGCATGGCATACTCCGGCGAGTTGGACATATTCGGCCCCGACGTGCCGAACTACGACCCGGAGCACCCGCTGTATCTTGGCGGCGAGGGCATGTTGGCCACCGCCGACGGCTACGCCGATTTTCTGCGCATGTTGCTCAACCACGGCACGCTCAACGGGACACGATTTCTGGAAACCGCAACCGTGGAAGATATCTACGCCCCCCACACGCTATTGGATAATCCCGAAGGCTACAATGGTTTCAATTTGTGGGTGACGGGCGAGCCAACCCGCGCGCGGGGGCATGGCGAGGAAGGCCTTTGGGTCGGCGGAGGATACGAGGGCACCCACTTCTGGGTTGACCCGGAACGGGAGTTCGTCGGCATTATCATGTCGCAGATTTTCTGGATCAATGAAGACGGCTGGGGCAGGGACGAGGCCTTCCGCGGCGAACTCTATCGACAATTGTGGGCCGAGGAGGCGCCATGAACAGCTTGCAGTGCAACCACCTCTCCGCCATTCCGCGCGCAACCGCGACTTCCCGGCGCAACACGAGGAAAACCCCGAAGCGCATCACCCAATCCGCCATACCGTGTGAAACCGCGGATTCCCGGCGCAACACGACGAGCGCTTCGCGGCGCAACTCACAAACCGTCATTCCGCGCGAAGTCGCGGAATCCCGTCGGGGCGCGCGGAACTACTCTTACAGCGCCCTTCGTCGCCGCCTGCTCGTCCTCACCGCGATTATTCTGGCGGGACTGCTCCCGCCCGCCTTCGCCGCCGAAATCGAGCGGCTAGAACCGCCCAACTGGTGGATTGGATTCAACGAACCCGACGTGCGCTTGCTCGTATATGGCGAAGGCATCGGCGAGCTCAGACCAACAGTGAACCACCCCGGCGTCACCCTGCTCGACACGCTCACAACCGAAAATCCAAACTACCTGTTCCTGCGTTTGCGCATCGACGCCGACGCCGAGCCCGGCGTGGTCGACATCGAATTTTCCGGCCCCGATGCCGAAATCACCCACCCCTGGCCCCTTGACGCGCGCAATCCAGACCCCAACCACACCCGCGGATTTTCCCCGGCCGACGCCATTTACCTGATTACCCCGGACCGCTTCGCCAATGGCGACCCAAGCAACGACGCAATCGACGGCCTTGGCGACATCGTCGACCGCGAACAACCCGGCGCGCGCCACGGCGGCGACCTTAGAGGCATCATCGACCGCCTGGACTACATCGCCGGCCTAGGTTTCACCGCGGTCTGGCTCAATCCCGTGCTCGAAAACGCGATGCCGTCGTATTCCTACCACGGCTACGCCACCACCGACTTCTACCGCGTCGACCCGCGCATGGGCAGCAATGCCGACCTCGCCGAACTCGCCCGCGTTGGCCGCGAAAAAGGCGTGGGCTTGATCATGGACATGATCGTCAACCACAGCGGCCTGCACCATTGGTGGATGGACGACCCGCCCATGGAAGATTGGGTGCATCAATGGGACGGCTATGTCGAGACCAACCACGCGAAAACGCTCAGCGTCGACCCTTACGCCGCCGAAATCGACCGGCGCGAATTTTACGACGGCTGGTTCGTACCCTCCATGCCCGATCTGAACCAGGACAACCCCCTGATGGCCGAATACCTGATCCAGAACGCCATCTGGTGGATCGAATACCTGGGCCTGACCGGCGTGCGCATGGACACCTATCCGTACTCCGGCGTGGAATTCATGGCCGCGTGGACGCGGCGGGTCATGCAAGAGTTCCCCGATTTCAACGTCGTCGGCGAAGAATGGACCGAAAACCCCTTGATCGTCGCCTTTTGGCAAGCCGGCGATTCCGGCCTGGCCGGGCAAAACGACTTCCGCTCGTGGTTGCCCAGCGTGATGGACTTCCCCCTGAACTCCGTGCTCGCGCGGGCGCTGACCGCCGAAGACTCTTTTTCCGACGGGCTGATGGAGCTGTACTCCATGCTCGCCAACGACGTGCTCTATCCCGACCCCGGCGCGCTGGTGATCTTCGGCGACAACCACGACATGATGCGAATGTACTCGCAACTCGGCGAAGACTACGCCGCGTTCGAGCTGGCGATGGCCTACTTGGCGACCATGCGCGGCGCCCCGCAGGTGTACTACGGCACCGAAATTCTCGCCACCAGCAGCGACGACCACGGCGTGATCCGCAGCAATCTGCCGGGCGGCTGGGCCGGAGACAGCACAGACGCGGTTTCCGGCGCGGGACTGACCGACGAGCAATTGCGCGCCCAGGCCTTGGTGCGCACGTTGTTCAACTGGCGCAAGACTTCCAGCGTCATCCATCAGGGCGAGCTCACCCATTTCCTGCCGAAAGAAGGCGTCTATGTGTATTTCCGCTCCCTCGGCGAAGAACAGGTTATGGTCGTGCTGAACAAGAATTCGAACCCCCACGCCCTCGACCCGGCGCGATTCGCCGAAGTGCTCGGCGATGCCCGCAGCGGCACCGACATCATTCGCGGCGGCGCCCACGACCTGACCTCCCCCATCGAGCTAACGCCCCGCACCGCGCTGATTCTGGAAGTCGATTGAAGCGACAACACCTGCCGCGCGCAACAAGATGCGGCATACCAGCGCTTGATCGCAGCCCGCGCCCAGTGAGCCGGGGCGATTTAATCCGTCGGGTTCCGGTGAGCCGAGTCTTGTCCACGCTGCTCGATACCAACATTGCGTTCGAACTCTTGCGCCCGTCGCTGGATCCGGCGGTGGAAAGGTGGGACGGGCACTGCCCGACGACAGACCTCTATTTCTCCTCCATCGGCGAAGCGGAGCTGCGCTACGGCGTGGCACTTCTGCCTGGGGGCAGGCGCCGGGATGCGCTTGCGCAGGCGATCGAGGCGATCTTGCGCGAGGAATTCGACGACCGGATACTCCCGTTCGACAGCGCCGCCGGGCGCCGGGCCGCCGGACGCGCCATTCTGCCGGCGGACTGCCAGATGGCAGCGATCGCCCGCTCCCGCGACATGACCGTGGCGACGCGCAACTTGCGCGACTTCGAGGGTGCCGGCGTCTAGGTCATCGACCCCTGGACGGCGCAGTCAGCGACACAACGGTAACTTTCGCGAGGGTCAAGATCGACGCTCTGCTGAAAAATGCGGGCTGGAACCTGACCGACGGCGTGAGCGTGCTGTTCGAGTACGCGTAGGCGGGACGGTACGGGTTCAGTTCATGTGAGACTGTCAGGGGCTATCGTTGTTTCTGTGAAGATACTCGTCGGGGGTCTTAAATTCGAGGGCTTGATGGGGTCTGATTTGGTGACAAAAGCCTTGATAGTTCTACAGAGCCCAGTTTGCCGCTTCGATGGTAAAGTCGCCGTCGTAGCGGTTCCAGAATTCGACGCGTGTGATGTAGTTGGCACGTTCGATGCAACCGTTGAGCTGCGGCCGCTTGGGCGGCAGCACGAAGATATGGATATTCAATCCTTCGCAGGCCGGCTCGAGGTCGGCGCGGACCTCGCTGCCGCCGTCGACCTGGGCGGGGACGAGGGGAAACGGGATAGGAGGAAAAGTGGGAGCGGTTCCTCAACGCCGAGGAGGTCTCGCGACTCGGCAGAGTCCTCGAAGAAATCCCCACGGACGGTTCCGAGACACACTCGGCGGTGACCGCGATGAGGCTGCTGATGCTGACCGGCTGCCGGCTCTCGGAGATCCAGAAGCTTTACTGGAAGCATGTCGACCTTGAGGCGGGCGAGTTGCGCTTGCCCGATAGCAAGACCGGCGGCAGGTCGGTTCCCCTGGCACCCGCGGTAGTCCGGTTGCTGGCCTCCCTGCCTCGCGACGACAACAACCCATGGGTCATCGCCGGTCGGAAACCGGGCTCGCACCTCACCGACCTACAACACCCTTGGCGACGAATAGGGATGAGACGAACCTTGCAAACACGGATCCCCGCCGCCCACGGCTCGGACCACATCTGAAAGGACAAGACAGACCTTTCAGGCAGGTCAAAATTTATCACAATCTTTCGACCGCTATTCAGAATCTCAATGGAAAAGCGCGAGAACAACCAGACTTAACCACTGAATCAGTATCGGAAACAACACGCAATCCAGATTTCCAGTGCCTAGCGACTGGACGCGAGGTCAGCCGCATTCTCGCCAAAAGGATTGCCACCGAAAGACCGAGAGCTCAGACTCGGTTCACAAGAATTCGGCCCGCAGGGTAAACCTAGCAAGAAAAAAGATCATCGCAAGAGATTCGAAAACAAACTCATAATGGAATCGTCATCAAAGCGCTCTTCTTCAGAACTACTAGGCCGAGACATACTCGGACTATAGTCTTCGTGGTCGGGTTCTTCGAACTGCGCGAGACGCTCGCTTACAATATTCAGGGCGGGTTCGGCATCATAACCAGTCAAACTAGCTAGCGTGTCAAGCTGTTCCATATGCTCCAATAGTTCCTGCTCTTGCAAATCGCCAGTCGCCTCCCATGTATCGGTAAACTCGTAGCTGGCTACTCGGTCTATGGCCTCATCAACGTCCTTGGGCAGATCCTCGTGCATATACTCCCGAACGCTTTTGATGATATTGATTAGTTCATCAACAGCCGTGTTACTTTCAACGACCTCGATCAGGCGCTTCGAGATCAAGCGCAACAAATTTGCTTTCATTGGGTGCCCATCGTCTACAAATCTTCGAATAAACCAGTGCAAATTCGGCAGTGACTGTCCATCATGCCAAGTTATCAACATCAGCTTATTCTCAACCAATATGGCATGAGCTTTGTCCATGAATGCCTCGTTACCAGTGTCCTCCCACCACTGAAATAGGAGCTCCAGCCTATCCGAGAGGGAGCTATCTTTCTGTACATACCCAGAATAGTTGTCATTCTTTTCTAGCCTCATCGATGGCGTCTTTTCGATGCGCATCGCAAAATCGAAGAACGCCTCGGCAATGTGATTAATCTTTTCAGGATGCTGCTTGAAAATCTCTTTGACGTGCGACCAAATCAATTTAGCGGTTTCAGCACGCTTTACACTGGGAGGTAATAGGGCAAGATGCTCAAAATCAATGAGATAGGACTTCAAGAAATCGCGCAAGGATGGGTTAACGAAAGAGACGTTTTGGCCTGAAATAGTGAGGAATCCGGACTCCAAATGCTTGAGAGAATCTTCGAAATCTGACGGTGATGTCGGTCGTCCATAGTGCCTAGAAACGTGCCGATGTAACTCTGAGTACTGAGACCGCAGTATCTCGATTTTTGCTCCGAACTGACCTGAGAAAAAGAGCAAAACAAGAAGGTTCTGCGCCCTCATTTCGAGCTCGTGAAAAGATTTTCTCCAAAGCAAATCGGGATTTTCAAGGGCGAGAAGCACACGCCGGGGATAGTCTTTTGGCTCTAAGATCTCCAAGCAATCGCTGGAGACAGAAGCAATCACACGCGGACTGTAGTTCTTATGGTCGATGATTTTTTTGATCCAGTCTTTTTCGAGAAGCGCCGCGAAATGCTCGTTCGACAATTTCGAAAATGTTAGATGATTAAAGAAAATATAGGCTCTTATCTTCCTTGTGTACGAACCCACATCCAGAAGGTACTTTGCTAGCTGAAATCGCTCGTCGTCGACATAGTCGGACAGTCTTCTGGCTTCTTCGAAGATGTGAGCACGGGTCGTCAGAACGAATCTTGCGTTCTTGGAGGCTTGAACGCGCCGGACGAAAGATGCAAGCCCGGATTCACGCTGCAAGAGCGATTGCTTGTCCAGCTGAATACGCCCCAGAAAATCATCAAAGAAAAAAATCGTCGGAGTTTCATCGTCGATTATCTCGTACCCCTCATCGAGCGTGCGGATCGCGATAAAACGCCATTTGTCTTTGAGGTAGTAGTAAGAAAGCATCTTGGCAAGGGTTGTCTTCCCAACTCCAGGCGGCCCTGAAATAATGAGTACTTTCTCCTTCTCGAGCTTTGATAAAGCCTCATCAAAACTTTTGTTGCGAACATAGATTTGAAGTTCATCAAGTATCTCGCGTTTTGTTGTCTGCGTGTAGGCTTCCAGCCCTGAATTGAGAATGCGCTCCAGAACAGCCGCAGATGATAGCCAAAGTTTGAGGTGGGATTTTTCAATATCGGGGTGCCGACGTAGCGCGTTCTTAATGTCTTGCTGCGACCATATATCCCCGGGATAGACAAGATAATCGCCAAGCATTTCAGCAAGCGTATCGGTGCTCATCGTTGTGAGCGATTGGGACGTGAACAGGAGGTAGCGATCCGGCGAGAGCTTTTCCAGCTTCTTAACTTCTTTGCCGATGGCACGCTTCAGATCCGAGAAGCTCGATTTAATGTAGTGTTTGCACTGGAGGATCGTGTTTTCTTCGCCCTTGGCGTGACGACCATCCACGCCGCCATCCGGCCCGGGCCGGAAGGCGGAAAACCGCATACCGGTTTCTTTCAAGGCAATATCTCTGCACAGCTCCTCGAAATCAACAGCTGACAGATTGGAGAGCGCTGACATCAAGCCTTCACCATACTGGCAGCCTTGGAATTGTATCGGTAGTTCATGATCCCGTGCTGACGCACTGTTTCCTGATCTTCACGCGCAAGTTCCTCTACGAGCATGCCCCGCTCGACAGTCGGTTTTTCCTGCACGAAAGCAGCAATCACCTCGTTCATGTCTTCCTGGCAGTTTCTTTCGGCTTCTTTGGTCTTCGGCTCGCTAAATCCTTTGATTTCGATTTGGAAATGCCCACTTTCTTCGCTAATGCCCAAGTTGCACTGGTCAGGATCATACGCTCCCTCGCCATAGTCAAACCCTTCAATGGGGCGACTGTCCGGGCGCTTGGGCGTGAAGTTAAACCGCGGCGCGAGAAAATGTTCCATTAACAAACTGGCTGCGATGGCTTTCAGTATGTCATTGATCGCTTCCAAGCAGAGGATCTCCCAACGTGACATCCCACCATATTACACCTGCTCACTTCGTCAAATCCTGCAGTGTCCTCCTGTATGTAGAGAACAAATAAAGTAACAGGTTGTACAGTGGTCGCTTTTGGAGGCGACCTGGAGGCCGTATTGGCGTGGCGCAGCGGAAGCAGAGCTATAGCCAAATCTGGTGTACGTCGACTGGTCATGCGGGCTCTCTGCTATTTTCATTGATTACTTCTTTACCATCCATAAGTTTGACGCCTTCGACAATCCGGGCTATCTGCCAGAACCCCCGCAACCACCTCTTGGATCACTCGGCGCTTGTCCCCATTTTGTAGATCATCGACAGTGGCGACTGCCGCGACACGCATCCCCTGGCACGGGAGCTGCGGTAGCGAATCGTCGAGAACGCTGATTCGATCATATTGGTCGTGCGTAGATGCACCAAGTGTTCTTGCCGGAAAGTTGTAGAAGGCTAGTAAGGCCTTCCGCTCCTTTTGCAGACAGTCGGAGGCTTTCGGATACTGTTCCCGGTACCGCGCCAACCAGTGGTCGAAAGCGGATCGTCAATGGCAACTGAAAACTTATCACTTTTGGTCGGTTTGCTCTGGGTCGCGCCGATACCCGTCAGAATTTTACGCTTGGGCAGATTGCCGTTTTGGGCCACCCGCCTCCTTCTTTCCGGCAGCCGCTCATCACCGAATGAGGACAGGCACTCCTCGAACTCCGCCGCCACGACGGACTGGATTAACTGTTTTTGACTCCGCCGAAGCAGATCAGTCAACGGGTCGAAGATGACGCCGACCTCTGGCGCGGTAAGGGCAACTACAAAATCTTTGCTCTTGTGCGGTGTGCTCCCTTTGCCGAAGAATGAATCGTAAACCCAATTTCAGCAGAGAACCACCGCACGACTCAACCCGCCCGTACACCAAATTCGACTATAGATCCGGGGCGGCGGGTGGGTGGCGACGGGCGGCGAAAAGATGCAGTATAGCGCTGTCTAACTGAAGGCGCGACGGGGCCGCAGCAAGCGGTGGCCCGGTGGCGAAGCAGGGGGGGGGGCATGACTTACAAAGGCCGGACCGTCATTGTGACAGGCACGGGCACCACGGAGGGCGTGGCGGTGGCCCTGCAGCTTACCAGGGACGGAGCGCGAACGATTGCCAACTATTTACGGAGCGGCGATGAAGCCAAGGCCGTGGCAAACCCCTGCCGCGACCGCTTGTTGTTCGACGACGGCACTGGCGGCCGCCGAAAGTGGCGGTAGCCCGTATGGAGAACGCAGAGCCGGGACACGGCAATGAAATCGAACGACTGCTGGAGAAGGCCCGGCTCCAGTTGGTGGACACCGGCACGCGCAATCGGCTCGTCCATGTCAATCGGGCCAACCAGCGAGCCAATGCGCTGAACATCGTCGATGGGTGTGTTGATGAGGCGTTCGAACTGTTGCGTGCCAAAGGGTGGCGGATAAGGTTCCGTGCGACCGGTAGCGACGAGGACGAAGAGGCGGACGACCTGCATATTGCAGTGGCCGAGGAAGACGCATCGCGGGCCGGCGGTCGCCGCCATGGGTGGCTCGACACCCCGCTCGGGCCCGACGCGCTCCAGCGTCGCCTGTTGCGCCTGTTTCGGGACGCCCGGACCGCCGAGGAGGAGCAAGGCGTCAATATCCTCTACTTGGCGCTGGGCTTTCTCACTTGGTTCGAGGACGGGCGTTCGGAGGTGCGGCGCGAGGCGCCGCTGATTCTGCTGCCAGTCGAACTGGCGCGCAGCGCCCGCGGCTTCGCCTTCGAGTTGCGCGTACGGGACGACGACCTCGCTACCAACCTGCCCTTGCAGGAGCGGCTGAAGGCAGATTTAGGCATCGTGCTTCCCGAACTGGAGGAGGATGAGGATTGGCATCCCTCGGCCTACCTTGACGCGGTGGAGGACGCTGTCTCGGGACAGACGCGCTGGAGCGTCGACCGCGACGGGATGCAGATCGGGCTGTTCTCCTTCGCCAAACTGCTGATGATGCGCGACCTTGAGCCCGCTGCCTGGCCTCAAGACGTGTTGGACAGCGACACGCTGGTCGGGAAGATATTGACGGCCGGCTTCGAAATGGAGCCATCGCTGTTTCTGGACGAACAGCGGCTTGACGAGCGATTCGACCCGGCCGATCTGGTTCAGATCGTCGATGCCGACGCCTCACAGACCAAGGTTATCGAGGAAGCACGCGCCGGGCGCAATCTTGTCGTGCAGGGGCCGCCGGGGACGGGCAAGTCGCAAACGATTGCCAATATCATCGCTGCGGCCGTGCATGACGGCAAGTCTGTGCTGTTCATGGCGGAGAAGATGGCGGCACTAAAAGTGGTGCATGCACGCTTGGTCGAGGCCAACCTCCCCAATATCTGTCTGGAGTTGCATTCCAAGAACGCCAACAAGAAGGCTGTGCTTCAGGAGCTCGATCGGACACTTCACGCAGGAAGCAATGGTGCTGCAGCCTTGGAAGGAACAGGCGATCTTCGCCAAACGCGCAACCTATTGAACCGGATCGCTGGCTTGCTACACGAACCCTTGGAGGGCGCGGATTACAGTCCATTTTCGGCGATGGCGGAGATTGGACTCCATATCGGGCGGAACTCTCCACCGCCGGTGACGGCTCCAGACGGTCTCACCCTGTTGACCGGGGCGGAGCGGGATCGTCTCTGTGCCTCGATCCAGGACTATGTCAATCTCTTGTCGCAAGCCGGAGCCAGGAAAGACCATCCGCTCACCGGGGTGCGCGCGCTAGATCTTCAGCCGCCAGCTCTGCAACGCCTCGAAGACGTGCTCGGAGCCGCGATTCACCTGGCCCAGGACGCGCTCGATACCGGTTGCGAGGCGGCAGCGGGATTGCCGGGCGCACCGCCTACAACGAGCGAAGACTTGGAGGCATTGGCTCACAGGCTGCAAAAGGCACCCGACGCGCCGCACGACATGGAGCGACTGGCACCGATTCTGCTAGCCGGTCTTGCGGACGGACGCCTTACCGAGGGATTGGAGGTCGGCCGCGCTTGGCGCGAGGCTCGCGATGGCGCTGGCGGAAAGTTCAGCGAGGCGGCTTGGTCGGCACCGGTTGCGGTGCTGCGCGCCAGCCTTGCAAAAGGGGCGGCATCCTTCTGGGCGCGATGGTTCGGAGACTATCGCCGCGCCAGTCGCGAACTGGCAACGCTTTTGCAGGACGAGTTGCCGGCCAACCCTGCGGCGCGTCTGGCAGCCGTGGACACGCTGATGGAGATCCAGAGGCGGCACCATCTGTTGGCTGATGACGAGCCCATGCTAGCTGCCCGGCTGGGTGAGTATTGGCGCGGCGAGCGGACCGACTTCGCAAAACTTGTGGAAGGCTGTTCGTGGCTTGCGGCCCTCACGTGGCGGGAGGAGTTTGTCGCGCCCGAATTGGCTGTTGCGTTTGCCGGCCTCGGCATCGACGCGACTGCGCGTCTCGAGCGGCTTCGTCCAACGTTGGAGCGCCTACCCAATACCGTAGAACTAGTGGTGCAGAAGCTGAGTCTCGAAGCCGGAGATTGGCGACGGCTGACGCTATCCGAGCTTAAGAGCTGGCTCGAGCGCATTCGGGTCAATCTGAACCGCTATGACGAGTGGAGCGATCTGGAAACCTACCGGAATACGCTGATCGAGTCGGACCTGCAGGCGCTTGTCGCTGCCATCGATGACGGCCGTCTGCCCCCGGAGCAGGCGGAGGCTGATTTTCGCTACGCTGTCGCAGAGGCGCGCTGGGACGCGGCGCGGGCAGCGCTTCCCGCTCTGGATAAAGTCCGCAGGCTTGATCGCCACCGACTTGTCGCCGACTTCGTTCGTATGGATCGGCACCGCTTCGGGCAAGTTCAGGCGCTGATTCGCGACCGTCATCTCGGGAGCTTGCCAACGGGTACCGCGGGAGAGATGGCTTTTATTCGTGGCGAGATCGCCAAGAAGACCCGGCACCGACCCATCCGCACCCTGATGACGCAGGCCGGCGGCATGGTAAAGCGGATCAAGCCGGTCTTCCTGATGAGTCCGCTTTCGATTGCGCAATTCCTGCCACCGGGGAAGATCGATTTTGACATTCTGGTGATCGACGAGGCTAGCCAGGTGCGGCCGGAAGATGCTCTTGGCGCCATCGCCAGGGCAAGGCAGCTCGTCGTCGTCGGAGACCAGAAGCGATTGCCGCCAACAAGCTTCTTCAGCCGTAAGACCTCAGGAGATGACGATGACGAAGAGGCCCCGCCGACCGTGGCCGGGGCGACCGAAATGGAAAGCATCCTTACGCTGTGTGAGGCGCGCGGCCTCAATTCCGGGATGCTGGAGTGGCATTATCGATCCAGAGACCCATCCCTGATTCAAGTGTCTAACGTGGAGTTCTATGATGACAGGCTGGTGCTTCCGCCCTCTCCCATCAATGGCGAAGACGGTTTCGGTTTGAAGCTGACCAGAGTGCCCGGTGTCTATAGCTCCAAAGGCAGTGGTCGGGGTCGGCCCAACACCAATCGCATCGAAGCGGAGTGTATCGCGAATGCGCTGGCCGACCATGCGCGGACGCAGCCGAATCTGTCTGTCGGCGTCGTGGCTTTCTCCAAGGCGCAAAGTGACATGATTACCGAGGTGCTTGAGCTTCGTCGCCGGACGAACTTCGATCTGGACGCCTTGTTGCGCAAGGGTGTGGGCGAAGATGTCTTCGTCAAAAATATCGAGAATGTACAGGGTGACGAACGCGACGTAATCCTGATCAGCGTGGGTTATGGCCCGAATGAACCGAATGGCCGGCTCGCGTCGATGAATTTCGGACCGATCAATAATGAAGGCGGCGAGCGGCGCCTGAATGTGCTGTTCACCCGCGCGCGCCATCATTGTCGAGTCTTCGCCTCATTCGACCCAAGCGACATTGACCCGACGCGAAGCAAGGCCGTGGGACCGCGCGTATTGAAACGTTTTCTCGAATTCGCCGGTACGGGAGCGCTCGACGCAGAATCTACGGTCGGCGGGGCTGCGGAGAGTCCGTTCGAGGAGGACGTCGCAGAGGCGATTGCTGGGCTCGGTTACCCGGTCGATCACCAAGTCGGCAGCGTCGGCTTTCGCATTGATCTGGGCGTGCGGCATCCCCAACAGACCGGCCGCTACATCTTGGCCGTGGAGTGCGACGGTGCCACTTGGCACAGCGCCCTCTGGGCCCGGGAGCGTGATCGCCTGCGCCAGCAAACACTAGAGGGACTCGGCTGGCGTTTCCATCGCATCTGGAGCACCGACTGGTTCCACCGACGCCGGCAGGAGATCGACCGCCTGCGGGAAGCCCTGGAGGAAGCGCAGAACGCGCCGAAGGACGAACGACCCGAGAGGAAGATCGTCCCGCCGCCTACGCCTCCAACATTGCGGCCAGTCAAACCGCCCGAGCCGACTCCGCAAGCCGGAGCGATGCCTTATGTGGTTGCCAAGCTTTCCTGGAAGGATGGCGGAGAACCGGAGGATGCACCAGTCGAGAAGCTTGAAACGCTGGTGACCAAAATCGTCGAGATCGAAGGTCCGGTTCACCTGGAGGAGGCCGCGCGACGCGTGGCGGCGGCTTTCGGCAAAAGCAAGGCAGGCACGCGCATTCGCATGGCGACCGATCGGGCGCTCCGGCAGGCTGGAAGGCGGAAAGCTCTCCTTGCCGAGGGGAAGTTCTGGATGACGGAAAAGCAGCGGCTGAAGCCGCCGGTGCGAGACCGCTCCGCGGCGCCGGTTGCAACCAGGAACCCGGAATATCTGCCGACGGCGGAGATCAAGGCGGCGGCTGCGGACGTGGAACGACAGAACGGTCGCATGACGCATAAGGAGTTGGTGCGCGAGATCGCCCGCCTGCTGGGCTTTCAAAGAACTGGCAGCGATCTGCGCGCGCAAATCGCCGCTGCCCTGGTCAAACGCGCTTCGTGCGGGCAGACCACTCGGGGCGGTTGACTCGTCTGTGGTCGCCTCAATTGTTTTGCATGTGCGTCAGGCCAACTGACGGGAGGGGAGGAAGTGTGAATCCTCTCTAACGAAGCATGAGCCAATTCACGTTTCTCCGAAAGCCTTGCGCAGAGCTAGACGGACTGTTCCTCTCCGACCTCGTCACTCGGCGGTATGATGGCCACGAGCCGGCGATTGCGCGCGGGTGTAGAGGTTGAGCATGACGGCTTCGCTCTTTGCCGGCAGCCTGCTGCGCAGCCGTGTCGTCGGCGGCGGTGCTCGCCCATGCCGCACAAGCCGCTGCCATCTGATCGCGGCCGCTCGGGACCGTGTCCGCACCAAATCCGCCGAGAGCTTCCAACATTCCGGAAAACGACCCGAACTTCGCGCGGCGCACCCCAAGAACGTGTCAAACGATCACGCGGTTTATCGACCGGAGGCATCGGTTCGCGATGAAGCCGATGTTGTGTGGAAATTTGGAATAATCGGCACGCTTTTGCGATACGCATACCAGCGCTTGAGCGATGCGCGTTCCCGGTGAGCTGGACTGCGTAAACCCGCTTGCGGGGCTAGCCGAGCACGATGCCGAGAAAGACCAGGGCGCCGACCCATTGGTTGTTGACGAAGGCTTTGAAACAGGCCTCGGGCTGGCGGTCGCTGGTGAGGATTTGTTGCCAGGCGAACAGCAGGCTTGCGCCCACGAGGCAAAGGAAATAGGGCAGCCCCAACTCGAATTGCCGCCCCGCCAGCCACATGGCGGCGACGAACAGGACCTGCAACAGGCCGATGATCGCATTGTCCGCGTCGCCGAACAGAATCGCCGTCGACTTCACCGCGATGCGGCGGTCGTACTCGCGGTCGACCATGGCGTATTGGGTGTCGTAGACGATGGTCCACAGGCAATTGGCCAGAAACAACAGCCAGGCCTCGGCCGGCACGGCGCCGGTTGCGGCGCTGAAAGCCATCAGAATGCCCCAGGAAAAAGCGATGCCCAGCACCACCTGGGGCATATGGGTGACGCGTTTGAAAAACGGATAGGCGGCGATGATTGGAATCGCGGCGACCGCCAGCAATATCGTTTGCCGATTGGTGAACAGCACCAGCGCGAAGGCGAGCAGGGAAAGCGCCGCGAATCCGCAGAGCGCTTCCCGGCGGCTGAGTTGCCCGGTCGCCAGCGGGCGTTCCCGGGTGCGCAGGACTTCACCGTCGATGTGGTAGTCGGCGAAATCGTTGATGCAGCAGCCGGCGGAACGCATGATGGCCGTTCCCATGACGAAAATGAACAACAGGTCGTAGGCCGGCAGGCCATCGGCGGCAAGCCACAGGGCACTGACCGTTGGCCAAAGCAGCAGCAAAATCCCCACCGGCCGGTGCAGGCGCATCAAATGCGCCCAGGCGAGCGCCTTGCGCCGCAGTTCGGTTTTTTCTTTCAATCTTGTGTCATCCCAAACGAAAGCACTCGCGCCGCAAGCACGCGAAACGGCTTCATCGCTCAAACATCGGCGTAGTGGATGTTGTCGCCGAGCCAGCGGCGGATCAAGGGCTGGACCACCGCCGGATGGCTGGCCATCAATTCCTCGCAGGCATCGCGCACCGGCTCCAGCAGGTCGCTGTCGCGGCCGATGTCCGCCACCTTGAAACTCATCAGCCCGGTTTGCCGGGTGCCCAGCATCTGGCCCGGCCCGCGCAGGCGCAAATCCTGCTCGGCAATCAGGAAGCCGTCGTTGCTTTCGCGGATGATGCCGAGGCGTTCCCGGCTCAGCTCGGAAAGCGGCGGCTGATACAGCAGCAGGCAATGGCTTTGCTCGGCGCCCCGGCCAACGCGGCCGCGCAATTGATGCAATTGCGCCAGTCCCAGGCGTTCCGGGTTTTCAATCACCATCAGGCTGGCATTGGGCACATCGACACCGACTTCGATCACCGTGGTCGCCACCAGCAACTGGATTTCGGCTTGCTTGAACCGCTCCATGACCTCGGCCTTTTGCGCCGGCTTGAGCCTGCCGTGCACCAGTCCAACGCGGAGTTGCGGCAAAGCTTTGGCGAGTTGTTCGGCGCTGGCTTCGGCGGCCTGGGCCTGCAAAGTCTCGGAGTCCTCGATCAAGGTGCAAACCCAATACGCCTGCCGCCCAGCGGCGCAGGCCACGGCGATGCGTTCGATGACATCTCCGCGCCGCTCGTTCGAAACCATGGCGGTGTTGACGGGCCTGCGGCCCGGCGGCAGTTCGTCGATCACCGAGCAATCGAGATCGGCATAGGCGCTCATCGCCAGGGTTCTCGGAATCGGCGTTGCCGTCATCACAAGCTGATGCGGGCGCATGCCGTCGCCGCCGGCCTTTTCGCGCAAGGCAAGCCGTTGATGCACGCCGAAGCGGTGCTGCTCGTCGACAATGACCAGCCCAAGGCGGCGATAGCTGACCGATTCCTGGAACACGGCATGGGTGCCAATCAACAGGTCGCAATTGCCCGTCGCCAGTTCGTCAAGCACTTGCTTGCGCGCCTTGGCGCGGGTTTTGCCCGAAAGCCAGCCCAGCCGCACGCCGCCCCGCGCGAGGATGGCTTCGAACCATTCCTGAAAAGTGCGCAGGTGTTGCTCGGCAAGAATTTCGGTCGGCGCCATGAGGCAGACCTGGAAACCGGATTCGATGGCGTGCAATGCCGCCAGCGCGGCAACCACGGTCTTGCCCGAGCCGACATCGCCCTGAATCAGCCGCATCATCGGCGCCGGGCTTGAGAGGTCCGCGCGAATCTCCCGATAGACTTTGCGCTGCGCCCCAGTCAATCGAAACGGCAAGCTTTGCGCGAATTGATCGAGCATTTCGCCCGCTTCACCGAAGCGCGGCGAAGGCAAGACGGAAACATCCTGTTTCAGGCGGCGCATGCAAACCCGGTTGGCAAGCAATTCCTCAAACGCCAGCCGCCGGCGCGCCGGGCTGTTTTCGCTGCGTCCCGACCAGTCCAGTTGCAAGTCTGTCGGCGGTTCGTGCAGCAAGCGCACCGATTCGGCGAGATCAATGCCGCCAAAGTCGCGCAGGAAGCGCGCCGGCAGCAGTTCCGGCAACTGCTCCGCGCCCGCGAGCATTTCCAGCGCCTGCCCCACGAGAGCGCGGATTCGGCCTTGATGCAGCCCTTCCGCCGCGGGGTAGACCGGGGTCAGCGAGTCGGGCAGCGGGTCGCCTGGTTCGCGCAAAATGCGATACTCGGGATGGTACATCTCGAATCCGCCGCGCCCGTGGCGCACCTCGCCATAGCAACGGATGAGCTTGCCCACCGCCAGCCGCGACTGTTGGAAACTGCTGAAATGATAGAAGCGAAGGCCGATGAAACCGGTGTTGTCGGACACCAGGCAGCGCAAGCTGCGGCGGCGGCCGAACTGCACGCCGTTGTCGACAATTTCGCCTTGCACCTGGATGCAATCGCCGAAAACGGCTTTGCCGATGGGGGTTATGCGTGTGCGGTCTTCGTACCGGTAAGGCAGATGAAAGAGCAGGTCCTGTACGCTTTCGATGCCGAGCTGGGCCAGCGTCGCTTTCAGTTTCGGGCCGACGCCTTTCAGTTGATCGATGGGCGTGAGGTCCAGCGGCTTGCCTGTCATGGGATGACGCGCGGTTTCAGTCGCTCAGAATCGCGTCGATCTCGATCATCGCCCGCGCCGGCAAGGCGGCCACGCCAATGGTTACCCGGGCCGGATATGGCTGGTCGAATCGCCGCGCCATAATCTCGTTGACGGTTTTGAAATTGTCCAGGTCGGTAAGATAAATCGTCAGCCGCTGGGCGTGGCCGAGGCTCAAGCCCGCCGCCGCCGCAACGGCGGAGAGGTTGTCAAAAACTTGTTCGGCCTGGGCTTCAATGCCGCCTTCGACCAGTTGCATCGTTGCCGGGTCGAGCGGAATCTGGCCCGAAAGGAATACCAGCGGCCCCGCGCGCCGGGCTTGCGAGTAGGGGCCGATCGCGCGGGGCGCTTCGGCGCTGTGGATCACTTGCGCTTTGGCCATGGAAATACTCCCTGCTTGCGGTTGAGCGGCTGTGCGGCGGCGGCGCCCGGCCAGGCGCCAACACGCCGGCGATCGCTTAATGCTTGACGATTTCCGCGCGAACGGCGGGACGCCGGGTTCTGCGGCTCTTGCGCCGGGTTACCCGGGTGACCGCCTCGATCATGCGGATTTTGCGCATGACCCGGGCCAGATGCACGCGGTTTTTCACATTGATGATCAAATTGACTATGCTCAAACGGGCATCCCGCTCGTCGGTGCTGATTTTCTCGATGTTCGCCTCGGCGCCGGTAATGGCGGTGGCCAAGGTGGCGATAATGCCGCGCTGGGGTTCAAGCTCGACCCGAAGCTCCACCGAATATTCGCCTTGCACTTCCGGGTCCCAGCTTACTTCGACGCACTTTTCCGGGTCGTTGCGCAGTTCGGCGGCGTTCTTGCAATCGTCGGTGTGGATCACGAGGCCGCGCTCGGAGCTGATATAGCCGGTGATGCGGTCACCGGGAATCGGATTGCAGCAGCGCGCGTAGTTCATCACCGAACTTTCCGCGCCGCGCACACGCAAACTGCCGTCGAAACCCACGCCGGTCGGGTTTTCGTTGAGGGCGATCAAGCGCTGGGCGACGCTGTGCGACATGCGGTTGCCAAGGCCAATCTGGCCGAACAGCTTGTCCAGCGAATCCAGCCGCAACTGCTCCAGCGTTTTTGCTATCGATTGTTGTGAAATCGCCTCGAGACTGGCGCCGAAACTGGCGAGCGCTTTCGACAGCAGGCGCCTGCCGAGAGCCACCGACTCCGAGGTTTTTTGGCTCTTGAGGTAATGGCGGATGCTCGTGCGGGCCTTGGCGGTGACGACGAAGCTGAGCCAGGCGGGGTTCGGTTTGTGGCCCGGCGCGGTGATGATCTCCACGGTCTGGCCGCTTTGCAAGGGTTCGCTCAATGGCGCCAGCCGGCGCGAAATTCGGCAGGCGACGCAGGTGCTGCCGATGTCGGTATGGATCGCATAGGCGAAATCCACCGGGGTCGAACCCGAGGGCAGCTCGAAAATTTCTCCCTTTGGCGTGAACACGTAAATTTCATCGGGGAACAGGTCGATTTTGACGTTTTCGATGAATTCCAGCGAATTGCCGGCGTTGCGCTGCATTTCCAACAGCCCGTTGACCCACTCCCGCGCCCGGGTGTGGGCATTGCTGGGGATATCCTCGCTCGATTTGTACAACCAATGCGCGGCAATGCCATTGTTGGCCATGGCTTCCATTTCCTCGGTGCGGATCTGGATTTCGATGGGCAAACCGTGCATGCCGAACAGCGTTGTATGCAAAGACTGGTAACCGTTGGCTTTCGGAATTGCGATGTAATCCTTGAATCGGCCCGGCACCGGTTTGTACAAACTGTGGATGGCGCCGAGCACGCGGTAACAGGTGTCGACGCGGTCAACCACGATGCGGAAAGCGTAGACATCCATGATCTCGGCGAAGGATTTTCGCTTGTTGCGCATCTTTTGATAGATCGCATAGAGGTGCTTTTCCCGCCCCGCGGTGCGGCCGGGCAAGCCTTCGCGTTCGAGGCAGGCCTCGATGGAGGTCTGAATCTGGGTCACGAGCTGCTTGCGGTTGCCGCGCACATTGCGCACAGCCGCGGCGATGCGGCGGAAGCGCAGGGGATAGATGGCGTCGAAGGCGAGTTCCTCGAATTCGACGCGCATATCGTTCATGCCGAGCCGGTTCGCAATTGGCGCGTAGATATCCAGCGTTTCCCGCGCAATGCGGCGGCGCTTGTCCGGGGCCAGCACCTTGATCGTGCGCATGTTGTGCAGCCGGTCGGCAAGTTTGACCATGATCACGCGAAGGTCGCGCGACATCGCCAAGGCCATTTTCTGGAAATTTTCGGCCTGGGCCTCGGCGTGGGAATCGAAGGAAATCTGGCTAAGCTTGCTTACGCCGTCGACCATTTCCGCCACGGTGTTGCCGAATTGGGTCTTGATCGCGGTTTTGGTGATGCCGGTGTCCTCGATCACATCATGCAGCATCGCGGCCATCAGCGATTGATGGTCCATATGCATTTTGCCGAGGATGCCGGCAACCTGGAGCGGGTGGGTGATGTAAGCGTCGCCCGTGCGGCGGAGTTGGCCTTCGTGGGCTTGTTCGGCGTAATAGTAGGCGCGCCGCACCTGATTGATCTGCGGTCTTGCCAGATAGCCCGTCAGACTTTGTGCCAGCGTGTCTATGTTTTCTATCTGCAGGGCTGTCAATCCGCGCCTCCTCGCCCCATCAATCCCCTTCGTCGGAAGCTTGAACCGGGGCTTCCGGGGTTTCGGTCGGCTCGGGGGCCTCAGCCGGCTCGGGCGTCTCCGGAGTTCCGGGGGTCTCTGAGGTCTCGGGCGACTCAAGGAAGATTTCCATTTCCTCCTCCAGGTCCACCATCCTCAAAGACGGTTTTTGGGTGAGAATTTCCGGGCCGACCAGCCCCTGGGCGATTTCGCGCAAGGCGAGCACGGTGGGTTTGTCGTTGTCTTCGGCAACGAGGGGGTCCTTGCCTTCGGTCTGCAATTGCCTGGCGCGCTTGCTGGCGACCATGACAAGTTCAAAACGGTTTTCCACCTTGTCCAGGCAGTCTTCCACGGTGATTCGCGCCATCTGCGGCTCCTGTCTCTCTTGGTAACGGCTGTTTCCGGTTCGCTGTCGATTTCGACCGGCTATTGTACAACGAAGTCCCAACCGGCTCATACAATACGGTGTTGCCGGCTGAAATAGTCGTCTTTTCCATTTCCACCGGTTGCGTCCGGGAAAATTCCTTCGCGGGGCTTTGCAAACGGCGGCGGCTTGAAGAAAGGCGCTTTTCGCCTGGGCGTTCAGTTCCCCGCCGCGACGGCGTCCCGGCGGCGCCGGCGAATGATTTCGTGAACCTTGGCCAGCGCCTGGTTGAATTCGTCGTTGACCACCTGGAAATCCGCTTTTTCGCCTTGGGCGATTTCCTGGCGCGCCTTGCGCATGCGTCGGGCGATGGTTTCCTCATCATCCAGGCCCCGCGCCCGCAGCCGCTCGCGCAAGGTTTCCACTGAAGGCGGCAAAATGAAAATCGAGCAGGCGGCCGGTTCGAGTTTGCGAACCTGTTCCGCGCCCTGCCAGTCGATTTCCAGAATTACGTCCAGGCCCCGCTCGCGCTGCTGCCGCACCCACTCCCGGGAAGTGCCGTAATAGTGCCCATACACCTGCGCGTGTTCGAGAAAGGCGTCTTGGGCGAGTTTGCGCTGGAAGGCTTCCCGGTCCACGAAAAAATAATCGACACCGTCCCGCTCGCCGCGACGTTTCGGCCGCGTGGTATGCGAAACCGAAACACACAGCGAGTTGTCACCCTTGACAAGCTCCCGGACCAGACTGGTTTTGCCCGCCCCGGAAGGAGCGGTGACGATGAACAGCGTGCCGCTTGTCATTTCGGGCCCAGGTCAGAGCACTCCGGGTTTCTGCAAGGCGGCAATTCTGTCCTCAAGCGGCGGATGCGACATCAACAAGGCCCGCAGTCCGCGCGGACGACCGCCGTTGATGCCGAAAGAAGCAAACTCGCCCGGCAAATCTTCGGTCTGATTCTGTTGCAGGCGCTTGAGCGCCGCGACCATTTTTTGCCGGCCGGCGAGATTGGCGCCGCCGGCGTCGGCGCGGAACTCGCGCCAGCGGCTGAACCACATGACAACGACGGTGGCGAGAATTGAAAGCACGAGCTGGGCGACCATGGAAACCACAAAATAGCCAATGCCGAAGCCACGCTCGTTTTTGAAAACGACCCGGTCGACGGTGTGGCCGATTACCCTGGAGAGGAAAATCACGAAAGTGTTGAGCACGCCTTGCAGCAAGCCCATGGTTACCATGTCGCCGTTGGCGACGTGGGCGACCTCGTGACCGAGAACCGCTTCAGCCTCGTCCTGGGTCATTTTGCGCAGCAGGCCGCTGCTGACCGCCACCAGCGCATTGTTGCGGCGCATGCCCGTGGCGAAGGCGTTGACCTCGTCGGAGGGAAAGATTCCCACTTCCGGCGTTGCGATGCCGGCGCGTTGCGCTTGGCGTTCGACGATTTGCAGCAGCCAGCGCTCCTGCCGGGTCGAAGGCGTCTCGATAACTTCCACGCGCATCGAGCGCTTGGCGGCCCACTTCGACATGGCGAGGGAAATGAATGCGCCGCCGAAACCGAACAGGGCGGAAAAAATGAGCAGGGCATTCAAGTCGAGCCCGGTACCGCTTGCCAGCAACATCGATTCTATGCCGAACAAGCGGAAAGTGACGCTGATCAACAACAGCACGGAAAGGTTGGTCAACAAGAACAACAAGATGCGCATCATGGATTTGAGCCTCGCTGGCTGGTAACGATTTTCTGTATATGAGGGCCGCCGAAGCCCGATTCAAGCGCCGCTCCAACGCGTGCCGGCGGGAAAGTTCCGGCGTTTCATTCGATATTTTGCACCTGTTCCCTGATTTGTTCGATGAGCACCTTGAGCTCAAGCGCGTCGCGGGTGGTTGCGATGACCGCGGCCTTGGAACAGATCGTGTTGGCTTCGCGCATCAGCTCCTGGAGCAGAAAATCGAGCTTTCTGCCAACCGGTTCGGACACGTCGAGCAAGCGTTCCAATTCCTTGACGTGGGCGTCGAGCCGGTCGAGTTCTTCGGCAATATCCGCCTTGCTGGCCAGCAACGCAACTTCCTGCTCCAACCGCTCCGGTTCGAGGCTCGCCTCCAGGCGCGCGATGCTGTCAAGCAGCGACTGGCGTTGTTCGGCCAGGATTTCCGGCAGCGCCGCGCGAGTTTGCGCCAAAATTTCTTTCATCGAAAGGACGCGCCCGCGCACCACGGCGGCGATTTCCCCGCCCTCGCCGGCGCGGCCGGCAAGCAAGGCGTCCAGCGCTTCGTTGAACAAACCCAGCGCCTGGGGTTCCAGGTCGCCATGTTCCCTGCCTTCGCTGCGTATCACGCCGGGCCAATTCAGAATATCAAGACTCGATGGCAGGCGCGAGTCGCCGAAAGCGTAATGAATTTGCTCGCCGGCCTCGGCCAGGCCTTGCAGCACCCGCGCATTCAGATGCAGTTCGCCAAGCGAGGCTTCGGATTCCTGAAATCGCAGTGCGCAATCGACCTTGCCCCGCTTGACGCGGCCGCGAATGATCTTGCGCAGGGTGGTCTCCATTGCGCGCAAGGGTTCCGGCAGCCGCATCGAAATTTCCAGAAACCGGTGGTTGACCGAGCGGATTTCCCAAATCAGCGTGCCAGCTTCGAATTCGGCCTGTTTGCGGCAAAACGCGGTCATGCTCAACATGGCTTGCCCTCTTCGCTGGGTTTGATTTTAGCCTACTCGCCGAATCCGCGTTGCCTTGTGCCCTGTTCGCCGCTTCCGGGATAATGCGCCCATTCCCGGCGCCGGCGCCGCTTTGCCGGAACCGAAGCGGGGGGCGCCGGCGGAGTAAGGGAGCGTCGCATGCTGGACTTTCAACGCCGGTTTCTTGAATTCGTCATCGAACAGAAAATTTTGCGCTTTGGCCGTTTCACGCTGAAATCCGGCCGCGTCAGCCCGTATTTCTTCAACGCCGGCCTGTTCAACACCGGCGCCCGGCTGTCTTTCCTGGCCGACAGCTACGCGCGCACGCTGATGCACGGAGGCGCTACTTTCGACATGCTGTTCGGCCCTGCCTACAAGGGTATACCGCTGGTGGCGGCCACCGCCATGGCGCTGCACCGCGACCACGGCCTCGATGCGCCCTGGTGCTTCAACCGCAAGGAGGCCAAAACCCACGGCGAAGGTGGCGAACTTGTCGGCGCCGAGCTCGCGGGCAAGGTCTTGCTGGTTGACGATGTAATCACCGCCGGCACCGCGGTGGGCGAAGCCGTCGCCATCTTGCGAAACCGGGGCGCCGAACTGGCTGGAATACTGATCGCCATGGACCGCCAGGAACGGGGCGAAGGACGGCATTCGGCCATTGCCGAAATCGAGCGGACCCATGCCACTCGCGTTTTCAGCGTGGTGAACTTGCAACACGTGGTCGATTATCTCGGCGCCGACCCGGGCAGCGAATTGCACGCCCATGTCGATGCCGTGCGCTCGTATCGGGCCCGTTACGGCGCGGATTAGACTGGGGCGCAGCGGATTTGCCGGTGGCTTCCGCCGGCACATTCCCCACCTGTTCGCGACTGCGCCACCGACCATTCAGCGGCCAGTTTCCGCGCGCGGTCTCAACGGGTAATGAGCGTGCCGACACCTTCGTCGGTGAAGATTTCCAGCAGCAGCGCGTGGGCTACGCGGCCATCGATGATATGTGCGCTGTGGACCCCCGAACGCAGAGCGTCGAGGGCGCATTCGACCTTCGGCAACATGCCGCCGGAGAGTATGCCGCTGGCGGCAAGTTGCTCCACTTGCCGCACGTTCAGCCCGGTCAGAACCTTGCCCGCTTCATCTTGCACGCCAGCGACATTGGTCAGCAGAATCAGTTTTTCCGCGCCAAGCACGCCGGCGATGGAGCCGGCCACGGAGTCGGCGTTGATGTTGTAACTCGCGCCGCTGGCGTCGGTGCCCACCGGCGCGATTACCGGGATGAAGTCGCTGGCGCGCATCATTTCCAACACCTGGGTGTCGATCGAGACGATTTCTCCCACTTGGCCAAGGTCCACCAGGTCGCCTTCGTCGGCAACCGGCTTGGCCTGCATGCGGCGCGCGCGGATCAAATTGCCATCCTTGCCGCTGATGCCCACGGCCTTGCCGTGATTGCGGTTGAGCAGACTGACAATTTCCTTGTTCACCTGGCCGCCGAGCACCATTTCCACCACATCCATGGTCCGGCTGTCGGTTACGCGCAAGCCGTCGACGAAGCGCGATTCGATATTCAGCGCCGCGAGCAACTTGCCGATTTGAGGGCCGCCGCCATGCACGACAATCGGATGAATACCAACCAGTTTCATAAGCACCACATCGGTGGCGAAACTCTGTTTCAGCGCTTCGTCGACCATGGCGTTGCCGCCATATTTCACCACCACGGTATGCCCGGAAAACTTGCGGATGTAAGGCAGCGATTCGGTCAAAATTCTGGCGATGGTGCGTGCTCTGTTCAGGCTCAGCGACATGGCGCGGTACTTTTGTTTGGCAGTGTCGGATTGCGGTCTGGCGCGGGGCGGCGCGCCGAATTGCGAATTATTCAAAACGGCGTTTGCAAAGAACCGTCCGCGCGCAGAATCAGTTGCCGGAAATCCGCCTGGATGGCATCCAGCCTCTCCGGCGTGTCCGCTTCAAAGCGGCACAACAAGGCGGGCGTGGTGTTCGAGGCCCGGATCAGGCCCCAGCCGTCGGCGTATTCTACGCGCAGACCGTCGATTTTGATAATTTCCGCCGCGGGGAAGTCCGCCAATCCGGCGATCCTGTCCATCAGCGCGAACTTGTTCGCCTCGGACACGGGCAAACGCAATTCTTCGGTTCGGCAACCTTCGTCATTGGCGGCAAGCACCACGCTCGCCGGCCCTGGGCCGGAGGCGAGCAATTCGGCGACCCGGGCGGCAGCATAGACGCCGTCGTCGAACCCGTACCAGCGGTCCTTGATGAAAATATGCGCCGAAAGCTCGCCGCCAAGCGGGGCGCCGGTTTCCCGCATGGCCTGTTTCATGAAGGAATGGCCGGAGCGGCGCATGCACGGTTCGCCGCCCAATTCGCGAATGCGCCGCGGCAGGCGGCTGCTGCATTTGACGTCGTAAACAATGCTTTCGCCGGGATGGCGCGAGAGTATGTCCTCCGCCAACAATTGCAAGATGGATTCGGCTTCGACAATGGCGCCGGTCTCGTCAACCAGGCCCAGGCGGTCGCCGTCGCCGTCGAAAGCGATGCCAAGGTCCGCGCTTTCCGCCACCACCTTGCGGCGCAGCGCGCTCAGGTTTTCGCTCACGGTGGGGTCGGGATGATGGTTGGGAAAACTGCCATCGAGTTCGCCGTACAGCGTGCTTACCCGGCAACCCAGCCGCGTGAAAAGCTTCGGCGCAAGCACGGCGGGAACCGCGTTGGCGCAATCGATCACCAGTTTCAGCGGCCGCCCCAATTGGATATCGGCACTTACCGCGCCGACGTAGTCTTCCAGTACGCGCAATTCGCTGCGCAAGCCGGCGCCATGACGGAATCGATCCTGTTCCACCCGCAAACGAAGTTGCTGGATTTGCCCGGCGTCGAGGCTGGCATGGCGAAAGACGGGTTTTACGCCATTGTAGGCCGATGGATTGTGGCTGGCGGTCATCATCACGCCGGAATCCCAACTGCTGGTGTGGGTGGCGTAATAAAGCACCGGCGTCGGCACAACGCCGAGGCAGACCACATTGCAACCGGTTGCGAGAATGCCCTCGCAAAGCGCCGCGAACAATTCCGGGCTGGAAAGACGGCCGTCCCGCGCCCCAAGCAGCGTGTCGATGCCTTGGGCGAGGGCTTCACTGCCAATGGCCTGGCCGATGCGGCGCATCAGGCCGCGGTCGAGTTGCTCTCCAACAATGCCGCGAATGTCGTAGGCGCGGAAAATCTCCGCGGGAACTGGAGTTGCTGTCGGCGCGGGGGAAACCATATCAACCGCTTTGGCTCGCACTTTCCGCCGCAGGCAAACGTTCGGCGATCATTGCGAGCATGCGCCGCGCCACGGCTTGCTTGCGGGCGCGGGGAATCGCAAGCTCGCCCGCCGCGCTGATGGCGGTGGCGGCGATTTCATCGCTGTCGAAGGTTTCCGTGGCGTGGTTGGCGAACAGCAAATCGAGCTTTTTGCGCGCCAGTTTTTCCCGACCGTTGGCGACCACCGCTTCGGTTTCAGCGGCGAAGCCGACCACCAGTGGGCGCGGGTCGAGCCTAGCGACTTCACCGATGATATCCGGATTGCGCACCAGTTCGATGCTCATTCCCTTTGCTTTGTCGCCGTCTTTCTTGATTTTTTCCAGCCGCCGGGTTGCCGGTCTAAAGTCGGCCACCGCCGCCGCGCCGATGAAAACGTCGGCGCCGGCAATATGTTCCATGGTGGCGGCCAGCATCTCCTCGGCGCTGTTCACATCGATCCGGGTTACACGGTCCGGTGTCGGCAGGGCCACCGGACCGCTGATCAGCGTGACCGCCGCGCCGGCCGCCACCGCCTCGGCGGCCAGAGCATAGGCCATTTTGCCGGAGCTGTGGTTGCTCAGATAGCGGACCGGGTCGATGGCTTCCCGCGTCGGTCCGCCGGTGATGAGCAAGCGCTTTCCCGCCAACGGTTCGCCGGCGAACATATCGGCGCAGGCCGCGAGCAATTGCTCCGGTTCGAGCAAACGACCCGGGCCGACATCGCCGCAGGCCTGGGCGCCTTCACCGGGCCCGAACAGGTGATAGCCGCGACGGCGCAATTCGTCCAGATTGCCCCGCGTGGCCGGGTCGGCCCACATTCCCTGATTCATCGCCGGCGCCAGCGCGATGGGCGCGGGTGTGGCCAGAATCAAGGTGGAAAGCAGATCGTCGGCCCGGCCCTGGGCGGTTCGGGCCAGAAAGTCCGCGCTGGCCGGCGCCACCAGCACCAGGTCGGCCCAGCGCGCGAGCTCGATATGGCCCATGGCGGCCTCGGCCTCGGGGTCCAGCAGGTCCATATGCACGCGGTTTCCGGTCAGGGCCTGCATGGTCAGCGGAGTGACAAACTCCCGCGCCGCGCGAGTCATCACCACGCGCACATCGGCCCCCGCGCGCAGCAACAAGCGGGACAGTTCCGCACACTTGTACGCGGCGATTCCGCCTGTGATCCCCAGCAGAATCCGCTTGTTGGTGAGGGTGGACATGGCGGGGCGCGGTATCTCGAAGGCTGGCGAAATGAGGCGGGCTAGACTAGCAGCAAGACCCCCCGGAAGCAATTTCCTGGCAATTCGATGCAATTCGCTAAAAACGTTCTAAGTTGATACTCACGTCAATGGAGTTTTCAACAATCCGGCGCAATCGGAAGGCTATCGGGAGGAACGATGACGATCAAGAATTGGCCGTTGCTGGAGCGGCCGCGGGAAAAACTGTTCGAGGTGGGGGCCAAAAACCTCAGCGACGCCGAGTTGGTGGCGCTGCTGCTTGGCAGCGGCGGCAACGGCAAGTCGGCGCTTGATCTGGCGCGGGACCTGTTGCTCAAGTTCGATGGGCTTGCCGGCCTGCTTGCCACCGATTTTCGGCAAATCGCCCGCGTGCGGGGCATCGGTCCGGCCAAGGCCGCGAGCCTGGCGGCGATGCGCGAGTTGGGCCACCGCCAGTTGTACGCCGAAGTGCGCAGCCGCGATGTGCTCAGCAGTTCGCAAGCCACGAGGGAGTATTTGCGCGCCCGCTTCCGCTATTGCAAAAGCGAGATATTCAGTTGCATTTTCCTCACCAACCAGCATCACATCCTGCGCCTGGACGAATTGTTCCAGGGCACGATCGACGGCGCGGCGGTATATCCCAGGGAAGTGGTTGAGCGTTGCCTGGCCTACAATGCCGCCGCCGTGATTCTCGCCCACAACCACCCTTCGGGAATCGCCGAACCGAGCCAGGCGGACATCGCCATCACGCGCAAATTGCGGGTCGCGCTGGAAACCATCGACGTGCGCGTGCTCGACCATCTCATCGTCGGCAGCACCCAGGTCGTTTCGCTGGCGGAGAGGGGCTTGATGTAGCGCACGGCCTCTCTCCGCAATTGCGCGCGCGGCGAAGCCGCCGCATCCCGGCGCCGGACTGGAAATCGCGCTCGGCAACAAGCCCAGCTTGCGGCGGGGGGCGCAGTTCTGGTATAAAGCGCGCCTCTGGGCGGGCATTGGCCGGAGTTTGGCGGCGGACTCGTCGCGGCAAATCACCAACGGCCAATCACAGCGGCAAGCAAAAAGCGATTGCGCGTATTGATGCGTCACGCGCAAGGTAAGGCCAAAAGCGTAAAGCCAAAAACGCAAAGCCAAAAACGTGAACTGAAGAACGCAAAGAGAAAAGAGACAAGCACGATGGCACGAGTATGCATGGTGACCGGCAAGCGGCCGCTGGTGGGCAACAATGTTTCCCACGCGCAGAACAAGACCAAGCGCCGCCTGCTGCCGAACATCCAGAACCATCGTTTCTGGGTCGAATCGGAGAAACGTTTCGTCAAGTTGCGGGTGTCCGCCAAAGGCATGCGCATAATCGACAAGAACGGCATCGACCGCGTGCTGGCCGAAATCCGCGCCAAGGGCGTCAAGGTGTGAGCGGCACGGTCGTTTGGCTCTTTGCTACCGGCACGTCTTCAATTGGTGCCGCCATGAAACAGGTCCAGCTATGAGAGACAAAATCAAACTCGTGTCGAGCGCCGGCACCGGCCATTACTACACCACCGACAAGAACAAGCGCACCACACCGGACAAGCTGGAAATACGCAAGTTCGACCCGGTCGCGCGCAAGCACGTGATCTACAAGGAAGCGAAGATCAAGTAGGTCGCCGCGCGCTGAGCAATACACGCGCGGGTGCCGGATAGCCCTCAATCGTCCGGGACGGATTTTCCCCGTCCAACGCATTCTCCAGCGACTCGAAAGGCATCCACCGCGTCGAACGCTGTTCCGCCGTCGTTGTCAGGCTGCGGTCGATGATTTTCTGGTCAATGAAACCGCAGCGTTCCAGCCAGCGGCTCAATGTGGCAATCGACGGAATGAACCAGACATTGCGCATTTGCGCGTATCGATTTTTCGGCGTAAGGCAGTAGCCCGCTTCTCCTTCGACATAGATTGTCTCCAGCACCAGCTCGCCGCCCGGGCGCAAACTGTCGTGCAGCAGGATGAGATGGTCCAGCGGCGAGCGCGCGTGATACAGCACACCCATGGAGAACACTGTGTCGAAATAGGCGCTGCGGCCGGGAAAATCTTCCAGCTTCATCGGCAGCACCCAGCAATTGGCATCGGGCAGAAAGGATTTCAGCGCCCAGAATTGCATGGCGTAGGGGATGTGCGGTTCCAAACCGACAACCTGGGCGGCCCCCTGGCCCAGCATGCGAAAGCAGTAATAGCCATTGCCGCATCCCACATCGAGAATTTTGCGCCCTTCCAGCGGCGCGATTCGCCCCTTAAGCCGGGACCATTTCATATTGGCGCGCCATTCGCAGTCGAGTTCAATGCCGAAGATCTCAAACGGCCCCTTGCGCCAGGGCCGGAAATCAAGCAGCAGATGCCGCATCTGCCCGCGCGTGGCCTGGTCGCAGTCGGCCGCGGCGCCAATCACCACCTTGTCCCCGAAGTCCGTGGCGGAAGGCCGAATTTTGGGCAATTGGGCAATTTGGCCCAGGCGCCGTCGAATATCGCCGTGGCGAATCCGGTCCAGGCGCTCGGGCGAAAGCGGTTCCCGCAGGGAGGCGAGAGATGTGCCTTCCAATTGCGCCAGCAGCGCGTCAAAGTTCATTGCGGGTCCCGCTTGCGAGCCACCATCGAAGCGAAATTCAGGCATTGAAACCATTGTTCGACGGATTCGAACCCGGCGCCGGCGAGTCGGGCCCTGTGCGTGTCGAGCGTTTCCGGCAACAGCACTCGCTCCAGCGCCGCGCGTTTGCGGCTGACCTCCAGCTCGCTGTAGCCCATGTCTTGTTTGAACTGGTGGTAAAGGTCAATGAACAAGGCATTCATTTCCGGGTCGCGCAAGACGATTTTTTCCGACAGGATCAAAATTCCACCGGGGCGCATGCCTTCACAAATCCGCCGCAGCAGCGCCGCCCGGTCGGTTTTGGGAATAAACTGCAAAGTGAAGTTAAGAATCACAACCGAGGCGTTGTCCACGGCGCAATCCCTGACGTCGCCCAGTGTTCCCCGCACGGGTCCGCCGCCAAGCGCGGCGAGGTTCCGCTCCAGCCCGTCGAGCATGGCGCGGGAGTTGTCCACGGCGATGATCTCGCAGGGCCGGTCCGCCATGCGCCGGGCGATGGCCAAGCTCGCCGCGCCAAGGCTGCACCCAAGATCATAAATTCGGCTGCCCGGCTGATAGTATTGCTCCGCCAGCCGCGCACTCATGGCGATGATGGTGGTGTAGCCGGGAACCGAACGGTGAATCATGTCCTCGAACACCGCGGCCACTTGCGCGTCGAAGACAAAGTCGCCGGGCATCTTGTCGCTGGCGTAGAGTTTGTCCCGCGGTGGATGCTTCATGTCCCGGTCTTGCGATAGAGCAGGTCGCGCACTTCGTGACCCAGTCGCCGGCCCCGCAATTCGAAACGCGTCAGCGGCCGTTCCGGGTTTTCCCAGCAGGCGTTTTCACCGAAACAATTGCTGAAACCGGGAATCCGCCGCATCACCCGCATCATGTGTTCAAGATACGGCGGCCAGTCCGTCGCCAGGTGCACCGTGCCGCCGGGCTTGAGCCGGGTCAGCACAAGATTCATGAATTCCTCCTGCACCAGGCGGCGCTTGTGATGCCGTTTGCGCGGCCAAGGGTCGGGAAAAAGCATGAGCACCCGGTCGACGCTTTCCGCTTCGAGATTGACTTCGAATACTTCCACCGCGTCGTGATGCATCAAGCGCAGGTTGCGCAGCTCGTGTTCGACAATGCCTTGCAAGGTGCGGCCGATACCGGATTCATAGACGTCGATGCCGAGAAAGTTCGCCCGCGGCTGCTCGCGCGCCATTTGCAGCAGGGAGTCGCCGGAGCCGAAACCGACCTCGACCGTCAGTGGTTGATCGACGCGGAAAATCTGGCGCACATCCAGCGCTTTCGGTTCAAATTCGATGACAAATTTTGACGAGTACTGCTGGATCGCCCGCCGTTGACCCGTGGTCAAACGCCCCGATCGGATCACGTAGCTGCGCACCGGCCTGGGCGGCGCGGTTTTTCCCGTGGCGGTCACAGCGGCAGGGAGAAGGTTCCCGTTTCGGGTGAAGAGGCGCTGGCGTAAAGCCTGCGCGGCATGCGCCCGGCGAGAAAGGCCTGCCGCCCCGCCGCAACCGCTTTGTTCATGGCCGAAGCCATCAACACCGGGTTTTTCGCTTCGGCGATGGCGGTGTTCATAAGCACTCCGGCGCAGCCGAGTTCCATCGCGATGGCGGCGTCCGAGGCGGTTCCCACCCCCGCGTCGACGATGATGGGCGTGGTCGCGTTTTCCAGAATCATGTGGATATTGTAAGGATTGCGAATGCCCAAGCCCGAACCGATGGGGGCGCCAAGGGGCATTACCGACACACATCCGATCGCTTCGAGTTCCTTCGCCACGAGTGGGTCATCGCTGGTGTACACCATCACATCGAAGTCTTCCTTGACCAGCGCCGCGGCCGCTTTCAGGGTTTCCGTCACATTGGGGAACAGGGTTTTGCTGTCGCCGAGGACTTCCAGCTTGACGAGTTTGTGGCCATCGAGCAATTCCCGGGCCATTTTGCAAGTGCGAATCGCATCCTTGGCGCTGTAGCAGCCGGCGGTGTTGGGAAGAATCGTGTAGCGGTCGGGGGAGATGACATCCAGCAGGCTGGGCGCGTTCGAATCCTGGCCGAGATTCACACGCCGGATGGCCACGGTGATGATTTCGGCGCCACTGGCTTCCAGCGCGGCCCGGTTTTCATCAAAATCGCGATACTTGCCGCTGCCGACAATAAGCCGGGACGCGTAGCGCTTGCCCGCAATCAGCAGTGAGTCTTCCGCGACCCGCGTCATGATGTTGATGTCAGCCTCCTCCGATCGCTTGCACGATCTCCAGTTTATCACCCGGCGCCAGAGAGGTTTTGGCGAACTCCCCCCGGGGTACGATTTCGCCGTTCAATTCCAATGCGATCCGGCGGCCGGCAAAGCCCAGCTCGCTGACCAACTGGGCCACGGAATAGGGTTCAGGCAAGTGCCTGGTTTCGCCATTGACGATCAGTTCCATGACGGGCCTTTCAGAGATGTCGATCCAAACTCATCGGCTCAGCGCGAAAATGCACAGGCAGACCCAGCCGGCGAGAAAGCCTGTGCCGCCGATCGGGGTGATGGCGCCAAGCCAGCGCTCGCCGGTCAATGCCAGCACATACAAACTGCCGGAAAACAGCAAGATGCCGGCGAGGAACAGGTAGCCGCTCGCCTTCGGCAAGGTGGCGTTTGGAAACTGCGCGTTCAGCAAGGCGACACCGAACAGGGCGAGCGAATGATAGAAGTGGTATTGCACCGCGGTCTGGTAGTTGGCCATGAGGTCGGCGCTGAGTCTTGCGCCAAGGCCATGGGCGCCGAAAGCGCCGAGGGCAACCGCCAGCAAGCCGTTGCTTGCCGCGAGGAAGAGAAAAACTTTGCTCATGGCATATGTGGCGCTTCGAGCGGCTTTCGCGCAGGTTCAGATCCAGGTTCTGGGGGAGCCGGGCAGCCGCCTTGGTTTGCCCCAGCCAGCGGGGGCGGATCGCGCGTCAGATCGGCAGCGCCGCCCGATCTCCATCCATTTGGGCCATTCGCGCCTTGATCTTGTTCATGGCGTCCTTTTCAATCTGCCGCACCCGCTCGGCGGAAATGCCATATTCCGCGGCAAGTTCGTGCAAGGTCGCCTTGCTTTCTTCAAAGAACCAGCGCTTGCGCAAAATGTTTTGACTGCGCTCGTCCAGTTGCGCCATCACCCGATGCAGCGAGGCGCTGGAAACTTCTTCCCATTCGGACTCTTCGAGTTGAATGGCGGGGTCCGCGCCCTGGTCTTCGAGATAGTTCGCGGGCGCGCGGTAATCGTCGTCTTCGGCGTTCTCCGGGTCGGCGTCGAAAGACCTGTCATAGGCGCTCATGCGGCCTTCCATCTGCCGCACCACCTTGGTGTCCACGCCCAGATCTTCCGCCAGGGCTTCGGCCTCCTCGTTGTTGAGCCAGCCGAGTTGCTTTTTGGCGGAACGCAGGTTGAAAAACAGCTTGCGTTGCGCCTTGGTGGTGGCGACCTTGACGATGCGCCAGTTGCGCAAGATGAATTCGTGCATTTCCGCTCGAATCCAGTGCACCGCAAAGGAAACCAGGCGCACACCCACATTCGGGTCGAAGCGCTTTACGGCTTTCATCAGGCCCACATTGCCTTCCTGAATCAGGTCGGCCTGGGAGAGGCCATAGCCGGAATAGGTTCGGGAGACATGCACGACGAATCGCAGATGCGCGAGCACGAGTTGGCGCGCGGCTTCCACATTGTCTTCGTAGAAATAATCGCGCGCGAGCTCCAGCTCCTCCTCGGGCGTGAGCACGGCGATGTTGTTCACACTCGCGATATAAGCGGTCAGGTCGCGGCCCGGACTTGCCGGCCAAACTGTTTGCAATGCTGTGGAGGCGCTCATGGTTGCTTTGGTCAAAACTGTCGGATTTCCCGTAAATTCCAGCCGTTGAACTCTTGCCTTCAATGCCTTGGCCGATATTCCCGGCCTTGCTTTCAACTACGCCTTCTGTAATACGCGAATGCGGTCCCGCAGGATCACTTTTCGCGCACCGATTCAATAACCCTCAACCTGCGGATGTTAGCAAAATTGGGCATTTCCGTCAATGCGAGACACTCCGACACAGTCCGTGTGTCAGCCGGTATATGAATCGCAACATCCAGCCCATACTTGCTGATCGGACTCGATTGAACGTATGGGCATCCGGCGGCAATTCAAGGACATCGCGGCCGATTGTTTCCCGCGCCTAGCCGTCAAACAAGGCCTCGACAAATTCGCGCGCGGCGAAAGGCCGCAAATCGCCGGCCTCCTCGCCAATGCCAATGAATCGCAGCGGAATGCCGAAACGTTTGGCGATGGCGAAGACCACGCCGCCCTTGGCGGTGCCGTCGAGTTTGGTCAGCACGATGCCCGTC
Source organism: uncultured Pseudohongiella sp. (assembly GCA_965221015.1). Classification (GTDB taxonomy): domain Bacteria; phylum Pseudomonadota; class Gammaproteobacteria; order Pseudomonadales; family Pseudohongiellaceae; genus UBA9145. The sequence goes on along the minus strand of OZ244859.1, from coordinate 235,363 downwards.
AGCGGAGTGCTTTGCCGGAACCGCTGCGTCTGGTTGACGGCGTTTTGGCCCGTGCCTGCATCGAGCACCAGCAAAATTTCCTGGGGGATGGCTGGATCCTGCTTGCGCAGCACGCGCACAATCTTTTCCAGTTCGCGCATGAGATTATCGTGGGTGTGCAAGCGTCCGGCCGTGTCGGCGATCAGCACATCAATCTGTTTCGCCCGGGCCGATTGCCAGGCATCGAATATCACCGCCGCGCTGTCGGCGCCGGCCGCCTGGGCCACCACCGGCACCTGGTTGCGTTCGCCCCAGATTTGCAATTGCTCAACGGCGGCGGCGCGGAACGTATCGCCCGCGGCAAGCATTACCGAATGCCCTTCGCCGCGCAGACGGCGCGCCAATTTGCCGATGGTTGTGGTTTTGCCGACGCCATTGACGCCGACCATGAGAATAACGAACGGCCCCGGCGCCGCGCTCACTTGCAGCGGCTCTTCGCAAGGCGTCAAGATCGCGGTCAATTCGTCCTTGAGCGCGGCGAGAAATTCGCCGGAATCGGACAAGCTGCGGCGGTCCAGTTTGGACCGCAAGGCGGCGATCACCTGGTCGGTGGCTTCCAGTCCGACGTCGGCGGACAAGAGCCGGATTTCCACATCATCGAGCAGTTCGTCATCGATGCGGCCCCGCCCCGCCACCAATCCCGCCAATCCTTCGCGCAAGCGCGAGCCGGTTTTGCCCAGGCCCCGCCTCAGGCGCGCGAACAGCCCGGGGGCGACTGTTTCTTCGGCGCCCGCCGCCGCTTCGGGCTTGCTGGATTGGTCCTGATCTGACATGCAAAGTCCTCGAAATTGGCGGCGCGCTATGCTATCACCACCCCCTTCATGGAAAAAGGCAAAATCCGGCAAGAGACCAATGTGTGCGCAAGGATCGATCGGAAACAAACCAGCCCGCACGGTAAAGAAAGCCGCGGTGCGCATCATTGGCGGCGAAATGCGCAGCCGGCTGCTGCGATTCCCGGCCATCGACGGTCTGCGGCCCACACCCAACCGGGTCCGGGAAACCCTTTTCAACTGGCTGCGGGACGACATTGAAGGCGCGGTCTGCCTGGATTTGTTCGCCGGCAGCGGCGCGCTCGGTTTTGAAGCCCTGTCCCGGGGCGCGGCCCGGGCGATTCTGATTGAAGCCAACGCCGCCGCGTGCCGGGCGTTGAAGGAAAATGCGAAAATGCTCAAGATGGACAACGCGCAAGTGCGTCACAGCTCGGCCTGGGACTGGCTGCATGACTCCCCCGAACCTCCCGCCAGTATCAACCTGGTATTTCTCGACCCGCCTTTCGCCGGCGACCTCATGCCCCGGGCCTGTGAAACCCTGGAGCGCAGCGGCTTGTTGGCGCGTTCCGCGTTGATTTACCTGGAATCCGAAATCGCGCCGCGGCCGCAGCAGTTGCCGGACAACTGGAGCTTGCATAAATCCGGCGCCGCCGGCGACGTCCGTTATTCGCTGGCGCGGCGCCAATGAGCGCGGGCCGCGCAAATTCCGCCCTGAACGGTTTCCGCCCGGCCTGGTGGCTGCCAGACGGTCATACGCAGTCCTTGTGGCGCAAGTTCGGCCCCGGGGTCAGCGTGACGCAGCAGCGGCAGCGGCTGATGCTCGATGACGGCGACTTTGTCGATCTCGCCTGGGTTCGGCCGAATGCCACGATCGCTCAAAACGATGCCGTGGTGCTGATTCTTCACGGGCTTTGCGGTTGCGCCGCATCGCTCTACGTGCAAGCCTTGCAAGGCCATCTGCTGGGACGCGGCATCGCCAGCGTGGCGATGAACTTCCGCGGCTGCGGCGGCGAACCCAATTTCAAAGCGCGCAGTTACCATTCGGGAGTTTCCGCCGACGTCGAGCAGGTTTTTTCCCACTTGCGCAGGCAACATGGCGGGCAGCCGTTTTACGCCGTCGGCTATTCTCTCGGCGGCAATGTGCTGCTGAAATGGCTCGCCGAAAGTCGCGGTCCCGCCGGGCTGGAGCGGGCGGTTGGCGTTTCCATCCCGTTTGATCTCGCGGCATGCTCGGCCGCCCTGGGGCGCGGCTTGACGCGTTACTACGGCCGCTACTTTCTCAACCGCCTGCGGCAAGACCTGGCCCTGAAAAAACACCAATTTCAGGAAACGGGCAATAGCACGGAGCTGGCTTTGCTCGATGCGCTCGGGCCCTTGGGCGATATCGCCAGCCTGTGGGAGTTCGACGACCGGGTAACCGCGCCACTGCATGGCTTCACCAGCGCCGCGGACTATTACGCCCGCTGCAGCAGCTTGCCGCGGCTGGGCGAGATTCGAACGCCGACCATGCTCATCCAAAGCGCCGACGATCCGCTAGTGCCGGCAGACACGTTGCCGGACCCCGCCCGCTTGCCGGAAAATGTGCGCCTTGCGCTGACCCGCCGCGGCGGACACGTCGGCTTTTTCGCCAGCGACGGCAGCCGCCTGGAGCGGGCAATTGCCGATTTCCTGTTGCCGTGACGGTACAATCGGGCACGCTGCGGGGGGGTTGGGGGAACCGGCCGCTAAAGTAAGCAACGCGCGGCAACGACAAAATAGCAAGGCGCGCAGCGCGGTTTTGACCAGAACCACGCTTTACCGACGACCTCATTGAAGAGCCAGCCATGAAAACCGTTGTCTATCCCGGTACGTTCAACCCCATCACCAACGGCCACAGCGACTTGGTGGAGCGCGCTTCGCGCCTGTTCGACAGAATTATCGTCGCCGTGGTGGACGCAAATCTGAAAACCCCCAATTCGCTGCCCATCGACACGCGCCTGGCGCTGGCGCGGGAAGTGCTGCAGCATCTGGACAATGTCGAAGTGCGCAGTTTCGACAATCTGCTGACGAAGTTCGTCGAAGAATGCGGCGCCAACATCATCTTGCGCGGCCTGCGGACCGTCGCCGACTTCGAATACGAATTCCAGTTGGTGGGAATGAACCGCGTGCTCGCGCCGAAGATCGAAACTGTTTTTCTCGCCCCGGCGGAACATCTTTCCTACATCTCCTCCACCCTGGTGCGGGAGATCGCCTCTTATGGCGGCGACATTTCCGATTTCGTGCACCCGGCGGTGGCGAAAGCCATCGCCAGCAACAGTCAACGCTGACAGGAAGGGCAATACACCGTCGCGCGCTGGCCAAGACGCAAATGGCGCAGGCCGGCGCCGCAATGGCCGCAATCTTCGCCGGCCCGGCCATAGACACTCAACCGCTGGCTGAAATAGCCGGGCCGGCCGTCGCCGCCGGTGAAATCCCGCAAGCTGGTGCCGCCCGCTTCGATCGCGCGCTCAAGCACCGACCGGATTGTCGCGGCCAGTTTGTCGTAGCGCGCCGCCGAAATCCGGCCGCAGACCCGCGCGGGATGGATGCCGGCGAGGAACAGGGCCTCGCAGGCGTAAATATTGCCAACGCCCACTACGATGCGGGAATCCATGATCAGATTTTTCACCGCCGTCCGGCGGCCGCGGCTTTTGCGATACAACAGCGCGCCGCTGAATCCGTCTTCGAGCGGTTCGGGCCCAAGTTCCCGCAGCAGCGGATGCTCGCCCGTTGCATCCGTTTGCCAGTGCATGCTGCCGAATTTGCGCGGGTCGGTATAGCGCAGCGCGGTGCCGGAGTCGAACACGATATCGACATGGGCGTGCTTGCCGGGTGGTTTTTCCGCCGGAGTCAGGCGCAGACTGCCCGACATGCCCAGATGAACGAGCAAAGTGCCGGGCTCGGATTGAAACAGCAGGTACTTTGCCCGCCTGTCCACTTTGGTGAAGCGGTGCCCGGGCAGTTCTTCGGCCAACGCCGCCGGCACCGGCCAACGCAAACGCGGTTGGCGCACAATCACCCGCGCGATGCGCCACCCAAGCACATGGGGCGCGATGCCCCGGCGCGTGGTCTCAACTTCGGGAAGTTCGGGCAATTCGTTTTCCTGCGTCCATGGCCAAGCGGGGGCATAGTTATAATGCGCCCGCGGCGCCATGTACAGCGGGCCGGCCGGGGCAAGACCGCCATTTCGCGCGAAGCCGCGGGGTCGCCTCGCAAATTTGGGAATCGCCGCTCGACAAGCGGAACACAGTCATGACGGATGCGCGAACAAGCTATTGCCTGGGAGTCGATGTCGGCGGCACATTCACCGATTTCCTCTGTGTGCGCCGCACCGCCTCGGGCGAAGTTGAACTGTCGGTGTTCAAAATCCCCTCCACCCCCGATGCGCCGGAACGCGCCGTGCTCGAAGGTTTGCGCGGCATGGGGCTCGCCGGCAATGTCCTGCAAATTGTCCATGGCAGCACGGTGGCAACCAACGCCCTTTTGCAGCGCAAGGGCGCCCGGACCGCTTTCGTCACCAACCGGGGTTTCAGCGACCTGCTCACTTTGGCGCGGCAGACCCGGCCCCACTTGTACGCGCTGGAATTTCAGCCCCCGCCGCCGCCGGTGCCGGAAGCGCTGTGCCTGGAAACCGGCGGCCGGGTCGCCGCCGATGGGACAACCCTGGAGCCGCTTGGCGCGGACGATTTGACGGCCCTGGTTGAAGAACTGCGCGATCTGAATGTCGAATCGGTGGCGATCAATTTGTTGTTTTCGTTTCTCGACCCAAGTCACGAAGAAGCGATCGAAAGCGCCCTGTGCAAGGCCTTGCCTGGTGTATTCGTCTCCCGCTCCTCGCGGGTGCTGCCGGAATACAAGGAGTACGAGCGCGGCATGGCGACCTGGCTCAACGCTTTTCTCGGGCCGGTGGTCAGCGGTTATCTGCGTCGCCTGCAAGCCGGGCTGAGCCATTTGCCCAAAGGTTCCTCGCTGCAAGTCATGCAATCCAGCGGTGAAACCATCAGCGCCGGTCGGGCCTCGGAATCGGCGGTGAATCTGCTGCTTTCCGGACCCGCCGGCGGGCTGGCGGCGGTGGAGTTTCTCGGCCGCCAGATCGGTCGGAGCAAATTGATCAGTTTCGATATGGGGGGGACATCCACCGATGTCGCCCTGCTCGATGGGCCCATCGCCGTTACCAGTGAAGGCCGGCTGGGCGAATTTCCCGTTTCCGTGCCCATGGTGGACATGCATACCATTGGCGCCGGCGGCGGCTCCATCGCTTATGTGGACAGCGGCGGAATGTTGCGGGTGGGGCCGGAATCGGCCGGCGCAAATCCGGGGCCGGTCTGCTATGGCAAGGGCGGCAAGCGGCCGACGGTAACCGATGCCAACTTGCTGCTTGGCCGGCTGCCGGCGGGCGCGCCGCTGGCCGGCGGACTCGAACTCGACCTTGACGCCGCGCGCGCGGCGGTGGCCGAACTCGCGGCGGACATCGGCCTCGATGTCGAGGCGACAGCGCGGGGCATCGTCAGCATCGCCAATGAGCATATGGTCGAAGCGATACGGCGCATTTCGGTCCACCGCGGCTTTGACCCCGCCGAATTCCTGCTGGTCAGTTTCGGCGGCGCCGGCGGCTTGCACGTTTGCGCGCTTGCCGAAGCCCTCGGCATGCGCCGGGCGGTGGTGCCGGTGTACGCCGGCGTGCTGTCCGCCCTCGGTATGGCGGTTGCGGACCAGGGCAGGCAGTTTTCCCAGACCTTGCCCCGCGCGGCGGAAAACGATCCGAGCACGCGGATTGAAGGCGAACTTGAGCAACTGGCGCGCCGCGCCCATGCCGAATTCGCGGGCGAAGGGCTGGATGTTGCGAACATGCGCACGCGCGCCAGCATCGACATGCGTTACAGCGGACAGTCCTACACGCTGAACCTGCCCTGGGGCGGCTGGGATGCCACGCTCGATGCATTCCACGAGCTGCACAGGCGACGCTATGGATATTCGCTGGATGCGCCCACCGAGGCGGTCAACGTGCGGCTGCGCGCGTGGTTTCCCGGTCAGGCGTTCGACCTGCCTTCCAGAAACGAAGCGTCGGTCGAAGGTTCCGTCGAAGGCTCGGAAACCGAAAACCGACGCCGGCTGTTGGCGGGAGAGACGATCTCCGGGCCGGCCACGTTGCCGGAATACGCCTCCACCACCTGGGCGGCCGAATCCTGGCAAGCCAGTTTCGACGATTTCGGCAACTTGTTTCTGGACCGGATCGGTTGAACTCCGGGAAAGGGGAACATGGAAACCGGAGCCGCGGCACACCGGCTGCCCTGGTCAACTCGATTTCGGCTTTGGGGAATTTATTCGATCCGCACGCGCAGGTAGGCGTTGCTCCAGCAGCACTGGTCGAGCCCATCGCTGTCGGATGCGTTCCAATTGTCCAGCCGCGCGCGGATCAGGTATTCACCCGGCTCGGAGAATGTGGCGTTGATCCGCGCGGGGCCCTTGCCTTCGGCAACCGCGTTGGCGACCCGCGGCGCGGCCAAACGGGCCGACGGCAGCAATTGTTCCAGCAGGGATTGTCCACTTTCGAGCAAGGGCATCGACTCGTGGGCAGCAAATGTCACGTCGCCGGGGCCCCGATGTATGTACCAGGAAACGCGGGTGTCGAGCGGCCTGCGAAACCGCGGGTCGTTGCGGTCGCGCAGGGATGGGTCCTCGGTCCAGACTTCAAGCGTGAGCGGGGTGTCGACACGGCCTGTCAGCGCTTGCGTCTGGATGATTCCCTCCGGCCCGGAACCCATGGGACCGTTCTCGCTGAATCCGATCAATGGCTGCACACTGCCCTGGGGCCGGGGATTGCGGTCCAGTTCATAGGCCGTTGAACCGCGGTCGCCCGGCACTTCCAGTTGTTCATTGGCCGAACGCAGGCGCCACCAGACCGTGGTGTCGTCGGCCTCTTCGGCGGGGATCGTCACGGCGAATACTCCGTGTTGACGCCCTGGGTCGAAAACTTCCGGCTGCATGCCGTCAAAGTCGGCTGGATCAAGGAAATTGTCCTCGCCGCGGGGAATCGTAATCACCGCCTCATTGCGGTTGTGGTAGCCGAAAGACACCGTGACGGTGCCGTCATCGTTGGCATACCAGCCTTCCGTGAACGGAATCACGGGAATGCCGGCGAGAGGCGCCGGGCGCAGCGGCCGCTCCAGCGGAAGCTGCGCCCAGGCTGAAAAGAAGAAGGCCGTATTCGCCAGCAGCGCGCACAGCGCGGCGGCGGCGCTCCGAGTTGCAAATTTCGCAATCACCGCCTTCCGCTCTCCGCTTCCATTTCCCACAATCTCCCTGCCCCGCGCTTAGTCGCCACCGCCCACGGTGGCGGTTTCTTCATCCGCGCGACGCTCGGCGAGCAGCCGCTCGTAGGTTTCATCATCCAAATGGGAAATGGCGATCCAGGCGTGGGTCATTTCATCCGCGGTGCGCTGGCCCCAGGCGACCCATTGCCGCGGGTCCGGGTTGTTGGGATTGTTTTCGGTGTTGTCGTACCACTGCTTGATCACCAGCACGGCACCGGCGGGAACCAATGGCGCCACATCGGGCTCATACAGATGGCTGTGATGCCAGGTCGCGCTCCAATTGGAAATGACGCTGACCACTTCGGTGCGTCCGGTTTCAGGGTAGAAAATCTCCAGCGAAGCCGCGTTCATGCGCAGGTGCCCATGGGGCTGGAAGCTGTCGATGCGCACCGGGTGGTCAAAAGTGTGGAAGCCCTGGGTCATTGCCGTGCCATGGGGCGGAATGAACAGGTTGCCCTGGTCGAGCTGGTAGGCGTTGAGGTCCTGGGAAATTTCGGACTCGAAATCCTCATCGTGCAACCAGATGCCAAGTTCCACCACATTGTCTTCGATCATCGTGCCGGGGGCCGCTCCACCGACACCACCCGGATACAGGTGGATGTCCCACTGGATCAGCATGTCGGCCTGAAACGTGCGGCAGACGCCGGCGGGCATGATTTCACCCCACTTGCCCATGGCGTATTCGGTCACCGGGCTGCGCGTGACCTGGCCATCCTCGTCGATTTGGGCGAAGTAGGTGTTGGCGTGATGCACCACGGTTTTCGCGTCGCCCCGCGGCTTGACCTGCATGGCCTTGATGCAGCGGTCTTCGCTGACGCCGCTGGCGATGAAATGCTTGTCCCACATGTCATTGCCGTTGGCCGGCACGTCGATGGGGTTGGAAGGCAGCACCAGGTCGGGCTCGCCGAACTGGTCTTCAAAGTTCCAGTCGTCCAGACTCGGCAACGCGGGCGGGGGCGGCAATTCATTCAGGTTGCCCGGCAGCGCGCCCTGTTCGACCCAGGCGACCACGGTGTCGATGTCTTGCTGGGACATGCGCCAGTCGCCCTGCAGCTCCTGGATGCCGATGCCGTGATCATAGGAGTATGGCGGCATCTCGCGATTGGCGACTTTGTATTGGATCAAAGGCGCCCAGGGGCGTACCTGGTCATAGTTGGTCAACTGCATCGGGCCGATACCGCCTTCGCGGTGGCAGACCACACAGTTCTCATTGATGATGGAAGCGACTTCGCCGGAGTAGGTGATGTCCTCATCCGCGGCGGGGCTTTGGGCCCACAGGCCGGAAGACGCGATTGCCAACAGGCCGGCCACAAGGCCGATCAATAGCTGGAGCCGGTTTTTCAGATTCAACATGGTCTTCTCCACCCGATTCGGGTTTTTCATCGTTGCGGCGCGGCCAAAACCGGCGCTCGCCTCTCAACCAGCGCGAATATCGCAAATGCGCCGATTATTTTCAACGTTTTTGCATGGCAAGGTTCTGGCGCGCCCCTGGGCAACGTGCCACTTGGCAGGCCGCGAGCCGGGGTCCGCGGACCCCGGCTTGCGCAATTTGCCGTACTACAGGCGCCAAGCAGTATCGCCTGGGTTCAAGCTCCCTAGGGCGTCCAATCTACGGAAATATAGAACTGCCGGTACCAGTTGTTGACCAGACGCGACTCGAATCCACCAATCTGCCCGGTTAGCTGCGGCTTCTCGTCCAGCAGGTTGTTGATGCCCGCCGATACCGTCACCTCGCTGTCGAAGAAGTTCTCGAACAGGTAGGCGTAGCGAACATCCACTATGGCCTGACCATCGATCTCATCGGCTGGCGAGAAAATGCCGTCGTAGGGGAACAAATCCACCACCTGGGCATCGTGCTCGATGGAACTGAACCAGTTCACCGACAGCGAAGCGCTGTGGTTGTCCATGAACCAGTTGGTGATGAAGGCCAGCTTGGTCTCCGGCAGCGGCGGCGCGATATTGGTTCGCGCGTTCTGCTTGCCCAGCGTTTCGACAATTTCCCCGTCGAAGCCCTCGAAGCGGTACTGGTCGTACCAGGTCACGTTCAGGCGATGGTTGAAGCTGCCCATGCCCGCCAGATCCCACGAGTAATTCGCCTTCAGGTCGAGCAGGTCGACATAGAATGCCGCCACATTGGCCGACTGGATCAGCACCCGGTCCACCGAGCCGTCCGACCGGCGGAAAATGGGGTAGTTCTGACCATTGTCCGCCAGCCACAGATCCGCCAGCCGGCGCGAAGCGCTGCCCGGGGTTGGATCATAGCTCCCCGCGGACTGTCCCGTGGCCGCCAGCATGTCCTGGAACTGCCGCAGGGTCACGTCGTCCTCGCTCAGCGTGCGGATGCGGTCGGTGTATTCGATCTGCTGGACGTCAATGGACAATTCCAAACCATCGAGCATGCCCGTTGGCTGCCAGGTGAAACCGAAGTTGAAGATCTCGGCCTGCTCCGGCCCGAGGTCCGGGTTGCCCGAAGCGCAACGCACACCGCCAATCAACAGTGTGCCGGACAACTCGTCGGTGCCCGAATACATGTCGGTGCAGTTCTCGTCGGTTCGCGCCGGACGGGTCTGGAACGAGGTTGGCGCCAGAAAGCTTTCGCCGAAGGAGGTGCGCAGCGCCAGTTCCGGCAGCACCTCGTAACGCAGCGAAAGTTTGGGCGTGGTGGTTTCCAGCCCCTGGTTCAGGAACTGCTCGTGGCGCACCGCCAGCTTGGCGTCCAGGCCGGTGATGATCGGCACCTCGACTTCGGCGAACAAGGCGCGCGCGTCGGACACAAACACCTGATCCGGGTTGACTTCCTCGCCAACCAGGCCCCAGATGAAGTTCTCGTTCGAGGCGTTGTAGGGCTCCTGGAATGTGGACTCTTCCAGTTCCCGCCATTGAAAGCCGAACGCCATTGATACCGGGCCGGCCGGCAGGTCGAATACTTCGCCGGTGGCCATGGTTTCAAACACATCCAGATAATCCCGGGAAAAAACAAAATTGGGCAGGTAGTACTGCAGCCAGTTATGCATCTCCCTGGTATTTTCGGTTACCCCGGCAACGTAACCGGGAGCGCGCGGATCGTAGTTGCCGAAAGGATTCCAATATTCGTCACCGAGCGGACCACCCCGGCCCACCAGCGACGCCTGCAAGCGGGACGTTGCCGCGCCATGCACATCCCCCATGAAACGGTTTTCCTGCTTGGAGTAATAGGTGTATCCCGTCCAGGTGTCGGCAAAATTGTATTCGGCCATCAATTTTGCGCGATTGACCTGGTAATCGCGCCGGAAGATGCGCGCGGTGTCTTCGCGGACATGCTCCGGCAGGGAATCCGTGGTTGCATAACTCCACACGCGCCAGCGGTCGGGCACGACGGCGAAACCGAAAGGATTGGCTGGATGATCCTCGGGAATCAGCAGCACCTGGCGGGCGTTGGTTGGGTTCGGCGAAGCGAAGGTGCTGGGATTGTCCTGGTATCGGTAATAATTGTTCAACGTGAAGTTGAAGCGCAGCCAGTCGTTGGCTTCCCAAGTGAGGCTGTTGTACAGATTGTAGCGCTCCTGGGACTCGGCGTAGTTCGCCTGCATGCTGTATTCGTAGGTGCAGAAACCGGCCGGATGCACCGTGCCCGAGGGCAGGCCGATTGGGCCGTTGCCATGGTCCGGCGAACCCTGGTTGTAAGTGCCGCAGGACGGGTCTACATAGCCCACGGCGGCGGGCCGGTTCACGGTGTCGAGGCGGAACGGATGCTGCTGCACCGGCAAGATGCCGCGGCCGTTCCAGTTGAGCGTTTCGAGCACGCTGTCCGCGGGCATTTCGGTGTAGCTTTGGCCCGTCAAAATGTTGATGTCGTTGACGGACAGGCCAAGGCTTCTCACCTTGGCGGGATCAATGGTTCCGATCTTCTGGAAAGTGCCGGGATTGCCGGAACTCGAAGCCGTGGAGGACACTTCGAATTCCCGCGGCCGCTCGTACATCATGATGTCGGTCTGGCGGTAATGCTCCAGGGAGCCAACGTAGCTCAGGCCATTGTCCCAGGACTTCCCCCACAGGCCGGAAATTCGGAATTGTTCATTGGCGCCGTCTTCCGGCCGCTGGTAGAAAGTTCGAAAGCGGACGCCGTCGTATTCCTTGATCGGCACCAGGTTGACCACGCCGGCCACCGCATCCGAGCCATACAGCGCCGAACCGCCATCAAGCACGACTTCCATGCGTTCCACGGCGATTTCGGGAATGGATGTGGCCAAAGTGGGGTCCACGGTGCGCACGCCGTCGACCAGGGTCAGGGTTGAGTTCTCCCCCAAGCCCCGCAAATTGAAACTGGCGCCGAGATTGTTCTGGCTGCCGTCCTGGCCACCCAGCACAACCGAGGTGATGTTGACATTTTGCACATAGGTCAATTCCCGGATGTACTCCGACATGTTCGGAGCGCCCGAGGTGAGCAGGTCCTCGCCGGTAACAGTGTCCATGGCCGTATCCTGGGCAAAGGCGCTGTTGCGGATGTACGAACCGAGAACGATGACTTCTTCGATATTGGCTTCGTCCGACTGCGCCTGCGCCATGGCGGGCGCGACCAGGGAAGTTGCCAATGCGGTGTGAATCAGGCGGGTAAGTTTCTTGCGACGAAAGTCCATCGGCTATCTCCTTTGATCAGTTTTTGAAAAAAGAATTTTTATGACAGTCGAGCAACTAACGTCATCGACTCTAGCAAGACGAAAACGCATTGGCAAACTTTTTGCTTAAGAGATTTCGGCCGATTTTGGCGGCGCGAATCAACCAGCCCCGCCGACACTTCCCGGCGGGGCCGCGGCGCAATTCCGGGCAAGGTATTCCTCGTGGGGAGGCATGGCGGCCGCGCAGCGCGCGACCACTTCGCGGGTTTCGCGCAGGATTTTTTCCAGTTCGGCGTCGGCCAGTGTATCCACCAGGGGACTGTAGCCCGCGGGTTCGATGTGCTGGCCTTCGAGCACCGCCAGCCAGCTGTCCTCGCCGAAAAGCTCCTGCTTGTCGCGATTGAGCCATGACCCGGCTCGATATAATTCCAGCTTGGCCGCCAGTGAGTCCGGAATCGCCATGTCGCGGCAATAACGCCAAAACTCCGAATCATCCCGTTCGGTGGCCTTGTAATGCAAAATCAGGAAATCGCGGATGGAACGAAACTCATTGTCCGCTTGCTGGTTGAAGCTCAGTCTTTGCGTTTCAAAGCCGGCCTTGCGCGGAAACAGGGCGAAAAAGCGCATGATTGTAGACTGAATCAAATGAATGCTGGTGGATTCCAGCGGTTCCATGAAGCCGCTGGCCAAGCCGAGGGCGAGGCAGTTTTTGAGCCAGATTTGTTTGCGTTTGCCGGTTTTAAAGCGCAATTGGCGCGGCTCGTCCAGCTTGGCCGAAGGCAGGTTCTCCAGCAGCGCGGATCGTGCTTCGGCGTCGCTGGCGAAGCCGGAACTGTACACCATGCCGTTGCCGGTTCGGTGCTGCAGGGGTATTCGCCATTGCCAGCCGAATGGGTGGGCGATGGCCTTGGTGTAGGGATGTTTGGGGCTGATGGCCCCGCTGGGCACGGCCAATGCCGAGTCGCAAGGCAGATAATGGCTCCAGTCCTCGTAGCCGCTGCCAAGGCACTGTTCAATCAGCAGCCCGCGGAATCCGCTGCAATCCACGAAAAAATCGCCGCCAATCCGATCACCGCTCTTGAGAACAATTTCGGTGATGAAGCCCGACGCGGGATCCTGAATCACAGTTTCGACCAAACCCTCGAAGCGCCGCACTCCAAGCTTCTCGCTGAATCGCCGCAGGAAAGCCGCATACAAGCCGGCGTCGAAATGATAGGCGTGGGGCACCTTGCTCAGCGGCGAATTGGCGATGCCGCCGCCGGGAAGAAATCGATTCTGCTTGCCCGCGACCCAGTTCAGCGAATAGCCCGCAAGCGGCGGTGAAACCCCGCCGGCGTGGGCTTTTTTCCAGTAGTGCCAGAAGTTGACATTGCGGATGGTGCGGCCGAAAACGCCAAAGGGATGCATGTACACATCGCCCCGGCGCCCCCAGTTGCTGAATTCGATGCCCAGTTTGAACGTGCCCTGGGTGGCCCGCAGCATCTCATTGGCGTCGATTCCGAGCAGCTTGTTGAACTCGACAAAAGGCGGAATGGTGGCTTCGCCCACACCGACGGTGCCGAGCTGCTCGGACTCCACCAGCGTGATTCGGCAATTGTCGACGCCGACTATCTTGGACAGGGCGGCCGCGGCCATCCAGCCCGCGGTTCCGCCGCCGACGATAACCAGATGTTTTATGTTGTCGCTGTTCAAGGCATTGGTCCTGCCGCGCATCAAGTTCCGGCGCAGCACATACTTCGATGGCTCCCGGAACGGGGGCTTGCGTTTGACAGTTCTTCTCCAAAGTTATTTAAATCCCTCTGGCTCGCAATCGCATCATCCATCCAACCACATTCTGGCCCGGCCGCGGTCTGCCGGACGGTCGCCAGGGCGACGCAGCATGCACGAGTGTAAACTGAATCCCGACCTGTTCGTTCGGAATATCGCCCACGAGGACCCGGACGTGACGGTTTTCGTGGTGGAAGATTTCTTGAAGGAACCCAACGCATTGGTGGAATATGCGCGCGAAAAAGCCTATTTCGGGCGGGTGGGAGATGATCGAACCGCGTATCCGGGAATTCGCGACCCGCTGCCAAGGCCCTATGCCCGCGCCATGGCGGGCGCCGTTTCGCTGGTGTACGGCGCGGCGCAGCCTCAAGTGCATCGCTGCCTGCTCTCGCTGACGACGCTGCGCCCCGGCGATTTGGCCGCCGGACAAAAGATTCCCCATGTCGACACCGTCGCCGACGACGAGTATGCCGCCGTGCATTTTCTTTGCGGCGAACCCCACGGGGGCACGGCCTTTTACCGCTATCTGCCGCGCAACCTGGTCCGTTTGAGAGCGCGCAACCGGGATGTGGTGCGGGAAATGATCCGCAACGTGACAAAATTTCCCGAAGAGCACAACGGCTACCTCAGCGGAGATACCCGCTTTTTCAAACAAGAGCTGGTGGTTGGGGCGCGCTTCAACCGGCTTGTGCTTTATCCTTCGAACCTGCTCCATTGCGCGCTTTTGGGCTCGCCCGCGAGTTGGTCGGACAATGTGGCGACCGGACGGCTGACGGTGGCTTCGTTTTTTCGCCTCGCGCCGCGGCCCCCCGGCCCTGGAACAGCTTCCGGGGCCAATGCAAACCGCATCGGCAAACGACACAGGCAAATGAAACAGTCAAACGACACAGGTTGAATCCGCTCATGGCTGAACCGGAAGTGCTCAGTTACAAACAACACGGCAAGCTGCGTTTGAAAGAACCAGCCGACTACACCGCCTTCGCCAAGCAACATCTCGTGCCCGTGGTGCTGCAGGAGTTTTACGGCCTGGCCTGCGAGTTTCCCTTGCTGTTTGTGAAAAACTCGGAAACGGGGGAATTTGTGCCGGTGGCGCTGATGGGGCTCAAACAAGGCGTGAACCTGTTCTGCCAGCGCGCGCCCTGGCGGTCCAGCTTTGTGCCAAGCCACTTCCATACCGGCCCGCTCCTGGTCAGCGGCCTCGCGCCGGACAGCGATGAGGCGGTGGTATGCCTGGACCCGGACCATCCGCTGGTCAGCGAGTCCGAAGGCGAACCCATGTTCCTGCCTTCGGGCGACCAAAGTGAAATGCTTCAGCGCAAGGTCGAACAAATCACGCGCATCACCCGGCAAACCCTGCAATCGCGGGCCGTGTGCGCCTTCCTGGCGAAAAAACGCCTGTTCCAAAGTCGACCCCTGAAACTGCAAGTGGCGCGGGATGCGCCCCGCTACGAGGTCGATGGTGTGTACCTCGTTGACGAGCAGCGTCTTGAGCAACTCGAGGACGGGGAATTTCTCGAATTGCGCCGTCACGGGCTGCTGCCGGCGCTATATGCCCACTTGACCTCGCTGCAACAGCTTGGGCGGCTCGCGCGCAAGCAGCACGAAGCGGACCTGGCCGGCGGCGCTTGAACCGGCCGCCAGGTGCCGGGCACCCGGCGGCGCCGCGGCGGGCGCCGCCATGGGCGGGCCAACCCGGCGCCGTCCGGCCGCGGCCGGGCGCACTCAACGCAAAGTGTACGCCACGAGTTCGGCCGGTCCGCGGCTGCCGCCGCCAACGAACATCGCCAGGTACTGGATGCCCTCGTGCTCGTAGGTGAAAGGCAGGCCCACCTGATTGTCCGGCAATTCGATCTCGGCGATGATTTCGCCGGTTTGCTTGTCGACGGCGCGCATGGTCGGTCCGGCGTCGGCGCTGCCATTGCCCTCGGCCACGAACAGCAGAGTTTTGGTGAGCAACACGCCGGCACGGGTCGGCACGCCCGTTGGCGGCAGGTCCACACCTTCCATCAAGGGGTGGTTGGCAATGCGTTCGGGCGTATCGGCGTTGGGAATCCACCACAAATGATCGCCACTGTTCATGTCGATGGCGGTTACCCGGCCATAGGGTGGTTTGACAACTTCCAAGCCCTGGATGCGGGGAATGCGCACGCCGAAGCCTTGGCTGAGATCAATATCCGAATTGGGATTCTTGGCCAGCGACAGGGCCTGGAGCTGGGTCCTGGACGGCACATAAAGAATACCGGTTTCGGGGTCTATCGCCGAGCCCTCCCAGTTGGCGCCGCCGGTGGAGGAAGGCAGACTGAGCAGGCCGCGGGTGCCGTCGGGAGCGTCGGCCAGCGACGGCGGGGTATACAAGCTGGGGCTGAGCCGGTAATCCGCGATCGCTTCCAACGCGAGCGCTTTCAGCTCGGGCGTGAAATCGATCAGATTGTCTTCGGTAAAGCCCTGGACATCGAACGGCTCCGGCCAGGTGGGGAAAGGCTGCGTTGGCGAGTACCACTCGCCGGGCACGTCGCCCGCGGGCACCGGGCGTTCGACAATGGGCCAGATGGGCTCGCCGGTATGCCGGTCGAAAGCATAAATGAAGGCCTGTTTGGTCACCGACATGACGACGTCGCGTCCATTGGGCAAATCGACCAGCACCGGCGCGGCGGGAACGTCCCAGTCCCAAATGTCGTGGTGGATAAACTGGAAGTGCCACTGCCGCTCGCCGGTTAGCACATCGAGCGCGACAATGCCGCTGGAGAACAGGTTGGCGCCGGGACGGTCGCCGCCGTAGTAATCGCCGGTGGGATCTTCCACCGGAAGATAGACGTGGCCAAGTTCGGGGTCGCCGGACATGGGCGCCCAGACACCCGAATTGCCGGTGAACTCGACCCCTTCGTCGAGCCAGGTTTCGTAGCCGATTTCGCCTCGTTCGGGAATTGTGTGGAAAGTCCACAGCCGCTCGCCGGTGCGCACGTCGAAGCCGCGGATATCGCCTTTGGTGTTCATCTTCGCGCGGGGGCGCCCGCCGGTGCGGTGGGCCGCGCCCACCACGATTACATCGTTCATGACAAAAGGCGGCGCGGAAAGACCGATATCGGGATAGGGAAAGCGCGGGTCGTCGCCATTGCGCACGCCCACCATGAGGTCGACGGTGCCGTTCTCGCCAAATGTTGGGTCCGGGATGCCGGTGTCGGCATCGAGCGAGACCATGTGGTAGCCGGGGCTGACGTCGATGACGCGCTTGACTTCGCCGTCGGTCCAGTAGGCGACGCCGCGGCCGGATCCCTTGCGCGGCGCTTCGTCGAACCGGTCGCCTTCCTGGTAGCGGTAGATCCAGAGAATCTGGCCCGAGGTGGCGTCGAGGGCGAGCACATTGCGCGTGCTGCCCACGTTGGTGTAAAGAATGCCGTCGATTTCCAGCGGAGTGGCCGGGTTGTTGTAGACCACATCGGGGCCGATGCCCTGGGTGGAAAACCGCCAGGCGATTTCAAGCTCGTGGACATTCTCGGCATTGATCTGATCCAGCGGCGAATAGCGCTGGGAAAACTCGCCGCCGTGATAAAGCGGCCAGTCGCCTTCATAGATGCTGGTGCCGCTTTGGCCCGCGGCCAAAGGGAAGTGGCTTAGCGCGGCGATGGCTGCGAGTGCGGCGAACGGTTGACGTGTAATTTTCATCATCTGTCTCTCCCCGGTGGCTGGTCAAGTCTGGTCAGGGCTGGCCTGTTGTATCGCTGACTTACTTTGGCTCTTATACCGATTGTATGTTGTTTTCGCAAAAAATCACCGTGTTGTTTCGCGGCAAGGGAATTTCCCCCGAATACTCGACCCAAATAGAGCCGGCCATGGCGGCGCGGAAATTGTGGCCCATTGGGCGTCCCATCCATTGCCAGTGGGCCATTCCCGCCCTGGCAATGGCATTCCGCGACTTCGCTTCGCCGCGCGCGAACGCGAAATTAGTGAGGGGGCGACCGTCGAACCGCGCGAATTCGGCGGATCACGTCACTGGAATAAGAGCCACAAATCGCAATTCGGCCATATTGCGGGCGAAATCGCCCAGTGTTATAAATTTGACATTGATCCGGCAAAGCTTGCGCGCGGTATTGTTGCGTATGTTGACCCACAACGAAAGCTGTCATTACGGTGTCATGCGCCGGTTCCGGGATGCCCTGTCCGGCTGCGCTTGCGCCGCCGCGCTGGTGCTGGCGGCGGCCTCCGTCCAGGCCCAGCAAAACAGCGCCGGGCCGGAAGTCGGCACGGAAACCGAGCAACAAAGCGCGCCCTGGCTTCCCGTGCTTTACCTCGAACCCGGGGTGGCGATCCCGGAGGGCATCGATTTCGAACTGCCGCCGCCGGAATTTCGCCGCGATCCGGGGCGCGACGCCGATTCCGGGCAACGCTCGCTCGACATTCAGCAATTCACCGAGGCCATCGCCGACTCGGAAACCATGGCCGGGGCCTGGGACGGGAGTCTGGTCGAGCAGTTGACGGCGCTGGGTGCGCTGCAATTGCGGCAAGGCGATTACCTCGGCTCGATCGAGACCCATGATCGCGCGATGCACGTGCAGCGCATCAATACCGGCTTGCACTCCATCGACCAAACACCGCTGGTTGGCAAAATCATCGAAAGTTACGAGGCGCTGGGAGACTGGCCCCGGGTTGACGTTTACCAGAATTATCTGTTCTTCATCCAGCAAAAGTATTACGGCGGCGACGACCCAAGATTGATACCCGCGCTGGGCGAGCTCGCGCAATGGCACACGCGCGCTTTTCGCCTGCGCCAGGGGGAGTCTCTGGCCGTGCGCCTGAGTTCGGCGCAGATGTTGTACAAGAAAGCGGCGAGCATGGTCCAGTTCCATTTCGGCAACAACGACGAGCGCTACGTCGAATTCCTCCGCGGGGTGGCGCAAACCGCATATCTGGTGGCGCGCAACCAGGATTTGATGCGGGAGCTGGCGCGGGCCCAGTACCGGGTGCCCCAGGAAACGCTGCGCGACACGCTAGCCTGGAGTTCCGCGATCATACCCACCGGCTTCCGCGCCGGGGAAGATGCCTTGGCCGCGGTCAGGGAGCATTATCGGGGCCGCGAAGGCGAAGTCGAACAACTGGCCCGGGCGACCGCGGAGTTGGCGGACTGGTATCTGCTGTTCAATCGGCGCAACGCGGCCAGCAGTATGTACCAGGAGGCTTGGGAGGCCCTGGCGGAGGCGGAAAACGCCGATGAATTGCGCCGGCGCATGTTCGGGCAGGCGCGGCAAATGCCGGTATTCGCTTCCGATGACAGCGACTGGCTGATCGAAGGTCTGGCCAGCACGCACCAGCGCGAAGATGTCAGCCACGCCTCGATTGATTTGTCTTTCGACGTTACCCGCTGGGGCCAGGTGCGGAACCTGCAAACGCTCGGCGAAGAATCCGGGGAGTTGGCCTCGAAACACAGCTGGATTCGGCGCCAGGTGCGCGAATCGAGATTTCGGCCGGTGTTGCGCGATGGGATGCCGGTTCGCGCCAACGCGGTCCAGTTCAAGTACCGCTTCTGGTACTGAGCCAGTCGCCGCGCCCAATCCCAAACCGTTGTCGCGGCTGCCCGCGGGCGCCGGGAGGGGTTGCCGCCGACGCGAAAAATTTTGCCGCGGCGGAGAAAATGTTAAGCTTCGGTTAAGCGGCTTGGGGCAATTTTGGAGCGAATTCAACCGCGGAATGCCTGCTTCGCATTCCAACTTCGCAGCGAGGTCCTGTCGATGCCAAGGTCAGAGTCAATAATCGCTTGTTCCGTCAAACTGGCGCTTGCGGCGGGCTTGGTCTTTGGTTTGGCTTCCTGCCAGCAACTGCCGAGCATGTCTCAGGGCATCCCCTCGCCGAGTTCCGCGCCATCGATGCCTTCGCCAAGCGGTGGACCGTCCATGCCATCCTCCGGCGGACTTCCGGGTGGACCTTCCACTCCTTCCTCCGGCGGAAGCCAGGGAGGCGGCCCTTCCATGCCTTCGCCTGGTGGAAGCCAGGGAGGCGGCCCTTCCATGCCGTCCACGGGTGGGCTGCCGGGCGGATCGTCCTCGCCTTCCAGCGGCGGCAGTCCGGGTGGCGGGCCTTCCATGCCTTCAACCGGCGGCGGCCTGCCGGGCGCGGGAGCGCCCATGCCTCCCGCCGGCGGTGGATCGCCGGGCGCCGGAACGCCGATGCCTCCGAGCGGCGGAGGCCTGCCGGGAGCTGGAATGCCCATGCCCTCCCCCGGCGGTGGACAGCCAGGTGATGGATCGTCAATGCCTTCTCCGGGAGGTGGACTTCCGGGTGATGGATCATCAATGCCTTCTGCTGGAGGTGGGCTCCCGGGTGCGGGGGCACCCATGCCTTCCCCGGGGGGCGGCCTTCCTGGTGATGGATCATCCACGTCTTCACCGGGCGGTGGTTTGCCGGGCGATGGGTCGAGCACATCGTCAGCGGGTGGCGGAACTCCGGGGGATGGATCGTCCATGCCTTCTCCGGGCGGCGGTTTGCCTGGCGCCGGGTCATCCATGCCTTCACCCGGCGGCGGCCTGCCGGGCGATGGGTCGAGCACATCGTCAGCGGGCGGCGGAACTCCGGGGGATGGATCGTCCATGCCTTCTCCGGGCGGCGGTTTGCCTGGCGCCGGGTCATCCATGCCTTCACCCGGCGGCGGCCTGCCGGGTGCCGGATCGTCCGGCGCGGCGGGACAGCCCGGTGACGGCTCTTCCATGCCATCGGGCGGCGGCGGATTGCCGGGAAGTGGACCAGCTTCGCCATCAGGCGGGGCGGGACTGCCGGATGTCGGCCCCGGGTCTTCGCCCGGCGGTGCGGGATCAGGGGGTGGCGCGTCAAACATGCCTGGGGGCGGAGCGGGATTGCCCGGAGGCGCGGGATTGCCGGGCGCCGCGGCCGGCGGCGATTACACGCTCGACTCGTTGCCCGGCAGCGGATCGGGTGCGGGCGGCGCGGGCGACGGCACCATGGGCAGCAACGACAGGGCGGCCGTGCTTGACGGTGAACTTGAAGACATCCTCGGGACGTATGACGATATATTGCGCGATGAAAGGGAGCGGGCCCAGGGCTCCGGTTCCGGCGAAGCCGGCGGCGACCCGGGAACCGGCCCGGACGGCGGCGGCGGGGCGGGCGGTCCCCAGGAATTCCAGGTTCCCAACCAGCCCGAATCCGCGGGTGGCTCGGGCGGGGGAAGCGGCGAACCGCGGCAGTCTTTTCCGCCACCGGACGACATACCCAGCGGCCGCGACGATGATGTCGTCGCGCGGCAATTGCGGGAGGCGGCCATGACCGAGGCCGACCCCGAACTGCGCGAAGCGCTATGGGATGAATATCGAAACTACACAGGTTTGGGTAACAGGTAACCACCGATGAACAATCCACTTGCTCGTATAACCAGCCTCGCATTGGGCGGCCTGCTGATCGCCGGCTGCGCCACCCACGAAGTGCGGACCACCGCCTACACTCCGGTAATCACGGACGAGCAGTACGTGCCGGAAGAATTCCTGATGGATGTTGGCGTTGCGATTTTCAACCCGGGGCTTGACGAAATCGACGATGACGACGTGGATACCGTGAACCACAATGTGCGCGTGGCGGAGTCGCGCTACGCGCCGTATTTGCTGGCCGACACCCTGATCCGTTCGGGCAACTGGGGTATCGTTTATGTCATGCCGAACGAAAGCAGTCCGATGGACATCCGCATCGACGGCACCATCCTGAGATCCACCGGCGAAAGCATGGCCATGCGCGTGCGGGTGAGTGATTCCACCGGACGCGAGTGGTACACCCGCGAATACGACGAGGCCGTCAGCCAATTCAGCTACGACCCGGATCAATTGCTGCGCAATGATCCTTTCCAGAACCTGTATTCGAGGATCGCCAACGACCTGCTCGCGTATCGCAATGAAAATGTCGACTTCCAGCGCATCACCGAATTGCGCGCCATTTCCGAAATGCGCTTCGCGCAGCGATTCGCGCCGGCGGTTTACGCGGATTACCTGACCCAAAGCCGCCAGGGCGACTATGAGTTGGCGTATCTGCCGGCCGAGTCCGACCCCGCCATGCGCCGCATTCGCGAGATTCGCGAACGCGATTTCATGTTCATCGATACGGTGCAGGACTACTACTCCGGCTTCTCCCGCGACATGCGCGCGCTATACGATTCCTGGCGCGAGCAAAGCTACCGCGAAACACTTGAAATGCTGGAACTGAAGCAGAAAGCCAACCGTCAGTTCGCCCTCGGCGCCGCCATGGTGCTTGGTGGCCTGGTCACGGCCGGTAACGCGGACAACTACGCCGAACTGATCGGCGGTTCCGTCAGCACGTACTATGGCGCCGACATCATCCGCAATGGTTTCCGCACACGCCAGGAAATCGAAGTGCAAATCGAAGCGCTGGAGGAACTGGGCGCTTCATTGGAGCGGGAAGTCACGCCCCAGGTGATTCAACTGGATGATGACACCATCGTTCTGTCCGGCACCGTCGAGGAGCAGTATTCTGAATGGCGGGAGATTCTCGCCGATCTCTACGCGCTTGAGCGGGGAGAAACGCCCGCGCAAAATCCACCGACGGATTAAGCGCCGATTTTCGTATATTCGGAAAGTTATGCCGCAGCAGCAAAATGCACAGCCGGCGCCAAAGGTGGGAAATGACGGTGTCGCAGCCGTCCACCTGCCGCCGCCGGAACAATCCCGCAGGCCGCCAATCTGGTTGATGCTTGGCGTCTCGGTATTGCTTGTTCTCGCGCTGTTCGTGATTTTTGTGCTGCCGCAGATCGTTGCCGAATACGAACTGCCTTTTGAACGCGCGCTGCTGCCCGAATCCGCGCCCGTGGTCATCGCGCCGCAACCGAGCGAGAGCATCTCCCCATTTGAAGAAGCGGTTCAGGCGCGCGAGCGCGAGCGCGCCCAGGAAGTGCTCGCCAATATTCTCGACACGCGGGAACAACTCGACGATTTGCGCGCGGCGCAATGGGCGGCGGAGACTTACGATGCCGCCGTCGAGCTCGCCAGACTCGGCGACGAACATTACCGCAACCGCGATTTCGATCTGGCCCACGATTCCTATCGCGGCGCCGCCGATTCCCTGACCGATCTGCTGCTGGCGGTGCCAGAGACCCTGGCGCGCTTTCTCGCCGAAGGCGAAGCCGCCTTGCAAAACGACGATCCAACCCTGGCCGCCGAGAAATTCAATTTCGCGCTCATGCTCGACCCGGGCAACGCCGCCGCCAGCGACGGCCTCGCCATCGCCCGCAATTTCGAACAAATCATGAATTTGCTGGCGCAAGCGGGCACGTTGGAAGAGGATGGCGCTCTCGATCAGGCGCTTGCGAGATACCGGGAAGTGCTCGCCTTGGATGCGGACAGCGAGGCGGCGCGAAGCGGCGTGTCGCGGGTGACCGCGAACATGACCCAAAACGAATTTTCCGCCATCATGTCGGCGGGATTTGCCTTGTTGGAGGCGAACGATCCCGAGGCCGCAACCGCAGAGTTTGAACGCGCCGCCCTGCTTGGCATCAACCGCGACCAGGTCGATGCCGCGCTGGAGCAAACGCGCAATCAGGTCGCTTCGGTGGAAATTGCGCGCCTGCGCGGGCAAATCGACGCGGCCAGCGCCGGCGAGCGCTGGCTGGAGGCGGTGGGCCTGTATGACCAAGTGCTGCAAATCGACGGCAACCTGCTGTTCGCGCTCGAGGGAAGGGATTACAGCGGCAAGCGCTTGCAACTGGAAAACCTGTTGAACAACGCGCTCGCCGACCCCTACCAGCTCAGCGACGAATTGTTTTACCAGAATTCCCTCGATGCCTATTACACCGGCAGGGCCTTGCCCGAAGCGGGCCCGAAACTGGTGGGGCAGCTTGACGCGCTGGAGCCTTTGCTGGTCGAAGCCAGAATTCCGCAGCGCGTCGAATTCGTTTCCGACAATCTCACAGACGTCCTGGTTTTCCGGGTTGCCGAGCTGGGCAGATTCGAGCAAACCGAGCTGGAACTGCTGCCGGGGCGCTATATCGCCCTGGGCCGGCGCATCGGTTTCCGCGAAGTGCGCGAACAGTTCGAGGTCGGATTCGGACAAGCCCCAAGTCCAATTTCCATCATTTGCGATGAGCGATTCGGTGGTTCCGGAGGATTGTAAGCCATGCGGCATGGCGATTCCGCAAATCCCGAAGCCATCGTTCCGGTGGCCTACAGCCCGCCCGGAAAGGGCGGCTGGGCGTTCGAATTCCGCTGGCGCTGGTTGTATCTGGCGGCGGCGCTGTTCGCCTTGCTCGGCGGAACCGCAATCTGGTTTGTGCTGACCGCGAAATCGATCTACATCGAGGTGGAACCGAATGCCGCCGCGGTCGAGTTGAGCGGAGGATTCAGCTTCAAAGTCGGGCCGCGTCATCTGATCCGCAGCGGCAGCTACCAGCTCAAGCTTTCGCATCCCGGATTCCTGGACAACACAAGCACTTTGACCGTTGGCGAGGAGCCCGCGCAAATCGCCCGGTTCCAACTGACGCCGCTGCCCGGCACGGTGACGTTCGCCACGCCCGGCCTGGATGGCGCCCGCCTGACACTCGACGGCGCGGATATTGGCGTGACGCCGCTGGCCGGGCTGACCCTGGAGGCCGGCGAGTATGAACTCGCGCTGCGCCACGAACGCTACCGGGACCTGCGGCAAACGATTGTGGTGGAAGGCCGCGGAATCCATCAGGATTTCGCCTTTGAACCGGAGCCGGCCTGGGCCGAGGTGACAGTCGCCAGCGAGCCCCCCGGCGCGGAATTGCTGGTGGACGGCGCCAGTGTTGGCCGTACCCCCGTTGTGGCGGAAATTCTCGAAGGCGACCGCGAAATCATGCTGAAACTTCCGCGCCACAAAGCTTGGCGGCAAGCCCTGGAAGTCACCGCCGGCGAGCCGCTGATGCTGCCCCGGGTGACGCTCGAACCCGCCGACGGCCTGGTTTTTGTCCGCTCCGAACCTTCCGGCGCCAGTGTCACCGTGGCGGGCGAGTTCAAGGGCCTGACGCCGCTCGAAGTCGAGCTGCCACCGGGAGGCCCCTATGAAGTCGCGCTGTTTCGCGAAGGCTACCACCCCACCCGCGAAATGGTGCGGGTCAATCCCGAGATGCAGCGGGACGTGATGATCGAATTGCGGCCCCATCTGGTCGCCGTGCGCTTCCAGGCGGAGCCGGCGGATGCCGAGTTGTATGTCGATGGCGCCTTTCGCGGCCCCGCCAACCAGACTCTGGAACTCGTTGCGGCGGACCAGGAGATCGAAATACGCAAGGAAGGCTACGTGCCCTACGTGGCCAGTTTCGTCCCGCGCCCCGGACTGGATCAATTGATTCGCGCCAACTTGCAGTCCCAGGAACAGGCGCGCAGGGAACAGCTTGGCGTGATTAGCAACGCTGTCGGGCAGACCCTGCGTTTGTACACGCCGACCGGCTTCACCATGGGCTCATCGCGCCGGGAAGCGGGCCGCAGGCCCAATGAGACCTTGCGCGATGTCCAATTGCAGCGGCTGTTCTATCTGGCGGAAACCGAAACCACCAATGCCCAATTCCTCCGCTTCAACCCGGAGCACAGTTCGGGCACCGCTTTCGGCATCAGTCTGGGCAACCCCAGCCAGCCGGTCGTGCGCGTGTCATGGGAACAAGCCGCGCTGTACTGCAACTGGTTGAGCGAACAGGAATCCCTGCCCCTGTTTTACGAGGTCAGCGACGGCCGCGTTGTCGGCTTCAATCCGGACTCGAACGGGTACCGGTTGCCGACGGAAGCGGAATGGGCCTGGGCGGCGAGGGTCGACCGCAACGGACTCAGCCTGCGCTATCCCTGGGGCGAGCGAATGCCGCCGCCGCCGGGTTCGGGCAACTTCGCCGACAATGCCGCGCAAACCTATCTGGACGAGGTGCTCATGGAATACAACGACGGCGTGGCGGTGAGCGCGCCGGTGGGCTCGTTTCAGCCCAATGGACGGGGCCTATATGACCTGGCTGGAAACGTTGCCGAATGGGTGCATGATTTTTATGGTTCAATCGGTATTGGCGGCGATGTGCCGGTGGACCCCCTGGGGCCGGAAAACGGCGAGTTCCACGTGATTCGCGGGTCAAGTTGGGCCCAGGCCTCGGTCACCCAGATTCGTCTTTCCCATCGTGATTTCGGTGTGGAACCACGGTTCGACCTCGGCTTCCGGGTGGCCCGCTATCTGGATGAGGAATAAACCAATTTTGGTGAATGGCATGCGTACAGATCTGATCCGCCAAATCCTGTTGCTGTCGGCCCTGCTGCTCGCGGCCATGGCGCACTCCGCCCAGGCCCAGCAAACGGACGCTCAAGCCGGGCAAGACGGCGACGCGTCCGCGGGACAAGAACAAGCCGGAGCGGCGGATGAGCAAGCCGCGGCGCAGCCGGACGCGGCAGCGGAAAGAGACGCCGAAACGGAAGATGAGGAACTGGAAGAGTTTGTGCCTTTCATTCCCAGCGAACAACTGTCGCGGGACATTGGCATTCCCATTCCCGCGGACATTTGAAGGAGCCTGGATTCGTGCGACAAAGCCTGCTGCAACAGAGCCTGTACCAGGTCGGTGCATTGATCATCGCGGTGATCGTGGTGCACGGCGCCTACGTGGCGATCATTCGCCCCAACGCCGAACTGGTGCAGGAGCAACAAACGCTGTTGCAACAAAGCAATCCCGATTACGTGCCCGAACGCTCGATTTTCATCATCTTGCGCAACTTCGAGCAGGAAACCTGCATTATTCTGTTTCTTTGGGCGCTCTCGATCATCGGCATGAAAGCCTTCAATACGGTGCGCGAACGCGCCATGCTCGATCGAACACTGATTCCATTGTCCGAAGGCATCAACATACTGCCGGAGGACGCCCGCGAGTACGCGCGCCCGGTTCAGGCCCTGCCCGAGGGCTTCCGCCACACTTTGCTGCCCCGCGCCCTGCTCGCCGGCCTGCACCGGTTTGAAACCACGCGCAATATCCAGGATGTCGCGAACACCATCAAAAGCACCTGCGAGGCGGAAGCCGACCGCATGGAATCCGAACTCACCATCGTGCGCTATATCGCCTGGGCAATCCCTTCGATTGGCTTCCTTGGCACCGTGCGCGGCATCGGCACCGCCCTGGGCCAGGCCTACCAGGCCGTGGCCGGCGACATCGTCGGGGTCACTGTAAGTTTGGGGGTGGCGTTCAACTCAACCTTTGTGGCGCTGGTGGTAAGCATTTTGCTGATGTTCCTGTTGCATCAATTGCAACTGTTGCAGGACCGGCTCGTGCTCGACTGCCAGAACTATTGCGATGAACGCCTGGTGCGGCATCTCAACGTTCCCGAAACCAGGATGCGGACATGAGCCTGAAAGTCATCGAACTCAATGATGTCCGCTTGCGCATCGCCGATGGCGAAGGCCTGGCTGCGGAAACGCCGGGTTTCGCTTTGCTGCGGGATGGTGAGCTGTCGCTGGGGGCGGAGGCCGAACAGCAGCTCCGCATGCACCCCACGCAAAGCTATTTTCGTTTCTGGCACGAATTGAACATGACGCCGCTGCCGGGCAAGAGCCGGATCCGCCATCACGCCGACATCGCCTGGTCCCAGCTCAACCAGTTGGCGCGGGAGGCAAGCTGCGAAGGCGAGGCGCTGCTGGCGGTGCCGGGCCATTACCAGCCGCCGCAGTTGGGAATCCTGCTTGGCATCGCCAACCAATGCGCTTTCGGGGCCAGCGGCATTGTCGATGCCGCGCTGGCCGCGGCCATTGATCAAACCGGCACCGAACCGGTGGTGCACGCGGGCCTGTTTCTAAACCAGACTTTGTTGACGCGCCTGGTCCACAAGGACGGCGTGTTGCGTGTCGACAAACGCGTCCAGGTACCCCAGCTTGGGCGCCAGCAGATTCTCGACACCTTGATGCGCGCCGCCAATGACGCGTTCATCCTGCAATGCCGGTTCGACCCAAGGCACGATGCCCGCACCGAGCAGGATCTGTATTCCCGGCTCGCCGATTGGCTTGACGACGAAGGCAAGCGCGAGGCCAACCTGAGCCTGCAACTGAAAGCGGGAGGCAACAGCTACCGCGCCGAACTGACATCCGAGCAAATCCTGACGGCGCTGCGGCCGCGCTACCGGGAGTTGCGCGCGAGCCTTCGCCCCTTGCTTGCCGGCGGCGGCGAAGTGCTGCTCGATCACCGCCTGGCGCGCTTGCCCCAGGCCGGCGAACTGTTCGGGCAAGACGTGAACACGCGCCGAATTGAAGCCGAGACCTTGATCTTGAATTGTTTGCGCCACGCCGATCAGATTCGCCAGCGGGATGGAAACGGCGCGTTGCGCCTGGTGGACGCGCTGCCCGCGCGGCAAGCGTCGGCAGCGCCTTCGCGGCGGAGGACACCGGCGCCAACCCATGTGCTGTGGGGCCACCAGGCGGTGCCGGTGGCCTCGCTCGCCCAAAATGGGAACGCGGTCAACGGTGACGCCGCGGCGCTTGCGGCCGCGGATATCGACGGCCTGCCGCGGCACATCGAAAGACTCAGTTTGCGGCAATCCCAGGTGGTGCTGGATTGCGGCGCGCTCGAATTCGACCTCAACGGCAATCCCGCGCGGGGCGCCCAAACCTTGAAAACCGGGGACCGCATCCGCTTTCCGGACACCAGCGGGGAAGTAATCATGATCGAGGTGCGCGATGGACGGTAGCCAGCGCGGCAGAAACAGCGGACGGCGCGGCGTTTCGCCGTTGAGCCTGGCCTTTCTCGACGTCATGTTCTGCGGCTTCGGCGCGGTGATACTGATTTTCCTGATCCTCGACCACACCAACAACAACACCGTGGAAACCGGCAACCCCGACCTGATCCTTGAGCTGAACCTGTTGCAGGAGGAAATTCGGGAAGGCCTCGATGGCAACCTCGAATTGCGCAATCTGCTCGCAGCCGAAAGGGAAGAATTCGCCGAAGGCGAGGTCGAGTACGAAGAACAACGCGAACAACTGCAAATGCTCGCGCGGGAATTGGAGTTGTTCAACGCCAATGGCGCCGACAGCGATGCGCTGCGGGAACGGCTGCGCGTCGAAATCGAGAGTCTGCGGGAGCAAATCGAAGAGCTGCGCGCTGGCGCCATCGAACAGGCCGGCGGCAATGTGCGCAGATTTATCGGCGGCGGCAACCGGCAATACCTGTCCGGCATGTATCTAGGCGGGCAGCGGATTCTGATTCTGATGGACAGTTCCGCGAGCATGCTCGATGAAACCATCGTCAACATTTTGCGCAGCCGGAACATGCCGGACGAATTGAAGGTGCAAGCGCCGAAATGGCAATGGCTGCTGCGCACGATGGAATGGATCATCGCCCAGATTCCGGTCACCAGCCGCTATCAAATCTGGACGTTCAATACCGACGTGCAATCGGCGGCGGGCGGCGACTTGCAAACCTGGCTGGAAATCGCCGACCGCGATCAACTCAACCAGGCCATGCAAGCCGTGCGCGAAACCGTGCCCAACGACGGCACCAATCTGGAGCAGGTATTCCGGCTCGCCGCCAATATGTCGCCGCCGCCGGACAATATATTTCTGATCACCGACGGCCTGCCGACGGTGGACCGGCCCGGCCCGGCGGACAACCGCATGGTGAATCCGCGCCGACGCTCGCGCATGTTCGACGCCGCGCTGGAAGAACTTCCCGAAGGTGTGCCGGTCAATACCATATTGCTGCCATTGGAAGGGGACACACTGGCCGCCGGCGCCTATTGGAAATTGGCCATGGTGACCAGGGGTTCATTCCTGGCGCCTTCGAGAGATTGGCCGTAATGAGAACCGGACGCAAGATAGACCGCGGGAGCGGACAAATAATGACGCCACCAAACAGCCCAGGCCACACCGGCAACGGGGCGGGAGCGAACAGGCCATGAGACGCGGGCAGAGAAGAGCCGCCGAACAATTCTCGGTATCCTTTCTGGATGTAGCGTCCTGCGGCTTTGGCGCAATTATCATTTTGCTGATGATCACGCGGTCGGATATCCAGGCGATCAACGACAACGTCGAATTGCTGCCTTCGGGAGTAATCGTGGAATTGCAGCGGCAGTTGTTCGCCATCCGCAGCGAGACCACCGAAATGCGCGAGGAGCTGAACGACTTTGAAGACCGCAACGCTACCCTGGAGGAATTGCTCAGCGACCTGCGCGGCCAGCGCGACACTCTCGAAGACCTGTATCAGCGCGCCGAGCTGCAGGGCGAAGAAACCGCCCAGGCGATCGGGGAATTGCTTACCGCCAGGCAAACCCTGACCGAGGAAATGCGGCGCCTGTACGCCAATATCAGCGACCCGCCGAACAATTTCATCGGCGGCGTGCCGATGGACAGCGAGTACATCGTTTTCGTGATCGATACTTCCGGCAGCATGGTCAGCAATGCCTGGCCCCGGGTTCTGGAAGTGATCGAGGAAACACTCAACGTGTATCCCGAAGTAAAAGGAATCCAGGTACTGAACGACATGGGCCAGTACATGTTCACGCTCTACGAACGCCAATGGATTCCGGACACCCCGGAGCGGCGCAGGCAAATCATTTCCCTGCTGCGAAACTGGACCCCCTATAGCAACAGCAGCCCGGTGGAAGGCCTGCGGGAAGCGATCGGCACCTTCTATTCGGAAGACCAGAAAATCAGCGTGTACGTGATCGGCGACGATTTCAGTTCCGGTTCCATCGAAAGTGTGCTGCGGGAAGTGGCGCGCTACAACTATCGCGAGGACGATGTCCGGGTGCGCATCCACGGCATCGGCTTTCCCGTAATCCTGGGGGCGATCCAGGAAAGCGGTTACAACTACGCCGCCCTCATGCGCGATCTGACCCAGCGCAACGGCGGCACTTTTGTGGGATTGAACGATTTTCGTTAGGCATGAATCCGGCGCAGCAGCGCGAAGTTTGGCGAGACCGAGGCAATCAATCATGCGGCAACTGAGAACCACAAGGTGGACCCTGCTGATACCGGCGATCTTGCTGGTGTCCTGCGGCGCCAGCAATGTTGTAATCGATGGCGCGTTCCCCGCACCCAACATCCGCAAACTCCCGGTGTCCCTGGCCGTTGTGTACGAGGATCAATTGCGCCAATTCACTTACACCGAATACAGTGAAACCGGCCAGGAGGAGTACTATATCCGCAGCGGCCAATCCCATATCGAATTGTTCAACACGATTCTTCCGGCAATGTTTGAGCGGGTGGTTTTTGTCGATGGAATCGACCAGGCCGCCAATAGCAATGTGGACGCGGTTTTCGTGCCCAATATCGAGGAATTCCAGCTTGCGCTGCCGATCAAGACGCGGCTCGACGTGTTCGAAGTCTGGGTCAAATACAATATGCGTTTGCTGACGGCGGAAGGCGATTATCTGGCGGACTGGGAACTCACATCCTACGGCAAGACGCCGACGGAAACCTTCCGCAGCACGGAGACCGCCATCAACGACGCCGCCGTGGTCGCGCTGCGCGACCTGGCCTCAACATTCGCGCTAAATTTCACGCGCGTGCCGGAAATCAGCGACTGGCTCGCGCAAATGTGATCCCCGGGGGAAATCCCATGAACAGCTTGTTGGCAAAATCCCACGCACTCTGCTTTTCCGCCATATTGCTCAGCGTCGGCTGCACGAGCACTTCCGTTGAAGAGCTGCGCCAGGGCGAAACCGGAATTGAAAACCATCAATCCGTGGTCCTGCTCGGCCGGCGCCAGGTCAGCAGCTATGAAACCGAAGCCGAATTCGTCGAATGCGTCGGCGAGCGGCTCGCCCAAGGGGAAAACGCGCTGAATGTCATCCCCGAACAGGATTTTCTGGACGCCGTGTTTCCCTGGTTCGAGCCGCGCACGGCACCGCTGCGGGTGGCCGATCTGGCGCGCATCATGACCGAGGACAGCGTGTCGCAAACCATTTACGATTTTGGCATTCGCTATATCGTGTGGCTTGACGGCCATACCGAAAGATTGGGCAGAACAGGGTCGATCTCCTGCACGGTGGCACCCGGCCTGACCGGCTGTTTTGGGTTTGGCTCTTGGGAAGACGATGCCAATTTCCTGGCCCGGGTCTGGGATGTGAACGAGTTCAATTCCGTCGGCACCATCAGCGCCGAAGCTTCCGGGCAGTCCTACGTGCCGGCGGTGGTTGTGCCCATTCCGCTCATTGCCAGAGTGGAGTCGAATGCCTGCCAGCGGCTCGGCGACCAGCTCAAGGCTTTTGTGCATGGTGGCTGATTGCCGCGCCAACGCGCCAGAACCGGCCCGGCCCGGCCCGGCCCGGCGCAGCCACCGGCACTGACTGAGGTAGAAAGAATGAACAGATCGATTCGGCACGACTGGAAACGCATTGCGAAAAGTGGCGCTGTGCTCGCGCTAACGATCGCGGCACCGCTGCTGATGAAAGCCTGCGCGGTGAACCCCGCAACCGGAACACCCAATTTCGTGCTCATGAGCGAGAGCCGGGAAATCGAACTCGGCGCGGAAGAGCATCTGAAAATCATGGACAAAGTGAATGTCTATCACGATGCCCGGCTCGCGGCCTATGTGACCGAAGTCGGTGAGCGCATCGCGGCCGTGGGTGACCGGCCGGAGCTGGACTACCAGTTTTTCGTCATGGACGATCCGGCGATCAACGCTTTCGCCCTGCCCGGCGGCTACGTTTACATCAATCGCGGATTGTTGGCCTTCCTGAATTCCGAGGCCCAACTCGCCGCCGTGCTCGGACACGAGATCGCCCACATCACCGCGCGGCACGCGGTGCAGCACGACGCGGATGGGAGGTTGGCCCGTTTCGGCGCCCAGGTCAGCGGCATCGTTACCGCCGTGGTCACCCAAAACAGCGCCGCCGGCGCCTCCATCGCCAATGTCGCCTCGATCTGGGCGGCGGCCGGGCTCAGCGGTTTCGGCCGCGAAGACGAACTGGAAGCCGACCGGCTCGGCGCGGAATATATGAGCAAGGCGGGCTACGATCCGCAAGCGACGATCGATATGCTCACCGTGCTCAAGAACCACTCGGATTTTCGCCGTCTCACCAGCACCGGTGGCGGCGGTTACCATGGTCTGTTCGCCTCCCATCCCCGCAACGACAGGCGTTTGCAACAGGCGATCGCCGAAGTGCGGCAAATCAGCCCGGGCACCGCTTTCCTGGAAAACAACGATCGTTTTCGGGAAATCATGGACGGCCTGGTGCTGGGGACCAGCGTCCAGTCGCAAACCAACGAAACCCGCAACCGTTACTACCAGCCGCTGTTCGGCTACACCCTGGTTTTTCCCGATCAGTGGGATATCAGCGAAACCACGACCACGGCCGCCGCCACGGCGCCCGAAGGGCATTCCCTCAGCATCGAGGCCGTGCGCCTGCAAGGCGGTCAATCGCCGCGGGAGTTTCTCGCCCAGCGGATGAAGTCCGCCAACTTGCTCAAGTCCGAGGCGCTGGAACAATTCAATCTGGATGGCCACACCGCGGTGGTCGTCGATCCCGCTTCCGGGGCGCGGGAGCGGGTCGCCGTTCTTTTTCTGAACTCGCGCGCTTTCGTGTTTCGCGGCGCGTTGCCGCCGGGCGGGAATGCGGACGAACTGGATGGCTCATTGCTCGAATCGATCAAAAGCTTCCGCGCCATGGAGCAGTCGGAATTCAATATGGAAAGCGAGCAGAAAATCCGCTATGCCATGGTGGATGAGAATTTCAGCTTCGAGGCGGCAGCGCGCAATGCCAACCTGGGCGAACATGCGGAAGAGACCTTGCGTCTGTTGAACGGCTATTATCCGCGGGGCGAGCCCGAGCCGGGCGACTGGGTGAAACTGGTCGAGTGAACGCCGGCGGCGGAGAATGACCACCGACCCCGAACCCGAACCGGCGCCCGAATCCGAATCCGAATTCAGCTCGGGCGCCGGAAACTATCTCATCATAGGGCCGTCCTGGATTGGCGACATGGTCATGGCCCAGTCGCTGTTCAGGCAACTCAAGGCCGATCATCCAGGCAACGAAATCTCGGTCATGGCGCCGGCCTGGGCGCGGCCGCTGCTGCAACGCATGCCCGAGGTCGGCGCAAGTCTCGCATCGCCCTTCCAACACGGCGAACTGAATTGGCCGGAGCGGCGGCGAATCGGACGGGCGCTGCGCGGGCGGGACTATACCCATGCGATCGTTTTGCCCAACTCGTTCAAATCCGCGCTGATCCCATTTCACGCGCGCATTCCCGCGCGCATCGGCTGGCGCGGTGAATGGCGCGACCCGCTGCTCACCGATTGCCGCCGCCTGGACAAGCGGAAACTGCCGCTGATGGCGCAACGCTTTGTTGCGCTGGCGCGGCCCGCGGGGAGCGTCGTTGACTTCGATTGGCCGAAACCGAAATTGCGGACACGGCCGGAGGAGCTCGAACGCGCCTGTTCGCGGCTTGGGCTGCATCGGCAAAGTCCCATTCTCGCGCTCTGCCCCGGCGCCGAGTTTGGGCCAGCGAAACAATGGCCCGCCAGCGCCCACATCGAATTGGCAAACCGGTATCTGCGCCGCGGTTGGCAAGTCTGGCTGTTCGGCTCGGGAAAAGACCGCGCCATCGCCGCCGAAATCACCGCGGGCATCGCCTCCGGCTTGAAAGCCGATTGCCAAGACTTGACTGGACGAACCAGTTTGCCCGAGGCGGTGGACCTGCTGTCGGCGGCCGCGGTGGTGGTCTCGAATGATTCCGGATTGATGCATATCGCGGCGGCTCTGGACAAACCCCTGGCCGCGATTTATGGCGCGAGTTCGCCCGAATTCACGCCGCCTCTCGCCGACAAGGTAGAATTGTTCGTCAGCGGCATCGAATGCCACCCTTGTTTCCAACGCGAATGCCCTTACGGCCATCTGCGCTGTTTGACTGAATTGCGGCCGCGGATGGTGGCGGAAGCGGTTGACCGGTTGGGGGAACATCATTCCACAGCGATTTTCGGAGGCGGTGGTCAAGGGTAGCCGGGACAGCAATCCACTGGGGCGCGGCGTATTGCGAATTCTCATAGTCAAGGTGTCTTCGCTTGGAGACATCATTCACACTTTGCCGGCCATAACCGACGCCGCCAACGCGCGCAAGGATGTGGTTTTCGACTGGGTGGTCGAGGAAAACTTCATCGAAGTGCCCGGCTGGCACCCGGCCGTGGACAAGGTGATTCCC
The DNA here is from genome assembly GCA_965221015.1 of uncultured Pseudohongiella sp. Taxonomy (GTDB): domain Bacteria; phylum Pseudomonadota; class Gammaproteobacteria; order Pseudomonadales; family Pseudohongiellaceae; genus UBA9145. Next base: position 200,761 of record OZ244859.1, on the reverse strand, counting down.
GTTTCCATCCGCCGTTGGCGCCGCAATTTCCTGAAAACCTGGTTCAAGCGCGAACTGCGCGCTTTCCGGCAACAGCTCCGCGCGGAACATTACGACTTGGTGATTGACGCCCAGGGACTGATCAAAAGCGGCATCATCAGCCGCATGTCGAAAGGCTTGACCATCGGCCTGAGCAACCAGACCGCGCGCGAGCCGCTGTCTTCGCTGTTTTACAACCGGTCCTATGCGGTGCCCTGGAATGGCCACGCGGTGGACCGCGTGCGGCAATTGTTCTCGCGCGCCCTAAACTACCGCTACAGCAAACAACGGGTCGACTACGGCATCGACGTCGCCCGCCTCCGCAACATGGGACACCCACCCGGTGTGGACCGCTCGCGCAACAGTTCAACCCGGAGTCGGGCCCAGGGACCCGATTCGTCCCCCTCCGTGCTGTTTCTGCATGGCACCTCCTGGGCGACAAAGCACTGGCCGGACGCCTATTGGCGCCAGCTTGGCGAATGCGCCGCCGCCGCCGGTTACCGGATATTGCTGCCTTGGGGCGATGAACGGGAGAAACAGCGGGCTGAAAAAATCGCCGAAGGCAACGGCAAGGCCAACGTGCTGGAAAAGCAGAGCTTGTCCGGGCTTGCCAAACACATGCTGCAAGCCAGTGGCGTGGTCGCCGTCGATACCGGACTGGGCCACCTGGCGGCGGCGCTCGGCAAACCGGCGCTAACCCTTTACGGACCGACCAATCCGGACCTGACGGGAACCTTCGGCGCGCGCCAGCTTCACCTGACTTCGAACATCGACTGCGCGCCCTGCATGAAAAAACATTGCGCCTATCAAGGCGCGCCGGTTTTCAACCCGGACCCGGAAAATCCATTCCAGTTGCGGCCGCCCTGCTTCGCCACGCACCCGCCGGTGGAGGTCTGGCGCCGGTTCGAAAACTTGCTTGACGACCCGGCCAATCCATGAAGCTGGCCTTCCTGATCTATTCCTGGTTCCCCCATGGCGGTCAGCAACGCGACATGTTGCGGCTGGCGCGGGAATGCATCAACCGCGGCCACGAAGTGATCGCATACGCCATGCGCTGGCGCGGCCCGAGACCGGAAGGCCTGCGCATCGAAACGGTCGAGGCGCGCGGATTCGGCCGGCTGGCGCGGTATCGAAACTATACCGGGCGGGTGCGGCAGGCCCTGGCGGCGGAACCTGTCGATCTGGTGGTGGGCTTCAACAGGATGCCGCTGCTCGACGTGTATTTCGCGGCGGACGCGTGCTTCGCCGAAAAGGCGCGAACACAACGTCCCGCCTGGTACCGCTTCACGCCCAGGTTCCGGCATTTCAGCGCTTACGAGAATGCCGTGTTCGGCGATGCCAGCGCCACCAGGGCGCTGGTGCTGTCGGAGCGCCAGCGGGACGAGTACATTCGCCATTATCCAGCCTGTGCCGAGCGCTTGCATTTGCTGCCTGCGGGATTGTTCGAAGACCGCAAGGTCGCCGCCCGGAACCCGGAAACGCGCCACCACTGCCGCGCCGAATTATCGCTGTCCGGCGACGAAAAACTGATCCTGCAAATCGGCTCTGGTTTTCGCATCAAGGGCGTTGACCGTTCCTTGCGCGCCGTCGCCTCATTGCCGGATTCGATGGTCAAGCGCTGCCGTTTCCTGCTGGTGGGACGTGGACGGCCCGCGCCGATACTCGCCCTGGCGCGCAAACTCGGCATCCACGAGCAAGTCCAGGTGCTTCCGGGGCAGGACAAGGTCGCGCGCCTGTACCAGGCGGCGGACCTGCTGCTGCATCCGGCCTACGCGGAAAGCGCCGGCCATGTGTTGCTCGAAGCGACCGTGGCGGGCCTGCCGGTGCTGACCACCGCCACTTGCGGCTACGCATCCCACATCCTGAAGGCCGGCTCGGGCCAGGTCTGCGACGAGCCTTTCACCCAAAACGAACTGAACCACCGGCTGCTGACAATGCTGCAACAACTCGACAGCGCCCCTTGGAGCGAAAATGGCCTGCGCTACGGTCGAAACGAAGCGCTCTACCAACTGCCCCGGGCGGCGGTGGATTTCTTCGAACTGTGGACTATGCCGAAATCGCGGCAATGAACGGAATGGGGCCGAGCTAGCGTTTCAAACCCGCTCGAACCCCGCCAATACCACGGTTCGAGGGGACTACCTCGCACGCCTGAATATCATCATGCGCGCTTCCCCGGCCGGAAACGCCGCCGCCAAATGCACCAATTCGGCTATCGCCGGCCGCGCAAGCAATGCTTCGATGGCGGCGGAAGTCTCCACCACGATCAGGTCTCCCGGCGCCGTGGAGAGAACTTGCTGTTCGCTCAGGCGCGGCTGGACCTGGTCATACTCCGCGACCATCCCGCTGTAGTATGCGACCGCCCGGTTGTTGGTCAGCAGCCCCGCGGCCGCATCCCGATTGCCCGCCAACCAGTCCACGGCTTCCCGGACGTAGGACTTCGAGCGTCCGAAGGTGTAATAGGCGTCCACCGCCGAAAATGTGAAAAACAACACGAGCAGCCCCGGCGCGAGCCGGCTCCCCGGCACCGCGCGGGTGAGCATTTCGCGCGCGGTGAAAGGCACGGCCAGGGCCAGCCCCAGGCTGAACACCATGGCGTAGCGGCTGGTCAAATAGCGTGTCACCAGCAAGAAGGCCAGCACGATCAGCAGGTTGATCAAGGCGAAGGCAATCACGGGCAGCGCGGGATTGCGATCGGGCAACAGCCATTTTCTCCACCAGCCCCAGATCAGAATCAGCGAGAACGGCATCCCGACCGCGTAGCACAATTCCACCACGAGGATGACAAGCAGCCCGGCCAACAAGAAAAACGGCAGGTAACGGCCAGAATAGGTGGCCGCGTGTTCGCCGAATATGACTTCCGCCATGGCCGCCATTTCCCCACCGCCGGGGTCGAACAGGGATTGCAGGAACGGCGCATAAGCCGAAGCCAGCGCGGCCGCCTGCTGAAAAAAGTTGAGGTTAAGCGCCAGACCCGCGAGGAAACACAGCAGCAGGGCAACAGCCGCCACGCCCTGGGCGCGGAGGCACAGCAACCAGCGCCGCGCCCGCTGGTGTCGGCGGTCGAACAACAGGCAAAGCGGCGCGGCCATGAGATAAAGCATCGCCTCCGGCCGGAATACCGCGGCCAGCAACAGCGCGGCGCAATAGAGCAGGCTGTATTTCCAAGCGCCATCGGCGGCGTAGCGGATCAGCCACCAAATGCCGAGCATGTTAAAAGCCCAGAATCCCGCATCGCGCAGGATCAGATAACGATATTCGTTGATTTCGGGAAACAGTAAAATGGTCAACGCGGCCAGCGCGAGCACGACGCGGTCCCGGCAGAATTCCCGGCAAATGCTGACAAACGCAAAACTGAGGATGGCAAAGAACAATCCGTTCAACAGGTGGGCCGCGGTGAACCATTCGACGCCGGCGGCGGCGGTCAACCCGATCAGGATCGAATAGCCGGCCCAGGCATAATGGTCGAACGCGGCGGCAATTCCCTCTTGCTGGAAAATTTGCGCGGTCCGAATATAGATGAACGCATCGTCGTTGGGCACCGAGACGGAAAACCCGGCGTATATCGAAAGCAGCAGGCTTGCCGCCACCGCCCAAATGCGCAAGTCCACCCGCGCCAGGCGCCCGCTCATGCTGTCGATGAGCCCACTCATGAATCGGCTGCCGAATGCTTAGCCATACAGATCGGGTTTGCCGGCTGGCCGGGTCTTGAAGCGCCGGTGCAGCCAAAGGTATTGATCCGGCTGTTCGCGCACGGCTTCCTCAACCATCCGGTTGATTCTGATGGCGTCCTCGTTTTCATCGCCGCTCGGAAAGTCCGCTAGTTCAGGACTGAGGCGAAGATGGTAGCCCGAATTGTCCGCGTTCCGGTAATGGCTGAAAAACAGCACCGGGGAAGCGTTCGACCCGGCATAGCGGCTGGTGGCCGTAATCGTTGCCGCCTCAACGCCGAAAAACGGCGCGAACACCGCGCGCCGCGGACCGTAATCCTGATCCGGCGCGTACCACACGGCAAATCCGTCGCGCAAGCAGCGCAAGGTGCCGCGCACATCGCGCCGCTCGATTACGCGGGGATACAAACGCCGGCGGCGGTTGAACATCACGGCGTCAAACAGGGGATTTTCATGGGCCCGGTAGGTGGCGGCCATTGGATGAAACAAGCTGAGCAGGAATCCACCGATTTCCAGCGTGGAAAAATGCGCGGCCACCAGCAGCACGCCGCGTCCCTTGGCCACGGCCCGCCGCAAGTTCTCCAGCCCTTCGATGCGAACGCGGAAGCGAAAGTCCTCGGGGTTGCGGTACCAGGAAATCGCCACTTCCATCAGGCCGATGCCATTGGCGAGAAAGGTCCGGCGCGTCAGCCGCTTGCGCGCGCCGGCATCGAGTTCGGGAAAGCAGAGCCGCAAATTCACCTCGCAAATGCGCCGGCGGCGGCGCGCCAGCAGATAAGCGAGATGGCCAATGGCGGCGCCAAGCCGCATTTGCCAGGAAAACGGCAAATGGGCAACGGCCCGGCTCAGTCCAAACAATATCCACAAAGGCCAAAACCTGGGCCCGCCAAATCGCCGCAAGGAAATCAATCCTGCTTTGTCCCCCGAAGCCATGCGGCCCTGATCCCGTCACATCAAACAAGGCGCTACCGTATCGAAAACCGGCGGCAAACAAAAGCAGGCCCCCCGTCGGCTTCAGTTTTGCCGATATAATGCCTTGGTCCAGATTCCAATTGCCGTGGGAGACTTGTATGAACAGCATTTTGCCAAGCCGCCATGCGCTGGCCGGGGCTTTCCTGCTCGGTCTGGTCGCGCTGTCCGGCCACGCCCAGGACGACAAGGACCGGATTGCCGAGGCGATCGACGCCAGGGCCGAACATTATGGCGCCGTAGCCCAGCAAATCTGGGATTTCGCCGAAGTGGGCTACCTGGAAAACGAAAGTTCAGCCTTGCTGCGGCGCCAGCTCGACGATGCCGGCTTCGCGGTCAGCGCCGGCGTGGCCGGCATTCCCACAGCCTTTGTCGCTTCCTGGCGCAATGGCGACGGCCCGGTAATCGGTATCCTCGCGGAGTATGACGCCCTGCCTGGAATCAACCAGGACCGCAATCCACTGCGCTCGCCCATCGATCAGAAGGCGGCCGCCCACGCTTGCGGGCATCATCTGTTCGGCACCGGCTCGGTGGCCGCGGCCATCGCCACCAGGGATTGGATGCAGGCAAGCGGGACGCAAGGGGAAATCCGCCTGTACGGGACGCCTGCCGAAGAAGGCGGCGCCGGCAAGGTTTACATGGTGCGCGAAGGGCTGTTCGAAGACGTCGACGTGGTGCTGCACTGGCACCCCAGCGACGCCAATTCCGCCGACGCCACAAGTTCGCTGGCGAACAAATCGGCGAAATTCAGGTTTGCCGGCGTCTCGGCCCATGCCGCGGGGGCGCCCGAGCGTGGCCGGTCCGCGTTGGACGGGGTGGAGGCGATGAACCACATGGTCAACTTGATGCGCGAGCATGTGCCCATGGAAGCCCGCATCCACTACGTGATCACCTCCGGCGGTTCCGCCCCCAACGTGGTGCCCGATTTCGCCGAGGTCTATTACTACGTGCGGCACCCGGACCCGGCCCAGGTCAGGCAAATTTTCGACCGTGTGGCGCAGGCCGCCCGCGGCGCGGCGCTGGGCACCGAAACCGAAATGAGCTTCGAAGTCATCCACGGGCTTTACAACATATTGCCCAATGTTTCCCTGCAAGAAGCGATTCACGCCAACCTGCGGCGTGTTGGCGGTGTGGATTACGACGCCGAAGAAACCGCTTTTGCCACTACGCTGCGCGAATCCCTGCCCGATTCCGCGCCGCCCATTGAAACCGCGGCGGGCATTCAGCCCATGCTTGTGGATGAGCAGGCGCGCGGTGGCTCCACCGATGTGGCGGATGTCAGCTGGGCGGTCGCCACCGGCGGCATGCGCGCCGCCACCTGGGTACCCGGCACCGCGTCGCATTCGTGGCAGGCGGTGGCGGCCGGCGGCACATCGATCGGCAACAAGGGCATGATCGTCGCCGCCAAGACCTTGGCCATGACGGCCATGGACCTGTTCACGAATCCACAACTGATCGAAGCGGCGCAGTCGGAACATGCCCAACGATTGCCGGAGGACTGGCGCTACGAACCCTTGTTGGGAGACAGGCCGCCGCCGCTGGACTACCGGCTGCCGGCCAACTGATTCGGACTGCGTCAATCAGGCGATGATTTGCGGTATCGGTTTGCCGTCGATGTCCGACAGACGATAATCGCGGCCGCTGTAGCGATAGGTCAGCTTCTCGTGATCGAGGCCCAGCAGGTGCAGGATCGTGGCATGCATGTCGTGGGGCGAGATTGGCTGCTCCCGCGCCTTGTAGCCCCATTCGTCTGAAGCGCCGATCGCCTGGCCACCCGCAATGCCGGCCCCGATCATCAGCGCGGTCTGGGCGCCCGGATTGTGATCGCGGCCCACGCCCCGCTGGGAAATCGGCATGCGGCCGAATTCCCCGTGCCACAGGATCAAAGTGTCGTCCAGCATGCCCCGCGACTTCAGGTCGGCAATCAATCCGGCGATGGGTTTGTCGGATTCTCGCGCGTGCAAGGTATGGTTTTCCACCAGGTTGCTATGGGCATCCCAAGTGTCGGTATTTTGAACGCCCACGCCGCCCATGAAAAGCTGGACGAAGCGCACGCCCCGCTCCACCAGGCGCCGCGCCATCAGGCATTGTTTGCCGAACGGTTCGGTGACGGGATCGTCAAGCCCGTACAGTCTCCTGGTCGCTTCGGACTCGGCGCGGATGTCAATGGCTTCCGGCGCGCAGCCCTGCATGCGATAGGCCAGCTCGTAGGAGGAAATGCGCGCGGCCAATTCCGAATTGCCCGGATATTTCTCCATGTCCATGCGATTCAATCGGGCCAGCACTTCCAATCGCGCCCGTTGCCGTTCCGGGGTCATTGTTTCCGGTGTTTCCAGGTCCACAATCGGGTCTCCGCTGGAACGAAACAGCGTGCCCTGATAGCTCGCCGGCATGAAACCCGAGCCCCAGTCGTTCGGCCCGCCGAGCGGACCACCGCGATGGTCCGTCATTACCACGAAAGCCGGCAGGCTGGAACTTTCTGAACCCAGCCCATAAGTCACCCAGCAGCCCACGCTGGGGAAGCCCATGCTGATCTGGCCGGTCTGCATCTCGTAGGTCGCCTGGATATGGTCGTTGGATCTGCCATACAGGGACTTGACGAAGGCAATGTCGTCCACATGCGCGGACAGGTGCGGAAACAATTCCGAAACCCACATGCCGCTTTCGCCGTATTGCCTGAATTCGAACGGACTCGGCATCAAAGGGCCGGGCATGCCTTGACGCACGGCGAATTTCTCGCCGATCAGGTCTTCCAGCGGCTGGCCCGCATATTGGGTCAGCATGGGCTTGTAATCGAATGTGTCTATTTGGCTGGGCCCGCCGCTCATGAACAGGGAGATGACATTTTTGGCCCGGGGCGTGAAATGCGGCGGCTTTGGCGCAAAGGCGCCTGGAAACTGTTCCGAGCATTCGCGCCCGCCAACAGGCGCCTGCTGCGCGAACACGCCTTCATCGTGCAACAGCGAGGCCAAGGCCAAGCCGGCAACGCCGCCGCCGGATTGCATGAGAAAGTCCCGGCGCGACCAAAATTTCTTCTTCGGCTTGTCTTGCATGTTCCTATCTCCTGTACACGAACTCACTGAGGTTGAAAACCACATGGGTCAGGTCTTCAAGCGAGCCGTCCACCACCAGTTGCCGCGCCAGGGCGCTCTCCCCGGGAGCGGGCGCCCGGGCCAGGGCGATCCGATACGCGAGATCCACTTGCCGGTCCACATCGTAAGGGGCCAGTTCCTCTATCCGGCGCGCGAACAGGCTCGCCTGGCCGAGCACGAAGGGATTGTTCATCAGCGTCAACGCCTGGGGCGCAACGGTCGAGGTGTTGCGATAGGCCGCCGTGATGTTCTGGTCCGGCAGATCGAACGTCTCGAAAAACGGGAAGGTCAAAGTGCGGCGGCGGTAGACATAAAGACTGCGGCGCCATACTTCCGGCCCGTCGACCTGCCTGTCCCAGCGGCCGTACGCCTGGGCGGTGTCCAGGATTTCCCGCGGGATGTAGGGGAAAACGGGTTTGCCGCCGATGCGCAGGTCGATGCCGCCGCTGACCGCCATCATGAGGTCGCGGATCGCTTCGGCTTCCAGCCGCTGCGGCCGATAGCGCCACAAAAGGTGATTTTCGGGATCCGCGACGGCGTTCCGCTCGTTTTCGTAGGACGAGGCCATCGCATACGCCTCGGAACTCATGATCAGCCGATGCAGGTCTTTGGTGCTCCAGCCGTTGTTCATGAACTCCAGCGCCAGCCAGTCCAGCAGTTCGGGATGGCTCGGGCGATCGCCAACCACGCCGAAGTTGTCCAGGCTGGCGACGATGCCGCGTCCGAAATGATGGTGCCAGACGCGATTCACCCAGACCCGCGCGGTCAGCGGATTGTCCTTTGAAGCAATCCATTGCGCCAGGGCAAGCCTGCGCCCGGAAGTGCGGCCGTTGGACCGGGGAATCTCCGTTGGCGGGCTTCCGTAGCTGGCCACGGTGAGAAAGTCCGGCTCCATTTCCGGACCGGGGCTGAATGGGTCGCCGCGAATCAGGAATGGCGCCGGCGGCACTTCATAGGCGCCGGGACCCTGGTGCAGGAAACTGCCCGGTTCGTCCATTTGAATGCGGCACTCGGGACAGCCCAGCACATTGTCCCCGGCCCGGTCCGGCGTATAGCGGTAATCGCCATCGGTAACGACTTCCATCATCGCCGGCTGCGCCGGCCGCTGCGCCTCGATCTCCTGAATGCGCCGGAGCAAGGATTGCCGGCGAACCTTGTCCGGCTCCGCCATGGCGGCATCCACCTGGTCCCGCGGCACGCCGATGGTCAGCACTTGCGCGGCCAGCAACTGCTGCCCATCGCTGCGCTGTTCTTCCGGCGTGAGCACCGCCCGCAGCACGTCCTCGGGAAAGTCCCGGCGAATGCGTTCGATCTTCAGTTCGGTCACGTAAGGTTGTTCGATTGCCCTGATCTGTTCGCGGACCGCCGAAACCCGCTCGTCCAGCTCCGCCGTCCTGGCGAGATATTCAAGCGCCTGATCGTCCGGCAACATCGGCCAGTCGGTTTCCACGTAGCCGAACAACGAAGCCGTCATGCTGTAATAGTCTTTTTGCAGGATCGGATCGAACTTGTGGTCGTGACAGCGGGCGCACTGGATGGTCATGCCCAAGACGCCGCGGCCCAAAGTGGCGACGACATCGTCAAGGTAATCCCAGCGCCGCTCGGGATTGTCTTTCTCCCGAAAATTCACCCGCGGCCCCGCGCGCAGGAATCCGGTCGCTATACGGGTCTCGAAAGTGGTTTCGTTGAGTTCGTCGCCGGCGACCTGTTCGGTGATGAACTGGTCATAGGGCTTGTCGCGGTTGAAGGCGTCGACCACGTAGTCGCGATAGCGCCAGGCGTTGGCGCGGTCGACATCCTGCTCGTAACCGTCGGAATCGGCGTAGCGCGCCACATCCAGCCAATGCCGCCCCCAGCGCTCCCCGTAATGGGGGGAGGCCAGCAGCTTGTCGACCTGCCGTTCCCAGGCCCCGGGGGCGGTGTCGGCCAGAAAAGTCTCCAATTCCCCGACGGTCGGCGGCAGGCCCAGCAAATCGAGATACGCCCGCCGCAACAACGCCGCCTTTTCCGCGCGCGGCGCCGCGCGAACACCCTGCTCCCGGCGTTTTTGTTCCAGGAAACGATCAATGGGATGGTCGTATCCGTCCGTGGCGGGCGGAGAAGCTTGCATGGGTAGCCGGAACGCCCAATAGTCCCGCGCCGACGCCGGCACTTCGGTAACAAAGGCCGAGAATTCGCTGGCGGCAACGGTGGTGGCGGGGCCGTCGTCCCACACTGCTCCGGCTTCGATCCAAACCCGAAACTTTTCTATATCGGCTTCCGGCAGCGGCACGCCCAGCGGCATGACGGGACCTTCCATCCCCGCCAGTTGCCGGAACAGGCGGCTGGCGGCGGCGTCCCCCGGCACGATGGCCGGGCCGCGATTGCCGCCAATCAGGGCTTTTTCCCGCGTGCTCAGATCGAGCCCGGAGCTTTGAATTGCCGCCCCGTGGCAGTTCCAGCAAGTGCGCTCCATGATGGGGCGAATTTCATGGCTGAAAAATTCAGCGTCGGACTGGGCCTGGAGGGAAACGAAAGGAAACAAACCGACGGCCGTCAAAAAAGCGGCCGAAATCACCAGGCTGGATACCGACAACAATCGCATCGCCACCTCGCGCGAAACCGATTCGGGACCGGCAAAATTTTTTCTTATGAGCGAACAATACTCCCAGGTATGGGACTTGGCAAGACAAGCTGGGAGTGCATCCTCCAAAACGGGGCGGAAAAGCCGCTATGCTATGATCCGCTTCGCCTCTCCAGCACGAGCAAGCAGCCCATGAAGCCCGCCATGCCAGCCTTTCAGGACGCCCGTTTGCTCGTGGTGGGCGATGTCATGCTTGACCGCTACTGGCACGGCAAGGCTTCGCGGATTTCACCCGAAGCGCCCGTCCCCGTGGTGCGTGTCGGCAAGCGCGAAGACCGGCCGGGCGGTGCTGGCAACGTGGCGCTGAATGTCGCCGCACTTGGCAGCGCGGCCACGCTCGTCGGTGTCGTTGGCGCCGACGATACCGCCAATGAATTGCGCGACAGGCTCGAAGCCGCCGGCGTCTATTGCCAGTTCCTGCGGTCGCCGGACAAACCCACCATCACCAAATTGCGCGTCATCGGACACCAGCAGCAACTCATCCGGCTCGATTTCGAACAGCGGTTCAACGAGGCCGATACCAAAGGCCTTGCCCGCAAGGTCGCCGGCCTGCTGGCCGACGCTCAGGTCCTGCTGCTGTCGGATTACGACAAGGGCGGAATCGGCGATGTCGAGGAATTGATCGCGCATGGCGGAAAGCGGGAAATTCCGGTTATCGTCGATCCGAAGGGCAGCGACTTTTCGCCTTATCGGGGCGCGACCCTGATCACGCCGAATTTGGCCGAATTCGAAGCCATCATGGGTCCAAGCGCCAACGAGACGGAACTCGTGGCGAAAGGCGAGGAACTCATCGGGCGGCTGGAACTCGAGGCCCTGCTCATTACCCGCGGCGAACTCGGCATGACACTGATTCGACCGAATGCGCCGGAATTGCATTTGCCGGCGCGGGCGCAGGAGGTCTACGACGTCACCGGCGCCGGAGACACGGTGATTTCCGTGCTGGCGGCGGCGATCGCGGTGGGCGAGACGCTGGCCGACGCGGTGGCGCTCGCCAATCTCGCCGCGGGGCTGGTGGTGGGCAAACTGGGCACGGCCGCGATCAGCGCGCCCGAATTGCGCCGCGCGCTGATCGAAGAACAAGGCAGTGGACGCGGCATCATGAGCGCGAGCCAATTGCGCTTCGCCGTGGAGGATGCCCGGGAACACGGCGAACGCATTGTGTTCACCAACGGTTGCTTCGACATCATCCATGCCGGCCACGTCGGTTATCTCGAAGAGGCGCGCAAACTTGGCGACCGTCTCATAGTCGCGGTAAACGACGATGCCTCGATGCGCAAGCTGAAAGGACCGGGCCGCCCAATCAATCCCCTCGACCGCCGCCAGCGGGTCCTGGCCGGCCTCGGCGCCGTGGACTGGATCGTGAGCTTCAGCGAAGACACGCCGGAGGATTTGCTCGCGGATTTGCGCCCGGATGTGCTCGTCAAAGGCGGCGATTACACGCTGGAGGAAGTTGTCGGCGCCAAACTGGTCCAGTCCTGGGGCGGCGATGTGCGCGTGCTCGCCTTCATCGACGACTGTTCCACATCGGCAATCGTCGAAAAAATGCGCCAAACGGACCCAAACGCACCAACTTCCAAAAATAACGATTGAGGCGCTAGGCCCCTCTTCGAACTTGGGCTTGAATTGGGCTTTGGATTGGATTGCTATCAGTGAATAACTTGCTGAACCACCGCCTAATCCAATCAAGCCGCTTACACGATTCAATTACTTCGCGATCCCCTGCTTTTGTTTGGCCTTTCGCGCTGAAACCACAAACATGTCGTTACCATCGGCTCCGGCATCGATAAGCATGGCTTCAATATCCAACCAGTCCATCGCAATTGCATTAAGCAATGCGTACTTTCCCGCCTCTCCCGTGGCGTCTGCCCCCAAGTCAAGCAACTCGGAAACTGCTGCGGCATTGCCTCCCATCACAGCACTTCTCAGCGCGGTGTGGCTCACGGAATCGGGATCAGCGTAATCAATTTCAGCTCCCGCTTCAACAAGCGCACGAATAACTTCAACGTCGCCCGAAAACGCGGCATCGTGCAGAGCGCTTTTTTTGTAAACACCGGTCGTAACCGCATTAACATTCGCGCCGGCTGAGATCAGAGCTTCCACCATGTCAAGATTGCCGTGTCTCGAAGCGTTATGCAGCGGTGTAGCACTGCCATCAACCGGCATCGCATTGACGTCGGCGCCTGAAGCAATGTAGGCCTGGACGGTTGGAAAGTCATTGATACGCGAATAGTACAGAATATCCGTATACTGATTCACAATATCCGCATATTCTTGCGCAATTCTTTTTTCTTCAAATTCAAGATGCATCCACTCTAGCTTAGTCCGAAATCGGTTCAAGTCTTCAACGGAAAGATAATCATCAAGCGCCTGTTCCAGATTCGTTTGATTCAGACGATTCGCATCGTAAGATTCACTGCTTATTCGACCATCAATCCACTGGCCAAGCAGTTCACGATTGTGTGCTTTGTGCATAACAATCAAATCTTTTACAGCCTGTTTATCTGCTTCTGCGATATTCAGTTGCGAAACAAATTCTTCCCATTCTTCCTCGTAATAATTCTCCGCCGCAGCGACATAATCAATATTGAGCAGTACTTGCTCCAAATAGCCAGCGTAGGAAGTTTCTTGCGAAGAAGGCGAGCTCGACGGAGTTATTAGCTCGACACCATTGGCGACAGCCGCAGTCAACTCTGAACTTCTCATTTCTGTTGAAGCTTGCCAATCGGAATCGTTTTCTGTGCTTGACGTACTCTTTTGTCCTGAAACAAAATTCGGACTGAGCTCCACCAGAATTAACACCCCCAACGCCACTGCAGCGCAGCTCGCCGCAATTGTTTCGTATTTTCCTAACATGCAGTATTTTCTCTCAATCTGGCGCATGAAGTAATGGTCTCCAAGAACCACCATCAAAGTCAATGCCTCAAAGATTTACTATCAATTCGGCAAGCCCAGGTTGTCGCACAGCATTGGGCCGTGATCGATGGATGGCGTACCGGGGACCATGAGCCTGGAGCAGCGATTTGTGCTAGCGAGCAATCCTCGCAAACGAGCGACGGCGCGGTGACGATGGCGCTCGCGCAACCCGACTGAAATTGAACCTGTTTCAATCTCTCCGGTCATTCACGCCAAAGAACCGGCGAGCCGGCAGAACTCGTTGTTCTCGACATTACGGCTCATCGTCTCGCAGCGCATTCAAAATCCGCACTGGCTCGCGCTTGGGCTCCGCGCGGTAAATTTCGTTCAAAGGCCCTTGACCGCTGATCGCGGAAAAGAGTTATACTGCCGGTATGAAAACTGCCGTATCCATCCCCGACGACATTTTTGAGCGTGCCGAGAGACTTGCTTCGCAGGGACGGCGATCCCGAAGCCAAGTGTACGCGGCGGCGCTCGACGAGTATCTCGCGCGCCATGCCGGGGACGAAGTCACCGATGCAATGAACCGGGTCTGCGACGAAGTGGGAAGGAACGATGACGCTTTTCTCAGCGCCGCCGGCAGACGGGTGCTCGCCGGAATCGAGTGGTAATTTCTCAAGGCGATGTGTACTGGGCCGAGTTGCCCGAACCCACAGGTTCGGGGCCCGGCTTTCGCCGACCGGTGGTCATCGTTCAGGGCGATGCGCTAAACCGGAGCCGGCTGGCAACGGCGGTCTGCGTCCCGCTAACGAGCAATCTGCGATGGGCGGATGCGCCGGGAAATGTGCTGTTAACCGCCGCAATGACGGGGCTGCCGAAAGACTCCGTCGCCAACGCGACGCAGATCATCGCTCTTGATCGATCGCTTCTTGAAGAACGCACTGGCTCGATTCCTTCAGCCAAACTCCATTTGCTGCTCTCGGGCATCGACACTGTGTTGGGTCGTTGAAACCAGCGACGCTTTCGGCGACATGCGTGACTCGCCGCACCGAACCAACCTTTTTTGCCAATTGCCAGCCCTTCACGGAAGTTCTGGAAATTCACAATTATCTGGAATTACGCCAATTCGGCACATCAAGTGGCAGGGCGTCTTGCGTCGGAAACTTGTTCAACCGAGGCGATGTTTTGGCGCAGGTGGTCGGGATTGATGGTGCCGACGATGATGGATGAGATGCCGGGGGGTTCGAGCAGGAAGCGGAAATTTTCGGCAACCGTGGGGGTTTTGTCCGATCCGGCGCCATGCACGGCGTGGCCGCTGGCGAGACCTTTTTTGATGAGCACGCCTTTGCCGGCCTTGCGCGCTTGTTCGATTACCGGCGCTTGAGTGCTGTCCGAGTAGTTGTAGGCAAGCATGAGCACGTCGACGAGTTCGACCGCGCGCAGGCCGCCCTCGATGGTCTTGGAACTCATGCCGGTGGCGCGCAGCAGGCCCTCATCGCGCATTCGCTCGAGGGTTTCCAGGCAGTCCGAGTTGGCGAGGATATCCAGGTCGTTGCCGTCGGAGTGAATCAGCACCAGGTCGAGTCGGTCGGTGCGCAAATCGCGCAAGCTTTGTTCGACGCTGGCGCGCACATGGGCGGCGCCAAAATCGAAACGCGAACGGCCGTCTTGGAAGATTTCGCCGACCTTGCCGCATAGCAGCCAATGGTCCCGGTCCGGCAACAGCTTGCCGATTCGCTGTTCGCTGCTGCCGTAGGCGGGGGCGGTGTCGATCAAATTGATTCCGGCTTCCCGGGCGATATCGAACAACATGCTGATTTCCCGGTCGCTGGGCAAATCGAATCCACGGGGATATTTCACGCCCTGGTTGCGGCCGAATTTCACCGTGCCGAGCCCAAGACAGGACACCCGCATGCCGGTGGCGCCGAGGTCGCGCAGCGGCAACACTTTTTCAGCTCCAGATAGGCCGCGCCAGCGGCGGCGGGCCGGGCAGGCCGGCGGCGGCAGTATTCGTTTCCCCACTTGCGGCAACGCCGCGCAAGCTTTCCATCACCAGATCCGCCAGCGCGGGCGCAAGCGCCAATTTGGTTGGCCAGGCGGTGATGGTGTCCTGTTCAACCCGGATTGCGGCGTTGTCCGGCCTTTCACCACCGCTTGCCGGTTCCGCGCGGTTGATGTCGAGGCAGCGCCAGCGCAGGTCGGCAAGCGGCAAGGCCGGGAACAACCCGGCGAGCAAAACTTTCGCCGCCGCAATTTGTTCCGAATGGGTGCGTTTTACCCCGTCTTCGGCAAGTTCCCCGCCCAAATACCATACCGCCTCCCCGTTCGCGCCTTGATGCGAAGTGATCGTCAAGCGCGGCTTGGCGCGCAATCCCTCGCCGAGGACGTGTATGAACAACGAAGGCAGCGCGGCGCCGCTTGCCGCAACCATTTTCAGCGGCCTGCGCTGGCAGCGGACTTGGGGCAATCCCGCCGCCGCGAGCAAGCCTTCGTTGCCTTCGCCGGCGCAAAACAGATAGCGCCGCGCCTGAATGCTCAGCGGCCCGTCCGCGGTGTGCAGGAGCAGTTTTCGCCGCGAGTCATTACGAATGAATTCCACCCGGCCCGGCGCGTCGGCATGGCAATCATCACAGTCAGGCCGCGGACTTGGCGGCGATTTCGCGGAATGCGGCCCAGCGGTTGCCTCCAGGCTGGCCGGAACCAGCGCGCCCCGGCGCGCCGACCCGGCACTGGCCGCGAAACCGGCAAGCGAATGGATTCGATGCCTGACCGGCGCCGCCAGGCTTTCAATCAAGGATTGGGCATCAAGCACAAAATCCGGCAACTGGTAAACGGCGCCCCGCCCGCGCAAAAGCCGCGGAATTTCGTTCGTCGCCGCTGGACGGGTGTTTCCCACCACCGCCTTGCCGCCGAGAAAAGCCTTCAATCCGGCAGCGATGCCGCCGCCGGACCAGAGCAGAAAATGCGGGCTCAGTACGCGGCAGGCAGAAAGATCGATCTCGCCGCGGCCTTCGATACAATCGCGCCAGCGCCCGGGCATATCGGCGATGGCGCGGGACGCGCCGCTGAATGACCCGTGCAAGGCATATTTCAACCCACCGTGGATGATGCCTTGGGACTGTATCGTTTGCCCGCCGCCAAGCTGGTCTTTTTCCAGCAAAATCGCATGGTAGCCTTCGGCGCTCAGGCGATTGAGCAGCCAAAGCCCGGCCACGCCGCCGCCGAATATTACGATGTCGGTTGAATAGCTTTGGGGCATCCTTTACCTTTTCCCACCTTTTGCGCATTGCCGCCGGGCCGGCACAAGAATAGCGCAGGCGGGGCCGCGGTTCACGACGTCGAATCCCGCCCTCGACCACCGGCAAGGCGTCAGCCCGTCCGCCAATCCGACCGCGCCATGCAGCGAGCCCTCTACAGCATTCTTCTCAATCTGGCCCTGCCGCTGATCTGGCTGCGGCTGCGCTGGCGGGCGCGAAAATCTCCCGGCTACGGGCGGGGGGTCGGCGAACGGTTCGGCCGCGTGCGGCCTTCGGTTCGATTCGACCGAGCCAAACCCGCCATCTGGCTGCACGCCGTTTCCGTCGGCGAGGCCATCGCCGCGGCGCCACTGCTGTTGGCGCTGGAAAGCGAGCGGCCGGACTTGCAATTCCTCGTCACGACGATGACGCCAACGGGCGCCGAACGCGCCCGCAAACAATTCGGCGAGCGCGTGTTTCATCACTTCGCGCCCTATGACGCGGGCTGGATCGTGAAGCGCTTTTTGAATGCCATTCAGCCGCGGATGTTGATTTTGATGGAAACCGAACTGTGGCCGAACACGATCCGCCTGGCGCGCCAAAATGGGGTGAAAGTGGTGCTGGCCAACGGCCGGCTTTCCGAAAAGTCGCAGCGGTCCTATGCGCGTTTCGCCGGCTTGGCGCGAAGCATGTTGCGGAATTTGGATGCGATCTGCGCCCAGTCCGAAGACGACGCGGCGCGTTTTCGGCAATTGGGCGCCTCGCCGCCGCAAGTCCAGGTCACGGGCAGCTTGAAATTCGCCTTGCATCGCGGTCATGAGCCAGCGCGGCCGCTTGCCCCCATCGATCAATGGCAAGGCGGGCAGCCATTGATCGTCGCCGCCAGCACGCGGGAAGGCGAAGAGCCCGCCGTATTGCGCGCATACCGGCACTGTCTCGCGCAACATCCCAATGCCCGTTTGCTGATTGTGCCGCGACACCCGGAGCGTTTTGACGAAGTGTTCGAAACCTGCGCCAAGGCGGGCTTCGCCACCGGTCGCCGCAGCCGCGGCGCAAGCCTGACCGCGGATACCCGGGTCGTCATTGGCGATTCCATGGGCGAAATGATGGAATATTTCGCTTGCGCCGACATCGCATTCGTCGGCGGCAGCCTGGTCGATACAGGATGCCACAATGTGCTGGAGCCAGCCGCCCTGGGCTTGCCGGTGACCATCGGCCCGTCACGCTTCAATTTTGCCGCCATTTGCGAGCTGCTGGAGAATGCCGGCGCCTTGCGCGCCGCGGCGGACAGCGGGGAGCTTGGCGCAATCTGGTCCTCGCTGCTGTTGGACCCTAGTCTGCGCCAACGCATGGGGGAGGCCGGCAAAGTGATCATCGCCGCCAACCAGCAAGCCCTTGCGCTCACGCTTGCCCGGATACGGCCATTGCTGCCCGCGCCCGGCGCGGACGAAGCGCGGCAGCCTCGCCCGGAATGACCGTGGCGCCACACAAGTGATAACCGCCTGTCCGAACCAACAACGATAGTTGAAGCCGAGCGGAATCAGGCGCCAGTCGCGGCCAGGGCGTCCCTGGTCATATTCTCCACTCCGCCGGCGGTGACGCGCACATTGTCCTCGATTCGCACGCCGCCATGGTCGTACAAGGCGTCGACCGCGGCCCAATCGATCAGCCCCGCGTTGGAAGACGCGCGCAGCGGTTCCAGCAGCATGGGGATGAAATAGCAGCCAGGCTCGATCGTAAAAACCATGTTCTCCACCATGCCCCGGGTGTTGCGCAAGGCGGGTGAATGGTCCGGCGGCGCAAGCTGCGTCCCATCCGGGTCGCGTTGCCGGCCGCCGACATCATGCACCTGCACTCCAAGCAAATGGCCAACGCCATGGGGCATGAACAACTGGGGAATGTTCTCCCGCCACAACTGTTCCGCGTCGCCGCGGCAAATCTCCAGCTCCAGCAGCAAGGCCGACAATTTGCGCAACGCCAGCAGATGCAGGTCGACGTATTCCAATCCCGGCCTGACCTCCACCACCAGCTCCTCTTCCAAGCGATCCATGCCCGCCACCAAGTCCCGAAACAGGTCGTTCGCCGAAGTTCCGGCCCAGGTTCGGGTTACGTCGGAGCAATAACCGTTCACGCGGCAGCCGGCGTCGATCAGCAGCACCCGCGCCGGCCCGTTCAAACTTCGCCGCTTGTGCTGGTAATGCAAAATCGCCGCTTTTTCATCCAGCGCGATAATCGGCGTGTAAGGCAGTTCTTCCTCCAGTTGCCGGCAGGCTTCGAGAAAGGCGAGGTGGATGTCGAACTCGCTGCCGCCGGCGAGAAAGCCCAGCCGGGCCGCCTGGTGGCCGCGCGCGGCGAGTTGATTGGCGGCGCGCATCTGGGCGGTTTCGTAGGAAGTCTTGACGGCGCGGGCGAAATCGAGGGGCTGGACCAGCGCCGGCGGATTGCAATACTCGGCCGCCACACCCAAGCGCCGGGCGATTTCCGTATCCGGCCCCAAATAAGCGGTTCCCTCCGTTGCTTCGGGGACTTCCGCAACCGAGCGCAATGGCCGCAGTTCGAAAGCCTCGCGCCACGCGTCGTCCAAGGCGAAGTCCTGTTCATACCAATAGTCCGCGGGCACCACCTGGTAGTAGATGGGCTTGCGTCCAGGCCGCACAAGCAGGAACTGGTCGGGCCGATTGACGGGAAGCCAGTGGCCGAAATGGCCGTAGGCCTGGAACGACACTTCGCGATCATCGGCGAAATAGTGCCGCGCCGAGCCACTATGCAACAGCACGGCGTCGCAGACGCCGTCGCAGGCCTGTTCGTACAGCGCCCGCAAGTGTGCGACGTGCCCCCCAAAGCCGTTTGCCGAGTCCATTTCCCGCTCCCGTTACCCCAAGAAACCAATCGCCGGATTATACAGCGAAGCCGGAATCCGCCTGCCCCAATCAAGCCCCCGCCCGCCGCCAAAATTATTTTTCGCTGAAATTTGGCGCTTTCCAAATCCGTTTTCTACATTGATGAACGTACTCCGGAAAGGGCGACATCATGACCCGGACAAACACCAACTTCGCGGCGGAACAGGTGGCCGCCATCTCCACATTCCTGCGCGAGCCGCGCGGGCGCACCCGGCGTTTGCTCGCGACCAACGCGAACTGGCTGACGGCGCTTGAGCGGCGGCGCAACACCCGTCTGTCCGAGGCGGAATTGCGGCGCCATGCGGCGCTGTTCGACTTCCCGCAAGCGCGGCAATTGCGCGAATTGCTGGCGGATGACGGTCGTTCGCGCCTGCTGGCCTCATTCCACTTCGGCGACTACGTGTATGGCCTGAACTTGCTGGCGGCCAGTTTTGGCGGCAGGGCCAATGTCGTGTTCCTGTCCGATGCGCCAGCCAGCGCGGCCAGTTTCGCCAACATGAAACTGGCATTCGACGGCCACGCGCCGGGGCCCGGGGCGCAACTGCTGGCGCGGTCCACGCCCGGCACCGAGGTTGGCGCGCTGCTGCGTCGGCGAGGCGTTCAATGCATCACTTTTTGCGATTTCGTCCAGCGCGGCTGCGCCCGCGCGCAAGTTGTATTCCTGTTTCGACACGCGGTGTTCTGCCGCGGGCCGGCGACCTTGGCGCTGACCAACCGCGTGCCCCTGTTGCCGGTGATCAACTGGTTCGATGGCGAGCGCCACCAGGTTTTGCTCGGCGAGCAAATCGAACCGTGCTTTTTCGATGGCGAAAACCTGGCCGGGGCGGCCCGGCGCATCACCGACGACCTGGTGCGATTCTTCGAGCCATTTTTCCGCCTCAACCCCGAGCAGTGGCGCTACCTGGAGGCGCTGCCGCACTTTTTTCCCAATGCCGGCGCCGCCGGCTCACCGCAACCTTAGGAGACCCTTGATGCAAGTACGAACAAAGACCCTGCAACTGCTCGCCCGCCACGTCCACGAATCTCTCAGCGAAAGCGTCGACCTGGACTGCCGGATTGACGAGCTCGCGCTGGATTCATTGGCGCTGTTCGAGATCGTTTACGAACTCGAAGAAAGTTTCAACGTGGAACTCGACGAACGGCAACTGGCTGGACTGAAAACCGTGCGCGACTTGACGGACGAGCTGGAACGAAAGCTCGCCGCGAAAGACTGAGGGGGGCTTCGTTGGAGTTCAGATCATGGAACGCAAACAACTGATTCGGCCCGAGGCGCTGAAGCGGAAATACCAGTCCGCGGAGTCGCGTCCGCTGGGCGGCGGGAAGAACTTGCTGCGCAACGCGGTCTTGATACTGGTTGCGGTGGCCACAGGTGCCGGCCTGTTGTTGACCCTGACTTCCTACAAAATTACCGAACAAACCATGGGCGTGCTGGTTCCGCGCGAAGGATTGCAGAAAATTTCCGTTGGCGGCCCCGGCCGCCTGGAAAGCTTGCTTGTCGCCGAGGGCGAGCGGGTGGTGCCGGGCCAAGCCTTGGCGCAAGTATCGCTGGCGTCGGTGAGCCAGTTTTCCGAAAGCCATCAATTGCGCATTGAAGCCCTGCGCAAACGACGGGAATCATTGCGGCAAAACCAGCCCTTGTACGAACGGGAGCATGCGCTGGCTTTGCGCCGCAACGGCGAACTGCTCGCGCACGCCGGCGATTCCCTGCAAACCATCCGCCGCAAACAGTCCCTCTTGCGCGAACGAATCCGCGTTGGGAAGCGGCACTTGCAGCGCATCGAGTCCCTGTTCGAGGCCGCGGCCGTCACCACATTCCAGTTCGACGAGGCCTACGCCGCGCATCTGCTGCTGGAACAGGAAGCCGCGGAAACCGAACAACAAGCGGCGGAGCAGGAAATTCGCATCAAGGGTTTGGAAACCGATTTGCGCCAGCAGGAACTGGCGAAGGACCAGCGCGACCTCTCACTGCGGCGGGAGATCAACCAGCTTTCCGCGGAAATCCGGCAGTTGGAGACGCAGCAGTCGGTTTTCCTGTACGCCGACCGCGCGGGATTGGTCGCCACCATCGCCATTGCCGCCGGGGACAGTTTTCGCGCCGGGCAGCCGCTGATTTATCTCGGCCCGGAGCGCGCCACCCTTGCCGCCGAGCTTTATGTCCCCTCGCGCTTGATTGGCAAAGTGGCCGTCGGCCAGCAAGTGCTGCTTAGTTACGAGTCATTCGACTACCGGGAATATGGGCGCTATGAAGCGAACATCGACAGCGTCGCCGGCGCCCGCCTCGACCCGCGCGAGCAATTGTTGCCGCTGAGCTTGCTCAGCGAACCCGTGTACCGGGTGCGGGCGACGCTTGCCCGGCAAAGCGTCAGCGGCCCCCGGGAGCAGCCGCTGCTGGCGGGCATGCAATTTCAGGCCAACATCGTCACCGATGAAATGCCATTGATTGGGCTGGTGGTGAAGCCGCTCAGATCCTTGCGGGGGCTGGTATGGTGAATCCACTTTTTGTCCGGCGCGCCAGTTTGCCGATGGTGTTCCAGGCCGAGGCCAACGAATGCGGCCTTGCCTGCCTGGCAATGGTTGTCGGTTTTTTTGGCGGCGCCGCCGATATCCGCGCCATCCGCGACCGCAGCAATCTGCCCGCATTCGGCGCCTCGCTGAAACACCTGACCCGGGCCGCGGCCGGCGCGGGGCTGAAGGCGCGCTCGCTGAAACTGGAACTGGACGACATCAAACGCTTGCGCGCGCCGGCCATCCTGCATTGGGATCTGGACCATTTTGTCGTTTTGAAAAAATGCGGCAGCCGCGGCGTTGTCATTCACGACCCCGCCGTGGGGGTGAGAAAGTACTCGTTTTCCGAGCTCGATGGCCATTTCACCGGCATCGCGGTCGAATTCAGCCCGCGCGGCGCCATCGACCAGACACCCGCTCGGCGGCTGCGGCTGCGGGATTTGATGCGGTTCTCCCGCGGCAACGCCAAGGGTATGGCGCTGATCCTGCTGCTGTCGCTGCTGGTGCAGGCCTGCGCCCTGCTGAGCCCTTTTTACTTGCAACTCGTGATCGACCAAGGTCTGGCGCGGGCCGACATGGACCTGGTGCTCGTGGTGAGCTTGCTGTTTGGCCTGTTGATGCTGGCGCGCATCGCCCTCGACCACGTGCGCGCGCTGGTGACCATGCGCTTTGCGCTGCGGCTCGGCTTCGACATGGTGTCGGGCCTGTTCGAACATCTGCTCAACCTGCCCTTGCGCTTTTTCGAAAGGCGCGAGATGGGGGATCTGGTCTCGCGCTTTTCCTCGGTGGAGAAAATCAGCGGCCTGATCTCCCAGGACATGATCACGGCGCTGGTCGACGGCCTTTTGTCGCTGCTTTCGCTGATCCTGCTTTACATCTACTCGCCGCTGCTGGCGACGGTCAGTCTGGCTTTCATCATCGTCGCCATGTTGCTCCGGCTCAGTTCCCTGCCGGGTGAAAAACTGCGCCGCCAGGAAAGCATCGTGCGCGCGGCGAAAAGCGAAAGCCGTTTGATGGAGAACATCCGCTGGGCTTCGGTGGTGAAAAATTACGCCATCGAGGAGCAACGCACGGCGGACTGGCAAAACCATTACGTCAACTCCGCCAACGCCGGTTACCAACTGGGGACGTTCCAACTCTGGTTCGGGTCCGGTCAGAGCCTGCTGTTCGGCGTTGAGCAACTCCTGATCATCTACCTCGGCGCGGGCCTGATCTCCGGCGGCAGTCTCACGATTGGCCAATTGATGGGCTTCATCTTCCTCAAGCAGCATTTTTCCTCTTCGATTCTCGCCCTTTTCCCAAAACTGGCCGAATTGCGTTTGATGCAACTCGACCTCGAACGCATCGCCGATATCGCGCTTGAACGGGCCGAGGAAACCAACGCGCTGGCGCAGCTGTCGAATCGCGCTTTCGGCGGCAGCGTCCGCGGCGAAGGGCTGGACTTCCGCTACTCCGCCGACGAGGCGCCCATTTTCCAGGGGCTGGATTTTTCCGTGGCGCCGGGCGAGACGCTGGTTATTACCGGGCCTTCCGGTTGCGGCAAATCCACTGTGCTGAAATTGCTCGCCGGGTTGGAAAAACCCCACGCGGGCAACCTGTACTTCGACGGCAAGCCGCTGTCCCGGCTCGGATTGGCCGCGCTGCGTTCGGCTTCCGCGGCGGTGCTGCATGGGGATGGCCTGCTGGCCGGCGACATCGCCTTCAACATCCATCTTGAGGACGAACCCTACAACCAGGCCAGAATCGAGCAGGCCTGCCGCCGGGCCTGCATTCTCGATGAAATCCTGGCCTTGCCGCTGGGCTTCCACACCCGGGTCGGCGAACTCGGCAATAGTCTGTCCGCGGGGCAAGTGCAGCGGGTGCTGCTGGCCCGGGCACTCTACAAGCGGCCCAAACTGATATTGCTGGACGAAAGTTTGGCCTGCCTCAGCGACGCCGTCGCCGAAAAAATCCTCGGCAATATCGGCGAACTGCCCCTCGCCATTGTGTTGGTTACCCACAACCCGGCCCTGGCCGCGCTTGGCACGCGGCAACTCCGCCTTGGCCCGGGACTCACCGCCTGAAACGGGGCGGCTTTCGCATTCAGGGAGGAACCAGCAGATGAACCCCGTCCTCGATTTCCGCCGCAGCACGTGGTTTCTGGTCAATCGCGGCAAAGTCCAGGGGCCCGCTTTTTTCGACCGGGCCTGTTTCGATTATTTCCAATTGCGGCTGTTGAACTGTTTGAAGGTCTACCACGTGAACTTGCACGCCTACGTCCTGCTGCCGAACGACGCGTGGCTGCTGCTGACGCCGGGCACGCCGAAAGGTGTGGATTCCCTCATGCGCTTCGTCAACGAATGTTACTCGGAGTACTACAATGAACGTTTCGAACGCAATGTCGCGGTATTTCACGCCCGCCCCGCACTGGCGCTGATCGACAGCGCCCGCCTCTTGCTGAATTGCCAGAAAATGATCGAACGCTGGCCGCTCGCCAGCGGCGCCGTCGAACATCCCGGCCTTTACCCCTGGTCGAGCTACGCAAGCAACGCTTTCGGCGGCCCACCCGGCTTTCTCACCCGTCACCGCTGGTTTGAGCAATATCTCGCCGCGACCCCCAACGCCAGGGAACACTACCGCAGGTTTGTCGCCGAACCTTTTGCGGCGGACCAGCGCGCCAAACTCGAACAACGCCTGCTGCCGGTGTCACTTGATTCGGAAAATTGACAGCCGCCGGCAAACTGACTAGCCTGCCGGAAAGCGGTGGGAGAATCCCGGAATGACCAAAAAATCCTTTGTCTTGACGAGCTTGGCCATGTTTTGCGCCGGGGCGGCGGCGCAGGATTACGAAGTTCCGCTAACCGAATGGGGCGTGCCAGATTTCCGCGGCGTCTGGAAGCATGCCACGGTCATGCCTTTCGAGCGGCCCGAGGCTTTGGGGGAGCAGCGGACCTATTCGGAGGAAGATGTGCTTGCGCTGGAGCGCCGGGTGCAGCAACAGTTCGATGCGGACAACGAGCCGCTCGATCCGAACCGGCCGGCGCCCGAAGTGGCCGAGTCGCTGCCGCCGATCGGCAATTACGACCTGTTCTGGCGCGAAGACGCCCAGTTCCTGCCGACAATCAACGGCGAATTCCGCACTTCCGCCATCATCGAACCCGCCAATGGACGCATGCCCGAAGTGAACCCGGAGGCGCGGGAGCGCGCGCTCGCGGCGCGCGGCGGGCGCGCGGGCCGCAGCAATGACGGTCCCGAAGGGCGCGGCCTGGGCGAACGTTGCCTGGTGGGCTTCGGCAATTTGTCCGGGCCGGTCATGAGCCCGGTGATCTACAATAGCAACTTGCAGTTCGTGCAATCCCCCGGCCATGTCGTGATCGTGGCGGAGATGGTTCACGACGCGCGCATCGTCCGCATCGGGGGCGAGCGCCACCCCGCGGCCGAGGCGCATCGCAAATGGATGGGGGATTCCATCGGCCGCTGGGAAGGAGACACGCTGGTGGTGGAAACGCGCTTCTTCAACCGCTGGCACAGCTTGCGCGGCTTGCCGGTGGACAATATCACCATCACCGAAACTTTCCGCCGCGAATCGGACTTCAAGCTGATTTATGGTTTCCGGGTCAACGACCCGAGTGTGTTCGCGGGCGAATTCTACGGCGAGTATCCGCTTTCGCGCATCGACGAACCCATCTACGAGTATGCCTGCCATGAAGGCAACTACGGCATGTTCGGCATTTTGCAAGGCGCAAGGCGGCTGGAAGTCGTCTCCGACGTCGAAACCGGGGAGGCAAGCGAACAATAGCCGCGGCCGCTCATCCCCAGCATACCCGCTGCGCAGGTTCGACTGCCCCTCAAGTTCCCGGTGCGGCTTTGATAGCGATCAATATATTGATATATTGATATGTCTATATTCGATCCTGGGAGCAGCAGAATGATTCGCCACAAACACGCTCTTGCATTGCTGGTCGCCGCTGTCTTCGCCCACGCGCCGGGACCGGCGCCGGCCCAGCAGGCGATCCAGCTTGAGGAAATCCTGGTCATCAGCCGCGGCCGCGCCGAAGACTTGCAACAGGCCCCGGCCGCCATCAGCGCCTACACCGCCGCGAAAATCGAAAGCGCGGGGATAGAACGGCCCCAGGATTTCATCTCCCTGACGCCGAACGTGAGCATCGTCGATACGGCCAATGCCGGCGACACCCAGGTCACGATTCGCGGCCAGGCTTCCACCCGCGACGCCGAGTCGAATTTCGCCTATGTCGTCGATGGCGTGCTCATCACCAACCCCAACGGCTTCAACGGGGAATTGTTCGACGTTGCCCAGATTGAAGTGTTGAAAGGGCCCCAGGGTGCGCTGTACGGCCGCAACGCGGCCGCGGGCGCGATACTCGTCACCACCAACCCACCAGGGGAGGAAGCCGAATCGCGGGTGAAAGTCGGCGCGGGTGTGGATGGGCTGCGCAAGGCGCAAGTCATGTTCAGCGGGCCCCTGGGCGGAGACGGCGTCTATGGGCGACTGACACTCAACCACAGAAGCTCCGATGGGCAATACGGCAACCGCTACACCGGAGCGGACGACGCCGTCAACTTCCTCGAAGAATCCAATGTGCGCGGTCGCTTGCTATGGGATGTCAACGACAATCTGCGCATAGACAGCCAGTTGAGCCTGCGCGAGGTATCCGGCGGCGCGATCAATTTCAACGCCGTGTTCGCCCTCGATCAGGCCGCTGCGTTCATCAACGTGCCGGAGCTCTACGCCGACGTCAACGAACACGAATTTCAATACATTTTCAACGTCCCCGGCGAGAACGAGCAGGAAAACACGTTCTTCACGCTCAAGGCCGATTATGATCTCGCCAATGGCGCCACGCTTACCGCGGTATTCGCCTGGGACGACCTTTCCGAATACCTGCTCTCCGACGGCACCAGCGCGGCCTTCGGCGGCTACAGTCTCGGCGCGCCAACGAGCCAGGGCGCCTGCATCGCTTCCTTCAACAGCTTTGACGCCGGCTTGCTGCAAGCGCCCACCTACGCGGTGCAGGACGGCGGGCCGCCCGGGGTGTATGTCCCCGCGTTCGGCGGCTTGAACGCGCTGCTGCCGCCCTATTCGCCAACGACCTGCGACGGCTATCAATACCAGGAGCGCAATCAGCAAAGTTCGAGTTTCGACATTCGGCTGGCGTCCGACGACAGCGAAGCCGTGCGTTGGCTCGCCGGCGCCTATTTCGCCGAAATCGATCGCGAAGTGGTCGTCTCCTACGGCGCCGATCTCGGGCGCGGTTTTGTGCGCGCACCCTATGTGGCGCCGACCGGTCCGAATCCGACGGATTTGCTGTTTTGGGACGATTTCAACACCTCGGTCGCTTCGCTGTACGGGCAAGTGCAATGGGATGTCGCCGAAGACCAGGAACTGGCGCTGGCGCTGCGCTATGACCGCGAGGACCGCGGCGTCTCCAACAAAGTGCCGAATGTCAACGCGGCCGAAATTTTCGGCCTGTTCGGCCCCCGCCCGATCAATCCCGCCTTCGATGGCAGCGGCAGCGACCGCATCCAGGACCGCGGCCGCGACTTCCGCCAACTGCAACCCAAACTCAGCTACACCGTCGCCATGAACGAGCTCGTCTCGGCCTACGCGACCTGGGGAGTGGGTTTTCGCAGCGGCGGCTTCAATTCCATCGGCAGCGAAGATGTCATCCGCAACAACTTCGGCGCATTCGACACGTTTCCCGTCGCGGTGCGCGACGAGTACGACAAGGAAGTCAGCCGCTCCTTCGAGCTTGGTCTGAAATCCAGTTTGCTGGACGGCAGGGCGCGATTGAACGCGAGCGCGTTCAACACGAGCATAGACGATTACCAATTCTTCAACTTCTTTGCCGGCGCTTTTGGCTTGCTGCGCGTGGTGACAAACATCAGCGAGGCGGAAATCCAGGGTTTTGAAGTTGAAGCGGCCTTCGCCGTGAACGACAATTTCTCCCTCGATGGCGGCTTTGGCCTGACCGACAGCGAAATCGTCAGCAACGGCAACCGCCCCTACACCGAGGGCAACGTCCTGCCCCTGGCGCCGGAGGCCACCGCCAACCTGGGGCTGGAGTTCAATTATCCGCTGGCCAATGGCATCGAACTCGCGGCCCGCTTCGACTTGCGCCACGTCGGGGAGACCTGGTTCCACACGGTGCAGGACGAGGTAACGACCAATGCCTTCACCGATTTGTCGGCCCTGTACCAGGTGCCGGGTTTCGGTTTTGGCACCAGCACTTTCGACCGCACCCGCCGCAACGCCTTCGAGACCATGGACTTGCGCGCCGGGCTGCGTGGAGAAAACTGGGACCTGACCGCCTGGGTGCGAAACCTGGCCGATGAGGACTATCTGGAGGAAATCATTCCCGCGCCAGAGTTTGGCGGTTCGTTCATTCACGACTCGGCGGGAAGGATCAGCGGCGTCGATTTCAGTTACCGTTTCTAGGCGGCCCGCGAGCGCCAGAGCCGCGGTCGGCGCGAAACATGGGGCTGATCCCGGTTGGGAGAGCGTCAACGACTTCGCTGGCGCAAAACCGCTCCGGGCTTATAATAGCTTCGATTGCAAGCGCGCCTGCGCGCAACTGCGCCACGTTGACGAGGGTAGTGCCATGAAACGGCTGGTCTTGGGCATTTGCTGCCTATTGCCGCTCGCCGCAAGCACCGTCTTGCGGGCGGCGGAAGAAACCATCGACATCGACGCGATGTCCGCCGCTCAATTGCGGGAGGAAATCGACAAAATCGAGAAAGAAGTGTATCGGGTATTCAATCTTCGCACCGAAGACGAATCCTTGCACGTTACCTGCCACAGGTTCACGCCCACCGGCTCCAACATTCCCCGGGAAGCCTGCGAGCCGAACTTTTTGATTGAAGCCCGCGCCCAAAACGCCAGCGACTATCAGAACGGCTTTGATGAATTGCTCGATGGCGACGGGTTGCGGGCGAACACGAATTCGGATTTTGAAAGGTTCACGGCGGCCATGGAGGCGCTGAACGAAGACTACGACTACTTCCGCGAACTGAACATCATTCTTGTGGTGTTGCGCCAAAGGCTGGAAGAAATCCGCTAGCGGCGATTCAATCCGCGAGCAGGGAGATATTCAATTCCGCCGTGACCAGTGCGCGCCGGTCCAGGGTTTGGCGCAGCCATCGAAGCAGGGTTTCCGCGCTTGGCTGCACCATACCCTCGTGCACAATAGCGCCGTTCACCTCCACCACCACCGGTTGGGCGAAATCCACCTCTTCCGGATTCAACAACAAACTGAATCCGGCGACCGCCGTCGCGTCCACCGAAAACCGGTTGCCTTCGCGTTCCGCTTTGACCACCGCGGGAAAGTCGGGATTCGCCATTTGGTCCACCCGCAGCCACAGATTGCGGTTGTAGCGGTCGTCCCGGTCCGCCACCCATTGCAGGGACTCGGGGAAGGGGTCGCGCGGATTGGCGTTTTTGAAACGCTCGATGGCGGGCGTCTCGTCCGGCAGCCAACGGGTGTCGTGGCCACCGTCCTCGATCACCCGGAACACGTGCTCCACGCCGGCCTCTTCCAGCACGTCGATGAAAGACCCCAGGGAAGCCGCGGGATAGAGCCGGTCGCGCTCGCCATTGACAATGTACAGCGGTTTGCTGGTGAGGTTTTCGAAATAAAGCCGGTAGCTTGTTCCTCCGGCTGGATTGCGCAGCACGCCGGGATGGCCGATGTAAGGCAGGAACGAGGCCCATTCGCTTGGCTGCTTGAAAGCGAAAAAGTAGGCGCCGGTGCCGCCGTCGGAGATTCCGGTCATGCTGACGCGGTCATCGTCTACGTTGTAGCGCCGCTTCAGTTCGCGCAAGATGGCGGGCAGATTTTCCGCCTGGTTGTCGTGCCACCAAAAGGCTTCGCGCCAGGCGGCGGGAACGACGAAGATGCGGTCTTCCCGCTGCAGGTTGGCGTAGCCCGATCGCCACCAATCAACCCCCGGACCCCACTGCGGCCGCGCCACGCCGCCATGCAGCATAAACTCCACGGGGTAGGAAACATTTGGGTCGTAGGAATCGGGCACTACGACGCCGTAACGAAAAATCACGCCTTCCGCGTTGCTGCGTTCGCCTTCCCAGGCGCCGGTTTCAACCTCCGGCGAAAACCTCGGGCCTTGCCTGAGCCAGGCATACAAGCTGGCCACGTCGTCGCTGGCGGCCAGCAGCGCCAGTTCGCTGGCGCGATGCTCCTCGGGCGTGACGGCCCGCCAAAAAGCGGTGACGAGTTCGGCACCGTCAGCGTTGGGCGCAGCCTCCAAAGAGCCGGCGGCGGCGCTGTCCGCGGCCGGCTCGGCACCCAACACACAGGCGGACGCGGCCAGCAGCAACCCGGCCGCGGCCATGGGCGCCCGCCGCGCGGGCGCCACCCCGGAATTACTGCCCACCCAGTTCGGAATAAACCGCGTCGAGAAACCGCGCGGGGTCGCCCAAGCGGTCGTTCCAGGCCGCCGTCGGGTCCGCCGCCGCGATTTCCTCAAGATTCATGCCTTGGTCGATCATGCCTTTCACGGCATCGGCCACTTCGATAACCAAGTCGCGAAACGCCATGACATCCTCGCGCGTGGAAATCCCGCCATGGCCGGGCACAATCCGCGTGTCCGGTCCGGCGCGGCCGACCAGAATGCCCAGGGCGGCAATGGTGCCATCCAGCGTGCCGCCGTTGGCCAGGTCGATGAACGGGTACCCCGTGGTGCGGAAAACGTCTCCGGCGTGAATCACATCCGAGCCGCGGAAGTGGATGAAACTGTCGCCGTCGGTATGTGCCGGCGGCACCGCGAACACATGCACTTCCTCGCCGTTCAGATGAATCGTGATGTTGCCGTCGTAGGTCAATATCGGCAGCGCCAGGCCGGAGGATTGCTCGGCCAGCCGCAGCCGCACTTCGTCTCGGGCGAGAATGTCGATGCCCATGCGGCCGAGGTTTTCATTGCCGCCGGTATGGTCGCCATGCATGTGCGTGTTGATGACGAAGCGGATATCGCCATCGTTGAGTTCGGCGATGGCGGCGACGATGCGCTCGGTCAACGGCGCGAACTGATCGTCGATCATCACCACGCCATCCTCGCCCAACGACAGGCCAATATTGCCGCCCGCGCCTTGCAGGTAGTGCACGTTGCCGGCCACGTGATGGGCAATGATTTCGACATCGCTGAAATCCCGCTGCGCCGCGGCCGGCAATGCCAACATCAGCGCCGCGGCAAGGGCCGGGAATATCGTGATGGAACGGATTGAGCGGCTCATGATTGAGACCTCCACAAAGATCCGACAGGTGCTTTCGAGAATAAAGCAAGCCCGCAACACTGTCCATGTTTTCCATTTCAGCCGCGCGGAGCATCTTGAGGTTCGGCTTGGAACCTTCGCCGGGTCTTGTTGCTGTGGTGGAACCTGTTGATTGGAAAATCCAAGGCTTGCCGAATGCGGTCTTGGGGGATATTCTGCTTACGAGTTCCGATGCGGCGGCAAGCCGCCGCCGCGCATCCAACGAGGAGGAAGTGGTCATGGCCAATGCGGCGACATTCGCCAAGCGCGCGGGGCTGGGCATTCTGGTGCTGGCTTTGCTCGGCCTGCTTTTTTGGACGACACAATATCCCCGGGACCGGACTCCGGGATTCTATTTGTTCGGCGGCGCCGGCGACGAATCGGTCCAGGACTGGGGCTTCGCCAATGATGTGGAACTTTGCACCTTGCAAGTCTATGCCGGGGGCTGGCGGCCGCATTCCATCAACCTGAACTGCATGGCGACGCCAACGGGCGAACTCTACCTGAGCTGTTCGGTCTGCGACCAAAAATTTTGGGCCAGCCAGGTCGGCACCGACTCGCCGGGGCGGCTGCGCTTGGACGGCGTGGTGTATCCGGTGAAAGTGAACCGGATCACGGATCCGGCCTTGATGGATGCATCCTGGACCGCCCGCGTAACCAAACTGCAAAATTTTGGCAACGACCCTTACAACCCGCGGCCGGACATTGACGCGCAGCGGCCGGATCACTGGTGGACTTTTCGCGTCGAATCGCGATCCTAGGCGGTCATCGCGGGCAAGCCTTCCGACAGCCAACCCGACGCAAATCCGGGCCCGAGCGCGAAAAAACCGCCAAGCAGGCCAGGCAGTGCAACCGCAGTTGCGCCAAAGCATCCGTCGGCGGCCCGCTTGGGCGGAAAACCCGGACTTACTTAATCACTGAAACTTGAACAACGGAGAATCAAGCATGTCCCGGAAAATGCAAGTTCTGCTCGGCAACTGCGCTTTGCTCCTGCTGGCAAGCGCTTCCCCGGCCCAGGACAGTTGGGTCGATCTGGCGGTGCACAATTTCGGCGCACCCATCAACACCATGTGGGCCGAAGGCGAATTGTCCTTCGCCGCCGACGGCACCATGGTCTATTGCAGCGCGCGGCAGGACATGGCCGTCGCGCCCGGCGACCCCAAGGACCTTTACATCGCCACTTTCAATCAGGAATCCGGCACCTGGAACACGCCGGTGAACATGGGCATTCCGATCAATGCGGCGCCCGCCACCGATGTCGACCCGCTGCGCAAGGGCGATGACCGCGAGCCCTGGATCACCGCGGACGGCAACACGATTTATTTCAAGTCGGACCGATTGGCGACCACAAGCCCACTCAACAACAACGATATTTTCGTCACCCGCAAAGTGAATGGGCAGTGGACCGAGCCCGAACTCGTCGGCTACCCGATCAGCACCGATGAAGGCGACGAACATTGTCCGGCGATCATGCAGGACGGTGAAACGCTGTGCTTTGCTTCGCGGCGGGCGGGCGGCTTTGGCGGGTCCGACATTTATTGCTCGCGCCCGGACGCCGACGGCAACTGGATGGAGCCGGTCAACCAGGGTCCAAACATCAACACCGAAGGCGAAGAATTCCATTTCAGCCAAGCCGAGGACGGCACGGTCTACTTTACCTCAAGCCGCCCCGGCGGTTATGGCGGCATGGACATCTGGGGCGCGGCGCCGGCGGGTCAAGACGATTGGGAGCCGGCGTTCAACCTCGGCCCGCAAGTAAACACCGCCGGCGCCGACATGTGCCCGGCCCTGCCTCCCGGCCGGGACACAATCACCTGGTTTTCGTCCCGCTCCGACAACAGCCTAGGCAATATCGACATCTTCTGGACGAGCAAGCTGAACGTGGACTGATCAACCGGGCGCGACCGGCAAGCCCGCCGCGGCGCGGCGGAACAACCAGCGCAATCCGGAATTGCTGCGCAGCAGCAAATTGGTGGTAAGCAAGGTGGCCCGCACCGAATTTCGGGAAATCTTGACCTGATCGGATGAAGTAAAACGCGGATGGCGCTGGATTTTGCGCAAGGTGAGCAGCGCCATGCCAAGTGCCCAAAGACAGAACCGGCGCATGCCCGGCTCCCGAACGGGAAGCTGGCAGCTGAATTCCATCGCGTTGCGCAAGTGCCCGTGGGCGATTCCAATCAGGGTCCGCAAGCCCCGCTGAAACTCCTCGGTCTGATGCGTTTGCCGCAAGTTGACCAGCGCCAGCTCGCAATCGCCGAACACAGTCCGCGGCAGCCAGCAGGCGCCGCGCTCGTGGTCCGCCCAAATGTCCTTGAGTATGTTGGTCATTTGCAATCCCTGGCCGAATGAAACCGCCAGCGAACGCAATGCCGGACGATTGTTGTCAAGTTCGGGACACTGGATGCAGAACAGATCCACCAGCATTTCGCCCGCGACACCGGCAACCGCATAGCAATACGCATCGAGTTCCGACAAGTCGCGCAATCCGGCCAAACTGCTGTTGCGCTGGAACTTGGGCATGTCCACGCACATTACCGTCACGCAACGCTCGAGTGTCTCCCGTTCCTCCTGACGAAATGAATGCGTAACGCGCACCACCCGATCCGCCTTGCGAATCAATTCGCGCTCTGCCGACGATATGTCCGGGGACAACAATGGCGCCACCTCGTTTGCGAAAGCGCCAGCGCTTTCGCGGCCGTTGACCGTGGCGCGGAATCGTTCCAGCAGTTGTTGTTTCTGGTCGAAGGACAGCAGCGGGTCGTCTTCGATCGTGTCGGCGATTCGACACAGCAGATAGGCGTTGGTGACCACCAATGCGAGCCGCTCCGGCAGGGCGGGAATGGTCAGTGCGAAAGTTCTGGAGACGCCGGGCAGAATCGCCGCCTGGAATTGCCGCTGTTGTTCCAGCGAAGCCGATGGATCTTTGCTCAAGACAGGAGGCACCCGATTGCCGAAGCGAGCTGCGCAAACCGGCGACATACTATCGTATTTCGCCGCTTCCAGCGTTGCGCCGACCGCCGGGCCGCGCCGGCGAGCGGCCAGCCGGATGCTCCGTTTCAATGCTCCATTTCAATGCGCGTCCTGATCTGCTTCGGGTGCCGGCGGGGTCGGCGGCGCTGCGCCGACCCCGCCATGCCGCTTCAGCGGGACCATGCCAAGGGCTTGGCTCGACCGGCAAATCGGTCTGCGCGAACCAGGCTTGAGCCGGCTCAGGCCAAGGCGGTCTCGAACAGATTGAGCAGTCGGCCCCAGGCGCGTTCGGCCTGGGCTTCGTGGTAGACCTGCGAGTCGATCGAGCAGAAGCCGTGCAAAGTGCCTTCGTAGACTTCGATCTCGGCCGGAATCCCCGCCGCCTCGTAGGCCGCCGCCAGCGTGTTCTTGACTTCCGGTTCGTCCGCGTCGTCGTCTTCGGAGACGGCGTGGAGCATATGCGCCCGGGTCTGCGGAATCAGCAGGTGCGGGCTGCTCTCGGCATCGGTCGCCAGACCGCCGCCGTGGAAGGTCGCGCCCGCGCCAAGCCGTTCGGGGACGGCGGCCACTGTGCGCATAACCATCGGCCCGCCCATGCAATAGCCGGTGGTGCCGATACCGCGGCTGGTGTCAACCTCGGGTTGTTCGTCAATCCAGGCGACGAAAGCGCGGGCGTCGGTGAAATGCGTGTCGGCGTTGAGTTGCCTGGCCAGGGGCAAGACAATCTCGCGGGTTTCGGGCTGGCCGAAACTGGCCCCTTCGCCGACCACGGGCGAGCGCGCGCTGCGATAAAACGGGTTGACAGTCAACACCGCATAGCCGGAACTGGCCAGCCGGCGTCCCATTTCCCGAAACGCCGGCCGCAGGCCGAGGATGTCGGGCCAGACCAGCACCGCCGCGTGGGCGCCGCTGGCGGGGTAGGTGAAATAGCAATCGGCGACTCCGTCCGGGGTCGTGATTTCCACATCTCTTTCGCCGAGTTCCTGGGCATTGGCCACACTTGGCAGCATCATGCCCAACCCCACGGCGGCGGAAACTTTGCCAAATTCTCGCCGGCTGATTTCGCCGCGATTGCGCAGATACTCGTCCACGCGTTGTTGCGTATTTTCGTCACACATTTTGTTGCGCTCCAAATCGGAATCCGAAACGGGTTTTTACCCTAAATATCGAGACATCGTCCAGCGTTACCGGCCCGATTCGCATTTCCCGCCCCGACTCCGACCCCCGCGGCATCGATGCGCAGCGGAAAAAATTTATCCGCTCCGCGTCACGCGCCAGTCTAGCTTTGCGGTATATTGGGACGATTCTGCGGAGGGCTACGCCATGTACCAGTTCACTCGCAGGCGATTTCTGCATTCCGGGGCCGTTGCGGGGCTTGGCCTCGCCGGCCGCAGCGTGCTGGCCCAGGCCGGCACGGTGGCCACAGTCGCGGGGAACGGAACCGCCGGCTACGAAGTGGAACCGGCCGGCGGGGCGGAAGCGACGGCCGCGCCGATCAACAATCCCTATGGCGTTGTGTTCGGCCCGGACAACGCCTTGTATTTTTGCGAAGTCGACACCGGCCGCACGCGCCGCGTGAACCTGGAAACCAATCGGCTCACAACGATAGCCGGCAATGGTGAAAAGGGTTGGGTGGCCGAGTCCCGCGTTCCCGCGCAGACGCCTTTTTCGGCGCCTCACGAGATCCGCTGGGATGGTGGGGATTTGTATATCGTCGAACGCGACTCGCATACGGTGCGCCGCATCGGGGGCAGCATCGGGCTGGTGACCACGCTGGCGGGCAACGGCGAACCGGGCTATGCCGGTGATGGTCGGCCGGCTGTTGTGTCGCAATTGCGCGCGCCCCACAGCATCGCTTTCGACCCGGATGGCAACTTGCTGATCTGCGATATTGGCAACAGCCGCCTGCGCCGGGTGGACCGCCAGACGGGAGTGATCAGCACGATTGCGGGAACGGGAGAGCGGCAACCGACGCCGGACCGCGGGCCGATGGCGGGGACGCCGCTGATGGGGCCGCGGTCGATCGATGTCGCGCCGGATGGCATGGCGTATCTGGTATTGCGCGAAGGCAATGCGGTATACCGCCTGGACTTGGCGGGGGACCGTCTTGAGCGTATCGCGGGAACTGGGGAAACAGGATATGGGGGCGATGGCGGCGGCGCTATCAATTGCACTTTCAATGGGCCGAAGGGCATCGTCTATTCGAGTCGCGATGATTCGCTGTATATCGTCGATACGGAGAATCATGTCATTCGCCGGATGTCTTTGGTTTCGGGAATGATCGACACGGTGCTTGGCACGGGGGAGCGCGGGGATGGCCCGGACGGGGACCCACTTGGTTGCAAGCTGAATCGTCCGCACGGGGTTTGTGTGCGCAATGGTGTGGTATACGTCAGCGACAGTGAAAGCCACCGGATTCGAGCGATTTATGGGTTGATGTAGGATTGGTTGGCTTCGAATCGTCGCTGTTTGGGGGCTCGGCTTCGAACCGTCGCCGTCTGGGGGCCGCCATGTGGCGGACGCCGTGAATACGTCCATGTAGGCTGCGGGCTCGGCTTCCTGCCTCGCACGCCCGCCACATGGCGGCCCCCAGACGGCGACTCGCATCATGCATGCCATCCCTGGCGCGGCTTCAGTGACTTCGACTACCCCCAGCCTTGCCATCCATGGCAAGTCGTTCGGTCCTCAAGAAGCTGCGCTTCTTGTCGGCTGCGCCGACCGGGCCTCACCCTCGCACGCCCGCCACATGGCGGCCCCCAGACGGCGACTCACATCGTGCGGACCCAATACTCCGTCCTCGTCATTCTGCGCGGAGCGAAGCGGAGTCGCAGAATCTCCGGAGGGTTGCTTTGGTTTATGGGATTCCGACTTGCAGGGTGGTATCGCCGATTTGGAGGTCGTTGAATTCGGGGGTGACTACCTGGACTTCGGCTTCCATCAGGGGCAGGCTGCCGGCTGGGAGGTCTGGATAGGGGAAGAATTGGAGTTCGCGCCAGCCGCCGTCTTCGTCGCGGAAGCCGGAGATGACCAGTTGTTCCAAATTTTCCTCTGGAATGGGTGGTCCTGCCGGAAACGGCGTGGTTGCGGGAAAAGGGGGCATTCCCGGAAAGGATATGGTTGCCGCGAGGATGTATTCCGGAACGCCGTCGAGGTCGAGGTCGGATTGGAACACGACCAGTTGATTGAGTCTTTCTGTTTCTGTTGAGATAAATGCGGCGACTGTCGAGGTTTGCATGGCTTCGGCGAGGTCGTTGGGGATGGGGAAAGGTTCTGGGCGGTAGCTGGCCCAGCCGCGGATGTCCAGCCTTTCGGGTGGCTCAAACGTGTTGTCGACGAAAGTCGGGCGCTCCGGTTCCGGTTGCGGTTCCAGTGCGAGTTGCTCTAATTCGGGATTTTCCTTGATGATTTCGCCAATCCAGAGATACGCCGGGCGGCCCATGTTTTCCCGCGCGTCGAAGAAATCGAATTGCTCGAGGGCGATTTCGCCCCGCGCTACGCGGGCTTGCTGGCTGGCGAGGGAGATCTTGCGAAAGTCGAGCAGGGGCGAATTGACCAGCAACGCGAGGCCAAGCAGCAAGGCGGCCATGGGCAGATTGACCTGGGACAGTTTTGCGGTCCAGCCCGCGCGGAAGCGAACCGCGCTGGCGGCGTACCCGAACGAAAACAGGGTGATCAGCGCGCTGATCAGCAGCGCCCAGCAACGCGCCACGGTCCAGCCGTATTGGTCCACGCGCAAGTAAAGCCCGTACAGTGCGAGCAGGGAGATCGCGGGCAACGCCACGATGCCGACGCATAGCAGCCGGTGCAGGTGCGGCGGGTAGGGTTCGCGGTCGCCGCGCTGGTAGACGGCGTTGAGCGCGAACAAGGTGAACAGGTTCAACGCCATCAGCAGCGCGGTGCCGTTGCCGGTGTCCCACAAGGGCTGCAAGCCGGTGAAAGGCAAAGCGCCGAGAAACAGCACCGTGACCAAGATCACCAGCGGCAACAGCATCCACATCAGGCCTTGCAACAGGCTGGTAATGCCGCCGATGACGTTCGCCAAGCCGCGAAATATGAAAATTCCCAAACCGACGACGACTGCGAGCACGGGAGCGAGGAACCAGTCTTCGGTGAACAGGTCCAGGAAAAAGTCGATGCCGATCACGCGAAACAATTCGCCCCAAAGCATGAGAATGGCGAACACGCCAAGGGTTAGCGCCCAGGACAATGCGGCCACGAGGGCGTTGCGCCAGGAATCGAAAAATACTTCGGCGTAATCCGGCGCCCTGCCATGCACCACAGGCCGGAGAAAAAGCAGGGCGAGAAAACAACCGAGAATCAGGGGCAGGACGAAG
This sequence comes from uncultured Pseudohongiella sp., assembly GCA_965221015.1. Lineage (GTDB taxonomy): Bacteria > Pseudomonadota > Gammaproteobacteria > Pseudomonadales > Pseudohongiellaceae > UBA9145. The sequence goes on along the minus strand of OZ244859.1, from coordinate 162,331 downwards.
GTGGCGATGATGGATTCGATGGGAAATTCGCCCAATGGCGTCGCCTGCCAGCCGATATACGCGCCGAGCAGCGCCAGCAACGCGCTGAACAGGCCGGCGACCGTGGCCGTTTTGCGCTCGTCGCGATCCTCCAGGCCGAACAGCAACAACAGCGGCAAAACCACAGCGAGCGTCCACAGCGGGAAATTCGCCACCGGCGTCAGACTTGGCCAGACCTGGTTTTCCGCCGCGCGCCACAGCAGAAACAGGACCAATCCCTGCGCCAGCGAAATGGGCAACACTAGGGTGAGCCGCGGGCGAACCGGTACTTGCGCTTGTTCAGTCATTCGCAGGAACAAACTGTTGAACGCGCCGCCCTTCCTGTTCGGCGATATAGACATTGCCGCGCGAGTCCACGCCAATGCCGTGAGGGAGTTCGAACTGCCCCGGATAGCGCCCCGGCCCCGCGCCGAAGCTTGCCAGCTTTGCGCCGGATTCGCGGTCGATCACATCAACGGTGACGCTGTTCTGATTGACCACATAAATGTGCCTTTGTTCCTGATCGGAAGAAAAATCCAGCACAACGGCGTTGCCGCGGGCGCCGCTGGCGCGCCCTTGGGGGTCGGTCATGGGCGTGAAGCCAACGGGAATATGGCGCTGGAATTCTCCTTCCAGGTTGAACACTTGAATGCGGTCGGCGCGGCGGTCGCAGACGTAGACCCGCCCATCATTGGAGACACGGATGCAATGCGGCAAGGCGATGAGGCCTTCTTCGCCGGGTTCGCGCCGCAAGCGCCACTGGCGCAGAAAATTTCCCTCGCGGTCGAGCACGGCGATGCGGCTGTTGCCGCCGGGCAGTTCACCGTCGGCGACGTAGAGGTTGCCCTCGTTGTCCGTATCGATGGCTGACGGCAGGAAGAATTGCGCGCGGTCGGAATTGAGCGGCTCGCCCCCGCGGGTGCCGTCGGATGAATCGAATACGCCGGATTCCCCGATTTGCATCAGTAAACCGCCGTTGGCGGGATCGTATTTCTGAATATGGCCCGTGGCGGCGGCGACAATCCAAAGATTGCCGTCGGCATCCGCATGACAATCGTGCAGACGGCCGCCCAGCAAGTCCGGGTCGCCCCAGCCGCGGACGACTTCGCCCGCGGGATTCAGTTCGATGACCGGCGGGGCGAGCCGCGCGCCGTCGAGATCGTCCTCGACCACGTTCTGCCGGTTGAGCAGATAGACATGGTCGCGGGCGTCTACGCACATGCCGCCCAGGCCCCCGGTTAACCATTGGTCGCCCAGGGGCATTCCCGGCCAAAAGGGGTTGACTTCGAACGCCGGCGGCTGGGCAATAGCGCCTGCGGCCGTCAGCAAAAGACCGAGGGTGGCGACGCGGAATTGCCGCAAGGGTATCCAACCTGTTTCTGTAGTCATCGCAGCTTGCTCCCAAACCGGCTGGTGGCTCTCGCGCCGGTTTTGGACCTGTGATATCGAACTCGCAAAACGTAGTCCCGTTTCACCGTCATTACGGAAGTGGCATCTCATCGCTTTCGACAGCTCTCGCTCTTGTGAAAGCGGCCACACGCTCGGCGGTCCGGATTTGCTCCAGCCAGAATACGCCGTCATAGGGATGGCTGTTGCCGCGGGTGCCGACAAAGTCCACATCGCCGTCGCCGTCGATATCGCGGGCGATGAACTTGTCGAACATGCCGCGCTTGCGCCGGGAAATGTCGTGCCGAATCCATTGCGACTTGGCCTCGCCCGGGTTTTCAAACCAGCCGATTCGGCCAAGCGGATCATTGATATTGACGTCGCCGTCTCCCGTGCGCGGACCGCGGCTGTAACTGCCAACCATGACGTCGAGGTCGCCATCGCCGTCGATGTCCGCCATTTCCAGGCCGGTAACACTGTCGGGAACAAAACTGCCGATGTGGAAAGCGTTCCAGGCATCGCCCTTGCGCGCGGGCTGTTCAATCCAGCCCAGTCCGCGGCCGGCGGCGCCAACGATATCGAGCCGGCCGTCGCCGCTGAGGTCGGCGTATTCCAGGTTGAAACCGGCCATGGCGGGGCCGTTGATGCCGATGGCGTGTTCAACGAATTCGAGTTCGCCGTTGCCCAGGTTCTCGAAAAACACCAACCGGCTTTCGCCCCGGGTGCCAACAATAATGTCCTGGTCGCCGTCGCCGTCGAGGTCCACCGGCTCGGCGTTTTGCGGGATGCTGTAATTGCCGAGCACGCGGCGTTGCCAGGAGTTTCCTTGCAAAGGATCGCCTTCGAGCTTGAACAGTTCCACCGGCGTTGAGCGGGCGTAATCTTCCGGGCCCGGTGTTTGGGCGCCTTTGTTCGGAGCGGTGACTTCGGGGATACCGTCGCCGTCGAGGTCGGCGGCAAACACGCGGATGTAGGAACCGCGGTCCCGGGTCATGGGCAAAATCAGCCGCGGCCAGTTCTCTTCGCGGGCGCCGGGGCCGGGATTCTGCAAATAGATGATGTGGGAAAGCTCCGCCGCCGCAAGCACGTCGAGATAACCGTCGCCGTTCAGGTCGGCCAAAGCGGCGTCTTCCGGGGCGGGCGCGTCTTCGCCTTCGGCTATAGTGATGTTGGTCCAGCGATCGGGCGACTCGGATGCGAAAGCGATTCGCACATGGCCGGCGGCCGGCGCCACAAAACCGGGGACGAATTGCGTCGAGTCGTATTCGGCGTCGGATTCATGGACCGAAACCACATCTTCATAACCGTCCCGGTCGATATCGCCCATGACCAGGCCGTCGCTGCCGCTGAACGGCACACCGGTGAGCTCCGCATCGTCGATGAAGTGTTCGCGCCAGCTTATGAACGCGCCGTCCGCGGCCCGGGCGCGGGTTGGCGTGTCGCCCACCGGCGTCTGGGCCAGCGCCGCGCCGGCCCAGCAAGCCGTTGCGGCGGTGACGCAAGCCAAGGATTTCAACATCGCATTCTCCCCGTTTCGGCCCGATGGTATCAGAAGCCGCGTCGATCTCCGATATGCGCAACCGATGATGCCTGCATCGCCCCGGAAAGCGCTGATCAGCAGTCTTTTCCGGTTTTTTCGCGCGATCTCGGCGGCATGGCGAGAATTGCGGCGAGACAGGATGGAACATGGACTCAGCCGGCTGCGCGGTTGATAATTCGCCGTCCCCGTTGCCAGTATCCAGCATGGCCTCCGAAAAGTTCCGTTTTTTCACCGTAACCGCGGTTGTGATCGCCAACATGATCGGAACCGGGGTATTCACCAGTCTCGGCTTCCAGTTGGTCGACATCCGCTCGGGTTTCGCGCTGCTCATGCTATGGGCGATTGGCGGCCTGGTCGCACTGGGGGGCGCATTGACCTATGCCGAGCTTGGCGCCGCCCTGCCGCGCTCCGGCGGCGAGTACAACTTGCTGCGGCAAATCTACCATCCCGCGGCTGGTTTCGTTTCGGGCTGGATTTCCGCGACCATCGGCTTCGCCGGGCCCACGGCGCTGGGAGCGATGACTTTCGCCGCCTACCTGTCGTCCATTTTTCCGGAAGGATTCGGCGACAATCCACGCAAGCTCATCGCCGCGGGCCTCGTGATCCTTATGGCGCTGGTTCACGCCAGCAACCATCGCACCAGCGGCGGCACCCAACTGGCGTTCACCCATGTGAAAATCCTCGTTATCGTCGCTTTCTGTCTGCTCGCGGTGATCGTCACCGGCGAGCCGCAGCCGCTGTCATTCCTGCCGGCGGTGGGCGATTGGGCGGTGATGACCAGTTCGGTCTACGCGGTATCGCTGATTTATGTCAGTTTCGCCTACACCGGCTGGAACGCGGCGACCTACCTGAGCGGCGAAATCGAAAACCCGCAGCGGAATCTGCCCTGGATATTGATCAGCGGCACGCTCGTCGTAACCGTTCTTTATCTGGCGCTCAATTTCGTCTTCCTCCGCGTGGCGCCGATGGACGCGATGGTGGGCCAGGTGGAAGTTGGCGCCATCGCCGCCGAAGCGGCTTTTGGCGGTGTCGGCGGGCAATTCGCCGGGCTCGTTTTCGCTTTGCTGCTGATCTCCACCGTCAGCGCCATGACCATGGCCGGACCGCGGGTGATTCAGGTCATCGGCGAGGATTTTTCCGCCCTGGGATGGTTCGCACGCACCAATCGCCACGGCATTCCGACCATCGCCATATATACGCAAACCTGTATCGCCTTGTTGTTCATTTTTACTTCCACTTTCGAGTCGGTGTTGGTCTTCGCCGGATTCACCATGGCCTTGAACAGCTTTTTCGCGGTGTTCGGTGTTTTCGTGTTGCGCTGGCGGCAACCCGATTTGCCCCGGCCTTACCGCACTTTCCTGTTCCCGCTGCCACCGTTGGTATATTTGACGGTTACCGGCTGGACACTGGCCTTCACCCTGGCAAATCGGCCCATCGAAGCTTTGTTTTCATTGGCGGTCATCGGCAGCGGGCTGCTGCTCTACTTTCTGGCGCTGCGAATTCGACGTTGAGACCGCGAGTTGCCGCGCATGTCATGCCAGGATCCCCGCAAGGGCTGCTGTCTGCCCCAAGAAGTCAGGCGTTTGACGCGAAACAGTGTTTTCCCTGTGGCCGCCTTTGCTATGCTTTGGTCAGTCCCGGCGCCGCGACGCGTCGCCGTCGGTCGCGGGGCGGATGCGCGAAGCACCGGAGCCGGCTTCCCCGCGAGCGCGGACACCGGCAATCAATCTGGAGGGCCCGATCCATGAGCAAGTCGCAAATGATTCGCACGCAATGCCCAACTTTCGCTATGGTGTTTCTGCTGGCTGTGGCCGGAGGTCGAGTGGCGGCCCAGGAATTCCAGGCCCACCCATCGACCCAGCTCCCGGAAAGGCTGGTTACGCTGGAAATGCTGGCGGAATGGGAGCGGGAACTGTCCAATTGGGGCCGCTGGGGGCCGGACGATCAACGCGGCGCTTTGAACCTGATCACGCCGGAAAAAACCGTGCAGGCGGCATCGCTGGTTGAAATTGGCGAAACGGTGACCTTGCAGCATTTTGTGCTGAAGGAACGGGCCATGGACAGCCAGTCTTTCGGCCCTTACGAACACTGGATGAGCCGGGTCGATCCAGATACGGGCGAACCAACATTCGCGCTGGATGAAATCCAGTTCTCGCTACACGACGGCATGCTTTCCCACATCGACGCGCTGTGCCATTACCGCACCGAAATCGACGGCCGCTATGTGATTTTCAACGGCTACGACCAGAATCTCACGGCCAATGGCTGTGAAGACCTGGCGGTGGACCGCATGGGCAGTTCCTATGTGACCCGCGGCGTGCTGGTGGACATTCCGCTTATGCGGGGTGTCGACTATCTCGAGCCGAGTACGCCGATATATGTGGAAGACCTGGAAGCCTGGGAGGAATTCGCCGGCGTCACCATCGGCAGCGGCGACGCCTTGCTGGTGCGCACCGGGCGCTGGGCGCGGCGCGACGATGTGGGTCCCTGGGCCTACGGGCAAGGCGGCGCGGGGTTGCACGCTTCGGTCTTGCCCTGGCTGCGGGAGCGCGATGTGTCGATTCTGGTGGGCGATGCGGTCAACGATGTGCAGCCTTCAGGCGTGGAAGGAATCAATCGGCCGATTCACCAGTTGACCCAGGTGAATCTTGGGCTCCCGCTGGTGGACAACGGCTACTTGCAGGCGGTTGCGGAAGCGGCGCAGCGGCACCAGCGCTGGGAGTTTATGGTGTCGATTCAGATTAATCAGATAGAGGGGGGGACGGCGAGTCCGTTTAATGCTCATGCTACTTTTTAGGTTTTGCATGCCGTCCCTGGCGCGAGATTTTTGGCTTCGAGTACCCCCAGTCTCGCCATCCATGGCGAGCCGTTCGTCCAGCCGCCGAGCACAGCTCTGCGTCGCTCGGCCTGCGCATGAAGCTGCGCTTCATAAACGCTTGGCCTCGCCCCTCAAGAAGCTTCGCTTCTTGTCGGCTGCGCCGAGCAGGCCTCACCAATTTAATGCTCATGCTACATTTTAGGTTTTGCATGCCATGAACAAGGAACAAATCGAGTTTTACCGGAACAAGCTTGCCCACGAGATGGACTCTTGGGATCTGTTCGAGGCGCTTGGCAATGGCGAGCCATTGGTTGTTGTGGACGGCCGCTCGGCGGAAGCTTTCGCCAACGAACATATCCCCGGGGCAATCAACCTTCCCCACCGGCAATTGTCCGCGGCGTCCACGGCATCGCTCGACAAGGCCAAGACTTATGTTTGCTACTGCGACGGCATCGGCTGCAATGCTTCAACCAAGACCGCGCTGAAACTGTTGACCCTCGGCTTTCAGGTGCGGGAAATGATTGGCGGACTGGACTGGTGGAAACGCGACGGCTATGCCACCGAAGGCGATCAGGCGCGAGCTGGAACTGAACTGGTCTGCGGCTGCTGAAACGCGGCCATTATCGCGGCTGCCGCAATTTCCGCAATCGGGCGCCACAACGCTCAGCGCAGCGCCCGCAGGCGGTCGGGGCCTTCGGTGTCGAGCACGAATGAGATCGGGACCGACTGGGGCAGATAGCAGATTGCGTCGTCGCAGGCCTGGTAGTTGAGGAAGCCCGACAAGGTGATGGTTTCCATTTCGGCCAGCGCTTGCTCGGTCTCCGGCGTGGCGGCCATCACGACCTCCTGCAATATCGTGAACGGCTGCTGGAATACGGGCACGTATTCGTCGAGGGGCGCGAAATAGTAGATTTCCGAATCCGGGTATTCCACCGGTTCGAGCCGGTACATGTCAGAAGGCGCGAGCTCCAGCCCGATCACCCGGTACCCGTTGGCCTCCGCGCCCGGCGCATAGACGTGCATGTTCTCGCCGGGCCGCACTTCAATGACGATCGAAAACCGCGTGCCCATGCCGACCAGGGTGTTGCTCGGCCAGGCGGTGAATGCGAGTTGCGGCGAAGACCCTTCAATTGCTTCGATGGGTGAAACGCCAATGCCCTCTTTGAGCAGCACGTTGGTGGTCGTATTGCGTTCGCGATAGAACTCCTCGAAATAGCGCGAAGTCACGCGGCCGTCGCCGTCGATCACAAAAGTGCCGGGATACGGCGTGCCCACGAACAACTGGGCCGCGCCAAAAACCGAGACGTATCGCGCCACGTCCGCGATAAGATCGGGATTGTCGCCGCCGGCATCGAGCGCCTCCTCGGCGACCGTATTGAGAATGCCGTAGCGGGTGATGACCGCGGAGTCCTCATCGGACAACAGCGGAAAACGGATGCCGCGGCGCGCGGCGAAATCCGCCAGCACGGCGGGAGAATCGTAACTGATGGCGGCCGCGCCGATGCCGGCGCTTTCCAGCTCATCCAATCGCTCTTGCAACTCCACGAGTTGCGCTTTGCAATAGGGTCACCAGTCCGCCGAGCGGTGGAACAGCAGCATGGCCCCATTCGGACCCATGACCGAATCGAGATTGTGCGTATTGCCGAACTGGTCCACCAACGCGAAATCCGGAACCGCCTCGCCGACCTGAGGCCCGAGTTCGGCCACGACGATTGGTTGCCTTTCCGCAGTCTCCGCCGCGTCCTGGCCCACGGCGCCGCCGGCGAACGCCAGCAGAACCGAAAATGTCACCGCCAAGGGATATGCCCGCTTATTCATAGCCAATAGTCTCGCCCGTACCTGTCTGCCGCTGATTCTAGCAGTCGAATCGGAAAACACAGAATTATTTTCCAAATTCCTACTTTTGTTTACCTAAAGTACGCGAAAGTCGGAATACCTTGAATTGCTACACTGATATTGCTACTTTCTCCGACCTTGGATCGGGGAAGTTGGAAATGCTTCATCTGGTTGGGGAAACCATCGACAAGCACCGCGCCCAATATGGCGTGGAGACCGGAAAACTTGTGCAAATCATGCGGGGAGTCTATGTCGAGGCGGAAGAAGACGCCGACGCGGTGCTGTTCGATCATGCCATTCGCATCGCCTTCTATCTGTACCCCAGCACCTATCTTTGCGGAGCCAGCGCCGAATTGCTCGCGCCGACGCTGGACCGGCGCCTTTTCCTAGGCGGTAATCGAAATGGACGCACTCGGCTGCGCAATCTGGAAATAGTACAAACGCGGGCTCCGAACGCTCCTGAAACCGAACCGGTCGAAATCTCCGATTCGCTCGGCAGCTTCAGTGCCCGGCGTTCCACTTTGCGCTTTCGCTTTCTGGAATCCTTCCGGCGGCGCAATGAAGCCGGAGCAGCCATGCCCGTCGAGACGAAAGCCGAAATCGCCGCGCGGCTTGTTAATGCGGCCAGCGGGGAAAAAGCGGCGATCCTCGGAGTTTGGCAATTGGCCGAAGCCAACCGATGGCGTCGTGAGGCGGGTTTGGCGGAAGCATTCATCGTCACGCCATTGCGGGAGGCGCCGCAGGGGGGGACGGCGCTCCACGTCGGCTGGCACGGCGAGCAAATCGGTGTTCTGGCTCACGACGGATCGGCATGGCGCTGGAATCAGACCGCTTCCGAAAGTGCAATTCCCGTTCGCGTCGGAACACCGGGCCGCTTGCCGCCCTTCATCGAAAGTCTGCTTCCCGAAGGTTGGTTGGAACGCGTTGTCAAGCCGAAGTCGGAATTGGAACGGGTAACCGCCGGCAAACGCTATATATCAAACATCGTCATCTCGGCGAACGCGCATGATCTTCAGTTGTATCCGGCTGACGTGCTTGAAGGAAGGCTTGAATCCTTCACTCGGGATGGCTTTTTTGCCGGCGGCTATGACGGCCCAGCGCCCGCTATTGATCGGTCTCTGGAAGAGCGCATAGCCGAAAAGTTTGCCAAGGCTGCGACGCCTCGTTTGTCGGGCGTGCAAATCAAGCTGCCGATGAACCTCTCGGTCGACGGCCTGCTGCGGTCCGCCCTCGACAGGGCCTTTACGCACATTCTCAAACCAGCGCCGGGAGCCGGATTCGAAGAACTTCCCCGCGTTGAAGCCGCTTGTCTGGCGGCAGCCCGGGCCTGCGGCTTCGAATCACCCGCCCATGCCTTCGTGCGGATGCCGGACGGATTGCCCGATGCGCTGCTTGTCGAACGCTTCGACATCCGCCGAGACCACAACGACCGCCGCAAGATCGCCCTCGAAGACTTGGCGTCCGTGCGCGGAATCGCACCCCACGAAAAATACGAAGGCTCCATCGAACAAGCGGCAAAGGCGTTGCGGAACGTATCCACCGATTCCGCAGCCGATATCGCGATGTTGCTGGCGCGCGCCCTGTTCGCGTGGCTCGTCGCCGACGGTGATTTCCACCTGAAAAATATGGCCGTGCTGAAAGTCATTCCCGAAGGCGGGAGCGGTTTTGTGTCCGTTCGTCTGGCGCCGGTCTACGACGCGGTAACGACTCGCGTATTTCCGGGACTTGAACTAGACGATATGGCGCTTTCCCTGGGTGGGAAACGGAAGCATCTTTCATCCAAGGATTTTGTCCGCGCCGGCGCAACCATGGGCATCGGCGCGGGCACCGTTCGAGACTTGATCAAATCCCTATGCAGCCGTCTGGATTCTCACATTGAAAGTCTTGATCCAGATTCGGGCCGCGTCGAAAAAGCCGTCGAGAGTTGGAAGAAAAAAATCGAAATCGCCACCCCATGAGCAACACGCCCATGCAAACGGACGCAATCTCTAATCGCCGATCTTCGGCGCATTTCGGTCCCAATTGCAATACTTCTCAAATCCGCGAGCGCCTTGGCGGAGTGCCTGGATCAATTCACGAGCTTTCGTCCAAGCTATCCGTGAACGTTTGCAGGCTGTGCTCAACAAACCCGCTTTTCTCACCCTCAACCAGTGCGGCGCGCAGTCGCCGCAATTGATCTGGAGACAACTCTTCCACTGGAGTGAGGCAGAGTTCATCAAAGGCGCGCATGGTCCGCCTCGGCAAGACCCCGGCTTCTGATAGGCCCAGTGCCGTTTCGTGAACGGCAGCCAAGGCGCCACTCTTGTAGCGTTTCATTTTCAACAGTTTGGCGTTTCAATTCCGAAGTTATTGGGTATCCGCCACCTGGGGTTGGCTGCCGTCGCCGGGGAGGCCCATGGATTCGAGTCGACGCCAGCCGGCGAGGATGCCCCGCAGGCCGTGGTTGCCTTCGTGGCAGGCGTATTCGTAAATCGGGTCTTCGATGCGCCGCAGCGGGAATTTCGCCGACCAGGGCTGGTCCCAGGTCATGGGATCTTCAATCGTGAAATCGTAGTCGAGGGTGTCCGCATCGATTCGGCGGATGCGTTCTTCGATCAGCGTCTCCCTTGACGCGCCGCTGCGGCTGTTGTGGTCGTAATAGAAATGGCGCGTGTTGATCACCAGCGTGTCGCCTTCCCAGCGGGCGATGGAGTCGCCATCCCATTTGACGTGGCGGGTTTGATGCGCGTCGTCGAAGCGGATGATGCGCGCGCGGTGGATCATTTCGCTGAGAATCATTACGTGCCCGGGGGTTTGCACGATCTGGATATTGTTGTTGTAGGAGCCCGGAATCAGCGGTGGCCCCGCGCCGCCGCTCATCAGGCAGCGGTCCGCCAAGGTGCGCGCTTCCGGACCGATGCTGTTGGCGCGCACGTCGGCGCGGATGCGGGCGCGCTCCCGGCCGGATTCGTTCAGCGCCGGCATGCGGCCGTCGGGCGGGTCGTAAATCAGCGAGGTGCGGCGGTCGCTGATCGTTTCGACGCCGCGCTCGTACCAGAATTCGTTGTAGGAAATCACGCCGGGCGGATAGCCGGCACCACCCACCGAATCGATGATCAGGTCGCGGTTCTGGCGCCGGTTTTCGAAGGCCTCCCACTCTCTGGCTTCCGCTTCGCTGAGCACCTCGCGGTCGGCGAGTTCCGCCGGGCGGTTGAGCGGGGTCAAGGTGCGATACGTGTAGGTGCCTTGCAAGTCGGGATGCCCATGTTCGGTGCGGGCGGTTTCGTCCTCTTGGGCGAATCCGGCCTGGCCAAACAGCAAACTGGCCAAGACGAGCAACAGGCTGGCAATCGTTGGTGTCGAAGTTCGGGTTTGCATGATCCCCTCCTCACAGTTCCACGCGCTGCATGAACTCAACTTACGCCATCGGCGGAAATATGCAAGAAAAAGTTGCGCGACGATACTCGCCGGGCTCACGCGTTTTGCTTGCCCCGCGCAAGCGCTTTCCAGAATTCGACGCCGGTGCGGATGATTTCGTCGTTGAAGTCGTAGGCGGGATTGTGCAGGGACATGCCGTGGGCGCCCTCGGTGCCGTTGCCGAGCAGGATGAAGGCGCCGGGGCAATGCCGCAGGAACTCGGCGAAATCCTCCGAGAAGGTGACCGGGCCGTAGTCGCGGTCTACTTCGCTTACGCTGGCCGCGGCGTCGGCGATGATTTCGGTGCAAGCGGCATCGTTCACCAGCGGTCGAAATGAAGTGCTGTATTCCACTTCCCCTTGCGCGCCGTGGGCCGCGCAGACGCCTTGGACGATCTCGTTCATGCGCTCGCCAATCCTGCCGGAGACGCGCTGCTCGAATCCGCGGCAATCGCCGGTGATCACGACGCTGTCGGGGATGATATTGCGCGCGCCGTCGGTTTGGATTCCGGTGACCGAAACCACCGCGCGGTCGGCTGCGGGCAGGTCGCGCGACACGATGGACTGCAGTTGCAGAATGACTGTGCTTGCGACGATGATCGGGTCGATGCCTTGCTCCGGCATCGAAGAATGGCCACCGCGGCCGGTGATCGTAATCTCGAAATTGTCCTCGAAAGCGCAAAACGGGCCGGCTTTTGTCGCAAACTTGCCAGCCGGCATGCCGGGAAGATTGTGCAGGCCATAGATCTCGCCCATCGGGAAGCGCTCGAACAGCCCGTCGCCGATCATGGCGGCCGCGCCCCGGCCGTTTTCCTCGTCGGGCTGAAATATGAAATGAACCGTTCGCGCCAGACGTTCGTCCCGCGCAAGTTCCAGCGCCGCGCCAAGGAGCATGGTGCTATGGCCGTCGTGACCGCAGCCATGGAACTTGCCGCTATGCACCGAACAATGGGCAAAGCCGTTTTTTTCGGTGACCGGCAGCGCGTCCATGTCCGCCCGCAGGCCGATGGCGGACCGGGCGGGTCCGCGGCGCAAGCTCGCCACAACGCCGCAGCCGCCGATTCCCCGCCGCACTTCGAGCCCGGCCTGCCGCAATCGGTCGGCGATCAGGCCCGCGGTGCGCGCAAGTTCAAATCCCGTCTCCGGGTGCTTGTGCAAGTCCCGCCGGAAAGCGCCAAGGTCAGCATTCGCCATGGGCTGGATCTCCTTCGGAAATGATGACCAACGGAATTCCGGCGTGGTCTTCCCGCAGGCAGGCGGCGAGCCCGGCGGTGCCCGAGGGCGTGCTTGCGATGCCGCCCGCCGGCCCATTTGCGGCAAGCCGCCGCGCCGCTTCCGCCGCCTCTTCGTCGGTGATGGTCACGAACCGGTCGGCGGCGGTCTTGAGTATATCGAAAGCGAGCGCGGATGCCGTTTTGGAATCGAGCCGGCCCATGTTGGAAACCGGCCCGGCAACGGTCACGAGTTTGCCCGCGGCCGCGCTGGCTTGCAGGCAAGCCGCGCTATCGGGCTCCACCACTGTGATTTCAGGTTGCACTTCCCAGTTTCGCCTGATTGACCAGGCAATCGCCGCCGCCAACCCGCCCACACCGGCCTGCAGGTAAACCCGCGACGGCCATTCGCCCGCTTGCAGCAAAGCCGCGCGCAGTTCCCCGGCAAGAATGGTGTAACCCTCCATGATCAGGCGCGCCGATTCAGTTGAGCCCGGCCAGGAGGTGTCGGTCAGATGAATCGCCCCACTTTGCGCCACGTCATCCGCCGCGCCAGCGAGGCTTTCTTCGTAGGTTTCCCCCGAACGCACAACTTCCGCGCCTTTCGCGCGCAGCCGCTTGGCGAACGCTTCGGCCACGGTTTGCGCAAGGTGAATTCGGGACGAAGCGCCGAACAATTTTGCGCCCGCGGCCACGGAAAGACCGTGATTGCCGGCGCTCGCGGTCACAAAACAAAGCCGGGCGGCGATGCGGCGCGCATCTTCCCCAGCCAGTGCCGCCGGCTCGAACTCTCCGCCGGCTGCGCGCGCGATCATCCTTGCGACGGCGTAAACGCCGCCGAGGGCCTTGAACGAGCCCAGATTCATGCGCCGGGATTCGTCCTTCAGCCAGATCCGGCGGCCTTCGAAATCCACCAGCGACAAGGGAGACGGCGTGTAGGCGGGACATGCGGCAACCCAGTCGCGGGCGCCGGCGCAATCGAAAATATCGTCTGGTATTTTCACGGCTCGAGCGGCAGATCAAGCGGCCAGCGAGGCCAGCACCCGGCGCTCGCCGGAATAGGGGCGGCGGCCATGCAAGACTTGCATGTTGTCAACCAGCGCCATGTCGCCGGCTTGCCATTGCAGATCGATAGCCAGTTCTTCGGCGATTTCCGCCGCCACTTGCATGTCCTGGTCTGGAATTGGCGAATGGTCGCCAAAACAGATCGAACGCGCGGCCTCGTTGCGGCTGTCGTTCCAGCCGCGCCAGGCGGCGATGAGCTGGTTGAAGAATACGCTTTTGCCGCAGGGCAAAATCCGCACCGCCGGCAATGCCGGAGTGCAAGCGCGCAATACGCCGCCATTGAACCAGGACCAGCCATAGCCGAGGGATTTCAGGCGCGCTTCGGCTTGCAAGCGGTTCTCCGCGTTCAGCGTCGCGCGCCAGCCGCGGCCCTGGCCCGATTCCAGGTCTTCGTCGGCGGGCATCAGGTTGATATAGCGCACGCCGAGCTGCTCGCATTGCGCCACGAATTCGGGCGCGCGTTCGCGCAGACGCTGGAGCAGCCAATCCGAACGGCACACCGGCGTGGCGCCGCCCGACTCGGGCGCGGCTTCGCAATAGAAAAACAATCGCGACGGATAGACGGGGGTTTGCGCCAGTTCGTGATGCAGATAGATTTCAATATCCGGCGGCGCCTCGTTGGCGGTGAAAACGCGCTTGCTGCGATGGCGCCGGACCGCATTCGACAAGGAGCCCTCGTAAGGGAAGTTCTTCAGCTTGAAGGAGCGCAAGGCGGCATCGAATGCCGCATCGCCGTCGATGGGAAAGCCGCGGAAAAGGATCACGCCATGCAGCGCAAGTTGCTCAAGCAAGCGACGCCGGTTCGCCGCCAGCCAGGCCAGCGCGGCATCAAGCCCCGCGGCGGGTGCGCTTGGGGTGTAGGTCAACGGAAACGGTGTTTCGCCGCCCCGCCGGCCCGGTTCGGGAATTGCGGAAAAAGGGCTATCCATGGGTCTTAATCATAAATCGGATGGAAAGTGTTGAAAGCCGCTTCGCAAAAGACACCCGGGTCATTGAAACGGCGATTTTGGTTCAAGGCGCTGATGTCGGCCATTTCCCCGTCGGTCAAGCTGAAGTCGAACAGCGCCAGGTTTTCGCGCAAGCGCGCAGGGCGCGATGTTTTCGGAATAATGGCGGTGCCCCGCTGCAAGGCCCAGCGCAGCACCACTTGCGCCGGGCTGCGGCGTAATCTTGCCGCGGCCGCCACCACCACCGGTTCGGCCAGCACCGAATCGGTTTCCGCCGCCATGCCAAGTTCGACATAGGACGCTCCACCCAGGGGCGAAAATGCCGTTGTCGCCATATCGTATTGGCGCGCCAGCCGTAGCAAGGCCGTCTGGGTGAGGTGGGGATGCGACTCGACCTGCAACACAACCGGCCGGATGCGCGCGTAGGCGAACAAATCGTGCAGCAGTCCGCTGCTGTAGTTGCATACGCCGATGCGCCCGACCAAGCCTCGGTCCACCAGATCTTCCATCGCGCTCCAGGTGTCCGAGAGGGGCACCGGAGCGATTTCCATAACCGGCGCCTTGGCGGCCGGGTCGAACAACCATTCCGGCGGATAACGCTCGGCGAAATCGACATAGCGCAAGGCAATCGGAAAATGCACCAGATACAGGTCGAGGTAATCCAGGCCGAGGTCGGCAAGCGTTTTTTCGCAAGCCGGGCGGACATGATCGGGGTGATGGTAGGTGTTCCACAATTTGGAAGTCACCCACAAGTCTTCGCGTCGGCAATGTCCCGCCGCCAGCGCCCGGCGAATGCCTTCGCCGGCTTCGGCTTCGTTGCCATAGTCCGCGGCGCTGTCGAGGTGCCGGTAGCCGGCCTTGATCGCTTCGAGCACGAGCGCGGCGGTCTGGTCCCGGGCGATCTTCCACAATCCCAGGCCGACGCTGGGCATCGCTGCGCCATCCGCGAGTTTGATCGAAGTTTCCATTCCGATGTTCCTGTCGCCTTTCTCGCGGCATTGCTCCAGCGCGCGCCGCGGCGGATCTGGCCGCAGACGCGATTATGCCACCAAGTTCCGATTTCCGGCGGCATCAAAGGGCCGCGCCGCCCGGCAAGTTGACGCTCCCGGCTTTCTGGTACGATTGCGGTCCCTGCTGCGGTGCCGGCACCAAAGGAAAATGAACATGAAAGTATCGCGAATAGCGCTGTGCCTGATGTCGGCGATGATGCTGGCGGCATGTTCCAACGTCGTCTTTATTGAATCAACCAATCAGAACAGCCGGGTTGCCTATGTCGTGATTCACGCGACCTCGGAAGATTTCGCCGAATCCGTGCGTTTGCTGACCACACGGACAAACCGGCCAGTCAGTTCGCATTACCTGATCCCCGCCGAAAACGACCCCAGCTACAACCGCAACCGCTTGCTGTTGCATCAGTTTGTTGAAGAAGATCGACGGGCCTGGCACGCCGGCGACAGCTATTGGGCCGGAGAAACCGTGCTCAACAACCGCTCCATCGGCATTGAAATCGTCAACGAGTTCGAATGCGTGGCGCCGCCGGACGCGACGCGGTACATGGATCTGGATTCGCTGCAATGCGAGTTTCTGCCCTTCGACGAAGCGCAAATCGTCATGCTGATCGATTTGTTGAAGGGAATTCAGCAACGCCACCCGGGAATCGAACCGCTGGACTTCGTCGCCCATTCCGACATCGCGATCATGCGCCGCTCGGACCCGGGCGCGCTGTTTCCCTGGCGCCGCTTGTACGAGGAAGGCATCGGCGCCTGGTACGACGACGAAACCGTGGCTCGCTACCAATCGCTGCTGCAAAGCGAACCGCCTTCCATCGAAGAATTGCAATCGGCCCTGCTTACGCTTGGCTATTTCGTGGAACCCACGGGCATTTTGGACAACCAGACCCGCTTTGCCGTGCGCGCGATGCAATTGCGCTTTCGGCCCGCCGACATATCCGGCGAACCGGATTTGGAATCCATGGCGATCCTCTGGAGCTTGAACGAGAAGTATCGTCTCGGGGATTCGCCCTGATTGCATTTGCCGGCGCAAAGTAGTATCAATCGCCAAGCCATTTGCATGTTTCCGCGCCCGGAAAATCCCCGTCCGGAGCAAACCGAAACCGCGCGCCGCAATTGCGCGTTACCAAGGGAGGGCAACCATGCGGTTCATGATTTTTCTAACCGGTCTGGCCTTTGTTTCCGGTGCTTTTCTGCATGGGGCACACGCGCAGGAATTTCCGGAGCAAATCAGCATGGAAACCATGCCGGAGCATGGCGAGAACTGGTACATCGCCAAATCCGGCAGCGGCGCCAGAATCTTCAACGCTGAAACCGGCGAAATGTACGGCACGATCTCGCTGTCCAACCGCACGCCGGCAATCGCCCCCTATCTGCCGCGCGGCGAATTCTACGCCGCGGAATCCTATTATTCCCGCGGCGTGCACGGCGAGCGCACCGACATCGTGGCGATCTACGACTATGCGAATCTGAATCCGGTCGCCGAAGTCGAGATTCCCAACCACATGGCGCGCCTTTCCGTGCGCAGGCACCTCGGCCTGCTCGGCAATGGCCGCCATTTGGCGGTGCTCAACATGAACCCCGGCTATTCGGTTTCCATCGTCGATGTGATCGACCGCGAATTCGTTTACGAGATGTCCACGCCGGGCTGCGCCGTCATCCTGCCGGTGGCGGAAAATGATTTTCTGCTGATTTGCGGCGACGGCACTTTGCAACTCAGCCAGCTCGACATCAGCGGCTTCGAGGAGAACCGCGCCCGCTCGGAAGTGTTCTTCAATGTGCAGGAAGACGCGGTGTTCGACCGCGCCGCCAGAACTGCCGACGGCTGGCTGCTGATCACCCATGCCGGCGTCGTCTTTGAAGTCGGCGCCGAAGGCGATCAAATCATTATCGGCGAAAGCTGGAGCATCGTCGGCGAGGACGAATCCGGCTGGCGGCCCGGCGGCTATGAGTTTTATGACGTGCACCGGGGCAACGGCCTGCTCTATGTGGCCATGCACGAAGGTCCGGTGGACACCCATCACGAACCGGGCGAGGAAATCTGGGTGATCGATCTGGCCAGCCAGCGCCGGGTGCATCGGCTGGCGCTCGAAGAGCCCGCGGACCATCTGGCGGTTACCCAGGAAAGTTCGCCGAAATTGCTTGTCGGCACCGCGAACGGCGGCACCGAGATTTTCAACGCGCTGACTTTCCGTCACGAACGCACGGTGGACGCGCCCGGCGCTTCAATGTTTGAAGACTTCTGATCCGTATTCGAGGATTTCTGATCAATTTTCGAGGGTTCTTGATCCATGCTCGACCCGCTCGTCATCAAGCTGCTGTCGCTGGCGTTTGCGCTCTTGCTGGCGGGCGCGGCATGGCACAAATTGACGGATGCGGCCCGCTTTCGCGGCATCTTGGCGGCCTACCGCTTGCTGCCGGCGGTTTTGGTGGCGCCGGCGGCCTGGCTGTTCGCCACGCTGGAAATTGGACTCGCCGCGGCCTGGGCCATTGGCTGGAACCCCTTGGCAACCGCGGCCGCGACCGCCGCTTTGCTCGGCGTCTACACCTTGGCGATTGGCCTGAATCTGTTGCGCGGGCGAACCTATATCGACTGCGGCTGCGGTTTCGGCGCTTTGGGCGAATCCGGCGGCGGCCAGCAATTGAGCGCCCGGCTGCTGCTGCGCAATGGCGTGTTGATCGCGCTCACGGGCCTGGCGGCGCTGCCGTCGACCGGCCGCGAACTGGTGCTGGTCGATTACGCTGGGCTCGGCGGCGCTTTCATCGTGCTGGCTCTGCTCTACCTCGGCGCAAACCAATTGCTGCTCAACAGCCAGGCCATAAATTCCTGGCGCAAACCGGCGCCCGGGGGCGGCGCGACATGACCCAGGCGCTGCTTGTCTCCAATGTGGTTTTGTGGCTGTTGGTCATTGGCCTTTCCCTGCTGGTGCTCGCGCTTGCCCGGCAGGTGGGGGTGCTGCACGAGCGTGTCGCCCCCGCCGGCGCGCTGCTTCCCACCAATGGCCCCAAAGTCGGCGAACTGACCACGGCCATGGATATCGCCACGCTCGATGGCGGCAGCGTCACCATCGGCGGCGAGAAGCCAGACGCCGGCGCCACACTCGTGCTGTTTATCTCGCCGACGTGCCCGGTTTGCAAATCGCTGGTGCCAACGGCGAAGTCGCTGGTGAAATCCGAAAAGGGCCGGCTGGCGCTCGTCTTCGCCAGCGATGGCGCGGAAAATGAACAGCAAGTGCGGCAGCACAAGTCCTACGTGGGGGATTTGGGCATAAGCGCGTATCCCTATGTGCTTTCCCTGCAACTCGGGATGACCTACCAGGTCAGCAAACTGCCCTTCGCGCTGCTGATCGGCAACGACGGAATTCTCAAAAGCAAGGGATTGGTGAATTCGCGCGAGCATTTGGAAAGCCTGCTGGAATCCATGGAATCGGGTGTCGCCAGCATTCAGGAGTTCGTGGCGCGTGGGGCGCCGCCTGAACCTGGGGTTCGGGAAGAATACAAGCCTTCGGCCTTGGAACAGACATCATGAACACAAATCGGATAATGGAGCGCGGCTGGTACTGGGTGGACGAGCAGGCCCGCCGCACCACATTGGCGCTGGCGCGGCGCCTGTCGCGGCGCAACTTTCTTTCCCGGCTGGGCCTGATGCTCACGGGCGCGGCGGCCTTGCCGCTGCTGCCGGTGGCCCGGGCTTTCGCCCAGGAAACAACCCTGCGGGAAATCGGCGACCCGCAAACCTGCGAATATTGGCGCTATTGCGCGTTGAGCGGCCAGTTGTGCAGTTGTTGCGGCGGCAGCCACCGTACATGTCCACCCGGGGCCGAACCTTCGCCGATCACCTGGGTCGGAACCTGCCGCAATCCACTGGACGACCGGGAGTATTTGATTTCCTACAACGATTGCTGCGGCAAGTCCGCCTGCGGCCGCTGCGGCTGCCACAACACCGAAGGCGACAAGCCGGTCTATTTCAACAGCAACAGCAGCACGGTGCTCTGGTGTTTCGGCGTCGAACACACCAGCTACCATTGCACTGTCGCGCTGGTGCTGGGCGAGTCGAGCGAGTAACTGGAGAAAGGCTCGCTTGGCGCAACCCGAATCCATCAACCCTTCTTGAGGTTTGGACGAAATGAAAATCCGGGCCGCCTTGTTGATCATCGCCCTTTTCGTTGGCGGCGCGGCGCTCGCCGCGAGCCCGCGCACGAACTACCTGCTGTATTGCAGCGGCTGCCATTTGCCTTCCGGCGTCGGCAACCCGCCGAATGTGCCCACCTTGCACGATGAGCTGGGACGAATGCTTGCGGTGGAAGCAATGCGCCCCTATTTGGTGCAGGTGCCGGGCTCATCGCAAACTCCGTTGTCGGACGACGACCTGGCCGCTGTGGTGAACTGGGTGCTTGAGGAATTCAACGCAGACACGCTGCCCGCGGATTTCCGGCCGCTCAGCGCGGAAGAGGTTAACGAGGCGCGCAAGACCATCCTCGCCGACCCGCTGAAGTACCGCATCCAGCACTGGAAGGACTACGACGACTAGCCCCTGGCGCGTCTACAATTCTCGCCATACCATTGAGATTCCGCGCGAAGCCGCGGGATTACCCATCTGTATCAGGATTGCTCCAGCACTTGCTTCAGCCCGGCGATGGAAAGCCGCATGCCGCCCTCCACGGTTTCGGCGAACTGCTCCGGCGCGATTTCGGTGGTCCAGCGCAGCAGGCAAGAATTCCCCCGCGGGAGAATATGAATCGTCGCCATGTGGTGTTCCACATTCGCCGGGGTGCTGATGGCGCTGTAGCGCAGACGGAGTGCGTCAGGGTCCACTTCCAGAATTCGCTCCCGCACCGGGCCGACGCCTTGCATTTCGAAGCTGCGCACGTCGCCCTCCAGCGTGATCGAATCAACCATCGGCACCCAGTCCGCGCGGCAAACGTCGGATATCACTTCCCATACGTCACTTGCCGGGCAGGCGAATTCCTGTTCCAGCTCTATGGTGCGCACGGCGGCGGCCTCAGGCGCTTTCCGCGGCGGAGCGCTTGCTTGCCGCCCAAAAATAGGCAGGCAGCGCGCAACTCAGGCCGATGAACAGATTGAGCAGCACGAACGGCCAGATCATTGGGCCATCGGCACGGCGCGCAAACAGGTAAACCCAAAATGCCAGCGAGGCGATAATCAGATCCCAGCTCATGCCGCGGGTCACGTTATTTACCGCCGCGGCGCTTAGAAAAGCGGATAAGCTCCAGGAATTCCCCGCGAAAAAGATTGCGAAGTAATACCACGGAATCACAGCGCCGAGTATGGCGAGTGCCAGCCAGAAGTTTCGCGGATTCATATCTTGCTCCTTGCAAGTTGGCTTGTGCAATGAATTCCGCCCCAGTCTACCAAACACCGTGATTCGAGTTTTTTGCCGAAAATGCGCCATTTCAGCGTGCGGTTTTATCGTGCGTGATATTTTTGCCTTGGCCTCACCACCACTCCGCTAAATTTTGAATTATCCCGTCCGGGAAAAATCTATGGAAACAGGCCAAGCAGACTGCTAAATTTTATCGCTCGGTAAATATTTCTGGGCAAACCTGATGGCCAAGAGCAATTTCACCAAAGCGCGCGTCCATTCCACGGCGGACCTTGGCCGCCTGGTGCGCGCCTATCGCAAAAACAAAGGGTTGACGCTGGAAACCGTGGCCGGGCTTGGCAACTTGAGCATCCGATTCCTGTCCGAATTCGAGCGCGGCAAGGACACCGCCGAGATTGGAAAAATCCTCAAAACCTTGCGCACCCTTGGGCTGGAAATCCACGTGCGAGCCAGAGACGCTTCAAGTTTGCCCCGGCGCGGCGGCCCCGCAACGGGAAGCGGAGCGGATGCGTCATGAGCGATCGGGATTCGCTCAATGTCTGGTTCGAAGATCACTTGGTGGGACGTATCTGGCGCAATCCCACGGGCGCCATCGCGTTTCGCTATGAATCCGCCTGGCTGAAATCTGGCGGTTTTCCGATTTCGCGCTCGCTGCCGCCCGCGCAATCCAAGCACACGAGCGCGGACAACCTCGCCCATCGTTTTTTCGCCAACTTGCTGCCCGAAGGCGGAGCGCGGGAGCAGATTGTGCAAGACCTGAAAATCCCGAACACGGATTTCGACCTGCTGCGCGCAACCGGCGGCGAATGCGCCGGCGCGCTCAGCATTTTGCCCGCAGAGCGCGAACCGGGGGATGTTGGAGAATATCGTCCGCTTTCCAGTGGGGAGTTGTCCGAACTGATTCTGCGGCGCGGAAGAATCCATGCCGCCCTGCCGGAGCAGCTGCGGCCCCGGCTTGCTTTGGCCGGCGCCCAAACCAAGTGCCCGGTGCTGCTGCGAGAGGGTCAATATCTTCTTCCATGCGACGCGGCCCCCACCAGCCATATCCTCAAATTCGATCTGTTGAACTATCGAAATGTGCCGGCTTATGAGATTTTCGTCACGCTTCTGGCGCGCCAGATCGGCTTGCCCACGGTCGAAAGCGAACTGCTGGGCAGCTGGAGAAGAGTTTTCTCCCGCTCGACGCGATATGATCGTCGCCAGGGCGAAAACGGCCACTTGCGGCGGCTGCACCAGGAGGATTTTTGCCAGGCGCTGGGTTATGGCCACGAAAAAAAGTACCAGGAATACGGTGGCCCGACTTTCGCGGACTGTGTTCGCTTGCTGCGCGAGGTTTCGACTGATCCCGCCGTCGATGTGCGGCATTTGCTGCGCTGGCAAATCTTCAACGTACTGGTCGGCAACTCGGACGGGCACGCCAAAAACCTGGCGCTGTTGCGCGGGGAGAATGGGGAATTCCGCCTCGCCCCGTTTTACGACCTGGTTTGCACACGGGCCATGGCGCGGGTCGATTACCATCTCGCCTTCGCCGTGGGTGGAGAGCGGCACCCCGGCATGTTGACCGTCGAACATTGGCGTTCGTTCGCGGAGGACTGCGACATCGGCGCCCGTTTTCTGCGCGGATTGCTGGAACAATCCGCCTCCACTATTCTGGAACGGCTTGATGAAACCAAGGCGCTTTTCACTGCGCGTTACGGCGAAAATCCCGCGCTGCGGCGAATCGAACAAGTGCTGCGACAACAGTGCCGCCGCGTGATCTAGTGCTTTCCCTCCAGGCTTGCCGAGGCAAAGCGGCATCCATCGCCCGGCAAGCCGGCCGATACGGCGCCACCTTGCTGCTTGCGACAGTGTAAGCCGGTGTTGCCGGTGGCAGCTCGCCCGGGGGCAAGGCATGCTTCGGGCGGCGGATTTTGTGATATAAGAATCCATTGATTCCCGAACTGCGGGGAGATATGCCGATGATTCCCCTTCGCGGCCGCGTGTTGGCTATAAGCGGCGCCGCGCTGGCGCTGGCCGCCTGTGGCGTATCCGAGGAATACCAGGCGCGGCTGGCCGAGTTCGAGCGCACGATTCCGGTCTGCGCCGGCGAGGCCGAATGCGCGGCCAAGTGGAGCGCGGCGCGGGAATGGGTGGTCGCGAACGCCGATTTCAGCTTGCGCACCGACAGCGATACGCGCATCGACACCTTGAACGCCGACAGCACCCGCAGCGGCACCGCGGTGCAGGTGGACCGCGTCGAAAGCCCGGATGGCGGCTTTCGGATACTGGTCGATGTCGAGTGCTTTGCCGCCTATGGCTGCCCCAGCGAGCTGGACATGCGGCTCGATTTCAATCGAACGGTGAACGCGGCGCAATAGGCGGGCGGCGCGCCAACTTCCGCCTTTCCGAGCGATGCGAAGCCCGGTCGCCGGAGCTCTGGACAAAATATCGATGCAATTTCACATACGAATATTGACTTTGGCGGCCCTGTTGCCAGTCGCTTCCTGCGCACCGGTTCAGGAAGAGCAGTGGATCAGCCTTTTCAACGGCCGCGACCTGACGGGCTGGACGCCAAAGTTCACCGGCTTTCCCGCCGGTGTGAACCATCTCGACACTTTCCGCGTCGAAGACGGCCTGCTCACCGTGTCCTATGAAAACTGGACCGACTTCCAGAACGAATTCGGCCATCTGTTCCACGAACAGCCGTTCTCCCATTACCTGCTGCGGGTGGAATACCGTTTCGTCGGTGAACAGGTCATCAATGGTCCGGCCTGGGCGTTCCGCAACAATGGCATGATGTTGCACAGCCAGACACCCGAATCGATGACCCTCGACCAGGAATTCCCCGCCTCCGTCGAAGTGCAATTGCTCGGCGGCAACGGCAGCGATACGCGCAGCACCGCCAATATTTGCACGCCGGGCACACACTTTCGGCTGGAAGGACTGCTGGTCACCCGGCATTGCACCAATTCAAGCTCGCAAACTTTTCACGGCGACCAATGGGTAACGCTGGAAGTCGAAATGCGCGGCGGCAAACAGGTGCGTCACACGGTCAACGGCGAGACCGTCTTCGAATACGGCGGGCTGCAACTCGACGCGACCGACCCGGACGCCCAAAGACTGCTCAACAACGGCGCCCCCGTGGCACTGGAAGCAGGCCTGATCGCCATTCAGGCCGAAAGCCACCCCACCCAGTTCCGCCGCATCGAGGTGCTGCCGTTCTGAGCGTGGTTAAGGCCAACCTAAGATGGTCAGACGATGAAAGTGAAAAGATTTACGGCGCTTGAGATCAGAAAAAGAGCCAATCCCAACCAATATACCGAAGAGCATCACCTGCACGCTTCCAAAGGCCATTTCATTCCAGAACATTCCAGCGGTACGAGCTTGCTGGGCCTCGTAGCTGGCCCAAGCCATCAAGCCGAGCGACAGCAAAAGCAACAACAGAAATTTGATGCTCTTGAGTTGCTTCTCTATCGATTCCAGGTCTTCCGGAGCCGTATCTCTCAAGTCGTCGCCGCTCATTTTAGACGCTCCCTTCCGCCAGCAGGTCGGCGGCGTGGTTGGCGGCGCGGGCGCTGAAGGCCATGTAGGTCAGGGACGGGTTCTGGCAGGCTGAGGAGACCATGAAGGCGCCGTCGGTGATGAACAGGTTGGGGACGTCGTGGGCCTGGCACCAGCCGTTGAGCACCGAGTCCGCCGGGTCCCGGCCCATGCGCGCGCTGCCCATTTCATGGATGCGGTTGCCGGGGTTGGTGAGGTTCACCGGGGCCGAGGAGATCTGTTCGCAGCCCGCGGCTTCCAGCATGGCGATGGCGTCGGTGCGCGCGGCTTCGAGCATGAGTTCTTCATTGCGGCTGTAGCGCACTTCAAACAGCGGCAGAGGGTTGCCCCAGCGGTCGCGGCGTGTGGGGTGCAAGGTCACACGGTTGTCCGGGTTCGGCAATTGCTCGCCGAAAGCGCCGATGGAGACGCGCCATGGCCCGGGGCGGCGGTGGGATTCCTTGAATTCGCGGCCAATGCCGGGAATTTGCCCATTGGCGTGGCCGAGGGGGCTGGCGCCGCCCTGGTAGCCAAAGCCTCTTGTGTAGGGCTTGTCGTGTTCGGTGATGTTGGCGTAGCGGGGAATATAGATGCCGCCGCTGGGCCGGCGGCCGAAGACCTTGCGGTCGTCGAAGCCGCGCAAAATGCCCGCGGCGCTGGCGCCGCTGACATGGTCCATGAGATTGCGGCCGACCTGGTCGGAACGGTTGGCGAGGCCGTTCGGAAAACTTTCCGATTGCGATTGCAGCAGTATCAACGCCGAGGCGATGGCGGAAGCGTTGAGGAATACGATGCTGCTGGTGTAGGTGCGCGTTTCATTGGTTTCGGCGTCGATCACCCGCACGCCGCTGACGCGGTTCGCCTCCGGATCGTATTCGAGGGATTGCACGATGGCATTGTGCACCATGGTCAGGTTGCCGGTGCGCTCGGCCGCGGGCAAGCTGGCGTTGAGCGAGGAGTAGTACGCTCTGAAAGTGCAACCGTGGTGGCAGCGGTCGCGCAATTGGCAATTGCTGCGGCCCAGCGCGCGCTGTTCTTCGGTGGCGTCGGTGAGGTGGGCGACCCGCGCGGCGATTACCTTGCGCCCGGGAAATGTCGATTCGACGCGCTGCTTGAAGGCCAACTCCGCGGCGCTGAGCGCGAAGGCCGGCTGGAATACGCTGTCGGGCAAGTGCGCCAGACCTTCGGCTTCGCCGGCGATGCCAACGAAAGTCTCCACTTTTTCATACCAGGGCGCGATGTCTTCATAGCGAACGGGCCAGTCGATGGCGACCCCTTCGCGCTGGTTTTCCTCGAAATCCTGCGGACCCAGGCGATAGGTCTGCCGGCTCCACATGATCGAACGGCCGGCGGTGTGGTAGCCGCGCAGCCATTCATAGCGTGTGCCCTCGGCTTCCACGTAATCGTGTTCGTCGTCTTTGACCCAGAAATCTTTGTTCGATTCCCGCAGCGCATAAGGAACACCGGGATATTGCCGAAAATAATGCCGTTCGATTTCGTCTTGGGAGACGTTGTCGAAATTCGGGCTTTCCCAAGGCGCCAGGTTGTCCGAGTAGTCCCGCTCGGGAACGATTTCCGGGCCGCGCTCCAGCACGAGCACGCGCAGGCCCCGCTCGCACAGTTCCTTGGCGGACATGCCGCCGCTCATGCCGGAACCCACCACAATCGCGTCGAACTCAACCGCTTCGGCCATGATCAAACTCCTTGCCGGTCGCTTGCCAGCACATCCGGGTCCCAGCGGCCCGGGACCGCCAGCCATTGCAGCTCTTCCCGCGCGCCGCCTTCGGTGGCGAAGTAGGAACGGGTCACATAGCCCTTGAAGCTGCGGTAACCGCCCAATTCATCGGCGGCTTCGGCAAATGCGGCGCGGTCGAGTTCGGTCAGCGCCGCCGCGGCCCCAGCCTCGTCCAGGGTCGTGAAAGCGCTGCCGTCCGACAGGCGGCGCTCGATTTCCGCCAAGTCGCGGCGATGCGCCTGGCGGGTTTCCTCGCTGGCCCAGTCCGCCATCAGGCCGTCGATGTAGCCGGGCACATTCACATCAAGCGCGCCCGGCGTTTCGGTGCGGGGGATAATCAGCTCGGCCAAGCGCGCCATCAGCGCCATCTCTTGCGCGGTGTGGAAGCGGCCTGGTTCGCCGGGCGCGGTGGCCACCAGGACCGGCGCGTCGCCGCAAGCGGCCAAGGCGGACACGCCGCCCACCGAGAGAATCAGGTCACGCAGAAATTCGCGGCGGGATTTCATGGGCTTTCCTCCCGGGTCAGAACGCCAGTTCGCGAAGATGCCCGATGCTGTTGGCGACGGAAGCAAAGCCGTCGCCGGGATTGTCGTGTTCAACGAAATAATGCCGGAAACCGGCGGTTTCGACCTGGGCGAATATGCCGGCGAAATCGATCGCGCCACTGCCAACGTCAACCATGGCGCCGTCGGCTGTGCGGTCTTTCACATGCAACATGCTGAAACGCCCGGGATGCGCCGCGATGTATGCCAGCGGGTCCGCGCCGGCGTCGGCAATCCAGAACAGGTCCAGTTCCATGTCCACGAGTTCGGGGTCGGTGTTCGCCAGCAGAATCTCGTAGGGTATCTGGCCATCGGTGGATTCGAACTCGAAGCCGTGGTTGTGGTAGCCCATCTTGAGTCCGGCGCGGCGGCATGCCTCGCCCGCCGCGTTGAGGGTTTCCGCGTGGCGATGGTAATCGTCCAGGCCGCGCTCGTCGCCGGGCAGTGAAGGCACCACGAGGAAGCGTTGCCCGATTTCGGCGGCGAACTCGATTTCCCGGGCCAAGTTGTCCCGGATCGCATCCAGGGAGATATGGGAGGCTGGCGAGACGAGGCCATTCTCCACCAGCATCCGGCGCACTTCACTGGCGCCATGGCCGAAATAGCCGGCGAATTCCATCTCGCGGTAACCCAATTCGGCGACCCGGGCCAGCGTGCCGGCAAAATCCTCCGCTATCTCGCCGCGCAAGGTGTACAGTTGCAAGCCGACGCTCGCGACTCTGCGGCCCTGGGCCAAGACCGGGGAAGCGCCCAGCGAAGGCGCCGCGAGCGCCGCGCCCAGCGCTTGCAATACCTGTCTGCGTTGCATGATTAAGCCGTTTCTGTTCTTGTTCAGTTGATTTAGCTAGCCTAAACCGAATCCCCAATCCGCGCAATGCGCTCATTGCGGCCGCTTGACCGAAAAGGCGATCTTGCGTAGCCTAGCCAGGGTAGCTATTCCATGTGGGTTGCGCAATGCTAATCAATATGCACCAAGCCAAATCCCAGCTCTCAAAGCTCATAGCCGCCGCGGAAGCCGGCGACGACGTGATTATCGCGAGAAACGGCAAACCGGCGGTCAAACTTGTTCCGATCCACCCTTCGAAATTCCGCTTTGGCGCCTTGGCGCATCTGGCGAGCACGGTTCCAGACTTTGAAGACAGCTTGGACGAACAAGAGCTGAGCCTATGGGAACGTGACTCTTGAGCGCCGTATTGCTCGACACGCATACTTGGATATGGAGTTTGATGGCACCATCTCGACTTGGCCGAGCGGCAAAAACAACCATCGCGGCAGCCGATTCGGTCTTCGTCAGCCCAATCAGTATGTATGAGCTGACTCGCAAGGCCAAGCTTGGGGGGTGGCCGGAAATCTTGCCGCACTTGGATGAAATCGCGGCGGAAACCGAAACGCTGAAAGCGCCGTTCACTCGCAACACAGCAGCCCGGGCCGCGCTGCTGGATTGGCGGCATCGCGACCCATTCGACCGGTTTATCGCCGCGAGCGCGATCGAACTGGCTTGCCCGCTGGTGTCAAAAGACACAGCTTTCGACTTGCTGCACAGCGAAATCGATTGGCCGGGGCGCGTTTGGCAATAGTTGCGATTCGCCAAATTGGGGTTAGTTCGCCGTGCCGGGGAGGATTTCGAAACCGGGGGCGAAGTTCACCAGCACCGCGCCGAGTTGCGCTAGCACGCTGGCATCGCCGGCCACCGTGCCGGCGCCAGCCTGCAACAACTGCGCCAGGCTGGCGTTGCCCATGATGGCCTGATTCAGTTCTTCCCGGTCGATGCTGACCGTCACATCGGGATTTTCGGCCTGAAAGCCTTCGATGGCGGTCAATGTGCCGCCGCTCATTTCCACAACGAATTGTTCGCCATTATCGGGGGTGAGGAAATTCATGGTGAAGTTGATGCCGTCGGCAAGCCGGCTGTCGACGCGGATGGCAACCGCGTCCCACCATTGCGCCGTGCTCATGGCGCGCGCCATGCTTGGGCTCGTTCCTCTTGGCGCGGGTATCGGCGGCATGCCGTTGCGCAATTCCTGGGCGGCGGCGAGGAATACGTTTCGCATGCTTGCGCTTTCGTACTGGTAGCCGAGTTGCTCGAACACCGCGGCGAGCAGGTCTTTCGCCAGGCCGTTGTCCGGCTCGGCATAGACCAGCTTGTTCAACAGCTCCATCGCCAGCCGGTATTGCCCTTCTTCGCGCAGGACCCGGGCGCGTTCGAGAATCGGTTCGGCGCCACCCATCATTTCCACAAACAAGGGCGCGGAATCCGCCGGCGACAAAGGCGCCAGCGTGGCCGGATTGCCGTCCCAGTAGCCGAGGTAGCGGTTCAGCACGGCGCGCGAATTGTGGAATTCCGAGCCGTGGTACTGGCGCACGCTCCACTGGCGTCGCAGCGATTCGGGCACCTGGTAATGGTTGTGAATCTCGTTGATGGTGACGCCCTGGTTCGCCAAATGCAGCACCTGGTTGTTCAAATTGGCGTAGGCGTCGCGCTGGGCGCGCATGACTTGCTGGATGCGTTCATTGCCCCAGCGCGGCCAATTGTGCGAAGTGATCATTACTTCGGCTTCGCGGCCGAAGCGGTATAGCGCTTCGTTGATCTGCTTCGCCCATTGCAGCGCGTCGCGGACCAGGGCGCCGCGCAAGGTGTAGACGTTGTGGATTGTGGCGGAGATGTTTTCCGCCGCCCAGAACACGCGCCGTTCGGGGAACCAGGCGTTCATTTCCGCCGGCGCTTCGGTGCCCGGCGTGTTTTGGAAAACCACGCGCACGCCGTCGATCCAATGTTCCTCGAAGTCCTGTTCGACAACGACCGTAGGCGCGATCAGGCCCGTCGTTCCCGCCGACAATCCCTTGCCGATGGCCGAATCCACCCGCCCGAAGGGGCTGGGGGGAATCGTGCGGCCGTACTGCATGACCGCCCGGCGCGACATCGCCGGCCCGGCGTAAATATTTTCGGCAACCGCTTCTTCCATGAATCCCACGGGAGCGAAGACTTGCACCGCGCCGGTTTGCGCCTGTTCCTCGCTGATTACCCCATGCACACCGCCAAAATGGTCCACGTGGGAATGCGAATAGACCACGGCGCGCACGGGCCTTTCGCCCAGGGTTTCATTGGCCAACGCAAGGGCGGCGGCGGCCGTCTCCGCCGTCAGCATCACGTCGAACACAATCCAGCCGGACTCGCCCTGGATCAAAGTCATATTGGACAGATCGAATCCGCGCACCTGGTACGCAAACCCGGGCACCACCTCAAACAGGCCATAGTTCATGTTGAGCAGGGCCTGGCGCTGCAGCGAAGGGTGGATGGAGTCGAAATCTTCCCCCGCCAGCAGAAAATCGTAACCGCCCAAATCCCAAACGACGTTGCCGCCGGGGCCGAGAATTTGCCGGGAGCCTGGTTCGGCGATGAGGCCGCGGCGCGACTCCGCGAAGTCGCGCTCATCTTCAAACGGCAGCGATTCGCGCAAGGCCGCCTGCAAGGCGCGGGTGTGCTCGCTGGGAGGAGAACCGGCGGGATCGAAATGGTCTTGGGCAAAAACCGGGCCGAAACCGAACAGACAGAAAACCATCAGCGCGCCAAAGGCGAGCGGTGCGGTGAACCATGGGGACTTTCCCGCTACTGGTCTACGAAACATGGAATGGACTCCATGAAAGCACTGCGGTTTTCCGCCAAAGCGTTGGTTTTGCCCACATGACGCAAGCATTGCACGCTGCCGGTGCGGAGATGGAAAACCTCCGCACCGGCGCAAACTGAATCAATCGGGCGATTACAATCGCGAGCGTTCCAGCTCGATGTCGGCATTGCGCCAAAGCGATTCGAATTGCCGCTTGACGATGATGGCCTCCTCGGCCTTGCCCTGGGCTTCGAGCGCCTGGGCGAGGCCGAAAGTCGACCAGCCGTTTTGCTGGTTCCACTCCAGATCCTTGCGGTAAACCGCCTCGGCCTCTTCCGCCTTGTCCGCGGCCAGCAACGCGGCGCCGAGATACAGGCGCATGGACTGGGACCAGTCGGGGGGCTCGGTGTAATTGTTGGCGTCCTGCATTTCCACCGCGGCCTGATAGTGGGCGATGGCGGAATCGAAATCGCCCCGGGCTTCGGCGATCTCGCCTTGCAGCGCATAGGCCGCGATTCCCAATACGTGGGAGGCCGGCGTCGGCCCCACGCCGGTGTCATCCACGCCGTCCGCCTCGGACTGCGCCTGGATATTGGCCAGTTGCGCTTCGGCGGCGTCGAGTTGGCCGTCGGCGACCAGCGCGCTGCCCACCACATAACTCCACATGCCGTCCAGATACGGCGTGCCGCTGTGGCTTTGTTCGGCCTCGAGGATGCGTTCCCATTTGCCGAAGACCTTGTCCACCACCCAGGAATGCACGACCCGCTTTTCGCCCCGGTTGACGGCTTCGGCGGCTCTGCCGACGCTGGCCGCGCCGCGCTCGGCGGCTTCGAACGAGGCGGCGTAATTGCCTTGCAGCATATTGGCGTAGCGCACAAAGTCGAGCGCGTGCGGCGCGTGGGACTTGTGCGACAGGCCATACGTGCCGATCATCGGAAAGTTGTTGTCGCCCCAGATTTCGGCGAATTGCCGGTCGACGATTTGCGAGCGTTCATTGGTGGAAATCGCTTTCTCGTATTCGCCCACGCGCAAATAGATGTGGCCGGGCATATGCACCATGTGGCCGGAAATCGGCACGCTGCCTTCAAGTTTTTGTGCCGACGGCATGGCCAGTTCGGGTTCGTTGGAAGCCTCCATCAGATGGATATAGAGATGGTTGGCGCCCGGGTGGTCGTGTTCCACCGCCATGGCCGCTTCCAGCGCGGCGCGGGCCTCGGCGACGCCGGGCCGGGGCGAACCATCGGGCTCCCAGTAATCCCAGCGCGTGGTGTTCATGAAAGATTCGGCGAAGATTGAAGCGATATCGGCGTCATCGGGGTACTTGTGGTGCAATTCGCGCATGGCGTTGACGAAGGCCTGGTCGCGTTCGCGGTCGTCGTTGATGGCGTCTTTGTTGTAGAGCACGAACAACGCGTTGACCATGTCGCGCTCGCGCTCGGTGCCGTTGTTGGCGCGCGCCAGCGCGTTGCGGATGGCTTCAAGCCCCGCGCCCTGGGGGTCGTCCGGTAAGCCGGCGTAACGGCTGTTGGGATTGGGTCCGGCGGCATGGGCCAAGCCGAAATAGGGCATCGGGTGGTCCGGGTCGTGGCGCGAGGCTTCCTGGTAGGAAGCGATGGACTCCGGGAAGTAGAAACTCCAGGCCATGCGCAGGCCTTGGTCGAAAAAGGCCTGGGCCTCGGGCGAGTCGGTGGAAATCGGCCTGCTGTAGGTTCCGCCGCCGGGAACCAGAATGGCGAGCGCCTCGCCTTCCTGGGCCGTGGCCATATTCCAGCACATTGCGGCCGCGAGCCAACCGGCGGTGAGCGTAATGAATCTTTTCACTTTTGCTACCTCTTGGGTCAATTGAACTCAGCGTTTTTGAAGGGGATGAAGTATACCGCCGCGCCCGCCGCTTGTCCGCTTTTCCGCGGTTTCATGCTGCAAATGGGAGATTCCCCGTCTCCGCTTCGCTGCGCGCGGAATGACGGGGCGGCCGAACGTCATTCCGCGCGAAGTCGCGGAATCTCCCCGGGACGGCACAGTGTTCGAGACTTCGCACAGCGTGAAACCGCCCGTCAAACCAACTGGCTTCGCCGGCCCTCCCAGAAGGGTTTGCGCAATTCGGTTTTGAGCACTTTGTTGACCGAGGACAGCGGCATCGGTTCGTCGCGGAAGCTGACGCTCACGGGGCATTTGTAGCCGGCGAGGTTTTGCTTGCAGTAGCCGATGAGCTCGTCTTCGCCGGCTGCCGCGCCGGGCTCGAGGATGACGATGGCGTGCACCGCCTCTCCCCAGATCTCGTGGGGGATGCCGATGACCGCGCACTCTTTCACCGCGGGGTGCTCGCTGAGGACATTTTCGACCTCGATGGGATAGACGTTTTCGCCGCCGCTGACGATCATGTCCTTGACCCGCCCTTCCAGGAACAAGAAGCCTTCCTCATCGAGATATCCCGCGTCGCCGGTGTGAAACCAGCCGCCGCGCATGGCATCAAGCGTCAGCTCCGGCTGCCGCCAATAGCCCAGCATGATATTGGGGCCCCTGGCCACCACCTCGCCGACCGCAAGCGGTGGCAATTCCTTATCGTTCGCATCGACCACGCGCACTTCCACGTGGCGCGGCGGCCTGCCCACCGAACCCAGTTTTTCCGCCAGCGGTCCTTCGGTCACATGGTAGACGGGCTCGAGAATGGTGAGAATGGGCGAGGCCTCGGTCATGCCGTAAGTCTGGTAATGCCGCGCCTCGGGCAAGGCCCGCAACAAACGTTTTTGCAGCGCCAGCGAAAGCGGCGCGGCGCCGCAAGTGACGATTTTCAGGCAAGACAGGTCATGCTCGGCGAAATTCGGATGGTCGAGCACCATCTGCACCATGGTTGGCACGAACGTGACCGAGTCGATTCGATGTCGCGCGATGGCTTGCAGCACATTGCCGGCATCGAAGCGCGCCATGACCACGCCGCAGCCGCGGAGCGCGGCGCAATTGAAAATGCGCGCACCGGCGGCGAGATGGAACAGCGGGCCGAGAATGATGAAATTCCAGCCGGGCTCCATGCCATAGTCCACCACCGCGCAGGCGGTGTTGGAGAGCATGTTGCGGTTGCTCAACATCACGCCTTTGGATTTGCCCGTGGTGCCGCCGGTGTAAAACAGCAGGATGGCGTCGTCTTCGCCGCCGGGCTGCGTTGCCGCGAATGCGCCTTCGGCGATGATTTCCGCCAGGGAGGATTCGTAATCCAGCGCCTCGGTCGGCTTGCTTTCGCCGCCGTAGATGATCAGGTGGCGGATATCCGGGCATTGTTCCCGCATCGCGCGTGCCGTGTCGGCGAATTCCGCTTCCGCCAGCAGCACCTTGGGCGCGCAATCTTCAAGGCATTCTTTCAACTCCCGGGCTGACAGGCGGTAGTTCAGCGGCACGAACATGGCGCCGATCAGCGCCGGCGAGAAGTAGCTTTCGAAACAAACATCGGAATTCAGGCCAAGCAGGGCCACCCGGTCGCCCGGACCGACGCCGAGCCGGCTGAGCAAAGTGGCGGCGGCGCGGCAACGCGCATCGACTTCCGCCCAGGATCGGGTCGCGCCGTTGAAACGCACCGCGGGCGCATTCGGCGCCTCCCTGGCCGCTTCATGCAGCAATTCGGCCACATTGGTGAAGGCTTTTCCGCAAATCACCGTTGCACTCTTGGGGCCGCTCATGGGACCGCTCATAACACCGCCTCCGCGCCCGCGACCAGCCCGCTGTCATGCAATTCGCCGATTTCCGCCGCGCTCAGGCCCAATTCATCGGCCAGGATTTCGTCGGTGTGCTGGCCGAGCAAGGGCGCGGGCGCGGCGGGCGCCGAATCCAGCGCGCCGAAGCGCAGCGCCTGGGACGGCGTCAGCAAATTGCCGATGCCCGGTTGTTCGACGCGGCTGAACAAAGGATTGGCAGCCGAACATTCAACGTCCCGCTCCACCAGTTCCGCCACCGTTTGATACGGCCCCCAGCATACTTCCATCCGCTCCAGTTCCGCGCTCACCGCGGCGAAGTCGCGCCGGGCAAACCAGGGGGCGAACAATTCCGCAAGTCTGTCCCTGGCGCGGAACCGGTCGCCTTCGCGCGCAAAGTCTAGCCCCGTCTCCGCCGCCAGGGCGGCCACTTCCGCTTCGGTTCCCGTGGCCGCGACAATGGCGCGCCATTGCCGCGGGCTGACGCCGACGATCATCACCCGCCTGCCGCAGCGGCAGGCGAAATCGCGACCAAAACTGCCGAATACGTGGTTGCCCACGGATTCGCGCCCGGCACCATTCATTTCGACTTCGGCGATGTAGCCGAGATGGCCCATCACCGCCAGCGCCACATCGGCAAGCGCGATGCGCACGCATTGCCCGGCGCCGGTCAATCTGCGATGCCGCTCGGCGGCGAGCAGGCCAAGGGCGATTTGCTGGCCGGCGAGCAAATCCCAGGCCGGCAGCGGATTGTTCACCGGCTGCCCATCCACGGCGCTGAGCCAGGGCAGGCCAAGCCGGCAATTGACGGTGTAGTCCAGCGCCGAACCACCGTGCCGGTCGCCGCTCAAGCTCAGATAGATCAGGTCTTCGCGCAGCGCGCGCAATTTTTCATCGGCGAGCCAGCCGCGGGCGGGGAAATTGCTCAGGAAAATGCCCGCATCGGCACCGGGGCGGGCGATCAACTCGCCGAGCAGTTCGCGCCCCCGGGGCTGGCGGAAATCGATGGCAATGGAGCGTTTGCCCTTGTTCAGCCCGTGCCAGTACAAGCTGTTGCCCTTGCCGTCAACGGGCCAGCGGCGGTAGTCGAGGCCGCCGCCGATCAGGTCGAAACGGATCACGTCGGCGCCGAGCTGGGCCAGGGTCATGCCGCCGGAAGGCGCGGCGATGAAAGCGCTGCCTTCGACCACGCGCATGCCCTTCAGAATCGGCTGCACAGAACCTCCCGTAAAAACCCGCTGTCAGGCGGTCAACAAATAGCCATTGTTGATCACGATTTTGTCCTGCTCCAGCGACCGGCAGCGAAAGGCGACTTCCGCGCCGTTGCGCCAAATTTCGGTGCGGATCGTATCGCCGGGATACACCGGCGCCGAAAAGCGCAGCCGCATCCGCTTGAAACGATTGGGGTCGTAATCGCAACAGGTTTTCATCAAAGCGTGGGTGGCGACGCCGAGCGTGCACAGGCCATGCAGGATGGGTTCGCGAAAACCGGCGTCGCGGGCGATTTTGGGCACGGCGTGCAGTGGATTGTAATCCCCGGAAAGCCGATACAGAAGCGCTTGCTGGCGCAAGGTCGGCAGATCGCAAACCTGGTTGGGATCCTTCACGGGCACCGCGTCGGGCCGCGCGCTCTGTTTGCGTTCGCCACCGAATCCGCCGTCGCCGCGGGCGAGAATGGTTGTGATCAATGTAGCCAGGTCGTCGCCGCTTTCGATGTCGCGCACCACCCGGTCGGAGACAATCAAGGCGCCGATGCGGTCGCCCTTGTCGATCACTTCGGTGACGCGGGTGGTGGCCTCAACCGTGCCCGCGGCCGGGAAAGGCCGGTGCAGGATGATTTCCTGGCCGGCGTGCAACACCTTGACCCAGTCGAGCCCGGTGGCGTCTTCCTTGGCCCAAAAACCGGGATGGGCCATCATCACTGCCTGGCTCGGCAAGACTTTCAAGCCATCCTCGTACAGAAACGACAGACTGTCTTCATCGAGGGGGTCCATTCCCATGCCGACGCCCAGGGCATAGAGAATGCAGTCCTTCGCGGAATAGCTGTGCTTGATGGTGCGGAACTCCTTTTCCAGCAGGCTGCGGGGATCAAAGGGCATGGGTTCGGTTTCCGGTTGGAAATGGGCAAAGGGGCGGGCGGCTCACATCGGATCCCAGCCGAACACGTCGCCGGAGCGCTCCAGCGGCGTGAAATCGGCGGCGAATGCCGGCAAGGCCCGGTCGATCACCGCCTCCACCGTCCAGCCCCCGCCCTGGTGGGCGAAGCGGATCGGGCGGTTTTGGCTGAACAGGAAAATCTCGTTGTTGCGCACGCCGAAAATCTGGCCGCTGACTGCTGCCGCGGCATCGCTGCACAGGGCAATGGCAAGCGGTGCGATCTTGTCCGGCGTCATGCGCTGCATTTTCGCCACCCGCGCCTGTTCTTCCCCGGTGCGGGTCGGAATGGTGCCGATCAGGCGGCTCCAGGCGAATGGCGCGATGCAATTCGAGCGCACGCGGAAGCGGCCCATGTCCAGCGCCATGGATTTCGACAGCCCGACAATGCCCAATTTGGCCGCGGCGTAATTCGCCTGGCCGAAGTTGCCGATCAAGCCCGAGGTTGAGGTCATGTTGACGAAACAGCCGCTGGTCTGGGCGCGGAAGTGCGGCGCCGCGGCGCGGCTGACGTTGAATGTGCCTTTCAGATGGACATTGATGACGGCGTCGAAGTCTTCCTCGGTCATTTTGTGGAATATCGCGTCGCGCAAGTTGCCGGCGTTGTTGATCACGCAATCGATGCGGCCGAAATGGTCCACCGCGGCGGAGATGATGCCATGGGCCGCGTCCCAGTCCGCAACGCTCTCGCCATTGGCGACGGCCTCGCCGCCGCCGGCCCGGATCTCGTCAACCACGGCGGCCGCGGGGCCTGCGTCCCGGCCGCTGCCGTCTTCGGCGCCGCCGAGGTCATTGACGACGACTTTCGCGCCATGGGCGGCCGCCAAAATGGCAATGCCGCGGCCGATGCCGCGGCCGGCACCGGTTACCACCACGACTTTGTCTTGCAGCAAGCTTTGCATTCAATTTTCCTTTGGATTCAGGTGTCGGGGGCGTCGGCGACCAGTTGCCTGGCGATGACTTTCAGCGCCAGGGTTTCCTCTGCGCCTTCGAAAATCGACAGCACCCGCGCGTCGACGAACAAGCGGCTGACCATGGATTCTTCCGCGTAGCCAAGTCCGCCGTGCAATTGCATCGCTTCCCGGGTGAGCCATTCCGCCGCCCGGCAACTGAACAATTTCACCAGGCTGGCTTCCATTTGCCCGCCGCCGGCATCCAGCCGCCGCGCCACCTGGTAACTGAATTGGCGCGCGGCGCTCAGCCAGGCGAGCATGCGCGCAAGTTTAACCCGGCTCAGTTGGAATTCGGCAAGCGCCTTGCCGAAAACGCGCCTGTCGCCGGCGTGGCGCAGGGCCTGCTCGAAGGCCGCCTGCATGACACCAGTGGCCCGGGCCGCGGTTTGAATGCGTCCGCCGGCGAAACCCGCCATGGTGTGGTAAAAGCCCCTGCCTTCGCCGGCCTCGCCGCCCACCAGGTTTTCCGCGGGCACGAAATAGTCTTCAAAAAACAATTCGAAAGAGTGCATGCCGCGATAGCCCAAAGTGGCGATCGCCTTGCCGCTCAAACTGCCTCCACGGTCTTGCTCGTGGCGGAATTCGTGCCCGGTGAAGGCGGGTTTTTCCACCAGCAACAGGCTCAGGCCGCGATGGCCGGAAGCGGCCCCGCGGCGGGTTCGCGCCAGCACCACGAGCAGTTCCGAGCGGCCGGCGAATGTGCACCAGGTCTTCCCTCCATTGAGCAGCCAGCCGCCTTCGACTTTGCGCGCCGCCAGCGAAACCGCGGCGACATCGGAGCCGGCATCCGGTTCGGTGATGGAAATGGCGCAAAGTTTTTCTCCCGCGGCGAGCGCGGGCAGCCAATGCTTCTTTTGCCGCTGCGTGCCGCCGGCGAGCAATGCCCTGGCGGCAATTTCCGGCCGCGTGATCAAGCTGCCGGCGGCGCCGAGCGAGCCGCGGGAGAGTTCTTCGGTAACCACAATCATCGCCAGACTGTCGGGATGCTCGTCGGCTTGCAGGCCGCCATAGCTTTGCGGAATGCAGGTGCCGAAACAGCCCAGATCGGCGGCGGCTTGGATCAAGCTTTCCGGTATGTCCAGATTTTGCCGGTGGATTCGTTCCGCCTGCGGCGCCACCACCTCATCGGCGAAACGCTGGAAACTGTCGCGCACGAGTTCGATTTCCTGGGGCAAGGTGGATGGCAGCCGGATTCGCTGTTGCTCGCAGATCATCCCGCCAAGCGCTTCCCAGCGCGCGGCGGACAAGTGCGCATCGAGAAAACCGCTCACGTCGCCGCCCTGGGCCAGGCTTGTCAGACTTCCGGCTTCCAATCCCATTTCCGCGGCGCGCAGTTGCAGCCGGCCCAGCGCCGCCTGGCAGGCTTCTGCGACGAAGCCGAGGGCGAGCCCCCGCGCCAGCTCATCGTCCGGCCAGCGCCCGGCGCAGTCGAGCATGACGCCGGCCGCGCTCAGTTCGGCGGCGGTCAAGGCCAACTCGTAGCAGACCTGTTGATGATCGTCTAGCAGGGATGGATCGAATGTTCCTTCGATTTCGCAGAATTGCCGGATCCGCCGCGAACCGCGCGCAAGCTGTTGGCGCAGCCCGCCAAGCAAACGCGCGGCGGGCGCGTGTCGCGTTTGCGTACAGGCGGCTGGTTCGGGGTCCACCACGGGCCGGCTTACAGGTGCCCGATCATGGAAATGCTGCAAATGTTTTGATGCGGAAAGCCGCCGAGATTGTGGTTCAGCCCCAGTTTCGGGTCCGCCAATTGCCGCGGCCCGGCGCGGCCCTGCAATTGCAGGTAGTTTTCGTAAATCATGCGCAGGCCGGAAGCGCCGATGGGGTGGCCGAAGCATTTCAGGCCGCCGTCGATCTGGCACGGCAGCTTGCCTTCGGCGTCGAAATCGCCATCCAGCACGGCGCTTACGCCTTTGCCTTCCTCGGCCAATTGCAGATCTTCCATGGTCACCAGTTCGGTGATGGAGAAACAGTCGTGCACTTCGGTCATGCTGATTTCCCGCGCCGGGTCGCGCACGCCGGCTTCGTCATAGGCGCGCCGGGCGGCGATGCGGGTGGTCTTCAGGTAGGAGCCGTCCCAACTGTCATGGCCGGATTCGGCGCCGTTCGACACCGCCAGTTGCAAAGCCTTGACCGCAACCAGATGTTCCTTGCCCAGGCTGCGGGCGATGGCCGGCGTGGTGACGATGGCGCAGGCGGAGCCATCGCTGACGCCGCAACAATCGTACAGGCCGATGGGTTCGGCGATGTAGGGCGCGTCGATGGCCTGTTGTTCGGTGATTTCCCGGCGCAAATGGGCTTTCGGATTCTTGGCGCCGTTGGCGTGGCTTTTGACCGACACATGGGCCATGGCGCGCTTCAGGTCCTGCTGGTTGAGCCGGTGCCGCGCGCGATAGCCGGTGGCGAGTTGCGCGAAAGCCCCGGGGGCGGACAGGTTGGGCCAATACATGTCGTTTTCGACCCCCCGCGAGCGCTGGGGCAGGCCGCCGTAGCCCGTGTCCTTGAGTTTTTCCACGCCGAGGGCGAGGGCGATGTCGCAGGCGCCGGAGGCAACCGCGTAGACCGCGCCGCGAAAAGCCTCGGTGCCCGTGGCGCACATGTTCTCGACCTTGGTCACCGGGATGTAGTTCAGGCGCAGGGCGATGGCCATGGGCATGGCGCTCGCGCCGACGTGGAAAGCGTCGATGCCGGCGCCGAACCAGGCCGCTTCGATTGCATCGCGCTCGATGCCGGCGTCGAGCAGGCATTCCTCGAACGCTTCCACCATCAGGTCCGCGGGGCTTGCGTCCCAGCGCTCGCCAAATTTGCTGCAGCCCATTCCCAGAATTGCGACTTTGTCTTTGATGCCTTCAGCCATTGCAGTGCTCTCTTGTTTGTCCGGTGGCGCGGCGTCTCATCGACGATTATGGATTTGCCGCCGCGGCTTGATCCGATTCAATCACCCGCGCTTTCCAGAAATATTTTCTGAAACCGCGTTGCGGGTCGAACTGGCGCACGCGGAAATGCACCGTAACCCGCGCGCCCGCGTCGATGGTGCCTTCACGGACTTCGGTGAAGTCCATCATCAACTTGCCGCCGCCGTCGAATTGCACCATGCCAAAATAGGCCGGCGGGCTCCAGTCGAAAGTGAGGCGGTCCGCCGTCCAGGTCAAGACTACGCCTTGTTTGTCGGCAAAGGAATAGCTGTCCTGGCTGTCGAGGGCGTTGCATTCGGG
The DNA here is from genome assembly GCA_965221015.1 of uncultured Pseudohongiella sp. Taxonomy (GTDB): domain Bacteria; phylum Pseudomonadota; class Gammaproteobacteria; order Pseudomonadales; family Pseudohongiellaceae; genus UBA9145. Next base: position 122,355 of record OZ244859.1, on the reverse strand, counting down.
ATTGACGCAATAGCGCTCGCGGGGAATTTGCACTGTGCCGCACTCGCGGCATTTGCCGCCCGCAAACGCGGTCACCAGGTCGCGGCGGCGATTGTAGCCGGACAAATAAGTCTGCTTGTCGGTCTCGCCGCGTTTGCCGATGTCGCGCTCGATCAGGTTGTTGAACGCCAGGAACCTGGCATAGTTGGATTCTTCGCGCCCCGCCGCCAGCGCGCCGGCCACACCGCGCCGGGGCTTGAAGCCGCCGATGGCCTCAGTGGCGCGCAGCAGCAAAGCGTCGCAGCCCTGGCCGAATCCGGTGAGCAAAATGAGCTCGCCGGGGCTGGCCGATTCGAGGGTTTTCGCCAGCAGCACAAGCGGCTGCGCGGCGCCGGCCACGCCCACCGCGGCGGCCTGGTTGTCGACGATGGTGCCGGGGTCGATGCCAAGCCGCTTCGCCACCGCCGGCGGTGTGCGCGCCTGTTCGGTGGGCAAGATGAAATGCGCGATGTCGCCGCTTGCCGCATTGCACTTTTGCAGTACCCGATTGACCACCTCGGGCACGACTTTCAGATAGCCTTCGTCGCGAATCCAGCGTTCTTCCCAGTCGTAATCGAACTCGCCGCCGCGGTAATGGTCGACAAAGTCCGTGGCGAGACTTTCCCCGCCCAGGAATTCGGCGATAACCGGCCCGCCGCCGGTGGCGACCGCCGCCGCCGCGTCGCCCCAAAGCATTTCGGCCCGGGAGCCGGCCTTGGCGCGGCGATGTTCCGAGGCCACCAGCAGGCCATCGCGTTCGCCTTGCAACATGGCGAGCAAGGCGGAAGTCGCGGCGCGTTGGGAGCCGCCAACATCCATCGCTTGCACCTGTCGCGGCAGGTCGAGGGCTTCGCTGAGCACGACCGAATTTTGCCGGTCGAGGAAGGGAAAGGTGGTGGAAGCGAAATACAGGCTTTGCGGTGCGAAGCCGTCGAGTCCGGCCAGGCAATCCGCCGCGGCCTCAACACCCATGGTGATGCTGTCTTCGTCCCAGTTGCACATGCTGCGCTGGCCGCGCCCGAGGGACTTCAGGCTCGCGTCGAACCAGGCGTGGGCCTCGGCAACCGCCGCCCGTTGCAGCCGCGCCCGGGGTATGTAGGCGCCGAACCCGCTGATTCCCCTGCTCAATGTCCTCTCCCCGGCCGCCGCATCGCGCTTGGGCGCGCAAGAGCGGGAATTCTAGGGGAAACAGATGGCGATTTCAGCTTTGGCGCGTGGAGGGGCGGTATTTGTCGTTCAGGCCGACGCCCGCGAGGATCTGCGGGCGGGATTTTTCCAGGCGCGCGAGGCGGGTTTGCTCTTGTTTGGCGCCGCCGATGTGGGCGGCGTATTCCTTTTGCTTGCCCGGGGTCAGTTTTTCGAAGGCTGCGCGCAGGTCGGCGTCCTCCGCCAGTGCTTGTGTGAGTTCGTTCGGAATATCCAGCGGCTTGGACTGCGGTTTGTGTTTCCTGCCCGCCTCGTGGTTGGCGATCGCCTCGAGCGCGTAGGCCCGCAGCAGCTCCCGCGGCACTTCTTCACCGGCGGCGAATTTCCACTGGCGCATGGCTTTGGTCTTGCCTTGCTGGGCGTTGCTCAGCTTGCCGGCATCGTCCTTCAGAAAAACACCTTGGTGGAACCAGAGCGCGCAATGTTGCTTGAAGCCGGCGAAGCCGATCAGGTTGGCGCCGCCCTGGAGATAGGCGGGGATTCCCCATTTGATGTCTTCGTTCAGCCCGGTGCCGAGCAGGATTTCACGGAACGCGAGGAACTGCCCGCGCCATTGCGGGTGTTTTTCCAAATAGGCATCGACCCGGCTGTCGCGCTTGCCAGACTTCACCGTGCTCTTCCCATCAGGATGCTCTCCGCGCAGTCGTTTTCGACGCTCGGCTGCGGTCGCGGCCGATTTCGGCACCGCATTTGCGAACCCCGGCCGGGCGCCGCGTTCAGCTTCTGCGTTCGATGATGGCTTCGTCGACGAGGCGCTTGAAATTTTCGCGGAAACCGCCGCCGCGCGAAGGCGAGACCTGGCTCATGATCACCATGACCATATTTTCGCTCCGGTCGATGAAATAGCGCGTCGCCGCCGAGCCGTCCCACCAGATTTCGCCTTCGCTGACGGGAAAATTGTAGGCGGCGGCGTCCATGACGAGGTTGAAGCCGCCCAGGGTCCAGCCGGAGCCAAGCCAGTACCCGGCGGTGCCGATGGGCATGGCCGCGGCGGGCACGGCGTTTTGGTAAATCAGCGCCGCGGTTTCGGTTTGCAACACGCGCGCGCCGTCGAGTTCGCCCAGGTTGAGCAGCATTTGGGAGAAGCGCATGAAATCGGGCACCGTGGAGAGCAGGCCAACACCGCCTTCGATCAGCGGCGGCCGCTGCGTCCATGGCACCTGTTCGATCCGGTACGGATTGAGCCGGCCGTCGCTTGGCCGGTACACCACCGCGAGGCGTTCGGCGTCGGCGCCTTCGGCCCAGAACAGGGTGCTGTCCATGCCAAGGGGTTCGAGCAGGTTTTCCCGCAAGTATTGATCGAAAGGCTGTTCCGACCAGACTTCGACCAGCTTGCCGAGAATCGTGGCGTGGATGCCGTAGCGGAATGCCGTGCCGGGGTCGTGGAACAGCGGGATGCGGGCGGCGTTGCGCGTCATCTCGTCGAGGCTGATCGATTTGTCGCGCACGTTGTTTTCACGGTAAAGCGCCGAACTGCGCGGGCCGAGCCCGGAAGTGTGCGTGAGCAGATGGGCCACGGTGATGTCGTCAACGCGCTCCCGGGTGCGGCTGATGTCGGTGCCGCCGGGGTCGAGCAATACCCGCTGGTTGGCGAATTCGGGCAGATACATCGAGATGGGGTCGTCGAAATCGAACTTGCCCTGTTCGTATAGTTGCAGCACGGCAACGCTGGTGACCTGCCGCGTCATTGAATAAATGCGGAACAAGGTGTCGGGCCCCATGGCGCGGCTGTTTTCCAGATCGGACTGGCCCAGCGACTCGAAATAGGCCAGCTTGCCGTCGCGGGCCACCGCCGCCACAACGCCGGGAATATCGCCGTCGTCGATGTGTTGCTGAAGGCGGGCGGTCACAAGTTCAAGCTTTGCCGCGTCCATGCCCACTGTGGCCGGGTCCGCCGGTTGCAAGGACTGACCGAAGACATAGCTCGAAAGAATCAGGGGTGAAAAGCAAAGTGCGGCGCGAACAAACGCTTTCATGAGCGGCCTCCCGGATGGAGATTCTGCGACTTCGCGCAGAATGACATAAATCGACGCGGCGTGACTACATTGATGAACATTCGGCAATTTCGCGCAGAATGACATACAACGGCGCAGGGCGGCTACCTTGATTGAGAATCTGCGACTCAACGCAGAATGACATAAATCGACGCGGGGTGACTACCTTGGCGGAGAATCCGCAATTTCGTGCGGAATGACACAAATCGGCGCGGGATGGCAAGTGCGATGAAAAATCCGCAGCTTCGCACGGAAAAACTGTCGAATCCCAAAGCCCTCTCTTGCGGATCAAGGCCCTTGAATTGGGTCGTTTCGCGCGTGGCGAAGCGCGAATACGGAATCTTTGGGGGAACTGGAGTGCCTGCCGGTGGCTTCCTGACGGCTGCGCCGACTTTAGCTCACGCTGTGAACGCCTGGATGCCGGTTTGGGCGCGGCCGAGGATGAGGGCGTGGATGTCCTGGGTGCCTTCGTAGGTGTTGACGACTTCGAGATTCTGCGCGTGGCGCATGACCGGGTACTCGTCGGAAATGCCGTTGCCGCCGAGCATGTCCCGGGCTTCGCGGGCGGCGTCGAGGGCTTTGAGGCAGGAATTGCGTTTGAGCAGGGAAATCAGCGGCGCGGCGAGCTTGCCTTCGTCGCGCAGCCGCGAGGCGCGCAGGCAGCCTTGCAGGCCAATGCCGATGTCGGTTTGCATTTGCGCGAGTTTGCGCTGAATCAACTGGTTCGCCGCCAGCGGCCGCCCGAACTGCTTGCGCTCGAGGGTGTATTGCAGCGCCGTGTGCCAGCAGGTGCGGGCCGCGCCCAAGGCGCCCCAGGCGATGCCAAGCCGGGCGGAGTTGAGGCAACTGAAAGGCCCGGCGAGCCCGCGGGCGCCGGGCAACAAGTTTTCTTCGGGCACAAACACCTCGTCCATGACGATTTCGCCGGTGACCGATGCGCGCAAGGCCAGCTTGCCTTCGATTTTCGGCGCGCTCAGGCCGGACATGCCCTTCTCGAGAATGAAACCGCGGATCGCGCCGGCGTCGTCCTTGGCCCAAACAATGAACACATCGGCGATGGGGGAATTGCTGATCCAGTTCTTGGCGCCGCTCAGCCGATAGCCGCCGTCGACGCCGCGCGCCCGGCTGATCATGCCGCCGGGGTCGGAGCCGTAGTCCGGCTCGGTCAGGCCGAAGCAGCCAATCAATTCGCCCTTGGCGAGCCCGGGCAGATACTTTTGTTTCTGGGCTTCGCTGCCGAAGGTGTTGATGGGGTGCATGACCAGGCTCGATTGCACCGAAATCATCGAGCGGTAGCCGGAATCCACGGCTTCAATCTCCTGCGCCACCAATCCGTAGCAAACGTAGTTCATGCCGGCGCAGCCGTGGCCTTCTATCATGCAGCCGAGCAGCCCCAGCTCGCCCATTTCGCGGAAGATGGCGGGGTCGGTTTCTTCCCGGCGATAGGCCTCGCGCACCCGGGGCAGCAATTTCTCCCCGGCGTATTGCCGCGCGGTTTTGCGCACCATGCGCTCCTCTTCGCTGAATTGCTCGTCGATGAGAAAAGGGTCGTCCCACTGAAAGGGAGCGGCATCGATTCTGGCTGGCATGGGTGGCTCCGGCGGGCACGGAAACGGCCCGAAGGAAGTCTAACAGAACACCGCCAGTTCTGGTTCGGCCCCGCCGCCCACAGGGGTGCGCGCAAAGCGCCGCCGCGGTGCTTGCGGCCGGCCAATTCGCCGCGCGGGTTCGGGCGCGGCGGCTCAGGCGCGCAATTTGAACGCAAAAGTGGCAATCCAGGAAATTTGCACTATGTTTTTTCCCAGGTTGAAGGCGGCGAAACCGCGCTGAAGCGCCATCAAAGCCCAGCCGGGCACGCCGCCGGGGAAATCGCTTTGCCAAGCGGCGGCTTGGCCTTTTGTTAGAATTCGCCCATGGACTCCGCACTCATTCTCGACCCCCTCAACGACCAACAACGGCAAGCCGTCACCAGCCAGGCCCAGAACCTGCTGGTGCTCGCCGGCGCCGGCAGCGGCAAAACCCGGGTGCTCGTACACCGCATCGGCTGGCTGCTGGCCACGGGCCAGGCCACGCCCTTCGAATTGCTCGCCGTAACCTTCACCAACAAGGCCGCGCGCGAACTGCGCGAACGGGTTCAAACCTTGCTGGCGGCGGGGCTTGGCGTGGATGGCCCGGAACAAGCCGCCGGCCTTATGCGGGGCATGTGGGTCGGCACTTTCCATGCCCTGGCGCGACGGCTGTTGATGACCCACCGCAGCGAGGCCGGATTCCCCGACGGCTTCACCGTTATCGACAGCGACGACCAACTGCGCATGATCAAACGGCTCGCCAGGGACATGCACATAGACGAATCGCGCTGGCCCGCGCGCAGGTGCCAATGGGCCATCAACACCTGGAAGGAGGAAGGAATGCGGCCGGAGAACATCGAGCCGGGCCGCGACGCGCGCTCGCGCGATGTGCTGGAGTTGTATGGCGCCTACCACGCCGCCTGCGAGCGCGGCGCCATGGTCGACTTCGCCGAATTGCTGCTGCGCGCCCACGAGCTGTGGTTGAAGCATCCGCGATTGCTGGCGCATTATCAAAACCGCTTCCGCAATGTGCTGGTGGACGAATTCCAGGATTGCAATTCGATCCAGTACGCTTGGGTCCGCGTGCTGGCGGGAGAACAGGGCCACGTCACCGTGGTCGGCGACGACGACCAGTCGATTTACGGCTGGCGCGGCGCCAAAGTCGAGCATATCCAGCAATTCCAGGGCGATTTCCGCGACGCGCAACTGTTGCGGCTGGAGCAGAATTACCGCTCGACATCCAACATCCTCAATGCCGCCAACCATCTCATCGCCCACAACCGTGGCCGGCTCGGCAAGACCTTGTGGACCAGCGCCGGCGGCGGCGATCTGATCAGCCTGTACGACGCCTTCAACGAGCAGGACGAAGCGCGCTTCATCGCCGACCGCATCGACGCCTGGGTCGGCCGCGGCGAACGCTATTCCGGCGCCGCGGTGCTGTACCGCTCCAACGCCCAATCGCGCGAACTTGAGGACGCCCTGCTGCGGCTCAACATTCCCTACCGGATTTACGGCGGACTGCGCTTCTATGACCGGCTGGAAATCAAAAACGCGCTTGCCTATCTGCGTTTGCTCGTCAACCGCCACGACGACGCCGCGCTGGAACGCGTGATCAATGTGCCGCCCCGGGGGATTGGCGAGCGCACGTTGGACGCAATCCGGCAAACGGCCCGCCAGGGGCGGCAATCGCTGTGGGCGGCTTGTGTCCAATGCGTCAACAGCAACGCGCTTGGCGCGCGCGCCGCGGCCGCGGTGCTGCGATTCCTGCAACTGCTGGATGCCCTGCAAGGCGAAATGGAAAAGCTCGACCTCGCCGCCCAGGTCCAGTTTGTGGTGGAAAACAGCGGCTTGCTGGATCATCACGAAAAAGAAGGCGGCGAGATTGCCCTCAACCGGCTGGAAAACCTGAAGGAGCTGGTCAACGCCGCCGGCGCCTTTGCCGCCCTGGCGGAAACCGAGCCCGAAACCGAAGCCGCCACCGAGCCGGACTTGCTGGGGGCGTTTCTCGACCAATCCGCCCTCGATGCCGGCGACAGCCAGGCCGGGGACGATGGCGACGCGGTGCAATTGATGACTTTGCATTCAGCCAAGGGGCTGGAGTTTCCGCTGGTTTTTCTCGCCGGCATGGAAGAAGGCCTGTTCCCCCATCGCATGTCCCTGGAGGACCCGAACGGCTTGGAGGAGGAGCGCCGGCTTTGTTACGTCGGCATCACCCGGGCGCGAAAGAAGTTGTACCTGACCTACGCCGAGTCGCGCCGCCTGCATGGCAACGTCAACTTGAGCATGGCCTCCCGCTTCGTCAGCGAAATCCCGCGCGAATTGATCGAAAACCTGCGCTTGCGCGCCCAGCTGCGGCAGCCGCGATGGTCGCCCAACCTGCGCCGGCCAACGCCAGCAGCGCCGGCCGCGAAGTTTTCCAGCGCCCCCGTGGGCCTGCCCCTCGGCCAGCGCGTTTCCCACAACAAGTTTGGCGAAGGCGTCGTGCTGCAAAGCGAAGGCGATGGCGAAAATGTGCGCGTACAGGTAAATTTCGATTCTGCCGGAAGCAAATGGCTGGCTCTCTCCCACGCCAAACTGAAACTGATCGGGCCATGAGCCCGCGGAATGCGCCATGCGAATCCTTTCGATGCTGTTCTTGACCGCCGCCTTGCCGCTGCTCGGCGCCTGCGGCGAATCCGCCATCCCGGCGGAGACGGTTGCCGCGCCACTTCAGCAGCAAACGGTATATGAATGGAAAATGATCACTTCCTGGCCGAAGAACCTGCCCGCGGTGGGCACTTCGCCGGAACAATTCGCCCAGCGCGTCGCGCGCATGAGCAACGGGCGCTTGCAAATCCGGGTCTACGGCGCCAACGAACTCGTTGGCGGGCTGGAGGTTTTCGATGCCGTATCCCAGGGTGTCGCCGAAATGGGACACAGCGGCGCCTACTATTGGCAGGGCAAGATCGCCGCCACGCCGTTTTTCTCCAGTATTCCCTTCGGGTTGACCGGCTCGGAACAGGACGCCTGGCTCAGCTATGGCGGCGGCAAGGAATTGTGGCGCGAACTATACGAGCCTTTCGGTCTGATTCCCGTGCGCGGCGGCAATTCCGGCACGCAGATGTTCGGCTGGTTCAACCGCGAAATCAATTCGCTGGACGATTTGCGCGGCCTGAAAATGCGCATCCCCAGCCTGGGCGGCGAAGTGTTCCGCCGCGCCGGCGGCACGCCGGTGACGATGCAGGTAAGCGACGTCTTCAACGCCTTGCAAACCGGCGTCCTCGACGCCACCGAGTTCATCAGCCCCTACAACGACCTTGCCGCCGGTTACCACACCGTGGCGGACTATTATTATTACCCCGGCTGGCATGAACCCGGCTCCACCTTGGAAACCATCATCAACAAGGCCGCTTTCGACGCCTTGCCGCCGGATTTGCAGGAAATTCTGCTCACCGCCACCGAGGCGATGAACCAATTGCTGCACGACGAGTTCACCGCCAAAAACAACGAAGCGCTGCGCATCCTGATCGAAGAACACGGCGTGCAATTGCGCAAATTGCCCGACGACGTGCTGATCGAACTGCGGCGGATTTCCGAACAGGTGATCGAGGAACTCGCCGCCACCGACGAAGCCACCGCGCACATCTACGCATCCTGGCGCGATTTCCGCGAAGGCGTGATGAACTACCGCGGCATCGCCGAAGAAGCCTTCATCGATGCCCGCCGCCTGCCGGCGGATTGACCACCGCGGTGCGCCGCTAACCCAACAGCTCCGGCAGGGCGGTGGCAAGCCCGGGTTGCCAGGCGAGCAACAGCAAAATGCCCAGTTGAATCAGCACAAAGGGCATCGCGCCGCGGTAGATCGCGCCGGTGGGCAGCTCGTCCGGAGCCACGCTGCGCAGATAGAACAAGGAGAAGCCGAAGGGCGGAGTAAGGAAAGACGTCTGCAAGTTGACGCAAATCATCACCCCAAGCCAGACCGGATCCACCCCCATGCCGAGCAGCGCCGGGCCCACCATGGGCACGATCAGGAAAGTGATCTCGATGAAATCGAGAATAAAGCCCAGCAGGAAAATGACCAGCATGACGATCAAGGTGGCCGAAAACACCCCGCCCGGCAGTCCGGCGAAGATCTCCTCGATCAATTGCTCGCCGCCGAACCCGCGGAACACCGATGAGAATATGGTCGCGCCCAGCAGGATCATGTAGGCCATCGATGTGAGCCGCACGGTCTCCAGCGATACTTCGCGCAGCACAGCCAGATTCAATTTGCCCCGGCTCGCCGCGAGCAGCGCGGCACCGACCGCGCCCACGCCGGCGGCTTCGGTGGGCGTGGCCAAGCCAAACAGGATCGAGCCCAGCACCGCGACCATCAACAGCACCGGCGGCAGCAAACCGCCGAACAACTTCCGCGCCGACACCTTGCGCGCGGCTTGCGCCAGGGGCGGCGCGGCGTCCGGGTCGAACCAGGCGACGGCGGCAACATACAGCGCATAGGCAAGCACCAGCAGCAAACCGGGCACCACCGCGCCGGCGAAAAGATCGCCGATGGTGACGAAATCCGGCGCGAAACTGCCGGCATTCAGTTGCGCTTGCTGGTAGGCGTTGCTGATCACCTCGCCAAGCAGGATCAGGCAAATCGAAGGTGGAATGATTTGGCCGAGGGTCCCCGTGGCGCAAATCGCGCCGCCCGCCAGCGAAGGGCGATAACCGGCCTTGAGCATTGAAGGCAGCGACAGAATGCCCATGGTGACGACGGTGGCGCCGACGATTCCGGTGCTGGCCGCAAGCAGCATGCCAACGAGCACCACGGAAATGCCAAGGCCGCCGGGCAGTCCCGCGAACAGCGATTGCATGCTTTCGAGCAATTCCTCGGCGATGCGGGACTTTTCCAGCATCGTGCCCATGAACACGAACATGGGCACGGCATACAGGTTCTGATTGACGAAAATGCCGTAGATGCGATTTGGTATCAGGCCGAGAAAAGCGTCGTCAAAGACGCCGAAGGCCAAACCAATACCCGCGAACAGCAGCGACACCCCGGACAGGGTAAAGGCCACCGGATAACCCGCCAGCAGGAACAGGCACACCACAGCGAACAGCGCCAGCGGCAACAGCTCGATCATGGCCCACGGCCCGATTCCGGGCGCGCGCATACTCGCGCTTGCGCCCCGGCCGCGCAAACAGGGCCTTTCGGCGGGTGCGCGACGCTTGCGTTTGTCATTGGCGCAGTCGCTCCAGCGCGCGAAGAAACTCTGCCACGCCTTGCAGCAACAGCAGCGCCGCCAAAACGGGAATCAAGGTCTTGAGCAGGAAAACGAACGGCAATCCGCTGGACTCCGGCGAGCCTTCGAGGCTGCTCCAGGACAAGGCGACATAATCCCAGCTCGACCAGATGATGAATACGCAAGTTGCGCCAAGCAAACACACCGTGCCGAGCAGGTCGATCACGGCGCGCGCCCGGCCGCCAAGCCGGTTGTGGAAAAAATCCACCCGCACGTGGCCGCGCACTTTCAGGGTGTAACTCGCGCCAAAGGCAACCAGGGCGGAGTTGATGTAGATCACGGATTCCTGCAGCCCGATGTGGCCGAAGCTGAACACGTAACGCAGCAGCACGATGGCGGCAACCACCAGGACTTCGATCAGCGCCAGCCAGCAGATGACCCGACCCAATTTTTCGCTGAAGCCGTCAATCGCGGCGGCGGCGCCCATTCCCGTTTTCACGCTAGCCTCACCCATGTTTCAGGACTGGGACCAAACGCGCAGCAACTGCCAGCTCAGCAGCAACACGGCGCCGGTCAATCCAATCATCACCAGGCCGAGCATCCACAGCATGCCGCGATGCACTTTCAGCGCAAGCCGATAATGCCAGGGCATTTCGCGGCTGACCCGCGGCGGCACGGTTTCGAACATGTGGCCGAAGCTGAGCAAGGTCAGCGGCCAGCACAAGGCCACCACGCCTGGCATCAGCCAGCGGTCGTCTTCCAGCCAGGGATTGCCCACCACACTGCCGATCACCACGACGGTTGCCGCCAGCGCCAGCAATATCCACAACCAGCGCATTTTCTGCACCACCCCCGCGATTCGTTGCAAGCGCTCAATCATCAACCGCCCTCCAGCACCCCGCTAGCTTACCCCAGCCCCCCGCCCCCGCACAGCGCCACGTTTTGCACTATGTTAGTCGGCATGTGGCGGATCGAAGCCACACCCATCGCTACTGATGTATCATGTTGGCCCGTTGTGGACGCAATGAGAACCGCAGGAAATGTTGACCGTTGTTTCGCCCGCCAAGACCCTCGACTTCGAAAGCCGGGTGCGCACCCGAAAGTTCTCCCAGCCCCGATTTCTGGAAGACGCGGAGCGCCTGGTTGAGCACATGAAAGCCTTCGAACCCGACGATCTGGCTGAATTGATGGATATCAACGACGACCTGGCCGAGCTGAACTGGCGGCGCTACGCCGACTGGCATACGCCGTTCACCTTGCGCAATGCGCGCCAGGCCGTGTTCGCCTTTCGCGGCGATGTGTATCTCGGGTTGCGGGCGGAACAATTCGGCACCGCCGAGCTGAATTTTGCCCAGAAACACTTGCGCATCCTGTCCGGGCTTTATGGCGTCTTGCGCCCGCTGGACCTGATCCAGCCCTACCGCCTGGAAATGGGCCGGCAAGTTCGCGTCAACGGTCTTGATGGACTGTACGACTTCTGGGGAGGGCGTCTCGCCCAGGCGCTCGGTGAGGATTTGGCGGCACAGCCGCAAAAGCGCAAGTTGCTGGTCAACCTCGCTTCGAACGAGTATTTCCAGTCGATTGACCGCGGCGCGCTGGAAGCCGAGGTCATCACGCCCGTGTTCAAGGACCAGACCACCAAGGGCGACTTCCGCGTGCTCAGTTTCATGGCGAAACGGGCCCGGGGCGAAATGGCCGCCTGGATTGTTCGCAACCGAATCAATTCCGCCCACGCGCTGAAGAAATTCAACATCGACGGCTACCGCTTCAGCGCGCAGCAGTCTTCGGCCGACCGCCTGGTGTTTCTGCGCGAGCGTCAGCCCTGAACCGCGCCGCACGTGGACGCCCTGCCTTACAGTCAGGCTTGCGAGAACAACAAGCGTCCGATTCTTTCCGTGCTGCGGCGGCACCTGGACAAGGCCGGCAACCTGCTGGAGATCGGCGCCGGCACAGGGCAACACGCCGAGTTTCTCTCCGGCCATTTTCCCGGCTTGCGCTGGCAAACTTCGGACGTCGCTGAAAATCTGCCCTTGCTGCGGCTGCGCGTTGCCCGGGCCGGCCTGCCCGAACCAATCGCGCTCGACGTGGACGAGCCGGACTGGGCTTGCGGCGGCTTCGATGCGATTTTCAGCGCCAACGTGCTGCACATCATTGGAGCGCCTTCGGTCGAGAACTTTTTCCGCGGGCTGCGGGCGCATTTGCGGCGCGATGGCTTGCTGCTGGTCTATGGTCCGTTCCGCTACCGCAACGCATACACCTCCGAAAGCAACGCCCAGTTCGACCTTTGGTTGAAACAGCGCGATGCGCGCAGCGGCATCCGAGATTTCGAATGGGTGGAGGCGCTGGCGCGGCGGGCGGGGCTGTACTTGCTGGAAGACAACGCCATGCCGGCGAACAATCAAATGCTCGTCTGGCGCATGGGCGGCGGCGAGGTTTAGTCGTCTTGCCGATAAGGCAGCAGGCCGCGCGCCGCTTGCTGATAGGCCTTGACGTGGCGCCGCTCGCGCTTGACGAATTCGCCGATGGCGCGGTCAAACTCGGCATGGGCCAGCCAATGGGCGGACCAGGTGTCCACCGGTTCAAAGCCGCGCTGGATCTTGTGTTCCCCCTGCGCGCCGGAATCGAAACTCTGGAGGCCCGTGGCGATGGCGTACTCGATGCCTTGGTAGTAGCAAGTCTCGAAGTGGAGAAATTCGTGTTCCTCGCGGCAGCCCCAGTAGCGGCCGAACAAGGTGTCTTCGTTGCGGAAGAACAGCGCCGCGGCGATATCGCGGCCGGCGCGTTGGGCGTTGATCAGCAATAGCTGCTCCGGCATCGTCTCGGAGATGGCGTGGAAAAAGGCCAGGTTGAGATAGCCGCTCATGCCGCGTTGCATGTAGGTGGTTTGGTAGTAGAGGAAGAAGTCCGCCCATTGCGCCTCGCTGATGTCGGCGCCTTCGGTGATCTCGAAGCGGATATCCGCATCGCGCACGCGGCTGCGTTCCTTGCGCAAGTTCTTGCGTTTGCGCGAGGCGAGGGAATCGAGGAAGTCGTCGAAGCTGCGGTAACCGCGGTTGTGCCAGCGGAACTGGGTGCCAAGGCGGATATGCATGCCCCGCCCACGCAGCAGCCGCACCTCTTCCTCGGTGGGGAACAGCACGTGCCAGGACGAGACGCCGCCAGTCTTGGCGCGCAGGCGAATCTGCTCGCTGACCAGCGCCATGTCGGCCGCCGCGGTGCCGGGCAGCCGCAGCCCGACAGAAGGTGTGTAAGGCGACGCGGTAACGAATTTCGGGTAGTAGGCCAGGCCGTGTTGCTGGTAGGCGTTGGCCCAGGACCAGTCGAAAACGTATTCGCCCCAGCTATTGGTCTTTTCATACAGCGGCACAATCGAACTGCATGCTTGCTGTTTGCCCCGAACCACGACCAGGTGCCGCGGCAGCCAACCGCTTTCCGCGCCGACGCAACCGGTCCGCTCCAGCGCGTGCAGAAATTCATAGCGCATAAAGGGATTGCGGGTGCCCGCCAGCGCATTCCAGGCGTCGCGGCCGATTTCGGCGACGGAATCGACAAAGCGAACGCGTTTCGGCTCGGCTTCTGGTCCAATTTTTTCCTTTGCGAGGCCTTGCGACATTCCCTACTCCGGGGCATCTTGCCTGGTAGCTGTTCAACTCCGCCGCGTAAGCGGGCGTCCCGCGGGTTCCATAACCGGCATCCACCCGGCCCGCCCCGGCCGCGCGGGCGGGAAGTGCGATAACGCCCGGCTTGCAGTAGCATTGTACCGGTTCTCGCCCGCTGGCCCAGCCGATGGAATCACCCAATTTGATCCGGCGCATCGCCGATTGCCGGCGCCATTTGCGCAAATCCGAAAACAAGGTGGCGAACTTCGTGCTGGAAAATGCCGCCGAAGTGCTGGCCATGCGCGTTGTGGACCTGGCCGAGCGGGCCGGCGTCAGCGACCCCACCGTAATCCGCTTTTGCCGCGCGGTCGGTTGCGATGGATTCCAGGCTTTCAAATTGCAACTCGCCAGGCAGGCCGGGCTCGGCGGGGCGTACACCCAGTTCGCGGTGGACGACAAGGATACAGTCGAGGATTTGCGCAACAAGGTCTTTGACAGCACCGTGGGCTCGCTGCTCGGTGTGCGCGACGATCTCGATCCGGAAACCCTCGAACTCGCCATCGACACCATCAACCGGGCGCGCCGGGTCGAATGCTACGGTTTCGGCGCTTCGGGTTCGGTGGCGAACGACGCCCAACACAAGTTTTTCCGCCTGCAACTGGTCACCGCCGCGTACACCGACCCGCACATCCAGCACATGTCGGCGATTTCGCTGGATGCGCGCGACGTGGTGATCGCGATTTCCCAGTCGGGACAAACCCGGGCGCTGCTCGAAAGCGTCAGGCTCGCCATGGAAACCGGCGCCACGGTGATCGGCCTGGCCCCGCAAGACACTCCGCTCAGCAATCTTTGCAGCATCCCCATCCACGTCAATCTGCGCGAGGAGCACCGGGCATTCGCGCCGGTTTCCTCGCGCATCGCCCATCTGGCCGTCATCGACGTGCTTGGCACCGGAGTCGCCGTGCATCGCAAACCCATGCTCAACGAACACATGGAACGCCTCGAACGCAGCCAACGCGCCTTGCGGGCGGGCAGGCAAGTAGAGCAATCAAAATGATGCGAATGATCACCAAAGCCAATGCGCTATTTTCCCCTTCGATCAGTGAGGCGATTCCTGCCGCGCGATTTGCTGAACGTTGGGATTGGGCAATTTGCTCGAAGCATAATCCTCATCGAACAGATATATACCGCTTTTTGATACGATAAGTGCTCTATTTGTTTTTCGCAAAAAGTCCATACCCAAAAGCACAAAGGGTGAAGGAGAAACCTGGACGTACCCAGGGATCGGTTTTCCATTAACAATAGCGACCGCTTCAGCCAAGGGGAGAATTTTCCTGGTCCCATCCGCGAGTTCATTGGAGGCGGACTTGTTGCTTAAGGATAGCGCCAATTTGTGCGCAGAGTCTGTGGGTAATTGAATAAACCCTGTGAAACCAGTATCAATTACACCAACGAACGATTCACAGTTGTGGGGAAGCTGATGAACATCTTTGCAGATAGAAAATTGAAGCTCAGGATATTGATGGTGCGGATTGAAACTTCCGTGTATACACTTCGTCATGCGAATTATGACCCCAAATAACCCATTCGAAAAGCGCCTTTGCATCCGATTCGGATCAGGTGGAGCGGACCTTCCGCATCTTCTTGTTTGGCTGATTCAAATGCATCGTCTGAATATTTGCCGATAAATATCTTCTCGGTAGTTACATCAATTACCGCAAACCAACCCGAATATTCATTTTCATATTTTTCTTGAAACTTTTCGGAATAAATTTTTGTGGCCTCTTCCGCAACCATTTCAATGTTTGCCAGTTCATTTTCAGCATTCATTTTGCCAGCACTCCAACTTCAAATTAAAACCTTATTTCACCAAAAGCACAAAATTTAGTGGCCCTTCTGTGTATCGAATACTACAGCAGAAACTTTAGCCAATGTATCAGAGTGAATGGCTTGGCTCAATAATTTTTTAGCTACTCGACGGTGACGGATTTGGCGAGGTTGCGGGGGTGGTCGATGTCGGTGCCTTTGATGATGGCGACGTGGTAGGCGAGCAGTTGCAGGGGGATCGTGAACAGGATCGGGTCGAGCACTTCGGGGCAACCGGGCAGGTTGATCACCGTGCATTCGAAGTCGCTGGCCAGGCCGACATCTTCGTCGGCGAAGACATAGAGCTTGCCGCCCCTGGCGCTGACCTCGGACAGGTTTGAGCGCAATTTGTCGAGCAGATCGTTGTTCGGCGCCACCACGATCACGGGCATGTCGCTGTCCACCAGCGCCAGCGGGCCGTGCTTGAGTTCGCCGGCGGGATAGGCTTCGGCGTGGATGTAGGAGATTTCCTTCAGTTTCAGCGCGCCTTCCTTGGCCACCGGATACTGGATGCCGCGGCCCAGGTACAAACTGTGCTGCTTGTCCGAAAACTGTTCGGACAATTTGCGGATTTCCGCGCCAAGTTGCAGTGTTGCGTCAATCAGTTCGGGCAAGCGGTGCATATCCCGCACCAGCCGCGCCTCGTCTTCCCGCGGCAGGCCATTGCGGCGGCCCAGCACGATGGCGAGCAGCAGCAGCAGGCTCAATTGCGTGGTGAAGGCTTTGGTCGAGGCAACGCCGATTTCCTGGCCGGCCATGGTCAGCAGGCAAAAATCGGACTCGCGCACCAGCGAACTCGTGGCGACATTGCAAAGCGCCAGCGTCGCCACGTGCCCGCGGGGGGCGGCGTAGCGCAGCGCCGCCAGGGTGTCGGCGGTCTCGCCGGATTGGGACACGGCAACGAACAGCGTTCCCGGCTGGACGATGATGTCCCGGTAACGATAATCGCTGGCGATATCGACTTGGCAAGGCATGCGCGCAATCGATTCCAGCCAGTATTTGGCGATCAGTCCGGCATGGAAGCTGGTGCCGCAGGCGACAATTTGCACCTGTTTGACCTGGTCGAAGATTTCTCCCGCCCCGACGCCGAAGGACTCTTCCAGGGCGCGGTCTTCGCTGATGCGGCCGGACAGCGTGTCGCGTATAGCCCGGGGCTGCTCGAAAATCTCCTTTTGCATGAAATGCTGGTAGGCGCCCTTGTCCACTTCGGCGGCGCCGCCGCGCAAAGTCGCGATTTCGCGCTGGACCCGGCGGCCGCCGTTCCAGACTTCGATCGAATCGCTGGTCAATTGCGCCAGGTCGCCTTCCTCGAGATAGATGAAGCGGTCGGTGACCTGGCCCAGCGCCAGCGGGTCGGAGGCGACAAAGTTTTCACCGCCGATACCGTCGCCAATCACCAGCGACATGCCATTGCGCGCCACCACCAGCCGGTCCGGTTGTTGCCGGTCGATCACGCACAGGCCATAGGCGCCGCGCAGGCGTTCCCCGCTCGCCTCCACCGCCCGCAGCAGGGAGCTTTCACCATGCATCAACGCCTGGTGGATCAGATGCGCGATGACCTCCGTATCGGTGTCGGAAACAAAACGGCATCCGGCGGCGGCCAGTTCCCGCCGCAGACTGTCGTGGTTTTCGATGATGCCATTGTGAACCAGCGCGATGCGCCCGCCCGCAACATGGGGATGGGCATTGGCGCGGGTGATTTTGCCGTGGGTGGCCCAGCGCGTGTGGGCGATGCCGAGCTGGCCGGCGGTGCGCTCTTTGGCCGCGGCCTGCACCAGCTTTGCGACCTTGCCCACGGTCTTGGTGGTACGAAGATCGGAATTTGCCAAATCGACCAGGGACATACCAGCGGAATCGTAGCCGCGATATTCCAGCCGCTTGAGCCCTTCGAGCAAAATCTCGGCAACATTGCGTTGCGCGACCGCGCCGACTATTCCGCACATTGCGCCATCATCCCGCCCTCACCGCTGTCCGGGACGCTTCCAGCGCGCGATGTTTCGCTGCCGCGAGCGGCCAACCGCGAGTTGCCCGGCGGGGACTTCGCTGTTTACCGTCGAGCCGGCGGCGACGAAACTGTCGTCGCGCAATTGGACCGGAGCGACGAGCACGCTGTTGGAGCCGACAAAGACGTTGTCGCCAATCACCGTGCGGTGCTTTTTCTCGCCGTCGTAATTGCAAATGATCACGCCGGCGCCGATGTTGCTGTTCTCGCCCACCTCGACATCGCCCAAATAGCAAAGATGATTGGCCTTGGAACCGCGGCCGATGCGGGCATTTTTGGTTTCGACGAAATTGCCGATTTTGACCCCGGCGCCAAGCTCGGTTCCCGGCCGCAGCCGCGCCATGGGGCCGATATTGCAATCGGGGCCGACCACAGCGCCATCGATATTGGTGCCGGCAAGAATGCGGCTGCCGGCGGCGATGCTGGCATTGCCGATGACGCAATTCGGCCCGATGGCAACGCCATCGCCCAGGCTGACCTCGCCTTCGAAGACGACATTGACGTCGATTTCCACATCGCGCCCCGCCTCCAGCTTGCCGCGGACATCGACCCGCGCCGGGTCTTTCAGCCGCACGCCCGCGGCCATCAACTGTTGCACCATGCCCATTTGGTAATGCCGCTCCAGTGCCGCCAGTTGCGCCGGCTCGTTGACGCCCCCCACCTCCCTGTCATCGCTGGTTTTCTTCGCGCGCACGGGAAGATCCTCCGCCCGCGCCATGGCGACCACATCGGTCAAGTAGTATTCCCGCTGGGCGTTGCCGCAATCGAGCCGCTCAAGCCATGGCCGCAAGCGCTTGGCGGGAAGGACCATTATGCCACTGTTGACTTCGGTGATTGCTTTCTGTTCCAGGCTGGCGTCGCGTTCTTCGACAATGGCCAGCACCGCGCCGTCGGCGCCGCGGACGATTCTGCCCAAGCCTTCCGGGCGCGCGGTTTCCAGGCTGAGCAAGGCGATGCCGCCGCCTTCGGCGAGCGCGACCAGCTCGCGCAAGGTCTCCGCCCGCACCAGCGGCACATCGCCGTACAGCGCCAGCACCAAATCGGAATTCACATGGGGCAAAGCCTGTTGCAGCGCATGGCCGGTGCCCAGCTGCCGGTCTTGCAAAACCCAGTTGGGTTCGCGGCGGGCGCAGAAAGGGAAATCGGGGGATTGGAAAGTCCGCCGCACGAGTTTGGCGCCGTGGCCTACGACGACATGGACGCCCCGATGTTCAAGCAACTCGGCGGTTTCCAGCACATGGGCCAGCAAGGGCCTGCCGCCAAGGCGCTGCAAGGCCTTGGGAAGCGCGCTGTGCATCCGGCTGCCTTTGCCGGCGGCGAGAATGACGATTTCAAGGTTCATTCCGGCGTCCGGCGGGGGCATCGGCTGTTGCCGCGGCGTTTAGGAGCGCTCTTTTCGCAGTTGCCGCAAGGCCCGGAGTTGCGCCGCCGCTTCGGCGAGTTGCGCCGCGGCGGCGGAATATTCGAACTCGGCGTCTTGATTGGCCATGGCCCGCTGGGCGTCTTCCAGCGCCTTGCGCGCGGCGGCCTCGTCCACATCGTGGGCGCGGGCGGCGGTGTCCGCCAGCAAGGTTACTTTTTTCGGCTGCACTTCAAGAAAACCGCCCGAGACGTAGAACACTTCTTCGCTGCCGTCGGCGAAATCCAGCCGCACCGGCCCCGGCAGCAGATCGGTCAGCAGGGGCGCGTGGCCGGGGGCGATGCCAAGCTCGCCCATGTTGCCGGCAACCACCATGAATGTCACTTCGCCGGAGAAAATACTGCTCTCCGCGCTGACGATGTCGCATTGAATCGTTTTCGCCATGTTCCCGTCCCGGCGGTTCCGCGCTCAATACCGGGCCAACAAACCGGCCCCGGGCTTGGGCCTACCGCTGCGCCTTGAGTTGTTCTTCTTTCTCCACCGCCTGCTCGATGGTGCCCACCATGCTGAAGGCCTGCTCGGAAAGATGGTCGTATTTTCCTTCCAGGATGCCTTTGAATCCGGCGATGGTGTCTTTCAACGGCACATAGATCCCCGGCGAGTTGGTGAACACTTCCGCCACAGTAAACGGTTGCGAGAGGAATTGCGAGACGCGGCGGGCCCGGGCGACGGTGGTTTTGTCTTCATCGGACAATTCGTCCATGCCCAGAATCGCGATAATGTCTTTCAATTCCTTGTATCGCTGGAGCACCGATTGCACGCCGCTGGCGACCTCGTAATGTTCCTGGCCGATGACCAGCGGGTCGAGTTGGCGCGAAGAGGAATCGAGCGGGTCCACCGCCGGATAAATGCCAAGGGCGGCGATATCCCGCGACAACACGACTTTCGCGTCGAGGTGGGCGAATGTGGTGGCCGGCGACGGGTCGGTGAGGTCGTCCGCGGGCACATAAATCGCTTGCACCGAAGTGATCGATCCGGTCTTTGTGGAAGTGATGCGCTCCTGCAAGGCGCCCATTTCTTCCGCCAGCGTCGGCTGGTAGCCCACCGCCGAAGGCATGCGCCCGAGCAGGGCCGAGACTTCGGTTCCCGCCAGGGTGTAGCGGTAGATGTTGTCGATGAACAACAGCACGTCGCGGCCTTCGTCGCGGAATTTTTCCGCCATGGTCAGCCCGCTCAGGCCCACGCGCAGGCGGTTGCCGGGGGGCTCGTTCATCTGGCCGTAGACCATCGACACTTTCGATTCGCCTTCGAGATCGATTACCCCGGATTCCTGCATCTCGTGATAGAAGTCGTTGCCTTCCCGGGTGCGCTCGCCGACACCGGCGAAAACCGAAAGCCCGCTGTGTTCGGTGGCGATGTTGTTGATCAATTCCAGCATGTTCACGGTTTTGCCGACGCCGGCGCCGCCGAACAGGCCCACCTTGCTGCCTTTCGCAAACGGACACACGAGGTCGATCACCTTGATGCCGGTTTCGAGCAATTCGTTGGTGACCGAAAGTTCCTCGTAAGTCGGCGCCTTGCGGTGGATCGGCATCCGCTCTTCTTCGCCGATCGGACCGCGCTCGTCAATGGGCCGCCCGAGCACATCCATGATCCGGCCCAGCGTCGCCGTGCCCACCGGCACCGAAATCGGCGCGCCGGTGTCTGCCACCGTCAATCCCCGGCGCAGTCCTTCGGTGCTGCCGAGCGCGATGGTTCGCACCACGCCGTCGCCCAATTGCTGTTGCACTTCGAGGGTGATGTCGGAATCGTTGATGGTCAATGCGTCGTAAACCTGGGGGACGCTCTCCCGCTCGAATTCCACGTCGATAACCGCGCCGATGATTTGTACGATTCGACCACTGCTCATTTGCTATAACCCTTGTTCAAACCTTTTGACTTGCTGTTGACTGTTTCGACCCGGGCTCGCGCCCGCTTTGCCCGGGGCCGCTCGCGGCGTTACACCGCGGCCGCTCCCGCGGCGATTTCCGAGAGTTCCTGGGTGATGGCGGCCTGGCGTTCCTTGTTGTAGGCCAACTCCAGCTCGTCCATGAGGTCGCCGGCGTTCTCCGAGGCGTTCTTCATGGCGATCATGCGCGCCGCCTGTTCGCAGGCGATGTTTTCCACCACCGCCTGGTAGACCTGGGATTCGATGTAGCGCAGCAACAAGCCGTCGAGCAATTCCTTGGCGTCGGGCTCGTAGAGATAATCCCAGTGATGTTTCAGATATTCATCCTTGGCCGGCAGCAATGGCAGCAACTGGTTCACCGACGGGCGATGCACCATGGTGTTGATGAACTCGTTGGCGATGATGAACAATTTGTCGATCTCGCCATCGTCGAACTTCCGCAGCGCCACCTTGACCGCGCCAATGACGTCGGCCACCTCCGGCTGATCGCCGAGATGGCGCACCGCGGCGACAACATTGCCGCCATACTTGTTGAAAAACGTTGCCGCCCGCGCGCCGATGGTGCAAACATCAATCTCGATGTTCTGTTCGCTCCACTCCCGCATCGCGGCCACCGTGGTCTTGAAAGCGTTGATGTTCAATCCGCCGCAGAGGCCGCGGTCGG
The DNA here is from genome assembly GCA_965221015.1 of uncultured Pseudohongiella sp. GTDB lineage: Bacteria > Pseudomonadota > Gammaproteobacteria > Pseudomonadales > Pseudohongiellaceae > UBA9145. The sequence continues at coordinate 100,926 of OZ244859.1, read as the reverse complement.
TTGACACGACGATAAAGGCGACGCGCCGCACTTCCCGGTTTTCAAAATAGCCGTGGCGATACTCCGAGGAGGAAGTGGCGATGTGTCCAATCATTTCGCGGATATGGCTGGCGTAGGGCTTGCCGAGGCGCATGCGTTCCTGGGCCTTCCGCATTTTGCTCGCGGAAACCATTTCCATCGCCTTGGTGATCTTCTGCGTGTTGCGGATGCTCGAGATCTTGTTGCGTATTTCCTTGCCTCGGGCCATGGCTCAAACCGCCTCTTTCAATTGCCTGCGCCGCCTACCAGGTTTGGGTGGCTTTGAATTGCTCGATCGCCGCCTTGAACTTGCCTTCGATTTCGTCGTTGAAATCGCCGCTGGCATTGATGCCGGCGAGCAGTTCGGCGTGTTCGCTGTTCATATAGGACAGCAGGGCGCTTTCGAAATCGAGCACCTTGTTCAGCTCGATATCTTTCAGGTAACCCTCGTTGGCGGCAAACAGGGAAACGCCCATTTCCGCAATCGACAAGGGCGAGTATTGCTTTTGCTTCATCAATTCCGTGACCCGCTGGCCGTGTTCGAGGCGCGCCCGGGTATCGTCGTCCAGGTCCGAAGCAAAGGCGGCGAAGGCCGCCAGTTCGCGGTATTGGGCCAGGGAGATGCGAATGCCGCCGCCCAGCTTCTTGATGATTTTGGTTTGCGCCGCGCCACCCACCCGGGAGACCGAGATGCCGGGGTTCATCGCCGGGCGGATGCCCGAGTTGAACAGGTCGGTTTCGAGAAAAATCTGGCCGTCGGTGATCGAAATCACGTTGGTGGGAACAAAGGCGGAAATATCGCCGGCCTGGGTTTCGATGATCGGCAGGGCGGTCAATGAGCCGGTGGTTCCAGTGACTTCGCCCCCGGTGAATTTTTCCACGTATTCGGCGTTCACCCGCGCCGCCCGCTCGAGCAGGCGCGAGTGCAGGTAGAAAACGTCGCCGGGATAGGCTTCCCGGCCCGGCGGCCTGCGCAAGAGCAGGGAAATTTGCCGATAGGCCCAGGCCTGCTTGGTGAGGTCGTCGTAAATAATCAAGGCGTCCTGGCCGCGGTCGCGGTAATACTCGCCCATGGTGCAACCGGAATAGGGCGCGATAAATTGCAGCGAGGCCGGGTCGGAAGCGCTGGCGGAAACCACCGTGGTGTATTCCATCGCGCCGTGTTCTTCGAGTTTTTGCACCACGTTGGCGATGGACGAGGCCTTTTGCCCCACCGCCACGTAGATGCACTTCAGGTCCTTGCCTTTCTGGTTGATGATGGTGTCGATGGCGACCGCGGTCTTGCCTACTTCGCGGTCGCCGATGATGAGTTCGCGCTGGCCGCGGCCGATCGGTGTCATGGAGTCGATCGACTTCAGGCCGGTCTGCACCGGCTGCGCAACCGACTGCCGCGCGATTACCCCCGGCGCGACTTTTTCGATGGCGTCGGTCAGGCCGGCGTTGATCGGGCCTTTGCCGTCCAGCGGGCGGCCGAGGGCGTCGACCACGCGGCCCTCCAGTTCGGGGCCGATGGGCACTTCCAGAATGCGGCCCGTGCAATGGCAGCTTTGGCCTTCTTTCAATTGCAGATAATCGCCGAGCACCACGGCGCCCACGGAGTCGCGCTCGAGATTGAGCGCCATGCCGTAGATGCCGCCTTCGAACTCGATCATCTCGCCGTACATGACCTCGGTCAGGCCGTGGATGCGGATGATGCCGTCGAGCACGCTGACAATGGTGCCTTCGGTGCGGTCCCGCACCGTGGTGTCGAGGCTTTCGATCCGCTGTTTGATGATTTCACTGATTTCCGCTGGATTCAGTTGTTGCATGTTTGAGTCCTGATTGCTGCTGCGTTGCTGGTTGCCGCTTTCTCGCGGCAAACGCCGATGGATCCTTGGTTTGTCAAGCCCGCAAGCTTTCGGCCAGTTTGGCCAATTTGCCGCGGATGGAATTGTCGATCACCTGATCGCCGGCGCGGATCACGGCGCCGCCGATCAATTCCGGGTCCACACTCGCCGAAAGTCTGATCTCGCATTGCAAGCGCGCCCGCAGCGCCTGCGCCAGTTTGCCCGTGGCTTGCTCGCTCGCCGGATGGGCGGTGATCAACTCGACGTCCACCGATTGCTCCGCGTTCGCTTTCAGCGCGTCGAACAAGGCGCTGATTTGCGGCAGCAAGGGCAGGCGTTTGTTCTCCGCGAGCAGGTGGACGAGATTGCGGCCCGGCTCGTTCAGTTCCTCGCCACAAAGACCGATCAAAAGCTCGGCAACCTGTTTCCCGTCGAGGCCGGGGTCATTCAGGGCGATTTTCGCGCCGGGCTGCCCGGCGACCGCCGCCGCCAGTCCAATCATGCGCGACCATTCGCCGAGCGCCCGCGCCTCCCGCGCGACTTCGAAAGCCGCCTTCGCATAGGGTCGGGCGAGGGTGACGGGGTCGGCCATGGCTGCGCCTTACAATTCCGCGGCCAGGCGCGTGAGCATTTCGTCGTTGGCGGCCTGGTCGACCTCGCGGCCGAGTATCTTCTCCGCGCCGGCAATGGCGATCACCGAGACTTCGGCGCGCAATTGCTCCCGCGCGCGATTCGCTTCGCGCTCGATTTCGGCCTGGGCCGCGAGCATGACGCGTTCGGCCTCGACCTGCGCCTGCTGTTTGGCTTCGTCGACGATCTGGGTCGCGCGGCGGTTCGCCTGCTCGATGATCTCCGCGGCCGAACTTTTCGCTTCGTTCAATTGCCGGGCGGAATCGCGGTTGGCGTTCTCCAGTTTCTTTTCCGCCTGGGCGGCGGCTTCGAGTCCGTCGGCAATGGTCCGCTTGCGCTCATTGAGCACATTGGCGAACAGCGGCCAGACGTATCGGTGGCAGAACCAGACGAAAACCGCGAACGCGATGGTTTGTCCGATGATGGTCAGGTTGATGTTCACGCAAGACTCCCGCGGGCAGGACCGTCGTCAGCCCGAAAGCGCCGCCAGATAGGGGTTGGCAAAGGTGAACCACATGCCGATGCCGATACCGATCATGGTTACCGCGTCGATCAGGCCGGCGACCAGAAACATGCGGCCCTGCAACTGCGGCGCGAGTTCCGGCTGGCGCGCGGAACCTTCGAGGAACTTGCCGCCGAGTATGCCGAAACCGATCGCCGTGCCAAGCGCTCCCATGCCAAGCACAAGCAGCACGCCAAGCACGGTGAAAGCCAAAATCATTTCCATCATTATCCTCCGGGAATGTTGTCGGTTGTATCAGTCGTGCCCCAACTCAATGGGGCTTCTCATGCGCCGCATTGAGAAAAACAATGGTCAGCATCATGAAAACAAAGGCCTGCAGCGGCACCACCAGGATGTGGTACACCGCCCAGATGAAATGCGCGGGCAACTGGTACAGCCCCAGCAGCCCGGCAATGAGCAAAAACAGCAATTCCCCCGCGTACAGATTGCCGAACAGCCGCAAACCGAGGGAGATGGGCTTGGCCAGCAGTGTGGGAATTTCGATCATCAGGTTGAACGGCACCATCCATTTGCCGAAGGGGTGGAAGGCGAGTTCGCCGAGGAAACCGCCCAAGCCCTTGTTTCTGATGGAATACCAAATGATCAGCGCGAACACGCTGAGCGCAAGGCTCATGGTGATGTTCACATCGGTGGTGGGCACGATCTTGAACGGCATGTGATCGAAGCCGAACACGTATTCGCCGATGAACTTGGCGATGCCGGTGAGCCAGTCCACGGGCACCAGGTCCATGGTGTTCATGAGCAAAATCCACACGAACAAGGTGAGCGCGAGGGGCGCGATCAGGTTGTTCGCGTGGGTGAAGCCTTCGCTGACACGGTTGTCGACGAATTCGAACACGCTTTCGACAAAGTTTTGAATCGCGCCGGGGTTGTCCGCCGAAGCGCGCAGCCCGACCCAGCGGAACCAGAGCAGAAAGGCCGCGCCCAGGGCGATGGACCAGCCGAGGGTGTCGACGTGAATGGCCATGAAGCCCATGTCGGCGGCTTCTTCCGGCGTATGGGCGAAACCCCAGTGGCCGTCGGGGTGACGCCCATAGGTCAAGTTGGCCAAGTGGTGAACAATGTAGTCCTGAACCGTTTCCGATTCAGCGCCTGCTTCTGCCATTGCTTTGCATTATTCCATTCGAAAATTTGGGCGACACAAGCGTGGCACCCGCTGTTCGTGCGACCTTCATTCCACCAATTAACGCTGTCCGCGCAATGGCTCCACCTCAGCACCGCTGGGTCATTTCATTCCTGATCGCCACCAGAGCGCCCTTGACATTGGCTATGTCCGTTTCCACGTCTCCGGTCAGCGCCCCCAAACCGGGAATGATCAATATGTTCAGGGCTATGTCCCAGTTTCGGGAGCTGCGCTGCGACCTCGAAAGATCACTCAGCAATTGCGTTTGTTCGGCATGTGTCGCCGTCAGAACCGCACAGGACATTTGTTCGTACTCCGCTGTCGGGACCATGGCCGGCGGTATGTCGGCCGGATGTGTCGCGCAACCCACCACCAAAACTCCGGTCAACATCATAAGCAGCAATTTTTTCATGCTTCACCCCTGGACCGATTCAAACGGGTTCGACCATACCCGAACAACTTTGATTAACGAGCGTTGCCTTCCTGTCTCCCCATCATACCGCCGGCGACCCTTATGCCGATTAGATGAGAGAAAATGAATCCTGAAAAAAGCGCTAGCTCATTCAGGTCTTCCATAAAATTGAAGATCAGCGCGAACAGCAGGATCGCGATCGCGATCTTGCCGATTTCGCCTTTCAGGAAATTCCTGACGATCTTATCCGCGTTTTCGGCGCCTTGGTATTGAAATGCCCGCGCTGCGAAGTAGCCGTTCGACAAGGCGCTGATCAAGCCACCCGCCAGCACGCTGCGCGCCACAGCCGCGTCTGTCGTCCACAGGAATGTTACGGCGAGCAGGGCCGGGCCGATCAATTGCGCAAGGATGATCTTGTACGGCCGCACGCGAATGGACACTGTCAAGTGGCTACCGCCAAGGCAGGCGCATTATAGGGAGATCGCCTGCGCTTATCAACAAGCCATCCCCCGCAAACCCGAGCACGGTTGGGGAATCTTTTTGGAATGGCTCTTAGATTTTTGGCTTCGATACGTCACCGTCCTGGGGTGCGCGGTACGGCGGACGCCGTGAATACTTCCCTGTAGGCTTCGGGCTCGGCATCCTGCCTCGCACGCCCGCCGTACCGCGCACCCCAGGACGGCGACTCACGCTGTGCCGGGCCGACGTTTTTATATTCCGCGAAGCACGGCTGGTCGGCGGCGTATGTGCCATCCATGGCAAGTCGTTCGGTCGTCAAGAAGCTGCGCTTCTTGTCGGCTGCGCCGACCGGGTGATTGCATTCTGGAAAATTGTGCATGCCTTCCCTGGCGCGGCTTCTTTGACTTCGATTGACCCCAGTCTCGCCTTCCATGGCGAGCCGTTCGGCCCTCAAGAAGCTGCGCTTCTTGTCGGCTGCGCCGACCGGGTGCTTGCATTCTGGAAAATTGTGCATGCCTTCCCTGGCGCGGCTTCATTGACTTCGATTGCCCCCAGTCTCGCCATCCATGGCGAGCCGTTCGGCCCTCAAGAAGCTGCGCTTCTTGAGGGCCGAACCCTCGCACGCCCGCCCTACCGCGCACCCCAGGGCGGCGACTCACGCTGTGCGGGACCGACGATCACGTTCCTGTCATTCCGCGCGAAGCGGAGCGCAGTCGCGGAATCTCCTTGGGAATGGTTTTGGGCTTTGCCGCTTCGGTGGTGTTATTTGATGTGGGAGAGGATGCCTTCGAGCTCGGCCGGGTTGTTGTAGTTGATGATGAGCTTGCCCTTGCCCTTGGCGCTGTGCTGGATGGCGACCTTGGCGCCGAATTTTTCGGACAGGGATTCTTCCAGGCGGGCGAGGTCCGGGTCGCTTGCGCGGATGCTGGATGTTGAGTCGGGGTTGGCCAGCTGGCGGCGCACCAGGTCTTCGGTTTGGCGCACGGAGAGTCGTCTGCGGGCGACGTCCCTCGCGAGTGTTGTCTGCTCGGGGCCGCTGATGGCGAGCAGGGCCCGGGCGTGGCCCATTTCCAGGTCGCCCGCTTCAAGCATCGCGCGCACATCGGATTCAAGGCCGAGCAGGCGCAGCAGGTTGGCCACGGATTCGCGGGACTTGCCCACTTCGTTCGCCACTTCCTGTTGGGTGTGGCCGAATTCTTCCTGCAAGCGCTGCAGGGCGAGGGCTTGTTCGATGGGGTTGAGATCTTCGCGCTGGATGTTTTCGATCAGCGACATGCTGAGCACGTCCCGGTCCGATGCCGTCTTCACCAGCGCGGGCACCGCCCGCAGGCCGCTGAGCTGGCAGGCGCGCCAGCGCCGTTCGCCGGCGATCAACTCAAAGCGGCCGGCGCCGATTTCGCGCACCACCACGGGCTGCATGACGCCTTGCTGGTGAATCGACTGCGCGAGTTCTTCCAGCGATTGCGCGCGCATGTCCCGCCGCGGCTGGAATTTGCCGGGCCGGATCAGGTCGATGGGGATCTCCCGCAGCTCTCCTTCCGCCGCCGCGCCGGGGCCGTTCGAATCTTCGGTCAGCGCGGCAACGGAATCGCGTTCCCTGCCGCCAAGCAGCGCTTCAAGTCCTTTACCCAGTTTTTTCGCCATGTGTTTGTTTTTTCGATTTTTCCGCGTGATGCAGCTTTCGACGTGTCATGCGCCTAAGGCGGCTTGGTCGCGCCGTCGCAGCAATTCTCCCGCCAGCGCCAGATAGGCGATCGCGCCTTTTGAGCGGGGATCATAGCCGAGCGCCGCCTTGCCGAAACTTGGCGCCTCGGCCAGCTTGACGTTGCGCGGCACGACGGTGCGAAACACTGTGTCGCCGAAGAATCGAAACAGTTGCGCGTTGACTTCGGCGGTAAGCCTGTTGCGCGAATCGTACATGGTGCGCACGATTCCCTCAATCTTCAACTTGGGATTCACGCGCTGGCGAATTGCGTCTATCGTCTCCACCAGCGCGGACAGGCCTTCCAGCGCATAGTACTCGCACTGCAACGGGATCAACAAACCATCCGCCGCGGCGAGGGCGTTCACGGTGAGTATGTTCATCGAAGGCGGACAGTCGATCAGGATGAAGTCGTATTCGTCGCGCACCTCCGCCAGCGATTGCCGCAAGCGATGTTCGGAACCTTCGTTGCGCATCAGCCAGACTTCGGCCGCCACCAGGTCGCCGTTGGCGGGCAGCAAGTCGAAACCGTTGTCCAGCCCGCGCAATCTTACTTGTTCCAGCGGGGCATCGCCCATCACCATCTCGCAAACGGTGCGGTTCAGTTCCCGCCGCGACACGCCGCAGCCGGCGGTGGCGTTGCCCTGCGGGTCGAAATCCACCAGCAGCACGCTGTTTCGCGTGGCTTTCAGGGAGGCGGCGAGATTCACCGCGGTGGTGGTTTTTCCCACTCCCCCCTTTTGGTTGGCTATGGCAAGAATGGTGCCCATCCGAAACTGCTTCCGATTGCCTGCTCCGCCGCGGCGGGTTGGATCATGTGCGCCATCTTAACGCAAGCAGATGGCGGTTCGAGGCGCCGGGCACCCGAACGCGGTGTGAAGATTCGACCACGCAGCCCTCGGGCAGGCGCGCAATGGCGGCCGCCGGATAACGTCCCTGCATCGCCAGCAAGGTGGCGCCCCGCGCCAACAGATGCCGGGTTTTCGCGCAACATTGCGCCAGTGGCGCGAAAGCGCGGCAGATCAATACGTCCGCCGGACCGGTGTAGTCTTCGATGCGGCCATGCGCGAGGCTGACATTGTCCAGCGACAGGTTCAGTTTCGCCTGAAACAGGAAGCGGATTTTCTTGCCATTGCTTTCCGACAGCACGAAGCGCGTCTCGGGAAACAAAAGCGACAGCGGGATACCGGGCAATCCCGCGCCGCTGCCGACATCCACCACGGTTCGCGCGCCGGTCCCGCCCAGCCAGGGCGCCACGGAAAGACTGTCGAGCAAGTGCAGAGGCACCATTTCGTCCAGGTCGCGCAGGCCGCTGAGGTTGAAACGCGAATTCCATGTTTCGAGCAATCGCAGGTATTCGAGCAAGCTATCCGCGGCGGCGGCGGTCAGGGGCGCATTGAGTGACGCCGCGCCAGCCAGCAATCTTTCGCGCCGCCCGGTCTCTTCACCGGCAGTATCTCCGCTCACACCGCTTCGCGCCGCGCTGTTTCATCTCCAGCTTGCCGCCGGTTTTGATGCCCGGCTTTCGGTCCAGCCTGCTGTTTGCGGGCATGCACGAGAATCAGTGACAGCGCCGCCGGCGTCATGCCTGGAATGCGCGCGGCGCGGCCGATGTTTTCCGGCCTGGCCCGTTGAAGTTTCTGTTTCAGTTCATTGGAAAGACCGGGCATTGCCCCGTAGTCGAGCTGTGCCGGAATCCCGGTGGCTTCCTGGTTGCGCAGGCGACTGATTTCCTCCCGCTGGCGTTCAATATAGCCTTGATACTTAATCTGAATTTCAACTTGCTCGGCGACCTGCCGGCCCATGGGGGACTCGAAGTCGGGCAGGTCGTCCACGGAATCGGAGCCAGCCAGGCCAGCCAGGCCGGCCAGATCGGAATAGCCCAGCTCGGGACGGGCCAGCAGTTCGGCCAAGCTTCGCTCCCGCGTCAAAGGCCGCTCCAGCATCCCGCGCAGCCGCCGCGCGGACTCGCTGTCGGGCTGCACTTTGCCGGCGCGCAGTCTTTGCAGTTCGGCTTCGACCATTTGCTGTTTTTCATTGAAAAACCGCCAGCGCGCCTCATCCACCAGATTCATTTCCCGGCCAATGGGCGTCAAACGCGCGTCGGCGTTATCCTCGCGCAAACTCAGGCGGTATTCGGCCCGGCTGGTGAACATGCGGTACGGCTCGTTCGCGCCGAGCCGGATCAAATCGTCCACCAGCACGCCAATGTAGGCTTGGTCGCGCCGCGGACACCAATAGTCCTTGCCGGCAACCGCCCGCGCCGCGTTCAGCCCCGCCAGCAGGCCCTGGGCGGCGGCTTCTTCATAGCCGGTTGTGCCGTTGATCTGCCCGGCCAGGTAAAGCCCCGGCACGAACTTGCTTTCCAACGAATAATGCAAATCCCGCGGGTCGAAGAAATCGTATTCGATGGCGTAACCGGGGCGCGTGATGTGGGCGTGCTCGAAACCGCGAATGCTGCGCACCATCGCAAGCTGCGCATCGAAAGGCAGACTTGTGGAAATGCCATTGGGATAGATTTCCGCCACATCGAGGCCTTCGGGCTCGACAAAGATCTGGTGCGATTTCTTGTCCGCGAACCGCGTCACCTTGTCTTCGATGGATGGGCAATAGCGCGGCCCCGCGCCTTCGATGGCGCCGCTGAACATGGGCGAGCGGTCGAGCGAGGCGCGAATGATCTCGTGGCTTGTCTCGTTCGTTGCGGTGATATGGCAAGACACCTGGCGCGGATGATCCGCGGCGCTGCCGAGGAAGGACATGACCGGCGCCGGGTCGTCTCCCGGTTGCGCTTCCATTTGCGTGAAGTCAAGGCTGTTCGCGTCGAGCCTGGGAGGCGTGCCGGTTTTCAGCCGCTCGACCCGGAACGGCAGTTCCCGCAGGCGCCGCGCCAACCGGTTCGACGGCGGGTCTCCCGCGCGCCCGCCGGCGCTGTTCGCTTGTCCGATATGGATCTGGCCGCCAAGGAAGGTGCCGGTGGCCAGCACCACCGCCCGCGCCTGAATCTTCACGCCGATACCGGTGACGACGCCAGCCACGCGATCTCCCTCCATGATCAGGTCGTCAACGGATTGCTGCAGCAGGAACAACCGCTCTTGCGCTTCCACAATCCGCCGCACCGCGGCACGGTACAGCGACCGGTCGGCCTGGGCGCGGGTTGCCCGCACCGCGGCACCCTTGCTTGCGTTGAGCACGCGGAAATGGATGCCGGCGCGGTCCACCGCCAGGGCCATGGCGCCGCCGAGCGCATCAATCTCGCGCACGAGATGGCTCTTGCCGATGCCTCCCACCGCCGGGTTGCACGACATTTGCCCTATCGTCTCGATGTTCTGGGTGATCAGCAAGGACGTTGCGCCTTGCCGCGCCGCGGCCAATGCGGCCTCGGTGCCGGCATGGCCCCCACCGATGATGATCACGTCGCAACGGTTGTGCTGCAGCATCGCGCTCGCCCGAGTAAAAACCGCGGATTATACCGCCTGCGCGTGCTGCTTTTAATTCTTTTCAATATATGGGTATTAAGAGTTACGCATAAATATAACCAGTAGCAGTAATAGCAGGCGTTGCCGCAAGTTGTTGATATCCCTATTTTCCGGCTGTTTATCAGCGCCTTGCGCGAAGCACAAGCCGGTGGGGCGGCTGCGGTCCGGGCGGGGATTGGCGGTGGAGGGAATGGGGATGGATTGCAGCTTGAGATTTTGCCGCGATTTTATCCAACGGTTTTCCAGCGCCGGGCAGCGGTTGTCCACAGCTTCTCGCCAGCTTGTTTTGCCGCTTATTTGCCTATGCAGAAGCGGCTGAAGATTTCCCCAAGCAAGTCATCACTGGTGACTTCACCGGTGATGCGGCCCAACGCGTTTTGCGCCAGGCGCAATTCTTCGGCGGCCAACTCCAGCGGCGCCTTGCCCGAATGCCTTGCTTGCGCCGCCCGGCAATGGACTTCGGCTTCCTCCAGCGCGGCCAGATGGCGCGCGCGGGCCACCAGGGCGTCTTCGCCGCCTTCCCAGGCGACAAATTCCTTCAAATGCACGCTGAGCAGATCAAGCCCGGCGCCGCTTTTGGCGCTGATTCGAAGCACGGGTAGCGCCACGCCCAAGTATTCGGTTTTCCAGGCCGCCGGCGCAATATCCAGCAGGTCGATCTTGTTCGCGACAAGGCAGGTGCGGCGCAGCAAACCCGCGCGCTGTTCCTCGTTTTCGCGGGACGCCAAAAGCGCTCGCAAGGCCCGCGCCAGGTCGGCTTCCGGCAGCGTCTCGCCGCGCCATCCGAAGGCGCCGGCGTCGACCACAAGCAGGATCAGGTCGGCCTGGTCGATGGCGGCCATGGCGCGTTGCACGCCTTCCTGTTCGATCACATCGCCGGAGGGGCGCAACCCGGCGCTGTCGGTGATTTGCATCGGCAAGTCGTCCAGCAACACCCGCTGCGAGAGCAAGTCGCGGGTGGTGCCGGGAATGTCGGTAACGATGGCGGTTTTACGCCCGCACAGCCGGTTCATCAAGCTTGACTTGCCGGCGTTGGGCGCGCCGGCAAGCACCACATCAATGCCTTCATTGAGCAATGCGCCCTGGCGGGATTGTTCGCGGATGGTGGCCAACCTCTCCAGCAATTCGGCCAGGCTGCTTTCCATCCGGGCCGCCGGCAGCACTTCGATATCGCTGTCGGAAAAATCGATTGCGCTTTCCACCAGCACGCGCAATTGCGAAAGCGCCGCGGCGATGGCGTGAATGCGGTTGGAGAACTCGCCAACCAGACTGCGCGCGGCGGAGCGCGCGGCCTGGCGCGAATCGGCGTCGATCAGGTCGGCGATGGCTTCCGCTTGCAACAGGTCGATTTTGCCGTTGAGAAAAGCGCGTTCGGAAAACTCCCCGGGCCGCGCCGCGCGGGCGCCGAGCGCAAGCGCCCGCTCGCGCAGCGAATCCAGCACGATGCGTCCGCCGTGGGCCTGCAACTCCAATACGTCTTCGCCGGTGAAGGAATGCGGCGCCGGAAAGAACAGCGCGATACCCCGGTCGATCAGCTCGCCGTCGGCATCGAGGAAATCGCACAGATGCGCCTGGCGCGGTTTCGGCAAACCGCCGGTGAGACTTCTCGCCATGGCGGCCAAGTTCGGGCCGGAAACGCGCAAGATACCGATGCCGCCGCGCCCCGGCGCGGTCGCCACGGCGCAAATGCTGTCGTCATCCATCGCCGGATTGCGCAAATAACACGCGGCTCAGCGCGAAGCCGCGTATTCGGCGTCAATCTTGCGGGTGATGTACCACTGCTGCAAGATGCTCAAAAGGCCATTGGTCAACCAGTACAGCACGAGCCCGGAAGGAAACCAGAGAAAGAGCACGGTCATCATGATGGGCATGATTTTCATAATCTGGGCCTGCATCGGGTCCGGCGGGGCGGGGCTCATGCGCATTTGCAGGAACATGGTCGCGCCCATCAGCAGCGGCAGCACGAAATAGGGGTCGCGCACGGACAGGTCTTCAAGCCAGAGGAAAAAGGGCGCGTGGCGCAGCTCGACGCTTTGCATCAACACCCAATACAGCGCGATGAACACGGGCATTTGCACCAGCAAAGGCAGGCAGCCGCCGAAGGGGTTGAGTTTTTCCTTCTTGTACAGGTCCATGGTGGCCTGTTGCATTTTCATGCGGTCGTCGCCGTAGCGTTCCTTGATTTGCTGGATTTTCGGCATCAGGCGGCGCATACCCGCCATGGAGCGGTATTGGGTTTCCGAGAGTTTGTAAAAGATCAACTTAACAGCCAGCGTCAACAAAATAATGGAAATGCCGTAATTGCCGGCAAATTCGTTGATATTGCGCAGCAGCCAGTAGATGGGCGCGGCGAGAAACCAGAGAAAGCTGTAGTCGACGGTGAGGTCGAGATTGGGCGCGATTTCGGCCAGCGCGTATTGGTCCTTGGGGCCGGCGTAGAAGGCGATGCCCGCCTCGCCGGAAGCGCCCGGCGCCACCTCGAGCACCGAGCTGGTGAATTCGCCGATGAACTGCCCGGTGTTGCTTCGGCGCATGGTGTAACGGTTCATTGCTTCGGCGTCGGGGATCCAGGCGGAAAGAAAATACTGCTGACTCAGTCCGATCCAGCCGCCGCTTTCTTCAAAGGTGACTGGCGCGTCGGCGATATCATCAAATTCGACTTCCCGGTAGGGGTCGTCGAGGCTGGTTGTGACGTAACCAAGATAGGTTCTGGTGAATTGAGTGCCGCCGCTGGGGTCGGAAAAATCGTGCCGGCGAATTTGGCCGAAGGGATTGGCGCGCCAGAATTGATCGGAGCCGTTTTCCACCAGAAAGGAAACACCGATCAGATAGCTGCCGCGGGTGAAAGTGAAGCGCTTGACGATGTTGACGCTGGTCTGTGTTGTCAGCGTAAGATCCACCACAAGCTGGTCCGCGTCCGGTTCAAGCTGGTAGCTTGCCGCCGCCGCCCGGTATTGGGCCCGGCCGTCCTGGTCGATGCCGTTGGGGCCAACAAGTCCGCTGGTGGATACGAATTCCCTGCCCGGCCGCGATTCGAGCAAAACGAACGCTTCGTCCGGAACATCGAGTTCGCGCAGATATTGGGGCATCGCCAGATAAACAATGTCGCCGCCGGCCGGATCGATGCGAAGGGCGAGTGTATCGGTGGTTACGTCGATCAATTCGCCGCGGACCGGCGCCGCCGCTGCTGTTGGTGACTCGCCGCTTGCCGAATCGATGTTTGCGCTCGGCATCTCCCTTGGCAGATCCGGCGCCGAGACGACCACCGCCGCGTCCGGCAGTTCCGCCAGCGCGGCATCGGCCTCCGCGCCGACGGCTTCGCCATTGTCCACCTGGGGCGGATAGTCCTGCTGCCAGGCGAGCAGCATCAAATAGGTGATTACGGCGAGGGAGGTGTAAAGGAAATAGCGCGTGAGCTTCATGTTAATTCGCCATTACTTCGCAGCCAATCCACTTTCGGGCTCGAATTCGGGTTCGGATTGGCTTTCGCACTCCGGTGCGCATGCAAGCTGTGGGATATTTGGCGCGGGAACCGGGTCGAAGCCGCCCTCGTGCCAGGGATGGCAGCGGCAGATTCGCCTCGCGCCCAGCCACAGACCCCGGCAAGCGCCATGCAGTTCAACCGCTTCCCGGGTGTATTGCGAGCAACTGGGATGGAAGCGGCACTGCGTGAACAGCAGCGGAGACAATGCGAGCTGGTAAAAGCCGATCAATTTGACGAGCAGGAATTTCAACATTTTCAGGTCCACTCCGGCGTCCGGCTCTTGGCCGCCCGATGGATTTTCCCAAGCAATTCGTCCATTAGCTTATCAAGCTTCCGGGCAATCACGGAGTTGGCGGGGATGTGGGCGTCTTTCCTGGCCAGCACAACGATGTCGGCGCCGGCGAGCCGCGCGCGCCGCCCGCGAAAGCTTTCGCGGATCAGCCGTTTCACGCGATTGCGCTGCACCGCGCCGGGCACGTGCTTTTTGGCAACCACCAAACCCAGCCTGGCATGGTTTTTCGTATTGGATGTCGCGAGCACGAGAAAGAGCCGGCAAGATACTTTGAATCGGGTGCGGGAGAAAACCGCCCGAAAGTCCTGCGCCGTCAGCAAGCGCGTTGCGCGGGGAAAATCGGCCATGGCAGCCGCCATTGGTCACAGCGCTTGAACGAGTTCGGGCGCTCAGGCGGAAAGGCGTTTGCGACCTTTGGCCCGACGCCGCGCCAGCACCTTGCGTCCGCCGCGCGTGGCCATGCGCGAGCGGAAGCCATGATCCCTGGCGCGCTTGATTCTGCTGGGCTGAAAGGTTCTTTTCATGATGGTTTAACCTGCTGACTTGGCGACCTCATGACCCGGCCCCGTCCACACGCAGTCCGCGGCACCAGCCAAGGCCTGCCAAAGAGCGCGAATTCTAGTGGTTTTGCCGGACCGTTGCAATTGCCGGGGAAGGTCTCAGGCGGTGGCTGGCCGCTCGCAGTGTAGCAACAAGTTATCCACAGCTTATACAGTCCGGATTCGGGGCCGGAAAAAATTTTTTTACGGCAACTATCTTTCAATGGCTCTGACATTGCACAAATAAGACGCTGATTATCCACTATAAATCCCACGCGGCCGCGCCCCGGCGAGAGCGCTTGCGAAATTTGGAATCGCCATTGTCTTGCCGCTAGAATGTCCAAAAATTGACACACAACTCAAGGCAGAGTGCAGAAGGTGACCACAGCAATTTGGCAAAAATGCGTCCGGGCGCTCCAGGAAGAGATCTCCCGGGGCCAGTTCAATACCTGGATTCGACCACTCAGCGCCGAAGTCGAGGCGGACGGCAAACTTCTTTGGCTGAAAGCCCCCAATCGTTTCATTCTCGATTGGGTGAGTTCAAAGTTTCTTGCGCGGATCCGCGAGCTGATGCTGGAGATCGAACCAGGCATCGAAGACGTCGCGCTGGAAGTCGCGCCGCCCGCGCAAACCCCCAGTTTCGTGGGGAACGGATCCCAGCGGCCGCATGCCGGCGCGCAATCCGCGGCGGACGATTGTTATCAAGAAGCGGCCACGAACGAAACAAGCACCGCGGTCCAATCAAGCGCCGCGTTCGGCACAAGCGCCGCAGCCGAAACCAGCGCCGCGGCCAGAAAAAGCGCCGCGGCCGAAATAAGCGCCGCGGCCAAAACAAGTACTGCGTTCATCGCGCCGCGGACCGCGGACGCTTTGCCAGGCAGGCGCCAAGGACAAACGCGAAGCCCGCCCCAAGATGCAACGCCCAGCCGCATCAATGGCTATGGGGGTCCGCAACAATCCAGCCGCGATGCAAAAGGCCGTCGTTTGGGCCTTGGCGGCCAGGTCAACCGCGCTTGCCGGTTCGACAATTTCGTTGTTGGCCGCTCCAACGCATTCGCCCAAGCTTCGGCGATGCTGGTGGCGGAGAATCCCGGCAAGGGCAACAATCCGCTGTTCATTTATGGCGGCGTGGGCCTCGGCAAGACCCATCTTATGCACGCGGTTGGCAATCACATGTTGCAGCGCAATCCCCATGCCACGGTGAAATTCGTCGACTGCGAGAGTTTCGTCAACTTGATGATCCAGTCCCTGCGTTACAACGCCATGGATGATTTCAAGCGGCAGTTTCGCTCGGTGGACGCCTTGTTGCTCGACGATGTGCATTTTCTCGCGCGAAAAGAGCGCTCCCAGGAAGAGTTCTTCCACACCTTCAACAATTTGCTGCACGGCCAGCAACAGGTGATTCTGACCTGCGACCGCTACCCCAAGGCCATAGACGGCATTGAACCACGGCTGAAATCGCGTTTCGGTTCGGGGTTGGCGGTGGCCATCGAGCCGCCGGAACTGGAAACCCGGGTGGCGATCCTGATGAGCAAGGCGGCCCAAATGGGCTTGGAAATGCCCAATGACGCCGCCGAATTTGTCGCGCAGAAAGTGTGCGCCAGCGGCCGCGAACTCGAAGGCGCGCTGAAGAAGGTCAAGGCCTGCTCCCAATTCAAGGGCCGGGAAATCGATATCGTGCTGGTCAAGGAAGCGCTGTGGGACCTTTTCGCGCAACAGGAGAAATTGATCAGCATCGACAACATCCAGCGCACGGTGGCGGAGTATTACAAGCTCGGCATGCGCGACATGATTTCCAAGCGCAGAAGCCGCTCGGTTACCCGGCCGCGGCAGATGGCCATGAGCCTGACCCGGGAACTCACCAGTCACAGCTTGCCGGAAATTGGCGACGCCTTCGGCGGCCGAGACCACACCACCGTGTTGCATGCCTGCCGCCAGGTGGCGAATTTGCGCCGCACTTCGGAGACGCTGGAGGACGACTTCAATAATTTAATGCGAATGCTGACGAATTGATTGCGCCTGCCGTACAATACGCCGTTGGCTTTCATGGTCCGGTGCGTGTTCGGCACTCAGGGGTACAATCATCATGCAATTTCAGATCGCGCGGGATGCGCTGCTCAAACCCTTGCAACTTGTCAGCGCCGTGGTCGAGCGGCGCAGCACCTTGCCGGTGCTTTCCAACCTGCTGCTTGAGCTGCAGGGCAACCGGCTCAGTCTGACCAGCAGCAATCAGGAGCTTGAGCTTTCGGCCGCGGTTGACGTGTCCGATGTGGGCGACGAGGGCCGCATCACGGCTTCCTCCCGCAAGTTGGTCGACATTTGCCGTTCGTTGCCGGAAGATTCAACCATACAATTCTCCCTCGCTGACTCGAAGCTGCATATCAAATCCGGCCGCAGCAATTTCACCTTGGCCACCCTGCCGGCCCAGGATTTTCCCAAATCGGAAAATGAAATCGACACCATCGCGCTGACACTGAATCAGAAACAACTTTCCGAATTGCTGCAAAGCACCAGTTTCGCCATGGCGCAGAAGGATTTTCGCCCGTATCTCAACGGCATGTTGATTGAAGTCGACTCCCAGCGCATTCGCGCGGTCGCCACCGACGGGCACCGTCTCGCCTTGCATACCATCGGTGTGGAAAACAGCACCCGGGAAGAACAACGGCTGATTCTGCCCAGGCGCAGTGCCCTGGAATTGGCGCGGCTGCTGCAAGATCCGGAAGAACCGGTAACGATAACTGGCGGCGCCGGCCATTTTCGCGCGCAAATGAACAGTTGCACGCTGGTGTCCAAGCTGATCAACAGCCGCTATGCCGACTATGAACGGGTGATTCCCCGCAACAACTCCAAAATCCTGATCGGCAATCGGGAGGAACTGCGCCAGGCCTGTCACCGGGCTTCGATTCTGTTCAGCGAGAAATATCAGATTGCGAGCTTCAACCTGGGCGAAGGCGAATTCAAGGTGGTCTCGCGCAATCCGGACCAGGAGGTCTCCGACGAATCGGTTTCCGTGGATTTCGAAGGCGAGCCGATCAAAATCGGCTTCAATGTCAGCTATTTGATCGACGTGTTTTCCGCCATCACCACCGACAAGGTGCGCATGGAATTGTCCGACGCGAACAGCGCGGTGTTGCTCGAACCCGTCGACAATTACGGCGCCTCCTTCGTTGTCAGCCCGTCCCGACTGTAGATTTCATCGCCGGCCATGTCGGCCGTGGTAGCCAAGGGCGGGCTGGCGAGCCTGGAAATCGCATCATTCCGCAATATTCAACATTGCGCGCTCTCGCCGCATCCCGAGTTGAACATTCTTTGCGGTCCGAACGCTTCCGGAAAAACCAGCTTTCTGGAAGCCATTCACTATCTTGCCCTTGGCAGGTCTTTCCGCACGCCGCGCGCCAAGGCCCTGATCAAAGCGGGTGAGGCGCAAACGCTCCTGCTCGCGCAATTGCTTGGCGGCGCGAAGGTCGGATTGCAAAAGTCCCGCAATGGTGATCAGCAACTCAAACTGAACGGGGAAACGGTCTCCGGTTGGGAACGCGTCGCCCGCGAAATACCGGTCCAGTTGCTCGACGCAACCACCTTCTCCCTGTTGAACGAAGGCCCGAGGTTGCGCCGGAGATTTCTCGATTGGGGCGTGTTCCACGTGGAACAACAGTTTCTGCCCGCGTGGCGGCGAGCGCGAAAATCGGTCATGCAAAGAAATGCCCTGTTGAAACAGTCGGGAAAGCCCGACGAGAAGCAGTTGGAGTTCTGGGAGGCGGAACTGGCTTCCGGCGCTGAACTAGTCACGCGCTCGCGGGAGGCCTATTTCCAGCGCCTGGAACAGGCGTTCTGTTCGGCCCTGGGCAAATTGAGCGGGCAACTCGGCAGTTCCGTCAGCTTGCATTTCCAGGCCGGCTGGAACACTTCGCAAGACTTGGGCAAATTGCTTTTCGACGGCAGGGAAAACGACAAGCGCTTGGGCGTCACCCGCCACGGCCCCCATCGCGCCGATATCCTGATCAAGTCCGGGAATGACAAAGCGAACGATGTGTTGTCCAGGGGCCAGCAAAAATTAATCGTTTCCGCGCTGAAAATCGCCCAGGGCGAGTTGTTTGCGCAATCGCGCCGGCAACGCTCGATATACCTGGTGGACGATCTGGCCGCGGAACTCGACGCGGAAAATTTGGCGCTGGTTTTTCAATTGTTGCGTTCTCTCGATGCGCAACTGTTCGTCACCTGCGTGGCCCTTGACGCGCTTGCGCCCTGTTTGCCGGAGGCCGGCGAAAGAAGCTTGTTCCACGTGGAACATGGTACAATAACAGCTTGATTTTCTTGGAAGTAGTGAGATTTCACCTCGTGCGGCAGTGTTTGCCGCCGGTCGGGAAATCGCACCGGAAACCCAGCCCGGAATTCCAACCGGGAAACGGAGACAGGAATGACCAACGGTCCCGCCAGCGACTACAACTCTGACAGTATCAAAGTGCTCAAGGGCCTCGACGCGGTGCGAAAGCGGCCCGGCATGTATATCGGCGACACCGACGATGGCACCGGCTTGCATCACATGGTTTTCGAGCTCGTGGACAATTCCATCGACGAAGCGCTCGCCGGATACTGTTCCGAAATCAAAGTCATTGTTCACATCGGCGAATCCGTTACTGTGACCGACAACGGCCGCGGCATTCCCACCGAAATGCACAAGGAGGGCGTTTCCGCCGCCGAAGTCATTATGACCGTGCTCCACGCCGGCGGCAAATTCGACGACAACAGTTACAAAGTCTCCGGCGGGCTGCACGGTGTTGGTGTATCCGTGGTCAACGCCCTCTCGAAAGAATTGAAATTGACCATCCGGCGCGACGGCAAGGTTTGGGAGCAGTACTACCAGCACGGCGTGCCCCAGGCGCCGCTCGCCGTCGTCGGCGAGACCACGGCAACGGGCACCGAGTGCCATTTCGAACCCTCGGCGGAGACCTTCAACAACATCGAGTTCCAGTACGACATTCTGGCCAAAAAATTGCGCGAACTCGCCTTCCTCAACGCCGGCGTCGCCATCAGCCTGATTGACGAACGCGGCGGCAAGCAGGAAACCTTCTGCTACGAAGGCGGACTGCGGGCTTTTGTGGACTACCTCAACAAAACCCGCTCTGTGGTCAACAAAATGATCTATTTCAACGCCCGCGAGGTGGAGGAAGGGATTTCCGTCGAGGTGGCCATGCAATGGAACGATTCTTACCAGGAAGTCATTTTTCCCTACACCAACAATATTCATCAGCGGGACGGGGGAACCCATCTCGCCGGCTTTCGTTCGGCCCTGACCCGGGTGCTGAAGAATTACATTGACAATGAGCTCAACGGCGCCAAGAGCAAGGACGTAACGGTTGCCGGCGACGATGTCCGCGAAGGCCTGACCGCGGTGGTGTCGGTCAAAGTGCCAGACCCAAAATTTTCCTCCCAAACCAAGGACAAGCTGGTTTCCTCCGAGGTAAAGGCCGTGGTGGAACAGCAAATGGCGTCGCATCTGACCGATTATCTGCTGGAAAATCCGAAAGACGCCAAGTTGATCGCCGGCAAGATGGTCGAAGCGGCGAAAGCGCGGGAAGCCGCGCGCAAGGCGCGGGAGATGACGCGGCGCAAAGGCGCGCTGGATATTGCGGGTTTGCCCGGCAAACTCGCCGATTGCCAGGAGAAGGACCCCGCGCTGTCGGAGATCTATCTGGTCGAGGGGGATTCGGCGGGCGGTTCCGCCAAACAGGCGAGAAATCGCCACAACCAGGCGATTCTGCCGCTGAAAGGCAAAATCCTCAACGTGGAAAAAGCCCGTTTTGACCGCATGCTCGGGTCCACCGAAATCGGCACATTGATCAAGGCGCTGGGCTGCGGCATCGGCAAAGACGAGTTTTCCCTCGACGCCCTGCGCTACCACCGCATCATCATCATGACCGACGCCGACGTGGACGGCTCCCACATTCGCACCTTGCTGCTGACGTTCTTTTTCCGGCACATGGCCGAACTGATCGAGAATGGACATCTCTACATCGCCCAACCGCCCTTGTACAAGCTGAAAAAAGGCAAGCAGGAGCAATACCTCAAGGACGATAGTGAACTGCTGGAGTACGAGACTTCCATCGCCTTGAAGGATGCCGCCTTGCACGTCAACGCCGACGCGCCGGGCATAGGCGGCGAGGCGCTCGAGTCCCTGGTCAACCAATACCGCGAAGTCCACGCCATCATCGACCGCCTGAGCCGGCTCTATCCGCGGGAAGTGCTCGAAGCGCTGCTGCAAACGGCGCCGCTGGCGGAGTCCGCCCTGCGCGCCAGGGGAGAGGTTGAGTCTTGGGCGAACGATGTGCTGGAAAATCTGTACCAGGCCAATCCGCAATATCGCATCGACTACAGCTGCAGCGTCGAAGAAGACGCCGAACGGCATACGTTCCTGTCGGAGTTCCTGCTCAACCGCCACGGCATGAAGAAATCCTTCACCTTCAACGCCGATTTCTTTCATTCCGGTGAGTACAAGCTGATGTCCTCACTCGGGCTCACCCTCGATGGGCTGGTTGAGCCGGGCGCTTTTGTCCAGCGCGGCGGCCGCCGGCATAACGTGGACAGTTTCGGCGAAGCGCTGAACTGGCTCACCACCGAGGCGATGAAAGGCAATTACCTGCAACGCTACAAGGGGCTCGGGGAGATGAACCCCGACCAATTGTGGGAATCCACCATGAACCCGGAAAGCCGGCGCATGTTGCGGGTAACGGTCAAGGATGCGATTGGCGCCGACCAGTTGTTCAACACCTTGATGGGAGATCAGGTGGACCCGCGGCGGCAGTTTATCGAAAGCAACGCCTTGCGCGCGCAAAACATCGATATCTGAGCGGGGCCGGATTGCTTGGCAGGCCCAGCCGGGCCTATCCCGCTCCATGGTTTCAGTTGCAAAGCGCCAACGCGCACAGGTCAGGCTGCGTTCCAAACCCTTGGTGACACGGCTCGGCTGCGGGGCCGCGGGCGCGTTGTCTTGGATTTTTTCCCGCCTTGAGCCGCCTCAATCTGCGTTGCGCCAAAACGGCGCTGTGGGGAAAAGTTGTTTGGATCAGCGGCTGCGCAACAGTGCGCCGGCCGCCTGGCGCAGGTCGTCGAACACCAGCACATCGGCCAGTGCATGGTCATACAGCACTTTTTCGGTCGCCCCGCCGTTGCCCGTGCGAACCAGAACCGGCCGGCAACCGTGCTTGCGCCCGGCTTGCAGGTCTCTCAAGCTGTCTCCGACAAACCAGCAACCGCGCAAACTCAGGCCGAACTGGGCTTCGATTTGATGCAGCATCCCTGTGGCGGGTTTCCGGCAATCGCAGATTTCGTCCGGCCCATGGGGGCAGAAAAAGATACCTGCCAGCTCGCCCCCATGGCGCGCCACATGGCGGCGCATTTTTTGGTGGATCGCTTCCAGCGTGGCCCGGTCGAACAGGCCCCGCGCGAGCCCCGATTGATTGGTTGCCAGCACCACGCGGTATCCGGCCCGGCTCAGCTCGGCGATGGCTTCGATGCTGCCGGGCAGCGGAATCCATTCGTCGGGGGATTTGACGAACGCAGCCGAGTCTTCGTTGATCACGCCGTCCCGGTCGAGCACAACAACTTTGGCGCCGTTGTAGTCGTCGCCTTTCACAACAGCGAAATATCCGCAACCCGCAGGAAAAGACTTCTCAATTCGCGCAACAGGCGCAAGCGGTTGGCGCGCAGCGCGGGCTCGTCGACCATCACCATCACTTCGTCGAAAAACCGGTCCACATCACCGCCAAGGCCCGCCAGCCGCGTCAATCCCTCCTGGTAGTTCCCGGCCGCGAACAGGGGCGCCACCTCATCGCGCAATTGCGCCAGGCGCGAAAACAAGGCCGTCTCCGCCGCCGCGCGCAAATTTTGTTCGTCCACCGCGGCGGCGCCGGCTTCCGCGCCACTTTTCTCCAGCAAATTGGAAACGCGTTTGTTGGCGGCCGCCAAAGCCGCCGCTTCCGGCCTGCCGCTGAAATCGGCAACGGCTTCCACGCGGCGATGAAAGTCCAGCGGGCTTGGCGGCTCGACCGCCCGCACGCAAAGGTATATCCGCGCGTCGATATCGGCATCCTGATACCAGGCGCGCAGGCGGTCGAAGATGAATTCGTACAGTTGCCGGCGGCAGGCACTTGCGGGCTTGAGCTGGGGTGCGTATTTTTCGTAACCGGTTACGGCTTGATCGATCATCGCCACCAGGTCGAGCGCCAATTCGCCTTCTATCAAAATCCGCAGAACGCCAAGCGCCGCCCGGCGCAGGGCGAATGGGTCCCGGGAACCCGTGGGTGGCTGGCCGATGGCGAACAGCCCCGCCAAAGTGTCGAGTTTTTCCGCCAATGCGAGCACTTGTCCCGCCGGGCTCGCGGGCAGGCGGTCGCCGGTATGCCGCGGCAGGTATTGCTCGAAAATCGCAGTCGCGACAGCTTCGGGCTCACCGTCGTTGCGGGCGTAGCAAGCGCCCATTAGCCCTTGCAGTTCCGCGAATTCCCCCACCATCAAGCTCACCAGGTCGCATTTGCCCAACGCCGCGGCGCGTAGGGCAGCGTCTGGTTCAAATGATAGCTTTTCCGCGATATGCCGAGATAATGAGGCGATCCGTCGCGATTTATCAGCGATTGTGCCAAGTTCCTCCTGAAAAACGACTTTTTCCAACTCGCTTCGCCGGGACGAGAGGCTGCGCGCCTTGTCGGTTTCGAAAAAGAAGCGCGCATCTTCCAGCCGCGGCCTGATCACGCGTTCAAAGCCCCGGATCACCACCTTCGGGTCGCGGCTTTCAATATTGCTGACCGCCACAAAATTCGGCAGCAGCCGTCCTTCGCCGTCTTCCAGAACAAAGCATTTCTGGTGGTGTTTCAAGGTGAGTATCAGCGCCTCATCGGGTAACTCCAGAAATTTCGGGTCGAACGCCCCGGTCAGCGCCACCGGATATTCCACCAGCCCGCATACCTCATCGAGCAAGTTCTCATCCATGGCCACGCGGGCTTGAATCTGGTCTTCGCCATCCAGAACGAGCGTCCTTTTTTCCTGGTCTCCCGACCGCTCCGGAATTGAACGCTTGAGATGAGTTACCTGTTTCTCCACCAGGGACCGAATCCTGTTCCGCCGCTTGTCGAAATCGGCAATCACCCGGCCCCGCGTTTCCAGGGCTTGCTCATAGTCGGCCGGGCAAGTCAGCTCGATGGGTTCGCTGCAATGAAAACGGTGCCCGAAGGTGGTGTTACCCGCGCCCACCCCCAGAATCGAGGCCGGTACGACCTCTTCGCCGAACAACAGTACCGCCCAATGCACGGGCCGGATGAATTCCGCCCGCGAGCTGCCCCAGCGCATTCGTTTCGGAATGGGCAAGGCGGCCAGGGCGGATTGCGCCAATTCGGGCAGCAATGCCAGTGTGGCCGCGCCTGGTTCCTGTTTCGAATAGCAAAGCTTGGTGGCACCCTGGCGCTGGGCTTGGCCGAGTTCTTCCACGGCGACGCCGCAGGAGCGGGCGAATCCAAGAGCCGCGGGCGTGGGCGCGCCTTGTTCATCAAAGGCCGCGGCGAGTGCCGGGCCGAATCGTTCGATTTTGCGGTCCGGTTGTTTCTCCGCCAGATTTTCCGCAAGCAGCGCGAGCCGGCGCGGGGTGGCGAAACTGCGCAGCGCGCCGTGGCCGAGTTCCGCCTTGGCGAACCGCGTGCGGAATTCCGCCTCAAGCGCTTGGGACAAGGCGCGCAGAGACTTCGGCGGCAATTCTTCGGTGCCGATTTCAAACAGGAAATCACGCGTGGGCATTGCGCCGGCTTCAGGCATATTCACGTCGCAGTGCTTCCGGCGCCAGGGGGAAACCGTGCTCGCGCCTGCTTTGCAGATACGCCTCCGCCACCCCCCGCGCCAGCGCGCGAACGCGCAGGATGAAGCGTTGCCGCTCGGTTACGGAGATTGCCTTGCGCGCATCGAGCAGGTTGAAAAAATGGGAGGCTTTGAGCACTTGTTCATAGGCGGGCAAGGCCAGTTTGTGGTCGAGCAATTGCCGGCATTGGTTTTCGCAGTCGTCAAAATAGGCGAACAGTTTTTCGGTATCGGCGAGCTCGAAGTTGTACGCGGACATTTCTTTTTCGTTTTGCTGGAAAACGTCGCCGTAGCGAACCTTGCCATGGGGTCCGTCGCACCAGACGATGTCGTAGACGCTGTCCACCTTTTGCAGATACATGGCGATTCGTTCAATGCCGTAGGTGATCTCGCCGCTTACCGGGAAACATTCCAGGCCGCCCACTTGCTGAAAATAGGTGAATTGGGTGACTTCCATGCCGTCGAGCCAAACTTCCCAGCCAAGGCCCCAGGCGCCGAGGGTGGGCGACTCCCAGTTGTCTTCGACAAAGCGCACGTCATGCACGGTGGTATCGATGCCCAGGTGCTTCAGCGAGTCGAGATAGCGTGTCTGAATATCTGGCGGCGAGGGCTTGAGTATGACCTGATATTGATAATAATGCTGCAGCCGGTTGGGGTTTTCGCCATAGCGGCCGTCGCCGGGGCGCCGGCTGGGTTGCACATAGGCGCAGTGCCAGGTTTCGGGTCCGATGGCGCGCAAAAATGTCGCGGGGTGGAAGGTGCCGGCGCCAACTTCCATGTCCAGCGGCTGCAAAATGACGCATCCTTGACCGGCCCAGAACTGCTCCAGGGCCAGGATTAGTCCCTGGAACGTTTTGAGGTCGGCTTGCTGATTCACGTTCGAATCGGAGGCGGCTGCACGAAAGCCCGCGATTATCCTAGAATTCCGGTGCTTTATCCATTGTAGCTTCGACCAGGCCCGTCCGCGGACCCTGGAAATGTGGGAGCGCCGAGAATCTATTCTTCGAGTGGGAAATGGACTGCAGATATAGTTGTTGGGTGCGCTGTATTGGCTTCGATCGGGTCCGCGGGCGGGCGGGGCTTTGCGCTAAATCCCGTCTCGACATCCTGTCGAGCCGGGAATCGAATCGGCGTCGCTTAACACATCCCTGTGACGCTCCGCCTCTACGACGCGCAAAGCCCCGCCCGCCCGCGAACCCTGGAAATGTGGGAGCGCCGAGATACCATTCTTCGAGAGGGAAATGGATTGCCGATATAGTTTTCGGGTGCGCTGTATTGGCTTCGATCGGGTGAGGCCCGGTCGGCACCAGCCGACAAGAAGCGAAGCTTCTTGAGGGCCGAACGGCTCGCCAAGGATGGCGAGACTGGGGGTAATCGAAGCCGATAAACCAGCGCCAGGGATGGCAGGCACAATCCAACAGAATTTGCCAAGAAATTCTGCCACTCCATTTCCCTCCGCCTGGAATGACAGAGGGCCAGATATCGAGTTGGTAGAGGATTGCTACTATTGTTATTCGATACGCATCTGCAGCTTCGATCAGACCCGCCCGCGAACCCTGGCACTGCCGGCCCCTGTTGGCCCCGGCTTCGAAAGCGAAAACGACAGGAGATGTTGCGGTTGAAAACTCCCCCCTTGAGGGGGAGTCAAAACTGCGGCACGCAGTTTTGGTGGGGGGTTGGGCTTGGCATGATATAAGGATTTCGGAAATCATTAAAGTATTGTTTTTTCGCAGTTTTTTGTCGCTGACAGCAATGTTGCCCCTGCCGCTTCTGCATGCGGTGGCGAATCTTCTTGCCGGTTGGCTGCTGCGCTTGCCGAATCGCGCGGCGAGTACGACGTTGCGCAATGTGCGGACTTGTTTTCCGGACCTTGACACCAAATCGGCGCGCTGTCTTGCCCGGCGCAGTTTGGCGAACAGCCTTTGCGGCTTGCTGGAAATGGGCCGTGTTTGGCTGTGGCCGTTGCCGCGGGCTTTGAAACTCGTTGCCGAGTCTGATGGCGTTGCCGATTTCCGCCGCGCGGTGGCCGAAGGCGGCGGTGTGGTGTTGCTGGCGCCGCATTTGGGCAATTGGGAAATATTCGGCATATCCATGAGTTATGGGCTTCCCGCGCATTTTCTGTATATGCCGCCGCGACAGGCGGCGCTGGATCGGCTGTTGCGCCGCAGTCGCGGCCGGGGCGGTTTGCGCATGGTGGCCGGCGGCGGTGCCGGCGTTGGCAAATTGGCGCGCGCCCTGCGTGCGGGGGAAATGGTTGGAATTTTGCCGGATCAGGTGCCGGCCGATGGCAGTGGCGTTTTCGCGCCGTTTTTTGGCCAAGAGGCGTACACCATGACCCTGGCTTGCAAGCTTGCCCGGCGCGACGGGGTCAGGGTGTTTTGCGGCTTCGCTGAACGGTTGCCGGCCGGGGCCGGTTTTCGCGCCGTGGCGAGGGAATTGGATCTGCGCGGCGGTTCGCTGGAAGACTCGGTTGCGGCGATGAACCGGGCGGTTGAGCGACTGGTGCGGGAATGCCCGGAGCAATATCAATGGGAATATAAACGTTTCCGCAGGCGGCGCGACAACAGCGAGTTCTATACGAGTTAGCGCCCAACGCCCAACGCGTCACACCTAACACCTAACACCTAGCGCCGCCAGAACATCGGCGTGAACAGCACCAGCAAGGTGAAGACTTCAAGCCGGCCCAGCAGCATGGCGCCGCAGAGGATCCACTTGGCCGCCATCGGCAAGGTGCCGTAATTTCCCGCCACGCCTTCCAGGCCGGGGCCCAGGTTGTTGATGCACGCGCCGACCGCGCTGAATGCGGTGACGATGTCCACCCCCGCCGCCAGCAAGGCCAGCAACATCAGCATGAACATCATGATGTACACCGCCAGAAAGCCCCAGACCGACTCCACCACCCGGTCCGGAACCTGCTTGCTGCCCAGTTTGATGGGAATCACCGCTTTGGGGTGGATCAGCCGCTGCACCTCGCGAAATCCCTGTTTCAAAATCAACAAGATGCGAATCACCTTGATGCCGCCCCCGGTCGACCCGGCGCAAGCGCCGATGATGGCCGCGTAGAGCAACACATAGGGCAGAAACAACGGCCAGGAGTTGAAATCCGCGGTGACGTAGCCGGTGGTGGTGGCGATCGATACCACCTGGAACAAGCCTTTGATGAAGGACTCGGGGAAGCTGTCGTAAGTCGCGGTCAAATGCAGGATGCCAATACAGGCCACCGACAGGGAACCGAGAATGACGGCGTAAAATCGGAACTCGGGGTCGGCCAGGTAATGTTTGGTCGAACGCCGCTGCCAGGCGATGAAATGCAAAGCGAAATTGACCCCGGCGACGATCATGAAAACAATCGCCACAAGGTCCACCGCGGGATTGTTGAAATGGCCGATGCTCGCGTCGTGGGTTGAAAAACCGCCAATCGCCACTGTCGACATGGCATGGCTGATGGCGTCGAAAGCCTCCATGCCCACGGCCCAATAGGCCAGCGCGCAGGCAATCGTCAGCGACAGGTAGATGTACCACAGGGCCTTGGCGGTGCCCGCGAGCCGCGGCACAAGTTTGTTGTCTTTCAGTGGCCCCGGAGTTTCCGCCTGGTACAGCTGCATACCGCCGATGCCAAGCATGGGCAGCAGCGCCATGGCGAGCACGATGATGCCCATGCCCCCCATCCATTGCAGCAGTTGCCGGTAGAACAGGATCGAGCGCGGCAGTCCATCCAGACCTTCGATCACCGTCGCGCCGGTGGTGGTCAGCCCGGACACGGATTCGAACACGGCGTCGGTGACGCCAAGATCCAGCGCCAGCACCAGCGGCAGGCAGCCGGCCACGCCGAGCACGCTCCAGAACAGCGTCACGACCAGAAAGCCGTCGCGGATGCTCAATTCCTCCCGCGCCCGCGCGCTCAGGCCCAGCATGCCGAGGCCAAGCAGGAACAAAACCAGAAAGGTGGTGAGAAAAACGTCTGTGGTGCCGTCGCGGTAAATCAGCGACACGGCGATTGGCGGCAAAGTTCCCAGCAAGCTGAACAGCATCAAAAGGATGCCGAGCAGCTTGATGATCATGACTGGATGCATGGCGGCTCAGAAATGCGCGAAGCCCGCGCCGAACAGGCGCTCGACAAAGCCGACATGCTTGCGGTCGACCAGAAACAGGATCACATGATCGCCGGTTTCAACCTTGGTGTCGTCATGGGCGATCAATACCTCTTCTCCGCGCACCACGGCACCCGCGGTGATGCCTTCCGGCAGGTTCAACTTGCCCAGCTCGCGCCCGATTACCTTGGACGAGGCGACATCGCCGTGGACCACGGCTTCCACCGCTTCCGCCGCGCCGCGCCGCAGGGAGTGCACATTGGCGAAATCGGCCCGCCGCACCTTGGTCAGCACACTGCCGATGGTCGCCAGTTGCGGCGAAACGGCGATGTCGATTTCGCCGCCCTGGATCAGGTCGACATAATCCGGATTGTTGATCAGCGCCATTACCTTGTTCGCCCCGTGCCGCTTGGCCATCATGCAGGACATGATGTTGGCCTCGTCGTCATTGGACAGGGCAATGAACATGTCGGTGCTTTCAATGTTCTCGCTGATGAGCAATTCCCGGTCCGAGGCTTCGCCGGGGAAGACCAGCGTGTGCTCCAGTTCGCTGGCCAGATACTCGCAGCGTTGTTCGTCGCGCTCCACCAGCTTGACTTTGTAGCGCAGTTCGAGCCGACGCGCCAAACGCAACCCGATATTGCCGCCTCCGGCGATGAAAATGCGCCGATATGGCTGGTCCATGCGGCGAACTTCGGAGATACAGTGGCGTATGTTTTCATGGGCGGCAACGAAGAAAACTTCGTCCTCGGCCTGGATCACGGTGGAACCTTCGGGCACGACGGGACGATCCTTGCGAAAAATCGCCGCCACCCGGGAGTCGATCAGGGGCATGTGCTGGCGCAGCAGGCGAATTTCCTGGCCCACCAGGGGACCGCCGGACTCCGCCTTGACGCCGACCAATTGCACCTTGCCGTCGGCGAAGTCGAGCACTTGCAAGGCGCCGGGCAATTCGATCAGGCGCTCGATATTGTCCGAGATGATCATTTCCGGGCAGATCAGCAAATCCACCGCGATGCCGTGGGTGCCGAACAATTGATCGCTGAAATTGATGAAAGAGGAAGAATGCACGCGGCAAATTTTTCGCGGCGTGCGATACAGCGAATAGGCGACGCGGCAGGCGACAATGTTCAATTCGTCGTTTTCCGAAACCGCGATGAGCAGGTCGGCGTCTTCGACACCGGCGGATTCGAGCACATCGGGGTGCGAGCCGCGGCCGTTGACCACCCGGATGTCGATGCCCTGGGTCAAACCTTCCAGCCGCGCCGCGTCGCTGTCCACCAAGGTGACATCGTTGGATTCGGTCGACAGCGTGCTCGCCAGACTGATGCCCACCGGATTCGCGCCGAGTATGATGATTTTCATGTCAAGCTACCGCGCTCTTTTTACCGTCCGGCAAACGGCCGCGGGCTGTTTCCCCCGGCGCTGGCGCTGTTCGTGTTCGCCGGATGGTGTCTTCCCGCCGGCGCATTTTTCCAGCAGACAAAAGTAAAATCCGTCCGGCCCCCGCGCCGCGCCCGGCAACAATTGCCTGCCATGGGCGCATTCTATTCCCCAATCGGCATTGATGGGGACCGGTTTAGCATCCCGCGCCGCTTTCAAAAAGCGCAAGATGACCTGTTCATTTTCCCGGCGCAAGACCGAACATGTGGTGTACAGCAGGCGGCCGCCGGGTTGCAGACATTGCCACAGCGCGCCCAGCATGGCGAATTGTTGTTCGGCATGGCTTTCCACATCGCGCTCGCGCAGTAGTATTTTGATGTCGGGGTGGCGGCGGATGACGCCGCTGGCGGAGCAGGGCGCGTCCAGCAAAATCCGGTCGAAACCGATTCCGTCCCACCAGGCCTCGGGCTTGGCGGCATCGGCCACCGCCAGCTCCGCTTCCAGTTCGAGCCGCGCGAGATTTTCGCCAATCATCGCCACCCGGCCCCCGTCCTTGTCCAGCGCCAGGCAATGGCCGATTTGCGGCAGATGTTCGAGCAAATGGCAGGTTTTTCCGCCGGGGGCGGCGCAGGCGTCGAGCACACGCGGTTGCGTTCCTTGCCTGGAAAATTCGGCCGCGCCCAATCCGGTCCCGAGCAAACCAGCCGCGAGCTGCGATGCTTCGTCTTGCACGCTGAGCAGGCCCGCCGTGAAGCCGGGGATTTCGGCCACGGGTTTGGGAGTGGCCAGATAAATCGCGCCGGGCGCCAATTCGCCGGCGCCGCAGTCCAGCCCGGCGCTTTGCAATGTGTCGATCAGTTCCGCGCGGGCCGTCTTGCGCAAGTTCGCCCGCAAAGTCATCGGGGGGCGAACATTGTTGGCCTTGAGTATGGCGCGCCAGTGATCCGGCCAATCGGCCTCGATGGCGCTCGCCAGCCAGGGCGGGTGGTTCAGGCGCAGCACCGCAGGCTGCTCCGCCAGGCGCTGTTCGAGTTCGCCCCGGCGGCGCAGAAACCCGCGCAAAACCGCGTTGATGAGCGGTTTCGACCAAAGCTTGCCCAACGCGCCGGCGGCCTCCACCGTCTGGTCGACCACGGCATGTTCGGCAATGGCGAGCTCGCGCAATTGGTACAGCGCGCCGAGCAGCAAATGGCGCAGGTCGGAATCGCGTTCGCGCAAAGGTCGCGCGAGCAATTGCGCCAGCAGGAAATCCAGTGATTCCCGGTGGCGGCAGACGCCAAAGCAAATCTCCTGCAGCAGGGCGAATTCAGCCAGTTCCCGACGGGGCTTGAGATGTCGCCCAAGCGAGCCGCCCCCCCGCGCCAGCTTGGCCAGCACACGCGCGGCCTCGGCGCGGATATTGGGCTTTCGCTGCGCGGTGCCGCTTGCCGCCACGGTGTTTGCCTCCCCCATTATTCGCTGTGACATTCTTGTGTGGCCCAAGTGTGGTCCGGTACCGGCTTCAGTCTGGCATTCGCGCGGGCAACGCGGTTGCGCGGTCGAACCGCGCGCCCGTCCGCAGCGGGGTGGACGGCGAATGCAGCAAGGCGCGCACGGGGGCGGCTTTCTTGCCGGGCATTTGCACGATTTCCGCCCGCAATGCGCCGCTGCCGCAGGCAACGAGCAATCCCCCTTTGCCCGCCTCGAGAATGCTGCCCGCCGCCGCGCCATGGTCCACCGCCTCGGGCCTGGCGCGCAGCACCCGCAAGCGTTGCCCGCCAAGCAAGCCAAAGGCCGGCGCGCGGCCAACGCCGGCCCGGACCTGGCGGGCGATGTATACCGCCTCCCCTTGCCAGTCGATCATCGCTTCGTTTTTCTCGAGCTTGTCGGCATAAGTGGCCAGACTGTTATCCTGCGGCCGCGCCGCGGCCAGCAGCCGCGGCAAGTTCCCCAGGCTGTACAGCAGGGCTTCGCGCCCGGCCAGGCGCAGTTTTGCTTCGACGTCGTTGCGGTCGTCGCCGGGGCCGATGGCAACTTCCTGTTGATGCAAGATGTCGCCGGTGTCGAGTCCGGCGTCCATGCGCATGATCGTGATGCCGGTGCGGTCGTCACCGGCGAGCAGGGCGCGTTCGATCGGCGCCGCGCCGCGCCAGCGCGGCAGCAGCGAGGCGTGCACATTGATGCAGCCGTGGCGCGGAATCTGAAGCACTTGCGGCGGCAATATCAGGCCGTAAGCGGCCACCACCATGGCATCAACGTCAAGCGAAGCCAGCAACCGCGCGGATTCCCCATCGCGCAAGGTGCTGGGCTTGTGCACAGGCAGGCCGTGGGTGGAGGCCAGCGCGGCGACCGCGCTCGGGGTTGGTTTTCGGCCGCGTCCCGCCGGCCGGTCCGGCTGCGTGAAAACCGCGGCGAGTGTATGGGGGGAATCGAGCAGGGCTTGCAAATGCGCGGCGGCGAATTCCGGCGTCCCGGCGAAACATAATCGCAATGCCGCCACCACGCTCAGGCGGTTTTCCTGTGCGCCTTTTCCAGCTTGCCGCGGATGCGCCGCCGCTTCAGCGGACTCAGGTAGTCGACAAACAGCTTGCCGTCCAGGTGGTCGATCTCGTGCTGGATGCACACCGCGAGCACCCCCCTGGCTTCAAGCTGGAAAGGCTCGCCCCGGGTATCCCGCGCTTGCACGCGAATCGTCCGCGGCCGCGAAACATCTTCATAAAATCCCGGCACCGACAGGCAGCCTTCCTGGTAATCCTCCAATTCCTCGTCAATTACCTCGAATTCTGGATTTATGAACACTTGCGGACTATCTTTTTCTTCCGAGATGTCGAGCACAAGCAGGCGCTTGTGCACATTGACCTGGGTGGCGGCAAGGCCGATGCCTTCCGCCTCGTACATGGTCTGCAGCATGTTGTCGACCAAGTCCCGCAAGTCGTCGTCGAACCGCTCCACCGGCGCGGCGACCTTGCGCAGCCTGGGGTCGGGAAATTCGAGAATGGGTAACAACGCCATGGCAACCGGATTGGCCTTCGCGGGCCGTGTTCAAGTTCGCGTTTGCGGCCGGGGCCGCCGCGTCGCCGCGCGCCGCTCAAGGCGCGCAATTGTTGGAAAACGCACAGTATAGCAGCCCCGGAGGGCGATTTTTCATGGACGATGTCCTGCTAAAAGATTACCTTGGATTGATTCACAACGGCGCAATTGGCGCGGGCGTGCTGGCGCGAACCCTGAGCGAACTGGGGCCGCTGAGCAGAATTCGGCGTTTGCCGGACGCCGATTTGCGCGGGGCGGGTTTTACCAGCGCCCAGCTTGCCGCTTTGCTGGCCCCGGAGCCGGCGCCCCATTGCCGGGGCCGCGTGCAGGCGGATCTGGCCTGGGCGGCGGTGGCGGACCGCGCCATCCTCCATTTCGAATCCCCGCGTTATCCAGCGCTGCTGCGCGAAACCGCGTCGCCGCCGCCGCTGCTTTTTGTCGAAGGCGACTGGCGCCGCCTGCATTCCCCAAGTGTGGCCATCGTTGGCAGCCGCCGCGGCAGCGCTTACGGCCGCCGCTACGCGCGGTGGTTCGCCGCGGAGCTGGCGAAAGCGGGGTTTGTCATTTGTTCCGGCATGGCGCTGGGTATTGACACGGCGGGGCATTCCGGCGCGCTCGACGCTGGTGGAGACACTGTCGCCGTGATGGGTACGGGGGTGGACATTTGCTATCCGGCGCGCAATCGCGAATTGCGCGAACGCATCCGCGGCCAGGGCGCGCTGCTGTCGGAGTTTCCACTGGGAACCGTGCCCATCCCGGCCAATTTTCCCCGCCGCAACCGCATCATCAGCGGGCTCGCGCTGGGCGTGTTGGTGATCGAAGCCGGCCTGAAGAGCGGTTCTCTGGTCACCGCCAAACTGGCATTGCAGCAAAACCGGGAAATCTTTGCCGTGCCGGGCCCGATCTCAAGTCCGCTTTCCCGGGGCTGCCATCAATTGCTGCGCCAGGGAGCGACCCTGGTGGAGACGCCTTCGGACATTGTCCAGGAGCTGGGCGCCGTGGTTCCCGAGGGCGATGCCGCCGCGGAATCGACCGTTGCCCCGGTCAGTGAGTCCGCGCAAAACACCAACGACGCCGGCCTGCTCGCCTTGCTCGATGAATCCGGCACGTTGCCCGAATTGCTGGCCCGCCAGGCCGGCCTCACCCAGGCGGAGCTTGGCGCGCGGCTATTGCAACTCGAACTTGCCGGCGCGGTTTTTCAACAGGGCGGCCGCTACTTTCCCGCCTGATGTTAAATCGCCGACGAGATTCCGCGACTGCGCTTCGCTGCGCGCGGAATGACGTGGAAAGGGAATGGCCGAAGCGCCGCAACCTCACTTGCGCGCGTCTTGCGACTAGTATACTTTTGCCGGTTTTTTACAGGAGCGCCAGATAGATGAGTTCGCCGTTTGTAGCGATTTTGATGGGATCAAAGTCCGATTTGGAAGCCATGGAAGCGGGCGCGGAAATACTGCGCAATTTTGGCGTTCGTTACGAGATAAAAATCAGTTCCGCCCATCGCACGCCGGAAGCCACCCGGCAATATGTGGAAAACGCCGTCGAACGCGGTTGCCAGGTCTTCATCGCCGGCGCCGGCCTCGCCGCCCATCTCGCCGGCGCCATCGCCGCCCATACCACGCGGCCGGTGATTGGCGTTCCCATGGAGGGCGGCCCGCTGAAAGGCTTTGACGCTTTGCTGTCCACGGTGCAAATGCCGGCCGGAGTTCCCGTCGCGTCGGTGGCCATCGGCAAGACTGGCGCGCGCAACGCCGGCTATCTCGCGGCGCAGATTCTTTCCCTGGCGGACAGCGGTCTCGCCGAGCGGGTCGCCGCCGCCCGCCGCGCCGACACCGAAAAAGTGCGCGCCCAGGACGACGCCTTGCAACAATCCCAGTGATGTGTGCATCGTGAACCACAGACCGCAGTCGCCGTGAACCTTGACCCCATCCATAATGCCGCGGTGTCGCTGCGCAGGGGCGAGCTGATCGCCTATCCCACCGAAGCGGTTTGGGGAATCGGTTGCGATCCTTTCAACCGCGCGGCGGTGGAACGGCTGCTGCGTTTGAAACAGCGTCCCGTCGGCAAGGGCTTGCTGCTGGTCGCGGCGGGTATGGAACAGCTCGGCAAATTGCTCGCGCGACGCACCGCCAAGCATATTGCTCAATTGCGGGAGACTTGGCCCGGCCACGTCACCTGGCTGATTCCCGACCCGGACAATATTTATCCCGAATGGATTCGTGGCCGGCACACGGCGGTGGCGATCCGGGTCAGCGACCATCCCCTGGTGCAAGCGCTGTGCCGCGCTTTCGGCCAGCCGATCGTTTCCACTTCGGCGAACCGGGCCGGCGAACCGGAAATCCGCGCGCTGGCGGAAGTGCGCCGGCAATTTGGCGACACTGTCGGCTGCGTGCTCGAAGGCGACCTTGGTGGTTACGACAACCCTTCCGAAATACGCGACCTGTTAAGCGGCGAACGAATACGCTGAGGCAAAACCATGAGCGCCATCGACAGCGAAGCGGTTAAAAATTTCCTGCTCGCATTGCAGCAAGACATCTGTAATGAACTCAGCGCCGAAGACGGCGCCGGCGAATTCGTCACCGACCGCTGGGACCGCGGCGACGGTGGTGGCGGCATTTCCCGCGTGCTCAGCGGCGGCGCGGTCTTTGAAAAAGCCGGCGTCAACTTCTCCCACGTTTTCGGCAAGGCGCTGCCGCCTTCGGCCACCGCCGCCAGGCCGGAACTTTCCGGGCGCGGCTATCAGGCCATGGGCATTTCCCTCGTGATTCACCCCGCCAACCCTTTCGTGCCTACCTCCCACGCCAATTTCCGCATGTTCACCACCAGCGGCGACGATCCGGTGTGGTGGTTCGGCGGCGGCTACGACCTGACACCCTATTACCCGTTCGAGGAAGATTGCGTCCACTGGCACCGCACCGCGAAGACCGCCTGCGACCGCTTCGGGCCGGAAATTTATCCGCGCTTCAAGCAGAACTGCGATGACTACTTTTATCTCAAGCACCGCGACGAGCGGCGCGGCATTGGCGGGCTTTTCTTCGACGATTTCAACGAGAACGGTTTCGACAACAGTTTCGCCCTGGTTCGCGCGCTCGGCGAAAGTTTCCTTCCGGCATACTTGCCCATAGTCGCCAGACGCAAGTCCTTGGGCTTCAGCCCCGCCCAGCGCGAATTCCAGGAATACCGCCGCGGACGCTACGCCGAATTCAATCTGGTCTATGACCGCGGCACTTTGTTCGGGCTGCAATCCGGTGTCGGCAGGATCGAGTCGATTTTGATGTCGCTGCCGCCGGCGGTGCGCTGGATTTACAACTGGCGCGCCGAGCCAGGCAGCGCGGAAGAAAAACTCACCAGCTACTACCTGCTGCCGAAGCAATGGGTATGAAGGCGCCAGCCACGCGCTACGCCGTGGTCGGCAATCCCATCAGCCATAGCAAATCGCCTTTGATTCATGCGCTGTTCGCGCGGCAGACTGGCGAAGCGATCACTTATGAAGCGCTGCTTGCCCCCGGCGACGGTTTCGAAGCCTTGGTCGAGCGCTTTTTCCGCGCTGGCGGTGGTGGCCTCAATATCACGGTGCCCTTCAAGCAGGCCGCCTGGGCGATGTGCGCCAAACTTACGCCCAATGCCGCGCGCTCGAGGGCGGTCAATACGCTTTCACTGCGCGATGGCCAGCTTTGCGGCGCCAACACCGACGGCATTGGCCTGGTGCGCGACCTGCGCGACAATCTTGGCGTTGAGCTCGCGGGCCGCCGCATCTTGCTGCTTGGCGCGGGGGGCGCGGTGCGGGGTGTTGTTCCCGCCCTCGAGGAGGAGTCTCCAGCATCGATTACGGTCTGGAACCGCACCGCCGAACGCGCGGTCGAACTTGCTCGGGATTTCGCCGGCGGCTTGACCGCGGCAAGCGGGGAGGCGCTGCGCGGTCGCCAGTTCGACTTGATCGTCAACGGCACTTCATCCAGCTTGGGGGGAAGCCTTCCCGAGGTCGACCCGGCTTGGCTCGCGGACGGCTGTTGTTGCTACGACATGGTTTACAGTGATGAAGAGACGGCGTTCACGCGCTGGGCCAGGGAAAACGGCGCCGGCCTTGCGGTCGATGGTCTCGGCATGTTGGTGGAGCAGGCCGCCGAGTCGTTTCGCATCTGGCGCGGCGTCGCCCCGGACACTGCTCCCGTCATCCAGCATTTGCGGGCGGAATGAGGCTTCGGTCCGTTGTCGGGAGGTGTGTGGCTTCGATCCGTCGCCGTCGGGCGGTGTGAGGTGCGGCGGACGCCGTGAATACATCCATGTAGGCTTCGGGCTCGCCATCCATGGCTCGCACGCCCGCCGCACCTCACACCGCCCGACGGCGACTCACAGTGTGTCGGCCCGAAAGTCTGTCATTCTGCGCGGAGCGAAGCGGAGTCGCAGAATCTCCCGGGGAGTTCTGGAGGGTTGTGCTCGCCGTCCCTGGCGCGACTTCGGTGGCTCCGACTACCCCCAGTCTCGCCATTCATGGCGAGCCGTTCGGTCCTCAAGAAGCTGCGCTTCTTGTCGGCTGCGCCGACCGGTTGCTTGCATTCTGCCAGATTGTGCATGCCGTCCCTGGCGCAAGTGTTCTGGCTTCGACTACCCCCAGTCTCGCCATCCATGGCGAGCCGTTCGGCCCTCGAAAAGCTGCGCTTTTCGTCGGCTGCGCCGACCGGGCCTCACCCTGTCTCGCACGGCCGCTGAACCACTGCCGGCCCGACGGCGACTCACAGTGTGTCGGCCCGAAAGTCTGTCATTCTGCGCGGAGCGAAGCGGAGTCGCAGAATCTCCTTGATTCGCGTGGTGCGGACGCGGGGAACAGCGGGCACAAAAAAGCCGGCGCTATTGGGCGCCGGCTGTTGTTTGGATCCGGTCTGGCGCGTTAGTGCGCTTCGGTGCTGTCTTCCGCTTCGCCGTGGTCCCCTTCCAGGGAGGCGTGGTATTCGGCTGGGGTCAAGGCCACCGCGTCGGGGTCGTGTCCCATGTATTCAAAGCGGGTGCCTTCAGTGTATTCGCCTTCCACCGCCATAAAGCCGATCAGCAGCAACAGCACGCCGGGCGGGCCGAGGATGGTCAGGCAAAGCGCGAGCCGCTCCCAATAGGCGTGCATGAAAATGGCGATGATGAAGCCGGCCTTGACCAGCATGAAAAATATCACCAGTGTCCAGCGCATGGCGCCTTGCACGTCGAAATAGTCGACCGCGTAGGAAAAGGCGCTGACCACGAACAGCAATATCCAAATCTTGTAATAGATGCCCAGCGGGTGCTGTTGTTCACCGGTGTCCGAAGAAGATGCCATTGCCATGTCCTCTTACAATAGATAGAAAAACGCGAAGATGAATACCCACACGAGGTCGACAAAGTGCCAGTACAATCCGGCGATTTCGACGATCTCGAAGCCCTTTTTGTCGTAGTAGCCGGCTCGGATGCGCAGCGCCACCCACATCAAATAAATCACGCCGGCCGAAACGTGCAAGCCGTGGAATCCGGTGACCATGAAGAACACCGAGCCGAATTGCGGTGCGCCGAAGGGGTTGCCCCAGGGTCGCACACCTTCGTCAAGAATTAGTTTGGACCACTCATACGCCTGCATGCCGACAAAAGTCGCGCCCAGTGCCGCGGTTGCGACAATCAGCCAGAAGGTCTTGAACTTATCCTTGCGGTAGCCGTAGTTCACCGCCAGCGCCATGGTGCCCGAGCTCGTGATCAGCACCATGGTCATAATCGCGATCAAAATCAGCGGAATGGGCGCGCTACCGAAGAAACTCAGCGCGAAAATCTCGCTTTGCGGCGGCCACGGTTCGGTCGTGGTCATGCGCACGTTGAGATAGCCGGTCAGGAAGCAGGTGAAAATAAAGGTGTCGCTGACCAGGAAGATCCACATCATGGCCTTGCCCCAAGGCACATGATAGGTTTGCTTGTCGGCCGCCCAATCGTCGACCAGACCTTTCACCCCTTCGGCGGGGGCCATACTTGCGGCAGCAGCTTCGCTCATTCGTTAAATTTCCCGTTACCTGTTTACCGCCGGCGCACCGGCAAATTCAGTTGTTCAATCAAACCCCGCGCGCAACAGCCGCTTTGTTGCCGCCGCCGCGCGATTTCAGCCAGGCCCGCTCAAGTGTTCGCCAGAATCGCGAACAGCACCAGCCAGACCACCAGCAGAAAATGCCAGTAGATGGTGCACAACTCGATGCTCAGCCGAACGTCCCGCGCTTCGCCGCCGGAAAACAGCCGGATCGCGGTTTTGCTCCAGACCCAAAGCCCGCCGAGCAAGTGCAGCGCGTGCACGCCGGTGAGCAAGTAGTAAAACGACGCGGCCGGGTTGGGTGTTAAATACACGCCCGCCGCCCGCAGGTCGTTCCAGGTCGCCAGTTGTCCGCCAATGAACAGGAAGGCGACCACGCCTCCCGCCAGAAACATCGCCAGCAGATTTTTCGGGTGCTGCTGCTTGACCTTGTTGCGGGCCAACTGGAACAGCACACTGCTCAAGGCGAGCAGGCCGGTGTTCAGCCACAACTGCGCCGGTTCGTTCAGCGGCCGCCAGTCCGGCAGTTCCATGCGGATGAAATAACTCACCGTGAACAGGCCGAACAGCACGCTGGCGACAACCAGAAAGAAGCCGAGCGCCACTTTCTCCGCCGCGGTGTCGAACACGCCTTCGGGCTTCAGCCCGCCGATGATGCCCTTGCGCTCCCAGGGCTTGACCGCGAGTTGTTTGAGTGATTTCACAGGTCCGCCTTGGAAGTGTCCCGATCCGGGTCGAAATGTTCCTCGTCCACCGTGGGCTCAAGGCTTTCCGGCGTGTTTTGCGGGATAAAATCCTGGTGCGCGCCGGGAACGCTGTAGTCGTAGGCCCAGCGGTACACCGTCGGCAGTTTGTCGCCCCAGTTGCCGTGAATCGGCGGCGTGTCCGGCGTCTGCCATTCCAGCGAATTGGCGCCCCAAGGGTTGCCGTCGGCCTTTTCCCCGCTGCGCAAGCTCCAGAACACGTTGATGAAGAACAGCAACTGCGACGCGCCGACGAACAGCGCCGCGATGGTGATCGCGGTGTTCGCGTCCTGGGTCGCGGGCGCCATGAACTCGGTGGTGCCGAGGGCGTAGTAGCGCCGCGGCACGCCGTGAATGCCAAGATAGTGCATCGGTAGGTAGATGGCGTAGGTGCCAAGGAAGGTGCACCAGAAATGCAATTTCGCCATGCCTTCGTGGTACATGCGGCCGGACATCTTCGGGAACCAGTGGTACAGCGCCGCGAACAGCACCAGAATCGGCGAAACGCCCATCACCATGTGGAAATGCGCCACCACGAAATAGGTGTCGGACAGCGGCAAGTCGATGACCACATTGCCCAGGAACAGGCCGGTCAGGCCGCCGTGAATGAAGGTGAAAATAAAACCGATGGCGAAATACATCGGCGCGTTCATGCGGATGTCGCCTTCCCACAGCGTCAGCACCCAGTTGTACACTTTCAGCGCTGTTGGCACCGCGATGATCAGCGTGGTGGTGGCGAAGAAAAAGCCGAAATAGGGGTGCATGCCGCTGACATACATGTGATGCGCCCAGACGATGAAGCTGAGCAGGCCGATGACAATGATCGCCCACACCATCATGCGGTAACCGAAAATGTTCTTCCGCGCGTGGGTGCTGAGCACGTCGGAAACCAGGCCGAAAGCCGGCAGGGCGACGATGTACACCTCCGGGTGGCCGAAAAACCAGAACAGGTGCTGGAACAGGATCGGGCTGCCGCCGTCGTAGTCGAG
Source organism: uncultured Pseudohongiella sp. (assembly GCA_965221015.1). Taxonomy (GTDB): domain Bacteria; phylum Pseudomonadota; class Gammaproteobacteria; order Pseudomonadales; family Pseudohongiellaceae; genus UBA9145. The sequence continues at coordinate 60,359 of OZ244859.1, read as the reverse complement.
CGCGGTGCCGGATTCAATCACCGCGGGCATGAAGAAACTGGTGCCGATCAAGGTGTCGAACAGCATCATGATGGCGGCGACGAGCAGGGCCGGAAACGCGAACAGGCCGAGTACGGTGGCGACGAAAATGCCCCATACCGACAGCGGCAGGCGCATCATGGTCAAGCCGCGGCAGCGGTACTGCAGCACGGTGACCACGTAGTTCAGGCCGCCCATGGTGAAAGCGACGATGAACACCGCCAGCGACACCAGCATGAGCACAATGCCCATGTCGTGCCCCGGCGTTCCGGCCAGATTGGTCTGCGGCGGATACAGCGTCCATCCCGCCCCCGTTGGCCCGCCGCTGACGAAGAAACTCGCCAGCAGGATGATCACGGAGACCAGATACACCCAGTAGCTGAGCATGTTCATGAACGGAAACACCATGTCCCTGGCGCCGCACATGAGGGGAATGAGGTAGTTGCCGAAGCCGCCGAGGAACAGCGCCGTGAGCAGGTAGATCACCATGATCATGCCGTGCATCGTTACCGACTGGTAGTACGAATTCGGGTCGATCAGGTCGAAGGTTTCCGGAAAACCGAGCTGCATGCGCATCAGCAGCGACAGCACCAGGGCGACCAGGCCGACGGCGATGGCGGTGCCGCCATACTGAATCGCGATCACCTTGTGATCCTGGCTCCAGACGTACTTCGTCACCCAGCTTTTCGGGTGATGAAGCTCCAGCTCCTGGTCCGCCAATGGTACGTATGCCATGTTTACTGTCTCCTGCTTCGGTAATGCCCGGTCGTTCGGTTTCGGGCTTCAGTTTTCAGACGCTCTCGATGTAGTGTCGCTGCGGAACCCGGCTTATTCCCCCATCTCGATTCTACTAGAAGCGAGGGTATTGATGTATGCCGCCACGTCGCGCATCTCCTGCGCGTCGGCCATGGCGGTGGCCATTTGCACCATTTGTTCGCCGAATGTGTCCCGCGGGTGCATGCCGCGGCTGCCGGAGCGGAACTTGGCGAGTTGGTCCACGATGTACCAGTCGCTTTGGCCCGCCAGCGGCGGCGCGTCGGTGTACCAGGTGCCGGCGCCGTTGTCGAGATGGCAGGCGGCGCAGTTGCGGTCGTAGATGTCCCGGCCATTGTCAATATCGCCGCCGCTGATGGTGATTGCGGCGGGATCGTCGGGCAAGCTGGCGATGTAGGCCGCCATGTTGCGAATCGCGTCGTCGTCGGTCAGGGTCAGCGACATCGCCGCCATGCCCCGGCTGGCGTCGTCGGCGTCTTCGCCGCCGCGCACGCCATTTTGGAAGTAACGCAATTGCCGCTCCAGATACCAGGCCGGCTGTCCGGCCAGTTTCGGCCCGATGTTCAGCGGCGAGAGCCCTTCCTGGGGCAGCAGCCCTTCGCCGTTTTGGCCGTGGCAGGTGGCGCAGAGGATGTATTGCGCCTGGCCGGCCGCGGGGTTGGCGGCCACGGGATTTTGGGTTTCGGCGAAAGTGGGCTGGCTTGCGAGCCAGTTGTTGAAGTCTTCTTCGGTTTGCACCATGACCTCGCCGCGCATGATGAAATGGCCGATGCCGCACAGTTCCTCGCACAGCACGTCATAGGTGCCGAGCCGGTTGGGCGTGAACCACAGATAGCTGACCAGCCCCGGCACCAGGTCCATCTTCACCCGGAACTGGGGCACGGTAAAGTTGTGCAGCACGTCGTTGGAGCGAAACAGCAGTTGCGCGTCCTGGTCCACCGGGAGCCGCATTTGCGGGTCGTTCACCACCACGTCGTCTTGCCCATTGGGATCGTCCGGGTTGATGCCGAATGGGTTGCTTTCACTGACCAGGGCCGTGTCGGCGGTGCCGAGAATGCCGTCGGCGCCGGGGTAGCGGTATTGCCACTGCCATTGCTGGGCGAGCACTTCGTATTCTTTCGCGCCTTCCGGGACATTGACGAAAACCGCCCAGTAGAACAGCCCCGGCGCCAGCATCAGCACGACGCCGACGGTGGTGAAAACGGAAAGTCCAATCTCCAGCTTATGGTTCTCCGGCTCGTACACCGCCTTGTGGCCCGGCCGGTGGCGGTAGCGCCAGACGCAATAGGCCATGAAGATGTTGATCGCCACGAATACAAACCCGGTGACCCACAAAGTGATGTAAACCGTGAGATCGATGCCCGCCCAGTCGGCGGCGAGATCGGTGAACCACCAGTCGAAGTAGTAGGCGAAGACGAAATGCAACACGACGGTGGCTATGACAAGCAGGAAAAGCGCGATCGCTAGGGACATTTTTCAGCAGACCTTTTGCGGCGAATATTGGCGTTTGTTGGCAAAACTCTGTTCGGCAAGTCCCGCCCGGCGAGACTTGCGGCGAAGCGTTTCTGGCAAATCCGTGGCGAATCTTCCAGGCGGTTCCGAAATGACGTCGGGTGCGCGGCGCGCCGGACGGCTCGCTCGTCGCCATGCCGATTTCGGCGGGCTGGTTCGTCGGCCATGGCCGAAAACAAGCGATGCGGATGGTATAGAATTTCGCCCCGCGCCGCAAGTTGCCGCCCGGCCCCGACTCGCGTCCAATGGCGCTTGCGCGGCCGCGCTATGGTCTGGTTTTGCCGCGCAATACATTGGATAATTCGCCCCCTGCTCCGACACAGCCCAAAGCAACCCAATTCCAACCGAAGAGGAACCATCATGCACAGTTTCTTGTCAGGTCTTGTCGCCGCCAGCCTGCTCGCGCTCGCCAGCGCGCCGGCCGCGGCCCAATCGGACGTGTTCTATTCCGCCCACCACGATTACCGCGTGGTGGAGGTTACCGACGGACTCATTCAGCCCTGGTCGATGGCGTGGCTGCCCAACGGCGACCTGCTGGTGACGGAAAAGCCCGGCCGCCTGCGCGTGGTCCGCGACGGCGAGTTGCTGCCCGAAGCGATTCCCGGCGTGCCCGAAGTCTACTACCGCGGCCAGGGCGGCTTGTTCGAAGTGGTGCCGCATCCCGATTTCGAAAACAACCGTTGGCTGTATCTGACCTTCTCCAAGCCGGTTGGCGACGGTTCCACCACGGCCATCGTGCGCGGCCGCTTCGAAAACGACCAACTGACCAATGTGGTGGAAATTTTCGCCGCCCAATCCACCGGCTTCGGCCATTACGGCGGCAAGCTGCTGTTCGATGACGAAGGCTACATGTTCCTCGTCGTCGGCGACCGCCAGGCCCAAACCACCGGCGAACTGCGCACCCATCCGGCCCAGGACACCAGCAACCACAACGGCGTGGTCATGCGCCTGCACGATGACGGCAGCGTTCCCGAGGACAATCCATTCGTCGGCAGCAATGATGTGCTGCCGGAAATCTGGAGTTTCGGCCACCGCAGCCCCCAGGGGCTCGCGGTCCACCCCGAAACCGGCGATTTGTGGGAAACCGAACACGGCCCCCAGGGCGGCGATGAACTCAACCGCATCGAGCCCGGCGTCAATTACGGCTGGCCCGTGGTCGGCTACGGCGTCAACTACGGCGCCGTCGGCAGCCCGATCCATGTCGGCATCGGCCAGGAGGGCATGCGCGCGCCGGACCACATCTGGGTGCCGTCCATCGCCGCTTCGGGCCTGATGATTTACTCCGGCGACCAGTTCCCGGGCTGGCGCGGCAGCATTTTCGCCGGCGGCCTGGCCGGTGAACAGCTCGCGCGCCTGCACATGGACGAGGATTACCGCGAAGTCGTGGTCGAGGAAACCCTGGCCTACGATCTGGGCCGCATCCGCGATGTGCGCCAGGGCCCGGACGGCTACATTTATCTGGCCATTTCCGAGCGCGGCGGCGAGGAAGAAACTCCGATCCTGCGCCTCGAACCGGTGCGCTAGACGGACCACCGGCAAAGCAAACACAAGGAAGGCGAACCAGCGCGATGACAGAAACCGCAGCACCGCAAATATCGGCCTCCTGGCGCGATTACTACGAAATGTGCAAGCCCGGCGTGGTCATGCTCATGATCCTGACCTCGCTCGTGGGCATGTTCCTTGCCGTGCCCGGCATGGTTCCCTGGCGCATTTTGCTGCTCGGCAACCTCGGCATCGCGCTGGTGGCCGCTGCCGGCGCGGCGGTCAATCATTTGATCGACCGCCGTATCGACCGCGTCATGGGGCGCACCTCCGGCAGGCCGCTGCCCCAGGGCCGGGTCGACCCGCTGCAAGCGGCGGTCTTCGCCGGCCTGCTGTGCGCGCTGGGCATGACCATCCTGCTGGTTTGGGTCAACCCGCTTTGCGCCTGGCTGACGCTGGCCTCCTTTGTTGGTTACGCGTTCATCTATACCGGCTACCTGAAGCACGCCACGTCCCAGAACATCGTCATCGGCGGCCTCGCCGGCGCCATGCCGCCGTTGCTCGGCTGGTCCGCGGTGACCGGCACCATCGAAGCCGACGCCCTCGTGCTTGTGCTCATTATCTTCGCCTGGACGCCGCCGCATTTCTGGGCGCTGGCGATTCACCGCAAGGAGGAATACGCCCGCTCCGGGGTGCCGATGCTGCCGGTCACCCATGGCGAATACACCACCCGAGTGCATATTCTCGTCTACACCATCATTCTGGTCGCGGTCAGCGTCATTCCCTGGTTCACGGGCATGAGCGGCTGGCTCTACCTCGCCGCGGCGCTGCTGCTTGGCGCCGGATTCCTCCACCGGGCGGGCGTCCTGATGTTCCGTCCGCGCCCGGACCTGCCGATGCGCACTTTCGGCTATTCCATCGTCTATCTGACGGCGCTGTTTGTCGCCTTGCTGGTCGACCACTACCTGCCTTGAGAGAAGCATGACGGCCATCCGCATGGGCAAAACCGTCTGGGTCGCATTCGCATTGCTCAATGCGTTGTTGCTCTCGCTGATCTTCCTGCTCTGGCAAGTGCGCGCCGAGCGCGCCGAATTGGCGCGCTTGCAGGAGCTTGGCGCGGCGGTCTATCCGGCGCCCCGGCCGCTGGCGCGGTTTTCCCTGCGCGACGGGGCGGGGCGGGAGTTCGGGCTCGAACAATTGCAAGGCGCCTGGAATCTGGTCTTCTTCGGCTTCAGCAATTGCCCCGACCTGTGCCCGCTGACGCTTTCCGAGCTGGCGAAATACCATGGCGGCAGAGACCGGACGACGGCACCGCCGCTGAACGTGCTGTTTGTTTCCATCGACCCCGCCGACACGCCGCAAATCGCCGCCGACTATGCGCGCGGTTTTCACGCCGATTTCATCGGCCTCGGCGGCTCCGCCGAACAGGTGGCCGCCTTCGCCGGCCAAATGTTCGCCAACACCGGTGCCACCGCGGCCGGCGGCGCTGCATCGGGCGACCATCAGCCGTCCGCCAATCCCGCCCACGGCGGCCATCAACCCGCCGCCGACAGCCCCGCGGGTTTGATCAGCCACAGTGTGCACATCGCCGTTGTCAGCCCCGCCGGCGCGCTGGTTGGCCTGTTGCGCCCGCCCCACCGCGCGGACGACATCGCCGCGGCGCTGGCCATGATTTTCCAGCGCGCCTGACGCGGGCCCGGCCGCCATGGACTCAACCAAGGCAAGTCCCGACCTGATTCTGGTGGACGGCTCGTCCTACCTGTTCCGCGCCTTCCACGCGCTGCCGCCGATGATGAGCAGCGGCGGCCAGCCCACCGGCGCCGTGCGCGGCGTCATCAGCATGGTCCGCAACCTGCTCAAAACACACCCGGACAGCCGCGTCGGCATCGTGTTCGACGCCAAGGGCAAAACTTTCCGCAGCGAAATCTACGCCGAATACAAAGCCCACCGCCCACCCATGCCCGACGACCTGCGGGTCCAGATCGAGCCGATTCTGCGCATTATCCGGGCGATGGGTTTGCCTTTGCTGGTGATCGACAATGTCGAGGCCGACGACGTTATCGGCACCCTGGCGCGGCAGGCGGACCGCGACGGGCAGTCGGTGCTGATTTCCACCGGCGACAAGGACCTCGCCCAGCTCGTCACCACCCGCGTCAGCCTCATCAACACCATGAACGACGAACTGCTCGACCCAGCCGGGGTCGAGGCCAAGTTCGATGTTCCGCCGGAGCGCATTATCGACTTGCTCGCGCTGATGGGCGACAAGTCCGACAATATTCCGGGGGTTCCCGGCGTGGGCGCCAAAACCGCCGCCAAATGGCTGCGCGAATATGGATCGATGCGCGGCATCATCGAAAACGCCGCGGCGGTGAAAGGCAAGATCGGCGAAAAATTGCGCGCCAATATCGACTTGCTTGAATTGTCCTACGAGCTCGCCACCATCCGCACCGATGTCCCCCTCGACCAGGACCACAGCCAACTGCGAAAGCAACCCGAAGACGGGCGCGAATTGCACCGAATTTTCAGCGAGCTCGAATTCCGCACCTGGCTGCGGGAGCTGGAGGCGGGCGGCATCACCGGGCCCGCCGCCGAAGCCGATGCGCCGACCGAAACCGATTCCGCCGCCGACCCCGCATCCACTTCAACCGCAGACGCCACCGCGTCCGAAACCGAACCCGCCACCGATGCCGAATCCGGAGCGCAGCCTGCCGCAAGCGAGCCCCCGCCGCCGTCCGCGACCAAAGTCGAAGTGGTCACCACGGAAACGCAACTCGGCGAGCTGCTCTCCGCCTTGCGCGCCGCCCCCCGATTCAGTTTCAACCTCGAAGCCGAGGCCGGCCATTTTCTCAACGCACGCGTCATTGGCATTTCGCTTTGCGCGAACGTCGGCTCGGCGGCCTATATTCCTTTCGACCACGAATATGCCGGCCGCCCGCAATTGCTGGCCGTGGACCGGGTTTTCGACGCGCTAAAACCGCTGCTGGAAGACGCGCTGAAGCCCAAATGCGGCTACGACCTCAAGCAGCAAATGCACTGGCTCGCCAATCGCGGCATCGAATTGCGCCCGCTGAAAGCCGACGTGCTGCTCGCTTCTTATGTGGCCAACTCGGTCGCCGTGCGGCATCAGCTCGACGCCATCGCCAGGCGCTACCTCGACTTCGCTCCGCCAAATCTGGAAAGCCTCACCGGCAAGGGCCGCGGCCGGCTCGAAATGCACCAGTTGGACATAGACAAGTTCGGCGCCTGGGCGGCGACAAGAGCGGACCTGATCCTGCGTCTGGCCGGGAGGCTCGAGCAACATTTGCGCGAAAACGGCCACCTGGAAGGGCTCTACCGCTATTTCGAAATGCCCCTGGTTGCCACACTGCAACGCATGGAACGGCGCGGCATCAAGCTCGACAGCGAAGCGCTGGGCCGGCAAAGCGGAGAACTCGCCGGGCAATTGCAAGAGTTGGAACAGGCGGTGTTCGCCTTGGCCGGCGAAAACTTCAACTTGTCTTCCCCGAAACAATTGCAGGCGCTGTTGTACGAAAAGTTGCAACTGCCGGTGCTGCGCAAAACGCCCACGGGTCAGCCTTCCACCGCCGAGGACGTGTTGCAGGAACTGGCGCAGGACTACGAATTGCCGCGCCTGCTGCTGCGCCACCGCTCGCTGACCAAGCTCAAATCCACCTACACCGACAAATTGCCGCGGGAATTGCACGCCACCACCGGCCGCGTCCACAGCAGCTTTCAACAGGCGGTGGCAGCCACCGGGCGGCTTTCCTCCACCGACCCGAACCTGCAAAACATCCCGGTGCGAACCGCCGAGGGCCGCCGCGTGCGCCAGGCTTTCGTCTGTGAACCGGGCTACAAATTGGTCGCGGCCGATTATTCCCAGGTGGAATTGCGCATCATGGCGCATCTATCCGGTGATGAAGGCCTGCTCGGCGCTTTCGCCCGCGGCGAGGACATTCACCGCGCCACCGCCGCCGAAGTGTTCGGCCTGACCCTGGCGGAGGTGGACGCCGAGCAGCGGCGCAGCGCCAAGGCGATCAATTTCGGGTTGATCTACGGCATGTCCGCTTTCGGCCTCGCCCGCCAGTTGAACATCGGCCGCGAGCAAGCCCAGCACTATGTCAACCGCTACTTCGAACGCTACCCCGGCGTGCGCGCTTTCATGGACCGCACCCAGGCCCAGGCCAGCGACCTGGGCTACGTTGAAACCGTGTTCGGCCGCCGCTTGTATCTGCCGGATCTCCGGGCCGGCCGCGGCGCCTTGCGCCGGGCCGCGCTGCGCACCGCCATCAACGCCCCCATGCAAGGCACCGCCGCCGACATCATCAAGCAGGCCATGATCGACATCGACCATTGGCTGGAAAGCAAGCGCATCGACGCGCGCATGTTGCTGCAGGTCCACGATGAACTCGTGTTCGAGTGCGCCGAGGGCGATTTGCAACTGCTTTGCGAGGGCGTAAAGTTCCGCATGGTCAGCGCCGCCGCCCTCGACGTCCCCCTGGTCGTCGACGTCGGCTTCGGCGACAACTGGGACCAGGCCCACTGAGGGCTCCCTTTGGATACTCCCCGCGCCGACGGGCAAGCGCCAGCCCCGCCGGCGGCTGCGCTCAGGCTTCGAGCCAGGAGTCGAGGCGCTCGCGCAGTTGCTCGATGCCGATGCCCGCCGTGGCGGAAAACAATTGCACTTCCAGCGCGCCGCGCCCCGCCAATTCCTTGCGCACCGCGGCCATCACATTGTGGGCCGGGTTGCGCTTCATTTTGTCCGCCTTGGTCAGCAGCAAGTGCAGCGGCAGGCCGGCGCCCTGGGCCCAGTCGATCATTTGCCGGTCGAATTCCTTCAGCGGATGGCGGATGTCGCTGAGCAGCACCAGCCCCCGCAATTGCTCGCGGCCGTTCAGATAGTGCCGCATCTCGCGCTGCCATTGCCGCTTGACATCCAGCGGCACCCTGGCGAAGCCGTAACCCGGCAAGTCCACCAGATAGCGTTCCATGTCTCCGGGCACGACGAAAAAGTTGAGCATTTGCGTGCGCCCCGGCGTTTTGCTCGTTCGCGCCAGCCGCGACTGCCGGCAAATCGCGTTGATCGCGCTCGACTTCCCCGCGTTCGAGCGGCCCGCGAACGCCACCTCCGCCGCGCTGTGCTCGGGGCAGCCATCCAGCGAAACCGCGCCCAGGGCGAATGTGGTCAGCGCATAATTCATTCCGGTTTCCCGCCAAAGCCCCGCGGCCCCGTATGACAGCGCCCGCGACCCCAAAGTTCAAGGCCGCGAAGCATACCAAAGAAGTCGCCCCCGCCCGTCATTCTGCGCGCAGCGAAGCGGAGTCGCAGAATCTCTTTAGGGATTCTGGTGAGGTGTGCGTGCCATCCCTGGCGCGAGGTTATAGGCTTCGAGCACCCCCAGCCCCGACCTCCTGTCGGGTCGTTCGGTCCTCGAAAAGCTTCGCTTTTCGTCGGCTGCGCCGACCGGGCCTCACCCGCGACTTCGCGCGGAATGACTGGGAGGCGCGGCGCGGAATGACGAAAGGCGCTGCGCGGTATGACTGGGAGGCTCGTTGCGGTATGACCGGGAGGCGCAGCGTGAAATGACAGGTCGCACCGCGGCGATTGTGGAGAGCCTTGGGGAATCAGGCTATAATCCGCGTCTTTTTGCCGGGCTGGTCCCGGTTGGGCCTGGTCGCAGGCGAAATTGGCAATACCGCGGGAACGGAGAAATGAGCAAATCTTTGATCTTTTCGCTGACGGCGCTGGTCGCCGCCGGCTTCGCGCAATCCACCCTCGCCCAGGGCGACGCCGCCGCGGGCCAGGCCAAGGCCGCGCTGTGCGCTACCTGCCACGGCGCCGACGGCAACAGCGAACTTTCGATCAACCCCAAACTGGCGGGCCAGAACGCGCGCTACCTGGCCAAGCAATTGCGCGACTACCAGTCCGGCGCCCGGCCCGGCCCGGTGATGGCGGCCATGGTCCTCAGCCTGACCGACGAAGACATCGAAGACATCTCCGCCTGGTACGCCTCCCAAACCCCAACCTTGCTCGGCGCCGAGCCCGACAGCGTCGAACTCGCCGCGCGCCTGTACCGCGCCGGCAACCGCGAACTGCGCGTCACCGCCTGCGCCGCCTGCCATTCGCCCACCGGCACCGGCAACGCCCCCGCGGGCTTACCCGCCCTCGGCGGCCAGCACCCGGAATACACCTTGCAACAATTGAAGGACTTCCGCTCCGGCGCGCGCGCCAACGACCCCGACGGCATGATGCGCCTCATCGTCGAACGCTTGACGGACCCGGAACTGGAAGCCTTGGCCAACTACCTGGCCGGCCTGCACTGAACCAGCGAATCCCTTTCGCAGCCGCGCATGGCAAGCCGGCGCGGCCTGTGTTAGATTTTTTCCCAAGTGGAAACCACGAACCAACCCGGAGTAGATCGATGATCAAAAGAACATTGCAAGTACTGTGCTGCGCGCTTTTGCTGCCGGTCGCGACTTTCGGCTATGGACAGGTGGAACGATTTGTTGACGGCACCCACTATGTGACCTTTGACGTCCCGGTCAACACCCGCGACAGCTCCAAAGTTGAAGTGATCGAAGCCTTCTGGTATGGCTGCTCGCATTGCTTCCGCTTCGAACCATTGGTGGAAAACTGGAAGGCGAACGCGCCGGACGACGTCGACTTCATGCGCTTCCCCGCCCTCTGGAACGGGCTGATGGAAATCCACGCCCAGATCTATTACACCGCCGAAGCCCTCGACGTGGTGGACATCGTCCACGAGCCGGTGTTCAACGCCATCAACCTGGAAGGCAACCGCCTGCAAAACGAAAGGCAAATCGCCGCCCTGTTCGCCGAGCACGGCATCGACCCGGAGCAGTTCAGCCGCGCGTTCAATTCTTTCGGCGTGCGCACCAAGGTCAACCAGGCCAAGAGCCGCATGAGCGACTACCGCATCCAAAGCACGCCGAACATGATCGTCAACGGCAAGTATCTGATAACCACCGGCGCCGACGTGCCAACCCAGCAAATGATGCTTGATGTGGTCGACTTCCTCGTCGACAGGGAACGCGCCAGCTTGCGCTCCGGCGGCTAGGCATCCCCCGGCCGGCGCCATCTTCCGGCAACTGGCCCAACCGGCCCAACCGGCCCAACCGGCGCTCAAGCCGCCCGGCAGCCCCGCGTGGCGGTTGCCGGACACCCGGCTGAATGCAAGCCCGCCGGCCCGACAAGCCGGCGCTGTCCAGCGGCAAATGTTCACCGCGGCTCGCGCCGGCCAGCCGCGCCCGGTTAGCGCAAACTTTATTGCCCCGCCTGCCGACTAACCCCCTGTTCACTTCGATACAAGTCGATATAAGGGAAGCCGCCCGCGGGCGCTTCGAAACCTCATGCGGCAAAGCCCAAGCCCCTGGGTCTCCCAACTGCCCGCCCCGCTGCGGCGAATGCTGTTCGCCGACGCGGGCCGCGAGCTGTTGCGGCGGGTGGACGCCAGTTTGCTCGTCTTCGGCAAGCAAATGCTGCACGTGGAAAGCGGCAACCGCATCGAGTTGCCGCCGGATGCGGGTGCCCCGAACGCGGTCGCGATAGAAGCTGAATCCCTCGCCGGCGCCGCGCGCGGGTTGCTCGGCGGCGAGGACGAACACGCCATTTTGTTGTTGCTGCCGCCGGCGGAATTCGTCGCCACCGAATCCGAACTGCCCGGCGTCAGCGGCGAAAACCTGCATTCGGCCTTGCGCTTGCAAATGGAAAATGTGCTGCCCGCGCTGGACCAGGAACTCGAACTCGCCGTCCACGAAAGCGAACCGGGCGCGCAAATCGCGCTTTGGATGAAGTCCAGCCGAATCAACGCCTTGCAAGCCGCATTTGCCGCCAAGGATCTGTTCCTGGCGGCGGTTAAACCACGCATCCTGCATAGCCCGGCGGCGCGTTCCGGCCTGGTCGACGCCGACGGGGCCGGGCCCACTTTCGCCCAATCCACCGCCGCCGGCGTGCTGCGGCAATGGAAGCATGTCGACGCGGCCGACCTGGAAGACGGCCAATTCGCCGAGCAATGGGACAGCGAATTGCGCGCCGCCTCCGCCGGCAAGTCGCAGCGGGTCGAATCGCTGGAGCAATACGCCGCCAATCTCGACCGGCAAGCCCACGCCGACTATTGCTTCTTCCCCCAGGCGGCCGTGGCCCGCTGCCGCCGCGAGGAGCGCCGCCGCCACCTGCTGCGCGCCTCCGCCGCGCTGGGCGTCGTGGCGGCATTGGCTTGCGCGCCTTTCGCCTGGCAGCAAGTGCGCATCATGGAGTTGAGCGCCCAGCTCGAAAGCCGCCGGGAGCTGTCCACGCTGGCCAGGGCGGACCGCGACGTGGTGGTGGATTTCGAAAACCGCTGGGGCGCGGTGACCGATTTTCCCGAACAGGACGTGCGCGAGGCAATGTACACCTTGCAGCGCGTGCTGCGCCCGAATCGGCTGTCGGACCTGGAAGTCTCCGAAGGCGAAATCCGCATCCAGGGCACCAGCGAAGACCCGCAGTCGATCTTGCAGCAATTGGAGCAGGACCCCGCATTCGCCGAGGTCGTATTCTCCCGCGCCACCAACAACGACCAATACCACATCGACCTGCGCCTGGCCGAAACCAATTTCGAAGCCTACATGGCGCGCTACTTCCCGGACCGTTGAGCTTTGACCATTTCCTCCCGAGAACGCAACCTGTTGCTGCTGCTGGCCGCGGTGCTGGCGCTGTTCCTCGCCAGTTACCTGCTTCCCGCCCTGGGCGACTGGCGCGACCGGCGCCAGGCGGCGATTGAAAACCTGCAACTCGCCGTGCAAAGGGAACAATCCCTGATTGACAACAGCGCCCAATGGGCCGAACGCCGCGCCGCCGCCGAACTGCTCGAGGCCGAATTGCAAACCGGCATTTTCTCCGGCGCAACCATTCCCTTGATCGAAGCCGCAATCCAGCAGGATCTTTCGCGCTACGCCCGCGAATCCGGACTCACCGTCAATTCCACCCGGCTCGCCGAGCGGCTGCAAACCGAAGGCTGGCTGCTGATCAGCCAGGAAATGTCCTTCCGCACCAGCGACGCCAACCGCACCATCGCTTTTCTGCAGCGCCTTGGCGATTCCCGGCCGCGGCTTCTGGTCACCGATTTCAGCATCAGCCGCAGCCGCAGCCAGTATTCCGGCGCCATCACCGTGGTCGGCTTCGCGCGCCCGGCGCAAGCGCCGATGACGGCGCGGCGCAATTAGCCCGGATTTGCGCCATGCCGTTTCCAGCCATCACCTTGCCGATTTTTTCCCAGTTGCTCGAACCGGGCGGCATCGCCCCGGCGCGGGATTTCGAGCAGTCCGGCCAGCTCGTTTGCGATCATCTGCCCCCCATCGAGCAGCGCGCCAAGATTCGCTTCATCCTGGGCGAACCGGTTCGATTCCGCACCGCCCCCGACGACGAAGTGCGACGTTTGGCGCGGCACTGGCGCGCCGAGCTGTCGCCGCAAATCGAAAGCGACGACGAAGAATTGCTCGCCACCGGCTTCGAAGACGACGATCAATTGCTCGACCTCGCCTCGGAAGCCCCCATCATCCGCCTGGTCAACCATTTGTTCGCCCGCGCGCTTGACTTGAACGCCAGCGACATCCACTTCGAACCCGGCGAAACCAGCCTCGACGTGCGCTGCCGCGTCGACGGCATCATGACCGTGGTCGAACGCTTGCCGGTGCGCATCCACACCGCGGTCGCCTCCCGCCTGAAATTGATGGCGCGGCTCGACATCGGCGAGAAACGCCTGCCCCAGGATGGCCGCATCAACTACCAGCTCGGCGCCAAGCAATTGGACATGCGCGTTTCCACCTTGCCCGGCGTGCACGGCGAATCCGTGGTGCTGCGCATTCTCGACCGCAGCGACATGGCGGTGGATTTGACCGCCCTCGGCATGCCAACCCGGGTGCTGCGCGACTATCAATCGGTGATCGGCTCGCCCCACGGCATGCTGCTCATCACCGGCCCCACCGGCAGCGGCAAGACCACCACCTTGTACGCCACCTTGGAGAAAATCAGCAACGACACCCAGAAAATCATCACCGTCGAGGACCCGGTCGAATACCAGTTGCCGGGCATCACCCAAATCCAGGTCAACACCGCCATCGGCCTCGGCTTCGCCCAGGGGCTGCGCTCGATCGTGCGCCAGGACCCGGACGTGATCATGGTCGGCGAAATCCGCGACCACGACACCGCCGAAATCGCCATCGAATCCGCTCTCACCGGCCACCTGGTTTTCTCCACCTTGCACACCAACGACGCCGCCGGCGCCATCACCCGCTTGCAGGACATGGGCGTGGAAGGCTACCTGATCAGTTCCAGCCTGCTCGCGGTGCAAGCGCAGCGGCTGGTGCGCCGGGTCTGCACCGATTGCGCGGAAGACCGCGCCATCACCCCCGACGAAGCCGCGGTGCTGCAAATCGACGCCGGAGACTGGCCCCCGATTCGGCGCGGCGCCGGTTGCGAACGCTGCGGCCACACCGGCTACCGCGGCCGCATCGGCCTGTATGAGCTGATGTTGATGAGCGATGAAATCCGCCACCGCATCGCCAGCGGCGCCGACGCCAACGAAATCCGCGCCCAGGCCGTCGCCGAGGGCCTGCGCGGCCTGCGCCAGGACGCGCTGGACAAATTGCGCCAGGGCTTGACCACGCCGGAAGAGGTGGTGCGGGTGACCAGGGCGATATGAGCGGGCAAACTTTTCGTTACCAGGCGTTCGACGCCGCCGGCAAGCGCCGCGGCGGCGTGCTCGAAGCCGAAACCGAACGCGAGGCCGCGCGCATCTTGCAGGGGCGCCGGCTGACGCCGATTCTGATCCAGCCCGGCAAGGCCTCAAGCTGGCGCTTCGAGCGGCGCAAGGTCACCGCCGCCGCCTTGCTCGATTTCACCAATGGCCTGTGCACCCTGGTGGAGGCCAGGGTGCCCCTCGACCGCGCCTTGCGCCTGCTCGAAGGCATCGCCGAGTCCGGCGCCATGCGCGAGCTCGCCCGCGGCTTGCTGCGCGAGGTGAAAGAGGGCAGCAGCCTCGCCGAGGCCATGGAGCAGCACCCCGCCGTTTTCGGCAAGATGTACGTCAACATCGTCCGCGCCGGCGAGGAAGGCGGCATTTTGCACGAATTGCTGCCGGACCTGGCCGAGTTTCTCGAAAGCAACGCCAGAACCCGCCAAGCCATTGTTTCGGCGATGGTTTACCCGGTGGTGCTGGTCATCACCGGTATTCTTTCGGTGGGCCTGCTGATGGTTTTCGTCATTCCCCAATTCGCCGTCATGTTCCAGGACGCCGGCGCCGAAATTCCCCCGAGCGCGGCCTTCCTGCTCGCCATGAGCGAATTCCTGCGCGACTACGGCTACCTCGCATTCATCGCCGCGGCGCTGGGCTTTTTCGGCTGGAAAAGACTCGACGCCGACCCGGCCGGACGCTTGCGCAAGGACCGTTTCCTGCTCTCGCTGCCGCTGCTGGGCAACCTGATTCTGTACCGCGAATGCGCCTTGTTCGCGCGCACCATGGGCGCTCTCATGGGCGCCGGCATTCCCTTGATCCGCGCCCTGCGCGTGGCGCGGGAAGTGCTGCTCAACACCGTGCTCACCCGGGAACTGGCCCAGGTCGAGGAAGACGTGCGCGGCGGCGCCGGGCTCGGCGTCTCGCTGGAGAAGACCCGGCGCTTTCCCACCTTGCTGCATCAATTGGTCGGCGTCGGCGAAGAATCCGGCCGCACCGCGGCCATTTTGCTGAAAGCCGCGCAAACCTTCGATTCCCACGTGCGCAACCAGGTCGCCACCCTGGTCGCTGCCCTGCAGCCCGCGCTGATTATCATTCTCGCCATCGTTGTTGGTGGCATCACCATCACCATGCTTTCCGCGGTGTTCAGCATGAACGCCGTTGAGTTCTGACAGGAGGCCGCCGCGATGCGCGTTCAGTCCATTTCCACTCCGGGGCCGCTGCGCGTGCTGCCATTGGCAATCCTGCTGGCCTCCTGCGCCGCCACCACTGGCGGCGGCGCGGGACAAGTCGGCCAGCCGGCGGCCCAAAACGCCCCGGCCACCGCTCCGCAAAATCAGCCGCAGCAGGAAATCGCCGTCCTGCCCTCGGCCAACAGCGCGGCGCAACTGGAATTGATCGAAGCCATCAACCGCGATGGCAGCCAGCCCGTCGCCGGCCAGCCCATCGACATCGCCCCCCAGCCCGTGGACGGCGACGACGATGAAGTCGTCGAACTCAACTACGAACAGGCCGACCTGCGCCTCGTGCTCGAAGAACTCGCCGAAGCCCTGGACATTTCCCTCGTCATCGACCCAACCATCGACCGCGTCGTCAGCTTGCGCACCGCCGCCGACCGGCCCCTCTCCCGCGCCGACATCTGGCCGCTGATGCGCCTGCTCACCCGCGACGCCGGCGCCGTCATCAACCGTGTCGGCAATGCTTACAATGTGCGCCAGGTCAGCACCCCGCCGCCCACCGAGTTCGCCACCCCGGATGCCGCCGCCGCCAGCGCCGCCGCCCGCATCATGCAAGTGACGCCGCTGGTCTACGTCTCCGCCGAATTCGCCATCGAGCTCATCCAGCCCCTGCTGCAAGACGAAGGCGACGCGCGCCCGTTCAGCATCAACAACACCCTGGCGATCAGCGCCGGCCCGGAAGAGCTGCAGCGCATCAACCAGTTGCTCATGCTGGTGGACTCCGACCCCTTCCTCAACCAGGGCATCCGCGTGTATCCGCTGGAGAACGCCAACGCCCTTGAAGTCGCCGAGGAACTGGCCGAGATCCTCAACCTCATCGAAGGTGAAAATCCCACCTACCAGGTGCGCGGCATCGGCCGCATCAACTCGCTGCTGATCACCGCCCCCGCCAGCCGCGGCTTCGACGAAGTCAGCCGCTGGGTGGCGATTCTCGACGCCGAAGGCCAGGAGCAATCCGAACAATTGTTCATGTACCGGGTGAAAAACCTGCCCGCCGTCGAACTCGCCCAAACCCTCAGCCAGGTATTCGAAGAAGAAGACGAACCACCGCCAGCCAGCCTCACCGCCCAAGAGCCCGGACTGAGCCAAATCGAACGCCAGGTCAACCTCAACCTGGTCGAAAACATCGACGACCTGACCGGCGACGCCCCGCCGCCGGTAACCATTTTCGCCGGCGAAGCCGCGCCCATCGAAGCGCCGGCCGCCTCGCCCGCCGCCTCGGCCGCGGTTTCCGCCAACCTGCAAGTGCGCATCGTCGCCGACGAAGCCACCAACAGCCTGCTCATCCGCGCCTCGGCCCGGGACTACCGGCAATTGCTGACCACCATCAGCCAACTGGACGTCGCGCCCCTGCAAGTCATGGTCAACGCCGTCATCGCCCAAATCACCCTCAACGACGACACCCGTTTCGGCGTCGACTGGAGCCGCGTCGCCGCCGACGCCGACCTGATGCCCATCGAAAACACCACCCAAACCACCTTCACCCCCGTGCTCAACGGCCTCATGTTCACCCGCAGCTTCCTCGACGGCGCCGCCCGCGTCGAAGCAACCTTGTCCGCCATCGCCCAGAACAACGAAGTGCGCCTGCTCGCGCGGCCCTCGCTCATGGTCACCAACAACCAGGAAGGCGAAATCCAGATCGGCGCCGAAGTGCCCATCGAAGCCGGCCAGTCCATCAGCACCGGCGGCATCGCCACCACCAACATCCAGTACCGCCCCACCGGCATCGAGCTCTACATCACACCCCAGATCAACGAAGACGGCGTCGTCACCTTGACCATCCGCCAGGTGCTGTCCTCCGTCGACAGCGCCGCCGCCGGCGTCAACAACAACCCCGTCTTCAACAACCAGGAGATCAGCACCACCGTCGTCGTCAACAACGGTGAAAACGTCGTCCTTGGCGGCCTGATCCAGGACGACGACGAAAACCTCAACCGCGGTGTCCCCCTGCTCAACCAGGTCCCCCTCATCGGCAACCTGTTCTCCTACCAGCGCATCAGCGTCGAACGCCGCGAACTCTTCATCGTCCTGCGCCCCGAAATCGTCAACCTCAACGCCGAAACACCGGGTGTACAATACTCCGACATCCTCAACCGCTTCGAACTCGTCTCCCAACTTTTCGAAGACATGGGCATCTAAAATGACCACACACCCCAAGTCCCCGTCCGTAAGTCTCCGCGCGCCGGTCGTCGGAAGCAGAAAACCGACCCCGAGCCCGGCCCGAACGAATCCACAGCGCCCGCGTCACGCACTCCCCGAGTCTCCGTCTGGCGTGGGGTTTGCAGCGGGCGTGCGAGTCAGGATGCCGAGCCCGAAGCCCGCCGACCGAATTCGCGGTGTCCATGTCACGCACCCCGTGAGTCGCCGTCCGGGGGGCTTGGTTCGGCGGTCGTGCGAGGCAGGAAGCCGAGCCCGAAGCCTACAGGGACGTATTCACGGCGTCCGCCGAACCAAGCCCCCCGGACGGCGACGGTTCCAAAGCGAAACACCCGGGGGCACCCACCCCCAGGCCCCCCTGATAGCGACGGATTCGAAGCAAAACCGACTCAAAATCAAAAAAAACGCCGGCTTCACTTTGATTGAAATACTCGTCGTCATGGCCATCATCGCCATGCTCGCCGTCCTCGTCGCCCCCAACCTTTTCAACCAACAAGCCGGCGCCATGCGCGACGCCGCCACCGTTGAAATCTCCACATTGTCCGCAGCCCTCGACATGTACCGCCTCGACGTCGGCCGCTACCCCGACACCCTCGACGGCCTCGTCGAAAACGACACCGACCGCGCCGCCTGGAACGGACCCTACCTGCGCGGCGCCCAAATCCCCAGCGACCCCTGGGACAACCCCTATGAATACGAATCCGACGGCACCCAATTCGAGCTTTACTCACTCGGCGCCGACGGCGAAGACGGCGGCGAAGGCAACGATGCCGACATCGGCCGCGAATAGCCCGCGCAATCAGGGCCGGGGCTTCACCTTACTCGAAGTCCTGCTCGTGCTGTCCATCATCGGCCTCGCCGGCGCCCTGCTCGTGCCCCGGCTCGGCGCCCTAGAAGGCCGCAGCTTCAACGTCGAAGTGCGCACCGCCGCCAACCTCCTCAACCACGCCCGCCGCAACGCCGTAGTCACCCGCAACCCCGCAACCATCAGTTTCCTGCCCGGAACACCAGCCGGCTACGCACCCCCAACCTTCAGCGCCGGCATATTCAACCCACGCGACATCGAACTCGAATTCCAAAACAGCACCGGCGAGCGCGAACCCGTCAACCAAGCCCTCGAAATCACCTTCTTCCCCGAAGGCGGCAGCACCGGCGGCACCCTGCTGTTCGCCCGCGGCGACCTGCGCGCCCGCATCGACATCGACCCATTCACCGGACGCATCAACACCAATGAACGCCAAGACATCCAATAACCGCGGCTTCACCCTGCTCGAAGTCATCGTCGCCCTCGCCATCACCGGCTTCGTCCTTGGCGGCCTGTTCACCTTGCTCGGCGCCAGCAAACAACTCTCCCTGCGCTCCACCGAAAGCCTGCGCGAGACCACAAACCTGCGCGCCGCCGTCAACTTTGCCCTGCTCGAAAACGAATACAACGAAGTCGAACCCGTGCTGCGCGAAGACCGCTACAACATCCGCGCCGGCGACCTCCTCGAAGACCCAATCCGCAAAACCCTCGCCTCAACCCGCGCCCTGCAGTCCTACGAAATCACCGACACCCAGCGCAACCAAACCATCACCGCCACCCGCTGGGTCCGTCTAACCCTCCCCCGCTAACATGCGCCACCCACCCCCCCCACCGAATCCAAAGCCCCCCGCACGGTGCCGGCACCGAAGCGCCCCACTCCGTAACAGCGTCCGCATCACGCACCCCGCGAGTCGCCGTCTGGGGAGCTTGGTGCGGCGGTCGTGCGAGGCAGGAAGCCGAGCCCGAAGCCTACAGGGACGTATTCACGGCGTCCGCCGCACCAAGCTCCCCAGACGGCGACGGTTCCAAAGCGAAACACCATGGGATACCCACCTTCAAGCCCGCGCGACAACGACGGAAACAAAGCGAACAACCCAGGGACACCCACTCCCAATCAACAAAAACACCGGCTTCACCCTAATCGAAGTGCTGCTGGCCCTGGCGCTCACAGCCACCCTGCTGGGCCTGCTCTCCTCCGCCGTATTCATCGTAGCCTCCGACTGGAACCGCGACTCAAACACCCTCGACCGCCACCTCGACCAGTCCCTCTCCATCCTCCAACTCGACCGCGCCCTCCACGGCGCCTTCCCCCACTCCTGGATGGACGAACAAGAACTCATCCGCCGCGTCTACTTCCGCGGCGAAGACGACAACCTCAGTTGGGTCTCCACCGTTTCACCCCAACGCACCCCCGGCCTCACCGCCTGGCAACTGTTCAACGACCCCGAACTCGGCGTGGCGCTCAAACTCGCGCCCGCCCTGTCCGACAACCCCGAAGTCCGCCTGGACCAAGCCGAGCCCGTGCCCCTGCTGCCCGGATACCAGGCCCGCTTCCGCTACCTTTACACCGAACTCGACGAAAGCCGCCCCTGGGTCGACCAATGGTTCGGCGACGAAACCCTGGCGCTGCCCCTCGCCGTCCACGTCCTCCTTGAACCCCTTCTCGAACCCCCGGACGAACAAAACCAAACCATGGAAATCGTCGCCCGAATCCGCAACTGGGAGCATCGTTCCATCCAGCCCGAGCTTCCTTCCCGATGGGTGAACCTGTGAACTACCCGCGCCAGAAAGGAGCCGTCATCATCATCGTGCTATGGACCGCCGTGCTGCTCACCGTGCTCGTTGCCGCCATGGCATCCAAAGTGCGCCTGTCGGCGTCCGCCACAGCCAACCACCGCGCCGCCGGCCTGAACTGGGCCGAACTCATGGGCGCCGTCAACCACGCCGAAATGGAACTCTTGCTCGAACGCATGGAATTGCCCGTGGGCGAGCCGCTGGAACTTGACGAAAACGGCGAGATTCGCACCCCCGCCTACCGCTTCAACGGCCAGGCACTCAGCTTGCACTATCCCGTAAGCGAAGACTTCGTCGTGCGGATTTACGACCACGCCGGCAAAATCAACCTGAACCGCATCAACCGCCAAGACATGGAAAACCTGATTCGGCACTGGCTCGGCGGCATCGAAGCCGACCCCGAAGCCGTGCAGCAACTGCTCGCCGCCTGGACCGACTGGACCGACCTCAACCAGCTAGTCGGCGTCGAAGGCGCCGAAAACGAGTATTACGAAAACCTCGAAACCCCCTACACGCCCCGCAACAGCTCCGAACTGGAAAGCGTCGAGGAATTGCTGCTCATCCGCGGCTTTGACCAACTGCTGCAAGGCGTCAACCTTGAAGCCGCCTTCACCGTCTACGGCAACGGCCGCAGGCTCAATCTCAACCTCGCCAGCCGCGAAGCCATGCGCCTGCTGCCCGGCATGAGCGAACAATCCATCGAAAATATTCTTGCCTACCGCGAACGCGAAGACATCAACAACATGGCCGAAATCGGTGAAATCGTGCCCTTCGAAGACTTGCAGGAACTCGCGCCCTGGGTCGGCACCAACACCTCGAACTTTTACACCCTGTTCGTTTATCCCAAAACCGAACTGAGCGCCGCCGAGCGCGAACGGCTCGAAGCCGAAGCCGGGTTCCACAACCCCGACCCCGTCACCCGCGCCTACATGGAGATTGTCGAAGCCCGCGGTTACAGCAACCTCCCCCTCGTCCACCACATCGACCCGTTCGGCGTGCTGCCCGACACCGCCCCGCCCCGGGTGGCCGAAGAAGACCTGCTGTTCCGCTAGCCGCCGTCCTTTAGCCGCCGACCCTCTCGGGCGGCTCTTGCGCCCGCCCCCGTTTCCGCACCGACCACTGCGCCGGCATGATGAAGGGCCCAACGCCCTTGTTCGCCGCCACCGTCAGCAATTTGCTGAACCGCGTTTCGTACCAAAGCAGCCCGGTGCGGTCCGCCAGGCCGCCGACGACGTAATAGCCGCCAACGCGCATGGTCAAATTGCGCACCGTCAAGGCGACAGTGAACACCTCGCCCTTTTGAAATGGTCCGGTTTCCACCGCCTCTTCATCCACTGTCAGAAACGAGGCCACCGGCTCCTCCGCCGATTTCATGAATGCGAAACCGAAATTGCCTTCGATGCCGTCGCGCAACACTTCCACTTCCATTTCCAGCACCACGTCCTGCAAGGGCGTCAGCGTGTCCAGCTCGGCGCCGTCGATATCGCGCACCGAGAGCGAATTGATCCGGCAATCCTGCACCGTCTGTTCCGCCTCCGGTTGCTCCATCTCCGGCGGCAGGTCGTTGCGGATGGTGTTGTAGGACTTCTTGTGGGTGCAATAGTCCTCGTAATGTCCCACCACTTTGTCCGCCGCGCCGAACTCGCGGATGCTGCCCTTGTCCAGCCAGATCGCCTTGTCGCACAGCGCTTGCACGTGGAACATCGAGTGGCTGCAAAACACCATGGTCTTGCGCTGGGCGCGGAATTCCTGCATCCGTTGCACGCATTTGCGCTGAAACGCCATGTCGCCCACCGACAGCGCCTCGTCGATGACGAGAATGTCCGGCCGCACCATGGTGGCGATGGAAAACGCCAGCCGCACGAACATGCCCGAGGAATAGGTTCGCACCGGCCGGTCGATAAAATAGCCGAGTTCGGAAAACTCGATAATCTCGTTCTCCAGCGCGTGGATGTCCTCGTTCGGAACGCCAAGCAGGGAAGCGTTGAGATGAATGTTGCGGCGGCCGCTGAAGTCATGGTGGAAGCCGGCGCCGAGTTCCAGCAGGGCGGCCACCTTGCCGTCCACTTCAATCCGCCCGGAAGTGGGTTGCAAGGTGCCCACCAGCAATTTCAGCAAGGTGGACTTGCCGGCGCCGTTGTCGCCGACGATGCCCAGGCTTTGGCCGTCGGCCACGGCGAAAGAGATATCGCTCAGCACATGGAACAGCCGGTGCCGCGGCCGCCGCAGAATCAGCTCCGCCAGCCGGTCCTGGGGCCGCTGGTAAATGCGGAACTCCTTGTTCAAATTGGCGACGCTGATTCGCGCCCGCAACGCGGCCATAACTACAGCACATCCCCGAAAGCGTGCCGGATGCGCATGAACAACCAGCCGCCCAGCAGCCAGCTCAGCAGCGCCGAGCCGGCGGCGATGGCCAGTTGCAAGTGCGAAAAGGTGCCCAGCAAAATGATTTCCCGGTACAGATTGATGAAACTGTGCATGGGGTTGAACAGGTACAGTGTGCGCAAGGTTTCGCTCTCAATCATTGTGATGGGATAAATAATCGGCGTCAGGAAAAACCACAAGGTCACCCCCAGCGAGACGATTTGTTGCAGGTCGCGCAGGAACACGCACAGCGCCGCCAGCACCGCCACCAGGCCCATGCTGAACAAAAACTGCAAGGCGAACACCGGCGGCAGCAGCAGCCAGGGCCAGGACAAATGGCCTGAAGCCGCCAGGTACAGCAGCAACAGCGTGAAGCCGATGCCGTGGGTCAGGTAGGGCACCAGGGCGCCCACCACGGGAATGATTTGCACGGGGAAAACCACTTTCGTGATCAGCGGCGCTTTCGCCAGCAGCAGGTTGGTCGATTTGCCGACGGCTTCGGCGCAGGCGAACCAGGGCAGGTAGCCGATCATGAGGAAAATCACGAATTGTGTTTGGCCGAAATCGGCCACTTCGCGCAGGCGGAACACGTAGCTGAACACGAAGGAGTAGATGAGGATGTGGGTGATGGGGGTGATGAACAGCCAAAACGCGCCAAAGCTCGCGGCGCCGAACTGGCCGAGAAAATCCTGGCGCACGAAATTCCGAAACAGCCGGTAGTTCCATGCGGGTGTCATCACCCATTGGCCGATCAGCTTGAGCACGCTCTACCGGTTCCCAATTCGGCTGCCGACTCGCCGCCTCCGAAGCCGGACTGGTCCACTTCCAACCCCGCCGCGAGTATAACGCAGCCCCCCTCCCCAGAGCGAATTCGATCCCCGCTGCCCCGCAGGTATGGACCGGAAACATCCTTTACAATGGCCCATCGCGTAGCGCGCGCCAACCCCAGCCGAAAACCCATGCTTCCCTGTCCCGAGCACGAATTGATTCCCTTCGAGACGGCGCCGTTGCCGCCCGGGCCCTGGCTGGTGTTCGCGCCCCATGCCGACGATGAAACTTTTGGCCTTGGCGGCTGTTTGCTAAAAGCCAGCGACGAAGGGGTCGAGACCCACGTCGTTGTGGTCACCGATGGCGCTCTGGGTGGCGACGCCGACGACCTTGTCGCCCGTCGCCGGGCAGAAGTGCGCCGCGCCGCCGAATTGCTTGGCGTGCGCGGCCTGCAATGTTGGAGCGAGCCCGACCGGGGCCTGCGCGTCGACGCCCGGCGCACGGCGCTTTTTGCGGAAGCTATCAGAGAATTGCGGCCGGCCACGGTGCTTTTCCCCGGCCCCCTTGAGATCCATCCCGACCACCGCGCCACCGGCCTGCTTGCCTGGGCCGCCTTGCGTTCGTTGGGCGAAGCCGGACCACAACCCCAGTCGCTGTCTTACGAGATCACCGCGTTCAATCCGATCAATCTGCTGATCGATATCAGCGCCCAGATGCCGCGCAAATCCGAGGTGATGGCGGTCTACGCCAGCCAGAACAGCCAAAACAGCTATCCGGACTACGTTGCCTCGCTGAACCGCAGCCGCTCCTTCTCACTGCCGGCCGAAGTCGTGTACGCCGAAGGTTTGTACCGCTACAGCGAGCGGCAATTGCGCCTGCCGCTGCCCGAGGTGGTGCGCGAAATCATGGCCGGGTACTTCGCCCCCGCTGAAGCCGGCTGAGTTTGCTCAGTGCAGGTAACCGGCGGATGCCGACTGCCCCGGCGATTTGGCTTGTTCGATCCAGTCCGGCCAGATCGAGAGGTTCCATTCGGCGCGCTGCCACAAGGTGTGCAAGATGGCGACCCAGCGCCAGGCTTCGTCCAGTTGCAGCGAGAGCTGCGCGTGTTCGCTGTTGCGCGGCTTGAACACCAGGGTGATGTGTCTGGCGGCGATTCGGATATCCGCCTCGTGCAGCAACTCGGCCCGGGCCGCGCGCGCCGCGTCCGCGCCGCCGGGAGCGTCCGCCGCGCCTTCCGCGCCAGGCGAAGAAGCCTCTTGCGCCGCCGGGCCCGCCACCTCGCCCGCAGCGGGCTTTTGCGTTGGCTTGGTTGTCGGCCGCAAGGGCATGTCGGCTCCAGGCAGGCTCGCCAGTTCGCCGCGGTGGTTTTCCAGCCAGTCCAGCAGGTAACTGAGCAAGCGCAGCAGCAGCCGCTGGGTGACCCAGTAGCTCACCTGGGTGCCTTCTTCGGTGGCTCCGCTGAGGCGGAAACGGTCCTCGCTGGCCAGGTATTCGGAGGTGATGCGTTGCAGGGTAAGCACGGTGCCCAGTCTGATTTCGATTCCGCCGCTCAAGCTCGCGCGCGGCGTTTACGGCTGTTCCAGCCATTCTCCCACTTCGAGCAGGTCGGCCGCTTCCAGCGTACCAGCTTCGCGTTGCAGCACAAGCATGGCCTTGATCTGTTCGTAGCGCGCGCGTTGCAAGTCGCGTTCGGCGCGGAAGCGGTCGCGCAGCGCGATGAAAACATCGACGATGGTCACCGTGCCCAATTCCAGCCCCTGCTGCATGGCGGTGGCCGACAAATCGGTGAACGCAACCAGGCTTTCCGCCGCGTCGATCACCGAATCGCCGGCGTCCACCTGCAGCCAGGACGAGCGCACGATTTCCCGCGCCCCCAGTTCCGCCTGCCGCAACTGCAGTTCGGCGATGCGGTGTTCGCCGCGGGCTTCGCGCACTTGCGCCGTTACCGCGCCGCCGGAATACAGCGGAATGGTCACGTCGATGCCGATGTAATTGATGTCGGACTGGTCAATCGGCGCATTGTCGAAGCCGACATTGGTGCGCTGGCGCAAGGCCAGCAGCGAGACTTGGGGAAAGTAGGCCCCCATGCGCTCGGAGATGCGCTCGTTCGCCACCCGTTCGGCGAATTGGCGCGCGCGAATCTGCTGGTTGTTCTCCAGCGCCAGTTGCACCCAGTATTCCACATCGCCTTCAATTTCGGGCACTTCCGCGTCCGCGCGCAAGGTGTACAACATGCCCGGTTCCAGCCCGGATATAGCCCGCAGCGCTTCCCGCGCCACCGCCAGGTCGGCTTCCAGCCGCACCCGGTCGGCTTCCGCCCGCGCCAGGCTGGACTGGGCCTGGTACAAGTCGGTGACTTGCACCAGTTGCAGGTTGAACATGCTTTCCACCTGGGCGAGCTGGTTCGCCACCGCTTCAATTTCGGCGGCGACGGAATCCAGCGCGTCCTGGGCTTGCAGCACGTTGAAGTAGCGCTCGGCCACTTCGGTCAACAGGAAGGCGAGTTCGTAGTAGTACTCCGCCTCCACCTGGTCCTCGGCCAGGCCGGCCTGCTTGCGCCGGGAAAAGGCCTGCCAGTTGAACAAGGTCTGGGACAGGCGCACAAAACTGCGCTCGCCGTCGAAAGTGCGCGTGTTCTCAAAGCGGAAAAGCGGGTCGATACTGCTGCGCCGGTTTTCGGTCACGCTGCTGGCGGCGTTCACTTGCGGCAGCAGCACGCCGGTGGCGACGCGCTTCCGCGCCGACACCACTTCCAGGCTTTCCTCGGCGATGCGCAGCCGCGGGCTGTAATCGATCGCCGCGTTGAAAAAATCTTCCAGGGTTTCGCCCACCATCAGCGGCGGCGCTGATTCGTTGGCCGGGGCGGAGCCGGCCGGGGCGGAATCGGCGAAAGCGGCGGAGTTGGCCAGGGCGGCGGCGCCGACGCTCAGCGACAGGCAAGTGCAAATGGCTTTGATCATGGCGATGGGCTTTTGACGTGTCTATTTGTGTTGGGGCGGATCATGATGGGGCGGGTCACGTGGAGCGGGCAACCCGCGATATTCAGTCTTCCCGGAAACTGCGGGCGACCGCGTCGGAAAACGGCTTGAACAGATATTGCAGGAAAGTGCGCTCGCCGGTGGTGATGAACACTTCCGTGGGCATGCCGGGCATCAGCACCAGTTCGCCCAGATCTTCCATTCCCTCGGCGGAGACTTTGATTTCCGCGACGTAATAGGACATCCCGGTATTCGGATCCTGAAAGCTGTCCGCGGAAAGATTGGTCACTTCGCCGAACACTGTCGGCGTCATGTTGCCGAACGCGGAAAAGCGCAGGTTCGCGCTCTGGTTCAGCGCCACCCGGTCGATGTCGTTCGGCGACACATGGGCCTCCACCACGAGCTCGTCGTCTTCCGGCACGATGTCGGCGATGATCATGCCGGGGCTGATCACGCCGCCCACGGTGTGAGTCTGCATGCCGGTGACGTAGCCGCCGTCCGGGGCGCGGATCACGGTGCGCGCCACCACGTCGTCCAATGCGATGATGCGCTCCCGCAGGTCGTTCAAATTGGTGCGCGTTTGCGCCAGCTCCGCCGCCACTTCGTTGCGGAAATCCTTCTCCAGTTGCGAGATTTGCAAAACCGTCTCGCCGATTTGCATTTCGGTGGAGGCGATATTGGCGGCCAGCTCGCCGGCCTCGCCTTCGGCGTTGGCATAGTTCCGCTCCAGCTCGCGCAGGCGGATGCGGTCGGAAAAGCCCTGGTCGAGCAATTCCCGGGTGTCGTTCAACTCTTCCTCGTAGGAGGACGAAAGCAGCAACATGCTCTCGCGCTTGGCGCGCATGCCGACGATCCGGTTCTCAAGCTGGCCGATGCGCTGCTCAAGCACTTCGATGTTGCCCTCCAGCGCCGCCTTGCGCGCTTCGAAAATCTCGCTTTGCGCCTCGATTTCCTCCCGCGCCGCCGGGTCGTTCCGGTCCACCGCCTCCGGCCATGCCACCGTCTCGGCGCCCCGGCTTTGGGCGATCAGCCGCGCCTCCCGCACCAGGTTGGCGGTGAGCTGGGCGCGGGCGACGTCAAGCTGCGCCTGGGGCTGGGTGCGGTCGAGCTGGATCAGCGGCTGCCCCGGCACCACCAGGTCGCCGTTGCCCACCAGAATCTCGGCGATGATGCCGCCTTCCAGGTGTTGCACGGTCTTGTTCTGGGATTCGACTTTCACTTCCCCCGGCGCGAAAGCCGCGCCGTCGATGGGCGCCAGCGCCGCCCAGCCGCCGAACACGCCGAACACCAGGGTGAAAATGCCCAGGCCAACGCGCACCGGCGTCTTGATGCTGGTGTTCGCTTCCGGCTCTCCCGCCGGCAGCAGTTCAATGCGTCTCATCGCGATTTCACCTCGCCGCGGATTGCGGCAGCTTGGCCGCCGGTTTCACCAGCGCGGACAGCACCTGGCCGCGCGGGCCGTAATTGACGGTGGCGCCGTCTTTCAGCACCAGCATCTTGTCCATGCTTTGCAGCACCAGCGTGCGGTGGCTGATCACAATCACCGTGCTGCCTTGCTGCTTGATGCGCTCGATGGCCGCCACCAGCTCTTTCTCGCCCTGGTCGTCCAGGTTTGAATTGGGTTCGTCGAGCACGATCAGGCAGGGATTGCGGTACACCGCCCGCGCCAGGCCGATGCGCTGGCGCTGGCCGCCGGAGAGCACGCCGCCGGTGCCGCCGATGACCGTATTGTAGCCTCGCGGCAACTCCAGGATTAGTTCGTGCACACCCGCCAGTTTAGCGGCGGCCACAATAGCTTCGGAATCTTCTTCGCCGAAGCGGCAGATGTTCTCGGCGATGCTGCCGTCGAACAGTTCGATATCCTGGGGCAGGTAGCCGAGATGTTGGCCGAGTTCTTCCCGCTCCCAGGTGAAAATGTCCGCGCCGTCGAGCCGCACCGCGCCCCGGGCCGAAGGCCAAACGCCGAGAATCGCCCGCGCCAGGCTCGACTTGCCCGAAGCGCTGGGGCCGACGATGCCAAGCGCCTCCCCCGGCGCCAGCGAAAAGTTCGCGTTTTGCACCACATAGGTTTGCGAGGCGGGCGGCAGCACGTATAAATGCTCCACGGAAAGCTGGCCGCTGGGCGCCGGCAGGGGCATGGGCAGCGGCCGCGGCGGCAGTTTTTCCAGCAACTCGCCCAGGCGGCTGTATTGCACCCGCGCCACGCTGAAGCCGCGCCAGGTCGCCACCAGCAGGTCAATCGGCGCCAGCGCCCGCCCCAGCAGCAGCGAGCCGGCGATCATCATCCCCGGCGAAATTTGCTGTTGCAGCGCGAGCAGGGCGCCCAGCCCCAGCGTCAGCGATTGCATAATCAGCCGGAACGATTTCGAGGTGCTGGTGAATATGCCGGCGCGGCGGCTGGCGTGGCTTTGCAGGTCCAGCACGCGCTCGGAGCCTTCTTCCTGCCGCGCGCGGATATTCTTGCCCATGCCCATGGCGGCGATCACTTCGGCGTTGCGCAAGCTCCCCGTCAGCCGGCTGTTGACATTGCCGTTCAGCGCGTTCGCTTCCTGCAGCCTGGCGCTGGTGGATTTTTCGTTCGCCAGCGCCAGCGCCAGCATCACCAGCACGGCGAAAACGCCGGCCAGCGCGAAGTAGGGGTGGAACATGTACATCACGAACAGGTAAATCGGCACCCAGGGCGCGTCGAAGAAGGCGAACAGGCTGGTGCCGGTGAGGAACTGGCGCAATTGCGACAGGTCGTTCATGGGCTGGGCGCTGGTGGTCATGCCCCCGGACAGCAGCGCGCGGTTGAAAGTCGCTTCCGAAACGCGCTGCCGCAAGCGCTGCTCCAGCCGGTTGCTGGCGCTGATCATGACCATCGAGCGCACCCATTCGAAGCCGCCCATGGCCAGCATCAGGGCCACCATCAGAATCGTCAGCATGGCCAGGGTCGGCAGGCTGCCGCTGGCCACCACGCGGTCGTACACTTGCAACATGTAAATGATCGGCGTCAGCATCAGCAGGTTCACCGCCGAGCTGAACAGCGCGGCGAAGCCGAAATAGCCGCGCACATCGCGCAGGGCCGCGGCCAGTTCGGGAAACTTGCTGTCTGCGTCTTTGCGTTTCATATAGGCCAATCTGTTATGTGAATCTGCTATGAGAATCCGCTATGTGAATGTTTTACGTGAATTTTCCGGGTAAATCATTTGATTGGTAGGGCATTTGGAATCTATCGGATTCTCTGGCGCCGGGCTTGACGGTGGCGGGTGCTCTGGCGCCGGATGAGTTGGCGCCCGCGGGCGGGTCATGCGCTTCCCAAGCTGGCTGGCGTTCGTTGTAGGTGCGGGCGGACTCGCGCATTTCAATGCGGCGCCCCGGATTCGCCCGTCCGCGCCGCCAAGCGCGCGGACTGGAACAGCCCGGCATTTCACCACAAATCCCGCCCCCGCGCATCCATTTCACAACTCCTCCCGGCCTTCGGCCAACTGCCGCAGCGAGGCCATATTGCTGATGATCAGCCGGGTTGCGCCGTCCCGGCGCACCACCCGCCGCGACTGCAGCGCCTGGAACACCCGGGTTACGGTTTCCCGGCTCAGGTTGAGCATGATCGCGATTTCCATATGTGTCGGCGGGTTGACGATTTCCCCTTCTTCCGCCTCGCGCTGGCGCTCTTCGATCAGCAGGAACAACTGCCCGCAAACCCGCTGGGCGATGTTGCCGAGGCCGAGCAAGGTGCGCTGCACCGTCATTTGCCGCACCCGTTGCGCGAGTTTGCGGCTGACGAGGTTGCTCACCGCGCTGTGCTTGAGCATGATTTCGCGCAGTGGCTGGTGCTCGACCAGCACCACCACCGAAGGCGTTGTCGCGATTACGAACTCCGGCTGCTGGTGCTCGTCGAACAGCGCCAGTTCGCCGCAGAAGTCGCCCGGTTCGACGAAGTACATGCCAACTTCGCGCCCGTCGATAGTGAAGCCCACGCCTTGCAGGCGGCCTTCGAATAAAAAACAGACCTTGTCCGCCCGCGAACCCGCCCGCAGCACCACCGACCGGCGCGCCTGGCGCAGGGCCGTCGCCTGTGGGGCGAGTTTTTCCAGCTCCTGGCGCGGTAAATGCCGCAGCAATTCGAATTTGCTTAACAGTTCGGGGTTAACCCGCATACAATACTTCCGGTACTCGTTCCGTTGCTTTTTCCGTTGCGCAATCCAATCTGGTGCGCCGAGTGCGCCTTGCGAGCGTGGGCATTGGGCCGCGTTTTAGCAATTTCGGCAAGATTTTCGCATCCTTTGGCGAAAGTTTTCGCGTATTTTTGTGATTCCGGTCACGTCAAGATATCGTCACTTGCGTTAGATTTCCTCATGTCGGATACCGCGAGTTCTCGCCATCCGGCCGTTTTGGGAGTGAATTCCATGAGTGTCAGCAAGGCCAGCCGCCGCCATATCCAACCGCGCCGCCGGCGCCCATTTTCCCCGTGGATGCTTTTCGCCGCGGCTTGCGCCATGCTGCTCGCCGGCGCCTGGCAGCAGCCGGCCCTGGCCCTCGACCCGGTGGCGCTCGCCCCCGCCAACAACGCCCCGGCGCCGGCCCCGGGCCGCGTCAGCCTCGTTCTCGGCGGCGCCTGGCTCGATGCGCCCGGCGAAAAAAGCCGCCGCATCGAAGTCGGCACCATGGTGGACGCCGGCAACCTGGTGCGCACCGAGCCCAACGGCCACGTCCACATCCGCTTCATCGACAATGCCCTGGTCAGCGTGCGCCCGGACAGCCGCCTGGAAATCGTCCGCTACCAATACAACAGCGAAAATCCCGCGCTTTCCACGGTCAAGTTCAACCTGGAAGAGGGTGTCGCCCGTTCCATCTCCGGCGATGCGGCGCAGTCGGCGCGGCAGCGCTTCCGCCTCAACACGCCCATCGCGGCCATCGGCGTGCGCGGCACCGATTTCGTCGTCAGCGCCACCCGCGATTCGGTGCGCGCGCTGGTCAACGAAGGCACCATCGTGCTCGCGCCCTATTCAGCCGAATGCGCCGTCGAAGCTTTTGGCCCTTGCGCCGCCAATGCCGTGGAACTGAGCGGCAACACCGAGCAAATGCTTGGTTTCGACATCGGCTCCGCCGCGCCCCAACTGTTGCCGGCGGTGCACGAAACCAATCCCAACAGCTTGCGCGACGGAGTTGACGGCGCCATCGAGGAAGCCACCGAATCCGAAGAGGAAATCACCGACACCAACGAAGCCTATCTGGAAGGCACCGCCAGCGACCGCGTCAACGCCAGTCTGGCGGCACTGACCGCGGGCGACGGCGGCGGCTCCACCGGCACCACCCCGCCCGACGCCGAACCGGACTACACCCCGCCGCAAGCTTTCGGCGCCCGGGAAAATCGCGAACGGCAACTGGTCTGGGGCCGCTGGGGCGTCGGCAAAGGCGAGCTGGAACGCATCACTTACGCTTACGAGGTGGCCTCCGTCGGGCGCAAGGTGGCGGTGGGCAATCTGGAGTACGCCCTGTTCCGGCCCGACCCGGACGGCAGCAACGTCAACGACGGGCTTGGCACCGTGGCCTTTGACCTGGCCGCCGCCCAGGCCTTTTACGAAAACCGCGGCAACAGCGTCGCCATGCGCGTCAGCGACGGCGAGCTTTCCATCGACTTCGACCGCAACACCTTCAGCACCGGGCTCACCTTGCACCACGACCTGACCGGCACCGTGCTTTTCAGCGCCGACGGCCGTGTCTACGCCGGCGGCTTCTTCCGCGTCAAAAACGACGACCAACAGGTCAGCGGCGCCGTCACCATCGATGGCAGCGAAGCCGGCTACCGTTTCCACCAGCAACTCGACCAAGGCGCCGTCTCCGGCCTGACCTTGTGGGATGCCCAATAACCATGAGCGCCAAGCAGCCCAATCAGCTTGTGCTGGCGCTGCTGCGCCTGCCGCCGCTCTGGACCAGGCTCGGCGTGCTGGCGCTGGCGGGCTTGCTCGCGCTCGCCTTGCACACGGCCTTGCGCCCGGCCCTGCTGACCTTGGAGGAGCGCCTTGGCGCCCTGGGCTGGACCTGGTTCGCCGACCCCACCTTGGAGCAGCGCATCACCCTGGTCACCATCGACGAGGCCAGCCTGGCCGAAGTCGGCCCCTGGCCCTGGCCCCGCGCCACCCTCGCGCGCTTGGCGGCAACCCTTGATGCCGCCGGCGCGCAATTGCAAGTGCACGACATCGTCTACGACGAAGCGCGCCCGGGCGATGCGGAATTTGTCGCCGCCCTGGCCGCGAGCCGCGGCGCGGTGCTGGCCCAATTGCCGGTGCTGCAATCCGAACAACAGGTGCGAACCGGCGCGATGACCCATCCCCTGGACGGCGTGCAATGCGGCGCCGGCCTGCCGCGGACGGACCGCTATCTGGCACCAAACGCGGCTTTTTCCGAAATTCCCAAAGGCCATATCGCCCCATTGGTCTCCCCCGACGGCTCGGTGCGCAAAACGCCCGCCGCGGTTTGCGTGGAAGGCGCGGGTTATCCCGCCCTGGCCCTGTCCGCCTGGCTCACCGCGGTGGGGGCGGACAATTGGTCCGCCACTTTGATCGACGGCGGCGGCCTGCTGGGGCCGGACCAATATCTGCGCCTGGTCGCCTGGCCCGACCTGCGCATCCCCCTGGACAGCGAAGGCAATCTCCGCATTTCCTACGCCAGCGACCCGGCGGCCTTCCGCGCCGTGCCCGCGGTGGACATACTCAACGGCGATTTCGACCCGGCCTGGTTCGACAACACCTGGGCATTGGTGGGCGGCACCGCGTTCAGCATGGGCGATGTTGTGCCAACGCCTTACGCCGGCTTGGCTCCAGGGGTCGAAATCCAGGCCCGCATCCTCGCCAGCTTGCTCGACGGCGCCATTCCCTACACCCCGGCGGCAGCCGGGCTGTTGCTCGGCCTGCTCAGCATCGCCGCCGCCGCCGTGCTGCTTTCGCTGGCTTCCTCGGGCAAACGCTGGACGGCGTTGGCGCTGCCGCTGGCCGCGGTGTTGCTGCCGCTGGCCATGCTCGGCTTGCATATGCAATTTTTGCAAGGCTGGGGCATCTGGCTCGGCTGGCTGTTCCCCGCGCTGTACAGCCCGATTGCCGGCGTCCTGCTGCTCTTGCTCGAATACGGCCGCGCCCGCGCCGAACGCGGCCGCGTGTTTGGCAATCTGGTCAGTTATCTGCCCCAGGAGATCGCCCGCGAAATCGCCTACAGCCTGCCGAGCTCGCGCATCGCGGCGCGCCGCGCGGAGAAGACCCTGCTCTGCGCCGACTTGCGCAACTTCTCGGCCTTCGGCGAATCGCGCCCGCCGGAAGAGTCCGCCGCCGTGCTGCATTATTTCTTCACCAGCGCCACGCGCATCATCGAAGAATGCGGCGGCCGCGTGCACGAGTTCAAGGGCGACGGGCTGATTGCGGTGTGGGATTCCCGCGACAATATCGCCGCCCGCAACGCCTTGCGCGCGGCGCGCAAAATGCGCGAGATAGAAATCGCCGAAATGCTGCCGGAAAATACGCCCCAGGGGTTGGAGCCGCTTGCCCTTGGCATCGGCATCGAGCAAGGCTCGGTGTTGATCGGCTCCGTCGGCCCGGCGCACCGCCGCGGCCATGTCCTGCTGGGGGACACGGTCACCATCGTTTTGCGCATCCAGGAAATGACCGCGGACCTCGCCCACCCGATTCTGGTCGGCGCCACCGCGGCGAAAAAACTCAAGGACGAGAACCTGCAATCCCAGGGCCACTTTCTGCTCAACGGCCTGCGCACCCCCCAGCAATTGTTCGCCCTGCCCGGCAGCGGCACCCTGCCCGAAGACCGCGGCCTGAAACTAATCCGCGGCGGCCGCTCCTGAGCCGGCCGGCGGCCAATCGTTTGCCCACCTCCCGCAGTTTCACGATAATCTTTCCTTGTTCCAGCCCCGGGAAGCCAAACGCTTGTTGAAACAAGAGACTTACGATGCCGCAAGGACGGCGGCGCGGCTCCGTATCCCGGCTGTCTTGCTCCTGTGCCTCGCCTTGTTCGCCGCCTTGCCGGCGCAAGCGCAAAGCCAATCGCAAACCCAAACCCAATCGCAAACCCTAACCAGCAACTGCCCCGCGCTCGCCCCCTACATCGCCGGCCAGCAATCCCGCGGCCAGGCCGAGTGGCTCGCCGTCGCCAACCAACTCAACGGCCTGCTCACCCAATGCCTGGACTCCAGCGAATATTTCGCCTTGCTCGGCGCCGCCTGGCTCAATGCCGGCCTGCTCGCCCAGGCCATCGAATCCCTCGAACGCGCGCTGCTGCTCAACCCCGAAAACGGCGCCGCCCAAATCGACTTCGCCGAAGCGCTCTACCGCGATGGCCAATGGTTCGCCGCCATAGCCCTCAACGAACAACTGCTCGCCCGCGCCGACCTACCCGCCAACCTGCGCCCCGCGCTCCAACGCCGCCTCGACGATTGGCGCGCCGCCACCCGCAGCACCAGCTTCCGCGGCGATGTCCGCCTCGGCTACGACAGCAACCTAAACGGCGCCCCCGACCCCGACCAGGTCACCCTCACCTTGGCCGGCGACAACGTGCTGCTCGCCCTCGGCGAGGAATTCCGCGCAATCAGCGGGCCCTACGCAAACCTCGGCCTGGCGGCGAACCACAGTCGCCTAACCCCCGGCCGCCAACACAACTTCAGCGCCGAAATCCAGGGCCGCGTCAGCGACGACCGCAATACCGACCTGCTCCAATTCGACGCCCGCTACCATTTCCTGCAACCGCGCCGCGGCCAAAGCTGGCAGCTCGACAGCGGCCTGCGCAGCGTCGCATTCGGCGGCTCCACATTGTTCACCGCCGCCGATGTCCAATTCCGTTACAGCATTTCCCCGCTGTTCACCTGCCGGCCTTTCTTCGACGCTTCCGCCCAATACCAGCTCTTCCACAACCAGAACTGGCTCAACGCCTTTGACACCCGCCTCGGCGGCGGTTTCGCCTGCCCCGTGGGCCGCGACTCTGCCACCTTGGGCGACCTGAGCATCGCCGCCTCCCTGCTCCACAGCCAGGCGATCAAGCCGGACCGCCCCGGCGGCAACCGCCGCGGCTGGCAAGCCGCCGTCAACTGGCAGCGCCCCCTGCCCACCGGCCTGCTGCGCGCCGTGCTCAACCACACCCGGCTCGAGGACAACGAAAGCTACAGCCCCCTGCTCGAAGCCGGCGCGCCGCGCTGGGTCAACCGCAGCTACTTCCTCCTGCAATACCGCCGCGCCGTCAACCTCGGCGCCGCCGGCGACCTGCTCATCAACTTCTACCACCAGCAACAAGGCAGCAACATCGGCCTCTTCGACACCAGCGACACCACCTTCGAAATCGGCTTCAGCTTCGCCTTTTGATCAAAACCGCGGTGGTCAGTGGGTGACGGGGTAGTTGCGGGAGATGGCGCGGGCGCGGAGTTTGGCGCGGTAGATGCCGATGGCGTGGTCGCGCACGAGGCCGCGGCCGCGGGTGGCGCCAACGCGTTTGAACAGGCGTTCCAGGCGTAGGAAGAAGCCCGGGTTGTGGATCAGCTCCAGGTCCGGGTAGGTGTCGTTGATGCCGGCGTCGGCCACCGTCAGGTAGCGCTCGTCGCCGTAATGCGTGTAGCCCGCGATGCGGTCCAGGTAGTCGTACAGCCAGCGCAGCACGGGTATATAAGGAAGGAAAAAACAGGTTCGGCGCAGGAAGCGCATGCACAGCGCGTAGCCTTCGCCGAAGGGCAGCCGCGGCACCGCGTCCGCCGCGTTGACCATGCGGTAAATCGGCGTTTTGAATTCCTTCGCCAGCGACAGGTCCCCCACCCGCGGGCTGCCGAAGGTGTAACACGCGGCCAGGTTGCCCGCGTCCAGGAAGCGCGTCGCCACCACCGCCAGCGCGCCGCCCAGCGAATGCCCCGTCACATACAGCGGCTCGCCGGGAAAGCGTTCGAGCTCCCGCTCGATATCCGCCTCCACCGCGTAATAGCTTTCCTGAAATCCCTGGTGGATGCGCCCCGGCTTGAGTTCGTCCCTGGCCGGCACCAGCTTCGCGCGCAGGTCCGTCTTCCAGTCTTGAATGGATTTCTCGGTGCCGCGGAAGGCGAGCACCAGCATGCCCCGGTCCGCCTCGCTCTTCTTTCTACGCCGGGCGAGAAAGGCCTGTGTGTCCCCAACATGGAACACTTTCACCAGCTCAAACCGGGCAATGCCGAGGATGTGCGCCAGATGCGCCTGCCGGCTATCCGGCCCGCCGGTAAAAAGTCCGCCGACCTGACTTAGCAGCAGATCTTTAATTTTGCTTGGGTTGCTGCCAAGTTTGGCCAGGTCGGCGGCCAAATCGGTCACCGTGCGGTGGTTCTCAAATTCACAATAGGCCAGCTGGCTCATGGCCGCCATCAGCCATGCGGTGCGGTCGCTGTATCCGGCGCGCTGTTCCGGCAAGTCGAGCAGGGACGGTTCGATGATTTGTTCTGAAATCGGCTTCTCGAATTCCCGCATTCCCGCTGGTTCCTTTTTCCCTCTGTTCCTTTTTTCCCTTTCCCTCTTTCCCTTTCCTTCTTTCCCTCTATTCCTTCTGCTATCCCGTCCTGCGATCCGTTCGTGGCCCTTCGTTCCCGTCCTTATCCGCGACTTCGTGGTAGCGCGCCCGCACCGCCGCTCCTTGGCCTATCCTGAATTTTCGCTCCGCTTCCCGATTGTTCTTTCGACGGTCCCTGCCGCTTCAGGGCGATAACATGCCATGCCTTCGCGCCCCGCGCAATCCCCCGCCGCAATGCGGGTGTACTTTTTTGCACATTGCCTGTCAGGCCCGTCCGCGCCCGATCCTATCGCCCTTTGTGCCGGCCGCTCCGCTCCCCGCGCCCAGGGCCGAAAAAGGTAATTTTCTGCTTTTCTTGAACAAACACAAAACAACTACTTGAATAATTGAGATGAAACAATTACCGTCAAACGAGAAACATAAATCGATTGATCGACCGGTACCCAATCAAAAAAACAAAATTAGCCATACTCTAGCCAGTGGAGCATGTCCCGATGAAGCCACCGAAGGCGGAAAAATCCAATCGCGGCTCAATGATATTTCCCTCCAAACAAGCTGGGGCCGCAACCGCGAAACTCTCGAAAACCGCAACTTGTCTCGCCCTGTCTTTTCTGTGCCTTGTTTCCATGCTGATGAGCGGTCACGCTCAGGCGCAGAATTCTCAAACCACAGCGCCTGTGATCAGTTCCCTCGTCCCGGGGCAGCATGAGCTGGTGGTGAATTGGACTTGGACGGACACCACAGGTGGGGTATGCGCGCTTTCCGGACCTTATTCGGTTTTTGAAATCGAATACAAAAAAACCACGGAAACCATTTGGAAAACCACAGCCGATCCAGTGCCGAACAGCGCCGCCAAAGGCGCATTCGAGTTGTACAACGATCAAATGCTGCAACGGCATGGGATACCTTTTGGCACCGCGAGAACGTATACGATCAACGCGAACTCCCTGGGAAGGGAGCCGGTGACCCAGTCCGGTGTGGCGCTGGACCCGGTCGCGTACGAAGTTCGGATGCGCGCCTATAGCGCCGCGGATAACTGTGTTAATGGCAATAGCGCCGAGAGCGCGACGGTAACCAGCGCCGCGGTGCTTCCGATCAACCAGGCGCCGACTGTCGCTATCGAAATCGCTAATTATTGGGTGACAGTTGGCGCCAGCCAGGCGGTGGATGTTTCATCGACGTTCAACGACCCGGAAAACGAGACGCTAACCTTCACGGCGATATCCAGCGACACGTCGAAGGCGACGGTCGCGGTGGACGACAGCACCGGCACGCTGACGGTCACCGGCGTCGCAGCGGGCAGCGCGACGGTCACGGTCACGGCGACAGACCCTGGCGGTTTGTCGGCTCAAGACTCGTTCGAAGTGACGGTAATCGATGTGCCGGCCAAGCCGGTCAATTTCGCCGCCGCCGCGGGCGACTCGCAAGTGGCGCTGAGCTGGACCAACCCCGGCGACGCCACGATCACCAAGTACCAGCTCCGCTTCGGCGCCGGCGCGACCGTTCCGCCCGCTGAGACCTGGGCCGACATCGACGGCAGCGGCGCCGCAACCACCAGTCACACGGTGACCGGCCTCGCCAACGGCACCCAATACGCTTTCGAGATTCGCGCAGTCAGCGCTTCCGGCGACAGCGAGGCCTCGGACATGGCAACCGCGACGCCGGTGCTGGCCATCCCGAAGGCGCCCACGAGCCTCGGCGCAACCTCGAGTCACAACTCGGCCAAGCTAAACTGGAGCCTGCCGACGAACGCCAGTGAAATTGACGCGGTGCAGGTGCGCTGGAAAGCCACCGCCAATCTGCCCTTTGACAATGCGGCCGACACTTGGACCAACCTGCCAGGCACGGCCACGAACTACAAGGCGGGGGGCCTGAGCAACGGTACCGAATACACTTTTGCGGTGCGCGCCAACAACAGCGCCGGCAACGGTGCGGAGGCGACAGCCACGGCTACGCCTCAGGCCGAGGCGGTTGTGCAGGTTTCGAAAACCAATCTTGAAGTCGTGGAAGGCGGCAGCGACACCTTCGACGTGAGCTTGGCTGGCGAACCGACCGGCCCAGTGACGGTTGCGGTGAACAGCGACGACGCCGACGTGACCGTAACTCCGGCAACCTTGACGTTCACAGTGCTGAACTACAGTGCCCCGCAAACAGTGACGGTGGGCATGGCGGCGAACCCAACCGACGGCAACGCCAAGCTCAGCCTGACTGCGAGCGGCGGCGGTTACGACGACAGCACTGCCGAGGTGTTTGTGACTTCGGACGCGCTGCCGAGCTTCGGCACGGCAACAATAGCCGACCAGGACTTCGCGCTGCGAACGGCCATCACAGCCTTGACGCTGCCCGAGGCGACAGGCGGCGACGGCGCGCTGACCTACACGCTCAGCCCGGCTGCGCCGGCGGGCCTGACTTTTGACGCCACCGCGCGCACGCTCGCCGGTACGCCAACAGTGCCGCAAGTCGCGACAGAATACACCTACACCGCCACCGATACAGATGGCGACAGCGCGGAACTGAAGTTTGACATTCGCGTGGCGGCGTTCTTCTCCGTGGGCGAAGTGAACGACGCCGATCAGCCCGAAAATTCGGCCTACAGCGCCGCCGCGGTCCTGAAAGGCACACCGGTGGGCAATGTGACCTGGGCGCTCACAGGCGATGACGGCAGTACTTTTGCCCTCACCAACGCCACCAACACCGGTGTGACCGTGGGCTTGGCGGCGCAAGACTTCGAGTCCCCCGCGGACCAAAACGCCGACAATGTCTACCAATACACGCTCACCGCCACTGACGATGACAACAACACCGCCGCGGCGGATGCGTCCATCACCATCACCGACGTTATCGAGACCGCGGTGCTGGCGCTGACGGGGCTGGCCGACGGCGACGTCGATGAGGACAGCGACTTCACCGCCACGGCGGCGCTGGCCAACGCCATTGGCGCGGTGACCTGGACCTTGGGCGGCGACGATGCCGACGACTTCACACTGTCGAACACCGGCGCCACCGCGGCGACGGTTACCCTGGCCTCGCCCGACTACGAGAACCCGACCGACGCCAACGCCGACAACGTCTACCACTACACGCTGACAGCCACCGACGCCGATGGCAACACGGTGACCTCAAACACGATCGTCGTGACGGTCAACGACATTAATGAGACACCTCTTGCCAAACCTCGGTTTACGGGCGCAACGGGTAGCGCAGATGAGGTGACATTGGTTTGGGAGGATCCCGACGACAGCTCGATCACCAAGTACCAGCTGCGCTACAGGTTGCCAAAGGATTTGCCTTTTGATGATTCGGCGGGTTGGCACGATATCCCCGACAGCGGGTCGACCACAACTCGTTACTCGGTGACCGGTCTGCTCAAGGGCATGTACTACTCGGCCCAGATCCGAGCGGTCAATTCCAGCGGAATTGGCCCTGCGTCAGATCCGATTACTATGTGGCTCCCGCCCGTGCTGCAGACGCCAACAGGGCTTTCGGCTGAAGCTGGCGACGGCAAGGTAACCTTAAGCTGGGCAAATCCCGGCAACAGCGCGATCATAAAGTACCAATTTCGCTACGATAAAAGCGACTTTCCCTACTTGCAGACGCCGTGGATCGATATTCCGGGAAGCGGACCGACCACGACCACCTACACGAAGGACAATATGACCAACGGCGTCAAGATCTACTTCCAAATCCGCGCGGTCGACTCCAGCGGGGCCAGCGGAAATACGACCTCAGTCTCGGCAACCCCGGGACAGTTGGTGTCTCCCGCCAAGCCTCGGTTTACGGGCGCAACGGGGAGTGCAGATGAGGTGACATTGGTTTGGGAGGATCCCGACGACAACTCGATCACCAAGTACCAGCTGCGCTACAGGTTGCCAAAGGATTTGCCTTTTGATGATTCGGCGGGTTGGCACGATATCCCCGACAGCGGGTCGACCACAACTCGTTACTCGGTGACCGGTCTGCTCAAGGGCATGTACTACTCGGCCCAGATCCGAGCGGTCAATTCCAGCGGAATTGGCCCTGCGTCAGATCCGATTACTATGTGGCTCCCGCCCGTGCTGCAGACGCCAACAGGGCTTTCGGCTGAAGCTGGCGACGGCAAGGTAACCTTAAGCTGGGCAAATCCCGGCAACAGCGCGATCATAAAGTACCAATTTCGCTACGATAAAAGCGACTTTCCCTACTTGCAGACGCCGTGGATCGATATTCCGGGAAGCGGACCGACCACGACCACCTACACGAAGGACAATATGACCAACGGCGTCAAGATCTACTTCCAAATCCGCGCGGTCGACTCCAGCGGGGCCAGCGGAAATACGACCTCGGTTTCGGCAACCCCGGGACAGTCAGTGTCTCCCGCCAAGCCGACGGGATTGACGGCAGTGGCCGACCTGACCTCGGTACAGTTGACCTGGACGGACCCAGAAGACTCGTCGATAACCCAGTACCAATACCGCAGGAAAGCCGGTTCGAGTTTCCCAAGCGGTGACCCAACGCCGTGGAAAGACGCTGGCGACTTGTCGACCAACTCGTTCGGTGTGTCGGGCCTGACCCATGGCACACAGTACGTTTTCCAGATTCGGGCGGTAAATTCCCACGGATACGGCACACCATCGGATGCGGTAACGGCGACGCTGAAGCCGGCAAAGATGGAGGGAATATCGGCCACGCCGGGAGACGAACGGGTAACACTAAACTGGACCGATTCCGGCGATGCGAGTATTACCAAATACCAGTACACGCGGAACACTGGTTCGATAGCCGCCTATAGCTGGATAGATATTCCCGTCAGCGGCGCGGGGGATAATACTTACACCTACACCATAACCGGTCTGACCAATGGTCGGCGGTATTCATTCGTGATGCGCGCGGTAAACGCCAGCGGCGAAGGCGCGCCTTCGAAAGTTTACAGTGCGACGCCGGGCTCACCGCCTACAGCCAGGCCAACCGGTTTGACGGCGGTAGCGGACTTAGACTCGGTAACGCTGGTCTGGGCGGATCCCGGAGACGCAACGATCGCGAAGTACCAGTACCGTTACAAGGTCGGCTCGGATTTTCCAACCACTGACCCCACGGAATGGAAAGGCTTTGCCAGCAACGCATCGACGACCTCCAAAGTATTGGGAGGATTGATCAAAGGTACACAGTATGTGTTTCAGATCCGAACGGAGGGACCCGGCGGATGGAGCGCACCGTCCGACGCGGTCACGGCGAGCCTCAAGCCCGCCAAGCCCTCGGGTTTAACAGCGGAGCCGGGCCCCAACCTGGTGCAGTTGGCGTGGACGGACTCCGGAGACTCGACCATCACGAGCTACCAGTACCGGGTCAAACCCGGTTCGAACTTTCCAACCGATGACCTTACGGAGTGGAAAGACGTTGTCGGCTTGTCCATGACCTCCTTCGGGGTGGGGGGGCTGGCCCATGGCACGCAGTACGTTTTCCAGGTCCGCACGGTCAGCGCCCACGGTTATGGCGCGCCCTCGGACGCGGTCACGGCGACGCTGAAACCGGCAAGGGTGGAAGAGTTTACCGCCACGGCGGGCGACGGCCAGGTGACGCTGGACTGGACCGATCTCGGCGATGCGAGCATCACCAAACTCCAATACCAGAATCGGAGCAATGCAACCG
Organism: uncultured Pseudohongiella sp.; assembly: GCA_965221015.1. Taxonomy (GTDB): domain Bacteria; phylum Pseudomonadota; class Gammaproteobacteria; order Pseudomonadales; family Pseudohongiellaceae; genus UBA9145. Next base: position 17,626 of record OZ244859.1, on the reverse strand, counting down.
GCCTCGGGGATTGGGTGGACATTCCCAACAGCGGGGCGGGGAGCGGAACCTACTCCTACACCATCACCGGCCTGACCAATGGCATACAGTCCGTTTTCTCCATCCGGGCCGTGAACGCCAGTGGCATCGGCGAATCGTCGTACGGCAAACCGACGACACCGGGATCGCCGCCGCCGGCGAAACCGACGGGTCTGACCGCGGTGGGGAACTACTCCACGATAGGTGTGCACTGGACGAAAATTGATGACCTGAGATATCAGTACCGACATAAGGCCGGCTCGGACTTCCCAATCGGTGACCCGACTGAATGGGAATACGTTTCTGAAAATTCGAGTGCCTTCAGCGTCGCGAATCTGACCCTCGGTACGCAGTATGTGTTCCAGGTCCGGGCAGCGAGTAGCAGTGGATGGAGCGCGCCGTCCGACTCGGTCACGGCCATGCTCAAGCCGGCCAAACCGGCAGGTGTTTCGGCCAGAGCGGGCGACGGGCAAGTGACACTCAGCTGGATCGAAACCGGCGATGCGAGCATCACCAAGCACCAGTACAGGCGGTGGACCGACACCGGCGCCGGTACGAGTTGGATAGACATTCCCCGCAGCGGCGCGGGAAATAGCAATAACTCATACGTCTTCGCCGTCACCGGCTTGACCAACGGCACGGAGTACACTTTCGAAATGCGGGCGGTAAACGCCAGCGGCGAAAGCCAATCGTCGGACGAGATGACGGCGACACCGGGATCTTTGCCTCCGGCCAAGCCGATGGATCTGATAGCGGGAGCGGGCAATGGCTTTGTCCGGTTGCTCTGGACTGACCCTTCAGACGCGACAATCATGGGGTACGAATACCGCATTAAAGTTGGTTTGTTCTTCCAGCCCGGTGATCCGACGCCGTGGAAAACCTTTCCCAGCAACGCATCGACGAAATCCGTGGAGATACCGCTGACCAACCGCGGGCAATACGTTTTCCAGATCCGTGCGTTCAATACCCACGGACACAGCGCGCGGTCGAACATGGCCAGGGTGCCGCTGCTGGTCCAGCCCACGAAGCCGACGGAGTTCTCCGCGACGTCGGGCGACGGGTTGGTGACGCTGAACTGGACCGATCCCGGCGATGAGAGCATCATCAAGTACCAGTACCGGCAGTGGGCCGGCACAGGCGCCAACACCGGATGGAGGGACATTCCCCAAAGTAGTGCGGGAACCACGTCGTACAAGATTTCTGGCCTGACCAACGGCACCGAGTACCGGTTCAAGATTCGGGCGGTGAACGCCGATGGCATTGGTGCCTCTTCGAACAATGCCACGGCGACGCCCTCGTTGCCTCCACCACCGCGGGCGCCATTGGGTCTCACAGCGGTGGCGGGCCACGAGCGGGCAACCTTGAACTGGACCGACCCCGACGATGCAAGCATCACAAAATACCAGTTCAGGCAATCGGTCGGCACGGGTGCCGGAGCGGGTTGGGCAGATATTCCCGACAGCGGCGCGGAAACTACGATTTACACAGTAACCGAACTGACCAACGGCACGGAGCACCGTTTCGAGATTCGGGCGGTGAACGTGGGCGGCAACAGCGACTCCTCCAACGAGGTCGCGGCGACGCCCGCGTTGCCGCCGCTGCCGCGGGCGCCTTCGGGATTGTCGGCCGAGATGAGCGACTCGGGGCTCTTGTTCAAATGGAAGGATCCCGGTGATATCACAATCACAAAGTACCAGTTTCGAAGCAAGGAGGGGTCAAGCTTTACCGATAATGATCCGGCGCAGTGGCGCGATGTCCCGTGGAGCGGACCACACACAGTTTACTTCAGGGTACCCGATCTGATCGACGGTACGCAGTACGTGGTCCAGTTCCGCGCGGTCAATCCCGGTGGGTACGGCACCGCGTCAGAAGCGGTCACATTCACCGCCTCGCCGCCGCCGCCGTTGCCGCAGGCGCCTACCGGGCTGTCGGCCGAGGTGGGTGACGGGCGGATCACTATCACTTGGGATGATCCTGGCGATGACACAATCTCGAAGTACCGGATTCGGAGAATTGAGGGACAAAGATTCCTCAACGGTGACACGACGGCGTGGAACGATATCCTCGACAGCGGTCCGACGACGACGACCCATACCGTAACCGGTCTGACAAACGGCAAACACTACGCGATCCAAATCTTGGCGTCCAATTCCTTGGGACACGGAGGACTTGCTGAAATCTCAGCCGTGCCTAGGCCACCGGCGCCAACCTCGCCGCCGGAGAAGCCTGCCGGACTTGTGGCTGAGGCGGGCTACGGCGAAGTCACCTTGAGCTGGACCAATCCCGGCGATCCAAGTATCACCAAGTACCGCTACAAGCAGCGCATCGGCACCGGTGCCGCCACGGGTTGGAAAGACATTCCGGACAGCGAAGCGGGAACCACGTCGTACCGCGTGTCAGGCCTGACCAACGACGCCGAGCACCAGTTCCGGATCAGGGCGGTGAACGCGGCCGGCAACAGCCCCCGTTCTACTTGGGTAACGGCCACACCGATTACGCCGCCGCTGCCAAAGGCGCCTTCGGGCCTGACCTCCGAAGTGGGCGACGGCCGGGTCACATTCACCTGGGCGGACCCCGGCGACGACACAATCACCAAGTATCAGGTTCGGAGCAAGCAGAAGCAGGCATTTTATATCGAAGATGACGATGAGCCTTGGAACGATATTGTCGGCAGCGGGGCGTCGACAACCTCATACGCTGTCTCCGGCCTGACCAATGGCACGCTGTACGCGTTCCAGTTCCGCGCGGTCAATTCCGCCGGGTACAGTGTGCCGTCTATTTCGCCCACGGTCACTCCTTCGCCGCCGGCACCCCCAACACCCCCGGACAAACCGGAAAAGCCCACGGGCCTTGTGGCCTCGGCGGGCGATGGCGAAGTCACGTTGACTTGGACCGATCCCGGCGATTTGAGCATCACCAAATACCGTTACAGGCAGCGGATTGGCACGGTCACCGAGGCTTGGAAAGACATTCCCGACAGCGACGCGGGCACGACGTCGTATACCTTTTCCGGCCTGACCAACGGCACACAGCACCAGTTCAGGATCCGGGCGGTGAACGCGGCCGGCAACGGCAGCACATCGAGCTGGCTCACAGCCACACCAGTCGCGCCAACGTCCCTGCTCTCGGTCGCCAATGCCCAAGCCCAGGAGGGGCCGGGTGTCACCTTGGATTTCACCGTGACGCTGACCCCGGCGGTGTCCTCGGCCGTTACGGTGGACTACACCACGTCCGACGGCACCGCGCTGGCGGGCCAGGATTACACCGCGGCAATCGGCACGCTGACTTTCGCCGCCGGCGAGACGACCAAGACCGTCTCGGTCGCAGTCATCGATGATGTGATAGACGAGGTGGACGAAACCTTCTCGCTGGTTTTGCTGAGCGCGACCGGGGCGGGGATCGACACCGCCGCGGCGACGGGCACGATCGCGAACACCGACCCGCTGCCCGCGGCGTGGCTGACGCGCTTCGGCCGCGCCGTGGCCGGACACGTGGTCGATGGAATCAGTGAGCGGCTGCTGCGCACGGAATCGCAAACGCCCCACATCAGCATCGCGGGCATGCGCATGGACTTTGGGTCCGAAGCCGGAGACGTGCCCCCGGAACGCCTGCTGGCCGCCGCGGGATGGTCGATGGGTGTGGGCGGGCATCCCTCCATGGCCGGGCATCCGTCCATGAATCGCGCCTGGACCGGCCCCTTCGCGGCTCATTCGCCCGGCGCCGGCGCTTTCGCGGGCCAGACGGGCGCCGGCCAAATGCTCCCGGGCAGTGGGCCGGTGGGCTTGGGCGCAAGTGCGGGCGGCCCCGCCAGTCCGGCGCGGCAGACGCATCTTGGCGACATGCTCATGAACTCCTCCTTCGCCTTCAGCGCCGGCGGCGAAGAAGGCGCCGCCCCCGCCTGGGACTTCTGGGGACAGGGCTCCGGCACGCGCTTCGACGGCAACACCGATGGCGTGCGCGTCGACGGCGACGTGCGCACCTACCTCATGGGCGCGGACACCACCCTCGGCCGCTGGCTGGCCGGCGCGGCGCTGTCCCTGAGCAGCGGCGCGGGCGGCTACGAGGCCGCCCCGCGCCCAGGCGCCGACGGCCCCCAACGCGGCATGCTGACCAGCGCCCTGACCGGCATCCACCCCTACGCCCGCTACGCCGTCAACGACCGCCTGTCGGCCTGGGGCACGGCGGGCCTGGCCACGGGCGAAACCACGCTGGACCGCGAAGACGCGGGCCGCTGGACTGTGGACACCTCGATGCAAATGGCCGCCGCCGGCCTGCGCGGCGTGCTACGCGAGGCGGGGCCTGACAACGGCGTTGAACTCGCAGTCCGAGCCGACGCCATGTGGACCGCCATCGAGTCCGACGGCGCCACCACGGAAGCGGGCCGACTCGCCGCCGCAACAGGCACTTCCAGCCGCACGCGCCTGATCCTGGAAGCCTCGAAAGCCTTCGCCTTGGCGAACGGCCGCTCCCTAACCCCGACGCTGGAACTCGGTGCGCGCCACGACGGCGGCGACGCCGAAGTCGGCGCGGGCGTGGAACTCGGCGGCGGCCTGCGCTTCACCGACCCCAGCCTCGGCCTGGACCTGGAGTTGAAGGCGCGCAGCCTGCTTTCCCACCAAGACGCCAACTACAGGGAATGGGGCGCTTCCGCCTCGCTGCGCTTCGACCCGGGCATAGCGGGCCGCGGCCTGCGCCTGGAGCTGGCCCCGTCCTGGGGCGCGGCGGACGCCGGCGGCACCGAGCGGCTGTGGTCGCAAAGCGGCGTTTCGGACTTGTTCGGCACCCAGCGCCAGCTTGGTGGCGCGGGCAGGCTGGACGCCGAACTCGGCTACGCGATGGACGGCCCGCGCGGCCGCGGCATGCAAACCCCGTTCGCGGCGCTGTCCCGCACCCAGTTCGGCGAACGCGCGATTCGCCTTGGCTGGCGCCTGGACATCGGCCCGCTGAACCGCGTCTCCATCGAGGCGCTGCTGCGCCAGCCCGCCCTCGGCGGCCCGCCCGAAAGGGGCTTCGCCGCCCAGGCGACGTGGACCTGGTGAGGCCAACCAGGCAAGGCGAACCATAGACATGGGAACCCAAGCAGCAAGTTTGCAACGCCAATTCGCAATGCTACAGGCCCGCGGTTTCCGCGGGCCGGGCCGCATGGCAAAACCGCCTTCAGCCACCAGGCCAACGTCCAGACACACCTTCCGCAATCAATTGCAAAATTTTTCAAAAAATAATGTTTTGCCCGCGGAAAAGTAGTAGACTCCCGCGATTGAGTGCCTGCCCGCGCGATTCTCGGCATCGCAGCCAGGCTGTTACGCGGGTTGAAAGGCCTTGCCGGCGGCAGGAATAACACGTAATCGCGGTCTTGTGTGACCGTGGTCACATACAGGCCGGCACGGCACGTTTAAGCTCGCTCAACGAGTTGGCAGTCAGTTTGCGCAATTCTGATTTACGACGAACCGTCGAAACCGTCGAAATAGCTTCGACACAACCTGAAACTTGATATCAAGGAGTACCAAAAATGGCAGTTACTGCTGAAACCAGATCCGGCCTGATCGGCCTGTCGGTGGTCATGCTGGGCAGCGCCCCGGGCACCGACCTGCTCAACGAGTGGGTGGAAGCCTCCAACGACGGCGCGTCGCTGGAAGACATCGCGGAGCACATTGCGGCTTCCGACGCCTTTCAGGACCTCTACCCCGCATTCCTCACCAACGAAGAATTCGCCAAGGCCATGCTCGACGCGACGCTTGGCGGCGAAGTCTCCGAAGCCCTGCTCGCCGCCGCGGTGGACATTGTTGTCGGCATACTCAACGACGGCACAACCCGGGCGCAGCTCGCACTGGCGCTGATGAACTACCTGGGCGATGTTATCGCCCAAGGCGAGGACCATTCGGGCTATGCCGACTTTGGCGGCGCGGCCATGGCGCTTCTGAACAAGTTCGAGGTTGCCGAATACCACACGGTGATCTTGCGCCAGAGTGGCCCGAACAGCCGCATCCTGCGCGACGTCACCAGCGAAGTGGGTCTGGATGACATCCGCGCCAACATCGACGATTATCTCGACCCGTCCGACCCAATCTACCTCACCAACCTGCGCGACAACATCGAAGGCGGACCGACCGCGGACTACATCATCGCCGAGCCCGATGCAAACCAGCGCGAAACACTCGATTCCTTCGACACCATCGACGGCGGCGGCGGTTCCGACACGCTGGAAGTTTATGACGCGGACGACCTTGAGATCGACGTCAACGGCGCCGACGTGAGCAATGTCGAGAACATTTACCTCAGCGCCCGCAACAAAATCGACGCTGATCTGAGTCGCTGGGAAGGCGTGGAAACCGTCACCCTTGGCCGCTTCGGCAACACCGACACGGTGAATCTCAAAGTCGCTGGCGCCGCGGTCGAGACCACGCGCACCTTCGGCAATGACGTGACCATCACCGGCGCGGGCGGCGACCTGTCGCTGACTGCAACCGCCGGTTCGGCGGTCACCGTCAACTCCGACGGCATCACATCCGGCGTTTCGGTCACCGGCGGCAAGAGCGTCACTATCAACGGCAAGGATTCGGTTGTCGCGGCGGCTGTTAGCGGCGTGGCGCGCGATTTCGGCAATGACGGCGAGCGCGGCGCTTCCATGGCGCCCGTGGAACACAGTACTTCCACCGACGCTGCCAAGGTTTATGTTTTGGCCTCAGATGAGACCCAGACAACGACCGACGTCTCATTGGCGAAGATGGTGGAAGTGGAAGGCAGTGCCGACTCGCCTTCGGCCACCATCAACTCCGAAGCAATCAGTTCGGTGAGTGTGAGCAACACTGAAGCCATCGTGGCCGTCGGCAACGCCGCTAAAGCCGCGGTCGATTTGGCCCTTACCGTGGACAAATTCGGCAAGCACAAGGACGGCGCGGGCTCCGGCGAGCTGCATCTCACAGGTGAAGGCGCCGCGGCGAACGTATCCATCAATGTAGCCGGCGATTCCGATTTCAGTCTTTCCTCCAGCGCAAAGACGCTCAGCGTATCCGGCGATGGCGGCCTGGCGATCAACTTGGACCGTGCCACCGCGCTTGAATCGATCACGCTTTCCGGCGGCGGCAAGGTGTCGACCAATGTGAAGGAAAACACCGCCGAGCTGGAGACGATCGACGCCAGTGCGAGCAGCGGCGCCAACACCATCGGTGGTGTGGGCGGCAATGTCAAAAGCGTCACCGGCGGCTCGGGTGCTGATGTCGTCATCGTGACCGCTTTCAACGACGACGGTTTGCAGGCCAACCTCGGCGGCGGCAACGACCGCTTCACGGCGGGTGCCGCGGGGGACAATTTGGCCAAGAACGCCATTGACGGCGGCGACGGCGTGGACGTGTTGAACCTGACCGTTGACGATGGCTCCTACCGAGCCCCCGGCGCCAGCCGCGACTCGACGATCTACTCCAATTTCGAGATTCTCGAAATCGGTGGTACCGCCGCCGCGGCCACGTACGATGTCGCGCTGCTCGGCGTATCTTCCGTTCGTGCCTCCGTCAATGCGCCCGGGACGGTCACGCTGGCCAACATGGCCGACGGCATGGGTATCAGCGTCCACGGTAGCGGCGGGGGTATTGCGGCCACGGTCATCCATAGCATGCCGAGCCGAAGTGCGGGCGACGCCAGATACTCCGGCAACCTTGATGTTTCGCTTGCCGCCAACGGTGGTCCTACCGATACGAAAACCGCGGACGGCACAACCGGCGAAGCCTCATTGACGCTGACGGCCGACGCCGAGATTGAAATTCTCAGCGTCAGCTCCAACGCCAATGCCGGCGGTTCCAGGACCCCCAACCCCAACGACCGCCCGAACTCCGGCCACTATGAAAATTCCTTGGAATTGTCGGGCTCCGGCACGACCATCGAATTGATTAACGTCGACGGCAACGCACAGTTGAGTATCACCGGCACCGCGCTTGGCGGAGTCGAGATTGTCGACGCCGCGAACAACAGCGGCGGCGTGACCATCTCCTTGACCGGCAGTGGCGAGCACGAATTCATCGGCGGCAGTGGTGGCGACACTTTCACCGGCGGTAGCGGCGCAGACGACATGCAAGGCAATGGCGGTGACGACACACTGGACGGCGGTGACGGTGAAGACATTCTCCTCGGCGGTGCCGGTGGCGACACCTTGACCGGTGGTGGACGCTCTACTGCCGATGTGTTCGATTACACATCGGCATCCGAGTCCCAGGTCGCATGGACCGCGCGGGGCGCCATGTATGGTTTCGACACGATCACCGACTGGGATTCCAGCGACAAGATCTCGCTGGGCAAATCGCTGTTCGAAAGTCTGTCGGGAACCATCAAAACGTCGGAAGGCGGTAACGATGATAATGGCGATGCGGTTGGAGATGCATTGGCCTTCGACACCTCCCTGAGAGCTTGGCTTGACGACGGTGACGGAGTGTTCGAATCCCAGAGTGCTGGAGCTGGTTTCGGCAGCGTCACCACCCGCCACGCCATCGTGAACGTCACGGAGACGTACAAGGATGCCAATGACGCGGATGTCATGCGCACCTGGGTACTGATCGACGTCGATGGCGACGGGGATTTCAATGCGGAAGTCGATATGGCAATCGCCCTTACCGGCGACCTCGATCTCGGCCAGGCAAACTTCACCGCCTAATCCGTGATCCATTGAACCCGGCGGTTCGCCGCCCCCAACCAAAACCCCCGGCCTCACAGCCGGGGGTTTTTTTACTCCCCCCTTGAGGGGGAGTCAAAACTGCAAAGCAGTTTTGGTGGGGGGCAACCCCCCAACCCGCACACCCCGCCCGGCCCAATCCAACCCCGCGCTTCTCACTCCCCGACGCCACCCCCAAACTATTTTCACCGTTTTCTTGGCCTTTCCGGAATCCTTGCCTACACTTTTCCTCCCACGGCGGAAAACCGCCCCAATTCACCGAAGCTTGCGGAACACGCAAGGAGGCGAAATGAACCAGGCACTTGACACATTGGCCGCGAGCCGGAAACTGCAAGACGTGGGGATGCAGGGCCCCCACGCTGAAGCCGTAGTGGAAGTCGTCAACGACGCCATGAAAAATCTAGTCACCAAAGACCAGCTCAAAGCCGAACTCGACCAAAGCTTCCAAGCCTTCGAGCGCAAACTCGAAAAACGCTTCACAAAAATCGACGACCGCTTCGAAGCGATGGACGCAAAGTTCGAAGCGAAGTTCAACGAGGTCAACAAGAAGCTCGACAAGGCGATTGCGGATGGCGACAAAAGGCTCGACAAGGCGATTGCCGAGAGCGACAAAAAATTCGAACAGTCCAACGAGAAAATGGCAGCCATTTTCGACGCCTCCATTTGCAGATTGGAATCGAAAATGAATTGGCGCCTTGTAATCTGGATGCTGGGCTTCGGCGGCCTGAGTGTGAGTATTGTAGGCACGGTAGTCGCCATGCTTCGAATCTTCCCCTGAGCCAGGCACACCGCAAAACCCCCATCCAACCCCGCGTTTTTCACTCCCCCCATCGAGGGGGAGTCAAAACTGCGGTACAGACCGGAAACATCCTTTACAAAACAAACCGGAAACATAGTTTACATTTCTCCCCCCGAATTGGAGTTGGAGGATGTGGACGATGCCTTGGAAGGAGTCGAGTGTTTTGGATGAGCGGTTGAGGTTTGTGGTGGACTATCTCGAGGGCGGTTGGACGAAGAAGGCGCTTTGCGACTTCTTCGGGATCAGCCGCCCGACGGGCGACAAGTGGCTTGCGCGCTATTTGGCGGAGGGTCCGGGAGGCTTGGAGGAGCGTTCGAGGCGCCCGCTCCACCATCCGTGGACGACGTCGCCGGAGGTGGTGGAGCGGATTGTGGCGGTCAAGCAGAGGCACCAAAGTTTTGGACCGAAGAAGGTGATGGATTTGTTGAGGCGGAACCATCCGGAAGCGATGTGGCCGTCGGACAGCACGGCGGGCGAGATCTTGAAGCGGCACGGTCTGGTCAAGAGCCGCCGATTGCGCCGGCGCGTGCCGGCGGATCCGCTGGCGCTGTGGGACGGCGAGGTGCCCGGCGACGTGTGGAGCGTGGATTTCAAGGGTCATATCGGTCTTGGGGATGGGACGAGATGCCACCCGCTGACGTTGGCGGACAACGTGAGCCGGATGGTGACGGTGTGCCGGGCGCTGGGTCCGACGAACACGGAGGCGGTGCTTCCCTGGATGGAATGGGCGTTTCGCGTGTACGGTCTGCCGCTTTGCATTCGTTCGGACAACGGGCCGCCGTTCGCGTCGACGGGAGCCGGCGGGCTGACGCGGCTGTCGCTGTGGCTGGTGAAACTCGGCGTTCGGCCGCAGCGGATCCGGCCTGGCAAGCCGCAGGAGAATGGTCGGCACGAGCGCATGCACCGGTCGCTGAAGGCGGCGGTCGGCAAGCCGGCGGGGACGTTGGCGGAACAGCAGCGGGTGTTCGACCGGTTCGTCGAGGAATACAACTGGGCGCGCTCGCACGAGGCGTTGGGCAGGCGAACGCCGGGCAGCGTGCACCAGGCGTCGCCGCGGCCGTTTCCCGAACGGCTGCCGGAAGTGGGCTACGACGAAGGCGTCGAGGTGCGCCGGGTGCGGAAAAGCGGCGAGATCAAGTGGCGCGGCAATCTGCTGTATCTGTCGAGCGTGTTGCCCGGCGAACCGGTGGGGTTGACGCCGCTCGGCGGGGCAGATGGTCACTGGGAGGTTCGCTTCGGCTTTCATCTGCTTGGCGTGCTGGACGAGCGGTTGGGAAAAATCCGGTCGGTGGACGGTTGGCACCGCGGCGCGCCCGGCGTCCAATCCAATGAAGTGGGTGGGCAATGAGGTCGCCCGCGTCCGGCCCGGCGCCTGGGGCGGCCTTCGGTCGCTCCGCTCCCTGCGTCCGCCCCAGGCGCCGGGCCGGACGCGATAGTGCTCTGAATGCACACCGACGTGAGCTGGATCTCCGGCAATTTTGGGGGGGAGTAAATGTAAACGATGTATCCGGTCTAAAATGTAAACCATGTTCCCTTTGCACACTGCGTCAGCAGTTTTGGTGGGGGGCAGCCCCGACGCCTCCACCCAAACTATTTCCGCCGTTTTCTTGGCCTTTCCGGAATCCTTTCCTACACTTTCCTTGCACGGCGGCAATCCGCCCCATTCACCCAAGCTTGCGCAACACGCAAGGAGGCGAAATGAACCAGGCACTTGACACATTGGCCGCGAGCCGGAAACTGCAACACGTGGGCATGCAGGGCGCCCATGCCGAAGCGGTGGTGGAAGTCGTCAACGACGCCATGAAAAATCTAGTCACCAAAGACCAGCTCAAAGCCGAGCTAGACCAAAGCTTCCACGCCTTCGAGCGCAAACTAGACGCCAAACTCGAAAAACGCTTCACAAAAATCGACGACCGCTTCGAAGCGATGGACGCAAAGTTCGAAGCGAAGTTCGACGAAGTCAACAAGAAGCTCGACAAGGCGATTGCGGATGGCGACAACAAGCTTGACAAGGCGATTGCCGAGAGCGACAACAAGCTTGACAAGGCGATTGCCGAGAGCGACAACAAGCTTGACAAGGCGATTGCCGAGAGCGACAACAAGCTTGACAAGGCGATTGCCGAGAGCGACAAGAAACTTGAGAAGGCGATTGCCGAGAGCAACAAGAAACTTGAGAAGGCCATTGCCGAGAGCGACAAGAAGCTTGAGAAGGCCATTGCCGAGAGCGACAAGAAATTCGAACAGTCCAACGAGAAAATGGCAGCCATTTTCGACGCCTCCATTTCCAGATTGGAATCGAAAATGAATTGGCGCCTTGTAATCTGGATGCTGGGCTTCGGCGGCCTGAGTGTGAGTATTGTAGGCACGGTAGTCGCCATGCTTCGAATCTTCCCCTGAGCCAGGCACACCGCAAAACCCCCATCCAACCCCGCGTTTTTCACTCCCCCCATCGAGGGGGAGTCAAAACTGCGTCAGCAGTTTTGGTGGGGGGGCAGCCCCGACGCCTCCACCCAAACTATTTTCGCCGTTTTCTTGGCCTTTCCAGAATCCTTTCCTACACTTTCCTTGCACGGCGGGAAACCGCCCCATTCACCGAAGCTTGCGGCACACGCAAGGAGGCGAAATGAACCAGGCACTTGACACATTGGCCGCGAGCCGGAAACTGCAACACGTGGGCATGCAGGGCGCCCATGCCGAAGCCGTGGTGGAAGTCGTGAACGACGCCATGAAAAATCTCGTCACCAAAGACCAGCTCAAAGCCGAACTCGACCAAAGCTTCCACGCCTTCGAGCGCAAACTCGAAAAACGCTTCACAAAAATCGACGACCGCTTCGAAGCGATGGACGAAAAATTCGACAAGCGCTTCGAGAAAATCGACGAACGCTTCGAGAAAATCGACGAACGCTTTGTAGCGATGGACGAAAAATTCGATAAACGCTTCGAAAAGATCGACGACCGCTTCGAGAAAATCGACGACCGCTTCGAGAAGATCGACGACCGCTTCGTAGCGTTGGGCGGAAAAATAGATAGCCTGCTTTGGCGCCTGCTTGCTTTGTTTGCGAGCGTGGTTGCCACGGTAATCGCCGTGCTCCGCTTTCTCTCCTGACCCGCCCTCGGAGTGCGCAAACCGACCAGGGAACCCCGCCTCCTGTCAGACCCAATTTTCCAAGCGCAAGCCGGAAACTCGACTGAATTCCTTTAAGTTGTTGCTGACCAGGGTAAGCCCCAGACTGCGGGCGTGGCCGGCGATGTGGAGGTCGTTCACACCAATCGTTTTTCCGTTGCGCTCCAATTCCGCGCGTATCTCACCGTAATGCGCCGCCGCGCGTTCATCGTAAGCCAGCACGATCAAGCGCGAGACAAAGTCATTGACACTCCGCGCGTTCCGCTCGGGATACGAGCTTTTCTCCACACCATGCATCAGCTCGGCGAGTGTTATCGAACTGATGCACATGCGTTCGGCGTGACGATTGAATGTTTCCCGCGCCGATTCCGGCCGCCGCTTGATTACATAAATGGCGATGTTTGTGTCCAGCATATATTTTGGCGTCAAAGTTCCTCCCGCTCCGCCTGATGCTGTGTTGCGCGTTCCGGCAGAAAATCATCATTGGCGCCATCGCGGGAATCGAAAAAGCTGTCCCAACTGTTACCAAGCGGCGCCAGCACCCGGTCCTTCCCCAAGACACGAACACTGACCTGTTTAACATCACTGGGAAATCGGCATTCAGCCGGCAATCGCACTGCTTGCGTGCGGTTATTGTGAAATATCGAACCCTTGTGCATAACCGGCCCCATTTGCTATATACCTAAAGTATATGCCAGCGGGCGCGACATGCAAAGCGCGGCAGCCGTTATCTTTATCCAAACTGCGGCCGCCTTTCACAACTTCGCCCTGCATCGCGTCTTCCCGCCTTGACTCTTTGCGCGTCAGCGATTTGCGCCGAATGCGGCCGCCCCTCCCCGCAATTCGGTATACTCCCCGTTCAGTTTCCTTGCAGAGAAGCACTATGAACTTCCCCAATACGACCAGCTGGCGCGGCGGTTTTTTGCCCTTGCTTTTCGCGCCTTTGCTTTTGGCCGCCTGCGGCGCGGAAGAGTCCGCCCCGGACCAGGCCGCAACACCGGAAACCACCGCGGAAACAAGCTCCGCCGACAACGCCGCCGCGGCCCCCGAACTCGGCTCCTTCGGTATCGACCTCAGCCACCAGGATTTGTCCGTGCGCCCCGGCGACGACTTCTTCCGCTACGCCAACGGGCTTTGGCTCGACAGTTTCGAGCTGCCGGCCGACCGCAGCGACTACGGCTCCTTTTCAGTGCTGGCGGACCGTTCCGACGAACGCGTGCGCGCGATCATTGAAGACCTGGCGGACGCCGAGCCCGCCGCCGGCTCCATCGAGCAAAAAATCAACGACTACTACCAAAGCTACATGGACACCGAGACCCTCAACGAGCTCGGCATCAGCCCCTTGCAGCCCGGCCTCGCCGCGCTGGATTCGATCGGGGACATGGCGCAACTGCTCGCCGCTTTCGGCCGCTCCCAGTTTGAAAACACCGCCAGCCCTTTTGTGTTTTTCATCGGCGCCGACCGCGCCAACCCGGACCAGCATCAACTCGTGCTCAGCGTCATGCCCCTGAGCCTGCCGGACCGCGACTACTACCTGCTGGACACCGAGCAATACCAGCGCGTGCGCGGGGAATTCACCGCCCATGTCGCCCGCACTCTCGACTTCGCCGGCGTTCCGGACTCCACCGCCAAGGCCGAAGCGATTCTCGCGCTGGAAACCGCCATAGCCGAACACGTTTGGCCCCGTTCCCAGCGCCGCAACCGCGACTTGACCTACAACCCCATGCCTTGGGAAGACTTTCTCGCCGAATACCCAGGCTTCGACTGGGCGGCGTATTTCGCCGCCGCCGGCATCGGCGAACTGGAAAGCTTGAACGTGAGTTACCCCAGCACCATGGCGCCCGTCATCGCGCTGGTGAACGAAACCCCGCTGGAGGATTGGAAAAGCTACCTGAGCTACCGGCTCATCGCCGACAGCGCCAGCGTATTGTCCGAAGAAATCGACCGCGAGGCGTTTCACTTCTACTCCACCGTGCTGCGCGGCGTGCCCGAGCAGCGCGAGCGTTGGGAGCGCGGCGTGGCCCGGGTCGGCTCCCGCGGCAGTCTCGGCGAGGCCCTGGGCCAAATCTACGTGCAGCGGCACTTCCCCGAAGCCGCCAAACTGCAAATGCAGGACCTCGTTGAGAACCTGCGCGCCGCCTTGCGCCAAAGCATCGAGGAAAACGACTGGATGGGACCCATCACCAAGGAAGAGGCTTACCTGAAGCTGGAAGCCTTCCGCCCCAAGATCGCCTATCCAGACGTTTGGGAAGATCTTTCCAGCATCGAAATCAGCCGCGATTCGCTGTTCGACAACGCGCGCAATGTGCGCGAATTCCGCTACCGCGAGGAAATCGCGCGCATCGGCCAACCCACCGACCGCGAAGAATGGGGCATGACCCCGCAAACCGTGAACGCCTATTACAACCCCTCGTTCAATGAGATCGTATTTCCCGCCGGCATCCTGCAACCGCCGTTCTTCGACCCCGCGGCCGATTCCGCGGTGAATTACGGCGGCATTGGCGCAGTCATCGGCCATGAGATGGGCCACGGTTTCGACGACCAGGGCTCGAAATCCGACTGGGCCGGCATCCAGCGCAACTGGTGGACCGACGAAGACCGCGCCAACTTCGAAGCCCAGGCCGACATGATTGCCGAGCAATACGCCGCGTTCGAACCCGTTGCCGGCTATTTCATCGATGGCCGCTTCACCCTGGGCGAGAACATCGGCGATATCGGCGGTGTGTCCCTGGCTTACCGCGCCTGGCGCATGTCCCTTGGCGGCGAGGAAGCGCCCGTGCTCGACGGGCTCACCGGCGACCAGCGCTTTTTCCTCGCCTGGGCCCAGGTCTGGCAACGCAAATACCGCGACGACGCTTTGATCCAGCGCCTGAGTTCGGACCCCCATTCGCCGGCGGAATTCCGCGTCAATGGCGTGGTGCGCAATTTCGACGCCTGGTACGAAGCTTTTGATGTGCAACCCGAGGACGACTTGTATTTGCCGCCGGAGGCGCGCGTTACCATCTGGTAGGAGCTGATATGAACCTGATTCATCGCTGGTTTGCGTTCGCACTGCTGGGTTTGGGGGCCGCCGCCGCGGTTTTGCCGGAGTCCACCGCGGTCGCCCAGGCCCAAACCCCCGCCGCGCGGCAGTTTGACATCCTTATTCGCGACGGCCGCATCGTCAACGGCAGCGGCAACCCCTGGTTTATGGGTGATGTCGGCATCCGCGGCGACCGCATCGCCGCCATCGGCGACCTTTCCAGCGCCAGCGCCGAGACCGTCATCGACGCGGCGGGGCTGGTGGTTGCCCCCGGCTTCATCGACCCCCACACCCACGCCATCCGCGGCATTTTCGATGTGCCCACGGCGGACAGCGCCCTGCTGCAAGGGGTGACCACCTTGACCGAAGGCAACGACGGCACCTCGCCCTGGCCCATTGGTGAGCATTACAGCGAAATCGAAGAATTCGGCATCAGCCCGAACTGGGCCGTGTTCGTGGGCCAGGGCACCATCCGTTCACTGGTGATCGGCGCCGAAGACCGCCCCGCCACCGAACCTGAAATGCAGCGCATGAAGGACATGGTGGCCCAGGCCATGGAAGAGGGCGCGCTGGGAATCTCCACCGGCCTGTTCTATGTTCCCGGCAGTTTCACCCCCACCGACGAAGTGATCGAACTTTCGCGCGTGGCCGCGGATTACAACGGCATTTACATCTCCCACATCCGCGAGGAAGCTTCCCAATTGCTCGATTCGGTGGAGGAGACCATTCGCATCGGCGAGGAAGCCGGTATTCCCGTGCAGGTCACCCACCACAAGGTGATCGGCGCGCCCAACTGGGGCGCTTCCGTGGAAAGCTTGCGCATGGTGGACGAGGCCCGCGCCCGCGGCGTCGATGTCACCATCGACCAGTATCCCTACACCGCGTCCCAAACCGGCATCAACGCTCTCGTTCCGCAATGGGCCCAGGAAGGCGGCACCGACGCCATGCTGGCGCGCCTGGACAGCCTGGAAACCCGGCAGACCATCAAGAATGAAGTCGTCGAGCGCATTTTGTACGACCGCGGCGGCGGCGACCCCGCCAATGTGTTTATCTCGCGCAACAGTTGGGACCCCACCATGGCCGGCAAGAACCTGGCGCAATTGACCTTGGAGGCGGGCATGGAACCCACGCCCGAAAACGCCGCCGAAGTCGTGTTCGACATCTTGCGCAATGGCGGCGCCAGCGCGGTTTACCACGCTATCGGCCCAGAAGATGTGGACCGCATCATGCGCCACCCGGCCACCGCCATCGGTTCCGACGGCCCCTTGGGCATATTCGGCGAAGGCGCCCCGCACCCGCGCCAGTACGGCTCTTTCGCCAGGGTGCTCGGGCATTTCGTGCGCGAGCGCGGCGTGATCACTTTGGAAGACGCCATCCGCAAGATGACCAGCATGAGCGCCCAGCGCCTGTCCTTGCACGACCGCGGCCTGATCACCGAAGGCTTCATCGCCGACATCGCCATTTTCGACCCCGACGAAATCATCGACCGGGCAACATTCGAAGACCCGCACCAATATGCCGAGGGCATGAAACACGTGCTGGTAAACGGCGAGTTCGCGGTGCGCGACGGCGCGGTCACCGGCGCCCGGCCAGGCCGAATTTTGCACGGGCCGGGCTACACGGGAGCGCGCTGAGAATCGGCCCACCCCCGGCTGCGGCCAATCGCGCAGCCACCGGCGCATGATCGGGCCGGACTTTGCGCGGACCGGGCTGTTGGGGAAGGCTGAGAATCGGCTTACTCCCGCCGCGTTTTAGCTGGTCCCGGCCCCGGCGCTGGCGCGGAGCCCGCAGCCGGTGCGAAAACTTGCGCCTGGGCGGGTATGATTCCGCCTCTTGTTCGGAAACTGTCACGGCAGACAACAGCCATGGAACCCATCATCAAAGCCAGCGACCTGGTCAGGCGCTACCCGCTGCCCGATGACAAATCGCGCACCTTCGCCGCGGTGGACGGCGTTTCCTTCCAGATTCGCCCCGGCGAGATCTACGGCATTCTCGGCCCCAACG